>NZ_CP096400.1:0-3580851 GCF_053903175.1 Microbacterium sp. JZ101
CATGTACCCGCGGATCGAGGTCGACCCCGACGTCCTCTTCGTGCAGGAGGGCCGCATCATCACGAGCGCGGGCACGGCGGCGGGTCTCGATGCCTGTCTGCACCTCCTTCGACAGGAGATCGGGGCTGAGCTCACGAACCACATCGCGCGGCGGATGGTCGTCCCGCCGCAGCGCGACGGCGGCCAGGCCCAGTTCATCCTGAACCCGCTGCCGGCGGAGGCGAGCCTGTCGCTCGCGCCGGTCGCCGACTGGGCTCTCGAGAACCTCCACCGCGAGCTGCCCGTCGACGAGCTCGCGCACCGTGCGCACATGTCGCCGCGCACGTTCGCGCGGCGGTTCAAGGCCGATTTCGGCACGACGCCGGCCGCATGGCTCGCGCGCCAGCGGGTCATCCAGGCGCAGCGCCTGCTCGAGCGGACGGACTGGGGGCTCGACCGCATCGCGGCCGACTGCGGCTTCGGCTCGGCCGCGGTGCTGCGCCAGAACTTCTCGCGCGTGCTCGGGATCTCGCCGGCCGCGTATCGCGCGCGCTTCGCGTGCCCCGAGATGGCAGACGGCGACGAGCGGATGGCCGCAGGGGCCGATCCGCTCGTCGCCGCGTAGCGCGGGGCGTCAGCTCGCGATCGAGATGATGCCGGTCAGGGCGAGCGTGATGAGGGTCGTCCATCCGACGATCGCGATGCCCTGCCAGAAGAGGATGCGCGCGCGGCCCACGCCGGCGGCGGCGAGCATCGTCGCGGTGAACTGCGTCGGCAGGAGGAGCGGGCCGAGGAGGCTCACGCCAGGGACGCCGTAGCGCACGAGCGCCCGCTGGAACTTCTCCCTGCGGGGCGACGCAGCGGGGGCCGCGACGGCGGTGCCGCCTTCGGTGATCGCGCCGCCGCCCGCGGCGACCGCCACGCGCTCGCGGTGCCGCGTCACGATCGCGCGTCGGGTGCCCGAGCCGAGGAGCACGAGCGCGGCGACGCAGAGGAAGTTGCCGATCGCGCCGGCCGCGGCGGCGATCGCCGGGTGGATGCCGCCGATGATGCCGATCGCCGCGGCTCCCTCGCCCTCGATGAACGGGACGGCGCCCGCGAGGGCGACGATGAGCGGCTGGACGAGCTCCGGGACCTGGGCGACGAGGTTCTGGAAGGTCTCGATGAGGTTCATGCTGTGCTCCTGTCGGCTGTGCTGCGGAGGGGTCTCTCCGGCGATGTCTCCACTCCATCGCGCCGCGGCCGATCGCGGCAGTGCCGAGGTGTCACCGGAGTGCAGGAGAGCTGCACGCGCAGGGGGTGACATCTGTCACGGCCGTACTGTGGTGAGAGTGAAGGCGACATCGGGGGACGCGCGTCGGGGCGCGATCGATCTGACGCGCGGCATCGCCGCGACATGGTGGTACACGATCAGCGCGGTGATCTTCTTCGAGGCCGTGATCGCCCTGCTCTGGACGACGACCTGGGTCGTCGCGAGCGGGGCCGCGTGGCAGGGGCTCCTCGCCGGAGCCGTCGGCGTCGTCTGGGTCGCGTGCACCGTGCCCCTCCTCCTCGTGCATCGGTCGCGCAGCGAGTCGGACCCGCTCGTGGCGAAGCGCCTCGTGCCGCTCGTGCTCTTCGCGGCCGCATCGGGCGCGGTCCTCGGCGTCCTGACGCACAGCTGGCTCCTCGGCCTCCTGCTCCCCGCGCACGCCGTGGTCCTGCTCAACTGGTCTCGCGGCGTCCGCCTGCGCCTCGTCATGGCGCTGACGGCTGCGCTCGCGGCGGCATGGTGGGTCGACGCGCGCGGCGGCGCGGGCATCCTCGCGGTCGAGGGGGCGCCGATGCTCGCGGCCTTCTGCGTCATGCTGCCGGGCATGGCCGTCCTGTCGCTGTGGTGGTGGGATGTGCTCGTCGCGCTCGACCGCGCGCGCGTCGCGGAGTCGCGGCTCGCGGCGACGCAGGAGCGGCTCCGGGTCGCGACCGACGTGCACGACCTCCAGGGGCACCACCTCCAGGTGATCGCGCTGCAGCTCGAGCTGGCCGAGAAGCTCATGGACCGCGGCGAGACCGGCGCGGCGCTCGAGCAGGTGCGGGCCGCGCGGGTGAGCGTTGCGGATGCCACGCAGGGCACGCGCGACCTCGCGACGCGCTTCCGGTCGGCGCCGCTGTCGGATGAGCTCGCCAACGCGCGCGACCTCCTGCAGGCCGCGGGGGTCGCAGCGGCGCTCGAGATGCCCGCGGATGCCGACGAGGCGCCCGGCGCCGTGCTCGGGCCCGTCATCAGGGAGACCACGACCAACGTCCTGCGGCACGGCGGGGGGCGGATGGCGCGCCTCTCGCTCGCGCGCGTCGACGGCGCATGGCGCTACGAGATCGCGAACGACCGCGCAGGGGCCGCCGAGGCGCGCGACGGCGCCGGCCTCGAGGGGATCGGACGCCGTGTCGCCGAGGTCGGCGGGCGCCTCGACGTCCGGCGGGACCCCGACGCGTTCGCCGTCGTGGTGGAGGTTCCCGAGGAGGTCGTCCGATGATCCGCGTGCTGCTCGCCGACGACGAGGCGATGATCCGCTCCGCGCTCGCGGCGCTCCTGCGCCTCGAGGACGACATCGAGGTCGTGGCCGAGTGCGCCGACGGCTCCGAGGCGGTCGCGGAGGCGCTGCGCGTCGAGCCGGACGTCTGCCTCCTCGACCTCGAGATGCCGGGTCTGGACGGCGTCGAGGTCGCCGCGCAGCTGAGCCGGCGCATCGCGACGCGGTGCGTGGTCGTCACGCGCCATGCGCGGCCCGGCGTGCTGCGCCGCGCGCTCTCCTCGGGCGTCGCGGGGTTCCTGCCGAAGTCGCGCGGCGCGGGCGAGGTGGCCCAGGTCATCCGGCGGGTCGCGGCCGGCGGCCGGTACGTCGACCCGGAGATCGCGGCCGACGCCCTCGCGGACGAGCGCTGCCCGCTCACCCCGCGCGAGCTCGACGTGCTGCGCGTGGGACGACGCGGCGAGACCACGGGGCAGATCGCGCGCTCGCTGTCTCTCGCGCCGGGCACGGTCCGGAACCACATCTCGGTGATCCTCGGCAAGCTCGGGGTCGAGACACGGCAGCAGGCCGTGCTCATGGCCGAGGAGAGCGGCTGGATCTGAGCCGCGCCCTTCCCCGCGGGTCAGGCGGCTGATAAACTTGAGTCACTTCGACTCAGGTTTAGAGTCACCGTGGCTCAGGGAGGACAGGAATGCAGGCGAACCAGATGCCGCAGCAGGAGGAGCAGCAGAGCGCCCTCGAGCAGTTCGGCATCAACCTCACCGAGCGCGCCAAGCAGGGCAAGCTCGACCCCGTGATCGGCCGTGACAGCGAGATCCGCCGGGTGAGCCAGGTGCTCACGCGGCGCACGAAGAACAACCCCGTGCTGATCGGCGAGCCCGGTGTCGGCAAGACCGCGGTCGTCGAGGGGCTCGCCCAGCGGATCGTCGCCGGCGACGTCGCCGAGAGCCTCAAGGGCAAGGAGCTCATCGCCCTCGACATCTCCGCCCTCGTCGCGGGCGCGATGTACCGCGGCCAGTTCGAGGAGCGCCTCAAGAAGGTGCTCCAGGAGATCACGGAGTCCGAGGGCCGCGTCATCACGTTCATCGACGAACTGCACGTGCTCATGGGCGCGGGCGGCGGCGAGGGGTCGGTGGCCGCGGCGAACATGCTGAAGCCGATGCTCGCCCGCGGCGAGCTGCGCATGATCGGCGCGACGACGCTCAACGAGTACCGCGAGTTCATCGAGAAGGACGCCGCTCTCGAGCGCCGCTTCCAGCAGGTCTACGTGGGCGAGCCGAGCGTCGAGGACACCGTCGCCATCCTCCGCGGTCTCAAGGAGCGCTACGAGGCGCACCACAAGGTCGCGATCTCGGATGGCGCGCTCGTCGCGGCTGCGGGGATGTCGCACCGGTACATCCCGAGCCGGCAGCTGCCCGACAAGGCCATCGACCTCATCGACGAGGCCGCGTCGCGGCTGCGCATGGAGATCGACTCCGCGCCGCTCGAGATCGACGAGCTGCGCCGGCACGTCGACCGCCTGAAGCTCGAGGAGCTCGCCCTCAAGAAGGAGAAGGACGCCGCGTCGAAGGACCGGCTCGAGAAGCTCCGCGAGACCCTCCGCGAGGAGGAGGCGCACCTGAAGGGGCTGCAGGAGCGCTGGGAGGCCGAGCGCGCGTCGCTCAACCGCGTCGGCGACCTCAAGACCCGGCTCGACGCCGCACGCAGCGAGGCCGAGCGCGCGCAGCGCGAGGGCAACCTCGAGCGCGCGTCGCGCCTGCTCTACGGCGAGATCCCGGGTCTCGAGCGCGAGCTCGCGGATGCCGAGAAGGCCGAGCGCAGCGACGAGCGGATGGTCGGGGACCAGGTGACCGACGCCGACATCGCGTCGGTCATCGCGGCATGGACGGGCATCCCCGTCGGGCGCCTGCTGCAGGGCGAGACGGAGAAGCTGCTCCACCTCGAGTCCGAGCTCGGCAGGCGGCTCATCGGTCAGAAGGAGGCCGTGAAGGCGGTCTCCGACGCCGTCCGCCGCTCGCGTGCGGGCATCAGCGACCCGAACCGGCCCACGGGGTCGTTCCTGTTCCTCGGCCCCACGGGCGTGGGCAAGACCGAGCTCGCGAAGGCGCTCGCCGAGTTCCTCTTCGACGACGAGCACGCCATGGTGCGCATCGACATGTCGGAGTACGGCGAGAAGCACTCCGTCTCGCGCCTCGTCGGCGCCCCTCCGGGCTACATCGGCTACGAGCAGGGCGGGCAGCTCACCGAGGCGGTGCGCCGGCGACCCTACAGCGTTGTGCTGCTCGACGAGGTCGAGAAGGCCCACCCCGAGGTCTTCGACGTGCTCCTGCAGGTCATGGACGACGGGCGGCTGACGGATGGCCAGGGCCGCACGGTCGACTTCAAGAACGTCATCCTCATCCTGACCTCGAACCTGGGATCGCCGATCCTCATCGATCCGACGATCTCGGCCGAGGCCAAGCGCGAGCAGGTGATGCTCCTCGTGCGGCAGGCGTTCAAGCCGGAGTTCGTGAACCGTCTCGACGACATCGTGATGTTCCAGGCCCTCAGCCAGGACGACCTCGCGCAGATCGTCGAGCTGCAGGTCGACGCGCTGCAGGAGCGGCTGGGCGACCGTCGGCTCACGCTCGCGGTGACGCCGGATGCCCGCGCCTGGCTCTCCGAGCGCGGCTACGACCCGGTGTACGGTGCGCGGCCGCTGCGCCGCCTCATCCAGCAGGAGATCCAGGACCGCCTCGCCATGGCCATCCTGTCGGGCGGCGTGCATGACGGCGACACCGTGCGCGTCGACGTCGACGCCGCGGGCGACCACCTCGCGCTCGTCAGCGAAGGCCAGTAGGTCGGGTCGAACGCACGGAGCCGGCCCCGGGAGGATTCCCGGGGCCGGCTCCGTGCGCTCGTCAGGTCAGCGCGCGTCGACGATGACCGTCTCGGCGAGCGGACGGCGCTCGCGCGGCGCGGTCTCGCGCTCGCGGAGCGCCTCGGGGAGGGCGTCGACGTCGCCGAGCTCGCCGAGCGCGACCACGGTCGTCGGGGCGAAGCGCGCGTCGAGCGAGAAGCGCTCGCGCACGACCTCGGGGTCGAAGCCGCTCATCTGGTGGACGACGAGGCCGTCGTGGTGGGCCTGCACCGAGAGGTGCGCGACGGCCTGGCCCAGGTCGTAGACCGCGTGCGTGTTCGCGCGGCCCTCCTCGTTCGCCGTCTCGGCGACCGCGACGATGAGGACGGCGGCGTTCGCGGCCCAGAGCTGGTTGAACTCGACGAGCGACTCGACAACCGACGCATGCTCGGCCGTGCCGCGGCGCGCGACGATGAACCGCCAGGGCTGCACGTTGTAGGCCGACGGGCTCCAGCGGGCGGCCTCGAGGGCGCTCGCGAGCTTGGCCTCGTCGACGGCGCCGGTCGCGTCGTAGGCGCGCGGGCTCCAGCGGTCGGCGAGGACATCGAGGACGGGGTGGTCGGTGGCCGCGGTGCGGTCGAGGGTCGTGGCGCCCATGGCGTGCTCCTTGCTGGTCGGTGGACTCGGTGGGCGCCGTTGCCCGATGGGAGAGGGAACCTCCGCGGGGACGATTGTATTCCGGCGCATGCTCTTCGCCGCGAGCCGACGCAACACGCGGAAACGCGAGACGCCGCCGCCCGCGAGGGCGACGGCGTCTCGCGCGTCGGGCTCAGCCCTTCAGAGCGTCCTTGAGCTTGACGCGCGCGCCCATCCGCAGCAGCGAGTTCTCGTAGATCTTGGCGCCGAGCGCGATCACGAGCACGCACGAGCCGAGCAGCACGACGAGCGAGAGGAGCGGTTCCCACCACTGCGCCTCGTTGAAGAAGAGGCGCAGCGGCATCCCGACCGCGGCCGAGAACGGCACGTACGACAGGATCGTCATGACGAGGGGGTTGTCGCCGAGGAAGATGACGAGGAAGTACGGGATCATCGTCAGGTAGATGAGCGGCGTGAGGGTCGGACCCGAGTCCTCCTGCCGGGAGACGAGCGAGCCCGCAGCGGCGAACATGGCCGCGAGCAGGATGAATCCGAAGAGGAAGAACACGGCGAACCAGACCATGGGCGCGCCGAGCCCCTGGAGGAACTCCGTCTGCCCCGTCACGATGAGGCCGACGACGGCGACCGTGATGAGCACCACGATCTGCGCGAGGGCGAGGATGGTGTTGCCGAGCACCTTCCCCGCGAGCAGCACGCGGGCCGGGATCGCCGAGATGAGGATCTCGACGACGCGGGTCTGCTTCTCCTCGATCACGCTCTGCGTGATGGGTGTGCCGAAGGACATCGCGGCCATGAAGAAGACCATGCCGAACACGATCCCGAGGATGTAGCGCAGGGGGCCCTCCTCCCCCGCTCCCGCATCCAGCAGCTCGACCGTCGGCGACAGCGACAGCGCCGCGATGACCGACGCCGGCGCCTCGCTCTGCGCGATGACGGTGACGCCGGTCGGCGACGCGTCGTCCTGCACGGCGGCCGCATCCACCTCGCCCGCTGCGACGAGCTGCTCGGCCTCGGCTCGATCGTCGACCTCGATGACCTCGAGGGCGTCCGCCGCGCTCAGCTGCGCCGCCACGGCCTGCGTCGCGGCGACCGGCGTCGTGCCCCCTCCTGCGGCCGAGAAGCCCATCCACAGCACCGCCGCGAGAGCGCCGAGCACGAGGATGGCGGTCGAGATGAGGAACGCCTTGCTGCGCAGCTTCGCGGCGAGCTCGCGCTCGGCGACGAGCCACACGCTCTGCGCGGTCGTGGGGGCGGGCGCCGGGGTGCGGTGCGTCGACCGCACGCTCGTGGGGGTGCTCACTGGATGACCTCCTTGAAGATCTGGGAGAGCGAGGGGTGCTGGGGCGCGAAGCTCGCGACCGCCCCGAGGTCGACGGCCTTGCGCAGCACGCGCTGCGCCGTGTCGTCGGAGTCGACGTCGAAGACCGCGAAGCCGCCCGCGAAGTCGACCACCTGCACGCCGGGCTCGCCGCGGAGCCAGCCGGCATCGCCATCCGACACGAGCTCGTAGCGGTTCGTCGCGTGCTGCTCGCGGAGGGCGTCCCGCCCGCCGGCCGCGCGGATGGTGCCGCCCGCGATGATGACCAGGTCGTCGCACAGGCGCTCGACGACGTCGAGCTGATGCGACGAGAACAGCACGGAGACGCCGTCGGCCGCGCGCTGCTGCAGGACCGACGCGACGGTCTCGACCGCGAGCGGATCGAGCCCCGAGAAGGGCTCGTCGAGGATGAGCACGCGCGGCTCGTGCACGAGCGACGCGGCGATCTGCGCGCGCTGCTGGTTGCCGAGCGAGAGGGTCTCGACGTTGTCGCCCAGGCGCTCGGCGAGGCCGAGCTGCTCGAGCAGCTCGGTGGCCCTGCGGGTGGCCTCCGCCCTGCCGAAGCCGTGCAGGCGGGCGAGGTAGACGATGTGGTCGAGGACCTTCATCTTGGGGTACAGGCCCCGCTCCTCGGGCATGTAGCCGAAGTTGCGGCGCTCCTCCGGCGTGAGCGGCGCGCCGTCGAGCGTGACCTCTCCCCCGTCGCGGGCGAGCAGGCCGAGGACGATCCGCATCGTCGTCGTCTTGCCCGCGCCGTTGCCGCCGACGAAGCCCGTGAGGCGGCCGGGCGCGACGTCGAACGAGACGTCGTCGAGCACCTGCCGCTCGCCGTATCGCTTGGTGATCCCGCGCAGTCTCAGCATCCGCGCTCCCTTCCTCATCGTGTGCTTCACACGCTACGGACGGGCGCGGAGGCGCGCGTCCCCCGCGGGGAGGAACGCGCGCCTCCGTCGCGCGGGGGAGCCGCCTCCCGCGCGAGGCGTCAGGTCAGCCCATGCCGGTGCGCGTATACGACGGCGGCGACACGGTCGCGCGCACCGAGCTTCAGCAGCAGGTTCGACACATGGGTCTTGACGGTCGCCTCGCCGATGTACAGCTCCCGGGCGATCTCGCTGTTGCTCATGGCCCGGGCGAGCAGCCGCAGCACCTCGAGCTCGCGCTCCGTGAGACCCGCCGCAGACGGGTCCGCAGGGCCTGCGGACGCGGCAGGGGCGGACGCCGTGTGCCGCTCGATGACGCGCCGCGTCACCTCGGGAGCGAGCAGAGCGTCGCCTGCGGCGACGACCCGCACGGCGCCCACGAGCTCCTCGGGCCCCGCATTCTTGAGCAGGAATCCACTGGCACCGGCGTCGAGCGCGGAGAAGAGGTAGTCGTCGCGGTCGAAGGTCGTCACGATGACGACCTGAGCCGCCGTTCCGGCCGCGACGATGCGGCGCGTGGCCTCGATGCCGTCCATGTCGGGCATCTGGACATCCATGCAGACGACGTCGGGGCGCAGCTCGGCCGCGCGGGCGACCGCCTCCTCCCCCGTGGCCGCCTCC
Organism: Microbacterium sp. JZ101; assembly: GCF_053903175.1. Lineage (NCBI taxonomy): Bacteria > Bacillati > Actinomycetota > Actinomycetes > Micrococcales > Microbacteriaceae > Microbacterium > Microbacterium sp. JZ101. The sequence continues at coordinate 8,845 of NZ_CP096400.1, forward strand.
CCCGCGACGTCGATCCCCGACGCCTCGAGGATCATCCGGAAGCCGGCGCGCATCGTGGCGTGATCGTCGACGAGCAGGACGCGGATGGGCGAGGTCATGACGGATCCTCCTCTGCGGTGACGGGCGAGGCCAGTGGCACGGTCACGCGCACGAGGTAGCCGCCCTGCTCGCGCGGTCGGAGCTCGAGCTGGCCGCCCGAGGCGATCGCGCGCTCGCGCATCCCCAGCTGGCCGAGGCCTGGACGCGCATCGAGCGCGACGCGGCCGGTGTTGACGACCTCGAGCTCGACGGCCTCCGGGGTGTAGCGCACGCGCATCTCGGCGCGGGCGTCGGGGCCGCCGTGCCGACGGGCGTTGGTGAGCGCCTCCTGCGCGATGCGGTACAGGTTGACCTGCACGAGGTCGGGGACGGGCACCGGGTCGCCCACGACGACGTGCCGCGTGGGCGTCCCCGACGCGGTCATCACCTCCGCGAGGGCGGGCAGCCCCTCGAGGGTGAGCGTCGACGGCGCGCCGACCGCGAAGTCGGGATCGCCGTCGAGCGACCGGAGGGTGTCGAGGAGGTGGCGGAGCTCCGCGATCGCCGAGCGCGCCGACTGCTCGACGACCGAGAGGGCGCGGCGCGCCGCCTCCGGGTCGCGCTCGATCACGGTGCGGGCGGCCCCCGCCTGCACCCCCATGGCCGAGACGTGATGGGCGACGACGTCGTGCAGCTCGCGCGCGATCCGCACGCGGTCGAGGGCGACCGCCTGGGCCGCGGTGAGCTCGCGCTCCTCCTCGAGCTCGCGCGTGCGCCGCTGCAGCACAGCGCGGTCGCGCGCGGCGGCATATGCCCGATTGCCCATATAGTAGGCGCCGCCGAAGTACGCGGCATTGATGAGCCACATGAGCAGCATGTAGGCGATGTACGGGGAGAGTCCGCCCGGGAAGTTCTCCTTGAGCGCTTCGGTGTCGGTCGCGCCGACGAAGGTCGTGACGAGCAGCCACACGAACATGCCGACGATGATGACGACGCGCGCGAGCGCGGCCCGGCGTCGATCGTCGACCCAGGCGCCGATCGTGAACATGCCGATGAACATCGTCACCTGGCTGACGTAGATCTCCGGAACCTGGAACGACGTGGCCACGAAGTACGCGGTGCAGATCACGGCCGCGACCGTGACGGGAAACCGTCGGCGCAGCGCGAGCGGCAGGGTCATGAATACGCTCGCGAGGAGCGACCAGCCGGCGTTCTCGGGCTCCGTGAGGTACGCGCCGGAGACGGCGGTCAGGGCGATGCTCACGATGGCCGCACCGAAGAGCGCGACCGCGAGGATCGCGTCCTTGCGCAGGTCCCGTGGCGTGACGCGCCGATTCAGCGGCTCTGATTCGTCGATCTCCGCCTCGGGCTCGGCGGGCGCGGTCGTGGCGGTCATCCCTCCACCGTAGGCATTCCGCGCCGTCCGGACATCCGTCGCGAGACGGAAGAACTTGCTCTTGACAAGCGTGCTTGCTTTTAACAAGCTGGTGCCGTGCCGCACAGAGGCGGCGCGAAACAGACCAGAGCGATACGCGAGGAGCACACCGTCATGGCCACTCACATCTTCGTCAACCTGCCCGTCACCGACCTCGACCGCGCGAAGGCGTTCTACGAGTCGCTCGGGACGACGATCGTCCCCGAGTTCACCGACGAGAACGCCGCGTGCGTGAAGTGGGACGAGAACGTCTTCTTCATGGTCCTCAAGAAGGAGTACTTCGCGACCTTCACGTCGAAGTCGGTCGTGCTCGGCTCGGAGGGCGCGCAGGTCATCACCGCACTCAGCCGCGACTCCCGCGAGGACGTCGACGCGATCCGCGCGAAGATCCTCGAGGCCGGCGGATCGGAGAACAAGGATCCCCAGGACTACGGCTTCATGTACTCCGTGAGCATGGCCGACCCGGACGGCAACATCATCGAGTTCCTGTGGATGGACCCGGTGGCGGCGGAGAAGGGCCCCGAGGCCTTCTTCGCCGAGCAGGGAGCCTGATCGCTTGGCAGCACGCAGCTACGGGCAGTACTGCGGCGTGACGACGGCCGTCGAGCTGGTCGGGGAGAGGTGGGCGCTGCTCATCATCCGCGACCTGCTCGTCGGCGCTCGGCGCTACACCGATCTCAAGCAGGGCCTGCCCCGGATCCCCACGAACATCCTCAGCGCGCGGCTCAAGGAGCTGCAGGCGGGGGGCGTCGTGCGTCGCGTGCCCATCGCGCGCTGCGGGCTCGTCTACGAGCTCACGCCGTACGGGCGCGAGCTCGAGCCGATCGTCCTCGCGCTCGGACGCTGGGGATTCCAGAGCATGGGGGAGCCGGAGGAGGGCGACGCCGTGACGCCGGACTCGCTCACGATGGCTCTGCGCACCGCGTTCCGCCCGGATGTGGCCGCGACTATTCCGAGCACGGCATATGAGCTGCACGTCGGGGACGTCGTGCTCCGCGCCGACGTCGCGGGCGGCGAGCTCGCTGTCGCGCAGCTCGCACCGCCCATGCCGCCCGTCGGCGGGGCGGCGCCGAGCGGCGAACCGGACGCCGTCATCGTGGCGGGTCCGGGCATCCGCGGCGTGATCTCGGGCGAGATCGCGCCGCAGGACGCGATCGATCAGCAGATCGCGCACCTCCTCGTGGGCGACGTCTCGCACCTCGAGCGCTTCGCGAGGACCTTCCACATCGACCCCGGCCGCTCGACCGCCACGGCGGAGGCGGCCTGACCCCAGGAGGAGCTCATGGACGAGCAGACGAGCACGCGAGGCCGCATCCGCATCGACCTCTTCACGACCCTCGACGGCGTCGCGCAGGCGCCCGGCGGCCCCGAGGAGGATCCCTCGGGCGCGTTCCCCTTCGGCGGCTGGCAGGCGCCGCTGTTCGACGAGACCGTCGGCCGCGAGGTCGGACAGGCGATCGACGCCATGGATGCGCTGCTGCTCGGCCGGCGCACCTACGACATCTTCGCCGGCTACTGGCCGCAGCACACGACGGGTGAGAACGGGCCGATCGGGCGGAAGTTCGACGCCGTGCCCAAGTACGTCGCCTCCCGCGGCGAGCCCGACCTGTCCTGGCAGGGGAGCGCGCGCATCGGCGACGATCTGGAGGCCGACATCGCGGCCATCCGCTCCCGTCACGCCCTCACCGCCGTGATCGGCAGCGTCGACTTCGTGCAGACGCTGCTCTCGCGTCAGCTCTTCGACGAGCTCTGCCTCTGGGTGTACCCGGTCGTGCTCGGCCGCGGGAAGAAGGCCTTCCCGGATGGCGCGGCGCCGGCGACCCTGCGGCTCACGGCGCCGCCGGTGGCGGGGGAGAGCGGAGCGGTCCTGCTGCGGTACGCGCCGGTCGATCTCGAGGTGCGCACCGGGACCTTCGACTGAGCGATGGGAGGGCGCGCGCGCCGATAGGCTCCTCCGGTGGAGTTCACGGCGCGGCGCATCCTCATCGCCGGGGTGTCCGGCTCGGGCAAGTCGACGCTCGCCGCGCGCATCGCGGAGCGGACGGGCATCCCGCACGTCGAGCTCGACGATCTCCACTGGGGCCCTGGCTGGCAGCCCCGGCCGACGTTCGCTGCCGATGTCCGCGACCTCGCGGCGCGCGACGCGTGGGTGACGGAGTGGCAGTACGCGGGCGCGCGGCCTGTCCTGCTCGCCCGCGCGGAGGCGGTGGTCTGGATCGACCTGCCCACGCGCGTCACGATGGCGCGCGTCATCCGCCGGACCATCCGGCGCCGGATCCGACGCGAGCGCCTGTGGCGGGCGGGGAACGTCGAGCCGCCGATCCTCTCGGCGCTCGTCGACCCCGACCACATCGTCCGGTGGGCGTGGCGCACACGCGACAAGTACCGCACGGGCGAGGAGGCGCTGACCGCGCGCCTCGAGAGCCGACCCGACGTGACGCTCGTGAGGCTGCGCACCGCGCGCGAGGTCGCGGACTGGCTCGACGCGCTCGGCTGATCAGCCGAAGATCATCGGCACGTCGTCGTCCTCCGCAGGGGAGAGGTCGAGGTCCACGACGACGGGCACATGATCGCTCGGGGAGTCGCCCTTGCGCTCCTCGCGCTCGATGAACGCGCCCGTGACGGCGTCGGCGAGCGCCCGGGAGCCGAGGATGAAGTCGATGCGGATGCCCTGGTCACGCGGGAACTTCAGGCGCTGGTAGTCCCAGTACGTGTAGCCGGAGGGGACGAGCGGGCGGACGACGTCGGAGACGCCGGCGGTCTCGAGCGCGAAGAAGGCGTCGCGCTCGGGCTGCGAGACGTGCGTCGAGACGCCGGGCACGATGTCCGGGTCGCCGTTGTCCTCGTCGAACGGGATGATGTTGAAGTCGCCCACGAGTGCGAGCGGGAGGTCGGGCTCCGCCGCGAGCTGGGCGCGCGTCGCCTCGCGGAGCGCCTCGAGCCACCGCAGCTTGTACTGGTAGTGGGGGTCGTTCAGCGAGCGGCCGTTCGGGACGTAGAGGCTCCATACGCGCACGCCTCCGACGAGCGCCGAGATCGCGCGCGCCTCGTGCGGAGCGTCGTCGCCGTCGTACCCCTTCTTGAACCCGGGCATCCCCGCGAAGGCGTGCTGCACATCCTCGAGGGGCTCGCGACTGGCGATCGCGACGCCGTTCCACTGATTGAGCCCGTGCGCCTCGACGCGGTAGCCCGCCGCCTCGAACGCGGCGTACGGGAACTGCTCGGGCTTGCACTTGATCTCCTGCATGGCGAGCACGTCGATGTGCTGGCGCTCGGCGAACGACACGATGCGGTCGACGCGCGCGCGGATCGAGTTCACGTTCCAGGTGGCAAGGCGCATGCTCCCAGCCTATTTCCCGCCGCGGACACGGCCGTCGCTCCGCGGGGCCGTGGCTTGGCGGGGTCGCTTGTCGGGGGCGTCGCCCTGTCCGGGTCGCGGTTTGCGTCCTGAATCGGCGGTTGGGGGCCGTCAACTGCGACCTGGGCGGGGTGGGTGCTGTTCGGGTCGCGACTTGCGTCCTGAATCGGCGGTTGGGGGCCGCGAACTGCGACCTGGGCGGGGTGGGTGCTGTCCGGGTCGCGGTTTGCGTCCTGAATCGGCGGTTGGGGGCCGCCAATTGCGACCTGGGCGGGGTGGGTGCGGTCAACGGCGCCGTCGCCGTCCACCGCGGCAGCCCATCGTCTCTAAGCTGGAGCGCATGGCCATCGCATCCACGCCCGAACTCGAAGCCGACCGCCAGGAGCTCATCCGGCTCATCAAGGAGGACGCGGTCTTCCACGGCGACTTCACGCTCTCGAGCGGCAAGAAGGCCACGTACTACGTCGACATGCGCAAGCTCACGCTCGACCACCGCGCGGCGCCCGCGATAGGCCGCATCATGCTCGACCTCATCCGCGATATCGACGGCGTCTCGGCGGTCGGCGGGCTCACGCTCGGCGCGGACCCCATCGCCAATGCGGTCGTGCACGCCTCGGTGGCTGCGGGCACGCCCGTCGACGCCTTCGTCGTCCGCAAGGAGCCCAAGGACCACGGTCGCGGGCGCCAGATCGAGGGGGCCGAGGTCGAGGGCAAGCGCGTCGTCGTGCTCGATGACACGGTGACCACGGGCGGATCGCCGCTCAAGGCCGTCGAGGTGCTGCGCAAGGCGGGCGCCGAGGTGGTCGCGGTCGCGACGATCGTCGACCGGCGGACGGGGGCGCAGGAGCGCATCGAGGCCGAGGGCCTCCGCTGGCTCGCGGCGATCGACCTCGACGACCTGGGGCTCGAGGCCCAGTAGTCACAGCGGCGATCGCGGTCGCCGCTACGCTGTGGGGTGCCCGCGCCTCGGGCCATCCGCAGAGGAGCTCTCATGACCCGCATCGCGCTCGCCGTCGACCTCGGCGGCACCAAGATCGACGCCGCGCTCATCGACGACGAGGGCGCGATCCTCGCGCCCAGCCGGAACCGTCGACCCACGGGGCCCGCCATCACGCCCGACGGCCTCCGCGCGGCCGTGACCGACGTCGTCTCCCGTGCGCTGGCGCACCTGCCCGAGGGCGCGGAGTTCGCGGGCGCCGGCATCGGCAGCGCAGGGCCGATCGACCTCGCGACCGGCTCCATCCATCCGGTGAACATGCCCGGCGTGCACGGCTTCGGTCTCGTCGAGGCGGTTCGCGATGCCGTCATCGCCTCGAGCGGGGAGTTCGATCCGATCGTCCGTCTCCGGCACGACGGCGGATGCCTCGCGCTCGCCGAGTCGTGGCTCGGCGCCGCCGCGGGCGCGCGCACCTCCCTGTCGCTCGTGGTCTCGACGGGCGTGGGCGGGGGAGTGGTGATGGGCGGCATCCCCATCGGAGGGGCGTCGGGCAACGCCGGCCACCTCGGCCAGATGCACGTCGGCGAGCTGACCGTCGAGGAGATCGCGGCGGGCCCCGCGAGCGTCCGCTGGGCGCAGCTGCAGGGATGGCACGGCGAGACCGGCGAGGACCTCGCGCGCTCGGCAGCGGAGGGCGACCGCATCGCCCGGGCGGCGATCGAGCGGTCGGCGAAGACGGTCGGCCAGGCGCTCGCCGACGCGTCGTCGCTGCTCGACCTCGAGGTCATCGCGATCTCCGGCGGCTTCTCGAACGTGTCCGACGACTACGTCGACCTGGTCGCGGCGGCGCTGCGCGACTGGGCCGCCCTGCCGTACGCGCAGCGCACCCGTGTCGTCCGCAGCGCGCTCGGCGGCGATGGGCCGATCATCGGCGCCGCCGCGCTCGTGCTGCGCGCCTGACCCGTACGCGGAATCGGAGTGCTGGGGCTGGCGTAGACCCGCGGGACCGACACGCGCACACGCGCCCCGGCCATCCGATTCCGGTGACGCGGCGACCCGCTCAGGCCCGGCGGTAGGCGGCGCGCATGCGCGGCGTCGTGAGGAGCGCGCCCACGCCGAGCATGAGAGCGGCGAAGGCGAGCTGCTCGACGGTCATCCAGAGCGGGTAGATCCCGGGGATGGCGGCGATCGCGAGGGTGACGCACGGGAAGATGAACGAGAACAGGCGCATGCGCGAGTAGGCCCAGTACCACCCCTGCTCGGCGCGGAACGAGAAGTAGCCGAGCCCGCCGGTGAGTCCGAGCACGACCGCGCTGCGCATCCACACCATGAACGGCTCTGGCATGCCCTGCATGGTGAGCCAGAAGGCGATCCCGAGCGCGCTCACGCCGAGCATGATCGCGACCCCGAGGAGCACGCGCACGACGAGCCAGTCGCGATGCAGGGTCGGATCGGCGAGGCGCACGGCGGGCACGCGGATGTCGCGCTGGCGCCCGGCTGCGAGTCGGTCGATGCGCAGCAGCACCTCGTTCAGACTCACGTCTGAGATCGTACCCGCGGGCCTGCGGCGGACCCCGGGAGGAGCCTCGACGTCGAGGCGCTCAGTCGTCGTCGCGATTGCGGCGGATGTACTGCCAGACGAACGCGACGAGGGTGCCGGCCGTGATGACGAACGTCGCGGCGAAGAGCAGGTCGCGCTCGGACATCCTCAGACCCCCGCGTCGAGCTCGGCGCCGCCCTCGCCCTCGACCTCGGGGTCGAGCAGCTCCGCGACCGAGGTGACGATCTCGTCGGGCCGGAACGGGTACTGCTCGATCGAGGTCCGCGTGCTGATGCCGGTCATGACGAGCACGGTGTGCAGCCCCGCCTCGATGCCCGCGACGATGTCGGTGTCCATGCGGTCGCCGATCATGCCCGTGTTCTCGCTGTGCGCGCCGATCCGGTTGAGGGCCGACCGGAACATCATCGGGTTGGGCTTGCCGACGATGTAGGGCTCCTTGCCGGTCGCCTTCGTGATGAGCGCGTTGATCGCGCCCGTCGCGGGCAGCACGCCCTCGGCGCTCGGCCCGGTCGCGTCGGGGTTCGTCGAGATGAAGCGGGCGCCGTTGTTGATGAGGCGCACGGCCTTCGTGAGCGCCTCGAACGAGTAGTTCCGGGTCTCGCCGACCACGACGTAGTCGGGATTCGTCTCGGTCATGATGAACCCGGCCTCGTGCATCGCCGTGAGGATGCCGGCCTCGCCGATGACGAACGCCGAGCCGCCGGGGCTCTGCTGCTTGAGGAACGCCGCGGTCGCGAGGGCGCTCGTCCAGATGTGCTCCTCGGGGACGTCGATGCCCGAGCCGCGCAGACGCGCTGCGAGGTCGCGGGGCGTGAAGATCGAGTTGTTCGTGAGCACGAGGAACGGCGTGCCGGTGTCGCGCCACTGCGCGAGCAGCTCGGACGCGCCGGGGATGGGCTGCTCCTCGTGCACGAGGACGCCGTCCATGTCGGTCAGCCAGCACTCGATTTCGTCGCGTCGCGCCATGGCATCAGCCTAGAGAGCGTGCGGCCCGCCCGCGATGCTCCGCGCGCCGGGACGCGGTTTCCGGCGCGCGCTCGCGGCATGCTCCCGAAGGCATGCCGTTCGGCGTATCTTCGTCTCGTGACCGAACACGCGCCCCGGAGCTGGGATCCGGCGCGCCTGCCGGATCAGACCGGCCGCACCTACCTCATCACCGGCGCCAACGCGGGTCTCGGCTACTTCGCGAGCGAGCAGCTCGCGCGCGCAGGCGCCCACGTCATCCTCAGCGGGCGCAGTCCCAACAAGCTCGCCGCAGCGCACGACGCACTCGAGGCTCGGGTGCCCGATGCCTCGGTCCAGACCCTCCTCCTCGACGTGAGCAACACCGGGTCGATCCGCGCGGCGGCCGCGAGCGTGCGCGGCGGCCTCTTCAAGCGGCAGCGCCTCGACGGCGTGCTGCTGAACGCGGGCATCGTGCACACCCCGCGGCAGCGGGAGACGACCCGCGACGGCCGCGAGCTCGTCCTCGCGACGAACGCCCTCGGGCACTTCGTGCTCGCCGCCGAGCTGCTGACGACCCTGTCGAAGTCGGCGACCCGCACCTGGACGCCGCGCATGGTGTGGCTCGGCAGCATGTCGACCCGCATGGGCGCATACGATCCCGTCGACATCCAGCTCGAGCGCGGGTACCACGCGTATCGCGCCTACGTGCAGTCGAAGGTCGTCGTCCAGGCCCTCGGAATCGAGGCCGACGTGCGCCTGCGCGACGCCGGCGTGCCCGTCGAGAGCGTCGTCGCGCATCCCGGGTACTCGATCGGCGGACGCACGCCGCGCGTGCAGGGCGTGAACGAGCCGAGTGCGTGGAAGCGCTTCAAGGACGGCCTCCAGGCCCCGATCGCGCAGTCCAAGGAGCGCGGGGCGGCCTCCCTCGTGCGCGCGCTCGTCGATCCCGCCATCACGGGCGGCGAGTACTGGGGGCCGCGGCTCATCACGCGGGGTGAGCCCACCCGGCAGCAGCCCTCGCGCACGTCGGCGGACCCCGAGGTGCGCCAGCGGATCTGGGAGACCTGCGAGCGGCTCTCGGGCATGGAGTGGCCCTTCACGCGCGCGGCGCGCCTGGCCGGCCGCTGACGCGTCAGCTGCCCGCGATCCCCGCGATTGCAAACCCGCGCAGGGGCGCTTCGGGCGCGCGTCCTGATGGATGGCGCGATCGAGGCACTGGTACGTTGCGCTGACAAGGAGGTCATCATGTCTGACCCGTCTGCGGACCCGCGCTCCGCCCGGAATGACCGGCCCCCGGTGGAAGCGAGAAGGGGCTGGACGATCCACGCAGGGACGGCCCCCTTCCGGCCATCCGAAAGGCAGCGCGAGCTTCTGGGCGAGGTCGAGCGGATCATCGCCTCGGCGCGGAGGGGCGATGATCACCGGCAGATCCTCGAGGAGCTGGCGCCCCTCGTCGCGGAGCTGGCGAGGACAGGCATGACACGCGATCAGATCGCCGATCATTCGAGGATTCGACCGCAGGGCGTCGCCGCGATTCTGGAAGGCGACGAGCCGTCGTGAACAAGGGCGCGCGTGGCCGGCCGCTGACGCGTCAGCGGCCCGCGATCCCCGCCTCGTAGGCGAGGATGACGAGCTGCACGCGATCACGCGCCCCGAGCTTCTGCAGAAGCCGCCCGATGTGCGTCTTCACGGTCGACGACGCGAGGTAGAACCGCGCGGCGATCTCGTCGTTCGTGAGGCCCTCGGCGATGGCCGCGAAGATCTCGCGCTCTCGCGGCGTCAGCGCATCGAGCTCGGCGGATGGCCGCGGTGCGGCGTGCGCGGTGAACTGCTCGATCATCCGGCGGGTGACGCTCGGCGCGAGCGCGGCGTCGCCCGCGTGCACGGCGCGGATCGCGCCGAGGAGGTCGGCCGGCAGCGCGTCCTTGAGGAGGAAGCCGCTCGCGCCTGCGCGCAGGGCAGCGAACGCGTACTCGTCGAGGTCGAAGGTCGTGAGCACGAGCACCCTGGGGAGGGGCCCCGCGGCCGCGATCCGCTCGGTCGCCGCGATCCCGTCGAGCCGCGGCATGCGCACGTCCATGAGGATGACGTCGACCCCGCCGTCGCTGGCCACGGCCACGGCGTGCTCGCCGTCCTCGGCCTCGGCGACCACCTCGATGTCGGGCTGGGCGTCGAGCACCATCCGCAGCCCCATCCGCACGAGCTGCTGGTCGTCGGCGATCGCGACGCGGATCCGCTCCCCGGTCATCCCTGCTCCTCCTTCAGCTGCGCGCGCAGCAGCCATCCGCCATCCGCCGTCGGCCCCGCGTCCACGTGACCCGCGTACAGAGCGGCGCGCTCCCGCACCCCGATGATGCCCGTCCCGCGCCCGGGAGGCGCGGTGCTCTGCCGCGCGGGCGCGTCGTTGCGCACCTCGACGGTCACGATCCCGTCCTCGCGGCGGATGGTCACGGCCGCGTACCGCGCGCCCGGCGCGTGCCGGAGGGCGTTCGTGAGGCCCTCCTGGACGATCCGGAAGACCGCGAGCTGCAGCGCGCGGTCGGCGATCGGGGTGCCGATCCGCGTGAGGCGGACGGGGAGGCCCGTCTCGCGGAAGCGCTCGGCGAGGACCTCGAGATCCGCGTCGCCCGGCTGCGGCGCGAGCTGCGCCGCCTGGTCGGGCGCGCGCAGGACGCCGAGCAGACGCCGCATCTCGGCGAGCGACGACCGGCCGGTCTCAGCCACGAGGCGCATGGCTTCGGCGGTGCGCGGCCCGCCCGTCTCGACCTGCGCCGCCGCCCCCTCCGACAGGGTCACCATCACCGTGAGACTGTGCGAGACGATGTCGTGCATCTCGCGCGCGATGCGCGCCCGCTCGTCTGCGACCGCGAGCTGCGCGCGCTGGTCGCGCTCGCGCGCGAGGTCGGCGGCCCGCGCGATGATCGCGTCGATGTACCGGCGGCGGTTGCCGACCGAGAGCCCGAGCAGGGTCGGGACGAGGTAGACGATCGCGTTCGGGACGGCCGTGGCCGCGGGGCTGATGTCGGGGTCCTCCGGGAGCACGGCACCCGAGAGGGTGAGCCACGTCGCCACGCCGGAGACGATCACCGTCACCGCCGCCACGATCCCGTAGCCGATCCAGGTGCGCCGCGGCGTGCTGTGGACGCCCAGCGCGTAGAGCGCGACGAAGACGGCGAGATGGCCGCCCATGCTGAAGGGGAGCGGCAGGACGGCCAGGCTGCCGCATACGATCGCGGCGAGCAAGGGGCGCTCGCGCCGCACGACGAGCGCGACCGAGCCGACGGCGATCGATGCGGCGGCGCCCGCTGCCGACCATCCGTCGAGAGGGAAGTCCTCCGGGACCGCGGCCGCGAGCACGAGCGTGAGCAGGGCCGGCGCGATCTGGCACGTGAAGACGATGAGGACGTCGACGATCCGCGGATGGCGATCGACCCATCGCCGGACGACGCCGGGAGGGCGGGGGAGGGCGAGGTCCAGCCCGCTCGTCCTCGTGCCCTCTGCGCTGCTCACGTCTCCGACCCTATGCGGATGGCCCCGTCCCGCGCGGGACGGGGCCATCGGCCCGATGAGCGGATGGTCACGCGTCGCGGCGGCGGACCACGGCCATCCCGGCGACGAGTGCCGCGATCGGCCACGCGAAGGCGATCGCGATGTCGCGGACGGTCTCGCCGTCGACGTCTGCGTTCGGCGTCATGAGGGCGTCGCCGGCGGGTGCCATGAGCGCGTCGTGGATCGTCGGCGCCCATTCGAACGGCAGCGTCAGCAGCACGGTCGGGAGCACGAGGAGGAACACGAGCACGAGCGTGACCGACCAGGTCTCGGAGCGCAGGAGCGCCGCGACGCCGAGGGACAGCACGCCGACGAGCGCCGTGAACAGCGCCGCGCCGACGATCGGCAGCAGGATGGCCGTGAGCGCGTCGTCGAGGGCGGGCTCGACGCCCCAGACGGCGCCGACGGCGACGACGCCCGCGAACGACAGGAGCAGCGAGGCGAGCGACCACGCGAACGTGCTCACGGCGACGACCACGGCCTTCGCGCCGACCGTCGCGACGCGGCGCGGTGCCGCCGCCAGCTGGGTGCGGAGCGACCCTGTCGCGTGCTCCTTCGCGAAGACGCCCACGCCCACGAGCACGGCGATGATCTGCGCGACGGTCGCGGCACCGAGGGTCATCATGAGCGCGGGCGGCGCGCCCGCCGGGTCGCCGTTCACGGCGAGGAGCAGGGCGGTCATGCCGACCGAGACGGCGAGCACGAGCACGGTCCCGACGACGAGCGAGGCGATCGTGCCGCGCAGACTCGTCAGGCCGATCCACTCGGCGCGGACGAGGCGGGAGAAGGTCAGGCGCGGGGCGCCGAGAGAGGCGGTGCGGCGCGGAGCCGCGGCAATGGCGGTCATGGGAACTCCGTTCAGGCCGCGAGAGCGGCGGGGTCGCTGCGGTACTCGACGGCGTCGCCCGTGAGAGCCAGGTAGGCCTCCTCGAGCGAGCCGCGCAGGGGGACGAGCTCGTGCACGTCGATGTCGGCGTTCACGGCGACGCGCGTGATCTGCGCCGCGGGCAGGCCCTCGACGTCGAGCGTGTCGGCGGCCGCCTGGGTGATGGCGACGCCCGGGTCGGCGAGGAGGAGACCCAGCCGGCGCGCGTCGGAGGAGCGGACGCGCGTGCGCTCGCGCTCCGACCCACGCAGGAAGTCGCCCACGGGTGCATCCGCCAGGATGCGGCCCTTGCCCAGGACGATGATGTGGTCGGCGGTCTGCGCCATCTCGCTCATGAGGTGCGACGAGAGGAAGATCGCGCGCCCCTCCGCCGCGAGCGAGCGGACGAACCCGCGCACCCAGTGCACGCCCTCGGGGTCGAGGCCGTTGACGGGCTCGTCGAGGATGAGCGTGTGCGGGTCGCCGAGCATGGTCGCGGCGATCCCGAGGCGCTGGTGCATGCCGAGCGAGAAGCCGCCGATGCGGCGCCTCGCGACTCCGGCGATGCCCGTGAGCTCCATGACCTCGGCGACCCGGGCCATCCCGATGCCGTGCGTCGCGGCGAGCATGCGCAGGTGCGCCTCCGCCGTGCGCCCTGGGTGGACGGCCTTCGCGTCGAGGAGCGCTCCGACCTCGGTCATGGGAGCGGCGTGCTGCGCGAACGGGCGCCCGTTCACCGTGACCGAGCCGGCGTCTGGCCGGTCGAGGCCGACGATCATGCGCATGGTGGTCGACTTGCCCGCGCCGTTGGGCCCGAGGAAGCCGGTGACCTGCCCCGGCCGCACCTCGAACGAGATGCCGTCGACGGCGGTCTTGGCGCCGAAGCGCTTCGTGAGGTTCTCTGCCGTGATCATGCCTCCGACGCTACGGAGGACAGGTGCCCTGCCGCGTCGGCGCGGAGGCGGATGTTCGCGAGGCGGAGCGGTACTGCGGTACTACGCCGTGAGCCAGATCACGTCGGCCGCACCTTCGGGCAGCACGACGTCGTCGCCGTCAAGCAGCACGCCGCGCTCGGTGACCGCCACCTCGCGGCCGACGTCGATGCCGGCGCCCTCGATCTCGCGCAGGAGCTCGGGGTCGCGGTCGCGCACGCGCAGCACCCGGCCGACGTGCCCGACCGGAGCATCCGCGAGCAGGACGAAGGCCTCGCGCTCGATCTGGCCCTCGGCATCCGGGATCTTGTCGCCGTGCGGGTCGAGCGACGGGCGCCCGAGGCGCTCGTCGATCCGCTCGAGCAGCCGGTCGCTCAGCGCGTGCTCGAGGACCTCGGCCTCGTCGTGCACCTCGTCCCAGCCGTAGCCCATCTCGCGCACGAGCCACGTCTCGATGAGACGGTGCCGGCGGATGATGCCGATCGCGCGACGCTCGCCCTCCTCCGTGAGCCGCACGGCGCCGTAGGGCACATGCGAGACAAGGCCGGCCGCCGCGAGCTTCTTCACCATCTCGGTCACGCTCGACGGGGCGACGCCGAGCTTCCCGGCGAGCACCGACGGCGTGATGGGGTCGTCCTGCCACTCGGTGTGCGAGTACACCGTCTTGAGGTAGTCGTCCGCCGCGGGTGAAGCCACGCGATCAGCCTACGGCGACGCGCGGACGTGCTGAAAGAGCTAATGTCTTGACAAAAGGGATGCACATTCGTAGCGTGGTGCGGTCCCGTTCCCGCGACGTCGTCGTCGCCCGTGCCCCGGAGGTCGTCGATGACCGCATCCCCCGTCCGCGAGATCGGCGTCGGACTCGTCAGCGTCGGCTGGATGGGCCGACTGCACAGCCGCGCCTACCGGTCGGTCCCCTTCGTCTACCCCGAGCTCGGTCTGCGGCCGCGCCTCGTCCAGGCCGCGGATACCGCGGAGGCGGGTCGCTCGCACGCGACGGATGTGCTGGGCTACGAGAGCGCCGTGGCGGACTATCGCGAGGTGCTCGCGAACCCCGACGTCGACGTCGTCTCGATCTGCGCGCCGAACTTCCTGCATGCCGAGGTGGGCGTCGCGGCCGCGAGGGCGGGCAAGCACATCTGGATCGAGAAGCCCGCGGGGCGCGGTGCGCACGAGACCGCGGCCATCCGCGACGCCGTCGTCGACGCGGGCGTGCAGTCGGCCGTCGGCTTCAACTACCGCCAGCCGCCGGCCATCCAGCGGGCGCGCCAGCTGATCGGGGAGGGCGCCCTCGGCCGGATCACGAACGTGCGCGGTCGCTTCTTCGGCGGCTTCAGCGCCGACCCGCAGTCGCCGCGCGCGTGGCGCTTCGTGCGCGAGACGAGCGGATCCGGCGTGCTCGGCGACCTCATGGGCCATCTCGTCGACCTCGTGCACTTCCTGCTCGGCCCGATCGGCTCGGTGACCGCGTCGACCGGCACGTTCATCACGGAGCGCCCGGGCCTTGCCGGGACGCCCGACGAGGGGCGGATGCTCCCGGTCGAGAACGACGACTACGCGAACATGCTCCTGCGCTTCGACGACTCCGCGCTCGCCGCGGGCGCGCTCGGCACGCTCGACGCCTCGTGGCTCGCGGTCGGCCCCAAGGCGGAGTACGCGATCGAGGTGTTCGGCACCGAGGGCTCGCTGCGCTGGGACTTCGAGCGCCTCAACGAGCTCGAGCTCGCCATCCGCCGCCCCGGCGAGAGTCTCGGGTACACCCGGTTGCTCGCCGACGAGACCTTCCCCGAGTTCGCGCGCTTCCAGCCGGGGTCCGGCACGTCGATGGGCTACGACGACCTCAAGACGATCGAGGCGAAGAAGTTCCTGCTCGCGGTGGCGGGTCAGCCATCCGACACCTCGACCATCCACGATGGGCTCGCGTCGGCGCAGGTGCTGACCGCGGCCGAGGAGTCGGCCGCGTCGGGGCAGTGGGTCGAGACCCCCGTCGTCCCTGGACACACGGGTCACGTGCGCTGAGCGGGCTCGGGCAGCGGCCCCGTGTTGCGTGGGTGTGCCGGCGTGTGTGCGTGTGCGGATTCGGATGGCTGGGGCTGGTGTCGCCGGGTGGGGTCGACACGCGCACACGAGCCCCACGGGTCCGACAGGAGGACCGGGCGCCGGGCCGGTGTGCGTGTGCGGATTCGGATGGCTGGGGCTGGTGTCGCCGGGTGGGGTCGACATGCGCACACCAGCCCCACGAGTCCGACAGGAGGACCGGGCGCCGGGCCCTGTGCGCTGACACCCGGTAGCCTCGTCCGGTGACGGACCCGCAGCCCGAGCCCCACCGCGAGGCGTCGACGCACGGCGTCGGGCCCTGGCCCGGCGCGTGGCCCGAGGGCGATCACTACGACCCCGAGCTCCTCGCGAACGGCGATTCGCGCAATGTCGTCGACCGGTACCGCTACTGGCGCATGGAGGCGATCGTCGCCGACCTGGACACGCGTCGCCATCCGTTCCATGTCGCGATCGAGAACTGGCAGCACGACATGAACATCGGGTCGATCGTGCGCAGCGCCAACGCGTTCCTCGCCGAGTCGGTGCACATCATCGGCCGCAAGCGCTGGAACCGGCGCGGCGCGATGGTGACCGACCGCTACCAGCACGTGGTCCACCATCCGGATGTCGCGTCGTTCGCGGCCTGGGCCGCGGGCGAGGGGCTCCCGATCATCGCGGTCGACAACGTGGGCGACGCCGTGCCCGTCGACAGGGCCGAGCTGCCAGAGCGGTGCGTGCTCCTCTTCGGCCAGGAGGGGCCGGGCCTGACGGACGAGGCGCTCGCCGCGGCCTCGGGCCACATCGAGATCACGCAGTACGGCTCGACGCGCTCGATCAACGCCTCCGCGGCGGGTGCGATCGTCATGTACGAGTGGGCCCGGCGGCACGCGCGCGACGCCTGACGCCACCCCTCGACGCGACCCGCGCGCGGGCGTAGCGTGAGCGGCGTCAGCGACCGTCGACGCCGAAGGAGTCCGAAAATGGCCGAGCTCGCCCGCATCCAGCCGTGTCTGTGGTTCGACGACAACGCGCGGGAGGCGATGGAGTACTACGTCTCCGTCTTCCCGAACTCGCGCATCCGCAGCATCGAGGAGTACCCCGACGAGAAGCTCGACGCCCACTTCACGGGCATGAGCGGGAAGGTCCTCAACGGGCAGTTCACGCTCAACGGCGTCGACTTCGTGTGCCTCGACGGCGGGCCGCTCTTCACCTTCAACGAGGCCGTGTCGTTCGTCGTCTCGTGCGACGGGCAGGAGGAGATCGACCGCTACTGGGAGGCGCTGTCGCACGTGCCCGAGGCCGAGCAGTGCGGATGGTGCAAGGACCGGTTCGGGGTCAGCTGGCAGATCATCCCGCGCAACATGGGCGAGCTCGTGAGCAGCCCCGCGGCCATCCAGGTGATGATGCAGCAGAAGAAGGTCGTGATCGCCGAGCTCGAGAGCGCCTGAGCTACGCGGCCTGCTCCATCCACGCCCTGCCGCGGATGCGCGCGCCGAGCGTGACGCCGCGCGCGAGCATGTAGACCCCGTAGTAGGTCGCGGAGAGCCACGCGAGTGCTCCCGGTCCGGATGGCGAGAGCCACGCGAGCGCGATGAGCGCGGGCAGGTAGGGGAGGAGGTTCAGGCCTCCCGCGATCGCGAGGTAGCGGGCGTCGTTCGCGCCCATGAGCACGCCGTCGAGCACGAACACGAAGGCGCCGATCGGCTGCGAGACCGCGAGCACGAGGAGCGCGGGCTGGATGTCGGCGGCCACCTCCGCGTCGCCCGTGAAGACGACGCCGATGACGCCCGACAGCGCGGCGATGACGACGCCGGCCGCCACGCCGCCCCACACGCCCCAGAGCACGGTGCGGCCGAGCACGGCGCGCACCTGCCGCGGGTCCCTCTCGCCGAGCGCCTTGCCGACGAGGGCCTGCGCGGCGATCGCGAGCGCGTCGAGCGCGAACGCCGTCGTGGAGAAGATCGTGAAGACGACCTGCCATCCGGCGAGCTCGCGCGTGCCGAGGTCGGTCGCCACCCAGACCGTGCCGAGCGTCGCGACGCGCAGGCTCACGGTGCGCAGGAACATCCATCCGCCTGAGCGGGCGGAGCCGCCGAGCCCCTCGCGGTGCGGACGGATCGTCGCGCGGTGGCGTCGCGCGAGCCGCCCGATGACGACGACGTAGGCGCCGACCATGCCCCACTGCACGAGGACGGTTCCGGCCGCCGACCCGGCGACGCCCCATCCGAGCCCGTAGATGAGCAGCCAGTTCACCCCGGCGTTGAGCGTGAAGCCCGCGCCCGCGATCCACAGCGGCACGATCGTGTTCTGCAGCCCGCGCAGGAGGCCCGTCGCGGCGAACACGATGAGCATCGCGGGAAGACCCCACATCGAGATCCCGAGGTACGCCTCGGCGTGCCCGGCGACCGCGGCGTCCGGCGAGAACGCCGCGACGAGCGCGGGGACGGCGAAGGTCCCGGCGACCGCGAGGACGGCGCCGATGCCGAGCGCGAGCCACATGCCGTCGATGCCGACCGAGACGGCCGCGCGGACGTCCCCCGCGCCGAAGCGGCGCGCGACCGCGGGGGTCGTGGAGTACGCGAGGAACACCATGAGGCCCACGATCGTGGTGAGGACCGCCGACGCGATGCCGAGGCCCGCGAGCTCGTCGATGCCGAGGTGCCCGACCATGGCCGCATCCACCGCGAGGAAGAGCGGCTCGGCGATGAGCGAGCCGAGAGCGGGGACCGCGAGCCGCAGAATGTCGCGGTCGAGGGAGCGGCGGGCGGTCACCATCCGAGCCTAGGACGGAGGCGGGACGCGAGCGCGGCGCCCGCGTCCGGGGCTGTGCATACGATGGAGCGCATGACGGCTGCATCCCTCCCCTCCGGTATCGCCCTCGACGAGCTCAGTGAGGAGATCCGGCCGCAGGACGACCTGTACCGCCACGTCAACGGCGCCTGGATCGATCGCACGGAGATCCCGGGCGACAAGGCGCGCTGGGGCGCCTTCCACCAGCTCGCCGAGCAGGCCGAGAAGGACGTGCGCGCGATCGTCGAGGAGGCGCAGGCCGCGGAGCCCGGCACCGAGACGCGCAAGGTGGGCGACCTCTACTCGAGCTTCATGGACACCGAGCGCATCGCCGCACTCGGGGCTGCTCCGCTCGTCCCGCTCCTCGAGCGCATCGACGCGGTCTCCGACGTGGCGTCGCTCCTGCGCACCGCCGGCGAGTTCGACCGCGAGGGTCTGGGCGGCCCGATCGGCGTGTTCGTGGAGCCCGACCCGGGCGACCCCACGCGCTACGTCCCGTTCCTCGTCCAGTCGGGCATCTCGCTCCCCGACGAGAGCTACTTCCGCCTCGAGAACTTCGAGGGCACGCGAGCGGCGTTCCGCCGTCACGTGGAGCGCCTGCTCGAGCTCGCGGGCGTCGACGACGCCGCGGGCCAGGCCGAGCGCCTCTACGCGCTGCAGAAGGACATCGCGTCGCATCACTGGGACAACGTCCGCAGCCGCGACGCCGTCGCGACCTACAACCTGAAGTCGTGGGACGAGATCCAGCAGCTCGCGGGCGTCGACCTCGCGCCGTGGCGCGACGCGGTCGCGCCGGGCAGGCCCGAGGTGTTCGCCGAGGCGGTCGTCTACCAGCCCTCGGCGCTCGAGGGCCTCGGCTCGCTCCTCGTCGCCGAGCGCCTCGACGACTGGAAGGCGTGGCTGCGGTTCCAGGTCGTGCACGCCCTCGCGCCGTACCTGTCCGACGACTTCGTCGATGAGAACTTCGCCTTCTACGGCACCGAGCTCACCGGCGTGCCGACCATCCGCGAGCGCTGGAAGCGCGGTGTGTCGCTCGCGGAGGGAGCGCTGGGCGACGCGATCGGCCGCGTCTACGTCGAGCGGCACTTCCCGCCGAGCGCGAAGACCGCGATGGACGAGCTCGTCGCGAACCTCACCGAGGCGTACCGCCAGAGCATCTCGACGCTCGAGTGGATGAGCCCTGCGACGCGCGAGAAGGCGCTCGAGAAGCTCGACACCTTCACCCCGAAGATCGGCTATCCCGCGAAGTGGCGCGACTACGACGCCGTCGAGATCACCGCGACCGATCTCATCGGCAACGTCCGCCGCACGAACATCGCCGAGCACGACCGGCAGCTCGGCAAGGTCGGCAAGCCGATCGACCGCGACGAGTGGTTCATGACGCCGATGACCGTGAACGCGTACTACAACCCGCTCATGAACGAGATCGTCTTCCCCGCGGCGATCCTGCAGCCCCCGTTCTTCGACGCCGATCGCGACCCCGCGGCGAACTACGGCGGCATCGGCGGCGTCATCGGGCACGAGATCGGCCACGGGTTCGACGACCAGGGGAGTCGCTACGACGGGACCGGTGCGCTCAACGACTGGTGGACCGAGGAGGACCGCGCCGCCTTCGAGGAGCGCACCCGGTCGCTCATCGAGCAGTACAACGCCCTCGTCCCGCAGGGCCTCGACGCGTCGCACACCGTCAACGGAGCGCTCACGATCGGCGAGAACATCGGCGACCTCGGCGGTCTCGGCATCGCCCTCAAGGCCTACGAGCTCTCGCTCGGCGGCGAGGAGGCGCCGATCGTCGACGGCCTGACCGGTGTACAGCGCCTTCTGCTGTCGTGGGCGCAGGTGTGGCAGCAGAAGTCGCGCGAGGCCGAGACCATCCGCCTCCTCACGATCGACCCGCACTCGCCGAACGAGTTCCGGTGCAACCAGATCGTGCGCAATGTGGACGCGTTCTACGCCGCCTTCGACGTCCAGCCGAGCGACGCGCTGTGGCTCCCCGAGGACCAGCGCGTGACGATCTGGTGAGAGTTCGCTGAGGGCGGCTCCCGCGCGGGCATAATCGAGACACACCTGCATCCATCGCGGAGCGGGCGTCGCCGAGAGCACCCCGACGTCGCCGCTCGCGGGTGCGAGCGGATGGGAAGGGACCCGTGGCCATCGAGCCTCAGAAGGAAGCCGTCTCGCTACGAGGCGAGCGTCGGGAGGCGCGCCGCCTGCGTCGCCGTGCCATCCTGCAGCCGACCTTCACCGCGACGCTCCGCTCGATCGAGGCCCTCGTCGCGGCGGACGCCCGTGCCGGCGTGCACGTCGTCGACCTCGACCGCGAGACGGTGCTGCTGAGCGGAGACGACCACGTGACCCTGCCGGTCGGCGGCGTGGGCACGGTGCCGCTGCTCGTCGAGGCCGCCGCGCAGTTCGACGCCGGAGAGCTGGATCCCGACGAGATCGTCGCGCGGGATCCGCTCGACCCCGTGCGGATGTCGGGGGTGTGGCGGCACCTGCGCACGCGCGAGCTCCCCGCCGGCGACCTCGCGATCCTCGCCGCCACGACCGACGACGCGCTCGCCGCGAATGCCCTGCTGGACCGGGTCGGGCACGAGAGGGTGACCCGGCGCTTCGTCTCACTCGGGATGCCGCGGTCGGCCCTGCTCGACCACTTCCGCGAACGGCGAGGGCCGGATGATGCCCCGCACGTCGCGCTCGGAACGGCGCGCGAGTTCGCGCGGCTCTTCGCCGACATCGTGTCGGGTCGCGTCGTGAACGCCGCGGTGAGCGCGCAGGTCGCGGAATGGCTGACGCAGGGTCACGATCTCAGCCTCGTGGGCAGCGCGACGGGGCTCGACCCGTTCGCTCACGACGACGACCCCCACGGGCTCCTCTTCCTCAATCGCACGGGCAGGGCGCCCGACGTGCGCGCCGAGGCCGGCGTGCTCGCGGGAGCGCGCGGCGCCGTGGCCTACGCGCTCTTCGTCGAGTTCGACGACGCCGGGATCCTGCACCGCGACCGCGCGCACGAGGCGTTCCGGGCACTCGGTCGCGAGCTCATGGAGTACGTCGTCTGAGGCACTCCCGTCGCCTGACGGCCCCGCGCGCACCGGGAGTTCACCGACATCCGTAGGCTGGACGCGTGCGGTTCGAATCGGGTGCCCCTGACGTCCGGCCCTTCCAGGTCGATCTCCGCGGGGTCGTCGACCTCCTGAGCCGCCACATCTACTCCAGCCCCCAGGTCTTCCTGCGCGAGCTGCTCCAGAACGGCCGGGACGCCATCCGAGCGCGCCGCGACCTCGACGGAGGGGCTCCCGCCGGCGTGCTCGAGATCGAGCCGGCCGCCTCCGGACGCCCCTTCCGCTTCCGCGACAACGGCGTGGGCCTCACGGCGGAGGAGGCCGCCGAGCTGCTGTCGACCGTGGGGCGCTCGTCGAAGCGCGACGACCTCCTGCAGGCCCGACGCGCGGACTACCTCGGCCAGTTCGGCATCGGCCTGCTGAGCTGCTTCATGGTGGCCGACCGGATCGTCGTGCGCAGCCGATCGGCGAAGGGCGCCCCCGCGATCGAGTGGATCGGCGACGCGTCGGGGCAGTTCGGCATCCGGGAGCTCGACCCGGAGGAGACCGCGCGGATGGCCGTGGGCACCGAGATCGTGCTGGAGCCGCGCCCCGACGACGCGGCTCTGCTCGCGCCCGACCGCGTCCGGGCCCTCGCGACGCGCTTCGGGCAGTACCTGCCGGTCTCGGTCGCCATCCGCAACGACGACGGCACGCTCGACACCGTCACCCGCACGCCCGTCTTCCTCGGGGCCGCGGCGGATGAGCCGTCCGACGCGCTCCTCGCGCTGGGCACGGAGCTGCTCGGCCGGCGGCCGCTCGACGTCATCCCGCTCTCCGTCCCGGGGACGGGGACGGAGGGCGTCGCGTTCGTGCTCCCGTTCGCGCCGCCTCCCGGTGCGCGCCAGGCGAGCACGGTGCACCTGGGCCGGATGCTCGTGAGCGAGCACCTGGACGGCCTGCTGCCCGACTGGGCCTTCTTCGCCCGATGCGTGCTCGACACGACGGGGCTCTCGCCGACCGCGAGCCGCGAGGCCTTCGTGGAGGACCCCGCGCTCGAGCACACGCGCGAGCAGCTGGGTGCCGCCATCCGCGCGTGGATCCTGCGGCAGGCGACCACCCGGCCGTGGAAGTTCCAGGAGTTCCTCGCCGTGCACCAGCTCGCGCTCAAGGCGATGGCGGCGCACGACGACGAGCTCGCGCGCACGGTGCTGCCGTGGCTGACCGTCGAGACATCGGTGGGCGACATGACGATCGCCGACCTGACCCGGCGGCACGACGGGGCGCGCTACGCCGAGACGGTCGACGAATTCCGCCAGGTCGCGGCGATCGTGCCGTCCGACGCTCCCGTCGTGAACGGCGGATACGCGTACGACGCCGCGCTGCTGCGGCGGCTGCCCGAGCTGCTGGACTTCCCCGTCTCGCGGGTCACCGTGAGCGAGCTCCTCGACGAGCTCACGCCGCCGCCGCTCGCCGAGCGGGCGAGGGCCGTCGCGCTCGAGGAGCGTGCCACGGCCGCGCTGGCCGAGGTGGGCTGCTCGGTCTCGGCTCGCGGGTTCGCTCCCGCCGAGCTGCCCGCGCTCTGCGTCGTGGATCCCGAGGTCGTGCGCCGCATCGAGCGCGACAGCGCGCGCGAGGTCGCATCCGGCGGGATCTGGGGCGACGTGCTCGGCGACGTGAGCGCCCTCATCGAGGAGCGCCGCCGCGAGGACGGCAGGGAGGCCGCGACCGTGCGCCTCTGCCTGAACTGGACGAGCCCGCTCGTCGCGCGCCTCGCGGCGCTCGGCGACGACCTCGTCTTCGACCGCACGGTCAAGCTGCTGTACGTGCAGGCGCTGCTCGCGTCGCATCGGCCGCTCACCGCGGCCGATCGCCGGATGCTGACGTCGGCGATGAACGACATGGTGACCCTGAGCGTCGGGATCGCCGGAGACCTCGAAGGGGAACAGGCATGAGCGCACCCGGAAGCCGCAAGGCGCGGAAGATCGAGCGGCTTCTCGAGGAGGCGGCGGAGCTTCCGGTCGGACCGGAGGAGCGCGCGCTGCTCGACGAGGCCGTGCGGCTCGCCGACGAGGCAGGAGAAGAGGAGCTCGCCTATCGCGCGCGCATGCACCTCACCCCGTCGGCGCACATGGCGGGTGACACCGACACGATGCTCGCGTCGTTCGGATGGTGCGTCGGCAAGCACGATGCGGACCCCGTGCGCTTTCCGATCGATCCCGGCGTGCACGTCGACCTGCTGTTCCAGTACAAGTGGATGGCCGGGCGGCTCGCGAGCAACAGCCGGTTCCCGCGGGAGCGCGTCACCGCGCTGCACGCCGACATGGAGCGGCGCTATCGCGAGGCCGGCGTCGGCCAGACCGGCGTCCTGCAGTCCCGGCACGACGTCGCGCTGCTGCTCGGCGACCCGGATGCGGCCGCGCGCTTCCTCATCGAGCGCGACGGACTCGAGCGAGACGACTACTCGCACTGCGAGGCGTGCGTGCGCTCGAGCGACGCGACCTTCGCCCAGCTGCGGGGAGACGATGCCGGGGCCATCCGGCTGTGGGAGGAGATCCTCGAGCAGGGCCTCTCGTGCGGGGAGGAGCCCGAGTTCGCCGAGTCGGAGGCGCTGCTCCCGCTCCTGAGGGCGGGGCGCGTCGAGGAGGCGCTCGCCGCGCATGCCCGCAGCTACCGCGCGGCGCGAACCAACCCGGACGGCTTCCCCATCATCGCCAACCACCTCGTCTTCTGCGCGGTGACCGGCAACCTCGCGCGCGGGCTCCAGCTGCTCGAGCGGCACATCGACGGGCTCGCGCACGACCCCTTCCACGAGGCGAACCACTTCTCGGGACTCGCCGCCGTCGGCGTCCTCCTCGACGCGGTCGTCGAGGAGGGCGAGGGAGCGACCCGGGTGCGCGGCTCCGACCATCCGACCCTCGAGCCGCTCCTGGGCGCAGCGGACGGGCCGCGGACCGCGGGCGAGCTGCGGGATGCCGCCTGGTCGGCCGCCGAGACGATCGCGGCGCGCTTCGACGCACGCAACGGGAACGACTGGTTCGCCCGCACGCTGGCCGGCAAGCGGGGCCTGAGCGCGCAGCGCTGGGAGGCGCCGTTCGGCGGCGAGAGCTACGCGCCGCCCGTCGCCGACGACGCCGAGCCCGCTGACGCGGCCGGATGGCTCACGCGCGCCCGTCGGCGCCTCTTCGCGGCCGACCTCGATGGCGTGCGTGCGGCCGTCGCCGCCGGCCTCGCGCTCGGAGAGAGCGACCACGATGCCGAGCTGCATCGCGTGCTCCTCTACGCGCAGCTCGAGAGCGGCGACGACGAGGCCGCCCGCGCCACTCTGGCCCTGCGGACCGCGGCCCTGCGCGCCCACGGCCTCGCCGAGCACGCGGACCTCGAGGAGCGTCTCGGCCTGCTGCTCCTCGGCCGGTGCACCCCCGACGACATCCCGGTGCTCGAGGCGGAGATCGAGCGCGCACGCGCCGCGCACCTGCCGTCGACGGTCGTCGCCGACCTGCTCATCACGATCGGCGCCGCCCGCCTGCGCGCCGAGCAGCCCGAGGCCGCGCTCGCCGCTCTCGACGAGGCGGAGGTCCTGCTCCCCGCCGGCGACCCGCTCCTGCTGCACCACGCGCTCGAGAGCGAGCGACTCCAGGCGCTCATCCAGCTCGGACGAGCGGACGAGGCCGACGCGCTCGCCGCGTCGCGCATCGACGACCCCGCGAACGCCGGGTGGCCGCTGTTCTCCGAGCTGCGCCTGCGCGCCCAGGTGCTCGGCGGTCAGGGGCGCTTCGACGAGGCGCTCGGCTTCGCGGAGCGGCTTCTCGCGGAGTCGGTCGCGATCGACGTCGCGGGCCTCATCGCGTCGTCGGCACAGCTCACCGCCATGATCCTCAGCGACCTCGGGAGGCCCGAGGAGGCCGCGGCGCGCGTCGAGTTCGCCCTGCGCCACGCCGAGCGGGCTGAGCTGCCGACGGTCGGCCTGCGGTTCAACCTCGCGCGCATCCAGCTCGAGGCGGGTCAGGCGGCCGCCGGCCTGGAGAACCTCGAGACGGTCTACCTCGAGGAGAAGGCGACGGGCGCGGCTCCCGAGGCGGTGGCCGAGACCGGTCTCCATCTAGGGCACGCCGCCCTCGCGAACGACGAGCCGGGGATGGCGTACCGCGCGTGGAGCGAGGCGATCGACCTCGCGGAAGGGGCGGAGGCCTTCGGGCTGGCCGCCGAGGCGGGCTCCGCACTCGGCGAGCTGCTGCTCCGCTTCGGCGACCCCGACGCGCGCGACGCGTTCGAGCGCGCGCTCGAGCACGGGCGGCGCGTCGAGGGCTTCCGGGGGATGCCCGCGCTCCTGCATGGGATGGGCCGCGCGCGGCTGATGGGCGGCGACGAGGCGGGATTCGCGGACCTCGACGCGGCGACCGCGCAGGCGGAGGCCGAGGACGCGGTCTGGTACGCCGCGAACGTGCAGGACACGAAGGGGCGCTTCCTCGTCGACGCCGGCCGCCTCGACGAGGGCGTGCGCGTCCTCCTCGCCTCGGCCGACGTGCTCGCGCGCGAGGGCGACGTCATGACGGCAGCGGGCGGCGAGGTGTACGCCGCGCGCGGTCTGGCGGCGGCCGACCGCGCCGACGAGGCCGTCGCGGTGATGGCGAGCGCCCGCGACCGGGTGTCGGTCGGCACGGCAGCGCACACGGGGATCAGCCTCGAGCTCGCCGACCTGCTCGACGGGCTGGGCCGCGGCGCCGAGGCGGCGCAGGTGCGCGCGAGCGTCGCGTAGGGGCCGCTGCGCACGGGTGCCCAGGTACCGCTCAAGGCCTGCGTGGCAGGATGGAGCGAATGAGCGGAACTGAGAAGAGCCGCCGTGAGCAGAGCGCGCCCCTGAAGCCATCGGGGCCCGCCGACGCGGCGAAGAGAATCGTCCGTGACATCGCCGACCCGGCACCGCAGGGAGTCCACCCGGCGCTCATCCCCGGCATCGGGGTCGAGCAGACCGGCCGCGATTTCCGGACGGACCGGGTCGTCTTCGGTGCGGCGATCGTCGTCACGATCGCGTTCATCGTCTGGGGCGTTGCGGCAGGAGACAACCTCGCGGGCACCGCCTCGAGCGTGCTCTCGTGGGTGATCGAGTACGTCGGGGTGTTCTTCACCGTCATCGCGACGGTGGTCCTGGTCTTCATGCTGTACATCGGCTTCAGCCGGTTCGGCCGCATCCGGCTGGGGCGCGATGACGAGGAGCCGGAGTTCTCGGTGTTCTCCTGGATATCGATGCTCTTCGCCGCCGGGATGGGCATCGGCCTCGTCTTCTGGGGCGCAGCCGAGCCGCTGACCTTCTTCGAGTCGCCTCCTCCGAACACGGCGGAGGCGGGCACCGTCGAGGCGATGCACACGGCCTTGACCCAGGTGCTCTACCACTGGGGCCCGCAGGCCTGGTCGTTCTACGCGCTCGTCGGCGGCGCGATCGCGTACGGCGCGTACCGCCGGGGGCGCACGCCCCTCATCTCGTCGATCTTCGCGCCGCTCCTCGGCGAGCGGCGGACGACGGGTCCGGTCGGACGCACGATCGACGTCTTCGCGATCATCGTCACGCTGTTCGGCACGGCCGCGTCGCTGGGCCTCGGCGCGCTGCAGATCGGCCACGGCGTCGAGCTCATCTCTGGGATCGGCGAGGTCGGCAACGGCCTCCTCATCGGCGTGATCGCGGTGCTCACGGCGGCCTTCATCGCGTCGGCGGTGTCGGGCGTCTCGCGCGGCATCCGCGCGCTCTCGAACATCAACGCCGTCGTCGCGCTGCTCCTGGCGTTCTTCGTCTTCTTCGTCGGCCCGACGATGCTCATCATCAACATCATCCCGTCGGTCGCCGCGCAGTTCCTCACCGACTTCACGACGATGGCCGCGCGCTCGGGCTCGCAGGGGCCCGAGGTGCAGGCGTTCCTCTCGGGCTGGACGATCTTCTACTGGGCCTGGTGGATCTCGTGGTCGCCCTTCGTGGGCATGTTCATCGCGAAGATCTCGCGCGGCCGCACGCTGCGCCAGTTCGTGTCGGTCGTCGTCGTGGTGCCGTCGGTCATCTCGTTCATCTGGTTCGCGATCTTCGGGACGACCGCGATCGACCAGCAGATGAACGGCGCCGGGCTCGAGGTCTCGCCGCCCGAGAGCGTGCTCTTCGGCGTGCTCGGCAACCTCCCTCTCGCGGGCGTGACGACGGTCATCCTCGCGGTGCTCGTCGCGATCTTCTTCGTGACCGGCGCCGATTCCGCCTCCCTCGTGATGGGAACGCTGTCGCAGCGCGGCAACCCCGAGCCGACGCGCTGGGTGACGATCGTCTGGGGCGCCCTCGTCGGCGTCATCGCGGCCATCCTCCTCGTGTCGGGCGAGGAGGGGAGCGGCCTGACCGCGCTCCAGAACGTGACGATCATCGCCGCGCTGCCGTTCGCCGTCATCATGGCGCTCATGATGGTGGCGTTCATGAAGGACCTGCACCGCGACCCGCTCATCCTCCGCGACGAGTACGCCGAGCGCGCCGTCCGCCACAGCGTGCGCACGGGTCTCGAGGAGTACGGCGACGACTTCGCGCTCGTCCCCGCTCCGTACGACCACTCGAGCGACGACCTCGCGTGGGTCGAGCCGGTCGTGGACGAGGAGTTCACGGAGCTCTACGCCAAGACCGAGGCGATGCCGATCGTCTCCGACGAGAGCGAGCCCGATCTCGGCGGCTCGGCCGCGCCGGGCGGCGACCGCCTTCCCGACGACGAGCGCGACGAGGAGCGCGACGACGAGGAGCGCAAGGCGGGGGTCTGACGACCCCGAATGCGACAGGGGCTCGGCTTCGGCCGAGCCCCTGTCGCGTTCCGGAGGTGCGCTACGGGCGTGCTCCGACCATCCGCTCGCGCACCTCGCGTCGCAGGACCTTGCCGACGAGCGAGCGCGGCAGCTCGTCGACGACGTCGATGCGCCGCGGCACCTTGTAGGCGGCGAGGTGCGTGCGGCAGAAGTCGCGCAGCGCCTCGGGCTCCGCGGCCGCGCCCTCGCGCAGCACGACCGATGCGCCCACGGACTCCCCGCCCTGCCCGCGCGGGAGCGACACGACCGCTGCGTCGACGACGTCGGGATGCGACAGGAGCGTCTCCTCGACCTCGCTCGGCGAGACGTTGAACCCGCCCGTGATGATGAGCTCCTTGAGCCGGTCGACGATCGTCACGAACCCGTCGGGTGAGACGGTCGCGATGTCGCCCGTGCGCAGCCATCCGCCCTCGAGCAGCGCCGCGCGCGTCTCGGCGGGGCGCTGCCAGTAGCCCGAGAACACCTGCGGCCCGCGCAGGAGCAGCTCGCCCGCCTCGCCCGGAGGCAGGTCCTTGGTCGGGTCGTCGGGGTCGACGACGCGGATGTCGGTGCTCGGGAACGGGACGCCGACCGTCCCGGGGCGGCGCGTGGGTCCCATCGGGTTGCCGAGCGCGACGGGGGAGGACTCCGTCATGCCGTAGCCCTCGACGAGCACGCCGCCGCTGATCTCCTCCCAGCGGCGGACGGTCGCCGTCGGGAGGCTCATCGCGCCCGAGATGGCGAAGCGGATCGAGCTGAGGTCGATCGCGCCCTGCGCGGCCGCGCGCGCGAGACGGTCGTAGATCGGCGGGACCGCCGGCAGGAACGTCGGCGGGCTCGTGCGCGCGGCCTTCGTGACGAGGTCGACGTCGAACGTCGGGAAGAGCACGAGGCGCGCGCCGATGCTCATCGCGAAGGTCAGGCAGAGCGTCATGCCGTACGCGTGGAACAGGGGGAGGACCCCGTAGAACGTCTCCGCACCCGGTCGGAGCCCTGGCACCCACGCCTCGCCCTGCATCGCGTTCGCGCGGAGGTTCCGGTGCGTGAGCATGGCGCCCTTGGGTGAGCCGGTCGTGCCGCTCGTGTACTGCAGAAGCGCGATGTCGTCGAGCGCGGGGCGAGGCGTCCTCCGCGACAGGCGGCGCGCGCCGACGATCGACTCCCAGGTCGTCACCCGGCGGGCGGATGGCCGCTGCGTGAGCTTCGCGCGGGCGGCGCGTGCCGACGGGAGGGGAAGGCGGAGGCCCAGCCGCATCGCGAACGGGAGCGCCCGCGTCAGATCGACGCTCACGATGCCCTCGACGCGCACGTCGTCGGGGAACCCCGCGACGGTGTCGTGCACCCTGTCCCACACGATCGCGAAGCGCGCGCCGTGGTCCTCGAACTGATGACGCAGCTCGCGCGCGGTGTACAGCGGGTTGTGCTCGACGACGATGGCTCCCAGACGCAGAAGCGCGTAGAACGCGACCACGTGCTGCGGGCAGTTCGGCAGGACGATCGCGACGCGGTCTCCGCGTCGCACGCCGAGACGGCGCAGGCCCTCGGCCGCGCGCTCGATCTGCTCGCCGAGCTCGCGGTAGCTCGTCTCGGCGCCGAAGAACTCGAGCGCGGTCCGGCGTCCGAAGGCGGCGGCGCTCGCGTCCATCATGTCGACGAGGGTCTGGGTGACCTCGCCGATCTCGTGCGGCACCTCCGGCGGATACGCGGACAGCCAGGGCCGGGAGTCGTACGGAGACGTCATGACCCCACGCTAGCCGCGGCCCCTCTGCGCCACCCGGGTCTTGACAGGCGGCAGGGTCTTGACAGGCGGCCGGGTCGCGTCAGTCGCGGGACGTCACCCAGCGCGCGAGCTGCGCGAAGAGCGCGCGGCGGCCATCCGAGGCCCACGACCGCTCGTCGTGGCCGAGAGCGTCGACGGCGACCCGCGACGCGCCGTGCGCGCGCACCCACGCGGTCGGCTGGCTCTCGCCCTCCGTCTCGTGCCGCGCCACGACCATCCGCTCGCCGAAGGCCTGCAGACGTGTGTAGCGCTCGTCCTCGACGTCGAAGTCGTCGATCCGCGTGCCGTCGGGCAGCGCGTCGCCCGCGATGCGCACGCGGTCGAGGGGCGGATGCCACGAGATGCCCGGCACCCACATCCCGCCGATCGCGCCCGGCCAGTCGGGGTAGTCGCGCAGCGAGGAGAGCGCCGCGTGCACGGCGATGACGCCGATCCCGCGCTCGAGCGCGGCGTGCAGGCCGTCGACGGAGGCCCCGGGGAGCGGCTCGGTCGTCTCGGATCGCCACGGGTCGCCCGCGTTCACGACGAGCAGGTCGACGCCCTCGAGCCGGGTCATCGCGCCGTCGACGTCCTCGTCGATCTCGACGTCGAAGCCCGCCTCGCGCAGGACATCCGCGATGAGCGGGCTGGTCTTCGTGTACGGATGCCAGGGGTCGGCGTAGCGGCCCGTTCCGGTGGCGATGAGCGCGCGCATGGGTCTCCTTCGTGTCCAGCCCGATGCTATCGGCCCGCCCAGGTCGGAGCAGGGAGCTCACCGTGTCTCACTCGCCGCGGGAATGGCGGCGGGATTCCCGCGGCGAGTGAGACATGCAGAGGGGGCAGAAGACCCGGGGGTCAGAGGGTCAGAACACGATGGTGTGGTTGCCGTGGCGGATGACCCGGTCCTGGGCGTGCCAGAGCACGGCGCGCGAGAGGACCGCGCGCTCGACGTCGGCTCCGCGGCGGCGGAGGTCGTCGGCCGAATCGGCGTGCGTGACCCGCACGACGTCCTGCTCGATGATCGGACCCTCGTCGAGGTCCTCGGTGACGTAGTGGCTCGTCGCGCCGATGAGCTTGACGCCGCGCTCCTTCGCCTTGCGGTACGGGTTCGCCCCGATGAACGCCGGCAGGAACGAGTGGTGGATGTTGATCACCGGCACGCCGACCTGCTCGAGGAAGTCGCTCGAGAGGATCTGCATGTACCGGGCGAGCACGACGAAGTCGACGTTGCCCTTCAGCAGCCGGACGATCTCGGCCTCGGACTGCGACTTGTCCGGCCCCGCCTGCGACGGCACGTGGAAGAACGGCACGCCGAACGAGCGGACGTCCTCGGCGGTCGTCGTGTGGTTCGCGATGACCATCGGGATGCTCACCGGCAGCTCGCCGCGACGATGGCGCCATAGCAGGTCGAGCAGGCAGTGGTCGTCCTTGGAGGCGAGGATGGCCATCCGCTTCGGGATCGACAGATCGTTGAGCGTCCAGTTCATGCCGAGCGGCGCGAGGGTCGCGGTGAGGTCGGCCTCGATCTCGTCCTTCGCGACCGGGAAGTTGGGGCGATGGAACACGACGCGCTGGAAGAACTTCCCGCCCTCGGGGTCGGTCGAGTGCTGATCGAGCGACACGATGTTGCCCTGGTTGCGCGCGATGAGCGCGGCGATCGCGGCCACGACCCCCGACTGGTCGGGGCCGTCGACGATGAGGCAGGCGTGGTCGATCAGTTCTTCCCTCTGGGGCGTCATGCCCTCCATTCTCTCAGCGCCTCTCCGGGCATCCGTGCAGCGGCGACTCGCCGGATCCGCTGCCGTGCCTTAGGTTAGCCAAGCCTAAGTAACAGACGAGCATGGAGGATCACGCGAATGGCACGAGTTCTGCCGGAGACGAGCGGGAGCGCCGCGGGGGAGACAGCCGGTGCGACCGCGCTGCTGACGGATCGGACCGCGGACGAGTACGCGCGGCTCGTGCACGGCGTCGTCGACGCCGTCGCGGCGCGGTTCCGGATGACGACCGCCCCGTCCTCGGGTGCCGAGCGGCGGGAGCTCGAGGCGCTCGTCGACGCCGTCGCGCTCGACGACGACGGCATCGGCAGCGCGGCGGCGCTCCGCGAGGCCGACGAGCTCTACGCGCAGCACGCGGTCTGGTTCCACCACCCGGCCTACGCCGCGCACCTCAACTGCCCGGTCGTCCTCCCGGCCGTCGCCGCCGAGGCGATGCTCGCGGCGATCAACACCTCGGTCGACACGTACGACCAGTCCCTCGTCGCGACGCTCATGGAGCGGCGCCTCGTCGCCTGGACGGCGGAGCGGATCGGGTTCGCTGACGGCGACGGGATCTTCACCTCGGGCGGCACGCAGTCGAACCTGCAGGCGCTCTTCCTCGCGCGGGAGAAGGCGCTGCGCGGGGTCGACGACCGCGGACGCGCGATGGCGCGGCTGCGCGTGCTCACGACCGCCGCGAGTCACTTCTCCGTCGCCCGGTCCGCGCACCTTCTCGGGCTCTCGGCCGACGCGGTCGTGCCGGTCGGGGTCGACCCGGACGGGCGGATGGATCCCGCGGCGCTCGCACGGGCGCTCGCGGAGACGACGGGCGCGGGCGGGGTCGTCATGGCCGTCGTCGTCACCGCGGGCACGACCGACCGCGGCATCGTCGACCCCATCCGTCCGGCGGCAGGTCTGTGCGACGCGTACGGCGTGTGGCTGCACGTCGACGCCGCGTACGGCGGGGGCCTGCTCGTGTCGCCCACACGGCGCGGGCTGCTGGACGGGATCGAGCGTGCGAGCTCGGTCACGGTCGACTTCCACAAGACGTTCTTCCAGCCCGTGTCCTCGAGCGCGCTCATCGTGCGCGAGGCGACCGACCTCCTCGCCGCCGCGTGGCACGCCGACTACCTGAACCCCGTCGAGGAGGCGCGGGCCGACGACGCCGACCCGAACCAGGTCGACCGCTCGCTGCAGACCACGCGGCGCTTCGACGCGCTCAAGCTGTGGACGACCCTGCGCGCGCTGGGCCCCGACCGGGTGGGGCGGATGTTCGACGACGTCTGCGCGCTGGCCCGCCGTGTGCGCGAGCGCCTCGACGCCGACCCCGAGCTGCGCCCGGTCGGCACGACCGATCTCAGCACGGTGCTGTTCCGCTACCAGCCGGATGGCGTCGACGACGCGACCGCGGACCGGCTCGTCCCGCTCGTGCGCCGCGTGCTCTTCCAGTCGGGCCGCGCCATGGTCGCCCGGACGGTCATCGACGGCGTCCCGTGTCTCAAACTGACGCTGCTGAACCCCGACGCCACTCTGGCGGACATCGAGGCCGTGCTCGACCTCGTGCGCGCGACGGCGCACGGGCTCCTCGCGGGCGACGCCCTCGCGACGCGCGACGATCCGCCGTGCCGCGACGTCCATCCGCGCCTCCCGCGCCTGATCGCCGAGGAGGACGGCCGATGAGCGCGGTCCGCGATCTCGTCGGGATCGGCATCGGCCCGTTCGGACTCGGGCTCGCCGCCCTCGCGCAGCCGCTGCCCGACGTCGATGCCGTCTTCCTCGACCAGGCCGACGGCTTCCGGTGGCATCCGGGCATGATGATCGACGGCGCGACCATCCAGGTGCCGTTCCTCGCGGACCTCGTGACGATGGCCGACCCGACCTCGCCGTACTCGTTCCTCGCGTTCCTGAAAGCGACGGGGCGGCTCTACCCGTTCTACATCCGCGAGTCCTTCTATCCGCTGCGCTCGGAGTACGACGCCTACTGCCGCTGGGTCGCGGCGCAGCTGCCGACGCTGCGCTGGCGCCGCCGTGTCGTCGCCGTGGAGGAGGCCGGAGACCTGCTCCGCGTCCGCGCCGAGGTGCGCGGGCCGGATGGCGGGGTGCGCGGCATCGAGGAGCATCTCGCGCGGCACGTCGTCCTGGCCGTCGGCACACGACCCGTGCTGCCGTCGGCTCTCCAGAGGCTGTCCGGCGCGGGCGCAGGCCCGGTCGTCCACTCCGCCGAGTACCTCCCGAACCGCGCAGCGCTCCTCGCGAGCGGCGCGGTGACGGTCGTCGGCAGCGGGCAGTCCGCCGCCGAGGTCTACCGCGACCTGCTCGAGGCGCGCGAGGGGCGGGTGGACTGGGTCACGCGCTCGCCGCGGTTCTTCCCGATGGAGTACACCAAGCTCACGCTCGAGATGACGTCGCCCGAGTACACCGACCACTACCGCTCCCTTCCCGAGGAGCTGCGCGAGCGTCTCGGCCGCGAGCAGCGCGGGCTCTACAAGGGCATCAGCGCGGACCTCGTCGACGAGATCTACGACACCCTCTACCGGCTGTCGAGCGCGGACGGCACGGTGCCGTCCACGCTGCTCACCGACACCGAGGTCGTCGACGCGCGCCATGACGTCGAGACGGGCGAGCACGTGCTCACCCTGCGCCACGCGCAGCTCGATCGGACGCACGAGCACCGCACGAGGGCCGTTGTCGCCGCCACCGGCTACCGCGCCGAGGTCCCCGACTTCCTCGACCCGGTCGCGCATCGCGTGCGCAGGGATCGCCGCGGCCGCCTCGACGTCGCGCGGACGTACGCCGTCGACGACGCCGAGCGCATCCATGTCGTCGGCGGCGAGGAGCACACGCACGGCGTGACGGCGCCCGACCTCGGCTTCGGGCCCTGGCGGGCGTCGGTCGTGCTCGCGGCCATCACGGGCCGTGAGCCGTACCCGATCGAGCGGAGGATCGCGTTCCAGACCTTCGGCG
The DNA here is from genome assembly GCF_053903175.1 of Microbacterium sp. JZ101. Classification (NCBI taxonomy): domain Bacteria; kingdom Bacillati; phylum Actinomycetota; class Actinomycetes; order Micrococcales; family Microbacteriaceae; genus Microbacterium; species Microbacterium sp. JZ101. The sequence goes on from NZ_CP096400.1 coordinate 43,591, forward strand.
TCCCCGGTGACGGCGCGGCGACGGATGGCGCGGCGCGCGTGCTCGAGGAGGCGGCGCGATGAGCGCGACGGCCGTCTCCGCCCGGCTCGCCGTCGAGATCGAGCCGATCGATCCCGCGCGCGACGCAGCGCGCCTGCAGCGGTGGCTCGCGCATCCGCGCTCGCGCTTCTGGGAGATGGCGGACCTCGACGTCGCGCAGGTCCGCGCGTACCTCGAGACGATCGCGGATGACGCGAGGCACGGGGGATGGCTCGGGCGCGTCGACGGGGAGGCCGCGTTCTACGTCGAGACCTACGAGCCCGACACGCTGCTCCCGCCGGACGTGTTCCGCGCCGAGCCCGGCGACATCGGCATGCATCTCCTCATCGCGCCGCCTGCGGGCGACCCGAAGACGGGCTTCACGTCGGCGGTCATGCGCGGGGTGATGCGCTTCTGCCTCGGCACGCCGCGGGAGGGCGGACTCGGCCGGAGCCGGGTCGTCGTCGAGCCCGACGTGCGCAACGAGCCGATCCTCGCGAAGAACGCCGCCGCGGGCTTCCGGGTGCTCGGGGAGGTCGACCTCCTCGCGGAGGGGCGGGTCAAGCGCGCCGCGCTCAGCGTCTGCACGCGCGACGACTTCGCGGCGAGCCCGCTGGGCGCCGGCTGGGCGGGGGAGCGCTCGCCGCTGCCGCACCTCACCGCCGACCTGGCTGCGCACGCGCATCGGCACCTCGTCGTGAAGGCGCTCTCGGAGCTCTCCCACGAGCGGCTCATCGCGCCGACGCCGCTCGCGGACGGGCGGTGGGAGGTGGCCGAGGGCGACGTGCGCTACACCTTCCGCGCCCGCCTGCTCCCCCTCGAGCACTGGGCGATCGACCCCGCGAGCGTGCGGCGCGAGCGCGACGGCGCCGAGCTCGAGCTCGACGTGCTCGAGCTGATCCTCGAGCTCCAGCCGCGGCTGGGCATCCCCGATCAGCTCCTGTCGGTCTACCTCGAGGAGCTCTCGTCGACGCTCGCGAGCGCGGCCGGCAAGCGCCAGCGCGCTCTGGACGGCGCGTCGCCGACCGCCGAGGGCCTGCTCGAGGCGAGCTTCCCCGAGACGGAGGCGGCGATGACGGAGGGGCATCCGGGTTTCCTCGCCAACAACGGGCGCATCGGGTTCTCGCACGCGGACTGGAGCGCGTTCGCGCCCGAGAACGGACGCCGCACGCGCCTCGTGTGGGTCGCGGCCGCCCGCGAGCACACGCACCTGTCGCTCGGGCGCGGTCTCGACGAGGCGACGCACCTCGAGCAGGCGCTCACGGCCGACGAGCGGCGCGCCTTCGCGGAGCGCCTCGCCGACGCGGGTCACGACCCCGCGGGCTTCCATCTCCTCCCGCTCCACCCCTGGCAGGCGGAGCACCGTCTCCCGGTCACCTTCGCCGCGGACGTCGCGCGCGGTCACCTCGTCCTCCTCGGGCGGAGCGCCGACGAGTACCAGGCGCAGCAGTCCATCCGGACGTTCCTCAACCTCACGCGGCCCGGCGCTCCCTATGTGAAGGTGGCCCTGGCCATCCAGAACATGGGCTTCCTGCGCGGCCTCTCGCCCGCGTACATGCGCGACACCCCCGCGATCAACGACTGGGTCGCCGGCACCGTCGCGTCGGACGCGACCTTCGCGGAGGCCGGCTTCGCCGTGCTGCGCGAGCGTGCGGCGATCGGGTACACGGGCGACATCTACCACCGCACGCCGACCCCGAACCCCCACCGGAAGATGCTCGCGGCGCTGTGGCGCGAGAGCCCCGTGCCGCTCATCGGCCCGGGGGAGCGGCTCGTCACGATGGCCGCCCTGCTCCACCGCGATCACGAGGGCTCCGCCTACGCGACGACTCTCATCCGGGCGTCGGGTCGATCGCCCGAGGAGTGGCTGCGGGCCTACCTCCACGCGTACCTGCGGCCGCTCGTGCACGGCGTGCTCGGCCACGATCTCGCGTTCATGCCGCACGGCGAGAACCTCATCCTCGTGCTGCGCGAGCACACCGTCGCGCGCGCGTTCATGAAGGACATCGGCGAGGAGGTCGCCGTGCTCGGTCCGCGCGGCCTGCCGCCGGAGGTCGAGCGCATCCGCGCCGAGGCGCCGGGGAGCGAGAAGGCCCTCGCGATCTTCACCGACGTGTTCGACGGCGTCCTGCGGCACCTCGCGGCGATCCTCGATGCGGACGGGCTCCTCCCTGCCCCGTCGTTCTGGCGGCTCGTGGCCGAGTGCCTCGACCGCTACGAAGGCGACCACCCCGACCTCGCGCGCGGGCTCGCGGGCGACGTCGACCTGAGGGCCGGGTCCTTCGCGCACTCGTGCCTCAACCGCCTGCAGCTGCGCAACACGCTCCAGATGGTCGACCTCGCCAACCAGGCGGAGTCGCTGCTGTACGCGGGTGAGATGCCGAACCCGGTCGCGCGCGTCTGATCGTCACGCGAGGGAGGGGAGCGCACGAGCCCCTCCCTCGCGTGACGGGCCGTTCCCAGGGGCGGGTTCCCTAGACTGGACGTGTCCCTTCGCACGCACGAGGTCCCATCACCATGCCCGCACGTCAGCCGTTCGCCCCGAGCACGCGCCACGTCCAGCTGCTGCGCGCGCTCATCGCGGCGTTGGCGGCCCTCATGGTGACCTTCTCGCCCGATCACTCGGCCGCGGTCGGGCTCTCGGTCTTCAGCGGGTGGGCGATCGCGACCGCCGTCGTGCTGGGGCTCGGCACCTGGATGGTCACGTCCGCGGGGCAGCGCGTCCTGCCCGCCCTGCTGGCCTTCGCACACCTCTTCGCCGGCATGGCCGCGGGCATCACGAGCCTGCGCGGCCCGGCTCTCTACTTCGTCGTCATCCCCGTGTGGGCGCTCGTCGCAGGAGCGCTCGAGACGGGCCTCGGCGTCGCCCAGCGCCGCCGTGGCGAGAGGATCGTCGCGCGCGACACCCTCACGATCGGCGTGCTGACCCTCGTCATCGGCGCGGCGACGCTGCTCGTGCCCTCGGGATACGCGCTCGACTACTTCATCGAGGACGCCGGACGCACCTTCACCCTCACCGGCGAGATCATCGCGGTCGGCCTCTTCGGCGGCTACGCGGCGATCGTCGCGGTGTTCCTCGCGATCGCCGGGTTCTCGCCCGCGTCGCCGTCCGCCGCGTCGGCGGAGACCGCCGCACCCATCAGCGGGGGCGACCCCCGCACCTCGGAGGACCGTCCGTGACCGACAAGCCCACCCGACGCGCGCTCATGCGCCCTGTCCAGCTGCTCGCGATCGCCTTCGGGTCGGCCGTGTTCGCGCTGCTCGTGGGCGCCATGTCGATGGGGGCGTTCACGCAGCAGCCCATCGAGGTCATCTCCCAGGCCTGGACGGTCGCCTCGATCATCGCGGGCATCGTCTTCATCGTCGTGCTGCTCGTCGTCGCGATGCTGCTCCTCGTGGTCGACCCGGCCGACGTGACGAAGACGATCGACCGCCCCGTGCTCCTCCCCGACGAGGACGAGCCAGAGGCGAAGTAGTCCCCGCGGCCCACCCGGCCCCGCCCCCGCCGCCCCGCGCCACCGCCGCCCCGCCACCGCCCTGCCACGCCCCGCGCCACCGCCGGGCGCAGGCGAATCGCGCGGCAGCAGGACGTCGTCGCCGAATCCATCCTGCTGTGGGCGGATTCTCCTGCTCTGGCGCGCGCTCCGCGTGCTCAGAACCGGGACGAGCTGCCGGAGCCTGAGAAGCTCCCGCCGCTCGAGCCGTACCCGGTCGCGCTGCCGCCGCTCGAGAACGAGGACGACGACGCGGCGCTGCGGTCGCTCTCGACCTGCGTGACGCCGGCCGAGTATCCGGCGCTGAAGGCCACGGGGCTCCAGTACTGCCCCGGCGTCGACACCGTGTCGAGGATCGAGCCTGTGCGGGCGCGGTTCGTCTGGCGCTCGCGCTCGAGCTCGGCCTCCATCGCCTCGCGCTCCGAGTCGGCTTGCGCGAACGCCGCGATGAGGGCGCGCGAGTGATCGGCGAGCAGGTCCGAGAGCCGCGCGCGCAGCGCCTCCAGCGCCGCGAGCGCGTCGCCCGGCTCGAGGGAGCCCGCGCGCAGTCCGGCGCCGAGCCGCTCGAGCTCGGCCTCGGCCTCCGCCCGGAAGGCCGTGAGCGCGTGCGCGGTCGCGAGCTCCGCCGCCGCGGGGTCCTCCACGAGCGCCGTGATCCCCGCGAGGTCCTCGCGCACCGGATCGACCTGCGCCGCCCACGCGCGCTCCCACGTGTGCGACTTCGTGAGGAGCGCCGCGGCGTGCACGATCGCGTCGTCGACGAAGTCCATCTCGGCCGTCTCGTCGGCGAACCGGCGCGCGGCCTCCACGGCGTCGGCGCGCGAGCGCTCCTTCTTCGTGAGCGCCTCGATGCGGCGCTGCTCCTCGAGGGCACGGTGGTAGCGGGCCGAGAAGTCGTGGAAGCGCTGGTCGAGCCGCTGCGCGTACGGCGAGTCCGACGGCAGCGTGCGCGCCGCGAGCTCCGTTGTCTCGAGGTCCATCGTCACGCGGGTGAGATGCTCGCCTCCGCGCGTGAGCGCCGCCGCGACCTTCTCACGGCGGCTCGCGCGGACGCCGAGGGCGATGAGCCACGCGCCTACAGCCGCGCCCCCGCCCACCCAGCCTGTGACGATGACGGCGGGCGAGGCGTACCAGGGGCGCTCGATGATCCCCGCGGCGGCCTCGACGCCGTCGATCACCCCGCCCGTCCAGTCGCCTGCGCGAAACGCGTCCTTCGTCGCGTCCTGGATGGCCGCCTGGTCGTCGAGCGACACGGCGCGGTCCTCGCCGAAGTACGTCCCGACCTGTCGGCCCTCAGGGTCGAGGGCGAGGAGGAACAGCCCGTCGGCCCACTTCTGGCCGTCGTCGGTGATCCACTCGGGATGGCTCTCGCGCGCGTACGCGAGGACGCGCTCGTTCATCTCATCGGAGGCCTCGCCCTCGTAGGTGTAGATCGCGACGGTGGTGGGCGCGTAGAAGTCGATCACGTCGAGCGCGTCCTCGAGCTGCGGCAGGTAGAGGCGACCGGCGGTGTCCTCGACGACGAGGTCGCCGTCGTCGAGGGAGACGGCCTGCGCTGCCGTCGCGCCGCCGAGCGCGGTCAGGGCGAGGATGGCGGTCGCGACCGCCGCGCGCATCCATCGGGACATGGGACCTCCCCGGTCGTCGTCGTGACCACCCTAGGCGCGCGTCCCGGCCGCGCGGATCCGCCGCACGACGGAGGTCAGCACCCCTGGGCCTCGCATGACCTCGGCCGATGGCGGATCTCCTATCTGGGTAGGGCGGCCATTCGTCGGGGTGCCCGGAAGATATGAAGAACCGCGCCTGCGCTCCAGACGGCGCACGCGACGGCAAAGGGGATGGCCTCGTCTCCGTCCTGTGCGGTGAGGGTGAGGATTCCGATCGGGTCTTCGCTCGGGCGGGGTATGAACAGGTACGGCAAGATGAGCCATGCCAGCGGAACGGTCCATGCGAACCATTGCCCCACGACGGCTGAGGCGATGAGGGCGGCGCCGGTCAGCGCGAGGAGATTGCGTACGAGAGCAGCCGCGTTCGCGAACTCCGGCGGGACGGACACAGCGGCGGCGAGGGCGGTGCCGAGCACGATGGCGATCGCCGCGGCTGTCGTGAGAACGATGATGTGGGCGCCGCGCCAGGGGCGAAGCGACCGCGACGAGACGAGTTCCTTCGTATGAAGCCCGGGATGCAGAGTCGCCTGAATCGCGATCGCCGGCAGGAGCGGCAACTGCTGCGCGACCGCGATCGGAAACTCGCCTCTGGGAATCAGCGTGTATGTCGCATGCCCCGCAGCCCAGAGGAGAAGGCCGGTCGCGAGGCTGACCCCCGCGACGATGAGCCACCGGCGTGAGGTGATGAAGAGCTGGGCGCCGGTCACGGGAGCTCCGCGAGCGACAGGCTGCATGACATGTAGTCGGCCTCATGCTCCCGGAACCATGCGTTTCCCGCCTCGACGTCCAATGCCATGAAGCGGTCGAGCTCGGCCTTACCGGGAGCAACGTCGCCGAAGGTCGAGATGCCGAGCTCGTCGAGCCCGGTCAGCCAGGTGTTGACGACGCCCACGGCGTAGAAGGCCTCGAGATCTGCAGGGTCGCATCCCATGATCCCGCCGTACTTGTTGACGTAGCGTGCGACGGCGAGCTGCATGCCGAAGTCATTGTTCTGCTCGATGTACACGCTGCGAGCGCCGGGACTCGGCTCGTCGCCGATGCCTTCGACATTCTGCTCGAGCTTCGTCGCGACGAGCCCTGTTCCCGAGGCCCGGTCATTGAAGTCCTCGAACTGCGCGCGAAGATCCGGCATCGCATCGGCGTACCCGCGGTTGAGGCAGATCTCGAGCTCATCGCCTTCGCAGACGAAGTCCCGACTGTTGTATCCAGTGAGGTACTGCCCGTTGGTGGAGATCACCGCGAACCCGCCCGCGAGCGCGACGACAGATGCCCCTGCAACGACCGCGACCGCCATCCTGCGAGCATGGCGCCACCCTCGGCCAACTCCGCAGACGAGGATCAGTGCCACACCGAGGAAGAGCGCGACCTGGCCCAGCATGGCGGTGGGAAGGTGTCGCACGAAGACGCCATCGGTGTTGACGATGACGGGGAACAGGGACTTCACGCCATACGGCATCGGAACGAGGCGGGAGAGGATGTACAGCCCGAGGAAGGCCAGCGCTGCGAGCGGGGCGACGTACCAGCGACGCCCGCCCACGAGTCCGATGACGTAGCCCATGGTTCCCGCCAGCACGAGGGCGGCACCCAGAGCCATCAGCCAGGGCAGGTACGGCGCACCGTAGCGCTGTGTCACCGCGCCCGTGACGGCGAGGACGGCGACCGCAGCAAGGAATCCGAGGAGGACCGGGGCGATGACCGCGGCGGCGTGGATCATCCGCGCCGAGAGCGGCGAGCGGGCGGAGCCAGCCAGGCGGGCAGACGCCGGCAGCACCCAACGGGAGGATTCGAACGCGCAGAAGCCCGCTGCGAGAGTACCTGTGAAGATGCCGGATTGAGACAGCCCTGAGACGAGGTCCGGCCAGAGATCGAGACCGTCTCTGCGGGTGGTCAGCGCGATCAGCACCGAGAGAACCGCGATGATCGCGGCGAGGATCCACGTGCTGGAGTGACGGGTGTGCGTGAGGAGCTGGCGCAGCAAGGCGGGCTTTCAGTTCGTGTTGACGACGGGTCGTGCGCTGACGGCGGCAAGGTATCCGCTCTCGAGTGCCCCGGGATCTCGATGATCAGCACCGCCGAGGGCAGCGAGTTCAGCAGGGGTGCCGTCGAAGACGATCGCACCACTTTCGACGACGAGCACGCGGTCCGCGATCGCCCGGACATCATCCGTCAGGTGGGTGCTGATGAGCACCGCCCGATGGCGTGCTTCCGCGGCGAGGACGCTGCGGAACGATGCGCGCTGGGCAGGATCGAGGCCGACGGTCGGCTCATCCAGGAGCACGACGGAAGGCTCGTTCACCAGCGCTTCGGCAAGACCGACCCGCTGCCTCATTCCTCCCGACATCTTCCGCACGGGCAGATTGCGCCTGTCGAGCAGGTCGACGCGTTCAAGAGCCGACCGGGCGGCCGCCCGCACGTCCGCGACCCCCTTCAGCCACGCAACATACGCGACGCTTTCGAGCGCGGTGAACCCTGCGAAGTAGCGCCAGTCCTGAGGCATGTGCCCGAGCTGGGCGTGATAGCGCCGCAACACGGGGCCCCGTGTGATCTGCTCGCCGTTGAGGTGCACAGATCCGGTGCGGAGGAGATCCGGACGGAGGAGAGCGGACAGGAGCGTCGTCTTCCCCGCGCCGTTGGGTCCGAGCAGGGCCGTGATCCCGTTTTCGAGGGACAGGTTCAGATTGTCGTAGATCCGCCGCCTGCCTCGGTGAAGAGACAGACGGCGGATCTCGAGGGTCGAAGGTGACACTCGAGCGAACCTACCCTTTAGCAGTGCGTGACCGAGCGAACGGCGCTCTCGCGGATGATGTCGCCGCCCGAGTTGCGGTAGTAGGCGGCCTTCGTGAAGTAGTCGGCGGTCCCGCCGTTGTCGCACACGCTCGCGCCCGCCGCCCAGCTCGGTCCAGACCAGTCCATCGACTCGTGGACGTCGACCGCGGGGAGCCAGGACCACCAGTGCCAGAGCTCGACGTGCAGCTTGTAGATGGCGGGCGCGGTGCAGTAGCCCTGGCCGCTGTACTTGATCTTCGTGGACGACGCGACCGGTGCGGTTGCCGAGAGGGAGCAGCCGCTAGGAAGAGTGCCCTGATCCGCCATCGCCGGCGCAGCGGTAGCGGCAACCCCACCGAGCGCGATCGAAGCAGCGAGGACCAGGGACATGAGCTTTCGTTTCATGCCTCACAGCGTATTCATAGGCGATATATCTCCGATGTAGGCCTTTCGGGGGACAACGCTTCCCGGGCGTGTCCAGGTGGTGCGAGAAGCCCATCCAAGCCCTGACCGCCGGTCGCGACCGCCGCGCGCATCCATCGGGACATGGGACCTCCCCGGTCGTCGTCGTGACCACCCTAGGCGCGGGACCCGGCCGCGCGGATCCGCCGCACGACGGAGGTCAGCACCCCTGCGCGAGATCCTCCGGGGCCGTCACCGCGACGTCCTCGCCCCACGCCGCGAACGAGAAGCGGCCGTCGCCGGAGCCATCTCCCGCGAGGAACTCGAGAGGGAGCGGCGCACCCACGGCCGCGACGGTCAGGTGACCGGTCGGGCTCTCGCTGCCGCCCATCACGAGCTCGGTCGTCTCGGCGTCGGCCGCGGGCGGCATGACGGCGACCTCCTCGGCGCTGCGCAGGAGCTGCTCGACGAGCAGCGACGGATCCAGCAGCGGCTGCCAGTCGTCGAGCGCGCTCGCGGAGGCGAGGCACACGAAGCCGTCCCGCGCCGCCGCGAGCCCGCTTCGCTGCGCGAACGCGTCGTTGCCGCGGACGTACGCGGCGCCCTCGGCGACGACGACGTCGAGCGCGAGGTCGCCGGCCGCGAGACTCGCCTCGTACGACTCGGGGTCGCCCGCGAACGTCACCGACACCGTGCGCCCGGGCGAGGGCGGCGTCTCGGGATCATCGTGCACGACGAGCTCGGTGTACGAGCCCTCGTAGCGCACGTCGCCCGCGGCGCGCACCGCCTCCGCGATCTCCGCGATCGCCTGCTCTCCGGGGATGAGCCAGAGTCCGTTCCCCGGGTGCGCGGGGTCGTAGGCGCCGAGGTCCACGCCCTCGAGCGGCTCCGCCTCGACGCCCGCGGCGCCCGAGCAGCCGGCGAGCGCGAGCGCAATCGCCGTGAGCACGAGGGCGGCGGCGGCACGCTGTCTCATCGCTTCGCCTGCGCCACGCACACGCTCTGCGCGCCCTCGCGGGCGAGGGCCGCCGCGTCGAGCGCGACCGGCTGGTCGGCGAAGGCCGCTGCGCGCACGACGAAGCACGTGTCGCTCTCGAACGCGCCCGTCGACTGCGGCAGCCAGACCTCGGTGCTCTCGATCACGAACTGGCTGAGGTCGGTCGCCGTGCCGTCGCCGGGCACGGCGTAGACCGAGTACGCCGCGTCGGGCCCCTCCCAGTCGAGGTGGGCGTTGCCGTCCTGCACGGTGAGCGCGATGTCCGAGACGACGACGTCGCTCGAGAGCATCGCGCTGACGACCATCCACGCGGCCATCCCGAGCATCGCGAGGATCGTGAGGATGGCCGAGACGAGGAAAGCGGGGTGCCGCCACCACCGCTTGGGGCGCTGCTGGCGCGCGGTCAGCTCGGGGAGCGGCCATCCGCCGCGGCCGAGAGGCGGCTTCGGGCCGTCGGCGCGCAGGCGGGTCTGCCCGGCGTCGGTTCCGATCGCGGGCGGCGGGGCTGCGGATGGCGCGTTCATGGGATCCCGTCGATTCTCGCGCACGACCGGATGGGCGGAGGTGGGGAGTACTGCCCCCAACGACACCGGGCAGCCCGACCTAGCATGGGAAGCCGCCGCGTCCGCGCGCGGCGAGGCGACGGAGAGGAGCGACGCATGCGCCGCAGCCTCGCCGTCCTCGCCCTCGCCGCGGCCTCTGCCGCGAGCCTCGTCGCGCCGGCCGCCGCCTACAGCGGGCCGAACGCGATCGCCATCCCGTATCTCGATGAGAAGGCGGTGAACACGCCGGAGGGCTGGACCGTGACGGACTGCGCGCCCGTGCTGGCCGCGTCCGACCTCGTCGTCGCGTGCGCGGCGGACGGGTTCCTCCTGCGCGCGGAGGAGTACGACCCCGACTACGGCAGCGACATCGTGCCGGTGCCCATGACGAACGGGCGCACGACGACGACCATGGAGTACGTCGTGTCTCTCGAGGCGCCCGAGGCTCCGTCGGTCCCGTCGGCCGCCTACCCGCATCCGGTCGCGGCCGGCGGCACCCTGCTCCTCCCCGTGAGCGACCTCGGGGCGACGTGCCTCGTCTGCGGGGGAGGCGGTCGCCTGGAGGTCTTCTCCGTCTCGCCGTCCGATGTCGCCGAGGTCACGGCCACGGAGACGCACCTCGTGATCCGCCCGAAGGCCTCGTTCGACGGCCCGCTCGAGGTCACGGTGCGGATGGCCGACCAGTACGGCACCTGGTCGGAGCCCGCGACTATCACGGTGCCGGTGTACCGCGCCGAGCGGCCGCCCGTGGCGCAGTCCGTGCATGCGCCGCTCACGCCCGGGGAGGTCTCCGAGTTCGATCTCGCGGGGCTCGTGGCGACCGACCCGGGTGCGCGTCTGTCTCTCGTCTCGTGCGGCGACGCGGTGCACGGGACGGTGGTGTGCGGCGCCGACGGCATCGCGCGCTATCTGCCCCGCGACGGCGCGCGCGCCGATCAGTTCAGCTTCCACATCGCGCAGGGCGGCGCGCAGGCGACCGGCTCCGTGACGCTCTCGCTCCCCGACGGCGACCTGCCCACGGAGGGCCTCGTGTCCGCCCAGCCGGTCGAGCCCGCGGAGCGGGTGCCGCGCGCCGAGCTCGAGGCCGCGCAGCAGGCGCAGCGCGACAAGGAGGTCGAGGCCGCGGAGGCGCGCGGCGAGGAGCCGCCGGCAGAGGACGAGGACGTCGAGCTCGTCGGCCTGCGCGTGCCCCTGCGTCTCGCGCCGGCGACGCCCGTGGAATCGGAGCGCTCCGCGGGCGTCTTCCGACCGCTCGGCGCGCTGCTCGATCGGGTGGGCGCCCGATGACCCCGAAGACCCCGAACGACCGAGAGGACGCGAGCCGATGAGCGTGCGCCTGACCCTGCAGACGACGCCCGCGCAGGCCGATTCCTGGCTGCTCGACGTCGACGAGGCGACGACCGTCGGCGAGGTGGCCGAGTCGCTCGGCGTGAGCCCGCAGCTGCTCGCGGGCGGCGCAGACCCGGCGACGCCGCTCGCCGGGGCCGGTCTGCTCTCCGGCGCGGTCATCCCCGACCGGGCCGCGCCCGAGCCCGACCCGCGCACCGTGCGCCTGGAGATCGTCGGCGGTCCGTTCGCGGGCCAGACCGTCCCCGTCGAGCGCGGGCAGGCGCTCACCGTCGGCTCGGGCGAGGGCGACGACGTGCGCGTCGCCGACCCGGCGCTCGCACCCGCCCACCTGACGATCCAGATCGCCCTCGGCGGGCCATCCGACCCCCTCCTCGCGACGATCACCCCGGCGGCCGGGGCGAAGGCGCTCGTCAACGACGTCGCGATCACCGCGCCCGAGCGCATCGTGCCGGCCGACCTCGTCCAGATCGGCAGCCTCGTGCTCCGCATCGGCATGGCGCCGCACGCCGACGCCGACCTCACCGACACGATCGGGGGCCGAGGATTCAACCGCCCGTCGCGCGTCCCCGCGCGCGCCGTGCAGCCGTCCATCCAGCTCCCGGGCGACAAGCCGGACGACCCCGATCAGTCGCCTCTGCCGTGGCTGTCGGCCGTCATCCCCGTCGTGCTCGGCGTGACCATGGCCATCCTCTTCCAGCGACCCGTCATGCTGCTCATGGCCGCGGCGAGCCCGATCATGGTGATCGGCTCGTTCCTCACGCAGCGCAAGCTCGCGCAGAAGAAGGGGCTGAAGACCGAGCAGCAGTGGATCGACGAGGTCCGCGTCGCGGGCGAGCGCATCCGCGATCTCGTCAAGCGCCAGCGCCTGGCCGCCTGGTACCGGCTGCCCGACCCCGTGGTCGTGCGCGACATCGTCCTGCGCCCGCTCTCGCGTCTATGGGAGCGGCGCAAGGCCGACGACGACGCCATGGCGCTGCGCGTGGGCGTGACCGAGATCGACCTCGACGTGCGCTTCGAGGGCGGCGGCCGCGACCGCGGCGCCGAGCAGCGCGTCGGCGTCGGGCCCGCGCCCGTGGCCGTCGACTGCCGCGCGGGCGTCGTGGGCGTGGCGGGGCCGGCCGACGCTGTGCGGTCGCTCGCGCGCTCGATGGTGCTGTCGTTCGCGGCGCTGCGCAGCCCCCGCGACGCCGAGGTCATCGTGCTGTGCGACGACGGCGCGGAGGCCGAGTGGGGGTGGACGAGCTGGCTCCCGCACGCGCACACCGCCGAGCACGTGCCCGCCCTCATCGGCAACGACGACGACACGCGCCGCGAGCGGCTGCGGGAGATCGCCGTCGCCCTCGACGTGCGCATGCGGATGGCCGGCCAGCGCGGCTACGAGGCGCCCACCGACGTGCTCGTCGTCGTCGACGGGGCGCGCCGCTTCCGCATGTTGCCCGGCATGGTGCCGCTGCTCGAGCACGGAGCGCAGCACGGCATCCACGTCCTCGCGCTCGACAGCGACCGATCGCGCCTGCCCGAGGAGGCGACGAGCGTCGTGGTCGTCGACCCGTCTGATCCGTCGATGGCGTCGCTCGAGCGGCCGGGCGGCTACTTCCCGTCGGTGCTGCTCGACGGCGTCTCGGTGCCGCAGTGCGAGCGGATGGCCAGGGCGCTGTGCTCGCTCGAGCACGTCTCGGGGGTGGGCGACGAGGCGATGCTGCCGACGAGCGTGCGGATGGTCGACCTCCTCGGGATCGACCTCGAGGATCCGTCGCCGCTCGTGCGCCGCTGGAACGCGCAGCCGCGCAACACCTACGTCGTGGTCGGCGCGAACGCCGACGGGGAGTTCGCCCTCGACATCTCGCGCGACGGCCCGCACGCCCTCGTGGCGGGAACGACCGGATCGGGCAAGTCGGAGTTCCTGCAGGCGCTCGTCGTGGGCCTCGCGATGGCCAACCGGCCGGACGCGCTCAACTTCGTGCTCATCGACTACAAGGGCGGGTCGGCGTTCGCCGACTGCGAGCGCCTGCCGCACACCGTCGGCATGGTCACGAACCTCGACGCGCGCGAGACCGAGCGCGCGCTCGCGTCGCTCGACGCCGAGCTCAAGCGGCGCGAGCAGGTGCTCCGCGAGATGGGCGCGAAGGACGTGGACGCCGCGTGGGCGAAGGATGCCGAGACGGCAGCCCGCCGCGGTCTCGCGCGCCTCATGCTCGTGATCGACGAGTTCGCCGAGCTGCGCACCGAGCTGCCGGAGTTCATCGACGGCCTCGTGCGGATCGCCCGCGTCGGCCGCTCGCTCGGCGTCAACCTCGTGCTGGCGACCCAGCGGCCCTCCGGCGTCGTCACGCCCGAGATGCAGTCGAACATCAACCTGCGCGTCGCCCTGCGCGTGACCGATCGCAACGACTCGTCGGACGTGCTCGGCTCGGGCGAGGCCGCGCTCATCAGCCCGTCGACCCCCGGGCGCGGCTTCGTGCGCCTGGGGCCGTCGGCGGCGCCGATGGGCTTCCAGACGGCGCGCGTCGCGGGCATCCGCCCCGGCGCCGTGCGCGCGACGAAGGTGCTGCCGCCCAAGGCGCCGATCACGTGGGACGCGCTCGGCTTCCCCGTGAAGTACCCGCCCGCTGCCGCGCACGCCGAGAACCACGACCACGACGACACGGATCTGCGCGCGCTCGTGAACCTCATCACGGCCGCGTCGGACCAGCTCGGCATCGCGAAGAACCCGAGCCCGTGGCTCGTCCCGCTGCCGGTGACGCTTCCGGTCGAGCGGTTCGAGGGGGAGGCGCTGCGGGAGACCGAGATCGTCCTCGGCCTGGAGGACGTGCCGAAGGCGCAGGCGCAGCGCACGCTCACGTGGGACATCGCGACCGGCTCGCACCTGCTCTTCGCGGGCGGGGCCCTGTCGGGGCGCACGACGGCGCTGCGCACCGTGCTCGCGCAGGTGGTCGAGCGGGTCGACCCGGGCGACGTGCACCTCTACATCGCCGACTTCGGCAACGGCGCCCTCCTGCCGCTCGCGGACGCCCCGCACTGCGGCGCGGTCGTCACCCAGCTCGACAGCGACCGGCTGCCGCGCCTCATGCAGCGCCTCCTCGAGGACCTCCAGCGCCGCCAGACGGTGCTCTCCAGCGCGGGCGTCGGGCACATCTCCGAGCAGCGGCGGAACGCGCCGGATGCCGCGCTGCCGTTCGCGATCGTCGCGGTCGACGGCTGGGAGCGCCTGCTCTCGTCGATGGGCCCCGACCAGCTCCTCGCCTTCCGCGAGCAGTTCATCCGACTCCTGCGCGAGGGCCCCGCCGTGGGCGTGCGCGTCGTGATGACGGGCGACCGCGGCGTGTTCGGCGACAAGGTCACGAACTTCGTCGACACGCAGTACGTGCTGCCGGTGCGCGACATCGCGGACTATCGCGCGGCGGGCATCCACGCGAAGGATGTGCCGACCGATCTCCCCCAGGGACGCGTGCTCTTCGGCGCCGAGGCGGCGGAGGCGCAGCTGGCCGTGCTCGGGCGCGACACGAGCGGCGAGGCCCAGACGACCGCGCTGCGGCGCGTCGTCGAGCGCGTGCGCGACGCGTTCGACGAGCGCGGGGGAGCGACCGGCCCCGAGCCGTTCCGCGTCGACCCGCTGCCGAAGTACATCGCGCTGTCGGCCGTGCGCGACCTCCCCGTGGCGGAGGGCGACGACCCCGACGGCATCGTCGTCGCGGTCGGGGGCGACCGGCTCGCGCGCTGCACGCTCACGTGGCCGGGCGACGGCGGCTTCGTCGTCTCGGGCACGCGGCGCTCGGGGCGCTCGTCGACGCTCGCCGTCATCCTGCGCCAGCTCGCCGAGCGCGGCGACCACGCGGTCGTCGTGGCGCCCCGGCCCTCGCCGCTCAGCGAGCTCGCGCGCGACATGGGTGTGCCGGTCATCGAGAACACGGCACTCACCCCGCTCGAGCTCGACGAGGTGCTCGCGCCCTTCCCCGGGGTCGTGACGTTCGTGGTCGACGACGTCGAGCAGCTCAAGAACGCCCCGCTCGACCACGCCCTCACGGGCGTGCGGCACCGTGCCGTCTTCATCGTGGCCGTCGACGCCGAGTCGACGTCGACCCTCTTCGGCGGTCCGTTCGTCGAGGCCAAGCGCTCGCGGCGCGCGATCGTGCTCCGCCCGGAGGCCGCGCTCTACGGCACCCAGGCCGCGGGCGCGGCCATCCCGAAGTTCATGCTCGGGCAGGTGCCGATCGGCGGCGGGGTGCTCTCCACACCCCGCGGCTGGCTGCCCGTCCGCGTTCCCGACATCCGCCAGTGAGGAGCTGACATGGCATCGGCACGCTGCGCGTACTGCGCTGCGACACTCGAACCCAGCAGCATGTACTGCCTCGCGTGCGGGCAGCTCGTCCTCACGACGCGCGCCGACCGCGCCGCCGACGACGGGTGGGAGCCGACGGAGCGCTCGGCGGCGCCGGCACCCGTGCCGTCCGCGGAGCCGGCCGCGGCTTCGAGGGCCGCCACCGCGCCATCCGCCCCCGCGTGGACGCCGCCCGACATCGCACCGCCCGCGACCCGTGCCGCGGCCCGGGCGCGCGAGGCGTGGGGCGAGCGGGTCCGACTCGTCTTCTCGACGGGGGAGGACGTCATCGTCTCGGGCAGCGCGGTCATCGGGCGGCGACCCGAGCAGACCGCGGCGACCCTCGGCGCGCAGGCCGTGGAGGTCGCCGACACGACGCGGTCGATGTCGCGCGTGCACCTGTACCTCGAACTCGAGCGGGGCGTCCTGCGGGCGGGCGACGCCGGTTCCGGAAACGGCTCATCGCTGCGCCGCGGCGACCGGACCATTCCGCTCCCCGTGGGCGAGGAGCGGGTCGAGGTGCGCCCGGGCGACGCCCTCCGCGTCGGCGACGTCGACATCGCGCTGTCGCCGGCCTGAGTCGGGGGTGGGGGTGCGGCTGTTGGGGTCGCAGTTCGCGGCCGTATTCGGCGGTTTGGGGCCGGGAAGTGCGACCGGAGTGGTGGGCGCGGTTGTTGGGGTCGCAGTTCGCGGCCGTGTTCGGCGGTTCAGGGCCGGGAAGTGCGACCCGAGTGGTGGGCGCGGCTGCCGGGGTCGCAGTTCGCGGCCGTATTCGGCGGATCAGGGCCGGGAAGTGCGACCGGAGTGGCTGTGCGGCTGCCGGGGTCGCACTTTGCGGCCGTGTTCGGCTGTTTGGGGCCGGGAAGTGCGACCGGAGTGGTGGGCGCGGCTGTCGGGGTCGCAGTTCGCGGCTGTATTCGGCTGTTTGGGGCCGGGAAGTGCGACCGGGATCAGGCGCGACGGCTGCCGAGCGCGTCACGCACGCGTCGGACGAGCTCGCGCGGATTCGCCAGCAGCGGTGCGGTGACCTCGACGACCGTCCACCCCGCTGCGCGCAGTGACGCGATGCGCTCCACGTCGCGGGCCCACGAGGCGCCGTGCAGCATCCCGAGGTACTCGATAGCCACGCGCTCGCGGCGGTAGAGCATGTCGACGCAGGCGAGGAATCGTCCGGAATCGTCGAACACGTCGCCGTTGAGCTCCGGCTCCGGCAATCCGCCGCAGACGAGCTCGAACCGGACGCGCGATTCCTTGGGCGACCAGGCGTCGGGACGGATCCATCCGACCGCCTCGCGCAGCCTGACGATTCCCTGCCACCGGCCGGTCGCGAGCGCGGCCTCGAGCTGCGCGACGGTGGCGAGGGGAGGCCGTCCGGGCGTCGGCCGGCCGACGCCTTCGCGCCAGACTCGGCAGAAGAAGTCGCCGAGAGCGATGAGATCCGGCAGTGGAAGAGTTCCGAGGCCGGCCCAGGTTGTCGCCGGCGAGGTCATGAGCAGGCCGGCGTGCTCGCGGAGCGACGTCATCTTCGCCTGCGCGCGGTGCCGGATGACGCCTCGAGCGCGAGGAAGCGCCGTCGGTCCGATCACACCCACGTGGACGCCGAGGTGCGTCTCGTCCGCGACAGCTCCGTCCGGCGTGAACACGAGGGGCAGCGGCGCGCCCCAGACCGACGCTGCCGTCTCGCGGCAGAAGAAATGCCCCGGGTGCAGGCGATGCGCGTACGCCCTGGCGAGTCGGAGCCGCTGCTGCCGCTGCCGTTCGTAAGGGTCCTCGACCTCGCACGGAGCCAGGTCGACCGTGCGGATGCCGCGAAACGGGCGCCCGAGATCGGCCGCGCGCAGGCGCTTCTCCCCGACGCCCAGCGCGCGTGCGTCGCGCACGGCGAAGGTGTCGCCGAGATCCTGCGGGAGGTTCATCCGGTGCTGGCCCATCTCCTCACCGTCGCACCAGCGCGCCGAGGCGCGTCCGCGCTCTCCACAGCCACCGCGAGCTCTGGCTGGCGGTTCACGCGCGTTCCGGTCGCAGTTCGCGGCCCCCATCGTCGATTTGGGGCCGCAAACTGCGACCTGGGCGGTGGTGGCGCTCGTGCCGGGGGCGGATCCCGGCGGATCCCGGCGGGTCCCGGCGGATCCCGGCGGATGTCGGCGCGTCGACGGCGGCGCTGTGCAGAGGGCGTCGAGAGCGTCCGGGAGACGCCCTCGGCGTCGACGCCGGCGACATCCCCTGCCGCCGGTCCGCCGGCTGCGCCTGGGCACTCCTCCCCACAGACGGATTTCGGGCCCGCGGCTAGCGTGGAGGCGACCCCGATCATCTGGGGTCAGGGGGCACGACTTCACCGCGCAGCGCGGTCACACCACGGAGGAAGAAATGGCAGAGATCAAGGTCACATCCGAGTCGCTCGCCAGCGTCGCGGGACAGCTCTCGAGCGGATCGCAGTCGATCGAGTCGCAGCTGTCGAACCTCAAGTCCCTCGTCGAGGGCCTCATCGCGGGCGACTGGAACGGCCAGGCGTCGCAGAGCTTCAACGAGCTCTACTCGCAGTGGGACCAGGCGGGCATCCAGCTCAAGGAGTCGCTGCAGGGGATCAGCGACCTCCTCAACCAGGCCGCGCTCTCGTACGAGGACAGCGAGTCGGCGATCGCCGCGACGTTCAACGGCTGATCCGTCGCGGTCGTCGGCGTCCGCGCCGACGACCGCGCTGCGTAGGGGGCTTCCATGGTGCAGTTCAGGGTGCGGGCCGAGTCGCTCGCCGAGGTCGCGGGCCTTCTCGGCTCGGTGATCGCGACGTTCGACGGCAACATCTCGTCGGTCGACTCGCAGGTCCAGAACGCGCTTCAGAACTGGAAGGGCGACGACGCCGAGTCGTTCCGGCAGAACTGGTCGCGGTTCGTCGCCCTCTCCGAGCAGGTGCGCCTGTCGCTGACCGGACTGCAGAACGGCCTCATCTCCGCCGGCGTGAGCTACGACACGACCGAGAGCGGGCTCCGCCAGGGGATGGCGCAGACGGTGCCGAGCGTGCAGGGCCTGCGCAAGCACGCCGTGCAGTTCGAGGAGGGCGTCGCCCGAGGCGAGGCCCGCGCCGAGGACATGGCCGAGTTCTTCGGCCGCGACTACGCGGGCGACGACGAGGTCGAGCGCTTCGGGGGAGGCGCTCTCGGCGGTTCGAAGGGCCGCTACACGGGCGGCGGCTCGGGCGACACCGACGGCGACGGCGACGACGACTCGATCGGCACGACGCCGTTCCTGTCGGACGGGTCGGTCGAGGAGCTGCACGGCGACGACAGCGAGCTCGAGGCGGGCTTCGTCGAGACCGAGGACGGCGTCGTGCAGAAGCCCGAGGACGCCGTCGACGCCGGCGACGACGCCTCGGACGGCGGCGCAGCAGCGGATGGCGGCGCGCCAGCGGATGGCGGTGCGGACGCGGGCGAGGACGCCGCCGGGCTCGACGCCCAGGGGCACCCGGCTCCCGCCGATCTGCCGCCGGCTGCGGACTCGTCGATCCACGGCGACGCCGTGCCCGCCGAGTTCGAGCGGCCCGCACCGGAGCAGCGCGCCGAGGCGCCATCGCTCGATGCGCCGTCCTTCGAGGCCTTCGTCGGCGAGCAGCGGGTCGAGGCCCCGTCGCTGCAGGCCGAGTCGCTCCGGGCCGAGATGGGCGCAGTGAGCTTCGAGAGCCCGTCCCTGCAGGCCGAGTCGCTGCAGGCCGACGTCGAGCTCTCGTTCGATGACACGCAGGGGGAGCGATGACCGATCAGCAGGCCGATTCCGCCGAGCTCAAGGCGCTCGAGCAGGCGATGACCGAGCTCGTGGGCTACTGCGACGCGCTCCGGAGCGGGGCGTCCGGGTTCGCGTACATGCTCCCGAACGAGTGGCAGGGGCCCGCCATGCAGGCGTTCCTCGGCGCGTTCAACTCCTGGGCGCTCGGCGCCGAGGCCATGCGCCTGAGTGCGGAGGGCCTGCAGAAGCAGGTGCACGCCTCTCAGGTCGCGTACGAGACCTCGGTCGACGCGATGGAGGACTACTGGTCGACCCTCGCGGCGGCTCTGGGATAGGCACGATGTCGAAAGAAGTGAAGATCACCGCGGCCACGATCGAGGCCGATGCCGCCACGTATCGGAACGCCGCGCAGCAGCTCGAATCGGCCGTCTCGGTCGCGAAGGGATCGCTGAGCGGCGTCGCGGGCATGGCCGGCGACGACAACGCCGCCGAGGACTTCGCCGGCGGCGGCGACGACGGCTACGACGCGACCGCCACGGCCGTTCTCCAGTCGGTCCAGAGCATCGCGAACGGCTACTGGATCATGGCCGCCGCGCTCGAGAACACCGCGCGGATGTACCGCGCCGCGCAGTCTCCCGGTGCGGGTCAGACTCCGACGATCGAGAAGGCGACGGCGACCGAGGTCAAGGACGAGAAGGGCATCGACGCCCCCTCGGCGCTCGGCCCGGGGCTCCCCGGCGTGCTCGGCGAGTTCCAGGAGATCATCGAGTGGGGCCTCCAGCAGGTCGGCGTCGTGATCCCCACGGGCGACGAGGACAAGCTCGCGCGCGGATCGACCGCGTGGATCACCCTCGCGACGACGGTGCGCACCTGCGGCACGACCGCCGACGGCGCGCTCTCGTGGATCGGCGGCATGAGCCTGCCGCAGCAGGCGATGGTCCAGACGTCGCATGACGGCCTCCGCGCCTCCACGACCGCGATCGCCGGCAACGCCGAGAGCCTCGCGACGCGCATCGACGACTTCGTCGAGCAGCTCAAGATCATGCGCGAGCAGCTGAAGGACTTCCTGCAGCAGATGGCGCTCGAGCTCGCCGTGGATCTCGCGATCACGGGCATCCTCGGCGCCCTCACCTTCGGGCTCGGCGCGATCGCGGGCTCCGCCAAGGCCGCCGCGACCGTCGTGCGCTGGGCCATCAAGATCAAGAACCTCATCGACAAGCTGAAGAACGCCCTCCGCGCGATGCGCGGGGCGCGCGGGGTGACGGCACGCGCCGCGCTCGCCGCGGGCCGTGAGGGCCTCCAGTCGGCGATCTCGAGTTCCGTCTCGACGGCGATCATGAACGCCGCGCACGACGAGAACGACCCGTCCTATCAGCAGCAGGATGTCGGCACGGCCTTCATCTCGGCGTTCGCGGGCGGCGCGGTCGCCTCCCCGGTCTCGCGCGGGCTCGGCGGATCGGGCGGCCCCGGCTTCCGGAGCGGGCTGCGCGAGGTCGGCGGCGAGACGGCGGGCGGTGCGCTCGACGGCCTCGCGAGCGGCGCGGTGGATGCCGCGATGAACGGCACCGAGTTCAACCCGCTGAGCGCGGCGGTGGGTGGCATGATCATCGGCGGCGTCATGTCCACCGGCATGCGCGGCGGCACGAGCGCGGTGAACGCGGGCCGGAACGCCCTCGGGCTCAACAACGGGCGCACGGTGACGCCGAACCCGGCGGGCGACACGAGCGGCAACGCCTCGCCGAGCCAGAACGCGAGCACGACGACGAACCTGCCCGACAGCCCGGCCACGGGCGGAAGCGTCGGCGGCGGATCGTCGAACGGCGGCGGCGGCGGGACGGGCCGCACCGACTACGACGGTCCGACCCCCGGCGGCGTGGGCAGCGGCGGCTCGACGACCGCCGGCGGCGGCGGAGCGGGCACGTCGGACTACGACGGCCCGACCCCGGGCGGCGGAGCGGATGGCGGCGGCGCGGGAGGCGACGGCGGTCACGTCGACGTGCCCACCGATGCGAGCCCCGACGCGCCGGCCGAGCTCCCCGGCGACGGCCCCTCGGCCGAGACCCCGGAGAACGGCTCTGCCCCGGAGAACGGTGCAGGCGACAGCGGCACGGATGGCACGACGCCCGACGCGACGCAGAGCACCCCGGAGACCACGTCGCCCGACGGCACCACCCCGGAGAGCACGACGCCGGATGGCACGACCCCGGAGAGCGTGACCCCGGACAGCACGACTCCCGAGGGCACCACGCCGGATGGCACGACCCCGGAGAGCGTGACCCCGGACGGCACCACGCCGGATGGCACGACTCCGGACAGCGTGACCCCGGACGGCACCACGCCGGATGGCGCGACGCCGGATGGCGCGACCCCCGAGGGCGCGACGTCGGATGGCGCGACCCCGGAGAGCGCGACGTCGGACAGCACCACGCCGGATGGCACGGCCCCGGACAGCACCGCGCCGGACAGCACGACTCCCGAGGCCACCACACCGGAGACCACGGCCCCGGACGGTACAGCCCCCGAGGCCACCTCGCCGGAGGCCACCTCCCCGGAGGCCACCTCCCCGGAGTCGGGCGCGCAGACGGATTCTCCGTCGGACGGCTCGGCGGAATCCCCTGCGGCTGACGATTCGGGCGCATCGCCCGAGAGCTCGACAGACCCCGCCTCGAACGCAGACGCGGCCTCGCCGCAGGAGAGCTCGACGAGCACCGAGTCGCCCGACTCGAGCACGGACGCCGCTGCGGACAGCGATCAGACGCCCGCTGCCGCGGCCGCCGGTCGTGCATCGACGCGCGAGACGGACGCGGCGCCGGCCGATGCGGATGCCGGGCAGAGCGCGGGCGACGGCGCCGGAACCGAGGCCGCGACCTCGGCCGAGTCTGACGCCGACGCGTCGTCCGACGCCGATGAGTCAAGCCACACCGACGACTCCGGTGACACCGAGGAGTCCCGCGACGGCGAGAGCGACCAGCAGGACGCGGACCAGCAGGACGCGGAGCAGCAGGATGCCGAGGAGGCTGCCGCGGCCGGAGCGGCTTCCGCCACCGCGGCGGCGGGCGTTCTGGCCGCCCCGCGCGCGATGCCGTTCCGTGGGGCGGGAGCCGGAACCGGCAGCGCCGCCGGCGGTCATGGCGCGGGTGCCGGCAACGGCTCTTCGTCGTCGAGCGACTCGTCGTCCAGCGACCCGATGAGCTCGCCGGATCAGTTCGGGAACGGGTGGGATCGCGCGCAGAGCCCCGTCGGGTCGAACCCGATCGATCCGGCCTACGGCGACCCGCGCGGGCCGGGCAACAGCGGGCAGCTCGATCCGCGGTACACCCACCCGGGCGCGGTCCGCCCGGACGTGCAGCACCTCGTCACGGACCCCGCTGCCCCGTACGGGCGCGACGACGCCGGCAACCCGCTCTCGCAGGCGGACTGGGAGTCGCGGTACACCGACGCGAACAACCGGCCGGTGTATCCCGGCAACGACGGCGGCGACCCGGGGTCGTATCGGCACATCACCGACCTGGACGTGTTCCACCAGAACTACGGCGGGCAGCTCGATCGCATGGGCGGTCCCCAGGGCGACTACTTCTCGCTTCCCGGGACGCCGTTCGAGGCGCGCGCCCTTCCGCCGGGCAACCTCCGCGCGGACTACACGATCCGCGATCTCGTGAGCCTCCCTCCGGGCGGGCGGATCGAGGTCTCCCGGATCGCGCCGGCCTTCGGGCAGCCGGGCGGCGGCCTGCAGGTGCGCATCCTCGACGGCAGCGGCCGGCCGATGTCGCAGGAGGCTCTCGAGCGCGGCGGCCACCTCCGCGATCCCGATGCCCCGGACGCGTCCGACGGATCGAGCACGCGGAACGGCGCCGCGACCGGACACGACGCGGACGCCTCGGATGGCCCTGCGGGCGCCCCGGATGGCGCTGCGGACGCCTCGGATGGCGGTGCGGACGCGGACGAGACGAGTGCGGCCTCCGACGACCAGCCCGCGGCCCAGGAGGGCGAGCGCGACCCGCGGTCGCCCTCGCCCGAGGACAGCCCCGAGCAGATCCGCGACAAGATCGACGAGGCGCTGGGGCAGTCGAACACGGGCTATGACCCGTACGACCTCTCGAACGGGTACGCCGAGAACTGCGGGAACGTCGCGGCGAACATGCACGACTTCCTGGGCGGCCAGCCGATCCGGGATGCCGACACCGGCACGCTCGACATCGACGAGATGGAGGCGCGCACGGGGCTGCCGCAGACCCCGATGACGCCGGATCAGATCGAGGCCACGCTGCGCGCTCAGGGACCCGGCTCCCACTGCGTCGTCGGCGTCGACCGCGGCGACGACCTCGACGGGCACTGGTTCAACGCGGTGTTCGACGGCGAGCAGGTCTGGGTCGTCGACGGCCAGGACGGCACGCGGTCGCCGTGGCCGCCGGACGAGCCCGACGCGACGAACTGGGACGCGTCGATCGACCCGTCCGACGTCGTCGACGGAGGCGACGGCGCGGATGCCGGTGCCGACGGGGACGGCTCGGACGGGGACCGGACGGGCGGGCGGCGGATGCAGCCCGTGCACACGGGACAGGACGCCGCGGGCCGGCACACGTACACGGTCGACTGGGATCGTCCGAGGACGCCGTTCGCGAAGCAGAGGGGGCTGGAGCCGAACGCCGTCTACGAGGTGAAGGGCCGGGGGACGTTCTACACCGACGCTTCCGGCACGGTGACCCGCGTTGAGACCTCGTACAGCTCGGACGGACTGAATCCGGACCTCCACAATCCGCAGCCGAGCACGACCTACGTCGTGACCACGGAGAACGGCAACAGCACCCACACGTTCGAGACGGACCATCGGGGCCGGACGATCGAAGCGCACACCGACAGCCTCGACTTCGACGACGCGCGTCGATCGGAGAGCGTGCAGAGCCGTGTCGGTCGGCAGGGCGGAGCCGACTACGACGGCGGGCACCTGTTCGGCAATCAGTTCGGCGGCGGCGGCGAGAGCGTCAACCTCGTCGCGATGCTCCGCGACGTCAACCAGAACAGCGGAGCGGACAGCTTCTACGCGCTCGAGCAGCACTGGGCCGACCTCCGCCGCGCCCACCCGCAGACGCCGATCGAGGTGCGGATCTCGCCGATCTACGATGGGAACGCCAAGACGCCGGATGTCATCCAAGTCCGCTGGACGGAGAACGGACAGGTGAAGATGAGGGAGTTCTTCAATGACGACATCTGATGACGCGGCGGTCGAACCCCCCTTCCTCGTCGAAGCGCGGGTCCGAGAGGAGATCGCGAGGACCCTGGCGAGCGCCGCACCCGACGACTGGGAGGCCATCCGCTACCGCGCCGCGACCGTCGCCGGCGTCGCGGATGTCACGATCTCCCTCGTGCGGGAGGGACGCGAGGAGCCCTTCCTCGACGCTCCGTCGGTCGCGCTGCCTCGGAGGCGACTCCGCGCGGCGATGTACCGGCCGGGCGAGGGGACCTGGTTCTCGCTCGAGCTCGAGGTGTCGCGGAGCGGATCGGTCGAAGCCCGGTACGACTACGACGGCGAGCCGGCCTTCCACGTCGCCCCGGCGGCGAGCGCATGGGCGCAGGACCAGGAGCGGTTCCCCCGCGATCCGGAGAACCAGCCGGACTGGCTGAAGCGCAAGCTCGAGGAGGCCTCGTCGTGAGCGGCGCATCACCCTCCCCGGCGCAGCAGCGTCTCATCGACGTCGGTGTGGCGTACTGGCGGCGGATGGTGTCGGAGGAGGCTCCGCTCGGCGTCGAGCTGCTGCCGGACGACGATGCGGTCGTCGTCTCGCACGCCGTGCGCGGCGGAGGGCGGATCTACGTCGCCGCCGATGAATCCGTCCTGTTCGCGGGGTCGGGGGCGCCCCCGCACGAGGCCATCGAGGTCTTCCGGTCGGGGCGGCGCACGCCGCCGGAGCAGTTCCGGCCGCGCGACGGCCGCCGGTGACGATGCGCACGAGCTTCTCGGCGCCTCCGCCCCACGGCCCGGACGCGCCCCTCGTCGACGAGGCCGAGCTCGACATCTGGGGTGCGCGTGCGGTCCGACACGCGTCCTGGGCGAGAGAGCTCCTCGGCCGGCTCGCGGCGCAGCGCGGGGAGCATCTCGATCGGGAGAGCCTCCGCTACGCGGTGACGGCGGGTCCGGAAGAGCTCGCGGTCGTGTGGGCAGCGGGGCACGCCGTCGTGTACGTCGCGCCCGACGGCTCCGTGTGGCATGCGGACGCGGAGACCGTGCGCCGAGAGGACTACGAGGACTTCGCACGGGGGGAGCGGACGCCGATCGAGCGGTTCGGCGCGCCGGCTGCCACGGGCGACCTCGCGCGGTCCGCGGTCCCGGGCCTCGCAGAGGATCTGGCCGCGCGCGCGGGACTCGACATGCTCCCTCGTCGAGCAGGGGTGCTGCTCGCGGTGGGCGACATGGAGCTGGAATGGCTCATCGCGGAGGAGGACGGCGTGCTCGTCGCCTATCGCGTCGAGCGGGGTTCCGCGCGAGAGCTCGCGCGATCGTCCGACGCGTCCGTCGCGGTGCGCGCTGTCGAGTCCTCGCTCGGTCTCCTGCGCGACTGAACGGCCGTCAGCCGTCGACGCGGATCCGCTCGAGCGCTCCGCCGACGACGAGGTCGCGGATGCCGACGAAGTCCTGAGCGAGCGTGCAGCGGAGGCCTCCGCCGCGCTGGCCGAACCAGGGCTGGGCGATCTCGACGCGCACGAGCACGTTCGACCGGGTGAGGAACGTATGCCGTTCCGAGCCCTTGGGCAGCACGCCGACCGGCGGGAGCGAGCGTGCTTCGTAGGCCGTCCCGTAGGGGAAGAGCATCGTGCCGTCGAGAGCGCCGATCCGGTCCAGCGCAACGCCCGACGGCAGCTCGATGAGGAGCGAGCCGCTCGCCGCGCGGTCCTGCAGATCGGCGAAATGCGCCGTCGCATCCTGCACGGCGCGCTCGACCTCCGCCTCCGGCAGCGTCGTCTCCTCCGGGATCGGGCGGTCCAGGTACGCGAGCAGGAGCGTGGCGGCGGCGTCCTCGTCCGGCGCCGACCCGAGCGCGAAGGCGCGCCCGTAGTCGACAGTGTCCAGCAGCCATCCGTCGGCGTCGGGGGAGAGGCGCAGTGCACCCTCCAGCGCGGGGCCGTCGTCTCCGGGCAGGATCACCGCCCGAGGGTGCAGGGATCGGCGCGCGAGTTCCTGCCGCAGCGTGTCGAACATGCCTCGAGCCTAGCCAGCGCGTCCGCCGGGCGCGGGTCTCCGACATGGGCAGGACGACCCGCTGGCGCGCACGTCCCGGGTGCCGCGCAAGCGCATGGGCTGAACTCCCCATGCCGCGGACGGGGAGCGGATGGCCCGCGCCTCTAGCATGGAGGATCGCGAATGCCGTCGCGCCCGCGCGACGGCGAGGCAGGACCCACGGAGCGGAGCAGGACTGTGTCGACGACCGCGGACACCCTCGCGCAGCGCTGCGAGCGGCTGCGCGAGCCGGTGACCCAGCTGACCGCCGTGAGCATCGGCGCCGCGGTGAGCCCGACGGGCATCGCGGAGGCGCTCGTCGCGGCGCGCGAGGTGCAGGCCATCCTCGAGGATGACAGCTCGGGCATCGAGCCCGGAGCCTTCGCCGACTGGCTCCCGACGGCCCGTTCGACCGTGCGCGGCATGGTCGAGGCGCTCGAGCGCGGCGACGCCGCGGAGTCCTACCGGCTCTTCACCGACCAGTCCACGGGCTTCTACCGTCTCGCGCTCGGCTGCGCGGGATTCCCGGGGTGGTGAGGATGGCCCTGCAGGAGATCGAGCGCGGGCTCCTCCGCGCGCAGCCCGAGCGGTTCGCGCAGGAGCGCTCGCGACAGAAGCTCGTCGGGTACGGCATCGCCGCGGGCGTGCTGCTGCTCGCCGCGATCATCGGCACGGCGAGCCTGCCCGCGTTCTGGGCGCACTTCAGCGGGATGGCGCAGGCCGGGTACGACCCCGTGCGCCCGTTCCGCGGCGCGGGGATGGGGTTCGTGGGGGTCGTGATCGCCCTCGTGTTCCTGTGGCTCTTCGGCCTCCTCTTCGCCCATGCCGCGATCTTTCGCGCACGCAACTGGGTCGAGCGCGCGTCGGGTCACCGCATCCGCACGGGCCGGACCGCCCGGTTCGGGGACGTCGGCGCGTATGACCGCTGGCTCGCGCAGATCCAGTCCGGCGGCCTCGCGTCGTTCCCCGACGCGGCCGGCGGCGCCGGCGTGGGGAAGGCCATCCTGCAGACCGTCGAGGATCGCGAGGGCGGCCGTGTCTTCGTGTGGCTCGAGGCGGCCGACGGGCGCCACGCATCGTTCGAGTTCGAAGGCGCGCCCGCCCGGGCGCTGATGACGCCCGCGGGGTGACATGAGCGGCTGGGCGATCATCGACGCACGGGAGGCGGCGCCGGAGCCGACCCCCGTGAGCGTCGACCGCGCCGCTCAGCTCGGCCTCCGGGCCGCGCCGCTCGGGCGCCGCATCGGCGCGGCGGCGATCGACGCCCTCCCGGCCGCCGTGTTCGCGGCGCCGGTCGCGCTTGCTCCCCGCGCCATCCTCACCGGCGAGCTCCTCTGGATCCTCATCGCCGCGACGGGTGCGCTCCTCCTCGTCGTCTACGGGCTCGTGCAGCTCGCCTCGCACGGTTCGCGCGGTCAGACGTTCGGCAAGCAGCTGCTGCAGCTGCGCACCGTCCGCGCCGACACGCTCCGTCCGATCGGATTCTGGCGGGCGGTCCTCAAGGCCGGCATCCCCGTCTCTGCGGGCGTCGTGCCCGTGGTGGGAACCGCCGTCGTGCTGCTGTCGCCCCTGTGGGATCGCGAGGGACGCCGCCGCGGCTGGCACGATCATGCGGCGCGCGCGTGGCTCATCGACCTGCGCGCGGTCGACCCGACCGACCCGATCGCGTTCGAGGCCGCGCGCGGCCGGGCCAGGGCGCGCGTCGACGCCGCGCCCGCGCCATCCGCTGCCGCGCCATCCGCCGCGTCGGCACCATCCGCCGCGCCCGTGCCGTCCGCGCCGGCCGAGCCCGCGCCATCCGCACCGGCACAGGCGCGCGTGCGCCTCGACACGGGCGAGGAGTACCTCGTCTCGGGGCTCTGCCTCGTCGGCCGGATGCCCGCACCCGAGCCCGACGAGCGCGTCGCCTACGCGCTGCCCGTCCGCGACGACGCCCGCTCGGTGTCCAAGACCCATTTCGCCCTCGACGTGCGGGCCGAAGGGATGGCGGTCCTCGATCGCGGTTCCGGCAATGGCACGCGCGTCATCCGAACCGGCGTCGAGTACCCTGTCGCCGTCGGTGTCCCTGTTCCGATCCGCCCAGGCGACCGCATCCGCTTCGGCGATCGCACGATGGAGGTCCTCCATGTCTGACAACCTCATGAGCGCTCCCGACAGCGCTCCCACCGACACCGTCCCGGGGGCCGAGCGCCCGCTCCGCGTCGAGTTCGCCGGCGAGTGGTTCACGGTGAGCCCGAGAGCGCGCTTCTCGATCGGCCGCGAGGGCGACCTCGAGGTCGACGACAACCAGTACCTCCACCGGCACTTCCTCGAGCTGTCGTTCAACGACGGCCTCTGGTGGCTCGCGAACGTCGGGTCGCGCCTCGCGGCGACCGTCTCGAGCGCGGGCGGAGCGGTGCAGTCGTGGCTCTCGCCCGGCGCCCGCATGCCCGTCGTCTTCGCGCAGAGCGTGATCGTCTTCACCGCCGGCCCCACGACGTACGAGATCGGGCTGCACACGGAGGAGGCCCACTACGCGGTCTCGAGTCAGGTGCAGACGTCGATGAGCGGCGAGACGACCGTGATGCCGGTGAGCTTCACGCCCCTCCAGCGCGTGCTCATCGTCGCGCTCGCCGAGCCCATGCTGCGTCGCGAGGGCGTGAGCGTGAGCGAGCTGCCGTCGTCGAGCGCCGCGGCCGCGCGGCTCGGGTGGACGATGAGCAAGTTCAACCGCAAGCTCGACAACGTCTGCGACAAGCTCGACCGGATGGGCGTGCAGGGCCTGCGCGGAGGACCCGGCAAGCTCGCGACGAACCGCCGCGCGCGCCTCGTCGAGTACGCGGTGTCGTCGCAGCTCGTGACGCGCGCCGACCTGCCGCTCCTCGACGACGAGGCGCTGCGGAACTCGACCGAGGAGGACTGACCCGCCATCCGGTTGGATGGGGGGCATGCCCTCTCCTCGCGTCGTCGTGTGCGGCCCCTCCGCCTGGAACCACCTCATCGTGCTCGACCGGCTCCCCGAGCCCGTTCCGCACATGCAGTTCGCCGAGCGCGCGTGGCACACGGCGGGCGGCACATCGGCCGGCAAGGCGCTGCACCTCGCCGACCTGGGCGTCGACGTGCGCCTGCGGACGCCCGTCGGCGACGACGCCGACGGCGCGCGTCTTCTCGCGGCGCTCGAGGCGGCAGGGGTCACGGTCGACCGGGTCGCGTCGGAGCGCACCGAGCGCCACGTCAACCTCATGACGGACGCCGGCGCGCGCGTATCGCTGTACGTCTCGACGCCCACCACGCCGCCGTCGGCGGATGTCGACGCGGCCGCGCTCGCCGTGGCGGAGGCCGACATCGCCGTCGTCGACCTGAGCGAGCTCGGGATGCTGCTCGTCGAGCGGTCGCCCGCGACCCCGCTGTGGATCGACCTGCACGACTACGACGGCTCGTCGGCCTTCCACGAGCCGTTCGTCCGCGCGGCCGACGTCGTCTTCATGAACGACGACCGCACCGACGACCCCTGGGCCCTCATGCGGTCGTGCCTCGACCGCGGCCCGCGCCTGGCCGTCTGCACGCGCGGAGCGGAGGGCGCGGTGGCCCTGTCGGCGTCGGGCGAGCGGTTCGAGGTCCCGGCCGCACCCGCGACCGTGGTCGACACGAACGGCGCGGGCGACGCCTTCATGGCGGGCTTCCTCGCGGCGACGGCGCGCGGGGCGGCGGTCGACGAGGCCCTGCGCGCCGCCGCCGAGCAGGCCCGCATCGCGATCGGATCGCGGCACCTGCACCCCGCGCTCGAGAGCGCCGTCGGCGACTGAGCCCGCCCCTACCTCCCCAGCGCCTCCGCCACGAGATCCTGCACGCACGCGGCGCCGGCGAGCTGCCCCGACGCGACGGCGGCCGCGACCGCGTGCAGCGGCATCGGCAGGCCGGGCGGCTGCGCGATGTCGCCGGCGGCGTACACGCCCGCGCGGCTCGTGCGGCCGAAGCCGTCGACGACGATCGCTCCGCCGTCGCTCATGGCGAGCCCGAGGTCCGCGGCGAACGGCGCGGCCTGCCGCCACGCGGTCGACGTGAACATCCCCGCGAAGCGCTCGCTCGAGCCATCCGAGAACCGCGCGGCGACGCCATCGCCTTCCTGCGCGATCTCGGCGATCCGGCCCGATCGGATGGCGGCGCCCAGCCGCGTGAGCACGCCGGCCACCTCCGGGGCGACGGGCTCGTCACCGGGCAGGATGACCGTCTCGGCGGCGATCGGAGCGAGCATGGCGACGAGGCGCGGCGTGTGCTCGCTGGCCCCGATGATGCCGACGCGTCCGCCCGAGAACTCGTGCCCATGGCAGAACGGGCAGTGCGCGACGGCGTCGCCGAACGCGTCGGCGAGCCCCGGGATGGCCGGCAGCGCGTCGGCCACGCCCGTCGCGAGGATCACGCGGCCGGCGTCGATGCGATCGCCGTTCTCGAGCTCGAGGGCGAACGCTCCGAGGTCGCCCGTGACCGACACGACCTTCCCCTCGACCGACGTGATCGTCGGGTAGGCGGCGATCTCCTCGCGTGCCGCAGCCCGGAACGCGGCGGGCGGGCGTCCGTCGTTCGTGACGATGTTGTGCATCGCGCTCGTGGGGGCGTTGCGGTAGATGCCCGAGTCGATGAGCGCGGCCGAGCGGTGCATCCGGCCCAGTGTGAGGGCGGCCTGGAGGCCGGCCGGGCCTCCTCCGATGATCGCGACGTCGTGCATGTGCGGCTCCTTCCGGATGGTGCGGGTTGCGGGAGGAGGCCAGTGTGTGACTTCATGTCGACATGAAGTCAAGTGCGTGGACGGTCGGCGAGCTGGCGGAGCGTTTCGGGCTGGCGACGCACGTGCTGCGCCACTGGGAGGACCGCGGGCTCCTCGCGCCCGAGCGCGACAGCGCGGGGCGGCGCCGCTACGGCGAGGCCGACGCGTATCGCGTCGCGGTCATCATCGCGAGCAAGGCCGCCGGGATGAGCCTCGATCAGATCCGCGCGCTCGTCGACACGGGCGCGGCCGGGCGGCATGAGATCCTCGAGCGCCACCTCGCCGAGATCGACGAGAGCATGGCCGCGCTCGAGCGGGCGCGCGCGATGGCGCTGCACGCGCTCGAGTGCCGCGCGCACGACATCTCGACCTGCCCGAACTTCCGCGCGAACGTGGCCGACATCGTCGCGGGCACGCGTCGCGGCATGGGGTTCCCCGGCGTGCGAGCGCAGGAGAATCCGCCGAGAGCAGGACGGCAGGGGCCGATCGGTCCTGTCGCGGCGCGATCGTCCTGATCCCGCGCGGGCGCTGCGGCCATCCGCCGACGACGGATGGCCGGACCCGGCTCAGAGGTAGGTGCGCGTGAGCTGCTCGGCCAGGCCCGAGTAGGTCGCGGGCGTGAGCGCGAGCAGGCGCTGCTTCGCCTCGTCGCCGATGTCGAGGCCCTTCACGAACTCGGCCAGCTCGGCCGCGCCGACGCGGCGACCGCGCGTGAGCTCCTTGAGGAGCGCGTAGGGGTCGCTGATCTGCGAGCGGCCCGCGACGACCTCGGCGCGCACGACGGTCTGGATGGCCTCGCCGAGAACCTCCCAGTTGACGTCGAGGTCGGCGAGGAGCACGTCGCGCGAGAGCGAGATCTCGCCGAGACCCCGGCGCAGGTTGTCGAGCGCGAGCAGCGAGTGCCCGAACGCGACGCCGATGTTGCGCTGCGTCGTGGAGTCGGTGAGGTCGCGCTGGAGGCGCGACGTGACGAGCGTCTGCGCGAGCGTCGTGAAGATGCCGCCCGCGATCTCGAGGTTCGCCTCGGCGTTCTCGAAGCGGATCGGGTTGATCTTGTGCGGCATGGTCGAAGATCCGGTCGCGCCCGCGACGGGGATCTGCGCGAAGTAGCCGAGCGAGATGTACGTCCAGATGTCGCTCGCGAGGTTGTGCAGGATGCCGCCGGCGTGCTTCGCGCGGTCGTACAGCTCGACCTGCCAGTCGTGCGACTCGATCTGCGTCGTGACCGGGTTGAACGTGAGGCCGAGCGACTCGACGAAGTCGCGCGCGAGGTTCGGCCAGGCCACCTGCGGGTCGGCCGCGAGGTGGGCCGACCACGTGCCGGTCGCACCCGAGAACTTGCCGAGGTACTCGGTGCCCTCGATCTGCCGGATGACCCGCTCGAGGCGCCACACGAAGACGCCCAGCTCCTTGCCCATGGTGGTCGGCGTCGCGGGCTGTCCGTGCGTGCGCGAGAGCATGGGCGCGTCGGCGTGCTCGTGGGCGAGCGCGCGCAGGCGCTCGACGACCGCGCGCAGGGCCGGCAGCCAGACGCCGATGACGGCGCGCTTCACCGTGAGGGCGTACGAGAGGGAGTTGATGTCCTCGCTCGTGCAGCCGAAGTGCGTGAGCTCGGCGATCGCGTCGAGGCCGAGCTCGGACAGGCGGTCGCGCACGAGGTACTCGACGGCCTTGACGTCGTGGCGCGTGACGGCCTCGCGCTCGGCGAGCCAGTCGATCTCGGCCTGGCCGAAGGTGAGGTAGAGGGCCCGCAGCCGGTCCTTGTCCTCGCCCGACAGGGGCGCGGTGCCGAAGAGGGCGTTGTCGGTGAGGGCGATGATCCACTCGACCTCGACCTCGACGCGGGCGCGGTTGAGACCCGCCTCCGACAGATAGTCGCCGAGCGGCGAGACGACACCCTGGTAGCGGCCGTCGAGCGGGCTCAGGGGCTGGGTGGGGAATGCGGTCACGATGAGCCTCCGGTGACGGGCTGGCGCGCGCTCGCGTGCGGATGGCGGAAGGGAGCGGCGGGACAGCGGCGTGGCTGGCCCTCCCGATCATACTCAGCGCGGCATCGCGGCCCCTCACCGCGTGCACAGGCGGGCGACACGCGCGCGGGCCATCCACGCGCCCGCTCCGTCGTCTTCCCGGGCCGCCGTCCGCACGATCCTGGACGCATGATGACGCAAGACGAGCTGGCCGCGATGATCGAGATCGCCCAGCGCAGGATGGACGAGATCGCCGGCGAGCTGCGCGAGGTGGCGGCGTCGGTCGAGGGCGTGTCGCTGCTCACGACGTGGCGGTCGGAGGCGGCCGACCGGTTCCGCGCGTCCGCCAGGGACCTCCTCACCGCCCTGCACAGCGCGGCGTTCCGGTGCGAGGCCGAGGCGCGGGCGCTGCCGTCCGCCGCGGCGACGGTGCTCTTCCCCGCGGCATGATCGACGTCGGCTCGGGCGGCGCCGTGGCCGTCGATCCCTCGGAGCTGCGCACCCTCGCGGCGCAGCTGGATGGCGACGCCGCTCGGCTGGGCGACCTCGCGCGCGAGATCGGCGGCGTCGCGCACCTGCTCGGCGACGTGCTCGCGGCGGTCGAGGGGCTGCACGCGTGCGCCTCGACCGTCGCGGCGGACGCGGCATCCGCCGGAGACATCGCGCGGGCGATGCGCTTCGCCGCCGACACCTACGAGATGGTCGAGCTGCAGGCGCGCGCGCTCATGGAGCAGCAGGACGCAGACGCGCGAGGCCCGCTCGCCGAGCTCCTGCGGATGCGCCAGGAGCAGCTCGAGCAGCGGAGCCCCGGTGCGGGTGAGGAGGCGGAGCGCCTGCTGAGCGCGTGGCGCGCCGAGCACGGCGGCGAGTTCCTGCGGCAGATCGACCGGGGCCCTGGCTGGCTGCTCGGGATGTTCGGCCTCTCTGCTCCGCTCATGTTCGCGCCCGTGCCGTTCATCATCCAGGGGCTGCGCCGCGCGCGCACGGGGCGGATCCCCGACGGCACCTCCCTGCGCGGGCGCGCCCCCGAGCCGGTGATGCGGCCGGGGGCACGCGGGGAGCCGGGGCGCGCTCCGCTGTCGTTCGGCGATCTCGCGTCCCGCGTGCCCGACGGCGATGACGCGACGATCCGCGTCGAGCGGTACACGCTCGCGGATGGCCGCCGCGAGTTCGCCGTGTACGTCGCGGGCACGCAGGGCGAGAGCGGCACGGTGCTCGACTGGGACTCGAACGTGCGCCTCTACAGCGGCGAGCGGTCGCAGGCGTACGAGGCCGTCGAGCGCGCCCTCGAGGAGGCGGGGGCGCGGCCGGGCGACGTGCTGCACGCGGCCGGGTTCTCGCAGGGCGGCATGATCGCGGGCTGGCTGGCGGCCGAGGGGCGCTACGACGTGCAGACGCTCGTGACCCTCGGCGCGCCCATGGAGCTCGACACCCGCTCCGACACGGTCGTGGTCACGGTGCGCCACGACGACGACCCGTTCCCGCTGCTCGTGGGCGGCGGGGCGCCGCATGCGCCCGGCTCCGACCGGAGCGTGCTCATCGAGCGCACGCTCGACCCGGCGAGCACGCCGTTCGACGTCGCGATCCCCGCGCATCGCCTCGAGGCGTACATCGAGACGATGCGCTCGTTCGACGCCTCGGGGGATCCGAGGGTCGCCGCGCTCGGCGAGCGCCTCGCGCACCTGCAGGAGGCGCCGACCGTCGAGGTGTTCGACTTCCGGCCCGAGAAGTCGCCCGAGCGGTCGGCGCGGGAGGGAGGCGGTGCGTTCTGACCCGCGTCAGCGGGCGCGCTTCTGCTGCGGGCGCAGGATGACGCCGAACAGCCAGTTGATGATGCTGATGAGGATGCCGGCGAGCACGGCTGGCCAGAACCCGTCGAGGCCGAGACCCCATCCCCACGACGACATCACCCAGGCCGTGACCCACAGCAGCACGCCGTTGAGCAGGAGGGAGATGAGGCCTAGCGTCAGGATGAACAGCGGGAAGGCGACGATCTTGATCGCCGTGCCCACGATCGTGTTCACGATCGCGAAGACCGCCGCGATCGCGAGCAGCGTGAGCACGAGCTGCAGGTCGCCGCCCGGCGCGAACGGCGTCACGGTGACATGCAGGAACGGGATGAGGCTCACGATCCAGATCGCGAACGCGTTGACGACGACGCGGATGACGAAGCGCATGCCCGCAGTCTTCCACCGCCGTCTGCATCCGCGCTGGCCATCCGGCGGCGGTCCCTAGAATCGACCCGTGACCACGCCAGAGCCCGTCCTCCCGCGCATCCGTCCCGAGATCGCGGCCCTCCCGCCGTATCGCCAGGGCAAGGCCGCGGGCGTCGGCGGGTTCAAGGTCTCGAGCAACGAGAATCCGTTCGACCCGCTTCCGAGCGTCGTCGAGGCCGTCCGCGGGGCGTCGGCGCTGAACCGCTACCCTGACGCCACGGCCGCCCGCCTGCGCGAGAAGCTCGCCGAGCGCTGCGGCGTCACGGCCGACGGCGTCATCGTCGGGGCGGGCAGCGTGTCGCTGCTCGCCGCGTTCATCCAGGCCGCCGCGGGGGCGGGCGACGAGGTCGTCTACGCGTGGCGATCGTTCGAGGCGTACCCGAGCCTCGTCCTCGTCGCGGGCGCGACGGGCGTGCAGGTGCCGCTGCTGCCCGACGGGCGCCACGATCTCGACGCGATGGCGGCCGCCGTCACCGATCGCACGCGCGTCATCCTGCTCTGCACGCCGAACAACCCCACCGGGCCGATCATCACGGCGGCCGAGTTCGCGGCGTTTATCGCGCGGGTCCCCGCCGACGTCCTCGTGCTCCTCGACGAGGCCTACGCCGAGTTCGTGACCGACGCGGCGCGCGTCGACGGGCTCGCCGAGCGCGTCTTCGAAGCGCACCCGAACGTCGTCGTCCTCCGCACCTTCTCGAAGGCCTACGGGCTCGCGGCGCTCCGCGTCGGCTACGCGATCGGGCACCCGCGCGTGCTCGACGCGGCCCGCAGCACGGCCATCCCGCTGTCGGTGACCGCGCACGCCGAGGAGGCGGCGCTCGCGAGCCTCGACGCGGCCGACGAGCTCGAGGCGCGCGTCGCCGAGATCGTCGCCCGGCGCGACGATCTCGCCGCGCGACTGCGCGAGCTCGGATGGCGCGTGCCGGCCGCCGAGGGGAACTTCGTGTGGCTGGACGGAGCGGATCAGGCGATCGCAGACGCGTTCGAGGAGGCCGGCATCATCGTGCGGCCGTTCCCCGAGGGCATCCGGATCTCGGTCGGCGAGCCCGAGGCCGTCGAGCGCATCCTCGAGGTCGCCGCGGCCGTCGCGCCGGGTCTCTGATCCTCCGCGCATCCGCCGCGGCGCATACGACTGTGGGGTGCGGACCACGAAATCGGCGATCCGTTGTCCGCCGTGTTCCCCCGCCCGACCGCCGCAGGGCGATTAGCGTGGAGAAGTGACTTCGTCAGACTTCCTGACCGACCCGGAGACGGTTCGCGTCCTGGCCCCGGACGGGACCTTCGCGCCGTCCCCCGCGGCGGAGCGGTACCTGCCCGTGATCGAAGCGCTCGGCGACGCCGATCTCGAGCAGCTCTACCGAGACATGGCCGTCATCCGCGCGTTCGACCAGCAGGCGACGCTCCTGCAGCGGCAGGGGCAGCTCGCCCTGTGGCCGCCGTCGTTCGGGCAGGAGGCCGCGCAGGTCGGGTCCGCGCGCGCGACGCGCCCCCACGACCACGTCTTCCCGTCGTATCGCGAGCACGTTGTCGCGCGCATCCGCGGCGTCGACCCGATCGACATCATCAAGCTCATGCGCGGCCTCACGCACGGCGGGTGGAACCCGTGGGAGGAGCGCAACGGCAACACGCACATCTACACGCTCGTGCTCGGCTCGCAGACGCTGCACGCGACCGGCTTCGGGATGGGCCTGAACTTCGACGGCAAGACCGGATCGGGCGACCCCGAAAAGGACGAGGCCGTGATCGTCTACTACGGCGACGGCGCATCGAGCGAGGGCGACGTGCACGAGGCGATGGTGTTCGCCGCCTCGTACAAGAGCCCGACCGTCTTCTTCCTGCAGAACAACCAGTGGGCGATCTCGGTTCCGGTCGCGACCCAGGCCAGCGCGCCGTTCGCCGCGCGCGCGGCCGGCTACGGCATCGGCTCGGTCCGGATCGACGGCAACGACGTGCTCGCGAGCTACGCCGCGACGCGTGTGGCGCTCGACGAGGCGCGCTCGACGCCCGGACCGCGTGCGATCGAGGCGGTCACCTACCGCCGCGGCGCGCACACGACGAGCGACGACCCCACGAAGTACCGCACGGAGGACGAGGAGGCCGCCTGGGCGCAGCGCGACCCGATCGCCCGCATGCGCGCGTACCTCCTCGCGCGCGGGGCATCCGAGGCCTTCTTCGCCGAGGTCGATGCCGAGGGCGCCGACCTCGCCGCCGACGTGCGCAAGCGCACGGTCGAGCTGCCGGCGCCCGTGCCCGCCGACATGTTCGCGCACGTCTACGCCGATCCGCACCCCCTCATGGACGAGCAGAGCCGCTGGCTCGCCGACTACGAGGCCTCGTTCGAGGAGGGACGCGCATGACCCTCGAGACCCTGACCTTCGCGAAGGCACTCAACGCCGGCCTGCGCCAGGCGATGGCCGACGACCCGCGCGTGCTCATGATGGGCGAGGACATCGGCCGCCTCGGCGGCGTGTTCCGCATCACCGAGGGCCTGCTCGCGGAGTTCGGCGAGCAGCGCGTCCTCGACACCCCGCTCGCCGAGTCGGGCATCGTCGGCACCGCGATCGGCCTCGCGATGAACGGCTTCCGCCCCGTCGTCGAGATCCAGTTCGACGGCTTCGTGTTCCCGGCGTTCGACCAGATCACGACGCAGCTCGCGAAGCTCACGAACCGGCACGAGGGCGCCCTGTCGCTGCCCGTCGTCATCCGCATCCCGTACGGCGGTCACATCGGCGCGATCGAGCACCACCAGGAGAGCCCCGAGGCGTACTTCACGCACACCCCGGGTCTGCGGGTCGTGAGCCCCTCGACGCCGAACGATGCCTACTGGATGATCCAGGACGCCATCCGCTCGAACGACCCCGTGATCTTCATGGAGCCGAAGAGCCGCTATTGGCCCAAGGGCGAGGTCGACCGCAGCGAGCGGCCCGCGCCCCTGCACGCGAGCCGGATCGTGCGGCGCGGCACCGACGTGACGCTGGTCGGCCACGGTGCGATGGTCACGACGCTCCTGCAGGCCGCCGCGCTCGCCGAGGCGGAGGGCACGAGCTGCGAGGTCGTCGACCTGCGCTCGCTCTCGCCCGTCGACTACGGGCCGATCATCGACTCCGTGAGCGCGACCGGCCGCATGGTCTACGCGCAGGAGGCGCCGCAGTTCACGAGCCTCGGCAGCGAGATCGCGGCGACCGTCGCGGAGCGCGCCTTCTACTCGCTCGAGGCGCCCGTGCTGCGCGTCTCGGGATTCGACGTCCCCTTCCCGCCCGCCAAGCTCGAGGGCGCCTTCCTGCCCGACGCCGACCGCGTGCTCGAAGCCGTGGACCGCGCGCTCGCGTACTGAGAGGATCGACGGATGCAGACCTTCCACCTCCCCGACGTCGGCGAGGGCCTGACCGAGGCCGAGCTCGTCGCGTGGCGCGTCAAGCCCGGCGACGCGCTCCAGGTCAACGACGTCGTCGCCGACATCGAGACGGCGAAGTCGGTCGTCGAGCTGCCCTCGCCCTACGCGGGGGTCGTCGGCGAGCTCCTCGTGTCGGAGGGCGAGACGGTCGACGTCGGAACCGCCATCATCACGATCGCGGAGGCCGACGCGGCCCCCGAGGAGCCCCGAGGAGCTGCGGATGGCGCTGCCGCGAAGGAGGGCGGCGGCTCGGTCCTCGTCGGGTACGGATCGGGGGGCGAGGCGTCGACGCGCCGACGCCGCAAGCGCCCCGAGACACCGCCCGCGAAGCCCGCCGGCGTGCTCGCGAAGCCGCCCGTGCGCAAGCTCGCACGCGACCTCGGCGTCGACCTGTCGGAGGTGCGCGCCACGGGCCAGTCCGGCGAGGTGACGCGCGACGACGTCGTGCGCCACGCCGAGCAGGCGTCGGTGTTCCGCAACATCTCCACGCCCGAGTGGTCGCCCGTCCGCGAGGAGAAGATCCCCGTGGCCGAGCCCGCGGCCCCCGAGGCCCAGCCCTGGACATCCGATCCCTCCCGCGTCGAGTCGATCCCGGTCAAGGGCGTCCGCAAGGCGACCGCGAACGCCATGGTCGGATCCGCGTACTCGGCGCCGCACGTGTCGGTGTGGACCGACGTCGACGCGAGCCGGACGATGGAGTACGTCAAGCGGCTGAAGGCGTCGCCCGACTTCGCCGACGTCAAGGTCTCCCCGCTGCTCATCATGGCGCGCGCCGTCATCTGGGCGGTGCGCCGCACGCCGATGATCAACGCGGCGTGGGTCGAGGAGGAGGACGGCGCGAAGATCCACGTGCGCCACTACGTCAACCTCGGCATCGCGGCGGCGACCCCGCGCGGCCTGCTCGTACCGAACATCAAGGACGCGCAGAGCATGTCGATGCGCGACCTCGCGAAGGCGCTCGAGCGGCTCACCGTCACGGCGCGCGAGGGCAAGACGACGCCCGAGGACCAGCGCGACGGCACGATCACGATCACGAACATCGGGGTGTTCGGGATGGACGCCGGCACGCCGATCATCAACCCGGGCGAGGCCGGCATCATCGCGATGGGGGCCATCCGCCAGAAGCCGTGGGTCGTCGACGGCGAGGTGCGTCCGCGCTGGGTGACGACCGTGT
This sequence comes from Microbacterium sp. JZ101, assembly GCF_053903175.1. NCBI lineage: Bacteria > Bacillati > Actinomycetota > Actinomycetes > Micrococcales > Microbacteriaceae > Microbacterium > Microbacterium sp. JZ101. The sequence continues at coordinate 83,570 of NZ_CP096400.1, forward strand.
CGGGGTCGTTCGACCACCGCATCATCGACGGCGACAAGATCAGCCGGTTCATCGCCGACATCGCGTCGGTGCTCGAGGAGCCGGCGCTCCTGCTCGACTGACCGCGCCGGGCTCAGTCCGCGCCGGCACCCTCCCACGCGGGGAACGGGTCGGGCAGGCCGGCCCACGCCTCGGGCCCGGCGGCGAACTCGTCGTCCGTGAGGCACGCCGCGTCGAGGGCGGCCACGAGGCCGGCGCGATCGAGGTCGAGGCCGATGAACGCGAGGTCCTGCCCGGCGGCGAGCAGCTCGTCATCGACGCCCAGGTCGTCGTCGGTCGCGAGGGGCTGGAACGACAGCATCCGCCCGACGTGCTCCCAGTGCGCCGTGACGTGCGGCCGCGTCGCGAGGCGGCAGAAGCCGGCCGAGCGGAGCACCGTCCCGAAGGCGCCCGCTTCGACGGGGCCGTCGAGCAGGGCCGCGAGACGACCGGGGTGGAACGGGCGCAGCGCCTCGTAGCGCAGCGCGCTCACGCGCGCGTCGGTCATGTGCGGTGCATGGTCGTCGTTGAGCACGGCGATCCACCCCGGGCGCTCCTGCACGGCGGCGTACTCGGTGCGGAGCTCGGGCGCGGACGACGGCGCCGGATGGAGGCGCAGGCGGCAGCGAGGGCTCAGTGCGCTCACGATCGCGAGCGCGAGCGACAGGTCGGGCGTCGAGAGGCGCTCCCAGCCCACGAGGACGACGGTCGAGGCGTACTCGATCTGCGTCACGGCCGCGAGCGCGGCGGCCCGCAGCGTCCTGCCCCCGTCGGGCGCTCGATAGGCCAGGTAGTCGTCGCGCCCGAGATCGTCGAGCAGGTGCGGCGCATCGACGACGCACGTGACGCCGACGAGGCGGGCGGGCGACGACGGATGCGCGAACTCGCCGATGATCTCGGTCGTCGGCGTGCCCGTGGGGAATTCGATCACGGCGCCCGCACGGGTCTCCACCCACGGCGCAAGGGCGATCGCCTCGTCGACGGGGTCGAGCGAGACGGCCAGGCGCGACGCGGGGATGACCGTGCGCGCCGTGTGCTCGGCCGTCTCGACCGCGTATCGGAGGCGCTCCGGCGGGCACGTGCCGACCACGGCGACGACGTCGATCTGCGGCATGAGGTGGTCCTTCCGTTGGGCAGGCGGGTCTGCACACGCTACCTTAGTGAGAACCATTCTCACTAACGGAGGTCGCCATGAAGGTCCGCGCATCCCTCAAGTCGCTCAAGAATCAGCCGGGGGCGCAGGTCGTGCGCCGTCGGGGCCGCGTCTACGTCATCAACAAGCTCAACCCGCGCTTCAAAGGCCGACAGGGTTGACGGGACCCGTTGCGGCGCGGCGCACGCTCCGCACCGGCGGCGTCGCCCTCGGCGTGACTGCATCCGTCCTCGCCGTCCTCCTCGTGGCCGCCGGGCTCGGGCCCATCCCGACCGCTCCCGTCGACGTGCTCGGCGCCCTCTCGCGCGCAACGCAGGGTGCGCCCGCCTCGGGCGTCGAGGCGCTCATCCTCAGCGTGCGTCTGCCGCGCGTCGTCGTGGCGGCCCTCGTCGGCGCCGCGCTCGCGGTGAGCGGCGTCGTCATGCAGGCGGTCTTCCGCAACCCGCTCGCCGAGCCCGGCATCGTGGGCGTGTCGAGCGGAGCGGCCGTCGGCGCCGTGGTCGCGGTCGTCGCCGGGGGAGCCGCGGCCGCGTGGTGGGCGCTGCCGCTGAGCGCCTTCGTCGGCGCCCTCGCGGCGACGCTCGCCGTGCAGGGTGTGGCGGGACTCGCGGGTGGGGCGCCGACGACGCTCGTCCTCGTCGGCATCGCGTTCAATGCGCTCCTCGGCGCGGTCGTCGCGGCCCTTCTCGCGAACGCGTCGGACACCTCCGCGGTGCAGCGCGCCCTGTTCTGGCTCAACGGCGATCTGACGGCGCGGACGTGGGGCGACGCAGGGGTCGCCGCCGCGCCCATCCTCGTCTGCACGGCCGTGCTCTGCCGCGCGGGGGCCGTGCTCGACCTGCTCTCCCTCTCGGAGGAGCAGGCGGCTGCGACCGGTGTGCCGGCGGTGGCGGCCCGCCAGGCGCTGCTCGCGACGGCCGCACTCGCGACGGCCGCCGCGGTCGCGGTGACCGGGGTCATCTCGTTCGTCGGACTCGTCGTCCCGCACCTCGTCCGCCTCGTGGTCGGCGGACCGCATCGGCGCCTCCTGCCGCTGTCGGCCGCCGCGGGTGCGGTTTTCCTCGTCGTGGCCGACTCCGCAGCGCGCCTGCTCTTTGACCCTGTCGTGCTCCAGACGGGCACGGTCACGGCTCTGGTCGGCGCGCCCGTGCTGCTGCTTCTCGTCGTCCGACGCCGCCGAGGCGCCGCGTGAGCGCGCTGCGTGCGGAATCCGTCGGCGTCCGGCGCGACGGGCGAAGACTCCTCGACAATGTGCGCATCGCGATCGCTCCGGGCGAGGTCCACGGCATCATCGGCCCGAACGGCGCGGGCAAGTCGACGCTGCTGCGCGCCCTCGCCGGGACGATCGCGGTGACGGATGGCGCGGTGCGCGCCGACGAGGAGGATCTCGCGTGGATGTCGGCGCGCCGACGCGCCCGATTCCGAGCTCTCCTGCCGCAGGACACCGGATCCGGAGACGACCTCACCGTGCGCGACCTCGTGCAGATGGGCCGCTACGCGCACCGCGCGCCGTGGGGCGCGGCACACCCCGAAGATCATCGTGCGACGGAGGCCGCGCTCGAGCGCACCGGCATCGCGGAGCTCGCCTCCCGCCCGGTCGCGACCCTCTCGGGAGGGCAGCGCCGCCTCGCCTTCCTCGCGAAGGCGCTCGCACAGGACCCCCGTGTGCTGCTCCTCGACGAGCCGCTCGCCGGGCTGGACCCGCGCCACCAGCTCGACGCGCTCGCCGTCGTGCGCGCGCTCGCGGACGACGGCGTCGGCGTGGGCCTCGTCCTGCACGATCTCGAGCTCGCTTCGCGCGTGTGCACCCGCCTCACCCTGGTCGCCGACGGGTGCGTCGTCGCGACCGGCGCCCCCGCCGAGGTGCTCGCGCCCGATCTGATCGCCGACGTGTACGGCGTGCGCGCCGACGTCTCCCCCGACCCCGCGACCGGCGGGCTCCGCATCGCCATGATCGCGAGTCTGCCGTCCGCACCGCGGCCGTCCGCGGCCATCCCGACACCCTCCAGGAGCTCCTGATGAAGAACGTCCTCTCCCGTGCCGCCGCCGCGCTCGCCTGCGGTCTCGCCATCGCGGCGATCGCCGGATGCGCTCCGTCTGCGCTCGCCGAATCCGCGGAGACGACCGTGCCGGCGAGGCCCGCCGCCGACTGGCCGCGCACCGTCGAGGTAGGCGGAGCCGCGGTCGAGATCGCGGCGTCGCCCGAGCGCATCGTCGCCCTCTCCACCGAGACGGGCGACCTCGCCCTCCAGCTCGTGGGCCCCGAGCGCGTGGCGGCCGTCGCGAGCGGGAGCGTGACCGAGGGAACCGGCAATGCGATCGAGGAGGCGCGCGAGGTCGAGACCGTGCTCGCGCCCGGCACGGCGCCCGATCCCGAGCAGATCCTCTCTCTCGACCCCGACCTCGTCATCCTGACCGGACGACACGAGGGGGAGGCCGCTGCGGCCGAACTCCTTCAGGCCTCCGGCGTGCCGTCCCTTGCGTTCGCCGCCGCCGACTTCCAGACCTTCGACGCCGTCCTCGACAGCATCTCGGTGCTCGGGGACGCGCTCGGCGCCGAGGACGAGGCCGCGCGGATCACCGACCGGATGGCCGCGGAGCGCGACGAGATCGCATCGGCGGTCGCCTCAGCCGACCGTGCGCCGGAGGTTCTGCTCCTCATGGCGCGCGGGGGCCAGCTCATGATCCAGCCCGCGTCGACGCTCATGGCCGATCTCGTCCGCACGGCGGGCGGCGAGCCCGTCGGCGCAGGCGACAGCGCGCGACCGGCCGACCCCGAGCAGGTGGCCGTGCTCGACCCCGAGGTGATCATCGTCGAGGACTTCCGCGGCGCCGGTCTCGAACCGTTCCGTCCGCTGCTCGACTCCCCGGCCGTCGCCGAGGTCACCGCCATCCGCGAGAGCGAGGTGCACGCGGTCAGCGGTGCGATTGCGACCGGCGCGGCGGGCTCCCGCGCGGCCGAGGGACTCGCCGAGATCGCGCGCATCCTCCACCCCGGCGCCTTCTGACGATCGCGCCACCCGATTCGAGAACGATTCTCATTTCGTTTAGTCTGGAGTCATGATCGATCGCCGCCTCGCCCTGCCCGCCGTCATCGCCCTCCCCGCGCTCGCCCTCGCCGGCTGCGCGACGGCGTCGAGCGGTGAGACGGGCGACGGCGGCGACGCCTTCCGGATCGTCGCCTCGACGAGCGTCTACGCCTCGCTCGCCGAGCAGCTCGTGGGCGACGCTGCCGAGGTGACCGCGATCATCGACTCGCCCACGCAGGATCCGCACTCGTACGAGGCCACTGCGCGCGATCAGCTCGCGGTCGACGGCGCCGACATCGCCATCCTCAACGGCGGCGGGTACGACCACTTCATGGAGGAGCTCGTCGAGGCCGCGGGGACCGAGCACGTGCTCACCGCCGTCGAGTTCTCGCACGCCTACCCCGGCAACGAGGGACATGAGGAGGGCGACGGCCACGACCACTCCGCGGAGGCGGAGGAGGAGCACGACCACGCCGAGGAGGAAGGCGCCTCTCACGAGGGCCACGACCACATCGAGGGCTTCAACGAGCACGTCTGGTACGACCCGCACACGATCGCGCACGTCGTCGAGGATCTCGCGGGCGAGCTCGAGGAGCTCCTCCCCGACGCCGCATCCGACATCGCTGCGGCCGAGGAGGCGCTCGTCGCCGACATCGACGGGCTCGAGGCGTCGCTGGATGAGATCTCCACCGCGCATGCGGGCTCGCACGTCTTCTTCACCGAGCCCATCGGCGGCTACCTCGCCGAGGCGGCCGGTCTCGAGGACGTCACGACCGACGGCTTCGCGGAGGCGGTCGAGGAGGGGCAGGATGTCGCGCCCGCGACGCTCCTCGCTGCGACTGAGGCGATCGAGGGCGGCGAGGTCGACGTGGTCGTCGCGAACGCGCAGACCGGCGGTGCCGAGACGTCGCGGATCATCGAGACGGCCGAGACCGCGGGGGTCCCGGTGGTCGAGTACGCCGAGACGCTCCCGGAGGGGCAGACGTACGTCGAGTGGATGGCCGACAACATCGCCGCCCTGAGCGACGCTCTCGAGGGCTGATGCGCGGCGGGGGAGTTCCCGCTCTCACGGAGAACGATTATCAATCCGGGACTAGGCTGACGGTCATGCCCGAACCCGTCCTCGAGATCTCCGGAGCCGCCCTGCGCCTGCGCGGACGCGAGCTGTGGTCGGGGCTCGACCTCGCCATCCGTCCCGGCGAGTTCGTCGCCGTGCTCGGGCCGAGCGGGTCCGGCAAGACCACGCTCCTGCGCGCGATCCTCGGTCTCCGGCAGCTCAGCGCCGGCTCGATCCGCGTCGAGGGCAAGCCCGTCCGCAAGGGCAACCGCCGCATCGGGTACATCCCGCAGCAGCGGCCGTTCACCCCGGGAACGAGCCTGCGCGCCCGCGACCTCGTCGCGCTCGGCGTCAGCGGCTCACGTTTCGGCCTGCCGATCCCGCGGCGCGGCGACCGCGCGCGCGTGGATGCGCTGCTCGACGCGGTCGGCGCGACGCGGTACGCGGATGACCCGGTCGGGTCGCTCTCGGGCGGCGAGCAGCAGAGGCTACGGGTGGGGCAGGCGCTCGCCGACGCGCCGGGTCTGCTCCTGTGCGACGAGCCGCTCTCGAGCCTCGACCTCGCGAACCAGCGCGCGGTGACGGCGATCATCGACCGCGAGCGCGCCGAGCACGGCGCCGCGGTGCTGTTCGTGACGCACGACGTGAACCCGATCCTCGACTCGGTCGACCGCATCCTCTACATCGCGGGCGGCCGCTTCACGTTCGGCGCTCCCGACGAGGTGCTCCGCACCGAGGTGCTGAGCGACCTCTACGGCGCTCCCGTGCAGGTGCTGCGCGCGGGCGGCCGCCTCGTGGTCGTGGGGATCCCGGACGCCGAGCCGCACCATCCGCACGAGCACCACGATCACGCCCACCATGACGCGGAGGCGCACGCATGAATCCGCGCATCCTGCCCGGCGTCGAGTGGAGCGACGTCTTCTCGTTCGACGACTACGGCGCTCTGCTGCAGCTCGTGTCGAACTCGATCATCGCCGCGGCGGCCCTCGGCATCGTGGGCGGGCTGATCGGCGTCTTCATCATGCAGCGCGACATGGCGTTCGCCGTGCACGGCGTGAGCGAGCTGTCGTTCGCGGGCGCCGCCGCCGCGCTCCTCTTCGGCGGCAGCGTCGTGATGGGGTCGCTGCTCGGCGCCGTCGCGGCCGCGCTCATCATCGGCGCCCTCGGTGCGAGGGCGCGCGACCGCAACTCCGTCGTCGGCGTGCTCATGCCCTTCGGGCTCGGCATCGGCATCCTCTTCCTCTCGCTCTACGAGGGCCGCAGCGCGAGTCGCTTCAGCCTGCTCACGGGCCAGATCGTCTCGGTCTCGAGCCCCGACCTCGGCTGGCTCATCCTCATCAGCGCGATCGTCTTCGCGGGCCTGCTGCTCATCTGGAATCCGCTGCGCTTCGACTCCCTCGATCCGCAGTCCGCCGAGGCGCGCGGCGTGCCGACCCGGCGCGTGAGCATCCTGTTCATGCTGCTGCTGGGTCTCATCGTCGCGGTCGCCGTGCACATCATCGGCGCCCTGCTCGTCATGGCGCTGCTCGTGACGCCCGCGGCGGCGGCGATGCGGGTGAGTCACGGTCCGCTCGCCGTGCCGCTCCTGTCCGCGCTGTTCGGATTCGTCTCGGCCGTCGGCGGCATCCTTCTCGCGATCGCGGGAACCCTCCCGGTGAGCCCGTACATCACGACGATCTCGTTCGCGATCTGGGGCGTGTGCCGCCTCATCTCGTGGCGTCGCGATCGGGCCCTGCGCACCGGCGATGCCCAGGCGGCGCCCAGCGCCGCCCCGAGCATCGCATAGGCGTCCGGCCTAGAATCTCTCGTATGGCCCAGCGGAACACGTGGCAGCGCGAGCGCGTGCGCGACGCCCTCAGCGACGCCGAGGGATTCGTCAGCGCGCAGGCGCTGCACGCGGCCCTGCGCGACGAGAACACGGGCATCGGGCTCGCGACGGTGTACCGTGCGCTCGCCGGGCTCACGGCCACGGGCGAGGCCGACACGCTGCAGAGCCCGGACGGCGAGGCGCTCTACCGCGCATGCTCGCAGGGGCATCATCACCACCTGATCTGCCGCCGCTGCGGAAAGGCCGTCGAGATCGAGGCCCCGCCGGTCGAACGGTGGGCACAGGAGACCGCCGCGAAGCACGGCTTCCGCGAGGCCGAGCACATGATCGACATCTTCGGGATCTGCGCCGAGTGCGCGGCCGAGAAGGACGCCGCCTCGGCGTGACGTCCGTCACGACGAGCGAGCGCCCCGCGCAGCCGCCGACATCCCGGAGCCGTCTCGCGATCGGGCTGGGAGCCGGGCTCGCGGTCGTCGCGGCGCTGTTCCTCATCGACGCGCTCGCGCCCGCGCTCTTCCCGCAGCCGCTGCCCACGCGCGCGCAGGACGGCCTCACGCTCTCGCTGAGCGTGCTCATCGAGTCGCTCCCGTTCGTCGTGCTCGGCGTGCTCCTGTCGATCGTCGTGCAGGTGTGGGTGCCTGCGCACGTGATCGAGCGCGCGCTCCCGCGGCAGGGCTGGGCGCGGCGGGCGGTGCTGTCGCTCCTCGGCATGCTCATCCCGGTATGCGAATGCGGGAATGTGCCGTTCGCGCGGGGGCTCCTCATGCGCGGGCTCACCCCGGCCGACGCCCTGACCTTCCTCGTGGCGGCGCCGATCGTCAACCCGATCGTGATCCTGACGACGCATCAGGCGTTCGGGTGGGACGGCGGCATCCTCGTGGCGAGGCTCGTCGGCGGCTTCCTCATCGCGAACCTCATCGGATGGCTGTACAGCCGCCATCCCGACCCGGAGCGCATCCTCACCGATCGCTTCCGCGACACGTGCGAGGTGGTCGCGGGCGAGCAGGGCGACCGCGCGCGGCGCAGCCTCGCCCAGTTCGTCGTCGAGCTGCGCGCGGTCATGCCGGCGCTCGTCATCGGGTCGGCGATCGCGGGAGCCGTGCAGGTGCTCATCCCCCGCAGCGTGCTCATCGCGATCGGCTCGAACCCCGTGCTGTCGATCGTGGCGATGATCCTCCTCGCGATGACCGTCGCGATCTGCTCGAACGTCGACTCGTTCTTCGCGCTCTCGTTCGCCTCGACGTTCTCGTCGGGCTCGCTCGTCGCCTTCCTGCTCGTCGGGCCGATCGTCGACGTGAAGATGCTCGCGCTCATGCGCACGACCTTCACGGCGCGCGTCCTCGCGGGCATCGTGGCGGTCGTGCTGCTGTCGGCCTTCGTCATCGGGATCGGGGTGAACCTCGTTGCGTGACGATCGGATGGCCGCCGTGCGGAAGGCGGGCGCACGCTGGCTCGGCGTGGGCCTCGCGTCCGTGCTCGCCGTCGTGACGATCGGGCTCGCCGTCACCGGCCGGCTGCAGCTCTACATCAACCCCGCGCAGACGTGGTTCGCGGTCGGGATGGCCGTGCTCGCGCTCGCGGGCACGGTGTGGTCGTTCGCGCTCCCGCTCGGCGCCGAGGCCGACCACGGCCACGACCACGGCCCCAGTGGCGCCCACGATCACGGTGGCGCCCACGCCCACGCCCACCACGCCCGCGTTCACGGCCCGGCCGACGGGCACCACCCCGATCAGCATGTCTCGATCGCCGCGGGAAACCGACCGCCATACCCGCCGGGAGTGAGACATGCAGAGGGGCGGCACAGCGCAGGGGTACGTGGGGTCGCAGGGGTGCGGCGAGTCACCGGGATGCGGCGCGTCGCAGGGGCGGCGGCGGTCGTGGTCGGCGGTGTGGCGGCATCGGCCGTCGCGGTCGCGGCGCTCGTCCTCCCGCCCGCGTCGCTGTCGGTCGAGCTCGCGATGGACCGCGACACGGGCACGCCGCCGCTCTTCGCCGGAGCCGACACCGTCACCCTGGCCGCGAGCGGCGACACGAGCGGGTTCGGCATCGGGGAGTGGTCGACCGTCTTCGCGACGGCGACGAACCCCGACGCCTATGCGGGCAAGGAGGTGACCCTCACGGGCTTCGTCACGCCCGACGAGGAGAGCCCCGACGGCGTCCGCCTCGGGCGCCTCGTCATCACGCACTGCGTGATCGACGCGCAGCCCGCCTCCGTTCCGGTGTCGGTGCCCGAGGGCACGGCCAGCCTCGCCGTCGGCGAGTGGATCGAGGTCACCGGCACGATCGCCGCCGACGCGTCGGGCGCGCTCTCCATCGAGCCCGAGACCATCACGGCCGTCGACCCACCGGAAGATCCGTATGAGTACTGACGGCAGGCGTCCTCTCAGCCGCCGGGAGCTGCGCGAGCGGACCGAGGCCGCGCGAGCCCCCGAGGCCGCGCGAGCCCCCGAGGCCGCGCGAGCCCCCGAGCCGCCCCAGCCCGAGCCATCCGAGCCCGAACCACCTCAGCCCGCACCATCCCGCCCCGCGGAGGCCGCGCCATCCGCGCGGCCTCGCCGCTTCGTCGGGGCGATGCTCGCGGTGCTCGGCGTGCTCGCGGCGCTGGCCGGCGGCGGCGCGGCCGTGAGTCTCACGCAGGGGCCGCGCGTGAGCACGGTCGAGGTCGACGCCGAGGCGGCCACGCAGGCCTCGGGGAGCCGCGTCGTCCTCACCGCGAACCAGGCCCTCGCCGACATCGACGCGTCCCAGGTGGCCGTCTCTCCTGAGACCCCGTTCACGGTCGACGCGGCCGGGCGCATGGTGGGCGTGCGGTTCACCGTGCCTCTCGACGACGACACCGAGTACACGGTCACGATCGACGGCGCGGAGAGCGTGGGCGGCGGGCCGGCGGCGACGCTCGAGACGACGTTCACCACGCCGCCTGCGGAGATCTTCCTCCTGCAGCGCGACGCCGACGGCGACGACACGATCTTCCGCAGCGACATCTCGGGCGACGCGGCGGTCCCCGTCTACACGGCGGCGTCGATCGACGACTTCCGGGTCACGGGCGAGCATCTCGTCGTCTCGGTGCGCGAGGACGACGCCTCGGCGCTCTACGTCGCCGACCGCGACGGCTCGGATGCCGAGAGGATGCCGCTGCCGGGCGAGGGCACGATCACCGGCCTCCAGGTCTCCAGCCGCGGCGAGCTCGTCGGATACACCTACACCGACCTGCAGCTGAGCGAGACCGAGGGCCGGGCGAGCGTGCTCTTCACGGCAGACCTCCGCGAGCCCGATGCGGAGCCCGAGCCGATGATCGTCGGCGACGAGGAGCCGAGCATCGCGAGCTGGCGCTTCGTGCCCGACTCCTCCGCGCTGCTGTTCGTGAACTTCGCGGGCGACCTCATCGTCTACGACCCGGCAGCCGAGAATCCCTCGCCGACCGCTCTCGGCACGGCGTTCGCGATCGACGCCGTCACGCGCGGCACGTACACCGCCTTCATCGAGCGCCTGGATGTCGCGGGCGGCGTGCAGCTCGACCTCACCACCGGCGACGAGACCGACCTCGTCGAGCCGTCAGACGACCTCGGGCAGCCGGGTCGTGTGCTGCCCGTGCCCGGCGGAGGGACTGTCCGGGAATTCGTCCGGCTCGGGGCGGATGGCACGCCCGAGGCCCAGCTGGTCGCGTACGTCGACGACGAGGGCGCGTCGCGGACGCTGCTCGAGGCGACGGGCGCGGATGGCCTGCTCCAGACCTGCGTGTCGCCGAGCGGCCGGTACGCGGCGGCTCTCGTCGCTCCCGATCTCACGACGAACCGCTACGACTACGACGCCCTGCAGCCGCTGCCGACGACGCTCGAGACCCACATCATCGAGATCGAGACCGGTGAGGAGGTCTCGAACCTGTCGGGCTTCGGCATCAGCTGGTGCGACGTCGGCCCGTGGGACTCGGTGACCGGATGACCGACGGTCTCCACGCGGCGACGCGCGAAGAGCTGCGCGGTCTCCCCGTCGAGGTCGCGCCCCGGCTTCTCGGCGGGCTCCTCACGACGACGATCGACGGCGACGAGGTCGTCGTGCGGCTGACGGAGGTCGAGGCGTATCACGGGCTCGGCACGGGCGACGTCCATGATGCCGGCTCGCACGCCCGCATGGGGCGCACCGCCCGCAATGCGACGATGTGGGGCGAGCCCGGCCATCTCTACGTCTACCTCAGTCACGGCATCCACTCGTGCGTCAACGTCGTCTGCGGCCCCGAGGGAGAGGCCGGCGGAGTCCTCCTGCGCGCGGGGGAGATCGTGCGGGGTGCGGATGTCGCACGCCGGCGGCGCGAGGAACGCGGCGTCGCGCGCACGGATCGGGATCTCGCCCGCGGCCCCGGTCGCCTGGGCGACGCCGTCGGGCTGCGCTACCCCGTGCACGACGGGATCGATGCCGTGACCGGCGAGCTGCAGGCCGGCGCGACCGCCCGCCTGCAGCTGCGGGACCATCCGATCGGGTTCGTCTCGGGGCCGCGCGTTGGGGTCGCGGGCCTCGCGGGCACGAGCGCGTTCCCCTGGCGCTTCTGGATCCCGGGAGACCCGACGGTGTCGGCGTTCCGCCCGGGCCGCGGAGCCGTCGAGCCGCGCTGAGGCGCGTGCGCTGCCCGTGGACGGCGCACGCGCCTCAGCGGATCAGTACACGTAGGGCCATCCGCCCGAGTAGCCGAGCAGATTGATGCCGAGGCGCGAGGCGCCCGCGTCGTCGTAGTAGTGGTAGAAGAGCACGTCGGCGTCCGCGTCCGCCAGCACGGCCTGGTGCCCGGGACCGTGGATCGATCCGTGGCTCGCGAGGATCTCCGTTCCGCCGCCCGCGGTCATGGCGACGCCGTTGCGGTCGAGATAGGGCCCCGTGATCGACGTCGCGCGGCCGACCATGACGCGGTACGTGCTCGCGGCGCCCTGGCAGCAGCGGTCGAACGACACGAAGAGGTAGTAGTACCCGTCGCGGTAGTGGATGGTCGGCGCCTCGATCGCGCCGCCGCCGCGCCCCGCGATGCTCGCGAACGTGCTGTCGAGCCGGAGGCCGGAGACGTTGCTGAGGCGGATCATCTTGATGCCCGACCAGAAGGATCCGAACGACAGCCACCACCGTCCCGTGTGGTCGATCACGAGGTTCGGGTCGATCGCGTTCCAGTCGTTCGACGTCGTCGACGAGATGATCGCGCCCTGGTTGGTCCAGGTGCCCGGAGCGCCGCTCGTGCTCGTCGCGAGGAAGATCGCGGAGTTGTTGGAGCCGAAGGTCGACGCCGAGTAGTAGAGGTAGTACTTGCCGTTGGCATAGGTGATGTCGGGCGCCCACACCGTGTTCGTCCCGTTCGTGTAGCCGTGCACCCACGGCATGCCGCCGGGGAAGGCGACGCCCGCGTCGGCCCACGCGGTCCGGTCGCGCGAGGTCTTCAGGGGGATGTTGTCGCCGGTCTGCGCCAGCAGGTAGGTGCCGTCGGGCTTCTTCACGACCTCGGGGTCGTGCGTGTAGGTCGAGCCGGTGACGTATCCGGGATTCGGATACGTCGCCGCGGCGGTCGGCTCGGCGCCGCCGGGGGCGACCAGCGGCGCGAGAGCGACCGCGAAGGCGAGCGCGAGGGCGATGCCGGCGCGTCGTCTGCGGTGCGGGCGGGGGAATGCGGCCATGAGACCTCCTCGTCGAGGTGATGGATGCGCTCGGCTCCGAGCGCGTCGCCAGTATTCCAACGTTGGAAATGCTGCGTCAAGGGGAGCCGGGGGAGCGGCCGGGGGTCGTTGCTCTCCGATTCGGGCGACACGCCCGACTGTGCTAGGATCGACGTTTGTCTGCGTGCACTCCTGCGCGCAGTTCGTGCGGCCCCACCTGTACACAGCCCGGTCTCCGGGTGGGTGACGGCTGCGCAGACAAGAGATCTTGGGTGGAGCCGTCCGGCTCCACGGTAGTGAAGGAGTGAACCATGGCTGCTGTGTGCCAGGTGACCGGTGCCGTACCCGGCTTCGGTCACAATGTCTCGCACTCGCACCGACGGACGAAGCGCCGCTTCGACCCGAACGTGCAGAAGAAGACGTACTACGTTCCGTCGCTCGGCCGTAAGGTCACGCTGAACGTCTCCGCCAAGGGCATCAAGGTGATCGACGTCCGCGGCATCGAATCGGTCGTGAAGGACCTGCTCGCGAAGGGTGTGAAGCTCTAATGGCGAAGAAGGCTCAGGACGTCCGTCCCATCATCAAGCTGCGTTCGACCGCGGGCACGGGCTACACGTACGTGACCAAGAAGAACCGCCGCAACAACCCCGACCGCCTCGTGCTGAAGAAGTACGACCCGGTCGTGCGCAAGCACGTCGACTTCCGCGAGGAGCGTTAATCATGGCGAAGAAGAGCAAGATCGCTCGCAACGAGCAGCGCAAGGCCGTCGTCGACCGCTACGCGGCGAAGCGCCTCGAGCTGAAGAAGCAGCTCGTCGACCCGAACGCGACGGACGAGCAGCGCGAGGCCGCTCGCGTGGGCCTGCAGAAGCTGCCCCGCAACGCGTCGCCCGTGCGTCTCCGCTCGCGCGATGTCATCGACGGCCGCCCCCGTGGCGTGCTGACGAAGTTCGGCATCTCGCGTGTCCGCTTCCGCGACATGGCGCACCGTGGCGAGCTGCCCGGCGTGACCAAGTCGAGCTGGTAAGCACCCGCTTCGGCAAGAGGGCGGGACTCCTTCGGGAGTCCCGCCTTCTTCCTTTTCCCGCCTCGCGAACCGTCACTTCCGTCACATCCGTCACATCCGAGGGGCGACACGCCGGGCGAATCGCGCGGAAAGCCGCGAGAATCCGCGGAATTCCGGGGCGCGTTGGTACATTCATCACGGTCGCAAGACCACCGGAGGCAAACGCCTGCGGTCCGTTGAAACGTCGCGGCGTCCTCACGCCGCTGGAGGATGACATGGCCGACAAGACCATCACCAAGACCGAGCTCGTCGCGAGCATCGCCAGCGCCACCGGTCAGAGCCAGGCCGCCGTCTCGGGCGTCCTCGACGCTCTGTTCACCTCGGTCTCCGAGTCCGTCGCCAAGGGCGCGAAGGTCTCGATCCCCGGCTGGATCGCGTTCGAGCAGGTCGACACCGCTGCCCGCACCGGCCGCAACCCGCAGACCGGCGAGGAGATCGCCATCCCCGCGGGCAAGCGCGTCAAGGTGACCGCAGGCTCGAAGCTCAAGGCCGCCGTCAAGTAAGACGTCTGCCGCGTCGAAAGGGCGCCGTCCTCCGGGACGGCGCCCTTTCGCATGCCCCGCGGAAGGGTGAACGATCGGGACATGCCCCGCGCGGCGTCCGCCCAGGGGCGCGCGCATAGGGTTGAGGGGTGAACCCGCGCGCGCTGCGGGCCGCTGGGCCCCTCATCCTCGTCGTCGCGGCGATCGCAGCCGTCATCGCGGGTCTCGTGATCGGCGGCGGTGCCGCCGAGCGGTTCAGCGCCGACCCCGGCGCCTTCGTCCGCTGGGGTCTCCCGATCGCGAAGCTCGTCGTCAACCTGGCGGCGGCGACGATGCTCGGCGCGCTGGTGCTCGCGCTCTTCGGGCTGCGCGCGCAGGAGCGCGAGTTCGACGTCGCGCTCGACACGGCGTCGATCGGCGCGGCCGTCCTCACCCTCTCGAGCGGCGCGGTCGGGTTCCTGACGTTCCTGTCGTCGTTCAACCCGCAGCTCAGTCTCGGCGCGGAGTTCGGCGCTCAGCTCGGCCGCTTCCTCACCCAGACCGAGCTCGGCAGCGCCTGGCTCCTGACGACCGTCCTCGCGGCCGTCGTCACGATCCTCGCGTTCGCCATCCGCTCGTGGACCCCGACGCTCCTCACCGCCGTCCTCGCGGCCATCACGCTCGTCCCGATGGCCACCCAGGGCCACTCGGGCGACCTCGCGGGCCACGACGCGACCGTGACCGCGTTGACCCTGCACATCGTCGCCGCGGCGGTCTGGCTCGGCGGCCTGCTCCTGCTCGTCATCCTGCGCCCCGCCATGGAGGAGGGGCGCCTGGGCCCGCTTCTCGCGCGCTACTCGTCGCTGGCGCTCGCCGCGTTCGTCGTCGTCGCGGTGTCGGGCTACGCGCGAACCCTCACCTCCATCGCTCAGTGGGACCAGCTGCTCACCCCGTACGGGGCCATCCTCATCGCGAAGATCGTCGCGCTGCTCGCGATGGGCCTCCTCGGCGCGCTCTACCGCCGTCGGCTGCTCGCGCGGGCGGCGGATGGCGCGGGCGCGTTCTGGGGTCTCGTCGCGGTCGAGCTCGCGTTCATGGGCATCGCGAGCGGAGCGGCCGCCGCGCTCGCGCGCACGTCGCCGCCGGTCGGGGAGGTCTCGGCGCCGCAGTCGACGCCCGCGGAGATCCTCACCGAGGCGCCGCTGCCTCCCGAGCTGACGCCTGCGCGTTGGCTCACCGCGTGGGACGTCGACCTGCTGTGGGTGTTCGTCGCGGGCTTCGGGCTCTTCTTCTACTACGCGGGGGTGCGGCGCCTGAGGGCGCGCGGCGACGCGTGGCCCGTGCACCGCACCGTGCTGTGGACGATCGGCATGGTCCTGCTCGTCTGGGTGACGTGCGGCCCGCTCACGGCGTACGGCGACTACCTCTTCAGCATGCACATGCTCGGGCACATGCTGCTGAGCATGGCCATCCCGCTGCTCCTCGTGCCCGGCGCACCGGTCACGCTCGCGGCTCGCGCCATCCGCAAGCGCGAGGATGGCACGCGCGGCGGCCGCGAGTGGATCCTGTGGGCTGTGCACAGCCCGTTCGCCCGCGTCATCACGCACCCGCTCGTCGCGGCCGGGATCTTCATCGGGTCGCTCTGGGCGTTCTACTACACCGATCTGTTCCGGTGGTCGCTGTACGACCACTTGGGCCACGAGTGGATGATCGTCCACTTCCTGCTGTCGGGCTACCTGTTCGTCATGTCGCTCGTGGGCATCGACCCCGTGCCGTACCGCCTGCCGTACGCGGGGCGTCTCGTCACCCTCATCGTCACCATGGCGATGCACGCGTTCTTCGGCATCTCGATCATGAGCCACTCGGGTCTCATGGTCGCGGAGTGGTTCGGCGCGATGGGCCGCACGTGGGGCGCCACCCCGCTCGAGGACCAGTACACGGGCGGCGGCGTCGCGTGGTCGATCGGCGAGATCCCGACGCTCATCACGGCCGTCATCGTCGCGATCCAGTGGAGCCGCAGCGACGAGCGGACGCAGAAGCGCGCCGATCGCCATGCCGACCGCACGGGCGACGCCGAGCTCGAGGAGTACAACGCCCGCCTCGCCCGTCTGGCCGAGCGCGACCGCCGTCGCGGACTCTGACCCTCAGCGCTCATAGGCCGTTCACAGACCGGTGAACGGCGGCGCATAGCGCCGTTCTCCAGCATGGACGCATCACCGCCCCCGAGCGGGCGGCCGCGAGACAAGGAGACGGATCATGGCGCGCATTCCCGAGCCCGAGCAGACCCCTGACGGGCCGGCCTACGAGGGCCGGCTCCTCGCCCGACCGGACGAGGAGGTCGTGGACCAGGGTGCCGGCTTCGATCTCAGAACGCTCGTCAGCCGGCGAGGCATCCTCGGCCTCGTCGGAGTCGGCGTGGGCGCCGCGACCCTCGCGGCCTGCGCGCCCGCCGCGACGAGCTCGACGAGCACCTCGACCCCGAGCGGGACATCGGACACCTCCACGAGCACGTCCACCCCGACGCCGACGGCAACGGCCGACTCGACGGAGGCTGCGCTCCCCGACGGCGAGATCCCCGACGAGACGGCGGGGCCCTATCCGGGGGACGGGTCGAACGGGCCCGATGCGCTCGCGGACTCGGGCATCATCCGCAGCGACATCACGTCATCGATCGACGGGTCGGCCACCGCCGAGGGCGTCCCCCTGACCTTCACCCTGCGGCTGACCGACATGGCGAACGGCGACGCGCCGTTCGAGGGCGTGGCCGTGTACGCCTGGCATTGCGACGCGCAGGGCCGCTACTCCATGTACTCGTCCGGCGTCGAGGACGTCACCTACCTCCGAGGCGTCCAGATCGCCGACGCGAACGGGCAGGTGACCTTCACGTCGATCTTCCCCGCGTGCTACTCAGGGCGCTGGCCCCACATCCACTTCGAGGTGTACCCCGACGCGGCGTCGATCTCCGACTCCGCGAACGCGATCGCGACCTCGCAGCTCGCGCTTCCGCAGGCCGCGTGCGAGACCGTGTACGCGCTCGCCGCGTACGAGGGATCGACCGCGAACCTCGCCCAGGTGACGCTCGCGAGCGACAACGTGTTCGGCGACGACGGCGGCGCACTGCAGGTCGCGACGCTCACGGGCGATGCGACGGGCGGGTACGCGGCATCTCTCGTCGTCCGCGTCGACACCGCGACCACGCCGACGGCCGGTGCGGCACCCGGCGGCGGCGCTCCCGTCGGCTAGACGTCCGGCGACCCAGACAGTCTTGCGATGTCTCGTCCCAGCGGTGCGGCGTCGAAGACGACGATGGCCGGGACGCACGAGGCTGCCGGGTTCGATAGCGCCCGTGTCCTCGGCGTCATCCCTCGCCGTGTGGATTCACGCGGGCGACGGTGACGCCTTCCGCGACGAAGGGCGCGGTCAGCTGCTCATCCGCGTCGGTCACCAGCGTCCACGGCAGAGGGAGTGCCGCCCAGGAGTGGTACGGGCGGCGTCCGAGCTTGCTCGCATGGGCCAACACGTACACGGAGGTGGAGCGCGCCGCGAGCCGCAGCTTGAGCGTGGTCTGCTGGGCATCGGCTTCGCAGATGCCCAGGGTGGCGTCGACGCTGTCCGCACCGAGGAACGCGCGGTCGAACGTGAGGGTCTCGACGGCCATCTGGGTGAGCGGGCCGACGAAGCCGTGGCTCACGGGGCGGAAGGATCCGCCGAGGGCGGTGATCGCGAGATTCTCCGAGCGAGAGAGCTCCTGCAGCACGGAGAGGCTCGTCGTGGTCACGGCGATGTTCGAGCGGTTCCGGAGACGATGCGCCAGTGCCATCACGGTGGAGCCCGCGTCGAGCGCGATCGAATCACCCGGTGCGATCTGATCGGCGGCCCAGCTGCCGATCGCGAGCTTCGCCACGTGCGCTTCGCCGAGCCGCTGGCTCAGACCTGGCTCGGAAGGGGAGCCCGTGGCGACGGCGCCTCCGTACGTCCGGGTGATCTGGCCTTCTGACTCGAGATGCGCGAGATCGCGGCGGATTGTCGACGGGGAGACCTCGAATCGCTCGGACAGCGCGGCGACATGAAGTGACGCGCCGGCCGTCGAGAGACGGACGATCTCGGCGCGACGACGGCGTGTGTTCAGAACCATGGCGGCGCTCCGGGCTTGTGGAATCGCGTGAAGTGAGCAGGAAGTGCCTCACATTAGCAGGCCGATGCGCGCACAACATGCAATTGATGAGCAATCTCGGGCGTGGGTTTGAGTGGACCGCGCACGGCTGGCATGGTGAAGAAGTTCCTTCACGGCAGCGTCGTCGTCAGCGCGGCACGCGCCACATCACATCGCATCGTGCTTCGCATCCCAGAACGGACGACCTGAATATGACGGTTCCCTCGGCCCAGCTCGTGCTGGGCACAATGACCTTCGGAGACACGGTCGGCAAGGACGACGCGGCACGCATGATCGACGTGGCCCTCGGCGCCGGCATCGAGTGGATCGATACGGCCAATGCGTACGTCGGCGGCGAGACGGAGACGATCCTCGGCGAACTGGGCGTCGCGCGCCGTGACGGCGTGCGAATCGCGACGAAGGCGGGTATGCCGCACGCCGACGCCGGAGACCAGCCGCCGCTGTCGGCAGCGGCGATCCGAGCGAGCGTGGAGGGCAGTCTCTGCCGCCTGCGCGCCGACCGTGTCGACCTCTTCTACCTGCACCAGCCCGATCGG
Source organism: Microbacterium sp. JZ101 (assembly GCF_053903175.1). Classification (NCBI taxonomy): domain Bacteria; kingdom Bacillati; phylum Actinomycetota; class Actinomycetes; order Micrococcales; family Microbacteriaceae; genus Microbacterium; species Microbacterium sp. JZ101. The sequence goes on from NZ_CP096400.1 coordinate 102,521, forward strand.
CGGACGCCTGTCGAGGAGACGATGAGCGCGATCGCCGACCTCGTAGGCGAGGGCGTGATCGGAGAGCTCGGCGTCTCGAACTACGCCGCATGGCAGATCGCCGAGCTCGGTCACGTCGCGGAGCGGGTCGGGGCGCCGCGCCCCGTCGTCGCCCAGCAGCTGTACAACCTCGTGGCCCGGCGCATCGAGGAGGAGTACCTGGAATTCGCTGCGACGACCGGCCTGGCGACCATGGTCTACAACCCCCTGGGCGGCGGCCTCCTCAGTGGCAAGCACCGCTTCGAGCAGCGGCCGGCCGAGGGGCGCTTCGGCGATTCGCGCTTGGCCGGCATGTACACCCAGCGCTACTGGAACGCCGACCTGTTCGCGGCGATCGGCGAGCTCTCCGAGATCGCCGACGGCGTGGGGGTCCCGCTCAGCGAGTTCGCCCTCCGGTGGCTCATCGGACGGCCCGGGGTCGACTCGCTGCTGCTGGGCGGCTCCAAGCTCTCTCATCTCGAGGCGAACATCGCCGCGGCGGCCCGCGGGCCGCTGCCGGAAGATGCGCTGGCCGCGGCCGACGCCGTCGGCGTGCGCCTGCGCGGCCCGATGCCCGCCTACAACCGCTGATACCCGCACTTCGACAAGGAGCACCTGCACCCATGAGCGCACAAGATCTCGCGAGCCGCGTCCGCAGCGGCGAGCCCGTCGTCGGCTACTGGATCGTCACCGACAATCCCTTCGGCACCGAGAGGATCGCCCGTGCCGGATACGACTACGTCGCCTTCGACCTGCAGCACGGCCTGCTCGATCACGCCGGGCTTCTCCGCGGTGTGCTTGCCACCGACGCGGTCGGCTCGGCAGGGGCCGTGCGCGTCGGCGCGAACACGCCTGCGGACATCGGGCGTGCCCTCGACGCCGGAGCGGTCGCGGTGATCGTGCCTCTCGTCAACACGGCCGAGGAGGCGGCAGCGGCGGTCGCCGCCGCGCACTATCCGCCGCGCGGGGTGCGATCGTACGGGCCGATGCGCTCCGGCCTGCGCGTGGGGCCGGTCCCCGCCGAAGCGGATCGGTCTGTCCTCGTCTTCGCGATGATCGAGACGCCCGAGGCGTTGGAGAACCTGGACGCGATCGCCGCCACCCCTGGCCTCGACGGCCTCTACATCGGGCCATCCGATCTCACCATCGCGCTCGGCGGGAAGACCTCCACCGACTCCGCCGTCGAGCGGGAGTTCGATGCCGCTATCGAGCGGATCCGCCTTGCAGCGGAGGCCAACGGCATTGTGCCGGGGATCCACTCGCCCTCGGGCGCCGTCGCCCGCCTGCGGCTGGCGCAGGGCTTCCGATTCGTGTCCGTGGCGTCCGACCTCACGCATCTCGAGGCAGCGGCGGCGAGTCACCTGAGCGATGCGCGGGCCGACCGATGACCTCCCGTTACGCGGCCCAGGCCGACCTGACGCCGACGGTGGACCGCGCTCTGTTCGACGGCGTGCTGCGACCACACTCGACACAGCCGGGACGGACGGACGCGTACATCGCGCCCGCGACTGCGCAGAGCCATGCGTCGTTTCTGCACCGGCTCGCCGACGGCGGGCTCGGCATGGTGTGGTTCGGAGGCACGCAAGAGGGCGTGGGCGACATCTCCATCCACTTCTCCCGCCTGGCCACGGGTGCGGACGGCTGGAGCGCCCCTGTCCGTCTGACGGATGACGCGACGCGCTCCGAGCAGAACCCCGTGCTCTTCACCACTCCCGCGGGAGAACTGTGGCTCCTGTACACCGCGCAGCATGCAGGCAACCAGGACACCGCCGAGGTGCGGCGCCGCGTGTCGCTCGACGACGGCCGCTCGTGGGGTCCCGTGGAGACGATCCTCCCGGCGACCGAGCAGGGCGGCGTCTTCATCCGCCAGCCGCTCGTCGTCACGCGCACCGGCCGGTGGCTGCTCCCGATCTTCTCGTGCGTGCGCGTCGATGGGCGCAAGTGGAGCGGCGATCGCGACACGAGCTCCGTCATGATCTCCGACGACTCCGGCGTCACCTGGCGCGAGGTTCCGGTGCCCGACAGTACAGGGGCAGTTCACATGAACATCCTCGAGCAGTCGGATGGCACGCTCGTCGCCCTGTATCGCAGCCGCTGGGCGGACGCGATCCACAGGTCGGAGTCGACGGACGACGGCGAGAACTGGACGGCGCCGACGCCCATCGACCTGCCCAACAACAATTCCTCGATTCAGGCGGCTCTCCTTCGGGACGACCGCATCGCCATCGTCTACAACCACGCGAGTCGTCTCGACGCCACCGGGCGCCGCGAGAACCTGTACGACGAGATCGATGACGACGGATTGATCGAACCCGAGAACAGGCACGCCGCCGCGGTCTCCGAGGCGGCGCCCCACTCCGAGACGCCGCATGCCGCCGACGAGCGCACCGCGTTCTGGGGAGCGCCGCGCGCGCCGCTCTCCCTCGCCGTCTCCTCTGACGGAGGGCGATCTTTCCAGGTCCTCGCAGACCTCGATCAAGGTGACGGATTCTGCCTGACGAACAACTCGCGGGACGGGCTGAACAGGGAGTTCTCCTACCCGTCGCTCAGCCTGGCTCCCGACGGCTCGCTCGACATCGCCTACTCGTACTTCCGGCAGACCATCAAGCACGTCCGGCTCGCGCCGGGTTGGGATCGAGACGGCGGAGCGTCACGGTGACCTGTGCGCCGCAGGTCGTCGGCATCGTGGCCGACGACGCCACAGGCGCTGCCGACGCGGCGGCCGTGTTCGCCCTTCACGGCTGGCGGGTCCTGCTCGTCGTCGAGCCGGACGGTGTGCCGATGCTCGGCGACGGTGGCGTCGATGCGCCGACCGTCATCGCCATCGCCACGGGAGCACGCCCGCAGGACGACGCGGACGCCCGCCGGATGACGGTGGCGGCGGTGCGTCGGCTCGCCGACGCTGGCGTCGATCGGCTCGTCCTGAAGATCGACTCGACCATCCGCGGCAGCCTGCGCGCGCAGGTCGAAGGGGGAGTGGAGGCGTGGCGCGAGCGGCGGGCGGATGCCCGTGCCCTTGTCGCTCCCGCATTTCCGGCGCAGGGCCGCACCGTCGCAGGCGGCATCGTGTACGTCGACGGTGTGCCCGTCGCCGACACCGCGTCCGGGAGGGATCCGCTCACACCCGTGTCGTCGAGTGACCTTGCGCATCTGCTCCCGGGGTATCGGCGTCTCGAGTGCTTCGAGCCGTTCGAGCTCGCCGCGGACGTGGCGGGCGTCTACGCCGACGCGACGACCGATGAGGATCTCGACCGAGTGGCCGCGCTCGCCGACACCGATGCCGCGATCGTGGCCGCGGGCTCTGCGGGTCTGGCGTCGGCGCTGGCGCGACGCTGGGCACACGTCCGGCGAGCTGACCCGGCGGGTTCTCCTGCCCGCGACCTGCTCGTCGCCGTCAGCTCCCGGCACCCCGCGTCTGCTGCTCAGCTCGCCGCGCTCCGCGACGCCGCCGTCGGAGATGTCGAGATCCTGATGACCGCCGAGGAGGACCAGGCGAGCCCGGCGATCGCCGCCGAGGCGCTCGCGGCCGGCGTCCTCGATGCCGTGCGCCGCGGTCCTGTCGACGCCGTCATCTCGGTCGGCGGCGACGGCACAGCGGCGATCCTCTCGGCCCTCGGTGCCGCTGCCGTCGAGTTCGACGGCGTGCTCATTGTCGGCTGCCCTACCGGGACGGTCATCGGCGGCGCCGCCGCCGGGCTGCGCCTGGTCACGAAGTCGGGGGGGTTCGGCCAGCCGGACACCCTCCTCGAACTGGTGGGGGCGCTCCGAGCAGGGTCGAGACCCGCCGAAGAACTCATCCGCCACACCACCCGAAGGATCCTTCCATGACTGATCAGCCCATCCTTCCCACGCTTGCGCTCACCCTCGGCGACGTCGCGGGAGTCGGCCCTGAGATCGCAGCCAAGACGCTCCTGCTGCACCCCGAGCTGCGCGAGATCGCGGTGCCGGTGGTCATCGGCGATGCCGATGCGCTCCGCCGGGGCGCGCGATTCGCCGGACTCGACCCGGATGCGGTGCGCGTGATCGCCGATCCTCGGGACGCGACGAACGATCCCGCGATCATCGAGGTCGTGCAGGTCGGCCCGTCTCTCGCGGACGTCTCCGTCGGCGAGCTCAGCGCTGCTGCGGGCGACGGCGCGTACCGATTCGTGGCGGAGGCCTGCCGACTCGCTCGAGAGGGTGTCGTCGATGCGATCGTCACCGCGCCGCTGAACAAGGCCGCGATGCACGCGGGCGGGCACAAGTGGCCGGGACACACCGAGCTGCTCGCGCACGAGTTCGGAGTGAAGAACTACAGCCTCGTGCTCTCCGCCGGCGACCTCTACGTCTTCCACCTCACTGCGCACATGTCCCTCGCGCACGCCATCGAGCACACCACGCCGGAGCGGGCAGACGACGTGCTCTCGCTCGCGGGCGCCTTCGTGAGCGCACTCGGACGCCCGGACGAGCCGATCGGCCTGTGCGGACTCAATCCGCACGCTGGCGAGAACCGCATCTTCGGCGACCAGGACGCGGACGTGCTCGCGCCGGCCGTGGAGCGCGCACGCGAGCGCGGGATCAACGCGCATGGCCCGCTCCCCGCCGATGCCCTGATCCCCTCAGCGGTCAAGGGCAAGTGGAACGTCGTGATCGCGTGCTACCACGACCAGGGACATGCGCCGTTCAAGGCGGTCTACGGCGACGACGGCGTGAACATCACGGTCGGCCTGCCTGTCGTCCGCGTCTCCGTCGACCATGGGACGGCCTTCGACATCGCCGGGAAGGGCATCGCGCGCGAGGCGAGCCTCGTGCTGTCGGTCCGTCGCGCTGCCGAGCTCTCCCACGGCTGGGACACGGTATGGGAGGCCGCGCGCGTCGCAACCGCGCCCAGTGGAAGCTGACGCGATCGCGTCAGCGAGCGAAGGCGCCGTCACGCGCCCCGCCCTTCTCGATGAGCCGCGAGAACCTCAACCGCGAGCCATCCTCTTCCTCCGTGCTCCCCGCTGAGCCGGACCTCTCTGCAAAGGAGCAGCGATCTTGACTCTGCCCATGATCTTCGCCCTCGCGATCACCGTCCTCATGATCATCCTGATCATGATCGATCGCCTTCCCTTCGGCGTCCCGCCGCTGATCGCCTGCCTCTTGCTGGTGGTGTTCAACGTCGTGCCGATCAACGTGGCGTTCAGCGGGTTCGCGAACGCCACCATCGTGATGCTCGCCGCATTCATGGCGGTCATCGCCGCGCTGCAGAAAACGGATCTCGTCACCGGTTTCAAACAGATGATCTCCCGGCTTGCGACGAAGGGCGGGTTCAAGGCGTATGCCCTGATCATCGTGTTCGTCATGGTCGGCTGCAGCATCTTCGGCACGGGATCGACGGCGTACTACGTTCTCGTCATCGGCCTGCTGTCGACGCTCGCCTACAACAAGAAGCTGCCGCCGTCGAAGGTCCTCATGCCGGCTGGCTTCGCCGCGAACCACCCGATGCTGCCGTTCAACGTCGCGCTGCAGTACGGCATCGTCGTCGCCGTGCTCGAGGCGACGGGGGTCGATGAGCGCGTCGATCTCGTGAGGTTCTCGCTCGTCAACCTCGTCCTGAGTCTCGGATTCCTCATCTGGTGCCTGGTCGCATACCGCATGCTTCCCGACCATCCCATCGCGGGCGACGAGTCCGAGGAGCGCGACGGTGGGGTGGAAGGCCGAGCCCCCGCGCGCGGGGGCGGCATCGCCGAGGCCGCCGCCACCGCGACCGCAACCGTGATCGCGCCGGTCGCGACCCGCCGCGACCAGATGGTGACGTACATCTGCTTCGCGATCGCCGTCGCAGGGATGATCGCGTACAGCTACATCGGCGACGCGGGCTACGCGATCACGGGCCTTGCCGTCGTTGTCCTCCTGGTGACCCGGGTGCTGACCTTCGCGGAGATCCGCGACGCGATCAGCCAGCCGATCATCATCATGTCGGCCGGCGTCATCGGGATCGCCGAGGCTCTCGGCGCCACGGGGCTCACACAGCTCGTCGGCGAGACCGTAGCCGGATTCCTCGGCGGGAATGTCAGCCCGTTCCTCCTCGTGTTCGCGTTCTGCATCCTGACGAGTCTTCTCGCGACTCTCACGGGGTCGACCATCGGAACGGTGTACGTCTTCGCGCCGCTGGCAATCGCGACCTGCGTCGGCCTGGGGCTCGACCCGACAGCCGCCGCGATCGCCATCGTGATCTCGGGGTGGAACGGCCACTTCCTTCCGATCGACGGTCTGCCTGCGATGGTCATGGGCGTGGGGAAGTACTCGCTCGTGCAGTTCTGGAAGTTCACGGTGCCCATGTACTTCATCCGCCTGCTGGCGCTGTCCGCCGGCGCGATCATCCTCTTCCCGATGTGACCGGGAACGCCGTACACCCACCCTCGGAGAGGACACCGCCATGAGCAACACGTTCGAGCTCGCGCACGTGGGCATCAACAACCCGGACGGAGAGGCCGCGGAGGCGCTCTGCGCTCTGCTGTGCCTGATGTTCAACCTCGATTCCCGGCAGGGGAAGAAGTCCGAGTTCGCGGGCACCTTCTTCGAGTGCGTGCGTTCGCCGTACCTCGGGACGAACGGCCATATCGGGATGGCGACCGCCGATCTCGCCTCGGCCGTTGAAGAGCTGACTGAGAAGGGTTTCCGCTTCAATCACGCGACAGCCGCGCACTTCGATGACGGGCGTCTTCAGAACATCTACCTGGACGGGGAGTTCGGCGGGTTCGCCATCCACGTGATGCAGAAGTAGCCGGCATCGCCCTGAGGGCGTTGTCAGACGCGGCTAGACGTCCGGCGACCCGATGCTGATCGCGGCGGAGCCGTCGGGCAGGATGTCGATGGCCCCGTCGATCGTGAAGGTCACGTCCTGGCTCACGTGGAAGATCGAGCCGTCGTAGATCGACTGCACGTCCATCTCGATGTGGGCGATCGCGCCGGCGGGCGCGATCGCCCAGTACGCGCCGTCCGGCACGACGGCGACGTTCGGCTGCGCGGCGATCGACCAGGTCGGCGGCGTGATCACGCGCTCGTAGGTCTCGTAGCCGAAAGGGCAGCCGGTCGGCTGAAGCACCCGCTGCGTCGTGCACTGCTCGAGGAAGTCGTGCACCTGACCCGTGATGATGTCGTTGAACTCGTCGGTCGGGCGCGCCTGCACGTCGACGGGGACCGCCGCGAGGGACTGCTGCGCGAGAGCGCGGACCGGCGCGGCCTCCGCGGCCGACGTGTCGACCGAGACGGCGTACGCGCCCGGCGCGAACACGAGCATCGAGACCGGATCGAGGGGCGCGGCATCCGCCCCGTCGGGTGAGACCTGCCGCTTGTCGAGCTCGAACCCGTTGACCGTGAAGCGCATCGAGCCCCGCACCGTCACGTCGAGCACGGCGAGGGGCGTCGTCTCGAAGCGCCAGGCCGGGACGAGGCCCGACCATCCGTCCTGCTCGACGCGGAACGTGGAGCGCCCTTCCTGGCCCGCCGCGGAGAACGAGAGGGTCACCTCGACGACGCCCTCCGACATCCGCGACGCGATCACCGTCACGTCGCCGAGGTCGTCGGACAGCGCCGATCCGCGCAGCAGCGCGTCGCTCACGGTCGTCGGGATCCCGGCGGCCTCGAGATCCGCCGAGTCGACGGCGACGCCGGGGATCGTGAGCGCGTCGGCCGCGCGCCCGTCGGCGAGCATCCCGACGTACCGCTCCACGAAGGCCTCCGGGCCCCAGAACACGCGATACAGGGCTGCGAAGCCCGCGGCGATCGCCGCGACGAGGAGCAGCCCGACGACGACGAAGCCCGCCACCTCGGCGGTGCGCCCCCGCTCGCGCCGGCGGATGGCCGTGGCCGGGGAGGGCGCGTCGGCCGACCCTCCGCGCGAGGGCGCGGCGTCGGTCACGGCCTGCTCCATGCGGCCAGTCTAGGAACGACACGCCGGGCGGAGCCTGCGAACGGCTGTGGAGTGCCGGAACCGGGCCGCGTTCACCTCTCTACGATGGAAGGGTGACCGCACCTGCTCTGTCGGCGGAGCAGGAAGCCCTGTTCCGCCTCATCGAGGACACGCGCGAGCATGTCTTCATCACGGGGCGCGCGGGCACGGGCAAGTCGACCCTGCTGCGCCACCTGACGTGGCACACGAGCAAGCAGATCGCGATCTGCGCGCCCACAGGCGTCGCGGCGCTCAACGTCGAGGGCCAGACCATCCACTCGCTCTTCAAGCTCCCGATCGGGCTCATCGCCGACCAGGATCTCGAGCAGAGCGACGCGACCCGCAAGCTGCTCAACGCGATCGACACGCTCGTGATCGACGAGATCTCGATGGTCAACGCCGACCTCATGGACGCCATCGACCGGTCGCTCCGCCAGGCGCGCGGCCGACGCCGCGAGCCGTTCGGCGGCGTGCAGGTGGTCATGTTCGGCGACCCCTACCAGCTCGCCCCCGTCCCGCCCCGCGGCGACGAGGCGCGCTACATCGCCGACCACTACCGCTCGTTCTGGTTCTTCGACGCCCACGTGTGGGCCGGTGCCGAGCCGGGCGGCGACGGGCTCATCGACCTGGGGCGCCACGGCGCGGATCTGCACATCCGCGAGCTCACCCACATCCACCGTCAGTCCGACGACGGGTTCAAGGCGATGCTGAACGCGGTCCGGTACGGGCGCGTCACCGCCGACATCGCCGAGAAGCTCAACCGCGCGGGCGCGCGCACTCCGCCCGCCGACCCCTCCGATCCCGTGATCACGCTCGCGACGCGCAACGACCGCGTGAACGCGATCAACGCGAAGCACCTCGCCGCCCTGGCCGGGAGAGAGCAGACCGCGGTCGCCGAGATCAGCGGCGACTTCGGCCGCGGCGACGTGTACCCGGCCGACGAGCAGCTCAAGCTCAAGGTCGGCGCGCAGGTGATGTTCCTCCGCAACGACGTGTCGGGCCCCGACGGGCCGCGCTGGGTGAACGGCACGATCGGCATCGTCACCCGCATCATGGGCGACTCCGTGCGCGTCGAGGTCGACGGCGAGGAGTTCGACGTCGAGCCGACCGTGTGGGAGAAGCACCGCTACTCGTACGACGCGGCGTCGAAGAAGCTCAGCCGCGACGTGGTCGCCGAGTTCACGCAGTTCCCGCTCCGCCTCGCGTGGGCCGTCACGATCCACAAGTCGCAGGGCAAGACCTACGACCGCGCGATCGTCGATCTCGGCTCGGGCGCCTTCGCCCCCGGGCAGACGTACGTCGCCCTCTCGCGCCTCACGTCGCTCGACGGCCTGTACCTCACCCGTCCGCTGCGGCCATCCGACATCCGCGTCGACGAGGACGTCCGCCGGTTCATGCGGGCCGCGTGGGAGCGCGACGCGGCGGGCATGCGCTCGGCGGCGACGGGCTGAGCGCCGCGGAACGTCACGGTTCTGCATCCTCGCCGGGATCCCGGGCAAGGGTCGCCTAAACTCGACCTCGGAGCAACTGGGGGGTTGTGGAATGCGGAAATCCACTGTGCGCGCGCGGATGGCGCGCGCCTCGGCGGTCCTCGCGGGACTCGCGGCGATCGCGCTCGCGGCGTCCGGCTGCACGGCGAGCGCTGCGGCTGCCGGATCGGAGGTGCCGATCGCCTCGTCGGAGCTTCCGAAGAAGACCGTCGAGCAGCTCGAGGCGGCGGTGGACCACGCGATGCAGGGTGCCGGAGCATCGGGCGCCCTCGTCTCGGTCTGGATCCCCTGGGCCGGGGCCTGGGTCGAGGGCATCGGCACGACCGGCCCCGACTCGGACGAGCCCGTCACGACCGACATGCGCTTCCGCGTCGGCGAGGTCACCCGGGCGATGACGTGCGACGTGCTCTACCGGGTCGCCGACGAGGGCGTCGTCGCCCTCGACGACCCCGTGAGCGAGTGGGTGTCGAGCGTCCCCAATCTCTCCGACATCACCCTCCAGCAGCTCTGCGACGGCACGTCGGGCCTGGGCGACGGCCGCGACCGCCTCTCCCCGCAGTTCACGGCCACGCCGAAGCGCGAGTGGAACCCGCGTGAGCTCGCCGCGACCGGCATCGCCGAGCGCGGGCGCGTGGGCGCTGAGGTCCGCGACTCGGACGCCGGGTACATCCTCCTCGGCATGGCGCTCGAGCACGCGACCCGCGAGAGCATGCACACGCTGTTCGAGGAGTACCTCGCCGAGCCGCTCGACCTGACCGCGACCGAGCTCCCCAAAGACACGGCCGCCGAGCCGGGGGAGCCCGCGCTGCGCGGCTGGATCTCGGACGGCGCGGATCGCGAGGCCGGCTGCGTCGCGCCGACGGAGTACACGACGAGCTCGTCGAGCATCGGCTTCACCGACTCGGGCGCGACGAGCACGATCGGCGATCTCGCCCGCTTCGGGCAGTCGCTCGCGCTCGCGTCGGTCGACGATGAGGGCGAGCGCACGGAGCGCTGGTCGAAGGCGCTGCCCTACGAGGGCGACGACTACGTCAGCGGCGCGTACATCGCGGGCAGCCTCGTCGGCCAGAAGGGCGCGGCGCTCGGGTACCTGACGAGCGTGTACGCCGACCCGCAGACGGGCATGACCGTCGCCGTCGCGCTCAACAACTCGGCCGCCGGCGCGGATCTCGTGGGCGCGCTCGCGAAGGAGCTCGCGGCGATCGCGTCGAAGGCGCCGGCCGCGGACGGCCAGGAGCAGCCCGAGTTCGGCCTCCCGTGGACCGCGGAGGACTTCCACGCCGTCGTCGCCGAGAAGGCGGTCTGCCCGATCGACTGACGTCGACGGCGCCTACTCCGCGTCGCCGCGCTGACGGCGCTCGCGGGTGATCAGCGTGATGGCCATCGCGACGGCGACGCCGAGCACGGTCTCGATCGCGCGGTCCGCCATGAGCTGCGCCACCGGCAGCGGATGGCCGAGCTGCACCATGCACAGCGCGAGCGGTGTGATGAAGAGCAGCGCGACCGTGTAGTTCCGGCCGATGAACAGCTCGGCGCCGAGCTGCATCACCGCGATGATGAGGATGAGGGCGAGCGGCGGCGGCGCGAAGGCCAGCACGGCCCACGTGATGAGCACGCCGACGAGGGTTCCGACGACGCGCTGCGTGCCGCGGAGGAGGCGCGCGGATGCCGTCGGCGCCGCCATCGGGACGACCACCGAGACGATCGCCCAGTACGGATGGCCGATGCCGATCGCGGTCGCGACGGAGCCCGCGAGCACGACGCCGAGGCCGTACCGGACGAGGTAGTGCCGCAGCGGCCACTCCGGGCCGTCGCCAGGCAGGGTGCCGGGGTCCGCGGGGCGGCGCGGCCAGGTCTGCGCGACGCGCGCGATGTGGCGCCGCCAGAGGTGGCGACCGAGCGAGGTCAGATAGGTGAGCGCGAGGCTCAGCGCGAGGGCGGCGGCCGACACGAGCGCGGCGGGCACGAGGTCGGCGGCGGTGCGGGCGGTCGAGGCGCACGCGCCGAGCGCGAAGACGTGGAAGAGCACGCCGGGCGGGTGCCAGTTGCGTCGGTGCGAGACGACCGCGATCCCGGTCGCGAACACGGCCGCGACCGGGATGAGCAGCCACTCCCGTCCGGGCCAGAGCGCCACCGCGACGCCGAGGAGGATCGCGAGGATGAGCGTCAGCCCCGCCTCCGCCTGCGACCGCAGCCGCTCCGGGAGGGGGAGGGTCCGCCCGAAGATCGACGACAGCGCGCCGAACGACGCGTACATCGCCCAGTCGAGCCTGTCGGCTCCCCAGAGCACGAGGAGAGGCAGCAGCACGGACAGCGCCGCCCGGATGGCCACGGTCCACTCCCCGCGCGCCGGCTGGATGCGGAAGAGGTCGCGCAGGAAGGAGGGAGGAGCCATCCCCTCTATTCTCCTCCTGCGGTCAGGTTGCGACCGCGACCGCGTCGGCGGCGACCCGGGTGCGCGCCATCCCGGCTGCCACGGCGAGCACGGCCAGGGCGGCGGCGGTCATCGCGGCGCCGACCCAGATCGGCGCGGTGTAGCCGAGGCCCGCGGTGATCGCGACGCCGCCGGCCCACGCGCCGAGCGCGTTGCCGACGTTGAACGCGCCGATGTTCGCGCCCGAGGCGAGCGTCGGAGCCTGGCCGGCATACGCCATGATGCGGCTCTGGAGGCCCGGGACGGTGCCGAAGCCGAAGCCGCCCATGAGGAAGAGGGCGACGACGGTCGCGATCTGCGATCCGGCGAGCAGGGCGAAGAGCGCGAGCACGACGACGAGCGCCGCGGTGAAGACGATGAGCGTCGGGTCGATCGCGCGGTCGGCGAGCCGCCCGCCGATGCCGTTGCCGAGCACGAGGCCGGCCCCGAACACCACGAGCAGCCACGGCACGGCGCCTGCCGCGAAGCCGCTGACCTCGGTGAGCGTGTACGCGATGTACGTGAAGGCGCCGAACATGCCGCCGAACGCGAGGACCGTGACGATGAGCGAGAGCCAGACCTGGGTCGAGCGGAACGCACGCAGCTCGCGGCGCAGGCTCACGCGCTCCTCGGGAGCCGGGATGGCCGGGACGAGGGCCGCGACGCCCGCGAGCGCGATGAGGCCGATCGCGGAGATCGCCCAGAACGTGGAGCGCCAGCCGAGCTCCTGGCCGAGGAACGTGCCGAAGGGCACGCCCAGCACGTTCGCGGCCGTGAGGCCCGTGAACATGATGGCGATCGCGCCGGCCTTCTTCTCGGGCGCGACCAGGCCCGCGGCGACGACCGAGCCGATGCCGAAGAACGCGCCGTGGCAGAGCGCGGCGAGGATGCGCCCGGCCATGGCGGTGGCGTAGTCGGGTGCGAGCGCGGTGAGCGCGTTGCCGAGGATGAAGAGGACGATGAGGCTGAGGAGCACGGCCTTACGGGGCAGGCGGATGGTCGCGGCCGTGAGGAGGAGGGCGCCGACCACGACGCTGAGCGCGTAGCCCGAGATGAGCCATCCGGCGGCCGCCTCCGAGACGGCGAAGTCGCGTGCCACCTCGGGCAGCAGGCCCATGATGACGAATTCCGTGAGTCCGATGCCGAAGGCGCCGATGGCGAGGGCGATCAGTCCGAGGGGCATGAAGGGGTCTCCTGGTATGCTCGGGTTACTTGCACGCGCGGGATTTTGCAGCGGCTCGAGAAATACTGCCACACGCGGATACAACGCGCAAGCAACTATCTGGAGGGGACATGGGAATTGCCGACGACGCGGTCGAGGTGCGCGCGCAGGGATGGCGCACGCTCGCGGCCCTGCATGGCCTCATCGAGACCGCCCTCGAGCGCGCGCTCGCGACATCCGTCGAGCTCTCGGTCGTCGAGTACACGGTGCTCGACGCGCTGAGCCGTCAGGACGGGTGGCACATGCGGATGCAGCAGCTCGCGGGCGCCGCCGCCCTGAGCGCGAGCGCGACGACGCGGCTCGTGAACCGGCTCGAGGACCGCGGGCTGCTGACGCGCGTCCTCTGCGCGGACGACCGCCGCGGCATCTACACCGAGCTCACGCCCGCCGGACGCGATCTCTTCGAGCGGGCGCGCCCCATCCACGACGAGACGCTCGAGCGCGTGCTGGACGAGGCCGCTGCACGACCCGAGCTCGCTCCGGTCGTGCACGCGCTGCAGGCTGCGCCGGTCTCAGCGTAGGGCGACGTCGCGGAACGCCGTGATGAACGAGTAGCCGGCGTCGTTCTTCGTGACCGAGAGGTTGAGCCCCATATGCGGCTCGAGCGTCGTCACCTTGTCGAGCGGCGCCACGACGATGATCTGGAAGCCGAGGCCGAGCCACGCGCGGATCGCGCGCCCCGTGAACGCGCTGTCGGCCTTGACGAAGCCCTCGTCGAGGAAGACCGGCGCGAACCGCGGCCAGGAGCGCGTCTGATCGCCGAGCTGGTACCGCAGCGCGGCGCCCACGATGAACGCCACGAGCTCCTGCGACTCGCCGCCCGACTTGTCGCCGAGGGTCGAGTAGGTGCTCACCTCGCGGCCTTCGGGATCGATGCGGCTCGCCGTGATCTCGATGTGGCGGCGCACGTCGAGCACCTCGTCTCGGCGCGGGTTGACGCCCGACTCGGGGAGGTCGATGAGGTCGATGAACTCCTGCAGACGCGCGAAGCGCCGGTCGGCCTCCTCCGCGGTCCACTCGCCCGTGACATCCGCGGAGAGCTCCCTCAGCTGCGTCTTGATCGACTCGATGCGCTCGGGGTGCAGATGGCGCATGTCGATGCGGAGCCGGTCGGTCTCCGACGCGAACGGCAGATCGCGGAGGATGTCGTTGACCGGCTCGAGGCGCTCCTCGATGCTCAGCAGGGCGTGGCCGAACGAGTCGCTCAGCATCTTGAGGTCCATCGTGCTGACCTCCTGCAGGTGACGCCGGAACTCGAGCCGGTGCTGCGAGAGGCCGTGGTGCGTGATCTCCTCGTAGATCGCGGCGAACTCGTCGTACGCGTCGACGGTCGTGCCGCGGTTCGGATCCGGCCACCTCTCGTTGTAGGCGGCGAAGATGCGCTCGAGCGACGCCGCGGCCGAGTCGAGCGTGGCGTGCGCGCGGCGGACGTCCAGCTGCAGCTCGTCGGCGAGCCGGGGGACGGCCTTCGCGAACCGGTCGTGCGTCGCGTCGGGCTCGATGCGGCGGAACTCCCGGTCGAGGTGCGCGGCGTCCTCGTCGGTCAGGACGATGTCGGGGCGCTCGGCAAGGCGGTCGCGCTCGGTCGCGACGGCATCCTGCCGGTCGACGATCGCGCCCCACGTGCGCTCGAGCTGCTCGAGCGCGGCCGCGCGGCGGTAGCGCTCCTCGCGCGCCGACTCGAGGCGCTCCGCCGCATCGCGCAGCCGCTCCTCGAGCTCGACGAGAAGGTCCGACCGGTCGAGGATGGCCTCGCGCTGCGCCTCGAGCTCGCCGACCTCCTTCTCGACGGAGGCTACGTCGATCGACGCCCACTCGACGTCCTGCACGCGGCGGTACGCCTCGGCGAGGCGCTGTACCTCGTCGGCCTCGCGCTCGTGCGCGGCTCGGGCCTCCTCGTGCGCGGCGATGCGGGCGGTCGTCTCGGCGATCTCCGCCTCGATCTCCTGCCGGCGCGCGGCGTTCGAGAAGCCGAGGATCGAGCGCTCGCGCGGATCGCGGCCGTGCGCACCGCGTCGGCCGTGCGACGTCTGGCCGTTGACGGTGACCTTGGGCTCGTCGCCGCCGAGCTCGGCGGGCGAGTCCACGCAGAGGTGGTCGCCCGCGACGACGCGCCGCTTGACCCACGCCGTGAACGGCGAGTCCCGGAAGACGAGGCGCCCCGAGATGTACCGCGGGTCCGACGGGGTCTCGGCGTCCTCCGACAGGTCGACGCCGTCGAAGCGGATGCGCCGCGTGAGCTTCATCGACTCGATGGCCTCGCGGATCTGCCGCTGCCGCCGCGCGTCCATGAGCATCGTCATGCCGATGCCCGACAGGGTGACCTCGGCAGCCGTGCGCCACGGCTCGTGGTCGGGGTGCACGTCCATGAGCTCGGCGGCGAAGGGCAGGTCGGATGGCTCGAGCCCGCATGCGCGGGCGATCTCGCGCCGGGTGCGGTCGTAGGCGTCGGGGATGAGGCTGTCGCGCCCCGAGAGCGACTCGAGCTCCGCGGCGTCGCCGCGCCGGCGGCGGGTCAGGTCGCCGATCGCGAGGACCTCCTCGTCGCGACGGCGCTTGAGCTCGGCGAGCCGGTCGTCGACGCCCTCGAGGAACGTCGCCGCGGCATCCTGCACGGCGCGCAGCGCGCTCTCGGTAGGGAACTCCGCGCCGAGCGTGCGCACGCGCTCCTGCAGGGTGCGCCGGGCGTCGGCGATCCGGGCCGCTCGGGCCCGCGCCTCCGCGACCCGCGCGTCGAGCCGCGCGAGCAGGTCGCCGCCGTTCTGCGCCCGCTGCTCCTTGATCTCCTCGACCTCGACCGCGAGCGCGGTCTCGGCCGAGAGGGCGAGCGTGAGCGCCTCCTTCTCGGCGTCGCGCGCGGTCTTGTTCGCCTCCTCGGCCTCGCCGAGCAGGCGGTACTCCGTCGTCAGGCACCACAGCCGGAAGGGCGTCGCGTCGTCGCCGCGCGTGAGGCCGTAGCGGTCGAGGCGCGCGACGCGGTCCCGTGCGCTCTCGTAGTCGTCGTGCAGGTGCGCGATCTCGGCGAGCATCCGCTCCTTGGCCTCGTCGGTCGCGAGGCTCTCGTGACTCTGCTTGAGCGCCTGGAACTGCGCGAGCACGGCGTCCGCGGCCGCGTACGTCGGCGGCTCCTCGAGCACCATCTCCTTGTAGAGCCGGTCGACGGTGCGCACCTGGTGGCCGGCCTGGATGCGCGACAGGAGGCGCAGGGCGTTGTCGCTGTTGCCGCCCTCGCCGATGCCGAGCCGGGCGGCGACCGCGGAGAGGAAGTCCTGGGTCGTCTCGTAGGAGCGCAGCCCCGTGAACCGGGCCCGCAGGGCGCGCGGATCGAACCGGCCGTCCGCGAAGTCGGCGAGATCGGGCAGATGGAAGTCGCCCTCGACGGTGAGCTGGCGCGTGCGCACCTCGGTGCTGCGCTGGGCGCCCGCGGGCGCGAAGTACGTGCGCAGGGCCGTGTACCGCCGGCCGGAGCCGTCGACGAAGGTCATCGAGATCGCGCCCCACGCGCTCGTGCCGTCGCCGCGGAGCACGCGCTCGACATCGCGGACGGTGTCGCGCTTGCCGCGCAGGTACGTCAGCACGTTGCGTTGGTCGGCACCGCGGGCCCGGCCGACCGTCGCGTCGTTCGAGGCGCCGTTGAACGGCACGGTCGACGGCATCATGAGCGCGATGTACGCGTCGAGGAGCGTGCTCTTGCCCGTGCCGGAGCCGCCCGAGATGAGGGTCGCCTCGCGGTCGAAGTCCACGCGGTGGTGGCCGTGGAAGCCGCCCCAGTTCAGCACCTGGAGGTGGCTCGCGCGCCACTGGGCGGTCTCGTCGTCGTACCCGGCGATGAGCAGATCCGTCACGCGGCGTCCTCCTCGTCGTCCTCGTCCTGCGGTGCGTCCTCCGGCTCATCCGCCGCCGGCTCGATCCGCCGCCGCAGCGCGTTCTCGGGGCGGTTCTGCTCGGCCAGCCACTCCTGGATGACCCGCAGCCGGTCGATCGGCAGGAGCGTCTCGATCACGGGCGAGATGAGGAAGCGGTCGTCGCCGTCGGCCTTCACGAGGATGCCGGCCTTGACGAGCGAGTCGACGGCGGCGCCCGCCTTCTTCTCGTCGCCCGAGCGGTCGGTCGCGTGCGCCGGGCGGAACTGAGCCACCGCGGCGAGGCAGTCGTCGCGGTCGATGTGGGCGTGCGGGCGCCCGCTGCCGCGCTCGGCGAGGTGCCGCTGGCGCAGGTGCGCGAGGAGGACGGTCTCCTCGCGGGTGTACGCGGAGTCGCGCAGGAGCGGGGGGACGTAGCCCGACGCGTCGGAGCGGATCTGCACCTTGTAGGCGACGCCGCGATCGCGGTCGATCACGAGGTCGAGGAAGAGGTCGTTGAGGCGGCTCTTGATGAGGCGCGCGTCGCGCAGGAGGACGGGCCACTCCTCGCGCTCGTCGGTGATGATCTGGTGCTTGAGCATCACGACGAGGCAGCGGCGCTGCTCGAGCGTGAGCATGCCGTCGTCGCCGTCGAAGAGCGACAGGGCGGTATCGTCGGGCGCGTTCTCGATCGCGTCGGGCGTCGTGAAGGCGTCGTCGGCGAAGGCGTCGTCGGCGAAGGCGTCGTCAGGCGTCGTCATCGTCGTCTCCTGTCAGGTCGGTCGGCGGCTGCAGGCGGGGGAGCGCGAGCGCGCGCGCGGTGCCGTCGGGGCGGACGGTGCGGACGACGCCCCCGTCATCGGCGATCCCGCCGGGAAGGCCGTCGCGGGCGGCGAGGTAGGCGAGGCCGAAGACCTCGACGGGGCGGCGCAGGTCGTCCGGGAGGGCGTTGAACGCCTCCGAGAGGGTGGTCGCGCCGTCGGCGGCCGCGGCGTCGAGCCCTCGGCGCACCTCGTCGAGCAGCGGGCCGCCCTGACGCCGGACGTCGTCGAGCGACGGCGGCGCCGGCGCGAGGTCGGAGACGTCCTCGAGCGCGGGAGCGGGCTTCTCCCGGCTCGGATCGTAGAAGCGCGTGCGGAGGTGCTCGATGTCGAGGCGCGACGGCATCCACGGCAGGGGGACGGTGTCGCGGGCGCGGGCGGTCTCCATCCACACCGCGAGCTCCTGCTCGACGCGGCGCAGCGTGCGGGTGACCTCGCGCTCCTGCAGGGAGTCGTACGCCGCGAGGTACTCGGCGAGCGACTGCGACGCGCGCTGCTGGCGCGTCTGCACGTCGCGGAGACCGCGGCGCAGCAGCGCGTCGGCGTTGACGAACGCCGCGCGCTCGTCGGGCGACAGGTCGCGCGCGAACGGATGGCTCATGATCGCGCGGAGGTCTTCGCGGAACTCGGCGAGCAGGTCCTCATCGCTCAGCACGGTGAGGGCGCCCTGGAACGCGCGGCCCTCGCGGGTCTGCGACGCGAGGCGGGTGCTCGAGGCGAGGTACTCGCCGAGCACCTCGCCCTTGGGGCGCTCCTCGGCGCGGAAGTCGCGCACCATCTGGTCGTGGATGGCGTCGAGCGCCTCCTCGACGCGGCGGAAGTCGCCGGGGAGCTGACCGAGGAGGTCGACGAGATCCGTGTAGCCCCCGAGCATCCGCTCGTCGTCGGCGATCTCGACCTCGCCGCCCGCCGCGATGCGGTCACGCTCTGCCGTGAGCCGCGCGATCTCGGCGTCGAGCACGGCCATCCGCGTCGTCTCGTCGGGGTTCGCCTCGGTCGCCCAGCGGCGGACCGCGTCGAGGATGGTCGTGAGCCGCGACTCGCTGAGCAGAGCGCGCTCGCGCGAGAGCTCGCTGTGCATCCGCATCGCGGCGAGGGCGTGCGACGTGAGCTCGTAGGCCTCGCCGCCGTCGTCGAGCGGGACGCGCCGCAGCCACTGGCTGCGCATCCACGACAGGCACAGCGCGCGCCCCTCCTCCTGCGCGGGGACCTCGAAGCCCGCATCGCGCAGCTCGTGCAGGTAGGTGTCGACCTGCACGTGCAGGCGCTCGGCGCGGACCTGCTTGATCTCCTGCGAGAACGAGGCCCGGAAGATCGCGAGGATGAGCGGTGCCCAGCGGCTGCGGACGAGGCTGAGCGCCGCGCCCTCGCGCGCCTCGGTGAGGCGTGCGACGTCCCTGGGGACTCCGCTCACTCGGGCCGCTCCGTTCTGCGCTTCGGGGTTCTCGCCGCACGGCGGCGGCAACCCTCGATTCTCTCACGGAGGCCGGGATGGTCCGGATGCCGGGTGCGCGGTGGATGTCCCTCTCGAGGATGACGCGGTTCGGCCTGCGGGGTGATCCCCTCGCGGCTGCCGCCCGCGAGAGTGGGATCACCGTCGTTCGAAGAGGGAGAAGCCGATGTCCACGGTCCAGTCGGTCGGAAGCGAGGTGCTCGTGCGCGGTGCATCCGCCGCCAGCGCCGTCGTCGAGGTGCTCGTCCTCGCTGGAGTGGCGGTCTTCATGGTGGGGGTGGTCGTCGTGTCCCAGGTCGTGCAGGCCGTCGAGGCCGCCAAGGAGGCCCGCAGCCTGCGGCGGCGACCGCGGCACCCGGTGACCACCCCGCCCGGCATCACGCCTCCACGCGCGCGGGCTTCGTGAAGCAGAACGCGATCGCGCCCACGAGGAGGAGCGCTGCGGAGAGATAGAAGCCCGACTCGAGCATGCCGGTCGCGTCGGCGAGGGCGCCGGTGATGTACGGAGCGAAGATCGACGACAGCATCCCGGCGAAGTTGAAGTAGCCGTACGCCCGCGAGTACATCTCCTGCGGCGTGTTCTCGGCCAGGAACGCGATGAGGATCGGGTCGAGCGCGAGCTTGCCCACGAGGCCGTAGACGACGAGTCCCGCGATCATGAGCGCATAGTCGCCCGTGAGCGGAACGAGGATCTGGCAGAGGCCGCCCAGCAGCGCGAGGGCGATGATCAGCGGCCGTGTGTTCGACATCCGGCGGGCGAGCATGCTGAGCACGATGGCCCCGGGGATCGAGGCCCAGGGCACGAGGGAGGCGATGATCCCCGTCTGCGCGGGGGCGACGTCGCGCACCTGCTGCAGGTAGGTCGGCAGCCACGTGAGCATCGAGAAGAAGCCGTACAGCGAGCAGAAGATCAGCACGTACGTGAGCAGGTGGTTGCGCGAGAAGAGCGCGCGTCGCGCCGGCGCGTCGGGAGTCGCCACGGTGCGCGCGGCGGCGAGCTGCGCGCGGTGCTCGTCGTCGATCGGCGCGAGGAAGTAGTGGATGAGCCCGGCCACCACGACCGTCGCGATGCCGAACACGAGGAAGGTGACGTGCCACGGCAGGCCGAGCGTGAAGGTCAGATAGCTCGACCCGATGAATCCGAGAGAGATGCCGACGGCCATCCCGCTGTTGATGACGGCCGCCGAGACGCCGCGCCAGCGCTTCGAGACGTAGCTCGACGAGATGCCGTACACGGGGCTGTAGTACGTGCCCTCGCCGACGCCCGTGAACGCGCGGAACATGAGGAAGATGAGGAACGTCGACGCGAAGCCGCTCAGAATCGTGCCGATTCCGAAGAGCACGTAGCCCACGACCACGACCCGCACGCGGCCGAACCGATCGGCGATGTACCCCGTCGGGATCTGCATGAGCGCGTAGGTGAGGAAGAACACCGTCGACATCAGGCCCAGCTCGGTGCGCGAGAGGCCCCACTCCTCCTGGATCACCGTCATCACGGGCGAGAGGATGTTCCGATCGGCGTACATGAAGACCCAGCCGAGTGAGAACAGGGCCGTCACGAGGAGCGGGCCCGGTCGGCGTCGGCTCGCGGGGAGCAGCCGCCTGGCGGGGGAGGGCGGTGCGGTCGGGGCGGAGATCGTGGGACGCGACTGCGTGGACGTGGTCATCTGGCTCCTCGTCGCCGGGCTCGAATGGTCGTCTCATTCGAGCGGAGCCGTGTTGCGGCCGATCCCGCGCCGTGTGAAGGCTCTGTTACGCGCCCGCTACCCGATCCGGAGCCCTTCCGGCAAGCACCTCCCGTCGCGCGAGCGCACGTGCGGATACTCGAGCATGAGGACATTCGGCGTGGAGGAGGAGCTGCTGCTCGTGGACGCGACCACGGGGCGGCCGCGTCCGCTCGCGCCCGAGATCCTCGCGCAGGCGGCGGGCCGCGAGCTGGCCGGCTTCGCGCTCGAGTCGGAGATGGACCAGGAGATGCTCGAGGTCATCTCGCCCCCGTGCGCGACGGCCGACGAGCTGCGGTCGTTCGTGCTCGCGGGGCGGGAGATGGCGGATGGTCTCGCTCGCGAGCTCGATGCGCGCGCGGTCGCGCTCGCCACGTCGCCCATCCGCGGCCGGCCGCACACGAGCGTGAGCCCGCGCTACAACGCGGTGCTGGAGCGCTTCCGCGGACTCGCCGCGGCGACGCTCGAATGCGGCCTCCACGTGCACGTGTCCATCGCGGACGCGGAGGAGGGAGTGGCCATCCTCGATCGCATCCGCGCCTGGCTGCCGATCCTCCTCGCGCTGAGCGCCAACTCGCCCTTCCGCGACGGCGCCGACACGGGGTACGCGAGCTACCGCCATGTCGTCTGGCACCAGTGGCCGACCGCCGGTCCGCTCGAGCTCCTGCACACGCCCGCCCGCTACGAGCAGCTCGTGCAATCCCTCCTCGCGACGGGCGGCATCCTCGACGACGGGCAGCTCTACTTCGACGCCCGTCTGTCGCGGCATCATCCGACCGTCGAGATCCGCGTCGCCGACGTCTGCCTCGATCCCGAGGACACGATCACGATCGCCGTCCTCGTGCGGGCCCTCGTCGACACCGCGGCCGCGGCATGGCGTGCGGGCGAGCCGGCCCCCGACATCCCGACGCCGACCATCCGCCTCGCCTCGTGGATGGCGGCGCGGTGGGGCGTTCGCGGCGACCTCGTCGACCCGGGCACGGGGCGCGCGGTGCCCGCGGCGGATGCCGTCGAGACGCTGCTGAGCCACGTCCGCGCGGCCCTGCGTGCGAACGGCGATGCTAAGCGGGCGCAGACCGGCGCGCGGGACATCCTCGTGCGCGGCACAGGCGCCGAACGGCAGCGGGCGCGGCACGAGCTCTCCGGATCGCTCGCGGGCGTCGTGCTCGGAAGCGATCACGAGGGCTGAGCGGCGCTACCCCACGACGGTGCGCACGGCCTCGAGGAGCGTCCGGCGCACGCCGAGGTCCTCGGCGGTGTCCAGGGCGCGACCTGCGTAGCACTCCCATCCTTCGCCCGTGCAGCAGAGGTATCCGCGCACCTGGTCGCCCACGGCGACCTGATAGCAGGTCAGGGTCACCGGGATCAGCCGCGCGCCGAGCGACCGCACGGCCTCCGGCGTCGCGCTCCGGGCCTCTCGGGCATCTGAGATCACGCTCACGGTTCTCCTCCGCTCTCGACCGCGCTGTCGATCCGTCCGCTGATGTGCCGTCCAGTGTCGCGTCCGCGATCCTCCGGAGCACACGGGTTGACAACGCCTGTCGAACGTGAGGCGCGACGGCGCGCGAAGATACCTCGGCGAGGCTGCCTCGTGCCGGAAGGCGGCTGCCCCGTGCCGGAGGCGCCTGTCAACCCCGTGGGATCCGGCCCTGCGCCCTGATTACCTCGGAGCATGACCGCATCCGCCTCCGCGCCCTCGAGGCCCTCCGACGGATCCGCCGCGGACGGCGTCCCGACGCTGTGCCTCGACGCCACCCATCGCCTCGCGCGCGACGGCTACGCCTTCGGCCTCCGCGGATACCGGGACGTCGGGGCCGACGCCTTCCGCACCCGGCTCGTCGGGCGCCCCGTCGTGGTCGCCCGCGGAGCCGAGGCCGCCCACGTCTTCGGCGCCGGCGGCTTCCGACGCAGCGGCGCCATCCCGCGATCCGCGATGCACCTCCTGCAGGACGAGGGCAGCGTCCAGGCGCTCGAGGGCGAACGGCACCGCGTGCGCCGCGCGCTCCTCCTCGAGATCGCCGAGCGCGGGCGCGGGACGCTCGTGGCGCTGTTCCGCTCCGAGTGGGGCGCCGCGGTGGAGGAGGTGTCGGGGGAGCGGACGAGTCTGCTGGATGTCGCGACGACGGCGCTCGCACGCGCTGCGTTCCACTGGGTCGGGGTGCTGCCGCCTCCCGTGGAGGAGCGTGTGATCACGGCCGGCCTGCGCGGCATGATCGACAGCGCGGCGAGCATCGGCCCCCGCAACTGGGCGGCACGCGCGCACCGTCGTCGGGTCGAGCGCTGGGCGGCGTCGCTCGTGTCCTCTGCCCGATCCCGCGGAGACGCCGTCTCGATCGTCGGTCGCCTCGCGCACCACGAGGAGGATGGCCGCCCGCTCGACGTCGAGGTCGCCGCGGTCGAGCTGCTGAACCTCCTGCGCCCCGTCGTCGCCGTGGCCCGGTTCGTCGCGTTCGCGGGGCACGCGCTACACGCGCATCCGGAATGGGCGGCGCGGGTCGGGACCGGCGACGCCGAGACGACGCGCTGGATGGCCGACGAGGTGCGGCGCTTCTACCCCTTCTTCCCGATGATCGGCGGGATCGCGACCGCGCCGTTCCGCCTGCGCGGCGAGGAGTTCCCGGCGGGGCAGTGCCTCCTCTTCGACCTCTACGGCACCGATCACTCACCCGAGCTCTGGGAGCGGCCGGACGTGTTCGACCCGTTCCGCTTCGCGGACGCCTCGCCGCACGCGATCGTCGCGCAGGGCGTCGGCGACGGCCTCGGAGCGCACCGGTGCCCCGGCGAGCTCGCGACATCCGATCTCGTCGCCGAGGCGCTGTCGCTGCTCGTCAACAGCTCGCGATACGAGGTTCTGCCGCAGGATCTGCGCATCAGCCTGCGGCGCATCCCGGCACGGCCGGAGGGCGGGATGGCGGTGGTGTTCGCATGAGCCTGCCCGTTCTGCGCACGCTCGAGGAGCTCGCGGTCGCGGTCCGCGCGGCCAGGGGCCTGCACGTGCGCTACTCCGCGGGGCCCGATGCCGACGCGTCGCGGACGAGCATCGACACCGAGAGCGGCCTCGAGCTGCCCGGCCTGTCGGTGAACCCGCTCGATCCGGAACCATGGTGGACGCGCCCGCTCGACGACTGGCTCGCCCGCCAGCTCTGCCAGTACCGCCACCTGGAGGAGAAGGACGCCGAGCGCTATGCGTGGGTTCTGCGCGGCCGCGAGGCCGGTCGCGGCCCCGACTGCGAGCCGCTGCTCGCCGAGGTCGCACCCGTCGCGAGACTCGACGACGCGCTGCTCGACGAGGCCGAGCAGCGGTATCGCGCCCGCTTCGACGCGGGACGCGGCCCGGCCGATGGCGACGAGAGATGAGCCGCGCCGACATCGAGCGCACCGCGCGCGAGCGCTTCGGGCTGGATCGGCTTCGCCCTGAGCAGGCGGAGGCGATCGCGGCGGCGGTCGAGGGTCGTGACGTGCTCGCGGTCTGGGCGACCGGATCGGGCAAGTCCGCGGTGTACCAGGTCGCCGGTGCGCTGCGCCCGGGGCTCGCGGTGGTCGTCTCGCCGCTCATCGCCCTGCAGGAGGATCAGCTCGTCGGGCTCGGAGACGCGCCATCCGCGCCCGGTGCCGTCGCGCTGAACTCCGCGCGCGGCGTGCGCGCTCAGAGAGAGGCCTGGCGCCGGATTCGCGAGGGCGGCGCGGAGTACGCGCTTCTCGCACCCGAGCAGCTCGTGAAGGACGACGTCCTCGACGCGCTCGCCGCATGCGATGTCTCGCTGCTCGTCGTCGACGAGGCGCACTGCATCACGTCGTGGGGGCACGACTTCCGCCCGGACTACCTCCTCCTCGGAGGGCTCGCCGATCGGCTGGGGCGCCCGCCGATCGTCGCCCTCACGGCGACCGCGTCGACGCCCGTCCGCGAGGAGATCGTGCGGCGCCTGGGAATGCGCGAGCCCGCGGTGCTCGTGGGCGACATGGATCGTCCGGAGATCTCGCTCGCCGTCCGCCGCCACCGCGACGACGCCGCCAAGCGCTCCGCCGTCGTCGACGAGGTCGCCCGTCTCCGCGGCACGGGCCTGCTGTACACCTCGACGCGGAAGGACACCGAGCGCTACGCGCAGGAGCTCGCGGATCGCGGCGTGCGCGCAGCGGCCTATCACGCGGGTCTTCGCGCCGCCGAGCGCCATCGCGTGCACGAGGCGTTCCTCGACGGCGAAGTCGACGTCGTCGTGGCCACCTCGGCGTTCGGGATGGGCATCGACAAGGAGGACGTGCGCTTCGTCGTGCATGCCGATGCGCCCGAGTCGCTCGATGCGTACTACCAGGAGGTGGGTCGCGCCGGTCGTGACGGCGAGGCCGCCCAGGCGACGCTGCACTATCGACCCGAGGACCTCGCGCTGCGCCGGTACTTCGCGGCCCGCTCTGCCGATCCCGACGATCTGCGGGGTGTTCTCGGGGCCATCCGCGACGGACGTCGGCGTCGCGCGGAGATCGCGGATGCCGCGGGCGTCCCGGCCCGCAGGGTCTCGGCCCTGCTCACCCTCCTGTCCGACACCGGCGCAGTGCGCCTCGACCGGCGAGGGGCGGCGCTCATGCGCGGGGTGGACGACGATTCGGCGGTCGACGCCGCGCTCGCGCACGTCGAGGACCGGGAGCGCATCGACCGATCGCGCATCGAGATGCTCCGCTCCTATGCCGAGGCGCGGCGCTGCCGACGCCAGGTGCTCCTCGGCTACTTCGGCCAGGAGGTCGCCGACGCGTGCGGCAACTGCGATGTGTGCGCGGAGGAGCGGGGAGAGGGGCCGGATCCGACGGACGTTGCCGTGTCAGACGCGCCGGATGCGGCGTTCCGCGCGGACGATCGCGTGCGTCATCGCGAGTGGGGCGAGGGCACCGTCATGGAGGTCGAGGAGGATCGGATGACCGTCTTCTTCGAGACGGCGGGGTACCGGGTGCTCGCGCTCGAGCTCGTCGACGAGGGGAGTCTGCTGGACCGGGTCACTTCGGGCTGACGGGAAGGTGGGTGCGGCATGCCCACCGCGGGTCTAGGATCTGTTCACCAGGAGGGCGGCCCGACGCCCGACGTCAACCCTGGGGAGGGAAGATGACGACCACGCAGGTTGCGCAGATCCACGTCGACGTGCCGATCGAGGAGGCCTACCGTCACTGGACGGCGGTCGAGTCGTTCCCGGACTACATCGACGCAATCGACTCCGTACGGCGCATCGACGAGGTGCGCTCGCGATGGTCGGCCACGATCGAGGGCGTCTCCGACGACTTCTACGTCGACATCGTCGATCAGACCCCTCCCGAGCGTCTCGCCTGGCAGAGCACCGACGGGGTGTTCCACTACGGGCGCGTCGACCTCACGCGCGACGGCACGGGCACGCGGATCGTGCTGCGCATGGCGTGGGAGGTCGAAGGCGATGAGGGCACAGGCTCCGAGCTCGGCGACGGCCCGATGCAGCGCGACCTCGAGCGGTTCAAGGCGCTCGTCGAGGGTGCGGCTGCGGAGGAGGGAGATGCGGAGGACGGCGCCGTCGCCTCCTGACCGGCCGCGGCGTCGCGTAGGGTCGAGCGCATGGGCGTCCTCTACTACGGCTCCGAGTCGCTGCCGATCGCGATCGAGGATCGCACCCTCGCGCACCTCAAAGTCGTGATCGTGACCAAGCTCCGCCGCCACGAGAGCTTCGCCGTCTCGTGGCGCCATCCCGAGGGCGAGCCTGCAGGCCGCAGCACGATCTGGGTGCACCCCGCCATCCCGCTCCGCTTCGAGTTCGACGAGCCCGTCGCACCCGAGCTGAACCGAGCCTGGCTCGAGGAACTGGCGACCTCGGCCAATGTCCTCGGCGGTGTCACGCTCGTCGAGGAGCACATCGCACCCGCCGTGTCCTAGTCGGGGCTCTCGGCGCGCCGCCGGGCCGCCGCGTTCCCGTCGGCCCACGCCTCCGTCGCGATTCCGTCGCCCGCGTCTCCGTCTGCCCTGCGTCCGCCGGTTCGGGCCCCGCTGGCGGGCCGGTTTCAGGATGCTGCCGTGGCGAGTTGCGGTCGCGGTTCGATGCGTGCGGGCGTGCCGGGGCCGTGGTCTTCGGGTTCGTGGTGGGCGATGTCGTCGGCATCGAGAAGGGCTTGGGCGAGGTATTCGGGGGTTGTCCAGTAGTGGCGGAGCCATTCCTGGATGTCCTGTTCGATCTCGAGGTGCAGCCGCCGCTCCCGCTCCCGCTCCTCCTGCTCGCGCTGGCGCTGTTCGCGTTCCCGCTGGTGTTGTTCGCGTTCCCGCTGGTGCTGTTCGCGCTCGCGCTCGCGTTCGCGCTGGCGCTGTTCCTGCTCGCGCTCGCGTTCGCGTTGGCGTGCGCGGCGGCGCTGCTCAGCCTGCTCGCGGTCGCGGTGGTGGCGGGCGAGGGCGTCGGCGATGAGCGGGGTCGGGGTGGCGTCCGCGCGGGCCTGTGGGGGTGGCTTCTCGGTGTAGGTGTATCCGGCGGGGCTGGTCCATTCCAGGACGCCGTCGCCGAGCTGCCTGACCTGCCAGGGCGTGTGGTGCTTGTCCTGGTGGCATCCCTCGCACAGGCAGGCGAGGTTGCCCACGTCCGTGACACCGCCCTGGGCGTACGGGATGGTGTGGTCCAGGTCCGCGGTGATCGCGAGGTTGCGGCACCCGGGCGTGCGGCAGCGTTCGTCGCGGGCGAGGAGGTACCGCTTCTGCGCGGCGGTGGGGGTGTACCGGTCGACGGTGAGCAGCGCCCCGGTGTCGGGGTGGCAGAACACCCGCTCCCACCCCGCCGCGTTGCCCGCGAGCTTGCGGGCGGTGTCCGCGTCGATCGGCCCGTACCCGGCCAGGAACCCCGGCTCATCATCCAACCCCGCTAGCGTCGTCGCCGCGACCGTGACCTGCACCACCGCCCGCACCCGCGACAGCACCCGATCCACATCCCCCACCAAGCCCCGCACCGACGGCGGCGCCCCACGCGGAGGACCTCCATCCCGAGGCGATCCGTCCGGGGGTGAGGCTCCGGGATCTCGCGCGGCGTCGGCGGTGCCGGGTGGATCGGATTCCGCGTCCGCACCCACGGGGTCAGCTCCGCCGTCGGCTCTGTCGACCGTTCGCGCGGCATCCGAGACATCGGAACCCGCGCCCGCGTCCACGTCGTCCGCGTCGGGGCTGGCGCCGTCGTCCTCGGTGCCCGCATCGGGGGCCGCCGAGTCCGTGTCCGCGGTCGCACCCGCGATGTCCGTGTCGGGGTTCGTCGTGCCCGCTCCCGCGTCTGCGGCGCCCGTGCCAGCCGCGCCAGGTTCCGTTGAATCCGCGGCGCGAGCCGTCGCGCCCGCGCCGACATCCGTCGTGTCCGTGTCGGTGGTGGTCCAGGGGGCGGGGGTGTCGTCGGGGTCGCCGCACAGGGCGGACAGGACCTCGACGGCGAGGTCCGACGCGATCTGCGTCGCCGTCCGCGGCCCCTCCCCGCCCTCACCGACCCGCTCCGAATCCTCGAACCGCACACCCGACCCACCGGCCGCGCCCACACCCGCGGCGCCCGCGCCCGCGCCCGCGCCCGCGCCCACACCCGCGGCGCCCGCGCCCGCGCCCGCAACGCTTCCGGTATCCGTGGTTTCGGCGGCGCGGCGTTCCTGTCGGGCCAGGTCCCGTGCGTGCTGGCGCAGGGCCCGGGCGATCGCCTGGATCCGGGTCGCCTCGCCCACGATCTCCAGCGCCTGCGTCCCATCCGGAAGCACCTTCACCCACACACCCCGCCGCGCCATCGCCGACCGATGCCGATCCGAGAACGACCGCGGATCCAGCCTCTCCGCCAGAGCCTCCGCGAACACCCGCGTCTCGAACGGCGTCGCACCCTCCGCGTACCCGACGGCCGCGGCCTCGAACACCTCCCGCAGCCCATCCGGCAGCCGCATCCCGACCTGCCGGATCACTCCCGCGTGCCGACCCGTGATCCGCGCACCCTCCAGCGCCGCGAACGTCTCCGGGAACGACCCCACCAACACCATCGCGTCCCCCAGGCGGGTCTGCATCCGCCCCTTCGACTCCCCCAGAGCCGCCGCGAACTCCCCCGCCATCGCCCGGAACGGGAAGTCATACCGCGACGAGACCGCCCCCGACCTCGCCAGCTGCGCCCGCGCGACCTCCCCCGCCTCAGCCAGCGCCTCAATCTCCAGCGCATCCGCCTCCGCCCGCAAAGCCCGCGCCCGACGAGCCCGCTCCACCGCCGAACGCGTCACCGCGACCTCCGCCGGGGTGGGCTCCCAACCCACCCCCGCATCCTCCCGCGGCATCGTCCTCGACATACCCCCACACTACCCACCCCATCGGACATTCCACCGAACAATCCCAGCCTGTGGATAACTCCACATTCGCAAAGAGATACGAGGAAGGAAAGGCGTGAAGGACCCCTGCCTTCTCCTCCTCGCTCTGTCAACCCCGTTCTGCCTGCCCGTCGCGTGTAGTCGAATGGTCTGCACGACCGAAGGCACGACGAGAGGAGGCCCCATGGGACTCGACGACAAGATCGAGAACGCCGGGCAGGACATCGCGGGCAAGGCGAAGGAAGCCACCGGCAAGGCCACGGACAACGAAGAGCTCGAGGCCGAGGGCGAGGCCGACCAGTTCGGCGCGAAGCTCAAGAAGGCCGGAGAGAACGTCAAGGACGCCTTCAAGTAAAGAGGCCTCCTCAACGCCGGCGGCGCACTCGCGCCGCCGGCGTTGCCCTCGCACCCGGGAGTGCGACATCGCGTGATCGACGAAGACCACACGACAGACGAGGACGTGCACCATGATCGAACCCCTGCAGAACGCAGACCCCCACAGACGCGACGGTTTCCGCCGTGCCGGCGCCGCGAACGGGAGGCACCCGTCGCAGCGACCCGTGCCCATCCCGCATTTCCCGCCGTTGACCGACGGCTACCACCGTCCGACGGGACGGTGACCCGTGCTCAAGCAGATCGGCGGCCGCCGCGGCTACGCGGGCCGCGAGGTCATCGAGGGCTGCTGCGCGGATGACGACGCCTGGGCTCTCATCGCCTGGGACGGATGGGACGACGAGCGCTGGTGGGAGCTGCCAGACGGCCGCGCGATCGACGAGGTCCTCGCCGCGGGCGATATCGCGTCGCTCCCGCCGCTGCGACTCGCGTTCGAGCGCGGCGGCCGCCTCGGCGACATCCTCTGGTCCAGCACGCCCGTCGCGCCGATCGTCTCCCAGCGCTTTGCGACCGTCCTCGCCGACATGGGCGCCACGGGGTACGCCCTGATTCCGCTCGCGACGCCGGAGGGCATCCCGCCCTACTTCCTGCTGCTGCTCGACGACAACGACTTCGACGATGTGCGGGCGTTCCCCCAGGGCGCGCAGCCCGTGGATCGCCTCGACGTCTCGCGCGAGGTGATGGCGGCGCTCCGCGCGGCGCACGCCGACTGCTTCCACGTCGAGCACGCCGAGGCGGCATCGCAGCGCGAGCGGATGCGCCAGCTCACGGTGGCGATCCCCTCCTGACGGCCGATCGTGGGCGGACGCCCCTTCTCACCGAGCGGGGGAGCGGGGGACTCCGCCCACGATCCTCAGTCGAGCGGCTTCTCGAAGAGCGCGGCCGGCACGCGGCCGATCTCCGGCGGGAACTCGCGGATGCCCTGGAAGACGTACCCGCGGCCCTCGTAGTAGCTGCGGAGATCCGCGTTCGACGCGACGCAGTCGAGGCGCGCCGCGGCCCACCCGCGCGAGCGGATCATCCCCTCGGCGAACGCGAGGACGCGCCCGCCGAGGCCCTCGCCCGCCCGTGAGCGCGCGACCATGAGGCCGTGGATGTATCCGGCGTCGTCTCCCTCGGCGTCGGGCCAGAAGAGCGGGTCGTCGTCGAGCACGCGCACGGTCGCCTCGATCTCGTCGCGATCATCGAGGACGTGCCACTGGCCAGCCGCGATCTGCGCCTGGATCTCGGTGAGCGGCACCTGCCCGGGCGTCCACTGTCGGATGCCGCGCGAGAGATGCCAGCGCGCGAGCGCATCGCGCAGCGCGAGGATGGCCGGGGCGTCGTCGGTCTGAGCGGGGCGCAGCACCCGACCATCCTCTCGCATCCGGATGCCCCGATCAGATCTCGGGGACGATCCGGACGGCGCCCTTGTCGGCCGACTGTGCGAAGGCCGCGTAGGCGCGCAGTGCGGGCGAGACCTCGCGGACGCGGTTCTTCGGCCGGTAGCCCCCGCCTGCCTCGAGCGCAGCGCGACGGCGCTCGAGCTCCTCGGGGGCGACGTCGAGCGAGATCGCGCGCGTGGGGATGTCGATCGAGATGATGTCGCCGTCCTCCACGAGCGCGATGAGTCCGCCCGCCGCGGCCTCGGGGGAGACGTGTCCGATCGAGAGACCTGACGTGCCGCCCGAGAAGCGGCCGTCGGTGATGAGCGCGCAGCTCTTGCCGAGGCCGCGGCCCTTGAGGAACGACGTCGGGTACAGCATCTCCTGCATGCCAGGGCCCCCCTTGGGGCCCTCGTAGCGGATCACGACGACGTCGCCCTCCGCGACCTCCTTCGCGAGGATCTTCTGCACCGCCTCGTCCTGCGACTCGCACACGACCGCGGGGCCCGAGAACGTCCAGATCGACGGGTCGACGCCCGCGGTCTTCACGACCGCGCCGTCGACGGCGATGTTGCCGCGCAGGACCGCGAGGCCGCCGTCCTTCGAGTACGCGTGCGCGACGTCGCGGATGCAGCCGCCCTCGGCGTCGAGGTCGAGCGCCGCCCAGCGCTCGGACTGCGAGAAGGCCGTCGCCGAGCGGCGCCCGCCGGGCGCCGCGTGCCACAGCTCGACGGCCTCGTCGCTCGCGGAGCCGCCGCGGACATCCCACTCGTCGAGCCAGGCGCCCAGCGTCTGCGCGTGCACCGTGTGCACGTCCTCGTCGAGGAGCCCGCCGCGGCGCAGCTCGCCGAGGAGCGCGGGGATGCCGCCCGCGCGGTGCACATCCTCCATGTAGTAGGTCCGGCCGTTCGCGACGTTCGGCGCGACCTTCGCGAGACACGGCACGCGGCGCGAGACCTCGTCGATCTCATCGAGCCCGAACGCGACGCCGGCCTCGTGCGCGGCCGCGAGCAGGTGCAGGATCGTGTTCGTCGACCCGCCCATCGCGATGTCGAGCGCCATCGCGTTGCCGAATGCGGCAGGCGTCGCGATGCTGCGCGGGAGGACCGAGGCGTCGTCCTCGTCGTAGTAGCGGCGCGTGATGTCGACGACCAGCGAGCCGGCCTTCTCGTAGAGCGCGCGGCGCGCGGTGTGGGTCGCGAGCACCGAGCCGTTGCCCGGGAGCGAGAGGCCGATCGCCTCCGTGAGGCAGTTCATCGAGTTCGCCGTGAACATCCCCGAGCACGATCCGCAGGTGGGGCAGGCCGACTCCTCGATGCGCTGGATGTCTGCGTCAGAGACGTTCTCGTTCACGGCCTCCGAGATCGCGTCGACGAGATCGAGGGTGCGCACGGTGCCGTCGACGAGCGTCGCGCGGCCGGCCTCCATGGGCCCGCCCGAGACGAAGACGGTCGGGATGTTGAGGCGCAGAGCGGCCAGCAGCATCCCGGGCGTGATCTTGTCGCAGTTCGAGATGCACACGAGGGCGTCGGCGCAGTGCGCGTTCACCATGTACTCGACCGAGTCGGCGATGAGGTCGCGAGACGGCAGCGAGTAGAGCATGCCGCCGTGGCCCATGGCGATGCCGTCGTCGACCGCGATCGTGTTGAACTCGCGCGGCACCCCGCCCGCGGCGGTGATCGCGTCGGAGACGATGCGGCCCACAGGCGCGAGGTGCGTGTGGCCGGGCACGAACTCGGTGAACGAGTTGGCGACCGCGATGATCGGCTTCCGGCCGATGTCGGCGCCCGGGACGCCGGCGGCGCGCAGCAGTGCGCGGGCGCCGGCCATGTTGCGGCCGTGCGTGATGGTGCGAGAGCGGAGTGCGGGCATGCTCCCATCTCCGCACGTCGCAGGAAGAAGCGGGAGATGCGGTCAGTACCGGTACTGGCAGTACCATCAAAGCGTGATCCGGCCGCGCACTCCTCGTCGCGAGCAGCTCGGCGAATTCCTTCTCGCGCGCCGTCGCACGACGAGCCGCTCCGCCCTGGGGCTGCCGTTGACTGCCCGCCGCGGCGACGCCGGTCTCACCCGCGAGGAGGTCGCGACGCTCGCCGGCGTGAGCGGGTCCTGGTACACGTGGCTCGAGCAGGGGCGCGACATCAACGTCTCCCGCCAGGTGCTCGCCGCCGTCGCGCGCGTGCTCGGGCTGACCTCGGTCGAGACGGAGTACGTCTTCGCGCTCGCCGAGCAGGAGTCAGCCGAGCCCGCGCCCGAGCGCGAGGCGGTGCCCGACCATCTTCAGCGGCTCGTCGACGCCCTCGACTTTCCCGCATTCATCGTCGCGACGGACTGGGCGATCGCCGGATGGAACGCCCGGTACGCGTGGCTGTACCCGCGGATCGCGACCCTCGACGAGGCCGACCGCAACCTGCTGTGGCTCGTCTACACCGACCCCGAGCTGCGCGAGATGCTGCCCGACTGGGAGCGCGACAGCCGGCGGTTCCTCGCGGAGTTCCGCGCCGAGGCCGGGGTGCGCCTCGCCACCCCGCGGCATCGCGCGATCGTCGAGCGGCTGCGCGAGGCGAGCGATGATTTCCGCGTCCAGTGGGCCGAGCTCGAGATCCTGCGCTTCGCGTCGCGGCGGCGGATGTTCCGCCATCGCGAGGCGGGTCTGCTCGCGTTCGAGCACCATCGGCTCGTGCCATCCGACGCCTCCGACCTCCACGTCGTGATGTACGTGCCCGTCACGACCTGAACCGCGACATACTGCAGAGGATGCTTCCGCTGACGACGACCGTGTTCACGGTCGGGCACTCCAACCGGCCGATCGAGGAGTTCCTCGCGATGCTCGCCGCGAGCGGGATCGAGCTCGTGGGAGACATCCGCTCGGTGGTCGGATCGCGTCGGAACCCGCAGTTCGGGCGGGACGAGCTGCCGCGCGCGCTCGAGGACGCGGGCGTCGCATACCGGCGCCTTGAGGACCTCGGCGGGCGTCGCTACACGCGGGTCGGCGAGGAGTCGATCAACGGAGCCTGGCGCAACCGCAGCTTCCGCGCGTACGCCGACTACATGCAGACCGAGCCGTTCGCGCGCGGCGTGGACGAGCTCATCCGCCTCGCGGAGCGGCAGCGGACCGCGATCATGTGCGCCGAGGCGGTTCCGTGGCGCTGCCACCGCTCGCTCGTGGGCGACGCGCTGCTCGTGCGCGGGATCGAGGTCGTCGACATCATGAGCCCGACCGCGTCCCGGCCGCACACGCTCACGTCGTTCGCGCGCGTCGAGGGCGAGCGCGTCTGGTACCCGCCGGAGGACGACCCGGCGTGAGTCCTCAGTGGGCGGCGCGGCTGCGCTCCTCGATGAGGCGCTTGAAGCGTTCGAGGTCACGCTGTGCGAGGTCGTGGTCGAGGTCGAGCGGCAGGCCGATCGCGGCGAACGGATCGGGAGCATCCCAGGTCGTCTCGAGCGCGACATGGGTGCCGCCGTCGCGCGGCGCGAACTCGACGCGTCCGGAGTGGAGCGCGCCGTCGGTGCTCTGCCAGCAGATGCGCCGTTCGGGCACGTCGTCGACGATGTCGGCGTAGAACGTCTGCGGGGTCCGCCCGAGCCGCACCGTCCAGAACGAGC
Organism: Microbacterium sp. JZ101; assembly: GCF_053903175.1. Classification (NCBI taxonomy): domain Bacteria; kingdom Bacillati; phylum Actinomycetota; class Actinomycetes; order Micrococcales; family Microbacteriaceae; genus Microbacterium; species Microbacterium sp. JZ101. The sequence goes on from NZ_CP096400.1 coordinate 137,080, forward strand.
GGATGTCGTCCACCCGGCGGACGGATTCCACGAGCTCGACGAATTCGGGGAACCCCTCGACGTCCCTCCAGCGTGCGTACACCTCCCCGGGAGGCGCGTCGACGTCGATCTCTCCGGTCAGTGCTGTGCGCATGTGTGCCTCGGCTGGTCGCATGATGGAGTGCTCTCTTCGTGGACCCGAGGCTATGCTCTGCTCCTCCGTGGGATTAATGGGGTTGACGAGCGGCGCGCTTCTCCTCACGCGCGCGCGACCGCCGCCATCCGCCCCTCACGGCGTTCGAGCCGGGGTCGACGTGGAACAGATTCCCCTCGGAGGGAGAGGCGGCCATCCTGCCCACGCCGACACGGCGCATGTACGCCGACATGAACGCGTCGACGAGCCCCGGGCACAGAGGGCGCAGGTAGACGGCCGCTCCCTGCGTCCAGCCGACGACGCGACGGCGGCGCGGGCGGATGGCGAGCTCGACGATCGCGCTCGCTACGCGCTCCGCGGGCACGAGCGGAGGGAGGGGGCGGATCGCGCGGCCGGTCGCGTTCGCGGCGTGCTGGTGGATCGGGGTGTCGATCGTCGCGGGGAGGAGCAGGCACACGTCGATCTCGCCGCGCAGCTCCAGGCGCAGGACCTTCGCGAAGCCGGCGATGCCGTGCTTGCTGGCCGCGTACGCGCCGACGAACGGGGCGGGCACCACGGAGAAGACCGAGCCGAGGAGGATCATCGTGCCGTGCGCCCTCCGAAGGAGAGGGATGGCCGCACGCGCGGCCTCCATCTGCGCGATGAGATTCACCTCGATGATGCGCCGCGTCACCTCGCTCGGCGTGCTCTCGACCGTGCCGAGACTGTAGAGGGAGCTCGCGGCGACCCAGACGTCCACGCGTCGGAGGCGGCGCTCGGCCGACGCGAGCATGTCGGCGACCCCGTCTTCGTCGACGATGTCGAGGGGGAACGTCAGGACGTCGGCCGCGCCGAGGCTGCGGCACTCGTCTGCGGCGGCATCGAGGCTCGCCGGCGTGCGCGCGCAGAGCACCAGACGCGCTCCGTGCCGCGCGAAGGCGTGCGCAGCCGCGCGCCCGATGCCGCTCGAGGCGCCGAGCACCACGACCACGGTGTCCGAGTCGATGCGGCCTCTCATGGCCGCTCGCGTGCTGCCATCGGTTCCTCCCGTCGGTGCCATCCCTAACACCGCCGATCGGCGCGCGGCAAGCCCCTGGCGGACGCGGCGGTGCGGACGCAGGGTGCTCTCATGCGCGATCGATCGAGATCCTGGAGCGTGGTGGCCGAGGGGGTCCACCGGCTCGATGTCGCGCACGTGAACTGCTATCTCGTCGTGCGCCCCGACGGCATGACCCTCGTCGACGCGGGCCTGCCCGGCACGTGGGGCGCGCTCCGGGAAGCGCTCGGCCACCTCCGCGCGACACCGGCCGACATCGACGCCGTGGTTCTCACGCACGGCCATTTCGATCACGTCGGGATCGCCCGGCGGCTGCAGCGCGCGCACGAGACGCCCGTGCACGTCCACGCGCGGGACCGACGCCTCGCGCGCCATCCGTACCTCTACCGCCCCGAGCGCGCCCGGCCGCCGTACCTCGCCCGGTATCCGAAGGCGCTCCCCGTGCTCGGCGACATGGTCCTGCACGGAGCGCTCGGCGTACGCGGCGTGACTGCGCGCGCGTCGCTCGCGAACGGCCATCCGCTCGATGTGCCGGGATCGCCCGTGCCGCTGTGGACGCCGGGGCACACCGACGGGCACTGTGCGCTTCTCTTCGACGAGATCGGGATCCTCTTCTCGGGCGACGCGATCGTCACGCTCGACCCGTACACCGCCGAGACCGGGCCGCGCCTCGTCGCGAACGCCGCGACGGCCGACAGCAGGGCCGCGCTCGCGTCGCTCGACGCGCTCGCGCAGGTCGAGGCGCCGCTCATGCTGCCCGGCCACGGCGAGCCGTGGCGCGACGGTCTCCGCGCGGCCGCACGTCTGGCCCGGGCCGCGGGCGCCCGCTGACGCTGGCACCTGCCCCGCCAGTGCACTATGGTGCACCTATGACCTCTGCGGCATTCACGGGTGTGAGCGCGTTCCCGCTCACGCCGCTGCGCGACGACGTGCTCGACTACGCCGCGTACGCGGGCCTCGTGGAGCGCCTGGCGCGCAGCGAGGTCGACACCATCACCGCGCTCGGCTCGACAGGCTGCTCCCCGTACCTGTCGCGCTCCGAGCGTGCGGAGGCGGCGCGCATCGCGGTCGAGAGCGCGGGCGAGAAGCCCGTGCTCGTCGGGATCGGCGCGCTGCGGGCGAGCGAGGTGCGCGCGCTCGCCGCCGACGCGCAGGAGGCGGGAGCGGCGGGTCTGCTCCTGCCCGCGCTGAGCTACCAGCCTCTGACCCACGACGAGGTCTTCGCTCTCTTCGAAGCGGTGACGGCCGAGGTGTCGGTGCCTGTGGTCGTCTACGACAACCCGACGACGACGGGTTTCGCCTTCACCGACGATCTCCTCGAGCGTGTGGCGGCGCTGCCGCACATCGCCTCGATCAAGATCCCCGGCGTGCCCGCCGAGCCGCTCGCCGCCCGGGAGCGCGTGCGTGCTCTGCAGGGGCGCATCCCGGAGAGCGTGAGCGTCGGCATCTCGGTCGACCCGCTCGCCGCCGCGGGCCTCGCCGCCGGCTGCGCCGTCTGGTACTCAGTGGTGGGCGGCCTCTTCCCGCAGGCGGCGATGGCGATCGCCGAGCCGGCCGGCCGCGGCGATCACGCCGCCGCGGCGGCGGCATCCGAGCGCCTCGAGCCGCTGTGGCAGCTCTTCCGCGCGCACGGGAGCCTGCGCGTCGTCGCCGCGCTCGCGGGTCATCTCGGTCTCACGGCGGATGACCCGCTGCCGCGACCGCTCCGCGCGCTCGAGGGGGACGCGCGGCGGCGGGCCGTCGAGGTCGCGCACGAGCTGGGCCTCGACGAGGAGCTCTGAGGAGGGCGGATCACCCGTCCGGCTGAGGCCGACCGCTCGGCTCGCCGGACGTCCGCGCCTGGACCTCGCGGTACGACGGATCGCGGATCGCGTGGATCCACGGCGCCACCGTCGCGCCCGGCGGAACATGCGCGCCCACGTCGATGCGCTCTGACGTGTCGAGCGCGCCGGCCTCGTGCCGGAGGGTGAGCTCGGCGAAGGGATGCCAGCGCCCGGTCGGGGTGGCGACGTGCAGGCGCAGGCGCCAGGGCGTCTCGCGCAGGGCGGCGGCCAGAGCGGATGGCTCGCTCGGCAGATCGCTCGGCGCGAGCGGCCACGCGGCGAGCAGCAGAGAGCCCCGGGAGCCCGTGTAGGGGAGGAAGGTGCTCAGCCATGCCGCCGAGGGCGACCGGTGCGCCGTGAGAAGCCAGCGGGAGACGGGCCCACGCCCCGTCGACGCCAGCGCGAGGTGCACGGGGCCGCGTTCATCGTCCACGCGGAGCGCAAGGCCGATCACGTCGGACAGGGGCGCGGGCACGCCGATCGAGCGCGACGCTCGGGCCGACACGCGCTGCGGGCCGTCCGGAGGCTCGTCGACCCAGGCGATCCCCGAGGCGCTCGGGCCGAGCCATCGCATCTCGCCCGTGAGGGCGACGCCATGGGGATGCACGGGGCGCGGATGGCGCAGGCGCACGAGTCCCGAGAAGAGCGCCTTCAGGACCGCGCCGGCGAGCGAGGTGATGCGATGCATGCGTCCATCCCAGCCTTCGCCGACGCGCGCGGGTAATCCCTTGCAATGTCCGGCGGACAATGCGTAGCGTCTCGCTCCAGGCGTTGACAACGATGTCAGCCCCCGCGCGACGAAGGGCGAACACCATCCCATGACGAAGAGACGACTCCTGCGCTTGGCCGCGATCGCGGCCGCCACTGCTCTCGGATGCTCCCTCGCGGCATCGCCCGCATGGGGCGCGGACGAGCCGCCACCGCCCGAGACCGAGCAGCACCGGCCGTACCTCCACTTCACGCCCGAGCGCAACTGGATGAACGACCCGAACGGACTCGTCTTCGAGAACGGCACGTGGCACCTGTTCTTCCAGCACAACCCTCATGGCACGCGCTGGGGCAACATGAGCTGGGGGCACGCGACGAGCACGGATCTCGTGCACTGGGAGGAGCAGCCGCTCGCGATCCCCCGCGGCTTCGACGAGAGCGGCACCGAGATCGAGCAGATCTTCTCGGGCTCCGTGGTCTACGACGAGGCGAATACGAGCGGTTTCGGGACGAACGAGAACCCTCCGCTCGTGGCGATCTACACGAGCGCGTACACCCCGCACCACCCGACCCATCTCGGCATCCAGGCGCAGTCGCTCGCGTACAGCCTCGACCACGGCCGGACGTGGACGAAGTACGAGGGGAATCCCGTGCTCGACCGCGGCTCGCAGAACTTCCGCGACCCGAAGGTCATCCCGTACACCGATCCCGAATCGGGTGAGACGTACTGGGTGATGGTCGCCGTGGAGGCGCTCGATCACAAGGTCGTGCTGTACCGCAGCGATGACCTCCGCACGTGGACGCATCTCAGCGACTTCGGCCCGGCGAACGCGGTCGGCGGCATCTGGGAGTGCCCTGACCTCTTCCCGCTTCCGGTCGACGGCGATCCCGCGAACACCAAGTGGGTTCTCGTCGTGAACCTCAACCCGGGCGCACCAGCCGGCGGGTCGGGTGGCCAGTATTTCGTCGGCGAGTTCGATGGCACGACCTTCACCTCCGAGAGCACCGTCGCGGGCGATACTCTGCCGCAAGGGGAGCTGTTCGCGGGGTTCGACGGCGGGGGCTACGACGGCTGGACGGTCATGAACGAGCAAGGGGGCACCGGTCCGTGGGGCGCGGCTCCCGCGCCCGGCACGCTGGACGGCCAGAACCCCGTGACCGGCTTCGTCGGCAGTGGTCTGGTCAACGGCTTCGTCGGCGGCGACGGGCCGGTCGGCTCGATGGAGTCGCCGCCGTTCACGGTGTCGGAGTCGCACGTCAACCTCCTCGTGGGAGGCGGGAGCCATCCGCGTGTGGACGGCACCCAGCTCGGCAACGAACCGCCCGAGGGTCGCCTTCTCTTCGATGGCTTCGAGCTGCCCGACGGCACGGACCTCGCCGACGCCGGATGGGAGCTCACGGGCGACTTCGCGACGGATCCGTCGCGCAACCCGTCGACCACAGGTGGGGACTACTATCTGGGAGCCAAGCGTCTGAATACGTGGGAGGGTGGGCCGAAGGGCGACGAGAACCTCGGCGACCTCACGTCGCCCGCCTTCGCGATCGAGCCCGGCGAGGACCACCTGTCGTTCCTCATCGGCGGTGGCAAGCGTGCGAACGGGACCCTCGAGGTGCGCCTGATCGTGGACGGGCAGGTCGTCCGCACCGCGACCGGGCCGGAGGCCGGCCAGCTCAACTGGCAGTCCTGGGATGTGTCGGAGTTCGCCGGGAGCGAAGCGCGCTTCCAGGTGCATGACGACGCGACAGGCGGGTGGGGACACCTCACGGTCGATCACCTCGTGCTGGGTGCGGAGCCCGCGCAGCCGCGCTCCGAGGAGACAAGCGTGAGTCTCGTCGTCGACGGCGAGGTGGTGCGGACCGCGACCGGAGCGAACAGCGAGACCCTCGACTGGGTGAGCTGGGACGTCGAGGAGTACCTCGGGCGCGAGGCGACCATCCGCATCGTCGACAACAACCGGTTCGGCTGGGGGCACATCCTCGTCGACCAGATCATGTTCGGACCGGAGGCGGCTGCCCCCCGCATCGAGTCCTACGACTGGCTCGACTGGGGGCGTGACGCGTACGCGACCGTGTCGTTCAACGGCGCGCCGGACGGGCGTCGCGTGCTCCTGGGGTGGATGAACAACTGGGACTACGCGAACGACATCCCGACCGGCTCATGGCGCAGCGCTATGGCGCTGCCTCGCGAGGTCGAGCTCGCGTCCACTCCCGAGGGGCCGCGTCTCGTCCAGCACGTCGTACCCGAGTTCGCGCAGCTCGAGCAGTCGGACCGCGCGTGGAACGCACCGGCCGGACCGATCGCCGACGGCGCGGCGACGCTCCCCGTCGAGGGCGACGTGCTGAGGATCGACGCCGTGCTCGCACCCGGCGGTGCCGACGCCGTCGGACTCAGCGTCCTCGGAGACGACGAGAGCGCGACTCGGATCGGCTACGCGGACGGGCGCCTCTTCGTCGACCGGCGCGACTCGGGCGACGTGGCGTTCCACCCCGCGTTCCCGTCCCTCGACGACGCCCCCGTCGCGCTGGAAGACGGCCGGGTCGCGATCACGGCCTACGTCGACCGCGCGAGCGTCGAGGTCCTCACAGCCGACGGCGAGATCTCGATCACCGACCAGGTGTTCCCGAACGAGGGCGCGGACCGCCTGGCGCTCTGGGCTGAGGGAGACGGCGCGATGGTCGAGTCCCTCACGATCACGCCGATGCACGGGGCGATGTGGAAGGAGGCCGGCGCGGACGACGCGACCGCGACGCCCCCGGCCGCCGAGGTGAGCGCCCTCACCGGCCCGAGGCGTGGACCGGATGCCGATGGCGACTTCTCGATCAAGGTGAAGGTCGGCAAGGGGCAGCCCACGACGGTCGTCCGGCTGCTCGAGGACGGACGCGTCATCGGCCGCGTCCACCGCGCCGTCGCGAGCGATCGCGTCGTCGAGTTCCTGGTCAGCGGCGCCTCGCCGGGCGCGCACGAGTACCGCGTCGAGCTCGAGAACTCGGTCGGCGTCGTCGACGGCGGCGCAGTCCGCGTCGGCGTCGCGGGGTGAGTCGGGGTGTCCCGGGGCTCGTCCCCGGGGCACCCCGCTCACGCGGGAGCGGCGATCTCGCCACTCCCGCGTGGGATGAGGCTCGTCTGCACGACGATCCGGCGGGCGGAGGCGTCCTCGCCTTCGAGCCGCGCGAAGAGCAGCTCGACAGCGCGGCGACCGATCTCCTGCGGGTCCTGCGCTGCGACGGTGATGCCCGGATCGAGGAGGTCCGCGAGGGGCAGGTCATCGAACCCGACGAGCGCGACCCGATGCTGGAGACCAGCCTCGCGCAGGGCGTGGAGTGCGCCGACGGTGACAAGGTTCTGGCTGCTGAACACGGCGGTGGGCGGCGTCTCGAGCGCGAGGAGCTCGGCGAGCGCCGCGCGCGCCTGCTCGGGGGTGTGCAGCTCGGTGACGGTCGGCGCGAGGGCGGTCGGGACGCCCGCCGCCCCGAGCGCGTCGAAGAATCCCGCTTGGCGCATCCGTGCGGTCTCGATGTCAAGCCGATCGGCGAGAAGGGCGATGCGGCGGTGCCCGTGCCGGATCAGGTGGGCCGTGGCTGCGGCTGCCCCGTCGCGGTTGTCGCTCGCGACCTGGTCGACCTCGGCGAGCGGGTCGCGGTCGACGAACACAGCCGGGATGCCCCGCGCGCGGAGCGTCTCGAGGTAGGCGGGGCGCGCCTGGGCCGTCGTGAGGATGAGTCCGTCCACTCGGCGCTGCAGGAAGGTCCGCACCGCAAGGTCCTCGCGGTGCGGGTCGTCGTCCATGCTCGCGGCGAGCACGGCCACGCCGCGGGGAGAGGCCGCGTCCTCGACCGCGCGGTGCACGGCGCCCGCGAACGGGTTGTCGACGCTTCCGACCAGGAGCCCGATCGTCCGCGTGCGTCCGTCGGCCCTGCGCAGGCTGCCGGCCTGGAGGTCTACGTGGTAGTCCAGCGTGCGCACCGCGTCCCAGACCTTCGCCGCCGTCGCCGCAGCGACGTTCGGCTCGCCGTTGACCACGCGCGAGACGGTCTTGATCCCGACACCCGCGAGCGCCGCCACGTGCTTCATGGTCGCCCGGGGTCTGCGGGCGTGGTCTTCTGCCAAATCTGACATCGATGTCACATTCTCATCTCGGCGACGGTTTGTCCCCTTGACTCTATCCGAGCCCTCGGATACAAACGTCACTGACATCGTTGTCATCACCTGGAGGTCTCAATGACGAAGCACAGCATCCGGTCCCGCTCCCTCATCGCGGTCGGCCTCGCGACGACCGCCGCGCTCGCGCTCTCCGGCTGTGCCGGTTCCGCGTCGAGTGGCGACCCAGACGCGATCGGCGTCTCGCTCATCGTGAAGACGAACTCGAACCCGTTCTTCATCGCGATGGAGGAGGGCGCCCGCGCTGCGGCAGAAGAACACGGCGTGAGCCTCACGGTCGCCGCCGGCAAGGAGGATGGCGACGAGGACACCCAGATCCAAGCCATCGAGGCCGCGATCTCGAAGGGCGACCAGGGCATCCTCATCACCCCGAACGGTCCCTCCGTCCTCGACGCGATCCAGAAGGCGCGCGACGCCGGGCTCTACGTCATCGCCCTCGACACCGTGCCCGAGCCGGCCGACGCGGTCGACATCACTTTCGCCACGGACAACTTCCTCGCGGGACAGCTGATCGGCCAGTGGACGGCCGGCGCGCTCGGCGGGGAGGACGCCGTGATCGGCATGATCGATCTCTTCGACGACAAGGTCGTCACGGTGGACTACAGCCGCGACCAGGGCTTCCTCGACGGGCTCGGCGTCGATCTCGGCGATCCGGCGGTCAACGGCGACGAGGCCGCGAGCGGCGAGTACTCGGGCGGCTCATACACGATCGTCGGCAACGAGGCGTCGCAGGGCGCCGAGGACGGCGGACGCGCGGCGATGGAGAACCTCCTCGCGAAGAACCCCGACATCAACGTCGTCTACACGATCAACGAGCCCGCGGCCTACGGCGCATATCAGGCGCTCGAGGCAGCGGGCAAGAGCCCCGAGGACGTCATCATCGTCTCGGTGGACGGCGGATGCGCCGGCGTCGGCCAGGTCGCGGACGGCATCATCGACGCCACGAGCCAGCAGTACCCCGTCAAGATGGCGGAGCTCGGCGTCGAGGCGATCGCGCAGCTCGCAGAGACGGGCGAGACCCCCGAGGTCAGCGAGGGCCTGGACTTCTACAACACAGGCGTCGCGCTCGTGACCGACACGCCCGTGGACGGCGTCGACTCGATCGACACCGCCGAGGGCGCGGACCTCTGCTGGGGTGCCGAATAGGCGGAGGTGGCGGGGCGGCGCGTCCTCCCCGCCCCCGCTCCTCGTCCACGCCATCCCTATCCCTGGAGATCCCGTGACTCAGAACATCTCACCGCCGACCAGCGCCCTCGACCTCGCAGCCGAGTTCCTCGATCGTCGGACGCCCGTCGACCGCCTTCGCGGCCTGCTGCACCGGTACCCCGTGATCAGCCCCGCGGTGGTGCTCGTCCTCGCGGTCATCGTCTTCGGCAGCATCAACCCGCGATTCTTCGCTCCCGCGAACCTGTCCCTCGTGCTCGACCAGGTCTCGGTCGTCGGCACCGTCGCCGTCGCGCAGACGCTGATCATCCTCACCGCCGGCATCGACCTCTCGGTCGGCGCGGCGATGATCCTCGCGTCCATGGTCGCCGCGCAGACCGCCGCCGACGCGGGGCTTCCGGCGCCTCTCGCGCTCGTCGTGGGCCTCGTCGTGGCTCTCGTTGCCGGTGCGATCAACGGACTGCTCGTGACGCGGCTGAAGCTGCCGCCGTTCATCGCCACGCTCGGGACGTTCAACGCGTTCCTCGCGCTGAGCCTGCTGTACAGCGGCGGGCAGACCGTGAGGCGCACCGACATGCCCGACCTCATGACCTGGACTGCTACGGCCATTCCGGTCGGAGACGTCCGGCTGACCGTCGGGGCGATCATCATGCTCGCGCTGTACGCGGGCGTCGCGTTCATCCTCGGCCGAACCGCCTGGGGGCGTCACGTCTACGCCGTGGGCGACGACGCCGAGGCGGCGCGCCTCGCGGGCATCTCCACGAGCCGCGTGCTGATGAGCGTCTACGTCGCGGCGGGAGCCGTGCTCGCGATCGCCGCATGGATCCAGATCGGACGGTCGGGCGCTGCCAGCCCCAACGCCGGCGCGGATCTCAACCTCGACTCCATCACGGCGGTCGTGATCGGCGGCACGTCGCTGTTCGGCGGGCGCGGCGTCATCTGGGGCTCGCTGCTCGGCGCGATCATCGTCGGCGTCTTCCGCAACGGCCTCTTCCTCGCCGGTGTGGACGGGCTCTACCAGACGCTCGCGATCGGCATCCTCGTCATCGTCGCCGTCTCCGTTGACCAGTGGATCAGGAAGGTGCGCAAGTGATCCCTTCAGAGAGCGCCGCCGCGGCGGCCGTGACCTCGGGGCGCGCCCCGGTGCTGGAAGCACGCCGGCTCGTGAAGACCTTCGGCCGCGTGGTCGGCCTGGACGGCGTGAGCCTCCAGCTCCACGCGGGCGAGGTGCTAGCTGTCATCGGCGACAACGGCGCCGGCAAGTCCACGCTCATCAAGTGCCTCACGGGCGCCTACATCCCCGACGAGGGCGAGCTCCTCCTCGACGGCTCCCCCGTGCACTTCAAACGGCCGCAGGATGCGCGCGCGGCGGGCATCGAAACCGTGTACCAGAACCTCGCCGTGTCGCCCGCGCTGGACGTCGCCTCGAACCTGTTCCTGGGGCGCGAGCGGCGCAAGCCCGGTGTGCTGGGCTCGGTCTTCCGCATGCTCGACACCGCGGGGATGCGCAAGGATGCCCGCGATGAAGTGCAGCGCCTGGGCATCTCCACGCTCCAGGACGTCACCGTCGCCGTCGAGAACCTGTCCGGGGGCCAGCGTCAGGCTGTGGCCGTCGCGCGCGCCGCGGCCTTCGGCTCGAAGGTCGTCATCCTGGACGAGCCGACGGCCGCGCTCGGGGTCCGCGAGTCGAATATGGTGCTCGAGCTCATCACGCGACTGCGCGACAACGGCGTGCCGGTCATCCTCATCTCGCACAACATGCCGCACGTCTTCCAGGTGGCCGACCGCATCCACATCCAGCGTCTCGGCAAGCGGGCCGCGACGATCACGCCGCAGTCGCACTCCATGACCGACGCGGTTGCGATCATGACGGGAGCGGCCACCGAATGAGCGAACCGGTCGTCCTGCATGCCGAGTTCACCGCCCGACCCGGCTCCGAGGACCATGTCGCGCAGCTGATCACCGCGTACGCGGGCGTCGTGCGCGCAGAGTCCGGGAACGTCGTGTTCGACGTGTACCGGAGGGCCGAGGCGCCCGAGCAGTTCTTCGTCTTCGAGGTGTACCGCGATCGCGCGGCCTTCGACGCGCACCTCGGGGGCGACGCCGGCAGCGCGTTCAACGCCGAGCTGGCCGACCACGTCACGGGCGGCCGCAGCGCGCTGCGCTTCCTCGAGCCGGCGTCGGTCGACGGATGGCGCACGTGACGGCGCCGCGGATCCTCGTCGTCGGCGAGGCGCTCATCGACATCGTTCGCCGCGCCGACGGGCGCATCGAGGAGATCCCCGGTGGCAGTCCCGCCAATGTGGCGATCACGCTCGGGCGCCTCGGACGTTCGCCGCGCCTCCTGACGGCGCTCGGGGCGGATGGCCACGGCCGGGTGCTGCGCGACTGGCTCGCCGAATCGGGCGTCGAGGTCGCGCACGCTGAGATCCCGCGGACCGCGACCGCGACGGCCGAGCTCGATAGGACGGGAGCGGCCACGTACGTCTTCGACATCGCCTGGTCGCTCTCCGGGGCGACGGCCGAAGATGCGGACGTCATCCACGTCGGCTCGATCGCCGGCCTGCTCGAGCCGGGAGCGGACGAGGTCCTGCACATCGTGGAAGCGGGGCGACCTGGAGCGCTCGTCACGTACGACCCGAACATCCGCCCCGCCCTCGTGTCGGATGGGGCCGACACCCGGCGGGGGGTCGAGTCCCTCGTCGCCCAGGCGGACGTCGTCAAGGCGAGTGACGAGGATCTGCACTGGCTCTATCCCGGATTCGACCCTCGCGACGCTGCACGCGCCTGGCAGGCTTCCGGGCCGGCCGTCGTCATCGTGACGGAGGGGGCGAAGGGTGCGTTCGCTGTCGCCGACTGCGGGGAGCTGGAGGTGCCAGGGCGCCGCGTCTCGGTCGTCGACACGGTCGGTGCGGGGGACACGTTCATGGGCGCTCTGATCGACGGCCTCATCTCCGCAGGGTGGGTAGACGGCACCGCGCGCGATGCGCTGCGCGCGGCGGACTCGGCGCAGCTCGCGTCGATCCTCGACTGGGCCGCGCGGGCTGCAGCCGTCACGGTCTCACGCCCGGGCGCGGACCCGCCTCGACGCGGCGAAGTCGCCTAGCGAGACGAGGAGGGCCCTCCACGTGCGCGCGGAGGGCCCTCGTGTGCTGCGGCTCAGCGGCTGTTCTGGGGCTGGGGCTTGAGCTCGAGGTTGGATGGGATGTCGGCGTAGCCGCCGAGGCCGTTGTCGCCGTACGTGCGGTCGACTGTTGCGGTGTCGCCGTCGATCTCGATGCGGACGGTGGGGCCGAGGGTTCCGCCGCGGCGGAAGTTGTCCTTCGTTCCGATCGTGTCGATGAACGACTGCACGAGGCCGTTGGGCATGACGTAGTGCGAGTAGGCCTGGAACTGGCCGGGGTGCTGGTTGTAGTCCGGGTCGAAGGGGTGTCCCACCGCGTAGTTCAGGTTCGACGGGCTGGCCAGCGCGAGTCCCGAACCGCGGTTGAGGGGCTGGTAGTCGCTGCGGATGCCGTTGCCGACGAAGCCGTACACGCCCTCGGGGCCGTCGAGGCCTGCGGCATACGTGTGGCGGTGGCTGATCGTGAAGAGGTAGTACTTGCCGTCCTGCATGTAGATCTGCGGGCGCTCGGTCTGGTCCGTGACGCAGTTCGCGGAGAGGATGGGCGGGAGGAACTCCCACTCGGTGAGGTCCTTGTTCGTCGCGCGGGCCAGTCCGACGTTGCCGATCTGGTAGGTCGCGCCCGAGGCGTTGACCTCTTCGACGGTCTCGGCGTAGGGGTCGCCTTCGCGGTAGCCGAGGTCCTCCTCGGTGCAGTAGGCCTCGTCACGGGGCATGGCGGTGTTGCCCTCGAAGACCATGAAGGTCTCGCCGGGGTGGGCGGGGTCCTCGAACGTGAACGGGTCGCGGAAGTTGAAGAACGGGTTCTGCTCGGCGGTCTGGTAGTACTCGCCGTCGGCCTGGAGCAGGTCGTGGACCTTGTTGAAGCCCGTGAGCTTGACGCCGTTCTTGTTGGCGTGCACGTGCCCGACCGAGAGGGCGATGCGCGGGTCGTAGGGCTTGATGTCCTGCCCGTTCTCGTCGCGGTAGAACGCCACGTCGGTGAAGAAGAGCTTGATCTCGCCGTTCGGGTACACCCGGGCGGAACCGGACCACTGGGTCTGGTGGCTGTAGGACTGGTCCTCGAAGATCGTGCCGGTCACGCCCTCGTCGAACACGAGGCCGCCGTAGGTCCAGCCGCCGTTCTCGGCGTACTCGCCGCCCTCGTTGCCCGGAGCGGTGCCAGCCGGGCGGTAGAAGTAGCCGATCTTGGCGTAGTGGTGGCGCTCGTCGAAGCCGAGGCTGCGGTCGGCGACGAGGGAGAAGATGATCTCCCAGCCGTTCACGCGGTACTGGTTCGCCTTCTCGTCGGTGAGCGGCCAGGTGTCCCACACCCAGACCTGCTCGTTGCTCATGTCGGGGAAGTCCTGCGGGATCGTCGGCATCGTGTACTCCTCGGGGAGGGAGTTCTCCCGGGGAGCGGCGTTCGGGTCGGACATCGCCTGGATCTGCATGGCATCCGCACGCGTCCACTTCGCGGTGAAGTCCGACAGCGGGTCGTATGCCTCCTGCGTGTGCTCGGTGGGAGCCGGGAAACCAGGCACCGCATCCGAGGCGGCGATGGCCGGGGTGGCCAGGAGGGAGGCGCCGAGGGCGCCGATCGCGACAGCGGCGCCGAGCAGGCGCCGTCGAGTGCGTGTGATGGTCACGTTCTTCGCTTTCGTGGGGAGACAGGAAAGTCGCTCGAACGCAGGGTGTGATCTTCCGGTGGGCAAGCTATGCGCGCGCTGAGAGCCGTGTCAAACGCATCGGGTCATCACGCGGAGATCGGCTGCCGACTCCGCCGCGTCATCGCGCGGCGGAAGGCGATTTCCTGGGAATCCACTGATTGCAAAACGGTTTGCAACGCCATACGGTGGAGGCGTCACTCGGATGTGGCGTGCTGAACTTCCACCCCTGTTGTCCGCGATGGTGCACCGTCTCCGTCGCCCATCGGCGGGGAGGCGGTGCACCCCAAGGAGTCCTCATGACCTCCCGCCGCGCTCGCACGCGCCTCGCCGTGCTGGCCGCGTTCTCCATCGTCCTGGCTGTCGTCGTCGCTCTCGTGTGGGCCTGGCCCCGCGACGATGGCCGATCCGCGCCCGGGTCGTCTGGGTCGCCCGCCGCGACGGCCGAGGGTCGTCCGAGCATCCACCTCACCCCGTCGGCGCACTGGATGAACGACCCTCAGCGGCCCGTCTTCGTCGACGGTCGCTGGCACCTCTACTACCTCTACAACGCCGACCACCCGCACGGAAACGGCACGGCCTGGTACCACGTGAGCTCGACCGACTTGGTGCACTGGCGCGACGAGGGCGTCGCGATCGAGAAGTACCGGAACGGCCTCGGCGACATCTGGACCGGCAGCGTCGTCGTCGACAAGCGCGGCACAGCGGGCTTCGGGGCGGGCGCGCTCGTTGCGCTCGTCACGCAGCAGGACGACGGCGTCCAGCGGCAGTCGCTCTTCTTCTCGACCGACGGCGGGGAGAGCTTCGCGTCGTACGACGGCAATCCGGTGATGGACAACCCGGGGGTCGACGCCTGGCGGGATCCCAAGGTGATCTGGGACGAGCAGCGCGGGCGCTGGCTGATGCTCCTCGCTGAAGGCGACAAGATCGGCTTCTACACCTCGCCTGACCTGAAGGAGTGGACCTATCGCTCGGGGTTGGAGCGCGACGACCTCGGCGTGCTCGAGTGTCCGGACCTCTTCGAGATGACGGCCGAGGACGGCTCGCGACACTGGGTGCTCGGTGTGAGCGCCAACGGCGAGGGGCACGGGCGCACGACCGGGTACGCGTACTGGACGGGCTCATTCGACGGCGAGGCGTTCGTGCCATCCGAGGATGACCCGCTCTGGCTGGACGGCGGCGCCGACTTCTACGCGGGCGTGACGTGGAGCGATCCGCGCGACGGCGCCGCGAGCATGCGGCGGTATGCGCTCGGATGGATGAACAACTGGGCCTACGCCGGATCGCTGCCGACCGCGGGGTGGCAGGGCGGAGCGCTCTCGATCGTGCGCGAGCTCCGCCTTCGCGAACAGGACCGGCGCCTTGCTCTCACGTCGGAGCCCATCGACGCGATCGGCGCCCTCGAGGGCGCGCCAGTCTCGGCATCCGGCATCCGGATCGTCGAGGGCGAGACCGCGGTCGACGGGATCCCGCAGCCGGCGGAGGGCGCGTTCCGGCTGCGGATGACGATCGCCCAGGACCCTCGCGATCCTGCGGACGAGGTCCGCGTGCGGGTCGGCGACGAGAGCGCGTTCGCGACGGTCGGCGCGGACTTCGCCCAGGGTGCCGTCTTCCTCGCCCGCGACGCGGACCTCGCTGCGGACGCGATGCCCGAGCAGTACGGGGCTGTGCGCACCGCGCGGGCGCCGCTCGCCGACGGGCGGGTCGAGTTCGACGTCGTCGTCGACGCGATCTCCATCGAAGCCTTCGCGGAGGGCGGGATCGCGTCGCTCACTGGGCTGGTCTTCCTCGATCCCGCGGGGCGAGCGATCGCCGTCGAGTCCGTCGGCGGTGACGTCATCGTCGAGGACGTGAGTGTGGCGCCTCTCGCGAGCGCGCGCTGACGAGGGACGCCACACTCAGCCGCACCGCGTCAGCGGCTGTTCTGGGGCTGGGGCTTGAGCTCGAGGTTGGATGGGATGTCGGCGTAGCCGCCGAGGCCGTTGTCGCCGTACGTGCGGTCGACTGTTGCGGTGTCGCCGTCGATCTCGATGCGGACGGTGGGGCCGAGGGTTCCGCCGCGGCGGAAGTTGTCCTTCGTTCCGATCGTGTCGATGAACGACTGCACGAGGCCGTTGGGCATGACGTAGTGCGAGTAGGCCTGGAACTGGCCGGGGTGCTGGTTGTAGTCCGGGTCGAAGGGGTGTCCCACCGCGTAGTTCAGGTTCGACGGGCTGGCCAGCGCGAGTCCCGAACCGCGGTTGAGGGGCTGGTAGTCGCTGCGGATGCCGTTGCCGACGAAGCCGTACACGCCCTCGGGGCCGTCGAGGCCTGCGGCATACGTGTGGCGGTGGCTGATCGTGAAGAGGTAGTACTTGCCGTCCTGCATGTAGATCTGCGGGCGCTCGGTCTGGTCCGTGACGCAGTTCGCGGAGAGGATGGGCGGGAGGAACTCCCACTCGGTGAGGTCCTTGTTCGTCGCGCGGGCCAGTCCGACGTTGCCGATCTGGTAGGTCGCGCCCGAGGCGTTGACCTCTTCGACGGTCTCGGCGTAGGGGTCGCCTTCGCGGTAGCCGAGGTCCTCCTCGGTGCAGTAGGCCTCGTCACGGGGCATGGCGGTGTTGCCCTCGAAGACCATGAAGGTCTCGCCGGGGTGGGCGGGGTCCTCGAACGTGAACGGGTCGCGGAAGTTGAAGAACGGGTTCTGCTCGGCGGTCTGGTAGTACTCGCCGTCGGCCTGGAGCAGGTCGTGGACCTTGTTGAAGCCCGTGAGCTTGACGCCGTTCTTGTTGGCGTGCACGTGCCCGACCGAGAGGGCGATGCGCGGGTCGTAGGGCTTGATGTCCTGCCCGTTCTCGTCGCGGTAGAACGCCACGTCGGTGAAGAAGAGCTTGATCTCGCCGTTCGGGTACACCCGGGCGGAACCGGACCACTGGGTCTGGTGGCTGTAGGACTGGTCCTCGAAGATCGTGCCGGTCACGCCCTCGTCGAACACGAGGCCGCCGTAGGTCCAGCCGCCGTTCTCGGCGTACTCGCCGCCCTCGTTGCCCGGAGCGGTGCCAGCCGGGCGGTAGAAGTAGCCGATCTTGGCGTAGTGGTGGCGCTCGTCGAAGCCGAGGCTGCGGTCGGCGACGAGGGAGAAGATGATCTCCCAGCCGTTCACGCGGTACTGGTTCGCCTTCTCGTCGGTGAGCGGCCAGGTGTCCCACACCCAGACCTGCTCGTTGCTCATGTCGGGGAAGTCCTGCGGGATCGTCGGCATCGTGTACTCCTCGGGGAGGGAGTTCTCCCGGGGAGCGGCGTTCGGGTCGGACATCGCCTGGATCTGCATGGCATCCGCACGCGTCCACTTCGCGGTGAAGTCCGACAGCGGGTCGTATGCCTCCTGCGTGTGCTCGGTGGGAGCCGGGAAACCAGGCACCGCATCGAGCGCGGTAGCCGCAGGGGCGGCGATCGCCGGCCCCGCGATGACAGACGCGCTGAGTGCGCTCAGCGCCAGGGCGACGCCCAGAAGGCGGCGCCGGGTTCGTTGTGTGCTCACGATCTTCGCTTTCGTCAGATGGATGGGACGGCCGCTCGAACGTGACGTGTGATCTTCCGGGGCAGACGCTATGACTGCACTGAGGGTGTGTCAACTGCCCGGGTTACCGGGCAGCGGCAGCATGCGGTTTCCGCGAGAACATGGGTTGCAAATCGGTTTGCAGCGGTGTTAGCCTCCGGGCGGTCACTCGAGAAGTGACGTGCGCATCTTCCGATCGCTGCACGGTGCATCGCCCTGTCGTGACCCGACGGGGCGATGCACCCCGCTCACGCGGGAGGCGCGACCGAGCCGCGCTCCACGAGGGCGCATTCCAGGCGCGCCTGGACCGGCTCGGTGTCGCCCTCGACAGCCGCGAGCAGACGCGACGCCGCCCAGTGGCCCATCTCGGCGTGCGGCAGCGCGATGGTCGTCAGAGACGGGCGGAGCCCTGCGGAGATGATCCGCAGGTCATCGACGCCGACGACGGAGAGCTCGTGCGGGATCGAGATGCCCGCTGCTGCCGCCGCCTGGTACACGCCCATCGCCATCTCGTCGTTGAAGCAGAAGACGGCGGTCGGGCGCGGTGTGCGCGCGAGCAGCGCGACGCCCGCTTCGTAACCACCGGTCGGATCGCCGCTCGCGCGGACGACGAGCCGCTCGTCGGCCGCGAGCCCCGCTTCCGCGAGGGCCGCGCGGTAGCCGTCCTCTCGCCCGTGCGCAGCGGGCACGTCCCCGCCGATCGTGGCGAGGGCGATCCGACGGTGCCCCGCCGCGATGAGGTGCCGCGTCGCGGTGAGTCCGATCCCGTGCTCATCGGGCACGACCGACGAGAGGCTCGGATCGTCGCTCGTCGCGTCGGCGAGGACGACGTTCTGGTCGCGCAACTCGTCGGGGACGACGACGGAACGGTGGAACATCCGCGCGTAGATGAAGCCGTCGACGCGATGCGTCAGCAGCGTGCGGATCTGACGTCGCTCGCGGTCGGCCATCCCATCGGAATCGAGCACGACGAGGACGCTGTCGTGCTCGGCAGCGGCCGCCTGGGCGCCGCTCACAATGCGACCGGCGTGCGGCGTGGAGGCGATGACGTCGCTCAGGAAGCCGAGCGTGTACGTGCGCGAGCCGCGCAGCGATCGCGCGCGGACATCCGGCAGATAGCCCAATCGCTCAGCCGTCTCGATCACCCGCGCGCGGGTATCGGGGTTGAGAGCGCGTGCGCCGCTGAAGGCGTGGGAGACCGTCGTCGGCGACACGCCGGCGGCAGCAGCGACATCACGGATGCCGACCCTCCGCTTCGGTTCCGCCGTGGCCATAGCGCAACGCTAGTGCACATGCCTTCAGCTCCCCTCGAAAGAGCGGATGACGATACCGGAGAAGCGCGCCGGCCCGCCGTCGGTGTAGAGCGAGATGCCGGTGTCGCCCTCGGTGAAGTGGACCTGCTGTGACAGCACCGTGTGTCCGGCGTTCACGAACACCTCCACGCTCTGCGTGTCGACGAAGATGCGAAGGTGCACCGTGCGCGCGGCGGGATCGATCGGCGCAGCTGCCCGCGTGTAGGGCGCGAGCTCATACCCCGCGAGCTCGGACGGCCCGCGATCGACGTAGAGGTCGCTGCCGTACTTGCCGATGTTCGTATGGCGCGCGCCGTCTGCGGAGCGCCCGACCGAGACGCCGACGTTGGTCGCCGAGTCCCACAAGATGTCCACTTCGAGCTCGTAGGCGCGCCCGCTCCAGGGCAGCACGACACTTCCGTCGACGATCCGATCAGGCAGGGTCGTCTCGGAGGTCACGCGTTCCGCGAGCGTCGCGACGGGACTGCTGAGGAGGCTGTACCAGCCGCCGGCCTGGCGTACGAGGCGCAGTTCGCGCGTGATCGCGTTCTGCCCGTTGTATCCGTCGGTCGCGTCTGTCGGCACATCGCGGGCGGCGTACTTCCAGTTGTTCATCCAGGCGGTCGCATAGCGCCGGGTCTCGGGCGCGTCCGCCTTCGGCCACGTCACCGCTCCGTACCAGTCCCAGCCCCAGTCGAGCCACTGCGGAGTGAGGTCGTCGGCAAGGAACTGCTCGCCGTCCCACGTGCCCATCCAGTACGCGTAGGTCATGGGGAGTCCGACGCCGTACGCGTCCATGCTCGCGCCGAGGATCCAGTGACGAGAGCCGTCGTCGGCCGTCATCTCGAAGAGGTCGGGGCACTCGATGCCGCCGAGCGCGTGGTCCGGGTAGTCGAAGTTGCGTCGCAGGCGCCAGTCGCGCAGGTTCGCCGAGGTGTAGAACGTCGCGTAGCGCGCACGGCCGATCACGCACACCCACTCGCCCCGTGCAGCATCCCAGTGGATCTTCGGGTCGCGGAACCATTCCGCGTGCGCGATCTCCTCGGGCGTGCTCGCCGTGCGCCCATCCGGGTTGACGATCACGGGGTCCGGCAGGGGAGTGAACGTGTACCCGCCGTCCGTCGACCAGTACAGGTACTGCTCCTGGAAACGGCGCACGCCGTCGGTCGGCTGCGTCGCGAGCGCGACGATCGCCCCTGACCCGAAGCCCGCGGTGTTCGCCGCGTCCACGACGAGCGATCCGGACCAGACCGGGACGTTCTGCCGCAGCGGCATGACCGTCCCGTGGTGCGTGAACGTCACCGCATCCACGGTCGTTGCGTGGTCCCATCCGCCTGGCCCATTGTTCACATCGGAATGCAGGTAGTACAGGTGATAGGCGCCGCCCACGTGGACGGGACGCTGGGGATCGCAGAGCCAGCCGGACGGCGGGGTCAGGTGGTAGATCGCGCGCAGGGACGTCAGCGCGCGCGCAGGCGCTGCGTCGACGGAGCCGACGAGCAGGGCGAGGGCGCCGGCTCCGGCGCCTTGCATGAGTCGGCGGCGGGAGATCGGATGCATCATCGCAGTTTCCTCTCGGTGTTCGCGGGCGCGACGGTGCGCCCGCCGTGGCGTGTGCGGACGACGGCGTTCGAAGGGCAGGGTCAGGCGAGCGCGGCGGCGAGGGTCTCGGTCGGACGATCGGCGGCGAGATGGGCGGTCGAGGCCCTGACGGCGCCCGCCCGCTCGGTCTGCAGGCTTGCGACGACTGGGCCGTCGCCGAGCATCACGAGATGTGTGATCGTCGCCGCGCCGTCGTCGGCGAACACCTCGAGCAGAGGGCCGTCGAGGCTGATCAGCAGCCGTCGCGTCGATCCGTCCTCGATCAAGCCGGTCGTGCACGCCGATGCGAAGTCAGGATGGACGGCCTCCGCGTCGGGGCCGCCGCGCTCGAAGCGGAGGGTCGCTGTCTCGGGATCGTGGCTCAGCTCCGCGAACGCGTCGGCGTCGCCCGTGAGCCGCAGGCGCAGAGAACCGGTCGTGCGCGGATCCCACTCCAACTCGAGCAGGGAGTGGGCGGTCAGGGCGAGCTCAGCGAATGGTCTCGCGGCGCGGACCACCTTCGACGGCGTATCGGCGAGGTGCTCGCGCACGAAGATCGGGGGTTCCTGGTGCAGTTGCACTCGTCCGCGACGGTCTCGGCGGAGCGAGAGTCGACGCGCGAGCGACATCGCTCCCCGCCACGGCGACGACGGGATGGCATGGGCGTAGCGCCAGTTGCTCATCCAGGCGAGCATGACCGCCTCGCCGCCTGGTGCGCTGTCGAACGTGACGCCGGCGTAGAGGTCACGTCCCTCGTCGAGCCGAGCGAACTGGCAGGTGTCGGGTGTGAAGGCGATCCCGTCGAAGGTCCCGGCGATCCAGCTCATCGCCGATCCGCGAGGATCGGCATCGTCGCCGACGGGGTTCGTGCTGAGCAGGAGAACCCAGCGGATGTCATCCGGATCGTCGTCGACGGCGAGCGGGACGAGGTCGGGGCACTCCCAGACCACACCATCGGTTCCGAGTGGCCCGAACGAGCTGAGATGCTCCCACGTGCGAAGATCGTCGGACCCGTAGAAGAGCACCTGACGCGCGTCGGCTTCGACCGCGACGAGGATCCATCGATCGCGGCCGTCGGCCGTCGGGAACCGGACGACCTTCGGATCGCGGAAGGACGTCGTCCCTCGGTCGAGCACGGGGTTCTCGAGGTCGGGCGACCAGGTGAGGCCGCCGTCGTCGCTCACGGCGCGGGACTGCGCTTGCCGGCCGTCGTCGTATGCGCTCGTGTAGTGCGCGATGAGCCGGACGCCGTCCCGCTCGGCCACCACGGACCCGGAGAAGATCTGTTCACCCGGCCGGTGCCGCAGAGCGACCGGGTGCTCGGTCCAGTGCGCGAGATCCGTGCTGGACGCGTGGCCCCAGCTCATGTTGCCCCAGTCGGACGACTCGGGGTTGTACTGGAAGTAGGCATGCCAGAGGCCGCTGTGATGAACCAGGCCGTTGGGGTCGTTCATCCAGTTGCGCCTCGGCGTGAGGTGGAACGCCGGACGAGGGACGCGGATCATGACCTAGCCTCCGCGATCGACGCGCGCGCGACGGGAGGGCAGGCGATGCGACGCACTCCGTCGGCCGCATCGTCGATGCCGAGCAGAACCCGCACGCCGGCAGCGCCCAGCTCGTAGTGCGGGAGGGCGACCGTCGACAGGGGCGGTCGGAGGTGCGCGGCGATGACCTCCTGGTTGTCGAACCCCATCACAGCGATGTCCTCCGGCACGCGTCGCCCGTGTTCGCGGAGTCCGTCGTAGAGGCCCATCGCCACGCGGTCGTTGTGACAGAACACCGCTGTCGCCTGAGACGCGAGCACCTGCCTCGTGGACGCGTAGCCGCCCTCCTGCTCGGGCGCCGCGGGGAGGACGAGCGCGTCGTCGAAGGGGATGCCGGCCGCCTCGAGGGCTGCGCGATAGCCCGCCAGGCGTCCGCTCTGCGCGGGCGAGGGCGTGGTCGTGTTGATGAAGGCGATCCTCGTGTGCCCCGCTGCGAGCAGGACCTCGGTGGCCGTGCGGCCGCCCTGCTCCTCGTCCGGCACGACCGCGGGGAGGCCGCTGCCCGGCGCGAAGCAGTCGACGAGCACGGTGTCGGTCTGGCGGAGGGTCTCCGGGACGACGATCTCGCGGTGGTACCAGGTCGAGTAGAGGATGCCCTGCACCTGGTGCTCGAGCATCATGGCGATCGCGTCCGTCTCGGCGGCGGTGTTGCCGTCGGTGTTGGCGACGAGCAGCACATAGCCGTGCTTCCAGGCCTCGTCCTGTGCGCCGTGGATGATCTGGCCGGCGAACGGCGTCGTCGCGATCGCATCGGCGACGAGGCCGATGAAGCGCGAGGAGCCTTGCGACAGCGTCTTCGCGAGGGCGTTCGGGCGGTAGCCGAGTTCGAGCACGGCCTCTTGCACGCGGCGGCGGGCGTCTTCGCCGATGCGCGCGCCGGGCTTGTCATTCACGACGTGGGAGACGGTCGCCACCGAGACGCCTGCGGCCCTGGCGACGTCTCTCATGGTGACCGGCGAGCGCCCGTGGTCGGTGGTCGTCATCCCTTGGTCGCTCCGCTCTCGAGTCCGCTGATCATCGCCTTGTTGAGCACGAGGAACACGAGGAGCAGCGGAGCCACCGTGACGCACACGGCGGCGAACGTCGCTGTCCAGTCGGTGTTGCCCATCGCCCCGATGTAATTCTGCAGGCCGAGCGGGATGGTCTTGAGACCATCCGACAGCACGAACGTGTTCGCGAAGATGAAGTCGTTCCAGATGAAGATGCTGTTCACGAGGACGACCGTGATGATCGTGTTCGCGGAGAGGGGGAAGGTGATCTTCGCGAAGATCCGATACGGGCCCGCTCCGTCGAGTGAGGCGGCCTCGTACATCTCTCGCGGGATGTACTCGTAGAAGGAGGAGAACAGGTACACCGACATCGGCAGAGAGAACGCCGCGAGCGGAATGATCATCGACATATGGGTGTCGAGCAGGCCCACTTGCGAGTAGTCGATGAACAGCGGAACGAGCGCGATCTGGACCGGCACGATGATGCCGAGGAGGAACAGCGAGCGCACGAGCCCGCTGAAGCGGAAGCCGAGCACCTGCAGGGAGTACGCCGCCATCATCCCGGCGATCACGATGAGCGCGCTCGAGCCGAGCGTCACGATGAGGCTGTTGAGGATGTTCAGCCACAGGTCGCCGGTCGCGAACGCCCGCTCGTAGTTCTCGAGTGTGTACGCCGACGGCAGGGCGAACGGGTTGCCTCCCGCGAAGTCGGACGCCGTGCGGAAGCTCGTCACGAACAGCCAGGCGAGCGGGTAGACCTGCACGACCACGATCAGGGCGACCGTGACGCTCAGCAGTGCGCGGTGGATCGGGAGTCGCTGCGTGCGCGGGGTCCGCGCGCGATCGCGCGGCGGTTCGGTCACGGCGGTCTCCGAAGGTCGGATGAGGGCGGGAGCGGTCACGAGTCGTCCCTTCGACGGAGCAGGAGGATGATGAGGCCGACGGCGACGAGGCACTCGACGACGATGAAGACCGAGATCGCGCTCGCGTACCCGTAGTCCGTGTGCACGAACGCGGTCTTGTACATGTACGTCGTCAGGAGCTCGGAGGCCTGCCCCGGACCTCCTCCCGTCAGGAGGTAGGGGATATCGAACCCCCGCAGGGCGAAGGTCGTCGCCATGATCGTCGTGGTGATCCAGACGGGGCGGATATACGGGAAGCGGATGCGCCAGAAGGTCTGCCACCAGGAGGCGCCGTCGAGACGAGCGGCCTCCTCGAGCTCGCGCGGGACCGCGATCAGGGCCGCGTAGATGATCAGCATGTACAGGCCGGTGAAGCGCCATCCCTCGGGGATCGAGACCGCAGCGAGCACGGTCTGGACGTCCGAGAGCCACGCGGATTGAAGGTCTTCGAGACCGAGCCACGCGAGCGCCTGGTTGAGGAGGCCGACCGGGTCCAGCGAGTAGATGCGCTGGAAGAGGAAGGCGATCGCGACGGTCGAGATCACGGCAGGCAGCAGGTAGAGCGTCTTCACGAGCTCCCGGGCGCGCGGCAGCGCGGTGAGCAGCCCGGCGACCGCGAGCGCGCCGCCCAGCTGCAGCACGAGGCAGATCGCGAGGTAGCCGAGCGCGTTTCCGAACGACGTCCAGAACACGTCGTCACGCGTGAGCATCTTGACGTAGTTGTCGACGCCGACGAAGACCATGTCGGTGATCCCGTCCCAGCGGAACAGACTGAGGACGAGCGACTGGATGATCGGCAGCAGCACAGCGACGCCGTAGAGCAGCAACGGCGGGACGAGGAACACCGCGACCGAGAGCGCCGAGCGGCGCGGCAGCATGGACGTCCGCATCGTCGGGCGGGGCCGGGACGGGCGGCGTACGCTCGCCCCGGACCGAGCCGTCTCAGCCATCGAGGTTCTCCGCGAGGGTCGCGTCCATCGTCTCGATGAACTGGTCCGGGGTGATCTCGCCCTGTACGAGCAGCGTCAGCTCCTGCTGGAGGCGCGTGTTCGTCGCGGGATCGAGCTGCGTGTCCCACGGCATCGCGATGGCCTCGCCGACGCCGTCGGCCTGCTCGACCGCGCGCGTGTACAGGTCGGTGGCGCCCTCGGGGATGGCCGTCTCGGAGGTCGTCGTCGGAGACAGTGCGCCCGTGGCCGCGTAGACCTCGGGGTAGCGCTCAAGCGCGAACGCGAGGAAGTCGCGGACGAGCGGGTCGTACGTCTTCGCGTTCACGGCCATCCCGATGCCCGACGGCGTCACGTACTCGTTCTCGGCCGTCACCGCCCCGTCGATCGTCGGCAGCGTGAAGTAGTCGACGGCGTCTCGCACCGCCGGGTCGAGGGCATCGGTCGCGAGGTTGCCGAGCTCCCAGGTCCCGATGTTGTAGATGGCCGCGCGCCCCGAGGTGAAGAGCGCCTGCGCGTCCGCGTATCCGGTCGAGGAGAAGCCGTCGGCGAAGCAGCCGGCCTCGCCGAGTGCGTGCATCCACTCGGCAGCGGCGCGACCCGCCGGGTCGGCGAACGACGCGTCGCCGTTCTTGAGGTCCTGAACGTACTCGGGCCCGGCCATCCGGAACGGGTAGTAGGCCAGGTAGCGCTCGAGCGGCCACTGGTCCGCCCCGTCGAGGGCGATCGGTGTGATGCCGGCGGCGCTCAGCTGCTCGCACATCTGCGGAAAGTCGTCGAGTGTGGCGGGCACCTGGACGCCCGCTTCGGCGAAGAGATCGGTGTTGTACCAGAAGAACTCGAGCTGGAACTCGAACGGCACCATGTACAGCGACCCGTCGTCGAACCGCTGGTAGGCGAGGGCGGCCTCGCGGTAGTCGTCGGCGAGCCCGAGATCCTCGAGGAGCAGTTCCACGTCGACCATGCGACCCTGATCGGCGAGCTTCTGCGCGAACGGCGTCGCATCGGTGTCGAACAGCTCGGGCAGCTTGTTCGCCGCGGCGAGCGTCTCGTACTTCTGGATGTACGAGGGGCGGTCCGGTGTCGTGATGAGGTTCAGGGCGAACCCGGGGTGCTCATCGGCGTACTCGTCGGCGATCTGCTGCATGGCCGTGATCACGCCGCCGTCTGCTGGTCGGGAGAGGAGCCACGAGATCTCGCGGGCGACGATCTCGCCGTCGGGGTCGACGTCGGCGGGATCGGAGGAGGCGGTCGTGCCGGAGCAGCCGGCGAGGGCGAGAGCGGAAGCGGCGAGGCCGGCGAGCAGCGCCGCGCTGCGGTGAGGGCGGGACATGGTCGTCATCTCCATTGACTGATCGATCGGGTGTGGGCGGGCGTCGGCTCAGCGGCCGAGGGAGAGGAGGGTCTCGCGGCGATCCGCAGAGGCGGTGGACTCGGGGACGCGGACGGTGAGTTCGTGCAGGAGTGCGGACCCTTCGCCGACGAAGAAGCCCACGCGGCCCGAGGTGCGGTCGTAGATGCGCGTGCTGAGCACCGTTGCGTCGTCGAGGGTCGCGACGCAGATGTCGCCGTCGACGAGGACGTCGAGCACGTGCGCGCCCGGGTCGACGGTGCACGGCCGCTCGAGCTCGACCGCGAACGGGACGTCGCCCGAGATCTGCCATTGCTCGCCGCCCGTGCGGCGCCTCGGCCAGCGGTCGAAGACGAGGCGGTTGCGTCGAGGCTCCACGCGGATGGCGTAGCCGGCGTCGCCGTCGGCGCTCGTCCGCAGGAGCATGCCGCACTCCGTCGTGCCTTCGCTGATCTCGAACTGAGCAGTGACTCGGAAGGCGTCAGGGGCGTCCTCGTGCGAGAGGATGTGCTGATAGCCGTCGGGTGCGGCGAGCGTCTCAGCGTGCATGACGACCCCCGTCGACCCGGTGGAGTAGGCGCTGCGCAGCTCGGCGGGCGGATGGAAGGCGAGCGTGCCGTCCATCCGCTGCTCCGCCTCGAGCACCGAAAGCGTGCCGGCCCACTGCCACGCGCCGTCGTCGCACGCGCCTTCGCGCGTCGCGATCCAGCCGAAGAAGAGGCGTCGTCCGTCTCGCTCGGCCGACTTGGCCGCGTAGTAGGCCCGTCCGTCGAGCGTGTCGTGCTCGGGTACCAGCCACGGGCCGTCGAGGCTCCGGGCCATCCGGTACCGGGTGGTGAACGACTCGCTGAACTCCGACGAGACGAGGTACCACCAGTCCCCCCACTGGAACACCTCGGGGCACTCGTGCGCGAGAAAGCGCCGCGGGTCCCAGAACGGCGCTGCGGGTTGCCACGCGCGGAGGTCGTGCGAGACGCACTGCGCGATGACGCCCCGTCGGCGCCGCGGCCCGCTGTCGTGGCGAGCCGTGATGAGCATGCGCCAGAGGCCGGCCTCGTGGTCGCGGAACACGAACGGATCGCGCCAGTCCGAGGTCTCGTAGCCGGGCGTTGCGCCGAAAGCGTCGTCGGGGTGCCGTTGCCACGTGCGCATGCCGTCTGCGCTCGTCGCATGCATGACGACCTGGACGGGAAGGCCGTCGGATCCGAGTAGGGTCGGGTTCTGACCCGTGTAGAACGCGTGGTGGAGGCCGCTCTCGTCGCGGACGATGCTGCCGGTGTAGACGTTGAAGTCTGCCGCGTCCGGCCCGCCCGAGGCGAGTGCGACGCCCTTCTCTGAGAACTCGACGAGGTCCGTCGTCTCGATGCGCAGCCACGGCATTCCGGTCTTCGGCTCGCGGCGCTCTTCGTGAAGGTAGAAGAGATGGAAGACGCCATCCTCCTGCCAGGGGATCACGTCCCCCACCCAGGCTCCGTCCGGTCGGTAGAACCCTCGTCGGCTCATCGTCACCCCGTCATTGGTGGTTAATCGGTTGAGCAGGACGTTAGCAGGTCTCGGTGGAGATGGTCAATCGGTTAATCACGAACAAGGGGAACGGGCCCCCCGCGTCTGACGCGGAGGGCCCGTCGTTCGGCGCCCGTCAGCGCGCGAGTGCGGCGAACCCGGTGACGCGCTTGGGGCGCGGCGGGGCGTAGGTGCGCACCTTGGACGTGCGAAGGCCGAGGCGCACGAGGCCCTCCGCGACCGCGACCGCCGCCTGCACGCCGTCCACGACGGGCACTCCGCACAGCTGCACGACGCGGTCCTTCAGCTCGGCCATCCCGCCGCAGCCGAGCACGATGACCTCCGCGCGGTCCTGCTCGACGGCGCGCTGCGCCTCCGCCGCGATCGCCTCGACCGCGCGGGCGGGGTCGGACTCGAGCTCGAGCACGCCGAGGCCCGACGACCGCACCGAGGCACACCGATCGTGCAGCCCGGCGAGGACGAGCCGGTCCTCGATGAGCGGGACCGCCCGGTCGAGCGTCGTGATGACCGAGTACGAACGGCCGACGTACATCGCGGTCGACGCCGCGGCCTCCGTGATGTCGACGACGGGCACGTCGAGCAGCTCCTGCAGGCCCTCGCGCCCGTGCTCGCCGTATCCCGCCTGGATCACGGCGTCGTACGGGCCCTCGTACCGCGTCACCTTGTCCATCACGGCGATCGCGGCGAGGTAGCTCTCCACGTTCCCCTCGCACGACTCGGCGCCGAAGTCGGGGGTGAGGCCGATGATCTCGGTGCCCGGAGAGGCGGCCGAGCGCGCCGCCTCCGCGATGCCCTCGGTCATCGACTCCGTCGTGTTCACGTTCGCGACGAGAATGCGCATGTCGGTGCTCCTTCTTCCGGGGCGATCAGTGGGTCGGCGTGACGGCGATGTCGGTGCCGGCGACATCGTGGAAGGGCCCGCGGCGGTCGGCGATCACGGCGTACACGACCGCGGCGAGTCCGGCGGCGAAGAACCACGAGAAGTCGCGGACCGCGGCGAACGCGGGCAGGAACGTGAACAGGAGCGAGATCGCGCCCGAGATCGCGAGGGCGATGACGGCTCGCGGGTTGAAGCCGCGGGTGTACGCGTACTCGCCGACCGGCGAGGTCGAGTACAGCTCGGGCACGTTGATCCGCTGTCGGCGGATGATCCAGTAGTCGACCATGATGATGCCGAAGAGCGGGCCGAGGAGGGCGCCGAGGCCGCCCAGGAAGACGTTGATCACGACGGGCGAGTTGTAGAGGTTCCACGGCAGGATCACGAGGCCGATCACGGCCGACAGGATGGCCGCCTTGCGGAAGTCCAGGTGACGCGGCAGGAGGTTCGTGAACGCGTAGGTCGGGGCGACGAAGTTCGCCATGAGGTTCACCGCGATCGTGAGGGCGATGAGCGCGAGCGAGGCGAGCACGAGCAGGAAGGTGTTCGGGATGGCCGCGACGACGTCGGCGGGCGAGGTGATGAGCGTGCCGTTCAGGCGGAACGTGCCGCCCGAGAGCACGACGACGATCGCGCCGAAGAACAGCATGTTGATCGGGATGCCCCAGAAGTTGCCCTTGACGACGGCCGCGCGCGACTTCGCACCGCGCGTGAAGTCGCAGAAGTTGAGCACGAAGGTGCCGTAGATCGACACCCACAGCGACGCCGCGCCGAGCATCGTGAGCCAGAGCTCGCCGCCCTCGGCCGTGCCGAGCGGCGCCCAGTCGATCTGGAACCCGCTCTGGATGAGCACCCAGACGGCGAGGACGACGAAGGTGCCGAGGATGATCGGCCCGGCCCACGCCTCGTACTTGCGGATCATCTCCATGCCGTAGCTGACGATGACGACCTGGATCGCCCACAGGGCGAGGAATGTGATCCATCCGAGGGCCGACAGGCCGAGGAAGGATCCGGCCTGCAGTGCGACCGCTCCGGGCGCGACCGCGATGATGACGACCTGCAGCACCTGCGACGCGAGGTACGTCTGGATGCCGAACCATGCGATCGCGACGATGCCGCGGAGCAGGCCGGGGATCTGCGCGCCGTGCACGCCGAAGGCGATGCGGCTCATGACGGGGAAGGGCACGCCCGTCTTCTCGCCCATGAACCCCGACAGCGTCAGGAGCAGGAAGAGGAAGAGCGCCCCGAACGCGAGTGCCCCGAGGATCGCGCCGCCGCTCAGCCCGAGCGCGAACAGGCCGATCGCGAACGCGTAGTTGCCGAGGCTGTGCACGTCGTTCGCCCAGAGGGTGAAGATGCTGTAGGCGCTCCAGTGGCGGCCCTCGCGGGTCGTGGGTGCGAGGTCGCTGTTGTAGAGGCGCGGGCTGATGCCGGCCTGGACGGCGAAGGTCGCGGATGGCGGGTTCGCGAGCCCCTCGGAGGCGCGGCTCGGGATGTGGACGTACTCTTCGGTCGACATGGACGCTTCTTTCCTCGACTTCGTCGTCAGGGGAGAGGGATGATGAAAGTTCCATAATATGGAACGCCTGTTTCGGGTAAAGGAATTTCACCACGTCGTCGGTCCAGCTGTCAACGGTCTGGCCTGCGCCCGCGCCCTAAGATCGACCCCGTGCCGACCCCCTCGCTCCGCCACCCCCTCGACATCGACGGGATCCCCTACGCGCCCCGCGCGCAGGCGCTGCGCGACGCGCTCGCGACGCGCGTCGTCATCGCCGACGGCGCGATGGGCACGATGCTGCAGCGATACGAGCCGACGCTCGACGACTACCAGGGGCTCGAGGGCTGCAACGAGATCCTCAACGTCTCGCGCCCCGACATGGTCGGCCGCATCCACGACGACTACCTCGCGACCGGCATCGACGCGATCGAGACGAACACCTTCGGCGCCAACTGGTCGAACCTCTCCGACTACGACATCGACGACCGCATCCACGAGCTCGCCGAGGCGGGCGCCCGCATCGCGCGCGAGCGGGTCGATGCGGCGGAGGCGGCGGATGGCCGGATGCGCTGGGTCCTCGGGTCGATGGGGCCGGGCACGAAGCTGCCCTCGCTCGGGCACACGACCTACGCGCACCTCAAGGAGACCTTCGCGCAGCAGGCCGAGGGCCTGATCGACGGCGGCGCCGACGCCCTCCTCATCGAGACGTCGCAGGACCTGCTCCAGACGAAGGCCGCCGTGAACGCGTGCAAGCAGGCGATCGTCGCCCGCGGCATCCGCCTGCCGATCTTCGTCGAGGTGACCGTCGAGACGACCGGCACCATGCTCATGGGGTCGGAGATCGGCGCCGCGCTCACGGCTCTCGCGCCGCTCGGCGTCGACGCGATCGGCCTGAACTGCGCGACGGGGCCGCAGGAGATGAGCGAGCACCTGCGGCACCTCTCCAAGCACTCGCCCGTCACGGTCATGTGCATGCCGAACGCCGGCCTTCCCGTGCTCACGGCCGATGGCGCGCACTACCCCCTCACGCCCGCCGAGCTCGCCACGGCGCACGAGCAGTTCGTGCGCGAGTTCGGCCTCGGCCTCGTCGGCGGGTGCTGCGGCACGACGCCCGAGCACATGCAGGCCGTCGTCGACCGGCTGCGCGGGGCATCTGCCGCCGAGCGGTCGGCGCAGATCGAGCCCGGCGTCGCCTCGCTCTATCAGCACGTGCCCTTCGACCAGGACGCGTCCTACCTCGCGATCGGCGAGCGCACGAACGCCAACGGGTCGAAGGCGTTCCGCGAGGCGATGCTCGAGGGCCGGTGGGACGACTGCGTCGAGATCGCGCGCTCGCAGATCCGCGTCGGCGCGCACCTGCTCGACGTGTGCGTCGACTACGTCGGGCGCGATGGCGTCGCCGACATCCGCGAGATCGTCTCGCGCTTCGCCTCGGCCTCCACCCTGCCGCTCGTCGTCGACTCGACCGAGCCCGCCGTCATCCAGGCCGGTCTCGAGCTCATCGGCGGTCGCCCCGTCGTGAACTCGGTCAACTACGAGGACGGCGACGGCCCGACCTCGCGCTTCGGGCGCATCATGCCGCTCGTCAAGGAGCACGGCGCGGCCGTGATCGCGCTCACGATCGACGAGCAGGGGCAGGCGCGCACCGCGGAGGACAAGCTCCGCATCGCCTCGCGCCTCGTCGACGAGCTCGTCGGCGAGTGGGGCATGAAGGTCTCCGACATCATCGTCGACTGCCTCACCTTCCCGATCGCGACCGGCCAGGAGGAGACCCGGCGCGATGCGATCGAGACGATCGAGGCCATCCGCGCCCTCGTCGCGAAGTACCCCGGCATCCACACGACGCTGGGCGTCTCGAACGTCTCGTTCGGGCTCAACCCGGCCGCCCGCTCGGTGCTGAACTCGGTGTTCCTGCACGAGGCGTCGCAGGCCGGTCTCGACTCGGGCATCATCGACGCCGCGAAGATCGTGCCGCTCGCGTCGATCCCGGAGGAGCAGCGCCAGGTCGCGCTCGATCTCGTCTGGGACCGCCGCGCGTACGACGCCGACGGCACCCTGACCTACGACCCGCTCGCCCGCATGCTCGACCTCTTCGCGGGCGTCGACAGCGCCGCCCTCCGCGACCAGCGCGCGGCCGAGCTCGCCGCGCTGCCCACGGGAGAGCGGCTCCAGCGGCGGATCATCGACGGCGAGCTCAAGGGGCTCGAGGAGGACCTCGACCTCGCGCGCGCCGAGGGGATGACCGCACTCGGCATCATCAACGACCACCTGCTCGAGGGCATGAAGGTCGTCGGCGAGCGCTTCGGGTCGGGCCAGATGCAGCTGCCGTTCGTGCTGCAGTCGGCCGAGGTCATGAAGACCGCCGTCGCGCTGCTCGAGCCGCACATGGAGAAGAGCGACGACGCGGGCAAGGGCCGCATCGTCCTCGCGACCGTGCGCGGAGACGTGCACGACATCGGCAAGAACCTCGTCGACATCATCCTCACGAACAACGGGTACGAGGTGATCAACCTCGGCATCAAGCAGCCGATCGCCGGCATCATCGCCGCGGCCGAGGAGCACGACGCCGACGTGATCGGCATGAGCGGCCTGCTCGTGAAGTCGACGGTCGTCATGAAGGAGAACCTCGAGGAGCTGCAGGCGCGGGGCCTTGCGAGGCGCTGGCCGGTCATCCTCGGCGGTGCGGCGCTCACGCGCGCCTATGTCGAGGACGACCTCGCGAGCCTGTTCGAGGGCGAGGTGCGCTATGCGAAGGACGCGTTCGAGGGCCTCGCCCTCATGGAGCCGCTCGTCGCGATCGCGCGCGGCGCCTCGCCCGACGAGGTGGGCCTCCCGCCCCTCAAGAAGCGCATCCACCGCAAGGGCGCCGCTCTCACGCTCACCGAGCCGGAGAGCATGCCCGAGCGCTCCGACGTCGCGGCCGACAACCCCGTGCCGGCGCCGCCGTTCTGGGGCACGCGAATCGTGCGCGGCATCGCGCTGGCTGACTTCGCGGCCTTCCTCGACGAGCGCGCGACCTTCATGGGCCAGTGGGGGCTGAAGCCCGGTCGCGGCGACGACGGACTGTCGTACGAACAGCTCGTCGAGCGCGAGGGCCGGCCGCGCCTGCGGTACTGGCTCGACCGCATCCTCGCGGAGGGCATGCTCGATCCGTCGGTCGCGTACGGGTACTTCCCCGTCGTCTCGGAGGGCGACGACCTCGTCGTGCTCCATCACGGAGAAGATCCGGATGGCCGCATCGGCCGCGCGGGGCTGCTCGCGCCCGACGGAGGCTCGGGCGGGTCGGTCGGCTCCGACCGACTGCGCTTCCACTTCCCGCGCCAGCGCCGTGATCGGCACCTGTGCCTGTCTGACTTCGTGCGCGCACGCGCATCGGGCGAGGTCGACGTGCTGCCCGTGCAGCTCGTGACCGCGGGCGCGAGGATCGACGAGGTGACCGCGCGGATGTTCGCCGAGAACCGGTACCGCGACTACTACGAGCTGAACGGCCTCGTCATGCAGCTCACCGAGGCGCTCGCCGAGTTCTGGCATGCGCGCATCCGCGACGAGCTGGGGTTCTCGGCCGAGGACCCGACGAGCACCGAGGGGCTGTTCAAGCTCGAGTACCGGGGCGCGCGGTTCTCGCTCGGCTACCCCGCGTGCCCCGACATGGAGGACCGCCGCAAGGTCGTCGAGCTGCTGCGGCCCGAGCGGATGGGCGTCGAGCTCAGCGAGGAGCTGCAGCTGCATCCCGAGCAGTCGACGGACGCGTTCGTCTTCCACCACCCGGAAGCGAAGTACTTCTCGGTGTGACGGCCGGCTTCGCCCGCCGCAGCGCGCGCAGGCAGGCGGTGCCGACGAGGGCGAGCCCGACGACGGTCGTGATCGCCCGCAGCGTGTCCCAGCTCAGCGTGGAGGTCACGAGCGAGTACACGAGGAAGCTCGCGAGGTTCTCGGCGAGCGGCGCCCCGGGCGCGTAGGACGCTCCCGTGCCGGCCCCGACCGCGAACGGCCAGAACCACATGTTCATGATGAGCCCGAAGGCGTACGACGCCGCGACGCCGTAGACGCACAGCATCGCGATCTCGGCCCGTCCGCGCACGCGGCGGGGGAGGAGCCCCGCGCCCGCCGCGACCCATCCGCACGCGAACATCTGGAACGGCAGCCACGGGCCGACGCCTCCCCAGAGCAGCGCCGACATCCCGATCGACACGGCGCCCAGCAGCAGGCCGAAGCGCGCCCCGAGCACGCGGCCCGCGAGGATGAGCAGCACGAACAGCGCCTCGACGCCGCCGACGCCCGTCCCGACGATGCGGATGGCCGCGCCCACGGCGCCGAGGACGGCCAGGTGCGCGAGCGTGTGGGCGGAGCGCACCGAGCCGTCGAGGAGGGCGAGCACGGCGATGACCGCGAGCGGCGCGACGGCGACCGCCACGTACGGGACGGCGGCCTGGGCCTCGGTCGGGAGGGCGCTCGCGAAGAGGGGCCACAGGAAGGCCCCCACCGCCACGAGGTTGGCGAGTGCGAGCAGCGCGAGGTTGCCGGCTCCCTCCGCGAGCGCCCTGCCCCCGGTCGTTGAGCGAGCGAAGCGAGTCGGTTCGTTCGGGGAGCGCAGCGACCTGCCCCCGGTCGTTGAGCGAGCGAAGCGAGTCGAAACGTCGTGACCCGTCGTCGAGAACCGCACCCCGCTTCCGGCTCCGTCCGCGGGCACCCTGCCCCCGGCCCCGTCCGCGAGCGACCTGCCCCCGGTCGTTGAGCGAGCGGAGCGAGTCGAAACGCCGTGAGCCGAAACGCCGTCCCCCTCCGTCCCCGGCACACCCACGCGCCCGTCCGCGATCGCCAGCCGGCGGTCCGCGACGAGCTCCGCGAACGCCGCGTCGTGCGTCGCGAGCAGCACGCCGACCCCGGCGTCGGCCTCGGCGAGCACGGCGCGTGCGACGAGTGCGCGGGCCGCGGGATCGAGCCCACGCGTCGGCTCGTCGATGAGCAGCGCCCTCGGGCTGCGCGCGGTCTGGAGGGCGATGGCCAGGCAGCGCCGCTGCCCCGCGGACAGATCTCGCGGGTGCGTGCGGAGGATGCGCGTGAATGTCGGCGCCCCGGGCTCGAGGCCGAGGAACGCCGCGAGCCGCTCGGCGGTGGGCTGCGCGGGGCGGAAGCGCCGGTCGGCCGCGCGGCATTCCGCGGCGACCGTGTCGCGCAGGAGGAGGTCGTCGGACGCATCGGGGACGAGCGCGACGCGGCGGCGCGCCCCGCCCGCGACCGCGACCCCGGGCGCTCCGGTCGCGAGCGCCTCGAGGAGGCTCGACTTGCCCGCCCCGTTGGGGCCGGTCAGCACGAGCACCTCGCCCGCGTGCAGGTCGAGGCTCGCCTCGTCGACGGCGATGCGCGTCCCGCGTCGCGCGGTGACGTCGTGGGCCGCGAGGGCGACGGCGGCTGCGGCCGGCGGCGTGCGGCGCGGCGCCCTGCTCCGCTCGGGACCGGAACGGAGGTCGGCAGGGGCCGCCGCCCCGTCCTCGATCCGCAGCGAGAGGTCGGCGATGGAGGCGAGCTCGGCCATCCGGTGCTCGGCGACGACGACGCACATGCCGTCGCGATGGGCGAGCGCGTCGAGGAGCGCGACGATCCGGCCGCGGAAGTCGGCGTCGAGGTCGGCGAGCGGCTCGTCCACGAGGAGGAGCGCCGGGTCGTCGACGATGGCCGATGCGAGGGCGACGAGGGTCGCCTCGCCCGCCGAGAGCCCGCGCACGGGGCGCTCCAGGAGGTGGCCGATGGCCATCCGCTCCGCGACGTCGGCGACCTTCTCGCGACGGTCCGCTGCGGAGACGCCGCGCAGCTCGAGGGCGAAGCCGATCTCGTCGGCCACGCGAGCCGCCGCGAACGCCTGCCGCGGCTGCTGCAGCACGACGCCGATGTCCCGCGCGAGGTCGCGCGGCGGCACCGCGCTGCGTTCGCGGCCGACGACCTCCGCGCGTCCCGCCATCCATCCGCCATCGACGTGCGTGTGGAGCCCCGCGATGAGCCGCAGAAGCGTCGACTTGCCGGCGCCGGTCGGCCCCGACAGGCAGACGACGGATGCTCGCGGCAGCGCGAGCGCATCGACGCGCACGACCTCGACGGGGTCGAACCCCGCGCGGAGGCCATCGAGCAGGACGGCCGTCTCGGCGCGTGCCGCGGGGGATGGCCGACCCGCGTAGCCGCGGAGCTCGAGTGCCGCGCTCAGCGCGGTCGCGCGCTCGAGGGCGCGCTCGAGCACGGGCGCGAGGAGGCGCGCGGCGTTCCGCTCGTCGCGCAGTCGCTGGGCGAATTGCGCGGCGCGGACCGCGTCGGCGAGAGAGGGAACGGTGGCCCACGCGATGGCGAGGGCGCGGCAGATTCCGCCGAGGAAGCGCCCGCGCGCGCCGTGCGCGAGGAGGCGCGGCACGTCGACGAGCGCCGTGAGCACGCCGATACCGAGGATGACGAGCGCGATCGGAACCGCGCTCAGCGCGGCGTCCGCCAGGCCATCCGCCGTGACCTCGCCGAGCAGGCGCACATGCGCGAAGGGCGGCGGGAGGCGCAGCTCGGGCAGCGCCCAGAGCACGGCGCCGTCGCCGTCGGCGCCGTGGAAGAGGATGCGGTAGACGATCCGGACGACGATGAAGCCCGCGGCCACGACGGCCGCGGTCCTCACCGCCGCGGATCGCGTTGTCACGGTGCCGCGGGTGCGCCGTCCAGCGTGAAGAGGAGCTCGAGGCTCTCGCCCGGTGCGACCTCCTGGGTCGACAGGCCCTCCATCGCGTATTCCCACTCGCCGTCGGCGGGCTGGATCCAGATCGACCAGTAGGCGAACGCGGCGGGCATCGACGCGCACTCCTCGACGTACGCCGGGTCCTCGGTCGAGCCGACCGGCTCGGTCGCCGACGGCAGACCGTCCACGCGGCAGAGCACCTCGTCGCCGTACTCCTCCGTGCCCTCGGTCTCGACGCCGGCCTCGGCCAGGACGTCGGCCGCGACCTGCGGCTCGTCCGCGAGGACGCAGCGCTCGCTGCGCTCGCCGCCCTCGAGCGCGGTGCTGTCGACGATGAGCGTGATGCCCTCGTCGTCGGCGCACGCGCCGTCGACGACCGTCTCGGCCGCAGGGGTCTCGGTCGGTGCCGACTCGGCCGGCTGCTCGGATGCGGGGCTTGCACAGGAGGCCAGGGCGAGCACGGCGATCGCGCCGGCGAGGCCCGAGAGGGCGCGCAGTGTCTTGGTCACCGACTCAGCGTAGGGCGCGCGGCGGCGGTGGTCGGAACCGCGCGTAACAGGAGCGCTCGGGGGGGGCATGCCGACGTTTCCCTGCCCTGATGCCCCGGCAGCGCCCGCCTGTCGGTCGTTGCCCGTAGCGTTGGCGGTGATGTCCGACGCAGCCTCTCCCGATTCTCCCGCGCCCTCCGGCCCCCGTCGTCCCGCTGACGCGGCGCGGAGCGCATCCGAGCGCCCTGCCTGGCGCCGACTGGGCTGGCGTCGGCTGGGCGGGCCCGCTGCGTTCGCCGCGATCGTCCTGCTCGTCGCTGGCACGACCGGCCAGGCCGCGGGGACCGTGATCGCGGGGCGCCTCTCGGGCGACCCCACGGTCGACGCGCTGCTCCTCTTCGCCCTGTGCGTCGTCGGCGGCGCGGTCGTCGACAGCGTCGGGCAGGTCCTGTGGGCCGGCGTCGTCGACCGCGCCGAGGGGCGCCTGCGCGGCGATCTGCTCACGGCCGCGATGAGCCAGCCCCTGGCAGTGCTGTCGGAGCAGGCGGTGGGCGAGGTGCTCGACCGCGTCGACGACGACACGCGCGCGGTCGGCTCGCTCGTGCGGCGTCAGCTGTGGGGAGCCGGGCGGACCCTCGTCGGCGTCGTGCCGCTGTGGATCGTGGCGAGCACGACGTGGTGGCCCGCGTGGATCCTCTTCCCCGTCCTCGGCGTGATCGTGGCGCTCGTCGCCCGCCCGCTGCTGCGCGAGATCGCCCTGCGCAAGGTCGCGGAGGAGGAGGCGTGGACCGACCACGCCGCCGCGTTCGAGGAGGCGGTCGCTGCGCGGAACGACCTCCGCACGAGCCTCGGCCAGGCGTTCGCGGTGCGGCGCCTCGCGCAGATCTCGGCCGTCGTGCACGCGCGGCTCCGCACGCTGACGGGCCTCGAGATGCGGCTCATCAACCGGGCGGAGGTGCTGCTGCACGCCCTGCTGGGCGGCGTCGCGGTGACCGGAGCCGTGCTCGCCTTCGGCGGCAGCCTCCCCGTGGAGCAGCTCGTCACGCTCTTCCTCGCGACGGCCCTGCTCGTCGGGTCGGTGTCGAACCTCGTCCACCACCTGCCGGACATCCAGGAGGGCATCGGCGCGCTCATCCGCATCCGGCAGATGCTCGAGGTGGAGCCCGAGCCGGTGGGCGGCCTCGACGTGCCGCCCGGCCAGGTCGGTCTGGAGGTGCGCGACCTCGACTTCGCCTATGAGGAGGGCGCGTTCGCCCTCGCCGGGGTGTCGCTCGACGTGCCGGCCGGGCAGACCGTGGCGCTCGTGGGGCGGACGGGGTCGGGCAAGTCGACGCTCGCCGCGCTGATCTCGCGCGCGCAGGAGCCGCCGCGCGGCACGGTGCTGCTGGGCGGCGTCGATGTGCGCGACCTGGATCTGCAGAGGCTGCGCGCCGCCGTCGGCGTCGTGACGCAGCGCACCGAGATCCTGTCGGGCACGCTCGCGGAGAACATCGCGCTGTTCGCCCCGGTCGACCGGCGCGAGATCGAGGCGGCCGTCGCGGAGCTCGGCATCGCCGACTGGGTCGCCGGGCTGCCCGACGGGCTCGACACCGCCCTCGGGCCGGGGGGAACTGCGCTCTCCGCAGGCGAGGAGCAGCTCGTCGCCTTCGCGCGCCTGCTCGTCCGCCACGTCCAGGTGGTCGTCCTCGACGAGGCGACGGCGCGGATGGACCCGCTCACCGAGGCGCGCGTGGTCGCGGCGTCCGAGCGGCTGCTGCGGGGGCGGACGGGGGTGCTCGTCGCGCACCGCCTCACGACGATCGAGCGCGCCGACCTCGTCGCCGTTCTCGATCATGGGCGCATCGTCCAGCAGGGGCCGCGCGAGGCTCTCGCGGCGGCGGATGGCCCCTTCCGCCGCCTGCGCGAGGCGGCAGCGTCCGACGGTCAGATCGACGACGCCGCGCCCGACGCGCAGCCGGATGGCGCGGAGGCGGATGCCCCGGCGGCGGCTCCCGACGCCGCGGCCGGCGTCGGCACGCGGCGCCGCACCGGCACTCCGCCCGCGCTCTCGGAGCCCGGCGATGGGCCGTCGCTCGCGCGCGGCATCCTGCATGTGCTGTTCGTCCGGCCCCAGTGGGGCATCGCGGGCGCGGCGCTCTTCCTCGTGTCGGCGCTCGCCGCGGCGCAGGGCGCGCTGACCGGCTTCCTCTGGGGGCGGATCGTGGAGGCGCTTCAGGCGGGCGAGCTGCCGTCGGCCCTTCTCCTCGGGCTCGTGGTGCTGATGCTGCTCAGCCCGCTCGCGCTGGGTCGGGCGATCTACCTCTACCCGAGCTGGTGGGTCGAGAACCTGCTGCGCGTCCGCATGCGCGTCATGTACGGCCAGACCCGCCAGCACCGGCTGCCGACGACTCCCGCCGGCGAGATCGTCGCGCGCGCGATGGACGCCGACCGCTACGTCATGTACGCCGACCGCTGGGTCGACTTCGTGAACGGCCTGGTCATCGCCGCGGTCACGGCGCTCGTGTCGCGCTCCTGGCTCGCGGGCGGCGTGCTGCTCGCGGTCATGGTGGTCTCCGCGCTCGCGGCCGCCGTCGGCCGGCCGATCGCCGGTCGCTCGGCGACCCGCTCCTCGGCTGCCCGCGCGCGATTCGGGCGCTCCCTCGTCTCGGCTCTCGATGCCGCGCGCACGGTCAAGCTCGCCGCCCGCACGCCGGAGGTGCACCGTCATCTCCAGGAGGTCGACAGCGGCCGCGTGCGCGCGGCGATCTTCGAGCACCGCGTGCAGGCCGTCCTCGACGGCGTCCCGATCGTCGCCCTGCACATCGGAGCGGTGGCCGCATGGGCGGCATTCCTCTCCGGCGTCTGGGATCTCGCGACCACCCTCCTGGTCGCGAACGCGGTCACGGGCTTCGGATGGTTCGGCGTCGTCGCGGGAGCGGTGGTCACCGAGGCGCCGGGCACGCGCAGCTGGCAGCAGGCGACCGCGCGCTTCGCGGGCGGCGTCGACCTCGTCGATCCGGTGCCCGGTGTCGACCTCGTCGCGGGGACCGCGCCCGAGCCGCCCGCGACGGGTCGCGCGCCGCTGCAGGCGCTCGAGCTGCGCGGGGTGAGCGCGGTGCACGACGACGGCACGCTCGGCGTGACGGATGTCGATCTCGAGGTGCGCCGAGGCGAGCTGGTCCTGCTCCTCGGGCAGGTCGGATCGGGCAAGTCGAGCCTGCTCGCCGCGCTCGCGGGGCTCATGGAGCACACGGGCGAGATCCGGTGGAACGGCGTCGAGATCGCCGATGCGCAGGAGTTCCTCCGCCCCGGCCAGGTCGCGCATGTCGCCCAGGTGCCGCGCGTCCTCAGCGGCACCTTCGCCGACAACGTGCGCCTCGATCACGAGCGCGACGTCGACGGCCCGATCGACAGCGCCCGGCTCAGCGAGGACGTCCGCGAGGCGGGCGGCGCCCACGCGCTCGTCGGGCACCGCGGGGTGCGTCTGTCGGGCGGGCAGGTGCAGCGGCTCGCGCTCGCGCGGGCGCTCGCGGCTGACGCCGAGCTCCTGCTCGCGGACGACGTGTCGTCTGCGCTCGATGCGCGCACGGAGATCGAGCTCTGGCAGGCGCTGCGCGATCGCGGTGCGACCGTCATCGGCGCGACTTCCAAGCGTGCCGCGCTGGCCCGAGCGGATCGCGTGGTCGTGCTGTCCGACGGCGAGGTCGCGGCCGTCGGCCCCTGGCGCGAGCTGGCGCCGCGGTGGGCGCACCTGGCGGGGTGAGGCGCGCGCTCAGGGCTTCAGAGGCTCCTCGCCGACGACGACGTCCGGGTCCATCGGGATCGGACCGACCACGCGAGGGTCGCCGTCGTGCCACTCGACCGGGACCCCCGCGCGCTCCAGTCCCGCCAGGCTCAGATCGATGCGCAGAAGCGGGAGCGACAGGTCCGCATAGCCGTCGCGCACCACCTCGGCCACGCGTTCCGGGGTCGTCGCGCGAACATAGCCCGCGTCGTCGAGGGGGACGCCGCGCTTGGAGACCTCGTACTGGCCGAACCCCCGGCTCATCCCCCAGTCGTCCTCTATCGCCACATGGCAGATCACGTCCACGGTCGCCACACCTCCTGCTGTAATGAAACGCTGTCGTGTCATTATGGTACCGTGCCCTCATGGCGAGCAAGCGAGGGCGGCCCACGGCGGATGAGCGCGCGAAGCGTCAGGAGCGTGTGCTGGAGGTCGCGACCGAGCTCTTCCTCTCGCGCGGATACGAAGCGGTCTCACTCGATGCGGTCGCAGGAATGGCGGGCATCGCCAAGCGGACTCTGTACGACTCGATCGGCGACAAGAGCGCCATCTTCTGCGCCGTCGTTCGGCGGCAGCACCGGTACACGGAACCGGAGAGCGAGCCGTCCGACCTGGTTCAGGCTGCGGAAGCGGTCCATCGCTCCCTGATGACCGACCAGGCCGTCGCCCTGCACCGCGTCGTCATCGCCGCCGCAGTCTCGTTCCCGGAACTCGCGAGGGAGTTCTACGCGAACGGCCCCGCCGTGGCGCAGGCCTTCCTCGCGAAGCAGCTGGTCGACGCCGGAGGCTCGCCCGAGTCCGCGCCGCTGCTGTTCTCGCTCCTTCTCGGGGAACGCCATCGGCGCCGGCTGCTCGGACTCGACGCGGAGCCGACGGCTGAGGAGAGCCGCGTGCAGGTCGCGGAAGCCGTGGCTGTGGTGCTCGGCGACAACGCGTGAGCGGCTCTCTCGAGTGCGGCATCGACGCAGGATGACCTTGTGGATGTCAGTTCTCAAGCTAGGTGAGACAGAAAGTCCTAGTTGAGACTGGCACCCTTGCCCCGCGTTCACCTGCTCGTCGCTCGGCGCTCTCAATCTAGTTGAGACGAGTTTCTCGCACACCCGCACCGCCGCCTGTGCGTGGGTTACGCGCACGACCGAGAGCCCGTGCGAAGGAGGTGTCGATGCGCGAGGAACCTATTTGAGGAGGGCTACGGGAATTCTTCGATGACCTCGCGATCATCCGCGAGATGTGGCCGGGCAACATCGTGATCAAGGGCGTGCAGAACGTGCCGGATGCGGTGAAGGTCATCGACATGGGCGTGGACGGGCTGATCTTGTCCAACCACGGCGGGCGTCAGCTCGACCGGGCTCCCATCCCGTTCCACCTGCTGCCGAAGGTCGTGCGCGAGGTGGGCCGGGACGCCACGGTGATGATCGACACGGGCATCATGAACGGCGCCGACATCGTCGCCTCGATCGCCCTGGGCGCGAAGTTCACCCTGATCGGCCGCGCCTACCTCTACGGCCTCATGGCGGGCGGACGCGCCGACGTTGACCGCACCATCGTGATCCTGCGCGCCGAGATCGAGCGCACCATGAAGCTGCTCGGCGTCAGCTCCCTCGACGATCTCGAGCCGCGCCACGTCACCCAGGTCACCCGGATGGCGCCCGTCCTGTAGTCGGGCTGTCGCGTTCATTGCGCGGACTCTCGCGCCAGGTTGGTGGGAGACGGGCATAGTCGATATGTTTCAACTGTTTGGTTGATAGTGACGGGATCCCATGACTGCCATACCTCCACGACTGCGGCGCGGCGAAGCTGCGGAACGTCCTGTACGAGATCCGGGGAGAGGCGCTCTCTCAGGCGGAGCGCCTTGAGGCCGAGGGTCATGGGGTGAATCAAGCTGAATATCGGCAACCCCGCGGTGTTCGGCTTCGAGGCTCCGCATAAGGTCGTGCGCGACATGATCGCGTCGGTGCCCCATGCGCACGGATACGGCGACAGCCGTGGCATCCTCTCCGCGCGCCGCGCGGTCTCGGCGCGATACGAGCAGGAGCCCGGCTTCCCCCCCCGGTCGACCCCGATCACGTGTACCTGGGCAACGGTGTGTCCGAGCTGATCACGATGACGATGCAGGCGCTGCTCGACGACGGCGACGAGGTGCTGATCCCCGCTCCGGATTACCCCCTGTGGACGGCGATGACGAGCCTTGGCGGCGGGACGCCGGCGCATTACCTATGCGACGAATCGCGGGAGTGGCAACCGGACCTCGAGGACATCCGATCGAAGGTGACCGCCAACACCAAGGCGATCGTCGTCATCAACCCCAACAACCCCACGGGCGCCGTGTACTCGCGTGAGGTGCTCGAGGGCATCGCGGAGATCGCGCGCGAGCACTCGCTGCTGCTGCTGAGCGACGAGATCTACGACCGGATCGTGTTCGACGACGCGGTGCACGTGCCCATGGCGACCGTCGCTCCCGACCTCCTGTGTCTGACCTTCAACGGACTGTCCAAGACCTACCGCGTCGCGGGGTACCGGTCGGGGTGGCTGGTGATCACCGGCCCCCGTGAGCACGCCGCGGGCTTCCTGCACGGCATCAGCCTGCTGGCATCCACGCGACTGTGCCCGAACATGCCGGCGCAGTTCGCCGCGCAGGCCGCGTTGTCGGGTGTGCAGTCCATCGACGCGCTCATCGCCCCGACAGGCCGGCTGCATGAGCAGCGCGGCGTGGGCAGGGCTGGAGGCGATTCCCGGGGTGTCGTGTGTGCAACCGCGCGGCGCACTCTACGCATTCCACGGCTCGATCCGGACGTGTACGAGATTCCTAACGACGCCGCATTCGTGCGCGACTTCCTCGTCGCCGAGCACGTGCTGCTCGTGCAGGGCTCGGGTTTCAACTGGCCGGGCACGGACCATGTCCGCATGGTCACGCTGGCCGAGGTGCGCGTCGTCTCAGAGGCCGTCGAGCGGCTCGGCAACTTCCTGGCGTCCTGGCGGCCCTGAGGTCGCCGCCCGACCCGCTCAGGAGATCGCGGAGATCGCGCTCATCGCCATGTCGAGAGCTTCGGCCAGGGGCATCGAGGAGCGCGCCGCGTGCAGGTGTGCCGTGGACAGCGCCGAGAAGGCGGCGGCGACCGCGGCGGCTGCCTCCAGCTCCCCGACGGTTCCCGGGGCCCGTTCGAGGACGACGGAGACGATGCGCTCCTGTGCGCGCTGCATCCGTTCGAGGTAGCCCGCGCGGAGGACGTCGGATGACTGGATGATGTGGTCGATCGCTTCCGCCTGGGCGGCGCGACCCGGGTCGGAGATGTAGTCGACGACGCCATCGAACATGCGCCGAAGGGCCCGCCATGCCGGCTCATCTGCGGGCCGCGCGGCCAAGGCGGCCGCAAGATCCTCGCCGAGCTTGTCGTACTTGCCGAGCAGGAGCGCGTCCTTGCTGGGGAAGTAGCGGAAGAACGTCCGCTTCGACATCCCCGCGGCGTCCGCGATCTGGTCGACGCGGACCTCGTTGTATCCCTGCTCGACGAACAGCCGCAGGGCGACCTCGACGAGTTCGCCGCGCACGGCGCGCCGCGTGCGATCGCGGATCGACGGGGATTGCGGTTCTGCGCTCATGCCCGTAGTGTACCTGCGAGTCAGCATTGACACCGGGTGTCAGTTAAGACGCCGAGTGCGACACCGAGGAGGCGCTGTGAGCAAGAACTGGTTCATTACGGGTGCGGGGCGAGGCTTCGGGCGCGAATTTACCAAGAACGCGCTCGAGCGCGGCGACCGCGTCGCGGCCACCGTGCGCGACACCGCGGTGATCGCGGATCTTGTGGATGAATACGGGGACAACCTGCTGGTGCTGACGCTCGATGTTACTGACGAGGCTGCGGTGCGCGATGCCGTCGCGGCGGCCGTCGGTCGATTCGGGCGTCTCGACGTCGTCGTCAACAACGCCGGGTACGGTCTGTTCGGCGCGGTCGAGGAGATCTCCACCGAGCAGCTGCGTGCTCAGCTGGAGGTCAACCTGTTCGGGGCGTTCTTCGTGACGCAGGCCGCCCTTCCCTTCCTGCGCGAGCAGGGATCCGGGCACATCATCCAGATCTCCACGATCGGTGGAATCGCCGCGTTCCCGTCGCTCGGCGGCTATCACGCATCGAAGTGGGCGCTCGAGGGTCTCA
The DNA here is from genome assembly GCF_053903175.1 of Microbacterium sp. JZ101. NCBI lineage: Bacteria > Bacillati > Actinomycetota > Actinomycetes > Micrococcales > Microbacteriaceae > Microbacterium > Microbacterium sp. JZ101. Next base: position 182,024 of record NZ_CP096400.1, read on the forward strand.
GCGAGTCGCTCGCACAGGAGGTTGCACCGTTCGGCATCAAGGTGACGCTGATCGAGCCGGGAGGCTTCTCGACCGACTGGGCGGGCAGCAGTGCCGTGCACGCCGCGCCGCAGCCACAGTATGACGCCCTCCGGAAGGGCATGGCCGAGGGGGCGGCGAATGCGAACCTGGGCGATCCGGTTGCCGCCGGCCCCGCGATCCTGAAGATCGTCGACGCGGAGGAGCCGCCGCTGCGCGTGCTCTTCGGCACGCAGCCCACGCAGATCGTGCCGTGGCTGTACGACCAGCGTCTCGCCACGTGGAAGCAGTGGGAGTGGCTCTCCGTCGAGGCCAACGGCTGACGGAGACCCGACCGCCGTCTGTGCGTCCCCGCGACTTCGGTCACGGGGGCGCACGCGCATGTTGCCATCGACTTCCTTCGGGCCAACCAGTTGGTCACTTTCCGGAATCGGGCGGGCCGCCCCCAGGCGGTGGGGCGGGCGGCGTTCGGGCGCTTCATGGAGAGCTCCGGCGCGTGTCTGCTGCTGGAAAAGGCCATTGATCAGGTCTATCTATTGCCTGGGTGCGACCGCGGAGGTGACCACGCCCGTTTGTGAGACTCGATCGGCTCGATCCGCGGACTACCGGATCACCTCCAATGATTGACGCGAAGATCAACCGTATGGTTACATCGCTGCCAACTCCAGCGAGGCGCGGCTGGGTCCGTACATCCGCGCACCGGTGAAGCCGCTTCAGACAACGCTGTCGACCCGACGACGTCTCCGTCGTCGCTGCCAGAGAGGTCCAGGTAATGACGCCTGAGATGTGGTCCATTGTCGCGCTGCTGGTCTTCTTCACGATGGGCACCGTGCTTCGCATCAACCTGGGGGCCCTCGCCCTCATCGCCACCTTCATCATCGGCACCGTCCTGCTCGGAAAGCCTCCCGCCGATCTGCTCGCGCTGTTCCCCGTCGACTTGTTCGTGATCCTCGTGGGGACCACGATGCTCCTGGGCGTCGCGCAGGCGAACGGCACAGTCGACTGGATCGTCGGCCTGTGCGTCAGAGCGGTGCGGGGGAGGGTTGCGTTCCTGCCGTGGATCCTCTTCCTGATCAGCGCGCTGATGTCGACCATGGGTCCGGGCGCAGTGCCTCTGCTCGCAGGGATCGGAGCGAAGTTCATCACCCGATACACGCTGAACCCGGTCCTGATCGGTCTTATGGTCGTGCACGGTGCCCAGGCCGGCGCGTTCTCGCCGATCACGCCGTACGGCGTGGTGGTGAACGGGATGATGGAGCGTTTCGGGCTCACGCCGGAACCGTGGGTGCTCTATGTGTGCGTGATGGCTTTCAACACGCTCGCGTCGATCATCGGCTTCCGAGCGTTCGGGGGACGGGGCATCCTGGGCCGTAAAGACGACCTCGACGCCGCGTTCGGTGAGGCGTCTGTCGAGAGCACGTCGCCCGTCGCCGGTTCGTCCGGGCTGAAGGTCGATGCGACAGGTCGCATCTCCGGTGGCGGCGCCGGGGTGCATCAGGGGGCAGGCGGGGAGAGCGGGGGCGATGCCGTCGCCACTCAGGCGACGGCATCCATCGCCACCGAGCTCAAGCCGGGGCGGTCGCGGATCCAGCGTCCCTCGTTCCATCAGATCGCGACGCTGATCGCGCTGATCGTCTTCGTGACCGTGGTGACGGCATTCAACACCGACCTCGGCTTCACCTCGCTGATCATCGCGGTTGCGCTGCTGCTCGTCCACTCGGGTGAGATCCGTGGCAGATCCGTCGGCTTCGTCGCCTGGCCGACGCTCCTGCTGGTGGCCGGTGTGCTGACGTATGTGGGCCTCATGCAGGAGATGGGCACGGTCGCCATCATCGCGGAGGGCGTGGGAGCGGTGGGGAGCCCGGTCCTCGCGATCCTGATCTGCTGCTACATCGCCGCGGCCGTCTCGTCGGTGGCTTCGTCGCTCGGCATCATCGGCATCCTGATCCCGCTGGTCCTGCCGTTCCTCCAGAGCGGTGACGTCAGCGTCATCGGAACCATCGTCGCCGTCGCCATCTGCGCCACCATCGTCGATGTGAGCCCTTTCTCGACCTACGGGGCGATGGTGCTGGCCAACTCGCACGGCGTCGACGTGAAGGTGTACGAGCGAAAGCTGCTGGGCTACACTGGCGTGCTCATCCTGCTCGCGCCGGCCGCCACCTGGGCGGTCTTCGTGCTGCCGCACTGGTTGCCGTGACGACAACGAGCCGGGTGTGGCTTGCCTTCCGGAGGCGATCTTGCGAGAATGAGCCGCTAGCGCGCGCAAGCGAAGTGGGGGTGGTGGATCGCGGATGGCGCGCAGGAAGCACGCGTTCCCGAGCGGACGTCGCGTCACGCCCGCCTGATCACCACCCGCGAGAGGCATCCATGCACGGCCACAATCCTGTTCTCCCTCCCGACGTCTGGATCCCCGACGGCGAAGCGCATGTCATGCCGGATGGTCGCCTGTATGTGTACGGGAGCCTCGATCGGCACGAGGACGTGTACTGCAGCAACGAGTACCGCGTCGTGTCCACGTCTGACCTTTGCGACTGGACCGTGCACGACACGTCGTTCGCGATCGACAAGGAGCAGTGGGAGGCGGTGCCGGCTGCCACGTCGCCGGTGGCGACTCTGGGGCGCTGGACCAAGGCCAAGCACCTCGTCAAGACCGGGCTCCAGATGCGCCGCAGCGGCGTCTGGCCGGCCTTTCAGCGCATGATGAAGGCGGGCCGGGATGCTCCGCGGCCCGCGCTGTTCGCGCCGGACTGCATCGAGAAGGACGGTCGCTATCACCTCTTCTTCGACCTGTCCGACGACAGCGAGGGCGTGGCGGTCAGCGATCGGCCGGAAGGACCCTTCCGCGACCCCGTGCGGCTGCCCGCCACCGGCATCGATCCGGCCGTCTTCGTGGACCGCGATGGCTCTGCGTACTACTACTGGGGGCAGTTCCGTGCCAGCGGCGTTCGCCTGAACGACGACATGCGCGGCTTCGACACCCGCGCGGTCGTGCACAACCTGATCACCGAGGAAGAGCATCACTTCCACGAGGGCTCCTCCATGCGGCGGATCGGCGACACGTACTATCTCGTCTTCGCGGACACCTCTCGCGGAAGGCCCACGAGCCTCGGTTACGCGACCGCCCAGAGCCCCCTCGGACCCTTCACATACCGCGGCGTCATCATCGACAACGACGGGTGCGATCCGCAGTCGTGGAACAACCACGGCTCGATCGAGCAGGTCGACGGCAGGTGGTACGTGTTCTACCACCGTTCGAGCGGCAACTCGATGGCCAGACGCCGGCTCTGCGTCGAGCCGATCACCATCGCGCCGGACGGATCGATCGCTGAGGTGCCGATGACGTCCCAGGGTGTGGGCGCCCCTCACGCCCCGGGAGAGGCGATCGAGGCGTGGCGCGCGTGCCAGGTCTCCGGGGGCGCGTACGTCGGCCCGTCGGCCGCTGGGCAGGAGAAGCTCCACCTGCCGGGCGGCGGCGCATCGGGCACGTTCCGATACCTCGTGAGCGATCGCGACCTCACCCGGGCGACAGTCGACGCCCACGGTGCGGCGCTTCTCGAGATCCGGTTGGGGGCGCATGCGACAGTGCACGCGCTGACGTCCGGTTCGCGCGCATTCGACCTCGCGCGCCCGGTGGGACCGGGACGCTACGAGGTCACGATCACGCTGCGGTCGGGATCAGACGTTCAGCTCCGCTCGCTCTCGCTCGCCTGACAAGCCACGCGGAGCATGGAGAGGCGGCCGGCCACCCGAAGGTGACCGGCCGCCTCGTTGCGCGGGACGGGCTCACGCCCCCGAGCCGACGGGCTCGGGCACCGACTCTCGGGAGCTGGTCAGCCCTGCCCACCGTCCGAACGTCATCGATCGCAGGCCCGAGGTGCCCGCCGGATACTGCTCGTAGAACACTCCGGCGATCTCGCCTGCGGCGTACAGGCCGGGGATCGGGCGGCCGAAGACGTCGAGAACGTGCGTGTCTCCGTCCACGCGGAGACCGCCGTAGGTGAAGCAGATCTGACCGGCCACCGGCCAGGCCCGGAAGGGGCCGTCCGTCAGCGCTGTGGCGAAGTTCGACTTCGGTGGGGCGATTCCCGTCGTACCGAGGCCGTCGAGCAGGGCCGTGGGGTCGAAGCCCGCGGGGTCGGGCGTCGCGGCGTTGAACTCGTCGACGGTGCGGCGGAGACGGCCGGGATCGATGTCGAGCTTCTCGGCGAGCTCCTCGATCGAGTCGGCCACGATCGGGTCGATGTCGGTCTGGCGCACGCCCGGGATGCGGGCGATGAGCCTCGACTGAGGGTCGCTGACGATCGCGTACGCAAGGTTGCCCTGCGTGCGCAGGATCGTGTTGCCGACGGTGTCGAAGTGGATCATCTGCAGCTCGGCGGCCTCGTCCATGAATCGCTCGCCCTGCCGGTTGACCAGGATGCCCCACCAGTAGGCGGGAACCAGCGGCTCGATGTCGTCAGAGCGCGGGTCGCAGGGCTCGACATGCGCACCGTCGAACTGGCCGGCGGTGTCGGCACCCACCTCCACAGCGATGCGGATCCCGTCGCCGCGGTTGTTTCGCGTGCCCGGAGACACCGTGCGCAGCTTGTAGGCCTCCGGGATGTAGCGGGTGAGCCACTCGTGGTCTCCCTCGAAGCCTCCGCTCGCGAGAATCACCGCCCGGGTCTCGACGCGCACCGTGGCGCCAGAGGTATCGCGCACGTCGATGCCCGCGATTCGTCCGCCATCCCCACGCACGAGCCCAAGAGCGGTCGTGTCATAGAAGATCTCGCCGCCAAGCGCGCGGATCTGATCGGGGAAGGCGTCGACGACGGACGCTCCGCCACCGTGCACGCTCCACATGCCGTGATACTCGTCGAACGAGATGCCGCTCTCCCGGAGCCACTCCAGCGTCTCGGGAACGAGGCGGTAGAACGCCTCGATGTACGCCTCGTTCGCGAGCTCGCCCGCCGTCTCGCGCACGCGCTCTCCCCAGAACGGGATGAGTTCCTGCTCGGCGGTGAGGGACAGCACCGCCGTGGTCCATCGGGTCGAGCCGCCGCGTTGCGCGTACGGCGCGCGCTCGAAGACCGCGACGCGAGCGGTCCGGCCCTCGGCGCGGGCCGCTTCGAGATGCGCTTTCGCCGCCGTCAGGCCGGCGAAGCCGTGGCCGACGACGACCGCATCCCACGGTCCGCGGATGTCGGAAGTGCTGGACAGGGACATATGAGAACTCCTTTGTCTCAGTTCGGGTGGTTGGATGGCAGAAACGCCGCGCCTTGTAGCCCGGCACCTCACCTGGCAGGGTCCAGTCAGACTCGCGCGACGGGCAGCTCCTGCAGCTGGTTGATGAAGTTGGACCATCCCCGCTTCGGCTCGCCGTTCAAGCGCAGTCGGATGCCGGCGGCATGCAGTTCCTCGAACAGGATCTGAACCTCGAGCTTCGCGAGATAGGAGCCGATGCATCGGTGGATCCCGCTGCCGAAGGCCAGCGTGGCCGTCTCCGTGCGCCACGGGTTGAAGGTGTCGGGGTCGGAGAAGACCGTCTCGTCCCGATTGGCCGAGGTGAAGTACAGGACCACTGCGTCCCCCTGGCGGATCTGGGTGCCCGCAACCTCCACATCGCGCGTGGCCAGGCGCGCCATCTGCATCGCCGGCGTGATGAGGCGGATGAACTCGTCCGCCAGCCTTCCGCTGCTGCCCTCCTCGATGGCGCGGTCCGTGGCAGCCCGGATCTCGTCGTCCTCGAGGATCATCCTCATCGACTGGCCGATGGCCGTGTGAGTGGTCTCGAAACCGGCGGCCAGGATGAGGAGCGTCCACTGGAGGAACTCGGACTGAGTGATGTCGCCGGCGTCGGCGATCTTGGACAGTGCGGTGAACATGTCGTCCGCGGGTTCGGCCCGCTTCCGCTCCTGCATCTCGGCGCAGTACGCCTGGATCTCCTCCTGGACGCTCTGTACCAGCGCGATCTGGGCTTCGGTGCCGTCGCCGGTCTCCTGGCCGGCCGCGAAGAGGCGGATCGTCCAGTCGACGATGCGCTCGCGGTCCTCGCGCGGGCTGCCGAGGACGCGGGCGATCACGTAGGCCGGAATGGTGCGCGCGAACTTGTCGACATAGTCGAACTCCGATAGCGACTCGATGTCGGCGATGGCCTCGCGAACGATCTCGCGCACCCACGGGTCGAAGTTCGCCACAACGCGCGGGCCGAACCCCGCAGCCGCCGCGCGGCGAAGGCCCGTGTGCCGCGGCGGATCGGTGAACATGAGGTTGTCGTTCATCGGGGCCGGCGCCGGGAACGGGTAAATCAGCGGGTACGAGACACCGTGCGTCGACGTGAAGGCGCTGAGATCCTTCTCGACGGCCTGGATGTCCTGGAACCGCGTCACCGCCCAGTAGCCGCCTCGGGACGGCGAGATCTCCGTCGGCTGCCAATACAGCCCCTCTCGCTCGCGAAGCCGACGGAATCCCTCGTGGGGGACCCCCTCGACGAAGGTCTGCGGGTCGCTGAGATCGGGGATGACCTCGTCCACGACGGTCGATGGTGTCATTTCTTCCTCCTTGAATGGTGACGTGACAGGTGCGGGCTCGCCGATGGCGAGCTGCGTGGGGGTGATGAGGTGTGAGGTCGGGGCGGATCCGCCGCGGCGCGTGGGATCTGGCCGGCGCTACGCCAGACCGAGAGTGTGGGCGACCGGGCACTTGCCGGCGTCGCCGGTGCCGTCGTGCGACCAGGCCTCGGCCGCTTCCTCGCGGTGCTCGGCCCAGCTCAGGTCGCCGAGCATGCGGTGGGCTCGCTCCTTCGCGAACGGCACGGACTTCGGGTTCGTGACGATGAGCTCGCGCCCGGACAGCAGCCCCTCGACTGCGATCCGCGCGACCTCGCTGGTCTCCTGCGCGTACGGAGTGACTGCCGCGGCGAAGTCCTCGGATGCCGAGATCAGCTCTCTGATCTGCTCGGTGAGAACCCAGCCGGGGGCGACGAGCGACACCACGATGCCGGTGTCCGCGAGGTCCCGGCGGACGACCTCGGTGAGCGCCAGCTCGGCCTGCTTGGTGACGGTGTAGGCGCTCAGCGGCACCACGTGCGGCGGCACGCCCAGTGAGTGCTCGGACCCGACGTTCAGGATGTACGCGGGCGCGCCCTGCGCGGCATTCGCGCGCAGGTCCTCCGCGAACGCCTGGATGGTCCACACGTAGCCGAGCACGTTGATGTTCAGCGCCCGCTGGAGCCCCTCCGGGTCGTTGTCGATGATCGAGCCCGCGCTGTCGCCGCCGGCGGCGTTGTTGATGAGGATGTTGACCGGGCCGTACTTCTCGCGCGTGAACGCTGCGAGCTCCTGCACCCGTGCGCGGTCCGACACGTCGACCTGGAACCAGTCGGCTTCCGCCCCGGCGGCGCGGATCTCCTCCACGGCGCCGCTGGCGTCGGATGTCGAAGCGATCACAACGCGCGAACCGCGTCGCGCCACCTCGAGAGCCAGGCCGAGGCCGACCCCTTTTCCTCCGCCCGTAACGACGGTCACTGCACCGTGAAGATCGGTCATCACTGCCTCCCAGCAGATGTTTCGCCCCACTCCGATGTGCGGGCTGCCTGGAGCGAAGCTACGCCAGGTTCAGCGCTAATGCAACGCACGGGTCAAGAAAAATCTCGCGACACGTGTGGCGAACCCGGGACAAGTGCGCTAGAAACTAACCCACGAGTTAATTTTGCCGCGATGATCGAACGTCGCGGCCGACGGACGAGGAGGTCCGGATACCCATGTCGCGAGTTGAATACGTGCTGCCCGGCGGGGAGCGCCGAGTAGTGGAAGCCCAGGACGGCACCTCTGTGATGCAGGCGTCGCTCAACAACCTGGTGCCCGGCATCATCGGCGAGTGCGGCGGCGAGCTCTCGTGCGCGACCTGCCACGTGTTCGTCGCCCCCGAGTGGTTCGATCGCCTCGGGGGGCGCAGCCCCGAAGAAGAGGACATGTTGCAGGTCACCGCCGCAGAGCCCACGGATTTCAGCCGGCTCTCGTGCCAGATCCGGTGCGAGGCCGACACGGACGGGCTCGTCGTCACCGTGCCCGAGGTCCAGTGATCTGCCATGGCGCAGCGTACTGATCGCATTGTGGTCGTCGGGGCGGGGCAGGCGGGAGTGGATGCCGCCGCCGCCCTGCGAATGGCGGGGAGCGACGCGCCGATCACCATCGTCGGCGACGAACACGCATCGCCCTACTCGCGCCCGCCGCTCTCGAAGGGCATTCTGGCCGGCACCGCCCAGCTCGGAGAGATCGCCCTCCGCACCGACGACTTCTACGTGCGGGAGGACATCGATCTGCGCGTCGGGCGCTCGGTCGCCGAGATCGACGCGCCGGGACGGACTGTTCAGCTGGACGACGGCGACACGATCCCGTACGACTCGCTCATCATCGCCACGGGCTCCCAGGCTCGGATGCTGCCGCACCCGGAGCTGCGCGGTGCCTCGAACGTGCTGACGCTGCGCACCCTCGATGACACCCTCCGGTTGCAGGAGTTCCTTCGCCCCGGCGCCCGTGCAGCCATCATCGGCGGCGGCTACATCGGGCTGGAGATCGCCTCGGCCGCCCGGCGCGCCGGTGTGGAGACGACGATCCTGGAAGCCGCCGATCGCGTTCTGGCACGCGTGACATCCGCACCCGTGTCCGAGTTCTTCCAGCGCGTCCACGGGGATGAGGGTGTGGACATCCGGACCGGCGCACGGATCGCCGGTTTCCGCACGGATGCGCACGGTGACGTCGCGGCCGTCGTCTTCGACGACGCATCGGCGCTCGAGATCGACTTCCTGCTCGTCGGCATCGGCGTCACGCCGCGCACTGCGCTCGCAGAGCGTGCCGGGGCGCTCGTCGACAACGGCATCGTCGTGGACGGTCAGCTGCGCACGTCGCTTCCCGGGGTCTACGCCATCGGCGATGTCTCCCGGCATCCGTGCCCGCAGCACGGCGGTCTGCGGCGCCTGGAGTCCGCCCCCAACGCGTCGGAGCAGGCGCGGCACGCCGCACGGAGCATCCTGGGGGAGGAGTCGACCTACTCGGCCCTTCCGTGGTTCTGGTCGGACCAGTACGACCTCAAGCTCCAGTCGGTCGGTCTCAGCGCCACCGCGGACAGGGTCGTCGTGCGCGGTGCGCCGGGAGATGGCCGCAAGCTCGAAGTGTTCTACCTCGCGGAGAGCAGGCTCATCGCCGCCGACATCGTGGGCGCTCCCGGTGACTTCGCATTCTCGCGCAAGCTCGTGGAATCGAAGGCCGTCCTGGACCCGGCGGTGCTCGCGGATCCGGATGTCCCGTTGCGCACGTTCCTCGCCGTCTCCAGCGCTGCGTGAGCCCGTCCCTTCACCTGCATCTGTAGGGTGGGGAATCGACATGCCGACCCAGCGCCCGAAGTCCCGACCGAATGCCACCACGACGGACGACCGCGTTCTGCGCGAACGTGGTCGACTCCGTCGGGAGGAGATCCTCCTGGAGGCCGCGAACCAATTCAGTGTGCGCGGCATCAGCGCCGTCACGGTGGAGGACATCGCGAAGGCGGTCGGCTGCAACAAGTCACTTGTCTACTACTACTTCGGAAGCAAGGACGGCCTGCGGGATGCCGTGATGGCGAAGGTGGTCGACATCACCCAGGAGATCTGGGCGGACCTGCGCTCTCAGACGTTCGCCGATTGGGTGCGTGACATCACCGACTGGCCCCGGCGGAATCCCGACAACCCCTGGCTTCGCCTGATCGTACGAGAGGGCATCTCCGACACCGGACATGCCGTCCTGGAGGAGGAGCGCTCGCGTGCGCTCGTCGAGAGCACCCGGGTCGTGGTGCGGGCCCAAGGCCGGGGTGATGTCGAGATGGAGCTGGATCCCGAGCTGGTCTCCCTCCTGATCCTGTTCCTCACCCTGGGGCCCGTCACGGCGCCGCAGATGGTGCGCATGATCACCCATGACGCGCCGGACAGCGATCGTTTCCATGAACGCTACAGCGCGTTCGTCGACGCTCTCATTCAACGGTTGGCGCCCAGCTCGCGGGCCTGAAGATCCGGATCACGGGCATTGCGCCGCCGCCGCCGTGCCGGCGAGGCGACCCGAGAGGATCGCGTGCAGGAAGGATCCGTCTGTCGGGCGCGCGTGATCGGGGAAGGAACCTGCGATCGCTCCCGCCGCGTACAGGCCCGGGATGACGTCGCCCTGTGCGTCGAGGACACGCGCCGCGTCATCCACTCGGAGCCCCTCGGTGGTGAAGGCGACTTGCGCGCCGACCGGCAGCGCCTCGAACGGCGGCTGGATCAGGGGAAGCGCCCAGCTCGACTTCTTCGGCGAGGCGCCGGTCGTGCGATTGCCGTCGAGCGGGCTGCCGTCGTGGAGCGCGGCGGGGGTCGCGGCGTTGTACTGCTCGACGGTTCGTCCCAGCACCGCGGCGTCCATCCCGAGGCGATCGGCCAACTCCGCGATCGAGTCGGCGCTGATCGGAGGCTGATCGGTGCGCTGCAATGCCGCGCTCGCCGGCGTGGCGGCTCGCACCGTGGCGTCCGTGATGGCGAACGCGAGCCCCCCTCGGGCGAGCACCGCGCGCGCGACCGTGTCGGCATGCGACTCGAAGGTGCCCTCGCCTTCGTCGAGGAAGCGCCGGCCATCCAGATCGACGAGGATTCCGCGGAGCCACGTGCCGACGATCGGTGCGACGCGGTCGCTGCGGGGATCGACCGGAAGCAGCGCCGCCGTGTCGGGGCGGCTCGTTCGTGCCGCCCCGATCGCGGTCGCGGCGGCGAGACCCGCTCCCGTGCTCAGCCGGGCACCAGGGGAGGCGGGTTCGAGTCGCTCGCCCCCGGGGACGCGGCGTGCGAGCTCTTCCCGGTCGCCCTCGAAGCCCCCGGAGGCGAGCACGACCGCAGTCGTGTCCATCGCCATCTCGCGGTCAGCGCCGCGCACCTCGACCCGGGCCACTGCACCGCCGGCGCCGCGTCCCAACCCGAGCAGCTCCGTTTGGTAGAAGAACCGGGCGCCGAGCCGGGTGGCACGGTCGTGATACCGCTCGACGAACCCGCGTCCCTCTCCGACGAGGGAGCGCCAGTCGCCCGTCGTTCGCCATGGCGCGAAGCCGGGAAACGGACGAAGACCGACGCCGTTGGATGTCAGCCAGCCGAGCGTCTCGGACAGGGCTGCGCTGACATCGGTGGCACGGAAGCTCGCAGGCGCCCAGCGTGTGGAACCGCCCCGCTCGTCGGGCCGCGCGCGGTCGATCACCGCCACACGTGGTGTCGCTCCGTGCCGCGCCTCGAGATACGCCACTGCGGCGGACAGCCCGGCGAACCCGTGGCCGACGACGATCAGGTCCCAGGGGCCCTCGTCATCCGTGCGCTCCATGCTCATCGCATGCTCCTGACCTCGTACGGCGGAGTCGGAGTTCGGAGAGGTATGCGCTTTCGCGGGCGACGTCAGGAGTTGTCGGGGCCGTGCCAGTAGGCCTTCGGCTCCGTGTACTCGTCGAAGATGTCGAGTCCCATCTCGTGTCCCAGGCCGCTGACCTTCCGGCCACCGAAGGGAACGTTGGGGCTGAACGCGCGCCAGGTGTTGATCCACACGACACCGGTGTCGATCTGCCGCGACACTCGCCGGGCTCGATCGAGGTCGCGCGTCCACAGGCCACCGACCAGACCGAACTCGGTGTCGTTGGCGATCTCGACGGCTTCATCCTCGGTGTCGAACACGATGACGGAACCGACAGGCCCGAAGATCTCCTCGCGCCGAAGACGCGAGTCGCGATCGGGGGTCGCGTACAGTGACGGCTCCACGAACAGGCCGCCCGTGACGCCGGGCACATCCGTGCCGCAGCGGCCACCCACGAGCAGAGCGGTGGTGTCCTCACCCTCCGCGATGTCGAAGTAGCCGGTGACCTTCGTGTACTGCGGGCGCGAAGCGAGCGGACCGATCTGCGTCGCGGGGTCCAGGGGATCGCCGATCACGACCTGGGAGAGGAGCCTCTCGAGCCGGGACAGCACGTCATCGAGGACAGTGCTCTGGATCAGGATGCGCGATCCGGCATTGCAGGCCTGTCCGGTGCCGGCGATGATGCCCGTGAGCAGGCCCTCGGCGGCGCGATCGAGGTCGGCATCGTCGAAGACGATGTTGGCTCCCTTGCCGCCGAGTTCGAGCGTCGCGCGGATGAGACGAGGCGCGATCGCCTGGGCGATGGATCGGCCCGTCGCGGTCGATCCGGTGAAGGCCACCTTGTCGATCCCGGGGTGCTCGACCAGAGCGGCGCCGGTGGCTCCGGCGCCGGTCACGACGTTGACGACACCGGGCGGGAATCCGGCCTCGAGTGCCAGTTCGATCAGCCGAATCGTCGACACCGGCGTCACCTCCGACGGCTTGACGACGATCGTGTTGCCGGAGGCCAGGGCACCGAACAGCTTCCACTGGAGCAGGCCGAGCGGGTTGTTCCAGGGGGCGATCGCGGCGACGACGCCGATCGGGACGCGCTCCGTCCAGGCGGTGTGCCCCGGCATGATCGGCGTGACCGTCTCGCCGTGCAGCGTCAGCGCGTAGTTCGCGCTGAACTCGGCGCCCTGCGCGAGGGCCCCCGGGACCATGCTCATCTCCGTGATGGTCTTGCCGTTCTCGTGCACCTGCAGCCGCGCCAGTTCGGACGCGTGCTCGCGGATGAGCTGGCCCCACCGCCGGAACAGCTCGAGTCGTGCGAACGGCGACATCGCGGACCAGGCCGGGAAGGCGGCGCGCGCGGCGCGCACGGCACGGTCGACGTCGGCGGCGCCGGCGACGGGGATATAGCCCCACTCGGCGTCCTCGAACGGGTCGACGCAGCGATAGGTCTGACCGTCGGCGGCCTGAACCTGCTCGCCGTCGATGATCATCCCGTAGCGCTGCTCGGGGTCGAACTCGGGAAAGCGGGTGGCCACCCGCTGGTCTGCAATGGTCATCGAACTGCCCTCGTCTCGAGACCGGGCGTCGTCACCCGGTGTGAGGGAAACCTACTCTGCCGAATGGCAGTCGTCAACCGTTTGGTTACCGGGGGTGGTTCTCCGTCAGGTCGCCTCGGCGCGCCGGGTGAACATTCGCGTGACCATGTCGGCCCAAGCCGTGATCGTGTCCTCGGACTCGGCCGCTCCCGGACCGAGGCAGAAGTCGACCAGCTGAGGGATCACATGCGGCGCGATGCCCACGGCGTAGATGGTCGCGAGCACGAACCGCGGATCGACGTCTGTCGCGAGGTTGCCCTCCCGCTGCATGCGCAGGATCGCGTTCACCTGGCGGTGGATCGATTCCTGGCGTTCTTCGGCGGAGATCACCGGCCGATCCTCGGAGAGTCCCTCCCAGGCGACCATCCGCGACCAGGCGCGGCGCGCTTCGGGCTCGCCGATCTGGCGGCGAGCGAACTCGCGAATGCCGGATGCCGACTCGATGGAGTCGTGCATCGAGGTCAGCATCTCGCCCAGCACGGCGGCGTAGATGCCGTCCTTGCTGTCGAAGTAGTGGTAGATCAGCTGCTTGTTTACATCCGCGAGCTGTGCGATGCGGTTGATCCGGGCGCCGGAGAAGCCGTGCTCGGCGAACTCCGCGGCGGCCGCGCGGAGAATGCGCTCCCTGGCGGTGGGCGCTGGTGATGGAGGCGGCGGGTCGCTGTCGATCATCGGGCAACCGTAACGCAGTTCCCGCGCCGCCGCAGAGATATCAACCAAACGGTTGACCGATTGGGTTGGTTGTGTCTATCGTGCATTGCATCACCCACGCCGATCTTCCGATGACGCGACGGCAGGGCCTCCTCCCGAGGGCTGATCGCGTCTCGTGAGCGCACGACCCGAGAGGTACATCCATGCCGAACTCCGCAGACAAGACCGCGACGCCCTTCGACGAGCTCGTGCTCGTCGACGATCGAGGCGATTACGCCGTCCTCACGATCAATCGCCCTGAGAAGCGCAACGCGATGAGCATGGACTCTATGAAGCGGCTCCGTGAGGCGCTCACGGAGGTCGCCGACAAGAAGGTCGTCGTTCTCACCGGAACCGGCACGTCGTTCTGCGCCGGTGTCGATCTCTCGCCGCAGAACACCGCGGCGATGGAGGAGTTCAGCAAGGCGCACGGCACCCAGGTGCTGCACCCGTGGACGCAGGTGCAGGCGGAGATCCGAGCGCACCGCGCCATCTTCATCGCCGCGGTCAACGGCTACGCGCTCGGCGGCGGGTCCACCCTCATCAACACGTGCGAGCTCGCGATCGCGGCGGAATCCGCACAGATCGCGATGCCGGAGCAGGGGTTCGGCAGCTGGCCGATGCAGGCGGGGCCGGCCTCCATCAAGCGGATCGCTCCCAAGCACGCCGCGGAGCTGATCTTCACCTCGCGGCGCGCCGACGCGCAGACCGCCTTCCGGATGGCGTTGGTCAACAAGGTCGTGCCGGATGCCGAGCTGCTCGACGAGGCCATCGCGCTCGCCGAGCACATCGCCGCGTTCAACGCCTACAGCCTCGACGCCTCCAAGCGCGCCTACCACCGTGTGCAGTCGATGACGTGGGACGAGGCCCAGGACTACAGCAGCCTGATCGTCGGCAGCATCCGTGCCCAGGCACCGGAAGCGGTGGAGGGCGTCGCCAAGTTCCTCTCGGGCGAGCGCGGCCCGGGTCAGGGACGCTGAGCACCGGGAGCGCGACGATGACGGAATCCTCCTACGCGGCCGCCGCGGCCCGGGCGCCCCGCCGGACCGCGCTGCTGCCGCCCACCCTGCGCGTCGTCGAGCTCGGGGAGTCCGTGTCGACAGCCCTGAGCGGCCGCCTCCTGTCGAAGCTCGGCGCGCAGGTCACCCAGGTCGCCCTGGCCGGACAGCCCCGGGTCCTCGACACCACCGGCCCCTTCGTGGGCGACGGGACGCCACCGATCTCCGCGTTGGCCGTGTGGCTGCGCGACGGCAAGAGCCGCGTCGACATCGATCTCGATGCCGCGGCAGACCGCGACACCCTCGAGGAGATGCTTCGGGCGGCCGACGTGATCCTGGTCGCCGGCACCGCCCGTGAATGGCGCGAGCGCGGCCTGTCGGCCGAGCGCCTGGCACAGCTGGCTCCGGCGGCGGTCATCGGCCGGATCAGCCCGTGGGGTGAGAGCGAGGAGGCCGCGGGCCTGCGATCGAACGAGCTGGCGCTGCAGGCCGCAAGCGGCTTCATGCGGCTCATCGGCTATCTGGACCGCGAGCCGGTGCGGCTGGGTGGCCACCCGCTGCAGGCGATCGCAGCGCTGCTGATGTTCGACGGCGTGATGATCGGACTCTTCGCGCGGGAACGCACCGGCGAGGGATCTCGCTTCACGACGTCGGAGTACGAGGCCGCGGCGCATGCCGAGTGGAAGATCGCGACCTTCGTCCAGGCCGGTCTGCGTCGTGAGCGCCGGGGCGAGGACAACGGCGCACTCGTTCTGCGCTGCCGTGACGGGCATTTCGCCGCCTTCTACGTTCCGCGCGACTGGAGCGTGATGAAGGAGATCATCGGCGACAGCCGGCTGGATGACGAGGCGTTCGACACCCCTCAGGGCCGGATCGAGAACCAGGCGCGGCTCGTCGCGCTGATCGAGGAGACGACAAGGACCATGTCGAAGAAGGACCTCTACCACGCGACCCAGGCTCGCGGGATACCCGCCGGGTATGTGGCGACCGTCACCGACCTGTTCGAATCGCCCCAGTACCGCTCGCGCGGCTTCTTCGAGCCGGTCGAGGTCGCGGGCGCGGGCGCGGGACTGCTTCCCGACGTCCCGTGGCAGGTCTTCGGGCGTGAGGACGTCGTCGCGTGAGCGGGCTGCTGGAGGGCCTGCGCATCGCGGACCTCACGATCGTGACGGCCGGCGCGGCGGCCACCCAGGTGCTGGCGGACTTCGGTGCCGACGTGATCAAGATCGAGGGCGTCACGCGCCCCGATCTGTATCGCGGGGGAATGGGCGGTGACATCGGCGAGGACGTCGCCTTCCCGCCGTTTCGCACCGCGAACCGGAACAAGCGTGCCCTCGCCGTCGATCTGAAGACTCCTGAAGGACTGGAGATCGTGCAGCGGATCGTCGCGACGAGCGACGTGGTCACGGAGAACTTCCGACGGGGCGTCGTGGAGCGGCTGGGCCTCGGCTTCCGCGACTTGATCGCCGTCAAGCCCGACATCGTCCTGGCCTCGATCTCGAGTCAGGGGGTCACCGGGCCGAGCAGCGGACTCATCTCGTTCGGTCTGACCCTGGACGCCCTCGGCGGTGTCATGTCGTTCTCGGGGTACGACACAGGAAACCCGATCTGGTCGAGTGCGCGCATCAACTACCCGGACCAGACGGCGAACTCCCTTGCCCCGGGACTCGTGATCGCGGCGGTGCTGGCGTCGCGCCGCGATGGGCAGCCGCGATGGCTCGACCTGTCGCAGCGCGAGACCGTGACCGCCCTCATGGGAGACGAGGTGCTGCGCACCTCGCTCACCGGCGAGAACCCGCTTCCCACCGGCAACAGCACCCCCGACAGCATCGAGTGGGTGACGCCCTGCGCGGGCGACGACGCCTGGGTTGCCATCTCGCTTCGCTCGGCGGACGAGCTCGAGCTGGTCGCGGCGGTGGTCGGCGCCGACCTGTCGGGAGCCGACGACGAGGGGGCGCGCGCGGCTGTCGTGCGCCTCGCCACCGAGGAGTGGTCGGCATCGCACTCCGACACGGAGAGCGCGGCACGTCTGCGTGCGGCGGGCGTGTTGGCGGTGCCCGTGCGCAGCGGCGAGCAGCTGCTCGACGACCCGTACCTCCGTGAGCGCGAGTGGTGGCAGGAGGTGGATGCACCCGGTGGAGGCACCGAACGCCAGCGCGGCTGGGCCGTCGCCTTCGACGAGGGCGGTCCCACCGGCATCCGTCGCAACGGCCCGCGCATCGGCGAGGACACGTTCGAGGTGCTCGGCGAACTGGGGTACGACCAGGACGAGATCTCGTCGCTCGTGGAACGAGCGGTCGTGTCCGCGCCCGTGGGCGCCCATCAGGGCTGACTCACCCATCAGAAGACTCGACACGAGGAGAGAAATGACAGTGGACATCCGCGGCAAGGTCGCAATCGTCGGTGTCGGCCATTCCGACCAGGGCACGTTCCCCGGCAAGACGGCCGAGCAGCTCTCGATTGAGGCGATCCAGTCCGCCTTGACCGACGCGCAGCTCACGAAGGATCAGCTCGACGGCCTGATCACGTGCAAGTCCGTGCAGGGCAACAACATCGACATCCAGGTGGGGCCGCTCTTCGGGTTGAGCCCGAAGTATGCGCAGACGCTGGACTATGGCACCTGCAACTACTCGCTGCATCTGGCCACGCAGGCGATCCTCTCCGGGCTCGCCGAGACGATCGTGCTGGTGTACGGCGCGAACGCACGATCGGGCAAGTTCAACTTCTCGGCGGCAGCTCCGTCGTTGGAGAGCGCATCCGGATTCGTGCACGTCGCCGGCCCTGCCGCCCTCGCCATGCAGCGTCACAAGGCCCTGTACGGAACGAAGGAGGAGGACTTCGGATGGTTCGCGGTCTCGGAGCGGGAGTGGGCGCAGCGCAACCCGCTGGCGATCTTCCAGGAGCCGATGACGATCGACGACTACCTCAACAAGCCGTACCTCGTGGAGCCGCTGCGCCGGGAGGACATCACCATGATCTCCGACGGTGCCGTCGCGCTGATCGTGACGTCCGCAGAACGGGCGAAGGATTACCCGAACAAGCCGGTGTACATCCTCGGCATCGCGGAGAACACCGAGGTCGCCGGCGACACCTTCGACGACTTCCTGATGCGCCCGAACATGAAGGGCACCGCGGCCGACATCTGGAAGAACACCGGCTTCGCCCCGTCCGACATCGACGTGCTGTACATCCAGAACCCGACGGCGGTCTGGAACCTGCAGATGGTCGAAGCCTACGGTTTCGCGCCGGAAGGCGAGGGGGCCGCGTGGGCGGCCGAGGGGCACATCCGTCCCGGCGGCGACCTGCCGCTGAACACGAACGGCGGCCAGCTCTCGGAGAGCTACATGTGGGGCTGGCTCCACATGGTCGAGGCCGTGCGGCAGCTGCGCGGCACGGTGGAGCCGGACCGGCAGGTGCCCGGAGCGGAACTCGCCCTGTACTGCTCGACGATGACCTTCCTGAAGAGCGCCGCATCGATCATCGGAGTGAACCCGTGAGTGACAACCCCCACCTCCCCGCCACCGACGTCCCGCTGACGGCCCCGTTCTGGGAAGCAGCCAGGCGGCACGTCCTGACCGCGCAGAAGTGCCTCGACTGCGGTTACCTGCGCTACCCGGCGCACGAGATCTGCCCTCGTTGCTGGTCGACGAACCAGACCTGGGCGGAGATCTCGCCGAACGGCACGCTGTGGAGCTACATCGTCTACCACCGTGCTCTCGATCCGAGCAAGAAGGACGAGATCCCCTACGTCGTGGGCCGCGTGAAGACGGACGACGGGCCGGTCTTCACCGTGCGTCTCGACATCGCCCCCGACGAGGCGAAGGTGGACATGCCTGTCACCGCGAGTTGGGACGACGCGAGTGACGAGGTCACGCTCGTGCGGTTCACCGCCAGGTGACACCGTGATCGATGCCGCCGCGCCCGAGTGGCTGCGCCGTGCGCTCGCGGTACGGCCGGAGCAGCGGGCCGTCGAGGTCGAGGGTGCGACGGTACGGTACCGCGCCTGGGGGCCCGTCGGGGCCCCCGGGCTGGTGCTCGTCCACGGAGGCCTGGCTCACGCGCGATGGTGGGACCACATCGCGCCGCTTCTCGGTCGGCATCGTGTGCTCGCCCCCGACCTCACCGGGCACGGTGACAGCACGTGGCGCGACGAGTACGACACGACGCAGTGGGCGCGGGAGATCGCGGCGGTGATCCGCGATGACGGACTCACGCGCCCCGTCGTCGTCGGGCACAGCATGGGAGGGCTCCCCGCCGTGACCGCCGCCCTCGACATGGGCGACGCTCTCTCCGGCGTTGCGACCATCGACGTGCGGTTCAACGACGGGGAGTGGCCCGCTCGGGAGAAGCCGAGCGACCGGTTCGCGTCCCTCGAGGACGGAATCGCGCGATTCGCGCCCATTGCGTCCCGGGTGGGCATCGAGGTGGACCCGGCGATCCAGAGGCACGTCGCCGCGACATCCTTGACGTGGGACGGCGACGCCTGGCGCTGGAAGCGCGCGGACAGCTACGGCATCCGCCGCGTCCCCCTGCGCAGACTGCTGCCCGACGTCCGCGTGCCACTCGCGATCATCCGCACCGACCACGGGCTCGTCACCCCCGAGGCCGCGATCGAGATGCAGCAGCTCATCCCCGCGCCTTCCGTCGTGACGACCGTGCCGGAAGCCGGCCACAATCCGATGCTCGAGCAGCCGCTCGCCCTCGTCGGAGTGCTGCGTGCGCTCCTGGACGGCTGGTGGCCGACGCCGAGCAGCACCAGCGGACGTCCGAGCGATGCCGGCCGTTCGAACACCGAATGAAGAGGTACAACGCCATGTCAGAGACGACTTCGCCCCTCGCTCGCACGTTCCTGTCCGAGATGTGGGCAGCACTCGGAGGCGACGCGTCCGTCACGGAGCGCGTCTCCTTCACCGGAGAGGGCTCGCTGCCCGGCGCGTTCGCGCAGACCGATTTCGCCGCCGCCGCGTTCGGCGTGGCCGGCGCAGCGGTGAGCGAGCTGCTCGAGGCCGGCGGCACCCCCGCATCCGCAGTGGAAGTCGACCGTGTCCTCAGCAGTGGATGGTTCATCCTGCCCCCGTCGCTGTCACGGCTACTCGACGCACCGCCCACCGGGCAGATCCACATGCCGGATTTCGCCACGGAGATCGCGACCGCGGACGGGCGCTGGCTGCGATTGCACGCGTTCCCGTCCAATCGCGCGCGCATCGTCAAGGCGCTCGGTGTCGAGGACAGCATCGACGCCGTCGCGGCTGTCATCCGGGAACGCGCGGTCGACGAGATCGAGCAGGAGCTGGTGGACCAGGGCTGCATCGTCGCGGCGAGCCGGACACCCGACGAGTGGTTCGCGCACCCAGCCGGGGCCGGGGTGGACGCCGAGCCGCTGGCCGCCGTCACCCAGTTCGCCGCAGACGGAGCGGAATGGCGACCCACCCCCGGTCGACCGCTGTCGGGGATCAAGGTGCTGGACCTCACGCGCGTCGTCGCCGGGCCGACCGGTACCCGGTTCCTGGCGGCGCTCGGCGCCGAGGTGCTCCGCATCGACGCGCCCGACTCCGAGGAGTCGCGCTACCTGCCGCTCGGATACGACCTGCTGCTGGGCAAGCGGTGGGCCTTCCTCGACCTCAAGACGCCTGAGGGGGTCGAGCAGTTCAAGCGACTGCTCGCCGAAGCGGACGTGCTGGTCCACGGGTATCGTCCGGGGGCGATTGACGGCTTCGTTCCCGAGGAGGAGCGCCGCCGGCTCAACCCCGACCTGGTCGAGGTCGCCCTGCGCGCATACGGCTGGGAGGGACCATGGAAGATGCGCCGCGGATTCGACACCGTTGTGCAGTTCAGCGTCGGCCTGGCGAACGCGACCCAGGAATGGGCGCTCGCCGACCCGGAGCGCCGCCTGCCGCTCCGCATCAACGGCTACGAGGTCGATGCGACGCGCCCCCGTCACACCCCGGTGGAGGGGCTGGACCTCGCCACCGGCTACCAGATCGCGGCGGCGGCGATCCGCGGACTCACACGGCGCCTGCAATCCGGTGCGGGATCCGTCACCAGGTACTCGCTTGCGCGCACGGCCTCCTTGCTCATGAAGGGCGGACCGAACCCCGACGGCGGGCCTGACATCCGGCTCCCGCTCGATGGGCCGTGGGAGAACCGCGTCTACGGCAGCCCGCTCGGGCCCGTGAAGCGGATGCTGTTCCCGATCGGGATAGAGCGCACCCCTTTGTTCTGGGAGAAGACCCCCGACCGACCGGGGGCCGCGACCCCCACCTGGAACAGCTAGGGGCCGTCCCCGTCGGCGAGGCGGGACCTGCCAACCGGGTTCCGCGTCAGTGCTCCGACCCGATCGCTCGCGCAGGTCCGCGGAGCGATCGGGTCGGCGGCGTACGTCAGCTCACGCGACGGCGCACTCGAGCTCGTGTGAGCCGCTCGAGAGCTCGTGCCGGGTGCCGTCGGGCAGCTCGACGACGCAGCTGGCAGACACCGGCACGTCCACGGACAGCGTGAACCGATCCTGCTCCAGCGTCCACGAGGAGCGTGCGCGGCCGTAGGGCGTCATCACCGCCCCCTCGGCAGAGGTCAGCCCGCCGCCGAGCAGCGGCGCCACGCGGAACCGCCGGTAACCGCCCTCCAGCGGCTCCAGCCCGGCGACCCGTCGGTACAGCCAATCGCCGACGGCACCCGCGGCGTAGTGGTTGAAGGAGACCATGCCGCCGCCGGAGTCCTCGTCCGAGCCGCCGTTGAGATCGGCGATGTTGACGGTGCCGTCCGGTCGCAGCGCATCCCACCGCTCCCAGATCGTCGTGCCGCCGGATTCCACCATGTAGAGCCAGGACGGGCTCGTCGTCTGCAGCAGCAGGTCGAACGCCTCGCTCACGCGCCCGTTCTCCGACAGGGCGAACAGCAGCTGAGGCGTGCCGGGGAAGCCGGTGGCGAGATGGCCGTCCGCCTCCGAGATGAGACGCATGAGGTTGTCGGCCATCGCCTGCGTTTCGCGGCCCGAGGTCATGCCGAAGGCGAGCGGCAGCACGTAGCCGGTCTGGAACTCGGTCTTCAGCGTGCCCTCGCCGTCGGTGAACACATCGCGATACGCCTCGATGACCTCGTCGCGCAGCCGCCGGTAGCGGCGAGCATCGCCCGGCTCTCCCAGCAGTTCTGCGATGCGCGCGACGATTCCGTACGACTGGGCCAGGTAGGCGGTGGCCACCCAGCGCCCGCGGCGCAGCCAGCCGCGCACGTCGGTGTCCGGCGCGGTCCAGTCGCCGAAGTGGAACGGGAAGCGCCAGATGCGACGCCGATTGCGGCGCACCGAGAACAGGCCGGACCACCATCCGGCCGCCTTCAGGAACCGCTTCATGACGGGGTACTGATCCCGCAGCATCCGAAGGTCGCCGCGCGCGAGGTACTCGGCCCACGGCGCCAGGATGCACACGTCGCCCCACGTCGCAGTCGCCATCACGGGGTACGGGTTGCCTGCGCGGGGGACGACCATGGGGATGCCGCCCCCGCGGCCCTGCTCGGCCTTCACGTCGCGCAGCCACTTGCCGAGGAACCGGCTCATGTCGAAGTTGTACGACGCGGTGGAGGCGAAGACGGCGTAGTCCCCGGTCCAGCCCTCGCGCTCGTCGCGCTGCGGGCAGTCGGTGGGGATGTCGACGAAGTTCGACCTGCCGCCCCACTGGATGGCGGACTGCAGCCGGTTGATGAGCTCATTGCTGCAGCGGAAGCTCCCCGTCTCGGGGACGTCGGAGTGCAGCACGAGAGCCTCGAGCTCGAGGTCCTCCGGGGCGATCCCCGTGACCCCGACGTAGCGGAATCCCATGTACGTCAGGCGAGGGGAGTACGTCTGGTCGCCGTCGACGCAGGTGTAGGTCGCCGTCGCCTTGGCCGTGCGCAGCGACGTGACGAACAGCTCGTCGTCGACGAGCACCTCGGCGTGGCGGAAGGTGACGGTGCGCCCGCGCTCGCCTCGGATGCGCGCTCTGACGACGCCCGCGAAGTTCTGGCCGAAGTCGTAGACGAGCTCACCCGTCGGCGAGACCGACTGCCCGATGGGTGAGAGCACGCGCTGGGAGCGCACGGGCGCGCCGTACTGGGCCAGGATGCGAGGCGTGACCCGTGGGGCGGTCACGTCGGCCGCCTTCCAGGTCTGGTCCTCCGCTGTGACGGTGGCGTCGAACGTCTCGCCGTCGTACCACTCCGCCATCCGGTAGGGCCCGTCGATGCTGACGTCCCACTGCGCATCGGTGGCGACGATCTCGGTCGTGCCGTCGGCGTACGCCAGGTGGATCTCGGCAAGCAGCGCCTGCCGATCCGCGTAGATCTTGTTCTTGCGCTTGTGGGTGAAGGAACCCACCGCCCAGCCGCCGGCCACGGTCACGACGACGGTGTTCTCGCCCTCAGCCGGCGACAGATCGTACGTCTGGTACTGGAGTTGGTGGTGGTACGACGTGAGGCCCGGCGCGAAGTAGTCCTCGCCCACCTTGCTGCCGTTCAGGTCGAGCTCGTAGACGCCGAGCGCCGTGATCTCGATCCATGCGCGCGTCAGCCCCGGGCGCGCGTGGAAGCGGCGGCGGAACGCCATGGGCGTCGGCGACTGCTTCTCGGGCGTCTCGTAGCTGGCGTCGGTGATCCACTTCGCCACCCAGGAGATGTCCATCCGCCCCGTGCGGAAGCTGGTCGATGCCTCCGCCCGGGCTCCGCTGACACCCGTTGCCGTCACACGAACCGGGTACTCGGTGCGCGGCCTCAGGTCGCCCGTATAGACCGTGCCGACCTGGTCGGTCGTCTCCGTGCTCCAGTCGCCGACCGAGATGGTCGCCGATGCCAGCGCCTCCCCGGCGACAGCGGATTCGAGAGCGAAGGCGATGCGGGGCGGCTCGTCGGTCAGGCAGCCGTGGGACTGGGCGTCGACGGTGAGGGCGGAGATTCTCATCAAGCGGGTCTTCCTGAGTATCGAGGTGGGGATCGGGCGTCCCCGTGGTCACATCGGAGTGGTCATCGCACCGACCGGACGAACATCGTGAGGATGCCCGCGGCCAGCGAGAAGACGGCGCCTGCCAGGAACAGGGCGGTGTAGTTGCTGCTGTCGGTCGTGTCGATCATGAGCATGGCGGCGCCGAGCAGCGGCGCGACGGCCGTCGAGAGCGTCGCGGCGATGTTGTAGCTGGTCATCCACTTCCCGGCGCGCTCGGGCTCCGGCACGAGGTCGCTCGCGAGCGCGACATCCACCGAGCCGAACATGCCCGCGGCGCCCAGGATGAACAGGACCGCGGCGAAGAAGAGGCCGAACCCGTCGGTGAACGCCATCAGCGTCATGCCGACCGCGGAGAGGATCCCGGAGATGAACACGAAGATCCGGCGCCGCTTGAGCCGGTCGGAGAGGATCCCGGAGCCGACCGCGAACGTCATCGTGACGAGGATTCCGATGCCGCCGACGAGGCTGAGGCGGAGTCCGGCCTCCTCCGCGGTGAAGCCGAGCCGGTCGAGCAGGAAGTACAGCTGGTACGTCGACAGGAATGCCAGCGCGATCTGCATCAGCAGCTTGCCGACCCACAGGACGGAGAAGTCCGGATGCTTACGCGGATCGAACCCGAGCTCGCGGAACGTGTCGCGGATCGACTGACGGGGCAGCTCGACGATCCGCTCGGGCGTCAGGAACAGGAACAGGCCGCCCAGCACCGCCAGCGCGACGACGGGCAGCAGGAAGATGAGGAGGATGCTCCACGTCAGAGAGCCGCCGATGGTGTATCCGAGGACGCCCGCGAGCTGCGTCGCCACCCCGGCGATCGCTCGCCGTGCCGCGCTGCGACTCGGGGATGCGCTCGGCCACGATCGGGGTGATCGCCGCCGCGACACCTGCGCCGCCGAGAGATACGATCACCCACCCGACCACCAGCAGCGGGATCGACGGGGCCAGGGCCACGACGGCAGATCCCACCGCGAGCACGAGCACACCGCCCACGAACCACGGCCGACGGCGACCGATGCGCGTGTGCGTGCGGTCGGACAGGACTCCCGCGACCGGGCCGGCGACGATTCCGACGACGGCGCCCACGGTCGCGACGGCACCCAGCACGGCGACCTTGTCATCCGGCGCGAGCAGCCCGATCTTGTACGGAAGGCTGAACAGCGCCGGCATCATCACGGTCAGGTACAGCCCGAAATTGGCGAGGCCGAAGAGCACGAGGAATCCGGCGCTCACCTTGCCGACCGGGGCGGATGCGACCGTGGGCGTGTCGGGCAGGGGATCGAACGGCGCGGGAGGCGGCTGGTCGGTGAGGCGGTTCATGAAGACTCCTTTGTCGGGTGTGCTGTTGGGTGTGCTCTGCGGTCAGGACGCGCGCGGTGGCTTTGCGGCATCGGACGGGCCGCCGGAGACGAGCCGGCGAAGGGCGCGGAATGGGCGATGCGCGGCAAGGTCGGCGATCGCGGCGGCCATCGTCAGGGGGAACGCACCGGAGGAGGCCATCGCCATGCTCCGCAGCGAGTTGTACGGCATCATCCGCACGAGGAAATGCGTGTTCTTCACCTGCGCGTCGCGTTCGAGGCTGTCGGGCAGGGCGAGCGCGGCGGCGTACTGCTTCTTCACCCGACCCACCACGAGGGCGTGCATGAGCGAGCCCGTGATCGTGCCGCGGGCATCGTCGAGCCGGGTCTCCAGCGTCAGACGACGAGGACGCTCGTACGACGGCTGAGCGCCGACCAGGGTGGTGAAGCTCTCCGGCTCGCGCAACGGCGGCCGGGCGTAATCGGCGGACACGGAAGCCGGGTAGGGCGAACGCGACTCCCGTCCCGTCGTGACGCGCAGCGGGTGCGACAGCCGGACGTCGCGAGAAGATGCGGCGGCCAGAACCTCGTACTCGCCGTTCTCGAGCACCCATCCGTGCTCGGCGATGTCCCAGTATGCGAGATCCTTCAGCGGGAAGCGCAGCGTGACGGAGACCGTCTCGCCGGCGGGGACGGCGACCTTCGTGAAAGCGCGCAGCTCCTTCTCGGCCTTGAAGACCTCCCCGCGGTTGTTCCGCACGTAGAGCTGGATGACCTCTCGCGCATCGCGCTCACCGACGTTCGCCACGTCGAGCGTGACGAGCACGTCGTCTCCTTCGTGGCGGACCTGCAGGTCGCGGTACTCGAACTCGGTGTAACTCAGGCCATGTCCGAACGGGTATCGCAGAGCGGTTCCCGCTGCGTCGTAGAAGCGATAGCCCACGTAGATCGACTCGTAGTAGCGCGACTGCGGGCCGCGATCCCAGTCGGCGCGCGCACTGGCATCGTTCTCGTCGAGCGGCCAGCTCTCGGCGAGCCGCCCCGAGGGGGAGACCTCGCCGAACAGCAGGGAGGCGGTCGCTTCGCCCCCGCGCATCCCGGGCAGGTACATGTCGAGGACGGCCGACAGCTCCTCCGCGAACGGCAGGGACACGGGGGCGCCGGCGTAGAGCACGAGCACGACTCGGGCTCCGGTGTCCAGCAGCGCGCGAAGCAGCGCGGACTGCGCCTCGGGCAAGGCCATCGTCTCGCGATCGAACCCCTCGCTCTCCTCCAGATCGCTGAGGCCGCCGAAGAACAGCACGGTCTGGCCGGGGAGCACCGCATCCAGTGCCTCCCGCTCCAGCGCGGCATCCCGACCCGGCGTGAAGGAGCGATATCCGCGAGCGTAGGTGTAGCGGACTCCCCGGCTGTCGAACGCATCCTTCGGCGAGACGATCTCGGTCGGCGTGATGAGCGACGACCCCGCCCCTTGGAAGCGCATGCGCTCGAACATCTCGCCGACTACGACGATGTCGCTCGCCGATGCGGACAGCGGCAGGATTCCGTCGTTCTGCAACAGCACGGCGCTGTCGGCGGCGATGGCCTCGGCGAGTGCGGCGTGCGCCCGGGGATCATGGGGTTCGCGTGGCCGCTCGGCCCGCCGACTGTCCTCGATGAGGCGCAGGATGCGGCGCACCGACGTGTCGAGGACGCTCATCGGCAGCCGACCATCGGCGACGGCACGCTGGATCGCGCGGCGATTGGCTTCCACCTCGCCAGGCATGTCGAGGTCGCAGCCGGCGTGGAGCGCGGCGACGCGATCGTGCGTCGCACCCCAGTCCGTCATCACGGCCCCCTGGAATCCCCACTCCTCCCGCAGGATGCCCGTCAGCAGGGCGCGGTTGTCGGAGCTGAACACCCCTCCGATGGCGTTGTAGGCGCACATCACCGTCGCGGGCTTGGCCTCGCGGACGACGCGCTCGAACTGCCGCAGATAGATCTCGCGCAGAGCCCGTTCGTCAACGATGCTGTCCCCCACGAAGCGATAGTTCTCGTTCGAGTTCGCCGCGAAGTGCTTGAGCGAGGTGCCCACACCGTTCGACTGCACGCCCTCGACGAAGGCGGTCCCGAGGACGCCGCTGAGCAGCGGATCTTCGGAGTAGTACTCGAAGTTGCGCCCGCACAGCGGGTGGCGCTTGATGTTGACTCCGGGCGCGAGCAGCACATCGACTCCGAGGTCCACGCACTCATGCGCGATCGCCGCGCCCATGCGCCGAGCGTTCTCCGGGTCCCACGATCCCGCGACCGTCGCGGTCGTCGGGAAGGCGGTCGAGGGCTCGTTGTCGGATACGCCGAAGCCTCCGTCGGCGCTGCGCACCTTGCGCACGCCGTGCGGTCCGTCGGTGACGAACAGGGCGGGAATCCCGAGGCGGTCGACCGCATTGGTGTTCCACGCGCCTACGCCCTCGACGAGGAGAGCCTTCTCCTCGAGCGTGAGGGCGTCGACAGCGCTCTCGAGAGGCGAGAGGTCGGAGACGGCGGGGGACGGCAGTGTCATGGGCACCTTCAGTTACTAGCGCGCGCTACTCGCGCGCGTACTGGACCCTACAGTCGATCGCCAGCGCGCGCAAGCGGCGGCAGAAACGGCTTGATCAGGAGGTGGAGGCGAACGCGTCCAGGGTCAGGCGGAGTCGCGTTCGATCACGGCGAGGTAGCGTGTCGGCGCCGACTCCGGTAGGGGCGAGTCCTCCGCGAGGCTGAGTGCGATGCCCGCGAGGTAGCGACCCAGCCCCGCGATGTCGAAGCGGATCGACGTGATGCGCGGTTCGACGGCGGCCGCGAGGGGGATGTCGTCGTGACCGATGACCGCGATATCGCCCGGCACGTTCAGCCCCGCGCGGATGGCCGCCCCGACGAGGGCGATCGCGACGTCGTCGTTGTACGCGACGATGCCGGTCGCGTCAGCCTCCCGCGCGACGTCGAGCGCCCGCGCCGCGGAATCGTCGTCTGCAAGCGACACGGCGCCCGCGTCCACGAGTGTCACCCCCGCGTCGCGGGCGGCGTCGGCGGCTCGCGCGTATCGCTCGTCGACCAGGCCGGCCAGTCGCGCATCCGCCGTGCCGACGAACGCGAGCACTCGGTGGCCCTTGTCTGCGAGATGGGTGACCTGCAGTGCGGGGCCCTGCTCGGTGTACGCCTCGATGGGGACGTGGGCGGGATCGGGGACGATCTTGTGCACGCCCGCCGCGTGGAGCTGATCCAGCCGCTCGGGCGCGAAGGGCGTGAGCGACATCACCACGTCGGGCTGCAGGGTCTCCCACAGGGGTCGCGCCTTGCCCGCGTGCAGCGGGTTGTGCGTGACCAGCGAGTAACCGGCCTCGTCCAGGGCGAGGGTGGCCTCCTCAATGTTGCGACGCATGGTGAAGTCGATGGGCCAATCCGGCAGGACGAGCAGGATGATCCGCGACTGGCCGCTCGCGAGTGCCCGGGCGGCGAGGTGCGGCCGGTATCCGAGCCGCCGGGCCTCGGCCAGCACACGCTCGCGCGTATGGGGCGGGATCGTCTGCCCTGGGGTGTCGTTCAGGACGAAGCCCACCGTGGCGCGCGAGAGACCGAGGGACCGCGCGACATCGGCCGCGGTCACGCGGCGATTGGCGGCCTGGGATCGCTCGGGTGACGAGGATCCGGGCACAGGGGAATCGGAAGCTCTCACGACGTCATCCTAATGACGGGCAGCCTCTTCCCGGCGCGCCGCCGGCCGCGGTGTCGAGGCGTTCTCGACCTGTGCGAGGTGCTGGTTGACGTCGGCCTGCCTGCCGTATCCCGCGCTGTCGCGCACGCACTCGGGGCACCAGTGCCCGGCCGTGAGGATGAGCCGAGGGCTCGCCGCGAAGACATGCCCGAAGCCGCAGCGCCAGACGAGCGGGGCCGAAGGGGCGCCCGCCTCGGTGCTCAGCAGCTCGCCACCGCGGAAGACCGCCGCGCCTGCGTAGTCGTCCACGGTCCACGTCGACGGATCCTTCGATTCGTCGTATCCATGGTCGAGGAGAACCGGCATGCGAGACGGAGCCGGAGGCGTGAAGGTGCTCCAGTCGCCGATCCACTCCCAGGTCTCGCGTGAGCCGAAGTACGCGGCCACCTCATCCTCGCGTCCTCCCCGCACGGCGCCCATGGTGCCCCGGGGTCGGCGGGTGAGGGGCTTCATGACGAGGTGCTTCACGAGCCACGCGGGCACCTTGCCGGCCGAGCGCACCGACGAGGGGGCGGCGGCCAGCGCCCGCTCGAGCGCGTCCTTCACGGTGTCCTGCCGGAACGGGACGAGTTCGTGCAGGCGGTCGCTGTCGCTGTACCACTGCCCGTGGAAGTTCTTCAGCGCGAACCAGTTGCGCTCGTACCAGCCGCGGATGTCGCGAACGCCCATCGCGCCACCCAGCATCGTCTGCAGCTCCCAGTTCGTCAGCCGCCACTGCTCGCCGCCGCCGATGTTGTAAACGCCGCGCCAGAACTGCTCGGGGACACCGCGCGACGCGACGCCGACGAGCAGCCGAGCGGAATCTTCGGCGGTCGCCCACTCCATGACTCCGGAGAACGGCGAGTGCGTCATGATCGGGTCGCGGATCTCGAGCATCCCGGGGTGGAAGATGCCGGTCTGACGCAGCCACGCCCAGCGGGGGAGGCCCGAGTCCACGAGCAGCCGCTCCGCGACGATCTTCGTCTGCCCGTACTCGTCGAACTGCGACACGCGCAGCGGATCGCCCACGCGTCCCCAGTGCACAGGCTCCTGCCGATCCCCGGTCTCGGCGACCGACCCGATGCCGATGACGGCGACGGCGGCCGGGTCGGGCAGGGCGCGCACAGCGCGCACGATGTTCTGCATTGAGCCGATGTTCACCCGGCGGGCGAGGTCGGGGTGGTCGTCGGCGAAGGGGGAGACGATGGCCCCGACGTGCAGAACGACGTCGACGCCGGAGATCGCCCGGCGGACGTCGTCGTAGCGCGTGAGGTCTCCTCGGAACACCTCGAGGTTCGGCATGTCCGCGAATTCGGCGAGCGCGGCATCGTCGGCCGCCGATCGCAGGGCGAACGCCCGCACGCGGATGTCGGGTCGCTCGCGGAACGCGCGCAGGGTGGCGCGCCCCCAGTTGCCGGTCGCGCCGGTCAGGAGAACGGTGCGGTCGAAGGTGTCGGGCATGGGTCTCGTTTCGGGTGTCGGTCGCGTGCTCGGTCGGCACCGCCGGGTGCGGCGCACGTGAGCGGGTATCCGCTCACGCACTATCTCGCGCTAGTGAGACCTTACGTACCATGGCCGGTGTGCGCAAGGCAACAACTTGCGCGCGCAAGTTGCCGTTGGTAGGTTCGTCGCGCTTGCACGCGCAAGTTCCCCGCTTCACGGAAGCGCTTCTTCGACGACGGAGTCCAGATGAACAACCAGACCACGGCCGGGCCGCTTGTCACCCAGACCTCGGCGACGATCGGCCCGGCGCCGGGTGGCCGGGCCGCCGCAGTCGGGACCGATTCGGGCGGCGGCCTGGATCTGCCACAGGTCGGCCCGCGCTACGACTGGCTGATGACGCTCGCGCAGTTCGGCGTCTTCATGGCGTTCATCACCCCGATGGCGATCTCGCTCACGATCAGGGTCAATGCGCTCGCCCCCGGCCACCCCGAGTTCCTCGGCCTGATCACCGGTGCCGGCGCACTGTTCGTGATGCTCACGTCGCCCTTCATGGGCGTCTGGAGCGACCGCACGCGCACCCGGATCGGGCGCCGGCGGCCGTTCCTCATCGGCGGCATGCTCGTCGGGACCGCGGCGCTGTTCGTCATGGCCCTCGCACCGAACGTGCTGCTCCTCGGAGCGGGATGGATCCTCGCTCAGGCGGGCTGGGGGACTGCGCTCAGCAACCTCAACATCTCGCAGGCCGACCGCCTGCCCGAGGCCCAGCGCGGCCGGGTTGCGGGTCTGACGAGCTTCGCCACGCAGATCGCGCCCGTCTTCGGCGTCATCCTCGCCCAGTTCTTCACGGGCGACCCCCTGCTGCTGTTCCTGGTGCCCGGCGCCGTCGGGATCGTCTTCGTGCTGCTCTTCGTCACGCTCGTGCATGAGGATGACAGCCGCGGGATGCCGAAGGACGCGCTCACCGTCACCCAGCTGCTCGCGAAGTACCTGTTCAACCCCCGGAAGTACCCCGACTTCTCGTGGAACTGGCTGGGACGGTTCCTCTTCTACACCGGCATCACCCTGAACACGACCTACACCGCGTACTTCTTCGCCGACCGCCTGGGAGTGGCCGTGGAATCGGTGACCGGCGTCATCGCCTCCCTCAGCCTCGGCAGCATCCTCGCTGTGACCGCCGGCGCCCTCGGAGGCGGCTTCCTGTCGGACCGCCTGCATCGGCGGCGGATCTTCGTCCTGATCGGCGGCGTGATCATGGCCGCGGGAATGCTCGTCTCGGGCCTCGCCCCGGACCTCACGATGCTGATCGTCGGCTCGCTGGTCACGTCGATCGGCCTGGGCCTGTTCGCGGCCGTCGATACCGCCCTGCTCCTAGACGTCCTCCCCGAGCGCGAGACGGACGCGGGCCGGTTCATGGGCATCGTGGGCTTCGCGACGTCGATTCCGCAGTCGCTCGCGCCGCTCGCGGCCTCCGCGATCCTGCTCATCGGGGTCACGGGAGCCGACCGCAACTACACGCTGCTGTACCTCGTGGGTGCGCTCTCCGTCGTCCTCGCCGGCGCGGTCGTGATGCGCATCCGTTCGGTCCGCTGAGGCCGCCCATCCTGACCTGACGACCGCCGCCATCTGACTGGAGCTCACTCGCCATGACCGACGACCTCTCGCATCTCAGCCTGGAGCAGAAGGCATCTCTGCTCTCCGGACGCGACTGGGGCTCGACCAAGCCCATCGACGACGCCGGCGTCCGCTCCGTCAGCATGGCGGACGGCCCTCACGGCGTCCGATACCAGGACGCCGACTCCGATCACCTGGGCATCGGCCACAGCGCCCCGTCGACATGCTTCCCGCCCGCTGTCGCCGTGGGGTCCAGCTGGGATCCGCAGCTCGCCGAGGCCGTCGGCGCCGGTGTCGCACGCGAGGCTTCCGCGTTCGGCCTGGATCTCGTGCTCGGGCCGGGCGTGAACATCAAGCGCTCGCCGCTGTGCGGCCGCAACTTCGAGTACTACTCGGAGGACCCTTTGATCTCGGGTGTGCTCGGCGCGGCGTACGTCACCGCGCTGCAGGAGGTCGGCCCCGGCGCCTCGGTGAAGCACTTTGCGGCCAACAACCAGGAGACCGAGCGCATGCGTGTCAGCGCGGATGTCGACGAGCGGACCCTGCGTGAGATCTACCTGCCCGCGTTCGAGCGCGTGGTCACCGAGGCGCAGCCCGCCACGGTGATGTGCTCGTACAATCGGATCAACGGCGTGCCCGCCTCGCACAACCGCTGGCTGCTCACGGATGTCCTCCGCGGCGACTGGGGCTACCAGGGCGCCGTGGTCTCCGACTGGGGCGCCGTCAGCGACCGCGTCGAGGGCGTGCGCGCGGGTATGGATCTCGAGATGCCCGGCAGCAACGGCGCGACCGACGCGCAGATCGCGGCGGCCGTCGAGTCCGGGGCCCTGGAGGAGGCGCTCGTTGACGCATCCGTCCGGCGCGTGCTCGCCCTCACCGAGCGCCCGCGGCCGTCGGTGTCCGAGATCCCCGTCGACGCCCACCATCGTGTCGCTCGTGAGGTGGCGGCAGGCTCCGTGGTGCTGCTGAAGAACGAGGGCGGCGCGCTCCCGCTGGAGGCCCGCACGACCGTCGCGGTCATCGGCGCGTTCGCCACCGAGCCCCGCTTCCAGGGCGGCGGCAGCTCCCACATCAACGCCACCCGCACGGACACCGCGCTCGCGGAGATTCAGGCGCTCGCCGGTCCCCGCGAGGTGAGGGTCGTCCACGCCCCCGGCTTCTCCCTCGATGCGGACGCGGATGCTGTCGAGGCCGAGGCGCTCAGGGAGGACGCGGTGGCCACCGCGTCGGCTGCGGACGTCGCCGTCGTGTTCGCCGGGTTGGGCGAGCGGGAGGAGTCGGAGGGCTTCGACCGCACGACTCTGCTGCTCCCCGAGCGGCAGGTCGAGCTGATCCGCGCGGTGGCGCAGACCGCGGCGAGGACCGTCGTGGTGCTCTCTAATGGCGGCGTCGTGTCCCTGGAAGGATGGCACGACGAGGTCGACGCCATCGTCGAGGGGTTCCTCCTCGGCCAGGCCGGAGGCGGCGCGCTGGCGGACATCCTGTTCGGCGTGGTCAACCCGTCCGGACATCTCGCCGAGACCATCCCGCTGCGGCTCGAGGACAATCCGAGCTGGCTGAACTTCCCCGGTGAGCAGGGGCACGTCCGCTACGGCGAGGGCGTCTTCGTCGGCTACCGCTACTACACGACCGCGGGCATCCCTGTGCGGTACCCCTTCGGGCATGGCCTGTCGTACACCACCTTCGAGACGACCGGCCTAGAAGTCGCGGCCACCGGCTCCAATACAGCCTCCGCGCACGTCACCGTGCGCAACACGGGCTCTGTCACGGGCAAGCACGTGGTGCAGCTGTACGTCTCGACGACGGCAGGACGCGTCCGCCGTCCTCTCCGCGAGCTGCGTGCGTTCGCCAAGGTCGAACTGCAGCCTGGCCAGTCGCGTACCGTGACGTTCGAGCTCGACCGGCGCGCCTTCGCCTACTGGGACGTCGAAGCGGGCGACTGGGTGGTCGCATCGGGCGACTACGCGGTGCAGGTGTGCGCAGATGCGCAGACCCTGATCGCGGAGCAGATCATCTCGCTCGCGGGGGACACCGTGGTGCGCGAGCTCAGCATGGAGTCCTCGGTCGGCGACTGGTTCGCCCACCCGCTGGTCGGCCCGGCGCTTATGGAAGGGCTGACCGCGTCGATGACGCCCGAGCAGCAGCAGCAGGCGGAGGCGAACCCGGACGGCCTGCGGATGGTCGAGTCGATGCCGATGCGGCAGTTCCTCGTCTTCACCAACGGCGCGATCCCCGCCGAGGCCCTCGAGCAGCTCATCGGGTTGAGCAGGATGCCCGCGCCGGTGGTGTGACCGTGACGTCGCCATCCGTATGCACCGTGCCCTGCGGAGCCGAGGAGCTGCGCCGCTCTCGTGAGGAGTCCGCCCATGAGTGAGAGCACTTCCGCCAGCACTACCGCGGCGACAGGCGGCATGGTCGAACCGCGGATCGTCGACCTGCTCGTCGTCGGCTCAGGCGCCGGCCTCGCGGCCGCCGTGTCCGCCCGCGAGCTGGGCGCCGACGTACTGGTGATCGAGAAGACCGACCTGGTGGGTGGATCGACCGCACGCTCCGGGGGCGCCTTCTGGGTGCCGGCGAATCCGCTTCTCGCTCAGGAGGCGCCCGAGGACACACTTGAGGACGCGCGCACGTACCTCGAGGACCTCGTCGGAGATGCCGCTCCGCGCGAGCGCTGGGAGAGCTGCCTGGAGCACGGCCCCGATGCCATCCGGATGCTGCAGCGCACGACGCGGATGCAGTTCAGCTGGGCGCGCGGCTACTCCGACTACCACCCCGAGCGTCCGGGCGGCTCGGCCCTCGGTCGCAGCTGCGAATCCCGGCCCTTCGATGCCGCGCTCCTCGGGAGGAATCGCACGCGGCTGCGCCCGGCGACAATGGCCGCACCGATCCCCATGCCCGTCACGGGCGCCGACTACAAGTGGCTCAACCTCATGCTTCGCGTGCCGCAGCGCGGATTGTGGGTCGCGGTCAAGCGCGCGATCCAGGGCCTCGGCGGCCTCGTGCTCGGGCGCCGATACGTCGCCGGGGGGCAGGCCCTCGCGGCGGGTCTTTACGACGCCGCTCTGCGAATGGGAGTCCCCGTCTGGACGCGCACTGCGCTCGAGCGGCTGGTGGTCGAGGACGGGCAGGTCACCGGTGCGATCGTCCGTCGCGGGGGAGAGCTCATCCAGGTGACGGCCACGCGCGGTGTCGTCCTCGCCGCCGGCGGCTTCGACCACGAACTCGAGCGCCGTCGTCGTGAGCAGTCCGCGCTGCTCGGGGACTGGAGTCTGGGCGCCGACGGCAACACCGGCGATGCGATCGCCGCCGGGCAGGCGGTCGGCGCGGGCCTGGCGCTCATGGATCAGGCGTGGTGGTTCCCCGCCGTCGCGCCGCTGCCGGGGGAGAGGCCAGTCGTGCTGCTGGCGGAGCGCTCGCTTCCCGGGTCGTTTATGGTCGACCAGGAGGGCAGGCGCTTCATCAACGAAGCCACCGACTACATGTCGTTCGGGCAGGAGCTGCTGCGGCGCGAGCGGGAGGGGCGCCCGGTGCGGGAGATGTGGCTCGTGTTCGACCAGAGCTACCGCAACAGGTACCTGCTCGGGGGCAGTGTCTTCCCGCGCATGCCTCTGCCGAAGGCCTGGTACGACCACGGCATCGCTGTGAGGGCCGGATCCTGGCGCGAGCTCGCGAGCAGGACGCGGCTTCCGGCCGACACGCTGGCGCATACCGCCGAGCGCTTCGCTCAGCTCGCGGCGGCCGGGGTGGATGACGACTTCCACCGGGGCGGCAGCGCGTACGACCGCTACTACGGCGACCCCACAGTCAGGCCCAACCCCAATCTCCGTCCGCTCGACGAGCGCCGCCTCTACGCCGTGCGCATCGTGCTGTCCGACCTCGGCACGTGCGGCGGGCTCGCCGCCGACGAGCATGCCCGTGTCCTGACCGACGACGGGCAACCGATCCCCGGCCTGTACGCGATCGGCAACACGGCCGCCAATGTGTACGGCAA
This sequence comes from Microbacterium sp. JZ101, assembly GCF_053903175.1. Lineage (NCBI taxonomy): Bacteria > Bacillati > Actinomycetota > Actinomycetes > Micrococcales > Microbacteriaceae > Microbacterium > Microbacterium sp. JZ101. Next base: position 217,708 of record NZ_CP096400.1, read on the forward strand.
CCGGTACCCCGGGGCAGGGGCCACCATCGGGCAGGGCCTCGTGATGGGCCACGTCGCCGCACGGCATGCGCTGTCGGCTGCCGGTCCGGGGCAGGGCGGAGTCCGTGGCTGAGGATCGGGTCCGCATCGGGGTTCTCGGCGCCGCGAGGATCGTCCCACAGGCCCTGCTGCGACCGGCTTCCGAGATCCGCGGTCTCGATGTGGTCGCGATCGCTGCGCGTGACCGCGCGAAGGCAGACGCATTCGCTCGGAAGCACAGCATCCCGATGGTGCACGGTTCGTATGACGGGCTTCTCGCGGACGACAGCATCAACGCCGTCTACATCCCTCTGCCGCCGTCGCTGCACGCACCGTGGGCGATCGCCGCGCTCGAAGCGGGCAAGCACGTGCTGGTGGAGAAGCCCTTCACAGCCGAGCCCGACGCTGCGGTGCGGATCGTCAACGCCGTGGGGCGCAGCGACCGGGTGCTGATGGAGGCCTATCACTCCCACCATCACCCGTTCCAGCGCCGGCTCACCGAGATCGTCCGGTCCGGCGAACTCGGGCAGATCCGGTCCGCTCGTGCGACGTTCTGCGTGCCGATCCCCCCGGGGAAGGACATCCGATGGCAGAAGGCCCTCGGAGGCGGCGCCCTGCTCGACCTCGGCTACTACCCGACTCGCCTGCTCACCGAGCTGCTGGGCCCGCCGGTGCGCGTCGACGACGCCCGCGCGAGCGTAATGCGCGAGGTGGATCGGCGCATCACGGCGACGATGACGTACCCGGGGGATGTGCGCGGCGAAGTCGTCGCCTCGATGTGGTCCGCCCGGCTCTTCGACATGTCGCTCGTCGTCACGGGCACGCACGGGCGAATGCGGGTCACGTTCCCGTATCACCCCCAGCACGGAGCACGCGCCAGGGTCGTGGCGAACGGCGAGCGCCGCGAGGAAGCCGCGGAGCGGCGGTCGACCTACGCGTTCCAGGCAGAGACCTTCCGCGATGCAGTGCTCGATGGAGCAGCGATCTCCACCGGTGCCGAAGAGGCCGCGGCTCATCAGCGCCTGCTCGCGCGCATCGCCGCCGCCGCGGGACTCGAGGACCGCGCACGGTGACGGCTCCCGACGTCACGACCGTGACCGGCGCGAAGCGTCGGCGCGCGCGCACGCGACGTCACCTGCTGGATGCCGCCAAGACGGCCTTCGCCGCGCACGGCGTCGCCGGCTGCTCGATCCAGACGATCTGCGGGCACGCCGGATACTCGCGGGGCGCCTTCTACTCGAACTTCACCTCGAAGGAGCAGCTCCTGATCGAGCTGGCCGCCGAGATCGCGCACAACACGATCGCCCGGGTCCGCGCTGTCGCCCTCGTAGAGGCGCACTCTGCAGGAGACTGGCGCGCACGCGTCCGACACGCGGTCGACGAATCACTCGCCGAGGACTCTGCGGTGCTGATCCTGACGGAGGTCAGGCTGCTGTCGATCCGGCTCCCAGAGGCCCGCGACATCGCGCGCGGGTTCTTCGCGTCGCTCGAGTCGCAGACGGCAGCCCTCGTCAGCGAGTTCACGTCTCAGAGGGGACTGAGCCTGCGTATGCCGGTGCCCCTCGCGGCGCGCGTCGTGATCGCCCTGTGGCTCGATGAGGCGTCGCGGCGCGCTATGCGCCGGCACACCGGCAGCGATTCCGCAGAGTCCGATGGCGACGCGCTGTGGCAGGCGGTCGCCGCACTCGTCGTCGCCTGACCCTCCCAGCTGCCCGCTGCGAACGGCAGGGGAGGACCCCCGTCAGACAACGCCACCGCGGTAGGCGAACGCGACGAGCTGCCCGCGGTCGCGTGCGCCCAGCTTGGTCATGGCGCGATTGAGGTGGGTCTTCACCGTCAGCGGCGAGATGAAGAGGCGCTGGGCGATGGTCGCGTTGTCCTCTCCCCGTGCTGCTGCCGCGACGAGGTCGCGCTCTCGGGGGGTCAGTGTCGCCACGAGAGCCGCGAGCTCCGGGTCGATCTCGGCGCGGGGCTGGTTCGGCGCCGCGGACAGATGGGTGATCACGGCACGAGACGCGCGGGCGGACAGCGAGGATTCGCCTGCGGCCACGCGCTCGACGGCCCCGATGATCTCATCGGGATCGGCGGCCTTCCCGAGGAACCCGTCGGCTCCCGCCGACAGCGCGGCGACCACGTCTCTGTCCCCGTCGAATGTCGTCAGCACGAGGATGCGGACGTCCTCGAGGGAATCGTCGGAGCGGATCTCCTTCGTCGCAGCGGCGCCATCCTGCCCGGGCATCCGGAGATCCATGAGCACGACGTCCGGATGCAGGCTTCGCGCGAGCTCCACACCACGCGCGCCGTCCGGCGCCTCGCCGACAACGGAGACGTCCGCGGATTCGAGGACGCTGCGCAGGCCGGCGCGGATCACGGCCTGATCGTCGACCAGCAGGACGCGGATCATCCCAGCCCCTCCGTTTCGTGAGCGTGGAGCGGCAGGGTCGCGCGCAGGACGAACCGATGCGGCTCGGCGCTCGCGCGGAGCGTGCCGTGCACGCTCGCTGCACGTTCCCGCATGCCGATGAGCCCGAAGCCGCGCACGTCTTCGCGCGCGGTGCCGCGGAGCCGATTGACGACATGGATGCGCAGCGTGCGATCGTCATGCCTGATCGACACGGTGACCGGATCCGTCCCGTGCTTGCGCGCGTTCGTGAGTGATTCCTGAACGATGCGGTACGTGGCGACGCCGACCGATCGGTCGAGCGAGGCCGGCAGGCTCGCGCTGTACTCGACGTGCATGCCGGTCGCTCTCGTGGCCTCCACGAGTGCCTCGAGCCCGTCCAGGCCGGGGAGCGCCCCCCGCTCGTCCTCGGCGCTGTCGCCGGGATTCCGAAGCACCGCCAGGACATCCTGAAGCTCGTCCACGACGGCGCGGGCCGAGGCCCGCACCTGCTGGAGCGCGGTCCGGGCTCGCTCGGTGTCGCCGGTCAGGTGCCGTTCGGCGGCGCCCGCGTGGATGGCGACGGCGGAGACCGTGTGCGCGACCGAGTCGTGGAGGTCGCGAGCGATGCGGAGCCGTTCCTCGTCGACCTTATGGCGCACCTCGCTTTCGCGGTAGGCGGCCGCGGATCGGCTGTGCTCTTCGAGCGCGCGGACGTAGTCGTCGTTCGTGCGCAGGAACAGGCCGACCGAGACGACCGCCGCGGTCCACACAGGCAGGATCAGCGCCACCGGCTCGAGCGGTGCCGCCCGGAAGACGACCACGGCGCCGACGTAGAGCAGCGTGGCGTGCGCCGCGCCGAACCAGAGGGCGATGCGGCGCGGACGGCGGAGCGCGAGAGAGAACAGGCAGACCTCGGCGGCGACCCACAGCGGCACCGCGCCCGCCGGTGCCAGCAGGGCCAGCCCGCTGACGAGAAGCGCGGCGGACGCGGCCACGATCGGAAGCCGTCGGCGCGCCGCCACGGACGCTGCGGCGAGAACCACCACTGGGAGCGTGGAGAACGAGCCCGTGGAGATCTCGCGCGTCAGTTCGACAACAAGCGCGATCGCCGCTGCCGCATCGAGCGCCCACTCGATGCGGTTCAGGCCCAGACCGAGGCCGCGCGGGCGCTGCGGCGCCGAGAGGGAACCGTCGCTCATATCAGCACTCTGCCACGCCGCGGCGGTACCGGGCCGACCACAGCACGCGCCCGATACCGCCACGGGCATCACCGGACGCCGGCCGGCGCGGGCGTCGCCGTCTCCTCCGACGACGACGCGGTCGGCCGCTCGAGCGCGGCGCCCTCCACATCGATGTTCGGCAGGATGCGGTCGAGCCATCGCGGCATCCACCAGGCCGCCTTCCCGAGCAGGGCGAGTGCCGCAGGCACAAGCACCATGCGGACGATGAAGGCGTCTGCGACGACACCCACCGTGAGCGCGAGGGCGATGGAGCCGACCAGGGAGGAGGGGCTCATCGCGAACCCGCCGAACACCGCGGCCATGATCGCGGCGGCTGCGACGACGACGATCGCCGAGCGGCGGAAGCCCGTGCGGATCGCTTCCACCGGGGACATGCCCTGCGTGTGGGCCTCGTGCATGCGAGACACGAGGAACACCTGGTAGTCCATCGCGAGCCCGAACAGGATGCCCGTCACGACGATCGGCAGCAGGCTCAGCAGCGGGTTGCCTTGCGGTGACGTGATCAGCGCGTCCAGCCAGCCCCACTGGAAGACGGCGACGGTCGCGCCGAGGCCGGCGCCGAGGGACAGCAGGAAGCCGATCGTGGCGACGAGAGGAACGAGGATCGAGCGGAAGAGCACGATCATCAGCAGCAGCGACAGGCCCACGATAAGAGCGATGTACGTGGTCAGCGCCGACTGCAGCTGTTCGTCGGAGTCGAGGCCCATCGCCGTGCCGCCGGTGACGAGCAGCTGGGCGTCGTCCACCTGGCGGTCCTCGGCGCGCAGATCGCGCACGAGGTCCTTCGTCTCGTCGTCGAGCGGGCCGTGCTCCGACATGACGGTGAGCATGGCGACGTCACCGCGGTCGTTGACGCCGGCCGGGACGACCATGGCGACGTCGTCGAGCTCGGACAGGTGCTCATGAATATCCGGCAGCACCTGCTCCACGTCGTCGTGCCGCACCAGGACCACAAGAGGATCCTGTGCGCCCTCACCGAACTCGTCCGCGATCAGCTCGTACGCCGCGCGCTGGCTCGACTCGGGGTCCTCGCCGCCGGGGACATTCAGCGTCGTCTGCATGGCCGTCACCGGAAGTGCCAGCGCGCCGAGCAGCAGCGCGCCGCCGAAGAGGCTCGCCACGCGGTGGCGGGTGACGAAGTTCGCCCATCCGGTGATGAAGCGCCCGCCGCTGCCCGGATGTGTGCTGCGCGACGCACGGTCCTTGCGCGACAGTGCACGGCGGCCCATGAAGCTCAGCATCGCCGGAAGCAGCGTGAGCGCCATCAGGACGGCGACGGCGACGGCGAACGCGGCCGCCAGGCCCATCTCACCGAGGAACGTGATCCCGACGACGGTCAGTCCGACCAGGGCGATGATGACGGTCGCGCCCGCGAAGACGACGGACGACCCCGCGGTGCCCACGGCGCGGGCGATGGCGTCCTCGACGCTCGCGCCCTCACGCAGCTCGGACCGGAAGCGGGCGAGGATGAACAGGCAGTAGTCGATCCCGACCGCGAGCCCCAGCATGACCGCGAGGATCGGCGTGAGCGAGCCGATCGGGGCGATCGCCGAGAAGCCCAGCACACCGAGGATGCCGACACCCACACCGACGAGCGCGCCGAGCATGTTCGCGCCCGCGGCCACGAGCGATCCATAGGTGATCAAGAGGACGATGAACGCCAGCGCGGCGCCGACGATCTCGCTCGGGCCCATGATCTCCGGCACGCCCGACTCGAGGCTCCCGCCGACCTCCGCGGTGAGACCGTCGGCGCCCAGGCCGGCAGCGACGTCCGCGACCTCCTCGGAGACCCGTTCGGCGTCCGCATCGGGGTCGACCTCGAGCGACACCACGGCCGTGCTCAGATCCTGCGAGACGTACGGTCGCGCAGGATCGAACGGGTCGGAGACGGTCAGAACGCCGTCGATCGCCGCGAGCTCGTCCCGGGCGGCGGCGATGTCTGCGCCGATCTCTGGGTCCGTGACATCCGCGTGGTCTCCTGTGCTCACAACGAGCTGCAGCGCCTTCGCGGCGTCATCGTCGGTCGGGAACTCCTCCTCCAGCACCGACATCGCCTTGCTCGAGGGCGTGCCGGGAACGTCGAAGGCGCCGTCGCTGAACTTCATGCCGCTCAGTGCGACGACGGCGAGGGCGACGAGCGCGACGACCCAGCTGAACACCGTGGCCCAGCGATGGCGGGCGCTGAAGCGCCCCAGACGTGACAGCAGACGAGCCATAAGGCCCCTTCCTCAAGACAGGAAATCGGACGATCTCCAGCCTTTCCGCCGCAGCGGCGCGCCACGTCTGCCAGGCGCAGGATCTTCATCTACTGCGAGCGCAGTAGGCGCGGCGACGCGCGCAGTTCTCAGCGCGCGGCGAGATCCCCCGTGGGCTCGCCGTTAGCGAGAGCGAGGAGCTGGTCCAGCTACTCGCGGGTGAAGTTTCCGCTGCTCATCGCGACGGCCTGCCTGAGCGGGATCGCCGCGAACATCCGCATCGCGTCAGAGCCGAGGCCCTCGACCGTGTCGACGCCCTGCGCCGCGCCGGACATGTCGGCCACCAGTGGGCCGACGACCGGGTGCGCCATCATCTCTCCGACGGTCGACGCATCGGTCAGTGGCGTCTCGGCGACGTCACCCGCCAGCTCGACAGATGCCGACAGGCGCAGGTCGCGGCGGGAGGCGCCGACGTGCACGACGTCGGCCCCCGGCTCGAGGACCCACCGCCCCGCCGCCGTGTCCCAGAAGGACAGATCCTCGCGGCGGAGGTCGACGTCAATGGTCGCGGACTCGCCGGGTTCCAGCTCGACGGCGTCGAAGGCGGCGAGCTCGCGGACGGCCCGCCGCACAGTGGCACCGGGAGCGCTCACGTAGAACTGCGCAACCTCGCGGCCCCGACGGGAGCCCGTGTTGGTCACGGTGACGCTCGCCGTGAGTCCGTTCGTCGCGGCGCTCACGCGCAGGTCACTGTACGCGAATGAGGTGTACGACAGCCCATGGCCGAAGGGATACCTTGCCCTGCGAGGTGCGTGTGCGGTCGATGAGGTATCCCATGAGGAAGTTCGTGCCCGCGTGCAGGATCTACGAGACGATCGGGAACACGATGAGGAACGCGCCTCCCCACAGCCCGGGCACGCCCAGAACGTCCGTGTAGTAGACGTTGAGGTAGCTCGCCAGCACGGCGTTGAGGAGGAGCGCGCCAGCCGGGCCGATGAGATACCCGAGCCACCGCTCGCGCGCCGAGACCTGTGCCGAGCGCACGCGACTCGTGAACAGCGGAGCGTCGAGCAACCGCGTCCGCATCGGCGTGCGAGTCGTCATTGTCATGGAAAGCCTCTCTGCTTCTTCACCGCTCAGCGCCGAAGCGTAATAGCGCGCGCTAGTGATCGTAGCGGAGGCAGGCATGCACATTGTTAACCTTGTGCGCGTCGTGTAGCTCGCGCTATCGGCGGTGTCGTCGACGACATCGCCGTTCGGGCATGCTCTGCAAGGACGCTCGTGACCAACGGACCAGATCCCGGCCTGTGGCGTCTCACCTAGGTTGCGAAAGTCTCACCTAGCTTGAGAACTGACAGTGGAGGGGCTGACGGGAATCGAACCCGCGCTGTCTGCTTGGGAAGCAGAAGTTCTGCCATTGAACTACAGCCCCGCGCGCGTGGAGCACGCGACTCCGCCAGCATAACAGGGGCTGCGGGCACCCCGGGATCCCCCGACAGCAAGTAGCGTCGGCTTCATGGGACGCGACGACCGGTACACCGAGACCTTCACCTCGGTGCCCGAAGGGCATCAGGGGCCCTATGTCATCCCGCCTCTCGACGAGATGCGGCGTCGCGGGACGCGCACGCCGACTCCGCGGGCCTCCCGACCCCGACGGCGCGGGCGCGGGTGGCTCGTCCTCCCGATCCTCCTCGTGATCGTGGTGGCGGCGTTCGAGACACGGCTCTTCGGGCTGTGGCCGGTCGTCGTGGAGACCGTCGAGACGTGGATCAGCGGCGCGCCGGACGAGCCCGAGCCCGTCGTGCCGACCGCGGATGCCGATGCCGATGCCGAGCCATCCGCCCCGCCCGCGCCGCAGCCATCCGAGTTCCCTCCCGTCGACGCGGCCCGGCTCGCGGCCATCCTGGATGCCCCCGAAGCGCACGTGGGCGAGGGGTTCGTCGCGTACGCGGAGATCCTCGCGCCGGACACGCCGGAGGCCGATGTGCCCGCCGACGCCGCCGCGCACCTCGTCACGCTGAGCGCGCGCCAGCCCGCGACCGCGTACGAGTACGTCGGCGACAACCAGACGGTCATCGTCGACCCCGAGGGGCGCCCCGTCGAGACGGGCGACGTGCTCCTCGTCTCGCTCGCCGTGCCCGACCCCGAGAGCTTCGAGTCGTACTACGACCTCGCGGGGATCGACTTCGCGCGGTTCGACGTCGTCGAGCTCGAGATCGTCGGGCTCTACGACCTCGCGCAGGACGTGACCCTCGGCGAGCTGAGGCTCGACGGCGACGAGCCCGTCCTGCCCGTGAGCGTCCGGAACTCCGCCGATGTGCCGATGGAGTACGCGATCGACATCACCGCCCTGAACCCCGACGGGTCGGAGGCGGCGACGTCGATCGCCTGGTCCGCCGACATCGCGCCGGGCGAGACGGGTGCGGCCGACGTCACGCTGTACGGGGCGGTCCCGGATGGCGTCATGTTCCGCATCGACAGCGTCTCGCGCTACGCGCACTGAGGCGGATGGCCGCGGCCGACTACGCTGGCACCGTGCTGCTCTCGGATCGCGACATCAAGGCCCAGCTCGACGCCGACCGCATCAGGCTCGACCCGCTCGATCTCGCGATGGTGCAGCCCTCGAGCGTCGACGTGCGCCTCGACCGGTACTTCCGTCTCTTCGACAACCACAAGTACCCCTTCATCGACCCCGCCGAGGACCAGCCCGAGCTCACCCGCCTCATCGAGGTCAAGCCCGACGAGCCGTTCATCCTGCACCCCGGCGAGTTCGCGCTCGGCGCGACGTTCGAGCAGGTCACGCTCCCGGATGACATCGCGGCCCGCCTCGAGGGCAAGTCGTCGCTCGGGCGCCTCGGCCTCATCACCCACTCGACGGCGGGCTTCATCGACCCGGGCTTCACCGGCCATGTCACGCTCGAGCTCGCGAATGTCGCGACGCTGCCGATCAAGCTCTGGCCGGGCATGAAGATCGGCCAGCTCTGCTTCTTCCAGCTGACCTCGGCGGCCGAGAACGCCTACGGCTCGGGCCCCTACGGCAACCGCTACCAGGGGCAGCGCGGGCCGACCGCCTCCCGCTCGTTCCAGAACTTCCATCGGACGGACGTGTCGGTGAGCGATGCGGGCGCGAGCGGGGCCTGACCTACAGCCGCTTCAGATGCACCGCCGCCATCGCGAGCGCGGCGATCGACTCGCCGTCTGAGATCTCCCCGGACACGGACATCCGCAGCGCCTCGTCGAGCGGCACCCACCGCGAGGCGGTGATGCCCTCCTCGGCCTGATGCGCGGCCGCGTCGTGAGCGGACGTGAGCCCGCGGGCGACGAACACCGTCTCGGGGGCGACGCAGATGCCGTTGAGCGCGTTCATCCGCCCCACCTCGATCCATTCGGCCGCCTCGAGCCCGCTCTCCTCGAGCAGCTCTCGACGCGCGGCCTGCTCGGCCGGCTCGCCATCGCTGCCGCCCGCGACGACCTCCCACGATCGTCCGACCGTGTAGCGGTCGACCTCGACGAGCAGCACGCGGTCCTCCTCGTCGAGCGCGACGACGAAGACCGCCGGATGCCGCAGCTCGACGACGCCGTAGATGCCCTCCCCGCCGTCCGGCCGGGCGACCTCGTCCTCCCGCACGCGGATCCACGGATTCTCGTACACGGTGCGCGTGCGCTTCGTCTGCCAGGCCATGGCCCCATCGTAGGAAGGCGCCCCGCATGTCGCCGATCGGTGCCAGGATCGACTCTCGTGGCATCACTGGGTGAGATCGTCGCGCCGCGGCGGATGGGGCGCGACTTCCGATGGCTCCTCGCGTCGTCGTGGACGAGCAACATCGGCGACGGCATCGCGCTCGCGGCAGGGCCGCTGCTCGTCGCGTCGCTGACCGACTCCCCGTTCCTCGTGGCCTCGGCGGCACTGCTGCAGTACCTGCCGTGGCTGCTGTTCGGACTGCACGCCGGCGCGATCGCCGACCGATTCGACCGCCGCACGCTCGTCATGATCGCGAACGCGCTCCGCGCGCTGGTCGTGGCGATGCTCTGCGTGTTCATCGTCACCGGCGCGGTGAACATCGGGATCGTGCTCGTCACGATGTTCGCCTACGGGGTCGCCGAGGTGTTCGCCGACTCCGCGAGCAGCACGCTGCTGCCGATGCTCGTCGACCACGACGACCTCGGCGTCGGCAACGCGCGCATGCAGGGCGGCTACCTCGTCGCGAACCAGTTCGCGGGGCCGCCCCTCGGCGCCTTCCTCTTCGCCGCCGGCTCCGCCTGGCCGTTCGCCGCGCAGATCGTCTGCGTCCTGCTCGCGATCCTCCTCGTCTCGCGCATCGCCCTCCCGCCGCTCCCGCCGCGCGAGGGCGGCCATCCGCCCGTCCGCCGCGACATCGCGGAGGGCCTGCGCTGGACGTGGCGAAACCCGCCCATGCGCACGCTCGCGATCGTCATCCTCGTCTTCAACATCACGTGGGCGGCGCCGTGGGGCGTGCTCGTCCTCTACGCGACCGAGCACCTGCACATGGGCGCCGTCGGCTATGGGATGCTCACGACGGCATCCGCCGCGGGCGGTCTGCTCTCGACGATGGCGTTCGGATGGCTCGAGCGGCATGTCTCGTTCGCCACGCTCATGCGCGTGTGCCTGTCGCTCGAGGTGGTCATGCACCTCGCCTTCGCGCTCACGACCGAGGGATGGCTCGCGCTCGTCATCATGGGAGTGTTCGGCGCGTACGCGTTCGTGTGGGGCACGATCTCGACGACGGTGCGCCAGCGGGTGGTGCCGAACGAGCTCCAGGGGCGCGCGAGCTCGCTGAACATGGTGTGCGTGTTCGGCGGGATGGTCGTGGGCCAGGCGCTCGGCGGCGTGATCGCGCAGCTGTGGGGCCTGACCGCCCCGTGGTGGTTCGCGTTCGGCGGCGCCGGCATCACGCTGCTGCTCGTCTGGCGGCAGCTCGGCCACATCGCTGCCGCGAAGCGCGCGCCGGCGTGACCGCACGGCGGGCGCCGGGCGGACCGTCAGGAGACTGCGGCACGCTGAGGGCGTGAGCAGGCGCCGGAGGAGCACGACGCAGGCCGCCGCGGTCGTCGTGAGCGGCGTCGTGGGTGCGGGCGTGCTCGTCGGGCTGATCGCCCTGGCCGTGCGGCCGGCGGAACCCGCTCCGCAGGCACCCACCTCGGCCGCCGCGCTCGCGACGCCGTCGTCGGACGGCGCCACGGTCGACGCCGAGTGGCTCGCGGCGACGGCCGCGTCGCAGGGGATCCCCGAGCGCGCGCTCGCGGCATACGGGGCGGCCGACCTCGGCGCGCGGGCGACCTACGGCTGCGCGGTCGGATGGAACACGCTCGCCGGCATCGGATGGGTCGAGAGCCGGCACGGGGCGCTCGAGGGCGGAGCCGTGGACGGCGACGGCGTCGCCCGCCCGGCGATCATCGGCATTCCGCTCGACGGCACGAACCGCACCATGGCCATCCCCGACACCGACGGCGGCGCTCTCGACGGGGACGCGGTCTGGGATCGCGCGGTCGGGCCCTTGCAGTTCATCCCGGAGACCTGGGCCATCTGGGCCGTCGACGCCGACGGCGACGGCCGTGCGGACCCGCACGACATCGACGACGCCGCGGCGACGGCCGCGCGCTACCTCTGCCAGGCGCACGGGACGCTCGATTCGCCCGAGGCCTGGATCGGCGCCATCCGCTCGTACAACGACACCGATGACTACCAGCGGCAGGTCGCGGAGGCTGCGACGCGGTATGCCGAAGGCGGATGAACCCGATGTCGCCCGCTCGCGCTAAGGTCGCGCCGTGATGCGCGACTCCCTGCCGCCTCCTCCGTCGCGTCGCCCCGATGTCGAGGACGACTTCGCCGACGGCCCCGACCCTGCGCTCTGGGTCGCGCACTACCTGCCGCACTGGACGACGCCCGACCGCTCCGCGGCGCGGTTCGACGTCGCCGCGGATGGCCTGCGCCTCCGGATCGATGAGGACCAGCTCGACTGGCGCCCCGAGGACGCACCGCTGCGCGTCTCGAACCTGCAGACCGGGGTCTTCTCGGGGCCGCTCGGGTCGACGCGCGGCACGCATCGGCATCGCCCCGATGGCCTCTCGGTTCGAACCGAGACACCGGCGCGCCTGCTGTGGGCGCCGCGCTCGGGCCGCGTCGACATCACCGTGAGCGCGAGCGCGGATGAGGGCGCGATGCTCGCCGCGTGGCTCGTCGGGACGGAGCATGAGCGCGCAGAGGACGCGGGCGAGATCTGCATCTTCGAGATCGACGCGGAGGCTGTGGGGTCATCGACCGTCGCCCGCACGGGCATCAAGGCCCACGGCGACCCGGGGCTGCGCACCGACATGGCCGAGGTGACGCTGCCGTTCGACGCCGCGAGACCGCACACGTGGACCGCGATCTGGGGCGCGGGCGAGACCGTCATCGGATGCGAGGGCGTGGTCGTGCGCCGGATCCCGCAGGCCCCCGACTGCCCCCTGTTCCTGCTCGTCGACCTGTTCGAGGTCGGCGGGCGCGGCGGCTCCTACCCGAAGACGGCGCGGCTGCACCGCGTGCGCGGCTGGAGCGGCGCGTGACTCAGCCGTCGACGTCGCCGTCGACGTAGACCCAGCGGCCGCCGCGGCGCGCGAAACGGGAGCGCTCCTCGAGCCGGCCAGGGCCATCCGCCGTCGTGAAGTGCGCGACGAACGCGACCTCGTCGCCCGCGGCCTCGAGGATCTCGAGGCGCGTCCACGTCGTGCTGTCGTCGAGGGCGAGGTCGGCGGGGCGCGTGCGCGGGTGCCAGGTGCGCGCGAGGTAGTCGACATCGCCCTTCGAGAAGGCGCTGTACCGCGAGCGCATGAGCTCTTCCGGGGTCTCCGCGAGGCGCGCGCCGGAGTGGAGGGCGCCGCAGCACGACGGATACGGCCGCCCGCTCCCGCACGGGCAGGTCTCGGCGAAGCTCATGACTCGAGCCTACGGTCCGGCGCCGAGACCGCCCGTGTGCAGGGAGAACGCGTCACGACGCGTCGCGGTGTCCGTGGTGGAAGCCGCGCGGGCCGAAGCGGTGGGGCCCGAAGCCGTGTCCGTGCGGGCCGAAGCCGTGGCCGTGGCCGTGGGGCCCGAAGCCGTGGGGCCCGAAGCCGTGGGGCCCGAAGCCGTGGCCGTGCGGGCCGAAGCCGTGGCCGTGTCGGCCGCGGGGACGCGTGCGGCGGGGCAGGGGCTTGCCCTCCTCCCAGCCGAGCTCGCGCGCGATGGCCTCGAGTGAGGCGAGGGTCGTGGCGAAGTCCTCGGGAGAGACCGCGGCGGCGACGCGCTCGCGCACGGCGGCGACCCGGGGCGCGAGCCGATCGAGTGTCGTGCGCCCCTCGTCGGTCAGGGTCCATTCCCCGTCGACGAGCTCGACCCATCCGTGCTCGGCGAGCATCGTGACGCGGTGGGGCTTGCGAGCGAGTCGGTCGTGCAGACCCGGCGCGTCGACCGTGCCGGCGAGCGCGTTCAGCAGCCGCCAGTCGCGGTGGTCGATGCCCTCGCTCTCGAGCGCGGCGTCGATCTGCTGGGAGAGCAGGGAGTCGACGGCCTTCAGCCAGAAGCCGAGGGGGCGGCCGTCGTCCTGCGGGGTGCGGTGTGTGGTGTCGGTGTTCATGGAGGTCTCCAAATCAATGTCATCGTGCATGTATATGCAGGATGACATGCATCGGAGCTCCATGTCAAGTGTCATGTACTTTAGAGGGGTGGCAGAGCCGACCGATCCCGCAGCCCGCATCGCCGCCGCCCTCGCGCGGCTGCGGCTCGGGCGCCGCGGCGGGGAGGGGCCGTTCGAGCACGGGCATCCGCTTCACGGCGGCCCGTTCGGAGGCCCCCACGCCGGGCCGCACGGCGGTCCGCTCGGTGCGCACCACGGGCACGGCGGTCCGCACGGCGATCACCCGCGCGGTCCGTTCGGGCGCTCGATCGCACGTCTGCGGCTGCTGGAGATCCTCGCCACGGCGGATGGTCCGCTGTCGGTCGGGCAGATCGGCGAGCGCCTCGGCGTCGATCAGCCTCGCGCGAGCCGGCTCGTGCAGGCCGTCGTGGAATCGGGACACGCTCGCCGGGAGGCCGATCCTGCCGATGCGCGTCGGACGCTCATCGCGCTCACGGACGAGGGCCGCGCGATCGCGGCGCGCACGCACGGCGCGCGCACGGAGGCCGTCGAGCAGGCACTGGCCGGCTTCACCGCCGAGGAGCGCGCGCAGCTCGCGGATCTCCTCGGGCGCTTCGCCGACGCGTGGCCCGACCCGCGCCGTCCGCAGGGCTGAGCCGGCCCGGGCTCCGAGCCGAGCCATCCGTCTCCCGCCCCGCTGACGCGGAGAGGCCGGGCCGCCCGGAGGGGCGACCCGGCCTCGGTGTCGTGCCGTCGTCAGGACCCGGCGTTGACCTCGATGGTCATCGTGCCCTCGCGGCGGTCAGCGCCCACGACCTGGATGGTCGTGCCCGTGCCGCCGACGATGACCGAGTTCTGCGGGTTGGCCTCGTCGTAGTAGGCGTACGGGTCGGAGTCGTCGAAGAGCGACACCGGCTTCTGCTTCTTGAGCTCGAGGGTGGTCATGCCCTCCTCGGTCTCGCGGTGCAGCGACAGCTTGTCGGTCTTGTCGAGCCCGAACGTCGCGTCGAACGTCTGGATGCGGTTGCGCGCGATCGTCCCGTCCGTCCAGGTCAGCGCCTGCGGACGCGCGTCGACCGGCAGGGCCTGGCCGCCGCCCGGGTGCGCCGAGGTGTTGTTGTCCTCGTAGAGCCCGTTCACGTACCAGATGAGCAGGCCGTCCTGGAACGGGAAGTGCTCGACCCGGTTCGGGTTGGTCTGCGACCAGCCGAAGTTGTACGGGCCCTCGGCGAGCGTCGCGTCGTAGCCGCCGTACACGCGGTTCTCCGCGATGTAGCGGTGGTCGTACTGCACGGTGTACCCGCCGTCCTCGATGAGCTCGAAGCCGGCGCGCTCCCAGTCCGCTGCGCCGTCCTCGACGTCGGTCGACAGCGCGTCGCCCACGGCGATGTCGTCGACCTTGAAGCCGGGGTTGTTGACCGCGCCGTCGGTGACGTACCGGAAGCGGATCTGCGCGGTCTGCCCCGCGTAGGCCCCCAGATCGGCGGTGAGGGCCGTCCAGCCCTCGGTCGCGCCCGTGATGCCGTTGCCGAGGTTCGCCCCGTTCGGGTCCTCGGTCGTCGAGTGGTCGGTCGCGAGCGGCGTCCAGCTGGCCCCTGCGTCAGTCGAGATCTCGGCGTACGCGTAGTCCCAGTCGGCTTCGATGTCGTAGTCGACCTGCGCGGTCAGCGCGGCGCCTGCCGGAACCTCGAACGCAGGGCTCGTGACGGTGCTGTCGAGCCCTGCGCCGCTGCCCGAGAAGAAGTACTTCGTGCCGGATGCCGCCGGCCCGGTCTCGACGAACTGCTCGCCGGGAGGCAGGTTGACGATGACGGCCTGCGGGCGCGTCGTCGCGTGGAAGGCCGGTCCGAGGTCGACGGTCGCCGACTCGCCCGCCTCGACCGTCTCGTAGTCGAGCCAGCCGAGGAACAGCTTCTCGGTCGCGCCCATGTGGTTCGGGGTCGTGCCGATCGTGCCGTCGCCGTGCCCGAGCCACGAGCCCGAGCTCATCAGCGTCCAGAAGGCGGTGCCGTTGTCGCCGCCGTCGGTGTCGTAGTAGTCGGGAAGGCCCAGGTCGTGCCCGAACTCATGGGCGAAGACGCCGAGTCCGCCGTTCTCGGGCTCGGTCGTGTAGTCGCGGATCCAGATGTCCGTGTCGCCGATGCGGACGCCGCCCGCCTTCGGGTGGTCGGCCGGTCCGTCGACGCCGAGACCCGCCTGGTTCGCCGCCCAGCGGTGCGACCAGATCGCCCACTCGGGGGCGCCCGCCTCCTCGCCCTCGCCGGCGTGGATCGCCTGGAAGTGGTCGATGTAGCCGTCGGGCTCGTTCGTGATGCCGTCGCCGTCGAGGTCGTACCGGTCCCACACGTCGAACGTCTGGAGGTACGCCACGATCTCGTCGTGCGTCTTGCCCTGCGCGAGCTGATCGGCGTACCAGGCGTCCGCGGAGTCCTGGATGAAGCGCGTCATGTCGTCCTGCGACTCGGTCTGCCCGTACGACGCCTCCGCGTACGGCACGGTGACCCAGTCGGACACGTCGCCCTGCAGGTCGAAGCGGCCGGACGACATCTCGTCGTAGACGCCGCGGAACGACTCCCCGCCCTGGTCCTCGAGGCCCGTGAAGAACATCTCCAGGAAGTGCTCGCGCGAGAAGTCCTCCTCCCAGTAGGTCGAGTTGTCGTCGGCGGCGGGCTCCGGGATCTCGTTGTGCAGCGGACCCGCGGCCGGGGCCTCGGGGAACCGCTCGTCCGGGGTGTCGCCGAACTCCACGAGGATCGAGAACAGCTGGGCCGTCTCCTCGACGCCGTACTCCACCCAGTCATCGGGGGCGATCTCCACGACGCGGGTCTTGTTCTTCCCCTTGCCGCGCTCGGTGACCTCGGCCTGGCCCGTCGCGACCAGCTCGGCCGCCCGCATCTTCTCCGCCGTGCGCTTCTCGGCGAGCGGATCGGGGCGGTCGTCCTGCTGTGCGGGGACGGTCGGGTCGAGCGGCGGAGCCGTGTCGGTGTCGCTCGGTGCCGCGGTGGCGGCCGTCGGTGCGAGCGCCCCGGCGAGCAGGATCGCTGCTCCCAGTGCGCATGCGGTGCGTGACTTCACTCTTCCTCCAGGTTTCACGCGTCGACCGCGAGGTCGGCGCCCGGATGTCTGCGACACGGCGTCGTCGCCGTGCGCAGACGGATGAACCCAACCTAGAGACCCAGGTGTTTCACAGAAATGACATTCTGTCGAACCGCGATGGGGAGTTCTGCCCATGAGGTGCCCATCTGGTGCGTCGTTCCGCTCATCCACGCGGATGCGGATGATCGGTCGGATGGCCCGGACGCGCGGTCGGGCGGCCAGCGCCGGGCTCCGCGACGCTGGAGGGCATGACGAACACCGCCTCGCTTCCGACCGTCGACGAACGCCTCTCACCTCCGCGCGAGCGCCTCCGCTACGGCGCGCTCGTGACGATGATGGTCATGAGCTTCGTGCTGGTGACCGCGGAGTTCCTTCCGAACGGCGTGCTCACCGAGTTCGCGCGCGACCTCGGTGTGACGGCGGGCCAGGCGGGGCAGGCGGTCACCGTGACCGCTCTCGTCGGATTCCTCGTCGCCCCGACGATCGGCCTCCTCGTGCCGCGCCTCGACCGCAGGGACCTGCTCGTGTGGCTCGCGGTCGCGGCCGCCGTGTCGAACCTGCTCGTCGCGCTCGCGCCGTCCCTGGGCATCGTGCTCGCGTCGCGGGTCCTGCTCGGTGCTGCGCTCAGCGGGTTCTGGTCGATGTCGCTCACGGTGGCGTCGCGCATCGCCGGCCCGGAGCGGCTCGGGCGCGCGGTCATGTTCACGACCGCCGGGACGTCGCTGGCGACGGTGCTCGGGGTTCCGCTCGGCGTGCTCCTCAGCACGTTCGCCGACTGGCGCGCCGTCTTCGCGGGCGCCGCCGTCGTCACGGCCGCCGTCGCCGTCGCGCTCCGCGTGCTCCTGCCGAAGGTGCCGGCGCAGAGCGCAGCGAGCCTCGCCATCCTCGGCAGCACGCTCCGCCGGCCCGGGATCGCACTGGGCCTCGCCGGCCACGTGCTCACGGTTCTCGGCCACTTCACCGCGTACACCTACATCCGGCTCGCGCTGGAGCGGATCACGGAGGGACCCCAGCGCACGCCGCTCGACGAGGGGGCGATCGTGCTCCTCCTCGCCCTCTTCGGCGTCGGCGGGCTCGTCGGCAACGTCGTCACCGGCGTGATCGTCGACCGCCACCTGGGCCTGCTCTCGGCTGCCGTGCCGGTGCTCGTCGGCGCGCCGATCGTCGCGGTCATCCTGTGGCCGACCTCGCTCGCGGTCGTCGGCGTCGCCGTGGTCGTGTGGGGTGTCGCGTTCTCGGCGTGGCTCATCGTGCTGAACGCCTGGATCGGCCGCCGCCTGCCCGACCGCCTCGAGGCCGGCGGAGGCCTGGTCGTCGCGGGATTCCAGCTCGCGATCATGCTCGCGGCCGGCATCGGCGGGGTGCTCGTCGACGCCGCGGGGGTCGACGCGGCCTACATCACGGGAGCCGTCGCGGTCGCCCTCGGCGCCGTGCTGCTCGGTCTCGCCGGTCGCCGGTAGGGCCGGTCGCGGCTACGCGCGGACGAGCGCTCGCGCACGCCACGCCGACGGCGTGACGCCCGTGTGGCGTCGGAATGCGCGGCTGAAGCCCTCGTCCGACGCGTAGCCGAGGCGGCGGGAGACCTCGGAGACCCCGGCACCGCCCGCGAGCAGGTCCTGCGCGGCCGCCATGCGCACCTCCGTCAGGTATCCGAGCGGCGACCGTCCGACGACCGAGCGGAACCGCTCGGCGAAGACCGAGCGAGACATGGCCGCGATCGCGGCCATCCGCTCGACCGTCCAGTCGCGCCCGGGCTCTGCGTGGATGGCCTCGATCACGCGCGCGAGGAACGGATCCGCGGTGCGCGCGGGCCATCCGTCGGGTGCGCAGCCGGCGACGGCCCACGCGCGCAGCGTCGCGAGAGCGAGCGTCGTCGCCATGAGGCGGCAGATCACGGGAGCCGCCCCGGCGTACGGGCTCGTCACCGCGGGGAGGCCGAGGTGGGCTGCGAGCGCCGCGGCGGCGGGCTCGATGCGCGAGAACCCGCTGACCGAGACGAGATCCGGCACGATCGCGAGCTGCCGCTGGACGGACTCGGATGCGCTCAGCCGCGAGACGATCACGAAGGCTCCGTCGCCGCGGATCCGCATCGGCTCGCGGCCCAGGGAGAGAAGCGTGTCGCCCGCGACGAGCTCCGTCGGCGGCGCTCCGTCGCGCGCGCCGCAGTCGTAGGCGCGCGGCGGCAGGGCCAGTGCCCCCTCGAGCACGTACACGAGCGCGGCATCGCCCGCGCCGAGGGCGATCTCCCGCTCGATGCGGAGCCGGTCGGTGCTGCGTACCTCCCACTCGAGCGACGACAGCAGGCGCTCGAGCGCATCGCCGTCGCGCAGTGCGGGGAGCGGGGTCAGCAGCGTCACACCGGCGTGAACCGCCGCCGGCGCGCCGCTATTCCGTCTGCGTCAGAGGAGACCGTGCCGCGCGAAGGCCTTCGCGAGGCCGTCCTCGTCGATCGGAGCGGTCACCTCGTCGGCCGCCTCCTTCGCCTGCAGCGTGCCGTTGCCCATCGCGATGCCGACACCCGCGAGCTCGAGCATCTCGAGATCGTTGTTGTTGTCGCCGATCGCGATCGCATCGGCGAGGTCCATCCCGATCCGATCGACCAGCTCGCGGATCGCGCTGCCCTTCGTCACCGCGGGCATCGACACCTCGCCGCTCGCCGTGCCCATGCCGGGGATCGTGCCCGTGATGACCGTGAACTCGGCGCCCACGGCACGCTGCACGGCGTCGTAGGCCCCGAGGTCGTCGCCCGAGAACACGGCCTTCGCCGTGCGGTCGTGGCGCAGCGGCGGGATCTCGCCGAGGTACCGGCCGAGCCCGCGATCCGAGACGCCCTCGCCATCCGAGACGCCGAGCTGACGGCGCAGGTGCCGCTGCATGCCCGCGGTGGCATAGAAGTACTCGCGCCCCTGGAGCACGTAGTCCAGCCCGAGCGCGTCGAACTCCTCGCGCAGCCTCCGGCAGGACGCCTCGGGCATGAGGCGCTCGATGATCCACTCGCCGTCGTACTCGACGAAGGCGCCGGCGCCCGCGACGATGCCGTCGAACCCGATGTCGGTCACCTGCACGTCGACCTCGTAGGGCGTCCGCCCCGTCGCGAGCAGCACGAGATGGCCGTTCGCGCGAGCGCGGCGGATGGCATCGGGCGTCGAGGGCGGGATGGTCCCGTCGTGGTCGAGGATCGTCCCGTCGATGTCGAGGAACACGATGCGACGGCGGGCGGTGCGGGGCATGCTCCCGACGCTACCCGCCCCGGATCACCGCGCGGCCTTCACGGGCAGCAGCAGGAGGAATCCGAGCAGGAGGACGAGCACGAGGCCGAGGATGCCGAACGTCGTCTGGTGCGTGACGGTGATGAGGAGCGCCCACGCGGCTGAGGCCATCCAGCTCGCGGCGCGCCCCGTCGTCGCGTAGAGGCCGAAGATCTCGCCCTCGCGGCCCGCGGGCGTGACCCGGGCGAGGAACGACCTCGACGCCGCCTGGGCCGGTCCGACGAACACGCACAGGATGAGCCCGCCGATCCAGAACACGGTGCGCCCGGCATCGGCGAGTGCGAAGACCGCGAGCCCCGCGAGGGTCATCGCGCCGAGCGAGAAGAGGATGATGCGCTTGGGCCCGAACCGGTCGTCGAGGCGACCCGAGATGATCGTCGAGACGCCCGCGATGACGTTCGCGGCGACGCCGAAGATCATGAGCTCGAGCGTGCCGAAGCCGAAGACGCTCGCCGCGATCACCGCGCCGAACGTGAACACCCCGGCGAGGCCGTCGCGGAAGACCGCGCTCGCGAGGAGGAACCAGAAGGTCGGGCGCGTGGCGGGGGAGCGGTAGAGGCCGGCGACATCCTTCACGAGCAGCGCGTACGACTGCACGAAGCCCACGCGGCGCTCGGGGCGCCCGAGCGAGGGCTCGGGCACCTTCACGAAGATCGGGATGGCGAACGCGATCGTCCACAGGGCGCAGCCGACCGCGATGACGCGGAACGGGAGGCCGCCCTCCGACGAGAGCCCGAACCAGTCGCCCAGGTAGAAGACGATGACGAGGGCGAGGGCGACGATGCCGCCGAGGTACCCGAACCCCCAGCCGAGGCCCGAGATGCGCCCGATCGTCTTCGGCGTCGCGATGCCGATGAGGATGGCGTTGGAGTTGACGGCCGCGATCTCGCCGAACACCATGCCCGCTGAGATCAGCGCGACCCCCAGCCAGAACAGGGTCGGGGTGGGCTCGACGAACCACAGGCCGAGCATGCAGACGATGAGCGCCCCCGTGCCGATCCCGAGCCACAGCTTCTGCCGGCCTGCGGCATCCGCCTGCTGCCCGAGAACCGGGGCGAGCAGGAGGATGAGGAGGCCCGCGACCGTGGTGCCCCATCCGAGGCCCGATGCGAGGTCGGCGAGCGCCGCGACCTTGACCGGGTCGTCGTCGGCGAGACCCTGCACATCGGGCAGAAGGAAGGCGTCTGTCGTCAGGTAGAGGGCCGTGAAGATGAACGTGAGGATGACCGTGTTGAACGGCTGGGTCGCCCAGTCCCAGAGCGCCCACGCGAAGACGGTGGCGCGCGATGCGGGAGCGCGCTCAGGGAGCTCGAGCCCCATCACGGTCAGCGCGGCGGTGTCGGCGGCCGCGGGCGGCGCGGAGGGGTGGGCGGGCTCGGGCATGTCGGTCACGCTAGGCCTCCTCGGTGAACGCGCGGTGGCGCGCCGTCGCGCCGCTGCCGCCCGTTCTCCCGCTGAGACTAGTGTCCGGCGTCGAGACCTGTGTTCCCGACACCGGTCTCGACGACCGGCGCTAGTCTCGGACGCCCGCTACACCGGTCTCGACGACCGGCGCTAGTCTCGAGGGTGCGGGGTGAAGTTGAGTCGGGCTGTATCAAGTTTCTTGACTTCCCCCGGCTGTCGCCGTACGCTTGAGTCAGCGCGACTCAAGATCGCGCGCAGACTTCAGGCAGCGACAGAAGGAGAAGCAACATGGCACGTGCTGTGGGTATCGACCTCGGGACGACCAACTCGGTCGTCTCGGTCCTCGAGGGCGGCGAGCCGAAGGTCATCGCCAACGCCGAGGGCTTCCGCACGACCCCGTCGGTCGTCGCGTTCACCAAGGACGGCGAGGTGCTCGTCGGCGAGACCGCGAAGCGCCAGGCCGTCACCAACGTCGACCGCACGCTCGCGTCGGTCAAGCGCCACATGGGCACCGACTGGACGTTCAAGGTGGACGACAAGTCGTACACGCCGCAGGAGATCTCGGCGCGCATCCTCCAGAAGCTGAAGCGCGACGCCGAGCAGTACCTGGGCGACACGGTGACCGACGCCGTCATCACCGTGCCCGCGTACTTCAACGACGCCGAGCGCCAGGCCACGAAGGAGGCCGGCGAGATCGCGGGCCTCAACGTCCTGCGCATCATCAACGAGCCCACGGCCGCCGCCCTCGCGTACGGCCTCGACAAGGGCAAGGAGGACGAGCTCATCCTCGTCTTCGACCTCGGCGGCGGAACCTTCGACGTCTCGCTGCTCGAGGTGGGCAAGGACGACGACTTCTCGACCATCCAGGTGCGTGCCACGGCGGGCGACAACCGCCTCGGCGGCGACGACTGGGACCAGCGCCTCGTCGACTACCTCATCAAGCAGTTCAAGGACTCCACGGGCGTCGACGTCTCGAACGACAAGATCGCCCTGCAGCGCCTCAAGGAGGCCGCGGAGCAGGCGAAGAAGGAGCTCTCGAGCTCGACGTCGACGAGCGTCAACCTGCCGTACCTGTCGCTCACGGAGAACGGCCCCGTGTCGCTGTCCGAGACGATCTCGCGCGCGAAGTTCGAGGACCTCACGAAGGACCTCCTCGAGCGCACGAAGAAGCCGTTCCAGGACGTCATCCGCGAGGCGGGCATCAAGGTCTCCGACATCGCGCACGTCGTGCTCGTCGGCGGCTCGACCCGCATGCCCGCGGTCAGCGAGCTCGTGAAGAGCGAGACGAGCCAGGAGCCCAACAAGGGCGTCAACCCGGACGAGGTCGTCGCCGTCGGCGCCGCCATCCAGGCGGGCGTGCTGAAGGGCGAGCGCAAGGACGTCCTCCTCATCGACGTCACCCCGCTGAGCCTCGGCATCGAGACCAAGGGCGGCGTCATGACCAAGCTCATCGAGCGCAACACGGCCATCCCGACCAAGCGCAGCGAGACCTTCACGACCGCAGACGACAACCAGCCGTCGGTGGCCATCCAGGTCTTCCAGGGCGAGCGCGAGTTCACCCGCGACAACAAGCCGCTCGGCACCTTCGAGCTCACCGGCATCGCGCCGGCGCCCCGCGGCGTGCCGCAGGTCGAGGTCACGTTCGACATCGACGCGAACGGCATCGTGCACGTGTCCGCCAAGGACAAGGGCACGGGCAAGGAGCAGTCGATGACCATCACGGGCGGCTCGTCGCTCTCGAAGGAGGACATCGAGCGGATGGTCCGCGACGCCGAGGAGCACGCGGCCGAGGACAAGAAGCGCCGCGAGGCCGCGGATGTCCGCAACCAGGCCGAGACGCTCGCGTACTCGATCGAGAAGCTCATCTCGGAGAACGACGACAAGCTCCCCGCCGACGTGAAGGACTCGGTCAAGGCCGACGTCGACGCGCTCAAGACCGCGCTCGCGGGCGAGGACGACGACGCCGTGAAGGCCGCGTTCGAGAAGCTCAACGAGAGCCAGACCAAGCTCGGCGAGGCGATCTACCAGCAGGCTCAGGCCGCGCAGGAGCAGGCGCCGCAGGACGCCCCGGCCGGCGAGCAGAGCTCGGCGGATGAGGACGTCATCGACGCCGAGGTCGTGGACGACGAGGACGAGAAGAAGAGCTGATGACGGACAAGGACTTCGAGGAGCCCCAGGGCGAGCAGCCCGACGGCGACGAGGTCCAGCCGGACGCCGAGGGGTCGGAAGCCGCCGCTTCCGACCCCGCGGCGCAGCCGGCTGAGACCGCGGAGGAGCGCGACGGCCTGACGGTCGACGACATCCTCGGCGCCGAGCAGACCGACGAGGCGGCGGAGGCGGAGAAGAGCGACTACGAGACGCAGCTCCTGCACGACCTCAAGCGCCTCCAGGCGGAGTACGCGAACTACCGTCGCCGCACCGAGGAGCAGCGCGAGATCGAGATCTCCCGCGCCAGGGGCGAGGCCGTGAAGGGCCTCCTCCCCGTGCTCGACGACCTCGACCGGGCCGAGAAGCACGGCGACCTCGCCGAGGGCAGCCCGTTCTCGGCCGTCGCTGCCAAGGTGCGCGGCGTCGCCGAGCGCCTGGGCGTCGTCGCGTTCGGCGCGACTGGCGAGACGTTCGACCCGCAGCGTCACGAGGCGATCTTCCAGCAGCCGGTCCCCGGCACGACGGAGAGCACGATCCTCGAGGTCGTCGAGGTCGGCTACCTGCTGGGCGACGTCGAGCTGCGCCCCGCCAAGGTCGTCGTCGCCGTCCCGGCGGAATGACTCCCGGTCGGCCCCGCTGCGGCGGGGCCGACCGCTTTCCGGATCACGCGTAGAGCATTCGCAAGAAGAAGGTGCAGATGGCCAGTCAGGACTGGTTCGACAAGGACTTCTACAAGATCCTCGGCGTCGACAAGAACGTGAGCGACGCGGATCTGAAGAAGACCTACCGCAAGCTCGCGCGCAGGTACCACCCCGACTCGAACCCGGGCGACGCGGCTGCGGAGTCGCGGTTCAAGGAGATCAGCGAGGCGTACTCGGTGCTCTCCGACCCCGAGCAGCGCAAGGAGTACGACGAGCTGCGCGCGATGGGCTCGGGTGCGCGGTTCACCGCGCCCGGCGGCGCCGGCGGCGGGTTCGACGACGTCTTCAGCCGGTTCACGCAGCAGCGCACGGCGTCCCCGGGCGACTTCGACGACATCTTCTCGATGTTCTCCGGCGGGGGCGGAGGCTTCGGCTCCGGCCGCTTCGGGCAGTCGACGGGCGGGTACCGCGGCTTCGGCGGCCCCCAGCGCGGCGCCGACGTGCGTGTGCGCGCACGACGATCGACTTCACGACGGCCGCCAAGGGCGAGACCATCACGCTCCAGGGCGAGGACGGCAAGCCGTTCAAGGTCAAGATCCCCGCGGGCGTCGCGGATGGCCAGAAGATCCGCCTGCGCGGGCGCGGGCGTCCCTCGCCGGACGGAGGCGAGAGCGGCGACATCGTCGTCGAGGTCGCCGTCCGATCGCACCCCGTCTTCACGCGCGACGGCCTGAACGTCCGCGTGACCGTTCCGATCACGTTCACCGAGGCGGTGTTCGGCGCGACCATCGAGGTTCCGACGCTCGGTGGCGACCCCGTGAAGCTGCGCGTCGCCCCCGGCACGCCCTCCGGCCGCGTGCTCCGCGTCAAGGGACGCGGCATCGCGTCCAGCAAGGGCACGGGCGATCTCCTCGCCGAGGTGCAGGTGGCTGTGCCGTCGCATCTCGACGACGCCGCGCGCGAGGCGCTTCTCGCCTACCGCGAGGCCGAGCCGAAGGAGAACCCCCGCGCTGAGATGATGGCGAAGGCGAAGCAGTAGCCCGCTGCCGCCATCCGCCCCCGACACCTTCAGGAGGTGAGCACCATGCCGATCCCGGTCGACCCGGCCGACATCGACCCCGATGCGCCGATCTTCCCCATCGCGGCGGCTGCCGAGCTCGCCGCCATGCACCCGCAGACCCTGCGGCAGTACGACCGCATGGGCCTCGTCGTCCCCGGGCGCACGCGCGGCGGATCGCGGCGCTACTCGCTGCGCGACATCGAGCAGCTGCGCGAGGTCGCGCGGCTGTCGTCCGAGGGTGTGCGCCTCGCCGTCATCGAGCGCATCCTGCACATGGAGAACGAGGTGCAGGAGCTGCGCGGCCGTGTCCGCGAGCTCGAGCGCGAGCTGCGCGCCGAGCGCGAGCAGCGTCCGGGCGCGCGCGTGTTCGCGACGAGCGCGAACGGCGCGGTCGTGACGCTGCGTGCGGGCACCCGCGTGCGCCGTCAGACCGACGTCGTGCTCTGGCGTCCCGCCGACTGACGCCCGCAGGCGCGCGCGGCCGTCAGGGCTCGATGCGCGAGTGCTCGCCGAGGCGGTGCCACGTGCGGTTGTGATAGACCAGCGCGTCGCCGGCGTCGCCCGGGTGGATGTCGCGCTCGATGTGCGACTGCAGTGCGTGGGCCGCGACGACCGTCGACGTGCCCGCATCCATCCGGTCGATGACCGCGCAGCGCACCCACGCGCGCACGCCCTCGTACACGGGCTCGCCCGTGGCGAGGCGCGTCCACGGGTGCTCCTGGGCGAAGCGGTCGACTCCGCTCGCGGCGCCGAGCTTCGCCACCTCCAGATCGTGAGCGTCGAGGAAGTGCACGACGACGGTCTCGGCGCGCGAGAGAACGTCCGACGCCGACGACAGCGCCGAGATCGAGAACACCAGGAGCGGGGGCTCGGCGCTCACCGACGCGACCGAGGTCGCCGTTAGGGCGACGGGCCCGTCGCCGGCATCCGCCGTGATGACGGTGACGCCGCCGGGGTGCCCCCGGAAGAGGGCCTTGAAGTCGTCGGGCGACAGCGACGGCGCGAAGCCGTGACGCGGGGTCTCGGCGGGTGCGTCGGCGGGCGACGCCTCAGACGCGCGCATCGGCCAGCTCCTCGCGCAGGATGGCCGCGCCCGCGCTGAGCGCGCTGAGCTTGCGCAGCGCGACCTCCCGGGGGAACGGCGCCATGCCGCAGTTCGTGCTGGGCACGAGCTTGTCCGCGTCGACGTAGGCGAGCGCACGGCGGAGGGTGTCGGCGACCTCCTCGGGGGTCTCGACCGTCTCATCCGCGACGTCGATCGCGCCGAGCATGACCTTCTTGCCGCGGACGAGCTCGACGAGCTCGAGCGGGACGCGGGAGTGGTGGCACTCGAGCGAGACGATGTCGACGGCCGACCGCTGCAGAAGCGGGAACGACTCCTCGTAGTGGCGCCACTGCGAGCCGAGTGTCGCTTTCCAGTCGGTGTTCGCCTTGATCCCGTAGCCGTAGCAGATGTGCACGGCGGTCTCGGCGCGCAGCCCCTCGCACGCGCGCTCGAGGGCGGCGACGCCCCAGTCCTTGACCTCGTCGAGGAAGACGTTGAAGGCGGGCTCGTCGAACTGGATGATGTCGACGCCCGCGGCCTCGAGCTCCCTGGCCTCCTGGTTGAGGATGGTCGCGAACTCCCACGCCAGCTTCTCGCGGCTGCGGTAGTGGGCGTCGTAGAGCGTGTCGACCATCGTCATCGGGCCCGGCAGCGTCCACTTGATCGGGCGGTCGGTGCTCGAACGGAGGAACGCCGCGTCGTCGACGAAGACGGGGCGCTCGCGGTGCACCGCGCCGACGACCGTCGGAACGCTCGCGTCGTAGCGGTCGCGGATGCGCACGGTCCTGCGCTGTGCGAAGTCGACGCCGTCGAGGTGCTCGATGAACGTCGTCACGAAGTGCTGGCGCGTCTGCTCCCCGTCGCCGATGATGTCGATGCCGCGGCGCGTCTGCTCCTGGACGGCGATGCGCATCGCGTCCTGCTTGCCCTCGGTCAGCGCGGTGCCCTCGAGCTTCCAGGGGGACCAGAGCGTCTCCGGCTCGGCGAGCCACGACGGCTTGGGAAGGCTGCCGACGATCGAGGTCGGCAGGAGCGCAGGGGTCATGGATGGTCCTCCGGGGGTCATGCGACGAGAACGGGGTCGCCGGCGGTCCACTGCTCCAGCAGCTCGCGGTTCGGCTCGATGAAGTGCTCCTGCGCGTACTTCCCCTGCGTGACAGCGAGCTGGCTGCGCTCCTCGCGGTCGTAGGAGATCTGCGTCCGCGAGAAGTCCTGCGCGCCCAGGCTCGGGCGGTAGACGGCGGCGGCGGCCGAGTTCGCGTTGTAGATCTCGGGGCGGTAGATCTTCTGGAATGTCTCCATCGTGCTGATCGTGCTGATGAGCTGCAGGTTCGAGTAGTCGTTCAGCAGGTCGCCGCGGAAGTAGAACGCGAGCGGCGCGACGCTTCCGCGCGGCATGAAGTAGCGCACGCGGAGCCCCATCTTCCCGAAGTACTCGTCGGTCAGGGAGTGCTCGTCCTGCTGGTACTCGACGCCGAGGACGGGGTGGCTGTTGCCGGTCTGGTGGTAGGTCTTGCTCGTCGAGACGCTGATGCAGATGACGGGCGCCTGCGGGAAGCGCTGCCGGTAGACATCCGAGTCGAGGAAGTGCTGGAAGAGCCTGCCATGCAGGACGCCGAAGTCGCGGGGGAGCGCGGGCGCGCCCGTGCCATCCTTCGCCGAGGGCAGGACGACGCTGAAGTCGTAGTCGCGGATGTAGGACGAGAAGTTGTTGCCGACGATCCCGTGGTGGCGGGCGCCCGTGTGCCGGTCGATGATCCGCGTGTCGAGGACCTCGAGCAGCGGGAACGGCTGAGCCTCGCCATCCGCCGACGTGCGCAGCTGCACGGAGACGATCTCGAGTTCGAGGGTGTAGCGGTCGCGAGTCGGGTTGTCCCAGTGCGCGAGGTCGTTGAACCGCCGGTCGATCATCGTCAGGGTGCTGCGGAGGTTCTCCTGACGGCGCTCGCCGCGCGCGAGGTTGGCGAAGTTGGTCGTGATCCGGGAGCTCTCCGACGGCGTGTAGTCCTCGTCGAAGGGGGTGGTCGTGATGCTGAACTCGAATGCGCTCGCCATGGGCCAATCCAGGGGTGATGAGGGTCGGGTCGATCCTCGGACGTCGGAGCCTCCATCGTGCCGGGATCCGGGCGATATCGGGTAAGAAGACGACGCTATCCCTCCATATAGTCTGTGGCTATGGCACAGGGAACGAGCGGTCTCACGCTGCAGCAGCTCCGCTACTTCATCGAGGTCGCCGCCGAGGGCTCGATCTCGGGTGCCGCCGACCTGCTCTACGTCGCGCAGCCGACCATGTCGGCGGCGATGAAGGAGCTCGAGGCGCGCGTGGGGCGCACGCTCCTGGTCCGCTCCGCACGCGGCGTGACGCTCACCCTCGACGGGGCGGAGTTCCTCGGCTATGCGCGACAGGTCGTCGAGCAGGTGGAGCTCCTCGAGCAGCGCTACCTCGACCGGCCCCCGTCGCGGCGTCTGCTCGGGGTCTCGGCGCAGCACTACTCGTTCGCGGTCGACGCGTTCGTGCGGATGGTCCAGGCGAGCGGGGCGGCCGAGTACGAGTTCTCCCTGCGGGAGACCCGGACGGGCGACATCATCGAGGATGTCCGCACGCTCCGCAGCGAGATCGGCATCCTCTACCGGAACGACTTCAACCGGAAGGTGATCGACAAGCTGCTGCGGGACTCGGGGCTCGCGTTCCATCCGCTGTTCCTCGCCGAGCCGCACATCTTCATCTCGCGGCGCAACCCACTCGCCTCCCGGAAGCGCGCGACCCTCGGCGACCTCGAGGATCTGCCGCGACTCACCTTCGACCAGGGTGCGGACAACTCCTTCTACTTCGCCGAGGAGATCCTCTCCACCATGTCGAGCAGGCGCGAGATCCGGGTCTCCGACCGGGCGACGATCTTCAACCTCATGATCGGCCTCGGCGGCTACACGATCTCGACCGGCATCATCAGCGACGAGCTCGATCCGGAGATCGTCGCCATCCCCCTCGACGTCGATGAGCGCATCGAGATCGGGTGGATCGACCACGCCGCGATCCCGCTGACGGAGCAGGCGCAGCGCTACCTCGACGAGGTGCGCGCGGTCGTCGCCGGGTTCGGCGTGGAGGTGCTGGGATAGCGCGTCCCTGATGCAGCAGCAAGACGCCAGAGGGCGCTGACGGACGCGTCCACCTGGTCGCGCGTGATCGCGCCGCCGACGTACTGGAGCACGAGACCGTCCAGTGCTGCGAAGACGGCGCGTGCGAGGGCGTCGTCGTCGGCTGTCGCGGCGCTGCCGAACATGCTCCGCGAGACTCCCGCCGTGTAGCGGTCGTACATGTCGATGATCTGCGAACGGACTTCGGCGTCCCGACTCGCTTCGAGAATCATCTCGAACTGATAGACGTGCAGGTCCCGACGCTGGTCGAGGGTGGACCACAGCGCGGCCTTGTAGTCACTCTCCGAGTCAAGGAATCCGTCGAGGTGGGAGTCGCGCATTGCGGTCGCGGCCGACCACTCGAGGGCGGCGTTGGCCAACGCGGACAGCGACCCGAAGTGGTGGGCGACCAGCGAGTTGTTGACACCCGCCTCCTGCGCGACCTTTCGGAAGGTCATGCCATGCAGGCCGTGTCGCGCGACCACGCGAACGGCGGCCTCGATGAGCGCCTCGCGGCCGGTGCCGTACTTGATGCGTTGAGGTTCATCGGCCATGTTCGCACCCTATCTCCCGATGAAGTGACGGCGAATCTAAGCAAACGCTTGACTTTAAATTGAGCAGATGCTGGAATTGCTCGCACTACCCGACGTTCAAAGGAGAACGCCATGGCAACCGCTCGAACGGATGCGACCGCCGGACCGACGACGGCGCTGAAGCGCAACAGTCTCGGCGTGGTGGGCATCGCCTTCTTCGTCATCGCCGCCGCTGCCCCGATGGCTGCCTTCGTCGGCGCGTCTCCTGTCGTCTTCTCCCTCGTCGGCCCTGGTGCACCTGCGGTGTACGTGATCGTCGCCGGAGTGATCGCGATCTTCGCGATCGGATATCTGAAGATGAGCCGGCACATCACGAACGCGGGCGGCTTCGTGGCGTACATCGCTCGCGGGCTGGGATCGAGGACGGCCACCGGCGCGGCGGGGATCGTCGTCGTGACCTACCTCGCCCTTCAGATCGGCCTGGTGGCTCAGTTCGGCGTGTTCGCACAGCAGCTGGCTGCCGAGGCGGGGCTCGACCTCCCTGTGTGGGTCTGGGTCATGCTCGCCATCGTCATCACCACCATCCTCGTCATGCGCGGCGTCGACCTGAACATGCGCGTGCTCGGCGTGATCATCGCGCTCGAGGTCGTGGTCGTCGCCATGCTCGTCGTCGGCATCCTCGTCGCTTTCCCGGGCCAGGACCCCTCGCTGGTGAGCTTCAGCCCCGCGGTTCTCGCGAACCCGGGCGTCGGCGTCGCCGGCCTCTTCGTCTTCACATGCTTCACGACCTTCGAGGCGACGACGGTGTTCGCCGAGGAAGCCCGCAACCCTCGCCGCACCATCCCCGTCGCGCTGTTCGTCGTGATCGGCTTCGTCGCTGCCTTCTACACCCTCGCCACGTGGGCGGTCAGCTACGGGATCGGCGCCGACAACGTCCAGCAGGCGTCGGCAGACGATCTCTCCGGGGTGATCTTCGATATCGCCAGCCGTGCCGTGGGCCCGTGGTTCTCGCTCGTCCTCCAGGTCCTCGTGCTCACGAGCTTCCTGGCGATGCTCATCGGCGTGCAGAACATGTTCGCCCGCTACTGCTTCGCGCTGGGCCGAGCCCGCGTCCTGCCTCGCCTCTTCGCTCGCGTGTCCGAGGTCAAGCGCGCCCCGCACCTGGCCGCGCTCGTGGATGCCGCTGTCTGCGTGGTGATCCTGGCAGCGTTCTTCGCCGCCGGGGCGGACCCCATCGTCGTCATCTACGCCTGGTTCGTCGCGCTGGGCACCATCGGCTTCATCGTGATGATGACCATCGCCTCGGTGGGCATCCTCGCCTTCTTCATCCGTGAGCGGCTGGAGACCGGATTCTGGAGCACCAAGTTCGCGCCGACGCTCGCGATGCTCCTGAATGCCGCGGTTCTCGTCATCGCTCTCTCGAACTTCGACGTGCTGCTGTTCGATGACGGCACGGTCGCGAAGACGATGCTCTGGATGATCCCCATCGCCTTCGCCATCGGGTTCGTGATGCCCAGCTTCCGCAAGAACATCGACTTCCACGTCGTCGCGATCTCCTGAGCCCCACCGCCAGCTTCAGCAAGGAACGAATCATGAGCACAACCACCGACTCCCAGGTCCAGGCACGGGACTTCGTCGCCCAGAGTGACTGGCCCGACGTCTCCGCGATGATCAGCGGCTTCGGCGACCCGAGCCTGCCCGCCAGCAGCGCACTCGTCGGCCAGACCATCGACATCACGTACGACAACGGATGGATGGTCCGGCACGTGTTCCATACCGACGGTGAGTTGACCTGGACCCTTCTCGAGGGTGACGATGCCGGCGCAGCGGGCATCCATCCGTACCGCGCCGTCGAAGTGCGCCCCGGCATCCAGCTTGTCGACGTCCTCAAGGGCGAGGGGCCGCGTACGCACTCCTTCACCTTCGTGCTCGACCTCGCTGACGGACGGGTCACGGCCGCGGACAGCGGCATCACCATCGCGGATGGCATCGGACGGACGAACACGACGTTCCTCTCGGGTCGGGTCGTCGGCACGGGCGAGATCGAACCCCGTCGTCGCAGTGACGAGCTCGTGGGCAAGCGCATCTACTACCGCTACAGCGAGACCGAACGGTACGAGCACATCTACCTCAATGGCGGCACGTTCGTGTGGCATTGCATCTCTGGTGCCGAGGCCGGTCTCGCCGACGTCGACGAGACGAAGGCGTTCGAACTCGCCGACGGGATCGTCATCTTCTTCTGGAAGGAAGGCGTGATGCCGGTGGAGAGCTTCCTGGTGGTCGACCTCGACGAGAAGCGCTCCGTCGGACGCATGTTCTGCTGGGAGAACTCGACGCAGAGCGTCGTGCACATCCCCTTTGACAGTCGCTTCACCATCCTCAACGAGACCACCTATCCGAACGACTGATCGGCACCATCCACAAAGGAGATCACGATGCCAGACTTCATCAGCCACGCTCGTTTCGACCGCTCGAATGCGGAGCCGTTCGAGGTCGGCG
The DNA here is from genome assembly GCF_053903175.1 of Microbacterium sp. JZ101. Classification (NCBI taxonomy): domain Bacteria; kingdom Bacillati; phylum Actinomycetota; class Actinomycetes; order Micrococcales; family Microbacteriaceae; genus Microbacterium; species Microbacterium sp. JZ101. Next base: position 249,988 of record NZ_CP096400.1, read on the forward strand.
TCGTCCAGTGGACCCGACGCCCGGGCGACGGCGGGCGACCCCATCTGTCCTCCGGTTTCTGGTTCGTCACCCCCGAAGAAGCGCCTGGTGCAATGCGTGTCGTCGGGCACGCCGACGAGACCGTGTACATCCTCGAAGGGCATCTGCGGATCGAGCCCGAGGGCGGCGAGCCCTTCGAGCTGACCGCAGGTTCGGTGGCCTCCTTCAACAAGGGCGCTGCCGCGCTGTGGACCGTGTTGGCGCCCACGGTCGAGTTCTTCGTCTACTCCTGAGAAGCGCCATGATCGATCAGCACTACGAGGTCATCGTCGTCGGAGCCGGGTTCGCAGGCCTCACCGCCGCACGCGAACTCACCTGGAGCGGAAAACGCGTCCTCCTCGTCGAAGCGCGCGACCGCATCGGCGGACGCACATGGTTCGACCGTCGGCTCGGCATCGAGATCGAGCTCGGCGGCACCTGGGTGCACTGGACGCAGCCGTACGTCTGGGCCGAACTCCATCGCTACGGACTCGGAGTCGTGGCCAGCCCAGCGCCCGCCACTGCGTGGTGGCACGTGGACGGAAAGCCGACCGTCGTCGCGCCCGATGCGCTACTCGAGCTCATGGACGAGCCGAACCGCGAGCTCGGTGCAGAAGCGCGTGCCGTCTTCCCGCAGCCGTTCTCGCCCCTGAGCTCTGCACCCGGAGCGGCATTCGATGCCCGCGGGATCTCCGAGCGCATCGACGCTCTGGATCTCGACGAGAATCGTCGCGCACTCCTCCGCGCGTTCTGGACGCTGAACTTCAACGGGCGCCTCGGCGAGGCCGCCTACACTCAGGCCCTGCGCTGGCTTGCGGTCGCCAATGGTGACTGGAGGGTCATGTTCGAGGCGTGCGCGAGTTACAAGATCGCGGGCGGTACGCGCGCTCTGGCCGAAGCGATCCTCGCCGACACGAACGCGGAGCTGCGACTCGGCGCAGAAGTGACGGCCGTGGTCGAAGGTGACGGCCCCTCTCGCGTGGAGTTCGCAGACGGCACGCACGCTCGCGCGGACGCCGTGATCCTGACGGCTCCGCTGAACGCACTCTCCCGCATCCGCTTCGAGCCCCCGCTGCCGGAGAGCGCCGGGCGGGCGGTCTCCGCCGGACAGATCGGACTCGGTACGAAGATCTGGTTCGCGGTCCAGGGAGAGCTTCCCCATTTCGTCGCCTTCGGCAGCGAAGACGATCCCTTCACCTTCCTTCAATCCGAATACCACGTGGACGGACGCACCATCGTCATCGGCTTCGGCCCTGATGCGCGCGCGATCGACGCGAGCGATGTCGCCGCCGTGCAAGCCGCGGCGGACAGGCTCGTGCCCGGGCTCGCCGTCGTCGCTGCAACGGGCCACGACTGGACGGCCGATCCGCTGTCGGGGGAGACCTGGCCGATGCACCGCACCGGATACCTCTCACAGGGGCTGCCGGCGCTGCGCGCCGGACATGGATGCGTCGTCTTCGCCGGCTCAGACGTCGCCGAAGGGTGGGGCGGATTCATCGACGGCGCCATCGAGAGTGGCCTGTCAGCTGCGCGGAAGGTTCTCGACCGCGCACCCCACGCCGTCGATTCGACGCTCACCCGTACCGCCTGATCACCCCACTCAGCCCAGGAGCAATCATGACGACCGCCACCAGCATCCTCGATGCCATCACCGTTCCCGTCTCAGAGGGTCGTGCGATCCCTGATGCCGCGACGCGGGAGACCATCGGCTACGCGCCGATCCACACCCTCGCCGACCTCGAGTCCGCCGTGTCCGCCGCCCGCGCCGCGCAGCCTGCCTGGGATGGCCTCGGCCACGCGGAGCGCAGCCGTGTGCTGCATGCCATCGCCGATGACATCGATGCCCATGCGGAGGAGCTGGCCGTCATCCTGTCTCGCGAGCAGGGCAAGCCGCTCGACGGGCCCAACGCCCGATTCGAAGTCGGCGCGTGCGCGGTGTGGACCCGCAGCGCGGCGGACACCGTTCTCGAACCGGAAGTCGTCTTCGAGGCGGGCGCAGCGCGAGCCGAGGTCCACTATGGGGCACTCGGAGTGGTGGGAGCGATCGGCCCCTGGAACTGGCCGATGATGATCTCGGTCTGGCAGATCGCGCCATCCCTGCGCATGGGCAACACGGTCGTCGTCAAGCCCAGCGGGTTCACACCGCTCTCGGTTCTCGCGCTCGTGGAGATCTTCAACCGCCACTTGCCCGCGGGTGTCCTCACCGCCGTCACGGGCGACCGGGAGATCGGATCGACTCTCGCTGCGCACCCTGGCGTGGACAAGATCATGTTCACGGGTTCGACACCGACGGGTCGGAAGATCGTCGAAGCCTCGGCGCAGAACCTCGCCCGCCTCACCCTCGAGCTCGGCGGAAACGACGCCGGCATCGTCCTGCCGGGCACCGACGTCGCCGCGCACGCCGAGGACCTGTTCTGGGGCATCTTCATCAACACCGGGCAGACCTGCGCCGCGCTCAAGCGCCTGTACGTCCACGATTCCGTCTATGACGAGACCGTCGAAGCGCTCGCGCACCTCGCACGCACGATGCCGATGGGGCGGGGGCTCGACGAGGGCAACGTCCTGGGGCCTCTGCAGAACCAGAATCAGTTCGACATCGTCCAGCGCCTCGTCGAGGACGCCCGTGCCCGTGGAGCGCGGATCGTCGCCGGAGGCGAGCCCGCGGCCGACCTCGGGCCTCTGTTCTTCCAGCCGACCGTGGTTGCGGACATCTCCGACGGAGCAGCGCTCGTCGACGAGGAGCAGTTCGGGCCGGCGATCCCGGTCATCCGGTACAGCGATGTCGATGATGCGATCTCGCGCGCGAACGCCGCCGAGCAAGGTCTCGGTGCCTCCGTATGGTCCGACGACCCTGAGGCGGCGCTCGCCGTGGCGCAGCGCCTGCAGGCCGGTACCGTTTGGATCAACCAGCACGGCGTGCTCAACCCCCAGGTCCCGTTCGGGGGCACCAAGTCGTCCGGATACGGGCAGGAGTTCGGTGTCGCCGGCCTCAAGGCCGTTGCCGCCCCGAAGGTCATCAGTCGATGACGTGCGCCGGGGCGGCTGTCAATGCGGTCGAGCCCGACGGGATCGCGCAGGTCGTGCGGGGCTTCGCCGACTCGGACGCAGTCACTGATGGTGCCTGTGGTGATCGGCGTCGGATGTCGCGGCCTGCTCCAGAGCGCGGCTGTGCGCCACGAGGGCGTTGTAGTCTCGCGCGGCCCCGCGCAGCAGGATCTCGACGGCCTGCTGCGCCTCGGCGTCGGTGATGTGGCGGTCGCCGAACAGGGCGAGGTAGTGCACGAGGGCGCCGACCATGTCGAGCAGCACCTCCCGATCCGCATCGGGGCGCACGTCGCCGCGCCCGACCGCCCGGTCGATCGTGCAGGCGACTGCGCGCCGCGCGGGTTCGATCAGCGTCTCGAGGTACTGCGCTCTCAGATCGGCGCTCGTCGCGCACTCGGCGAGCAGGGCGCTGAGGACGTCCGGCCGGATCCGTCGGTAGGCGGCGAGGAACAGCGAGATGCTCTCGTCGAGATCGCACAGGGTGCATCCGGTGTCGGGGGAGCGCGGCGACTCCAGGCGTGAGCTGATCGCGGCCAGTGCGAGACGCGCGCGACCCGGCCAACGTCGATAGATCGCGGGGCGAGACGTCCCGGCCTTCCGCGCGACGGCCTCGAGGCTGAGTTCCTGGTACCCCGCCTCGTCCAGGATCGCCAGCGCCGCGTCGAGGATGGCGTGATCCAGCTGGGCGTCGCGGGGGCGCCCCGCGCCAGCTGGGCGACGGGAGGGTGTGGACATGCAGTCAGTGTAGCCGTAACATTACGTGCCATGACGGAACATAAATTGCGAGACACGGCGGCACCGGTTCGCGCATGGTGGGGGCTCGCCCTGCTCGTCGCTCCGATGCTCGCCCTCTCGACCGATCTCACCGCGCTGTTCTTCGCCATTCCCACGCTGGTCGCGGATCTCGATGCCTCGTCGACGGAGTCGCTCTGGATCGTGCACGCGTACGGCTTCCTCATCGCCGGCTTCCTGATCACGATGGGCCGGGTCTCGGAGCGGGTCGGCGCCCGCAGGCTCCTCCTCTGCGGCGCCTTCGCATTCGCCGTGCTCTCCGTCGTCGCGGCGTTCGCGGCGACTCCTGTCGCGCTCATCGTCACGCGCGCACTGCTGGGCATCGCCGGTGCGACTCTGATGCCCTCGCTGTTCTCCCTGCTCCGCGTGATGTTCCGCGACGATGCTCAGCGTCGGCTCGCGATTGCCGTCATGTTCAGCGCCTTCACGGTCGGCGGCGCGGTCGGCCCACTGCTGGGCGGGGCGCTGATCGAGGGGTTCTGGTGGGGTGCGATCTTCCTGATCAACGTCCCGCCGATGCTCCTGCTCGTCTTGCTCGGAGTGTTCGTTCTGCCGGAGCATCACGACCCCGGGGCGGGCTGCATCGACGCTGTCAGTGTCGCGCTGTCGGTGTCGGGGATGCTGATGCTGGTCTACGGGCTGCAGGAGGTCGCGGCCGGTGCGGAGGGAGGCGACGCGCCGTCTTCGCTCTGGGGCGCCGTCGCCTGCATCGCGGCAGGCCTTGCGCTCCTCGGCCTGTTCGTGCGGAGGCAGCGGCGGGCCGCCGACCCCCTGTTCGATCCAGCTCTGCTGGCGAACCGTCGCGTCGCGGCGTCACTGCTGACCCTGCTGATCACCGGAATCGGCACAGTGGGACTGTTCTTCGTCTTCACGCAGCACCTGCAGTGGGCGGGAGGCTTCCCTCCGCTCGTCGCCGGCGTCCTGACCCTGCCATACATCGTGACGGACATCCTCGGAGCGCTCGCTGCTCCCGCTATGGCTCGACGGTGGTCTCCTGCTCGTGTGATCACCGCGGGGCTCGTGGTGGTCGCGCTCGGTGCAGGGCTCACCGCGATCGCGGTCGCAGACGGCGCGATCTCGTTCCTCGTCGTCGCGGTGTCCGTCATCGGACTCGGCCACGGGGCCGCGATGGCCCTGGTGAGTGACGCGATCATATCGAGTGCGCCGGAGCATCGCGTCGGATCCGCCGCCGCTGCGCAGGAGGTCGGCGGCGAGCTCGGGGCAGCGCTCGGCGTTGCGGCGGCCAGGACCGTGGGGATCGTCGCGTTCCGCGCGTCGCTCGACGACTCGCTGCCGCCGAATATGCCGGCCGACACGACGGAGGCCCTGCGATCGAGCATTCACCAGGCGTTCGCGGTGGCTCACGAGGGCGCGGGCGGGTCCGCGTCCCTCGTCGAGATCCTGCGCGATGCGACGGCGCAGGGGCTGCTGGTATACGCGCTGATCGCGACCGTGCTCGTCGGGGCGACCGCGGGGATGTTCGCAGCCGCGTTCTTCGGGCGCACCGCGCGCTCACGGTCGGTGGGATGAACGACCGTCGCGCCAGTCACCCCCGCTGCCTTCACGAGGAGTGCAGTGGCAACGGGCCTTGACACACGCCCGCCGCGGCCCTAACGTACAACCAAATGGTTGCACAAACGGAGTTGAGCGAGACGGAGATCGACCGTGTCTTCCACGCACTGGCGGCGGCGACGCGGCGCGACATCCTGCGTCGGACGATCGAGCGCGAGCAGTCCGTCTCCGCACTGGCCCGCGACTACGACATGTCGTTCGCCGCGGTCCAGAAGCACGTGGCCGTGCTCGAAGAGGCGCGGCTCATCGTCAAGCGCGCGGAGGGGCGCGAGCGGCTCGTCCGCGCGAACCCCGAGATGATCGCGCGCGCCAGGGCCCTGCTGGGCCGATACGAGCAGCTGTGGCGCGCCCGCATCGCGCGCCTCGACGACCTGCTGGCCGAACCGCACGACACCACTGGATCAGGAGATTGACATGCCCGTCACCGATGTCACCACCGACGCCGAGAGTCTCACCATGACCGTCGTCGCAGACTTCGCAGCGCCCATCGAGCGCGTGTGGAGCGCCTACGCCGACCCGCGCCAGCTCGAGCGCTTCTGGGGTCCTCCCGGCTGGCCTGCGACGTTCACGGCCTTCGACCACACGGTCGGGGGAATGGCGCAGTACACGATGGCCGGCCCGCGCGGCGAGCGCTCCTCGGGGTCGTGGGAGTTCCTCGAGATCGACGAGCCGCGGGGGTTCGCGGTGATCGACCGGTTCGTCGACGACGAGGGCCGTCCGCTCGAGGGCTTTCCCTCCCTGCGCATGACGTTCTCCTTCGAGGAAGCGGGCGACGGCACGCGGATGGTCACCACGAGCCACTTCGACTCGATCGAGGCGCTCGAGCAGGTCGTCGAGATGGGTGCGATCGAGGGCACGCGGATGGCCATGGCCCAGCTGGACGCCGTGCTCCAGGACCTGCGCGCCTACGCACAGGGGAAGGGGACGCGCGTCGAGGAGCTCGACGACACCCACGTGCGGATCACGCGTCTCGTGGAGGGCCCGCGGGAGCTCGTGTGGCGGGCCCACCACGACCCCGACCTGCTGCGGCAGTGGATGCTCGGTCCCGACGGGTGGGAGATGACCGAGTGCGTCGTCGCGCTCGCTCCCGGTGACCGGCACAGCACGTCGTGGGCGCCGGTCGGCGAGACCGAGGGCGAGGCCTTCGGCTTCGAGGGGGAGGCGCTCCTCATCGAGGCTCCGCGGCGCGCTGTCACGACGGAGCGCATGAAGGGCACCGAAGGGCCCGAGACGCTCAACGACCTCAACCTGTACGAAGAGGACGGCGCGACCCTCATCACGCTCCTCATCGAGTACCCCGACAAGGAGACGCGCGACATGATCCTCGCGACCGGGATGGCCGACGGCATGGAGGCCTCGTACGCCCGCCTCGAGAGGGACGTGCTCGTCGCCTCCGGTCGCTGACTCGCCGCGGCCGCGTCACCCGAGGTGGCGCGGCCGCGTTCTGGGCGTACTCTGTTGACAGTCAACGACGTTCAGGGAGGCACGATGCGGGACAAGGTCGAGCGCGGCGTATCGCTCGGAACGCAGGTCGCGGACATCATCCGGCAGCGCATCGTGCGCGGCGAGCTCCAGGCCGGCGACCGCCTGACGGAGGAGGGTGTCGCCGAGGAGTTCCAGGTGAGCCGCGGGCCGGTGCGCGACGCCGTTTCGCAGCTGAGCTACGAGGGCCTCGTCGAGGTGCGGCGCCCGAGGGGCATCTACATCCTCGGGCTGTCGGCCGATGACGTCGAGCAGCTGTACAGCCTGCGGGGCGCGCTCGAGCGGCTCGCCGTTCAGCGCGCGATGGATGTGACGGACGACGAGCCGTGGCGCCGCGTCTGGCAATGCGTCGAGCGGATGGCTGTCGCAGCCGATGAGGGCGATCATCCCGCCTTCCAGAAGGCCGACGTCGAGTTCCATTCGCTCTTCTACGAGATGGCGCGGCATCCGCGTCTTCTCGCGACCTGGCGTCAGTACGAGCCGACGTTCGCCGCTCTGCTCGACGTGACGATCAACCACGACGACGACCTGCACGAGTCGTCTGAGGCGCACCGGCGCTTGTATGACGTGCTGCGCTCCGGTGATCGAGCCGCCGCCGAGGCGGAGCTCATCGAGCATCTGCGAGGCGCGGAGGAGCGCATGCGGCTGGAGCTCGTCGCTCGGCGCTGACTCTCCTCGGATGATCTGAGCGCGGTCAGCGTTGACTGTTAACAGTAAACGTGCAAGACTCGGCTCAGCCGACAGAGCCCGTCGGTTCCGCGCCGAGAGGAGCAATGATGCCCCGGTACATCCGTTTCACCGCAGCGTTCGCGGCGGCAGGCCTGGCCGCGACCGCGCTGGCTGCCTGCACGCCGGTGGCTGAGGGCGGCGACAGCTCGTCCTATCCCGAAGAGGACATCCGCCTCATCATCCAGGCTGACGCGGGAGGCGGCTCCGACCTCTCATCGCGCGCGCTCGCGACGGAGCTCGAGAAGATCCTCGGCGTCAGCGTGATCCCCGAGAACATGCCCGGGGCATCCGGAGCGCTGGCGATGGAGTACGTCGCCGAGCAGGAGCCCGACGGCTATGTCATCGGCTTCGGTCCGGTCGAGATCTCCATGCTGAACACGACCCAGAACGCAGACGTGCTCCCGGAGAACTACGACCTCCTCGGACAGATCATGCTCGCGCCCGGCGTCATCTCGGTCAGTGCTGACAGCGGCATCGAGACGCTCGAGGATCTCATCGAGCAGGGTGAGTCCGGCGCGCTGACGGTTGCCAATTCCGGCGCCGGCTCGATCTGGGAGGCCGCCACTCTCGGCCTCGGCGACGCGACGGGGGCCCAGTTCACTCCGGTCGCGTACGACGGCGGCGCGACGGCGGTGAGCGCCGCTGCATCGGGTGAGGTCGTGGCCGCGGTCTCCGGAGTCGGCGAGGCTCTCGCTCAGGCTGAGTCGGTCCGGATCCTCGCCATCATGCACGACGAGCGTCATCCCGACCTGCCCGACGTCCCGACGGTCGCGGAGGCGATCGGCGAGGAGATCGAGTTCGGCGGCTGGGGTGGGATCTACGCCCCCGCAGGGCTTCCTGACGACGTGCACGACACCCTCGAGTCCGCGATCGCGGAGGCGGTCGAGACCGAGTCCTACCAGGACTTCCAGAAGAGCTCGGGCAACCTCGTGGTGTACCGCGACTCCGCGGAGTTCACGACCTTCGTCGACGAGCAGTTCACTCGCTTCCAGGAGCTGCTCGGCTGATGAACGTCGACGCTGAGACGGAGCCGGGCACAACGCCCCGCCCCTCTCGAGCACTCGAGATCGCCTTCGCAGGCACCGCCCTGGTCTTCTGCGTGGTCTACTTCGCGCTGGGGCTGCAGATCGAGCTGCGGCGCGAAGTGCCCGGTCAGATGGACGCGCGCACCTGGCCGCTCGTCCTCGGCGTCCTCGGAATCGTCGTCTCGCTCGTGCTCGTCGCGATCGCGATCACCCGACCGCCGTCGACGAGGAGCGACCTGGAGCGCGTCGCCGTCGGCGGCCCGCTCAGGGTCGTGCTCACGCTGCTCGTCTCGGGCGGGTTCCTCGCTCTCTGGTCGTTCTCCGATGTGATCGCATTCGGGTACCGCATCCAGCTGTTCCCGATCGCGGCGGCGATCTACCTGCTCGCTCTGCTGCTGCTCTTCGGACAGCGGCGCCTGATCGGACTCATCGTCTATCCCGTCGCGGTGACGGCCTTCGTCTACGTCGTCTTCGGCCTGCTGTTGAGGATCCCGCTATGAACCCGCTGATCGAGGGCCTGTCGTCCCTCATGGACATCTCCGTCCTCCTGTACATGTGCGTGGGACTCCTCCTCGGCTTCCTGGTCGGAGCGTTCCCCGGCATCACCGCGACGATGGCCGTCGCGCTCGCCGCCGGGTTCACCATGACGCTCGACCCTGTCCAGGGACTCGCGGTCCTGCTCACCATCTACGTCGCCGCGAACTTCGGCGACCGGGTGCCGGCCATTCTCGTGAACACGCCGGGCACACCCGCGTCGGTGGCGACCACGCTCGACGGATACCCCATGGCGAAACAGGGAAGAGCGGGGCTCGCCCTGACCATCTCGGCGATCGTCAGCGCGGTCGGGATCCTCGCCTCCGTCATCCTCTTCGCCGCACTCGCCGTGCCGATCGCGACGCTGGCCAGGAACCACTTCCGCTCGCCCGAGCTGTTCGCCCTGGTGGTGTTCGGCATCGCGATCATGATCGGCATCTCGTCGAAGTCCATGATGAAGGGGATCCTCGCGGGCCTGATCGGGCTCATGCTCGGAACCGTGGGCACCTATGCCGCGACAGCGGACCAGCGCTTCACCTTCGGAGTGCTCGAGCTGTCGGAGGGCCTCAACTTCATCGCCGTCATCATCGGGCTCTTCGGCATCGCGGAACTGCTCGATCAGCTGCTCACGCATCACGCATCGAAGGTGCGTCCCATCTCGTCGCTCGGGCGCTGGTTCCCGAACGGCCGCGAACTGCGGCAGACCGGGCGAGCGGTCGCGGTGAGCGGCGCGGTCGGCCTCGGTGTGGGTCTGGTTCCCGCGGCAGGCGGCGACATCGCCGGTCTCATCGGATGGGAACGGGCGCGCGCGGTCTCGCGGCACCCCGAGATGTTCGGCAAGGGATCGATCGAGGGAGTCGCGGCTTCGGACACCGCCTCGAGCGCGACTCTCGGCGGGTCCCTCACGACCACCATGGCGCTCGGCATCCCGGGCGACTCCGTCATGGCCGTCATGATCGGCTCGATGATCATCTGGGGCATCACCCCGGGGCCCACGCTCTTCGCCGAGCGCCCGGAGCTCGTCGTCTCGATCGCGACGATCATGATCGTCGCGACGGTGCTCTCCCTGGCGCTGAGCCTCGTGCGCATGCGCGGGATGGTGAAGCTCCTGGACATCCCGCGGCCCTATCTGTGGAGCGGCATCCTCGTGTTCTGCATCATCGGGACCTACGCCACGTCGAACAGCCTCTCGGCCGTCATCCAGATGCTCGTGTTCGGTGTCGTCGGGCTCGCCTTCAAGCGCCTCGAGATCCCCGCAGGCCCCGTGGTGCTCGGCCTCCTTCTCGGTCCCCTCGCAGAGCAGAATCTCGCTCGCACGCTGGCGATCCTCCCGACCGAGCCGTTCTTCAGCGTGGTCAGCCCGATCGCACTCGTGCTCATCGCTCTCGCGATCGCCTCGATCATCGTGCCGGTCGTCCGCAACGCGCGGCGATCGCCCGAGCAGCGTCGGTCCTTCGCCGAATCGGTCCTCAGCGAGGACACCGTCGCCGAGATCGAGGAGGCGCACGACGAGCTGCGCGCGCGCCCGGATCTGCTCACATCGACCATCCGCAACGACGAAGCCGACCCTGCGCGCGAGCGCACGGCGCGAAAGAACCGCAAGGAGCCCCGTTCATGACCCGCCGAGACATCCTCACCGCCGTGCCGACCTCGTTCCTCGCGGACGGCCGACTCGACCTCGAGGGGAGCCGCGCGATCTTCCGCTACGTCGCGGAGTCGGGGAACGAAGGGGCTTTCGTCCTCGGGACGACGGGCGAATTCCCGGCCGTCGACGACGCCGAGTTCGCCGAGCTCGTCGAGGCCGCGCTGGCGGATCTCGCCGACGCCATGCGCGTCGTCGTGCACGTCGGGGCGACCAGCGCGTTCGAGGCGGTCCGCCGCGTGCAGATCGCCCGCCGCCTGGGTGCCCGCGAGTTCGCCGCGGTCACCCCCTACTACCTCCCCTCGTCGGAGGCCGGTCTGTTCGCGTACTTCGCCGCCATCTCCGAGGCGGTCGGCGACGGGCAGCTGTACGTCTACGCGTATCCGGCCCGCACGGGGAACCCCGTCTCGCCGGAGCTTCTGGCCCGCCTCGCCGAGCTGCCCAACGTGGTCGGGATCAAGGCCAGCGAGCTCTCCCTCGAGCAGATCGCGGCCTATCGCGCGGCGGTGCCCGCGGACTTCGTCATCTACACGGGAGCGGATCGCGACCTCGTCGCGGCCGGAGAGGTCGGCGCCCAAGGCGTGGTGTCCGGAGTCTCGTCGGTGCTGCCGAAGCCGTTCCGTGCACTCGCAGCCGCTGCCGACTCCGGTGACGCGGACGCGATCGCCCGTGCGCAGGCCGCCGTCGACGACGTGGTGTCGGTCATCGGCGGCGACATGCCGCGCATGAAGGCCGCCTACCGCGCGATGGGGGTCGCGGATGGGCGATGCCGGATGGCGCTCGACGAGCCGGACGCCGCCGCCCTCGCCGAGATCGACCGCGTCATCGCGACGCACCGCTGAAGGAGCCCCATGTCCTACGCATTCCCTGAACCGTCCACGCGGCCCGCGCTCGCCCCGAAGACGGCGTATCTCATCGCGTCGGGCGATCTGCGCGAGTCCGCGAACGTCGCAGGATGGCCCACGCAGGTCGCGCTCGAGTCCGCGGTGACGCGCGTGCTGAACGACCTGGGGTGGCAGGTCATCCGCGCCAACGACGTCGATCCCGCGACGGGTCACGGGTTCATCTCGAGTCAGCGGATGGGCCTCGAGGTGTTCAAGACGATCCCGGTCGACGCGCCGCTCATCGTCGCCGAGGCGGTGTGGCAGTACTCGCACCACGTCCTGGCGGGTCTCCGCACGCATCGCGGGCCGGTCCTGACGGTCGCGAACTTCGCGGGCGACTGGCCGGGCCTCGTCGGCCTCCTGGGCCTCAACGCGGGCCTGACGAAGATGGGCAAGGACTACGCCACGATCTGGTCGACCGACTTCCAGGACGAGTGGTTCCGGAGCGGGATCCGCGAGTGGGTCGAGACCGGTCGCATCACGCACGACGCCTCTCACGTGCGGCCGCTGCCCGAGCTGCCGGCGTCTCCCGAGCGGGACCTCGGTCGCGCGCTGGGCGATCAGCTGCTCGCGGACAAGGCGATCATCGGCGTGTTCGACGAGGGCTGCATGGGCATGTACAACGCCATCTTCGACGACGAGCTGCTGAACCCGACCGGCATCTACAAGGAGCGTCTGTCGCAGTCCGCCCTGTACGCCGAGATGCTGACGGTGCCGGACGCGGAAGCCGACGCCGCCCGCGACTGGCTGGTCGACCGCGGAATGAGGTTCCGCTTCGGCAGCGATGAGGCGTCAGAGCTCACCGAGTCGCAGGTGCGCTGGCAGATGAAGATGTACATCGCGGCCCTGCGCATCGCCGATGACTTCGGTCTGGACGCCGTGGGCATCCAGTACCAGCAGGGCCTCAAGGACCTGGTCCCGGCATCCGATCTCGCCGAAGGCGTGCTCAACTCCACCGAGCGCCCACCGGTGTTCTCGCGCGACGGTCAGCGCGAGCTGTTCGCAGGCCGCGCTCTCCCGCACTTCAACGAGGCCGACGAGGGTGTCGCCGTCGATGCGCTCGTGACCGACCGGGTGTGGACGGCGATGGGTCTCGTGCCCGACAACACCCTGCACGACGTCCGCTGGGGCGAGGACTACGAGGGCGACTTCGTCTGGGTCTACGAGATCTCCGGCTCGGTCCCCGGATCGCACCTGGGCGGGTGGGACCAGGCCGAGGGATGGCGCCAGGACCCGGTGTTCTTCCCGGCCGGCGGGTCGACGATCAACGGCGTGTCCCGGCCGGGGGAGCTCGTCATCTCGCGGGTCTTCATCGCGGACGGCGTGCTTCAGGCCGACATCTTCCGCGGAACCGCGATCGAGCTGCCCGAGGAGGAGACCGCGCGCCGGAAGCAGGCGACCAACCCCGAGTGGCCCATCGCGCATGTCGTGCTCCACGGCATCACGCGTGACCAGTTCATGGCCCGGCACAAGGCGAACCACGCTCAGGTGGTCTACGCGCCCGACGCCGCCACGGCCGACCGGGCGCTCGTCGCGAAGGCGGCCATGCTCGACCGCATGGGCATCCGCGTGAATCTCGTGGGGGACGTGCGCCTGTGACTGGCGAGACCGGGCGCGCACTAGCGTGGACGTCGTGAACCGCACGGGCCCCATCGTCGTCCTCGGCAGCGCCAACATGGACCTCGTCACGCGGCAGCCGCGTCTCCCCGAGCCGGGCGAGACGATGGCCGGCTCCGACTTCTCGACGGGCGCCGGCGGCAAGGGCCTCAACCAGGCCGTGGCCGCTCGCCGCGCCGGAGCCGATGTCGCGTTCGCGGGCGCGGTCGGCGACGACGGGTTCGGGCGCGAGCTGCGCGCTTTCCTGGAGGGCGAGCGCATCGCGACCGACGCGCTGCGGACATCCGCTGCGCCGACGGGCATCGCCCAGGTCAGCGTGCTCGACGGCGGCGAGAACAGCATCGTCATCGTGGCGGGCGCGAACGGCGAGGAGGAGCTGACGGATGGCGACCGCGCGCTGATCGCGTCGGCTGCGGCCCTCGTCGTGCAGCTCGAGCGCCCGCTCGCCCTCGTCGAGCGCGCCCTCGCCGCCGGTCGGCAGGCCGAGGCGCTCACGGTGCTCACCCCCGCCCCGGTCGACGCCGAGGCGGCGCGACTGCTGCCGCTCGTGGACATCCTCGTGCCGAACGAGTCGGAGGCGCTCGCGCTGTCGGGCGCTTCCGACGTCGAGGCCGCCGCGCGGCGCCTCAGCGCGGAGGCGGGCACGGTCATCGTCACGCGCGGGTCGAAGGGCGCGCTCATCGCACGCGGCGGCGACATCGTCGCCGCCGTGGCGGCGCGCGAGGTCGAGGCCGTCGACACGACGGGCGCGGGCGACACGTTCGTCGGCGTGCTCGTCGCGTGGCTCACCCGCGGCGAGCCGCTCGAGGCGGCCGTCGAGGCGGCGACGGCGGCTGCCGCGATCGCGGTGACCCGGCCCGGGGCCGCGCCCGCGATGCCGACGCGCGAGGAGATCGACGCCGCGCTCGGGTGACCGGCGCGCATTGTGTCCGTACTGTGGCCATCCGGTTACCGGAACGGCGGGTTCTGTCATCTGAGCCTGGGACAATCGCCCTGTGAGCCCGGAGATCTGGACCCGCATGGGTGAGACAGCCGCCATCTGGCCAGGACGCAACTGGCCGCTCGGAGCGACCTGGAGCGAGGAGTCGACGAACTTCGCGGTCTACGCGCCCAACGCGACGCGCGTGTGGCTGTGCCTGTTCGACGAGAACAACTCCGAGACGCGGCACGAGCTCACCGAGCACTCCCAGAGCATCTGGCACGGCGCCCTTCCCGGCATCCGCCCCGGGCAGCGCTACGGCTACCGCGTCGACGGCCCGTGGGATCCGGCGCAGGGCCTCCGGCACAACCCGCAGAAGCTCCTCCTCGACCCGTACGGTCTCGCCACGAGCGGCACGATCATCGCCGAGCAGCCGATCTTCGGCGTCCGCGAGGACGACCCCGCCGTGCGCGACGACACCGACTCGGCCGCGTACACGGCGCGGAGCGTCGTCGTGGACCCGTCGTTCGACTGGGGCGACGACGAGCCGATGAAGACGCGCTGGCGCGACACGGTCATCTACGAGCTGCACGTGAAGGGGTTCACGAAGCTGCACGACCGCGTCCCCGAGCACCTGCGCGGCACCTATGCGGGCCTCGCCGAGCCGGCGGTCGTCGAGTACCTCCGCGACCTCGGCGTCACGGCCGTCGAGCTGCTGCCCGTGCAGCAGTTCTTCTCGGAGCCGGGCCTCCTCGAGCGCGGGCTCGTCAACTACTGGGGCTACAACACCCTGTCCTACTTCGCGCCCGACGCGGCGTACTCGTCGTCGGGCGATCGCGGCGAGCAGGTCGACGAGTTCAAGCGGATGGTGAAGGCGCTGCACGGAGCGGGGATCGAGGTCATCCTCGACGTCGTCTACAACCACACGGCGGAGGCCGGCCCCCACGGGCCGACCCTCTCGTTCCGCGGGCTCGACGACCGCGGCTTCTACAAGCGGCTGATCCCGGAGAACGGCGGGTTCGACGACACCTACTGGGATGTCACGGGCTGCGGCAACACCGTCAACACGGGCGACCCCTACGCGCTGCGCCTCATCCTCGACTCGCTGCGCTACTGGGTCACCGAGATGCACGTCGACGGGTTCCGGTTCGACCTCACCTCGGCGCTCACGCGCACGGGCTACGACATCGACTTCGCGTGCGCGTTCCTCATCGCGGTCGACCAGGACCCGGTGCTGCGTCACGTCAAGCTCATCGCCGAGCCGTGGGACGCGTCGATGGACGGCTACCTCGTCGGCCGCCTGCCGCAGCCGTGGGTCGAGTGGAACGACAAGTACCGCGACACCATCCGCGACTTCTGGCGCGGGCACGCGCAGATCAAGGACGTCGCGACGCGGCTCGCGGGCTCGAGCGACCTCTACGCCGACGACGGCCGCTCCGCGTACAACTCGGTGAACTTCATCACGGCGCACGACGGCTTCACCGTGCGCGACCTCGTCAGCTACGACCACAAGCACAACGAGGCGAACGGCGAGGACAACCGCGACGGCACCGACAACAACCGGTCCTGGAACCACGGCGTCGAGGGCGAGACCGACGACGCCGAGATCGTCGCACTGCGCCGTCGCCAGGCCGCGAACCTCATGATGACGCTGTGCCTGTCGAACGGCGTGCCGATGATCACGGCCGGCGACGAGCGCGGCCGCACGCAGCGCGGCAACAACAACGCCTACTGCCAGGACAACGAGATCTCGTGGATGGACTGGCGCCCCGACGACGCGTGGCTCGACG
Source organism: Microbacterium sp. JZ101 (assembly GCF_053903175.1). NCBI lineage: Bacteria > Bacillati > Actinomycetota > Actinomycetes > Micrococcales > Microbacteriaceae > Microbacterium > Microbacterium sp. JZ101. Next base: position 266,037 of record NZ_CP096400.1, read on the forward strand.
TGTACGAGCTCACCAAGGCGGCGCTCAGGCTCCGGCGCGAGCACCTGGCGCTGCGGCAGCGGCACTGGTTCGAGGGGTCGCCGACGATCAAGGGCGGCCCGGCCGACCTCGTCTGGCTGCACCCCGAGGGGCGCCGCATGCGCACGGCCGACTGGGCGGATGGCGGGCTCAGGACCATCGGGATGTTCCTGTCCGGCGGTCCGCTGCGCGAGCCGGGCCCGCACGGCGAGCAGCTCGTCGACCACTCGTTCCTGTTCTGGTTCAACGCGGGCGAGACCGAGGTGACGATCACGTTCCCCGAGAACGAGTGGATCAGCATGGGCGACGTCGTGCTCTCGACCGATGAGGCGGTGCCCCCGGGCACGCGCGTCACGGTGGAGGCGCCGCTCGTCATGGCGCCGCGCACCGTGGTCGTGATGCAGTCGCTGCAGGCTCCGCTCTGACGCGGGCCGGGCCGCTCGACCCTACGCGGTGGCGACCAGGCCCAGCTCGGCGACCGAGGCGAGGTGCTCCTCCTGGGGCACGACGCGCACGGTGTACCCGAACGCGCCCGAGCGGTCGAGGGTGATCCCGCCCGCGAAGCAGACCCGTCCGCCCTCGTAGCTCTCCACCGGCGAGAGCGCCGTGTACGTCGGGTCCGCGATCTCGTCCTCGCCGACCGCGCGCCCCGAGACGAGCTGCACCGCGACATCCGCCGGCCGCAGGTCGCCCAGCGCGACGAACGCGCGCACCGACAGCTCGGCGCCGACCTCGGCGGCGTCGCCAGGGCCACTCGACTCGACGTGCTCGACGCGCACCGCGTGCCATCCGGCCGCGACGCGCGCCTTCCAGGCCGCGAGGTCGATCGCCGCGGCGAAGCCGTCGTCGAGCGCCCGTCCCGACGTCGCGGCCGGCGCATAGAGCTCGGTGACGTAGTCGCGCACCATGCGGGTCGCGAGCACCTTCGGGGCGAGCGACACGAGCGTGTGCCGCACCATCTCGAGCCAGCGGATGGGCAGCCCGTCGGCGTCGCGGTCGTAGAACCGCGGCGCGATCTCGCGCTCGACGAGGTCGTAGAGCGCGGCGGCCTCGAGGTCGTCGCGCTTGTCGGGGTCGTCGAGGCCGTCGGCCGAGGGGATGGCCCAGCCGTTGTCCCCGTCGAACCACTCGTCCCACCATCCGTCGAGGATCGAGAGATTGAGCCCGCCGTTCAGCGCGGCCTTCATGCCGCTCGTGCCGCAGGCCTCGTAGGGGCGCAGCGGGTTGTTGAGCCAGACGTCGCAGCCCGGGTAGAGCGGCAGGGCCATCGCGATGTCGTAGTTGGGCAGGAACACGATGCGGTGGCGGACCTCGGGGTCGTCGGCGAAGCGCACGAGATTCTGGATGAGCTTCTTGCCGCCGTCGTCGGCGGGGTGCGCCTTGCCAGCGACGACGAGCTGGATGGGCCGCTCGGGGTCGAGCAGGAGGCGCTTGAGTCGCGCGGGGTCGCGGAGCATGAGGGTGAGGCGCTTGTACGACGGAACGCGCCGCGCGAAGCCGATCGTGAGCACATCCGGATCGAGTGCGTCGTCGATCCAGCCGAGCTCGGCCTCCGCCGCGCCGCGCTTGCGCCACGAGGCGCGCAGCCGATCGCGCGCATCGAGGACGAGCCGCTCGCGCATCGCGCGCTTGAGCTCCCACATGCGGCGCGACGGCGCGGTGACGATCGCCTGCGCGAACTCCGCGGGGTCGCCGTCGGGGTCGGCGCCGAGCTCGGCCACGAGCTGCTGGAACTCGCGAGCCACCCACGTCGGGGCGTGCACGCCGTTCGTGATGGAGGTGATCGGCACCTCCGCCTCGTCGAACGCGGGCCACAGGCCGTGGAACATCTCGCGGCTCACGTGTCCGTGCAGCTGCGAGACCCCGTTCGCGCGCTGCGCGAGGCGGAAGCCCATCACGGCCATGTTGAACACGCCGGGGTCGCCGCCCGGGTAGCTCTCTGCGCCGAGCGCGAGGACCCGGTCGAGCGGCACGCCCGGCGTCGCGCCGTCGGATGCGAAGTACTGCTCGATGAGCGTGCGGGGGAAGCGGTCGATGCCCGCGGGCACGGGCGTGTGCGTCGTGAACACGGTCGAGGCGCGGCACACCTCGAGCGCCGCGTCGATGTCGAGGCGCGGGCCCGCCGCGTCGACCGTGAGCTCGCGGATGCGCTCGAGCCCCTGGAACCCGGCGTGCCCCTCGTTGGTGTGGTACACCTCGGGCACGGGCGCGCCGGTCAGGCGGCTGTAGGCCCGCAGCGCGCGCACGCCGCCGACGCCGAGCAGCAGCTCCTGGCGGAGCCGGTGCTCGCTGTTGCCGCCGTACAGGCGGTCGGTGACGGCGACGTGGTGATCCGGGGCCCCCTCGACCGCCGTGTCGAGCATGAGCAGCGGCACGCGCCCGACCCTCGCGACCCAGATGCGCGCGACGAGATCGCGGTCGCCGGGCTGGGCGATCGAGATCGTCGCGGGCGTGCCGTCCGGCTCGCGCAGAGCCGTGATCGGCAGCTCGTCGGGGTCGAGCAGCGGGTAGCTCTCCTGCTGCCAGCCCTCGCGCGACAGCGCCTGCGAGAAGTAGCCGTGTCGGTAGAGCAGGCCCACGCCGACGATCGGGACGCCGAGGTCGCTCGCCGCCTTGAGGTGATCGCCCGCGAGGATGCCGAGGCCCCCGGAGTACTGCGGCAGCACCGCCGTGATCCCGAACTCGGGGGAGAAGTACGCGATCGCGCGCGGGCCATCCGCGACCTGGCGCTGATACCAGCGGTCCTCGGCGAGGTAGCGCTCGAGGCTCGCCTCCGCCTGCCCGAGGCGCGCGAGGAAGCCGTCGTCACCGGCGAGCTCGTCGAGCCGCTCGCGCGAGACCGATCCGAGCACGTGCACGGGATCGTGCGTCGCGGCCCACGCGTCCGGCGCGACCTCGGCGAAGACATCCTGCGTGGCGGGATGCCAGGACCATCTGAGGTTCCCGGCGAGGCTGCCGAGCGCCGCGATTGGGGCGGGGAGGACGGGTCGGACGGTGAAGCGACGGATGGCGCGCATGCGCACACGGTAGTGCATGGACGTAGCCATGTCAGCACAAGGGGGTTGACACGAGGTGTCGGGGCGTGCGGCTCCGTCAGTCCTCGGGGGACGCGCCCCACGCCGTGTACTCGATCACGGTGTCGGCGGGCAGATCGAGCGTGTCGCTGCCGCCCCGGTACACGACGTCGGCCGCGATGAACTGGCGCGTGTCCTCGTCGAGGACGACGGTCACGTCGAACGCCGGCCGCTTCTCGGTGGTGACGGAGAGCGCGACGCCCTCGCGCCCGAGACGATCGGTCACCGAGCCGAGCAGCTCGACATCCCCCGTCCGCATCAGGAGCTCGAGAGCCGCGGCGGACTGCTCTCCGGACAGCGTCCATTCGTCGAGGAGCGCGTCGACCGCACCCCACACCTGCAGGCCGTCAGCCTCCTCGGGCAGATACGCACGCTCCCTGAGGTACGCCGCGAGAGCGTCGGCGTCCGACGGGGGAGATTCGTAGAACCATCCCTCGTAGCTCGCCTCGTCCCACTCCTCGGCGGTCATGCCCTTGGCCGCGGGCGGAAGCGGGAACTCCTTCTCGACGACCTCGCCGTCCTCGATCGAGTAGGCGTCGCCGGGGACCGTCTCGAGGTGGCCGGTGCCGTCGTCGTCCCAGACCCAGCGCGCCCAGAAGGGGGCGATGACGCGCTCATCCGCGATCTCGCGGTCGTAGTGCCAGGTGACATGCCAGCCGCCGCGCTCTCCGGCCGTGCTCGCGGTCTCCAGTGCGGCGAGCGACTCGTCCACGACCTCGTCGAGGGATGCCGCGAGCGGCGCGGCCTCGAGCAGGGGCGGTGTCACCGCCACCGCGGGTGCGGGCGCCGCGACCTGGGCGGCGACGACCACCGCCGTCGCGAGCGCCATCGCCGCGAGCGGCGTGATCCAGGCCACGCGGATGGCCGTGCGCGACCGCCCAGGGCGCCTCCCGTCCATCGCGCGCTCGAGGCGCGCCCATTCCGCCGCGGTCGGCCGGGCATCCGCGCCCGAGGCCGCGGGATCCATCGCGCGGAGCCCTTCGGCGATCCGCTCATCCGTCCACTGCATTCCCACTCACCTGCTCTCTGTCTCGCGGGGCTCGGCGGGTGCCGCGAGGCGGGAGCGGAGCGCGTCCCGCGCCCGGCTCAGCCGCTTCCACACCGCGGCCTCGCCGCATCCCAGCACCTTCGCGGCGTCTGCCGCGGAGAGTCCGTCCCAGTACACGAGCACGAGGACCTCGCGCTCCTTCGGCCGCAGCCCCGCCATCGCGATGGCGAGCTCGGCGCTCTCGAAGCCATCCGACCCGTCGGCGTGCCGGCCCGCCTCGAGGAGGTGCGCGGTCGCCGCGCGCTCCCTGTCGCGCTTCCGGTAGGCGTCGCCGATGCGGTTCCGTGCCGTGCGCAGCAGCCAGGGCAGCTCGAACGGCGCCGCGGGGTCGAAGCGGCGCCACGCGATCTCGAAGCTGTCCATCGCGATCTCCCTCGCCTGCTCGCGGTCGTCGACGCGGCGCTCCGCGAAGCGGAGGACCGTGGCGAAGTGCGCGCGGAAGAGGCTCTCGAACGCGGCCCTCGCGCCATCCGCGGCGGTTCGCGCCGAGGCTCTCGCCGCGAGGGGGAGGTCGCTCTCGGAGCCGAGATCGGCCGGCACGCTGCTCACGTCGGTCAGCCCTCGACGGTGTAGCCGTCGACGGCCGCCAGCATCTCCGTGCGGAGCTCCGACCAGCGGTCGCGCTGCGCGCGGATCTCGTCGGCGTGCTCGACGATGTAGGCGACCTGCGCCGTCCACTCCGCGTCGTAGCGCTCGGCGTTCCACCCGCTCGTCGCGCGGCATGCTGCGTCAGCGGAGGCCAGTTCGATCTCGGCGGCCGTCGGCGCAGGCCAGGGGACGACGTCCTTGAGGCCCGTGAGGCCCCAGTCCTCCGCGTCGGCAGTCGTCGGCATGAGCGTCGGGTCGTCCGTGCGCCGCTCGAACCCGGCCTCGGCGAGGCACCGGGACCACGTCCTCGCCGCCGCCGCGACCTCCTCGTCCTCCGCGGCGCGCTCGGCCGCGAAGGTGAGACCGGGCGACAGGATCCCGTTGATGATCTCGACCTCGATGCGCGACCAGTCGTGCTGCTCGCGGACGCCGTCGAGGCAGTCCTGGAAGGCCGTCTCGAACCCGGGGGTCGAGCCCGCGATCCGGTTCAGCAGCTGATGGGCCTCCTGGCCCGCGACGTCGACCTCGCCCGCCGTGTGGTACCCGTGCGCGTCAGCCCACTCCTGAGTGAGCGGGGCCCGGCCGTGCGTGCTCGCGTCGATCTCCGCGACGTCCTCCTCGGGGATCGGCCAGTCGAGGCCGGCTCCCTCGAGGCATGCCGCGACGAGCACGTTCTCGGCGTGGTTCCCGAGACCGCCCTCGACCCCGGGGAACAGGCTCGGCAGCGGCAGCCTCCAGGCGGCCAGGTCCCGCTCGGGCAGCTCGATGCCCTCGACCACGTCGCCGGGCTCGGCGCTCGCGGCGATCTCGGCCCCGTGCGCCGACGCGCACCCCGCCGCGAGCAGCGCGACCGCGCCCACCGCCACCGCGGCCATCCCGTGTCGCATCCGTGTCCTCATGCGCATGTCCTCTCGTTCCGACCGCGCGGTTCACGGGCGGTCATGGGGGAGGTTGTCGCAGGTGCGGGATCCTGACGCGATTCCCGAGACCGCGGGACCGTGAGCCCCTCCGCAGACATTCTGCGGGGCGAAGGGCGCCCCTGCCGGCGAGCCCATGTGCGGTGGTCGAGAGCAACGCTGGATGATGTGGAAAATATCCTATAGGATCGTGCTCGACCACGGATGACGACGTCCACGAGGAGGCGGCGCGATGACGCGACTGTTCAACGACCCTGCGGCGTTCGCCGACGAGATGACCGAGGGCTTCGCCGATGCGGCCGCGCGCTGGGTGCAGCGCGTGCCGGGCGGCGTGGTCCGCGCCACGGCGGCCGATGAGCCGACCGTCGCGCTCGTCGTCGGCGGCGGCAGCGGCCACTATCCGGCCTTCGGCGGCCTGGTCGGGCCCGGCCTGGCGCACGGAGCGGCCATGGGCAACCTGTTCGCCTCGCCCTCGGCGCAGCAGGTGTACTCGGTGGCCAAGGCCGCCGATCAGGGCCGCGGCGTCCTGCTGTCGTACGGCAACTACGCCGGCGACGTGCTGCACTTCACGCAGGCGCAGGACCGCCTGAACGCCGAGGGGCACGACGTGCGCACGGTGCTCGTGACCGACGACGTCTGGAGCGCCCCGGCCGATCAGCAGGAGAAGCGCCGCGGCATCGCCGGCGACCTCGTCGTGTTCAAGATCGCGGGCGCCGCGGCCGAGGCCGGCATGGACCTCGACGACGTCGAGCGCCTCGCCCGGCACGCCAACGCCCGCACGCGCTCGTTCGGCGTCGCGTTCGGCGGGTGCACGATGCCGGGGGCGGACGCCCCGCTCTTCGAGGTGCCGAAGGGGCGGATGGCCGTGGGCCTCGGCATCCACGGCGAGCCCGGGATCGACGAGGTGGACATCCCGACGGCCGAGGGCCTGGCCGGGATGTTCGTCGCGAAGCTGCTCGAGGAGCTGCCCGACGGCGTGACCGTCGCCGGGGCGCGCGTGGTGCCGCTGCTGAACGGCCTCGGAAGCGTGAAGAGCGAGGAGCTCTTCGTCGTCTACCGCACCGTGCACCGCCTGCTCGACGAGGCGGGCGCGACCGTGGTCGAACCCGAGGTCGGCGAGCTCTGCACGAGCTTCGACATGGCGGGCTGCTCGCTCACCCTGCTGTGGCTGGACGACGAGCTCGAGCGCCTGTGGGCCGCGCCCGCCGACAGCCACGGGTACCGGAAGGGAGCGGTCGCTCCGCAGCGTCGCGTCGAGGTCCATGTCGACGAGGAGGATGCGCAGCTGCCGATCGGCCCCGCGTCCGAGGCCTCGCGGGCTCTGGGCGACGTGATCGCGGGCGCCCTCGCCGATGTCGCGCAGGCCCTGGACGACGCCGCCGACGAGCTCGGCCGCATCGATCGGGTGGCAGGCGACGGCGACCACGGCATCGGCATGCAGCGCGGCTCGCATGCTGCTCGCGACGCCGGTCGCCGCGCGAGCGAGGCCGGCGCCGGCGCCCAGACGGTGCTCGCGCATGCCGCCGAGGCCTGGAGCGACAAGGCGGGCGGGACCTCGGGGGCGATCTGGGCCGAGATCCTGAAGACCGTCGGCACGGCCCTGACCGACGACGAGGCCGTCACCGCGCAGCGGGTCGCCGACGGCGTGCGCGCGGCGAGTGACGCCGTGCGGGCGTTCGGCAAGGCCGAGGTGGGCGACAAGACGATGGTCGACGCCATCGTGCCCTTCGCCGAGACGCTGAGCGCCGAGGTCGCCGCCGGCCGCCGCCTCGGCGACGCATGGGCTGCCGCGACCGATGCCGCCGAGGCGGCTGCCCGGTCGACCGCCGACCTCGTCGCGACGCTGGGCCGCGCTCGCTCGCACGGCGAGAAGTCGATCGGCACGCCCGACCCGGGAGCGGTGTCGTTCGCGCTCGTCTGCCGCACCGTCCACCGCGCCTTCGTCGACGCGCCCGCGACGACGTGATCCCCACGAGACCGAAGGAGTGACCATGGCCCTGCGCCTCATCGTCGGCTGCGACGACGCCGGCTACCAGTACAAGGAGATCCTCAAGGGAGACCTCGAGGCGAGCGACCTCGTCGAGAGCGTCGCCGACGTCGGCGTCGACGCCGACGGGCACACGTCCTACCCCCGGATCGCGATCGAGGCGGCCGAGCGCATCGCGCGCGGCGAAGCCGACCGGGCCATCCTGATCTGCGGCACGGGGCTCGGTGTCGCGATCGCCGCCAACAAGGTCAAGGGCATCCGCGCCGTGACCGCGCACGACTCGTTCTCGGTCGAGCGCTCGATCCTGTCGAACAACGCGCAGGTGCTCTGCATGGGCCAGCGCGTGGTGGGCATCGAGCTGGCGCGCCGTCTCGCCGCGGAGTGGCTGACGTACACGTTCGACCCGTCCAGCGCGTCGAACGACAAGGTCAACGACATCTGCGCGTACGAGGGCGACTGAACCGTGGCGCGCTTCGTCGTCGGCGCGAGCCTGAAGGCCTACTTCGGTCGCGAGCGCACGATGACCTGGGCTCGCGCCGTGGATGAGCTGAGCCGAGCGCATCCCGCCGTGCGCTCGGGGGCGGTCGAGCCGTTCGCGATCCCGGGCTTCCTGTCGATCGCGGAGGTCGCGGCGGTCGCCGCCGACGGGCCGCTGCGCGTCGGCGCGCAGGACGCGCACTGGGACGACGGCGCGTTCACAGGGGAGGTGTCGCCGCGGCAGCTCGCCGAGTTCGGGGTGAGCCTCGTCGAGGTCGGCCATGCCGAGCGGCGTCGCCACTTCGGCGAGACCGACGAGACCGTCGCGCGGAAGGCGGACGCCATCCTCGCCGCGGGGTTGACGCCGCTCGTGTGCGTCGGGGAGGAGAGCGAGGGGGCACCGCAGGATGCGGCGCGTGCGGCCGTGCGGCAGCTCCAGGCGTCGCTCGCCCCCGCGCTCGCCGCAGGACGCGACGGGCGGGTGCTCGTGGCATACGAGCCGGTCTGGGCGATCGGAGCGCCGGAGCCGGCGCCCGACGAGCACATCCGCGTCGTGTGCGCGGAGCTGCGCGCGGCGCTGCGGGCGATGGGCATGGCCGCCGATTCGGCCGTCCTCTACGGCGGCAGCGCCGGACCGGGGCTGATCTCGCGCATCGGCGCGGCCGTCGACGGGCTCTTCCTCGGTCGCTTCGCACATGATCCCGAGGCGTTCGGCCGTATTCTCGACGAAGCGGGATCCCTCGCCCAGAGCGACGGGGTCCGGCGGCCCGGAACGGAGTGAGCGCCGAGGAGGAGCACGCGTGAGCAGTCTGCCGCTGGGACGCGTCGTCGAGATCGAGCGGCGCGGTCTGCGAGACCGTGTGTACGATCTGATCCTCGAGATGCTGCTGACCGGCGAGGTCGAGCCGGGTGCGCGCCTGTCGATCGACTCGATGGCCCGCCTTCTCGACGTGTCGCCGACGCCCGTGCGGGAGGCGATGGTCCAGCTGGAGCGCACCGGCCTCGTGACCCGCGAGGCGCTGCGCGGCTACCGCGTGGCTCCTCCGCTCGCGCCCGAGGAGCTCGAGCAGCTGTTCGACGCGCGCCTGGTCATCGAGACGGCCGCTGCCGGCGGCGCCGTCAGGGGAGGCGCTGCCGCGGTGACCGCGCTCCGCGCAGCGCATGCGGGGCACGTCGACGCGGCCGAGGCGGTCATCGCCGCCCACGACGACGCGGGCGTGCCGCTCGAGGTGACGAAGGCCTATTTCGCCGCGGACGGCGAGTTCCATCGGCAGCTGTTCCTCGCGAACGGGAATCACTACCTGCTGGAGATGCACGACGGGCTCGGCGCCCTGACGCATCGGATGCGCCAGGCCGTCATGGGCGGGCCCGACGACGTCCGCGAGGCGGTCGCCGAGCATGAGACGATCCTCGACGCGGTCGAGCGCGGCGACGCCGAGGCGGCCGTCGCCTGCATGCGCGCGCACCTCGAGAAGGTGCGGGCGCGCTCCCTGCGCGACACCGACCGCTGATCCCGCGCGCACGGTCGCGCAGCCGCCGCGTCTGACGGCGGGGTCTCCGCTGATCCCTCGGATCCTCGGATCCGCCCTTGACGCGTCGTGGCAAAGATCCTATAGGATCGATGATGCGCCGCCGATGGCGCGAGAACGCAACGGAGCACACCACATGGCGACTGCATACGAGTACACCCGCGAGGGATGGCCGATCGCGACCTGCTTGCACGGATTCCCCACGGTGGGGCGCGACGGCACGGCCCTGCACGACGCGGCCCCCGAGGTGTGGGACGACATGTTCGAGCAGATCGAGGAGGTCGGCTTCGACCTCGCCGAGCTCGCCGACAGCCACGTGCGCCCCGCCGATCTCGAGGCGAGCCGCCGCGACGAGCTCCTCGCGATCGCCCGATCGCACGGCGTGCGCATCCCCAGCGTGCACTTGCAGCGCCGGAGCGTGATCTGGCCGGGGCGCGAGGACGAGAACCTCGCGTACGCCCACCGCACGATCGACGCCGCGGCCGAGTGGGGCATGGACGTCTTCTCGACCGGCCTCCACCAGCCCTTCAGCGAGGCCCAGCGGGATGCGCTGTGGTTCTGGACCGCGCAGGGCCCGAAGGACCCGGATGACCCGGAGGTCTGGACGGCGGCCGTGTCGCGTCTGCGGGAGCTGGGCCGGCACGCGGCAGAGGTCGGCCTGCAGATGTCGCTCGAGATGTACGAGGACACCTACGTCGGCACAGCCGACAGCGCCGTCCGGCTCATCGAGGACATCGGCCTCGACAACGTCGGCATCAATCCCGACATCGCGAACCTCATCCGCCTGCATCGCCCCATCGAGGACTGGCGCGAGATGTTCGCCAAGACGCTTCCGTACACGAACTACTGGCACGTCAAGAACTACACGCGCGACGAGGCGGGCGACGGATCGTGGGCCACGTCGGTCCCGACGAGCATGGAGCTCGGCCTCATCAACTACCGCCAGGTCGTGCGCGAGGCCATCAACGAGATCGGCTTCCGCGGCATCTTCCTCATGGAGCAGTACGGCGGCGACTCGCTCGGCGTCTGCGCCACGAACGCGCGATACCTCCGCACCCTCATCCCCCGCAACATCAAGGAGCGTCAGCAGTGACCACCATCGCCATCGTCGGATCGGGCTACATGGGCGGCGGCATCGCCCAGGTGCTCGCGCTCGCCGGCTACGACGTCCGCATCGCCGACGTCTCGGCGGAGATCGCCGCCGCCAACCTCGAGCGCCTCCTCACCGAGGCCGGGCAGTTCGTCGCAGACGGACTGTTCCCGGCGGACGCCGTCGAGCGGATCCAGGCGCGCCTCACGGCCGCCGCATCCATCGAGGAGGCCGTGGCGGGCGCCGACCTCATCGAGGAGGCCGTGCCCGAGAAGATCGAGATCAAGCACGCCACCCTGTCCCGCATCTCCGCCGCGGCCCGGCCCGACGCCGTCATCGGATCCAACACGTCGACGATCCTGATCGCGTCGCTCGCGACCGCCGTGGAGCATCCCGAGCGCTTCCTCGGGGTGCACTTCTCGAACCCCGCTCCGTTCATCCCGGGTGTCGAGATCATCCCCCACGAGGGCACCGACGAGGCCATCCTGCCGTTCGTCGAGGAGGTCGTGCGGGCCACGGGCAAGCAGACCGCGCGCGTGAAGGACTCGACGGGCTTCGTGCTCAACCGCCTCCAGTACGCGCTGTTCGCCGAGGCGTCGCAGCTCGTCGAGGAGGGCGTCGCGTCGGCCTCCGACGTCGACACGATCGTGCGCACGACGTTCGGCTTCCGCCTTCCGTTCTTCGGCCCGTTCGCGATCGCCGACATGGCCGGGCTCGACGTCTACGCCTTCTGCTACGAGTCGCTGCAGACCCGGTGGCCCGAGCGCTTCGCCACCCCGGCCGCCCTGCAGGAGCTCGTCGACGCCGGCAAGCTCGGCACGAAGTCGGGCGGGGGATTCCTCGACGTCCCCGCCGAGCGCACGCCCGAGCTGGTGGCCTACCGCAACAGGGCGTACGTCGCGATGCAGAAGCTGCTCGACGAGCTGGGCCCCGCCCCGATCGAGCCCGCGGCGCAGGCCTCGGAGGTCGTCCGATGAGCGCGTTCCCGGCAGAGCGCACCGTGATCCTGACCGGCGCGGCGTCGCCGCGCGGCATCGGCCGGGCCACGGCGCACTACCTCGCCGAGCGGGGCTGGAGCATCGGCATCATCGACCTCGACGAGGCGGCCGCGCAGGGCGTCGCCGACGAGATCGCCGAGCAGCACGGCGTCACAGCCGCGGGAGCCGGGGCCGACGTCGCCGACGAGGTGCAGGTGCGCGCCGCCTTCGATGCGCTCGAGCCGCGGCTGCCGACGCTCGTCGCGCTCGTGAACCTCGCGGGCGTCTCGTCGCCGGATCCGTACCTCGAGGTCACGCCCGAGGAGTGGAACCGCGTCATCGCGATCAACCTCAACGGCGTGCACTACGCCACACGGCGGGCCGCGGAGACGATGACCGCGAACGGGCTCGGCCGCATCGTGAGCATGTCGTCGATCTCGGCACAGCGCGGCGGCGGCACGTTCTCGAAGACCGCGTACTCCGCGGCCAAGGCCGGGGTCATCGGCTTCACCCGATCGGTCGCGCGCGAGCTCGGGCGTCTCGGCGTGACCGTGAACGCGATCGCTCCTGGCCCCATCGACACCGACATCATGGGCGGCACCCTCACCGAGGAGCGGAAGACGGCCATGGCCGCCGACGGCGTGCTGCCCCGCATCGGCTCCCCTCGCGACATCGCCGCGGGCGTCGCCTACCTGATCAGCGAAGACGCCGGCTATGTGACGGGCCAGACCCTGAACATCGACGGCGGCACCTACATGCACTGAGGAGTCCTCCATGACCACCGGCAGCTGGAGCAAGTCCCGCCTGGCGTTCCTCGCCCTCGGCATCGTCCTCGTCGGCATCGGGATCTGGCAGATCCTCGCGGTCTGACCCGCACCGACGACCTCGACCCGACACCCCCCAACCCGTCCGTAGCCATGCTCGAAGGAGAGTCCATCTATGGCTGACACCGCCACCCTGAGGACGGAGCCGCTCGCCAGCGCCGTCCGCAAGGCGACCCGGCACCTCATGCCGATGCTCGTCATCCTGTACTTCGTCGCGTTCCTCGACCGCACCAACGTCGGCTTCGCCGAGGCCGCGCTGCAGACCGACCGCGGCATCTCCGCGGGAGCGTTCGCGCTCGGCGCCGGCATCTTCTTCATCGGCTACGCGATCTTCGAGATCCCGTCGAACCTCGCGCTCAAGAGGTTCGGCGCCCGATGGTGGCTCGCGCGGATCGCGATCACGTGGGGCCTCGTCGCGGCGGCGTTCGCGTTCACGACGAACGACACGATGTTCATCATCCTGCGGTTCCTGCTCGGCGTCACCGAGGCCGGGCTCTTCCCCGGCGTCATCATGTTCCTGGCCGAGTGGTTCCCGAACAAGGTGCGCGTGCGCATGTTCGCGATCTTCTACCTCGCTCAGCCGTTCTCGCAGATGCTCGGCGCTCCGCTCTCCGGCGGACTGATCAGCTTCGGCGACCAGTACACGCCGTGGGCGGGCTGGCAGGTGATGTTCTTCAGCGAGGGCATGCTCGCGGTCATCGCCGGTGTGGCGGCGATCTTCCTGCTCATCGACACGCCGCAGAAGGCCAAGTGGCTGAACGACGACGAGAAGCGCGCCCTGATCGACGTGATGGCGCGTGAGGACGCTGTGCGCCAGGAGGACGGCCCGACCGGCATCTGGCGCGCGATGGCCAACTGGAAGGTCTGGTACTTCACGGTCATCTACTTCTGCCTGCAGATCGCGGTGTACGGCACCACGTTCTACCTGCCGCAGCAGGTGGCGGGGCTCCTGGGCCAGGACGTCGGATGGCAGGTCGGCCTCGTCACGGCGATCCCGTGGCTCGTGGGCCTGTTCGCCTGCTACTACTTCGGCAACAAGGCGGACACAGTGAGGCGCCGTCGCAACTGGGGCGCCACGTTCTACGTCCTCACGGGGGCGTTCATCGTCGGATCCGCGTGGGCGGGGGCGACGGACCAGCCGCTCCTCGGCATCCTCTTCATCACCGTCGCGGTCGCGAGCTTCCTCTCGGTGGGCCCGATCACGTGGTCCTTCCCGACGGCGTTCCTCACCGGCACCGCGGCCGCGGCCGGCATCGGCCTCATCAACTCCCTCGGCAACCTCGGCGGCTTCGTCGCCCCGCTCATGCGCACGGCCTTCAACGAGGCGATGCCGACCGAGAGCGGCGCCTGGGGCGTGGTCTCGCTCGGGGTGTTCGCGTTCCTCGCTGCCGCCATGATGCTCGGCACGCGCTTCTTCCGCGCGAAGGCCGACGACCTGCTCGACGACGCGCCCGCGCAGACCCCGGCCCACTGAGGAGGACCCCATGCCCCGCCCTGTCATCGTCCTCGACGACGACCCCACCGGCACGCAGACGATCCGCGGCGTCCCCGTCCTGACGCGGACGGACCCCGACGATCTGCGGTGGGCGTTCGGTCAGGGCGGGGAGGGGTTCTTCATCCTCACCAACACCCGCAGCCTCGGACCCGCCGAGGCCGCGGAGCGGGTGGCCGGCGTGGCCGCCGCCGTTCGCGGAGTCGCGGCCGAGCTCGGCGTCGATCCCGTGTTCATGGCGCGCGGCGACTCGACCCTGCGCGGGCACTTCCCGCTCGAGACCGACGTGCTCGCGGCCTCCGAGCCGCGGCCCGTCGACGCCGTGCTGCTCGTCCCCGCCTACATCGACGCCGGGCGCATCACGGTCGACGGCGTGCACCTCGTCGTCGGCTCCGACGGCACGCGCACGCCCGTCGGCGAGACCGAGTTCGCGCGCGACGCGACGTTCGGCTTCCGCGAGTCGGCGCTGCCGCGCTGGGTCGAGGAGCAGACGGGCGGGCGCGTGCGCGCATCCGACGTCGCGCAGATCCGCCTGTCCGACATCCGCGAGGGCGGGCCGGATCGCGTGCGCGCCATCCTCGACGAGGCGCAGGACGGGCGGGTCGTGGCCGTCGACGCCGAGCACGACGACGACCTGCGCGTCGTGGCGGAGGCGGTGCAGCGCGCGGAGGCGGATGGCCGGAGGCTCGTCTACCGGTCGGGGCCGTCTTTCGTGCGGGCGCGGCTCGGCCAGCGCGCGAGCAGCCCCGTGGCGGACCACGAGCTCGCGGCGCCGGAGGGCGGCGCACCAGGCGGGCTCGTGGTGGTCGGATCGCACGTCGCGATGACGACGCGCCAGCTCGAACGGCTGCTCGCGGACCGCGAGCTGCCGATCATCGAGCTCGACGCGGCGCGCCCGTCGGACGCCGCGCACCGTCGCGCCCTCGCCGATGCGATCGTCGCGGCGCTCGAGCGCGGCACGGTCGTCTTCCGGACGAGCCGCGCCCTGCGGCGCGGCGACGACGCCGAGGGCAGCCTCGCGATCGCCCGCGAGGTGAGCGCCGCGGTCGTCGACGTCGTGCGCGAGGTGCTCGAGCGCCGGCAGCCCGCCTTCCTCGTCGCGAAGGGAGGCATCACGTCGTCCGACGTCGCGACCGAGGCGCTCGGGATGAGCCGCGCCGAGGTCGTGGGCACGGTGCTGCCCGGCATCGTCTCCGTGTGGCGCCCCGTCGACGGCCGCGCGCCGGGGCTGCCCTACGTCGTGTTCGCCGGCAACGTCGGCGGCGACGACGGCCTCGTGCACGTCGTCGACCGCCTCGAGCAGGCGACCGCGCGGACCGGCCGCCGCTCCGCGGGCTGAGCGGCGCACTCTACCGTGTCGATCGAACGCGATCGGGAACTCTCCGGACACCGTCGACACGCGCGGGAACGCGGGTAGTCGCCGGGTGCTCCGGATGGCTAGGTTGGGTGCCATGGTCGGACGCATTCCCGTGATCGACGTCCATCCGCTCATCGAGGGCGGCGAGCTGCCGGCGAAGGCGACTCGGGGCGAGCCCCTTCCCGTGCGCGCGACGGTCTTCCGCGAAGGCCATGACCGTCTCGGCGCCGAGGTGGTGCTGATCGATCCGGATGGCGCGCGGCGCACGCCGGTGCGCATGCGCGAGATCGCGAAGGGCACCGACCGCTACGAGGCGTGGGTCACCCCCGACGTCGAGGGCGCGTGGACCTTCGAGGTGCACGGATGGTCCGACCCGCTCGCGACGTGGGAGCACGCGGCGAGCGTGAAGATCGCCGCCGGCGTCGACGTCGACCTCATGTTCCTCGAGGGGCGGCTGCTGCTCGAGCGCATCGACGCGGCGGCGCTGTCGGCTGCCGAGCGCGAGGTGCTGCAGGGCGCGCTCGAGGCCGCGACGGATGCGTCGCGGCCGGCGGAGGCGCGGATGGCCCAGCTCGCGAGCGACGAGGTCGTCGCGCTGTTCCGCGCGCATCCGCTTCGCGACCTGCTGACGGTCGCGGGGCCCTACCCGCTGTACGCCGACCGTCCGCGCGCGCTGTTCGGCAGCTGGTACGAGTTCTTCCCCCGCTCCGAGGGCGCGAAGGTCGACAGGAAGACGGGCAAGGTCGTCAGCGGAACGTTCAAGACCGCAGCCAAGCGCCTTCCCGCGGTGGCCGCGATGGGCTTCGACGTGCTGTATCTGCCGCCCATCCATCCGATCGGCGAGATCAACCGCAAGGGGCCGAACAACACGCTCACGCCCGGGCCGGACGACGTCGGATCGCCGTGGGCGATCGGCTCGAAGGACGGCGGGCACGACGCCATCCACCCCGATCTCGGGACCTTCGCCGACTTCGACGCGTTCGTGAAGAAGGCGAACAAGCTCGGCCTCGAGGTCGCGCTCGACCTCGCGCTCCAGGCTGCCCCCGACCATCCGTGGGTGAAGGAGCATCCGGAGTTCTTCACGACGCGGGCCGACGGGTCGATCGCGTACGCGGAGAACCCGCCCAAGAAGTACCAGGACATCTACCCGATCAACTTCGACAACGACTTCGACGGCATCTACGCCGAGGTGCTGCGCGTCGTCCGGCTGTGGATGAGTCACGGCGTGCGGATCTTCCGCGTGGACAACCCGCACACGAAGACCGTGCAGTTCTGGGAGAAGCTCCTCGGCGAGATCCGCCGCACCGACCCCGACGTGCTCTTCCTCTCGGAGGCGTTCACACGCCCCGCGATGATGCACACGCTCGGCGCGGTCGGCTTCCATCAGTCGTACACGTACTTCACGTGGCGCACCGCGAAGGGCGAGATCGAGGACTACCTGCGCGAGGTCGCGACCGAGAGCGACCACCTCATGCGGCCGAACTTCTTCGTGAACACCCCCGACATCCTCCACGGGTTCCTCCAGTACGGCGGCCCCGCGGCGTTCCGCCTGCGGGCGGCGCTCGCCGCGACGGGCTCGCCCTCGTGGGGCGTGTACGCGGGCTACGAGCTCTTCGAGCACGTCGCGGTCAAGCCCGGCAGCGAGGAGTACCTCGACAGCGAGAAGTACCAGATCCGCATCCGCGACTGGGAGGGCGCGGAGCGCGAGGGGCGCACGCTCGCGCCGTACCTCACGCGGCTCAACGAGATCCGTCGGGCGCACCCCGCTCTGCAGCAGCTGCGCAGCCTCGTCATCCACTGGACGGACGATGACCACGTGCTCTGCTTCTCGAAGTCCGATCGCCAGGGCGACACGGTCATCGTCGTCATCAACCTCGATCCGCACGGGACGCGCGAGACGATGGTCCACCTCGACCTCGCGGCGGCCGGCCTCCCCGAGGTGTTCGCCGTCCGCGACGAGATCACCGGCAGCGAGTGGACGTGGGGGCGCGACGCGTACGTGCGGCTCGACCCCGGCCACGAGGTGGCCCACATCCTCGCCGTGCGCGACCCGCACGCCGAGCCGGCGCCGAGCCCCGCCGCCGACATCCCGAGGGGAGCGTCATGACCGCGTCATCGCCATCCGTCCTGCCCATCGATCCGGCGATCCTCGCGCAGATCGCCCACGGCGAGCACGGCGATCCGCACGCCGTCCTCGGGCCGCACCCGCACGACGGCGGCGTCACGGTCCGGGTGCTGAAGCCGCTCGCGAAGTGGGTCACGGTGCGCTATCGCCTGCCCGCGCCGACGCGCAAGAACCCCGACGGATGGGCCGCGGTCGAGCTCGCGCACGAGCACGAGGGCGTCTGGGCCGGGGTGCTGCCCGTGGCCGACGTTCCGGCGTATCGGCTCGAGGTCGCCTACGAGGGGTCGGAGCCGATCGAGCGCGACGACCCGTACCGGTTCCTGCCGACGCTCGGCGAGGTCGACCTCCACCTCATCGGCGAGGGGCGGCACGAGCAGCTGTGGACCGTGCTCGGCGCGCACGTGCATCGCTACGACGGCCTGGGCGTCGCGCCCGACGTCACGGGCACGGCGTTCGCGGTCTGGGCGCCGCGCGCCCGCGCCGTGCGGCTCAAGGCCGACTTCAACAGCTGGGATGGCCGCGAGCACCCGATGCGCCAGCTCGGCAGCTCGGGCATCTGGGAGCTGTTCGTGCCGGACGTCGGCAGCGGCACGACCTACAAATACGTCATCCTCGGCGCCGACGGCGTGTGGCGCGAGAAGGCCGACCCGATGGCCGCATGGGCCGAGGTGCCGCCGCAGACCGCGTCGCGGGTGTTCGACTCGGCGTACGAGTGGGGTGACGACGAGTGGATGGCGGCGCGCGCGTCGCGCGGCCAGGTCGACGCGCCGATGTCGATCTACGAGATGCACCTCGCCTCCTGGCGCCGCGACCGGTCGTACGCGCAGCTGGCGGACGAGCTCGTGCCGTACCTCTCCGACCTCGGTTTCACGCACGTCGAGCTCATGCCGGTCATGCAGCATCCGTTCGGCGGATCGTGGGGCTACCACGTGACGGGCTACTACGCGCCCGACAGCCGGTTCGGCGATCCCGACGGCCTGCGCCTGCTCATCGACCGCCTGCACCAGGCGGGCATCGGGGTCATCCTCGACTGGGTGCCCGGCCACTTCGCGACCGACCCCTGGGCGCTCGTCCAGTTCGACGGCGCACCCCTCTACGAGGACCCGAACCCCCAGCGCGGATGGCACAAGGAGTGGGGATCGCACATCTTCGACTTCGGGCGCCGCGAGGTGCGGAACTTCCTCTACGGCAACGCGCTGTACTGGCTCGAGGAGTTCCACGCCGACGGTCTCCGGGTCGACGGCGTGGCATCGATGCTCTACCTCGACTACGCGCGCGAGCCGGGGGAGTGGACCCCGAACATCCACGGCGGCCACGAGAACCTCGAGGCCGTGCAGTTCCTGCAGGAGCTGAACGCGACCGCCTACAAGCGCGTGCCGGGCATCTCGATGATCGCCGAGGAGTCGACCGCGTGGCCCGGCGTCACGCAGCCGACGAGCGCGGGCGGCCTCGGATTCGGCTTCAAGTGGAACATGGGATGGATGCACGACACGCTGCAGTACCTGCAGCGCGACCCCATCCACCGCGCGTATCACCACGGCGAGATGACCTTCTCGCTGGTCTACGCGTGGAGCGAGAACTACGTCCTGCCGCTGTCGCACGACGAGGTCGTGCACGGCAAGGGCTCGCTGCTGCGCAAGATGCCCGGCGACCGCTGGCGCCAGCTCGCGACGCTGCGCGCGTACTACGCGTTCATGTGGGCCCACCCCGGCAAGCAGATGCTCTTCATGGGCTCGGAGTTCGGCCAGGAGGCGGAGTGGGCCGAGTCGCGCGAGCTCGACTGGTGGCTGCTCGACCACCCCGAGCACCGCGGGCTGCGTGACGCGCTCCGCGACATCAATGCGCGGTACCGCGAGTCGCCCGCGATCTGGCGATCCGACGCCGACCCCGGCTCGTTCGCGTGGGTCGAGGCCGACGATGCGGCGGGGAACGTGTTCGCGTTCGTGCGCCGCAGCGGTGACGACGAGATCCTCTCGGCGACGAACTTCGCGGCCATGCCGCACCACGGGTACCGCCTCGGCTTCCCGGGCGACGGGGAGTGGGAGGAGTGCCTCAACACCGACGCCGAGGCCTACGGCGGCTCGGGTGTGGGCAACCTCGGCGCGGTCACGGCGGTCGCCGGCGAGCACAAGGGATGGCCCGCGCACGCGGAGGTCGTGCTGCCGCCGCTGTCGACGGTGTGGTTCCGGCGCAAGCGCTGACGCGGCGTCGGCGGGGGCGCGTGGCGCGCTTGTCCGGGGCGACGTGTCTTGCCGGGGGCGGGCGTGTCTCGGTCGCGGTGGGCGTGTCTCGGTTGGCGTGGGTTTGCGCGGGTATTTCGGCGTGGCGTGAGACATGGTGTGCCCGGCGGGGTGGGCGTGTCTCAACCGCGGTGGGTATGGGCGGGGTATTCCCGCGTGTCGTGAGACATGGTGTGCCAGGTGTGGTGGGCGTGTCTCAACCGTGGTGGGTATGGGCGGGGTATTCCGGCGTGTCGTGAGACATGCACACCCGCGGCCACGCGAGCGTGTCTCACTCGTCGCGGGTATCCGGAGGCGGAACCCGCGACGAGTGAGACACGTGGGGCGGCGTCAGCCGCGCTGGAGCCAGACGGTCGTCGCGCCGGGGAGCTCGTCGCCCTCGAGCGGCCAGCTCGAGAGGAGCACCTCGCCCTCAGGCAGCGGAACCGGGGTGTCGCCGAAGTTCGTGACGCTCGTCCAGCCGCCCGGGCGCGAGAACGCCAGCACGTCGCCCGTGGTGAGCTTCTCATCCCACGTCAGCGCCTCCGCCGCCTGGAGCTCGTGCCGCAGGCGGAGCGCCTCGCGGTAGAGGTTCAGCGTCGACGCGGGGTCGTCGTCCTGCGCCTCGACCGAGACCTCGGCGAACCAGGCCGGCTGGGGCAGGTGCGCGCCGTTCGGGCCGAAGCCGAACGACGAGCCGCTCGTCGTCCAGGGCAGCGGCACGCGGCATCCGTCGCGGCCCACCTCGACGCCCTTGTTGCGGAAGAACGACGGGTCCTGCCGCGCCTCGTCGGGGATGTCGCCGACCTCGTGCAGACCGAGCTCCTCGCCCTGATACAGGTACGCCGAGCCGGGAAGCGCGAACTCGAGCAGCGTCGCCGCGCGTGCACGGCGCACGCCGAGCTCGCGGTCGAGCTCCTCCTCGGGGGCGCCGCGGAGCAGCCAGTCCTTGCTGGGGATGGCCATGATCTCCGACGTCTCGACCTTCTCGGTCGGCGTCGGCAGACCGTAGCGGGTCGCGTGCCGGACGACGTCGTGGTTCGAGAACACCCACGTCGTCGACGAGCCCGACGCCGCCGACAGGGCGAGGTTCTCGGCGATGATCGTCCGGAACTGCGCGGCGTCGAAGTCGGCCTGCAGGAGGTCGAAGTTGAACGCCTGGCCGAGCCCCTCGGCGCTCGCGTACCGCGGGCGGCGCGACGTCTCGACCCACGCCTCCGCGACGGCGATGCGCGGCGGGTCGTACTCGTCGAAGACCTTCCGCCAGTCGGCGTAGATGTCGTGCACCTCGTCGCGGTCCCACAGGGGGTGCTGACCGGGCTCGGTGATCGCCTTCATCTCCTCCTTGGAGGGCAGCTCATCGGGGAGGTGCTTGGCGAGGCCGTGCGCGACGTCGACGCGGAACCCGTCGACACCCCGGTCGGCCCAGAAGCGCAGCGTCGTGCGGAAGTCGGCGCGGACCTCCTCGTTGTCCCAGTTGAGGTCGGGCTGCTCCTTCGCGAAGAGGTGCAGGTACCACTGCCCGTCCTCGACGCGCGTCCACGACGGGCCGCCGAAGATGCTCTCCCAGTCGGCGGGCGGCAGCTCGCCGTTCTCGCCGCGTCCGTCGCGGAAGATGTAGCGGTCGCGCGCGGGCGACCCCTTGGGCGAGCGCAGCGCCTCCTGGAACCACGCGTGGCGGTCGGAGGAGTGGTTCGGCACGAGGTCGACGATGAGGCGGATGCCCGCGGCATGGAGCTCGCGGACCATCTCGTCGAACTCCTCGAGGGTCCCGATCTTCGGGTCGACGTCGCGGTAGTCGTCGACGTCGTAGCCGCCGTCGGCGAGGGCCGACGGATAGAACGGGCTGAGCCACACCGCATCGATCCCGAGAGCGCGCAGGTACGGGATGCGCGAGATGATGCCGCGCAGGTCGCCGATGCCGTCGCCGTTCGCGTCCGCGAAGGAGCGGGGGTAGATCTGGTACACGGCGGCCTGGCGCCACCAGTCGGCCTCGCCGAGGAGGGTGGGTTCGGATGTCGCGGTGAGCGTGGTCAAGGGATGTCTCTCCTCAGTGCGGTGCGGATGGCGGATCGTGCGGTGTGCGGATGGCGGGTCATGCGCGGGTCAGCCAGGCTGTCGCCGCGCCGGGGAGGAGGTCGCCGTCGAGCGGTGCGCTCGCGAGGACGACCTCTCCATCGGGAAGGGCGACGGGAGCGTCGCCGAAGTTGGTCACGCTCACCCACCCGCCGGGGCGGGAGAAGGCGAGCACATCGTCTCGTCCGAGCTCATCGTGCCATGCGAGCGTCTCGTCCGACTGCAGCTCGCGGCGCAGTCTCAGGGCCGCGCGGTACAGGCTGAGGGTCGAGGCGGGATCGCCCTCCTGCGCCTCGACGGAGACGTCGCCGAACCAGGCCGGCTGCGGCAGATGCGCGCCGTCGGAGCCGAACCCGAACGATGAGCCCGAGCGTGCCCAGGGGAGCGGCACGCGGCATCCGTCGCGCCCGAGCCCGTCGTAGCTCCAGGTCGGCTGTCCGACGGACCGGTGGTACGCGGGATCCTGCCGCTGCTCGGCGGGGATGTCGCCGACCTCGTGCAGCCCGAGCTCCTCGCCCTGATAGAGGTACGCGCTGCCGGGGAGGGCGAGCAGGAAGAGCGTGGCGGCGCGCGCTCGACGCAGCCCGAGCGCGAGGTCGACGCCGTCGGCTGGCGCGCCCGCGAGCATCCACTCGACGCCCTGCTTGACGCGGCGTCCGTTCAGCGGAGGCAGGCCGTAGCGCGTCGCGTGGCGCGTCACGTCGTGGTTCGAGAGGACCCAGGTCGACGACGAGCCCGTGGCCGCGGACTGCGCGAGGTTGTCGGCCACGATGCGGCGGAACGCGCCGGCGTCGAAGTCGGCCGTGAGCAGGTCGAAGTTGAACGCCTGGCCGAGGCCGGCGGGGGAGGCGTAGCGCGCGCGGCGCGCGGGGGAGTCGACCCACGCCTCGGCGACCGCCGTGCGCGGCGGGTCGTACTCGTCGAAGACCGCGCGCCACTGCGCATAGACCTCGTGCACCTCGTCGCGGTCGAGCAGCGGATGGCGCCCCGAATCGCGGTCGAGGGCGTCGAGCTCCGCCTGCGAGGGCAGCGGGTCGGCGAGCTCCTTCACGAGCAGGTGCGCGACGTCGATGCGGAAGCCGTCGACGCCGCGATCCGACCAGAAGCGCAGCGTCGTGAGGAAGTCCTCGCGCACCTCCGCGTTGTCCCAGTTGAAGTCGGGCTGCTCCCTCGCGAACGTGTGGAGGTACCACTGGCCGTCGCCGACCGGCTCCCATGCGGATCCGCCGAACACCGACGGCCAGTCGGCGGGCGGGAGCTCGCCGTTCTCGCCGAGACCGTCGCGGAAGATGTAGCGGTCGCGCGCAGGCGAGCCCTTCGGCGCGGCCAGGGCCTCGCGGAACCACGCGTGCTGGTCGGACGAGTGGTTCGGCACGATGTCGACGACGACGCGGATGCCGGCCTCGTGCAGCGCGGCGACCATCTCGTCGAACTCGGCGAGCGTGCCGATGCGCGGGTCGACGTCGCGGTAGTCGGCCACGTCGTATCCGCCGTCGGCGAGCGCCGACGGATAGAACGGGCTCAGCCACACGGCGTCGACCCCGAGCGCGCGGAGATACGGCACGCGCGAGACGATGCCGCGGAGGTCGCCGATCCCGTCGCCGTTCGCGTCGGCGAACGACCGCGGGTAGATCTGGTAGACGGCGGCCTGGCGCCACCAGTCGGCGCCGGCGGGCGCGATCTGCTCTGACATGACGTGGGATCCCCCCTGGGAGCAAGGGGCGGATGAGCGGGCGCGGCCCGCTCATCCGCCCGTGGACGGTTCGGCGCTCAGCCCTTGACGGCGCCCTGCGTGACGCCCTCCATGACCCAGCGCTGCGCGAACAGGTAGGCGATGATCGCGGGCGCCATCGCCATGAGGTACGACGCGAACGCGACGTTGTAGTTGCTGCTGAACTGCGTCTGGAACAGGTTCTGGCGAACGGGCAGCGTCTGCAGGTTCGCGTCGGAGATGATGAGCGACGGCATCATGAAGTCGTTCCATGCGTAGAGGAACGCGAAGATGCCGACCGTGGCGCTCATCGGGGCGAGGAGCGGGAAGATGAGCTTCCAGAACGTCTGCCACGTCGAGGCGCCGTCGATGCGCGCGCTCTCCTCGAGCTCGAGCGGGATCGACCGCAGGAACGCGGTGAACAGCAGCACGCTGAAGCTCAGCTGGAACATCGTCGCGAGCAGGATGACCCCGAGCGGGTTGTCGAGGCCGACCCGGCCCGTGAGCTGGATCTGCGGGAGGGCGACGACGGGGAACGGGATGAACATGGCCGCGAGCAGGTAGAAGAACGACCAGCGGAACAGCTTGCGATCCCAGTTGCGGACGATCGCGTACGACGCGAACGCCGCGAGGATGATCGTCGCGACGACGGTGCCCGCGGTCACGATGAGCGACATCGCGAAGCCGACCGGGAACTTCGTGAGCTGCCAGGCGTCGATGAACCCCTGGATGCTGAACGGCATCGGCAGCGAGAACGCGTTGCCGTCGACCGCCTGCGAGCTCGTCTTGAACGCCATCGAGACGGTGACGTAGAGGGGCAGGAGCACGGTGATCGCGCACAGGAACAGGATGACGGTGGCCGACCAGTTCACGCGCTCCATGCGGAAGCGCGGGGCCTTGCCGGCGGCGCTCGTGACGATGGCTCTCGTGCTGCCGGTGGGGGCGGTGTGCGTGGACATCAGAGTGCGCTCCTTCCGCGCGTCACCGACAGCTGCAGGACGGCGATGATGACGGTGATGATGAAGAACAGCGTCGCTGTCGCCATCTGGTAGGCGTAGTCGCCCGTCTGGAAGCCGCGGATGATCGTCATCGCGATCGTGCGGGTGGAGGTGCCGGGGCCGCCGTTCGTGAGGCCGACCACGATGTCGTACGAGTTCAGGAAGTTCTTGAAGCCGAGGATGACGTTGATGACGACGTAGCCCGCGACGAGGGGGAGCGTGATCCGCAGCAGCTGCTGCGGCTTGGACGCGCCGTCGATGTCGGCGGCCTCGTAGACCTCGCCGGGGATCGACAGGAGTCCCGCGATGTAGATGAGGAGCGTGCCGGGGATCGACTGCCACGCGGTCACGATGACGATGCCGAGCCAGGCGAGGTCGGGGTTCGCGAGGATGCTCTCCTCGAGGAACGGGATGCCGAGCGCGGCGCCGGCGCCGGGGAGGGAGTTCTGGAAGAGGAACTGGAAGACGTACGCGATGATGATGCCCGACACGACCATCGGGATGACGAAGATCGCGCGGAGCCCCATCTTGAAGCGGATGCGCGCCGTGAGCCCCACCGCGAGGAGGAACGCGA
Source organism: Microbacterium sp. JZ101 (assembly GCF_053903175.1). NCBI lineage: Bacteria > Bacillati > Actinomycetota > Actinomycetes > Micrococcales > Microbacteriaceae > Microbacterium > Microbacterium sp. JZ101. Next base: position 291,118 of record NZ_CP096400.1, read on the forward strand.
TCACGTTCACGACGACGACCGTCACGAGCGAGAACCCGAAGGTGAACAGGAAGCTCGAGAGGATGGCCGGGTCGCTGAAGGCCGCGATGTAGTTGGTGAAGCCGATGAACTTCCAGTCGCCGAGGCCGATGGAGTCGGTGAAGCTGAAGACGATGCCGATGACGCCGGGAAGCGTGATCGCGAGCGTGAACAGCAGCAGCGACGGCAGCAGGAAGAGGTAGTAGATCGGCTCGACCCGCTTGCGGCTGCGGCGCACGCGGCGGTCGCCGCCGGTCACGATCGTCGTGGTGGTGCTCATTCTGCCGTCTCCTCGGTCGAGACCGCCGGCTGGCGGAAGGCGAGGCGGGCCCAGTCGGCGTCCATGGTCTGCAGGACCGAGGAGGCGTCCGCGCCGAGGACGAGCGACTGCGCGTAGTTCTCGGTCGGGATGGCCCGCGGGTTCAGGACGCCGGGGCCCTGGTAGACCGCGCCCTCGTTGTAGTAGCCGATCATCCCCTCGACGCGGGGGTCGCTCGGGTCGTCGCCGGTCGTCGTCGGCACGAAGCCGAGCTGCGACTCGTTGTACTCCTGGATGAGCTCGGGCTGGAAGAGGTGCTCGAGGAACGCGAACGCGCCCTCCTTGTTCTCCGCCTCCTCGGGGATCATCGTGACGAGGTCCATGTTGACGCGCACCTTGAGGTCGGCCGGGTCCTCGGTCATCGGGAGCGGGAAGGTGCCCAGCTCGAGGTCGGGGTTCGTCTTCGCGATCTCGCTGAAGGCCCACGGCCCCTGCAGGTACATCGCGCCCTCGCCGTTCGCGAAGGCGACGTTGCCCGCGTCGTAGCCGCGGCTGCTCGCGTTCGGCTGCGTGTAGGTGCTCGCGAGGAGCTGCATCTTCTCGATCGGCTCGAGGAAGTCCTTCTGGAAGGACACCGGCGAATCCGGGCCGACGTCGGTGCCCTGCGCGGCGAGCTGGTCGTAGAAGTCGAGCACGTCGAGGGATCCGCCGATCGCGTAGTCGAACCATCCCTGGTTCGCCGTCCAGGCATCCGCGAACGTCGCGTAGAACGGCGCGACGCCCGCGGCCTGCAGGGTGTCGCAGACCTCGATGAGCTCGCTCCACGTCTGCGGGACCTCGAGGTCGTGCTCCGCGAAGATCTCCTTGTTGTAGATGACCGATGCGGCCATCACCGAGTACGGGAGCGCGGTCGTGCGGCCCTCGCAGACGCCGTACTGGTCGAGGAGGGGCTGCATCTCGGGGCGGATGTCGGCGGCCGCGTCGGTCTCGGACAGGTCCGTGAGCGCGCAGCGCTGCACGAAGCGCGCGACCTCCTGGTTGTAGTTCGCGAGCATGAGGTCGGGCGGATTGCCGCGGACGAAGCTCGCCGCGATGACGTCGGGGCCCGACGTGTCCATGACCACCTCGTACTCGTCCTGCGACGCGTTGAACTCGTCGACCACCTCGGTCATGAACGAGATCGCCTCGCGCTTGCTGAACGTGAAGTGGACGGTCTCCCGTCCGCCGGCGGAGCAGCCGGCGAGCAGCGACGCGGTCACGGCGACGCCGATCCCGGCCGCGGCGACCCTCGTCGCTCTTCTCAGTCCCAAAGACATCGTCGTCCTCTCCTGCGTCTCGATTTATTCAGCGAGTAAATCTAGACTGCGAATATAACGGGGACACTCTCTCACCGCCAGTCGGGCGGCGTCAAGACCCCCAGTAAGGTCGAGAACATGGCTCACGGCACGGCGAACTCGCCCCAGGTGCTGCGTCGGATGAACTCCGGCGCGGTGGTGCGCTTCGCCCTGCGCGTCGCGGAGTTCACGGCGGCCGAGGTGATGGCGGAGACCTCGCTCACCCGCGCGACGGTGCTCGGCGTGTGCGACGACCTCGTCGAGGCCGGATGGCTCGTCGAGCTCGAGGACAGCCGCGCCGCCGGCCTGACGAGCAAGGGGCGTCCGGCACGGCGCTACCGTCTGCGCGACGAGGCGGGGGTCGTCGCCGGCATCGACGCGGGCGAGCACCGCTTCACCGCCATCGTCGCCGACCTCCGCGGGAAGGTGCTCGGCGAGGTCGGCGCCGACGCGCCCGCCGTCGACCGCCGCCCCGGTACCGCGGCCGAGCGCAGTCGCGCCGAGGCGGCGGACGAGCGCCGCGCGCTCTCCGTGCGCCTGCTCGACGAGGCCCTCGCGGCGGCGGGGGCCCGGCGTGACGATCTGCTCGTCGTCGTCGTCGGCGTTCCGGCGCCCGTCGACGCCGACGGGCGCTCGCCCGCGGGAGATCGGGACTACTGGAAGACGATGAACCCGGGCTTCGCGGACGCGCTCCCCGGCCCGTCCGTGGTCGTCGAGAACGACGCCAACCTCGCGGCGGTCGCCGAGCAGAGCCACGACGGTCAGGCCCACACGGCGAACGTCGCGACGCTGCTCTCGGGGGAGCGCCTCGGCGCGGGCGTCATCGTCGACGGCCGGCTGCTGCGCGGAGCGCGCGGCGGAGCGGGCGAGATGCGCTTCCTCGACATCGTGGAGGGAGCGGGGAGCCCCGACGGCGTCGGCGCGCTCGCCCGCATGTGGGCGCAGGACGCCGTCGCGCACGGTGAGCGGAGCGCCCTGGCCGAGCTGCCCGTCGACGAGATCACGGCGCGCGACGTCTTCCGCGCCGCCGCCGACGGCGACGCGCTCGCCGCCGGCATCCTCGATCGGCTCGGCGACCGCATCGCGCGGGTCGCGCTCGTCCTCGCGAGTCTCCTCGACATCGAGCGGGTCGTGATCGCCGGCGCGATCGCGGAGGCGATCGAGCCGGTCCTCGCGCGTGCGCGGACGGTGCTCGCGGAGGAGTTCTACCCGCCCGTGCCCGAGCTCGTCGCGAGCACCCTGGGGCGCGACATCGTCGTCCGCGGCGCGGTCGAGTCGGCTCGCGCCCGCATCCGCGAGGAGCCGCTCGCCTTCGTGCCGCGCCGCTGACACGGCGATGGCCGGCGCATCCCCCGACGCGCCGGCCACCTGTGCCGCTCGATTCCCGGCACGCTCACATGCCGTGCACGCTCACACTCAGTTCGTCTTGCGTCGACCCGTGATGAGTCCCCAGATGAGGAGGACGATGATCGCTCCGCCGATCGCGAGCAGCCAGCTGCCGAGATCCCAGAACTGGTCGACTCCCACTCCGAAGAGGGCCGTTCCGATCCATCCGCCGAGCAAGGCTCCGACCACGCCGAGGATGAGGGTGGCGATCCAGCCGCCGCCCTGGTTGCCCGGCAGGATGGCCTTCGCGATGGCTCCGGCGATGAGGCCGAGGATGAGGAATGCGATGAAGCCCATGACTGCTCCCTTCTCAAAGCGGTGCGCGGATGTGCGCCGCTGATGCAAACCTAGGGGCGACGGCGGCAGCGGCGCATGGGCTTGACAGCGATGACTCGGCGGCGGTAACCGGGCCTCAGCAGTGCGCGAACACGTGCGCGGGGTCGCCGCGCGGGGTCGCGTCGCGGTCGCGGAGGGTGATCGGATGGTCGCCCGCGCGACGGGCGCACGCCCATTCGAACGCGGTCCGCGTGATGCCGTCGCGCTCGACGGCGCCCGTGTCGTCGTACTCGATCTCGAGCACGCGGCCCGGGTAGCGGTAGTCGGCGCACTCGTCGTGGAGCTCGCACTCCTCGGCGACGGCGAAGTCGAAGCCGAGCTCAGGGCCGGACGCCCCGAGCTCGGCGGTGTTCTTCTGCGCGACGGCCAGCCCGAGCCGGTGCGCGAGGGGAACGATCTCCGCCATGTAGGCGAGCGCGTGGTCGAGGGTCTGCAGCCCGTGCGAGCGCTCGTGCTGATCGAGGTTGTCGGGCTCCACGGCGTCGTAGCCGTCGTCGGCGCACCCGCGCAGCCACGCCGACTGGATCTGGAGCAGCGCCTCGCGCGTGGCGGCGGTCCGGATGTCGAACAGGGCCTCGTTCCACTCCTCGTCGACCACGAGAGCGCCGTCCGCATCGCGCAGCAGCAGCTCGGGGTGAACGGCGTCCCACCACGCGGTCGTCCCCTCGAGGGCGGGGTCGGGCCCCGACGCGGGGTCCGGCTGGGTCTGGAAGAGGTTGACGTAGCAGACGCCGTAGGCCCCGTCCGCGGGCGCCTCGATGCGGTCGCGCACGACGATCGTCACCTCCGGGGCGGGCGCGTACGCGCCGCCGAGCTGGTAGTCGAGCACGCCGTCCGGAGGGGGAAGGCGGATGCCGTCGTCGGCCGCCGCGCATCCCGCGACGAGCGCGGCGGCCGCGAGCAGCGCGGCGGCTCCGCGGATCCGCCGCATCAGGCGGGCGGGAGCCGGAGGATGTTCGACTCGCCGACCTCGAGGTCGTCCGAGAGGCGGATGGTCCGCGCGAGGTCCTCGATCGCCGGCAGCAGCGTGCGGAAGCGCTCGCGGTCGGGCGATGCCGCCTGCAGCGTCACGAGCTGCGTGCCGGTGTCCCACGTGTAGGTCGCCGAGAGGAGGGAGCGCTCGCCCTGCGGCATGTCGATGACGAGCTTCTCGCCCTGCCCGAGGAACGGCGACCGGAAGTCCTCGGTGTCGTCGTACTCGATCGGCATCATGGCGCGGGCGGTCCGCAGCTGCGCCGTGAGCTCCTGGACCTGGGCGATCGCGACGAGGAGCTCGGGGTCGTCCTTCCAGACCCACGCGAGGATGCGGCCATCCGATCGGCGCATCATCGCGCGCGCCGCGCGATTGGCGATCCAGGCGAGGAATCCCGACCCGGGAGCGCCCTGCGGGAGGCCGGCGCTCCCGAGGAGCATGCGGATGGCCGCCTTCCGGTGGCGGCCGCCGCGGAGTCCGCGCCCGGTCACGGGCACCCAGCGGGTCGAGTCGGCGTCGGCGAGCAGGCGCGTCATGGGTCCAGGGTAGGGGCTCGGATAGCGTGGATGCCTGTGAACGGTCAGGTGCTCCCCGCTGTCGTCGCCGTCCTGCTCGGGGCGGTGTTCGCGGTGCTGCTGTTCGTGCCGTTCGTCGCCGTGCAGTATCGGCGGGAGGGCCGGCTCACCCTCCGGCAGCTGCTGCTGTGGGGCGCCTTCCTCGTCTACGGCCTCGCGCTGTGGACGTACACGCTGCTTCCGCTCCCCGACCCCGACGCGATCCGCTGCGCGGCGCCGCAGCTGCGGCCGTTCCAGTTCGTCGACGACATACTCGACTACCCGGTCGGCTCGCTCTCCGCCCTGCGGCACAATCCCGCGGTCATGCAGGTCGCGCTCAACGTGCTCCTGTTCGTGCCGCTGGGGTTCTTCCTGCGCCTCATCTGGCGGCGCGGCGTGCTCGTCTCGACGCTCGTCGGGTTCGGGCTGTCGCTCGCGATCGAGACGACCCAGGTCACGGGCGTCTGGGGCATCTACCCCTGCGGGTACCGTCTGTTCGACGTCGACGACCTGCTCGCCAACACCGCGGGAGCCCTGCTCGGCGGCGCCCTGTCGCTCGCCGTGCGGCCGCTGCTCGCCCGCCGCGATGCACGGCCTGTGGCGGACGCCCCGCGCCCGGTGACGATCTGGCGGCGCCTGCTCGGCATGCTGTGCGACGCGCTCGCGGTCGCGCTGACCGGCGGTGCGGCGGGCATCGCCGTGAACGCGTGGCAGCTCTACGTCGTCGGCGTCCCGGCTGCGCAGCTGGATCCCGCCGCCCCGAACGCCGCGGCGACCGCCGTGCCCTTCGTCCTCCTGGGGGCGGTCGTCCTCGTGACGGGCGGCACGGTGGGCGACCACGCCGTCCTCGTCCGGTGGGAGGGCGGGGTCGGGCCCGCGCCGGCGGCCCGCGCGCTGCGCTATCTCGCGGGCATCGGCGGCTGGCAGCTCCTCGGCATGCTGACGTCGCCGCTCGACGCGCTGTTCGCCGTGGCGAGCATCGTCGCGCTCGTCATCGCGACCGAGCGCGGCGGACTGCCGGGCGTCGTCTCCAGGATGCGCCCGGTGGATGCGCGCGCAGGGGCTCGGGTCTAGGCGGCCCCGCGCGTCACTGCCGGCGGCGGAGGACCAGGAGCCCGGCGCCCGCGAGCACGAGCACCACGGCGCCGCCCACGATCCAGGGCACGAGGTCGTTGCCGGTGCTCGCCAGCGCGGTCGAAGCGGAGAGGAGGGTCGTCGTCACGCGCCCAGTCTGCCTCATGCCCGCCCCGAACCGGGAGCACCGCCCCCGCGGCCGTCCAGGCGGCGCCGGTAGCCTGGGCAGGTGAACGACGCCCTCGCCCGTGCCGAATCGCTCATCGACCTCACCCCGGACTACCCGGAGCCGGGCATCCTGTTCCGCGACATCTCGCCGCTGCTGGCCGACCCCGAGGCCCTCCGCGTCGCGTGCGCCGCGCTCGTCGAGCCGTTCGAGGGCCGGTTCGACATCGTCGGCGGCATCGAGGCGCGCGGGTTCCTGCTCGCGGGGTATGTCGCAGCCGTCGCCGGAGTCGGTGTGCTGCCGATCCGCAAGGCCGGGAAGCTGCCCAAGCCGGCGGCCGCCGTGTCGTACGACCTCGAGTACGGGTCGGCGGCGATCGAGGCGCCGGGCGTCCTCAAGCCGGGGGAGCGCGTCCTGCTCCTCGACGACGTGCTCGCGACCGGCGGGACACTCGCGGCCGCCCAGCAGCTCATCCGGGACCTCGGCGCCGAGGTGGCCGGGTCGGCCGTCGTGCTCGAGCTCGTCGATCTGGGCGGCCGGGCCGTCGCGGGCGACGTGCACACGCTCTTCACGGCGCACGAGTCCGCCTGACGCGGCGCGTGAGGCGCTCGTCATGAAGTGACTCCTTCACGAAACGCCGAGGCAACACCGCGTCATTAGCGTCGCGGCATGACGACCTCCTCCCGCGACGCGAACACCGTCGACTCGATCCCGCCGCTCGCGCGGCTGTTCCCTCTCGGCCTCCAGCACGTGCTCGCAATGTACGCGGGCGCCGTCGCCGTCCCGCTCATCGTCGGCGGCGCGATCGGCCTCGGCGGCGCCGACCTCGCGTACCTGATCAGCGCCGACCTCTTCGTCGCGGGCATCGCGACGATCGTGCAGTCGATCGGGTTCTGGCGGTTCGGCGTGCGCCTGCCGCTCATGCAGGGCGTCACCTTCGCCGCGGTCGGCCCCATGATCGCGATCGGAACGCAGCACGGCATCACGGCGATCTACGGCGCGACCATCGCCTGCGGCCTCTTCATGATCCTCGTCGCGCCGTTCTTCTCGCAGCTCCTGCGCTTCTTCCCGCCGCTCGTCACCGGCACCGTCATCCTCATCATCGGCCTGTCCCTCATGGACGTCGCGGCCGGATGGGTGATCGACGGCGCGGAGGACGGCGCTGCCGACCCGCTGAACCTCGCCTTCGCGGCCGGGACCCTGCTCTTCATCGTCCTCGTCGAGCGGTTCGCTCCGCGGGCGCTCGCCCGCATCTCCGTGCTCCTGGGGCTCGTCGTCGGCACCCTCGCCGCACTCGCTGTCCCCGGGATGGTCGACTGGTCGGGCGTGGCCGACACGGCGTGGTTCGGCATCGTCGCGCCGTTCCACTTCGGACTGCCGACCTTCGAGATCGCCTCGGTCGTCTCGATGCTCGTCGTGGGCCTCGTCATCATGACCGAGACGACGGGCGACATGATCGCCGTCGGCGAGATCGTGGAGCGCCCCGTGGGCCGTCGTCAGCTCGCCGACGGGCTGCGCGCCGACGGGCTCGGCACCGTCATCGGCGGTGTCTTCAACACCTTCCCCTACACCGCGTTCGCCCAGAACGTGGGGCTCGTCTCGCTCACGGGCGTGCGCTCGCGCTGGGTCGCGACGATGGCGGGCGGGATCCTCGTCGTCCTCGGCCTGCTGCCGCCGGTCTCGGCGATCGTCGAGGGCGTCCCGCGGGCCGTGCTCGGCGGCGCGGGGATCGCGCTGTTCGGGATGGTCGCGGCCAGCGGCATCCGGACGCTCGCGAAGGTCCGCTTCGACAACCGCAACGTGCTCGTCGTCGCGGTCTCGGTCGGCATCGCCCTGCTGCCGACGGTCGCGCCGGAGATCTACGCGCGCTTCCCCGACGCGTTCACGCTCATCTTCGACTCGGGCATCTCTGCGGGCGCGATCGCGGCCATCCTGCTCAACCTCCTGCTGAACTCGCGCTCGGCGAAGGAGAGGTACGGCGCCGACCCGGTCGTGGGGTCGTATGACGGCGTGCGCTCGACCGCCGCGATCGCCCTCGTCTCCTCCGAGGCGGTGGGGGCCGGTCTCACCCCTGTGCGGTTCCGCGACGAGAGCGGTCAGGAGCTGCCGGCCGTCGACAAGGAGGGCAACCCCGTCGACGCGCACGTCGTCGCGCCCGAGGGCGACCCCGGCCGCTGAACGGCCGCCCTCGGCGGGCGGGGCGGGCAGGGCGAGGAGGGTCTTGTCCAGGTCGCACTTCGCGTCCGTAAGGGGGCTTTTGGGGACGCGGAGTGCGACCTGGGCGGGGAGGGTCTCGCCGGGGTCGCACTTCGCGTCCGTAAGGGGGCTTTTGGGGACGCGGAGTGCGACCTGGGCGAGAGAGGCGGGGGAGAAGAGAGGACGACGGACTGGAGGGAGGGGCAGACCGAGGAGCGGCGCCGACGTCAGATGAACGTCGGCACGTCGGCCCAGGCCGCGGGCGCGTCGTCGACGCCGTCGCGCACGACCGTCCCCTCGATGAGCCCGTAGGGGCGGTCGTCGGCGATGAACACCTCGCCCTCGTTCTCGAGGTCGAAGCGCGCGAGGTCGTAGAGGAAGTGGTGCCGGTTCGGCATCGCGAAGCGGATCTCCGCGAGCTCGGGTCGCGCCTCGATCGCCGCGCGCCCCATCGCGAAGAGGGTCTGCTGCAGGGCGAGCGAGTGCACGACGGCGAACCGCTCGAGGAGCACGGCCGTGACCTCCTCGTACACGCCGTTGTAGTCCACGCCCTCCGCGACCGCCTCGGGCAGGAAGCGCCAGCGCGCCGTGACCGACGTCGCCATGATGCGGTCGTCGGTCTCGGGGAGGGTCGTGAACGGCGTCCTCGGGAACCCCCGGAACTCCGATCCCGTCGACTTCAGGACGACGAGGTCCTTCACGCCGCCCAGCACGTGGGTGCCGCCATCCGCGACCTGGACGGCGGCGAGCCGCGTGCCGCGCCCCGTGCGGACGAACGCGTGATCGTGGCCGGAGCCGTCGACGGCGATGCGCTCCCACACGTGCTGCTCGGCCTGCCACAGCCCGCCCTCCACCCACTCGAACTCGGTCGTGAAGTGCTCGGCGAGGAGGGAGAGGAAGCGCTCGGGCGAGCCCACGCCGTGCGTCTTCGCGAATGCGAACACCGTGTTCTTCTGCGTGTCGGTGGCGATGACCTTCGCGTTGTCGCCGGTCAGGAACGAGTCGGCGAACGCCTCGCCGCGCAGCTGCGAGGTGACCGTGAGGTCCTCGATCTCGTGCCGGGCGGTGTCCCGCGTGATCCGCACGAGGCGGTTCTCGGCCTTGCCGTACTTGTGCGGTCCCAGGTGCACGGACACGTCGCTCATGGATCAGCTCCCTCGATAGGTGGAGTACGCGAACGGGCTCAGCAGGAGCGGCACGTGCGCGTGCGGCTCGCCGTCGACCCGGAAGGCGACGGCGACGGACGGATAGAACGCCTCGACGCCGCGCGCCGCGAACCACGCGCCGGTGTCGAAGACCAGCGTGTGCTCGCCCGCGCCGAGCGCTCCCAGCGCCGCGCGCCCGTCGGCGTCGGTCGCGGCCGTCGCGACGACGGCGCCCGCGGTGCGCACGGCGACGGCCATGCCGGCCGCGGGGCGTCCGCTCGCGGCATCCAGCACATGCGTCGTCAGCTCGGTCATCGGGTCTCCTCGGATGGCGCCGCGGCGGATGGCGCGGTCTCGGATGGCGCGGCGAAGGCCGCGCGGATGCGGGCGAGGGCGATCTCGAGGAGCTGCCCGCACGCCTCGCGGACCTCGGCGGCGTCGTCGTTCGCGAGCCGGCGGTCGAGCTCGCCGAGCATCTCGACGGGGGAGCGGCCCGCGGCGCGGATGAGGAACACCCGGCCGAAGCGCGCCTCGTAGGCCGCGTTGCCCTCGGCCATCCGCGCGGCGACCTCGGCGTCGGCGTCGGCCATCGCCGCCTGCTCGCGCCGGGAGGCGGCCGCCTCCGCGCTGTCTCCCGTCGGACGATCGCCGATCCGCGGATGGCGCGCGAGCGCCGCGTCGAGCTCGCGCTCACCCCAGGTCGCGGCGTCCTCGGCCGCCCTCGCGAGCAGCGCATCGAGCGACCCGTGCGGTCGGGACGCGACGAGCGCGTCGACCCAGCTCGGGACATCCGCCCACACCCGCGCGGCCGCCGCGGCGTCGGGAGCGGGTGCGCGGTCGAAGTCCTCCAGGAGCATGCCGCCACGCTAGGGGCGGCGTATTTCGGCGCGGTAACGCGGGGTGGTTCGCTCAGTCGGCCGAGGGCGGATGGACGATGAGCCAGCGGGCGACGGCGGGTTCATCGCCCGTGTTGTGCAGCCGATGCGGCTTGTCGCAGGGATACCGGATGGTGTCGCCCGCGCGCAGCACGACGACCTCGTCCGAGAAGTCGATCGTGAGCTCGCCGGAGAGCACCTCGCCGACCTCGTACCCCTCGTGGCGGAAGAGCTGGTCCTTCGACGACGCGGTGCTGCCGGGCGGGTAGATCGACTCGAAGTAGTCGATGCCGGGGCTGTCACCCGGAGCGAGGCGCCGGAAGACGACGCCTCCGCCGAGCTCGAGGTACGCGGCGTCCGCGGCGCGCTCGAGAGCGTACGACCCGTCGTCGGGCCCCGTCGCGACCGAGCCGGAGAGCACCGTGGCGAGCGGGACGCCGAGGGCGTCGGTGATCGCGATGAGGCGCGAGACGCTCGGCTGCATGACGCCGCGCTCGATCTGCGAGACCGCGCTCGTCGAGATCCCGAGGCGCCGGGCGAGGGCGGAGACCGAGAGCCCGGTGAGCGTCCGGGCCTCGCGGAGCCGGCGCCCCACGAGGGTGCGCGGGTCGGGTGCGTCCCCGACGCCGGCAGCGGGTCCGGGGGCCGAGAGGGTCACGCCGACATGCTAGCCCGCGCCGCGAGCGAGCCGCCGTCGGGATTTACGCCGCCGAAACACGAGGGACACGGCGCGGGAAACGTGAAGGGATAACTTCACACCACGCCTCTCGTCCGGCAAGCCTCCATCGGCCGGAGCACCACCGACACCGCATCCTCCTCTCGAAAGGCACCATCGTGTCGCAGAGCAGCTCCCCCACCCGGCCGCAGGACGTCGTGGAGGCCGCGGGCCACCCCATCGGCTCCGGCAACATGCGCCCCGGCTACGACCCCCGCCTCGCCAACGAGGACCTCGCCCCGCTGCGCCGCCAGCGCTGGACGAGCTACAACATCTTCGCGTTCTGGATGAGCGACGTGCACTCCGTCGGCGGCTACGTCACCGCCGGCTCCCTGTTCGCGCTCGGCATCGCGAGCTGGCAGGTCCTCGTCGCCCTCGTCGTCGGCATCCTCATCGTCCAGTTCTTCACGAACCTCGTCGCGAAGCCGAGCCAGCGCACGGGCGTGCCCTACCCCGTCGTCAACCGCTTCCTCTTCGGGGTCAAGGGCGCGAACATCCCGGCCATCGTCCGCGGCGTCATCGCGATCGCCTGGTACGGGGTGCAGACGTACCTCGCCGCCGAGTCCCTCACCATCGTCTTCCTCAAGTTCATCCCGGCGTCGGCCGCGCTCCTCGAGCCGAGCTTCCTCGGCCTCGACGCGCTCGGATGGATCTCGTACGCGATCCTCTGGGTCGCGCAGGCCGCCGTCTTCTGGAACGGCATGGAGGCCATCCGCCGCTTCATCGACTTCGCGGGCCCCGCCGTGTACGTCGTGATGATCGTCCTCGCGGTGTATCTCGTGAGCCAGGCGGGCTGGGAGAACATCAGCCTCGACCTCTCGAGCGGCGAGCCCCTCGACCTGTGGGCCTCGATCCCCGTCATGCTCTCCGCCATCGCGATCGTCGTGTCGTACTTCTCGGGGCCGATGCTGAACTTCGGCGACTTCGCGCGCTACGGCCGCAGCTTCCGCGCCGTGAAGCGCGGCAACCTCTGGGGCCTGCCCGTCAACTTCCTCTTCTTCTCGATCCTCACGGTGGTGACGGCGTCGGCGACCGTGCCGGTCTTCGGCGAGCTCATCACCGACCCCATCCACACGGTCGAGCGCATCGACCACTGGTTCGCCATCCTGCTCGGCGGTCTGACCTTCGTCACCGCCACGGTCGGCATCAACATCGTCGCGAACTTCATCTCGCCGGCGTTCGACTTCTCGAACGTCGCGCCCCACCGCATCTCGTGGCGGATGGGCGGGATGATCGCGGCCGTCGGGTCGGTGCTCCTCACGCCCTGGAACTGGTACGCGAACGACCAGGCCATCCACTACACGCTCGGCATCCTGTCGGCCCTCATCGGCCCGCTGTTCGGCATCCTCATCGCGGGGTACTACGTGGTGGCGCGTCAGCGGATCCGCGTCGACGACATGTACACGATGTCCGAGCAGGGCGCCTACTGGTATCGCCGCGGCTACAACCCGAACGCGCTGTGGGCGGTCGCGGGCGCGGGCGTGCCGACCATCCTCCTCGCGATCGTGCCCAAGTCCCTCGTGTTCGCCGGAGCGATCGACCCCGCGTGGGGCGCGATCGGCGACTTCACGTGGTTCATCGGGTGCGGTCTCGGCTTCGCCATCTTCACGCTGCTCGAGCGCGCCCGACCGACCGTCCCCGTGTTCGACGGCGAGACCGCCGGCGTCTCCGACGGCACGGCAGAGGACGTGCTCGAGGAGTACCCCGACACCGCGACCGCCTCGCTGGCGGTCGCGCAGGCCGAGGCCGCGCTCGCGGCCTCCGACGAAGAAGAGGACGCCCAGGTCCGCTGATGCGCATCACCCTCATCAACCCCAACACCTCCCGGGCCATGACGGCCAAGATCGCCGCCGCGGCCCGGGAGGCCGCCGCCCCCGACGTCGAGGTCGTCGCCGTGTGCCCCGCGGAGGGCGACGGCCCGGCCGCGATCGAGAGCCACCTCGACGAGGTGCACGCGGCGGCCGCGGTCGTCGACGCCATCCGGCGCGACCAGGCGGCGGGCGGCAGCGACGGCTACATCGTCGCGTGCTTCGGGGACCCCGGCCTCGACGCCGCGCGCGAGCTCGTCGACGCACCCGTCGTCGGGATCGCGGAGGCCGCTATGCACGTCGCCGCCCTCACCGGGCGGACCTTCGGGATCGTCACGACGCTCTCGCGCACGCTCGGCCGCGCCGAGGACCTCGTGCTCCGCTACGGGTTCGAGCGCGCGTGCGTCGCCGCCTACGGCACGGGCATCCCCGTCCTCGACCTCGAGGAGGCCGACCCCGCGGCCGTCGAGCGCATCGCCGCGTGGTGCGAGCGCGTCGCGTGGGAGGACCGCGCCGACGCCGTCGTGCTCGGCTGCGCGGGCATGGCCGACCTCTGCGCGCACCTGTCCGAGCGCGTGGGCGTCCCGGTCGTCGACGGCGTCGCCGCGGCGGTCGGGCTCGTCTCGGCGATGGCGCGGATGGGCGTGGGCACGAGCAAGCGCGACGAGTACGCGACGCCGCCGCACCGCGAGCCCCTGGCGCGCGACGCGGCTGTCGCGGGGAGCGTGACCGCATGAGCGGCCCCGTCTCCGCCATCGCCGCGCGGCGCGTGCTCGTGGGCGGCGCCTTCGCGGCCGCCACCGTGCGCATCGCCGACGGCCTCGTGGCCGGCGTGGAGCCGTACGACCCCGACGCCGAGGTCGTGCTCGCCGACGCGGAGGTGCTGCTCCCTGGCCTCGTCGACAGCCACGTGCACCTCAACGAGCCGGGGCGCACCGCGTGGGAGGGCTTCGCCACCGGCACGGCGGCGGCCGCCGCGGGCGGCGTGACGACGCTCGTCGAGATGCCGCTCAACTCGGTGCCCGTCACGACGACGCCCGCCGCGCTCGCCGCGAAGCGTCGGGCCGCGGTCGGCAAGCTCGCGGTCGACGTCGCGTTCTGGGGCGGCGCCGTGCCCGAGAACCTCGGCGCCCTCGGCGCTCTGCTCGACGCGGGGGTCGTCGGGGTGAAGTGCTTCCTCGCCCCGAGCGGGATCGACGAGTTCGGGCACCTCGACGCCGCTCAGCTGGAGACGGCTCTCGCCGAGCTCGCCGCGCGCGACGGCCTGCTCATCGCGCACGCCGAGCTCGAGGAGCACCTGTCCGACGCCGCGGGCCCCGTGTTCACCGATTTCGTGGCATCCCGCCCTCCTCGCGCGGAGGTCGAGGCGATCCGCCTCGTGATCGAGGCGGCCCGGCGGACCGGGGCCCGCGTGCACATCGTGCACGTCTCGGCCGCGGAGGCGCTCGACCTCGTGCGCGCGGCCCGCGCCGACGGCGTCCGCATCACCGTGGAGACGTGCCCGCACTACCTGACCCTGCGCGCCGAGGAGCTGCCGGACGGCCAGGGCCGCTTCAAGTGCTGCCCGCCGATCCGAGACGGCGCGAACCAGGACGCCCTGTGGGCGGGCGTCCTCGACGGCACGATCGCGGCGATCGTGAGCGATCACTCGCCCGCGACCTTCGATCTCAAGGGCGTCGCCGACCTCGGGCTCGCGTGGGGCGGGATCGCGGGTGTGCAGACCGGGCTGTCGGCCGTGTGGACCGAGGCGCGCCGCCGGGGCCTGCCGCTCGAGGCCATCCTGCCGGCGTTCACGACCGGGCCAGCGGACCTCGTGCGCCTCGGCGACCGCGGCCGCATCGCCCCGGGGGCGCCGGCCCACCTCGTCGTGTTCGACCCCGAGGCCGAGTACGTGCTCGATGCCGCATCGCTCGCCTACCGGAACCCCATGTCGCCGTGGGAGGGCGCGCGTCTGCGCGGGATCGTCCGGGAGACCTACCTGCACGGCGAGCTCATCCACGCGCACGGCACCGGACTGCGCGCACGACGCGGGCACGAGGTGCTCGCCCCCACGACGACCGCGACCCTGACGGAGGCCAGCGCATGACCATCGACACCGCCGAGCGGAACCGGTTCGGAGCGGCCGCAGCGCCGGCGCGCTTCGCCGACATCCCGATCCTGCAGCCCGGTCGCGGCCTGCCCGACGGCGCGACGTACCTGACGTCGTCGCCCGAGACCGTGCGGTGGGGGCGGCTCCCGAGCGGCGAGGACGAGCCCGTCCTCACGATCGCGTCGGGCGAGACGATCATCGTCGACACGGTCAGCCACGAGGGGCTGCTGCCCGACCAGGGCCAGGACCCGGTCGCGTTCTTCGCGCAGCACGGCGTCCCCGCGGGCGCCGTCCTCGACGACGCGGTCGCGATCGCCGCATCGGTGCCTCGCGACCCCGTCGCCGACGGCCCGCACGTCGTCACCGGTCCCATCCGCGTGGAGGGCGCGCAGCCGGGCGACCTCCTCCGGATCACCGTCGTCGCGCTCGAGCCGCGGGTTCCGTACGGCGTCATCTCGAATCGACACGGCAAGGGGGCGCTGCCCGGCGTGCTGCCGCGCAGCGGCCGGACGGTCAGCGTCTTCGCCCCGGTCGAGGAGCGCGCAGGCCGCCTCGTCGGAGCGCTCCCCGCGACCGAGGGCGGAGCGCGCGACGTCGTCTTCCCGCTCGCGCCGTTCCTCGGCACGATGGGCGTCACGCCGGCCGGGCCGGAGCGCGCGCATTCGGTCCCGCCCGGTGCGCACGGCGGCAACATCGACATCAACCTCCTGACGGCGGGCTCGTCGCTCTACCTCCCCGTGCAGGTCGAGGGCGCGCTCGCGTACGTGGGCGACCCCCACTTCGCGCAGGGCGACGGCGAGGTCGCGCTCACGGCGCTCGAGGCCTCGCTGCGGGCGACCCTCCGCTTCGACGTCGTGCCCGCCGCCGCGGCCGAGCGCGCCTTCGGACGCATCGCCGGCCCGCTCGTGCGCACGGCCGACCACCTCGTCCCGACGGGCCTCGACCCGGATCTCGACGAGGCGATGCGGGCGTGCACGACGGAGGCGATCGCGCTTCTGCAGGCGCGATGGGGGATGGACGAGCATCTCGCCTACGCCTACCTGTCGGCGGCGGTCGACTTCGACATCTCGCAGGTCGTCGACGTCGTGTGCGGCGTGCACGCGCGAATCCGCGAGGCCGACTTCGCCGCGATCGAGGCCGCCGATGCGTGACGCGACGGCCGTGCAGGCGCCACCGCGGATCCCGGGCGACGAGACGGTTCCGGCCGAGCTGCTCGACGCGTTCCACGCGTACGAGCGGGCCGTGGTCGCGAACGACCTCGATGCGCTCGATGCGTGGTTCGACGACGCCCCCGACACGCTGCGCGGAGACGAGAGCGGCCTCCTCGTGGGGCACGACGCGATCAGCGCGTTCCGCGCGCAGCGGGGCGGGGTCGCGCCGCGCGCCATCGAGCGGATCGAGCACCGTCCGCTCGCCGACGGGACGGCGCTGCTCGTCTCGGTCTCGCGCTTCGACGCGGGCGGGCGAGGGCTGCAGACCCAGGTCTGGCGCCGCAGGGCGGCAGGGTGGCGCATCGTCGCGGCGCACGTCTCCTCGCGGCCGCGGGCGTTCGACCGCGCGATCTGGCGCGAGGTCGGCGAGCCCCTCGCGCCGGCGGCGGCCGACGGCCCCCTCTCGGGCCTCTCGTTCGCGGTCAAGGACCTCTTCGCGATCGCCGGGAGCAGGATCGGCGCGGGCAATCCCGCCTACCTCGACGAGGCGCGGCCCGCCACGACGACCGCGCCCGCCGTGTCGACCCTGCTCGGCGGGGGCGCTGCGCTGCGCGGGATCGCGCGCACCGACGAGTTCGCCTACTCGATCGCGGGGGACAACGCGCACTACGGCACCCCGCCGAACGGGGCCCTCCCCGGGGCTCTCCCCGGCGGGTCGTCGAGCGGGCCCGCGTCGGCCGTCGCGCTGGGCCAGGCCGACATCGGCCTCGCGACCGACACCGCGGGCTCCATCCGCGTGCCGGCGTCCTATCAGGGGCTGTGGGGGGTGCGGACCACGCACGGCCGGGTCCCGCGACGCGGCGTGCTGCCGCTCGCGCCCGCGTTCGACACGGTCGGATGGCTCACGCGCGACGGCGAGACGCTCGAGCGGGTGGCCTCGTGGTGCCTCGACGGCGACGCCGAGGCGCCGCTGCCGTGGCGCTTCCGCGTCCCCGTCGAGGCGCTCGAGCTCGCCGAGCCCGCCGTGCGCGAGGCGTTCGAGGAGCTGCTCGCGGCGCTCGGCCGCACCGCGCCGATCGAGCGCGTCTCGATCGGCGACCTCGCGGCCTGCCACGAGCGGTTCCGCACGGTCCAGGCCGCCGAGGCCTGGCGAGTGCACGGGGCGTGGCTGGACGCGCATCCCGGGGCGCTCGGCGGAGCCGTCGCCGCCCGCTTCGCCGCCGCGGCGGAGGTGACCCCGTTCGCCGAGCAGGCGGCGCGCGAGCAGCTGCGCCCGTTCGCCGCGCGCGTGCGCGCGCTCGTCGGAGACGCGGTGCTGATCCTCCCCGTCGTCCCCGGCCCCGCGCCGTCCCGCACCGCCGAGCCCGACGAGATCGACGCCATCCGCACCGCCACCCTCCGGCTCACGGCTCCCGCCGCGGTGGCGGGAGCGCCCTCGATCTCGGCTCCGCTCCTGACCGTCCCGTCCGCCCTCGGTCCTGCTCCCGTCGGGGTGGGGCTCATCGGGCGGGCCGGCTCCGACCTCTCCCTCGTCCGCCTGGCGCGGGCGCTCGCCGACGCCGTGTCGTGAGCCCGCGCCGTCCCCTCCCGACCGCCCCACTCGGAAGCAGCACATCATGACGATCACCGCCCCGCTCGACCCGCCCGCCCGCCTCCTCATGGGCCCCGGCCCCATCTCGGCGTATCCGCGCGTCCTGCGCGCGATGTCGGCGCAGCTCGTCGGGCAGTACGACCCGTTCATGACCGCGACGATGCGCGAGACGCAGGAGCTCTACCGTCGCGTGTGGGCGACGCGGAACGACGCGACGCTTCTCGTCGACGGCACCGCGCGCGCCGGCATCGAGGCGGCGCTCATGTCGCTCATCCGCCCGGGCGACCGGGTGCTCGTGCCGGTCTTCGGGCGGTTCGGGCATCTGCTCGCGGAGATCGCGGAGCGCGCGCTCGCCGAGGTGCACGTCGTCGAGGTCCCGTGGGGCCAGGTGGTGCCGACCTCGCTCATCGAGGAGGCCGTCGCGCGCGTGAAGCCCGCGGTTCTCGCGCTCGTTCAGGGGGACACCTCCACGACGATGAACCAGCCGCTCGACGAGATCGGCGCGATCTGCGAGCGGCACGGCGCGCTCTTCTACACCGACGCGACGGCCTCGCTCGGCGGGAACGCGTTCCTCGCCGACGCCTGGGGAGTCGACGCCGCCACCGCGGGGCTCCAGAAGTGCCTCGGCGGGCCCAGCGGCTCGGCGCCGCTCACGCTCTCGGAGCGCGCCGTGTCGGTCATCCGCTCGCGCTCGCGCGTCGAGGCGGGCATCCGCGAGGACGCCGACGCGAGCGCCGCCGACTTCGTCCGCACGAACTACTTCGACCTCGGCATGATCCTCGACTACTGGGGGCCGCGACGCCTCAACCACCACACCGAGGCGACCTCGATGCTCTACGCGGCGCGGGAGTGCGCGGCCGTGCTCCTCGAGGAGGGGCGCGAGGCGGTGATCGAGCGGCACCGGCTGGCGGGCGCCGCGATGCTCGCAGGAGTCCGCGGTCTCGGGCTGGGCGTCTTCGGCGATGTCGCGCACCGGATGAACAACGTCGTCGCGGTCGAGGTCCCGGATGGCGTGCCGGCGGACGCCGTGCGCGAGGCGCTGCTCGACGACTTCGGCGTCGAGATCGGCACGTCGTTCGGGCCGCTGCACGGCCGGGTCTGGCGGATCGGCACGATGGGCTACAACGCGCGCAAGGACGCGGTGCTCGTCACGCTCGCGGCGCTCGAGGCGGTCCTGCGCCGCTTCGGCGTCGCCGTCGCTGCGGGCGGCGGGGTCGAGGCAGCCGGCGACGTCTTCCGCGCCGCGGTGCGCGAGGAGGTGCTCGCATGATCGCCTCGCGACTCGCGCTCTCGACCGAGCAGATCGCCGCGGCTGCCCGCCGCGTCATGGCGCGCTGCGACGAGCTCGCGCGGATCAGCGCCGACAGCGGAGCCATCACGCGCGTGTACCTCTCGCCCGAGCACGCGCGGGTGAACGCGCTCGCCGACGCGTGGATGCGCGAGGTCGGGATGACCACCCGGCAGGACGCCGCGGGCAATCAGCTCGGGCTCCTCCCCGCGGCCGATCCCGACGCGCCCGTGCTCATGCTCGGCTCGCATCTCGACACCGTGATCGACGCGGGGCGCTTCGACGGCATCGTCGGCGTGCTCATGGCGATCGAGGTCGTGCGCATCCTCCGGGTCGCGTCGGCGGACGGCGGGTGGCGGTCGCCGTTCCCGTTCGGGATCGAGGTGGCGGCGTTCGCCGACGAGGAGGGCACGCGCTTCGGACGCGCGCTGCTCGGGTCGTCGGCCGTCGCGGGCACCTGGGACGACGCCTGGTGGGACCTGGAGGACGCCGACGGGATCACGCTCCGCGACGCGCACCGCGCCTTCGGACTGGACGCGGCCGCCATCCGCGACGCCGCACGCGCCCCCGGGCAGCTCGTCGGCTACCTCGAGGCGCACATCGAGCAGGGGCCCGAGCTCGATCGGCGCGACGAGCCGCTCGCCGTGGTGTCGTCGATCGCCTCGGCGCGGCGGTTCCAGGTGGTCGTCGAGGGCGAGGCCCGTCACGCGGGCGGCACGCCCTACGACATGCGGCGCGACGCCCTCCTCGGAGCCAGCGAGGCGGCTCTCGCCGTCGAGCGCGTCTGCTCATCGGAGCACCACATCATCGGCACCGTCGGGCAGCTCGAGGCGTTCCCGGGGGCGGTGAACGTCATCCCCGGCGAGACGCGGATGAGCATCGACCTGCGCGGCGAGTTCGACGGCGCGCGCGACCGCGTGTGGGAGCGGATCTCCCGCGAGCTCGACGAGATCATGGGCAGGCGACGGCTCCGCTGGCACGCGCGCGAGGTGCACAGCGCCCCCGCGCTCTTCTGCGCACCGCTTCTGCAGGACGTCGTGCGCGAGGGCATCCGCGCGAGCGTCGCGAGCGCCGAGCCGGCGTCGCTGTTCAGCCCGGCCGGGCACGACGGGATGACGCTGGGCGCGCTGACGGATGTCGGGATGCTCTTCCTGCGCAATGCGGACGGCGTCAGCCACCATCCGGCCGAGTCCGTCCTCGGCGGCGACGTCGCGCTCGGCATCCGCGCGCTCGCGGAGGCCGTCGCGCACCGCGGCGCCGAGCCGAGCTGACCGGCGTCCTGCCGCGTAACACCGGCGCAACAGGCGCGCACGTCGGCGAAATCTGAGGCCCGTACTGTCGCCGAGTACTCACCCGAGAGCACCACCACCTGCAGATGGAGACCCGCATGCCCGCTTCATCCCTTCGTACCCGGCTCGGCGCATCCGCCGCGGTCGTCGCCCTGTCATCGCTCGTGCTCGCCGGATGCGCGGGCGAGCCCGCCGACGGCGCCGCCGGCGACGATGAGAGCTTCGGCGAGATCTCGCTGCAGCTCAGCTGGATCCTCAACGAGGAGTTCGCGGGCGAGTACATCGCCGACAGCGAGGGCTACTACGAGGACGCCGGCTTCGACGCCGTGAACCTCGTGCCCGGCCCCTCGACCGGCACCGCCGAGCTGCTGAGCGGAAGCGTCGACATCGCGCTCAGCGACTCCGCCGCGGTCGGCACGGTCATCGCGAACGAGGGCGCCCCGCTCAAGATCATCGGCGCGACCTTCCAGGCCAACCCGTTCACGGTGCTCTCCCTCGCCGACGGCGGGAACATCGCCACGCCGGCCGACCTCGTCGGGAAGCGGATCGGCGTGCAGGACTCGAACACGTCGCTCTTCCAGGCGCTCCTCGCGGCCAACGGCATCGACCCCGCCGAGGTCGAGGTCGTGCCGGTCCAGTACGACCCCGCGCCCCTCGTGAACGGGGAGGTCGACGGGTTCATCGCCTACCTCACGAACGAGGCCATCACGCTCGACCTCGCGGGGCTCGACACGGTCAACCTCGCCTTCGCCGACAACGGCCTGCCGTTCGTGGCGGAGACGGTCACCGTCACGGACGAGACGATCGAGACCGAGCGCGAGATGCTCAAGGCGTTCCTGGTCGCCGAGATCCGCGGCTGGACCGACGCGCTCGCCGACCCGCAGCGCGGCGCCGACCTCGCGATGGAGGAGTACGGCACCGATCTCGACCTCGACCCGGAGAAGACGCTCGCGGGCTCCGAGGCGCAGAACGCGCTGGTCGTCTCGGCGGACACCGAGGAGAGCGGCCTGTTCACGATCAGCGAGGAGCTCCAGGAGCGCACGATCGCGAGCCTTGCGGGGGCGGGCATCGACGTCACCGCCGAGGAGCTGTTCGACATGAGCCTCCTCGCCGAGGTCTACGAGGAGAATCCCGACCTCGTGGCGTACGCCGGCTGAGCGCAGCCAAGGGCCGGCCGACCCAGCCGGCCCCTTCCCGGCATCCCGACAACCCAAGGAGCACACGTGACCGACACGGCCATCCCCGCGATCCCCGCGTCGACGGCGGGGACCGGGCTGCAGATCACGGGGCTGAACAAGGTGTTCCGCTCGGGGCGCCGCAGCGTCGTGGCTCTGCAGGACGCCGACCTGCACACCGATCGGGGAGCGTTCCTCTCGCTCCTCGGACCGTCCGGGTGCGGCAAGTCGACCATCCTGCGGATCCTCGCGGGCCTCGAGGAGCCCACGAGCGGCACGATCCTCGTCGACGGACGCAGCCCAGAGGACCTGCGCCGCGAGAACCGGCTGGGCATCGCGTTCCAGGACGCGGCGCTGCTGCCGTGGCGCAGCGTGCAGGCCAACATCCAGCTGCCGTTCGAGGTGGCCGGCCGGCCTGTCGACAGGGACTACGTGCGCGAGCTCATCGATCTCGTCGGCCTCACCGGCTTCGAGAAGGCGCGCCCCGCGCAGCTCTCCGGCGGGATGCGCCAGCGCGTCTCGATCGCGCGCTCGCTCGTCCTGAAGCCCGACGTGCTGCTGTTCGACGAGCCCTTCGGCGCGCTCGACGACATGACGCGGCAGCGGCTCAACCTCGAGCTGCTGCGCATCTGGACCGAGAAGCCCGCGACGACCCTGCTCGTGACGCACGGCATCTCGGAGGCGATCTTCCTCAGCGACAAGGTCGCGGTGATGAGCCCTCGGCCCGGGCGCGTCAAGGCGGTCATGGACATCGACCTGCCGCGGCCGCGCACCCCCGAGCTCATGCGCACGCCCGAGTTCCACGCGTACGTCGACCAGGCATCGGAGCTCCTGTTCGGAGGGGGCGACGATGAGCGCTGACGGGGTGGGCGGCGGCTCGGGCGACGCGCTCGCGGCGGTTGCGGCCCAGGCCCCGGACGGACGCGGCGCGCGCATCGCGTGGGAGGACGTGCGCCTCCCGTCCTGGCTCGTCGGCGCGATCGGGCTGGTGGGCGTGGTCATCGCATGGTGGGTGCTCGCCGAGACCGCGCTCGCCGGCGTGGGCGCCGGCGTCCGCGCCGTCCCCACGCCGCCGGAGGTCGTGGTCGGCATCGTCTCGGCGGGATGGGACTTCTACGCGCGCAACTTCGCGGTCACCCTCGCCGAGGCCGGCATCGGGTACCTGTGGGGCAACGCCATCGCCCTCGTGCTCTCGGCCGCGGTGCTCGTCGTGCCGCGCCTCGAGGGCCTCGTGATGCAGCTCGCGATCCTGACCTACTGCATCCCGATCGTCGCGATCGGCATCGTGCTCGTCGTCATCATCCCGGTGCCCCCTGCGGGGCAGCCGGCGGGCAACGCCGTGTTCCTGGCGGCGCTGTCGGTGTTCTTCACGACCGTCGTGAGCACGCTGCTCGGCCTCAAGGCCGCCGACCGCTCCGCTCTCGACGTCGTGACCGTCTACGGCGGCTCGCGTCTGATGCAGCTGCGCAAGGTCCGCATCGTCGCGGCGCTGCCATCCGCTCTGAACGCCCTCCAGGTCGCCGTGCCGGCCGCCTTCCTCGGCGCGGTGCTCGGCGAGTTCTTCGGCAAGGTGCAGTCGGGCGTCGGCCCGGCGATGATCGCCGCCCAGCAGGGCCTCGACGCGCCGCGCGTGTGGGGCCTCGCGCTCGTGTCGGGTCTCGTCGCGCTCGCCGGATTCGCGCTCCTCGGCGTCGTGGCGCGTCTCGTCGCGCCCTGGGCGAAGGGCGCGGCATGAGCGCGGGCGGCGCCGCGGCGGACATCCGGCGCGAGGCGCGCAGGGCCACCCTCCGCGCGCTCGGATCGAGTCTCGCGACCTTCGGCCTCACGCTCGCGGCGGTGCTCGTCCTCTGGCAGGGCCTGCTGTGGGCGACGGGCGTGTCGCCCTACGTCGGGAAGGGGCCGCTCGACGTCTGGACCTTCCTCGTCACGGCACCCGAGGCGGCGGAGAACCGTGCGCTGCTGATGGGCCAGCTCGTCACCACGCTCCAGGACGCCGCGATCGGGTTCGTCGCGGGGCTCGTCGTCGCGCTGCTCGTCGCGATCGGGTTCCAGCTGAGCCGGGGGCTCGAGCACGCGCTCATGCCGCTCGCGATGCTGCTGCGCTCGGTGCCGCTCGTGGCGATGGCGCCCGTCATCATCCTCCTGTTCGGGCGCAGCGCGGCCACCGTCGCGGTGATCGGCGGCATCGTCGTGCTGTTCCCGGCGCTCGTCAACATCGTGTTCGGGCTGCGACAGGTCTCTCCGCAGATGAGCGACGTCATCCACGTCTACGGCGGATCGGCGTGGACGGCCCTGCGGAAGGTCGCGCTGCCGAGCGCGCTGCCCTCGCTCCTCGCCGCCGTGCGGATCTCGGTGCCGGGGGCCATCACGGGCGCGCTGCTGGCCGAGTGGCTCGCGGTAGGCGGCGGGATCGGCGGAGCCGTGGGCGCGTACAGCTCGCAGGCGCAGTTCTCCGCCCTGTGGTCGGCGGTCGTGCTCGTCACGGCCGCGGCCCTCGTGATCTACAATCTCGTGGCCGTCGTCGAGTCCGTCGTCCTCGCCCGGATGGGCATGGCGGATCGCGCCTGAGCTCGCATCGAAGGGAACCCATGACCACCGACCTCCGCGCGTTCGCGCGCGCCCTGCCGAAGGCCGAGCTGCACCTCCACCTCGAAGGGACCCTCGAGCCGGAGCTGAAGTTCGCGCTCGCCGCCCGCAACGGCATCGCGCTCGTCGAGAAGACCGTCGAGGACGTCGTCGCCAGCTACGACTTCACCGATCTGACGAGCTTCCTCGCCGTGTACTACCCCGCGATGACCGTGCTGCAGACCGCCGACGACTTCCACGATCTCGCGTGGGCGTACCTCCAGAAGGCGAGGGAGCAGGGCGTCGTCCACGTCGAGATGTTCTTCGACCCGCAGGCGCACACGAGCCGAGGGGTGCCGTTCGCCGACGTCATCGCCGGCTACCGCCGTGCGGTCGTGCGCGCGCAGGATGAGCTCGGCGTCTCGGCCGAGCTCATCCTCTGCTTCCTCCGCGACTTCACGGCGGAGCACGCGATGTCGACCCTCATGGAGGCGCTGCCCTACCGTGCCTGGATCATCGGGGTCGGACTCGATTCGGACGAGCGCGGCAACCCGCCGGCGAAGTTCGCCGAGGTGTTCGCCCGTGCGAAGGCGGAGGGCTTCTTCACGACGATGCACTGCGACATCGACCAGCCCGGCTCGATCGAGCACATCCGCCAGGTGATCGAGGAGATCGGCGTCGACCGCATCGACCACGGCACGAACATCGTCGAGGACCCGGCGCTCGTCGCCGTCGCCCGCGAGCGCGGGCTCGGCTTCACGACCTGCCCCGTATCGAACTCGTTCGTGACCGAGGAGATGAAGGCGGACGAGATCGTCCAGCTCCTGCGCGAGGGCGTGCGGGTGACGGTCAACTCCGACGATCCGGCCTATTTCGGCGGCTACGTCGCCGACAACTACGTCGCCCTCGCGGAGCACGCGGATCTCTCCGCCGCCGACCTCGCCCGGCTCGCGATCAACTCCTTCGAGGCCGCGTGGCTCACGCCCGCGCGCCGCGCGGCCTACATCGCATCGGTCGTCGACTGCGCGCAGGCGCACGGCGTGCCGCTGCCGGAGTGAGCGCTACGCTCCGAGCAGCGCCCGGATCGGCTCGATCGTGAAGTACACGACGAAGAGCGCGCCGACGAGCCACATGAGCCAGTGCACGTCGCCGACCTTGCCGCGGGCGAGCTTCACGATGATGTAGGCGATGAAGCCCGCGCCGATGCCGTCGGCGATCGAGTACGTGAACGGCATGATGACGATCGTGAGGAAGGCCGGCAGGGCGACCTCGATGTTCTTCCAGTCGATGCCGGCGACCTGCGTGAGCATGAGGAAGCCGACGAGCACGAGCGCGGGGGCCGCGGCCTCGTAGGGCACGAGCGCGACGAGCGGCGCGAAGAGGGTCGAGAGCAGGAACGCGATGCCGGTGACGACCGACGCGAGGCCGGTCCGCGCGCCGTCGCCGACGCCCGCGGTCGACTCGACGAAGGCGGTGTTCGAGGACACCGAGCCCACGCCGCCCGCGACGGCGCCGAGCGAGTCGACGATGAGGATCTGCTTCGTGCGCGGCGGGTTCCCGTTCGCGTCGAGCAGCTTCGCCTCGGCGCCGATCGCGACCATCGTGCCCATGGTGTCGAAGAAGTCGGCGAGCAGCAGCGTGAAGACGAGCAGCACGAGGGTGACGATGCCGATGCTCTGCACCGAGCCGAGCAGGTTGAACTGCCCGATGAGGGAGAAGTCGGGCACGGCGATGACGCCCGAGAACGTCGGGGGCGAGTTGAAGCCGCCGGGGTTCTCGTCGCCGCGCGCGCCGATGTGGAGGGTGTTCTCGAGGAGGATCGCGAGCGCGGTCGCGACGAGGATCGAGATGAGGATGGCGCCCTTCACCCGGCGCGCGCGCAGGACGATCGCGAGGACGAGCCCCACGACGAAGACGAGGATCGGCCACGTGCCGAGGTTGCCGAGGGCGAGGATGGTCGCGCCGTCGCCGGTCACGAAGCCCGCGTTCGCGAGGCCGATGAGCGTGATGAACAGGCCGATGCCCGCCCCGATCGCGGTCTTCAGCGGCGTCGGGACGGCTCGGAAGACGGCCTCGCGGAACCCGGTGAGCACGAGGAGCAGGATGAGCAGGCCCTCGATCACGATGACGCCCATCGCGTCGGCCCAGGTCACGCCAGGGATCGCGGCGATCGAGTAGGTCACGACCGCGTTGAGGCCGAGGCCCGCCGCCATCGCGAGCGGGAAGTTCGCCACGACGCCCATGAGGATCGACATGATGCCCGCGATGAGAGCGGTCGCCGACGCGATCATGCTGAGGTTCGGAGCGTCGCCGCCGCCGAGGAACTCTCCCGTGCCGTCCGCCGACGTGCCGATGATGAGCGGGTTCAGCACCACGATGTACGACATCGCGAAGAAGGTGACGAGGCCGCCGCGGATCTCGGTGCCGACGGTCGAGCCGCGCTCGGTGATGCGGAAGAAGCGGTCGAGGGCGCCGCGGGGCGCAGGGGTGCTCATCATAGGGTCATCGTTCCATCGGGGTGAGGGGTGGAGCCGCACGGGTCACGGGTTCAGGATGGCAGTTGCGGGCTGCGCGCGCATCGACCCGCCTGTCTTCGACAGGCGTAGTCTAGATGTCAGGGTTCATGCAAAGGCATGGATCTTCGCGCAGGAGATCGAAGGGAACATTATGTCATTCGACGGAAGGGTCGCCCTCGTCACGGGCGGCGGATCGGGCATCGGCGAGGCCATCGCGAAGGACCTGGCGGCCCACGGCGCGAAGGTCGTCGTGACCGACATCGACCTGGATGCCGCGCAGCGCGTGGCCGACGACATCGCCGCTGCCGGGGGCGAGGCCGCGGCGTTCCGCGCCGACACCTCGGTCGCCGAGGACAGCGAGAAGGCGGTCGCGTTCGCCAAGGAGACGTTCGGCCGCCTCAACTACGCGGTCAACAACGCAGGGATCGGCGGCCGCCAGGCGCCGACCGGCGAGATCGACGTGGATGACTGGAACCGCGTCATCGGCATCAACCTCGACGGCGTGCTCTACGGCATGCGGCACCAGATCCCCGCGATGCTCGAGGCCGGAGCCGGCGAGAGCGCGATCGTGAACATGGCGTCGATCCACGGGATGGTCGCCGCGCTCGGCAACTCCGCGTACACGGCCTCGAAGCACGCGGTCGTCGGCCTCACGAAGAACGCCGCCGCCGAGTACGGCGCGCAGGGGCTGCGCATCAACGCGGTCGGGCCCGGCTACATCGACACCCCGCTCCTGCAGAAGCTGCCCGCCGAGGCGCTCGAGGCGCTCAAGGCCAAGCACCCGCTCGGGCGGCTGGGCCGGGCAGAGGAGGTCGCGAAGGTCGTCAGGTTCCTCCTCTCAGACGACGCGTCGTTCGTGACCGGCGGCTACTACCTCATCGACGGCGGCTACACCGCCGTCTGACCCTCCTGCAGCAGTCGCCACACGCGCTCGCGGGTGAACGGCTGATGGAAGGGGCGCCGGCCGATGGCGCGCGCGATCGCGTTGCCGATGGCCGGCGCCACGGGGTTGTAGGGGGACTCGCTCATCGACTTGGCCCCGAACGGGCCGAGCGCGTCGGCGGTGTCGGCGAAGAGCACCTCGGTGTCGGGGATGTCGGCCGACTGCGGAACCCGATACGTGCGGAACATCGGATTCCGCACGACCCCGTCCTCGACGAGCACCTCCTCGTACAGTGCGCCGCCGATGCCCTGGGCGACGCCTCCCTCGACCTGGCCGCGGCACTGCGCGGGGTTCATGACGAAGCCCGCGTCGGCCGCGTGGACCGACTTCAGGATGCGGACGACGCCGGTCTCCGGGTCGACGGCGACGCGGACGGCGTGCACGTCGAACGCGAGGGAGCGGCGGTCGCCGTGCTCCTCGCCGGCCGCGGTGATCCCGTCGGGCCCCGCGAGCTCCGCGAAGGGGATGACGCCCGCCGGGGTCGCGACGCCCTCGGCCGTGGGCGCGCACTCCGCCGGGGAGGCGCCCGTGCGCGCGGCAGCGAGCCCGACCATCCGCTCGCGCAGCGCGAGGCAGGCGGCGTGGAGCGCCTTGCCGGCGACGGTCGTGCCGGCCGACGCGAACGCGCCGGTGTCGTGCGGAACGAGCGCCGTGTCGGCGTGGGCGAGCCGGATCATGGAGAGCGGCACGCCGAGCGCGCTCGCCGCGATCTGCCGGTGGACGGTGGTCGTGCCGTTGCCGAACTCGGCCGTGCCCGTGCGCAGCTCGAAGACCCCGTCGGGCCGCAGCGATGCCGACGCGTGCGCCACGTGGCCGAAGGGCGCCATCGTCGCGATCATGGCGGCGGCCATCCCCTCGCCGACGAGCCAGCCGTCGGGCGCGGTCTCGCCGTCACCGCGCTGCATCGCCTCCTGGGCGAGGTCGAGGCACTGATCGAGCCCGTAGCTGCCCCACACGAGGTCGTCCTCGACGTGGCCGTCGGCCGCGAGGATGGGGTCGCCCTCGCGCACGGCGTTGCGGCGCCGGACCTCGAACGGATCGAGACCGAGCCGCTCGGCGAGCATGTCCATGGCCGACTCGATGCCGAGCATGACCTGCCCGAGGCCGTATCCGCGGAAGGCCCCCGACGGCGGGTTGTTCGTGTAGACGACCTCGGCGTCGAGCCGGAGCACGGGCGTGCGGTAGATCGTGACCGACTCGGCGACGCCGTGGAAGAGCACGCCGAGCGCGTGGTTGCCGTACGCGCCGGTGTCGCTCAGCACGTCGAGGCGCATCGCCGTGAGCCGGCCGTCGGCATCCGCGCCCAGCTCGACGCTCACGCGCATCGGATGCCGCACGGGCGCGCGGAGGAACTCGTCCGCGCGGGAGAACTCGTACGCGGCGGGGCGCCCCGTGCGCAGCACGGCGAGCGCGACGAGGTCCTCCGCGAGGAGCTCCTGCTTGCCGCCGAAGCCGCCGCCGACGCGGGGCGCGAAGACGCGGACGCGCTCGCGCGGCAGCTCGAGGATGCGCGCGAGCTCGTCGCGGGTGAGGAACGGGACCTGCGTCGACGAGCGGATGGTCAGGACGTCGCCCTCGAGCCATCCGACCGCGCCGTGCGTCTCGAGCTGCGCGTGCGACGTGCGCGACGTCTGCCAGGTGCCCGCGACGGTGACGGCGCTCGCCGCGAGCGCGGCGTCGATGTCGCCGCCCCGCCCCGTGTGGACGGCGCCGACGACGTTGCGCGCGGCATCCGCGACGCGGTCGTCGGGCGTGCGGTCGGGATGGATGGCCGGAGCACCCGGTGTGCGCGCGGCCTCGGGGTCGAAGACGGCGGGGAGCGGCTCGTAGGCGACCGCGATGAGGCCGCAGGCGCGCTCGGCCGCCGCCGCGGTCTCGGCGACGACGGCCGCGACGCGCTGGCCGATGTGCCGCACGACGTCGTCGAGCATGCGCGTGTCGTCGGGGTCGTCGGTGCGGTGCTCGTGGCGCCCCGTCGAGTAGCGGATGCCGGGCACGTCGCGGTGCGTGAAGACCGCCACGACGCCCGGCACCGCCTCGGCCGCGGTCGTGTCGATGGACGTGATGCGGGCGTGCGAGTGGGGCGACGACAGGACGCGCAGGATGAGCGCCCCGTCCGGCACCTCGTCGAACGTGTACGGCTCGCGCCCCTGCACGATCCGGCGGGCGGCCTCCGGCACGACGGACCGGCCGACGCCGCCGGCCTCCTCCTGGGACGAGCCGGGCCCGGTCTCGCGCCCGGCCGTGAGCGTCGACGCGATCGCCTCGCGGATCGGGCGGTATCCCGTGCAGCGGCAGAGGTTGCCCTTGAGGCGCCGGTCGAGGTCGCGCTCGTCGCCCGGGTGCAGGCACGACGCGGTCACGCTCATCCCCGGCGTGCAGAACCCGCACTGGAACCCGAACCCGGTCGCGAGCGCCTCCTGCACGGGGTGGAGCTCGTCGCCCGGAGCGAGCCCGGCCGCCGTCGTGACCGCGACGCCCTCGGCGCGCACGGCGGGGATGAGGCACGAGTGGACAGGGACGCCGTCGAGGAGCACGCCGCACGCGCCGCAGTCGCCGGCATCGCAGCCCTTCTTCACCTCGGTGTGCCCGTGCTCGCGCAGGAGCGTGCGCAGGCACTGACCAGGGCGCGGATCGGCGTCGACGGGGGAGCCGTTGACCGTGAGCCTCATTCCGCGTCTCCTTCCGCGAGGGCCGCGCGGCAGCGCTCCGCGAGGACGACCGAGACGCCGCGGCGCCAGTCGGCGGCGCCCAGGGGGTCGGTGTACCAGCCCTCGGCGCCGGCCACCGCCGCCCTCAGGTCGGCCGCGCTCGGGAGGGATGGCCAGCGCAGCACGACGGGGCGCTCGACGCTCGCCGTGATGCCGAACACCGCGGCTCCGCCCTCGTCCACCCGGCCGGTCACGACGGCACCCGAGCGCCCGAGCTCGGCGAGCGCGATCCGGCGCAGCGCGGCCCGCGCCCGCAGGGCCCGCGCGGGGATGTCGATGGCGCGGATGATCTCTCCCGGGCCGAGCGCGCTCAGGCCGTTCCCTGCCGGGATCTCGGCCACGGGCATCCGGCGCTCGCCTCCGTCGGGGGTCCAGACGAGCGCCTCGGCGTCGAGGGCCGCGCCGAGCGCGACCATGGCCGCCGCGGCGTAGGACTGGGCGATGTTGCCGCCGACCGTCGCGGTGTTCCAGATCTTGAAGGAGGCGAGGAGGGCGTGCGCGGCGTCGGCGAAGAGCGGCACGGCCGTCCAGGTCGGATCGGGGCGCAGCGCGTCGCGGCCCTCCGCGAACGCGACGAGGCGTGCGATGGGGCAGGTCGCGCCGATGCGCAGGCCGTCGGCCGACGGCTCGAGGTCGGGCCAGCCGAGCGTCGTGAGGTCGACGAGCCCCGTGATGAGCGGGCTCGGCGCGCTGAAGAGCAGCGTGCCGCCCGCGAGCGGCACCTCGCCCGGCGCGAGGGCGAGGTCGGCGCGCGTGCGTGCGCGCCGATAGGTCTCGACGGCGTTCAGATCCATGACGCCCGCTCCGCCAGCGCGCGCGATGCGGCGGTCGCCCGCTCGGCGATCCGCCCCTCGTCGGAGGAGACGAGCACGTCGTCCGCCACGACCGTGCGCCCGCCGACGAGAAGCCGCCGCAGCGGCGGCAGGGCGCCCAGGCCGAGCGCCGCGACCGGGTCGAGGATGCCGGCGTGCTCGACGCCCCCGATCCACCACACGGCGACGTCCGCGAGCAGTCCGGGCTCGAGCGCCCCGATCGCGTCCTCGCGCCCGAGGACGCGCGCGCCGCCGGCCGTCGCCATCCGAAGGGCGTCCCGCACGCTCATCCCGTCAGCGCCCGAGCGGAGCCGGCCCATGAGCACGGCCTCGCGGATCTCGACCCCGAGCTGCCCCGACTCGTTGGACGCCGCCCCGTCGACGCCGAGGCCGACGGGCACGCCCGCGTCGAGCATCGTGCGCACGGGCGCGATCCCGGCCGCCAGCCGCCCGTTCGACGACGGGCAGTGGGCGACCCCCGTGCCGGTGGCCGCGTACCGCGCGACGGCGGCGTCGTCGAGGTGCACGGCGTGCGCCATCCAGACGTCGTCACCCAGCCAGCCGAGGCCCTCGAGATACGCCGTCGGCGACATCCCGAAGCGCTCCGCGCAGAACGCGTCCTCCTCGGCGGTCTCGGAGGCGTGCGTGTGGAGGCGGACGCCCAGGGCGCGAGCCAGAGCCGCCGATTCGCGCAGCAGGTCGCCGGTGACCGAGAACGGCGAGCACGGCGCGATCGCGATGTGGATGCGCGAGTCCGGGCTCGGGTCGTGCCAGCGCTCGACCGCCTCCTGCGATGCGCGGAGGGCGGCGTCCGTCTCCTCGACGGCGGCGTCCGGCGGCAGCCCGCCCTGCGAGGCGCCGAGGTCCATCGACCCGCGGGTCGCGTGCAGCCGCACGCCGATCTCGTCCGCGGCCGCGACGAGCGCGCCGACGATGTCGCCGGAGCCCTGCGGGAAGACGTAGTGGTGGTCGGCGACGGTCGTGCAGCCCGAGCGGGCGAGCACGGCCATCGCGCCGGCGGCGCCCTCGCCCGTGAGGTCGGCGTCGATGTGCGACCACAGGGGGTAGAGCGCCGTCAGCCAGTCGAAGAGGATGGCGTCCTGCGCGCGCCCTCGGGTGAGCCACTGGAAGAGGTGGTTGTGGGTGTTCACGAGGCCCGGGGTGACGAGGCAGTCCGTCGCGTCGACGACCTCGGCGCCCGCGCGCAGCTCGGGCGGAGCGGCCCCCGCTCCCACCGCGGCGATGCGCCCGCCCTCGATGACCACGTGACCCGTGCGGTGCTCGGTCCCGTGGTCATCGACGGTGACGACGTAGCCGCCCTCGATGATCGTGCGGGCGGGTGCGATGGTGCTCATGTCGCTCCTGGGGTCTGTGACGGACGTCGCAGTCCCCGCCCTGACGTGCGCGGAGTCATGGTGATAGGACACGCTCACGCCGATCCTAGGAACCCCGTGTCACGGCGGTGTTACGCGGAGGAGCCGCGCACGCGGCCTCGGCCGCCGGGCGGTCGCGGTGCAGCGGCCCGGTCCGCTCGCGCAGCGGCGCGCCGGTTCCCCCATGCCGGGCGGCGAGGATCTCCGCGAGGATCGCGACCGCCGTCTCCTCGGGCGCCGAGCCGCCCAGATCGAGCCCGAGCGGGGCGTGCAGCCGCGCGAGGTCGGCGTCGGAGACGCCCTCCGCCCGCAGGAGCTCGGCGCGCCGCGCGACGGTCGCGCGGGCGCCGAGCGCCCCGACGAACCCGATCGGCAGGGCGAGGGCCTGGCGGATGGCCGGCACGTCGAGCCGCGCGTCGTGGGTGAGCACGCACACGGCCGTGCGCGCGTCGACCGCGCTCTCCGGAAGGCGCGCGAGGTGCTCGTGCGGGAGGGCGGCGACGAGGTCGTCGGCATCGGGGAAGCGCTCGCGCGTGACGAGCAGCTCCCACGGATCGACGACGGTCACGGCGAAGCCCGCCGCCGCGCCGACACGGCAGAGCGCCGCGGCGTGCTCGGTCGCGCCGGCGAGGATGAGGCGCGGTCGCGGGGCGCTCGAGACCGCCAGCACCGCCGGACGGCCGACGACCCGGGTCTCGGCGAGGAGCGCCGCGGCATCGAACGCGGCCGACGACGCGGGGCCGAGGTCGCGCGAGGCGACGATCCGACCGCGGTCCGCGCCCTCCAGGACGATCCCCGCGGTCGCCGCGCGGCCATCCGCCGCCCGCTCGAGCGCCCGCATCGCGACGGGGTCGGCGGCGCGGACCTCGTAGGCGATGACGTCGACCTGGCCGCCGCACGCGAGGCCCGCCGCGTGCGCCGTCCGGTCGTCGAAGCCGAAGGTCGCGGTGCGGGCGACGCCGTCGGCCAGCACGGCGTGCGCGAGGACGACCGCGTCGCCCTCGACGCATCCGCCCGAGATCGAGCCCACGACCTCGCCCTCATCCGTCACGGCCATCGACGCGCCGAGACCCCGGGGCGCGCTGCGCGCGACGCGGGTCACGGTGATCACCGCGGCGCGTCGGCCGCGCGCGAGCCGATCGAGGAGAGCCGACGCGAGTTCGAGCATGCTCCACGCTATCCCTCCCCATGTTTCACGGAGAAGACAGGAGCGCTGTGAGATCGGCGCGCTACGGTCGGAGGATGGCGGCGATCTGCGGGATCGTGCTGGCGGCCGGCGCCGGCACGCGCTTCGGCGGGCCCAAGGCGCTCGCGCGCACGGCGGATGGCACGCCCTGGCTCGCCCGCGTCGTCGCGGCGCTCGAGGAGGGCGGCTGCGATCGCGTCGTCGTCGCCCTGGGAGCGCGGGCCGCAGCGGCGCGCTCACTCGTGCCGGACCGCGCCGACATCGTCGTGGCATCCGACTGGCAGGACGGCATGTCCGCCACCCTGCGCTCCGCGCTCGCCGCGTCTGCGGGCGCGGACGCGGTGGTCGTCGCGACCGTCGACGTCCCTGAGCTTCCGAGCACGGCCGTCCGGCGCGTGCTCGCGGCCGCGGGCGATCCGCCGACCGCCCTCGCGCAGGCCGTCTACCGGGGCCGGCCCGGCCATCCGGCCGTCATCGGCTCCGCGCACGTCGACGCGCTGACGGCCTCGCTGTCGGGCGACCGGGGAGCGCGCCCCTACCTCGTCGCGAACCGCGTGCGCGAGGTCGAGTGCGGCGACCTGTGGTCGGGCGAGGATATCGACACGCGCTGAGGGAGGCGAGAGACGCCGAAGCGGCCGGATCCATCGGGATCCGGCCGCTTCGGGTGCGCGGTGTCAGCTGCGGCGCGTGCGGGCGCGGGCGACGAGCGCCGTTCCGAGCGCGATGAGCGCGAGCGCGGCGGCCACGAGCGTCGCGGCCATCGTGATGCCGGTCGGCTCGAGCTCCCGCTGCTCGTCCGCGGTCGGCTCCTCGCGGGTGTCCTCGGGCGCCGTGTCCTCGGGCGCCGTGTCCTCGGGGGCAGCCTCGGGCGTCGACTCGGCCGGCGGAACCGGCTGCTCCGACTCCGGGGCCTCCGACTCGGGCGACTGCTCCGGGGCGGGGGCCTGCGGCGCCGGCGTCTCCTCGGGGCGCGGAGCCTCGGGCGAGGGCGACCCCTCGGGCTTCGGCGTCTCCTCGGGCTCGGGGGTGCCCGCGGGCGCCTCCGGCTCGGGCGTCTCCTCGGAGTCCGGTCCGCCCGGGCCCTCGCCGAAGTCCGGCGTCTCCTCCGGCCGGGGCGTCTCGCCCGGCTGCTCGGACCCGGGCGTCTCACCCGGACCGGGCGTCTCACCCGGACCAGGCGTCTCGCCCGGCTCCTCGGGGCCGGGCGTCTCGCCCGGCTCCTCGGTCGCCTCGATGAGGGTGAAGGTGCGCACGGCCGAGACCTCGACGGCGCCGTGCGGGTCGCGCGTCTCCACGAACCAGCCGTGGTCGCCGAGCACCTCGAGCGGCCACTTGACCGCAGCCACAGTGCCGCTCTCGACGCCGGCGAGGGCGTCGATCTCGTTCGCGGTGAGGATCTCCGCCGTGAACGCGGAGGTCGCGAGCGTCTTGTCGCTCGGCGCGATCCCGAGATCCGCGTAGGGCACCTCGAAGTCCTGGTGCAGGTAGGGGTCCTCGGCGGGGCCCAGCAGGCTCGGCTCGTCGGAGTTGTAGCGCTGGAGCGACGGCGAGAACGTGCGCACGGCCATCCGCTGCCCGACGTTGTCGAACTGCAGCAGGCGCAGGAAGCCCTGACCGCCCTCGGGCAGGCCCTGGTAGTCGAACAGCATCGCGTGGACCTTGCGGTCGGCGACGCCGTCGCCGTCGTCGTCGAACTCGTCCACGCGCGTGAACGCGTCGTGGTAGTGCCCCGAGAAGACGAGTCGCACGTTGGGGTTGGTCGCGACGACCTCGTCCATGATCTGCTGCGGCACGGGTCCGAGTCCGCCCGTCGTGAGCATGAACTCGTGCAGGTTGATGATCGCGATGCGCTCGGGGTGCTGCGCGAGCACCTCGTTCATCCAGTCGATCGCGCTCTGCTGGGGGTCCCATCCCATGTAGAGCATGATGAAGTCGATCCCGCCCGCGGTGATGAGGTCGTAGTGACCGCGGTTGTCCTCGAAGCTCTCGCCGTACCAGGGTCGGTCGGCATAGCGCGCCTCCCCGAAGTACCGCGAGAAGTTCGCGTAGTCGCTCACGCCGTGCCCGACGTCGTGGTTGCCCGCGAGCACGCCGTAGGGCATACCGGCGTCATCGAGGCGCGCGTACTGCGGGGAGGCGTTCAGCCACTGGTACTCCTGGTCGTAGTCGTCCACGACGTCGCCCGTGTGGATGAGGTACTGGATGTTCTGCGCCTCGCGCTGCCCCAGCACGTAGTCGTGGATCGCCGCCTGGTGCTGGGTGAACTCCTCGTTGTAGTACTGCGTGTCCGACTCCCACGCGATCGTGAAGTCGTACTCCGAGCGGGGCGTGTCGTCGGGGTGCGCGGGGGCGACCTCCGAGTCGCGCGTCGAGAGGTTCGCGCCGGCGAATCCCTCGGAGTGCTGCACGAGCGCCGTGATCACGCCGTCGTGCGCGGCTTCGGCCACGGGGATGGAGCCGGTGAGCGTGAACTCCTCGCCCTCCGACGCCGTGAGGTGACGCGAGATCTCGATCCATGAGGCGCCGTCGGCCGCGAGCGCGTACAGGATGACCTGCGCGTGCGCGTCGGCCGAGCCCGACCAGGTGAGGCGCGCGGTCGCGCCCTCGCCCGCGTCGTCGGGGACGGCGACGTCGAACGTGTAGTACGGCAGCGCGTCGGTCGACGTCACGGGGGCGAGCCCCGTGGTCGTCGGCAGGTCCGCTGCGGCCGCTGCGGCACCGGCGGATGGCGCGGGCTCGGCCGACGGCTCGAGGTCGCGCTCGAGGGCCGACGCGTCGTGCGTCGTGCCGCTCACCGCGGTCACCTCCTCATCGCCCAGCTCGAAGCGGTGCCCCTCGCGGAACGACACGTCGAGCGGGTCGCCCGTGGGGTCGGTGACCGTCGCCTGCAGGATGACGTCGCCAGCCTCGACCTCGGCGCCCTCATCGGGGGCGAAGCCGTCGGCGCCCGGCTGCTCCTCGGGCACCGTGAAGGTCGTCGTGGACTCGCCCGCGTTGCCGACGTGGTCGGTCGCCGTGACGGCGAGCACGTGCTCCCCGGCTGCGAGCTCGACGGAGGAGGTCCGCGTGCCGAGCTCGACCGGCTCGCCGTCGAGGGTCGCGACGACCTCCGCGACGCCCGAGCCCGCGCCATCCGACACCTCGGCGTCCAGGACGATCTCGCCCTGGTACACGCGCCCGTCCTCGATCGCGGGTGCGATCTCGGGGGCCGTGTTGTCGACCGTGACCTGCGCGGTCGCGGCGTGCGTGCCGTCGGTCGCGCTCACCTCATGGGCGCCGTCGGCGGTCGCCGTCGTTTCCCAGTCGTGTGCGACCGCCGTGAACGCG
This sequence comes from Microbacterium sp. JZ101, assembly GCF_053903175.1. Lineage (NCBI taxonomy): Bacteria > Bacillati > Actinomycetota > Actinomycetes > Micrococcales > Microbacteriaceae > Microbacterium > Microbacterium sp. JZ101. The sequence continues at coordinate 327,973 of NZ_CP096400.1, forward strand.
TCGTCGGGGATCGCGAAGACCGACGCGAACATGTCGTTCTTGCCCGCGCTGTCGCCCATCTGGATGATCCGCGTCGGGTCGTCGTAGCCCTCGGGGCGCAGCGTGCGCCCATCCGGCAGGACGAGCCGCATGCCCGAGATGACGAAGTCGTCGTTGTTCTCGAACTCGTCGATCCACGGGCCGGCCTTCGTGCCCGCCCAGATGTCGACCGAGAGCGGCGCACCCTGCGCGATGTGCTCGAGCGGCACGGGGACGGCGATCGTCTCGGTGCGCTCGTACGTGCCCTCGTCGAAGATGTGCAGGATCTCCTCGCCGATCCGCACGCCGTTGCGGAAGTAGAAGTCGGTCTGCGACGTCTCGAACACGAACTGCGGCTCGTGCTCGAGCGATGCGCGCGTCGGCACCGACGCGCCGTCGATCGCGAGGTCGAGCGCGGGCGGGAAGTCCTCTCCCGCCGCCGACACGGTCGTCGTGCCGCCCATGAACTGCCCGTCCGACACATTGAGGCGGACGGGATCGGTCGACGCGCCCGCGACCGGGACGCGGCGGGTCTCCGTGCGGATCTCGTTGACGCCGTCGGTCGCGACGACGGCGTACTCGTACCAGCGCTTGCCCATGAGGTCGGCGGCGCCGACGGTGTGCCGGTAGGCCGCCTCGTCGTCCGCGGCGTGGACGAGGTTGACGACGCGCGACTCCGGGTCGACGTCGTTGCGGATCTCGAGCGAGACCGTGCGCACGCGCACGTCGTCGGTCACGGAGAGATCGACCGTGAAGCCGGCGGCCGGGTCGATCTCGGCGACCGTGCGGTCGGCAAGAGACGGCGCGACCGCGTCGTCGGCCACGACCGCGAGGCCGGACGGCACCTGATCGACCTGGACGCGACCCGGCGACGCCGCGCGCGCATCGACGATCGACTGCAGGGCGAGGTCGTCCGAGGCGGTGTAGCGGATGCCGCGATCGGCGTCGACGTCGTCGGCTCCCGCCATGTTGTAGTACGCGCGGTTGATGCTGAAGCCCGTGTTCGTGCGGATGTCGAGACCGCGCGCCGAGCCGTTGGCCATGCCAGCCGACGCGATCTCGACGAGGCTCTCGCCGGCGACGAGGTCGGTGCCGAACTTCGCGTTGAAGTCGGCGGCGCCGAGACCCGCGTTGCCGGCGTTCTTGATCCAGAGGACGAGCGTCTCGCCGCCCGGGATCACGACGTCGCGCGGCGACGACGGCCACAGCGCCTCGTTGGTGTTCGTCTCGTAGTCCTGCGGGTACAGGTAGGTGATCGCGTAGTCCGCGAAGTCGATCGGAGCGCTCGTGGCGTTGTAGACCTCGATGAACTCGTAGCCGTCGGCGCCGCCGACGTTCTCCGAATCCGGGAGCACCTCCGTGATCTGCAGCGGCGCGGCGACGACCGACGGGTCCGGCTCGAGCACGCCGATGTCGGCCGGATCGCCGGGCGTCGGCTCAGGCGTCGCGGTCGGCTCGGGGGTCTCGGTGGGCTCGGGCTCGGGCGTCGTGGGCGTGAGCTGCGCGGGCGAGACCGCGCCGGGGGTCATCGCCGTGCGGGTCGCCACGACCGGGGCGGGCTCGCCGACGGCGGATGGCACCGAGAAGTCGACGCCGAGATCGGTCGCCATCGAATCGGTCGGGTAGAACGACCAGGTGAGGATGCCGTGGGCGTCGCTCACGCGGATGCCGCGCCCGACGCCGTTGGCCATCCCCGGCTGTCCGGTCACGCGGAGCACCTGCGTGCCCTCGGGCGTGCCGGTGGCCGCGCGGAACTCGTCCGCCGTGCGCGCGAAGGAGTCGAGCGTGCCGTCGCTGTTCGCGTAGCTCACCCACAGCACGACCGACCCGCCGGGGGCGATCGTCGCGTCGCCGTCCACCGTGAGCGCGACGTCGCGCGCCGTGTCGGCCGAGTCGACGTAGGTGTACGCGAAGGAGAGGCTCGAGAGCGGCACGGGCGCATCGGTCGGGTTGGTGACCTCGATGTACTCGAACTCGTCGGCTCCCGCGGGATTCGCGAGGATCTCCGACACGAACACGGGCGGCGTGGCACCTCCTTCCGCCGCGGTCGCCGAGACGGGGACGAGGGCAGCGCAGCTCGCGAGGATCACGGCGGTCGTCGCGAAGGCGAGCGACCGCGTGAGCCCCGGGCGCGCCGAACGATGTTCGGGCATGAGGGTGCTTCCGGGAGAGATGCGGGAGAGGGGCCGTCGAGACGGCGATGACCCGCACGCTAGCGATCCCGGTCAACCTCGCGGTGACGCCCGCTGTCCGAACGGTGAACGACAGGTGTCGAAAGAGGGGCCGCACCGAGGGGTGCGTCCGCGATCAGGTCCGGATGACGACGTTCTCGGGCTCCTCGCCCCGCGCCATCCGCTCGGCCTGCCGCGCGATCAGGCGCGCGATCCGCGGGCGCATCGCGCCGCTGTTGCCGCCGACATGCGGGGAGATGAAGACGCCGTCGAGCGACCAGAGCGGATGGCCCTCCGGAAGGGGCTCGGGGTCGAACACGTCGCTCGCCACGCGGATGCGCCCGCGGCGGACGTGCTCGACGAGCGCGTCGGTGTCGACGGTCGGCCCGCGGCCGACGTTCACGAGGAGCGCGTGCTCGGGGAGTCGCCCGAGGACAGCGGCGTCGATGAGGTGGCGCGTCTCCTCTCCGCCCGGGAGCGCGTTGACGAGGATCTCCGCGCCGGGAAGCAGCTCGTCGAGCTCGTCGAGCGCGTGGACGTGCAGCCCGTCCTCGTCGCGCGCGCGGGAGGCGACCGGCACGAGGTCGACCTCGAAGGCCGCGAGACGACGCGCGATCGCCTTGCCGACGCCGCCGAAGCCGAGCAGCACGATCCGCCGATCGGCGAGCCCGGGCATCCGGAAGCTGTGCCACTCGCCGCGCTCCTGGCTGTGCACCATCCGGTCGAGACCGCGCTGCGCGAGGATCATGAGACCGACCGCGAGCTCGGCGGTCGCGGTCTCGTGGACGCTCGCCGCGTTCGCGTAGACGGTCCCCGGAGGCAGGCGCTCCTCGACGCCGTCGAAGCCGATGGCCTGCGCCTGCACGAGACGGCACTCGAGCTCGGGCAGCCGCGCGAGCATTCGGCCCTGGCGCATGTACGGCGGCACGACGATGTCGATGCGGTCGCGCGGCGGCGCATCCTGCCCGTCCCACAGGACGACGTCGATGTCGAGCGCGGGGTCGAGCAGCGCCGTCACGTCGGCGACGAGCTCGTCGGTGGGAACGGAGAGCGTCAGTGCAGTCACGCTTCGAGGCTACCGGCGCGGGCACGCCGAAGCCCCGGGGAGTGCCAGGCCCGCGGTTCGCGCCAGGCCCGCCATTCCCGAGGAGGATGCCGCTTTCCCAGGACGGATGGACGCGATCCGGTCCTGGGAAAGCGCGATCCTCCTGGTTTCGGGAGGGTGCCCCGGCCGCTGAGCGCGCTACGCGGTCTGCGCGACGACGGCCGCGATGGCCGACTCGAAGAACCGCAGCCCGTCGATGCCCGAGCGCATGGCGGCGGGGGTGCCGGGGCCGAAGCCGGGCTCCACGGCGTGCTCGGGGTGGGGCATGAGGCCGACGACGTTGCCGCGCTCGTTCGTGAGGCCGGCGATGTCGTCGAGCGAGCCGTTGGGGTTCACACCGAGGTAGCGGAACGCGACCTGGCCCTCGCCCTCGATGCGCTTGAGCGTCTCGTCGTCGGCGATGTAGCCGCCGTCGGCGTTCTTGAGCGGGATGACGATCTCCTCGCCCTGCTCGAACGCGTTCGTCCAGGCGGTCGACGCGTTCTCGACGCGGAGGCGCTGGTCGCGGCGGATGAACTGCTGGTGCGCGTTGCGGATGAGGCCGCCGGGAAGGAGGTGCGCCTCGACGAGCATCTGGAAGCCGTTGCAGATGCCGAGCACCGGCATGCCCTTCGCCGCGGCGTCCGCGACCTCGGCCATGATCGGCGCATGCGCGGCGATGGCGCCCGCGCGCAGGTAGTCGCCGTACGAGAACCCGCCGGGGAGGATGACGGCGTCGACGCCCTCGAGATCGTGCGAGCCGTGCCAGAGCGCGACCGGCTCGGCGCCCGCGATCCGCACCGCGCGCTGGGCGTCGCGGTCGTCGAGGGAGCCGGGGAAGGTGATGACCCCGATGCGGGCGGTCACTCGACCACCTCGATGTTCACGACATCCTCGATGACGGCGTTCGAGAGGATCTCGTCGGCGACCGTCTTGGCCTCGGCGAGCACCTCGTCGGTGACCTCGCCCTCGACCGTGAGCTCGATGCGCTTGCCGATGCGGACGTTCTGGAAGGCGCCGTGGCCCAGACGGGCGAGCGACCCGGTGACGGCCTTGCCCTGCGGGTCCAGCAGCTCGGCCTTGGGCATGACGTCGACGACGATGGTGGGCATGAGATGAGCTCCGGATGTCGCGGGCGGGGAATCGGGACCATTCTAGTCGCCGAGACCCGCGCCATCCGCCGCGCTGCCGTGGGACGCTGGTCGCGGTGCTCGGCTCAGCGCCCCACGGCGTAGCCCTGGGCGCCGCGCGGGTTCGCCGCGGCGCCGAGCAGCCCGGTCCGCGGGTCGCGCGTGACCGCGGAGAGGCGCCCGAGGGCCCATGCGCCGGCGCGGGTCACGGCGTGGCCGCGGCGCTCGAGGCCCGCGATGACGTCGTCGCCGAGTCGGTCCTCGACGACTGCGCCGCCGGGCGTGCCCGTCCGCGGCCAGAACGAGCCGGGGAAGGCCGTCGTGTGGAAGGCCGGCGCGTCGATCGCCTGCTGCGGCGACCATCCGCCCACGAGCACCCGGAGCAGGAAGAGCAGCTGCCACTGATCCTGCTGATCGCCTCCGGGGGAGCCGAGCGCCATGACCGGCTCGTCTCCCTCGAGCACGAGGGTCGGCGTGAGAGTCGTGCGCGGTCGCGCGCCGGGGCGGAGCGCCGACGGCGACGTCTCATCGAGCCAGGTCATCTGCAGGCGCGTGCCGAGGCAGAAGCCGAGGCCGGGAAGGGCCGGCGACGACTGCAGCCAGCCGCCCGACGGCGTCGCCGAGATGATGTTGCCCCACCGGTCGACGACGTCGACGTGGCACGTGTCGCCGCGGGCGACCCCGCGGGCGTCGGTCTCGAGTCCGCTCTCGGAGGGACGGGCTCCCGGGACGGTCGGCTCGCCGACCCCCGCTGCGAGCTCGGCCGCGTCGCGGTGAAGCGGGCGGATGGTCGGCGCCGGGCGGCCGGGCAGGCGTCCGGGGCGCGGGGCGAGCGCCGCCCGATCGCCGATCAGGGCCCGCCGTTCCGCGGCATATTCGTCGGAGAGCATGTACGCGAGGTCGTCCGAGGAGAGCTGCTCGCCGTACCAGGCCTCGCGGTCGGCGAAGGCGAGCCCCAGCGCCTCGAGGATCGTGTGCGCTCCGAGCTCGGTCGACGGGTCGAGTCGGTCGTCGTCGAACCCCTCGAGGATCTTCAGGGCCTGCAGCAGGACGGGGCCCTGCCCCCATGGCCCGGTCTTCGCGATGGTCCGTCCGCGGAACGTCGCGGTCGTCGGATGCTCCCAGCTCGCCGAGAACGCCTCGACATCCGCGCGAGAGAGCACGCCGGCGTGATCGCGGCCGTCGGAGTGGCGGTGCGGTGTGCGAGCGAGCTCCTCCGCGGCGCGGCCGAGGATCTCGCGCCACCGCACCCGCGCGGCGTCGATCCGCGCGACGCGGGTCCCCGCGACGGCCGCGGCGTGGGTCGCGACCTCCTCGAGCAGCGCCGCGTACTCGGGGTTCGTCACGATCTCGCCCGGGCGCGGGATGCGGCCGCCGGGCATCCACCGCTCCGCCGAGGTCGGCCAGTGGTCCCGGAAGAGCGCCGACACGCCCTCGATCGTCGTCACCACGTTGCGGAGGACGGGATGGCCCTCCCTGGCGCACCCGATCGCGTAGGCGAGAGCATCCGCCGGCTCCCATGTGCCGTGGTCGCGCAGGAGGAGGAGCCACGCGTCGACGGCACCCGGGACGGCCGCCGCGAGCGCGCCCGCGCCCGGGACGAGGTCGAGGCCCTCCGACCGGAAGTGCGCGACCGAGGCGGCCGAGGGCGCCGGGCCCTGCCCGACGAGCACGCGGGGAGGGGTGCCGGCAGGTCGGATGATCGCGGTCAGGTCGCCGCCGGGCCCGTTGAGGTGCGGTTCGACGACGTGGAGCGTGAAGGCCGCGGCGACCGCGGCGTCGAAGGCGTTGCCGCCGCGCTCGAGCACCGACTGGGCGACGCCGGTGGCGGTCCAGTGCGTCGAGGCGGCCATCCCGAACGTGCCGGTCAGGTCCGGTCGCGTCGTGAACGCAGCAGGTGTCGAGAACGCCATGTCCTCCACCCTCGCATCGAAATTTCGACCTCGGCCGTCGAAATATCGACTTGACGGATGTGAGAGCGCTCCCATAGAGTCCGTGAGCATGTCGTGGGAGCGCTCTCACGACAGGTCCCACACCCACCACAAAGGAGTGACAGTGAACACTCGTGCCTTCCGCCGCGGAGCCGCCGCGGTCAGCGCCCTCGCCATCGGCGGTCTCGCCCTCGCGGGCTGCTCCGGCTCGTCGCAGGGCGCCGACGCCGCCGATCCCGACGCTCCCGTCGAGATCTCGATCTCGACCTTCAACGACTTCGGCTACACCGACGAGCTCCTCCAGGAGTACATGGACGAGCACCCGAACGTCACGATCGTCCACAACAAGGCGGCGACGTCGAACGACGCCCGCGCCAACTTCTTCCAGAAGCTCGGGAACACGGGCCTCGCCGACATCGAGGCGGTCGAGGTCGACTGGTTCGCCGAGATGATGGAGTACGCCGACCTGCTCGCGCCGGTGCCCGAGGACCTCAAGGGCCGCTGGCTCGACTGGAAGGAGGCCGCGGCGACCGACGCCGACGGCAACCTCGTCGCATACGGCACCGACATCGGCCCGCAGGCGGTCTGCTACCGGTCCGACCTCTTCGAGGCAGCGGGCCTGCCGACCGATCGGGCCGAGGTCGCGGGCCTCTTCACGACCTGGGACGACTTCTTCGCCGTGGGCCAGGAGTACGTCGACAAGACGGGCAAGCCGTTCATCGACTCCGCGAACTCGGTGCTGCAGGGCCTCATGAACCAGATCGAGGTCACCTACGAGGAGGCCGACGGCACCGTCGTCGCCACCGAGAACCCCGACGTCCAGGAGGCGTACGAGACGGTCGTCGAGAAGGCCGTGCCGATCTCGGCCTACGCGGGCCAGTGGAGCGAGGACTGGTACGCCTCGATGGCCAACGGCGAGTTCGCCGCGATGCTCTGCCCGGGCTGGATGCACGGCATCATCTCGGGTGAGGCGCCCGACATCGAGGGCTGGGACATCGCCGACGTCTTCCCGGGCGGCGGCGGCAACTGGGGCGGTTCGTACCTCGTGATCCCGGCGAACGGCGAGAACGTCACGGCCGCGCAGGAACTGGCCGACTGGCTGACGTCGCCCGAGACGCAGGTCAAGGCGTTCGTGAACGCGGGCACGTTCCCGAGCCAGCCCGAGGCGTACGAGGACGCCGAGCTCACCGGCTTCTCGAACCCGTACTTCAACGACGCGCCGACCGGCGAGATCGGCATCGCGCGCGCCGAGGCCGTCGAGGTCTCGCCCGTGAAGGGGCCGAAGTACTTCCAGTTCCACGACGCGCTGCAGAACGCGGTCACCCGGGTGTTCGACGGCATCGAGGACGCCGACACGAGCTGGGACACGTGGGTCGAGGAGGTCTCGGCGTTCTGACGCCCCTCCGTCTCCCCGACGCGGGCGGCCGGCCCCGGCCATCCGCCCGCGTCGGGGGCAGGCGACCGCCAGCCCCGACCATCCGCCCGCTCCTTCCGAGGGAACCTCCGTGACCGTCACCGCCACTCGCCCGACGCGCGCCGACGCGCCGCCGCCGGACCGGCCCATCCGCGTGCTGTCCTTCTCCCAGCGCCTCAGCCGCTGGGACCTCAAGCTCTCGCCGTACCTCTACATCTCGCCGTTCTTCGTGCTGTTCGCGATCGTCGGCCTCTTCCCGATCATCTACACGGGCGTCATCTCGTTCATGGACTGGGACCAGGTGCGCCGATCGGGCGAGTTCATCGGCTTCGACCAGTACGCGTGGATCCTCACGCAGCCGAAGTTCTGGACGGCGCTCGGCAACACCTTCAGCATCTTCCTGCTCTCGAGCGTGCCGCAGCTCATCCTCGCGATGTTCATCGCGGCGATGCTCGACCGCCACATCCGCGCACGGACGTTCTGGCGGATGAGCGCCCTCCTGCCCTATGTCGTCGCACCCGTCGCGGTGGGCCTCATCTTCAACGCGCTCTTCGCGGACAAGTCCGGAGCGATCAACGGCTTCCTGTCGCTCGTGGGGATCGGTGCGATCCCGTGGCACGTCGAGCCGTTCTGGAGCCACGTCGCGATCGCCACGATGGTGAACTACCGCTGGACGGGGTACAACGCGCTCATCCTGCTCGCGGCGATGCAGGCCATCCCGCGCGACTACTACGAGGCGGCGACGGTCGACGGGGCGAACGCGTTCCGGCAGTTCTGGAGCATCACGCTCCCGTCGCTCAAGCCGACGCTCATCTTCGTGATCATCACCTCGACGATCGGCGGCCTGCAGATCTTCGACGAGCCGCGGATGTTCGACCAGTTCGGGCGCGGAGGCTCGGCCCAGCAGTGGCTCACGATCACGCTGTACCTCTACGACATCGGGTGGGGCGAGTGGAACTTCGGGCGCGCAGCCGCGATGGCCTGGATCCTCTTCCTCATCATCCTGGCCATCGGCCTCATCAACCTGCTCATCACCCGGTCGCTCGTGCGCGACGAGGGGACGCGCGGGCGGCAGCTGTCGCGACGCGAGCGTCGAGCCCTGAAGCGAGCGGAGGCCCGCCGATGACCGCCACGTCCGCACTCGTCCTCGAGGAGGCACCGCGCCGGTCCCGCACGGTGCGCATCCGCGGCGCCCGGCCGGGCTTCTGGGTCTACGCCGGACTCGCCGTGGTCCTCGTCGCGAGCCTCTTCCCGCTGTACTTCTCGTTCCTCATCGGATCGGGCGACTCCACGACGCTCCGCGACCCCGCGCGGTCGTGGATTCCCGGGGGCAACTTCATCGCCAACGCGCTGAGCGTGATGAACGATCCCGCCGTGAACTTCTGGCTCGCGCTGTGGAACTCGCTCTGGAGCTCGACGGTCATCGCCGTGAGCGTCGTCGTGTTCTCGACGCTCGCCGGGTGGGCGTTCGCGAAGCTGCGCTTCCGCGGCGGCAAGGTGCTCCTGTCGTTCGTCGTCGCGACGATGGCGGTGCCGCAGCAGCTGGGCGTCGTGCCGCTCTACATCCTCTTCAGCGAGATCGGATGGACGGGGCAGATCGGCGCGATCGTCGTGCCCGCTCTCACGAGCGCCTTCGGCGTGTTCTGGATGACGCAGTACCTCCAGCAGGCAGTGCCCGACGAGCTCATCGAGGCCGCTCGGATGGACGGCGCCTCGATGATCCGCACCTTCTGGACGGTCGGGGTGACGGCCGCGCGGCCTGCCGCCGCGATGCTGTTCCTCTTCACGTTCGTCACGGCGTGGAACAACTTCTTCTGGCCGTTCATCGTGCTCGACCGGCAGAACCCGACGCTGCCCGTGGCGCTCTCCCTGCTGCAGTCGAACTACTTCGTCGACTACTCGATCGTGCTCGCGGGGGTCGTGCTGGCGACGCTTCCGCTGCTGCTGCTGTTCGCGGTGGCCGGCAAGCAGCTCGTCAGCGGCATCATGGCCGGCGCGGTGAAGGGATGATGTCCTTCATGACCCGAACCTTTCCGGACCACTTCCTCTTCGGCGCGGCCACGGCGGCCTATCAGATCGAGGGCGCGGCGTTCGAGGACGGACGCACCGCATCGATCTGGGACGCGTTCGCACGCGTGCCGGGAGCCGTGATCGACGCCGACAACGGCGACGTCGCGTGCGACCACTACCACCGCTACCGCGATGACGTCGCGCTCATGAAGGACCTGGGCCTGCAGGCCTACCGGTTCTCGACGTCGTGGTCGCGCGTGCGCCCCGACGGCGGGGCGCCCAACGCCCGCGGCATCGACTTCTACAGCCGCCTCGTCGACGAGCTGCTCGAGGCCGGCATCCTGCCGTGGCTCACGCTCTATCACTGGGACATGCCGCAGGCGCTCGAGGAGAAGGGCGGATGGACCGCCCGCGACACCGTCGACCGCTTCGTCGAGTACGCGATCACGATGCACGAGGCGCTCGGCGACCGGGTCACGCACTGGACGACCTTCAACGAGCCGTGGTGCTCGTCGTTCCTGTCGTACACGGCCGGCGCTCACGCCCCCGGCCGGCAGAGCGTCCGCGACGGCCTGCTCGCGTCGCACCACCTCCTGCTCTCGCACGGGCGCGCCGTGCAGGAGCTGCGGGATCGCGGTGCGCAGGAGCTCGGCATCACGCTCAACCTCACGAACGCCGAGCCGGTGGACCCCTCGGATCCGGCCGACCTCGACGCCGCGCGGCGCATCGACGGCCAGTTCAACCGGTGGTTCCTCGAGCCCGTCTTCCACGCGACCTATCCCGGCGACATCGTCGAGGACATCCGCGCGGTCGACGCGGCCGCGGTCGACGAGTTCCAGGCGGCCGTGCGCGACGGCGACCTGGCGACGATCTCGACGCCCCTCGAGTTCCTCGGGGTGAACTACTACCACGGGGAGTACGTGTCGGGGCGGCCGTCGTCGACGCCCGTTCCGGGCGGCGACGCACCCACCGATCGGCACATCGAGCCCGCCTTCCCGTCGCACGAGGGGATCCACTGGCACGAGCGCGGGTACGAGCGGACGAACATGGGCTGGGAGATCGACCCGGCCGGGCTCACACGGCTCCTGCAGCGCGTCTCGGACGAGTACGCGAGCGCGGCCGGCGTGCCCCTCTACGTCACCGAGAACGGCGCGGCGGGCGACGACGCCATCGCGGATGGTCGCATCGACGACGCGCAGCGCGTCGCGTTCGTGCGCGACCACGTCGAGGCGGTGGGCGCGGCGCTCGACGAGGGCGTGGATGTGCGCGGCTACTTCTACTGGTCGCTCATGGACAACTACGAGTGGGCGTGGGGCTACGCGAAGCGCTTCGGCATCGTGCACGTCGACTACGAGACGCAGCAGCGCACGGTGAAGGCATCCGGCCGCGCCTACGCGCGCATCATCGCCGATCGCGCGGTCTGACCGCCGCCCGGAGGCGCCGTGCTGCGGAGCGCGGCGCCTCCCGCGGGGTGCCCGGATGGCGGGGGTGCGCGGCGGGGCCCGGTCGCGAGAAGATGTCCTGAAGACAGAAGGAGCCTCCCGATGAGCGCGGATGCCGACGCGGGGCGCGTCCCGGCGACGCTGGAGCAGGTCGCCGCGCGCGCGGGGGTGTCGCGCTCGACCGTCTCGCGCGTCGTCAACGGCGGGGAGCGGGTGAGCCCCGAGGCGCTGGAGGCCGTGCGCCGCGCGATCGCCGAGCTCAACTACGTGCCGAATCGCGCAGCGCGCTCGCTCGCGAGCCGGCTGACGCATGTCATCGCGCTCGTCGTCCCCGAGGACACGACCCGCTTCTTCGGCGACCCGTTCTTCGCGGCGATCGTCACCGGGATCAGCAACCGCCTGTCGCGGTCGGATCACATGCTGAACCTCATCATCGCCTCGGACGATCCGGGCGACAAGGCGACGACGTTCCTCGCGGGCGGCAACGTCGACGGCGCGCTCGTCGTCTCGCACCACACGAGCGACACGTACATCGACCGGATCTCGGCCTCGGTCCCCGTCGTGTTCGGCGGGCGCCCCGCGCGCGAGCGCGTCGACGACTACTTCGTCGACGTCGACAACGTCGCGGGCGGCCGCGTGGCGACCGAGTACCTGCTGAGCCGAGGGCACCGCCGCATCGGCACGATCACCGGTCCGCCCGACATGCCGGCGGGCGTGGACCGGCTCACGGGCTTCCGCGATGCGCTCGCGGAGGCCGGGATCGAGGCGGGGCCGGTCGTCGACGGCGACTTCACCTCGGTCGGCGGCGCGGCCGCGATGCGCCGCATCATCGAGAGCGTCGACCGGGGCGAGGCCGAGTGGCCCGACGCCCTCTTCGTCGCGAGCGACCTCATGGCGCGCGGTGCGCTCGAGGTGCTCGCCACGGCGGGCAGGCGCGTCCCCGACGACATCGCGATCATCGGGTTCGACGACTCGCCCGTCGCGACGAGCGTCGCCCCCGCGCTCACGACCATCCGCCAGCCGTCGCTCGAGCAGGGCGAGGCGATGGCCGACATCCTCCTGGCGCGGCTCGCCGGGCAGTCGCCGCCGCGCGTGACCATCCTGCCCGCCGACCTCGTCGTGCGAGACAGCGCGTAGGGCTGTCGGATGTCGGCGGTGCGCGGGATGCTGTCGACATGGACATCGAGGTGCGCCCCGCGACCGTCTTCGACGACGTCAAGGTGCTCCTGGGCCCGAAGCGCCCCGATGCGAGCGTGTGCTGGTGCCTGAGCCACCGCCTGCCCTCGAAGGTCAACAGCGCGCTGCACGGCCCCGAGCGCGGCGCCTTCGTGGCCGAGATGTGCGCATCCGATCTGCCGCCGGGCGTCCTCGCGTATGACGACGGCGAACCGGTCGGATGGGCGGGGGTCGCTCCCCGCGCGCACACGCAGTTCGCGCGGAGCACGAGGATCCCGCACGTCGAGGGCCCCGAGCCGTGGTCCATCTGGTGCCTGAGGGTGCGCCCGGGGCACCGCGGCCGCGGCATCCTGCCGCCGCTGCTCGACGGCGCCGTGGCGTTCGCGATCGAACGCGGCGCCGCGGCGATCGAGGGGTATCCCGTCGACAACGGCGACCGGAAGGTCGATCTGACGATGGCCTTCGTCGGCTTCCGGTCGCTGTTCGAGCGGGCTGGCTTCCGCAAGGTCGCCGACACCGACTCCGTGTCCGGCGGCATCCCGCGCGTGCTCATGCGGCTCGAGGTCGCCGGCTCGCCCTCGACGGAGGCGGAGGGTGCTCGCTAGCGTGAGAGCGTGCCCATGCTCTTCTCGCTCCTCGTCCTGGCCTTCTCGGTCGTCACGCTGATCGACATCATCACGCGCGAGGAGGGGCAGGTGAAGCACCTCCCGAAGTTCGGATGGGTCATCATCGCGATCCTCATCCCCCTGCTCGGCGGCGCCCTGTGGTGGGCGATCGGCCGCGAGTACCCCGAGCGCGTCGCGCGCCCCGCGCTCTTCACGCGGCCCGCGGCCGAGCGGCCCCAGGCCGCGCCCGTGCGCCCCGTGGACACGCGCACGACGGAGCAGCAGCTCGCCGACCTCGAGCGCGAGGCCGAGGAGGAGCGGTTGCGCGCCGAGATCCTCCGCCGCAAGCGCGAGCGCGGCGAGGCCTGAGCCTCACGCGGTCGCGACGATCTCGGCCTTGAAGCCGCCCGGCCCCTCGATCCAGCCGGCGTAGTGGTCGGGGCCGCCCGCGTGCGGGTACCGCTCCGAGTACAGGGGCGTCCACCGGTGCGCGGGCGCGGCCGCGATCACGGCGTCGACCTCCTCCTTCGTGCCGCCCTCGAAGGCGAGATGGTTGAGCCCGGGGCGACGTCGGTCGTGGAGGTGCCCCACGAGGTTGGGCGACTCGGTGAAGGTGAGGTAGGCGCCGTCGGACACGAAGGTGAAGCCGCCGTCCCACGCGGCGTCCAGCAGCCATCCGAGCCGCTCGAGCAGCCAGGTCCACTCTTCGCGCGCGTCGGCGGCGTCGGCGACCCAGATCTCGACGTGGTGCAGCCCGCTCATCGCTCCATCATGCCGTTCTCCTCGAGCCAGTCCCGCGCGATCCGCTTCGGCGCGCGGAGCAGCCACGACTCGACGACGAGCTCACGCAGCAGGTCGACGGGCGTCTCCGGAAGGCGCAGGAGCACCGCGGGATAGCCGTCGAAGTGCGGGATCGTGAAGGCGGCCCGCGGGTTCGCGGCGAGCACCTCGCGCTTGCCCTCCTCGCCGTCGACGCGGACCCCGAGCACCGCGTCACCCGGCTCGTCGCCCTGCGCGCGCATCCACTCGAGGTCGCGCCCCCGCACCGGTCGCGACCACGCGAACATCGTGCCGCCGATGATCCGCCAGCTCGGGCCCATGTGCCATCCGCCCTCGCGCTCCTCCGTGCGGGGGAGGGCGAGGGCGATCGTCCGCACATCGTCGAACGTGGACATGACACCAGTGTGGCCCCGATCGGGCCACCGGTGTGCGATCGGACCGGGAACCCGCTGCGGACGCCTTGCCAGACTGGGACGATGGACGACGCGCTGTACGAGTTCTCCGCCGACGCCGCCCGGATCGACGCGGCGTGGGTGCACGAGATGCTGAGCACCCACGCGTACTGGGCCGTCGGCCGCACGCGCGCACAGCAGGACGCGGCGAACGCGGGCTCACGCTGCTTCGGGGTCTACCGACGGGCCCGAGGCCGCCAGGTGGCGTTCGCGCGCCTCGTCACGGACGGGGTGACCTTCGGATGGCTCGCCGATGTGATCGTCGACCCGGCCGTGCGCGGCGAGGGCATCGGGAAGGGCCTCGTCGAGGGCATCGCGGCGGAGGCCGACGCCCTGGGCCTCAGACGGACGCTGCTCTTCACGAAGGACGCGCACGCGCTCTACGCCCGCAGCGGCTGGGAGCCCGTCACACCGCCCGAGAGCTGGATGGTGCGCTGGCGGAGTGAGTGAGCGTCACGCCGTGTCGTCCCACCAGGAGAGCACGCGCAGGGCGAGGAACGTCACCCAGGGGGAGGGCAGCCCGGGTTCGACGTCGACGTGGAACCACACGCGACCCGGCTCGCGGAATGCCTGCAGCCAGGTGCCGTCCGGCTGGCGCGCGGCGCGGACCAGCTCCACCGCCTCGGAGAGCCGGGGGTCGGGCGACGCACCGGTCGCGAGGGAGGCCTCGCGGAAGTAGTCGAGCGCATTGAGCACGGTGTAGCGCCAGCGCTGCGGGTATGCGAAGGCCGTCGTCCATTCCGCGACGGGCTCGCCCGTGGAGAGACGGCGATGCAGACGGCGCTCCAGGAGGTACTCCTCCCCGCCGCGCCGCGCCGCGCGTGACGCGTCGGTCCCTCCGGTCGTCCTCTCGTACGCCAGGAGGCCCTTGAGGCTGTTGAGCGTCGAGTGGAACGAGGAGCGCGTCGACCCCTCCACCCACTCGCAGTTCCATCCGCCGTCCGGCAGCCGATGGTCGACGAACCACGCGGCGTTCGCGGCGACGTCGACGCCGAGCCAGGCGCCGTTCGCGAGCGTCCAGGCGTTGATGCAGCAGTCGACCTCGCCGCCCCAGTACGGCAGGTCGTCGTACTCCCAGCGACTGTGCGCGGCGAGCCTCTCCGCTGTCCCCTCGAGGGCGCGGGCGTCGACGCCCCACTCGCGCAGCGCGTTCAGGGTCCAGGTCGTCGCGGTCCAGGGCTGGCCGTCCTCCGAGCCGTCGAACCCGCGCGGGAAGAAGGCGCCGCCCGCCCACTGGCCATCCTCATCCTGGAGGGCGAGGAGCCTCGCTCCGAAGCCCTCCCGCGCGACGCGGGCGCGCGTCGCCCGCCACACGTCCTCCGGCGCGCCCGCGAAGTCGCGCTCCACCTGCCAACGGAGGGCGGGATCCGTGTCGAGCAGCCACGCGAGGACGTCAGGGGAGACCATACGGCGGAGGGTACTCGCGACCTCCCAGGAGCTCGACCCCTGACGCACTCGGCCTCAGAACGGCCCGAGCGCCTCCTCGGTCGTCGCGTCGAGGTCGAGCGCGTCGAGCACGACGAGCAGCTGTCGTTCCTCGAAGCGGAAGTGCGACTCCATGATCGCGGAGACGCCCTCGAGGTGACGGAGCAGCTCGTCCGGCGAGCTGCCGCCGTCGACGGCCTGCTGCAGCCCGCCGAGGAGGTGCGCGATCATCGAGTGGTCCTGCTCGAGCTTGCGGATGGTGTCGCGCAGTTCGGGGTGCGCGCTCACGACCGCGGGGAACAGCGTCCGGTCCTCGGCGACATGGTGCGCCGTGAGCGCCGCGCAGAATCCGTGGCAGAACAGCAGCAGCTCCCGCGAAGCCGCCTCGGCCATCCGCTCGTCGGACGCGAGGGCCTCGCGCGTGACCTGAAGCGCCTTGCGCAGGCGCGCGTGCACGTCGCGCAGCTCACGCGCCCACGCGGCGAACCGTCTCTCGTCGCCCTGACTCATCTGCCTGTGAGACTAGCGCCCGTCGCCGAGCCCGGTGCCGGGAGCACTAGTCTCGACCACCGCCGCTAGTCTCACCGAGCGGGTGATCACCGCCGCTAGTCTCACCGGGGGCGTCACCGGGGCGCGTCACCACCGGCGGCGTCGCCGTCGAGGGGGTCGCCGCCGAGCGGGCCGACGGCGGGGATCGGGCCGCCGTCGTCGGCGCCCGTGCGGCGCGCGCGGGCGATGAGGTTGCCCAGGTGGTAGATCGCGAGCGCGGCGACCGTGCCGAGCACGATGCCGCCGAACGAGAACGCCCCCGCATCCAGGCTGAAGCCCGCGATCGCGATGACGAGCGCGACGGCCGCCGTGTACTGGTTGACGGGGCGCGAGAAGTCCACGCGGTTGTCGACCCAGATCTTGATGCCGATGATGCCGATGAGCCCGTACAGCGCGGTCGTGGCGCCGCCCAGCACTCCGGCGGGGATGGAGTTGAAGACCTCGCCGATCTTCGGCGAGAAGGCGAGCAGGATCGCGAAGCCGCCGGCGATCCAGTACACGGCCGTCGAGTACACGCGCGTCGCGGCCATGACGCCGATGTTCTCCCCGTACGTCGTCGTGCCCGAGCCGCCGAAGCCGCCCGCGAGCATGGTCGCGGCGCCGTCGGCGATGAGCGCGCGGCCGGTGTGCCGGTTGACGGACGCGTCCGTCATCGTCGCGACGCCGCGCACGTGCCCGACGTTCTCGGCGACGAGCACGAGCACGACGGGCAGGAACATGGCGATCGTCGTCCAGGTGCCGGGCGAGACGAAGTCGGGCAGATGGAACTCGGGAAGCCCGATCCACGGCGCATCCGCGATGAGCTCGGCCGGGGTCCGGTCCCCGCGCAGGGGATTCGGGATGTCGAACGAGCCCGTGAACGCCGCGTAGACGTATCCGACGACGACGCCGAGGAAGATAGAGATGCGACCGAGGAAGCCGCGGAACAGCACCGAGAAGAGGATGACCGCGACGAGCGTGATCGTCGCCGTCGCGCCGTCGGCCTGGAAGTTCGTCCACGCGGTCGGGGCGAGGTTGAACCCGATGAGCGCGACGATCGCCCCGGCGACGACGGGCGGCATGAGCGCGTCCACCCACCCGAGCCCGGCGACCTGGACGACGACGCCGACGAGCGCGAGCAGCAGGCCGACCGCGACGACGCCCGCGAGCGCCGACCCGGTGCCGCCGGCCGCGACGGCCGCCGTGATGGGGGCGATGAACGCGAAGGACGAGCCGAGATAGCTCGGCAGCTGGTTCTTCGTGACGACGAGGAACAGCAGCGTCCCGAGACCGCTGAAGAGCAGCGTGGTCGACACGGGGAAGCCGGTGAGCGAGGGCACGAGGAACGTCGCGCCGAACATCGCGACGACGTGCTGCACGCCCATCGCGAGCGTGGCCGGCCACGACAGCCGCTCGGTCGGCGCGACGACGGCGCCGGGGGCGACGGTGCGTCCGTCGCCGTGCACGGTCCACAGGGGCATGGTTCTCCTTCGGGAAGCGGGAGCGCGCGCCGATGCGGATGGCCGGCGCGGGAGGAGCGGATGGCCGGATGCGGCCTCTGAAACGCTAGCGCCTCGGGCGGGCGGGCGGTGCGGGCGCCGCGCGTGCCCCTGTGTGATCGGGCCGTCGTCGCTATCGTGAAGCGCAGCATACGGACGGACGCATACGGAACGCAGGACGCCCCGCGGGGCGACGACGGCTTGGGGGAGACATGACCCAGAACACCGGCGCAGCAGGCGCCGCGCGCAAGCGCGAGCCCGGCAAGGAGAGCACGAAGCGGATCCTCTGGGAGGTGACGCATCCCGCGCTGATCCCCGGCATCGGAGTCGAGGACACCGGGAGATCGTTCAGCACGAACTGGACGGTGTTCGGCATCGCGGGCGTGCTCGTGTTCGCGGTGGTGCTGTGGGGCTTCCTCGCCCCCGACAGCATCAGCGAGGTCGGTGCGGCGTCGCTGGGCTGGGTGACCACGAACTTCGGATGGCTGTTCTCGCTGCTCGCGGTCGTCACGATCGTGTTCATGCTCGTGCTCGGCTACGGCCGTACGGGCGGGGTGCGTCTCGGCTCGGATGAGGAGGAGCCGGAGTTCTCGACGGTCTCCTGGATCGCGATGCTCTTCTCCGCCGGCATGGGCATCGGGCTGCTCTTCTGGGGGCCCGCCGAGCCCCTGGGCTACTTCAACGACGTGCCATACGGCTTCGACTCGGAGGCCGGCAGCCGCGACGCCATGCACGACGCGCTCGCGCAGTCGCTCCTCCACTGGGGCCCGATGGCGTGGGCCTTCTACGCCCTCGTCGGCGGTGCGATCGCCTACGCCGCGTACCGGCGCGGGCGCCCGCCGCTCATCTCGGCCATCTTCTATCCGATCTTCGGCCAGCGCACCGACGGATGGGCCGGCGCCATCATCGACGTCTTCGCGATCATCGTCACGCTCTTCGGAACCGGCGTCACGCTCGGGATGGGCGCGCTGCAGATCGCGAGCGGCGTCGAGTACGTCACCGGTGCAGGTCCGTTCGGCAATGCGGGCCTCATCATCATCGTGACGGTGCTGACGGCCGCGTTCGTCGCGTCGGCGGTGTCCGGCATCAAGCGCGGAATCCGCGCGCTGTCGAACATCAACATGGTGCTCGCGTTCGTCATCGCGGTGATCATCTTCGTCGTCGGACCTACGCTCTTCCTGCTGAACATCATTCCCGCGAGCCTGTCGGCGTTCCTCGAGGACCTCTGGACGATGCTCATGCGGAACCCGGCGCAGGGCGAGGACGCCGCCGCCTTCGTCTCGACGTGGACGAACTACTACTGGGCCTGGTGGATCTCGTGGACGCCCTTCGTGGGCATGTTCATCGCGAAGATCTCGCGCGGGCGCACCCTGCGGGAGTTCGTCACGGTCGTGATCGTCGTGCCGTCGGCCGTGTGCGCGATCTGGTTCGGCATCCTCGGCGGCACGACGATGTGGCTCGAGGAGGCCGGTCGCGGGATCAGCGAGGCCGGCGGGCCCGAGGCGATCCTCTTCGCGGTGTTCCAGCAGATGCCCTTCGGCGTCGTCCTGTCGGTGGTCGCGATGGTGTCGATCATCCTCTTCTTCGTGACCTCGGCCGATTCGGCCGCGATCGTCATGGGCTCGATGAGCCAGCGGGGCAAGCCCGAGCCGTCGACGTGGGTCACCGTGACCTGGGGTCTCCTCCTCGGCGCGGCGGCGCTCGCGCTCCTCCTCGCGGGCGGCGAGACCGCCCTGTCAGGACTCCAGTCGATCATGGTCGTCTCGGCTCTGCCGTTCGCCTTCATCGTCATCGGCGTCATGATCGCGTGGGCGAAGGAGCTCGGCACCGACCCCTATATGCTCCGTCGACGCTTCGCGAAGGCCGCGATCGCGCAGGGCGTGCGGCTCGGCATCGCCGAGCACGGTGACGACTTCGTCTTCGGCGCGACCGAGGTGGCGGCCGACGAGGGCGCGGGAGCCGGTATCGACACGGAGGACCCTGCGCTCACCGAGTGGTACGAGACGGCCACCGAGCAGCATCCGATCGTGACCGCGGAGGATGTGCGCCGCACGCTCGACCCCGGGCACATCCAGCCGCGCGGTCCGGAGAATCCCCGGCACACCGCCTCGGGCGATGCGTCGCTCACGGTGGGTGAGGAACGGCGTGCGCAGCGTCGGCCCCGCCGGGAGGACGAGGAGGCCTGAGGCCGGCGGTCGCCGTCAGGCGGTCATGCGCTCCAGCAGCTCGCGGTAGCGCGCGACCGTCCGCTCGACGATCTCGGCGGGGAGCGACGGCGGCTCGCCCTGCTTGTCCCAGTTCGCGGCGAGCCAGTCGCGCACGATCTGCTTGTCGAAGCTCGCCATGCGCTCGGCGGGCGTCGTCCCGGTCTTCCACGACGCGGCGTCCCAGTAGCGCGACGAGTCGCTCGTGAGCACCTCGTCGGCGAGCCGCAGAACGCCCTCGTCGTCGAGGCCGAACTCGAACTTCGTGTCGGCGAGGATGAGGCCCTTCGCCTCGGCGGCTGCGGCCGCTCGGCGGTAGATCTCGAGCGAGCGGTCGCGCAGCGCGGCCGCGCGCTCCTCGCCGACGAGGTCGACGGTCTGCGCGTAGGAGATGTTCTCGTCGTGCTCGCCCATCGGCGCCTTGTACGCCGGGGTGTAGATCGGCTCGGGCAGGCGGTCGCCGTTCTGGAGCCCATCGGGAAGGGGGATGCCGCACACGGTGCCGCTCTCGACGTACTCGGCCCAGCCCGATCCGGTGAGGTAGCCGCGCACGACGCACTCGACCGGGAGCATGTCGAGCGAGCGGACGATCATCGCGCGTCCGGCGACCTCGGCGGGCATCTCCTCGGACGCGAGGTGGTTGGGGACGCGCTCGCCGCCATCCGCTCCCGCGAGCTGGTCGAACCACCACAGGCTGAGTGTCGTGAGGAGCTCGCCCTTGCCGGGGATGCCGGGAGAGAGCACGACGTCGAACGCGCTGACGCGGTCGCTCGCGACCACGAGCATCCGCTCGGCGCGCTCGCCGTCCGGCGTGTCGGCCGGCACGTACAGGTCGCGGACCTTGCCGGAGTAGACGTGCTTCCAGCCGGGGATCTCGAGGGCGTCGCTCACGGGAACCATTATCGCGGGTGCGGAGGAAGCCTCCGCACCCGCGTGATCGGCGTCACTGCACGGCGACGAACGCCGTGTCGGCGAAGAGCCCGGGGGTGACCGCGATCAGGCCCGACGCGGTGGTCGCGGACGGCACAGCGAGCACGACATTGCCGGTCACCTGCGCGCCGCTGTAGAGGGTCGCGAGGGTGTCGAGCGCATCGGGCGCGACGGCGATCGTGTCGTAGCCGGCGATGCTCACGCCGTCGGGCGTGACGTACTCGATCTGCACCTCCGCTGCCATGCCCTCGTCCTGGCCGGTGTAGGTCGCGGTGACGCCGACGAGGATGTACTCCTCGCCCTCCGCAGGCGCCTGGTTGATCATGTTCTCCGCGAGCACGGCGTCCGTCGCGCCGAGCGTCACGCTGTTCACGGTGACCGTCCACTCGTCTCCCGAGACGGCGGAGCCGAGCGGGGCGGGATTCTCCCGGGTCCCCTCGGCCGGAGCGGGCTCGGCGACCGGCTCATCGACAGGCTCCTCGGTGGGCTCCTCGGCGGGCTCCTCCTCGACCGGGGCCTCCTCGGCGGGTGAGGCGACGCTCGTGGAGGTGCTCTCCTCGACGGCGGAGCTCACGGCGGCCGCGAGGGACCCCACGAAGACGACGACGCCGATCACGGTGCCCACGACCGACACGATGAGCGCCGCGACGCCCGCCGCCTTCCTGCCCTTCTGGAAGAGCGACACGATCGCGAGGATGAAGGCGATCGGCAGGAGGATCCAGCCGACGACGAGCGCGCCGGGGATCGCCGCGAAGACCGCGCCCACGACGGCCAGGGCGAGCGCGACGAGAGCGATCGTGTTGCGCGGCGGACGCGGCTCGCCCGTGCTCGACGGCGCGGACAGCGGATCGGGGGTCGCAGCGCCCGGCGCGGGCGGCGCGCCGAACGGCGCGGGAGGCGGGGTCGACGGCTGCGGTGCGGGGAGCTGCGGGCTGGACGGGTCGACAGGGGAGTGCGACATGACTGCTCATCTCTGCGATGCGGGTGCCGGTCACCCGGCGGGACCCTCCCACTGTCGAGGCGCGCACGGGCCGCGGACATCGGCCATCCGGCCGCTCGTGGCCAGCCGATCGGCTGGACATCCTCGGCCACGCGGACGTCGCCCGGCGTCGGCGCCCACCCCTACGCTCGGATCATGCCCGAGACCGCCCCCGCAGCCGACGCATCGACGTCCCGCGCCTGGGAGCGGATGCGGCGGATCTTCACGGGCACGGGGCTCGTCGTGATCGGCTTCGTTGTCGAGACGGTCGGGATCGCCAACGTGCCGATCGCGACGGCGGATGGCCGCCTCACGCAGGCCGGGACGGTGCTGTGGCTCGTCACGACCGCGCTGTGGGCGACCGTGTTCGCGCGTCGCACCCATCCCGTCCTCCCGCTCATCGCGGGCGCGGTTCTCGCGCTGATCGGCGTCGACTACCTCCTGCTGCTCGTCGCGACGCATCACCTGCTGCTGCGGCTCGACGGCGCCCGTGCCC
Organism: Microbacterium sp. JZ101; assembly: GCF_053903175.1. NCBI lineage: Bacteria > Bacillati > Actinomycetota > Actinomycetes > Micrococcales > Microbacteriaceae > Microbacterium > Microbacterium sp. JZ101. Next base: position 350,247 of record NZ_CP096400.1, read on the forward strand.
TGCGTCTCGCGATCGGCGCATCCTGCGCCGTCGCTCTGTTCGTCGCGCGCGAGATGCTGTCGACCTGGGGTGACGACGGTGTGCTCGCCCGCGGGCTCGCCGGCGACTCGGGCCGCGCGGATCCCGCGGCGCTCGCCGCGTTCGTCATCGTCATCGCGGTCGGCGCGCTCCTCGTGACGTTCGGCGCCACGGTCATCCTGCGCTCGCGTCGGGAGAGCGACGTGCAGCGGGCGCGGGCGGACATCGCGCAGGACCGGGCGGAGGCCCTCGGCGAGGAAGTCGTCCGGCAGGCCGAGCGCGAGCGGCTCGCGCGGGACATCCACGACGCCCTCGCGCACAGGCTGTCGGTCATCTCGCTGCAGTCGGGTGCCCTCGAGGAGGCATCGCGGTCCCAGGATCCGACGGTCGCGCGGGCCGCTCTCACGCTCCGCCAGCAGGCGCACCAGTCCCTCGAGGACCTGCGCGGGCTGCTGGGCGAGCTGCGGAGCGCGCCGCGCACCGAGCATCCGGAGGCGCCGCCCACGCTCGCGTCGATGCGCCAGCTGGGGCACCTCATCCGGAGTGTCCGCGAGTCCGGAGCGACGGTCGACGCGCTCGTGCTCATCGAGGATGCGGAGGGGGCGGGCGCAGCGCTCGATCGCACGGTCTACCGCGTGGTCCAGGAGTCGCTCACGAACGCGCTCAAGCACGCGCCCGGGGCGCCCGTGAGCGTCTACGTCGAGGCCTCGCCGTCGACGGGCGCGCGGATCCGCGTGAGCAACCCGCTTCCGATCCCGCCGTCCGGCATCACGCCTGGTGCGAGCCGCGGCATCGCGGGCATCCGCGAGCGCGTCGCGATCCTGCAGGGGACGGCGTGGATCGGCGAGGCCGACGGACACTTCATCGTCGACGTGACGCTGCCGTGGCCCGAGGGGTGAGGCCGCGCGACCGTATCCTCGAGGCATGACCGCCTCGGACCCGTCTTCCGCCGACGTCCCTCGGGCCATCCGCGTTCTCGTCGTCGACGACGACGCGCTCGTGCGCCAGAGCCTCCGGTCGATCCTCGGCGCGGCGGCCGGCATCGAGGTGATCGGCGACGTGTCCAACGGGGCCGATGCGGTGGCGTTCGCACGCGAGCGGCGGCCGGACGTCGTGCTCATGGACGTCCGGATGCCCGGTCTGCCGGGCCCGGAGAGCACGGCCGCGCTCCTGGCCGAGGTGCCGAGCACGAGGGTGATCGCGATCACGAGCTTCGACTCGGAGGACTACGTCTTCCGGATGCTCGAGGCCGGCGCAGCGGGATTCCTCCTCAAGGACAGCGCGACGGCGCACTTCGCGGAGGCCGTCCGCTCCGTCCACGCGGGAGAGGGCTTCGTGTCGCCGCGCAGCACCGTCCATCTCATCGCGCGCTTCGCCGGAGGGCGCGATCACGCCGTGCGCCGCGAGGCGCAGGAGCGGTTCCAGACACTGACGCGGCGCGAGCAGGACATCGCGGTGCTCGTCGCCGAGGGGGCCTCGAACAGCGAAATCGCTCACGCGCTCCACCTCTCCGTCGCCACCGTCAAGACGCATCTCGAGCAGGCGCGGCTGAAGCTCGGCGCACGGAACCGCGCTCTCATGTGCATCGCCGTCGAGCGCGCGGGGTTCGGCCCTGGCATGGTCTGACCCGACGAGCGCGCCGCATATCGGCCGATCCGCGGCGGGATCACGGCGAGGACGACGCGGAATCGGCCGGGGCCGCATACCGTGGACACATGGCTTCAACCGATCCGACCGACACGCCCATCGACGGCGAGGGCGAGAGCACGCCGACCTTCTCCGACCTCGGACTCGGCGACGCCGTCCTGAAGGCGCTCAAGGACGTCGGGTACGAGACCCCGTCCGCCATCCAGGCCCAGACCATCCCGCTTCTCCTCGGCGGCCGCGACGTCCTCGGCGTCGCGCAGACGGGAACGGGGAAGACGGCCGCGTTCGCGCTGCCCATCCTCGATCAGCTCGACACGACGCAGAAGACGCCGCAGGCGCTCGTGCTCGCGCCCACGCGCGAGCTCGCGCTGCAGGTCTGCGAGGCGTTCGAGAAGTACGCCGCGCGCATGAAGGGCGTGCACGTCCTGCCGGTGTACGGCGGACAGGGCTACGGCACGCAGCTGTCGGCCCTCCGTCGCGGCGTGAACATCGTCGTCGGCACCCCGGGCCGCGTCATGGACCACCTCGACAAGGGCACGCTCGACCTGTCGGAGCTGCGGTTCCTCGTGCTCGACGAGGCCGACGAGATGCTCAAGATGGGCTTCGCGGAGGACGTCGAGACCATCCTCGCCGACACCCCCGACGACAAGCAGACCGCGCTCTTCTCGGCGACGATGCCCGCGCAGATCCGTCGGATCTCGCAGCAGCATCTGAACGACCCCGAGGAGATCACGGTCAAGAGCAAGACGACCACCTCGGCGAATATCACCCAGCGGTACCTCATGGTGTCGTACCCCCAGAAGGTCGATGCGCTCACGCGCATCCTCGAGGTCGAGAACTTCGACGGGATGATCGTCTTCGTCCGCACGAAGAGCGAGACCGAGACGCTCGCCGAGAAGCTGCGCGCCCGCGGCTACACGGCCGCGGCGATCAGCGGCGACATCGCACAGGCCCAGCGCGAGCGGACGGTCGAGCAGCTCAAGTCGGGCAAGCTCGACATCCTCGTGGCCACGGATGTCGCCGCGCGCGGCCTCGACGTCGACCGCATCACGCACGTCGTGAACTACGACATCCCCATCGACACGGAGTCGTACGTGCACCGCATCGGCCGGACGGGCCGCGCGGGCCGCACGGGCGACGCGATCAGCTTCGTGACGCCGCGCGAGCGCCGCCTGCTCGGCGCGATCGAGAAGGCGACGCGGCAGCCGCTGACCGAGATGCAGATCCCGACCGCCGAGGACGTCAACGTCACGCGACTCAGCCGCTTCGACGACGCGATCACGGCCGCGCTCGCCGACCAGGAGCGGATCGCGGAGTTCCGCGACATCATCGCGCACTACGTCAACCACCACGACGTCGTCGAGTCCGACGTGGCGGCCGCGCTCGCGGTCGTCGCGCAGGGCGACACGCCGCTCCTGCTGCCGCCCGACCCGCCCCGGCGCGAGCGGGCGCAGCGCGAGGATCGCGAACGCCGCTTCGACGACGACCGCGGCGGACGCGAGGAGCGCCGTCCCCGCGGCGGCGGCCAGTACTCCCCGTACCGCATCGAGGTCGGGAAGCGCCAGCGGGTCGAGCCGCGCCAGATCGTGGGCGCCCTCGCGAACGAGGGCGGGCTGCGTCGCGACGACTTCGGTCGCATCGACATCCGCCCCGACTTCTCGATCGTCGAGCTGCCGGCCGACCTGCCGCAGGAGACGCTCGACCGCCTCGCCGACACGCGCATCAGCGGCCAGCTCATCGAGCTCAAGCCCGACCCGCGTCCGTTCCGCAGCACGGGCGGACCGCGTGGCGGCGGGCGCTTCCGCGACGACCGCGACGGCGGCGGGCGCGGCGGCTACCGCGGGGATCGGGATGGCCGCGGCCGCGGATCGCGCGACGGCGGCTTCCGCGACCGCGACGACCGGCCCCCGCGCAAGCCGCGGCACTGACGCGCGCGGCGACCGCGCCGTTCGGTCGCGGCGGTGGCGCCGTGGTGGCGTGGCGCCGTTCGGGTCGCGGTTGGCGGCCTTGATCGGTGAGTTGAGGCCGGTTTCTGCGACCTGGGTTGGATGGTGGCCGTTCAGGTCGCGGTTGGCGGCCTTGATCGGCCGGTTGGGGCCGCTTTCTGCGACCTGGGTTGGGCGGCGTCGTTCAGGTCGCGGTTTGCGGCCTTGATCGGCCGGTTTGGGCCGGTTACTGCGACCTGGGTTGGGCGGCGCCGTTCAGGTCGCGGTTCGCGGCCTTGACTGGCCGGTTGGGGCCGCTTTCTGCGACCTGGGTGGGGCGGTGGCTCCGCCTGACGTCCGACGCGCGTGCTTCGATGGACGCGTGAACGACGTCGACGCCCTCCGCTCCGAGTCCTCCGTGACGGCGGCGTCGTGGGTGTGCTTCATCGTCGGCGCGCTTGCGGGGTCGGCGCTGCTGTGGGGCGTCGCGCGGCCGCTTGCCGGAGAGGGGTCGATCGGCTTCCCCGCGGCGGCCGTGACGGCGCTCGTCGCCGCGGGTGCGTTCGCGATGAGCACCGTGCGCTTCCGCGGTGCGGAGACCGCGGGCATGCCGCCGTGGCAGACCGCCGTGTCGCGTGTCTCGGATGCCGCGGTCGCCCTCGCTGTCGCAGGCGTGAGCGCGCTGGCGGTGCTGTGCGCGGGGGAGGTGCTCGCCATCGGCCTGCACGGGCTCGAGGTGCCGCCGCTCGGCGGAGGGCTCCTCACGGGCATCGCCTCGGCGGCGAGCGGAGGCTTCGCATATGGCCTCGGCATGCGCCTGCGCACCCGCGAGCTCGTGACCCTGCTCTTCGCGTTCCTCATCACGGGGACGCTGTTCTCGATGCTCACCGCGGCCGACCCGCGGTGGTGGGAGCGCAACTTCTCCCAGCTGGGCGCGGGCGGGCAGACGTCATGGGCCTTCAACGGCACGCTCGTCGTCGGCGGTCTCCTGCTCGCGACGGTCGGCTCGTACGTGGGCCGCGACCTCCACCGGATCCTCGGCGACGACGCGCTCGGCCGCATCGGATGGATCGTCGTGCTGTTCGCGCTCGCCGGCGCCGCGCTCGCGGGCGTCGGGCTGCTCCCGGTCCACCGCGCGCAGTTCGCCCACAACGTCGCGGCCTTCGCCCTCCTCGCCCTCCTCGGCGCGCTGGCGGTGGCGACCATCCGGATCATCCCCGGCCGCCCTCGCGCCCTCGCCGTGACGTCGGCCGGCGTGGCCGTGGGCCTCGTCGTCGCGGTCCTGCTGTGGCGGCCCCTTGCGATCTACTCCGCGACCGGTCTCGAGGCCGTCGCTGTGGGGCTCGCGTTCGTGTGGCTCACGACGCTCCTGCGCACGCTCGCTGCGCTCGCCCCCGAGGGCTCGAGGCCCTCCGCCCGCGTGCGTCTCGCCATGCGCTGAGCGGCCGATCCGCGGATGTCGGCGGTCGGCCGTACGTTCTGCGCATGGAGACGAAGGATGTCGGCGATGAGGCCGAGCAGATCGTCCGGGCGCTGTCCGACGGTCTGACGACACCGCGCGAGGTCGAGTGCCTCGTGTGCTACCTGAACCGGATGATGACCGAGTTCGGATGCGACGGGACGCTGCGGTTCGCGCGGCGGTTCCGAGACGAGCGCGCGCCGCGGGCGACGGGGCTCGAGGCGCGCCTGGAGGGGATGGGCGGCTTCTGCGACTGCGAGGTGCTCTTCAACGCGTACGCGCCCGCGCGCCATCTCTGGACACCCGAGCACTGGAGCGTCGACGGCGACGGCGAGCCCGTGCTGGTCGAGGAGGCGGAGCCGGAGACGATCCCCGCGTGCGCGGGCGTGACGCGAGGCTCCTCTCAGCCCTGCCGCAACTGGGAGCGCGCCCGGCGATGGTGACGCACACCCGCCGCGGGCAGCGTGCGCCTCCCGCCGCGCGCCTCCCGCCGTGCGTCTCCCGCCGTGCGCCTCCCGCCGCTACTGGGCGACGCGGGCCGCGATGTCGGTGCGGTGGTGGGAGCCCTCGAGACGGATCTCCGCGATGCCTCGGTAAGCGCGCTCGCGCGCCTCGCGGAAGTCGGCGCCGCGGGCGACGACGTTGAGCACGCGGCCGCCGGTCGCGATGAGTCCGCCGTCGTCGGCCTGCGCGGTCGCGGCGTGCGCGACATGCACGCCGGCGATGGCCTCGGCCTCGACGATGCCGGTGATCGGCCGACCCGTCACGGGCGACTCGGGGTAGCCCTCGCTCGCGACGACGACCGTCACGGCGACGTCGTCGGAGAACGCGGGCGCCGGCTCGTCCTCGAGGGTGCCGGTCGCCGCCGCCAGGAGCAGGCGCGAGAGCGGCGTGACGAGGCGCGGCAGGACGACCTGCGTCTCGGGGTCGCCGAAGCGCGCGTTGAACTCGATGACGCGCACACCCGCCTCGGTCACGATGAGTCCCGCGTAGAGGAGGCCGATGAAGGGGGTGCCCTCCTCGTCGAGCCGGCGGATGACCGGCAGCGCGACCTCGTCGGTCACGTGCTGGACGAAGGCGTCCTCGCCGCCGAAGCGCTCGGCGAGCCACGGGAGCGGCGAGTAGGCGCCCATGCCGCCGGTGTTGGGGCCCTCGTCGCCGTCGAGCGCGCGCTTGAAGTCCTGCGCGGGGCTCAGGGCGCGCACGGTGTCGCCGTCGCTGAGGAAGAAGAGCGAGACCTCGGGCCCCGAGAGGAACTCCTCGACGAGCACGGGCCCGGTCGGCAGGTACTCGGCGGCGTGGTCGAGAGCCGCCTGTCGGTCGGAGGTGACGATCACGCCCTTCCCGGCGGCGAGCCCGTCGGCCTTCACGACGTGCGGTGCTCCGAACGCGTCGAGCGCGGCGGCGACCTCGTCGAGCGAGCGTGCGTGCGTGGCGCGGCCCGTGGGGACCCCGGCCTCCTCCATGATCCGCTTCGCAAAGGCCTTCGAGCCCTCGAGCGCGGCGGCGGCCTTGCCCGGGCCGAAGACGGGGATGCCGTGCTCGCGCAGCACATCCGCGACGCCGGCGACGAGCGGAGCCTCGGGGCCGACGACGACGAGGTTCACTCCGTGCTCGTTCGCGAACTCGGTGACGGCCGCGCCGTCGAGCATGTCGACGTCGACGATCTCGGCGTCGCGGGCGATGCCGGCGTTGCCGGGGGCGGCGAGCAGCTCGTGGCCCGCGTCCTCCGACTTCAGGGCGAGGATGATGGCGTGCTCGCGCGCACCGGAGCCGAGAACGAGGATCTTCACGCGCAGAAGCCTACCGAGGCGCTTCCGGGCGCGGAAACGCGATGACGCTCACGGCCCCGCGCGGTACTCCGACGGCGTGAACCCGAGGACCGACGAGAACTCGCGCGTGAGGTGGGCGTGGTCGGCGAAGCCGAACTCTGCGGCGATGTCGCGCAGCGGGCGATCCGGCGCGAGCCGGACGGCCTCGGCCGCGTCCTGCAGACGGCGGCGGCGGATGATCGCGGCGGGCGGCAGGCCGAAGCTGCGGCGGGCGAGGCGGTCGAGCGAGCGGACCGAGCGGTGCATGCGCTCGGCGAGGTCGGCGACGCGCAGCAGCGTCGGATCCCCCTCGACCGTCTCGAGGAGCGCGTTCGCCGCGAGATCGTCGTCATCGAGCCGCTCGAGCACGCGGCGGAGCGCCTCGGTCAGGGCTTCGCGCGCGGTGTCCGGGCGGTCGACCGCTCCGTCGACGGCGACCGGCTCCCACGTGTCGAGCAGTGCGGCGAAGGGGCGGGTCGCGAGGTGACGCCCGGCCGCCGGCGTGAGCAGCGCGCCCAGCGCCCAGCCCGTGCCGCGCAGCTCGCGGACCCCGTGCGTCGTGGTCGGACCGTAGAGCAGGGCTGCGCCGTCCTCCGCGACGAGATTCGCGACGGGGTAGCCGAGCACGTGCTGCGCGCGCACCTCCCCCTCGGGCAGATCCCACGAGGGCTGCCACCACTGGCGCATGACCGGCGCGAGCTCCGCCGACGCCGCGACCCGCACCATCCGCACGTCGGGGCGCGGCGTGAGATCGCCCTTCCGGAACAGGGGGTCGTCGGCCACGCGTCCGAGTATGGCGCGAATCTTCAAGCGCGGCCTCGAGCCCCCGACCTAGCGTCGGGGCATGGCAGAGAACACGATCGCCGCGAACGGCGAGCACACCGACAACGGGACCCCTCGCACCGTCACCGCGCTCACGCCCTTCCTCGCTCTGCGGGATGCGCGCAGTGCCGTGCGCTTCTACATCGAGGCGCTCGGCGCCCGGCAGCTGTACGCGGTCGAGATGCCCGGTGAGAGCGGCGAGCCCGTCGTCTCGCACGCGACGCTCGACTTCGGCGGGCGCGGGCGGCTCGAGGTGGGGGAGGCGATGGCGGCCTTCGGCACCGTCCCGCAGCCGGATGGCGACGCGGCGCACTTCTCGATCGCCCTCTACGTCCCCGACGTCGATGCCGTTGTCGCACGGGCCGTGGCCGCGGGCGCGACGGTGCGCGAGGCGCCGCAGGACTTCGTCTCGGGCGACCGATTCGCCTCCATCCGCGACCCGTACGGCGTGCGGTGGTCGATCATGACGCGCATCGAGGACCTCTCCGACGAGGAGAGCGCCGACCGCGTGCTGACCTGGGCCGCCTCCTACGCGGAGGCGACCGTAAGCTGACGGGATGGCACGGAGGATCCCGACGGGCGACGGCCGCGACGCGATCGCGGCCGTCCGCGCCGCCGTCGCGCAGGGGAGCAGGCCGCAGCGGACTGACCTCGCCACGGCCGTCCGCTACCTCCTGCAGCTGCTCGAGGAGCGCGCGCCCGGCGGCAGCGTCGAGGTGCGCGTGCCGCCGTACGGCGCCGTGCAGGTGATCGAGGGCCCGCGCCACACGCGCGGCACCCCGCCCAACGTCGTCGAGCTCGACCCGGTCACGTGGATCGCGGTCGCGACCGGCGAGCGCAGCTGGGAGGACGAGGCCGCAGCGGGCCGCATCTCGGCCTCCGGCACGCGCGCCGACATCTCGATGCTCCTGCCGCTCCTCTTCTGACGGTTCCCGGCTCGTCGCCCGATGGGAGACGGTTCCCAGGATGCCGGGGGAGAATACCGACCATGGCCGAGACCTCCGCAGCGCACACCGACGCCGATGTGGCGAAGGTGCGCCGCGCCCCGAAGTACAGCGTGTTCGCCGCGCTCGGGGCCGCCGTCGGCATCATCGCCGCGCTCATCCTGTCGACCGTGTTCGACGGCACGGGGGAGGCGAGCCCCTTCACGAAGGTCGTCTACTCGCCGTCGCAGGCGTTCGGCTTCATCATGCTGTGGTGCGTGCCCGCGGGTGTGCTCCTCGGGATGCTCGTCGCGCTCGTGCTCGACTGGACGATCGGCCGGCGCACGCGCGAGGTGCACGTCGCGCACGAGCAGGTCGACGAAGCCTGAATCCGGGCACAGCGAGCGGCCGCTATCCTTGTCCGGTGGTCTTCGATCCCACCGCAGCTGCGGCTGAAACCCCCTCATCCACCTACGCCCAGGCCGGCGTCGACACGGCTGCCGGCGACCTCGCCGTCGAGCTCATGAAGTCGTCGGTGCGCGCCACGCACGGCCCCGAGGTCCTCGGCGGTGTCGGCGGGTTCGCCGGGCTCTTCGACGCGAGCGCGCTGCGCGACTTCCGTCGCCCGCTGCTCGCGACGAGCACCGACGGCGTCGGCACCAAGGTCGCGATCGCGCAGGCCATCGACAAGCACGACACGATCGGCCAGGACCTCGTCGGCATGGTCGTCGACGACATCGTCGTGGTCGGCGCCCGTCCGCTCTTCATGACCGACTACATCGCGTGCGGCAAGGTCGTGCCGCAGCGCATCGCCGACATCGTGCGCGGCATCGCCGAGGCGTGCGCGGCGACGGGGACGGCCCTCGTCGGCGGCGAGACCGCCGAGCACCCTGGCCTCCTCGGCGTCGACGACTACGACGTCGCGGGTGCCGCGACGGGCGTGGTCGAGGCCGATCGCGTGCTCGGCGCCGAGCGCGTGCGCCACGGCGACGCCGTGCTCGCGCTCTCCTCGAGCGGCCTGCACTCCAACGGCTACTCGCTCGTGCGTCACATCCTCTCCGGCGCGGGCATCGGCTACGCCGACCGCTCCGACGACCTCGGCGCGACCTGGGGCGAGGCGCTGCTCGAGCCCACGCGTCTCTACACCTCGCCGCTGCTGCGCCTCATCGAGTCCCTCGGCGACGACGTGCACGCGCTCAGCCACGTCACCGGCGGCGGCATCGCGGCCAACCTGGCCCGGGTGCTCCCGGTCGGCACGTGGGCCGAGGTCGACCGCTCGACGTGGTCGCCCTCGCCCGTCTTCCGCGTGCTGAGCGACATCGCCGGCACCTCGCTCGAGTCGAGCGAGGGAACGTGGAACCTCGGCATCGGCTTCCTCGCGGTCCTGGCCCCCGAGCGGGTGGACGCGGCCGTCTCGGCGCTCGCCGCCGATGGGATCGACGCGTGGCAGGTCGGAACGGTCAAGACCGGAGAGCGCCCCGAGGGCGCCTTCGAACAGGGCGCCAAGGGCGTCGACGGCGGTGCCGTCCGCCTGGTCGGCGCATACGCGGACGGAGCGAAGTAACCCCACATGTGCGGCATCGTCGGAGCGGTCGGGCGCGGCCCGGTCAACCAGGACATCTACGACGCCCTTCTCCTGCTGCAGCACCGCGGCCAGGACGCCACGGGCATCGCCACGGCCGAGCCGAGCGGCGTCATGCACATGAGCAAGTCGCGCGGGATGGTCCGCGAGGGCTTCCGCACGCGCGACATGCGCTCGCTCCTCGGGAACGTCGGCCTCGGCCACGTCCGCTACGCGACCAAGGGCACCGCCTCGAGTGAGGAGGAGGCCCAGCCGTTCTACGTGAACGCGCCGTACGGCATCATCCTCATCCACAACGGCAACCTCACGAACACCCGCGAGCTCACGCTCGACATGGCGCAGCGCGACCGCCGCCACCTCAACTCGTCGAGCGACACCGAGCTCCTGCTCAACGTGCTCGCGAACGAGCTGCAGGCGACGACGTCGCCCGTCGACCTCGACCCCGAGCGCATCTTCGAGGCCGTGGCGCGCACGCACAAGCGCATCGAGGGCGCGTACGCCGTCATCTCCGTCATCGCGGGGTACGGGCTCCTCGCGTTCCGCGACCCGTTCGGCATCCGGCCGCTCATCCTCGGGCGTCGCACGGCGGAGGACGGCGGCGACGAGTGGGTCGTCGCGAGCGAGTCGCTCGTCCTCGAGAACGCCGACTATGAGGTCGTCCGCGACGTCGAGCCCGGCGAGGCGATCTTCATCACCAACGACGGACAGCTGTTCTCGAAGCAGTGCGCCGAGTCGCCGCAGCTGTCGCCGTGCTCGTTCGAGTACGTCTACCTCGCGCGCCCCGACTCGATCATGAACGGCATCTCGGTGTACGAGGCGCGCCTGCGGATGGGCGCCAAGCTCGCCGCGACGATCGAGAAGCACGTGCCCGAGGGGGCGATCGATGTCGTCATGCCGATCCCCGACTCGTCACGTCCGGCGGCGATGCAGGTCGCGCGCGTGCTCGGGATCGAGTACCGCGAGGGCTTCTACAAGAACCACTACGTCGGCCGGACGTTCATCATGCCGGGCCAGGCCGTGCGCAAGAAGAGCGTGCGCCAGAAGCTCAACGCGATGTCGAGCGAGTTCAAGGGCAAGAACGTGCTGCTCATCGACGACTCGATCGTCCGCGGCACGACGAGCAAGCAGATCATCCAGATGGCTCGCGATGCGGGCGCCCGGTCGGTCACCTTCGCCTCGGCAGCGCCGCCCGTCCGCTACCCGCACGTGTACGGCATCAACATGCCGTCGAGCAAGGAGCTCATCGCGCACGGCCGGTCGATCCCCGAGATCGCCGCGGAGCTGGGCTGCGACCACCTCGTGTACCAGGAGGTCGAGGACCTCAAGGCCGCGATCCTCGAGGGAAGCACCGCGGGGCAGGGTCTCGACGACCTCGACATGAGCTGCTTCGACGGGCGCTACGTCACGGGCACCGTGTCCGAGGAGTACCTCGAATGGGTGGAGCAGACGCAGGGTTCCTGAACACCCAGCGCCCTTCGAGATATATCGTGTGGAATCCCGTCATGGAACGGGATGCGATTCAGGCGACCTCGACTGCGGGCGCCCACCTCGACGGGCCGACTCCGCGGCCATCCGCCCTGGTGCGCGCCGGGCGCGCGACGCGCCGCGCGATCGGGCGCAGCCGCACCATCGAGCGCGCCTACCGGATCGCGGTCGGCACGGTGGGCGGCGTCCTCGCCGTCGTCGGCCTGCTGCTCGTGCCGCTGCCCGGGCCCGGGTGGCTCATCGTCTTCGCAGGCCTCGCGGTGCTCGGCACGGAGTTCGGCTGGGCGAAGCGCGCGGCCGGATGGCTGAGGCGGCAGCTCGAGCGGTTCTGGGCATGGTGGAAGGCGCGTCGAGAGCGGAAGGCCGCCGCCGCGCGCTGACCTCCGCCGTGCGGGGGATCCCCGGAACTCCGCCCCGAGGGGGAGGCGCGCCGGGCGCGCGGCCGGGCACGCTGGGAGCATGACGAGCGCAGAGAGCATGCCGGAGACCACCCGCGTCCCGTGGGGCGCGGTCGCGACCTTCCTCGTGATCGCCTTCGCCCTCGCCTGGGTGGTGACGCTGCCCCTGTGGCTCGGCGGAGAGGGGCTCCGCTCGCCGCTCGCGCTGCCGCTCATGGCCGCCATGATGTGGACGCCCACAGTCGCGGCGCTCGTCGCGACGTTCTTCGTGCGGCGACCACGGCGGCGCGCGCACTACCTCGGGCTCGTGCCCTTCCGGCCGGTGGGCCGCAAGATCGCGCTGTTCCTCCTGTTCCCCGTCGCCTGGACCGCGATCGCCGTGGCGTCGCTGCTGCTCGCGGCGGCACTCGGATGGGCGCACCCCGACTGGAGCCTGTCGCAGATCGCGCCGTTCCTCCCGGAGGGCATGACGGCCGACGTCTACATGGCCGTCACGCTCGCCGCCATCCCCGTCAACACGGTCGTCGCGACCGTGTCGGCGTTCGGGGAGGAGCTCGGATGGCGCGGGTTCCTCACGACCGCGCTCGCGCCGCTCGGATTCTGGCCCTCGGCCATCCTCATCGGCATCGTGTGGGGGCTGTGGCACGCGCCGGTCATCCTGCTCGGCTACAACTTCGCGCGCCCGGATGCCGCCGGCCTCGCGCTCATGGTCGTGTTCACGCTGTTCGTCGGCGTCATCCTGCAGTGGTCGCGGTACTGGACCGGCAACGTGTGGCCCGCCGCGGTCGGCCACGGAGCGCTCAACACGGCCGCATCGGTCGTCGTGCTGTGGAACGGGCCGGGCGACGACGCGGCGATCGCGACCGTGCTCGGCGCGCCCGGCTGGATCGTGATGGGCGTCGTCATCGCGCTGCTCGTCGTCACGGGCCTGCTCGGCCGGCGCACGCGCACCGCGCTCGAGGCCGTCCCGGCCTGACGCTCACGCGCGTTCGCGCCGTCGCTCAGCGCGACGCGACGCTGCCGCGCTGTTCCAGACGAGGTCGGATCAGTCGCCGCTCGTCATCTCGGTCGGGGGAGCCGATCCGATCGACGAGCAGGTCGACCGCTGTCCCGGCGACCACCGCCGGCTCCGACTCCACGGAGGTGTAGGACAGGACATAGAGGCGGGCGAGCTCCGCCGAGTGGAGGGACACGACGCTGCGGTCCTCGGGCACAGAGAGCCCGAGGTCGCGGAGCACGAAAGGGAGCATCGCGACGGCGGCGTCGTTGTGGATGAGAAGCGCCTCGGGGCTGCCGCTCTCATCCAGCGCGTGGCGGAGCGTGGTCCGCACCTGGTCGGGGCCGACCGGCACCGGCAGGTCGCGCAGGGCGAGCCCGTGCCGCGCCGCGCGGTCGCGGGCTGCGCGTTCGAAACGGCCTGCGTAGGTGCTGCCGGAGGTGTACAGCTCGACGGGCCAGCGGACGAAGAGCGCGTCACGATGACCCGCCTCAGCCAGGTGGTCGACGAGGGCCTCGGCCGCGGAGCCGAAGTCGAGGTCCACCGCATCGACCCCCTTCGTGTCCTCGGGCATCCCGACGAGCACTGCGGGGAATCCTGAGCGCCGGATGGGCTCGAGTCGAGGGTCCTCCTCGAGGACGTTGAGGAGGATCAGCCCGTCCACGCGTCGCTGAGCGACCGCCTGCGCGACGGCGGCGGCACCATCCGGCTCGGTGAGGAGCGTGACCGCGTAGCCGTGCTCGCGCGCCGCGTCCGAGAGGGCCACGAGGTACGTGGCCATCGCCGGACTGAACTCCGCCTCATGGAAGCGGATGACGACGCCGAGCGTCATGGTCCGCGACGTCGCGAGGGCGCGGGCGCCGGCGTTGACGGAGAACCGCAGACGCTCGATCGCGCCCTCGACCCGGGCGCGCGTCTCGGGGCTCACGAACTTGTGCCCCGTGAGCACCGACGACACGGTGCTGCGCGACACGCCCGCCTCGCGCGCGACGTCTCCGATCGTGGCCACTGCATACCTCCTCCGAGCTCTTCGGGCGACGGGTTCCCGTCGCCTGGGGGGCGGGTGGTCGCGGGCAGGGCCCGCGACCACCCGCGCGGGTCAGCCGAACAGCGGCGTGACCGTCACCCGGTCCACGTTGGGAGCGTACTGCGATCGCAGCAGGACGCCGGGCCACGCGTCAGACGCGTAGCTTGTCCCGTCGAACTGCGGCTTCTCCTCACCGCGGATCTCGAGGCGGTTCGTCCCCTTCTCGAGCTCGACCACGACGGTGAGCTCCCAGAAGTTGTTCTCGTGGAACGAATGCGGGAACGCGACGCGGACGGGGTCCGCGCCGTTGACCGACATGAGCGCGTACCGTGCAACGGGGTCGGGATTGTAGTGCGTTGCGGGCGACTGCTCCTCGTTGGAGTACCGGAAGGTGAGCGCGTACTTCCCTGCTCGCGGCACCTCGATCTCCTCGAATCCCAGCGCGTTCGCATTGCCCGGCTCGCCGCCGATGCCCGTGACCGCCAGGCCGCCGGACGCGAGGGAGAGCTCGCTCGCCGACGCCGTGCCGGTGACGACGGCGTCCTCCGCCTCGAAGACGCTCGACGAGAGGTCGTCGCTCGGCGAGACCACGAGGCGGTCGATCTCGAGCCGCTTCGCGCCCTCGACGACCACCTTGTTGATGCCGCCGCGGAGGAAGGCGCTCACGGTGCCGTCCTTCGCGGTTCGCGTCTGCTCGCCGTTGACGTCGAGCCGCACCTTCCCGCGGACGCCCAGATCGAGGAGCGCCGCACCGTCGTTCTCGGCGTACACCCAGAACGTCGCGGTCGCGTTCTTCGGGATCGAGGCGCCGCTGGTCGCGCCGTACACGGTCTGCGCGCCGTCGAGCTCGGCGTACTCGGCCTCGTACACGTCGGCCGTCCGGTTCGGGTTCGGCAGGGCGAGATCGATCTTGTCGATGAGCACGTCGCCGGTGAGCGACCGGGTGCCGTCGAGGCTCCGCGTCGCGAGCCGGATCGTGTGCTCGCCCGCGCTCAGCTCGACCGCGGTGTCCGCGTGGTCCCAGACCGTCCACTTGTAGCCGAGCGGCAGGAAGACCTCCTGCTCGGCGCCGCCGTCGACCGTGAGGAAGACGTTCGCGGGCCCCTGTGCCTGCACCTCCGGGTCTGTGTTGAGTGAGCTCGCGAAGATGCTCAGGTCGTAGACGCCGTCTTCGGGGACGTCCACCGCGAACTCCAGCGCATTGTCGGCGCCCGTGCGCAGTCCGCCGACGTTGTACCCGCCCGAGGTGTAGAACTTCGAGACGTTCGAAGGCGATCCTTCGGGCCCGTTGACGTGCAGCCCCGATCCGCGGAACGCGGCGTCCTCGGCCTCGTATATCGCTTCCCAGGTCGTCCGCGGTGCGGCCTCGATCGAGGCATGGTCGCCCGGAGTGACGATCACCTCGTACGACGACTCCGCCTTGAGCGGAGGCAGACCGTTCGCACCGAAGCGGACGACGGCGTCTCCGCTCTCGACGACCACGTCGAGCTCGCCCACGACGTCGGGCTGCGCGCTGTCGCCGATCTGACCGCTCCACTCGATCTCGCGTACCGTGACGTGCACAGTTTCGCCCAGGAGCGCGGTTGGGACGTTCCGGAGGCGGAGTGCGTAGTCTCCGCTCGCGCCGCCCAGCAGAACGCGACCCTGGCGCAGGTCCTCGTCGAGGGTGGCGACTCCCTGGAGGGTATAGCTCTCGCCCGGATGCGGTGGCGTGACCTCGACGGTCTGGCCGCTCATCTGGGTGTAGGCGTGCAGAAGCCACCACTGGCCGTTCGCGCGGTTGGCCTGCACAGCGGAGTCGGAGAGGTTGCCATCGATGTTCCAGTAGGCGATGTCTCCGTAGACCTTCGAATCCTCGAGAGCAGAGACCCATTGCACCATCTGTCCGGGAACCGAGGTGTGGTAGTTGAATGCGTACTCGCTGATGTTGATCGGCAGTTCGACGCCCTCGTACTCGGTGCCGGCGAACAGCTCGGCTTCCCAAGCGCGGTACCGGTCCACGCTCGCGCGGATTCTCGCGGGATCCGACAGCTCATGCCACACCACCGTGTCCGGCAAGGTGCCCGCCTCGAGCGCGTGCTGCATGAAGCCCTGGACCTGATCGAACAGGACACTGGTGTTGGGCCCGCCGATTCGCGCATCTGGAAGTACCGACCGGATGAGCGCGTGCGCGCGATCCCAGGCGTCGAAGAAGGCCGTCGGATCATCCAGCCAGCTGGTGCCGTCGTAGCTCCACTCGCCGGTCCCGAACATGTTGCCCTCGGGCTCGTTGAACGGCATGAAGACGACCTGCGCCCGCTGCTCAGGCGGCAGGGTCACCACCTGCTCGACTTGGAGACGGATCTTCTCGAGGTAGGTGTCCAGCTTCTCCTCTGGAGTGTCACCGGGCCACTGGTAGGGGAACCCGCGATGGATGTCCGTCATGTAGACGTAGAGGTCGCCGTTCGATGCTTCGACGAGGGGGCCGAGGACTTCGAGCGCGCCGGCTCCGGGGTGCTGGGGACCGTCCTGCGCCTTCGTGGCGACCGAGGCGAGATCGATGCCGTCGATCAGGTTGCGCGACGGCAGACCTTCGTCATAGAGGCCGTACAGCGTGCCGGATGCGCCACCGAGGAAGTCGCCCGTCTTCTTCGAGAGGTCGACGATGAGCGCGTTCTCGACCACCTCGACCGTCGCCGTCACGGTGAGATCGTGGCCGACGACCTCGCCTGACACGGTGAACGACCCCGGCTCCGAGTACAGCTCCTCGGCGATCTCGTCCCACTCGAGGCGGACCGTCCGGCCGATGCCGTCGCTGAAGTCCGCGGGCGCGGTCGACGGCAGCTCGGGCAGCTGCCCTGCGGCCGTCCGCACCTCGAACGCGTCCTCCTGCAGCCCCTCGATCACCGGGAGCTCATCGCCGTACAGGGCGGCGACCTGGGAGCCGTCGAGGGCCACGTCGAACACCTGGAAGTCGTCGATCGCGCCGTCGAAGAACGGATGGCCGCTCCAGAACGGCTTCCCGAGAAACCCCGAGGTCGTGCCGTTCGGGTCGTGCATGACGGCGGCGAGGTCGACCTGCGCAGGCGTCCGGCCGATCTCCACGCCGTTGAGGTAGTAGACGAGCTCCTGGCCGTCGATGACGGTGACCGCCTGCACCCACTCGCCCACCGGGAGCTTGCCCGTGCCGTCCACCTCGACCTCGGTCCCGCCGCTCACCGGCTTGATCGACGAGCGGTGGGTGCTGGTGCCCTGGTAGGACGGGGTGAGGAAGGTCGCGGAGGCGTTGTCCTTGCCGAGGTTGTACGCCCACTGGAAGTCGGGGCCGCCGTCCCAGCGGATCCACGTGGCGATCGTCATCTGCGAGCGTCCCTCGAAGAGGCCGTGCGGCACCTCCACGTAGGGGGCTTCTGTCGATGACGAGGGCCCGCCGGTGAGGTCGAGTGCGGTGGAGCCGTCTCGCCCCGGGACGAGCGGCGCCTGCTCGGCGTTGGCGAGCGCGCCGTCCAGGCCGGAGGGCGACGCGTCGTCGACCGTGCCCTCGGCGACCGTTCCCTCGTCGAAGGAGTACGACAGGATCAGGTGGTCGTCCGGGGATGCGGCCGCGGCGGGTGCCGGTGCGAGAGGCACCAGCGCGAGCGCGGCGAGTGCCCCTGCGGATCGCAGGAGCGCGGGTGGTCGGGCGTGCATGGGATGGCCTCACTCTCTTCGTCGAGATCGCCGGATCAGACAGCGAACCGGTTCGCTGGGCAACGCTAGAGCATCGGGGTGGGGGAGGCAAGGGCTCCAGCAAACCGGTTCGCCCCAGGTGGCGGTCCCCCGCGCCCAGCCCGCGGTAGCATCGCCCTGCCGGCGTCCTCGTCCGACGCACCATCCCATCCGCCTCGCAGAGGAGCGCCATGCCCATCGCCGCCGACGACCCCCGCCTGCACGCGCCGCACGTCGCTTCGGCGTCGCGCTACGACGACGTGCCGTTCCTCCGCGCCGGCGCGAGCGGGGTGAAGCTGCCGCGCGTCTCGCTCGGCCTCTGGCAGAACTTCGGGCGTGACCGCTCGATCGAGAGCCAGCGCGAGATCCTCCTGCACGCCTTCGATCGGGGCGTCGTGCACATCGACCTCGCGAACAACTACGGGCCGCCCTACGGCGCCGCCGAGTCGACCTTCGGCACGGTGCTCGACTCCGACCTGCGGCGCTACCGCGACGAGCTCTTCGTCACGAGCAAGGCCGGCTACGACATGTGGCCGGGGCCCTACGGCGACGGCGGCTCGCGCAAGTACCTCATGCGCTCGCTCGAGCAGAGCCTGACGCGCATGCGCACCGACTACGTCGACGTCTTCTACTCGCATCGCGTCGACCCCGAGACGCCCATCGAGGAGACGATGCAGGCGCTCGTCGACATCGTGCGCAGCGGCAAGGCGCTCTACGTGGGCATCTCGAACTACCCCGCGCCCCTCGCGCGGCGCGCCCACGAGCTGCTCGCCGGAGAGGGCGTGCGCCTGCTTCTGCACCAGCCGCGGTACTCGCTCTTCGACCGCACGCCGGAAGCCGAGCTCTTCCCGCTCCTGCGCGAGCTGCAGGTCGGCAGCGCCGTGTTCTCGCCGCTCGCGCAGGGTCTGCTGACCGGCAAGTACCTCGACGGCGTCGTCCCCGCCGACTCTCGCGCGGCGGGGAGCTTCTTCTTGAACGAGTCGGCGATCACCGACGACTACCTTCGGCGCATCCGGGGGATCGATGCGATCGCGCGGGAAGCCGGTGTGTCGATCCCGCAGCTCGCGATCGCCTGGGTGCTGCGCGATCCCGTCGTGACGACGGCGATCATCGGAGCCTCGCGTCCGGCTCAGGTCGACGATGCGATCGCGGCGAGCCGCCTCGAGCTCTCGACCGACGCGATCGAGGCCCTCGAGGAGTTCGCGGCGCCGAGCGGCGCCGCCACCGCCTGAGGCGCGCTCAGCGCGCGCGGGGCGGCGCGACCGACTCCCGCCAGACGACGCGCTGCAGCACGGCCTCCTGCTCGGGCGGCGTCTCACCGCGGATCGCCGCGATCAGGCGGCGCATGGAGTCGGTGCCGAGCCGCTGACGGTCCTGGAACACCGTCGTGAGCGACGGGATGAAGTGCGCGCTCATCGTGAGGTCGTCCCATCCGGTGACGCTCACATCGCCCGGTACCGACCATCCGCGCGACACGGCCGCCCGGATCGCGCCGGCTGCGAGGACGTCGTTCGCCGCGAGGACCGCCAGCGGCGGGGCATCGTCGGGCAGCTCGCTCACGCACCGGTTCGCGGTGATCCCGCTCCAGTCTCCGCCGACGACCCCGAGCGACTCCACGCCGAGCCGGTCGATCGTCGCGAGATAGGCGTCGCGTCGGGCGACGGCGGCGGGGAAGTCGGAGGGGCCGGCGACGTGGAGGAAGCGGCGATGCCCGAGCTCGACCAGCCGCTCCATCATCTCGACGACCGGGCGGGCATCGCTGAACGCTCCCGTCGCGTGCATCTCCTCGTCGAACTCGGAGAGCGAGAGGAAGACTGGCGCTGCGGCATCGGACGCGACGCGCGGGGTCCGCATGGGGCTGAAGGAGAGGACGCCCTCGTACTCGGTCGAGTCGATGAGCGACGCGAGCTCGCCCTCTCGCTCCTCGGGTGAGCGGGAGAGGCTGAGGACCTCCACCACGTAGCCGGCATCGCGGGCGGTCGAGACGGCGCCCTCGAGGACGGGGAAGAGGTTGAGACCTGTCACCGGGATGACGACCGCGATGCGGCCGGTGCGCTGAGTGCGCATCGATCGCGCCGCCAGATTGGGGCGGTAGTTCAGGTCGGCAGCCGCCTTCAGGACCCGCTCGCGGGTCGCCTCCGAGATGCCGCTGCGCCCCGTGAACACGAACGACACCGTCGACTGCGACACCCCCGCTCGTCGCGCGACGTCGTGACTGGTCGGGCGCTTCGCCATCCCTCGATCCCCCATCTTCGACATCCTGCCCCGAAAAACCTCTTGACCGAGCGGACGCGATGTGTCCATACTACCTACTACGTCTTAGTAATACGTAGTAGAACTTGCGAGGAAGCAATGCTCAGAATCGGGATCATCGGCACGGGCAGCATCGCGAGTGCCCACATCAGCGGGTATCTCGCGTTCCCGGAGGAGTGCGAGATCGTCGCGCTCGCCGACGTGATGCCCGGGAAGGCCGCGCAGAAGGCGGCGGAGTTCGGGCTGACCGATGCCGTGGGGTACGACGATCCTCTTCGCATGATCGCCGAGGCGGGACTCGACCTCGTGAGCATCGCGACGCCGCCGTCGACGCACGCGGCCCTGTCGATCGCGGCCCTCGACGGGGGCGTGAACGTGCTCGTGGAGAAGCCGATGGCGCCGTCTCTCGAGGAGTGCGACGCGATGCTCGCGGCGCAGGAGCGCTCGGGCAAGCTGCTGTCGGTCGTGGCTCAGAACCGGTTCCGCGACGACCTCGCGACCCTGAAGGAGGTCGTGGAGTCGGGCCTGCTCGGCACGATCTCGCATGTGCGTGTGGATTCGGCGTGGTGGCGCGGTCTTCCGTACTACGACCTCTGGTGGCGGGGCACGTGGGAGAAGGAGGGCGGCGGCTGCACCCTCAACCACGCGATCCACCACATCGATCTGCTGCTGTGGCTCCTCGGTCGTCCGACCGAGATCACCGCGATGCTCGCGAACGCGCAGCACGACAACAGCGAGGTCGAGGATCTCTCGGTCGCCGTGTTCCGCTACGAGCGGGGCCTGGCGCAGCTGACGAGCTCGGTCGTGCACCACGGCGAGGAGCAGGAGATCGTCATCCAGGGCGAGAAGGCGCGGGTCTCGCAGCCGTGGAAGGTGATCGCGGAGCGCGCGGATGGCGGCGGCTTCCCCGCGAAGGGAGGCGACGCCGATCTGGTCGCCGAGATCGAGGCGGTCGCGGCGGCGAAGGAGCCCCTGGGGCACTACGGGCACGAGGGGCAGATCGGGGATCTGCTCGGCGCGATCCGCGACGGGCGCGCGCCGATCGCGGATGGACGGGATGGCCGCAACGCGATCGAGGTCGTCACGGCGATCTACAAGGCGGGCATCGAGCGCGCGTTCGTCGAGCTGCCCCTCAAGGCCGACGACCCCTATTACCGTGCCGGCCAGCTCGTCGAGCACGCTCCGCACTTCTACGAGAAGCAGGCGTCCCTCGTCGAGGCGGCATCATGAGCGCCTCATCGTTCCCGGGCGGCACCTCGCTGTCGCACCTCGACATCTACGAGGGCGCGGCGCCCGACGGCATCTGCGGCGGCAGCCCGCACATGCATCTCGTGTCGACCGAGGCGTACCTCGTGGTCGAGGGGCGCGGCGCGCTGCAGACGATCGACGGCGACGGTTTCCGCGAGACGGACCTCGAGCCCGGGTCCGTCGTGTGGTTCACCCCCGGCACCATCCACCGCGCGGTGAACCGCGGAGGGCTGAAGGTGCTCGTGCTGATGAGCAACGCGGGTCTTCCCGAGGCGGGCGACGCCGTGATGACGTTTCCCGCCGAGATCGTCGGGAACGCCGACGCGTACGCCGAGGCGGCCTCGCTGGGCGAGGCGGAGGGTCGCGCCGAGCGCGCCGCCCGTCGCCGCGATCTCGCGGTGACCGGGTTCGAGGCGCTGCGCGATGCGGTCGTCGCGGGCGACCGCGGGCCCCTTGAAGACTTCCATGCGGCGGCCGGTGCACTCGTCCTGCATCGCGCCGCCGCATGGGGGCAGCTCGTGCGCGAGCGGCCGCTGGCCCAGGCGGAGCGCTCCCTCGCGCTCACCGAGGCGATCGCGCGGGGCGATGTCGCCCACCTGCGCGAGGCCCGCGTGCACGAGGCGTCCTCGCCCGCGGGCGAGCGCGCCTTCGGAATGTGCGGACGGATCCGCGCCTACGACGTGACAGACCAGGAGAACCCCCGATGAGCCATCCGTACACCTTCGACCCGCTCCCGCAGCCTGCCGTTGCGCCGGGGGAGTTCGCCTTCGCGGCCGTCGGCCTCGACCACGGTCACATCTTCGGGATGACCGACGGACTCATCGGCGCCGGCGCGACGGTGACCTGGGTCTTCGACGAGAACCCGGAGCGCGCCGCCGCGTTCGCCGAGAAGTACCCGACGGCCCACATCGCCTCCAGCGAGCAGCAGGTTCTCGACGACCCCGACGTGCGGCTCGTCGCGACCGCGGCGATCGCCTCCGAGCGTGCTCCCATCGGGTTGCGCGCGATCGAGGCGGGCAAGCACGCGTTCGTCGACAAGGCTCCGCTCACGACCTTCGCGCAGCTCGAGGCGGTGCGCGAGGCGACCGCGCGGACGGGCCTCAAGTACGCCGTCTACTACGGCGAGCGCGTGCACTCCGAGGCCGCGATCCTCGCCGATCAGCTCATCCAGCGCGGGGCGATCGGACGGGTCCTGCAGGTGGTGTGCTTCGGCCCGCACCGCATCGGAGGAGGCCGGCCCGACTGGTTCTACGACCCTGCCCAGTACGGCGGCATCCTCTGCGACATCGGCAGTCACAACTTCGACCAGATCCTCCACTACACCGGCGCGGCGGACGGCCGCGTGTCGACCTCGACGATCGCGAACTACGCGCACCCCGAGACCCCGGGCCTCCAGGACTTCGGCGACGCGCACGTCATCCTCGACAACGGCGCCACGGGGTACGTCCGCGTGGACTGGTTCACACCGGATGGCCTGGGCGTGTTCGGCGATGGACGCACCCTCCTGCTCGGCACCGACGGGTACATCGAGCTGCGCAAGTACATCGACATCACGACCGACAACGGCGGCGGCCAGGTGCTCCTCGTCAACCAGGAGGGGCAGTACCGCTTCAACGCGAACGGCATGACCGGGTTCCCGTACTTCGGCCAGCTCATCCGCGACTGCATCGACGGCACGGAGACCGCCATGAGCCAGGCGCACGCGCTGAAGGCGGCCGAGCTCAGCCTGCAGGCGCAGGCCGACGCGACCGTCCTCACCTCGCCGTCCGAGGCCATCCTGCTCACTCCCTAGCGGCGACCCGTTCGCCTGAGAACCACGAGGATGTGGAGTTCCGAATGACGCAATCCGTTGACGCGCCCCTGCGGCTCGGGGATGCCCCGCCCGCAGGGGGCGCGACGCGCCTCATCACGACAGCGCGCGCGAAGCGGCGGCTGTTCCGGCGCGATCGCACGCCGCGCGCGAAGCAGACGTGGCGGCGCGCTCTCGCCCGCGACTGGCGCCTCTACACGTTCCTGATCGCACCGGTGATCTTCCTGCTCATCTTCCGGTACGTGCCGATGCTCGGCAACGTCATCGCGTTCCGACGATTCCGCCCCGGCGGCTCGATCTTCGGCGACGAGTGGGTCGGCTTCTACTACTTCGAGGCGTTCATCTCGAACCAGCAGTTCTGGACCGTGTTCTGGAACACGGTGATCCTCGGAGCGCTCACGCTCCTGATCACCTTCCCGTTGCCGATCGTCCTCGCGCTCATGCTCAACGAGCTGCGCTCGCGGCGGTTCAAGCGGATCGTCCAGACCATCTCGTACCTCCCGCACTTCATGTCGATCGTCATCGTCGCGGGTCTCGTGCTCCAGCTCACCGCGCTCAACGGCACGATCAACCAGGTCGTCGAGGCGATGGGCGGCGACCCCGTGCCGTTCATGCAGCGGCCCGAGTGGTTCCGCTCGATCTACGTCTCGTCGGAGGTGTGGCAGACCGTCGGATGGGGGACCATCCTCTACCTCGCGGCCCTCACGACGATCGACGATCAGCTGTACGAGGCCGCCCGCATCGACGGCGCGAACCGCTGGCAGCAGACCTGGCACATCACGCTGCCCGGCATCCAGCCGACCATGATGGTGCTCCTCATCCTCAACATCGGCTCGTTCATGGCGGTCGGATTCGAGAAGGTGCTGCTCCTGCAGAACCCCCTCATCTACTCGACGGCCGACGTGATCTCGACCTACCTCTACCGCGTCGGCATCCAGTCGGCCCAGTTCTCGTACGGAACCGCGATCGGCCTCTTCGAGGCGGTCATCGGCCTCGTGCTCGTGCTCGGCGCGAACGCCCTCTCTCGACGAATGGTGGGTACCTCGCTGTGGTGACCGAAGCTCTTCCCCAGAAGCCCGACATCGCGCACGTCCGCCGGGAGACCGGCATCATCCGCGAGTCGCTCGGGTACCGCGTGTTCCGCGTGGTCAACGCGATCGCCCTCGTGCTCGTGTGCGCCGTCACGCTCTACCCGTTCATCAACCTCGTCGCGAAGGCGTTCTCGTCCGAGGGGTACATCGCGGCCGGCGAGGTGAACCTCATCCCGCGCGGCTTCAACATCGACACGTTCCGCGTGGTCATGAGCGATGAGATGTTCTGGACGAACTACGGGAACACGTTCCTGTACACGATCGTCGGCACGATCATCGCGATGGCGATCACCACGACGTACGCGTACGCCCTCAGCAAGCCGTACCTCAAGGGGCGCACGTTCTTCGTGGGCATCGCGGTCTTCACGATGTTCTTCGGCGGCGGGCTCATCCCGAACTACATCCTGATCGCCAACTACCTCGGCTGGCGCAACAGCATCTGGGCCGTCGTCGTCCCGGGAGCGCTGAGCGTCTTCAACCTGCTCGTCATGAAGTCGTTCTTCGAGAACTTCCCCGAGGAGCTCGAGGAGGCCGCCGCGATCGACGGGCTCACGACGTACGGCATCTTCTTCCGGATCGTGCTGCCGCTGTCGAAGGCCGTGCTCGCGACGATGACGCTGTTCTACGCCGTGAGCATCTGGAACTCGTGGTTCAGTGCCTTCCTCTTCATGGATGACAAGTCGCTCTTCCCCGTGACCATCTACCTGCGCAACCTCATCGCCGCGGCGACGGGCGCGCAGGAGGCCGTGGGCGGCGAGGCCGCGCAGATCGCCTCGAACATCCAGGCCGTGACGATGCTGCTCACCGTCCTGCCCATCATCTGCTTCTACCCCTTCATCCAGCGCTACTTCGTCTCGGGCGTGATGCTCGGGTCGGTCAAGGGCTGATTCCCCCACGTCGAACGACGACGTTCACCTAGAGGAGAAACACAATGAGAATCACTCGCCACACCCTCGTCGGTGCTGCGGGCCTCGCCGCCGTCGCGGTCGCGCTGTCCGCCTGCTCCGCCACGCCGAGCGAGGAGGCCGTCGGAGACGACGGCGTCACGATCGACGAGGCGCACTCCGTGGGCGCCATGGAGGACTTCGAGGCCGGTGTCACCTTCAAGGCGACCGAGCCCGTGAACTTCTCCCTCATGTACCGGGATCACCCGAACTACCCGGTGAAGGACGACTGGTCGGTCTTCCAGCACCTCGAGGAGGACCACAACGTCACGTTCTCCCGCACCGACATCCCGATGGCCGACTACGACCAGAAGAAGTCCCTGCTCATCGGCAGCGGCGAGGCGACCGACATCATCTCGTCGACGTACGCCGGCACGGAGACGCAGTTCGTCTCGGGCGGAGCGATCCTCCCTGTCTCGGACTACTTCGACTACATGCCGAACTTCCAGCAGAAGATCGAGGACTGGGGTCTGGAGGAGGACCTGCAGAACCGTCGTCAGGAGGACGGGAAGATCTATCACCTCCCTGGCCTCCGCGAGGTGCCGGACGTCCAGTACTCGGTCGTCATCCGCGAGGACCTCTGGGAGAAGGCGGGCATCACGGAGGACCCGGCGACCTGGGACGAGTACCTCGAGCAGCTCGAGCAGGTCAAGGAGGCCAACCCCGAGCTCGACTACGCGATGTCGGACCGGTGGACCGACGCCACGCCCCTCGGCTCGCTCCTGAGCGTCATGGCTCCCAACTACGACACCGCAGCCGGATGGGGATACGCGAACACCTGGTACGACGAGGAGGCCGGGGAGTACGTGTTCACCGGCACGTCCGATGAGTACAAGGAGCTCGTGGCGGACGCCGCCGCGCTCGTCGAGGCGGGCGTCCTCGACCCCGAGATCACCCAGAGCGACGACCAGGCCGTGCAGAAGTTCATCTCGGGCAAGTCGGCCGCGATCTCGGGCAACACCCAGGTGATCGCGGAGTACCGCCAGAAGTTCGCCGACTCGGGGCAGGGCGACGTCCCGATCCGCCTCATCTCCATCCCGGGCGGCCCCGCCGGCGACAACCTCCCGAGCGGCCGATTCACGTCGGGCATCCTCATCTCGAGCGAGGCCGCCGAGAAGCCGTACTTCAAGGCGCTCCTGCAGTTCGTCGACTGGCTGTACTACTCCGACGAGGGCCTCGAGTTCGCGCAGTGGGGCGTCGAGGGCGAGACGTTCACGCGCGAGGCGGATGGCACGCGCAAGCTCATGGACGACATCGCCTGGAGCTCCATCAACGCGGGCGCCCCCAAGCTGCTGAACGCCGACTACGGCTACAGCAACGGCGTCTTCCTGCTCGCCAACGGCTCATCCGAGGAGCTCGTGCTCTCGATGATGACCGACGAGATCGCCGAGTGGACCGCGCAGCAGCTCGAGAAGAAGGAGCAGCTGCCGACGGCTCCCGCGCCGCTGCTCAACGAGATCGAGCTCGAGCAGACCTCCCTCCTGCAGACGCAGCTCACGGACGCCGTCCACGCCGCGACCGCCTCGTTCATCACGGGGCAGCGCTCCGTCGAGGACGACTGGGACGCGTATGTGACCGAGCTCGAGGGACTGGGGTCGACGCAGCTCGTCGACACGATCAACGCGGCGCTCGAGCGCACGCAGAGCGAGGGCTGATCGGAAGCGGCCGGCCGTCCGCACCGGCCGGCCGCCTTCCCTCACGCAGAGGAGCTGAGCACATGGACACACAGAACCGCACGTCGTCGCGCGGCGACAGCGCCGACGAGATCGGCCGCGGGCCCCTCTCGCGGGGCGCGGCGGCCATCTACCGGATGATCGTGCTCGAGGCGCAGCTGCTGCTCGCCGCGCTGCCCTCGATCGTCGCGGTGATGCTGCTCGACCGCGACCCGTCGAATCTTCCCCTGTTCGTGATCGCGCTGCTCCCCGTCGCTCCCGCTCTCGTCGCCGGGGTCGCCGCGGTGAGGGTCCCTGGCACCGACCTCTCCCCGGGGCGGCACTTCTTCCGTGCGTATCGGCGTGATGCCGTCCAGACCCTTCGCTGGGCGACCCCTGCGACCGCAGCGCTCGCGCTGCTGACCTTCAACCTCATCCACCTCGACAGCGTCGACGGCGGCGGGGCGCTCCGGCCCGCGCTCGTCGTGCTCGGCACGCTCATCCTCGTGTGGGGCGGCCACATGGTCGTCCTCACCGCAGGCTTCCGCTTCCGCACGCGCGACGCCGCGCGCATCGCCGTCGTCCAGATCGCCTCGCAGTGGAGATTCTCGCTGGGCGTCTTCTCCCTGCTGGTCGTGGCGGGGTTCCTCGTCCTCGCGGCGTCGGAGCTCCTCGTCCTGCTTCTCCTCTGGGCCTTCGCGGCCCTCCTCGCCCTCATGGCGCGCCCCGTGCTCGCCGACGTCACGAGAAGGTTCACGCGCGATGCCTGAGCGGCGCCCCCGCCCCGTCCCGTCCCGCTCTGTCCTCGGCCATCCCGTCGCCCCTCCGTCGCCTGCGCGCCTGCCGCGCCTCGACCGCATCGCGTACGGAGGCGACTACTCACCCGAGCAGTGGGACGGCGATGTCTGGGACCGCGATCACCGGGCCTTCGACGCCGCGCACATCTCGACCCTCACGGTCGGGGTCTTCACGTGGTCTCTCACCGAGCCAGAGGAGGGGCGATTCGACTTCTCGACGCTCGACGCGATCATCCGGCGCGCGGCCGACGAGGGCCGCACCGTCTGCCTCGGGACCGGCACGGGCGCCATCCCGCCGTGGATGGCGCGTGCCTACCCCGACACGACGCGCGTCGACTTCGACGGCCGTCGGCACCGCTATGGACAGCGACACAACGCGTGCTGGAGCTCCCCGGGCTTCCGACGGCTCGCCGCGCGGATGGCCGAGCGCCTCGCGGAGCGGTACGGAGACCATCCCGCCGTCGTCGCCTGGCACGTCGGCAACGAGTACGGCGGCCGCTGCTACTGCGACCTGTGCGCGGCCGAGTTCCGCCAGTGGCTGCGCCGCCGCTACGGCACGCTCGACGAGCTCAACACGGCGTGGAACACGACGTTCTGGTCGCATCGGTTCACCGACTGGGACGAGATCGAGGCGCCGAGCGCGCTGACCGAGCACTGGGGCGGAGAGGGGAAGACCGCGTTCCAGGGCATCACGCTCGACTATCGGCGGTTCTCGACCGACAACGCGATCCGACAGTTCGCCGACGAGAAGGCGGCGATCCGGGCGCACTCCGACCGCCCCGTGACGACGAACTTCATGGGGTTCTATGAGCCGCTCGACTACCACCGCTGGGCGCCGCATCTCGACTTCGCCTCCTGGGACAACTACCCGCGTCGGATGGACGAGCCGTGGGGCACCGCGCTCGCGCACGATCTCATGCGCGGGCTCAAAGACGGGGCTCCGTTCTGGCTCATGGAGCAGACGCCGTCGGTCACGGCCTCGCGCGACGTGAACCCGCAGCGGAGACCCGGCATCATGCGGCTCTGGTCCTGGCAGGCTGTCGCGCATGGCGCCGACTCCGTGCTCTTCTTCCAGATGAGGGCCTCACGCGGAGCCTGCGAGATGACGCACGGGGCGGTCCTCGACCACTCCGGGCGACTCGATACGCGCACGTTCCGCGAGGTCGCCGCACTGGGCGGCGAGCTCGCCTCGGTCGGCGACGCCCTGCTCGGCGCGCGGACCAGCGCGCGCTGCGCGATCGTCGTCGACTGGGAGTCCTGGTGGGCGGTCGAGATGGCGGATGGTCCCAATCGCCTGCTGAGGTACCTTCCGACGGTCACGGAGTGGGCGCGCCCCTTCTGGGAGGCCGGCGCGCAGCTCGACGTGGTGCCGCCGACCGCCGACCTCGGCGCCTACGACGTCGTCGCGGCGCCCCTGCTCCATCTCGTCGCGGGCGACACGGCTGAGCGGCTGCACGCCGTCGCCGAGCGAGGCGGAACGGTGATCATCGGCTGCCTGTCGGGGCGAGCCGACGAGGACGATCTGCGCTTCCTGGGCGACGTCCCCGGACCGCTCGCGCGGATGGCCGGGGTGCGGGTCGCCGAGACCGATGCCGCCGAGCCGACCTTGGCGAATCCCGTGCGGTTCTCGGACGGGGCGACGGCGACGAGCCGGATGGTGTTCGAGGTCCTCGTGCCGGAGGGTGCAGAGGTGATGGCGCGATATGGCGCCGACTACTACGCCGGAGAGCCCGCCGTGACGCGGAACGTCATCCGCGGCCCCGAACGCGAGGGCCACGTCTGGTACGTGGGGAGCGTCCTCGACGAGGAGGGGATGACCCGGGTCGTACGGTCTGCGATCGAGCGCCACGGACTCGCCGGCCCCTACGCCGGTGTCCCGGGTCTCGAGTTCGCGACCCGCGAGGCTCCGTCGGGCGCGGTCATCGACTTCCTGCTGCATCACGGTGCGGAGGCCGTGACAGTGCGCCTCCACGCCGACGGCACCGACCTGCTGACCGGTCGCGTGCTCCGCGAGGGGGAGGCCGTCGTGCTGAACCCCACGGACGTGATCGTCCTCCGCCGCTGACGCGGTGCTGTCCGCACCACTCGAGAGAAAGAGAGAATGCCCATGGCAACGACGCCATCCTCCGACGGCATCAGCCGACGCACTGTCCTGGCGGGCGGTGTCGCCGCCGTGCCCATCGTGCTCGGCCTCGCGGCCGGGCCTGCGCACGGCGCGGCCCCCGCCGTCCGGCCCCGTTCCCTCGTGATCCAGCCGACGCAGCGCCGACAGGTGATCCGCGGCTTCGGCGGCATGACCCACGCGGGGTGGATCGGCGAGCTGACGCCGAGCCAGTGCGCGACCGCCTTCGGCAACGGCGTCGACGATCTCGGGTTCACGATCCTCCGGATCCCCGTCCCCGAGGACTCGGCCAATTGGGCGCGCGATCTCGCCTCGGCGCAGGCGGCGGTCGCGAAGGGCGCGCTCGTGTTCGCGTCGCCGTGGAATCCTCCGGCCGACCTCGTGGAGTTCTTCGAGCGCGTGGACGACGTGCCGCGCGGCAGCCAGTACGAGGCCGAGGCCGCGGCGCTCGTGAACGCACACGTCGCGACGGACCTGTCCGGCTACCAGGGCGAGGGCTACGTGCAGTTCGACGGCGCGACGGGCGCGAGCGTCGAGTTCAGCGGCGTCATCATCGGGTCGTCGGGCACGAAGAACCTCGCCTTCCGCTACGCGGCGCCGACGGGCGACGTGCACGTCGACATCCACGTCGCCGGCGCGCTCGTCGCGGAGAACGTGCTCTTCTCCGCGACCGCCGCAGGGGAATGGTCGTGGAAGTCGATCCAGGCGGTCATGACGCCCGGGCAGTGGACGGTCAAGGTGGAGACACGGGGCGAGGGCGGCCCTGCGCTCGACTACCTCATGGCGGCCCCCTACACGCCGCCCGCGCAGGCGCGGCGCCTCCGGCACGACGCCTATGGCGCGTACGCGGACCACCTGAACGCGTTCGTGCTCTACATGCGCGACAACGGGGTGGAGCTGTACGGCATCTCGGTCCAGAACGAGCCCGACTACGCGCACGAGTGGACGTGGTGGACGACGGAGGAGATGAACCGATTCCTGCGCGACTTCGCGGGGCGCATCGACTGCCGGGTGATCGCGCCCGAGTCGTTCCAGTACGTCAAGGAGGTGTCCGACCCGATCCTGCAGGACCCGGCCGCGCTCGCGAACGTCGACATCATCGGCGCGCACCTCTACGGCACCGCCTACGAGGACTTCCCGTACCCGCTGTTCGCGGAGAAGGGCGCGGGCAAGGAGCTGTGGATGACCGAGGTCTACCACCCGAACAGCTCCAGCTCCGCGGACCTCTGGCCCGAGGCGCTCAAGGTCGCCGAGCACGTCCATCACGCGATGGCCGACGCCGAGTTCCAGGCGTACGTCTGGTGGTACATCCGCCGCTTCTACGGGCCGATGCGCGAGGACGGCACGATCAGCAAGCGCGGTCGGATGCTGTCGCACTACGCGAAGTTCGTCCGCCCCGGGTTCACGCGCGTCGAGGCGCCGCGCGAGCCGCAGCCCGGCGTCCTCACCTCCGCGTACATCGGCCCGGACGGCCTTCTCGTGCTCGTCGCGGTCAACATGTCGGAGTCGACGGCGAACCCGTCACTCGCGGTGCAGGGGCGACGCGTGCGCAGTGCGCGATCGTGGCTGACCGACGCCACGCGCGACCTCGAGGAGCAGCCGGTGATCACGGGGAAGGCGGGCGGCTTCGTCGCGACCCTTCCGCCGCAGAGCGTGACGACCTTCGTCATCCACTCCTGACACGACGAAGCGCCGACCGCTCGAGAGCGCGGCCGGCGCTTCGTGTGTCGCGACGCGCTCAGCGCTCGAGCGTCGCCGCGCGGACGATCTGGATCACGCCGAAGACGAGCAGCGAGGCGCCGATGAAGAGCCAGAGCCACACGGCGGCGAGCATCGGCGAGACGAGCAGCACGATGCCCGCGAGGATGCTGACGATCGCGTACGCGATCGTCCAGCCCTTCGAGCGGACGACCGGGCTGAACGGGTCCTTGGGGCCGCCGAGCGCGAACAGGGTGACGACGCCCTCGAAGATCCACGCGATGCCGAGGAACGTCGAGACGAAGACGCCGAGGAGGGCCGTCGTCGACGCGAGGTTCGAGAAGGCGACGATCGAGGCGACCACGAAGAGGACGCCGAGGAGCGCCAGGCCGACTCTCAGCCATCCGCTCAGCCCCTTCGAGACGACCGCGAGCGCGATGTCGATGATGCCCGCGACGAGGGTGTAGATCGCGATGAGAACCGTGACGGCGACGGCCGACTTGAACGGCCAGATGACGATCACGAGGCCCGCGATGAGCGAGATGACGCCCGTGACGATGGCGATCGTGCGCAGGGTGCGGGCGAGTCCGATGGGCTGGTGATGGGTGTCCGTCACGGTTCCTCCTGGTGTGCGCCGATTCTCCGACTGCCTCGACGCTATCGCGCTGGCCGCGCGAAGTGCAGGAGCGCCCCGTGTCTCAGGGACACGGGGCGCTCTCTGGCATGTGCTGGCGCGCGATCACAGATGCGCGTCGGCGTAGACCGTCAGCGCGTCGCGCACGAACGTCGCGCCGGCCGTGCCGCCGTAGTTCGCGGCGAACCGGTCGTCGGCCACGTACATCTCGGCGAGACCGAGCACGTAGGCCTTGACGTCGCCGCCGGGCGCGGCCGCGGGGGTGCCGGGGATGCCGGTCAGCCACTCCACGTGGCGCTGCGCCAGAGCCTGTGCGTCGTCGGACGCGGGATCGACGCCGGCCTCGGCGGCCGCCGTCCAGTCGCGCGCAAGCTGCGACGTGCGCTCCTGCCATGCCGTGCGCTCGGCCTCGCTCATCCCGCGCCACCAGGCGTCGCCTCGCGCGTACGCGTCGCGACCCCAGCGCTGCTCGACCTCGTTCTTGTACTGCGTGTGGTCGAAGCCGTCGAACATGTTCTCTGCCATGAGCTCCTTCCCCTCCTTCAGGGATCCGATGGTCGACGTCACCGCGCGGATCTGCCGCTCGAGTCGACCTTTCTCTTCCTCCAGCCACGCCAGATGCGTCTCGAGCGCGCGGGCCGGACTCGTCTCGCGAGCCAGCACGTCGCCGATCTGCGGCAGGCCGAGCCCGAGCTCGCGCAGCAGCAGGATGCGCTGCAGGCGGACCAGGGCCGACTCGTCGTAGTAGCGGTAGCCGTTGTGGCCGACGCGCGACGGCGGCAGCAGCCCGATGTCGTCGTAGTGACGCAGCGTGCGGCTCGTCGTGCCCGTCAGGCGGGCGATCTGCTGGATCGACCATTCCATGGCGGCTCCCTCTCCTCTGTCGTAGTGGTGAGAATCACGCTAGAGGTTGACGTTGCGTCAATGTCAACCGCGGATTTCCCGAAGACGCTTGCGGATCGAGATATATCGTGTTTGACTTCCCTCAAGTCGAGATATATCTCGAGTCGGATGCCCGTGCCGGGGCAGACAGGAGCAGATCATGACAGACGAGAAGTGGGTCATCCATCCGGGGGAGACCCGCATCATCGACGTCGAGGGCGTCCGCCGCCTCAAGGTGGGCCTCATCGGCGGCCAGGTCGACATCATCGGACACGACGAGCCGCATGCGCGGGTCGAGGTGCACGGCGTGACCGTCAAAGACCTTCGCATCGAGCTCACGGGAGACGAGCTCGAGATCGACCACCCGCAGCTGCGCTGGGACAACTTCCTCGAGGTCTTCCGCAACTTCGGCGCGGCCGGTCCGCGTGCGGAGATCAGCGTCGCCGTCCCACGCGCGGTCGCCCTCACGCTCGGCGTCGTGAGCGCGGGCGCGCTCGTGGCGGGGCTCGAGCAGCCCGCGCGTCTGAACACCGTGTCGGGCGACGTGCTCGTCGACGGCCTGCGCGGCGATCTCGGGGCGAATGCCGTCTCGGGCGACGTGCAGGTGCGCGACCTCGAGGGCGCCTTCTCGGCCAACACCGTCTCCGGCGATGTCGCCGTCTCGGGCGCCGTGTCGCGGGTCGACGTCGACACGGTGTCGGGCACCACCTTCGTCGACGCGGTCGGACAGGTCGAGCGCGTGTCGGTCAACGGCGTGAGTGGCGCGGTGACACTGCGCCTGGACAAGGGGTATGCCGCGAACTACGTGGCGCGCTCGGCGAGCGGCCGCGTGCGCATCGACGGCGTCGCGTACGCGTCGTCCGGGCCGGTGAGCTATACGGATTCGGTGGGCGAGCTGTCGAGCCGCTTCGCCGACGTGCGGATCAACACGGTCGCGGGCGACATCACGGTCGTGCGCCGCGAGGACGGCTCGGTGCCCGATGCGGCGGCCGAGACGGATGGCGAGGTGCAGTGGCCGGGGCAGGCGGCGGCTGGCGAGGGAGAGGCTCGCTGATGCCTCCGGTCTTCTCGCACGGCGACCTGCGCCTCTACCTCCTGAGCCTCCTCGACGAGACGCCGCGTCACGGCTACGACATCATGCAGGCGTTCGCGGAGCGCACGGGCGGCACCTACACGCCGAGCGCGGGCACGATCTACCCCCGCCTGGCGAAGCTCGAGGAGGAGGGGCTCGTCACGAAGAGCGTCGACGGCCGCAAGACGATCTACGCGATCACGGATGCCGGGCGCGCCGAGGTGCGTGCGCGCGCGGCCGAACTCGATGGCATCCAGGAGGGGCTCGCCGACTCCGTCCGGATCATCGCCGACGGCGTGCGCTCGAGCGTGAGCGAGGCGATGAAGAGCCTGCGCGCCGATCTCGCGGCGGCCGCGAGCGCGACCGCGGAGGCGCCGCGCCCGCACCGTGGGGATGACCCGCGCGTCCGCGCGCGTGAGCAGCTGCAGCGCGCCGAGGTGCTCGTAGGAGAGTTCCGCGGTCGCATCCGAGCTGACCTGCGCACGCATGTGGCGCGCGGGGGCGAGCTCGCGTCATCCGTCGTCGACGACCTCGGCCGTGCTCTCGAGGACGCAGCTGCTGCGCTCGAGCGCGCGCTCGGCGGCCGCTGAGGCCTACTCCTCGAGCGGCCAGTCCTCGTCGTCCGCGAGCGGCTCGCCCACGGGCACCACGAGGATGTTGCGGTGCTGCCGGTGCGACAGGCGCGCGGCGACCGATCCGGTGAAGAACTCCCGGATCGAGTCGCCGATGCCGCGCTTGCGCGTGCCGACGACGATCAGGCGCGCGTCGATCTTCTCGGCGAAGTGCTTGAGGGCGAGCGCCGGGTCGCCGACGAGCTGGCGAACCGTCCAGCGGACGTCCTTGCCGGCGAGGTTCTCCTCGGCTGCTCGGCGGACGGCCTCGAGCTCCTCGGCGCCGGCGTCGATGTGGATGTCGACGGGCGCGGTCTGCACGAATCCGTCCGGATCCTCGTAGGTCACGAAGCGCGTCACGTCGACGTGGGCCACGACGAGCGGCGCGTGCAGAAGGGCCGCATAGCGGGCCGCCTCCTTCATCACACGGGGTGCCTGGCCCGGGATCGCGCCCACGATGACGGCCCCGTGCAGGGACTCGTCGGCTGCCGCGTCGGGTGCCTCGTCGGCGGGGAAGACCTCGTTATCGCTCATGGCCCGTCCTCTCTGTGCCGCAGCCCGGCCGGTGCCCGAGGGCCGCGTGGTATCCTGGATCCTACTCTTTCCCGGCATCAGCCGGCTGTCGGAAGTTATGCATACGGGCCGGCGCATGAAGCCCGATGCTGCTCAACATAAGGGGGTCTCGCGCATGGGGCGTGGCCGTCAGAAGGCGAAGCACACAAAGCTCGCCCGCGAACTCAAGTCGTTCAGCCCGAGCGTCGATTATCGGGCCCTGGAACGCGAACTCGCGCATCCGGATGACGACCCGTACGTCGACCGCTGGGCTGACCAGTACGCCGACGAGGACGAGGACGAAGACGAGCTCGAGAAGGCCTAGCCCTTCTCAGATCATCATGGAAAGTCGCCGCGGAGCACCCTCCGCGGCGACTTTCGTGTGCCTGCGCGACGGGCACCGGCGCACGTGCGTCGAGCCGGTAGTGTCTCGCTCGTGACGCGTGCACCCATCCGCTGGGAGCTGCTGCCCCTCGTCTGCGCGGGCGGCGCGATCGGCGTCGCCGCACGGCACGTGCTGACCGCGCTCGTCCCGGACGGCTCCGTCGTCTGGATGACGGCCGTCATCAACGTGGTCGGATCGCTCCTGCTCGGGTTCGTCGCGGGCGTATGCGGTGCCCGGCATGCACGATGGCGTGGCTTCCTCGGGACGGGCGTGCTGGGCGGCTTCACGACCTACAGCGCGTTCGCCGTTCAGGTCGCGGGCGCGACCCCTGGCCCGCAGATCGCGCTCGTGCTCGCCGGCTCGGCCCTGCTCGTGATCCTCGCGGTCGGCGCGGCGCTCGCGGGTCTCGTCGTCGGCGCGCGCGTCGCGCGCGGGGCCGCAGCGTGACCCCCGGTCTCGTCGCGCTTGTCGCCCTGGCCGGCGGGATCGGCGCCGGCCTGCGCTGGCTCGTCGACGTGCTGCTCTCGCGCGTCGTCCCACGCGGCTTCCCCTGGGCCATCCTCGCGGTGAACGTGTCGGGTTCGCTCGCGCTCGGGGTGCTCACGGGCGCCGCGCTCGGATGGCCGTGGCTCGCGATCGTGGGGACGGGGCTGCTGGGTGGCTACACGACCTTCAGCACGGTGTCGCTCGATGCGGCGGCGTTCCTCCGTGAGGGCCAGGTGCGGAAGGCGCTTCTCGACGCGCTCGGGACCCTCGCGCTCTGCGTGGCGGCCGCCGCGGCCGGTGTCGCGATCGGTGCCCTGGTCTGATCAGGATCATCCCGTAGGTGGAGGCGCCGGTGCGCGCCCCGTTGAGAGAATGACGACGCGGATACAGGACCGTATCGGTCCGTCCGCTCCCGCGTCACGCTCCACCAACGAGAGAGATCCGTGTCGAAGCTCGCCGTCCTCAGCCTCAAGAACCGCGCCCTCATCGCGCTCATCACGATCTGCGCAGCCGTCTTCGGCGGCCTGTCGCTCACGAGCCTCAAGCAGGAGCTGATCCCGTCGATCGAGCTCCCGACGCTCGTCGTGATGACGACCTACCCCGGGGCATCGCCCGAGGTCGTGGAATCCGATGTGTCGACGCCGATCGAGACGGCCGTGCAGGGCGTCGCGGGTCTCGAGTCGACCACGGCGACATCGACGACCGACGCGTCGATCGTGCAGGCGACGTTCGCCTACGGATCGAACCTCGCGACGGCCGAGCAGAAGATGCAGCAGGCGATCAACCGCATCTCGAGCCAGCTGCCGGAGAACGTCGAGCCGCAGGTGCTGTCGGTCAGCATCGACGACCTGCCCGTCATCCAGGTCGCGGTCTCCGGTCTCGGCGAGGACGCGCAGGCGCAGCTCGAGAGCATCGCCATCCCCGACATCGAGGACGTCGACGGCGTCGGCTCGGCCGAGATCGTCGGAGGCACGGGCCAGCGCATCACGATCACCCCCGACGCCGAGGCGCTCGCGGGGAACGGCCTCACGCAGCAGGCGATCTCGGATGCGCTGCAGCAGAACGGCAACCTCTTCCCCGGTGGCGAGATCACGGAGGGCGACCGCACGCTCACGGTCCAGACCGGGGCGAAGATCGAGGATCTCGACACGCTGCGCGAGCTTCCCCTCGCCGCGGCCGCCGCCCCGACGGTCGACCCGACGACGGGGCAGCCGATCGTGCCGCCCGCGCTGACGATCGACGATGTGGCCGAGGTCGAGCAGACCGATGATCCGGCCACCTCGCTGTCGCGCGTGAACGGCGAGGACGCGATCTCGATCTCGATCACGAAGCTGCCTGCGGCGAACACGGTCGAGGTGTCCGAAGGCGTGCAGGCGGTCATCGACGAGCTGCGCGAGACCTTCCCCGACGCCGAGTTCACGATCGTGTTCGACCAGGCGCCGTACATCGTCGAGTCGATCGAGACGCTCGCCACGGAGGGACTGCTCGGTCTCGTCTTCGCCGTGCTGGTCATCCTCGTGTTCCTGCTGTCGATCCGCTCCACGATCGTCACGGCCATCTCCATCCCGACGAGCGTGCTCGTCACGTTCATCGGCATGCAGGCCTTCGGGTACTCGCTCAACATGCTCACGCTCGGCGCGCTCACGATCTCGATCGGGCGCGTGGTCGACGACTCGATCGTGGTGATCGAGAACATCAAGCGGCACTACGTGCGCGGCGCCGAGAAGGGCGCGGCCATCCGCCTCGCCGTCCGAGAGGTCGCGGGAGCCGTCACGGCGTCGACGATCACGACGGTCGCGGTGTTCCTGCCGATCGTGTTCGTGGGCGACATGGTCGGCGAGCTCTTCCGGCCGTTCGCACTCACGGTCACGATCGCGATGAGCGCGTCGCTCCTCGTCGCGCTCACGATCGTGCCGGTGCTCGCGTACTGGTTCATGCGCCCGGGCAAGCCGCTGCTCGACGCGGAGGGGCGCCCGATCGACCCCGAGCACCCCGACGCTCCGCCGTCGCGACTGCAGCGTGCGTACCTTCCGGTGCTCGGATGGACCCTCCGGCACTCGGGCATCACCCTCGTGCTCGCCGTGCTGGTGCTCGTCGGCACGGTCGCGGCCGCGCCGCTCATGAAGGTCAACTTCCTCGGCGACTCGGGTCAGAACACGATGACCATCTCGCAGGACCTGGGCGACACGGCGAGCCTCGAGGCGAAGGATGCCGCGGCTCGCCAGGTCGAGGACGCGCTCGACGGGATCGACGGCATCGAGGCCGTGCAGGCCTCGATCGGCTCGAGCGGATCCGCGCTGTCCGACGCGTTCCGCGGGGGCGGCGGCGTCACCTACTCCGTCATGACCGAGGACGGCGTCGACCAGGAGGCTCTGCGCGCCGAGGTCGAGGAGGCCCTCGACGGGCTCGAGGGCGCCGGCGAGATCACCGTCGCCGGGTCGTCCGGATTCGGCTCGTCCGACATCGAGATCAGCGTCGAGGCGCCGACCTCCGACGCGCTCGCCGATGCCACCGCGGCGATCGTCGCCGAGCTCGAGGGGCGCGAGGGCGTCGGCACCGTGACGGACGACCTCGCATCGTCGCTGCCGTACATCGCCGTCGAGGTCGACCGCGCGGCCGCTGCCGAGGCCGGCCTCTCCGAGGCCGCCATCGGCTCGATCGTCTCGTCCGCGATGCAGCCGCAGCAGGCGGGCACGGTCGAGTTCGGCGACACCGCGCTGACGGTGTACATCGCCGCCGAGGACCCGCCCGCGACCGTCGAGGAGCTGCGCGAGCTGGCCATCCCGACGGCCCGCGGCGTCGTGCCCCTCGAAGATCTCGCCGTGATCGAGGAGAGCGAGGGCCCCGCCTCGATCACGACGGTCGGCGGACGCCGCACGGCCACGATCACGGTGCCGCCCTCCGTCGACGACCTTGCGGTCGCGACCGGCTCGGCCTCCGCCGCGATCGCCGCGGCCGACCTGCCCGACGGCGCGACCGCCTCGGTCGGGGGTGTGGCGGAGCAGCAGGCGGAGTCGTTCGCGCAGCTCGGCCTCGCCATGCTCGCGGCCATCCTCATCGTCTACGTCGTCATGGTCGCGACGTTCAAGTCGCTGCGGCAGCCCATCCTCCTCCTCGTCTCCGTCCCGTTCGCGGCGACCGGCGCCATCCTGCTGCAGGTCGTGACGG
Organism: Microbacterium sp. JZ101; assembly: GCF_053903175.1. Taxonomy (NCBI): domain Bacteria; kingdom Bacillati; phylum Actinomycetota; class Actinomycetes; order Micrococcales; family Microbacteriaceae; genus Microbacterium; species Microbacterium sp. JZ101. Next base: position 389,433 of record NZ_CP096400.1, read on the forward strand.
GCGTGCCCCTGGGCGTCGCCTCGCTCATCGGCGTGCTCATGCTCATCGGCATCGTCGTGACGAACGCGATCGTGCTCGTCGACCTCGTGAACCAGTACCGCGAGCGCGGGCTGTCTGCGCACGACGCGACGCTCGCGGGGGCGTCGATGCGACTCCGGCCGATCCTCATGACCGCGCTCGCGACGATCTTCGCCCTCACGCCGATGGGCCTCGGGATCACCGGCCACGGCGGATTCATCTCGCAGCCGCTCGCGATCGTCGTGATCGGCGGCCTCGTCTCGTCGACCCTGCTCACGCTCATCGTGCTGCCCACGCTCTACAACCTCGTCGAGGGCGCGAAGGAGCGCCGTGCCGCCAAGCGCGCTGGCCGCGGCGGCTCGGACGGCGAAGGCACGGCCCCGGATGAGCCGACCGGCGACGGGCCGGCTGACGGCGCCACGGCGGATGGCGGTGCGCAGGGCGGTCGCGGCGCGGCGGCTCCCGAGGTGCGCGCGGGGGAGCGGGTCGGTGCCCCGGTGTACGTCGCGCCGACGGCGACTCCGACCCAGACGGCGACGATCGCGGGCGGTCTGCCGGCGGCCTCGCCGGTGCAGCACCGACCGCAGTAGGTGGGGCTGGCGCGGGCGCGGCGGGGGCCCGCGGGTTTCCGGTGTCTGGAATCGGATCGCTGGGGCTGGTGTGCGCGTGTCGTGCTCATGAGTCGGCAGGGGCACCACGGGTCCGATTCCGGGAACGGCGGATGGCCTGCCGGGCGGATTCCCAGACCGGTCCGGTAGTGTCGTGCGGTCGGCTTCGGACACCGCGCGCGCAGCGCGGACGTTTTGGCAAGGTGTGAGTCCAGGGGCCGATGGTGAGCGTCGATCGACGCGCATGAACCATCACATGAATGGCCCCCGGCCGACGACTGTCCGGGTCTGCTCGCGCCTGCGTGCGTCGAGCGCTGTTCTCGTGCGAGAACCCGAAGGACACACCCATGCCCAAGAACAAGAAGCCCGCCGGCGGTCGTCCGGCTCAGAACTTCGACCCCCGCTACGCCAAGAAGAAGCCCGGCGGCCCCTTCCGCGGCAACGACGGGGCGTCTCGCGGCCCGCGTCGCGACGACGCGCGCCCCGCGCGTGACGGCGACCGCTTCGACCGCTCGTCGAGCGACCGCTTCGAGCGCCGCGACGACCGCGGTTTCGGTGGTCAGCGTCGTGAAGGCGGATACGCCGGCCAGCGCCGCGAGGGCGGTTACGGGCGTCGCGACGACCGTGGTTACGGCGGTCAGCGCCGTGAGGGCGGCTACGCCGGCCAGCGTCGTGAGGGCGGCTACGAGCGCCGCGAGGGTGGCTTCAACGGCCAGCGTCGTGAGGGCGGTTTCGCCGGTCGTGACAACGGTCAGCGTCGCGAGGGTGGCTTCGAGCGTCGCGAGGGTGGCTTCAACGGCCAGCGTCGTGAGGGCTTCGCCGGTCGCGATGGTGGTCAGCGCCGCGAGGGTGGCTACGAGCGTCGCGAGGGCGGATACGCCGGCCAGCGTCGCGAAGGCGGCTTCGAGCGTCGGGAGGACCGCGGTTTCGGCGGTCAGCGTCGCGAAGGTGGCTACCAGCGTCGCGAGGGCGGCTTCGAGCGCCCGCGCTTCAACCGCGACGACCGTACCGAGCGCCCGCGCTTCAACCGGGACGACCGCGCGCCCCGCGCGGACCGCCCGTCGTTCCGCGACGACCGTCCGCGTCGGGACGAGCGCCCCGCGCGCTCGGCCGCACAGGAGCAGCAGATCGACGTCGTCCACGAGCGTCTCGAGGCCCAGGCGATCCAGACGACCGAGGCCGTCGACGTGTCGTTCGGCGAGCTCGGCCTCGGCGACAACATCGAGCGCGCGCTCGCCGAGCTCGGCGCGGCCAAGCCGTTCCCGATCCAGGCTGCGACCATCCCGCCGATCATCGAGGGCCGCGACGTCCTCGCTCGCGGACGCACGGGCTCGGGCAAGACCATCGCCTTCGGCGCACCGCTCGTCGAGCGCGTGCTCCGCTCGAAGGCCGGCCAGAAGCGCGAGTTCGGCCGCGCGCCGGTCGCGCTCATCCTCGCCCCGACCCGCGAGCTCGCCCTGCAGATCGACCGGACCATCCAGCCGATCGCGCGCAGCGTCGGCCTCTTCACGACGCAGATCTACGGCGGCGTGCCGCAGGCCCGCCAGGTGGGCGCGCTGAAGAAGGGCGTCGACATCATCATCGGCACTCCCGGGCGCATGGAGGATCTGCACGCGCAGGGCAAGCTCGACCTCTCGCAGATCAGCATCGCCGTCCTCGACGAGGCCGACCACATGTGCGAGCTCGGCTTCCTCGAGCCCGTTCAGCGTCTCCTCCGTCTCACGGCCGACGGATCGCAGAAGCTGCTGTTCTCGGCCACGCTCGACCGCGAGGTCGCCGCGCTCGTCGACGAGTTCCTCGTCGAGCCGTCGGTCTACGAGGTCGCCGGCGAGACGCAGGACTCGGGCACGATCGACCACCGCGTGCTCGTGATCGACCAGCGCAGCAAGGGCGAGATCCTCGAGACGCTCGTCGACCGCGAGGGCAAGACGCTCGTCTTCTCGCGCACCCGCGCCTACGCCGAGCAGCTCGTCGAGCAGTTCGAAGATGCGGGACTCACGGCCGTCGCCCTCCACGGCGACCTGAACCAGGCCAAGCGCACGCGCAACATCGAGAAGTTCTCGAAGGGTCGCGCGCAGGTGCTCGTCGCGACGGATGTCGCCGCGCGCGGAATCCACGTCGACGACGTCGATCTCGTGGTCCAGGCCGACGCGCCGACGGAGTACAAGACGTACCTGCACCGCGCGGGCCGCACGGGTCGTGCCGGCCGCGAGGGCCGTGTCGTCACGCTCATCACGCGGATGCGCCAGCGCCGCATGAGCGAGCTGCTCGAGCGGGCCGAGATCGACGCGCCCTTCGATCAGGTGCGCCCCGGCGACGACCTCCTCGAGGAGCTCGCGGGCGCCCCCACCGCGGAGCAGCTCACCGCGTAGCCCCCGCGCATGCAGAACGGCCCCGTCATCCGACGGGGCCGTTCTGCATCAGCGCTCCGGTCAGCGCTCGCCGCGGCTGAGCTTCGACGGCCACCAGACGGCACGGCCGATGTCGTATGCGAGCGCCGGCACGAGCAGCGAGCGGACGACGAACGTGTCGAGCAGGACGCCGAACGCGACGATGAACGCGAGCTGCACGAGGAACAGCACCGGGATCACCGACAGCGCCGTGAACGTCGCCGCGAGCACGAGGCCCGCCGACGTGATGACGCCGCCCGTGATCGCGAGACCGCGCAGGACGCCGTCGCGGGTCCCGTGCGCGAGCGACTCCTCTCGCACGCGCGTCATGAGGAAGATGTTGTAGTCGATGCCGAGTGCGACGAGGAAGACGAACCCGTAGAGCGGCACGGCGGGGTCGGCGCCCGGGAAGCCGAGGAGCTCGTTGAAGACGAGCGCCGAGACGCCCATCGCGGTTCCGAACGACAGCACGGTCGTGAGGATGAGCAGCACGGGCGCGAGGATGGCGCGCAGCAGCAGCATGAGGATCACGAGGATGACCGCGAGGATCACCGGGATGATGAGGTTGCGGTCGTGGATCGAGGCGTCGTTCGTGTCGACGTCGGTCGCCGTGACGCCTCCGACGAGCGCACCCGGAACGGCGTCCTCGAGGGCCGCGCGCAGGTCGCGCACCGTCTGCTCCGCCGCAGCCGAGTCGGCGGCATCCGCGAGCGTCCCCTGGAGCAGCACATCGCCATCCGCCACCGTCGGCGCGGGCGCGGGCGTTCCGGGAGGGCCGAACGCCGTGACGCCGTCCTCCGTGACGGGCGCCGTGCCGCTGTCGGTGTCGGCCGACACGGCCACGCCGTCGATCCCGTCTTCGGCGAGGAGCACGTCGGCCGCGGCCTGCAGGTCGTCCTCCGCGACGACGACGTACACGGGGCTGCCCGAGCCCGCCGCGAAGTGCTCGCCCAGCACCGCCTGCCCGTCGCGCGCCTCGGATGACCCGAGCACGAGCTCCGACTGCGGCACGCCCGACGCCTGAAACTGGGCGAAGCCGAGCGACCCCGCCGCGAGGACGAGGGCCGTGACGATCCAGATGAGTCGGGGCCGTCGCTCCACGAGACGCGAGACACGCGCCCACAGCCCGCGCGACGGCACCGCGGCCGATGGCGCGTTCGGCGCGTAGACCGGGCGGCGGGGCCAGAACGACGCCCGCCCGAACACGTACAGCAGAGCGGGCAGCAGCGTCAGCGCCGAGAGCATCGCGAAGACGATGCCGATGGCGGCCACCGGGCCGAGGGTGCTGTTCGACTTGAGGTCGCTCAGGAGGAGGCAGAGGAGCCCGGCGATCACGGTGCCGCCCGACGCGAGGATCGGCTCGAACGACCCGCGCAGCGCGCGCATCGAGGCGGTCCAGCGGCGCTCCTCGTGGATGAGCTCGTCGCGGTAGCGGGCGACGTAGAGGAGCGAGTAGTCGGTCGCGGCCCCGATGACGAGGATGAAGAGGATGCCCTGCGTCTGCCCGCTCAGCAGCAGGACGCCCGCCTTGGCGAGCCACCACACGGTGAGCAGCGCGACGCACAGCGCGAAGAGGCTCGTCGACAGCACCGCGAGCGGCAGGAGGAGCGATCGGTAGACGATCACGAGGATGACGAGCACGGCCAGCAGCGCGACGAGCAGCAGGATGCCGTCGATGCCGGCGAACGCCGACACGAGGTCGTTCGAGAAGCCCGCCGGGCCCGTGATGTGGACCTCGACCCCGTCCGGGAGTCCGTCGCGGAGCGTGCTCCCGAGCTCGGAGATCGCCTCCCCGAGATCGGCCTCCGACGACACGGGCACGAACGCCTGCGCGGCGAACTCGTCCTCCGAGGGGATCGCCGGAGACACCTCGTCGACGGCGGGCAGGTCGGCCGCGGCGGCGAGCCGGTCGTCGATCGCGGCGAGGGCATCGCCGTCGAGGGGCTCATCCGACGAGAACACGACGACGGCGGGGATCGCGTCGCCGTCCGTGAAGTCGGACAGGCGCTGCTGCACGGCGGTCGCGTCGGCGCTCTCGGGCAGGTACGTCGTCTGATCGTTCGACGACACCTCGTCGACCTTGCCGAAGTACGGTCCGCCGATGGAGGCGGCCGCGAACCAGACGAGGATGAGGATCGCCGGGAGAAGGATGCGCAGCCATCGCGGTGCGCGCGGGGTGCTGCCGTCCTGCGGCCTCACCGTCTGGACCCGGGGTGCGGAGGGAAGGTCGACGGGCGTGCGGCGGTCGCGCATGGAGCTCCTGTTCGGCGAAAGTCTTTAGCCAGGCTAGCAAACTCGGACGGCTGCGGAGCGCGATACTGGGGTTGCGGCGGGTGGTCGCGGAAGCAGGGAGTGGCGATGAAGCGAATCGATCCGACCGGCGAGCAGGTCGTTCTCCGGGCACAGGGCGCGTTGGGCGAGGTCACCGCGCAGATCGCGCAGGTCGGGGCGTCGCTGCGCGCGCTGACGGTCGGCGGAGTCGACCTCGTGTCGCGGTACCCGGAAGGCGAGCGGACGCCATCCGCATCGGGCATCGTGCTCGTGCCGTGGCCGAACCGCATCCGCGACGGCCGGTGGTCGCAGCGCGGTGTCACGGAGCAGCTCGCCATCTCGGAGCCGAAGTACGGCAACGCGAGCCACGGACTGCTCCGCTTCGCGCCGTATGAGATCGTCGCGGGCGAGGCGGAGGCCACGCTGTCGGCCGTGGTCTATCCCCAGAACGGCTACCTGTTCACCCTCGCGACGAGTGTGACGTACACCCTGGTCGACGACGGGCTCGCGGTGACGCACCGCGTCCGCAACGCGGGCGACGCCGAGGCTCCCGTCGCGCTCGGCACCCACCCGTTCTTCGAGATCGGCGGCGTCGACACGGCGGACCTCGTGATCGCCGCGCCGGGCACGACCTGGTTCGAGGTGGATGACCGGATGCTGCCGGTCGCCGAGCACGACGTCGACGACGCGACGGATCTCCGCGGCGGCGTGCGCCTCGGCGACGTCGCTCTGGATCGCGCCTACGGCGGCGTCGTGCGCGGGGAGGATGGGCTCGCCCGAACGACTCTGACGGCGCCGGACGGTCGCCGGCTCACGGTCTGGCAGGACGAGAGCTTCGGCTTCGTGCAGGTCTTCACGACCGAGAACTATCCCGGGCGCGACCTGGCCGTCGCGGTCGAGCCGATGACCGCCCCCGCCGACGCGTTCAACTCCGGTCGAGCGCTCACGTGGCTCGCGCCCGGCGAGGAGTGGGTGCTGCGGTGGGGTGTGTCGTACTCGGGGTGAGCGCTCAGAACAGCGTGGGCGCCGCCGCCGGAGCCGAGCGCGTCTCGATGAACCGCGGTGCCGCGCGCGGCGTGACGCGTGTGCGCGGGGGCTCGTCCTCCTCGGCGTAGCCGTTCAGTCCGTGCGCGCGGATGAGCGGGCGGATGCGTTGCGCGAGCCACGTGCGGTACCCCTTCGGTGCCTCGACGGATGCCCCGGGATAGAGCCCGCGATACGCGGGGACGAGGTCGGGATGCTCGCGCTGCAGCCACTGGAAGAACCACGGCTTGACGCCGGGCCGCAGATGAAGTGCGCCGTACACGACCCGGTGCGCTCCTGACGCCTTCACGTGCGCGAGCGCATCGTCGATCGCTTCGACCGAGTCGCTGAGGTGCGGCACGATCGGCATGAGGAAGACCTGCACCCGGAATCCGAGGTCGGCTGCCGCGCGGACCGTGTCGAGCCGCGCCTGCGCCGAGGGCGTTCCCGGCTCGATCGCGTGCTGGAGCGCGTCGTCGTAGACGGCGATCGACATCGCGAGCGAGATGTCGACATCCGCTCTGCGCCTCGCGAGCTGCGGGAGATCCCGCCGCAGCAGCGTGCCCTTGGTGAGGATCGAGAACGGCGTCCCCGAGTCCGCGAGCGCATCGATGATGTCGGGCATGAGCCGGTAGCGCCCCTCCGCCCGCTGGTACGGGTCGGTGTTCGTGCCGAGCGCGACGTGCTCGCGCTGCCACGACCGGCGGGAGAGCTCGCGCCGCAGCACCTCTGCGACATTCACCTTCACGACGATCTGGGAGTCGAAGTCGCGCCCGGCGTCGAGCTCGAGGTACTCGTGCGTTCCGCGAGCGAAGCAGTACACGCAGGCATGGCTGCAGCCCCGGTACGGGTTGATCGTCCAGTCGAACGGCATCGAGCTCGGCCCGGGAACGTGGTTCAGCGCCGACTTGGCCATCACCTCGTGGAACGTCATCCCCGCGAACTCGGGTGTGGTGACGGTCCGCACTCCGGCGTCGACGCGGTCGAGACCGGGGAGTGCCGATGCGTCCACGGCACCCAGACGCTGCCCCTGCCACCTCATCCCTCCATAGAACAGATATCCGAAACTGATGTCAAGTCCATACTGGACAGAAGTTCGATTCGGAGAGTCGGAGGATCGTCAGGGTCGGGTCCGCAACAATGGGGGCATGACGAACGGGCGCTATGCACGGCGCCGCGGGCTCGTCGCGCGACATGCGGCGCGGCCGCCGCGGCTGCTCTCAGGGCGCGGCCTCGTCGTGCTCGCGACCGCAGCGGGCGTCGTCGCCGCGTGCGTCCTGGGTGCCGTCTGGTCGGTCGCCCACGACGAGCGCCCCGCGCACGCGTCGTCGGCGCAGACGGCGTCGCCGGCGCCCGTCGAGACGCCTTACGGCTCGATCGAGTCGCTGCCCGTGCCGCAGTTCGAGGTGGTCGTCGCGGAGGATCCGTGCGCGTCGCCCGCCGCAGCGGCGGCCGGAGACGCCGCCGCGGTCATCGCCGCGTTCGGCGGAGCGGAGGAGTTCCGCGCGGCGGCGGCGGAGGGCGCCTCGTGCATCCGCCTCGACGACCCGACGCAGCCCTGGGTCGTCGTGAACAAGCAGCGGCCCGTGAACCCGATCGACTACGCCCCCGAGGTGATGGTGCCCGCGGGCACGCGGAGCCTCGTCGGCGGCGGGCTGCGGCCGGATGCGGCCGCCGCGCTCGACGCGCTCGTGGCGGATGCCGCCGCATCGGGCGCGGGGGACGTGGCGCTCCAGAGCGGGTACCGCTCGTATCAGACCCAGGTCAGCACGTTCCAGGGGCAGATCGGCGCGCTCGGAGAGGAGGGCGCCGAGGCGATCTCCGCGCGCCCGGGCTTCAGCGAGCACCAGCTCGGTCTCGCCGCCGACGTCGTGGCCTGCACGTCGGGCAGCTGCGGCACGATCTACGACATCGCCGGCACGCCGCAGGGCGACTGGATCGTCGAGAACGCATGGCGGCACGGCTGGATCGTCCGCTACGAGAGCGGGCACACCGACACGACCGGCTACAACCCGGAGCCGTGGCACCTGCGCTACATCGGGGTCGAGCTCGCGCAGGCCTACCACGAGGGCGGCTACCACACGCTCGAGGAGTTCTTCGGACTCCCGGCCGCACCCGACTACGCCGACTGAGCGGCTTCGGTCACCCGCCCGCGCCGGCCCCGACCCGCCAGTATCCGCAGAAGCCGATATCGGCCTTGTCGACGCCGCGCTCGTGGACGAGGAGCCGTCGCGCGCCGGTGGCGAGCTGCTGCTCCCCGACGAGGAAGGCGTGGAAGCGCTCGGTCGGGAGCGCGGCATCGCGCAGCGCCGCGAGGGCGGCGACGCCCGGGCGGGCGTGCGGATCCTCGCGGATGACCCAGTGCACGGCGACTCCCTCGGGGTGCGCGAACGGGAGCGCGTCGTCGTGCGACGGCACCTCGATGATCGCGAGGCCGGTCGCGTCGGCGGGGAGCGATGCGCAGATGCCCGCGATCGCTGGCGCCCCCGTCTCATCCGAGACGAGCACCACGCGATCGGTGCCGCGCTCGGGATGGAAGACGAGGCCCTCGTCGATGATCGCGACGTCCTCGCCCGGCTGCGCGGCGACCGCCCAGCTCGGCGCGGGGCCCATCGAGCCATCCGGAGCCTCGTGCACGACGAAGTCGACGTCCAGCTCGGCGCCCGCCGCGCCATCCGCCGGGCGGAACGCGCGCACGGTGTAGCTGCGCATCGCGGGCCGCATCCCCTCGGGGATCCGCAGGAACTTCAGGTACCCGAAGAGGCGGTTCGCCTTCGCGGGCACCCGCTCGAGCCCCGCCTCCCCGTGCACGGGGAGGAAGATCCGGAACCACTGGTCGTAGCCCATCGGGCGGAAGCGCGCGATGTCGCCGCCGCCGAGGGTGACGCGCATCCAGTGCGGGGAGAGTCGCTGCGTGCGCAGCACGGTCAGGCGCAGCAGCTCCTGCGTCTCGGGCTTCACGAGTCGGCTGGCGACGGCCATGGCGTTCCTTCGGGTCGGGGCGTCACCCGAACGGGCGGATGAGCGCGATGAGCAGGGCGGTGCACGCCCAGTAGGCGAGGACGAAGACGGTGTCGCGGGTGCGCCAGAGCACGACGTGCCGCTCGGTGCGCGTGGGATGGGCGCCGAACGCGCGCGCATCCATGGCCAGAGCGACGCGCTCGGCATGCCGGATGGCTCCCGCGAGCAGCGGCACGATGGTGCCGAATCCGCGTCGCACGGCCGCGAGCGGCCCCCGGCCGCCGTGGTGCCCGCGCACGCGGTGGGCCGCGCGGATGAGCTCGAGCTCGTGCCGGAACCGGGGCACGAACCGGTACGCCGCGAGCGCCGCGTAGCCGATGCGGTACGGCAGCCGCAGCGTCCGGATCGCGGCGCGCACGAGATCGGGCCCCTCGGTCGTCGCGCCGCCGATGAGCGCGAGGGCGAGGAGCGCCGCGAGGCGCAGCGACGTCGCGAAGCCGACGGCCAGCGCTCCCGCGTGCAGCCGCCATCCGCCGATCTCCGCGACGACGGGGGTCCCCGCGACAGTCGCGGCGTCGGTCCAGATCGAGAACCCCGCGCCGATCGCGAGCACCATCGTGGGCAGGGCGACGCCGAGCAGGAGCGCGACGCGCCGCGTGAGGCGGGCGCCCGCGAGGATGAGCGCGCACGCGAGCGCGAGGAAGGCGGCGGGAGTCGCGAGGTCGCGGCTCAGCAGCACGATCGCCATCGCCGGCAGCGGGGCGGCGATCTTCGCGAGCGGATTCAGGGCGAGGAGGGGAGGGCGGCGGCGGACGGATGGCGCGGTGCGCGCGAGCGAGGACGAGGCGATCGTCACGCGGGCACCTCCGCCTCGAGCGCGGCCGCTGCCGCGGGGTGCGCTGCGAGCACGCGTCGCAGGGGCGGCGGCCGCAGACCGGCGCGCGCGAGCAGCCCCGCGTCGTCGAGCACATCCGCCGCCGTGCCGAACCCGACGACCGTGCCGTCGGCGACGACGGCGACGTGCGTCGCGTGCTGCTCGACGACGGAGAGGTCGTGCGTCACGATGACGACGGTCGTCCCCGCCTCGTGCAGGCCCGTGAGGATGCCGAGCAGCTCCTCGGCGCGTGCGCGGTCCTGGCCGAAGGTCGGCTCGTCGAGCACGAGCACGCTCGGCGCCGTGATGAGGGCGGTCCCGACAGACAGGCGCCGCTTCTGCCCTCCGGAGAGGCGGAACGGGTGCGCGTCGGCATGCGCGGTCAGGCCGAAGCGCTCGAGCATTTCGCCGACGCGCTCTCGGATCTCGGGCTCGGGAACCCGCCGGATGCGCAGCCCGTGCGCGAGCTCGTCGAAGACCGTGTGCGCGATGAACTGGTGCTCGGGGTTCTGGAAGACGAAGCCCACCCGCGCGGAGATCTCGCGTGCCGACGCGCGCCCGACATCGAGGCCCTGCACGCTCACACTCCGCTTCGGCGGGGCGACGACGCCCGCGATCGCCTGCACGAGCGTCGTCTTGCCCGCGCCGTTCGTGCCGACGACGGCCGTGAACGATCCCGCGGGAAGAGCGAGATCGACGTCGCGGATGGCGACGGCGCGGCCCCGGCGGACGGTGAGACCGCGCACGCTCACGGCGGTGCCGCGAGCCTCGACACCTTGGGTGGTCGCGGCCGGGCACGGTGCGATGCCCGACGGCGGCCCCTGCCTGTTGAGCGCCGAAGCGAGCTCATCGGGAGTGAGCGGCAGGGCGTCGAACCGCCATCCCTGCCGCTCGAGGCGGCGTGCGGCGATGAGAGCGGATGGGAGCCAGACGCCCATCCGCTCGAGCGCGTCGACGCGCGTGCGCAGGACCTCGGCCACCGGTCCGTCGAACGCGAGCCGGCCGGAGGCGTCGAGCACGATCGTGCGCGTCGCGAGGGCGACCGCGGCGTCGAGATCGTGCTCGATGAGCACGATCGCCCGGTCTCCGGCGGACACGAGATCGTGCAGCGCCTCGTACACGTCGGCGACGCCCCGCGGATCGAGGTTCGCGGTCGGCTCGTCCAGGACGACGACGTCGGCGCGCGCCGCGAGTGCGCACGCGATCGCGAGGCGCTGGCGACCGCCGCCCGAGAGGGCATCGGGGTCGAGGTCGCGCTGCTCCCACAGCCCGACGCGGCGCAGGGCCGCCTCGGAGCGGGAGAGCACCTCGTCGACGGGGAGCAGGAGGTTCTCGAGGGTGAACGCGACCTCGTCGAGCACGGTCGCGGTGACGACCTGGGCGTCGGGATCCTGGAACACGATGCCCACGCGTGTGCTGAGCCGAGCCGGCGAGCTGTCGCGGGTGTCGATGCCGTCGACCTCGACCGTGCCGGCGAGATCGGCGTCGATCGCGTGCGGGATGAGCCCGTCGAGCGTGAGCGCGAGCGTCGACTTGCCCGAGCCGCTCGGTCCGAGGACGAGTACGACCTCTCCGCGCCGGACCTCGAACGTCACGCCGTCCGGTGCGCGTCGCTCGCTCTCCGGATAGGCGACCGAGACCTCGCGCACGCGCAGGAGCGGCTCGTCGTCGGCGGGGGTCACCCCACCAATTTAGCCTTACCTAACCTGAGTGAGCGGTCTGTCGGCTCACGGGGTCCGCGCGGGCTGCCTCCGTGGCGTCGCGACGCCGGCGCGTCGGAGGCCGGCGCCGACGGCGAGCCCCACGAGCGTCCAGGCGAGCGGCCCGAGCACCGAGAGCACGAGGTAGGCGACCTGCGCCCAGGTGGGAAGGGCGGCGATGTCGGCGGCCAGTGCGACGATGACCGCCACGAAGACGCCGATCGCCGCACCGGAGAGGAGGAAGCGCCACCACGACCACGCGCGATAGCGGAACAGGGCGGCGACGCCCTCCTGCAGACCGCCGAAGAGCAGCGCCGTCATGAGGAACTGGAGCGTGAACGGCGGCGCGACCGCGGCGCTCACGAGCGCGGCGAGCACGTGCGCGAGAAGCGCGACCCAGGGCATCCGGAGCAGCTCCTGCGCGACGATGCCCGGCAGCACGTGCACGCCGAGGAGGAACCCGTAGATGATGGGCGCCCCGGCCAGCACCGGCGTGACGAGCCATCCCTCGATGCCGCCGAGAGCGCCGGTCGCGACCCCGATCGCGGCGCAGACGAGCAGGACGCGCGTGGACAGGGCGGAGTTGCGGGGCACGAAGCCCAGCCTAAGTCCGCTCAGATGCGACGGCGCCGAGTGGTCAGGCGGACGTTCGGCAGGGGAGGGGCCGGGATGCGCTGCTCGGGCGGATGGCCCTCGACCGTGCCGAAACGGGGCCCCGCCGCCTCCCACTCCTCTCGCGCGACGGCGATCTCGTCGTGCGATCGCCCCACGAAGTTCCACCACATGACGATGTCGTCGGGGAAGGGCTCGCCGCCGATGAGGAACAGGAGGGCGCCCTCCTCCGTCGCGAGCTCGATCTCGTCGCGGTGCACGCCGAGGTAGAGGAGATCCTGCGCCCGCACGGGCGTGTCCTCGAGGTCGGAACCGGTCACGACTCGGAGGTCGCCCTCGATGCCGACGACGGCGTGCTCCCACTCGTGCTGCAGCGGAACGCGCACGCGAGAGCGGGGCGGGAGCGAGATCTCGGCGCCGACGATGGGCGTGTGCATGGTCGCCGGGGAGGTGACGCCGGCGAGCTCGCCGACCACGACGGTCGCCTGTGCCGCGTCGCCGTCGCGCGTCGGGAGCGACAGGGTCGGCAGGCGGTCGTGCCGCTCGAACGCGGGGCCGCCGTGGCGGCGCTCCTCGGGGAGCGCGACCCACAGCTGCAGGGCGTCCAGGGGCACAGCGCCCTCTCCGAGCGAGTACTCCGAGTGCGAGATGCCGGCCCCCGCGGTCATGATGTTGAGCGAGCCGCGGCGGACGACGACGTCGCTGCCGATGCTGTCGCGGTGGTGCACCTCGCCGACGAGCGGCCAGGTCACTGTCTGGAGCCCGATGTGCGGATGCGGGTCGACGCGCATGACGGCCTCCTGCGGACCGAAGCGGTCGAGGAAGCACCAGGCGCCCACCGTCGGGAGCTCGCGCTGCGGGAGCGAGCGGTGCACCTCCATCGCACGCACCCCGCCCAGCGGGACCTCCCGCGCGGCGAGGAGCACGGCCCGCGGGCCGTCGCACCGGGTCGAGCCGCTCTCCTCGACGCCGGCGTCGAGCCGGGTCATCCCGGCTGCTCTCCCGGGGTCGCGGCGTCGTGCGGCGTGCCGTCGGGCCACTGCACGACCGCGCCGGAGACCTCGTTCTCCTTAAGGTACTTCGCGATGAAGGGACACAGCGGGATGATCGTGTCGCCGCGGCGGGCCACATCGGCGAGGGCGTCGGACGCGAGCATCTCGCCGTACCCGCGGCCCCGGAACTCGCGCTCCACGACCGTGTGCGTGAACCGGATCCGGCCCGTTCCCTGCTCGAACTCCGCGTAGCCCGCGACGACGCCTGCTTCGCCGTCGTGAAGCTCGTACCTGCTCAGCTCGTCGTTCCGGGTGACCGTGAGATCACTCATAGGCGCTCCTTTCCTGGGGCTTCCACGCTAGGGCAGATCCCGGGCGCCGGGGCCGGATGTCGCGGGTCGTCTTTAGACTCGAGGGCATGCCCGCGCATCTGCAGAGCGACCCCCAGGGCGATCCGTGGATCGTCGCGCGCATCCCCGACGACGACAGCTGGGTTCCGCCGGAGGAGCCGTACGACGACGGCCCGCCGGAGGGATGGATCCCGCCGGATGACGCGCCCCGGGCGCCCCGCGAGCCGTCCCGCGCGCCACAGGCCGCGCCATCCCGCTTCCCCCGCGCGATCGACGCACTGCGCACGGTCTACGGCTACGAGTCGTTCCGCGGCGATCAGGAGGCGATCGTCGAGCAGGTCATCGCGGGCGGCGATGCCGTCGTGCTCATGCCGACCGGTGGCGGCAAGAGCGTCTGCTACCAGGTGCCGGCGCTCGTGCGCGAGGGCACGGGGCTCGTCGTGTCGCCGCTCATCGCACTCATGCACGACCAGGTCGACGCGCTGCGCGCGAACGGCGTGCGGGCCGCGTACCTCAACTCCACGCAGGCGCCCGACGAGCGCGCCGCGGTCGAGCGCGCGTACCTCGCGGGTGAGCTCGACCTGCTCTACGTGGCACCAGAGCGGCTGAACGGCGAGCAGACTCTCGCACTGCTCGCGCGCGGAGCGCTCAGCGTGATCGCGATCGACGAGGCTCACTGCGTGAGCCAGTGGGGCCATGACTTCCGGCCCGACTACCTCGCGCTGGGCGGGCTCGCCGAGCGCTTCCCCGGCGTTCCGCGGATGGCCCTGACGGCCACGGCCACGCGCGAGACGCATCGCGAGATCACGGAGCGGCTGCGCCTCCCCGAGGCCAAGCACTTCGTCGCGAGCTTCGACCGCCCGAACATCCGCTACCGCATCGAGCCGAAGACCGACGTCCGTCGCCAGCTGCTGCAGTTCATCCGCTCGCAGCCCGAGGGATCGGCCGGCATCGTCTACGCGCTGAGCCGCAAGTCCGTCGAGCAGGTCGCGGCGTTCCTCGCCCAGCAGGGGATCGACGCCATCCCGTATCACGCCGGTCTCGACGCGCGGATGCGCGCGGCGCATCAGGCGCGGTTCCTCCGCGAGGACGGCGTGGTGGTCGTCGCGACGATCGCGTTCGGCATGGGCATCGACAAGCCCGATGTCCGCTTCGTGGCGCACGTCGACCTGCCGAAGTCGGTCGAGGGCTACTACCAGGAGACCGGGCGCGCGGGTCGCGACGGCGAGCCGTCGGTCGCGTGGATGGCATACGGCCTGGGTGACGTCGTGCAGCAGCGGCGGATGATCCAGCAGAGCGACGGCGACCGCGCCATCCAGCAGCGCCAGGGGCAGCATCTCGACGCGATGCTCGCGCTGTGCGAGACGGTCTCGTGCCGTCGGCAGAATCTGCTCGGCTACTTCGGGCAGGAGTCGGGCCCCTGCGGTAACTGCGACACGTGCCTCGAGCCGCCCGAGACGTGGGATGGCCTCATCGCGGCGCAGAAGCTCCTCTCGACGGTCGTGCGGCTGAAGCGCGAGCGCGGCCAGTCGTACGGCGCGGGCCACATCATCGACATCCTGCGCGGGGCGTCGACGGATCGCATCCGGAAGTTCGGGCACGAGTCGCTTTCGACGTACGGGATCGGGCAGGACCTCTCCGAGCAGGACTGGCGCAGCGTCATCCGACAGCTCCTCGCGCGAGGCCTGCTCGCGGCCGAGGGCGAGTACGGCACCCTGGCGCTGAGCCCGGCGTCCGCGGGCGTGCTCCGAGGCGAGACGGCGGTGCCGCTGCGGAAGGACGTCATCGGGCGCGCGTCGCGCGGTCCGCAGCGCAAGGCGAGTGCCGCCGATGCGCTCGCGCCTGAGAATCGTGACCTGTTCGAGACGCTGCGGGCCTGGCGGGCGGAGACGGCCCGCGAGCAGGGCGTTCCCGCGTACATCGTCTTCGGCGACGCGACCCTGCGTGCACTCGCGGAGATCCGCCCCACGACGCTGTCGCAGCTCGACGGCGTCACCGGCATCGGCGCCAAGAAGCGCGATGCCTACGGCGAGGCCGTGCTCGCCGTCATTGCGCGGCATTAGGCGACTCGCCGCGTCACAACCGGTATCCCACACTGGACACGCGTACTGATATAACGCCATACTCAAATTCGACGTGTGTGCACAGTGTGCCCGGGGGGTGCCCGTGCATGGCGTTCTCCCTACCCCAGAACCAGGAGACCCATGGATAACTCGACTGCGGGCGCGAGAGCGCCCCGCAAGCGAAGGCTCGCGCCTATCGCGACGCTGGCCGCGGCCAGCCTCGTCGCGGGCGGCGTCGCCTACGCGGCGAATGTGAACACGACAGGCGCGGCGAACGCCGCCGCTCCCGGTGCGGTCGGCACCGACCCGTCCGCAGCGCAGGGCCAGATCCTGCAGCTTGACACCAGCCTGCTCGGTGACCTCACGGTCGCAGATCTTGGGCACACGCTCACGAGCAACCCGAGTGGCACGGAGCTCGAGGACGACGGTGCGCTCAACCTCGGCGCGCTCAACGACGGGCTGACCGTCGACATCGGATCGTTGATCGGCCTGAACCTCATCGGTGACTCGACGGGGCTTCTTCGTCTCGGCGACCTCGGTGCGCTGCAGAGCTACAGCACGTCACCCAGCCTCACCAACTCGCGCGCTGTCGTCGGCTTCGCCGGTGAAGACGGCGTCGTCGACCTCGGCAACGCGGGTCCCAGCGGAGAGTCGGCCGTTCTCGACCTGACAGGCCTCTTCAGCCAGCTGCAGATCGATGGCCTGACTGATCAGATCCTCGATCAGGCGCGGATCCAGATCGGCGCACTGGGCGCCGAAGCGGAGTACGACGCAGGCACCCTCACCTCGCAGTACAAGGTGGCCGACCTCCAGGTCGACCTGCACAGCGCGCTGCTCGGCTCGCTGACGGAGGAACTGACCGACGTCGTCGGCAGCGCTCTGGAGCCGGTCGACGGTCTGGTCGGCGAGGGCGGCGTCCTCAACACCGCCGTGGGGCAGCTCAGCTCTGTGGTCGATGGCGTGGACCTGACGCTGCTCGGAACCGGTGTTCGTCTCGACTCCGACCCGACGCTCAGCGGTGTGCAGATCACAGGCATCCCCGAGCTGATCAACGGAGTTGTGACGGACCTGACCGGCGAGATCTCGAACACCTCCGGTTCGGTGAGCATCAACCTGGCCGACGGTTCTATCCATCTCGACCTCGGAGAGCTCGTGGTCGAGGGATACGGCGCGGACAACCTCAACTCCCTCCCCGCGAACTCGGAGGTCTTCTCGGAGGCGGTGGTCAATGCCATCACCAACGGTCTGACCGAGGCCGTCGTCGGTAGCGGCGAGAACTCGCTTGTGACGAAGCTGAACACTCTCCTCAGCGAGCGCATCTGGAACCTCGGTGTGGCCATCAACGTCAACGCCTCGGGTGAGCTGTGCGTGCTGGTCGGTTGCTCCACGCTGGCGGCCGCGGACATCACCGTCCAGGGGACGCTCGCGGAGTTCGCCGGGTACAACGGCGAGACGCTGGACAGCTCGAACATCAGCACGACGCTCAACCTCCTCGGCATCATCGACGCGGGCACGCTCATCAACGGGATCAGCGGGCAGCTCCTCGCTCCTCTCGTGAACAACGTCGCGGGCCCGCTGCTGACCACGATCACGGACGATGTGCTCGGTGCGCTGCAGGAGACGGTGCAGGCGGAGCTCGTCGAGCCGGTCGTCGGCACGGTCTTCAACCTCGTCGGCCCTGTCCTTGACGCGCTCGTTTCGCTGCGCATCAACGAGCAGCCGACTGAGGCTCCGATCGGCGGCACTGGCGACCTGCCGGGTGACAGCTTCACGGTGCGGGCACTGAGCCTCACGCTCCTTCCTGCGCTCGACGACGCGGTGAAGCTCGACCTCGCCTCGGCGACGGTCAAGGCACTCGCTGCGGCGCCGGTCATCGCAGGCACGGATCCGGCGTACTCGGGACACGACCTCCCGCTCACGGGCGCGGACTGGCCGGCTTCCTCCACTGTCTCGGTGACGCTTGAAGACTCCGAGGGCAACGTCGTTGCCGGACCGGTCGATGTCGAGACCGACGCCGACGGTGCGATCGTCGCGGGTGAGCTGCTCCCGCTGGGCGACATCGCGGCCGGCGACTACACGATTGTCGGCATCTCGGACGGGATCGTGGCGCGGGATGCTCAGACGGTGTACGCACCGACGGTCGCTGCGACCGAGCCGGCGACGGCCGGCACGGACGTCCCCGTGACGGGTGAGGGCTTCCCGCCCAGCACCCTCATCGAACTCGTGGTGGTCGACCCCGATGGCAACCCCGTCGAGGACGCTGACGGCAACGTGATCGTCATCGAGTTCACGTCGACGCCCGAGGGCGGAGTTCCCGCTGGCACGGTGTACCCGCTTCCCGAGGACGCCGTCGACGGCACCTACACGCTCGAGGCCAGTGACCCGGCCGTGGGTGGCCCGGTCGCCACCGATGACTTCCTCGTCGGTGACGGCTCAGACGTTGATGCAGCGGCGAACGCGGACGCAGAAGCAGACGTGAACGCCTCCGCCTCGGCTTCGGCTTCGGCTGACGCCACCGCCGACGGCGACCCGTCCGCTCAGGCCGCTGCTCAGGCAGCCGCACTCGCTGACGCCACGACCGACGCCTCGGCTGCGGCTGACGTGACGGCCGCTGCGGCTGCGCAGGCTGCCGCTACCGCTGACGCTTCGTCGGACGCTTCGGCGACCGCGGAGTCCGACGTGAATGCCGCCGCTCAGGCTGCTGCCCAGTCGTCGGCCGAGGCCGACTCGCAGGCAGACGCGAGCGCTGCCGCCGAGGCGAACTCCGCCGCTGCGGCAGAGGCAGCGTCCAACGCCGACTCGTCCACGAACGCGTCGGTCGAGGCCTCGGCCAACGCCAACGCATCGTCCTCGGCCGCCGCTTCGGCGAACGCCGACGCGGACAGCAACGCGGTGGCTGAGGCTGCTGCTCAGGCTGCTGCCTACGCCGACGCAACCGCGGAGACGTCGGCCGCTGCCGACGCCACGGCGAACGCTGCCGCGCAGGCGGCGGCGACCGCTGACTCGTCGACGAACGCGTCGGCTGACATCTCGGCTGACGCGAACGCATCGTCGGCTGCGGCTGCTCAGGCTGCCGCGCTCGCGGACGCGACGACGGACGCCAACGCAGAGGCCTCGGCCGCTGTCGAAGGCAACGCTTCGGCTGCCGCGGCTGCGGCATCTGACACCGACTCGTCCAACGAGGCCTCGGCGAACGCTGCAGCGGACGTCAACGCCGCGGCGAACGCGGACGCGGACGCTGATGTCAACGCTTCGGCTTCGGCGTCGGCTTCGGCGAACGCGGATGACAACAGCAACGCGTCGGCTCAGGTTGCGGCGCAGGCTGCGGCTCTCGCGGACGCGACGACGGACGCCTCGGCTGCGGCTGACGCGACGGCTGCTGCGGCTGCTCAGGCGGCGGCGACGGCTGACGCTTCGTCGGACGCTTCGACGACGGCTGACTCCGACGTGACCGCTGCGGCTCAGGCTGCTGCGCAGTCGTCGGCTGAGGCTGACTCGCAGGCGGACTCCACGGCTGCCGCCAACGCGAACGCCTCCGCGGCTGCCGCGGCGGCATCCAACGCCGACTCGTCGACGAACGCCACGGCTGAGGCTTCGGCTGACGCGACCGCTGAGGCTTCGGCTGACGCGACCGCTGAGGCTTCGGCTGACGCGACCGCTGAGGCTTCGGCTGACGCGACCGCTGAGGCGTCGGCTTCGGCCGATGCCAACGCCGCCGCAGAGGCCTCGGCCGCTGCCGACAGCTCGTCCGCCTCGGACAGCGACTCGGCTGCGGACAGCGACTCGGCTTCGGACAGCGACTCGTCGGCGACGGCCTCGGCCAACGCCAACGCGTCGAGCGACTCCGACGGCAGCGCGATCTCGATGGAGCTCGAGCACGACCGCCGCATGGTCGGGCAGGTGCAGATCGCCTACGGTCACGGCTTCGAGCCGGGTGAGACCGTCGAGGCGACGATGTACTCGACGCCGCACGAGCTGGGCACCCAGGTGGCTGACGAGAACGGCGACGTGACCTTCACGTGGACGATCAAGTCGGGCACGCCCACGGGCGACCACCGTGTCGAGCTCGTCGGCGCGACGTCCGGCTCGGTCGACGCGACCTTCGAGGTCTACGCGAAGTCCGGTCAGCTCTCGCCCACGGGCGGCGACCTGGCCCTCCCGCTCGGCGGTCTCGCCGCAGCGATGCTTCTCGGAAGCGCCGCCATCTGGATGATGGTGCGCCGCCGCGGAGCGGACGTCTGATCCAGACGTGAGAGCCGGGTGCTTCGGGCTGGCAAGGCCCGAAGCACCCGGTAACCTTTTGGGATATCGGCAGTGCCCCGGTGAACGCTCACCGGGGCACAGTCGGTTGGCAAGGAACTCCGGCCAGGGGAGGCGGCACCAGTGCCCGAAAAGACCGTCCCACGACGACGTGTGTACACGCGCGTCGTGATGATCCTCGCGGTGGCCTTCACGGCCTGGCACGTCTTCGCGTCGTTCCTCTGGATCGCGCCGTGGTCGCCGCTGCGCGAGGTCGTCTCGCAGAAGGCCCTCTCGGCGTACATGCTCCCGTTCTTCGGTCAGTCGTGGAGCGTCTTCGCCCCCGAGCCCATCAACGGCGACTACCGGTTCGAGGTCCGCGCGATCGTCGACGGGCAGGAGACCGAGTGGGTCAGCGCGAGCGACGTCGAGCTCTCGATGATCCGCTACAACCTCTTCACGCCGCGCGCCGGCATCCAGGCGATGGATGTCTCGAGCCAGCTCAAGGGCGCCTGGGCCGATCTCAACGACGATCAGAAGGCCGTCGCCGAGCTCAACTACTTCAAGGACGACTGGGAGGCGCGGATGTCCGAGGCCATGACGGCGTACGGCGACGCGGAGGTCGTCGACGCGTACGTCGCTCAGGAGCACCGCGCGACCGCCTACGCGACGCAGGTCGCCCTCGCGGTGTGGGGCGACGACGTCGAGCGGGTCCAGTACCAGGCCACGCGGCAGAACGTCATCCCGTTCGCCGATCGCCACGACCCCGAAGCCGAGCGCCCGGCCATCCAGTACTCGCCGACCGGATGGCGCGGGCTCGTGGTGAACGACGGGCAGTCCCAGCAGGCCTTCGAGGACGTCTTCCTCCCCGCCTACGAGCGGATGGCCGAATGAGCGCGCGCGAGAAGGCCGGGATCGCGGATCGCCTCGGCGAGGTGCGCACGATCGCCGCCCGCACGCCGCGCGCGCTCGGTCGTCTCGTCTCCGAGCTGCTGCGCATCGTGTGGGATGTCGCCCGGCGCGCGTGGCTCTTCACGGAGGCGTGGCTCCTCGACTCCAAGAAGTCGCTCTACGGGATCGCCGTCACGCGCATCCTGCTCGGCCTCACCGGCGTCGGCCTGCTCCTCACGAACTTCTCGACCCGCCTCTACACCTTCGGCTCGGGGTCGGCATGGAACGGCGAGGCTGCCGAGCCGGTCAGCGACTTCCCGAAGATCTGGCTGTTCGGACTGTTCGACAGCGTGCGCCTCGACGACGGCCTCTTCACGGTCCTGTACCTCGTGCTGCTTGCGCTGGCCGTGCTGTTCACGCTCGGATGGCGCTTCAAGATCGTGCTGCCGGTCTACTTCGTGCTGTGGGTCAGCTTCATCGAGATGAACGACGCCGTGGGCGACCAGGGCGACAACATGTACCGGATCGTGCTGATCCTGCTCTTCTTCGCCGACCCCGCCGCCCGCTGGTCGCTCGACGCCCGCCGTCGCGCGCGGGGCGGCGACCGGACCATCCTGCCGCGCGAGATCAGCAACCTCCTCCACAACCTCGCCCTCGTCGCGATGACGGCGCAGGTCTGCTTCGTGTACGTCTCGGGCGGCCTGTACAAGGCCGGCGGCGACCCCTGGTCGGGCGGCTACGCGGTGTACAACCCGCTCATGACCGAGCGCTTCGGCACGTGGCCCGTGCTGAGCGAGCTCATCACCGCATGGGGCCCGGCGGTGACGATCGCGAGCTGGGGGTCGATCATCCTGCAGATCGCCTTCCCGTTCATGCTCCTGTCGCGCCCCACCCGCATCCTCGCGCTCTTCGGCATCATGAGCTTCCACATCGGCATCGGCGTGCTGATGGGCCTGCCGTGGTTCTCGCTCGCGATGATCGGCATCGACTTCATCTTCATCCGCGACCGCACATGGCAGCGCGCGCTCGAGATCGTGAAGGGCAGCTTCCGCAGCGACGACGACGCGAAGCGGGAAGCGGCAGCGGAGACCGAGCCCGCATCAGAGGCGGACCCCGTCGTGAGCGACGATCGCGCGGAGCGCGGGCGGCCGGTCGGCGCGGGAGGCGGAGTGCGCGCCCGACGTCGCTAGCGCCGTTATCGATTCGTTACCTGCTGATGATGCGAATCTCTGTACGAATGTCGAGATCCAGAGTAGCATAGAGGCATGGAACGGATGTTCCCCGCGATCGATGAGGATCTGCGGGAGGCCTGCGAGGCACTCGAGCGGGTGTGCGACCGGCTCGAGCCCGGCGGTGCGGCTCCCGGCGAGCTGTCGTCGCTCCTCGCTCGCTTCGGCGAGGTGAAGCGGAGAGCGGATGCGGGGTTCGCGGCGGTCGCTGCGGAGGTCTCGCGGCAGTCCCGGCGAGAGCTCGGCAAGGACGGGTTCGCGCGCCGGCAGGGGTTCTCCTCACCCGCGGCCCTCATCTCGGCGGAGACCGGGGCCGCGACCGCGGAGGCTGCCCGGCTCATCCAGGTCGGCGAGGCGATCGCGCCGCGCGCCAACCTGGTCGGGGAGACCCTTCCCGCGAAGCATCCGCACGTCGCGGCCGCGATGCGGGCGGGCCTGCTCGGGATGGCGTCGGCCGGCGCGATCATCTCGCTGCTCGACCGAGTGGTCGTGCGCGCCGGAACGGCGGCGTGCGAGCGGATGGAGGAGATGCTCGTCGAGCACGCTCAGGGCCTCACGAGCGACGCGCTGCGGAAGCTCCTCCTCGAGGCCGAGGCCCGTCTCGATCCCGACGGCGCGGCGCCCCGCGAGGGCGCGGCGCACGCGGCCCGTCGTCTCACGTTCCGCCGCGACCGCGACGGCGGCGTCTCGTTCTCCGGCTGGCTGGATGCGGAGTCCGCCGCACCGGTGCTGACGGCGATCGACTCGTCGGTCACGGGCATCCTGCGTCGCAGAGAGCAGTGCGCCGATGAGGCCATGCGCGACGACCGCTCGGTCGTGCAGATGCAGGCCGACGTGCTGGTCGACCTGGCCCGCCACGGGCTCGGCTGCGAGCAGGTGCCGACGCGGCCCACATCGACCGTCGTGGTGCGGATGGCGCTGGATGACCTCCTGGCCGCGACGGGCGTCCGCCCCCTCGGCGAGGACGCCGCGGAGGTGCGCGTGCCGGGCGAGCCGGACGGGGTCGCGGGGTGCGCGGTCGGATTCGCGACGATCGACGGCGTCGAGCAGCCGGTGACCGCCGGGATGGTGCGGAGGATGGCCGCCGATGCCGACATCATCCCCATGGTGCTCGGCACGGGAAGCGAATGCCTCGACGTGGGCTACCGCTATCGGTCTTTCACTCCCGCGCAGCGGATCGCCCTCGCGGAGCGCGACGGCGGGTGCGCGTTCTGCGGAGCGCCCCCGGGGCACACGGTCGCGCACCACATCCGATGGTGGTCGCAGGGCGGTCGCACGGATCTCGGCAACGGCATCCTCCTGTGCACGCGATGTCACCATCGGATCCACGACGACGGGTGGGAGATCCGGATCGAGGGGGTCGGCCGCGACGGCATCCCGTGGTTCATCCCACCCGCGTGGCTCGATCCGCTGCGCGCGCCGCGCATGGGCGGCCGGGCGCGCTACGCCCTCACCGCCTGAGCGCGGAGGCGGCGGCGGACCACCGTCGTCCGCATCTGTCGCCGACGGACAACGCCGCGGCCGTGCGCCGCCGGGCCGTGCTGTGCGCCCTGGACAAACTCCCGGACGCGTCGTTGTCGAGCGCCTAGCGTGAAAGACATCCTTCCCACCCCGCAGAAGAGGTGTGCCCATGGTCGACACAGTCGTTCGTCCCGCTCAGCCTGGCTCGCGTCCGGTCGCCGCAGAAGCCGACGACGCCCGCATCGACATCCCGGCCGTGACCCGGATGCTCCTCGGCACCTGGGCGGACATCCGGCTCGAGGCGCGCGAGATGATCAAGGACTCGGCGTTCTGGCGCATCGACGGCCTCAGCCACCACGCGCACCGCGAGCGCGTCCTCGAGCAGACGCAGCTGCTGGCGGACGCCGGCGCCGGAGCCCGTGCGTACCCGACCGAGTACGGCGGTCGGAACACGAACGGCGGCAACCTCGCCGGCTTCGAGGAGCTCGTCCTCGCCGACCCGAGCCTGCAGATCAAGTCGGGTGTGCAGTGGGGGCTCTTCGGGAGCGCCGTCCTCCAGCTCGGGACGAAGAAGCACCACGACCGCTGGCTGCGCGACATCATGAGCCTCAAGATCCCCGGCGCGTTCGCGATGACCGAGAGCGGGCACGGCTCCGACGTGCAGTCGATCGGGACCACCGCCACCTACGACCCTGAGACGGAGGAGTTCGTCATCCACACGCCGTTCCGCGGCGCCTGGAAGGACTACCTCGGCAACGCGGCCGTGCACGGCAAGGCGGCGACGGTCTTCGCGCAGCTCATCTCGAAGGGCGTCAACTACGGCGTGCACTGCTTCTTCGTGCCGATCCGCGACGACAACGGGGTCTTCCTCCCGGGCGTCGGCGGCGAGGACGACGGCGTCAAGGGCGGCCTCAACGGCGTCGACAACGGGCGCCTGCACTTCCACCACGTCCGCGTGCCGCGCGAGAACCTCCTGAACCGCTACGGCGACGTCGCCCCCGACGGCACGTACTCGAGCCCGATCGCGAGCCCCGGCCGCCGCTTCTTCACGATGCTCGGCGCGCTCGTGCAGGGCCGCGTCTCCCTCGACGGGTCCGCCACCTGGGCGTCGGGCCTCGCGCTCAAGATCGCCGTCACGTACGGCAATCAGCGCAGGCAGTTCGACAGCGGAACGGGCGCCGGCGAGACCGTCCTCCTGGACTACGCCAAGCACCGTCGCCGCCTGCTCCCGCTCCTCGCGACGACCTACGCCCAGGCGTTCGCGCACGACGAGCTGCTCGTGAAGTTCGACGGCGTGTTCGGCGGCACCGCCGACACCGACGAGTCCCGTGAGGACCTCGAGACCCTGGCGGCGGCGCTCAAGCCGCTCTCGACCTGGCACGCGCTCGCGACCATCCAGGAGTGCCGCGAGGCCTGCGGCGGAGCGGGCTACATGGCCGAGAACCGCCTCGTGACCCTCCACCAGGACCTCGACGTCTACGTCACGTTCGAGGGCGACAACAACGTGCTCCTCCAGCTCGTCGGCAAGCGCCTGCTCTCGGACTACGGAAAGCAGTTCAAGGGCAAGGACGCACGGGCGCTCGCGGCCTACGCCGTGGGCGAGACAGCCGACAAGATCTTCCACGGCGCGGGCCTGCGCCGGCTGGGGCAGGCGTTCGCCGACCTCGGCTCGACCGCGCGCTCGGTCGAGCTGGGGCTGCGCGCCCACGACCAGCAGGAGCTCCTCACCGACCGCGTCCAGCGGATGGTGGCGGATGTCGCGGGCCGCCTGCGTCTCGCGTCTCGCCTCTCGCCCGCACAGGCGGCAGAGCTGTTCAACGAGAACCAGGTCGCCCTGCTCGAGGCCGCCCGCGCCCACGGCGAGCTGCTGCAGTGGGAGGCCTTCACCGATGCCGTGGAGCGCGTGGAGGACGAGGGTACCCGTCAGGTGCTCACGTGGCTCCGCGATCTCTTCGGCCTCGGGCTCATCGAGAAGCACCTCGCGTGGTACCTCCTGAACGGGCGCCTGTCGACGCAGCGCGCGGCCGCCGTGTCGAGCTACATCGATCGTCTCTGCGCGCGGCTCCGCCCGCACGCTCAGGACCTCGTCGACGCGTTCGGCTTCGAGCCGGAGCACGTCCGGGCGCCCATCGCGTCCGGGCAGGAGCAGGCGCGCCAGGAGGAGGCGGCGGCGTACTACGCGGCCCTCCGTGCCAGCGGCGAGGCTCCGGTCAAGGAGAAGAAGCCCGCGCGCTGACGGCCGCCCGGTCAGCGCCTGCGGAGCGCGATCACGGTGAGGTCGTCCTCCGGCGTCCCGTGCGACGCGAGCTCGACGACCGCCTCGACGGCCTCGTGCGCCGAACGCGCTGAGGACACCCGGCGCCACACGGGCGCGAGGTCGTCGAGCCCGCCGCCGACCGCATCGAGCACGCCGTCGCTCACGACGAGCAGGATCTCGCCGGGGGCCAGACGCTCGGCGCCCGCCTCGCGCTGCTCCTCTGGCGCGATGCCGAGGGGCAGGCCGCCCGCGGGGAGGCGCCGGACGTCGCCCTCCGGCGGGACGATTGCCGCGAGCCCGTGGCCCGCGTCGGCGTAGGCGATCTCTCCGGTCGATGCGCGCACGAACGCGCGGAAGGCCGTCACGAAGGCACCCGCATTCGCGAGGTCGGCGTCCATGCGGCGCTCGGTCTCGACGAGCGGCCGCACGACCTCGCCGTCGGCGCTGTGGGCGCGCAGGAGCGAGCGGGTGGTCGCCGCGAGGATCGCCGCGCCCATGCCCTTGCCCATGACGTCCGCGAGCGTGATGACGGCGCCGTCCTCGACCTCGTGCCAGTCGTAGAAGTCGCCGCCCACCGAGCCGGCCGGCACGAAGCGCGCAGCGAGGCTGTAGCCGGGCAGCCGCGGCTGAGCGACCGGCAGGAGGGCCGCCTGCACCTGCGCGGCGCGCTCGAGCTCGGCGCGCTCGAGCGTGACGTCGCGGAGGACGGTGACGACGCCGCCTCCCGCGCGAGCGGGCAGCCGGGCCGTCGTGAACGCGACGGTGCGCTCGTCGGCGATCGGCGGCCGCACGAGAAGCGGCAGGTCCTTGACGTCCTCGCCCGCGAGCGAGCGGCGGAAGGGGAGCTCGTGGTCGGGCAGGGGGCTGCCGTCCAGATGACGGAGCCCCGCGAGGTCATCCGCGGCGGCCGTGCCTTCCGCGGGCTCTGCGTCGTCGCCGGTCAGGAGGCGCCGTGCCGCGGGATTGCGGACGACGATGCGGCCGCCGCGGTCGACGACCCGCACGCCCTCCGTCATCGTGTCGACGATCGTGCGCAGCAGCTCGGCCTGCGTCTGGGCGCCGTCGCGCGCCTCGCGCAGCGCCGTGGCGAGCGCGTGCCGGTCGTCCCTGTCGAGCGCGAGCGCGAGTCCGATCGTGCACACGAGCACGGTGTAGAGCTGGGCGACCGCGATCTGCGTCGTCGCATCGTCGAGCCCGAGGAAGGGGCCGATGCCGCTGGCGGTCAGGGCGATCGCGACGACCGCGACGAGGGCCCCGTGTCCGATGACGAACCGCGCCGGGAGGCGCACGCCCGCCCAGCAGGCCAGTGTGAGCAGCGGGAAGACGACGGTCGGCTCGGCGAAACCCGCGAACCAGGCGGCGTGCACCGCGGGGGAGAGCACGAGCACCGCGAACCACTCGGGCGGGCGCGAGGCGAGGCCGCCACCGAGGTCGGACAGGCGGAGAATCGGGAGCCCCGCGCGCCGACGACGCACGCTGTCGCCCACAATGAAGCCGAGGGGCACGAGCACGACGATGCTGCCGAGATTGCGCGCGCACCACAGGAGGACGACGTTCCACTGCCATCCGGTGCCCGAGAGGAGTCCGTCGACCTGGATGAGCGGCGACGAGATGAGCGGGCCGGCCACGGCCGCGAGCAGGAACCACCACAGCTCGCGGCGGTCGAGAAGGCGACCGGCGCGGCTGAACCAGACGCGCGGGCAGCGCCGCGCCAGCACCGCGCGGCACACGATGGCCTGCACGACGGCCGCGAGCCCGCCGAACACGCTCTGCAGCGGGGTGCCTCCGGTCGCCGAGACGACCGCCCACGTGAGGACCCCCATGAGCGCGAGGTCCACGGCGATCCACGGACGCCGTGCTCGCGCGACCATCCACAGCACCGAGACGCCGGCGGCCGGCCACACCATGCTGATCCCGCTGTCCGGCAGCACCGTCAGGCGCCCCGCGACCGCGGCGAGGGCGTACGCGAGGGCGAACCCCGCGAGCAGCGACGCCTCCGAGACGACCGTCACGGCCATCCGCGCGGGGCGGTTCGCGGTCATGGCGCTGTCCTCACTCCGGGGTGTCGGGCGCGGGCGCGGTGGCTGCGAGGGCCTCGAGGAAGCGGATGACGACCTCGCGCTCGTCGGGTGCGAGGGCCGCGGCGACGTCGAACCTCCGTGCATGCGTGCGACCGACGCTCGCCCGTGCGGATGCCCGCGTCTCCTCGGTCACCTCGATCGCCAGGCTCCTGCGATCGTGGGGGTGGGGGAGGCGCCGGATGTGGTCGCCGGCCGCGAGACGATCGAGGAGCTTGGTGGTCGACGCGGTCGAGATGCCCAGGTGGGCCGCGATCGAGCTCGGCGTCACGACCGCGCCGTGGCGCTGCGACGCGATGATGTAGCGCAGGGCGCGCATGTCGGTCTCGCCGAGCTTCATGTAGCGGCGCGAGGCCTCGCTCATGGCGCGCTCGGCGTTCCGCCAGGTCTGCAGCGCCTCGAGCACGCGCACGACCTGAGCGAGCTCGTCGTCCGTGAGGTGCGCCCGCTGGACGAGCTCCTCGTCGGGATCGATCACCCGGGGATCGAGCATCGAGAACCGCTCGTCGCGGGGTGCGTGGTCTTCTGGCACAGCGTGAGCTTACCCTCCGTCGGAAAATCAGCTATGTTGATTGCTAGCTTAGCTAATAACACGGCGGGAGAGGCGATGCGCACGATGACGGGTCACGACGAGCGGGTGGTGCTCCTCGACGAGGACGGCCGTCCCACGGGCGTCGCCGACAAGGCGAGCGTGCACGGGGCGAGCACGCCCCTCCATCTCGCGTTCTCCTGCCACGTGAGCGATGATGCGGGGCGCATCCTGCTGACTCGCCGCGCCCTGTCCAAGCGCACGTGGCCGGGGGTCTGGACCAATGCCTTCTGCGGTCATCCGGCCCCCTTCGAGCCGATCCCGGACGCGGTCGAGCGACGCGCCCGCGAGGAGCTCGGTCTCGCGCTGCGCGCGCTCCGGCTCGCCCTGCCCGACTTCCGATACCGCGCGGTCGACGCCTCGGGGATGGTCGAGAACGAGCTCTGCCCCGTCTACCTCGCGGTCGCCGACAGCGAGCTCTCTGCGCGCCCGGACGAGGTGGTCGAGGCCCGATGGGTCGACCCCGCCGACCTCGACGTCGCGCTCGCCGCGGCGCCGTGGGCGTTCAGCCCGTGGCTCGTCCGACAGCGGCAGGAGCTCGTGCAGGCGGGCGCCGCGGCGAGGACGCCGTGATGTCCGCTGTGCGCAGCGCCCCCGAGCGGGTGGACGACGTGCTCGACGCCTTTCTCGCCGAGAGGGTCGAGCGGGCGGCGAGCCTGGGGGCGCCCTACGCCCGCCTCTGGAGGCGGCTCGCCGACGCGTCGCGCGGCGGGAAGCGCCTGCGCCCGCGGCTCGTGCTCGCCGCGCACGACGGTCTCGGCGGGACGGACGACTCCTCGGCGCGAACGGCCGCCGCCGCGATCGAGCTCCTGCACACCGCCCTGCTCCTCCATGACGACGTCCTGGACGGCGATCTCGTCCGCCGTGGCCGTCCGAATCTCGCGGGCGCGTTCGCGGCCGAAGCCATCGAGAGCGGCCTCGGGTCCGACGCGGCGACGTCCTGGGCTGCCGCGTCCGGCGTGCTCGCGGGCGACCTGCTCCTCAGCGCGGTGCACGCGCTCGTCTCCCGCATGGAATCGCCGGCGCGCGCCGCCGTGCACGAGATCGTCGACGAGAGCCTCTTCCTCACAGCGGCCGGCGAGCATGCCGACGTCGGCTTCAGCCTCGGCGCCGTGCCCGCGGACACCGCCGGGATCGTGCGCATGATGGAGCAGAAGACCGCGAGCTACTCCTTCGCCGCGCCGCTGCGCGTCGGCGCGGTCCTCGCCGGCGCCGGGCCGCTCGTCGACGCGGCGCTGCAGCGGATCGGCACGCAGCTCGGCTTCGTCTACCAGCTGCGAGACGACGTCCTCGGCGTCTTCGGCACGGAGGTGCGCACCGGCAAGTCCGCTCTCGGCGACCTGCGCGAGGGCAAGCGCACCCTGCTCGTGGCCTTCGCCGAGCCGCATGCGGCGTGGCGCGAGGTCGCGCATCTCTTCGGACGGCGCTCCCTCGAGGAGGACGACGCCGCTCTGCTGCGCGACGCGATCCGCGCAAGCGGAGCGGCGGACGAGATCGAGCGGCTCATCGCGGAGCAGAGCGCGGCGACGCGCGGCGAGATCGCGGACGCGCCGATCCCCGACGGGCTGCGGGCGGAGCTGGATGCGCTCGTCGGGCGCTGTGCGGAGCGCGACGCATGACCGCCTTGGACCTCTACACCCGAACGGCGCGCGCGGCGTCGTCCCGCGTGCTTCCCGCCTATTCGTCCTCGTTCGGGCTGGCGAGCCGCCTGCTGCCCCCTCGCGTCCGCGCCCACATCGCCGACGTCTACGCGCTCGTGCGCGTCGCCGACGAGATCGTCGACGGCCCCGCGAGCGAGGCGGGTCTCGGCGACGCTGCGCGGCGAGCCGCCCTGGATGAGCTCGAGGGCGAGACCCTGCGGGCGCTCTCGTGCGGGTTCAGCGCGAACCTCGTCGTGCATGCCTTCGCCGACACCGCGCGGCGCACGGGCATCCCCGAGACCCTCGTTCGCCCCTTCTTCGCGTCGATGCGGATGGACGCCGACGGCGCCGAGATCCGCGACGAGGCGACGTATCGCGCCTACATCCACGGCTCTGCGGAGGTCGTCGGGTCGATGTGCCTGCGCGCGTTCGCCCAGGAGGACCCCGCGCTCCTCATCGACGACGAGCTCGAGGAGGGCGCGCGGCGCCTCGGCGCGGCCTTCCAGAAGGTGAACTTCCTGCGCGATCTGGCGGATGACCGCGAGCGGCTCGGCCGCTCGTACTTCCCGGGGGTCGACCCGTGCGCCCTGTCGGAGGACGACAAGCTCCGCATCGTCTCCGATGTCGACTCCGACCTCGCCGTCGCGTCGTCGGCTCTGACGCGGCTGCCGCGGAGGTCCCGACGGGCGACCGCCGCGGCGGCTGGCCTCTTCTCCCGTCTCAACGACGCCCTTCGCGCGACGCCTGCGCGCGAGCTCCTCGAGCGGCGGGTCTCGCTGCCGCGCCGCGCGAAGGCCGCCGTGCTCGTGCGGGCAGCGCTGGACCGCCCGACGGCGGTGCGCGCATGAGCGCGCGCACGGTCGTCGTCATCGGCGGCGGCATCTCGGGCCTCGCGACCGCCGCCCTGCTCGCGGCGGAGGGCGACGACGTCACCCTCATCGAGGCCCGCGAGGAACTCGGCGGTCGCGCGGGCCGGCGCCGCGTCGACGGATTCACGTTCGACACGGGCCCCTCGTGGTACCTCATGCCCGAGGTGTTCGACCACTTCTTCCGCCTCCTCGGCACCACGGCTGCGGAGCAGCTCGACCTCGTGCCGCTCGACCCCGCCTACCGCGTGTGGTTCGAGGGCGACGAGGTGCCGTTCGACCTGCCGGCGCACGGCGCGCGGGAGGCGCTGCGGGCGCTCGATCCCGGCGCTGCATCGCGGATCGACGCCTACCTCGCCTCGGCTGCGGAGACCTACGACCTCGCCACAGAGCGGTTCCTGTACAGCACGTTCGCGTCGCTCCGCCCCCTGCTCGACGCCCGCACGCTCCGGCGGCTGCCGCGTCTCGCTCGCCTTCTGGCCGAGCCGCTCGACCGTCTCATCGCGCGGCACGCCGACGACCGCAGGGCGCGCCAGGTGCTCGGCTACCCGGCCGTCTTCCTCGGGACCTCGCCGTCGCGCGCACCGGGCATGTACCACCTCATGAGCCATCTCGACGTGGGCCAGGGCGTGCTCTATCCGCGCGGGGGATTCGGGACGGTGATCGACGCGATCGCGGCGCTCGCCCGCGACCGCGGCGCGCGCCTGCACGCCGGATGGCGCGCCACCGGCATCGAGGTCGCGGCCGGCGCGGTGCGCGCGGTCGAGGCGGAGCGCGCGGACGGCTCCCGCACGCGCCTCGTCGCCGACGTGGTCGTCTCGAGCGCCGACCTGCGGGTCACCGAGAGCCTGCTGCCCTCGCAGCACCGCTCGCGCACCGAGGCCTGGTGGGACCGGCGCGACCCGGGCCCCGGGGCGGTGCTGGCCCTCCTCGGCGTGCGCGGCGAGCTGCCGCAGCTCGCGCACCACTCCCTCTTCTTCACGCGCGACTGGGATGCCGGATTCGACGCGATCTACGGCCCCGCGCGTCGCATCCCCGATCCCGCGTCCCTGTACGTGTGCCGCCCGAGCGCGACCGACGACGCGGTGGCGCCCGCCGGCCACGAGAACCTCTTCGTGCTCGTGCCGGTGCCGGCCGACCCCGGGATCGGATCGGGCGGGGCGGATGGCGCGGGCGACGTCGACGTGGAGCGCACGGTGGATGCGGCGATCGGCCAGATCGCCTCATGGGCGCGGGTGCCCGACCTGCGGGAGCGGATCGTCGTGCGGCACACGATCGGGCCAGCGGACTTCGAGCGCGAGTTCGGCGCCTGGCGCGGGGGAGCGCTCGGCCCCGCGCACACGCTCCGGCAGAGCGCGCTCCTGCGCGGCTCGAACGCATCGGCCCGCGTCGGCGGCCTCCTCTACGCGGGGGCGACGACGATCCCCGGCATCGGGCTGCCGATGTGCCTCATCAGCGCGGAGCTCGTCGTGAAGCGCCTGCGCGGCGATGTCTCCGCGGGCCCGCTGCCGGAGCCGCTGTGAGCCTCGTCTACCTCGGATGCCTCCTGCTCGCGCTCTCGTGCGTGCTGGCGGTCGACTGGCGCTTCCGGCTGTTCCTGTGGCGCGCTCCCGCGCACGCGGTGCTCGTGCTCACCACCGGACTCGTCCTCCTCCTCGCGTGGGACGCCGCCGGCATCGCCCTCGGCATCTTCTTCCGCGCCGAGACCGCGGTCATGACCGGCCTCGTGATCGCGCCCGAGCTGCCCGTCGAGGAGCCCGTGTTCCTCCTCTTGCTCTGCGAGCTCACGATGGTGCTGTTCTGCGGGGCCGATCGTCTTCTGGCCGCTCGCGACAGGGGGCGGCCATGACCTACGTCGTCCTGTGCGCGGCGTTCCTCGCCGTCGCCGTGGCCGCCGCCGTGGCCCTGTCCGCGCGGCGCCGCCCGCGGCTGAGCGCGGTCGCGCTCGCCGCCGCCGCGCTCGTCGTGCTCACCGCGGTCTTCGACAGCGTCATGATCGCGGTCGGCCTGTTCGCGTACGACGACGAGCGCATCTCCGGCCTGCGGATCGGCCTCGCGCCGCTCGAGGACTTCGCCTACCCGCTGGCGGCGGCCATCCTGCTGCCCGCGCTGTGGGTCGCCCTGAGGAGGCGTCGAGATGATCCGTGACCTGCTCGTCGCATCGCGGCCCCTCAGCTGGATCAACACGGCTTTCCCCTTCGCCGCCGCGTACCTCCTGACCGCGCGCGAGGTCGACCCCGCGCTCGTCGTGGGCACCGCGTTCTTCCTCGTGCCCTACAACCTCGCCATGTACGGCGTGAACGACGTGTTCGACTACGCGTCCGATCTCGCCAATCCCCGCAAGGGCGGCGTGGAGGGCGCCCTGCTCGCCCCGGCCGCGCACCGCGTCGTGCTCGTCGCCGCCGCGGTGTCGTGCCTGCCGTTCGCGGTCGCGCTCGTCCTCCTCGGCGGGCCGGTGTCGTGGGGCGTCCTGGCCGTGAGCCTCTTCGCGGTCGTCGCCTACTCCGCGCCGCCCTTCCGGTTCAAGGAGGTGCCGTTCCTCGACTCGCTCACCTCGAGCGTGCACTTCGCGAGCCCCGCCCTCTACGGGATCGTGCTCGCGGGCGCCGCACCCGATCGCGGAGCGCTCCTCGTGCTCGCGGCATTCCTGCTGTGGGGCGTGGCCAGTCACGCGTTCGGCGCCGTGCAGGACGTCGTGCCCGACCGAGAGGGCGGGATCGCGTCGATCGCGACGGCTCTCGGTGCGGCGCGCACGGTGCGCTTCGCGCTCGCCGCGTGGATCGCCGCGGCCCTGCTCGTGCTCGCCGCCGGCGGCACGGCGGCCTGGGCCGCTCCGCTCGCGCTCCCCTATCTCGCGACCGCCGCTCCGTACGCGCGCGTGTCCGACGCCGACTCCGCACGCGCGAATCGCGGCTGGCGGCGCTTCCTCTGGATCAACTACGCCGTCGGCTTCGCGGTGACGATGCTCCTCATCGTCTTCGCCCTGCAGACGGCCTGAACCCGACCATCCCCCGAACAACAGGAGCACGCCATGACCACGGCATCCGTCCCCTTCGCCTCGCCCGCCGCGCGCGACGGCGCCCCGTACGCGACCGTCCCGCAGCGCTACGACGCGATCCTCCTCGCGGGGTTCGGCGGCCCCGAGGGGCAGGACGACGTCATCCCCTTCCTGCGCAACGTCACGCGGGGCCGCGGGATCCCCGACGAGCGCCTCGAGGAGGTCGCGCACCACTATCGCCACTTCGGCGGCGTGAGCCCGATCAACGCCCAGAACCGCGCGCTCAAGGCCGCGCTGGAGGCCGAGATCGCCCGGCGGGGCCTCGACCTGCCGGTGTACTGGGGCAACCGCAACTGGGCGCCGTACCTCTCCGAGGCCGTGCAGGAGGCCGCCGACGACGGGCGCACGCGCCTCCTCGCGGTCGCGACGAGCGCCTACAGCTCGTACTCGAGCTGCCGTCAGTACCGCGAGGACTTCGCGCGCGCCCTCGACGAGACCGCGCTGGGGAGCGTCGTCGAGATCGACAAGGTGCGGCAGTTCTTCGACCATCCGGGGTTCGTCGAGGCGTTCGTCGACGGGGTCGTCGACGCGATCCGGGGCTTCCTCGCCGACCGGCTCCGGGCGCGCGTCCTCTTCACGACCCACAGCATCCCGGTCGACGATGCGCGGCGATCCGGCCCTCGCGACCTCGATCTCGGGCCGGGCGGAGCCTACGAGGCGCAGCACCGCGCGGTCGCCGCGGCGGTCATGGAGCGGGTCGCCGCGATCGTCCCCGAGGCGGCCGATGTCCCGTGGGAGCTCGTCTACCAGTCGCGGTCGGGCCCGGCCGCGCAGCCGTGGCTCGAGCCCGACATCTGCGACCGGATCGCCGAGCTGCCCGCGGAGGGGGTCGACGCCGTCGCGATCGTCCCCGTCGGGTTCCTCAGCGACCACATGGAGGTCATGTGGGATCTCGACGAGGAGGCGCTGCAGGCGGCGGCCGACGCCGGCCTCCGCGCGGTGCGCACGCCGACGCCGGGCGCCGACCCGCGGTTCGTCGCGGGCGTCGTCGATCTCGTGGAGGAGCGGATGGCCGCCACGCCGCGCGAGGAGCGGCCGGCTGCGACGCCGCTCGGCCCGTGGTTCGACGTCTGCCGCCCGGGGTGCTGCGAGAACGTGCGCGCGGGGTTCCGCCCGGCCGCCGCGGGCATCGCGCCCTGAGACGTGGGCACCTGTGCCCATGCGCTCGCATGGGCGGATCAGGGGGCACAGGTACCCTGGAAGTCCGTGACCGCGCGCCGCCACGCTCCCTTCGGCGCGCGGCGAGGCGAGGACCAGGGGGAGGCCGACCGCGGATGAAGGCATGGACCCGTCTGCGCGCACGCCGCAAGACCCTCATCGGCACGGCCGTCGTCACGGCCGCGACGCTCGCGATCGGCACCATGGCGTTCGCCTACGACGGCAACCCGACGACCGAGGTCGATCTGCACGACGGGAGCGTGTGGATCACGCGCTCGTCCAGCCTCCTCGTGGGCCACTTCAACCACGAGTCGCGCCTCCTCGACGGGAGCCTGCGGACGACGAGCGAGCGCTACGACATCCGGCAGGACGGCGGCAACGTGCTCGTCGTCGACGAGGCGGATGCGGCGGTCGCCGTTGTGAACCCCTCGACCGTCTCGCTCGGCGATCGCGTCGAGCTCCCCGGCAACGCGCGGGTCGAGCTCGGCGGCGACACGGTCGCGATCCTCGACCCGGAGTCGGGCGACCTCTTCGTCGCGCCGGTCGCGGCCCTCGGCGGGTTCGACCCGGCGGAGGCCGAGCCGGTGGCCGAGCTCGGCGAGGGAGCAGCGGTCACGGTCGGGCTCGACGGCACCGTGCACGCGGTCTCGCCGAAGAAGGGCATCGTGACGGTTCCCGTCACGGCGGAGGGCGAGCCCGGCGAGCCCGAGGCGCGGGAGCTGGACCTCGAGAAGGGCGCCGAGCTCTCGATCACGTCGGTCGGCGACCGGGCGGTCGTGCTCGACCGGTCGACGGGCGTCGTGCACCTCGACGACGGCACCGAGATCGAGGTCCCAGGAGGGAAGGACGCGGCGCTCGCCCTCGACGCCGCCGCGGCGTCGAGCGTCACGGCCGCGACCGCCTCCGAGCTCGTCACGATCCCTCTCGACGGCTCCGAGATCGTCTCCGCCCCGAGCGGCGCGGGCCCCGGCGACCCGGTCGAGCCCGTCGTCCTCGGCGGATGCGCGTACGCGGCCTGGGCGGGCGCCGGCCAGTTCCTGCGGGACTGCGCGGGCGATGCGCACGACCTCGCCACGGCGGTGCAGGACTACGACTCCGATGGCGAGCTCGTCTTCCGCGTGAACCGCGACGTCGTCATGCTCAACGACTCCGTGAGCGGCGCGGCATGGCTCGCGAGCGACTCGATGCTCCGCGTCGACAACTGGGACGAGCTCACCCCGCCCGACGACGGCGACGAGGAGCAGGAGGAGGAGACCACCGAGGAGACGCTCGAGACGACGCTGCCCGAGCGGAGCGAGGAGAACACCGTCCCGATCGCGGCGGACGACCGGTTCGGCGTCCGCGCGGGGCGCACCACGATCATCCCCGTGCTCGACAACGACTCCGATCCCGACGGCGACGTCCTCACCGTCTCCCTGCCCGACGGGAGCCCCGACTTCGCGGACGTCCAGCTCATCCACAACGGGACGTCGCTGCAGGTCGCGGTGCCCGAGGGGCGCACGGGCTCGGGCAGCTTCACGTACCAGGTCGACGACGGCCGCGAAGGGCGGGACCGCGCGACCGTGCGCATCGACGTGCATCCGGAATCGCAGAACGCGGGGCCGGAGCAGACGCGCACGCCGACCGTCGCGGTCGAGACCGGCGGCACCGTCACCTACGACGTCATGCCCGACTGGCGCGACGACGACGGCGACGACACCTATCTCGTCGACGTCTTCCCCGCCGAGGGCGACGAGGCGGACTTCACCTCGGATGGGCGCATCACCTACCGTGCGATCTCCGGCGCACAGGGGCCGCTCGAGGTCGAGGTGGTCGTCTCGGACGGGAGGCTCGCGCAATCGGGCACGCTCAAGCTCGACGTGCGGCCGGCCGGCTCCGCCCCGCCCGTGACGAACGCCGACCACGTCGTCGTGCGGCTGGGACAGCAGGCGACCGTCTCCCCGCTCGCGAACGACATCTCCGCGAGCATCGACCCGCTGCGGCTGACGCGCGTCGACGAGGAGGAGGGGCTCATCATCACCCCCGACTTCTCCGACAAGACCTTCACGGTGGAGGGGACGCGCGTGGGCACGACATACGTGCAGTACCTCGCGGCCTCGGGGGCCGACGGCGTGCCGGGTCTCGTCCGGGTCGACGTCGTCGCCGACGAGGGCAGCGATCTGCCGCCCGTCGCGGTGCGCGATCTCGCCCTCCTCCCGGCGGGCGGCGAGGTGCTCGCGGGCGTGCTCGACAACGACTCCGACCCCGCCGGCGGCGTCCTCGTCGTGCAGTCCGTGTCGGTGCCCGACGACGCGGGCATCTCCGTCTCTGTCCTCGGCCACGAGACGCTCCGCATCGCGGACCGCGCCCAGCTCGCGGAGCAGACCACGGTGACGTACCGGCTGTCGAACGGGAAGGAGAGCGTCGAGGGCGAGGTCGTGATCATCCCCGTCCCTGCCGACGAGAAGCTCCGGCCTCCCGTCGCGAACGACGACGAGGTGGTCGTCCGCGCGAACGATCTCGTCACCATCCCGGTCCTCGACAACGACTACCACCCGAACGACGACGAGATCCACGTCGCCCCCGAGCTCGTGGAGGCGCCGTCGGCCGAGGCCGGGCAGATGTTCGTGTCGGAGGACACCGTGCGCTTCCGCGCGAGCGATGTCGCTCAGACGGTGTACGCGACCTACGACGTCGTCGACTCGACCGGGCAGAAGGACGCCGGCCTCATCACGATCCAGGTGCTGCCCGTCGACGCCGAGACGAACGCGCCGCCGAACCCGCCCGACGTGACCGTGCGCGCCCTCGCCGGCGAGACCGCGAACATCCCGATCCCGCTGAACGGCATCGATCCCGACGGAGACTCGGTCGAGCTCGTCGAGCCCGCGTCCGCCGCGAAGAGGGGGACGATCGACGAGGTTGCGGTCGACCATCTCGTCTACCGCGCCTACGACGACGCCGCGGGGCTCGACACCTTCACGTATCGCGTGCGCGACGCGCTCGGCGCCGAGGCGATCGGGACCATCCGCGTGGGCGTGGCGCCCGCGGAGTCCGCGAACCAGGCGCCGTACGCCGTGACCGACTCGCTCCATGTGCGTCCGGGGCGTGTCGTCGCCGTCCCCGTCCTCGCCAACGACTCCGATCCCGAGGGCAAGCAGCTGCTCGTCGTCCCCGACGGGCTCGTGGTCCCCGACGTCGACGGGCTCGAGGCGGAGACCCTGCCCGGCCTCGTCGAGATCACGGCGCCCGGCCGCGAGATGGAGACCTCGGTCCAGTACACGATCGAGGACGAGCACGGCGCACGCGCGCAGGGCGTGATCCAGGTGACCGTCGACGACGAGGTGCCGCTGCAGGCTCCCGTCGCGAAGGACGCCCATGTGCTCCCGGCCGACATCCAGGACGACTTCACCGCCGACGTCGATCTGCGCGAGCGGCTCTCGGATCCCGATGGCACGCCGAGCACCCTCGAGCTGACGGCGGACGGCGGCGAGCTCGTCGACCCCGAGGCCGGCGTCCTCCGGGTGTCGATCGGGGAGGAGCGGCAGCTCATCCCCTTCACCGCGACCGACGAGGACGGCCTGACCGCGACGGCGTACGTGCACGTCCCCGCGAGAGCCGACCTCCGCCCCGTCCGCACGAGCACCGAGCCCGTCGTCGTCCAGAGCGGCGAGACGGTCGAGATCGCCCTCGCGGATCACGTGCGCTCGGCGACCGGCGACCCGGTGGTCATCACCGAGGCGGCGAAGGTGCAGGCGGGCAACAGCGACGGCTCGCCGCTCGTGCGCGACCAGCAGACCCTCGTCTACACCTCGGCGTACCGCTGGTCGGGCGATGACGCCATCACGTTCGAGGTCACCGACGGGACGTCGCCGGACGACCCCAGCGGCACGAAGGCGACGCTGTCCATCCCGATCCACGTGCTCCCACCCGAGAACGAGCCGCCCGAGTTCGTCGACAGCGAGCTGACGGTGGGGGCCGGCGACGGCCCCGCCACGCTCGACCTCGCGCCGCTCGCGAGCGACATCGACGAGGACGACCTGACCTTCGCGGTCGCCGCCACCGCGGACGCCGGCGACATCGCCGTCTCGATCGACGGCACCGTCCTCACCGCGGAGGCCCAGCCCGACAGCGCGGGCACGGAGCGCACCGTCAGCGTGACCGTGTCGGACGGCGTCAACGACCCCGTCCGCGGCGAGGTGCGCGTGGCCGTGACGGCATCGAGCAAGCCGCTGCCGGTCGCGAACGACGATGTCTTCGACGCATGGAACCAGGGCGAGACGCTCACGGTGCCCGTCCTGGACAACGACGTGAACCCGTTCCCCGAGACCCCGCTCGAGCTGCTCTCGGCGACCCTCGAGACCGGCGAGGCCGAGGTCGCGGCCGAGGGCGACCAGGTCGTCGTGACGCCGGCGGCGGACTTCCACGGGACCGTCGTCGTCCGCTACCGCATCGCCGACGCCACGGGGGATCAGTCGCGGATGGTCGAGGGCCGCGTGCGCGTCACCGTGCGCGGCGTGCCCGATGCGCCCGGCAAGCCCACGGTCTCGAGCGTGCAGGACCGCAAGGTCGCGCTCAGCTGGACGCCGCCGTCGGACAACGGCGCGACGATCGCCGAGTACGTCGTCACGAGCGTCGCGGGCGATTACGAGAAGCGCTGCGCCGCGACGACGTGCACGCTCGACGGGCTCACGAACAACGTCGAGTACCGGTTCACGGTCGTCGCCGTGAACGAGGTCGGCGCATCCGAGCCCTCGCTGCCCAGCCAGCCCGCCCGCCCCGATGCGCGCCCCGACCAGCCGCAGGCTCCCAAGCTGCCGTCGTTCGGCGATCGCGCCCTCGGGGTCACCTGGGAGACGCCGGAGACCCCCGGCTCGCCGGTCTCGAGCTTCACGCTCGAGATCTCGCCCGCGCCGCCCAACGGGATCTCGCAGAAGACCGGCGTCACGGGCAACAGGATCACCTGGGAGGGCCTCGAGAACGGCACCGCCTACCGGGTGCGGGTGCGCGCGCACAACCAGGCGCCCGACCCGTCGAGCTGGAGCGCGTGGTCGGCGGCCAACATCCCGGCGGCGCCTCCGGCCGTCCCCGCGCAGCCGTCCGCGCAGATGGCGGCGCCGGTCGGCGATCAGGCGCAGATGACCGTCTCCTGGACGAAGCCGGCGACGAACGGCGATGAGATCGACGCCTACCAGCTGCAGGTGCTCCGGGGCGGCGAGCTCGTGCACACGGTGGACGTCCCCGGCGACCAGACGACGCAGAACGTGACGCTCGACACGTCCGAGACGGACTACCGCTTCCGCGTGCAGGCGAAGAACAAGGCCGGCTGGAGCGGCTGGAGCACGGAGTCCGAGCCGCGACGGGCGTACACCGCGCCCGATGCGCCCACGAACGTGAAGGCCGCGCCCCACGACAACAGCATCTCCGTGAGCTGGACGCCGGCCGCGCGCAACGGCATCAAGGAGAGCGAGATCAGCTGGCAGTACTCGCTCAACGGCGGCGCGTGGAGCAGCCAGTGGTCGGGCGCCGCGGATCCGGCCGGATCGACGATCGCCCAGGGCATCTCGAACGGCGCGTCATACAAGGTCAGCATCCGGGCGGTCTACGCGGCCACCCTGGGCACCGGCAATGGCACCGTGGCGAGCCAGGGGTCGGCGCCGTCGAACGCCGTCGTCCCGTTCGGTCCCGTCCGGAACCCCACGGTCGACGCCCAGCGCACGGGCGACGGTCTGGAGATCACCTACTCGTGGGCCGCTCCGCAGCCGAACGGGCGCGACGTCGCGATGCAGATCCGCATCGACGGCGGCGAGTGGGAGAAGGTCAATCTCACCGGGTCCAGGAGCACCCGATACGGCTACTCGACGACGCACACGATCGAAGCCCGCGCGACGGACACCGAGGGGCAGCAGAGCGCGATCGTCTCGGCGCAGGCGACCACCGTGCCCGAGGCGAAGGCGTGGACGACGCAGGGGCCTGACCGCAGCGCCAAGGACGAGAAGAACTGCGACACGGACAACTGCGAGTACCTCGTCCTCAACACGGAGAACTTCCCCGAGGGCGACTACCGCGCGACCTGCAACGACGCCGACGGCGCGTTCCGCGACGTGGGCGTCATCCACATCCCCGCCAACGGCTCCATCTACGTCGGGAAGAACCCGCACTGCTACTTCGGTACGCCCGGCGACACGGTCTACGTCCACATCGAGGGCTGGGGCAACGCGCAGTCCGTCGTCTGGCGCTGACCGCCCACCTGAGAAGAGAGAACACGCATGACGATGACGCCCGAGCAGGCATCCTGGTTCGAGGGGACCTTCGCGCGCCTCGTCGACAACGTCGACCGCGCCCTCATGGGCAAGCGCGACGTCGTCGGGCTCGTGCTCTCGGCGATGCTCGCCGAGGGCCACGTGCTGCTCGAGGACGCACCCGGAACCGGCAAGACGAGCCTCGCGAAGGCGCTCGCGGCGACCGTGCAGGGCACCTCGAACCGCATCCAGTTCACCCCCGACCTCCTGCCGAGCGACGTCACCGGCGTGACGATCTACGACCAGCAGAGCCACCGCTTCGAGTTCCACCGCGGGCCCGTGTTCGCGTCGATCGTGCTCGCGGACGAGATCAACCGCGCCTCTCCCAAGACGCAGTCCGCGCTCCTCGAGGTCATGGAGGAGTCGCGCGTCACGGTCGACGGCGTCGCGCACGACGTGGGCCGCCCCTTCCTCGTGATCGCGACGCAGAACCCCATCGAGCAGGCGGGCACGTACAAGCTGCCCGAGGCGCAGCTCGACCGCTTCCTCATCAAGACCTCGATCGGGTACCCGACGGTCGAGGTGACCGAGCGCATCCTCGCGGGCTCCGCCGACCGCAACCCCTCGGCGGGACTCACCCCGATCATCACGACGGGCGCCGTGGCCGACATGGCCGACCTCGCGGCGACCGCGCACGTCGAGCCCAGCGTGCTGCGCTACGCCGCCGAGCTCGCGGAGGCGACCAGGGACGACTCCGACACGATGCTCGGCGTCTCGGTGCGCGGCGCCATCGCGATGGTGCGCCTCGCCAAGGTGCGTGCGGCGTCGCTCGGGCGCCACTACGTCCTTCCCGACGACATCAAGGCGCTCACCGGCCCGGTCTGGACCCACCGCCTCGTGCTCGACCCGGAGGCGGAGTTCTCGGGCGCGACCGCGGAGCGCGTGATCGCACGCGTCGTGTCGCAGGTGCCGGCGCCGCAGGTGCGATGAGCGCGGAGGCGCCCGAGGCGGTCGAGACCGAGCAGGCGGAGGAGCGGGCAGGCTGGGCCGCGGTCCTCCGCTACGTCCTCGCGCGCGGATGGCGCGGCGTCCGCGTCGTCGCGGCCGTCGTCCGTCCGCTCGGCTGGGTCCTCCTCGTCGCCGCCGTCGCGCTGTGGGTCCTCGGCATCGCCTTCGGGTGGGTCGAGGTGCGCGCGATCGCGGCCATCCTCACCGCGACCCTCGTGCTCTGCGCGGGCTTCCTCTTCGGGCGCACGTCGTACGACGTCGAGCTCGACCTCACGCGCACGCGCGTCGTCGTCGGCGAGCGCGCGGTCGGCGCGCTCCGGCTCGCGAACACCGGCAGCCGCGCCATCCTCCCCTCCCGGATCGTCCTGCCGGTCGGATCGGGGCGCGGCGTCTTCGGCATCCCGCAGCTCGCGCCGGAGGAGTCGATCGAGGAGCTGTTCGCGATCCCGACCCAGCG
Source organism: Microbacterium sp. JZ101 (assembly GCF_053903175.1). Classification (NCBI taxonomy): domain Bacteria; kingdom Bacillati; phylum Actinomycetota; class Actinomycetes; order Micrococcales; family Microbacteriaceae; genus Microbacterium; species Microbacterium sp. JZ101. Next base: position 432,444 of record NZ_CP096400.1, read on the forward strand.
CCGCGCCGTGCTGCCGGTCGGGCCCGTGAGCATCGTGCGGGGAGACCCGCTCGGGCTGTACGAGCGGATCGACCGCCGCGACGAGCCCGTCGACCTGTACGTCCACCCGCGCACGGTGAGACTGGAGGGGCAGTCCATCGGCTTCGTGCGGGATCTCGAGGGCATGGAGACGCGCGACCTCGCGCGCGACGACATCGCCTTCCACGCGCTCTCGGAGTACCAGCCCGGCGACGACCTCCGTCACGTGCACTGGCGCTCGACCGCGCGCACGGGCACGCTCATGATGCGCACGTACGAGCAGACCCGCCGCTCGCACTTCGTCATCGGCCTGTCGACCGCGACCGCCGACTACGCGTCGCCTGAGGAGTTCGAGACCGCGATCTCGGCGGGCGGCTCGCTGGGCCTGCGCGCCATCCGCGACGCCTTCCACGTGGATGTGCGGACGCCGGCCGGTCCGCTTCGCGCCGGCACCGGTCGCCAGCTGCTCGACTCGCTCTCGGGCGTCGAGCACAGTCGTGCGCGGGCGGGGAGGGTGGCCGACCTCGCCGGCGCGGTCGCCGCCGCGGCTCCGCTCGCGAGCGTCGTCGTGCTCCTGTGCGGCAGCACGGCTGATCCCGCCGACCTCCGCGACGCCGCCTCGCGCCTGCCGCTCGGCGCACGCACGCTCATCGTCGTGGCCGCCGCCGACGCGGATACCGGGCGCCGGCGCATCGGCGAGACCGACGTGCTCACCCTCGCGACGGTCGACGACCTGCCGCGCGCGCTGCGGAAGGTGCTCGGATGAGCGCGCGCGACGGCGGGCGCCTCGGCGGATGGCGCGGCGACGCGATCGACCTGGGCGCGGTCGCGCTGCTCCTGCTCGTCCCCGTGATCGGCTTCGCGCCGACCTTCGACGGACCGCAGTACCTGATCCCCGCCCTCGCCGGCCTCGTGCTGGGGCTCGGGATCGCCTGGACGGGTGCCGTCCGGCGGTGGAGCGTCCTCCTGCTCGCAGCGGCCGCCGTGGGCGTGTACTTCGTGCTCGGCGGGGCGCTCGCGCTGCCGCACACGGCGATCGGCGGGGTGATCCCGACCATCGACACGCTCCGCCAGCTGGCGGCGGGCGTCGTGACGTCGTGGAAGTCGCTGCTCACCTCGATCGCGCCGGTCGCGGCCGCCGACGGGCACCTCATCGTGCCGCTCCTCCTCTCGCTCGCCTTCGCGACGCTCGCGGGGAGCCTCGCTCTGCGCGTCGTCCCCGCCGCCTGGACGCTGGTGCCCGCCGCGGCGCTGCTCGTGCTCCAGATCGCCCTCGGGACGGCGCAGCCCGCCGCGCCGTTCGTGCAGGCGGCCGTGTTCGCCGTCGTCGCGGTCGCCTGGCTCGCGCTGCGGACGGCGCTCGCGCCGCAGCGCAGCGCGGTCGCGACGGCCGAGTCGCCACAGGCCGACGGGGGTCGCTCGAGCGTCGTGCGCCGGGTCGTGTCGGGCGCCGTCGTCCTCGCGATCGCGGCGGGCGCGGGCGCGGTCTCGCTCGCCCTCGCGCCCGCGAACGAGACCCGCTACGTGCTGCGCGAGGTGATCATCCCGCCGTTCGACATCCGCGAGTACCCGAGCCCCCTGCAGTCGTTCCGGCTCTACGTGCGCGACTTCGACGAGGACGCCCTCTTCACGGTCCGCGGCCTGCCGAGCGGGGCCCGCCTGCGGCTCGCGACGATGGACGCCTACTCGGGAGTGGTCTACGACGTCGCCGACTCGTCGAGCGACTTCACCCCCATCCGCTCGAACATGGCGCAGGGGGCCGCGGGCGAGGCCGCGCGCCTCACGGTCGAGGTCGGCGGCTACGAGGGGGTCTGGGTTCCGGCCGCCGGCGCGGTGCGCAGCCTCGCGTTCGACGGCGACCGCGGAGAGAGCCTGCGCCGCAGCGCGTACTACAACGCCGACACGGGCACCGCGGTCGTCCGCGACGGGCTCCGCGAGGGCGATCGGTACACCGCCGATGTCGTCATCCCGCCGACGTCGGCCGACGAGGCGCTCGCGGACGACGACTTCGCGGACGTCGATCTGCCGCGGCCCGTCGATGTTCCCGGCGATGTCGCCGAGCTCGCCGCCGACGCGGTCGCGGAGGCGCGCACGCCGATCGAGAAGGCGCGCGCCCTCACGTCGTTCCTCTCGGAGGGCGGCTTCTTCAGCCACGGTCTCGAGGGCGAGGTCCCCTCCCGCGCGGGGCACGGGTCGCAGCGCATCGCGAGCCTGCTCGGCGCCGAGCAGATGGTCGGCGACGACGAGCAGTACGCGGTCGCGATGGCGCTCATGGCACGGGAGCTCGGCATCCCGGCGCGCGTCGTGCTGGGCTTCCACCCCGGCGAGGACGAGACGGCGGAGAACCCGTACGTCGTCACGGGCGACGACGTGCACGCGTGGGTCGAGATCGCCTTCGAGGACGCCGGATGGGTCGCCTTCGACCCCACGCCCCCCGAGGACCAGCAGCCGAACGACCAGACGACCCGGCCGAAGAGCGCACCCAAGCCGCAGGTGCTGCAGCCGCCTCCGCCTCCGCAGGAGCCGGTCGAGCTCCCGCCGCTCGTGCCCGACGATCGGAAGGCGGATGAGGACGCCGAGCCCGAGGACGGCGCTCTCGGCCTGATCCTCCTCGTGGGCGGGGCCGGCGTCTCCGTCCTCCTCCTGCTGCTCGCGCCCTTCGTCGTGATCGGCGCCGTGAAGGCCGCCCGCCGTCGCCGACGGCGCGCGGCCGAGCGCGCGGCCGACCGCATCAGCGGCGGCTGGGATGAGCTGCGCGATCGCGCCGTCGACTACCGCGCCTACCCGCTCGACGGCGCGTCGGCCGGAGGAACGCGCTCGGAGGAGGCCGCCGTGCTCGTCGCGACCCTCGAGGACGCCCGCGTGACCGACCTCGCCGCGCGCGCGGACGCCGGCGTCTTCGGGCCGGGCGAGCCCGACCCCGAGTTCGTCGCGGCGTTCTGGAGCGAGGTCGACGCCCTGGTGGACGGGATGGGCGAGAAGGCGACATTCTGGAGTCGCCTGCGCGCCCGACTGAGCCTGCGCTCGCTGCGGCGCAGGACCGGATCGTCGTGGATCCGGAGGCTGCGCGCCGCCGCGGCCGATCGACGGAAGGATGGCTGACATGACCGCGTCGAATCCCCACCGCGCACCGCTGCCGCCCGGGTACGGGCTGCCGGCCGCTGCGCCCGCGCCGCGCCCTGCTCCGCTCGGCCGCCGCGCCGGCGCCTACATCGTCGACATGCTCATCGTCGGCGCGGTGATGTCCGTGCTCTCGGGCGTCACGGTGTGGGTCGCGATGAACGGCCCGCTGTGGCTCACGCTGACGCTCTCCGCGGTCGTCGGCCTGCTCGCGATCGGCTGGGTCCTCCTCTACAGCTGGTGGCAGGGCACCCGTCGCGGGACGCCGGGCATGCGCGCCCTGCGCGTGCGGCTCGTCCGCGACGACGACGGCGCGCCCCTCGGGTTCGGCCGCGCCTTCCTGCGCAACGTGATCTGGGGCCTCGGCGCCGCCATCGTCGTCGGCTACTTCTCGCCCCTCTTCGACGGCTCCCCGTGGCACCGCGGATGGCACGATCGGGTCGCCGGATCGCGGATGGCCGACGCCGGCTCCGCGCGCGACGCGGCTCCGCTGCACCAGGCGAGCGCGCCTGCGGCCCCCGTCGCGCCCGCGGCGCCGGTGCCGCCGTCCGTCGCCGTGCCGCCCCGCCCGCCGGCTCCGCCCGCCGCCGCCCCCGCCGCGCCGGCCGCGCCTGCCGCAGCCCCGGCCATCCCGCCGCGGCCGCCGATGCCCCCCGCGCCTCCCGCGGCTCCGCCCGCACCCCCGCGCGTGGGGGGCGGTTCCGCTCCAGTGGCTCCTCCTGCGCCCGCGACGCCGCCCCCGCCACCACGCTCGGAGCCGAGCGCCCCTCTCGGCGTGATCGCGTACGTTCCCGGCATCACGCAGGACCCGCCGGCGCCCACACCGCCGGCCCCGGCGTCGGCCCCGGCCCCGGCCCCCGCACCCGCCCCGGCACCAGCACCCGCCCCCACCCCGGCGGACGAGGTCTCCGACGACACGATCGTGCCGGGAGGCGACGCGCACGACGGGTACGACCCCCTTCTCGATGACACGATCGTCGTGCGCCGCGAGCCGCCGCGGCCGACCGCGACGCTCGTGTGGGACGACGGCGCCGTGCACACGGTCGACGGCTTCACGCTCTTCGGGCGGAACCCCGCGGGGGAGGGGGAGACCGTCGCCGTGCGCGACGAGAGCCTCTCGCTGTCGAAGACGCACTTCGCGCTCGACGTCGACGGCGACGGCGCGTGGATCACCGACCGCCACTCGACGAACGGCGTCGTCATCGTGCGCGGCGGCGACCGCATCGACGTCGTGCCCGGAGAGCGCACGCCGCTCGTCGAGGGCGACGTGCTCGAGATGGGCGACCGGACGGCGACCTACGGGGCGCCCGCATGACCGCGCCGATCACGGTCGCGGTCGGCGCCGCGACGGACACCGGCCGGCGCCGGGCGATCAACGAGGACGCGCTGCTCGCGTCCGCCCCGGTGTTCCTCGTCGCAGACGGGATGGGCGGGCACGACGCGGGCGAGGTGGCATCGCGGATGGCGGTGGCCGCGTTCGCGGACCTCGTCGGGCGCGATCACCTCACGGTCGACGAGGTGCGCGAGGCCGTCGAGGCCGCCCGTCGGCGCATCGACGCGTTCTCGTCATCCCGCGAGACGGGCGCGGGGACGACCCTGTCGGGGGTCGTCATCGTCGACGTGCGCGGAGCGGGCTACTGGCTCGCGCTCAACATCGGCGACTCGCGCACTTACCGGCTCGCGGGCGACCGCCTCGAGCAGATCAGCGTCGACCACTCGCTCGTGCAGGAGCTCGTCGACTCGGGGCGCCTCGCCGAGGCCGACGCCGAGCGCGACCCGCGCCGCAACGTCATCACGCGCGCCCTCGGGGCCGGCAGCAGCGAGCGGGTGGACTTCTGGATGCTCCCGGCGAGCCGCGGCGACCGCCTGCTCATCTGCTCGGATGGCCTGCCGCGCGAGGTCGGGCGCGACCAGATCGCGGCCATCCTGAGCGCCGAGGACGACCCGCAGACCGCGGCCAGCCGACTCGTCGAGGCGGCCGTCGCGCGCGGCGGCCGCGACAACGTCTCGGTGATCGTCGTCGACGCCGTGCATGTGGCGTGGCACGACGGAGACACCGGCACCCGCGACATCGACGCCGACACGCGGCCGCGCGAGCCGGTGGGGGGTCGCCGGGCATGACGGCGGGCGATCAGCGCGAGGCAGCAGCCGACACGATCGCCCCGACGGGAGACGGGCTCGGCGACCACGACGGCGCGACGATCTCGGCCGCCGACCTCCGGGGCCTGCGCGGGGACCACGACGGCACGACCATCCCGCGCGGCGAGCGCTCGGCCGCTCCCACGCGGACGGCACGCGCCCGCATCCGCCTCTCGAGCGGCGAGGTCGTCGCGCTCGATCGTCCGATCGTGATCGGGCGCCGTCCGCGCGCGACCCGATCGACCGGTGCCGAGCTGCCGCACCTCGTCTCGGTCGAGAGCCCGTCGCTCGACATCTCGCGCAGTCATGTCGAGGTCATCCCCGACGCCGACAGCGTCGTCGTCGTCGACCTCCACTCGACCAACGGCACGACGCTCCTGCGCGGAGGGGAGGAGCCCGTGCAGCTCCACCCGGGCGAGCACACGGTCGTCGTGACGGGCGACGTCGTCGATCTCGGCGACGGCGTCTCCTTCGCGTTCGAGGACCTGCCGTGAACCAGCGCCGCCCGCCCGCCCCGCCGCCGCGCATCCCGGGCTTCCAGTGCATCGAGCTGCTCGGATCGGGCGGCTTCGCCGACGTGTACCGGTACGAACAGGAGCTCCCGCGTCGCCAGGTCGCGATCAAGGTCCTCCTGCCCGATTGGATGGGCGGGACCGCAGGCCAGTTCACCGCCGAGGCGAACACGATGGCGATGCTCTCGAGCCATCCCGCGATCGTCACGATCCTGCAGGCCGGCGTCTCGGACGACGGCCGGCCCTACCTGGTCATGGAGTACTGCCCGGGCGCGAACCTGCAGGTGCGGTACCGCCGCGAGCCGTTCTCGGTCGCGGAGGCGCTGCGCGTGGGCATCCCGATCGCCGCGGCCGTCGAGACCGCGCACCGCGCGGGCGTGCTCCACCGCGACATCAAGCCCGCGAACATCCTCGTGACCGAGTACGGGCGGCCCGCGCTCACTGACTTCGGCATCGCCGCGACCGCGCACGGGCCGACCGAGACGACCGGCATGTCGATTCCGTGGTCGCCGCCCGAGTCGTTCGGCGACGTCGCGCGCAGCGGCCCGCGCTCCGACGTGTACCAGCTCGGCGCGACCGTCTACACGCTGCTCGCAGGCCGCTCCCCGTTCGAGGTCGCGGGCCAGAGCAACGCGAGCGCCGATCTCATCGACCGGATCGAGCGGATGCCCCTGCCGCCGCTCGATCGGCCGGACGTGCCGGAGGCGCTCCAGAGCGTGCTCGAGCGCGCGATGGCCAAGGATCCGGCCGACCGCCACACGAGCGCGCTGGCCTTCGCGCGCGCTCTGCAGAAGGTGCAGATCGAGCTCGCGCACGCGGTCACGCCGATCGACATCATCGACGAGGGCGCCAGGGGCGACCGCGACGAGGACGAGGACGGCGGCCTCACGCGCGTCCGAGCCGTCATGAGCATCGCCCCCGACGCCGCCGACGTGGCGACGTCGCCGCGCCCGGCGTCGGCAGAGACCATCCGCCGGGGCGCGCAGGACGAGGCGACCGTCGTGCGCGGGGCCCGCAGCATCCATCCGGACGACGCCACGGTCATCCGCCCTCCCGTGCCCGCGTCGGCTCCGGAGTCGACCATCCCGCGGCGCGAGATCGCGGCCGAGGCTCCGCGGCGCGCCCGGTGGGGATGGTGGGTGTCGGTCGGCGTGATCGCGCTCGCCGCGGTCGCCGTCATCGGCTTCGGGCTGCCCGCGCTGCTCGCCGAGCCCGACCCGGAGAACACGTCGGCGCAGACGGTCGCGCCGCAGGACCCGATCGTCGCCGTCCCGTCCGTCGCCGACCTCCAGGGTGCCGTGGAGGGCGATGAGGTCGTTTTCACCTGGACGAACCCCGAGCCGGAGGAGGGCGACAGCTACCTCTGGACCATCGCGAGCGTCGCCGGCGAGCCGGACTACGAGCGGACCGTCGAGCCGACGGTGACGGTGCCGGCCGCGGAGGGCGAGACATGCGTCGAGGTGGTGCTCCGCCGCGCGAGCGGGACGAGCTCCGAGCCCGCCGTCGCGTGCGTCGGCGGCTGACCGGCGCGCCGGGGGTGGGCATCCGCACTGCGGGCACGGCACAATGGACGTGGAGGAGCACCATGAGCCACGCAGACACCGCCGAGACCGAGATCCATCAGGCTTCGGAGTGCCCGAAGTGCTTCGTCGAGCTCCAGCGGGACGGCGGATGGTGGCAGGCGCGTCCTGCGGGATCGCGTCTCGTGGGCCTCGTCGTGCAGCGCGACGACATGCCGTCGGTGATCCAGCAGCGCGAGGACCTCACGCGCTTCGGCGTGCCGATCGAGGGCTTCCGGCACCCCGCGCCCGACATCCTCGAATCATGGGAGGAGCGCCTGCAGCGCCTCTTCTCGCGCCTGAAGTCGGGCGATGTCGTCGTCGTCGCGAGCGTGCACGCGCTGGGCCGCGACGCGGCGGAGGAGGTGCGCACGATCGCCGAGCTCTCGCGCCGCGGCGTCGTCGTGAAGGTGCTCGGCCACGGCCAGAAGCACCTCCACGACGCCTGATCGCGCGAGAGCCTCAGATGAGGGCGAGCTCCTTGAGCTTCGCCTCGACGTCGGCGTTCGACGGCTCGACGTGGTGGGTCGCGTCGGGGTAGACCACGACCGGGATGTTCGTGCGTCCCGAGATCTCCTTGGCGACCTCGGCGGCCGCGGGCTCGGCCTCGAGGTCGACGTACGTGTACGCGACGCCGAGCTCATCGAGCTGCGCCTTGGTGCGGCGGCAGTCGCGGCACCACTCGGCGCCGAACATGGTGATCTCGTTGGTGGCGGAAGTCGTCATGCCTTCCAGGTTACGCGCGCTGCGGGGTGCGGGATCCGGGCGATCGTAGGCTGAGAGGATGGGTGCGCTCGAGGACGCGGCGGAGGCCGCGGATGACGTGATCGACGAGCTGGCGGGGGCGCCGGAGGACGGCCGGATCTCGCGCTTCACGTGGCAGGGCGCGACCCTCGTCGCCGAGGAGCGCGGAGCGGGCGAGCCCGTCTTCCTCCTCGTGCACGGGATCGGCATGGGCCGCCGCGTCTTCGCCGACGTCGCCGTCCACCTCGCCGAGCGCGGGCGGGCGATCGCGATCGACCAGCCCGGATACGGGGAGGCGCCCGAGCCGCCGCGGACGCCGTCGATCGAGCGCGTCGCCGACCTCGTCGCGGCGTTCATCCGCGATCGCCGTCTCGAGCGCCCGATCCTCATCGGGCACTCGATGGGCACGCAGGTCGTCGCCGAGATCGCGGCCCGCCACCCGGATCTCGCGGGGCCGGTCGTCCTCGTCGCCCCGACCGTCGACTCCGAGGCGCGCCGCGCCGTCCCCCAGCTGCTGCGTCTGGGGCGCGATCTCCTCGGCGAGAGCCTCAAGGTGCTCGTGCTCGGTGCGAGGGAATACCTGCGGGCCGGCCCGAACCTGCGGCGCAAGATGAAGGCGATGCTGTCGCATCGCCCCGAGGACGCGTACGAGCGGATCCGCTCGCGCACGCTCGTCGTGCGGGGCGCGAACGACGTCGTCTGCCCGCCCGTGTGGGTGCGCCGCGTCGCGGAGCTCGTGCCCGACGCGACCTCGATCGAGATCCCCGGCCACGGGCACGAGACGATGATCCGCGACGGCGCCCCCGCGGCCGAGCGCATCCTGGCGTGGCTCGACCGCGGGTGACGCGTCAGATCAGGCCGTCGCGGCGTCGAGGACGATGACCGCCCACGACATCGGCGGCAGGGTGGCGCGCACCGCGCCGTCGGCGATGCCCGCGTCGCGCAGGGGGACGAGCCCCACGCGGTCCTGATCGTCGGCGACGTTCGCGGAGCGCCGGTCGCCGCCCTCGGGCACGGTCAGCACCTCGGCCGAGCGGATGGCCGTGGCTGCGAGCCCGCGCAGGTCGACCGTGACGTCGCCGGCCTCCTCGAGCGAGCGGTTCGCGACGAACAGCGCGATCGTCCCGCTCGCCTCGTCCCACGTCGCGGCCGCGTCGATCGCGTCGACGTCGCCGAACTTGCGCGTGCTCGTCTGCGACGAGTCGACCGCGAGCCGCAGGATCCGCCCCTGCGCGAGACGCGCCATCCGCGCGAACGGCCAGAAGATCGACTGGCGCCACGCGGGCCCGCCCTCCTCCGAGCGGATCGGCGCGATGACGTTGACGAGCTGGGCCTGGTTGGCGATGCGCACGCGGTCGCCGTGGCGCAGCAGGCTGTGCAGCAGGGTGCCGACGACGACGGCGTCGGCGACGTCGTACGTGTCCTCGATGAGGCGCGGGTGCTCGCGCCATCCCGCCGCCTCGATCTCGCGCGCCTCGTGGTCGTTGTACCGGTCCTGGTCCCAGACGTTCCACTCGTCGAACGAGATGTCGACCTGCCTGCGGTGCTTGCCCGCGGCCTTCACGGCGTCGATCGTCGCGATCACGCCGTCGATGAACGCGTCCATGTCGACGCCCTCGGCCAGGAACGACGCGGCGTCGCCGTCGCGCTCCTGGTAGTACGCGTGCATCGAGATGTAGTCGACCTCCTCGTACGCGTGCGTGAGCACGGTGTGCTCCCACGTGCCGAAGGTCGGCATCTGCCGGTTCGACGATCCCACCGCGACGAGCTCGATCGTCGGGTCGACCAGGCGCATCGCCTTCGCCGTCTCCTGCGCGAGGCGGCCGTACTCGTGCGCGGTCTTGTGGCCGATCTGCCACGGCCCGTCGAGCTCGTTGCCGAGGCACCACAGGCGGATGTCGAACGGGTCGGCTGCGCCGTTGCGGCGGCGCAGGTCCGACCAGTAGGTGCCGCCGGGGTGGTTCGCGTACTCGACGAGCGCGCGCGCCTCCTCGACCCCGCGCGTGCCGAGGTTCACGGCCTCCATGACCTCGACGCCCGCCTCGTCCGCCCACTCGACGAACTCGTGCAGGCCGAAGGCGTTGGTCTCGATCGTGTGCCATGCGCCGTCCAGCCGGCGCGGGCGCTGGTCGACCGGCCCGACGCCGTCCTCCCACAGGTAGCCCGAGACGAAGTTGCCTCCGGGGTAGCGGACGACGGTCGGCCCCAGCTCCTTCACGAGCTGCAGCACGTCGCGCCGGAAGCCCCGCTCGTCGGCCTGCGGGTGGCCGGGCTCGAAGATGCCGGTGTAGACGCAGCGTCCCATGTGCTCGACGAACGATCCGAAGAGCCGGCGCGGCACGTCGGCGATCGTGAAGTCGCGGTCGATGGTGATGCGGGCGCGGGTCATTTCTCTCCTGGTTCCGGGTGTCACTGGCCGCCGAAGCCGGTGGTCGCGACGCCCTTGACGATCTGCTTCTGGAAGATGAGGAACACGATGATGAGCGGCAGCGCGGCGAGCACGGCCTGCGCCATCACCTGCGCGTACTGCACGCCGTAGGCGCTGATGACGGTCTGCAGGCCGACCGGCAGCGTCATGAGCGTCGTGTCGTTGATGACGAGGAACGGCCAGAGGAAGTTGTTCCACGCGCCGATGAACACGAAGATCGCGACCGACGCGAGGATGGGCCGCGACAGCGGGAGCACGATCGACCAGAACACGCGGAAGCGGCTCGCGCCGTCCACGCGGGCGGCGTCCTCGAGCTCGATCGGCACGGCGTCGAAGAACTGCTTGAGGATGAACACCATCGCCGGGGCGACGACCTGCGGCAGGATGAGGCCCCAGTGCGTGTCGATCATGTTGAACGCGAGCATCTCGTAGAACAGCGGGATGATGAGCGCCTGCGGCGGCACGACGATCGCGGCGATGACGGCCACGTAGAGCCAGCGCCGCCCGGTGAAGTCGAGCCGCGAGAACGCGTAGGCGGCCATCGCGGAGATCGCGAGCGTGATGGCCGTCACGGCGGCCGACGTCCAGAGGCTGTTGAAGGCCCAGATCCACACGTTGCCCTGCGAGAGGATGGCCGTGAACGCGTCGGTCGTGGGGCCGCTCGGCCCGATCCACGAGGGGTCGCCCGACGCGGCGTCGGTCTCGGTCTTGAACGCGGTCGCGACCGCCCACAGGAACGGCAGCAGCCATCCGATCGCGAGGAGCAGGAGCACCGCGAACGCGACGATCCGCAGCGGGCCGAACCGCCGGGCCCCGGGCTTGCGCTCGGCGCGGCGCGCGGTGGAGGGGGTGACGAGGGTCTGCGTGACGGTGGTCATCGCTGCTCCTTCCTGCGCGCGGCGGCGGCACCACGGGACATGATCGCCGCCTGGGCGACGCCGATGATGACGATGAGCGCGAAGAACACGTAGGAGATGGCTGCCGAGTAGCCGAAGCGGTAGCCGACGAAGCCGGCCTCGTACATGTACTGCACGATGGAGCGCGTGGTGTCGCTCGCGACGCCGCCGAGCATCTGATACGCCTGGTCGAACAGCTTGAGCGACGCGAGGATCTGCAGCATCACGATGAGGACCGTCGCGGGCCCGAGCTGCGGGATCGTGATCGACCAGAGCTGGCGCCACGGCCCCGCGCCGTCGAGCGACGCGGCCTCGTACTGCTGGGCGGGGATGTTCTGGAGGGCCGCGAGGTAGAGCAGAAAGTTGAACCCGACCGTCCACCACACGGTCGCGATGACGATCGCGATCATGTTCGTGTCGGGGTTCTGCAGCCACGCGATGGGGGCGAGACCGAGCGCCTCGAGGATGTTGTTGGCCGCGCCGATCTGCGGGTTGAAGATCCACACCCAGATCTGCGAGATGACGGTCGAGGCGAGGAGGAACGGCATGAAGAACGACAGCCGCCACAGCCACTGGCCGGGGATGCCGCGGTCGACGAGCACCGCCATGACGAGCGCGATGACGACGAGGGGAACGGTCGAGAGCACTGTGAACCAGAGGGTGTTCCCGAGCGAGCGCCACATGACGGGGTCGGCGAGGGCCTCGGCGTAGTTCGCGAAGCCGACGAGGTCGCCGCCCGCGCCGGTCAGGGACTGGTTCGTGAAGCTCAGGTAGATGCCGTGGAGGATCGGCCACACGAGGAAGAGCGCGAACGCGATGAGGAACGGCGCGAGGAAGACCCAGCTCACGAGCTGCTCGCTGCGCTGGGCTCCGACGTGACGGCGTCCGCCGCGCTGGGCGCCGCCGGTGACGATCGTGCGGGTGGTGGGAGCTGCGGTCGTCATGACTGCCACGTCCCCTCGGGGTCGGCCGGGTTCGGCTTGGAGAGCATGCTGTCGACGCGCGCCTGGAAGGCCGCGATGGCGGCGGCGGGGTCGCCGCCGCTGAGGAGCACGTCCTGCACGGACGCGCCGAAGTCGCCCTGGAAGTTCGACCCCGAGCCGGTGAACCACGCGGGCGGGTCGTATGCGACGTTCTCGGCCGCATTCGCGTAGTGCGCCTGGGGGACGAGATCGGCGTAGTCGGGCGACTCCGTGATCGGCAGGTAGGCCGGGATGTGGCCCGCCCCCGCCCAGTCGAACGAGCCCTTGAGGATGTCGGCGACGAACCGGTACGTGAGGTCGCGCTTGACGGGGTCGGGGCTCGTCTGGTGCGGCAGCACGAACGAGTGCGAGTCGGCGTACACGGAGTCGGTGCCGTAGAGCGTGGGGATGGTCGTCGCGTCGAACGGGATGCCCGCGTTCTGCATGGTCCGCAGCTCCCACACGCCCGTGAGGAACATGCCGCTGCGGCCCGTCGCGAACTCGGCGACGGCCGACTGGTAGTCGTTCTGCGGGGCGGCGATCTCGCCGTCCAGCAGGCTCTGCATGAGCGTGAGCGACTCGACGGCCGCGTCCTGGTCGAGCACGCTCTTCCCGCCCTCGGGCAGCTCCATCGCGAGCCCGTGCTGCGTGTAGAGGGTGTAGAAGAGGCGCCACATCTGGGCGCCGTCGCCGAGGTACCCGTACGAGAGGCCGTGGCTCTCCGACGATCCGGCCACGGCCCGCGTGAGCTCGAGGAACTCCTCGGGCGACGACGTCGGCAGGAGCCGCCCGTCGCTGTCGAGCACGCCGGCGGCGTCGCAGATGTCGGTGTTGAACATGAGGATGAACGGGTGCGCGTCGAGCGCGACGCTGTAGAGCTCGCCGCCCGCGAAGCCCTTCTCCCAGATCGGCGCGGGGAAGGTGCTCTCGTCGACGCCGAGCTCGGCGAGCCGGTCGACGTCCCACGGGTCGAGCAGGCCGCCCGGCGCGTAGCCCGCCACGCGCGTGGCGTGCATGACCGCGACCTCGGGCGCGCGCCCGCCGGTCGCCGCCATGGCGAGCTTCGTGTAGTACGGCGAGCCCCACGCGAGGACGGTGGGGCGGATGCGGTACTCCTCCTGCGCGGCGTTGACGCCGTCGAGGAGGCCCGACATCGTCACGCCGTCGCCGCCGGAGAGCAGGTGCCAGAACTGCAGCTGCTGCGCGCCGCGGGCGGCGCTCGCCGGGGTGCAGCCGGCGATGAGCGCCGTCCCCGCGAGAGCCGCGGCGCCCGCGAAGAGCTGGCGCCGAGTGATGTGGACCGGTGGTGATGCCATCGCCACTCCTTCGTGACCGTCTGACAGAGACGACGCCATCATTACATCGATGTAATGGATGCGCAAGAGGCGTGCGGAGGCGAGCCGCTCACGACCGATCGGTGCTCGCGCGGACGATGAGCTCGTGAGCGACCTGCACGGCGCGCGGCGCCTGCGACCGGTCGGACATCCGGCTCTCGAGCAGCGTGACGGCCTCCCGCGCGAAGGCGCCTCGGTCGAAGCGGATGGTCGTCAGGGCGGGGGTCGCGAAGCGCGCGGGCTCGACGTCGTCGAACCCCGCGACGAGCACGTCGTCGGGGACGCGGAGCCCGTGCGCGTGCAGGGCGTGCAGCGCGCCGATCGCGATCGAGTCGGTGAACGCGACGACGGCGTCGAACGGGGTCCCGCGCGCGACGAGCTCGTCGATGCCGGCCGCGCCCGCCGCCATCGTCCAGGGGAAGCGATTGACCTCGAGCGCGGGATCGAGGGGGATCCCCGCGTCGGCGAGCGCCTCGCGGTAGCCGGCGAGCCGCAGCCGGCTCGTGGCGGTCGCGATCTCCGACGCGTCGTCGCCCCCGACGGCCGCGATCCGGCGCGCGCCGCGCTCGAGGAGGTGGCGGGTGATCTCGCGCGAGGCCGCGAGGCTGTCGACGAACACGCGGTCGGTGACGTGCTGCTCGACCTCGCCGATGAGCACGACGGGAGGCAGGTGATCGGCGTGCTCGACCGCGCTGTCCTCGAGGCGGATCGGGTTGAGGATGAGCCCGTCGATGAGGTGCGCGCGGGCGCGCGAGATGAGCTCGTACTCGCGGCCGGGCTCGGCGGCCGTCTCCTCGATCTGGACCGCGAAGCCGCGCTCGTGGGCGACGTCGAGGATGCTGTCGAGCAGCTCGGCCGAGAACGCGGTCGCGAGATCCGGCAGCGCGACCGCGATCGTGCCCGAGCGGCCGTTGCGGAGGCCCCGCGCGCTGAGGTTGGGCACGAAGTCGAGCTCGGCCATCGCCCTCTCGACCCGCTCGGTCGTCTCGGGGCGGACGAAGACCGTGCCCGTCACGACGTTGGAGACGGTCTTCGGCGACACTCCGGCGAGCGCCGCCACGTCCTTCATGGTGGCCCGCATCGCCCTCCTCGCCATCCGCTCAGAATAGACGCCCCCCTGTGCGTGTCTCACTCGGTGCGGGAATGCCGCCGGTATTCCCGCGCCGAGTGAGACACGCAGAGGAGAGAGGGCGGGATCAGCCGGTGTTCTGCAGACCGGCCGCGACGCCCGAGACCGACAGGAGCAGGAGGCGCTGCTGCTCGGGGTCGGCGTTCCCGCCCGCTGGCGTCTCGCGCAGCGCGCGGAGGGCGCGCAGCTGCAGGAGCGACAGCGCGTCGACGTACGGGCTGCGGAGCTTGACCGCGCGCTGGAGCACGGGCTTGTTCGCGAGGAGCCCGTCGCCGCCCACGATCCGCACGACCCACGAGCGCGTGAGCGCCATCTCGTCCATGACGAGCGCGGCGAGGTCGTCGCGGTCGCCGAGGGCGAGGTACTGGCGGGCGATCCGGTCGTCCGCCTTCGCGAGGCTCATCGCGACGTTGTCGATCATCGTGCGGAAGAGCGGCCACTCGGCGTAGGCGGCCCGCAGCCGCTCCTCGTCGCCGACCGACTCGAGCGCGGTGCCGAGCCCGAACCATCCGGCGAGGTTGATGCGCGCCTGCGTCCACGCGAACACCCACGGGATGGCGCGGAGGTCCTCGAGCGACTCGACCGAGAGCCCGCGGCGGGCCGGGCGCGAGCCGAGCGCGAGCAGCCCGATCTCCTCCATGGGCGTCACGGTGGCGAACCACGGCGCGAAGCCCGGGGCCTTCACGAGGTCGAAGAACCGCGCGCGCGACGTCGTCTCCATGACCTGCGCGATGTCGGCGTACCGCTCGGCGGCCGTGCGGTTGCGGTCCTCGTTCGAGGGCGCGCCCGCCGTGAGGATGGCCGCGGCGACCTGGTCGATGTGCCGCATCGCGATGTCGGGGTCGCCGTAGCGGGCGAAGATGACCTCGCCCTGCTCGGTGAGCTTGAAGCGCCCGTCGACCGAGTGCGGCGGCTGCGCGAGGATCGCGCTGTTCGCGGGGCCGCCGCCGCGGCCGAGCGCGCCGCCGCGGCCGTGGAAGAGCGTGAGCTCGATGCGGTTCTCCTGCGCCCACGCGGCGATCGCCGCCTGCGCCTCGTACAGGGCGAGGTTCGCCGCGACGGGGCCGACGTCCTTCGACGAGTCGGAGTAGCCGAGCATGACCTCGAGGCGACGGCCGGTCGCGTCGAGGCGCGACGCGAACTCGGGGTGCTCTACGATCTCGGCGAGGATGCGCGGCGCGGCCTGCAGGTCGGCGAACGTCTCGAAGAGGGGGATGACGTCGAGCACGGGCGCGGGCCCCGCGTCGCCGACCGCGTAGCGCGCGAGGCGGTGCACGTTGGCGAGGTCGTCGGCGGACTGCGTGAACGACACGATGTAGCGGCCGGCCGCGCGCGGCCCGAAGCGCTCCTGGATGAACGCGATCGCGCGGAAGACCTCGAGGACCTCCTCGGTCAGCTCGCTGCGCGGGCCGCCCGCGTCGAGCTCGGCGAGGACCTTCGCGTGCACGGCCGAGTGCTGGCGCACCTCGAGCTCGGCGAGGTGGAAGCCGTAGGTCTCCACCTGCCAGATGAGGTGCTGCAGGCTGCCGTACGCCTGACGCGCGGCGCCCGCGTCGGCCAGCGACGTCTGCACGATCCGCAGGTCGGCGAGCAGGTGCTCGGGGTCGCGGTAGGCGAGGTCGGCGTCGCGCGTGCGGGTCGCCGTGATCCGGCGCGCGATGAGGAGGAGGATGCGCCGGTGCGGCTCGTTGGGGGAGCGCTTGGCGATGTCGGCGGCGGCGTCCTCGTCGGCGCTGCGCAGACGCTCCCAGAGCGCGAGCAGCTCGTCGCTCGGCGGCGTGGAGGTCGCGTCGAGCGTGAGCCCGCGGCCCACGCGCTGCGCGGCGCGCTCGAGGCCGAGGAGCACGTGCTCGCTCGCGATCGCGGCGGCCTTGCGGCTCACCTTGGCCGTGACGAACGGGTTGCCGTCGCGGTCGCCGCCGACCCAGCTGCCCACGCGGACGAACGGGCGCACGACGGGCGTCCGGTCGCCGTCGACGCCGCCGTGGATGGCGTCGTCGACACGGCGGTACATCTCGGGGACGGCCGTGAAGAGCGTGTCGTCGAAGACCGCCATGACCGCGCGCACCTCGTCGGTCGGCGACGGCTTCTCGGGGCGGATGGGCGCGGTGCGCCACAGCGTGTCGATCTCCTCGAGCATGAGGCGCTGCGTGCGCTGCGCGGCCGAGCCGCCCTCGGGCGCGGCACCCAGCTCGTCGACGAGGGCCGACAGGCGGCGGATGCTCGTCGAGACCGCGCGGCGGCGGGCCTCCGTCGGGTGAGCCGTGAAGACGGGGTGGAAGCGCAGCGCCTGCAGGCGCTCGCGCGCCGCGTCCTCGCCGATCTCGCCGGCGAGCTCGGCGAACGCGCCGGCGATCGTGCCGCGCGGGTCGCGCTCGGGCTGGCCGTCGCGCTCGCGGAGCACGCGCACGCGGTGGTGCTCCTCGGCGAGGTTCACGAGGTGGAAGTAGCACGTGAACGCCCGTGCGACCTCGTCTGCCCGCTGGATCGAGAACGAGTCGGCGATCCGGACGGCGCGGTCGAAGGCCTCGGGGCTGGGGTCCGTGTACGCGTGGATGGTCGCGACGCGCAGGCGCTCGACGTCGTCGAACAGGCCGGCCGAGCCGCTCTCGCGAAGCACCTGGCCGAGGAGGGAGCCCAGCAGGCGCACGTCGGCGCGCATCTGCTCGGGGATCTCCTGCTCCGCTTCCAGTCGCCCGACGGCGTCGAGAACTTCCGTGGGGGTGGGATCGTGCATGCAGACAACGCTAGCGGGCGCGCGCGACCGCTCCGTTCACGCGAGGACGGATGTGACGGCGTGCGACAGCGCGTCGCGCATCTTGCGCGGGAAGAGCGGGAGAATGCGCGCGACGAGCAGTGGCAGCCGGGACTCACGCTCAAGGTCGACACGGGCGATGTCGTTCTGCAGCGCGCAGATCCGGTCGTGCAGTGAATCCGCCCGGCTTCGGAGACCGGGTTCGAGAAGGGCGGCGACGGCCGCCCGAACCGTCCACGGCGAACGGGCACTCGACCGCGCGAGCCAGACGGAAACGGCGCCGATCAGAGCGAAGGCGATGCTGTAGACGGCCCAACCTCGATCCCCCGTTGAGAGCCAGAACCAGCCTTCGAACACAGCGAGCGGAAACCAGCCGCCACCAGCGAAGATCTTTCCCGCAACCCGTGACACGCGGTCGACCCGGGAGGGTCCGAGCGCCGACGACGACCAGGCGATGCCGTAGGCGCTGACGAGCGAGAGCACGACGACGGTCCCGATGACAGTCGTCGTCCAGGATGCGGAGGCGTCGCCCAGCGACAGCCAGATCGAGAACGCCGCGGGAACGCCGAGGAGGAGCAGTGAGCCCCAAGACGCGAGGATGAAGAGCGCGCGCCGTCGAGTCGGCAGCTCTCGAGCGTCAAGCTCCTCCAGCACCTGGCGCCGAGCACGGTATTGCGTGCGCAGATTCTCCACCTGCTCGCGTGCATTCGCGACGAAGGGGATGCCGATGCCGACCGCGAAGACCACCGCCAGAGCAGCGAGAACCAGCATCACCACCCCGCCCCCGACGGTGGACAGACGCGTGTAGGCGCCGAGCTGCCCCGCTGTCGCAAGTGCGACAGCGGCGATCGCGAGGGCGGTGGTGAGGCTGTCGCAGCGACGGCGCTCGTCCAGGGCATGCTGGTCGATGAGTCCCCGTCGGAGTTGGCCTTCGAAGCGAAGCCGGAGGGTGATGATCGCGGGGCCGGCGAGGGCGAGGGCAACGAGCGAGGGGGTGATGAAGCCCCTCGCCACAGTGGACACGACCGACCATGCGTGTCCCCACGAACTGGTCGCCGCGACGATGACGAGAAAGAGCCAGGCGAATCCGGCCGTGCTCAGGACGCCGAGGCTGACGATGTAGCCGGCCAGCCTGGGTCGCGAGGTCTGCTCGCCGGGGACGTAGATTGCCTTCGCCGGCTCACGAGAATCGCTGCGTGTGATCATGTGCCGCAAGGTAGACCCCACCCCCGACATCCCGCGCGCGCCCTGCTCGCGCGCCTGTCCTGAGGCGGCGCGGAGCCATCCGCCCCGGCGGGCGCTACGCGGCGACGGCCGCGTGGCGCCCGCACGGGTGCACGTCGCCGCAGCCCGCGCACAGGACGACGCGGACCTGGCAGGTCTCGTCGACGCAGTCGACCATCCGGTCGGTGGGGCTCTCGCACGCCGCGCAGCGCGAGATCACCGCCGCGCCGTCGCCGAACGTCATCGACTCGCGGCCGTCGAAGACGTAGAGCGATCCCTCCCACAGGCCCGCGTTGCCGAAGGTCTCTCCGTAGCGGACGATGCCGCCGTCGAGCTGGTACACCTCGCCGAAGCCGCGCGCCGTCATGAGGCTCGAGAGCACCTCGCACCGGATGCCGCCCGTGCAGTAGGTCACGACGGGCCTCCCCTTGAGGTCGTCGTAGCGCCCCGAGTCGAGCTCCGCGATGAAGTCGCGCGTCGTGGCGACATCCGGCACGACGGCGTTCCGGAAGCGGCCGATCGCCGCCTCGAACGCGTTGCGGCCGTCGAAGAACACCACCTCGTCGCCGCGCTCCTCGACGAGCTTGTGCAGCGCACCCGGTGTGAGGTGCGTGCCGCCGCCCACGACGCCGTTCTCGTCGACCCGCAGCTCGCCGGGCGCGCCGAACGACACGATCTCGTCGCGCACCTTGACCGACATCCGCGGGAAGTCGAGGCTGCGGCCCTCCGCGTCGAGGCCCGACCCCGACGACCACTTGAAGTCGATGCCCTTGAAGGGCGCATAGTCCTTCGTCTTGCGGACGTAGCGCTTGAGCGCCTGCATGTCGCCGCCGACCGTGCCGTTGATGCCGTGCTCCGACAGGAGGATCCGGCCCCGCAGCCCCAGCAGCTCGCACAGGTCGCGCTGCCAGAGGCGGATGGCCTCGGGGTCGGCGATCGGCGTGAAGAGGTAGTAGAGGAGGATCTTGGCGGGCACGGATCCAGGGTAGGCGAGCAGGCCGTGAGGACGCCGGTCGGGAGCGGTACCGTGGGCGTCATGACGTTCAACGAGAACGCGGATGTGAGCGGGCACGGCGCACGGCGCCGAGGACGGACCGCGGCGATCGCGGGCGGCGGGATCGGCGGCCTCGGCCTGCTCGGCGTCCTCGTCGTCGGACTGCTCACGGGCGGCGACTTCGGGTCGGTGCTCGGGCTGCTGTCGCCCGACGCCGGCGCGCCCGGCGGCTCCGGCCAGGAGACGGCGATCTCGGACTGCGAGACGGGCCAGGACGCGAACGAGAACGACGACTGCCGGCTCGCGGCCGGATCGCTCGCGCTCGACCAGTTCTGGGCCGGCGCCCTCGAGGGGTACCGCGAGCCCGAGCTCATCATCGTGGACGGGCAGACCGAGACCTCGTGCGGCACCGCGTCGAACGCGACGGGGCCGTTCTACTGCCCGCCCGACGAGACGGTCTACATCGACCCGACGTTCTTCTCCCTGCTGCGCGAGCGCTACGACGCGCAGGCGGGCGACCTCGCGCAGCTGTACGTGCTCGCGCACGAGTACGGGCACCACGTGCAGAACCTCACGGGCGTGCTGCAGGAGCATCAGGGCGGCGGAACCGGGCCCGAGAGCGACGGCGTGCGCACCGAGCTGCAGGCCGACTGCTTCGCGGGCGCCTGGGTGGGCGCGATGACCGAGCAGGTCGACGAGAACGGCGTCCCGTACCTCGAGGCGCCCACCCGCGGGCAGCTCGCCGACGCGATGGACGCCGCCTCCGCGGTGGGCGACGACCACATCCAGCAGGAGTCCGGCGGCGTCGTCAACCCCGACAGCTGGAGCCACGGCTCGAGCGAGCAGCGCATGCGGTGGTTCCAGACCGGGTACGAGCGCGGAGAGCGCGCGTGCGACACCTTCGCCGTGCCGGGGAGCGAGCTCTGACCCGCGCGTAGTCTGTCGCGTGTGAACGCACCGCACTCCGCGCTCGGCCGTCTGCGGATGGTCCCCATGCGCCCGCGCGACCCGCGCGAGCCCCATCGGGCCGCGACCTCCCTCGAGCTGTTCTTCGACCTCGTGTTCGTGATCGCCGTGAGCACGGCGGCGGTCAACCTGCACCACGCCCTCGTCGAGGCGCACGTGCTCGACGGCGTCGTGTCGTACCTGCTCGTCTTCTTCGCCATCTGGTGGGCGTGGATGAACTTCACGTGGTTCGCGACGTCGTTCGACGCCGACGACTGGCTGTACCGCGTGCTCACGATCGTGCAGATGGGCGGCGTGCTCGTGCTCGCGGCCGGGGTGGGCCCCGCCTTCCACGGCGACTTCACGATCCCCGTCGTCGGCTACGTCATCATGCGCGTCGCGATGGTGGCGCAGTGGCTGCGCGCCTCGCGGGGCGCCGGCCGCGCCCGGCGCACGACGCTCATGTACGCGCTCGGCATCGCGGTCGTGCAGGTGTACTGGCTGCTCACTCTGCTCGTCCCCGAGGGCGCGTTCCTCGTGGCCTTCCTCATCGGCGTCGTGCTCGAGCTCGCCGTCCCGATCATCGCCGAGCGCGGAGCGAACACCCCGTGGCATCCGCACCACATCACCGAGCGGTACGGGCTCTTCACGCTCATCCTGCTCGGCGAGAGCCTGCTCGCGTCGGCCAACGCCATCATCGAGGCCCTCGAGGACGCCGACGCGCTGGCTCCGCTCATCGCGATCGCCGTGCTGACCCTCGTCGTGACGGCCGCGCTCTGGTGGATCTACTTCTGGCCCCCGCACCACTCCGCGATCGGATCGCTCGCGCAGTCGATCCGCTACGGGTACGTGCACTACGTCGTCTTCGCGGCGGCGGGGGCGTTCTCGGCCGGCGTCGAGGTCGAGATCGACGCGCTGACCCACCACAGCGAGCTCACGGGGCCCGCCGCTGCCTCCACGGTGACCATCCCGATCGCGCTGTTCGTCCTCGGCATCTGGTGGATCGCCATCCGCGCGCACGCTGACCGCGTCGTGAACACGGTGGTGCCCGTGGGCGCCGTGCTCGTCCTGCTCGACGCGCTCCTGCCGTTCCCGCTCGCGCTGAGCGCGGTCATCCTCGTGGCGATCGTCGTCGTCCTCGT
The DNA here is from genome assembly GCF_053903175.1 of Microbacterium sp. JZ101. Taxonomy (NCBI): domain Bacteria; kingdom Bacillati; phylum Actinomycetota; class Actinomycetes; order Micrococcales; family Microbacteriaceae; genus Microbacterium; species Microbacterium sp. JZ101. Next base: position 454,345 of record NZ_CP096400.1, read on the forward strand.
GCTGAGGTCGCCGCGCGCCGCCGAGGCTCCGCTGCCCGGGCAGACGCGCTGAGCGCCGCCTGGGCAGCGCCTCGGTATCGACTGCATCACGTATCACGCCGCGTGTTGCACGCCTCGTCGCAGGTATGGACACAATGTGTCTGACATGGACGATCTCTCCCTGTCGCCCGCGGATGACGCGGACGACGTCGCCGACGCCCACGGCGCGGCGCGCTGGGAGCAGGCGGCCGCGCACTTCGCGCGCTGGCGCAGCGGCGACCCGCAGGCGATCGACGAGCTGGTGCGCATCATGACCCCCGTGCTGTGGCACGTCGTCCGCGCGTACGGCCTGCGTCGGGCGGCGGCGGAGGACGTCATCCAGACGACGTGGCTCACGCTCGTCCGCAAGCACGACACGATCGCGAGCGCCGACGCGGTCTCCGGATGGCTGCGCGTGACCGCGCGCCGCGAGGCGTGGCGCGTCGCGCGCGCGGACCGTCGCGCCGATCCGACCGACGACGACCTGCTCGAGGCGCGGCTCCCGTCGCGCCGCGCGGCCGAGGACGACGTCGCAGAGGCCGACACGGCCGACCGCCTCTGGCTGGCCGTGCGCGCGCTCGACGAGCGGTGCCAGCGGCTGCTGCGGATCGTCGCCTTCGAGGACCGACCGGACTACGCCCAGATCGCCGCCGATCTGCGCATGCCGGTGGGAAGCATCGGGCCCACGAGGCAGCGCTGCCTCGCTAAGCTTCGAGCCAGATTGAATCCCGATATACGAGACGAGGGACGATCGTGAACGACCACGTCGGGGGAGCAGAGGACCGCGAGCTCCTCGACGCGCTGCGCGCGTCCTGGGAGCAGGCCGATCCCGTCCCCGCAGGACTCGCCGACCGCATGATCGCGGCCGTGGCCGTGGACGACCTCTCGCGCGAGTTCGCGCTGCTCTCGCTCGTCGACGGCGCGCAGGCCGCCGTGCGGGCGGGTGACGAGCGGCGCACGCTCCAGTTCGCGGACGACGACGCCGAGGTGCTGCTGCACGTGTCGCCGACGGATGGCGGCGCGCGCCGGATCGACGGATGGTCCCGTCCTGCGGTGCTCGCGGCGCGCCTCGCGCAGGACGACGCCGAGTGGGCCGCCGACACGGTCGGCGACGGCCGCTTCTCGTTCGAGGGCGTGGCCGCGGGGCGCGCGCAGGTGCGGATGGTCGTGCGGCAGGAGGAGGGCCTCCGGGAGGTCGCGACCCCCTGGTTCGACATGTGAGGTCGATCTTCCCGTGACGGCGGTTCTGGGGCAGAATACGCGCAAGCGGTGCTCCCCTGGCCGAGTGCCCGGGGAGGTGCGCGATGCCCGACGACAGCCGGACCACATCCCAGCCCGACGGATGGTCGTGGCGTGATCGCGCCGCGGGATCGATCCCGGTCGGGCGGGTCCTCGACCCGGCGGTCGAGCGCGTCGACGGCGTGCGCGCGTTCCCGACCGCGTACGTTCCCGACCGGCTCCTGATCGCACGGCGCGACGACGATGCGGAGGCGGTCGACGGACTCCGCCTCGTCCGCGAGGCCGCTGCCTCGTTCGGGTGGCAGGTCGTCCCCGAATCGCTGCGCGGCGACGCGCTCGGCGAGGCGGAGGAGCCGACCCCGCTGCTGCCGGGCCTCGGGATGCTGCGCGCGCAGCTCGTCGCGCCCGACGGGCCCTCGCGGGGAGAGGCGCCCGTGCCGCCTGACGCGTGGCGCGTCCTGCAGCGGGCGCGACGCCTCTCTCGAGGCCGACTGCGCGACGTCGCGCTCGACCACGTCGTCGCGATCGACCCCGTCGGCGTCAATCCGTTCACGCGCACGAATCCCTTCACGCGGACGAATCCGTTCACGCGCACCAACCCGCATGGCGCTGACCAGTACGCCGAAGCGGGGCACGGCGGGCGGCAGCCCGTCGTGCGCCTCGGGGCCGGGCCCACGCGCGCGGGGAAGCCGCCGCGCGGGCGACGGCGCCCCGTCGTCGCGATCCTCGACACGGGGTGCGGCGCGCACGACTGGCTGCCCGACGACATCGTCACACGCCGCGTCGAGCTCGACGGAGCGCCGCTCGGACTCACGGACGACGCCGACCCCGAGCGGTTCCCCGACCTCTACGGCCAGCTGGACGGGGAGATCGATCCCGTCGCCGGGCACGGCACCTTCATCGCCGGGATCGTCCGGCAGGTCGCCCCGGAGGCCGACATCCTCTCCGTGCGGGTCGCGAACGCCCTCGGCATCGTCGACGAGAGCGCGCTTCTCGAGACGCTGGCCGGGCTCGTCGAGCTGCTCGCGCGGCACCGTGCGGGGCGGGAGGGCGGATGCGCGATCGACGTGATCAGCCTGTCGCTCGGCTACTACCACGAGACCCCGGAGGACGGGCTCTTCTCGACCGTGCTCTTCGAGCTCCTGCGCAGGGCGCGCGAGCTCGGCTGCGCGGTCGTGTGCTCCGCGGGCAACGACGCGATCGACCGGCCGCCCTTCCCCGCGTCGCTCTGGCCGTGGCCGGGCGGCGACAACGGCATCGAGCCCGACGACGGGGCCGAGCACGTGTCGGTGGGCGCGCTGAACCCGAGCGGCGCGGCGGTCGCGCTCTTCTCGAACGTCGGGCCGTGGGTGCGCGTGTACGCGCCGGGCGCCGCGGTGGTGAGCACGATCCCCGCGTTCGAGGGCGGGCGGCAGGCGTCGTCGCGCGATGACCGCTTCGCGCGGCGGCGGGAGACGATCGGGCCCGAGTGCTACCTCGGGAGCTTCGCCGTGTGGAGCGGCACGTCGTTCGCTGCCCCGTTCGCCGCCGCGATGATCGCCGCGCAGCTCGGATGGCCCGCGGCCGGCATCCGCGCGGCGGGCGATGCATGCGCCGAGAGCCGCGCGGCCACGGCGGCCGCGCTCGAGCTGCTCGCCGCGCGGGACCGGTCAGGGGGATGACGTGGCCTCGCGCCCGGAGCTTCCCGTCGAGGAGCTCCTCCGCCGGGGAGTCGACGCCGCCAACGCGAAGCGGCTGCGCACCGCGAGGCGGCTTCTCGTGCGCGCCCTCGAGGCCGCCGACGACGACGTCCTGCGCGCACGGATCAGCGCGTCGCTGGCCTACGCGCTCGGGCAGCTCGGCGATCCGGACGGGGCGGAGCTGCTCTGCCGCACCGCCCTGCGCTTCCCGATGCTGCCGGAGGAGACCCGCGGCATCATCTCCGGTCAGCTGGCGACGCTGCTCCTGCACCGGGGCGACGTCGACGCCGCCCTCCCGCTCTTCGAACGGGCCGTCGCGCTCATCGACAGCCCCGCCTCGCGCGCCAACGTCGTCCTGAATCGCGGCGTCGCGCTTCTGCAGCGCCGACGGCTCGGCGAGAGCGCCGACGCGTTCCGGTCGGCGGCCGCGCTCTTCGCGGACCTCGGCGACCGCGGCGGCGAAGCGCAGGCCCGCCACAATCTCGGGTACACGGCGCTCCTCGCGGGGGACCTCGTGCTCGCGCTCAGCGAGATGACCGTCGCGCGCGCGGAGATCGCGCGCGACTCCGCTGTCGCCGCGGCGATCTCCGACCTCGATCGCGCCGAGGTCCTCCGGGAATCGGGCCAGCTGCGCGAGTCGGCCGCTCTGCTCGAGCAGGTCGCCCAGGCGTTCGGCCGGGCGCGCATGCAGCAGGCACGGGGCGAGGCCGAGCTCCAGCTCGCGCAGACCCTGCTCGGCTACGAGCCGGGTCGCGCCGCCCGGGTCGCGCTCCGCGCCAGTCGGCGCTTCCGCGGGCTCGGCAGCGCGTCCTGGGAGGTGCGAGCGGAGGGCGTCCGGCTGCGGGCGCTCCTCGCGCCCACGGCCGACCGCACGTCGGCGAAGCCCGTCCCCTCGGCGCTCGAGGAGGAGTGCGCGCGCGTCGCGCGGCGGCTGTCGCGCTTCGGGTTCCGCGTCGAGGCCCGCGCGCTCCGCTACGTGCTCGACGCGGCCCTCGCGCGCACGGGGCGGCCGCCGTCGCGCGCGGCCCGCCTGCATCCCGACGACCCGCTGTCCGTCCGCGTGCTCGCCCACGAGGCGAGGGCCGCCCGCTCGGCGGCCCTCGGGCGCGACGCGGACGCCCGCCGGCACGCCGAGGCGGGCCTCCACGAGGTGTCGGCCTGGCAGCGGTCGTTCGGGTCGCTCGAGGTGCTCTCGTCGACGGCCGTCCACGGATCGGGGATCTTCATCGAGGGCCTCGCCGCGAGCGTGCGCTCCGGCCGCCCCGACACGGTCTTCCGCTGGTCGGAGTACACGCGCCACTTCAGCCAGCAGGTCTCGCCCGTGCGCCCTCCGCAGGACGCCGAGCACGCGGCCGACCTCGCGCAGCTGCGTGCGCTGCGCGCCGAGCTCGCCTCGTCGGACTGGGTCGCCGACCCGCGCGTGGCGTCCCTGCGCCAGCGGATCAGCGAGCGTCAGTGGGTCGCGACGGCCTCGACCGACGGCCCTCCCGTGGTCTCCCTCGACGAGCTGCGGTCGGCGCTCGACGGCGACACCGCCCTCCTCACGTACGTGTACGTCCGGGGCCGGCTCACGTGCCTCGTCGTGCCCGGGCGCGGAGCGCCCTCGCTCATCGACATCCCGTGGGGGCGCGTGCGCGACCTCCGCCGCGGTCTGTACAGCGAGCTCAACGCGGCCGCGGCGACGCGCACGGGGCCCGGAAGCCGGCTCATCCGCGAGTCGCTCGAGGCCCGGCTGTCGTGCCTGTCGCGCGCGCTCGTCGAGGAGGCCGTGCGCGCCGCGGGAGACCCGAGGAGGGTCGTCGTGACGGCGCCGGGCGAGCTGCGCGGAACGCCGTGGGGCATGCTGCCGGCGTTGCGCGGCCGGGTCGTGACGCACGTCCGCTCGGCATCGCGCTGGGTCGCCACGCGCGGCTCGGTGCCGCTCTCCTCGGCCGGGTTCGTCGTGGGTCCGGGCGTCGCGCGCGGCGACGAGGAGGCGGACACGGGTGCGCGGGCCTGGCGGCGCGCCGGGGGCCCTGCGCGCATTCTCACGGGCGACGCGTCGCGGATCGAGCACGCGACGGCTCTCGCGGAGGGCGTCGATGTGCTCCACGTCGTCGCGCACGGGCGGCACTCGCCGGATTCGCCGCTCCTGTCCGGATTCGAGCTCGCGGACGGCACGCTGTTCGGGTACGACATCGACGCGATCGCCCGCCCGCCCGCCGTCGTCGTGCTGTCGGCGTGCGAGCTCGGCCGCTCATCGGCGCTGTGGGGCGAGGAGGCGGTCGGGATGGCCAGGGCGTGGCTGCACGCGGGGTCGCACTGCGTCATCGCGGCTCCCGTGACGGTGGCCGACGACGTCGCCTGCGAGCTGCTGGGCGCGATGCACGAGGGGCTCGTCGGCGGGCTCGATCCCGCCGAGGCGCTCATGCGGGCGACGGCCCAGACCGGGCACGTCGCGCCCTTCGTCTGCTACGGCTCGGGCTTCTGAGTCACCGCGCGACGGGAAGGGCCGGCGCGAGGGCGTCGAGCGCGCGCCGCAGCGCGGTGCTCGAGGTGTGCGCGGTGTAGGGGAAGTACACGACCTCGACGCCGACGGCGCCGAACTCGCGCTCGAGGCGGAGGCCCTTCTCGGTGCCCCGCCAGTCGTCGCCCTTGAAGAAGTGGGTGAAGCCGACCTCGCGCCACACATCGAGCTTGTCCGGCACCGTCTCGACGTGGACGTCGTCGACGTACCGGATGCTCCGGACGATCTCCGCGCGCTCGGCGGTGGGCACGACCGAGCGGATGCCCTTCACGGCGCGGAGCATCTCGTCGCTCACGACGCCCGCGATGAGGACGTCGCAGTTCTCCTTGGCGTGGCGGAGGAGGTTGAGGTGGCCGACATGGAAGAGGTCGAACGCGCCGGCCGCGTAGCCGATGCGCGTCATGCGGGCGCCTTCCCGCGGGCGGGACGGCGGGAGGTGCCCCGGTGGCGCAGGGGGCGCACCACCGGGGCGATGGGAGAGAGCTCGGATCTCTCCCATGGCTCGGCCGGGACGGCCGAGGCGACCGATGCGGACGTCGCCGGGGGTTCGGCATCGGCATCGGGGTCTGGGGCCGCTCGGCCGGGGGCCACGGGCACCGCGCGGACCGCCCCAGACGGCGGCAGTGCCCGTGAGCTCTCAACGGATCGCATACTGGGGAAGAGCGCGGACCGCGGCGGCTGATACATCACGACTCGGTAACGAGCTCGGACCGCGGCGAGCGCACGACGCCGCCGGCCGGCACGTCCTTGACGACCACGGCGTAGGGGCCGATCCGCGCGCCCCGGCCGACCGTGATCGCGCCGATGACGACGGCTCCGACCCCGATCTCGACGTCGTCCTCGATCACGGGGCAGTCATGCGGCGTGCGGCGATTGCCGAGCGTCACACCGTGGCGGAGCATCACGTTGCGGCCGATCACGGTCGCGGGGTTCACGACGACGCCGATGCCGTGACGCAGCCGGAGTCCGGGTTCGACGCGGGTCGTCGGGGGGATCTCGATGCCCATGATCCACTCCGTCACGAGCTTGTATCCCGCGGCGTGCGCGAGGTAGATCGCGCGGCCGAGGGGCCGGCGGCTGCCCTGCCAGCGCTGGCAGCGGCGCAGCCAGCCGAGCACGAACCGGCTCTTCGGGTACCGCGCGTTCGCCGCCCGGTCAGCCTGGAGCGCCGCGCGGAGGCGATCGCGCGCGGCGCTCATGACGCTGCCTCCGCTCGCTCGTCCGCGGCGGCGCGGATCCGCTCGCGGCACCAGGCCGCGCGCCGTGCGAGGCGCCGCAGCACCGCGGCGCGATCCGCCGGCCGGAGCCGCGACGCCGCACAGCGGAACCGCCGCTCGAACTCGTCGAGGCACGCGGCCTTCTCCTCCGCGGGCAGCGGAGCGACCGCGAGGGCCGTGAGGCGCGGGAGCGGGGCGCCGAGCACGCGAGCCGACAGCTCCGCGAAGGCGGCCTGCGTGCGCTCGTCGTTCCACGACCGCAGGCGCCAGCCCTCGGCGGACGTGACCTGCCCCGGATGCACGCGGTAGAGAAGGGACGGGGCCGCGAGACGACGCAGACGAGCGCCCGACGAGGCGAGCCGCAGCCACAGGTCGTAGTCCTCGCTCGGGACGACGCGGTAGCCGCGAACGGCCTCGACCGCGGAGCGCCGAGCGGCCATGGTCGAGTGGGCGACGGGGTTCGTCAGGAGGAGATGGAACGGGAAGGACGCGGTCCCGATGCCGGACGGCCAGGGCGGGCGGGGCACCCCGGCTCCGTGCCAGGAGGCGACGGTCGTGAAGACGGCGTCCGCAGTCTTCAGGGCCCGCAGCTGCCGGCGGAAGCGGCCGGGGAGGACGACGTCGTCGGCGTCCATCCGCGCGACGAGCTCGCTCGCTGAGGCATCCAGCAGGGCGTTCAGCGCCCGGGCGACGCCGCGGTTCGGGCCCGTCAGCACGCGCAGGCGCGGATCGTCGATGCGCTCGAGCGCCGCGAGCGTGCCGTCGGACGATCCGTCGTCCTGCACGACGAGCTCGGCGTCGGCTGGCAGGTCGCGCAGCGTCGACCGCACGGCGCGGTCGATCGTCGGCGCCGCGTCGAACGCCGGCATGAGCACGGAGAGCCGCGGCATGTCACATCCCCCGTCCGCGCGCGTTCAGGGCCGAGACGACGCGCCCGCCCGACACGAGGTGGAGGCCGACGCACATCGCGAGGTACGCGCGCGGCTGCAGGAGGTCGTGGCGGATGGCCGCCCGAGCCCATCGCCGGGCGGGGGCGAGCGCGCCGAGCGCTCCGTGCGCGAAGGCGATCTGACCCTCGATCCGCGCGCGGCCGCGCGCGGATCGGGCGAACTCGGGGTGCTTGTCGAGCAGGTAGCTGAGGCCGTCGGCGATGCCGCGCCAGCGCTCGCTGAAGTACGACGGCCGGTCCCAGTGGATGATCGTCAGCGGCGCCGCGACCGCGGCGATGCGGCCGATCTTGGCCGCGCGCAGCAGCAGGTCGTAGTCCTCGCCGTAGCACGCGGGCAGCTCCTCGTCGACGAGACCCAGGCGCCCTCGCGCATCGGCCGTGCGCAGGAGGAAGGAGGACGGGTGCAGCTCGGTGATGCGCGAGCGGAGGAGGTCCGCGAGCGCGACCCGCTCGGGCGCGAGCCGGTCGTGCGCGCCTCCCGTCGAGAGGATGCGGATGCCGGTGGCGGCGATGACGACGTCGGGGTCCTCGAGGAGCGGCAGCTGCGCCTCGAGCTTCCCGGGCGCCCATTCGTCGTCGTCGTCGCAGAAGGCGATGAGCGGCGCCTCGGCCGCGAGGATCCCCGTGTTCCGACCGCCCGCGAGTCCGGGCGTCCGGTCGTTCGCGATCGTCCGCACGACGTGGCGACCGCGCGGGAGGTCGGCGAGGGGATCGACCGCGCATCCGTCGAAGACCACGACGATCTCGAGCGGGTGCGCCGTGTCCTGAGCGAGCACGGAGCGCACGGCCCGTCGCAGGAGCTCGGGGCGGTCGCGGGTGGCGATGACGACGGTGACGCGGGGGTTCATGAGGACGGCCTCTCGAGAGCGGTGTCGTGGGGAAGGGCGGCGGCCGCCGGGAGGAGGGCCAGCACGAGCCCGTGCGGGAGCACGCCGTAGTAGAAGACCTCGACGAGGAGCACCACCTGCACGACGTGGACAGCGGTCATCCGCCTGCGCACATGGCGCGTCGACCACGCGAGCCAGAGGAGGGCGAGGAGGAAGACCGCGAGCGCGGGCAGGCCGTGCGAGAACATCACCATCCACACGTGACCCTGCGTGCCCGCGGACGGCGCGCCCTCCGTCCACGACGGGCGCGGCGCCCCGTAGCCGAAGACCGGGGACCGGAGGGTCCGCACGAGCGTCTCCTGGTAGAGGTCCGCACGGTCCTCGGTCGACGAGCTCGACTCGACGCGCCCGAGGAGCCGGTCTCCGACGTCGAGCACCGCGGCCGCGGCGAGGCCCACGGCGCACGCCGCCGCGAGGCCCGCGACGGCGCGGACCCGACCGGAGGCGAGGAGGATGAGGCCCCCGTAGACCGCCGCGACGCCGAGCCCGATGAACATCCCGCGATTGAGGGTGAGGAACGCGGGGACGAACGAGAGCGGGATCGCGACGAGGAGGCCGAGGAACCGGAGGTCCCGGGGGATGCGCGCCACGTACGAGATGACGAGCGGGAGGAGCATCGAGTACGCGTTGCCCCAGCCGTTCGTATAGAGGAAGGGAGCGGCCGGGCGCGGATCGAGGACCGTCCAGGCGTCCGGGTTCCACTGCGTCGCCCGCCGCACGACCATCTCGCCCACGAGCTCGTTGCTCTGGAGGCCGCGGGGGAGCACGTAGCCGAGCGGGGTCCGGAAGGAGAACTCGGGGGCGATCACGCCGAGCCATCCGCCTGCCACGACGAAGAGCCAGAACAGCGTGAGCATGCCGAGCAGCCAGTCGAGCGTGATCGTGCGGCGCGCGTTGTAGACGTAGAGGAAGGCGATCGTGATCGAGAGGTACTGCAGGGCGCGGTAGACGAACCCGATGAGCCGGCCGGGGGTGTCGATCCCGATCACCGACACGGCGACGAGCGCGAGGAACAGCAGCCAGATCCCGAAGCCCCGCGGCGCGCGGACGTCGCCGCGGCGGATCAGGAGCACCGCCATGGCCGCGGCGAGCGGGATCCACGCCATCTCGGCCATCCCGAGCGCCCACCACAGGGGGAACGCCGCGAACATCGCGGTGATCGGCCAGCGCGGCAGGTCGCCGCGAGCCTCCGTCGCGGTCGGCCGCGCGGAGGCCGGGGCGAACGCCGTGTCAGACCGCATCGGCGTACTCCTCGCGAGCGGGCGTCTCGTCGGCGGCAGGCGCGATCTCCCGTCGGCCTGCGCGGCGCCGTGATCGCCGCCGCTCGCGGGGGACGACGACGGCGCCGATGAGGGGCACCCCCGCGGTCGCGGACTCGTCGCGCAGGGCGGCGGCTGTGGTGCGGCGGCTCGCGCCCTCCTGCAGCACGACGACCACCGCGTCGGCCAGACGCAGCGCGGCGAGCAGGTCGGCCGTGCCGGCCGAGACCGGGACCGCGAGCATGACGAGCGTCCCCTCGGGCGCGGACTCGACGGCGACCCGCGCCTCGGCGGTGCGCGCCTCGCCGTGCAGGTCCGCGCGCCCGAAGCGGACGCTGAGCCCGGGCACGGCGGCCCGGGGCGCCGCTCCGGCCGATCGGAGGACCGCGAGGCGCCGCTCGGAAGGATGGGGGAGCACGAGCCGCACGGCGAACCCGCTCTGCGCGGTCGCCATCGCCAGCCCCGTCGCGACGGCCCCCTCCGACGACGTGTCGTCGAGCACCGCGACCGCGCGCGCCCCGGCGGGGAGGTCGGCGAGCAGGCGCTCGCGTGCGATGCGCATCGCCTCGGCGTCCGGCGCCTCGAGGGGCGTCCGCGGGTGCGGCGTGCGGAGCGTGGCGAGCACGCGCGCGCCGAGCGCGCGCGTGATCTCGGCTCCGCTGCGCAGACGCCCGTCGAAGGGCTCGCGGAGGAAGGCCAGCAGGATCCCGACGATCGCGCCGATCCCGATCCCGGTCGCGGCCGTCGTGTAGCGCGGCGGTGCCGAGTCGATCGGGTTGTCGGCGGCTCCCGTCAGGACGCTGCCGCCCGAGGTGTCGACGCTCTGCAGCGCGTTCCGCTGCGACAGCAGGCCCTCGAGCTCGAGGAGGATCTGCTCCCGGTCGCTCGTCGCCTGCGCCTGCGCGGCGCCGGATCCCGCATCCGCGATCGCCGCGTTCGCCTCGGCCAGCTGCGCGTCGAGCTCGTCGATGCGCGTGCTGAGCCCCGAGACCATGACGTCGAGCCGGCTCTCGGCCTGCTCGCTGCGGTAGGCGAGGTAGGCGGCCGCGACGGAGTCCGCCCGCTCGATCGCGAGCGCGCGCGTCGCGGCCGTCGCGGAGACGTGGGCGATCGTGCCGCCCTCCGAGATCGTGACGTCGACGGTGTCGTGGATCTCGCGCGTCGCGTCGGCGTCGCCGAGCAGGGTCGCCGCGCGCTCGGCCACGACGTGGGAGCGGGCGATCGCGGCCTCGGTGGCGTCGTCCAGCAGACCCGACGCCGCGCGCTGCGGATTGAAGGGATCCGTCGTGATGACGGAGAGGTTGACATCGGTCGTCGCCGTGATGCGCTGCGGGGCGACGAGCAGGTAGGCGATCGCGGCGATCGCCCCGATCGCGATCGCGGCGACGACGAGGCGCCACTGCCTGCGCAGCACGCGAGCGTAGTGATCGAGACCGAGTGTCGTGGTGTGTGCGGTGTCGGACATCGTGCTTCCCCCGGTGAAGCCGTCACCTCAGACGGCGGTGCTTGCGGCGCATCGAGATGCCCGCGTGGATGAGGTTCGCGATGAAGAGGAGGACGTAGACCGCGGCGAAGGCCGCGTGCGCTCCCCACAGCGCGAAGGCCCAGCACAGCGTGCCGGGGTCGGTCGGGATGAGCGCGACCGACTTGGCGACGCCGCTCGACTCCGAGACCGAGCGGCCGTGACGCGACGCGAGCTGCTCCGCGAGGATCTGGCTCATGAACTGGCCCGACGTCAGGAGCGCGAAGCCGAGCGCGACTCCCATCAGCCAGACGTCCTGAGGGCGGTGCACGAAGCATCCGACCGCGACGCCCAGGTGGATCGCCGGGGAGCGGATCGCGTCGACGACGTGATCGAGCCATTCGCCGGCCGGGCTCGACGCCCCGCTGAGCCGGGCGACCTGGCCGTCCGCCGAGTCGAGGACGTATCCCGCCGCCAGGAGCACGGCGGCGACGACGCCCGAGCCCGCGGACGGCGGGGCGGCCGCGATCACGGCGATGCCCGCCGCCGACATCGCTGCGCTGAGCATCGTGACCGCGTTCGGCGTCATCCCGATCCTCACCGCAGCGGCTGCGACGCCGCGCGCGAGGCGGCGATTGATCCAGCGCGTGTACGCGGGGACCCCGGCGCCGCTCTTCTGCGCCTGCGCGAGGGCGGTGCGCGAGGTGCGGAGGGCGCGCGCGGGCCGCGCCGATGCCGTCTGGGCGCTCATGGCGCCGTCACCGTCATCTCGAAGCTGTGGCTGTTCGCGGTCCGGTAGTTGGAGTGGACCTCGACCGCGATCGTGTTGGCCCCCGTGCGGAAGGCGGTCGCGGGGATCTCCGCCACGTACGGCTGCGCCATCGCCGTCGTGCCCGAGACCGCGGTGTTGGCGTAGGTGCTCGCGGTGACCGGGCCGGGGTCGATGTTCCTGCGGAGCACTTCCGCCCCGTTGACGTAGACGACGACCCCGTCGTCGACCCGGACCGAGAAGCGCAGCGCGACCGCGCCGCCCGGGAGGTCGATGTCGTGCCGGTGGTAGCTCGTGAGCGGGCGAGGCGACAGCGAGGTGTCGAGGGCGGTCGCGATGTCCGACGTCCCCCAGCCGACGGGAGCCGCGCCGCTGAGCCAGGAGCCGTCGTCGAACTCGGGAGCAGCCCAGTCGGACGGCGGCGCGGCGGTCGACCAGAGCGTCGCCCAGGTCGAGCCGGCGTCGATGAGCGTCGGCGAGGCCGGATCGGGCCCGGGAGCCGCCTCGGCGGGGACGGCCGGGGTGCTCGCCGAGCGGTTCCCGGCCGCGTCCACGGCGCGCACGGCGTAGAGCGTGCCGTCGGGAGCGGGCGGGAGAGCCGCCGACGTCCCTCCGACGGTCGCCACCACGCGATCGGCCCGCAGCACCTGGTAGGCGGTCACGGCGCGGTCGTCCGTCGCCGCCGTCCACGTGAGGTTCACGCCCTCGGTCGTCCTGACGGCCTTGAACGCGCCCGGCGTCGACGGGCTCGTGACGTCGGAGGGGGCGTGGCGCACGAAGCCGCCCGACCACTGGCGCACATAGCCCGCGCGGGTCGAGTAGCTGTAGTCGCCGCCCTGCCAGAGCGTGCCGCGCGAGTCGACGAAGAGGGCCCAGGCGCCGGCGCCGGCGCGTGTGTTGAGGATGCCGTTGAACGACTCGAGGTACTCGCCGCTCTCGGCGCTCCAGGCGCCGCTGCCGTAGATCGCGTGCGCGCCGGTCCACGCCGTCCCGATGCCGGGCCACACGGTCGCGCCCTCGTAGTTCGTGCCGAAGCAGTGGCAGCCGGCGTACACGGTCTCGCCGTCGGACGCGATCGCCTGGAAGTCCCCGCCGGCGAGCGTGATGTTCGAGCTCGCCATCTCCATCGTGTCGCGGCGGTAGCTCATGAGCGAGTGCTCGGAGCCGCCGAGCCAGACGCGATCTCCGACCTCGAGCACGGCCTGCTGGTAGCCCTGGCGGCCGCTCGTGCGGTTGGAGAACACGACCGGCCACGGCGTGAGCGACTCATCGGCGGTCGACAGCACAGCGGCCTTGTCGGCGGGGCGCCCCTTCGACTGGCTGAAGAACCCGGCCGCATACACGCGGTCGCCGTGAGCGGAGGCGTCGAGGCTGATGACCGTTCCGTTGAACTCCGGGTTCCACGCGTCCGGCACGCTGCTCGCGATCGAGAACCGCACGGTGTTGCGCGCATAGACCTGAGCGCCGGTCGCGGCCTTGGCGTGGGTGAAGGACCCGCCCACGTACAGCCAGTCGCCCTGCACGTCGAGGGTGCGCACGACGGGCACGCCACCGGAGAGGAAGTTCAGCAGGGCGCCCGTGAACGAGGCGTCCACGGCGCCCGTCGTCGCGTCGAGCACGACGAGGCCGGGGTGGCTCTCGCCGTTCACGGTCGAGAAGTAGCCGCCGACGGCGATGCGCCCGCCCGGGAGCGGCGCGAGGGCCTTCACCTGGTTGTCGAACACCGGGCGGAAGGTCGAGATCCAGGTGCCCGTGTCGCGCTCGAACGCCGCGAGATACGCCTGCTCGACCGCGCCCGAGCCGCCGGCCGAGCGCTGCACCTTCGTGAAGTTGCCGCCCACGAAGACGCGGTCGACGTTCTCGGTGAAGGCCGACACCTCGTTGCTGCCCTCGAGGGTCGATGGGCCGGCGCCGAGGCCGGCGACACCCCACGGCTGGGTCTGCGCGAAGGCCTCCGCGACCGCCGTGCCGGCCGTCGCGGGCGTGCCGGCGGCCGGGACCGGTGCGAAGACATCCGCGCTCAGGAGCTTCGGTCGGATGAAGACCTGCGTGAACGGCCGGGCGTAGCCCGCGTTCGTGCTCGGCGACCACAGGTAGCTCGTGCCGTCGGGTGAGCCCTTGATGTCGGAGCCGTACCCGAATCCCATCGCCCAGCCCTCGGCGGAGCCGGTGATGGTGCGCACGCGGATGAGCCCGTTGTCGTTCCCGAAGTTGCTCGTCGTCCCGCCGGTGCCGTTGCGGTTGCCGATCCGGAACGACCCCACGCGCTGCTGGTTGTTGAATTCCCACGTCCACTCGTCGCGCGGGCTGGTGAGGCGGAAGCGCGTGTCCTGCCAGGACGTCCCGGCCGCGTTCGCGGCGCGGACGAGGCGGATGCCGTCGGCGAGGGCGCCGATCGGCTGGTCGTTGTTGAGCTGGTCGATGAGGGCGCCGGGCAGCTGCCGGGGCGTGAACGCCGCGGTGCCCGTCGCGGGCTCGCGCACCTGCGCGGGCGTCCCGGAGCCGAGGATGGACTCGGACCATCCCTGGCGTCCGCGCCCCACGAGGACCCAGCCGCCGCCATCCGTCTCCTGGTCGCAGTAGAACTGCTGCGCGGAGCCCATGGCGGGGGTCGCGAGCCAGTAGACGCCGCTCGGGGCGTCGGGGTCGACCTGCGCGACCTCCCAGCAGGAGGCCGCGGCCGTCGCCTCGGTGCGCCCGTCGGGGGCGGGCAGCGTCGGATCGGCGGCCGTCGCGGGGATCGGAGCGGCCAGCGTCGCGATGAGGGCGATCGCGGCGACCGCCGCGATGCGGGTGCGGAGTGTCATGAGCGGGCCCTTCTTCAGCACGCCGGGTCGTCGGGGAACGAGCGGGAGAGGACGCGCCACGTGCCGTCCTCGTAGACGAGGTCGAAGAGGTGAGCGGCCCGCGGGTGGGTGTCCTTCTCGGAGCCGATCCGCTCGCCGTCGGCGTCGACGAGCTCGAGGCCGCTCGCGTCGATGCAGGCCTTCACCTGCGCGGTGGCCGGCTCGGCCTCCTCGTCGAGCGCGAGGATCTCGAGCCCGACGACCTGGGACTCCCCGACGTACGACCATCCGTTCGCCGAGAGCTCGAGCCACTGGGCCTCGAGCTCGGCGCGGTAGGCGCCGGCGGTCACGTCGGCGAGGAGCGCCTCGAGATCGCCGGGGCGGGCCGCATCCTCCGCGTCGGGCGGGGTGAGCACCTCCTCCACGAGCTCCTCGGCCGGACCCTTCTCGAGATCCCGGTCGCCGAAGCGGCCTCGCCCCTCCGCATGCTCGTCGCGATCCGGCTCGGGAGCAGGACGGGTCGTCGCGGGCGGAGCCGGGCGGTCGCGCCGCGGCGGCTCCTCGGTCGCGACCGGCGTCGCGGATGCGGTGGGCGTCGGGGTCGCGGATGCCGTGGGCGTCGGAGAGGGCGGAGCCGCCTCGTCACCGGGGTCGGCGTTCGCGACGGCGCCCGCGAGGAGCGCGGCGCCGATCGCGACGAGCAGGGTGGCGGCGCCGGCGACCGAGCCGGCCACGGTCGCGGACAGCCGGGAGCGATATGGACTCATGAGAGGTCTCCTGAGGTGCTCCGCCGGATCCGAGCGAGATCGGCGAAGGCGTCGAGGTGAAGGGAGCGCGGGGCGAGCCGCGCCCAGGTGAGAAGGGCGCCGCCGCCGACGACGGCGGCGACGGCGAGGCCGAGCCAGGTCGAGCCGAGCAGCAGCCGGGCGCCGAGGGCGGCAGCCCCCACGGTCGAGAGCGCGATGAGCAGCGGGCGCACCCCCGCCGCGAGCGGCAGGGGCAGCGCGAGGACGCGGTGCACCTGGATGGTCGCGAGGATCGCGTCGAGGAGACAGGCCGCGGCCCACGCGACGGCGGCCCCGGTGACGCCCCAGAGCGGGACGAGCACGAGCAGGAGCGCGACGTCGGCCGTGACCGCGATCGCCTTGTTCGCCGCGGCGAGACCGCTGCGGCCGCTCATGAGGAGCACCGAGTGGACGCTGCCGGCGAGGAAGGTCACGACCGACCCGAGGCAGAGGGCGGCGAGCGCGACCGCGCCCTCCTCGAAGGATGGCCCGAGCAGCGACAGGGCGAGCGGCGAGAACACGGCCAGGAGCAGGTAGAGCGGTGCGCTGAAGAGCACGAGCCAGGTCGTCGCGGCGCGGAAGAGGTCGGCGAGGGCCGCGTGGTCGCGACGGTGCAGCAGGCGGCTGAAGACGGGCGAGACGACCACGCGGATGGCGGAGTCCACGAGCGATCCGGCGGACGCGATCCGCGTGGCGGCGCCGTAGACCCCGGCAGCGGCCGGGCCGGCGATGGCGCCGACGATGAGCACGTCGAGCCAGATGAGCAGCTGCGACAGGAACTCCGACACGACACGGGGGAGCGCGTAGCGGCGCAGGCGCCGCGGAAGACCGGACGACCGGAACGCGCTCGCGGTCATCGGCTCGACGCCGAGCGCGTCGACCCGGCGGCGGAGGACGAGCAGGGCCGCCGCGAGGGCGAGGGCCGCGGGCGCGGCCCACGCGAGGCTCGCGGCGACCACGCCGCCCCCTGCGGCGACGGCGAGGGCGACGGCCGCCGGCCGCAGCGCCGGGAGCCCGACGCCGCCGATCGCGACGTAGGGGCCGACCCCGCCGAGCGCTCGCTCCCCGGCGAGCGCGGTCAGCATCATCGCCGCGAGAGGGAGACACCATGCGGCCGCGGGAAGCGCCGCGGCCACGGGGCCGTCGAGAAGCGCGGCGCCGAGGGTCAGCGCGACCGCGCCGACCGCTCCGCCGAGCCCCGCGACGGCGATGAGGTGCGCGAGCGCGGGGCGGATGGCGCCGCGCTCGCCGTCGGCGAGGCGGGGCAGGATCCACAGCGCGGCGGAGTCGGCGCCCCACCGGGCGAACCCGAGTGCGATCGTGAAGAGCGCGATCACCTGCAGCACGATCCCCGCACCGACGTCGCCGAGTAGCCGGCCGAGCAGCACGACGAGCGCGAGTCCGAGGACGGCGCTCGCCGCGGACCCGGCGAAGCTCAGCGCGCTGCCCCGGGCGAGGGCGGCGCGGTCGGATGCGGCGACGGTGCTCATGCTGCCCGGTGGTGCGCGATGCGGGTCGGGCGCCGCGAGGCCTCGGCGAGACGCTGGCGGACGACGGCGGCGACGAATGCGGGGTTCCCCGCGAGATAGCGGCGCGCGAGCCGGCGCGGCTCGAGGCCCAGCCGCCACAGCCACTCGAGACCGGCGCGGATCATCCACTGCGGCGCCCGGCGATGCGTGCCGCTCAGCCAGTCGAAGAGCCCGCCGCAGGTCAGGACGACCGGCGGCAGCTGATCGCGGTGCCGCTCGACCCAGCGCTCCTGCACGGGGTCGCCGAGCCCGACGAAGAGGATCCGGGTGCCGTGCTCGCGGATGTCGCGGATGAGGGCATCCGACTCCTCGTCGGGGATGTACCCGTGGCTCGTGCGGATCGCGAGGCCCGGCAGCTCCTGCGCCATCCGCTCGGCCGCGGCCGCCGCCACTCCCGGGCGTGCGCCGAAGAAGTACACGGGCAGCCGGTCGCGCGCGGCGGCCGCGAGCAGCGGAGCGGCGAGATCCGTGGTCGCGACCCGCTCGGGCAGCGCCGCGCCCAGCAGGCGCGTCGCCCAGACGACGGACTGCCCGTCGGCGTAGTTCATCGTCGTCGTCGCGAGGAATCGGCGCAGCGTCGCGTCGTGGCGCGCGAGGTTCACGACGTGCGCGTTCACGCCGACGAGGACGTCGACGCCCGTCGTGCGCGTCATGGCGACGATCGCGTCGACGAGGGCGGCCATGGTGAGCGACCGCACGGGGACGCCGTCCACGATGCGGGCTTCGCCGAGCCCGATGCCCTGCTCGGCCGCCGCCGGCCGGCTGAGCGCTGCGGCGCGGGCGAACGAGGGGACCGGCAGCGCGTGGCCGGGGAGGATGACGGACATCAGTACGCTCCTTTCGGGCGGACCATCACCCTGACGGTGCGCCACATGATCGAGATGTCGTCCTGGAGCGACCAGTTCTCGACATAGCCGAGGTCGATCCGGACGCTCTCCTGCCAGGACAGGTCGCTGCGCCCGCCGATCTGCCAGGGACCCGTGATCCCGGGCTTCACGTAGAGCCGCCGCACGGTCGCGTCGTCGTACGCGAGGACCTCGCTCGGAAGCGGCGGGCGCGGCCCGACGACGCTCATGTCGCCGACGAGCACGTTCCAGAACTGCGGCAGCTCGTCGAGCGAGTAGTGCCGCAGGAAGCGGCCGACGCGCGTGACGCGCGGATCGCGGCGCAGCTTGAACAGCGGGCCGGCGCCCTCGTTCTGCGCGCGCAGCTGCGCGAGCTCGGCCTCCGCGGTCGTCCGCATCGAGCGGAACTTCACGAGCCGGAACGTGCGCCCGTCGCGCCCCACGCGCTCCTGCGTGAAGAAGACCGGGCCAGGGGAGTCGAGGGCGATCGCGAGCGCGATGATGGGGGTGATCAGCGCGATGCCCGCGAGCGCGACCGTCGAGACGACGATGTCGAACGCCCGCTTGAGGACGAGGGCGCCGCCGTCGTACTCCGGCATCCGGAGGCGGACGAGGGGGAGCCCGCCCACCGCGTCCAGCGACATCCGAGCCCGCGCGACGTCCATGACGCCGTTCGCGACGATGAGCTCGGCGGCCGTGCCCTCGAGGCACCAGCCGAGGCGCTTCACGAAGTCGGCGTCCGAGGCGGCCGTGCTCGCGACGATCACGGCGTCCGCGTCGCGTCGGGCCGCCTCCTGCGCGATGTGCATCGCGGCCGCCTGCGTGCGCGGCGCCTCGTCGAACTCCACGGCGCCGACGACGCGGTACCCCGAGGCGTCGCTGCCGGTGATCGTCGACGACACGCGCGCGACGTCGGAGGGGCGGCCGGTGACGAGGGCGCGCGAGACACGCAGGCCCGCGGCGCGCTCGGCCGTGAGCCGGCGTCGCCAGATGGTGCGCGCGGCGAGGAGGCCGGCGAGCCCGATCGGCGCCGCGACGAACAGCTGCGCGCAGATCGCGGGGGCGCCGGTCACGACCAGGCCGAGGCCGAGGAGCCCGAAGACGTCGAGCGTGACAGCGGCGACCCGCGCGAGCTCGCGTCCGCGGGTGTCGTGGACGCTCCGCGGTGCCGCGATGGCGAGGCCGATCCACCAGAAGAGGCCGAGCGCGACCGCGAAGAGCACGGGGAGCGCGGGGGCGACGACCGCGGAGGACGGGGCGAGGGTGCCGCGTGCGGCGAGCGTCGTGGCGGTCGACGGGCCGGTCGAGGAGACGGCTCCGGCGACGAGCGCCGCGAGGGCCACGACGGCGGCGTCGGAGAGCAGCACGCGCGCCGTGTGGCGGCGCTCGAGGCGCCGTCTCCGCTCGAGCGAGGGGGCCACGCGCGGCGTGCGGATCGCGGGAGCGGCTTCGCGGCTCGCCCGCGAGGGGGAGACGAGACGGCTGCTCGGCGCGAGGACGAGCGCCCGCTCGAGCACGGTCACCGGTGTCCTCCGCCACGGCGCGTGCGCGAGCCGGGTGTCCTCGTGACGGATGTGGGTCCCTGCTCCCCGATACCGGAATACATCGCGTCTCCCCGCTGCGCCTCGCCGTGGACATCCGGGAGGCGCGCGCTCGCCGGCGCCTCCCGTCACAGGGGAGGAGCGGTCAGCGCGGGATCTGATACATCACGGCTGGATAACGGCGCGCGGGCAGAGCCCCATGCGCTCGGACGCTCTTAGAGTGGCGGCATGAGCGACTACCAGGTGAGCGAGATCGGCGGCCTCGACCAGTGGCGCGACCACTTCGGCGGCTTCCGCCCCGACAGCTCGCGCGACGGACGGCGCGTGGTCGACTTCGAGCTCGCGATGCAGTACATCGGGCTCACGGCGAACGCGCTCGAGCCCGGGGAGCAGGCGGGCTACTGGCACCGCCATGCGCGCGTCGAGGAGGTCTACGTGTTCCTCGAGGGGCGCGGTCAGATGGGGCTCGACGACGACGTCGTCGACGTCGTCCCCGGGACGATCGTCCGGGTGGGGCAGGGCGTCTGGCGCACGTGGCGCGCGCACCCCGAATCGGATGGGCAGCTGCGGTGGCTCTGCATCAGGGCCGGCGGGTACGAGCTGCCCGACCTCCCCGACGACAGCGAGCGCGGGCCGGAGCGCCCGCTGCCGTGGTGAGCTGAGCGGGGCTCACTCCAGGCCGAACGGGCGGCCCTCCGAGACCGAGATCGCGTAGGCGCGCGCGAGCTCCGACGAGACCCCGGGGCTGAGCCGGTCGACCATCTTCCGCGCGTGCGGTTCGATCTCGTCGACGGGGTGCCCCGTCCATTCGCGTCGGAACTCGGCGTCGAGTTGCTGCCACCTGTGATTCATCTCCTCACGGTCGCATGTCGGAGGGCGCCCTGTCGTGGGGTTGAAGCTCGCCGCGACGCGCGCTAGCGGGGGCTGTGCGCGGCGGGGCCGCTCAGTAGGGTGGGGAGCGTGACATCGCTCGTCCTCACCGTCATCGGAGACGACCGCGCGGGCCTCGTGGCGGCCCTCGCCGACGTCGTCGACGCCCACGGCGCCAACTGGGAGAACAGCCGGCTCGCCGAGCTCGACGGCACGTTCGCGGGCGTGATCCAGGTCTCGGTGCCGCCCGAGCGCGTCGACGCGCTCCGCGAGGGACTGAAGGGGCTCGAGGGGCTGCTGACCGTGGTCGTGCGCGCCGCCGAGGAGGTGCACGCGCCGCGCCGCCGCAGCGTCACGCTCCAGGTGCTGGGGCACGATCGTCCGGGCATCGTGCGCGAGATCTCCTCTGCCCTGCGCGCCCGCTCGCTGAGCATCGAGTCGATGGCGACCGAGGCGCGCGACGCGGCCATGGCGGGCGGGCGCCTGTTCGAGGCGACGGCAGAGCTGCGGGTGCCCGACGACGTCGACCTCGGCGACGTCGTCGCCGACCTCGAGCGGATCGCCGCCGAGATCCAGGTCGACGTCACGTTCGTCGAGTAGCTCAGACCGAGGGGCGCAGCTCGAACGCGGTCGCGCCCGTCGGGGCGATCTCCTCGATCGCGATGTCGTCCACGCGGGAGCCGGTCGGCCCCTGCCGCATCCAGTCGACGACCGCGTCGACGGCGTCGGAGCCGCCCTCGAGCTCGGCCTCGACGCGATCCGCGCCCGCGTTGCGGACCCAGCCGACGACATCCCTGCGCTCTGCCTGACGCGCCGTGCTCCACCGGAATCCGACGCCCTGGACGACGCCCTCGACGACCACCCTGACCCGCCTCATGCGGGCCATCCTCGCATCGGATGGCCCGCAGCTGAAGGAGGTGCGCGGGCACCCCGCACGGCCGATCTCGCCGCGGGTCTTCCGTCTGCGACGAGAACCGGTCAGTATAGGCGCGGGGGAAACATGCAGCAGGACACTTCCGACGGCGAGTCGAACGACGCATCCGCGACGCGGGTGCGCTCGACGCGCGCCGCGCACGCGAGCGTCATCGTGGCGGCCCTCGTCGCCGCGGCCACCGGAGCCGGCGCCCTCGCGGCGGCCGGCGCGCCGCCCGAGAGCGAGCCGGTCGCGGCGGTCTCGATCGCGGTCGACGACGGCGAGGTGTCCGACGACCTCGAGCGCCCCGAGTCGCCGACCGCGGGCCTCTCGGATGAGGCGGCGGCGTTCGCCGAGGCCGGCGCGATCGAGGTGCCAGCGCTCGCCGGAAGCGACTACGGCGCGACGACCGTCGACGAGGTGACGAAGCTGCGGCGCGAGGCGCGCGAGAAGCTCATCCGCGCGGCGATCGCCGCGGGCATCGACGTCGACCTCTCGCGCCTCGGGGACGACGGCAAGCTCGCGTCCCTCGACACCTTCCTGTGGCCGATCGCGAACCCTGTGCTCACCGACCAGTTCGGGGCACGCAACGGTCGCCACATGGGCATGGACATCGCGGCGCCCGGCGGCACGCCCATCGGCGCGGCCGCACCCGGCATCGTCGTGCTCTCGAGCGAGAGCCACTACGGCTACGGTGTCGCGGTCATGATCCAGCACGTCAACGGCGTGCGCACGCTCTACGGGCACATGACGCACGGGAGCCGCGTGGTCGAGGAGGGCGACTGGGTCGAGGCGGGCGATCCCATCGGCCTCGTGGGCAACACCGGTCGCAGCTTTGGGAACCACCTCCATTTCGAGGTGCACGTGAACGGCGTCCCGGTCGACCCGCGTCGCTACCTCGACGGGGCCGGCGAGCCGGTCGACATCAAGCCGTGGGCTCCTGACCCGCGCGCATCGCAGAACCCGCAGCCCGCCGAGAGCCCGCAGTCGAGCGAGCCGCCGAAGCCGTCGGAGAACCCGCAGCCCTCGGAGAAGCCGAGCGAGACGCCGAAGCCGAGCACGCCGCCGACGACACCGCCTCCGACGAGCCCGCCGCCGCCCACGCAGCCGCCCGCGACGACGCCGCCTCCGACGAGCCCGCCGCCCACGCAGCCGCCCGCGACGACGCCGCCTCCCACGACGCAGCCGCCCGCGACGAGCCCGCCGCCGACCGAGCCGGCGCCATCCCCCGAGACGACCGAGCCGGCGCCATCCCCCGAGACGAGCGAGCCGTCCACCCCGTCGCCATCGCCGTCGCAGACCCAGACGCCGGTCACGCCGATGCCGCTGCCGACGGTGACGCTGCCGGCGGAGTGACCAGGCGGCCGGGCGGTCCTGCCGCGGCCCGTTCCCGGTTCTCGACGCCTCGACGCTGACCGAGCGCGGCTGACCGAGCGCGGCTGGGGCCTCCGACGAGCCGCCGAGGCACCCCGACATGCTGGTCGGATTCTCGGGATCACCTCTTCCGCCAGCCCGTTCGAATGTCGGTGGTGGGGTTGATGATGGGGGTGTGACGAGCAGGAAGCCGCGGTTTGTGGATCCGCTGTCGTGGGATGCGACGGTGGAGGAGCGGTGGGTGCTGTCGAATGTGCGGGAGACGTTGACGGGTTTCCGGCGGGCGGTGGCGTCGGCTGCGGCGGCGGAGGTGCAGGCGTTCGCGGTGGCGGCGCGGGTGGCGCGGGCGCAGATGGAGCGGTCGGGGTCGGATTCGGAGTTCGCGTTCCCGTGGCGGGCGGTCGCGGCCGAGCTCGCGGTGGCGCTGCATGTGCCGGTGGGGGAGGTGGAGGCGCG
Source organism: Microbacterium sp. JZ101 (assembly GCF_053903175.1). Lineage (NCBI taxonomy): Bacteria > Bacillati > Actinomycetota > Actinomycetes > Micrococcales > Microbacteriaceae > Microbacterium > Microbacterium sp. JZ101. Next base: position 477,429 of record NZ_CP096400.1, read on the forward strand.
GATGGCGGACGCGGAGCTGCTGGAGGCGCGGTTGCCTCAGGTGCGGGCGGCGCTGTCGGCGGGGCGGATCACGCGCAAGCACGCGGACGTGATCCGGGAGGTCGCGCAGGGGCTGCCGGATGCGGTGCTGGGGGAGTTCCTGCGGCGGGTGCTGGGGTTCGCGGAGGAGGCCACGCCGCGGCAGCTGCGGGTGTTCGCGAGCGAGCTGGCGACGGTGCTGCATCCGGTTCCGGTGGCGGAGGGTCAGGCGGCGGCGCGGGAGAAGCGGGGAACGTGGACGCGGGCTCTGCCGGGTGGGCTGGGTGAGTTCGTGATGCGGGACGAGGCGTCGGTGATCGCGGCGGTCGCGGACCGGCTGGATCAGATGGCGCGTCTGGTCGAGGCCGATGAGCGCCGCGCGGACCGTGAAGCACAGGCGGCGCGGCTGGCGCGGGATGCGGCGGATGCGGCGGTGGGAGTGACGAGGGACGGGTTGGGGTTCCGGGTGGATCGGGAGGGGAACCGGATCGACCAGGGCGCGGTGCGGGTGCCCGGCGGCGCCCCCGACCCGGTGGTCGATCCGGGGCTGGCGGTGCGGGATGCGGGGCTGTTTCCGGGGCGGTGCGCGCCGGGGGAGCGGGAGGGGGCTCGGGAGGCGGAGCGGGTGCGGGTGACGCGCACGCAGCGGCGGGCGGATCTGGCGGGGAACCTGCTGCTGACGGGGGCGCCGACGGGGTATCCGATCGACGGGGATCCGGAGCGGCTGGCGGGGGTGCGCGGGACGGTCGCGGTGACGGTCCCGGTGACGAGTCTGGTCGGGCTGGATGACGGGCCGGCGATGCTGGCGGGGTACGGGCCGGTCCCGGCCGAGACCGCCCGCCGGCTCGCGCGGTACGCGCCGGGGTGGGAGCGGATCTTCCAGAACCCCGACACCGGCGCTCTGCTGACCGTCGATCACTACCAGCCGACGGCGGCGATCCGTCGTCTGGTCGAGCTGCGCGACGAGTGCTGCCGGTTCCCGGGCTGCTCGCGCCCGGCCCCGGGGTGCGAGAAGGACCACGTCCGGGAGTACTCCCGCGGCGGCCCGACGAGCGCGGAGAACCTCGAGGCCCTGTGCCGGCCGCATCACTACCTGCGGCATCACACGAGGTGGTCTCCTCGGGCGCTCGAGGGCGGCGGCATCGAGTGGACCAGCCCGCTCGGGCACGTGTACGTCACCGAGCCCGAACCCCGGCGACGACACCACGCCATCCACGACCCCCAGCCCCCACCCTTCTGAGACAACCCAGCCCCCACCATCCACCACGCGCGCCTTTGCGCGGGTGCCATTGATCTGCTGTGCTGGGCGGATGGCGATCACCCTCATGCGACCCACGCTCGAGCTTTTCGACAGCTGGTCGGCCGCGATCGACGAGTTCGGCGGCGTGCATGTGGATGGGTCGGGGCTGACGCCGCCGACGTCGGGAGACCGGGCGACGTGCGAGAAGCTCGTCGCCAAGGCCGCGGAGATCGCGGACACCTCGCGCGTCCTCCCGGGCGGTCTCGTGCACAACGACCTCTACTGGATCGTCGACGAGGGCGAGGTCGTGGGCTTCGTGTCGTTCCGGCATGCTCTGAACGACTACCTGCGCCGGGTCGGCGGGCACATCGGCTATTCGGTCCGCCCCTCCCGCCGGCGGCGCGGCTACGCGTCGCGAGGGCTCGCTCTCGCGCTCGAGCGGGCGCGCGAGATCGGCCTCGATCGGGTGATGCTCACGTGCGATGACGACAACGTGGGCTCCGCGCGGACGATCGAGGGCGCCGGGGGCGTGCTCGAGGATGTCTCGGACCAGTCGGCGCACGGCCATCCGCTGCTGCGGCGGTACTGGATCGAGCTGTAGGGCGGAGAAGGCGGGTTTCGGTGACCTTCTTCGCCCCCGATGGCGCCTTCGACTTCGACGTGGTCGATTTCGTGACCTCGGACACACATTTTGGGCACGCCCGCATCAGCGCGCTGGCAGGGCGGCCCTTCGACGCGGTCGAGGCGATGGATGCAGAGCTCGTCCGGCGGTGGAATGACGCCGTCGCTCCGGACGCGGTTGTGCTGCACCTCGGGGATGTCGCGCTCGGCCCGATCGAGCAGAGCCTCGAACTCACGCGCAGGTTGCATGGACGCCGTTGGCTCGTGCCGGGCAACCACGATCGCGTCTCATCGGCGACGCAGACGAAGCGGGCGATCGAGCGCTTTCGGCCGATCTACGAGGACGCGGGCTGGACGGTGCTTCCAGAGCTGCTCATCGGGGAACGTCATGGAGGGCCGCTGCTCGCGTCGCATTATCCGTATCGCGGCGACTCGACGGAGACCGAGCGCCATGGGAGGCACCGCCCGGTGGACGAGGGGCTGCCCCTGATCCATGGCCACACTCACGCTCGCGATCGCGGCGCGGATGGCCGCCAGTTCCATGTCGGGGTCGATGCCTTCGGCTTCGCGCCCATCCCGTTCTCCGTCGTCGACGCGTGGCTGGACTCGCTCGAGCGCCCGTGAGAGACGCGTCGCAGGTCAGGTGCGCTTGAATCATCGGATGACCGGCGCACACAAGCGGTACGACGCGGCGCGACGAGAGACCGTGCGCTATCACGAGGAGCTCTATGCATCGAAGGCACTCGGAGAGCCCGGATCGTGGCTGGCCAGGCCGCACCGCCTTCTTACTGATGTCCTTGCTCATCTACCGTGTCGCGGACCGGTCATCGCCTACGATCTCGGCGCAGTCCGTTCTCTCCTGAACCGCATCGAGGCCGCACTCCGGCCAGGTGGCGTGGCCGCGATCGCGATCGTCGCGGACCGTTGAGGTCACCGAAGACGGCCGCCGCAGACCCGCCCTCCTGGAGAGCGAGATCTCGAGCCGAGACGCCGACCGTCTGCTTCGTGAGGTCTTTGGCGGTTATGACGTCATCAAGACGGAGCGGAAGCCCACCGAGGTCGCCGAGACACGTGACGGCGAACGCTATGCGCTGCGGTCCACCCTCGTTTCGTGGCTCACGGTCAAGCCGAGGCGGTAGTGAGGGATCGTGACCGGGCGGAGCAGCGCGTTTCGTCTCGCTCCGCTCGCTCAACGACCGGGGAGGAGCCGGCCCTCAACGACCGGGGGAGGAACCCGCCCTCAATGACCCGGGGGAGGAACTGACCCTCAACGCCCGGAGGTGGAACCCGCCCTCACCAGGGCAAAGCAAAACCCCCGCGATGTAGAAGCTACGCGAGGGTTTCTGGGACCGTTGTAACGACGGTCCTTGTGGCTCCGACGGGCGTCGATCCCGTGACCTCACGATTTTCAGTTGGATTCGGTGGGGCAATGGGTTCTGGTTGGTACTCAACTCCCGCGTGACTCCGCGCAAGTTGTCGTGGTTGGTCGCGGGTGGTTGAGAGTGGTTTCAGCGGACCTACCGGCACGGAACCGGCACCGAAGCTCCTAAAGCAAGACGTTCAGATGTAGAACCGTTGTGCGAGCCGCTCCGCTGCTGGTACTGAGCGAGCCGCCGGAGAACCCAGGGCGCGCGGGGTTGGATACGCTAGCGCGAGTACTTCTTGCCGACCGAGTTCATCGAGTTGATGTAATCCTGCAGGAGCCCTGCTGAAGCAATCAGTCGCCAAGGGTTGCTCTCCGCTGCAAGATACCGATCCGCTTCCTGGATCCTGCACCATGAGCAGCTATTGCCCTCTTCCAGAGGCTCACCGCACGATTGGCAGAAGTTCTCAGCTTCTGAGATTGCGCCGTCCGCAAAGACATAAGTCGAACCGTCCGAATTCGTGAAGAAGGGGGTGATGCTACTTCTCCCGATTCTGCACTTATACACGTTGCAACCAATTCCCGCTGCATACGCGCGCAGTTTCGACTCCGTGCCAGCATCAACGTTCGAGCCGAGGATTACCGCGGTCACGCATTGGCGCGGGATTGGAAGGACCGAATACCCATCCAGTTGGAGGAGCTTGGTCGCATCGTTTAGGACGAGACGCCTTTCCTTCTCGTACGACCAGCACGTCGCCTTTGTGAAGTAGGCGGCGTTGTAGACGGCATTACGGAGAAAATAGATGTCTCTAGGTTTCTGGCGATATTGAGCGCGCGTGAGCAATCCCGCGAGTTCATCGGTGGCCGAGTCGCGGTATATTACGTCCTGAATGACGCTGTCGTCGCGGAGCTCAGCGCGCAGAACATCTTCATCAACCTCGATGACGAACCCCTGGCCGTTCTGGCCGTAGTGAGCCCACATCGGAACCACATCAGGGTGGCTCGAGAAGCATGTCGTGGGCATATCCTCTATCTCTCCGATTGCTTCCTCGTAGAAAGCGAGGGTTTCGGGGGGGGAATTACGATCCACGGTTAGAAACAGCTCGAAAGGATCATTAAAGTCCTTCGGCAGAGAGAACTTTAGAGTTGCGCCGTCATGCGTGAGCGCTATTCCTGCGAGCTCGCGGCCGAGATATTTGTATAGCTTTCGGACCATAGGATAGCCTTTCGTGGACCGCGCCTGGACGTCGTGGCGTGCAATGCCCGCCGTTGAGGCTCTGCGCTCAAATAATAGACGCCTGCGCGAGACGCTCGTGAGATGGTAGGGCTCTGACGGGCGTCGATTCCGTGACTTCAGGATCTTCAGTTGTATGCGCCGGGTTTGCGGGTGCTCACGAGTGCAGTGCTGGCATCCCCCGTGATTCCGCGGAAGTCGTGCTCGTTGGTGATGGCCGGTCGTGGATGGATTCAGCCGGGTTCCCGGCCCGGGACCGGCCCGAGCTAGTCGGCGTCAGAGGATTCGCTTCCATACTTGAACGGCGAGGCTCGCGAGCCGGCGCTGCCGATCGGCAATCGATGCCGGCGTCCAATCGCTCTCTTTGCCGATCTCCGAGGTGAGACTGAGGGTTGAGGCGAGCAGGACAGGCTTCTTCACGCTGAACTCATGATTGCCAATCGCGTCGTTCTCGGATTTCCGCAAGAGGCAATGGTTGCCTAGGCGGTCGACCCACTCAGCTCGGAGATCGCCTGTGAAGCTCGGCCACGCCGACGCGGTTGCTCGCTTTGGCAACACGTGCTCAAGGTTGACGGCATTCTCATCAGCGTTCGGTACGAGCTCCGGCTCCGCCTGCCCCTGCGACTCTCGCTCGAGAGCGAGCAGGTAATACCGGCTTATGTTCGTCCTAGGCACGCGAATGGTGGCGAAGGCGTTCTCGAACTCGTCATCGGTGGCGACGATTGCGCTCACGGATGGCAGCAGTTCAGACGCTTGCTTTGCTGTGCCCTGGCGGACCTTGATCGCGGCTTCGCAGTACGCCTTCTCCGCTGTGCCGCCGCCGATACCGCCAACAACGAGACCGCGGACACCCCAATTGACCGCCAAGCGAAGTGCCTTCTGCGCCTCGCTCCGGCTGAAATGCTGAAGCACGGCGAGGAGAAGAGGGCGGTTCTGCTCAAGTCCGAGACGATTCAGAGTCTCGATGTTGGCCTTCGTTTCGGTTCCCCAGCCCTGCCAGTACCCATGGCCCGGATCAAGCAGTGCCGCGTACAGCACCGAAGCCTTCTCCAGCTCGCCCGCGAACGAGATCGCCTGAGCCGAAGTAGTGACGCTCTCCTTGATTCGTCTGTACAGGTCGCGTTCTCTGGTTGCACCATGCATGGAACTCCAGTACTGGCGAAGGAACGTGATGAAGAGGTCTTGGTCCGTGTCCAGTGCGCCCAAGGCGATAAGCCAGCGCTCTCGCACTTGATCCAAACCACCGTGCGTCAGGGATGCTCGTCCGAAAAGGTAGCTCTTTAGCAGATCGGCAAGTGTGAGCTTCGCCCCACGGTCATTTAACGTCTCGAAGATCAGGAAAGCGTCCGACTCGGTCGCCACCGAAACGTGAATCACGTTGAGGCCCTCTTCGATGAACTTTCGCCATGCAACGAGCCGGCTCACCCACCCAGAGCCAGCATTCTGAGCTTCCTCCGCCACAAACTCTCGAAGTCGCTGATACGCGGCCGCGATAAGCGGATGTGAGGCACGTGTGGGTGCCACTTGTTCAGATCCCTCGACGACGAACTGACGAAAGAACTCGTCATCCTCAGAGTTGAGGGTCAGACGGGGGATGAAGTCGTCCTCGTCATCAGAGTAGGAGTTCAGAAAGTCTCGATTGATGCTGTCGGCGCGATTGGTTTCCTGCTGCTGGCGATAGTGATCGCGCAGGGCACATAGGAGGAGCGCCGTCGTTGCCAGACGCTGCTGTCCGTCGATGATTGTCGCGCGTGAGTCGTCCTCGCTGAGGACGATCGTCCCCATGAAATGTTCGCGTGGCTCGCTGTTGAACGCGCCGCGAATATCAGAGCAGAACTCCTCCACCTGGTCCTTCTCCCAGGCGTAGGAGCGCTGATAGATCGGCACCTTGAGCAAACGCTGCTTGAGTTGGGCGCCGATCCCGGCGAGGCCGAAGTCGATTGAGCTTGCAGTCATTTGATCCTCATCACTCTCTACTCGGCAGACTCCAGCGGCCGCTGTGCAAAGGGTAGCTCTGAAGAACCACGCGGCTTCGAGAGCGCCTCGCGGTCATTCCGCCGCGCATGTTGGGTGGTCGCTGTCGCATCCTCGCCGCGTGATGTTCTAGTAAGCCACAGCTGCTCGGTCGTATGCGAACCGAGCATCCGACTCGTCAAGTACCTTCGCCCGCACGTCCGCGAGCTTGAAGTCAAGCACTCGGAGCTTCCCGTCGACGCGACTGATCGCCTCGATCCGGTGGAACCCGTCCCCGTAGACCTCGGCGAATCTCGCCATGCCGTGCAGCTTCCAAGCGGCGTCCGGCAGCCAGTGGCCGTGCGGATCTACGATGCTCGCGCGCACGCCGTCCTCGGTGTCGACGAAGAATAGGAAATCGGGCCTCAACGTGCGCCACTCGCCGTGCGAGCCGCGGTAGGCGATGCTCATCGAGTCTCGCCCACCCGTCGGGTTCCGGTACCAGGCCAGAACGCCGGGGCGAGCCATCTCGGTGTCGAGGACCTCGAGCTCATCTGGGTTGAGCTTGCCGACCGGGAACATCCCCTCGTCATCGGAGAGTAGATGCAGGGCACGCCGTTCGAGGACCTGCTCGCTGTCGCCGACGGCTCGCTTCGTCTCCTCTTGGCGGTTCTTAGGCAGAGCCATCGAGATCAGCTGCGGGTCGGTGCTCATGGCGGTGATCTCCGCGTAGAGGCTCTGCCGCGACTCGGGCAGGCTCTTGACCGCGACACGGTGCTGATCGAGCCACTCCTTCGAGATGGCGTCTGCCTCCTCGTCGAGCTTCGCACGGGTCTGTGTCAGCATCGCGAGCGCCGCGACCCGGACGTAGGCGTCACGAAAATCATCCTCGTCGTCAGCATCGGCCGTGAGGTGCTCGATGTAACTGCGCGCCACGTCCGGTGTGATCGTGCGGGCGCCGCTGCGGTAGGAGTCCTGGATTGCGCGGTCGTCGGCGGCCTCGGTCCACGACTCGTCCCGCCGCATGCCGTGGCGGGCCTGCCCTCGTACGGTGCCGCCAGCGACCGTGAGCACGTCCTCACGTGCCTTTGCGAGATCCTTGGCGTACTGGGCAGCCATTCCGTTCAGCACACCGTGGAGGCGCTCGTGGGCGATCTTGCCCGCGTCCGGCACGAGGCCGTCGGCTGCGAGGGCATGCGCGAGCGACGTGACCCGCTTGATGGGGTTGGCGTGCTTCCGCGGCAGAGTCTCCGCTGGCAGCGCCTGGAACAGCTCCCAGACCTCGTCGGGCACCACGTCGTTCGGCGTCATGAGCTGCGGGTCGACGAGCACGCGCTGGCCCGTGCCGTCGCCTCCCGTCAGGTCGTTGCCCATGATCTTCTCCAGCACGAGGCTTGCAGTCGACTTGCTGAACCTTGGCAGGATGCACTCGACACTGTTGAGCAGGTCGTTGCCCTCGATACGTCGCGCGAGGGGCGTGCGGATCATGCGGCCGAGCAGCTGCGTGATGTGCGTCTCGTCCTTCGCCGGCCTGAATGACACCATCACCTCTGCGCGGGGGCAGTCCCACCCCGTGCTGATCGCGTCCTTGGCGAGCAGCACCCGGATGTACGAGGCATCCTGCACGCGCTCGGGAGAGATATACGGCACGCTGTGCATGCCAAACGTCTGTGCGGTGTGGTCCCCGAAGACATGGGCGACCGCGTCAGACTCCAGCTCCGGCCACTCGTCGCGGATCACGTCAATGGCGGAGGCGATCTCATCGGCCGCGGGCTTGTTCGGCACCTGGAGCACCATCAGCGGCTTGATCGGGTCGATGCCCTGTTCCGCTGCGTACGTCGCCCATGCGTCGGATAGCGCCTTCACCTTGCGCACGCCTCGGCGAAGCAGCACCGTGTTGAAGTCGCCGGTCTCCGCTGGGAAGTCGAGCACGATGTCGTCCTTCAGGAGGCCAGACTCCTGGATGCGCACGGGATCGACCTGCACAGTGCCGAGGTGCACGCGGTTCGACTGGACCTCGGCTTCGGTCATCGCCGCCTCGAATCGCTGCACGGTAGCAGAGATACCCCATACGATCGGCACCGGCGGCACGCCGCTGTGGCCGTTGATGAGGCGCTTCACGATGGTCGGAGTGTCCGTGGGCCGCTTTCCCATGCCTCGGTGGGCCTCGTCGAGAACCATGTAGAGCGTGAGATCGCCGTCCTCGATCGTGCTGCGCAGCGTGTCCCAGAACGTGAACGGCACGGTATCTGGGTGCAATTGCATCCCGTCGAGCGTGTTCGTGTCATCGTGGCCCCGCACTAGGAGGCTGTTTCGCGAGAGTTTCGAGGTGTTCAGGAAGTACACGTGACCCGGCAGCAGCTTCGCATAGCGGAAAGGATGCTCGACGGTCACTAGCCTGTTCCGCAGGCGGTCCGACGCCTGCTCAAGCCGGTGACGGGTCTGCTGGTTCAGCGCAGGGTCGTCGCTGAACCAGAGCACCACCGCGCCCTCGTCAGGCACCACGTCGAAATCGTCGCTGCCCCAGAACATTGCTTCGATCACGGCGGCCGCCATGACAGTCTTGCCCGCACCGGTGGTCGCGGTCAGGGCCACAGACGATACGCGCTTGCTCGCGCTTCGGTAGAAGTCCTTTGCCGAGGCGAGCTCGCGCAGTGTGTCGCCGACAGCGTCGGCCTGGTAGTCCTTCAGCGTGAACCGCATCAGATGTCACCCGTGCTCTCACAATTGCGCAGGTAGTCCTCGTAAAGGCGCACCGTCTCGATGCCCGGAATCTCGCTCGCTACCTGTTGGTAGCGCCCGTCGTCGTCGGTGACCACGTAGGCGACGCGGATTCCCTCGCGGCGCTGGAGTTCGGTGATGAAGTCGCTAGCGAGGTCCAGGTCCTTGAGAATGCCGTAGCTGTCAGTGGCAGCCCAACCGTGCTCGATCGAGTGGATCTGCTCGCCGACGGCACCGGCTCGCAGCCAAAGCATCGGTGCGATAGCGGCGAACGCCTTGTCTGCCTCGACCATCCACGGAGACTCGTAGCTAAGGGTGAAGAACGCGGCGTTTTCCTCGAACCCATCGGACATCGGGAACTCGTCGACGAACTTGTAGTCGCCCTTGATCGAGGAGCCGTCAGGCGTCTCACCGGTGATTGCGGCGCGGATGCGTGGCTTTGTGATGTAGTCGCAGATGCCCCACTGCTCCCACTCGGGGTCGCCCGGACGCAGCTTCCGCTTGCGCAGTTTGGCCTGCTCCTCGGCCGAGACCTCGTTGTTGGTGACTGAGATGCACTGGCGTCGCCCGTTGTCCTGCTTGTTCAAGCGCATGACGGCGTGTGCAGTCGTGCCCGAGCCAGAAAAGAAATCCAACACGACGGCGTCGGGCTTGTCCGCAATGAAGAACCGAAGGGCGTCTTCCACGCCGTACAGCGATTTCGGAAATGGAAACGCTCGCCCCGGAACAAGCGCCTTGAGGATTTCCGTGCCGTACCGCTGGGCATCATGTGAACTACGGTTCCAGTTGCTGGTGGGCATTTTCTCGCGCCCTGTCGGATAGTACGCATCGACGGAGCCGTCTTCGCGGTGTCCTTTGACGATCGCCTTCCCCAGACCGATGTCGCGAACGATTCCGGCGGTGAGATAGCTGATCACATACTCCTGCGGCGCGCCGGGCGTGTGCTTTCCGGCCCGTAGATGGCCATGAGCGAGCCTTTCCCGCGCAACATCCGGAGTGATTCCCCAGTTCATCTCGGTGCCGTCTGGTCGGATCGGCAGCACCGCCACGCACCCCGGGCGCGATGGCACATCTGCGACTGAAACGTGCTCGTGCATTGGCTCGCCAATTGAGCGGATTCGGCCTGACTCCCGATCGACATAGATCGGATAAAACTGATTCGGCCCGCACGCCCCCCGGCCTTTCCGCCCGCGTGCGCCGGCGAGACTGCTACGACGCAGCGTGTCCCACACCACTGGCGTCTCTGTTAGCTGCCTGTCCTCCGGTGCCACGCGGGCGCTGCCGATCCTCAAGAAAAAGACGTACTCATCGGTACGTGAAAAGTCCGAGACGCGTCCTGCTCCGGCGGGATTTATGACAGAGCTCACCATCGAGATCGACGCTTCAGGAAACGTCTGCTCCAGTAGCAGGCCGAGCCGCAGGTATTCTTTCTCGTCGATCGTGACGATAAGCACTGAATCATTGGGATTGAGCAGGCGCTTCGCAAGTTTCAAGCGTCGCTCCATGAAGGCTAACCACTTTGAGTGGCGGTATAGATCATCATCGGCCACGTAGTCGTTGTTGTACTTCCAGTCACGGGAGCCTGAGTTGTAGGGCGGGTCAATGTAGATCGCGTCCACGCTCTGCTCGTGCGTGAATGTGAGCAGTTCAAGAACGTGGAAGTTCTCGCCTCTGATAACGGTGTGGTATGGCTTGTCGCCGCCCCGTCCCACAATGCCATCGGGCCGGAGTCCAGGGTAGATGCGGTCGCGGAACTCGGCCACGAGGATCAGGTCCTCGACCGGGACCAGCTGCGTCTCCCGCTGTTCGCCGTTCGGCGTGGAGACTTCGGCGAAACTCCCGCGCATCGAGTCGACGAACCAGAGGCGCTGGTCACCCCGCTCGGTGGAGCCACGAGGAGGGAGCACGCGGACCTTGTTCCCCTTGCGGATGCGGTGGCCAGCCAGCTCGACCGCCTCAGGCGCGTGGCGCTCGAAGTTTAGGCCGAACGGCAGACGTTTCTGAAGCGGGCGGATCTCGTCGTCAAGATCCTTCGCAAGCTTGGGGTCGAGCTGTTCAAGCGTTCGCAGCAGATCCGACAATCGCGACACCGGCACTCCTTCCGATCTGTGCTTGTCGACGCCACATCGCTGCCGTGACGAAGGGGCGGGCGGGCGCGGCCGAGGAGCGCCCGGACCGCAGCGTAGCGAGGACCGGACGCACCGCAGTGCCGTGCCCGCCCAGCCGACCGAAGGTCGGCCTTGAACGAGTAAAGAAAGTTCTCACAGTTGCTCGTCGACCTCGCTGAGGATCGCTCGGCTGGTGTTGCGCGCCTTGTCCGCCGCAGGCAACCAAGGCTGGAACTTTGGATCAGCCTCCGCTTCGGCAAGCGCATCGTCCAGAGTGTCCGTGATTCCACGTAGGTCCTCGAAGCCGAGCGCGCGGATACCCACACGGATGGCCTCGAGGTCGGGCTGTGGCGACAGCAGTGCTTCGATCGCGGCGACGGTTTTCGGCGTGTATCGCTTGGCGAACGACTGCGTGATCGCGCCCTGCATCGCCGCCAGCTCACCGATCGGTGGCTTCGGTTGATGGAACTTGTGGGCGTAGGCGTTGAAGACGCTGCGATAGTCGCGCGTGGCGCGGTCCGCCGCTTCCGCCGCCCAAGACATCTTGAGGAACGCTTCGTCGTGGTTCCTGGGGGTGCCTCCACCGATCTTGTCGGTGTCCATGGCGTCGACGCCTTCGGCGGCGCGCTCCTTCAGTCGCTGGAGCACGCCGCGAACGGGCTCGGGAACAACCCCCCAGGCGAGGGTCGTCAACTGTTCACCCATGGGGCCACCTCCACACCGGTCAGCTTACTCGGCGGCCACTTCGCCATAGCCGCAAGCCAAGAAGGACCAAAGTGAGAAAAACGTTGACTCGGTAAGAAGTAAGTGCCATTCTGGGTATGTGAGCGAAACGCTCACTAACTGAGAGGAGTTGGCAATGGCACTGCAGACAGCGATCCCGGTGAGCTTCGAGGCGTACTTCCCTCGGGGCGCGTACATGGTGGGCGAGGTTGAGCCCGTCGTGAGGTGGTCGGATGACGGCGAGCGGCAGGGGCAGGACCTCGACAAGCATTCGGGGCATCCGCTCTGGCAGGTGCGCGTGATCGACGCCGATCCCGAGGCTCGCAAGGGGCAGAACGAGGTGACGGTCAAGATCGCGAGCGTCACGGAGCCCCAGGCGCCGCCGGAGGCCGGTGGGCTCCCGTTCCGACCTGTTCTCTTCGAAGGGCTCTCAGTCACGCCCTACGTCAAGGAGAACGGCGGCCGGCCGCGCGTCGCATATTCGCTGCGCGCCCGCGAGATGAAGCCGGCGCCGAAGCCCCGCGGGAGCGAGTGATGCCTTGGTCATGGCGCACTGAGCGCCTGTACTGGGCGGGGGAGTGGCCCCGGCTGTGGCGTGCCGGCAAGTGGCTGCTGCTCCTCCTCGTGGTCCTGACGTTCTTCCACGGGAACCCGGCCGTTGGTCAGCTCACCAACTGGCTCGTCTTCGGCATGCTCGCGGCGATCGTGCTGCGACGGGTGCTCGCCGGTCGTCGCATGGGGGAGGTCCTGAATCGTCGCTGGCGAGATGCGAGAGGGAAGCAGATTCTCGCGGCCTGGCCTGCGCTCGCGGTGAACCTGGGGCTTGAAGTGCGCGACTTCACCGGCAAGCACGTCGTGACCGGGGCAGGCCAGCCGATTTGGAACGGATGGACCTGCGTGCTCCCGGTGTTCCCGCCACCGGGGCTGACGCGCGAGGACCTGGTCGTGCAGTGCGGCCGGATCGCACAGGCGTTCGAGGCGGTGCGCGTGACGGTTGCCGGCGATCGGCTCAGTGCCCTGGCGCTGCACATTGAGTACACCGATGCGCTTGCCCGTCCGTTCTCGCTGCCGATCGGTGAGGGATGGGACGGCCGCTCCGTCGTCATGGGGCTCGGTGAGGGCGGAGAGGAGTGGCGGCTGCCTGTCGGTCCTCACACTCTCGTCGCTGGCGCATCGGGCAGCGGCAAGGCCTCGCTTGTCTGGGGGCTTCTCCTGGGCCTGGCGCAGCCGATCCGCGAAGGCAGCGTCGAGGTCTGGGGCATCGACCGTAAGGGCGGAATGGAACTCGCCATGGGTCGCGCGCTGCTTACGAGGTTTGCGGACGACGCGCTGCGCTCCGTGCTTCTTCTCGAGGAAGCCGTGCGGGAGATGCAAGAGCGTGCTCGGTCTCTGGCGGGGCACACGCGGCAGCATCTGGCCTCGCCGGAGAGCCCGACCGTCATCGTGCTGATCGACGAACTCGCTGCACTCACGTCGTATGAGACGGATCGCGAGTTGCTGAGACGAGCCAACGCGGCGCTCGCAACGCTCGCGTCACAGGGGCGCGCCGTTGGATTCGTGGTGTTCGCGTGCCTTCAGGATCCGCGTAAAGAGACTCTGCCCGCGCGTGGTCTCTTCACTCAGACGGTCGGTCTCCGGCTACGCGATCGCATGGAGACGGCGATGGTGCTCGGGGACGGCGCGGTCTCGGCCGGCGCGCTGTGCCACGAGATTCCGTCTTCGACACCGGGCGTCGCCTACGTCCTTCCCGATGAGGGCGGTGCGCCTCGGCGGGTACGTGCGGCCTACTTCGCCGATGACCAGATCCGCGAGGCGGCGGCGACGTTCCGCGCCCCGCATCCGCGGCCGATCGAGATCCCCAAGGAGCCGGAAGAACCAGCTCGACGACCGCGCGGCCGTCGAACGAAGACAACGAGCAAGGAGGAAGCATGAGCAAGACAAGCAAGCGGGTGGGGGCCGTCGCCGGCGGCCTCGTCGGCCTCGCACTGGCCGGGGGTGTCGGAGCGGCTGCGGGCTATGGCCTGGGCAGTTCCACCGTGGAGAGCTCGGTGGCTGTCGATGATGCCACTCGTCCCGGCTGCAACCTCGAGCTGACCTGGGATCGCGACGCGCAACAGTATCGCGCCACCTATGACGACGATGGCACTCGAGGTTTCGACGACTACGGGCGCACGGCGAACCTCTTCTGCAGTGACGACGAGATCCTCGTGTGGCAGGAGCAACGGCGCGCTGACGGTCTCGATGATGCCGTGTGTCGACCCGTGCTGCGCGAGGATGCGACGGTCGCCGCGGTATACGCCGTCGGATGCGCGGTTCCGGTGGAGGTGGTCGACGATGAGCCTCGCTGAATCCGTCGCCGCGCGCCTGCGCAGTCCGGAGTTCGAGCGTTGGATGGCCGGGGCTGCCCGAACTGGCTTCTGCTCGAAGCCCGTGCGGCTCATCGGATCCTCGGTCACGCTCGACGCTCAGTCTGGCGAGGTCGTGGGCGAGTTCTCGGCGCAGGCGCAGCCCGACGGTCTCACCTTCACGCGCTGCGGCAACCGTCGGGCCCGACGCTGTGAGTCATGCAGTCACGAGTACAAGGGCGACACCTGGCACATGATCATGGCTGGTGCCGCCGGCGGGATGAAGGACGTCCCCGAGAGCGTGGCGGAGCATCCGATGGTGTTCCTCACGCTCACGGCGCCCTCGTTCGGTGCGGTGCACTCCGTCGCGTCCTCGCGCCGGAACGGTGAGTGTGAGCATGGTCGGCCCCGCGGTTGCTGGTGCGGCCACGAGGCGGAGGACCCGCAGCTCGGTGACCCGCTGTGTGCTGACTGTTACGACTACGTGGGCCACATCGCGTGGCAGTTCTTCGCGCCGGAGCTCTGGCGGCGCTTCACAATCCAGCTGCGCAGGAGCCTCGCTCACGAGCTGGGCCTTACGCAGCGAGCTGCCGCCGAAGTCGTCCGCGTGCAGTTCGCCAAGGTCGCCGAATTCCAGCGGCGCGGCGCGGTGCACTTTCACGCGATCGTGCGCGTTGACGGCGTGAACGAGTTCGCTGAGTTCGCTGCGCCGCCGTCGTGGGTCACGGAGGGTCACCTCGTCGCCGCCATCCGAAGTGCAGCTCGACGCGTCGCCTTCGAAGCGCCTCGCGTACCGGGGGAGCTGGCGCCGCGGGTCCTCCGCTGGGGCAAGCAGCTCGACGTGCGCCCGATCGTTCGCCGCGACGGCCTGGACGGTGCGCTGTCCGACCGTGCAGTCGCCGCCTACATCGCTAAGTACGCGACCAAAGCAACCGACGACCTCGACGGCTCAGGCGCGCAACGTCCGCACGTTCAGCGGCTCAAGGAGGTGGCGACCGCGATCTCAGAACGAGACGGGGTGGATGGCCCGTACGCGCTGCTGTCGAAGTGGTCGAACATGCTCGGGTTCCGGGGCCACTTCTCGTCGAAGTCCCGTCGCTACTCGGTGACGCTCGGATCGCTTCGCGGGGCACGCAGGCGCTGGCGCGTCGATCGGGTGCTCGAGCGCATGCGCGATGACGGGCATGACATTGACGAGGTCCTGGTCGTCGGGTCGTGGAGTTTCGCGGGCATGGGCTGGCTCACCGACGGGGATCGCGCTCTCGCCACGGAGGCCGCTCGTGCAGCTCGTGAGTGGCGTGATGCCCGCAGGACGAGGTCTACATCGAAGGAAGGAGAAGGAGATGCGTGACGACCTGGAAGTGATGGATGCGCCCCTGGAGGAGGCGATCGACGCGGACGAGTACCTGACTCGGCGGGAGGTTGCCGCGCGATGCCGGGTGCCGCTGTCGACGTTCGATGCGCTCCGCAGACAGGCGCGAGTGCCGTTCCCCGACGCGCAGATGGGCAAGCACATGCTGTGGAAGACGTCGGCAATCAAAGCCTTCCTCGAAGCGGGTGGGACTCGTGCGCTCGCCCGGTGAAGCGTCTGTGCGGCGCGATCCGAAGAGCAGGAAGCCCCTGCCGGACGGCATCCGGTACCGAGCGGACCGCAACAAGTACCAGGTGCGCGTCTGGGTGATGGGGCTGAACGGCGAGGACCGCGAACGGAGCTTCCTCGTCGAAACCCTCGCGGAGGCCAAGAAGCTGCGGGCGGAGGCCGTGAAGCGGGTGCGGCCCGACGGTGCCATGACACTGACCACCTGGCACGCGCGCTACTGGCCGACCATCGAGTCTGGCGTCAGGCCGTCGACGGCTCGAGCCTATGAGCGCGCATGGCGCAAGCGGGTCAAGCCCTGGCTCGGACATCGCAAGCTCGAGTCGATCACGGTCGGAGACATCGACGACGCGATCGCGGGCTGGGAGGGATCTGCTTCGACGCGGAATGACGCGCTCTCGACGCTGAGCAGGCTGCTCGATGGCGCAGCTCGAGCGGGGCTCATCGAGGCGAATCCCGCGCGACTGGCTCGTCGTCCCAAGGACGAGCGTGCGCGGAGCTTCAGATCCCGGGCGCTGACCGTGTCGGAGGTGAAGGCCATGCTCGAGAGCGTGGATGAGGGCCCGTACCGCGACTATCTCACCGCCCTCGTTTACACGGGGATGCGGGCTGGAGAGGCGAGTGCGCTGCGGGTTGGCGACGTCGATCTCCTGGGCAGGGTCGTTCATGTGCGGCGCAGCTTCTCGACGGGCGCGGACGGCAAGGTGATCGAGCAGACGCCCAAGAGTCACAAGGAGCGCACTGTGCCGCTGCCGGCCGTGCTGTTGCCGACGATGACTCGCGCCACGGAGGGCAAGCGACGCTCTGACCTCGTCTTCGTCGGCCCGCGTGGGGGTCGAATCAACACGTCGAACTTGCGTCGCGCGGTCGACTGGGCGGCGCTGCGGGACAAGCTCGATCGTCCCGACCTGCGGATCCATGACCTGCGTCACACCCTCGCAACGATGCTCTTCGACGCCGGCGCCGCCGCGAACGATGTGCAAGCGATCCTCGGCCACTCATCGCTCCAGGTGACGGAGCGATACAGCCGCGCACGATCGGATGCCGCATTCCGCGCGAACAGCGCACTTGACAAGCTGATGGGGGAGTAGGGACATGCACCACGAGATCGAGATGGGCAAGTATGCGCCCCTATACGAGTACCTCCGCGCTCACGATGGCCTCGACGAGATCGAGGTGACGCTCGAACAGGTCGAAGCGATACTCGGCTTCGCGTTGCCGCCTCGGGCCCGTCCCGTGAAATCGGAATGGTGGACTATGCACCCGACGAGCAAGCAAGCGTTGAGCTGGATTGTTGCGGGTCGGCGCCCACTTCGGGACGAGGGTCGGGTCGTGTTCGTTCGCGCGGAGGCGAGGCTTGGCGACACAGCAGAACGGCACCGTGACGGAACCGAGCAGTACGTTGCGTTCGCGCGAAAGGAACTCGATGATGGGCCACCCATCGTGCTCGATACCGCCGAGCAGCTGCGGCAGTGGTCGCCTCACGAGGTGTACGTGATTCACTTCCGAGAGGCAGGACTGTTCAAGATTGGGATCGCATCGACGGGGAACGGGCGCCCAGAAGACATCTGCCGTAAGGCGAGAGCGCTGCTGCTCGACCGATATGAGGTCGCCAACGAGTGGGCGGCGAAAGTGATCGAAGGCGAGTGGCTCAGGCAAGTGCGTGACGTTCGCGTCGAGCCGCCCCTGTGGGTTGCTCAACATGCTGGCGTGAGCGAGTTCTGGCGCGACGAGGTGCCGGCGCCGTCACTCCGCGACTACGTCCTGTCCCTCGCGGACGACCTGGCGCGACCGCACTGGTCGACCTCGCTGCCGCCGTCTGTGTGGAGCCGGTGATGGCAGAGTCGCTGAACGATGACTGGTTCGACTTCGACACAGTTGAGTTCGTCACCTCCGACACGCACTTCGGGCACGCCCGGATCAGCGAGCTCGCGGGCCGGCCGTTCACCGACCTCGCCTCGATGGATGCCGAACTGGTGCACCGCTGGAACGAGACCGTCGCGCCGGATGATGTTGTGCTGCATCTCGGCGACGTGGCGCTCGGTCCGATCGAGCAGAGTCTCGCGCTGACATCTCGGCTTCACGGGAGGCGGTACCTCGTTCCGGGAAACCACGATCGCGTGTCTTCGGCGACTCAGACGAAGCGCGCGATCGAGAGGTTTCTTCCGCTGTACGAAGCGGCGGGATGGATGGTGCTACCCGAGATCCTGCGTGGCGTGCGGCACGGCCGTCTGCTGCTCGCGTCGCATTATCCGTACCGTGGCGACTCGCAGGAGGTCGAGCGGCACCAGCGACACCGACCGATCGATGAGGGCCTTCCGCTCATCCACGGCCACACTCACGCCCGCGACCGCGGCGCCGATGGACGCCAGTTCCACGTGGGCGTCGACGCGTTCGGCTACGCACCGATCCCGTTCGAGACCGTCGACGTCTGGCTGCAGACGTTCGTTACGGATCGTTCGTTCCGTAACGAACCGTAGGGAGAACCGATGGTCAAGCAGCTGAAGCACCTCGGCCCTGGCAGTGAACCTGATCCGATCCGCGGCATCGCGTCCGCGATCGTCCTCGTCCGAGGACTCAACGGCCACGAGCCGGATGACGCGGAGATCCGTGAGTGCCTCGAGCTTGACGGCTTGGAGCCCTCGGCCGAGAACGTCGAATTTGTGCAACGGTCCGTTGCGCAATTGTCCAATGGCTTGTTGGACGATTGGCGGCGGGGCGGTTCCTATGGGTGACCGCGACTCGGAGGACCAACTGATTGAGGTCCTCGTCAGCGATGACGTTGTGGCGGGCACATCCCGCGACGTCACGGTCATCGCTGAACTCAGGACTCTGCTTCGAGAGAGCTTCCGCCCGGAGGTAGCTCGTTCCTGGCTCACCGGCCGCAACGCCCACCTCGGCGGCGCTCGTCCGATCGACGTGCTGCGGTTGGGGGAAGGCGGAGACGTACTCGACGCGCTGCGTTCCGAGCTGGCAGGTGGATTCGCCTGAGCTCGCAAGGAGACTGCCCCGTAGCGGGTTGGGCCAATAGGTCACCGAGACGTTGCCCAATTCGCCAACGGCTCGTTGGCGGATTTCGAGCACGGCGCATTCAGGGGGCCTGCGCCGTCGATCTACGGTGGATCCGTGACCTTCCGCCCAGCTGACCGCGTCTACGTTGACGAGTCGAAGGCTCGGGGCTACTACGTCGTCGCGACCGCATCGGCGATCGGCGACGTTCAGGTTGCAGAACGTTCTCTGCGCGACCTCCTCAAGCCAGGTCAGCGCCGGATTCACTTCAAGAGCGAGAGTGACAGCCGTCGTCGGCAGATCCTTTCCCGCATGTGCGCCCTCGACGTGCGGGTGGCCGTGTGGGTGGTGAAGCAGCTGCCCGACAAGGAGGCGCGTCCGCTGTCGTTGGAAGCGCTCGTAGAGGAGGCCGCTCGCGCGGGCGTGAGTCAGTTGATCATCGAGCGGGACGAGTCGCTCGAGCGCGCCGATCGACGGCTGATCGCCGATGTCCTCCGTCGACAGGATGGGTCGGAGTTGCTGTATCGCCATGTCGCGCCGCATGAGCACCCGCTGCTGTGGGTGAGCGATGCGGTGGCGTGGTGCTACTCGAACGGTGGCGACTGGATCCGTCGCGTGGAGTCGATCGTCGAGGCTCGCGTCACTCGGCTGTAGAAACACGTGAGCCTGGCTCGTCATACCGTCCGGAAGACTGCCAGGCCCCGAGGGCTACTGCCCGCCGTATCTCAAGTGTATCGCGGTCGAGGTCGGGTGGTCCAGCGGCGCCGGAACTGCATCGTTACCGGCACAAAACCGGCACAACCCCAGACGCGGCCACCCCAGCACCATCCGTGGCAACGCGAAAACCCCTGGCGAACCAGGGGTTTTTCTTGGTGGCTCCGACGGGCGTCGATCCCGTGACCTCACGATTTTCAGTCGTGCGCTCTACCAACTGAGCTACAGAGCCGAGCTGCAGAAAAACTGCCGCTTCCTATACGAAAGGCCTTCTCGAAAGAAGGCCCGTCGCTTGGAGCGACCCTGACGGGACTTGAACCCGCGACCTCCGCCGTGACAGGGCGGCACGCTAACCAACTGCGCTACAGGGCCATGAATGTGCTTTCGCACACGATTTTCAATTGTATCAGCTTGAGTGACCCCAACGGGATTCGAACCCGTGCTACCGCCGTGAAAGGGCGGCGTCCTAGGCCGCTAAACGATGGGGCCGCGGTGTGAACCCGGGGCTCACGCTTGCCGACGATCAAGCATACGCAGACGCTCTCCGAAAATCCAAACCGCGCCCGCGCGCCGGGCGTGCCGCGCCGCCGATCCGGGTGAGGATGGCTCTGTTCCGCGCCCCGAAGCGGATCTTTCATAGTGCCAGAAGTGAACGATGTTGCTACTGTTGCGGATGTGATTGGCCGGAGAAGGGTGTGATGGAAGCCGAGAAGAATCTCGCGGAAGAGTGCGGCTGCGCGCCCACCGCCGCTGAGCGACGCATTCTCTGGAACCCCATCTCGCGGCGGAACGCCCTCGTGATGGGCGCGCTCGGCGTCGCCGCCATCGGCGCGGCGACCGCCACGAGCCCCTTCGGCCCCGGTGTCTCCGGCGCGTTCGCCGCGTCGTACAACCCCGACGACTACCCCTCGTGGGAGGACGTCGAGGCAGCCCGCAACAACGAGGCCGCCAAGGCGGCCGAGGTGCAGCGCATCGAGGGCCTCATCGCCGGTCTCAAGCAGCGCGTCGCCGAGACCCAGGCGGCCGCGAAGGCCGCGGCCGACGCCTACTACGCCGCACAGCAGGCCTTCTACGAGGCGGCCTACCGCGCCGACGAGCTCCAGAAGCAGGCTGACGAGCAGGCTGAGAAAGCCGATGCCGCCGCGCTGACCGCGGCCCGCCTCGCCGCGCAGCTCTCGCGCTCGGGCGGAGACGACACCTCGCTCGAGCTCCTCTTCGCCGGCTCGGCCGAGAACGCCGACCAGCTCCTCACGCAGCTCGGCCAGATGGACAAGCTCATCGAGCGCAACGAGTCCGTCTACGCGGAGGCCGCGTCAGCCCGTGACTCCGCGCAGTCGCTGAGCGATCAGGCCGAGGTGGCCCGCGCCGAGCGCGACCGCCTGCAGAAGATCGCCGAGGAGAAGATGGTCGCCGCCCAGGAGGCGCAGCAGGCCGCCGAGGCCGCGCTCGCCGACCAGGAGGAGAACCTCATCACCCTCGAGGCGCAGCTCGCGGCCCTCAAGGACACGACGAGCAAGACCGTCCAGGAGTACCAGGAGGGCGTCGAGGCCAAGCGGAAGTACGAGGAGCAGCTCCGCCGCGAGGCCGAGGAGCGCGCCCGCAAGGAAGCCGAGCGGCAGCGCGAGCTCCTCCGCCAGCAGCAGCTCGAGCAGCAGCGCCAGCTCGAGCAGCAGCAGCAACAGCAGCAGAACAGCGGCGGCGGCGGTGGTGGTGGAGGCGGCGGCCAGCAGGCACCCGCCGACAACGGCGGCGGGGGCGGCACGACCCAGCCCGGAACGGGCGGATGGGTGCGCCCCAACAACGGCACGCGCACGTCGGGCTACGGCCCGCGCTACCAGATCTGCGGTTCGAGCTACTGCTCGTCGTCCTTCCACGCGGGGGTCGACCTCGCCGCCGGCTGCGGCGCGGGCATCTACGCGGCGCACTCGGGCACGGTCGTCTACGCCGGCTACAACGGCGGCTACGGCAACTACATCCACATCGACAACGGCGACGGCACGGGCACGGGCTACGCGCACATCGTCGACGGCGGCGTCCTCGTCGGCTACGGACAGTGGGTCGAGGCCGGCCAGCTCATCGCCCTCGAGGGCAACACGGGCAACTCGTTCGGCTGCCACCTCCACTTCGAGGTCTACGTCAACGGCGCGACGGTGAACCCGATCGACTTCATGGCGGCGCGCGGCATCTGGGTCTGACCGCCGGATACGCGAAGGGCGCCTGCCGGCCGGCAGGCGCCCTTCGCGTATCCGCAGCGCGGGATCAGGAGCGGGAGTCGGGCAGCTCGCCCTCGCCCTGCGTGCGCGTCTGGCCCTCGTGCTCCTCGAAGCGCTCGAACGCCTCCTTGACGAGGCGCTCGGCCTCGGCGGCGTTCGCCCACTCGTCGACCTTGACCCACTTGTTGGGCTCGAGGTCCTTGTAGTGCTCGAAGAAGTGCTCGATCTCCTTGCGGGTGTACTCCGGGAGGTCGTCGACGTCCTGGATGTGGTCCCAGCGCGGGTCCTTCGCGAGCACGGCCACGACCTTGTCGTCGCCACCGGCCTCGTCGCTCATCTTGAGCACGGCCACGGGGCGGACCTTGGCGCTCACGCCCGGGTAGATCGCGTGGTCGAGCAGCACGAGCACGTCGAGCGGGTCGCCGTCCTCGCCGAGGGTGTTGTCGAAGAACCCGTAGTCGGTCGGGTAGCCGAAGGTCGTGTAGAGCACGCGGTCGAGGTACACGCGCCCCGTGCCGTGGTCGACCTCGTACTTCACGCGGCTGCCGCGCGGGATCTCGATGACTGCGTCGTACGCGCCCATGCGAGTGGTGTCCTCTCGTAAGGAAATCTGACGTCAGCAAGCGTAGCCGCGCCCGCGAGCCGCGACGAAGCGGGGTGCGCGGGGAGGGCGATCCGCCGTCGGCGGACTACCGTTGACGCGTGCTCGATCCCGCCATCGCCGCCGTCCGCCTCGCCGTGCGCACCGCGCTCGCTCCGCTGGAGGGATCGGCCGCGACCGTCCTCGTCGCCCTGTCCGGCGGCGCCGACTCGCTCGCGCTCGCAGCGGCCGCCGCCTTCGAGGCCCCGCGGCTCGGCCTCCGCGTCGCGAGCGTCACGGTCGACCACGGGCTGCAGGATGAGTCGGCGGAGGTCGCCGCGCGAGCCGCCGAGCAGGCGCGGATGGCCGGAGTGACGGATGCCCGGATCGTGCGCGTCGAGGTGGGCGCGGAGGGCGGCCCCGAGGCCGCCGCCCGGACGGCCCGGTACGCGGCTCTGCGCGAGGCCGCGGCGGAGACCGGCGCCGTCGCCGTGCTCCTCGGCCACACCCTCGACGACCAGGCCGAGACCGTCCTCCTCGGGCTCGCGCGCGGCGCGGGGGCCGGGAGCCTCGCGGGCATGGCCCCGCGCCGCGACGAGCGCGGACTGGCCTGGATCCGCCCGCTCCTAGCCATCCGACGCGAGCAGACCCACGGCTTCTGCGAGGCCTCGGGGCTCGAGCCGTGGCACGATCCGCACAACGCCGACGCGCGCTTCTCGCGGGTGCGGGTGCGGCGCGCGGTCCTCCCCGTGCTCGAGGCCGAGCTGGGCCCGGGCGTCGCGCTCGCGCTCGCCCGCACGGCCGAGCAGCTGCGCGAGGACAACGAGGCCTTCGCCGAGATGATCGACGAGACGATCGAGGACATCGTCGAGCACATCGAGGCGGGCATCGCGATCTCGGTGCCCGCGCTCGTCGCCAACCCGCCCGCGCTCCGGCACCGGATCATCCGCCACGTCGCGCAGAGCGAGTTCGGCGCGAGCCTCACGCGCACGCAGACCCTCGAGGTCGCGCGGCTCGTCTCCGACTGGCAGGGCCAGGGGCCGATCGACCTCCCGGGCTTCGTCGCCGACCGGCGCGGAGCGCTCATCGCGTTCACGGCCCGCAGCACGGAGCAGGGGAGCGAGGAGCAGGGGGGCGCGGGGTGAGCGGACCGCGTGACACCGAGCCCCTCCCGGTCGGGCCGGCGCTCGCGTTCGCGGCAGGCCTCGCGCGGACGACGGGCGGGGCCTTCGTCGCCTCGGGGATCGTCTTCGTCGTCGTGCTCGTCGCGGGCATCATCGGCGAGGAGGCGTACTCCCTCCCGTCGGTGTTCGACGCGATGCTCCGCGCGCTCATGGGCGGCGTCCTCGTCGTCACGGGCGCCGCGCTCCTCGTCGAGCTGCTCCGCGGCATCGCCGAGCGGAGGATGCGGCTGCGCGCGGCCGAGCGCCGGCACGCACAGCCGCGCGCGCCGCGCGTGCCGGTCGTCGAGGCGCGGCGCCTCCGCGAGGATCCGTACGGCGGCATCATGGTGCTCGCCTGGTTCGCCGTCGTCCTCGGCCCCGTCACGGCGCTCGTCGACCTCGTCTCGGGCTTCGACTACGACGGCATCGCCCTGCTCGCCGGAGTGGGGATCACCCTCGCCGCCGTCGGGCTCTTCGCGCTGCGCGGCTGGCTCGGCCGGCGCTGGGAGGCGCGGGTGAAGCGCCTGCCGGGGCCCGGCGGCGGCGCGCGGATGGCCCATCCGCAGCCTGCGGGCGCCAAGCGGCGCGAAGGACGGTGGGCTGCAGCGGGCTTCGCGCTGCAGCTCGGCGCCTACGTGTTCTTCGCCGGCGTCCTGCTGCGTCAGCCGTGCCGCGACTGCGACCCCGTCGACTACGGCGGCGGCCCGATCGAGGGCGTCATCGATGCGCTGGTGAGCGTCGGCGGGGTGCTGATCCTCATCCCGATCGCCCTCCTGCTGCTCTCGACGGTTCCGTTCCTCGTCCGCACCGCGGTCCTCGAGCGGCGGACGCTCCGGGCCGCGCGCGAGGGCGCCCTCTCGCCGTCCGCGGACGTCGACGCGCAGCTGACCGGAGCCGGCGCGCTCTCGCACCTCGCGTCGGGCCTCACCGTGATCGGCTTCCTGCTCGTCATCCTCGGCGCGACCCCGTGGACCGTGCTCGCGAACGACTCGGCGGGCGACGACGACATCGCGGCGCTCGCGGCCTTCCAGCCGCTCCTCGCCCCCGGCTGGGCGCTCATCGCCGCCGGGCTCGCGGCGGGCATCGCCGGGGTCGTCGAGACGCGTGCGCGCAGGGCCGCGATCCACCGCGCGCTCCCGCGCTACGACGTCGGGGTCGCAGCGGAGGAGTCGTAGGATGGCCTCCATGCGTGCTGCCGACATCTCCGGTGACCTCGACCGCGTTCTCGTGACCGAGGAGGAGATCCAGGCCAAGCTCCGCGAGCTCGCCGCCCAGGTCGAGAAGGACTACGAGGGCAAGAAGCTCCTCCTCGTCGGCGTGCTCAAGGGCGCCGTCATGGTGATGGCCGACTTCATGCGCTGCCTCACGCGCGAGGTCGTCATGGACTGGATGGCGGTGTCGAGCTACGGCACGAGCACGAAGTCGAGCGGCGTCGTGCAGATCCGGAAGGACCTCGACACCGACCTCGAGGGCTACCACGTGCTCATCGTCGAGGACATCATCGACTCCGGCCTCACCCTCAGCTGGCTGCTCAGCAACTTCGCCTCACGCGGCGCCGAGTCGATCGAGGTGCTCGCGCTCCTGCGCAAGCCCGACGCGGCCAAGGTCGAGATCGACTGCCGCTACCGCGGGTTCGACATCCCCAACGAGTTCGTCGTCGGCTACGGCCTCGACTACGCCGAGCACTACCGCAACCTGCGCGACGTCGCCGTGCTCGCGCCGCACGTCTACGCCTGACGTACGCCGTGGGCGAATCCCAGTCGGCGCATAGACGCGCCGGGGTAGCCTGAGACGACTACGCGCT
The DNA here is from genome assembly GCF_053903175.1 of Microbacterium sp. JZ101. Lineage (NCBI taxonomy): Bacteria > Bacillati > Actinomycetota > Actinomycetes > Micrococcales > Microbacteriaceae > Microbacterium > Microbacterium sp. JZ101. The sequence continues at coordinate 502,835 of NZ_CP096400.1, forward strand.
CGTCGCGTCGACGGGAGGAAGTCACCCCAGGTATGGACGTCAAGAAGCTCACTCGCAACCCGCTGATCTACATCCTGCTGGTCGGCGTGCTGCTGATCGTCGGGTTCTCGCTCGTGTCCAACCTGGGCGCCCCGCGCCAGGTGTCCACGCAGGAGGGGCTCGAGCTGCTGGACGGCGACACCGTCAGCAAGGTGCTCATCACGGATGGCGACCAGCGCGTCGACATGACCCTCACGAAGGCCTACGAGGGCGCCACGGACGTGCAGTTCTACTACGTCTCGGCGCGTGCCGAGGAGGTCGTCGACGCGGTCGAGGCGGCGGCTCCCGCCGACGGCTACGACGACGCCGTGCCGCGCGCGACGATCTGGGACAGCCTGCTGTCGCTGGCCATCCCGATCCTCCTGCTCGGCCTGCTCTTCTGGTTCCTCATGTCGAGCGCCCAGGGCGGCGGTCGCGGCGTCATGCAGTTCGGCAAGTCGCGTGCGAAGCTCATGAGCAAGGAGCACCCCGACGTCACGTTCGGCGACGTCGCGGGCGCCGACGAGGCCATCGAGGAGCTCCAGGAGATCAAGGAGTTCCTCAAGGACCCGGCGCGCTTCCAGGCCGTGGGCGCGCGCATCCCGAAGGGCGTGCTGCTGTACGGCCCTCCCGGCACCGGCAAGACGCTGCTCGCGCGCGCGGTCGCGGGCGAGGCGGGCGTGCCGTTCTACTCGATCTCGGGCTCGGACTTCGTCGAGATGTTCGTCGGCGTCGGCGCGAGCCGCGTGCGCGACCTCTTCAACCAGGCCAAGGAGAACTCGCCGGCGATCATCTTCATCGACGAGATCGACGCCGTCGGCCGGCACCGCGGCGCCGGCATGGGCGGAGGCCACGACGAGCGCGAGCAGACGCTCAACCAGATGCTCGTCGAGATGGACGGCTTCGACCCCAAGGTCAACGTCATCGTCATCGCGGCGACGAACCGCCCCGACATCCTCGACCCGGCCCTGCTGCGCCCCGGCCGCTTCGACCGCCAGATCGGCGTGGACGCGCCCGACCTCAAGGGCCGCCTGCGGATCCTCCAGGTGCACAGCCGCGGCAAGCCGCTCGCCGACAACGTCGACCTCGAGGTCGTCGCGCGCAAGACGCCCGGCTTCACGGGCGCCGACCTCGCGAACGTGCTCAACGAGGCGGCCCTCCTCACGGCGCGCTCGAACGCCCAGCTCATCGACGACCGCGCGATGGACGAGGCGATCGACCGCGTCATCGCTGGCCCCCAGCGCCGCACGCGCGTCATGAAGGACAAGGAGAAGCTCATCACGGCGTACCACGAGGGCGGCCACGCTCTCGCCGCCGCGGCGATGAACCACTCCGACCCCGTCACGAAGATCACGATCCTGCCGCGCGGCAAGGCCCTCGGCTACACGATGGTGCTGCCCCTCGAGGACAAGTACTCCGTGACGCGCAACGAGCTCCAGGACCAGCTCGCGTACGCCATGGGCGGCCGCGTCGCCGAGGAGATCGTCTTCCACGACCCCACGACCGGCGCATCCAACGACATCGAGAAGGCGACGAGCATCGCCCGCAAGATGGTCACGGAGTACGGCATGACGACCGCCGTCGGCCCCGTCAAGCTCGGCAGCGGCAGCGGCGAGGTCTTCATGGGCCGCGACATGGGTCACGGCCGCGACTACTCGGAGCGCATCGCCGAGCACATCGACGAGGAGGTGCGCGCGCTCATCGAGCTCGCGCACAACGAGGCGTACGAGGTGCTCAACGCGAACCGCGACATCCTCGACAAGCTCGCCCTGGCCCTCCTCGAGCACGAGACGCTCGATCACGTCCAGATCGAGGAGATCTTCAAGGACATCAAGAAGCTGCCCGAGCGCCCCCAGTGGCTCTCGTCGAGCGATCGACCGGTGTCGGCGCTGCCGCCCATCGATGTCCCGCGCAAGCGCCAGCACGACGGGATCGCCGCGTCGACGACGGCCGAGAGCTCGCCGTCGCAGCCCGCGACCCGGCCGGCGTCCGGTCACGCGCGGCCCGCGACGGCCTGAGGACGCGACGCGTGACCGTCGATCGGGAGCGCGTCGCGGCGCTCACCCGCGAGCTGCTCGTCGCGATCGGGGAGGACCCCGATCGCGCGGGTCTGCGGCAGACCCCGCAGCGCGTCGCCGACGCGTACGCCGAGTTCTTCGCGGGCGTGGGCCAGGACGCCGCCGAGCCCCTCGCGCACACCATCAGCGTCAGCCGCGGCCCCGCGCCGGACACGCTCCCGTCTGGCGCGGTCCTGCTCCGGGGCGTGCGCTTCCGCTCGGTCTGCGAGCACCATCTGCTGCCGTTCATCGGGCACGCCCATATCGCGTACCTCCCCGGTGAGCAGGTGGTCGGCCTCGGCGCGCTGCCGAAGGTCGTCGACGTGCTCGCCGCGCGCCCGCAGGTGCAGGAGCGGCTCGGCGAGCAGATCGCCGACACGATCGCGGGCTCGCTCGACACCCGCGGCGTCGTCGTCGTGCTCGACGCCGTCCACCAGTGCGTGACGATGCGCGGCGGCCGTCAGAGCGACAGCTCGACGGTGACGGTCGCGGCCCGCGGAGAGCTCGCCGAGCCCGCGGCGCGGGGCGAGATCGTGTCGCTCATCGCGCTCGGGGGCGGCATCGCCCACGAGGATCTCGCATGACCTCCATCTGGGGCATCGTCAACGTCACGCCGGACTCGTTCTCGGATGGCGGCGCTCACTACGCGGCCGACGACGCGATCGCGCACGGCCGGCTTCTGCGCGAGGGCGGCGCGACCGTGCTCGACGTCGGCGGCGAGTCGACCCGTCCCGGCGCGGAGCCGGTGGGCGATGAGATCGAGATCGCGCGCATCCTGCCCGTCATCCGCACCCTCGCGGCCGACCGCGCCACCGTGAGCGTCGACACCTACCGCGCCGCGACCGCCGAGGCCGCGATCGACGCAGGGGCCGCGATCGTCAACGACGTCTCGGGCGGCCTGGCCGATCCGGCGATCCTCGATGTCGTCGCCGAGCGGGGTGTCGACATCGCCCTCGGCCACTGGCGCGGCCCGTCATCCGACATGTACGCGCAGGCGACCTACACGCACATCGGCCGCGAGGTCGCCGACGAGCTCTCGGCGCGCGCGGAGGCCGCGATCGCCGCGGGCGTCGCGCGCGAGCGGGTCATCCTCGACCCGGGCATCGGGTTCGCGAAGCGGGGCGAGCAGAACTGGGCGCTCCTGCGCGAGCTCGACGCGATCGTCGGCCTCGGGTACCGGGTGCTCGTCGGGACATCGCGCAAGGGGTTCCTCGCCTCGGCGCTTGGCGAGGAGACGACCCTCGAGCGGCGGGATCTCGCGACCGCGGTCACGAGCGTGCTCGCCGTGCAGGCCGGTGCGTGGGGCGTGCGCGTGCACGACGCGGCGGCGACCCGCGACGCGCTCGCGGTGGCACGGGAATGGAAGGGCTGAGGGCATGAACCCGTTCGACATGATCGAGCTCCGCGGGCTCACCGCATTCGGGCGCCACGGCGTCTACGAGGCCGAGCGCGCGGAGGGGCAGGACTTCACCGTCGACCTGCGGCTGCACGTCGACACCGCCCGTGCCGCCGAGACCGACGACATCGCCGACACCGTGCACTACGGCGAGCTCGCCGAGAAGGTCGTCGCGATCGTCGAGGGCGAGCCCGTCGATCTCATCGAGACGCTCGCGCACCGCATCGCCGACGCGGTGCTCGAGGACGAGCGCGTGCACGGCGTCCTCGTCACCGTGCACAAGCCGCACGCGCCCATCCGCGCGCGCTTCTCGGATGTCTCGGTCACGGTGCACCGCCTGCGTCAGGAGCGCGCATGACCGCCGGCCGCCGCCCTGACCCGCCGCTGCGTCCCCTCGCGGCGCCGCCCGCGCCCCGACGCCGAGAGCCCGTGACCGCCGTCGTCGCGCTCGGCGCGAACCTCGGCGACCGTGCGGCGACCCTCGACGCGGCCGTGCGCGAGGTCGAGCGGCTGCCGCTCACGGATCGGGTGGTCTGCTCCTCCGCCCACGAGTCCGTCGCGGTCACGCTGGACGGCCCCGACGCCGAGGCGCCGGCGTACCTCAACGCGGTGGCGCTCGTGACGACGCGCCTCGCGCCGAGCGTGCTCCTCGGCTTCCTGCACGCGATCGAGGAGCGGCACGGGCGTGTGCGCCGCGAGCGCTGGGGCGACCGGACCCTCGACCTCGACCTCGTGGCCTACGGCGACGTCGTCTCCGACGACCCCCGGCTCACCATCCCGCACCCGCGGGCAGCCGAGCGCGACTTCGTGCTCGGCCCGTGGCTCGAGGTCGACCCCGACGCCGAGCTCCCTGGTGCCGGACGCGTCGACGCCCTCCTCGCGCGACTCCGCGGAGCCGCGCCGTGAGGCGGACGAGCCTCCTCGCGCTCCTCGTCGCCGCCCTGCTGGGCGGAGGCGGCGGCTTCCTGCTCGACCACCTCCTCACCTCGTCGGGGCGCTCGACCTTCGCGCCCTCGCTCATGCTGCCCGTGCTCCTCGTGCTCCTGGGCGCCCTGTGCCTCGCGCTCGCGTGGCCCGTGCGCCGCTCGGTGCGCGACCCCGACGCACCGCGCATCGACCCGTTCCGCGCACTGCGGATCGCGATGCTCTCGAAGTCGGCGAGCATCGTGGGGGCCGCGGTCACGGGCGCGGCGCTCGGCCTCCTCCTGTACGGCGCGACGCGTCCTGTGGCCCCCGCGCTAGGGTCGTTGGGGACGACCATCGCGAGCGCGATCGCGGGCGCACTGCTCGTGGGCGCGGCGCTGCTCGCAGAGCATTTCTGCACGCTGCCGAAGGATCCAGATGAGCGACAGCCCGACGACACCCCAGCCGGACTCGAACCAGACTGACCCCCAGACCCCGGCCCCGCTCACGCGCGCCGAGGCGCGCGCGGCCGCAGCCGCGCCATCCGCACCCGCACCGGACGCAGCCGTGCCATCCGCACCCGCACGGGACGCAGCCGCCGGACCCGCACAGCCCGAGGTGCTCGACGCCGGCACCTTCACCGCGATCCGCGAGCCCCGCGGCGCCGGCCGACTCGCTCTCGACGGGGCGTGGCATCAGATCTCGCCCAAGTACGTCGTGTCTCAGCTCGTGCAGAACGCGATCTTCCTCGCGATCGTGTGGGCCGCGGCCTTCGTCGTGGCCGAGGTCGCGCGCCTGGGCATGTGGGCGTGGATCGTCGCGGGTGCGATCACGGTCGTCACGCTCCTGACCCTGATCGTGCTGCCGCGGCAGGCGCGCGCGCTCGGGTACATGCTGCGCGACGACGACATCGTGTTCCGCAAGGGCATCCTGTGGCAGCGGATGGTCGCGGTGCCCTACGGCCGCATGCAGCTCGTCGACATCACGCACGGGCCCATGGACCGGGCGTTCGGCATCGCCAAGCTCAAGATGGTGACCGCCGCCGCGACCACGGGCGTGGAGATCCCCGGCATCAGCCAGGCGGCGGCCGAGGCGCTGCGCGACACGCTCATCGAGGTCGCCGAGACCCGCAGGACCGGGCTGTGACCGGTCAGCCTCCCAGCGCGGCGGAGACGGCCGAGGCGCCCGTCCTGCCCGGCGGCGGTTCGTCGTCGCTCGCCGACGGCGCCTGGCACCGGCTCCACCCGCTCACGCCCCTGTTCAAGGGCGGGCTCGTGCTGCTCATCGTCGCGGGCATCGCGATCGGGAATGCGCGCGACCGGATCATCTTCTGGGTCGTCTCCCTCTTCACCCCCGAGGAGGCGCACGTCGAGGACTACGCGGGAGGGGACCCCTTCGACTGGGTGCTCGCGAACAACCTCATCCTCGTGGCGCTCCTCGCCCTTGTGGGCGTGCTCGCGGTGCTCGTCCTCGCGTTCTGGCTCGTCTGGCGGTTCCAGCAGTTCCGGATCACCGACGAGCACGTCGAGGTGCGCAAGGGCATCGTGTTCCGCTCGCACCGGCGGGCCCCGCTCGACCGCGTGCAGGGCGTGAACCTCACGCGCCCGTTCCCCGCGCGCCTCATCGGGATGGCCAAGCTCGAGGTCGTCGGCGCGGGCACCGACGCGAACGTCGCCCTCGAGTACCTCGCCACCCCGCGCGCGGAGGCCGTGCGCGCCGACATCCTCCGCCTCGCCTCGGGAGCGCGGGCCGCGCGGGAGGCCGCGCGCACCGGGCAGCCGGCGCCGCGCACCAGTGCGCGCGGACAGCTCGTCGGGCACCTCAACGACGGCGTGAGCGGCCTCATCGAGGGGGTCGACCTCTCCGACGTCGCGCCCGAGAGCGTCGTCAAGATCCCCACGGGCCGCCTCATCGGCTCGCAGGTGATCAGCGGCGTGCTGTGGCTGGTGTTCTTCGGCCTCCTGTTCGCCGTCGTCATGGCCTTCCTGCTCCCGATCGCCCTGGCCGACGGCGAGGGGCTCATCGTGCTCCTCGGCGCGGGCCTCGGCACCGGCATCCCGCTCGTCCTCACGGCGGTCGCGATCACGTGGGCGCAGATCTCGAAGTCGCTGCGCTACGCGATCGCCCCGACGCCCGACGGCGTCCGCATCACCTACGGCCTGCTCACCACGGTCACCGAGACGCTCCCTCCGGGCCGCATCTTCGCGGTCGAGGTCTCGCAGTCGCTCCTGTGGCGGCCGTTCGGATGGTGGACCATCAAGATCAACCGGATGTCCGGCAAGAGCGCCGCGCAGCAGCAGTCCGGCAGCGCGCAGCAGTTCAACGTCGTCCTGCCGGTCGGCAAGCGCGCCGACGTCGAGCGCGTGCTCGCGCTCATCCTCCCGGACGCCCCGGTCGAGGATCTCCCGCTCGTCTGGGAGCACGGCATCCTCGGCCCGATCGAGGGCGACCCGTACCGCACGATGCCCGCGCGCGCCTGGTGGCGCCGCCCGGTCTCGTGGCGACGCCACGGATACGCGATCACCGACTTCGGCCTCCTGCTGCGGCGCGGGCGCGTCTGGCGCAAGCTCGCGATCTTCCCCCTCGCGCGGCTCCAGGGCGTCTCGATCGCGCAGGGCCCCGTCGACCGCCTGCAGCGCGTCGCATGGGGGCAGGCGCACACGGTCGCCGGGCCCATCTCCGGCCAGGTCGTCGGCCTCGAGCGCGACGACGCCATCGCGCTCCTGCAGCGCGCGAGCCGCGGGGCGGTCGAGGCGGCGTCGCGCGATCACACGCATCGCTGGGGCGAGAGGTAGGGCGCGTGCGACGCGACGGACGTCTGGGGGTCGGCATCATCGGGGCCGGTCGGGTCGGCCCCGTGATCGGCGCCGCGCTCGCGGGCGCGGGGCACGCCATCACCGGCATCACCGGCGGATCCGACGACGATCGCGCGTCGGCCGTGCTGCCCGACGTGCCGGTGCTCGACCCGCTCGAGGTGGTGCGCCGGTCGGAGCTCGTGGTCCTGGCCGTTCCGCGCGCTGAGCTGCCCGGCCTCGTGCAGGGGCTCGCCGACATCGGCGCGTGGCAGATGGGGCAGCTCGTCCTGCACACGGACGCGTCGTTCGGCATCGAGGTGCTCCGCCCCGCGGCCGAGAAGGGCGCCATCCCGCTCGCCGTGCATCCCGCGATGGCGTTCACCGGGACGACGATCGACCTCCGTCAGCTCGCCGCCTCGTACGCCGCCGTCACGGCGCCGCCCGCCGTGCTGCCGATCGCGCAGGCGCTCGCGGTCGAGCTCGGCTGCGAGCCCGTCGTCGTCGCGGAGGACGACCGGCCCGCCTACGCCGAGGCGATCGAGACGGCGTCGGCGTTCTCGCGTCAGATCGTGCACCAGGCCACGGGCCTGCTCCGGGGGATCGGCGTCGAGAACCCGGGCGGCTACCTCTCCGCGCTCGTGCGCTCGACGGTCGACCAGGCGCTCACCGAGGCGACCCCGGCCATCCCCGATCTGCCGCCCGAGGACTGAGCCCGCCCGCAGGGAGCGCCGAGGCCTGCTGACTAGACTTGACGGCAGACTTTCCTGAGGAGCTTTTGCATGTCTGAGACGCCCGCCGAGAACGCCCCCGAGACCGAGGAGGACGTGTTCGAGCAGAAGGCGGTGCGCCTCGCCAAGCGCGAGCGCCTGATCGCCGAGCGCGCCTCCGCCGCGGGCGGCGCCTACCCGGTCACCGTGCCCGTCACGACGACGATCCCGGCGCTGCGCGCGGAGTACGGCGACCTCGAGCCGGGCGCCGAGACGGGCGTGACCGCGGGCGTGGCCGGCCGCGTCGTGTTCAGCCGCAACACGGGCAAGCTCTGCTTCGCGAGCCTGCAGTCGGGCGATGGATCGCGGATCCAGGCGATGGTCTCCCTCGCGAACGTCGGCGACGAGTCGCTCGCGCGCTGGAAGGAGCTCGTCGACCTCGGCGACCACGTGTTCGTGACGGGCGAGGTCATCTCGAGTCGCCGCGGAGAGCTCTCGATCATGGTGACGGACTGGCAGATCGCCGCCAAGGCCGTGCTGCCGCTGCCGAACATGTACACCGAGCTCAGCGAGGAGAGCCGCGTCCGCAGCCGGTTCCTCGACCTCATCGTGCGGGATCAGGCGCGCACGACCGTGCGGGCACGCGCCAACGTGAATGCGAGCCTGCGCGCCACCTTCGAGCAGCACGACTTCGTCGAGGTCGAGACGCCCATGCTGCAGGTGCAGCCGGGCGGCGCGACCGCGCGCCCGTTCATCACGCACTCGAACGCGTTCGACACCGAGCTGTACATGCGCATCGCGCCCGAGCTCTACCTCAAGCGCGCGGTCGTCGGCGGCATCGACCGGGTGTTCGAGATCAACCGCAACTTCCGGAACGAGGGCGCCGACTCGACCCACAGCCCCGAGTTCGCGATGCTCGAGGCGTACCAGGCGTACACCGACTACAACGGCATCGCCGACCTCACGCAGGAGCTCATCCAGAACGCCGCGATCGCGGTCGCCGGCGACACGAAGGTGACGTGGGCCGACGGCACCGAGTACGACCTCGGCGGGCAGTGGGACCGCGTGCCCATGTACCCCTCGCTCTCGGAGGCCGCGGGCGTGGAGATCACGCCCGAGACCTCGCTCGACGAGCTCGTGAAGCTCGCCGAGGCGAACGGCGTGGACGTGCCCCCGCACGCGACCCACGGCAAGCTCGTCGAGGAGCTCTGGGAGCACTTCGTCAAGCAGCACCTCACGCGCCCGACGTTCGTGATGGACTTCCCCGTCGACACCAGCCCCCTCGTCCGCGAGCACCGCACGACACCCGGCGTCGTCGAGAAGTGGGATCTCTACGTGCGCGGCTTCGAGCTCGCGACCGGCTACTCCGAGCTCGTCGACCCGGTCATCCAGCGAGAGCGCTTCGTCGAGCAGGCGAAGCTCGCCGACCGCGGCGACGACGAGGCCATGCGCATCGACGAGGAGTTCCTCCGCGCGCTCGAGCATGGCATGCCGCCGACCGGCGGCATGGGCATGGGGATCGACCGCCTGCTGATGGCGATCACGGGGCTCGGCATCCGCGAGACCATCCTCTTCCCGCTCGTCAAGTAGCGTCACGGGCGCTCGAACGCCCACGGCGGCAGGTAGCTCGCCTCGAGCATCGACGCGATGATGCTCGCGAGGCCGTGCTCGGGGTCGATCTCGGCCACGAGGGCGACGTAGCGGGCCGCGTGCGTCGCCCGGCCGAGCGCCCAGCTGAGCCAGGCCGCCGCGACGGGCGGGCCCACGCGCGCCTCGCGGGGTGCGGCCGCCGCGAGCCTGCGGACGAGTTCGAGCGCGCGCTCGAGCCGGTCGGCGTCGGGTCGCGGGCCCTCGCCCATGAGGCGGACGGGGCCGGTCGGCTCGGCCCGGTGCCCCGCCCGCCAGCGCTCGTTGAAGGCCAGCGTCTCGTACCCCTCCTCGATGTCGGCGCTCCACTGCGAGAGCGCGACGTCGCGGAAGAACGGACGGTTGAGCGCCCACGCGACCGCCCCGGCGAGGTACGGCTCGAGGGCCTCGACGTCCCATGCCAGGCTCTCCTCGAACACCTCGGGGATCTGCCCGAGGAGGCATGCCGTCGCGAGCGCGCGCGGATGGATGCCGGCGATGCCGCTCTCGTCGCCGTCGCTGCCGAGAGCCGCGCACGCGCGGTCGATCTCGGCGAGCGCGCGGCCCAGGCGCTCCTTCTCGGCGAGGTCGCATGCGGGCAGCTCGGCGCCGTCGCCCTGATCGGCCCGCACGGGTGTCGGCTCGACGCCCTCGGGCAGTGCGCCCTCGAACGCGATCTCGTCGAGAGGGCGCCCCTGCTCGGGCGAGGGGTCGTCGAGGTACGAGCCCCAGCCGTCGGCCGCGACGCACAGCGCGTCGACGACCTCGACGCCGCAGTGGTCGGCGCGCTCGCGGAGGTAGCCCATGAACCCCTCGAACGCGATCGCACCGTCTCGGTCGACGAACGGGTCGTCGGTGTACACGACCGCAGCGAAGCGCCCGGCGTCGGGCAGGCGGCACACGATGCCGAGCGCGGTCGCGGCGACCTCTCCCCACGCCTCCTCGTCCTGCGGGAGGTCGAGCCGTGCGACGCCGGCGGTGCGCCCGTCGACGATGGGGACCACGACGAGGCTGAGGCGCGGCACGTAGCCGCACACGTGGGGGAGGACCGAGAGGAACTTCTGCGCGGATCGCGCGGGGATGATCGTCGTCATGCTCCGAGGCTCGCGCGCCGGGTGGTCGCGGACCCCGATCAGCCGGGTGCTGTGGAGGCCAGGACGGAGCGCCGCGACGCTGTGCACGCGGCGTCGATCCGCTCACGCCCGGGTTTCTCTCGACCACGCCTCGTAGGATGGGCCCGTGGACAGTTTCTGGGTGGCGGCGCTGTGGTCGCTCGCGCCCACCGTGGCGATCGCGATCGTGTTCTGGCTCATCCTCCGGAACATCCTCCGATTCGACCGCACCGAGCGCCGCACGTACGCCGCGATCGAGGCCGAGGAGCGCGCCAAGCGCGGACTCCCGCCGCGCGCGGACGGCGAAGCGGGCTAACGCCCGGCCGCGAGGCCTGTCAAGGCACTCCCGCGCAGGCCGCGTGCACGCGACCCTGGAGGCCATGTTCATCGGCTACCACGCGTCGCACGAGCAGCTCGCGCCGCGCGAGCTGCTGTCGTCCGTCCAGCTCGCCGAGCGCGTCGGCTTCCACGGCGCCATGTGCTCCGACCATCTCGCGCCGTGGGGCGTCGCGCAGGGGCACTCGGGGTACGCGTGGTCGTGGCTCGGCGCCGCGCTCGCGCTCACGCGCTTCGGCTTCGGCGTCGTCACGGCGCCGGGTCAGCGCTACCACCCTGCCGTCGCCGCGCAGGCGATCGCGACCCTCGCCGAGATGTTCCCCGGGAGGTTCTGGGCCGCTCTCGGCAGCGGCGAGCTCGTGAACGAGCACGTCACGGGCGATCCGTGGCCCGAGAAGGGCGAGCGCGATCGGCGTCTCGACGAGAGCGCGTCGGTCATCCGCCGCCTCCTGCACGGGGAGCGCGTCGACCACGACGGCGCCGTCCGCGTGCACGACGCGCGCGTGTGGAGCCTGCCCACCGCGCCGCCCCTGCTCGTCGGGGCCGCGATCTCTCCCGGCACAGCCGAGCGGGTCGCCGCCTGGGCGGATGGCCTCATCACGACGGGCACGGACGCATCGGCGCTCGCGGACGCGATCGGCGCCTACCGCGCGGCCGGAGGGCGCGGCGAGGTGAGCCTCCAGGTGCACGTGAGCATCGCGCGGACCGCCGACGACGCGGCGGCGCTCGCGCGCGACCAGTGGCGTCATGGGGCCGTGACGCGCGTCTCGCCCTGGGATGTCGCGCAGCCCGAGGACTTCGACCGGCTCGCGGCGGAGTCCGACGCCGACCCCGCCGAGTCGGTCATCGCGGGGTCCGAGCCGCACGAGATCGCCGACAGGGTGCGCGCGCTGTGCGCCGGCGTCGACCGCGTCTACCTGCACCACATCGGGAAGGATCAGCGGCGGTTCGTGGAGGAGGACGCCCCCGCGCTCATCGCCGCGCTGGAGGAGGGCTCATGAGGCGGGAGAACATCGCGGACCTCTGGTGGCGGTCGTCGGTCATCTACTGCCTCGACGTCGAGACGTTCCTCGACGCGGATGGAGATGGCACGGGCGACCTGCAGGGGCTGGCCCGCGCGGTCGACTACATCGCCGACCTCGGGGCGGACGTCATCTGGCTCATGCCGTTCTACCCGACGCCGAACCGCGACGACGGCTACGACGTCACCGACTTCTACGGGGTCGACGCGCGCTACGGCACGCACGGCGACCTCCTCGAGGTCATCCGGCTCGCGCACGATCGCGGGATCCGCGTGATCGTCGATCTCGTCGTGAACCACACCTCCGACGAGCACCCGTGGTTCCAGTCCGCGCGCAGCTCCCGGAAGTCTCCCTACCGCGACTTCTACGTGTGGCGCGACGAGAAGCCCGAGAACGACGCCAACACGGTCTTCCCGGGCGAGGAGTCGAGCATGTGGGAGTGGGAGCCGCGCACGCGGCAGTACTTCCTGCACAGCTTCTACCGCCATCAGCCCGACCTGAACTTCGGGAACCCGCGCGTGCGCGACGAGATCGCGAAGGCGATCGCGTTCTGGCTGAGCCTCGGGATCGACGGCTTCCGCGTCGACGCCGTCCCGTTCCTCATCGACGTGCCGCACGAGGGCGTCGCCGATCCGCACGAGTACCTGCGCGACATCAAGCGCTTCCTGCGGCGGCGCTCGCCGCAGGCCGTCCTCCTCGGCGAGGTCGGTCTCGATCACGCGGGACAGGAGCCGTACTTCGGGGCCGGAGGCGACGAGCTCGATCTGCAGTTCGACTTCGAGACGAACGTCGCGATGTACCTCGCGCTCGTCCGCGAGGATCCCGAGCCGATCGTCCGCGCCATCCGGAGCCGCACGGCGCCCTCGTCCGACGTCGGCTGGGCGGTGTTCCTCCGCAACCACGACGAGCTCTCGCTCGAGCTGCTCGCCGAGGACGAGCGCGCCGAGGTGTTCGATGCGCTCGCGCCCGACGAGGATCAGCGGGTCTACGGACGCGGCATCGTGCGGCGGCTCCCGCCCATGCTCGGCGGCGATCCGCGGCGCGTGCGACTCGCGTACAGCCTGATGTTCTCGCTGCCCGGCGCGACCGCGCTGCTCTACGGCGAGGAGATCGGGATGGGCGAGAACTCCGCGCTCGAGAAGCGCCGGGCCGTGCGCACGCCCATGCAGTGGACCGCGCAGGGCGGCTTCTCGACGGCGGAGGCGGCCGAGCTCGTCGCGCCGTTCCCCGAGGGCGGCTACGCACCCGAGCACGTGAACGTCGCCGACCAGCGGCGCGACCCCACCTCGCTCCATCGCTTCATGCGGGCGATCATCGCGGCGTACCGGGCGACGCCCGCGATCTCGTGGGGCGCGTTCGAGGTGCTCGAGCACGACGCGCCGTCCGTCCTCGTCCACCGGATGCGCTCCGACGTGGGCGACGCGCTCTTCGCGCACAATCTCGGCGGAAGCCCGGCGACCGTGCGGATCCGCCTCGACGAGGCCGACGACGCGGTGCTCATCGACCTGCACGGCGAGAGCGCGCCGCTCGAGGTGAGCGACCCCCTCGAGCTCGCGCTCGACGGCTACGGGTACCGGTGGTTCCGGCTGCGCAGGGAGTCGGACATCGGCCCCGACGAGGCGGGGCCGACCGTTCGCGGGCACGCTCCCTGAGCGCAGGGGCGCCCCGCACCCGCGGGGAGGAGCGGGCCCGGGGCGGATGGCGTCAGAGCGAGATCTGCTCGACCGTCTCCCCGGTCTCGACGGGGGCCAGCGCGAGCGCGATGTCGGCCTGGCTGACGATGCCGACGAGGAGGTGGTCCTCGATGACGGGGAGCCTGCGCACCTGGTGGTCCTGCATGAGCGTGAGCGCGTCGCGGATGTCCTGATCCGCGTCGACCGTCACGGGCTTGCCCTCGGCGAGCTCTCCCGCGGTCGTCGTGGCGGGGTCCGCTCCCTTCGCGAGGCCCTTCACGACGATGTCCCGGTCGGTCAGCATGCCCTTGAGCTTGCCGTCGTCGCCGCAGATCGGCAGCGAGCCGACGTCGAGGTCGGCCAGCAGTCTCGCCGCCTCGGTGAGGGACTCGTGCTCGCCGACGCAGCGCGGCGACGGGGTCATGATGTCGCGTGCCGTGGTCATGATGTCTCCTCTCTCCTCTTTCCGTGTTCGCGGGCGACGATACGAGGTGCGAGGGCGTCGGGCAGGGCGGTTGACAGATCCGGATCGGGTGATCTCGCGACGAGCATCCCGCGCCGCCCGCGCGCAACCCCCTGTCGCGGGCCCGCGGCCGCGGATACTGTCGCGCCATGACCGTCACACTGACCGGCCTCGCGACCGTCGTGCCGCCGACCGTGCTCCATCAGGACGAGGTGAGGGAGGTGTTCGCGGCGCAGCCGGGGCTCACCCGCCTCTCGCAGCGGATCGTCAGCACGTCGTTCGGCGTCTCGGGCATCGAACGCCGCTACACCGTGCTCACCGAGCTCGGCGACCGCACCGCCGAGCCGGGTGCGGAGCGCCGCTTCTACGACCCCACGACGAACGAGCTCGCCTCTCCCGGCACGAAGCTGCGCAACGACATCTACGCGGTCGAGGCGAGCCGCCTCTACGTCGAGGCCGGCCGCGCCGCGCTCGCGCAGCAGGAGGACTTCTCGGCGGACGATGTCACCCACGTCATCACGGTGTCGTGCACGGGGTTCTACGCGCCCGGGCCCGACTTCGTCGTGGCGCGCGACCTGGGCCTCCCGGCCGACGTCCAGCGCTTCCATCTCGGCTTCATGGGCTGCTACGCGTCCCTCCCCGCGCTGCGGCTCGCGAGCCAGCTCGCGCAGGCCGACCCCGACGCCGTCGTCCTCGTGATCAGCGTCGAGCTGTGCACGCTGCACCTGCGGACCTCGAACGACCCCGACACGATCGTCGCGACGTCGCTCTTCGGCGACGGAGCCGGGGCGGCGCTCGTCACCTCCCGCCCCGTGTCTGCCCACGAGCCCGGCTTCGAGCTCGAGCGCTTCGCGTCGCGCGTCGCGCCCGAGGGCGAGAGCGACATGGCGTGGCGCATCGGCGACCACGGCTTCGAGATGGTCCTCTCCAACGCGGTCCCCGCGATCCTCGGGCAGCACGTGACGGGAGCCGTCCGTCCGCTCTTCGCGCCCGAGCCCCGTCTCGAGCGCGCTCTCGACGAGCGGCGCGCGGGCGAGGCCATCCCGCACTGGGCCATCCATCCCGGCGGCCGGAGCATCCTCGACAAGGTGGAGTCGGCGCTCGAGCTGAGCGAAGCGCAGCTGCTGCCCGCGCGCGCCACGCTGCGCGACTTCGGCAACATGTCGAGCGCCACCGTGCTCTTCGTGCTCCGGCACATCCTCGACTCGCCTGCCGCATCGGCCGGCGAGCGCGTCGTCGCGATGGCGTTCGGCCCCGGCCTCACGGTCGAGTCGGCGCTGCTCACCCTGCGGGGCTCGTGATGCCGGGGCGGCTCGCCGTGCGCGACGCCGTCGCGACCGAGCGGATGGACGACCCGCACTGCGACCCGGAGCGGCTCGCGCGGACCTACGCGCGCTTCGGCCTCGTCAACGCGGTCGTCGCGTCGCCGCGAGCGACGTACCGCCGCTGGATCGCGCCGCGCCTGCGGCAGGGAGACGTGCGCCTCCTCGACATCGGCACGGGCGGGGCCGACTTCCCTCGCGCGGTGTGCCGATGGGCGCGCCGCGAGCGCGGCCGGCTCGACGTGCTCGCGATCGACCCCGACCCGCGCGCGTTCGCGTTCGCGGCGCGTGGTCCTCGGGGGCGCGGGCTGCGGGTGCGGCAGATGGATGCGGCGGCCGTGATCGCGACCGGTGAGCGCTTCGACGTGGTCGTGTCCAACCACGTGCTCCACCACCTCTCCGACGCGGAGGTCACCGCCCTCCTCGAGGAGTCCGCGCAGCTGCTGCGACCGGGCGGCGTCGCCGTCCACCGCGACATCGAGCGCTCGTGGGGTGCGTACCTCGCGTTCTGGATCGGGACGCTGCCCTTCGTGCCGTTCGTCCTGCGGGGCACGTTCCTGCGCGAGGACGGTCTCACGTCGATCCGCCGCAGCCGGACGGCGCGCGAGCTCGCGCAGCTCGTCCCGACGGGCTGGCGAGTGGAGAGGGGATGGCCCGCGCGCGTCGAGGCGGTGCGCGAGGCATGACGCGCGTGCACGACGCCGCGATCGTCGGCGCGGGGCCGGTGGGCCTGCTCGTCGCCGCGCTGCTCGCGCAGGGCGGCGCCGACGTCGTCGTCCTCGAGCGGGCGCAGGCGCCATCCGTCAGCACGCGCGCGATCGGCATCCATCCGCCCGGGCTCGCGGCGCTCGACGCGGGGGGCGTCGGCGACCGCGTCCGCGGCGAGGCGGCGCTCGTGCGCGGCGGCGAGGCGCTCCGCGACGGCCGGATGCTCGGCGCGCTCGCGTTCGACGAGCCCGTTCGCACCCTCCCTCAGCACCGCACGGAGGCCCTCCTCGTGCAGCGCCTGCGCGCGCTCGACCCCGGCGCGCTCCGTCGCGGCGAGAGCGTGCGGGACCTGCGCTCCGTCGCGGGCGGCGTCGAGCTGCGGACGGATGACGGCATCGTGCGCGCCCGCGCCGTCGTCGGCGCGGACGGCACGCGCAGCGCGGTCCGCACGGCCGCGGGGATCGGGTGGGAGCGCCGCGATCCCGACACGCGGTGGGTCATGGCCGATGCCGACGACACGACGGGGCGGCCCGAGACGGCGCTCCTCCACCTCGAGCGCGACGGCGTCGTGGAGTCGTTCCCGCTCCCGGGCGGCCGACGCCGATGGGTCGTGCGCGTCGACGACAGCGCGGGACCGGAGACGGCGGCGGGCTTCGCGGCTCTCGTGCGCGAGCGCGTGGGCGTCGACCTCGAGGGGCTGGAGGAGCCGAGCCGATTCGCCGCGCGGCAGCGGATGGCGCGCGCGTTCGCGCGGGAACGGATCGCGCTCGTGGGCGATGCGGCGCACGAGATCAGCCCGATCGGCGGGCAGGGGATGAATCTCGGATGGCTCGACGCGCTCGCGTTCGCCGAGGCCTTCGCCGCGGCCCGCGCGCGGGGAGCCGAGGGGGAGGAGCCCTGGGCGGGCTGGGCGGAGGAGCGCAGGGCCGCCGCGCGCCGCGCGATGCGCCGAGCCCGCTTCAACATGGCGATGGGCGCGCCCCGCGCCGGCGCGGCGCTCGCGGTGCGCGACGTCGCCGTGCGCGCGCTCTCATCCGCGCCCTTCCGCGGAGCGCTCAGCGCGGCCTTCACGATGCGCGGACTCTGACGCGGCGGCGCGGTGTCAACCCCCTGCCGCGGGTGCGCCGCGCGCGGTTGCCTGGGGGAACGGCAATCACAGCAGCAGAGGAGACACAAGAATGAGCGACAGAACCGTGAACAGGGTCCGATACGCCGGCACGGCCATCCAGAAGGCCGCGCTCGTGTTCGGCATCGTGTTCCTGCTCGTCGGCATCGCCGGGTTCATCCCCGGGATCACGACGGGGACCGACCAGCTCGAGTTCGCCACGCATACGTCCGGCGCGATGCTGCTGGGGATCTTCCAGGTGTCGGTCCTGCACAACCTCGTCCACGTCATGTTCGGCGTCGCCGGGCTCGCGCTCGCCGGGTCGGCGCCGGGGTCGAAGGGGTACCTCATCGTGGGCGGCGCGCTGTACGCGGTGCTCTGGGTGTACGGCCTCGTCGTGCCGCACGACCACGCGGCGAACTTCGTCCCCCTCAACGCAGCGGACAACTGGCTCCACCTCGTCCTCGCGGTGGCGATGATCGCGCTCGGCGTCTTCCTCGGGCGGGACGCGCGCAACCGGGTCTGATGTCCAGGCACGCGCGAGCCGCCGTCCGCCGCACGCGGGCGGCGGCTCGCGCGCTGTGCGCGGCGCTCGCCATCGGCGCTCTCCTCGCGGCGCCCGGGTGCGGCCTGCGCGTTCCGGAGGACCCCGACGGCACGCTCGACCGCGTGATCGCGGACGGCGTGCTCGAGGTCGGGGCGACGGCCGAGGAGGGCCTCGTCGAGGAGGGGCCGGGCGGCGCGGCGGAAGGGCCCCTCGCCGACCTCGCGGAGGGGTTCGCCGACGAGGTCGGGGCGCGCGTGGAGTGGACATGGGCGAGCGAGGAGTCGCTCGTGGGCCTGCTCGAGCGCGGGAGGATCGACCTCGCGGTCGGCGGCTTCACCGATCAGACGCCGTGGGTCGACCGCGTCGGCGTCACGCGCGGCTACCCCGGCGTGCCGGGCGCCGAGGGGCGGTCGATCGTCATGCTCGTCCCGCTCGGCGAGAACCGGCTCCTGTCGGCGCTCGAGAGCCACCTCGACGAGGAGGTCGGCGGATGAGCGAGACCTGGCGGCGCTTCGGCCGCGCCGACCTGCCGGATGAGCAGCGCGGCGCGCTGCGCAGCGCCGTCCGCTGGGAGATCTTCACGATCTGCTACACGACGGTCACGATCGCCCTCGTCGCCCTCGTGGTCGGCAACTCGCAGGCCATGCGGACCGCGTGGATCGAGGACATGCTCTCCCTCATCCCGCAGCTCGCCTTCCTCGTCGCCCTGCCGTTCGTGCGCAGCGCGCCCTCGCGCCGGTACCCCTTCGGCAAGCACCGGGCGATGGGCGTGGGCCACCTCGTGGCGGGCGTCGCCCTGCTCACCGTCGGCTTGAACCTCGCGGTCGAGGCCGTCGTCGGGCTCGTCTCTCAGGAGCATCCGACCATCGGCACGGTGCGGCTCTTCGGCCACACCGTCTGGCTCGGCTGGCTCATGGTGGCCGTGATGGTCGTCATCGTCGTCGGCCCGGTCTTCCTCTACGGCCCGGCCAAGGCGCGCCTCGCGCCCGTGCTCCACAACAAGCTGCTGTACGCCGACGCCGACATGGCGAAGGCCGACTGGCACACGAACGCGGCGTCGATCGTCGGCGTGCTCGGCGTCGGCATCGGCATCTGGTGGCTGGACGGCGCCGCGGCCCTCTTCATCTCCGTCGGCATCGTGTGGGACGGCGTGCGCAACACCCGCTCCGCGGTCGTCGACCTCATGGACCGCCGCGCGCTCACCTACGACGACGCGGCCCCGCATCCGCTCGCGGCCGCGGCCGTGACGCGGCTGCGCTCCCTGCGCTGGATCGAGGACGCCGCCGTGCGCGTGCGCGACCAGGGGCAGGTCCTCCACATCGAGGCCTTCGTCATCCCGCGTCGCGGCCGGGTCGCCGTCGACCGGCTCGTGCGCGCGTCGCAGGCCGTGGCGGCGCTCGACTGGAAGATCCGCGACGTGCAGGTCATCCCCGTCGACGTGCTCCCCGAGGAAGCCGACCCGGCGCGCTGAGTCGGCGCGGCGCGGGGCCTCGGTCCCCGCTTCGCTAGGCTGGCGGGGACGAGGAGGATGCCGATGGACTGGTGGGCGAATTCCGCGTTCTGGTTCGGTGTCTACACGGTCGTCGACATCATCGTCCGCATCCTCGCGCTCGTCGTCGTGCCCGGCAACCGCAAGCCGACCTCGGCGATGGCGTGGCTGCTCGCGATCTTCCTCCTGCCGATCCCGGGCATGCTTCTCTTCCTCCTCATCGGCAACCCGCGTCTGCCGCGCAAGCGCCGCAGGATGCAGACCGAGATCAACGCCGTGCTGCGCGAGGCGAACGAGCACCTCGAGCGCGGGACGCTGCGGCCGCACGAGCCGGAGTGGTTCACCTCCCTCGTCCGGATGAACCGCGAGCTCGGCGCCCTTCCGCTCTCGGGCGACAACGGCGTGCGCCTCGTCACGGGATACCAGGAGAGCCTCGACGAGATGGCCGAGGCCATCCGCTCCGCCCGGCGCTACGTGCACGTCGAGTTCTACATCCTCAAGTCCGACCGGTCGACGGAGAACTTCTTCCGCGCGCTCGAGGAGGCGTGCGCGCGCGGCATCCCCGTGCGCGTGCTCATGGACCACTGGGCGAACCTCTCCAAGCCGCTGCATCGCAAGACGCGCGATCGCCTCGAGCGGATGGGCGCGGACTGGCACTATCTCCTTCCGCTGCGGCCGCTTCACGGCCGCTGGCAGCGCCCCGACCTGCGCAACCACCGCAAGCTGCTCATCGTCGACGGCGAGGTCGCGTACCTCGGCTCCCAGAACGTCACGGACGCGAGCTACAACGTGCGCGCGAACATCAAGCGCGGCCTGCAGTGGGTCGACCTCATGGTGCGGCTCGACGGGCCCGTCGTCTCGAGCGTCGACGCGGTCTTCCTGAGCGACTACTACAGCGAGACCGGCGAGACGCCGGCGGGCGTCGACCTGCGCGAGATGGACGCCGGGTCGGGCGACCTCGACTGCCAGGTGGTGCCGTCGGGACCCGGGTTCGAGGTCGAGAACAACCTGCGCCTGTTCCTCGGGCTCATGTACGCGGCGCAGGAGAAGATCATCATGATCAGCCCGTACTTCGTCCCCGACGAGGCGCTCATGCTCGCCGTCAGCGCGGCGGTCTCGCGGGGCGTGCGGGTCGAGCTCTTCGTGTCGGAGATCAGC
This sequence comes from Microbacterium sp. JZ101, assembly GCF_053903175.1. Classification (NCBI taxonomy): domain Bacteria; kingdom Bacillati; phylum Actinomycetota; class Actinomycetes; order Micrococcales; family Microbacteriaceae; genus Microbacterium; species Microbacterium sp. JZ101. The sequence continues at coordinate 523,272 of NZ_CP096400.1, forward strand.
GACCAGGCGATGGTGTTCCACGCGCAGCGGAGCTACTACGAGGCGCTCCTGCGGGCCGGCGTGCGGATCTACCTCTTCCCGCCGCCGTACATCCTGCACACGAAGACGCTCTCGATCGACGACGAGGTCGCCGTCATCGGATCGAGCAACATGGACATGCGCTCGTTCGGCCTCAACTTCGAGGTCTCGCTGCTCGTGCGCGGCGAGGAGTTCGTGCAGCAGCTGCGCCGCGTGGAGGACGACTACCGCGACCGCAGCACGCGGCTCTCGCTCGTGGACTGGGTGCGCCGGCCGTTCGGGAGCCGGGTGCTCGACAACCTCGCGCGGCTCACGTCGGCGCTGCAGTGACCGGTCAGAGCCGGTCGGTCGGGTGCCCCTTCGGCACGGCCATGAGCAGGGCGCCCTTCTCGATGCGGCAGTAGACGCGGGTCGCCTCGCCGAACTCGTCGCCGTCGAGCTCGACCGGCTGCACGTCGACCGACGCGGTCTCGATCCCCTCGCCGCGCAGGAACCGCACCGACGTGTCCCTGCGCCGCTCGACGACGCGGCGGCCGAGCCGAGAGCGCCGCAGGACGGAGTTGTCCCACCACACCTTGCGGAAGACCCCGAGCCATCCGAAGGGGCCGGATGGCTGGATGATCGCGATGTCGAGCTGGCCGTCGGCGACCGAGGCGCCGGGGATGAGCTCGATGCCGGCCGGGAGCGCGCCGCAGTTCGCGAAGAGGACGCTCTGCACCTTGGCCGCGTGGAGGCGGCCGCCGTCGAGCTGGTACACGACGCGGAACGGCTCGGCGCCCGGGAGGGACCGCGCGGCGCCGTCGACGTAGGCGACCCAGCCGACCTGCTTCTTCAGCTTCGCGTTCGTGTTGGCGATCATCGCCGCGTCGAGGCCGATGCCCGCCATCACGACGAAGGCGTGGTCCTCGACGGCGCCGTCGGGGCGGCGCAGCCGCGCGATGCCCAGGTCGATCGCGACCGTGTCGCCGTCGATCGCGGCCCGCACCATCTCCGCCGGGTCGGTGAGGGGGAGACGGAGGTTGCGCGCGAGGAGGTTGCCCGTGCCGCTCGGGACGATCGCGAGCCGCACGCCCGTCCCGTTCATCGCCTCGGCGACCGCGCGCACCGTGCCGTCGCCGCCCGCGACGAGCACGGCCGAGACGCCCTCCCCGAGCGCCCGTCGCGTCGCCTCCTGCCCCGGATCCTCGATCGTCGTCTCGAAGATGAGCGGCGGCAGCCATCCCGCCTCGTGGGAGACGAGCGCGACCGCCGACCGGAGGGCGTCGGACGAGGCGACCTTGACCGGGTTGTAGACCAGCGCGGCCCGCTGCGCGGAGGCGGCGGGGGCGGTCATGGTCACACTCTAAGGCGCGCTCTGCACCGGGGGCCGGACGGTCGGCCACTCCTCAGCGAGCAGGGCGTAGGTGAAGCCGTCGAGCCACTCGCCGGACCGGTGCAGGCTGCTTTTCAGACTGTGCTCTTCGCGCCGCATGCCGATGCGCTCCATGAGACGCCACGAGGGCTCGTTGTCGGCGAAGCACGCGGCGAGCACGCGGCGTACGCCAATCGGGCCGAAGCAGAGATCGATCGCCGCTCGCACCGCCTCCGTCGCATAGCCTTGCCCGCCGTGCGCGGGATGCAGCGTCCAGCCGAGCGAGGCCTGCGCTCCGCGCGCGGGAGCGGTGAGCTCGCGCTGAGACCAGGCGTCCTCGACTCGGAGCATCAGGTCTCCGACGACCTCTCCGTCGTCCGCCCGCTCGATGATGAGCGTGACCGCGAGCTTCTCAGGGTCCGTCATGATCGTGCGGAAGTCGTCGAGCGTCTCGGGGCCGGTCGTGATCCATTGCGAGACCTCCGGTAGGCGGCGGTGGCGCCAGAGCGCATCGACGTCGGCCTCGGCCGCTCTGCGCACGATCAGCCGCTCGGTGCGGACGGGCCAGGCCACGGAGTCGAGCGGGTCGCGCATGCTTCTCAGGATAGGGACGACGGCACCTCCGTCGCGGCGGCGAGCCCGGGCGCGCCCCGCGCCTAGACTCGTAGGGTGATCGACCCCGTACTCCTCCGCGAAGACCCCGAGCTCATCAAGCGTTCTCAGGTCGCGCGCGGCAGTTCGCCCGACACGGTCGACGCGGCCCTCGCCGCCGACGCGGCGCGCCGTGCGGCGATCACCGCGTTCGAGGAGCTGCGCGCCGAGCAGAACGCGTTCGGCAAGACCGTCGCGAAGGCCCCCAAGGACGAGAAGGCCGCGCTCGTGGCGCAGGCCAAGGAGCTCGCGGACCGTGTGAAGGCCGCCCAGGCCGCCGCGAACGACGCCGAGGCCGCGTTCCGCTCGGCGATGGACGCGATCCAGAACGTCGTCATCGAGGGCGTGCCGGAAGGCGGCGAGGACGACTTCGTCGAGCTGCGCCGCGTGGGCGAGATCCCCGCGTTCGACTTCGAGCCGCTCGATCACCTGGCGCTCGGCGAGAAGCTCGGCGCGATCGACATGGAGCGCGGCGCGAAGGTCTCGGGTGCGCGCTTCTACTTCCTCACGGGCATCGGCGCGCGCCTCGAGCTGGCGCTCATGAACTACGCGCTGAACACCGCCCTCGAGCACGGGTTCACGCCGATGATCACGCCGACCCTCGTGCGGCCCGACATCATGGCGGGCACGGGCTTCCTCGGCGCCCACGCCGACGAGATCTACCGTCTCGAGGAGGACGACCTCTACCTCGTGGGCACGAGCGAGGTCGCGCTCGCCGGATACCACAAGGACGAGATCCTCGACCTGCAGGGCGGTCCGATCCGCTACGCCGGATGGTCCACGTGCTACCGCCGCGAGGCGGGCTCGCACGGCAAGGACACCCGCGGGATCATCCGCGTCCACCAGTTCAACAAGCTCGAGATGTTCGTCTACACGGCGCCCGAGGACGCGGAGGCCGAGCACGAGCGCCTGCTCGCGCTCGAGGAGCAGATGCTCACCTCGCTCGGCCTCGCGTACCGCGTCATCGACGTGGCAGCGGGCGACCTCGGCTCGAGCGCCGCGCGCAAGTTCGACACCGAGGCCTGGGTGCCGACGCAGGGCGCGTACCGCGAGCTGACGTCGACGTCGAACTGCACGACCTATCAGGCGCGCCGTCTCGACATCCGCCACCGCCCCGAGGGCGGCCGCACGCAGCACGTCGCGACGCTGAACGGCACGCTCGCGACGACCCGCTGGATCGTCGCGCTGCTCGAGACGCACCAGCGCGCGGACGGCTCGGTCGTCGTGCCCGAGCCGCTGCGCCCCTACCTCGGCGGCCTCGAGGTCATGGAGCCGATCGCGTGACGATCCCCGCGCCCGAGGAGGAGCGCCTCTTCATCGCGCTCGACATCGACGGAACGGTGCTGCTCGAGGACGGCTCGTACAGCCCCGGCGTCGAGGAGGCGGTCGCCGAGGCCGCCGAGCGCGGGCACCTCGTGACGCTCGCGACCGGGCGCAGCTGGGAGTCGACCCATCCCGTGATGACGCATCTCGGCATCCTGCCGCCGTACGTCGTGTGCGCGAACGGGGCGACGATCATGTCGCGCGACCCCGATGACCCGACCGGGTACATCCGCCACACGATCGAGACGTTCGATGCGACCGAGGCGCTGCGGTTCATCCGCGAGCACCTCCCCGGCGCGAACTACATGGTCGAGCTCGCCGACGGCACGCGCCTCTTCACGGAGTACATGGACGACTGGGACCTCAACCGTCCCGGCGCGCGCCACGTCGCGTTCGACGAGATGCTCGGCCTGCAGGTGACCCGCGTGGTCGTCGTCTCTCCCGAGCACGACGGCGACGAGTTCAACGCGTTCGTCGAGCGGATGGGGCTGCAGCAGGTGACCTACTCGGTCGGCTGGTCCGCGTGGCTCGACATCGCCCCGCAGGGCGTCAACAAGGCGACAGCGCTCGAGAAGGTGCGCGAGTGGCTCGAGGTCGACCCCTCGCGCGTCGTCGCGATGGGCGACGGCCGCAACGACATCGAGATGCTCACCTGGGCGCACGAGGGCGGCGGTCGCGGCATCGCGATGGGCCAGGCGCCGGACGAGGTGCAGGAGTGCGCGACGCAGCTGACGCTGCCCGTCGAGGGCGGGGGAGTGGCCGCCGCGCTCTCGGAGCTGGGCGCCGCGACGTCCACGATCGCGTGAGGCGCTGACAGGGCTCGCCCAGGGACCGCGTCGACAATAGCGGGAAGGCCGGTCGACTAGACTCGACGCCAGTCCGCGCGCGAGCGGGGGCACGGAGGGTTGTCCGAGCGGCCGAAGGATCCGGTCTTGAAAACCGGTGGGCAGCAATGTCCCGTGGGTTCGAATCCCACACCCTCCGCAGAGCGGGGCGCGCGCCCCGAGGTCGGAGCACCGTTCGTCCCAGCCCGAGAGGACTCGAGTGAGCGAGACCCCGAAGCACGCCGTGCGGCGCACGATCGCCCGCCACGGGCAGCTCTCCTCGCCCGGACCGGTGCAGCAGCTGCTGCGCGTGCTCGGCGTCGCCCTCGCCGTCGTGATCGTGAGCGCGTTCGGCGTGGTCGGCTACGCCGCGTACGACTTCGGCGCGACCTTCAGCGCGGACGCGGTCGTGCTCGAGGGGCAGGAGGCCGCCCCGCCGGACATCGGCGAGCTCGACAACAAGGGCGTGAACATCCTCTTCGCGGGCCTCGACGCGTGCGAGGAGGAGTACAAGCAGTACTTCGGCGGGCGCTGCCCCGACGACGCGGCCTACGACCCCGAGTCGCGCGAGGCTGTTCTGAACGACGTCAACATGCTCGTGCACATCTCGCCCGAGCCGCGTCGCGTGACGGTCGTGAGCTTCCCCCGCGACCTCATGGTCGAGGGGCCGGAGTGCACCGACCCGCAGGGCGATGTCGCCTCCGCGCTCTCGCGCACACAGCTCAACGAGGCGTACTACCGCGGCGACCTCGGCTGCATCGTGAAGACCATCGAGGAGCTGTCGGGCCAGACGATCGACTACGGCGCGACCGTGACGTGGGGTGGCGTGATCGAGATCACGAACGCGATCGGCGGCGTCGACGTGTGCGTCGGCGGAGAGGGCATCTACGACGAGCACACGGGCCTCGCGATTCCGCCGTCGGAGAAGTACACGCTCGCGGGCGTCGAGGCACTGCAGTTCCTCCGCACGCGCTACGGCGTGGGCGGCAGCGACCTCAACCGCATCAGCAACCAGCAGGTGTACATGTCGGCGCTCGCGCGCAAGCTCACGAGCGAGGAGGTGCTGTCCAATCCCAGCACGCTGCTCACGCTCGCGCGCACGACGCTCGAGAACGTCGACCCGTCGTCGAGCCTGACGAACCCGGTCACGCTCGTGCAGATCGCGATGGCCGCGAAGGACGTGCCTCTGCAGGACTTCACGTTCGTGCAGTACCCGGTCGTCGACGACCCGTACGACAGCAACCGCGTCGCTCCGGACTACGCCTCGGCCGAGGCGCTGTGGGCCGCCCTCGAGCAGAACGTCCCGCTGCAGATCACGGGCGACACCGGCGGCGGCGCCATCCTCGCGGAGGGCGAGGAGGGAGCGGAGACCCCCGCTCCCGAGGACACGCAGGCGCCCGTGGAGACCACGACGCCCGAGACGCCCTCGATGACGGAGACGCCGGCCCCGACCGACACCCCGGCGAGTGGCGAGCTGAGCGCCAACGTGCACGGCTCCGACGCGAGCCAGGTCACCTGCTCCAACGGCGTCGGCTGAGCCGGAGACGCGGATGGCGCAGCGGCGGGGCACGATCGCGCAGCACGGGCTGCTGCGGACGCCAGGGCCGATGCGGCAGCTCGTCCGAGTGCTCGGCGTCGCGCTCACGGTCGCGCTCGTCAGCGGCGCGGGCGTCGCCGCCTACGCGGCGTGGGACTTCTCCTCGGCGTGGAGCGAGGACGCCGTGGTGCTCGACGGACAGGAATCGGCGCCGCCCGACATCGGAGCACTCGACGACGAGGGCGTGAACATCCTCTTCGCCGGGCTCGACGCGTGCGAGGAGGAGACGAAGCATCTCTTCCCGGGGCGGTGCGACCCACGCGTGACGTACGACGAGACCACGCGCGCGAGCGCCCTCAACGACGTCAACCTGGTGATGCACATCTCGCCGGAGCCGCGCAGGGTCACCGTCATCAGCTTCCCGCGCGACCTCATGCTCAGCGCGCCCGAGTGCTCTCTCCCTGAGGGCGGCACCGCGCCCGCTGTCGATCGCATCCAGCTCAACGAGCTCTATCAGCGGGGCGACATCCCGTGCGTCGCGAACGCGCTCTCGGCGCTGTCGGGGCTGCAGATCGACTACGCGGCGTCGATCACGTGGGGCGGCGTGATCGAGATCACGAATGCGATCGGCGGCGTCGAGGTGTGCGTCGGCGGCAAGGGCATCTACGACGAGAAGAACACCGGTCTGGCGCTCGCACCCGGTCAGCACACCCTCGTCGGACAGCAGGCGCTCGAGTTCCTGCGCACGCGCCAGGGCGTCGGCGACGGGAGCGACCTCGGCCGCATCGGCAACCAGCAGGTGTACATGACCGCGCTCGTCCGCACGCTCATGAGCGACGCGGTGCTGCGCGACGCCGGGAGGGTCCTGTCGCTCGCGCGGACGACGCTGGAGAGCGTGCGTCCGTCATCGAGCCTCACCGACCCCGTGAAGCTCGCGCAGATCGGGATGGCCGCGGCGGACGTCCCGCTCTCCGACTTCACCTTCGTCCAGTACCCGGTCGTCGACGACCTCTACAACAGCAACCGCGTCGCACCCGACGAGGCGTCCGCAGAGGCCCTTTGGGTGGCGCTCGCGCAGAACGTCCCGCTCGAGATCACGGGCGACACGGGCGGCGGCGCCGTCCTCGCCGAGGGCGAGGAGGCGCCCGCGCCCGAGGGCACGCAGGACCCGGGCGAGACGCCCGCATCCGGGGCGCCTTCGGCCGCGCCGACGCCCGCCCCCGCCGGCACACCGGCGAGCGGGGAGCTGGGGGCGAACGTGCGCGGGTCGGATGCGAGCCAGGTCACCTGCTCGAATGGGCGGGGCGTGCTCTGAGCCGCGGTTCGCAGCACCCCCTCGGACCCGTTAGGATGGTCTACGTGTCTGCGTGCAGGCACCTGGAGACGTCGCATAGTCAGGCCTAGTGCACCACCCTGCTAAGGTGGAGTCCCCTTTAAGGGGACCGAGGGTTCAAATCCCTCCGTCTCCGCCAGACGTCAGAGCCCGACCCCGTGATCACGGGGCCGGGCTCTTCGCGTATACGCTGCGAGGGTCGGCGTTGCTCCCAACACAGGTACTCGAGCAGCAAGCGGACCAGGTTGACCACGTCCTCCGCATCAGCAAGCGCAACCGTGAAAAGATCCGGAACCTCAAACTGCGCCAACATGCGGCTGATCGTAAGTCGTGAAACCGCTCAACGAATCGCGGTCGAGTTCGCCCCAGGGAACTCACGCGTGAGAGGATCGATAGTCAGACCCGTAATGCGTAGTATTAGGCGCGACGGGAAGTTCCACGAGTGTTAGGTTGCGAGCATGGTCGTCATCGGACGCGGTAAGGGAGAAGTCCTCCACAACGCGCACGAGTCCCGTGAGCAGGCTGAGATCGCATACGCGGACCGTGAGATTGTCCTGCAGCTCGCTAGCAAGATCGCCGGCGAGAACCAGGAGCTGATGCGCCGCCTCGCGTGAGGTTCTACTACCTCCGCGCGGAGGACATCCGAACGATCAACTACGCCTTCTGCGGCCCAGGTGCTGGCGTGCGCGACGAAGTCGGCTTCATGTCCATCGTCGACAAGCCGGCCATGACCTACCTGGGTCAGGATCTTTACCCTGGTGTGTTCGAGAAGGCTTGCGCCTACCTGCACGGGTTCGCCACAACCCAGTTCTTTCGAGACGGCAACAAGCGCACTAGCTTCCTGTCAGCGACAGTCTTCCTCGATATCCACGGGTACGAGTGGCAGGGCCCCGACGTGGACGCCGCGGAGGAGTTCCTTCTGTCCGTAGCGGCAAAGCAAGTCGACGAACCTGGCGTCATCGCCTGGCTGAAGGAGCGTTGCGTTCCTAAGCAGTGATGTCCTCGGTTCGAAGAGGACCACCTTCATGGACTTCCTGCTGTGCGCAGCAGCGTGCGGCTTGTCCTGCCCCTCGACGTCATCGTGGACCAGCTCTGGGGTGCGTGCTATCACCGGCTCCTCGTGCTCAAGGTGCCGCTGGACGAGGAGATCGTTCCTCGCCTCGTCGACCAGGCGCTCTTCGGCGCGGCCCGGCCCGATGCCACAGCCCGGTGACCCTGTCAACCGAGTGCGCCCGGCGACCCGCGCGCGTAGCGTCGCACGTGATCCCACCTCGAGACGACGGAGGACCACATGCAGGAGACGCCGCACGCGACCGACCAGGACCTCGCCCGCATCGCCGGGATCGTGAGGTCCGCCAAGATCGGGCTGCTCACGACCACCAGTCCCGAGGGGCAGCTCCACAGCCGCCCGCTCGCCGCGCAGGACGTCGAGTTCGACGGCGACCTCTGGTTCTTCACCCAGGACCCGAGCGAGAAGGTGCGCGACATCGCCGTGCACCCCGCCGTGAACGTCGCATTCGAATCGGGCAAGGGCTACCTCTCGGTCGCCGGCATCGCGGAGGTCGTGCACGACCGGGCGAAGGTGGACGAGTACTGGACCCCCGCGGTCGAAGCCTGGTTCCCCGAGGGGCGGGAGGATCCGACCGTCGCGCTCATCCGCGTGCGCGCAGAGTCCGCCGAGTACTGGGCGACGGATGAGCCCGGCATCGTGTCGGCGTTCAAGATCGCGAAGGCCGTCGTGACGCGCACGCAGCCCGACGTCGGCGAGAACCGCGCCGTCGAACTCTGAATCGAGAGGAGCACATCATGGCAGATGCCCAGAGCCAGCCCGAGGAGAGCGTCGACGAGGAGGCGGCCGACACCATCCTTGACGACCCCAGCACGGAGAAGGACCCGGGTGAGGAGCCCAAGGCGCCTCAGCCGCATGAGGGGGAGCCGAGCCACCACGCGGTCGGCATCGGCGTCATCGACGCGGAGATCCCGGGCGAGGAGGAGTAGTCCTCACCACGCGGCGACGTCGCCGATCGCGAGGCCGTCGGGGGTCGCGGTGAGGGGGCCGTGTCGAGACGCCATGCCTCGATCCTCACACGGCCCCCGCCGCCGCCGATGTCAGGGGAGGTCCTCGACCTCCACCCGGTCGTCATCGTCCTCTGCATCGTCGCGCCCGGGGCCGCGGATGGCATCGGGCGGCACCTCGCCGTCGCTCGAGCCGAGCCCGGGCGCGCCCTCGTCGGGGAGTCGGTCGGGGTCGCTCACGGCGTTCTCCCGCGCGAGGTCGGAATCGGACGTCTTCTTCTCTTCTGCGCTCATGTCGCGATCCTCGCGCGGAGCGGCGGATGGCGCGAGGGCGTTGACAAGCTCGGGATGCGCTGCGACGCCGTCGCGCTATCGCCAGACGGCCCGCGGCGCAAGGGGATGACGTCGCCCGGTCGCCTCCCGCAGGGTGGAGAGGACCCGACGAGGAGGACACCATGGGCAGGGAAGACGAGATCAAGCGCCAGGAGGACGAGGGCGAGTACACCGACGTCGAGGAGCCGGACGGCGAGCGACGGCCCGACCGGGTCATCGAGGAGCCCGGTCAGTACACCGACGTCGACCGCGACGAAGAGGTCTGAGCGGTCGGCATGACGGCGCCCGGGGCGAGCAGGTCGACACGTCGGGCGCCGCACCGCGTGCAGCGGACGTAGAGGACGACGCCCTCGGACGTCGGATGGCGCGACTCCGTGCGCCATCCGTGCTCGCACGTGCGCGCGGCCGCGAGGTCGACGAGGTGCTGGCTGCGCGGGGAGGTCATGCGACCAGCGTGATGTAATGCTCTTATGCATCTCAACCCTTACGGCGAGTACGCGGTGCTCCTCGCGGCGTCGCTCGCGAACGCATGGCCGCACGATCGCGCGGGCATCGAGAGCCGCACGCGCGACTTCGGGATGACGATGCCGTTTCCCGAGCGCCCCGATGACCACGCCGCGACGCGCGAGGTGATCGACCGCTGGCTCGCGGTGGTCGACGCGGATTCGCCGGATGAGCGCGCCCGCCTGCTGAATGAGCTCATGAAGGAGGCGACCGCGTACCCGCGTCTGACCGACCATGACGGCGAGGGATGGCACCTCCACTACCGCGACGACGACCAGTCGCTCGCGCACGTGCTGCTCGCCGTCATCTCCGTCGGGACCGCTCTGCACCTGACGACCCGCGGGATGACCCGGCTCGGGCGGTGCGCCGCGGGCCGCGCGCCCGGCGATCCGTGCCGCAACGTCGTCGTCGACATCACCCGGAACGGCCGGCAGCGCTACTGCTCCGTCCGCTGCGCGAACCGCGACGCCGTGCGCCGCCATCGCGCCCGGCTCCGGTGAGCGTCGAGACTACTTCTTGCCGTTGCCCTGGCCGCCGTTGCCCTGGCCGCCGTTGCCCTGGCTGCCGTTCCCGCCGCCCTGATTCCCGTTGCCCTGCCCGCCGTTGCCCTGGCCGCCTTTCCCGTTCCCGGGGTCGCCGTCGCCCTCGCCTTCACCGCCCTCGCCGTCATCGCCGGTGCCGTCCTCGGCAGGCGGGTCTGACGGGAGGACAACCGGCTCCTCGCTCGGAGTCGGCGTCGGAGACGGCTCCGCGAGTCGCTCGAGGTCGGCGCGGACGGCGTCGATCGCCTCCCGGATGCCGACGGCGCGCGCCGCGTCGATCCGCCCGTCCACGAGGGCCTCGTCGACGTCGGCCTCGAGCCTGTCGAGAGAGGCGAGCGCCCCCGCGGCGTCGCCGTCCGCGGCCTGCTCGGCGACGGTCGCCACGGCATCCTGGAAGGCAGCGGTCGGGGTGTCGGAAGGCGCGCAGCCGGTCAGGACGACGGCTGCGACGATCAGGGTGGGGAGCAGGAGGCGTCTCATGGCGTGACCGCCTCCATGAGGTCGTCGAGATGGCCGCGCAGGGGCTCGTCGAGCGCGGGCAGGGCGGGCGGCGCCGGTTCCTCCTGCGGGAACATCGTCGGCGCGCCGAGCGCCAGCGCGAGCGCGATCAGGGCGACCGCCGTCATCACCGCGACCATCGCGAGGATGCGCCGAGGGCGCCGGCGAGGAGCGGCCGCCGCGGCCGGCGGCTGGAGCGTGCCCAGCGGGATCGCGGCGGTCGGCGCAGGGCGGGACGGCAGGGGCACGGTCGCCTGCGCGACGGGGAATGGCCGCGTCTCCTGCTCGTGGACGGCGGCCGACCGCGGCGTGAGCGGCTCGCTCGGGTCGGCCGCGATCTCCCGCGCGGCCGCGGCGACCTCGCGCGCCGTGGGGCGCCGCGCCGGGTCTCGGTCGGTCATCGCGGTGAGCAGGACACGCCATCGCGGATCGAGCTCGTCGGGCATCTCCGGCTCGCCCGCGATGCGCGAGGCGAAGAGCTCCTGCGCCGTGCCGGAGGGGAAGGGATGGCGGCCGATGAGGAGCTCGAGCAGCACGAGCCCGAGGGAGTAGATGTCGGATGCGGGGGCCGGCTGCATGCCGCGGACCTGCTCCGGGGAGAGGTAGGCGGCCGTCCCGATCGTCGTTCCCGGCGTCGTGATGCGGCTCGAGTCGAGCAGGTAGGCGATCCCGAAGTCGGCCAGCGTCGCCGCGCTCGTGATGCCCGGCAGCTTCGGCGCCCGCATGAGGACGTTCGACGGCTTCACGTCGCGGTGGACGATGCCGGCGTCATGGACGACGGCGAGAGCGTCGGCGAGCGCGGCCGCGGTCTCGGCGACCTCCCGACCCGAGAGCGGGGCTGCGGCCATCCGATCGCGCAGGGTCGGCCCCTCGACGTACTCCATGACGAGGTACGGATGGTCGTCCTCGTCGACATGGGCGTCGAACAGCGTGACGAGGGACGGATGGTTCAGGGCTGCGAGCAGGCGGGTCTCCGCGAGCCGACGCTGTCGCGACTGCGGATCATCCGGCATCGGACGGAAGAGCTTGACGGCGACGTCGCGGCCGAGCAGCTCGTCGCGCGCGCGGTAGACGGTGGCCATGCCGCCGGCGCCCACGCGCGCGATGAGCCGATAGCGGCCGTCGAGCACCTCTCCCGTGACGGGCTCGTCGAGGAGGTCGGACATGCGCGCTCAGGCGAGCGGCTCTCCGTTGTCCGTCGTCCGCCGCGTCGTGATCTGCTCGCCGCTGGCCGGGTCGACCGCCGTGCGCTGAGTGGAGACGGCGCTGCGGCGACGGAGCATGAGGACGAGGCTGATGAGGAAGACGACGGCACCGGCCGCCATGAGGATGTACCCGATGAGGGTGAGGTCGACCGCTCCGCCGAGGTCCACGTTGATGGCGAAAGCGATGATCGCGCCGATCGCGATGAGGGCGATTCCGGATCCGATTCCCATGGTCGTGCTCCTTCCAGGCGCTGGGCCCTGCGGCCGCTGACGGACGGGCTCGGGTGGCTCGTCACCGCGTCAGCGGGTTCCTTCAGGTGTACCGTCCGCGTCGTCCTGGCGTCTCGCGGTTGACACGGAAGCGCCGGGACGGTAGCCGCGCGGCGCCGGGAGGAGGCCGACGAGGATCGCCGCCACGAGCGAGAGCTGCCCGAGAAGCCCGAGGACGACGCCGGACGGCGCGGTGTCGCCGCCGCCGATGGCGAACGTGTCGGCGAGCGCCATGCCGAGAGGGAAGCCCGCGAACCATCGGAAGAACCCCGCGGCGCCGATCGAGATGAGCCCGAGCGCGACGATGCGCCGAGGCGCGAACCAGCTGGCCATGTCGTCACGTGTGCTCATGACGACGAGCGTCGCCGCGATGACGCACCAGACGACGGCCCAGGTCGCGATGAGCAGGCCGCCGGTGGTCTCCCCGGCGTCGGCGATGGCCGCGTAGATCTCGTCCAGCTCCCGCTGCGGAACCTTCGCACGGGGGCTCCACACCGTCTCGTGGAGCACACCCGTGACCACGAACAGGACCACAGCGGCGGCGCACACGAGGGAGGTGCGCAGGCGCGCGCCGCGCGGCGCGGGACGGTGGACGGGCACCATGAGCGTCGCGAGCAGCAGCCCGCTTCCCGCGACAGGCACGAGGGCGACCCCTGCGAGCACCGGCGCGAGCACGCCGACGGCGAACGCGATCGCGGCCAGAGCGGCGGAGAGGACGGCCACGAGACCCGCCCGGCGCCAGGGTGACGTTACGCGGGACGCGACCGCGCTCGAGAGCGCGATGATCCCGATCGCCCCGAGGATGACGCCGAGCATCTGGACGACGCGGACGGCCGCGCTGACGGCCGGCACGTCGGCGGCCTGCGAGAGGGCGGCCGCGTACGCGCCGTTGAGTGCCATGCCCAGCGCGATGATCGAGGCGGCTCCGAGGCACCCCGCGGCCCAGCGGAGCAGGCGCACCGTGTCCGGCCGGCCACGCACGCCCGGCATCAGTCCTCGACGGTCGACGGCGGCGTGCCGAGCTTCTCGAGCTCGGGCCAGAACTCGTCCGGCACGTGCGTCGCGCAGAGCTCCTCGAGCTCGGCGATGCGCTCGGGCCGGCCGACTCCCACGACCGTCGAGTGGACGCCGGGATGCCGCAGGGAGAAGTGGAGCGCGGCGGCCGGGACCGAGAGCTTCCATTCCGCGCAGAGCTCGCGGACCCGGGCGAGCCACGCGAGCAGATCGGCGGGCGCCTCGCGATACGCGTAGCTCGTCGACGTTCCGGCGAGAAGCCCGCCGCCGAACGGCGCGGCGTTGAAGACGCCCATGCCGCGCTCGTTCGCCTCGGCGATCAGCTCCTCGGCGCTGCGGTCGACGATCGTCATGCGGTTGTGGGTGAGGACGGCGTCGAAGATGCCCGTCCCGACATACGCCTTCTCGAGGCTGATCTCGCCGACGGCGATGCCGATCGCCCCGGCCAGACCCTGCTCGCGCAGCTCGATCATCCCCTGGACAGCTCCGCCGGGCGCGAGCGCCTCCTCCACCGTGACGGCCCACGGGTCGTGGAGGTGCACGAGCGGGAACCGCTCGAGCCCGAGCTTCTCGACGCTCTCCTCGAACGAGCGCCACACGCGGTCGCGGTCGAATCGACCGTCCTTCCCGACGTCGACCTTCGTGACGATGCTGTGGCCATCCGCGAGCCCGCCCCGGGCATCCAGCGCCCGCCCGAGCACCCGCTCGCTCTCGCCGCCCGCGTAGTTGTTCGATGTGTCGACGACTGCGAAGCGGGAGGACAGCATCGCCTCGGCGACCTCGAGCGGGTCGGAGGTCGAGCGCTGCGGATCGCCCAGCGACGAGGCGCCGAGCGTCACGGGGCTCACGACGAGAGGGGTCGCGCCGAGCGGGTGAGGGTCGAGCACGGATGACATGGGGCCTCCATCGGTCGCAGGTGTCCCCACCAGCATGGCGCACGGGTCCGCGGATGTCTGCCGCCCACAATGGACTCGTGCCCATCATCGACAACGCCGTCTACGTCGACGGGCGGCGCATCGCCGACCCGGCGAGCCTCGACCAGACCTTCGAGTACATGCGCGACCAGAAGGGGATGGGCTGGATCGGCCTGCTGCGCCCGACCGACGACGAGCTGATGACCGTCGCGGCCGAGTTCGAGCTGCACGCGCTCGCCGTGGAGGATGCGCGCAAGGGGCACCAGCGCGCGAAGCTCGAGCGCTACGGCGACACGCTGTTCCTCGTGCTGCGGCCCGCCTGGTACATCGACGAGACCGAGACGGTCGAGTTCGGCGAGCTGCACGTGTTCGTCGGACCGGACTTCGTGCTCACGGTCCGTCACGGCGAGGCTCCCGACCTCTCGCGCGTCCGGCAGCGGATGGAGGCCGATCCGGCTCTCCTCGCGCGCGGGACCGAGGCCGTGCTCTACGCCATCCTCGACGAGGTGGTCGACCAGTACACCCCGGTCATGCGCGGCGTCGAGAACGACATCGACGAGATCGAGGACGCGCTCTTCACCGACACCGCGACATCTCTCTCCCGCAGGATCTACGAGCTCTCCGGTGAGGTGATCGCGTTCCAGCGCGGCACGCAGCCGCTCGACGGCATGCTCGCCGGCCTGCTGCGCGGAGGCGAGAAGTACGGTGTCGACCTCGAGCTGCAGCGCCTGCTGCGCGACGTGCACGATCATGTGCTGCGTCTCAACGACCGCATCGCGTCCTTCCGAGCCATCCTCGACAACGCGCTCACGGTGCACGCGACGATCGTCACGCAGCGGCAGACCGAGACGTCGCTGCAGCAGAACGAGCAGGTCAAGAAGATCTCGGGATGGGCGGCGATCCTCTTCGGCCCGACGCTCATCGGCGGCATCTACGGCATGAACTTCGATCACATGCCCGAACTCCACTGGGCGTGGGGATACCCGCTCGCCCTCGCGCTCATGGCGGCGACGAGCGTCACCCTGTGGGCGCTGTTCAAGTGGCGGAAGTGGATGTGAGGACGACCGTGGCGTGCGGCTCGAGGCGCAGCGTGTCGCCGCAGCGGAAGCTCGCGATGCCGCGCGTGCCCACGTGGACATGCTCGCCGGATGCTCCGGACATGCCGGTGCCCGACAGATCGAGCTCGATGGGCTCATCCCACTTGCTGACCAGGAGCAGCGACCTCCTGCCGTCGGGGCGCGTGAGGCCCTGCGCATGCAGGCGGGCGTCGGGGAATCCGGGGTAGCCCGTCGACGTCGGAACGGCGCGATCTCCCGGAGCGAAGTGGCGCAGGAGGAGCTGCGTCACGGCATACCGGGCATTCGGCTCGCCGGTCTCCCAGTCGAGGAGCGACGTGCCGGGGAGCATGCCGGGGTAGTCCATGAACTCCGCGATGCCGAGCAGGTCGACCCCCATGGGCAGCAGCCGCGCCCAGAGGTAGGCGTGGATCGACCCGCTGAGGGCCCAGTAGAACGCCGGGATCTGCGGGGCGGGGTTCATGATGTCAGCCGGGTACGTCCCGATCTCATTGAGGAACATCCGCGCGCCAGGCGCCAGCCGCCGCGCGATGGACTGGATGTACGCCACGCTCTCCACGAAGGCATCGGCCTGCGCGAAGAAGGTGCTGCGCCACGTGCTCGGGTCGGCGTTGCCTTCCGGCCCGAACGGGTTGACGATCTCCGGCGACGCATAGAAGTGGCACGAGAAGGCGTCGATGGGGATGCCGTCCTGGTGATTCGCGGCGTCGAGGAAGTGCCAGAAGTACTCGGGGTCGTGGTGCACGTGACTGAGGGACAGGCCGATGAACTTCATCTCGGGGTCCAGGGGCTGCAGCCGCTCGACCACGGCGTCGTACAGCCGGGTATAGACCTCGGCCGGCATGCGCCGGTTGAGGTCGGGCTCGCAGAGCACCTCCCAGTACGCGAAGCGGTATCTGTGGCCCGACTCGTGCCAGCGGCCGAGCTCGTCGGTGAAGCCGCCCGCGATGTACCAGCTGGCGAGTCGGAAGAAGTAGTCCGCGACCTCGGCGAGCGTCTCGTCGCGGAAGTCCGATCCCTGCTCGTACTGCCAGTGGATCTCGTCGGGGTCGCGCGAGACCACGACGTCCTCGGCGCCCTCGAACATCCAGTGCGGGATGGTCGCGAAGTTCGCGACGACCGGTCGCCCCTCGGCCGCGGCCATGAAGTCCTCGACGAACGGATCGAGGTGCGAGAAGTCCCATGAGGTGGCCGTCTCGGTGGGCGGCTCCAGGGCGGGCACGGAGAGCACCGGATGCGAGAACCAGGGGAGGAAGCGCGCGCAGTCGGCCTTCAGATCGCGGAGAGCCGCGAACGCGCGATCGTGGATCGGCGACTCGCGGCGGAGGGGCGGCGCGGCCCAGAGGTGCGTGGTGAGAACCGTCTGGTTGACGTGGAACGCGCCATCCCACGACACCGTGACGGGTACGGCGATGCTGCCGGCGTCGGGCGACACGGGCGGGGTCTGCTCTGCGGACATGAGGCTCCTCGAGAGTTTGATACGTGCGTCTTATACGTATGTATAGCACGCCCGTACAGGGTGCGCCGTATGCTCGAGGAATGGGGCAACGTGAAGCGCTTCTCGCGGGAGCGAAGCAGTGCCTGGCCGAGCGCGGGTACGCGCACACCACGGCGCGCGACATCGTGGGCGTCACTGGGGCCAATCTCGCTGCGATCGGATATCACTTCGGCTCGAAGGACGCTCTGCTCAACGCCGCCGTCATCGAGACCTTCGAGGAGTGGGGCGATGCCGTCGCCAGCAGTGTGACCGCCGACCTCGACGGCGGCCCGGGGCGACGCCTCGAGCACTTCCTCGCCGGTCTGCTCGCGGCGGCGCCGGATAAGCGCAGCGTCCTCGTCGCCAGTGTTCAGGCCTACGCCCAGGCGGAGTTCGCCGAGGAGGTCCGCAGGCAGCTTCTCCGCATCTATGCGGAGAGCCGCCGCGACCTCGCCGCGCTCGTGCTGGAGGTCGATCGGAACGAGGTCTCCGCGGACGACGCCCGCACCGTGGGTTCGCTTGCGCTCGCCCTCATCAACGGCGTGATGCTGCAGTGGATGCTGGACCCCTCGGCCACTCCGTCGGCAGAGGAGCTGTCGCGCGCGATCCGGGCGGTTGCGGCGTAGGTCCGGTCGACGGTCGCGTCGGCGTCACGCCATCGTCTCTATCTCCGAATGTGGAGTTATCCACAGGCTGGGATTGTTCGGTGGAATGTCCGATGGGGTGGGTAGTGTGGGGGCATGTCGAGGACGATGCCGCGGGAGGATGCGGGGGTGGGTTGGGAGCCCACCCCGGCGGAGGTCGCGGTGACGCGTTCGGCGGTGGAGCGGGCTCGTCGGGCGCGGGCTTTGCGGGCGGAGGCGGATGCGCTGGAGATTGAGGCGCTGGCTGAGGCGGGGGAGGTCGCGCGGGCGCAGCTGGCGAGGTCGGGGGCGGTCTCGTCGCGGTATGACTTCCCGTTCCGGGCGATGGCGGGGGAGTTCGCGGCGGCTCTGGGGGAGTCGAAGGGGCGGATGCAGACCCGCCTGGGGGACGCGATGGTGTTGGTGGGGTCGTTCCCGGAGACGTTCGCGGCGCTGGAGGGTGCGCGGATCACGGGTCGGCACGCGGGAGTGATCCGGCAGGTCGGGATGCGGCTGCCGGATGGGCTGCGGGAGGTGTTCGAGGCCGCGGCCGTCGGGTACGCGGAGGGTGCGACGCCGTTCGAGACGCGGGTGTTCGCGGAGGCTCTGGCGGAGAGGCTGGATCCGCGGTCGTTCTCGGATCGGCATCGGTCGGCGATGGCGCGGCGGGGTGTGTGGGTGAAGGTGCTTCCGGATGGGACGCAGGCGCTGGAGATCGTGGGCGAGGCGACCCGGATCCAGGCGATCGCCCGGGCCCTGCGCCAGCACGCACGGGACCTGGCCCGACAGGAACGCCGCGCCGCCGAAACCGAGACCGGTGGGGGCGCGGGCGCCGCGGGTGCGGGCGTCGCCGGTGGGTCGGGTGTGCGGTTCGAGGATTCGGAGCGGGTCGGTGAGGGTGGGGAGGGGCCGCGGACGGCGAAGCAGATCGCGTCGGACCTCGCCGTGGAGGTCCTGTCCGCCCTGTGCAGCGACCCCGACGACACCCCCGCCCCCTGGACCACAGACGCGGACACGACGGACACGGACGCGACGGATGTCGGCGATGCGGACGACGTGAACGTGGATGCCGCGGGTGCGACCGCGGACACGGATTCGGTGGCCCCCGATGCGGGCACCGAGGACGACGGGACGAAGGTCGACGCGGACGACCTCGGCGTGGACGCGGGATCCGATGTGTCGGATGCTGCGCGAACGGCCGACAGAGCCGACGCCGGAGCTGATCCGGTGGGTGCGGGCGCGGAATCCGATCCGCCCGGCACCGCCGACGCCGCGCGAGGTCCCGGAGCCTCACCCCCGGACGGATCGCCTCCGGACGGGGGTCCTCCGCGTGGGGCGCCGCCGTCGGTGCGGGGTCTGGTGGGGGATGTGGATCGGGTGCTGTCGCGGGTGCGGGCGGTGGTGCAGGTCACGGTCGCGGCGACGACGCTGGCGGGGCTCGATGACGAGCCGGGGTTCCTGGCCGGGTACGGGCCGATCGACGCGGACACCGCCCGCAAGCTCGCGGGCAACGCGGCCGGGTGGGAGCGGGTGTTCTGCCACCCCGACACCGGGGCGCTGCTCACCGTCGACCGGTACACCCCCACCGCGGCGCAGAAGCGGTACCTCCTCGCCCGCGACGAACGCTGCCGCACCCCCGGGTGCCGCAACCTCGCCCTCACCGCCGACCTGGACCACACCATCCCGTACGCCCAGGGCGGTGTCACGGACGTGGGCAACCTCGCCTGCCTGTGCGAGGGATGCCACCAGGACAAGCACCACACGCCCTGGCAGGTCCGACAGCTCGGCGACGGGGTCCTGGAATGGACCAGCCCCGCCGGACACACCTACACCGAGAAACCACCCCCGCAGGCCCGCGCGGAAGCCACCCCGAACCAGCTCATCGCCGACGCCCTCGCCCACCACCACCGCGACCGCGAGCACGCCGAGCAGCGCCGCCGCGCCCGCCAGCACCAACGCGAACAGGAACGCGAGCAGGAACAGCACCAAAGGGAACGCGAACAGCACCAACGCGAGCAGGAGGAGCGGGAGCGGGAGCAGGAGGAGCGGGAGAGGGAGCGGCGACTGCACCTCGAGATCGAACAGGACATCCAGGAATGGCTCCGCCACTACCGGACAACCCCCGAATACCTCGCCCAAGCCCTCCTCGACGCCGACGACATCGCCCACCACGAAGACATCGACCACGGCGCGGACGCCCGATTCACCCTCGAACCCGCCTGAGCGAGACACCATCGGACGTGCGGCGGGTCCGGGTTCAATCAGGGAGGAGAGCCCCGGGAGCGGGCGCCGTCCTCGCGATCACCGGCCGCGGGCCCCGGAAGCGTGGCCGGCCGCTCATTCGCCGCCGCCTCCGCCGCCTCCGCCGCCGTCCCCGCCCCCTCCGTCGCCGCCTCCACCGCCGTCGCCGCCTCCCCCGTCACCGCCGCTGCCGTCGCCGCCGTCTCCGCCGCCGTCGCCCCATCCGCCGTCGGTCGAGCTCCAGAGGCCCGCGTCTTCGGCCCACGTGAGCGCGATGCCGCCGCCCACCACGGCCGTGACGCCGTCCACGACGTGCCGTTGCTTCGGTGCGGTCCGCAGGACCTTCAGTGCACTCAGCGGCACGACGCGTCCCAGAGGCCAGCAGACGTCACGCTGTCGGTCGACCGCGATGACCGCGCTCGACCGCGAGCGCGCGTTGACGAGATAGCCCTCGATGCGCGCGGGAACGGAAGGAGGCATCAGCGCGCGGTCGCCCAGCACCGCCACTCGGGTCTCTCCGGCGAGGGCGCGAGCGAGCGCGGTGTCGGGGTCGAGGTGCTCGATCGTGCCCGCGATGACGACGCCCGATGGGCGGCCCCGCATGCCCATGCGACGCACGTCATCCTCGGCGACGCCGAGGATGAGATCCGGACGCCTGCGGTCGGCGTCGAACCCGTGCAGCACTCGCCACCGGCGGAGTCGGCTCACCGCGCGTCGCCCCGCGAGGATGAGCACAAGCAGAGGCCCCGCGAGCGTCAGCACGACGAGCAGGAGCCACAGCAGGAGGCCCGTGGGCACAGCCATCCACTCCTGCTGCTCGGGGATCGAGCGCATGAGCTGATCGGTCCAGACGCCGGGCACGAGGATGGCGCCGTCGGTCGCCTGGATCACGCCGCGACTGAACCAGCCCATCCACGCGACCATCCCGAGGCAGAGCAGGATCGGGGGCAGGGCACGCCACAGAGACCGGCGTGCCGCTCGGTCGAGCAGGGATCGGTCCATCGCGTGTCCTCCTCACCGCCATCTTGGCCCATGACGAGGAGGGATCGGTCCGATGATCTCCTCACACCACCCGAACACCGGCCCGCCAGACGGCGGACGTGAGCGACATGCCGGGGCGATAGGCGAGGTGGCTGACTGACGGGGCGTCGAGCAGCTGCAGGTCGGCGCGCGCGCCGGGCGCGACGACGCCGAGGCGCGGGCGGCCCGGTCGGTCGACGTGGCGGTCGAGCGCGATCGCTCCCCCGAGAGTCGCGGCGCGCACGGCCTCCTCGATGGTGAGCCCCATCTGCAGCACGGCGGTCGCGACGCAGAACGCCATCGACGATGTGTACGACGTGCCGGGGTTGCAGTTGCTCGCGATCGCGACGACCGCCCCGGCGTCGATGAGCCGACGGGCGGGCGCGAGCGGCATGCGCGTCGAGAGGTCGCAGGCCGGGAGCACGGTCGCGACGGTGCCGCGGCCGTCGCCCTGCCACGTCGCCGCGAGGGCCTCCACGTCATCGTCGGTCAGGAAGCCGAGGTGGTCGACGCTCAGCGCTCCGTGCTCCACGGCGATCCGCACGCCGTCGCCGTGCCCGAGCTGATTGCCGTGCACGTGAGCGGCGATTCCTCGCGCCGTCGCGGCGGCGAGCACGCGGGCGCTCTCCTCCGCCGAGAACGCGCCGCGCTCGCAGAACACGTCGACGGCCGTCACCCACGGTGCGACCGCATCGAGCATCGGCCCGGTCACGAGATCGAGGTACTCGACCCGGTCCGCACCCTCCGGGACGACGTGCGCTCCGAGGAAGGTGACCTCGTCGACTGCCTCCGCGGCGATCCGCGCCGATCGAACCTCGTCGTCGACCGTGAGCCCGTAGCCGGTCTTCGTCTCGAGAGCGGTCGTGCCGCCCGCGCGCGCCTCGGCGACGAGCCGTGCGACGCCCGCGCGCAGCTCGTCGTCGGAGGCGGCTCGCGTGGCCGACACCGTCGCGTTGATGCCGCCGGCGGCATACGGCTGGCCCGCCATGCGCGACTCGAACTCGGCGGACCGGTCGCCCGCGAACACGAGATGTGTGTGGGAGTCGACCCACCCCGGCAGCGCGGCTCGACCATCCGCATCGATGCGCTCGTCGGCGTCGGGTGCGTCTGCGGCCGACCCGACCCACGCGAACCGCTCGCCGTCGATCACGACCGCGGCGTCGCGCAGCCGCGGGCCCTCGTTCGTCGTGAGCTCGCGGATGCCCGTGACGAGGATGCTGCCCATGTCAGTCCCGCACGACCGGCGTGAGCGGGACGCGCACGCCGCGCTCGGCGGCCACGTCGACCGCTCGTCGGTAGCCGGCGTCGACGTGGCGGATGACGCCCATCCCGGGGTCGTTGGTGAGCAGGCGCGCGAGCTTCTCCGCCGCGAGCGGCGTGCCATCCGCGACGCCCACCTGCCCCGCGTGGATCGAGCGCCCGATGCCGACGCCGCCCCCGTGATGCAGCGACACCCAGGTGGCGCCCGACGAGGCGGCGGTGAGGGCGTTGAGGAGCGGCCAGTCGGCGATCGCGTCGGATCCGTCGAGCATCGACTCCGTCTCGCGGTAGGGCGACGCGACCGAGCCCGAGTCGAGGTGATCGCGGCCGATGACGATCGGCGCCGAGATCTCCCCCGAGGCGACGAGCTCGTTGAAGCGCAGCCCCGCCTTCGCCCGGTCGCCGTAGCCGAGCCAGCAGATGCGGGCGGGCAGGCCCTCGAACTCGACGCGCTCCTGCGCGGCGGTGATCCACCGGCGCAGGTGCGCATCCTCGGGGAACAGCTCGAGGATGGCGCGGTCGGTGACCTCGATGTCGCGCGGGTCGCCCGACAGCGCGGCCCAGCGGAACGGGCCGAGACCCTCGCAGAAGAGCGGGCGGATGTAGGCCGGCACGAACCCGGGGAAGGCGAACGCGCGCTCGTACCCGGCCTGGCGGGCCTCGTCTCGGATGGAGTTGCCGTAGTCGAAGACCTCGGCACCTGCATCCTGGAACCCCACCATCGCCTCGACCTGGGCCGCCATCGATGCGCGGGCGCGCTCGGTGAAGCCCTCGGGGTCGGCCGCGGCGGCGTCGTGCCACTCCTCGACGGACATGCCGACGGGCAGATACGACAGGGGATCGTGCGCGGAGGTCTGGTCGGTGACGATGTCGATCGCGACGCCGCGGCGCAGCAGCTCGGGGAAGACCTCGGCCGCGTTGCCGACGACGCCGATCGAGAGCGCGCGGCGCTGCTCCTTCGCCTCGAGGGCGACCGCGACGGCGGTGTCGAGGTCGGCCTCGACGCGGTCGAGGTAGCGCTTGCCGACGCGACGGCGCAGACGCGTCTCGTCGGCGTCGACGACGAGGCAGACGCCCTCGTTGAGGGTGACCGCGAGCGGCTGAGCGCCGCCCATCCCGCCGCAGCCTCCCGTGAGCGTGAGCGTTCCGGCGAGCGTCCCGCCGAAGCGCTTGCGGGCGACGGCGGCGAACGTCTCGAACGTGCCCTGGAGGATGCCCTGCGTGCCGATGTAGATCCACGATCCGGCCGTCATCTGCCCGTACATCGTGAGGCCCTCGGCCTCGAGGCGGCGGAACTCGGGCCACGTCGCCCAGTCGCCGACGAGGTGCGAGTTCGCGATGAGCACGCGCGGCGCCCACGGGTTCGTGCGGAAGATGCCGACCGGCTTGCCGGACTGCACGAGAAGCGTCTCGTCGTCCTCGAGGTCGGTGAGCGCCGCCGTGATCGCGTCGAACGCCTCCCAGCTGCGCGCGGCGCGCCCGGTGCCGCCGTAGACGACGAGGTCGTCGGGCCGCTCGGCGACCTCGGGGTCGAGGTTGTTGTGCAGCATGCGCAGCGGGGCTTCGGTCTGCCAGCTCTTCGCCGTCAGTGTGGTGCCGCGCTGTGCGCGGACGGGGCGTGCGCCGGGGAGCGTCATCGTCGGGGCCTCTCTCTCGAGCCGGGGTCTGCCTCGATCCAATCCCGCGACGGCCCGCGCGACAACGGGGAACGCGACGGCCCCGTCTGGAATCCCAGACGGGGCCGTCGCGTCGCGTCGCGGCGCTCGAGGAGGCAGGGGGATGGGCGCTGTCGCGTCCTCGAGGTCAGGCGCCGATCGCCCCTGCTCGCGGACGAACAGCGTGTACGCCAGCCAGAGCACGGCCAGCCACACCGCGCCCACCATGAGCGCGGGCCGCGTGTCGGGCACGATGCCGAGCACGACGACGACGAACAGGACGAAGACGATCGCCGCGTAGGAGGCCGCCGGCCAGAGCGGGACGGGGAACTCCGATGGAAGCCGGCCCTCGCGTGCGATCGCGTGCTTCATGCGCACGTGCGACAGCAGGATCATGAGCCACACCCACACCGTGGCGAACGTCGCGACCGATGCGATGAGGAGGAACGCCCGCTCGGGGATCACCGCGTTGAGGACGACGCCGACGAGCAGCGTCGCCATGAGGATGAGGACAGGGAAGATCGGGACGCCCTGGCGGGAAGTCTTCCGGAAGATCGCGGGCGCCTGCCCCTGCTGCGCGAGGCCGAACATCATGCGACCCGCGCCGAAGATGTCGGAGTTGATGGCCGACACCGCGGCCGTGATGACGACCGCGTTGAGGAGGTGCGGCGCGAACGGGATCCCGAGGGTCGTGAAGATCGAGACGAAGGGGCTCGCCTCGCCCGTGATCGACGTCCACGGCACGAGCATCATGATGACCCCGAGCGTGAGCACGTAGAAGAGGAGGATGCGCAGCGGCACGGTGTTGATCGCCTGCGGCAGCACGCGCTTGGGATCCTGGGCCTCCCCGGCCGTGACGCCGATGATCTCGATGCCGCCGAACGCGAACATGACGACGGCGAGGCTCGCGATGAGCCCGCTGACGCCCTCGGGGGCGAAGCCGCCGTGACTCCAGAGGTTCGCGATGCCGGAGGCGTTCTCCTCCTGGTTGCCGAGCCCGAACGCGATGATGGCGATGCCGCCCGCGATCATCGCGATGATCGCCGAGACCTTGACGAGCGAGAACCAGAACTCGAGCTCTCCGAACACCTTCACGCTCAGCAGGTTGAGCGCGCCGATGAAGAGGATGATCGAGAGCACCCATATCCAGCGCGGCACGTCGGGGAACCAGAAGCCCATGTAGATGCCGAACGCCGTCACGTCGGCGAGGCACACGATCACCATCTCGAACGCGTACGTCCATCCCGTCGCGAAGCCCGCGAGCGGGCCGAGGTAGCGGGCGGCGTACTGGCCGAAGGAGCCCGCGACGGGATGGCGGACGGCCATCTCGCCGAGCGCGCGCATCACCATGAAGACGGCGGCGCCGCCGACGATGTACGCGAGGAGCACGGCGGGTCCCGCGGACTGGATGGCCGCGGACGACCCGTAGAAGAGGCCGGTCCCGATCGCGGAGCCGAGCGCCATGAAGCGCACGTGCCGGGCGGAGAGCCCGCGGCGGAGGGTGTGCGCGGAAGGGATCGCGGCGGGCGCGTGCGTGGCAGAGGTGTCAGACATCGTCGTCTCCATTCTCCTCGGTCGGGCTAGCGTCCGGCGACGCCCGCGAGCGCCTCCAGGACGAGCGTCGCGACGAGGCGCACGGTGCGCCCGTCGGGGGTGTCCGCGGTCGCATCGACCTCGGTGAGGTCGAGCGATCGCACGCGGGGGTCGCGCGTGACGCGTCGGACGGCCCTGCGCAGCTCGGCGGCCGAGAGGCCGCCGGGCACGGAGGCCGGGCAGGCGGGAGCGACCGCGCGGTCGCAGACATCGACGTCGACGTCGACGTGGACCGCGCCTCCGCCCGCGCCCGCGATCGAGAGCGCCTCGTCGACGACGTCGGCGATCGGGCGATCGTGCAGGGCATCGCGCGGGATGACGGTGATCCCGAGCTCCTGCGCCCTCCGCGCGTATGCGAGCGAGTTCGCGAAGTCGGCGATGCCGATCTGCACCACGCGCCGCCCGTCGAGCCCTGCCTCGATGAGGCGCCGCACGGGGGAGCCGTTGCTGATCCCGTCGCGCAGGTCGTGATGCGCGTCGAAGGTGATGAGGCCGGCCGACGCGATGCCGTCGCCCCACGCGCCGAGCGCCGCGGGGACCGTCGCGGCGTTGTCGCCGCCCAGTGCGATGACGAGCCGTGCGCGCTCCGCGAGCGCGCGGACGGCCGCGACGGCGGCGTCCTCATCGCGGCCGTGATCGGGCTCGGCGATGTCGCCCGCGTCGACGATGCGCAGCGCCTCGTCGAGGTCGACGGCGCCCCTGCCCTCCACGTGCGCGAGGGCCGAGTAGCGGCGCAGCGCGTCGCGCACCGCCGATGGCGTCGCGTCCGCGTGCGTCGGCGAGAGCGAGGTGCGCCGGGTCGGGAGCCCGATGAGGGCGGCGTCCGCCTCCGCGCCGTCGGGGCGCGGCCATCCGCCCGTGCGCGGCCAGAGGGGATCGTGCGAGAGGGCGGGGGAGGGCTGATCGCTCATGGCGTCACGGTACCCACGGGCGGTGCGGGGCGAACCGTCGCCTCGCACATCGTCGTCTGGGATCCCAGAGCGTACCGTCTGGGATCCCAGACGGCGGGAGGCCCTCGGTGCTGTCCGCCGGGGCGGACGTGACGTTCCATGGAGGGATGACCACCTCGCACGCCCTCCGCTCCATCTCGCTCGGCTCCGCGGGCCTCCGCCCGGAGGACGTCATCGCCGTGGCCCGAGACGGCGCGCCCGTCCATCTCTCGGAGCAGGCGCTCCGCGACATGGCGGAGAGCCGCGCGCTCATCGACGACCTCGCACACGACGCGCTCCCGCACTACGGCGTCTCGACGGGCTTCGGCGCCCTCGCCACCGTGCAGATCCCGCGCGAGAAGCGCCGGCAGCTGCAGCGCAGCCTCGTGCGATCGCACGCCGCCGGAACCGGGGAGGAGGTCGAGCGCGAGGTGGTCCGCGCGCTCATGCTCCTGCGTCTCGACACCCTCGCGACGGGCCGCACGGGCGCTCGCCCGATCGTCGCGGAGACCTACGCGAAGGTGCTCAACGCAGGGCTCACGCCCGTCGTGCACGAGTACGGCTCGCTCGGCTGCTCGGGCGACCTGTCGCCGCTCGCGCACTGCGCCCTCGCCATCATGGGCGAGGGCACCGTGCGCGATGCGGCCGGCGAGCTGCGCGACGCGGGCGATGCCCTCGAGGAGGCGGGCATCGCCCCCGTCGTGCTGGAGGAGAAGGAGGGCCTCGCCCTCATCAACGGCACCGACGGGATGCTCGGCACGCTCCTGCTCGCGCTGCACGACCTCGAGGCGCTCCTGCGCGTGGCCGATGTCGCGGCCGCCGCGAGCGTCGAGGCGCTCCGCGGGACCGACTCCGTGTTCGCCGCGGATCTGCAGGAGCTGCGCCCGCACCCCGGGCAGGCCGCCGCGGCCGCGAACATGGCGCGGGTGCTGGCCGACTCGGGACTCGTCTCCCGGCGGGTGAGCGGCGAGTTCACGCGCGTGCAGGACGCGTACTCCCTGCGCTGCGCTCCGCAGGTGCACGGCGCCGCGCGCGACACGGCGGCGCATGCGGCCTCGGTCGCCCGCATCGAGCTCGGCAGCGCGATCGACAATCCGGTGGTGACCCGCGACGGGCGCGTCGAGTCGAACGGCAACTTCCACGGGGCGCCCGTCGGGTACGTGCTCGACTTCCTCGCGATCGCCGCGGCCGACGTCGCGTCGATGTCGGAGCGCCGGACCGACCGCTTCCTCGACGTCGCGCGCAACCACGGCCTCCCGCCGTTCCTCGCCGCCGACCCGGGGCTCGACTCGGGCCTCATGATCGCGCAGTACACGGCCGCGGGCATCGTCTCCGAGATGAAGCGGCTCGCGGTCCCCGCCTCGGTCGACTCCATCCCGTCCTCGGCGATGCAGGAGGACCACGTCGCGATGGGATGGGCCGCCGCGCGCAAGCTGCGCCGCTCGATCGACGGCCTCGCGCGCGTGCTCGCGATCGAGCTGCTCACCGCGACGCGCGCCCTCGACTTCCGCCTCGCCGCCGGCGAGGGCGAGCCGGGCGCGGCCACCCGCGCGCTGCACGCTCTCTTCCGCACCGACATCGCCGCGCCCGACACCGACGCCTTCACGTCGCCCGACATCCAGGCGGCGGTCGCGCACGTGCAGTCGGGCCGCGTGCTCGCGGCGGTCGAGACGGCGATCGGCGCGCTCGCGTAGCCTCGACCTCGATGTCAGAGTCGTCCCGCGTTCCCGCGTTCGAGAACGGGCTGCGCATCCTCGACCTGCTCGCGCGTGCGAGCGGGCCGCTCCAGGCCGCGACGATCGCGCAGCGCCTGGAGCTGCCCCGCTCCACGGTCTACCACCTCCTGAACGTCGCCGAGCGGGCGGGATACGTCATGCGGCTGCCCGACGAGAGCCGATACGGGCTCGGCATCGCGGCCGTCGACCTCGGCAGCTCCTATGCGCGCACCGATCCGCTCGCGCGCCTCGGCCGCGTGCACGTCGCGCGCCTGGTCGACCGGATCGGACTCAGCGCGCACCTCGCCGTCCTGCACGGGCGCGAGGTGCTCTACATCGTCGAGATCCGCGCGAAGCACGCGCCCGACCTCGTCACGGCCGTCGACGTCCGCCTGCCGGCCCAGCTGACCGCGAGCGGGCGGGCCATCCTCGCCGCGCTGCCCAAGGCGCAGCTGCGCGCGCTGTACCCCGATGCGCGGGCCTTCGTGCAGCGGCATGCCGAGACGCCCGCCGTGACGACCTACGCCGAGCTGTGCCGGGTGCTCGAGGAGGGGCGCCTGCGCGGATGGGCCGAGGAGACCGGAGACGTCACCCCGGGGCTGTCATCGGTCGCGGTCCCCGTGCTCGATCACCGCGGATGGCCCGTGGCCGCGATCGCGATCACGTATCCGGACGCGTCGGTGGCGCCCGAGCGCCTCCCGGCGCTCGTCGGCGAGGCCCGCTCGGTGGCGGAGGAGATCTCGCGCCGCATCCACGGCGCGCCGCGCGACGCCTAGGCTGGACCCGTGGGCACAGCAGCGCAGCGGGTCGTCATCACGGGGAGCAGCGGGAAGCTGGGGCGCGCGGTCGTCGCGCACTTCGCCGAGCACGGGTACGCGGTGACCGCGGTCGACCGCGTGCGGCCCGCCTCGCTGCCGGAGGGGGCGCGCTTCCTGCAGGCCGACCTCAGCGACTACGGGCAGGCGGTCCAGGTGCTCACGCACGTCGACGAGCACTACGGCGCGCTTCCCGTCGGGTCGGGCCGCGGCGTCGACGCGCTCGTGCACCTCGCCGCGATCCCGGCGCCCGGCCTGCTGCCCGACGCCGCGACCTTCGCGAACAACACGGCGATCACCTACAACCTCTTCTCCGCGGCACGGCTCGCCGGCATCCGCCGCGTGGTGTTCGCATCGAGTGAGACCCTCCTCGGGCTGTCGTTCGCCGACACCCCTCCGCCGTACCTCCCCGTCGATGAGGAGTACGCCGTCCGGCCGCAGACGTCCTACTCCCTCGGGAAGGCGGTCGACGAGGAGCTCGCCCGCCACTTCGCCCGCTGGTGCCCCGATGCGGGCTTCCTCGGCCTGCGGTTCTCGAACGTGATGGATCCCGAGGACTACGCGCGCTTCCCGGCGTTCGACGCCGACCCGTCCGAGCGCTCGTGGAACGCGTGGGGCTACATCGACGCGCGCGACGGCGCGCTCGCCTGCCGCCTCGCGGTCGAGAGCGGCATCGTCGGCGCGGAGAACTTCGTCATCGCGGCGGCCGACACGGTGATGTCGCGGGGCTCGGCCGAGCTCGCCGCCGAGGTGTTCCCCGAGGTGCCGGTGCGCGGCGAGGTCGCGGGCACGCAGACCCTGCTGTCGATCGAGAAGGCGCGCCGCCTGCTGGGCTTCGAGCCGCAGCACTCCTGGCGCGGCTAGCCTCGGCCGGGCACGTCGACGACGCGCTCTCCGCCGACGACCGGCGCGAGGGCTCCGGCCGTGGCGGCTGCGAGGTCGTCGCGGAGGCGGCCGAGCTCGGCGGCCGGCGTCCAGAGCTCGAAGGTCGCGTGCGTCGCATAGGAGGTCTCGCCGAGCGTCGCGCCGTGGTGCGCGGCCCAGTCGCGCAGCAGGTTGTCGATGCGGCCCGCATCGCCGTGCGGCACGGCGACCGTCACCTGCGTGAGCGCCTCGCGGCGCACGGGCGCGGCGAGGTCGAGCGCCTCCGACACGGCAGAGGAGTACGCGCGGACGAGCCCGCCCGCTCCGAGCTTGATCCCGCCGAAGTAGCGGGTGACGACCGCGACGACGTCGGTGAGGTCGCGGCGCCGCAGCACCTCGAGCATGGGGATCCCGGCCGTCCCCGACGGCTCGCCGTCGTCGGATGACCGCGCCTGGTCGCCGAGGACGCCGGTCACCATCGCGACGCAGTGGTGGCGGGCATCCCATGCGCGCCGGCGCGCGGGGGCGATGACCTCCTCCGCCTCCTGCGGCGAGGAGACCGGCGCGACCTGGGCGATGAAGCGCGACTTCCGCTCGACGAGCTCGTGCTCGACGGGCGCCGCGATGGTCGACGGATAGCGGCGGCTCACGGGGCGGCCGTCGCCCGGACGGTGTCGATCAGCGACGCCGCGAGGGCGCCCGCCGCGTTGCGGTCTCCGCGCGCGATGGCGTCGGCGAGAGCGCGATGGGCGTCGCCCACCTCGCGCGGCTCGGGGAGGGCGCTCGTCTCGGCGATCGAGTGGGTCACGAGCCCCGCCATCGCCTCGTGGAGGCGCGCCAGCAGGGGGTTGCCGCTCGCCTCGATCACCGCCCGGTGGAAGGCCGCGTCGGCCGCGACGCAGGCGTCGAGGTCGCCCGCCTCGTGCGCGCGCATCCGCTCGACGAGGGCGCGCTCGATCGCCGGGCCCGCGGTCTCGGGGATGGCCGCGGCGGCGCGCGCGGCGGCGGCCTCGAGCCCGGCCCGCGCCTCGAAGACGTGGTCGATCGACACCTCGTCCCGCGCGAGCAGCACGGGGAGCTCGTCGGACGCGCGCACGTAGGTGCCGTCGCCCACGCGCGGCTCGAGGAGTCCCGCGACGCTCAGCGCGCGCAGCGCCTCGCGGACCGTGCCGCGGCTCACGTCGAGATCCTCTGCGAGCTGGATCTCGCCCGGGATCCGCGACCCCACCGGCCACGCGCCCGACACGATGAGCGCGCGGAACTGCTCGGTGACCTGCACGACGAGCGGGGCCTGCCGGATCGGCGCGTTGAGCGGCATCGCGATACCTCCTCCCGTCGAGCGTACCGGCGTCGCCGGCGTCCGGCTGGCGCGCGACGGCCAGATGTCCTACATTTGCACAGATGAACGAGGGCATGCGCAGAACCGGCTGGATGGCCGCTCTCGTCTTCCTCGTCGCGCTCTGCCTGCGCCCCGCGATCACGGCCGTCGGCCCGGTCCTCGGCGGCATCGGCGCGGAGACCGGGCTCGGCGAGGGCGCGCTCGGCCTGCTCTCGGCCCTGCCCCTGCTCGCCTTCGCCGCCGTGTCGCCGCTCGTGCACCGGATGGCGACGCGCTTCGGCGACGACAGGGCCGTGCTCGTCGCGCTCATCGTCCTCGTGGGCGCGACGCTCGTGCGCTCCTACGCGGGCGACGTCGGGCTGTGGGTCGGCACGTTCGCCGTGGGCGCCGCGGTCGCGGTCGGCAACGTGCTCACCCCGGTTCTCGTCAAGCGCGACTACCCGACGCGCATCTCCCTCGCGACCGGGTTCTACACGGCGTTCCTCACGTTCGCGGCGGGCGCCGGCTCGGCGCTCTCCGTGCCGCTCGCGCACCTCGTGGACTGGCGGTTCTCGCTCGTCGTGTGGGGCGGACTCGCGCTCGTCGTCGCGCTCGCGTGGCTGCCGCGGGTGACTGGCCCCTCGTCGCATGCGCGCTCGCTCGATCCCGTTCCCGTGCCGCACCATCCGAGCATCTGGCGCTGGGGCACGGCGTGGCTCGCGACGGCGTACATGGGGCTGCAGTCCACGACGTTCTACGTCGTCGTCACGTGGCTGCCCACGATCGAGGGCACGTGGGGCGTGCCCGCCGCGACGGCCGGCCTGCACCTCTCCGTCGTGCTCCTCCTCGGCATCGCAGGCGGCCTGCTCATCCCGCGCCTGCTGCGCGATGGCGTCGACCAGGGCCCGGGGATGGTCGTGGCGACGGCTCCGCTCGCGATCGGGACGCTCGGCCTGCTCGTGTGGCCCGGCGCCCTGTACCTGTGGCTCGCGCTCCTCGGCCTCGCGCAGGGCGCCTCGCTCGTGGCGGCGCTGACGATGCTCAGCCTGCGCGCGCGCAGCCACGGCGAGGCGGCGAAGCTGTCGGGCATGGCGCAGTCGCTCGGCTACCTGCTCGCGGCCGCCGGCCCGTTCGCCGCGGGCTTCCTCGCCGAGCGCACGGGCAGCTGGGCGCCGACCCTCGCGCTGCTCGTCGGGCTCACCGCGATCCAGACCGCGATCGGCTTCGTGCTGGGCCGCGGCGGCCGCCGCTGAGCAGAACGATGATCGGCCCCGGCGCGTCGCGCGGGTGATCGCGCAGGATGCGCAGCCCATTCGAGCCCGCCGCCGCATAGCCTGGAGGGACCGACATCCACCGCCGCGACGACGCGGCCAGAGCCTCGAAGATCGGAGGTTCCCATGTCCATGAGCCAGGTGCACAGCACGAAGGCGATCATCGGTGAGCCCGAGGTCGTCGAGGACGGCCGAGCCCCCGGCGTCGAGACCTCGGATGCGTGGCGGCGTCTCAAGGACGCCGCGATCGCGATCCAGGCGATGCAGGCATCCGACGGCTCGATCCCCGACGCATCGGCGCATGACGCCGCGCGCGCCGAGGTCGAGCGCGTGCAGGACGCGGTGCGCGAGCTCGCGCCGCGCTTCCCGCACGACGCCGCGTACCTCGAGGCGGTCGTCGCCGACCTCGGCCGCTGGGTCGCCGACGGGTTCGGCGTTCCCGACTTCCACGACGCCCTCGTCGCGTTCCACCCCGAGCAGCACCGGGTCGACGGGCTGCGTCACCTCGTCGTGTTCCCGATGTACACGCAGAACGGCTCGCCCGACCGGCATCTCGAGGCGCTCGTCGTCGAGGTCATCTGGCCCGACTTCATCGCGCGCCTCGAGGCGACCGACTACGGCAACCGGCTCTTCGTGAGCCTGCGTCTGGTCGACTTCACGCCCGGGTACGACACGAACTCCGCCGTGCTCTTCCCCGAGACCGTCGCCGTGCGCGAGATCCCCGCCTTCACGTGGGGAGCGATCTTCCAGGACCGCGAGGCAGCGCGCTACCGCCGCGTCGTCCGCGCGGCATCCGAGATCACGAAGCTCGAGCTGCCCGCCGAGGCCGCGCGGATGCTCGACGACCAGCAGCTGACCGAGCAGACCTTCGTGATGTGGGACATCATCCACGATCGCACCCACATGCGCGGTGACCTGCCGTTCGACCCGTTCATGATCAAGCAGCGGATGCCGTACTTCCTCTACTCGCTCGAGGAGCTGCGCTGCGACCTCACGGCCTTCCGCGAGTGCGTCGCCATCCAGCGGCGTCTCACGGGCGCCGAGGAGCTCTCCGCGGTCGAGGCCGAGACGCTCGAGCACGCGCGGCTCGTGCAGTACGCGGTGATCTTCGACCGGATCTTCCGGTTCGCGATCACGGGCAGCCGCGTGCGCAACTACGACGGGCTCGGCGGCCAGCTGCTGTTCGCGTGGCTGCACCAGCGCGGGGCGCTCCACTGGACGGACACCGCGCTCACGTTCGACTGGGACGCGGTCCCCGACGCGGTCGTCGCCCTGGGCGACGCGATCGACGAGCTGTACTGGCGCTCGATCGACCGGCCGAAGACCGTGCACTGGCTCGCGGCATACGACCTCATCCGGTCGGTGCTGACGCCGCACCCCGCCTCGAAGTGGGCCCGCGGCCTTCCGGACGAGGTGCTCGCCGGCCCGCCGCGCGGCTTCACCGACGCCGTGCTGGACGACGAGTTCCCGCTGTCGATGTTCTACGAGGCGCTCGAGAAGAAGATGCGCGACGTGATCGCGCAGACCTCGGGCATCCGCGGGACGGATGACTGACGACGCCCTGGCCGGCCGCGCCGTGCTCCTCGCCGGGGGCACGAGCGCGGCCGGCCGCGCGGCGGCCCGGCGGCTCGCGGATGGCGGCGCGCGCGTCATCGTGGCGGGGCGCGACCCCCGGAAGCTCGCTGCGCTCGCGGGGGAGGGCTTCGAGACGATCGAGGTCGACCTCGCAGACGAGGGCGAGGTGCGCACGCTCGCCTCGTCGGCGGGCGCGATCGACGGGCTGCTGCACCTCGTGGGCGGATGGCGCGGAGGCGGAGGGATCCCCGGCCAATCGGAGGAGGGCCACCGGTTCCTCGAGTCGTCATTCACGTCGCTGCGTCTCGTGACGCGCGCTCTGTGGCCGTCCTTCGTCGCGTCGTCGCGCGCCCGCGTCGCGATCGTCTCGTCCACGGCCGTCGCGCGCCCCCGCGCGGGCGGCGCGAGCTACGCGGCGGTCAAGGCCGCGAGCGAGGCGTGGACGCGCGCGCTCGCCGACGGCTTCGCGAAGGAGGCCCCCTCCGCGGCCGCGACGATCTTCCGCGTCACGGCTCTCGCCGGGCGCGAGGAGCGCCTCGCCGACGCGTACGCCGACCTGTGGGCGGCCGACGCGGCCGCCGTCAACGACCGGGTCGTCGAGCTCGCCTGACGACCCTGAATAGGCTGGATCAGTGACCCCGATTCATGACGCGAACCTGCGCGGATTCGCCTCCGACAACTACGCCGGCATCCACCCCGAGGTGCTCGCGGCGATCGCCGACGCGAACGCCGGACACCAGATCGCCTACGGAGAGGACGTCTACACCGCCCGCCTGCACGAGGTGCTCGCCGAGCACTTGGGCGGGCCCGTGGCCGCGTTCCCCGTGTTCAACGGCACGGGCGCGAACGTCACGGCGCTGCAGTCGATGCTGCCCCGCTGGGGCGCCGTGATCGCGGCCTCGACCGCGCACATCAACGTCGACGAGCAGGGGGCGCCCGAGCGCATCGGCGGCATGAAGCTCCTCACGGTGCCCACCGAGGACGGCAAGCTCACCCCCGACCTCATCGACCGCGAGGCGTGGGGCTGGGGCGACGAGCACCGCGCGCAGCCGCTCGTCGTCTCGATCACGCAGGCGACCGAGCTCGGCACCGTCTACACCCCCGACGAGATCCGCGCGATCGCCGACCACGCGCACGGCCTCGGCATGCGCGTGCACCTGGACGGCGCGCGCCTCGCGAACGCCGCGGCCGCGCTCGACCTCCCGCTGCGCGCCTTCACGCGCGACGCGGGCGTGGACGTGCTGTCGCTGGGCGGCACGAAGAACGGCGCGATGCTCGCCGAGGCGATCGTCGTGCTCGACCCCGCGGCGTCGGACGGCCTCACCTTCCTCCGCAAGATGAACATGCAGCTCGCGTCGAAGATGCGCTTCGTATCGGCGCAGCTCGTGGCGCTCTTCGACGGCGACCTGTATCTGCGCAACGCCCGCCACGCCAACGCCATGGCGCGGCGACTGCGCGCGGGCGTCGAGGCGGGCCTCGCGGACGGCTCGATCCGCGGCGTGCGGTTCACGCGCGAGACGCAGGCGAACGGCGTGTTCGCCATCCTCCCGGACGGCGTCGCCGATCGCCTGCGCGAGAGCGTCCGCTTCTACGACTGGGACGAGTCGGTCGGCGAGGTGCGCTGGATGTGCAGCTTCGACACCACCGAGGACGACGTCGACGCGTTCGTCGCCGCGATCGCGCGCGAGACGTCGCGCTGACCGCCGCGGGGCGGCGTCACCGCAGCAGCGGCGCCGCCTCTGCCGCGAAGGCCGCGAACGGGCGCGCGGGGCGACCCGTGACGCGTTCGACGTCGGGTGAGACACGCTCGGCCTCGCCCGCTGCGTAGTGCGCGTAGTCCTCGAGGAGGCCCTCCACCTGCCACGCGGGGAGGAGCCCCTCGAGCGACCGGGCGAACGCCGGCGCGGGGACGTCGACGAAGCGGATGTCGCGCTCGGCCGCACGCGCGAGCGCGCTCGCCATCTCGGCGTGCGTGAGCGCGGCGGGCCCGGTGAGGTCGAGCACGCCCAGGCCCGTCTCGGACACGAGGGCGTGCGCGGCGACCGCTCCGATGTCGTCGACGTGCACGGCGCTCACGCGGGCGTCGCCGATCGGCGCGGGCACGATCCCCTGCGCGCGGATGAGGTCGCGGTACACGAGCAGGCCCTGCATGAAGAGGTTCGGCCGCAGGGCGGTCGAGGCCATCCCCGACGCGCGCAGCGCGGCCTCGACCACGGCGTGATAGCGCAGGAAGCGCACGGGGGAGTCCTCCGCCGCCGCGAACTGCGACAGCAGGACGATGTGCGCGACGCCCGCCTCACGTGCGGCCTCGAGGAACGCGAGCTGCTGGTCCTGCGCGCGCTCGGTCGAGGGCGTCACGAGATAGGCCGCGCCGACCCCCTCGAGCGCCCGCGCAACCGCGTCGCGGTCGTCGAAGTCGCCGCGGACGACGGAGCCGTCGCCGGGGAGAGGGGCATCGTCTCGGCGGGTGAAGCCGCGGTAGGCGATGCCGCGAGCGGCGAGGGCGCGGGCCGTGGCCGACCCGGTCGCGCCGGTGACGCCCGTGACGAGGACAGAGGGTGTGGTGTGCATGGATTCTCCTTTTGTAGAGTGATCAATCACTCACTGATGGGTGGCGGTTGGAAGGAAGGGTGCGGTCAGGGGTGTCGGATGCCCGCCGTCAGCGCGCGAGCCCAGTCGGCGTCGACATCGTCGAGGCCCGCGGTCACGACGAGGTGGCACAGCTGGCCATAGGCGACGAACCGCTGCACCTGCGGGGGAGTGCCGCCCGAGCGCTCGGCGGCGAGCTCGGCGACGCGGCCGAGCCCGTGGCGGAGCGCGGCGCCGACCTCGGCGATCTCGGCAACGGACTGCGCGTGCACCTGGAGCAGAAGGAGGTCGCGGTCGGCGATGAGTGCGGCGTAGGCGCCGCCCATGGCGTCGAGCACCGCGTCGGCATCCTCTCCCTGTGCCGTGTCGGCGCCTCGTTCGAGCGCATCCACGACAAGGTCGAAGCACCGCTCCACGGTCGCGGCGAAGAGCTGCTCCTTGCGCGGGAAGAGCTTGAACGCGTACGCGGCGGAGATCCCGGCCTCGGCCGCGACGGAGGCGACGCTCGTGCCCGCGTAGCCGCCGCGCGCGAACCGGCGCACGGCGGCGTCGACGAGGTCAGGGCGTCGGGCGTCGGCGGTGAGGAGGGTTCGCGGCATGTGAGTGACTGTACACTCACTCTTCGCGGTCGGCAAGCGCAGCTGCGCTGCAGGGCGATGAGGCAGACTCGAGGGGATGGCCTCCTCCCTGCTCGACCGCATCCGAACGACCGACGGCGATGCGGACGCGCTCTACGACGCGTTCACCGCGTGGACGACCGAGCGCGGGCTCGCGCTCTACCCCGCTCAGGACGAGGCGCTGATCGAGCTCGTCTCGGGCAGCAACGTCGTCCTCGCGACGCCCACGGGCACGGGCAAGTCGCTCGTCGCGATCGCCGCGCACGCGATCGCGCTCGCCCGCGGCGGCCGCACCTACTACACGGCCCCCATCAAGGCGCTCGTGAGCGAGAAGTTCTTCGCGCTCGTCGACATCTTCGGGGCCGAGAGCGTCGGGATGGTCACGGGCGACTCGTCGGTCAACCCCGACGCCGCGATCGTCTGCTGCACCGCCGAGATCCTCGCGAACCTGGCCCTGCGCCAGGGAGCCGACGCCCCCGTCGACCAGGTCGTCATGGACGAGTTCCACTACTACGGCGACGCGGATCGCGGATGGGCCTGGCAGGTTCCGCTGCTGCTCCTGCCGCGCGCGCAGTTCCTCCTCATGTCGGCCACGCTCGGCGACACGACGGCCATCCAGGAGGACCTCACCCGGCGCACGGGACGGCAGACGACGCTCGTCGCGGGAGCGGAGCGGCCCGTGCCCCTGCATCACTCCTACTCCGACCATCCGGCGCACGAGACCGTCGAGCGGCTCCTCGAGGAGCGCGAGACGCCCGTGTACATCGTGCACTTCTCGCAGGCGGCGGCCATGGAGCGCGCCCAGGCGCTCGCGAGCGTCAAGGTCACCACCCGCGAGCAGCGCGACGAGATCGCCGAGGCGATCGGCGGATTCCGCTTCACGACCGCGTTCGGCAGGACGCTCTCGCGCCTCGTGCGATCAGGGATCGGCGTGCACCACGCGGGGATGCTCCCGCGCTACCGCCGCCTCGTCGAGACGCTCGCGCAGCGCGGGCTCCTCCGCGTCATCTGCGGGACCGACACCCTCGGGGTCGGCATCAACGTGCCCATCCGCACGGTCATGATCACGGCGCTGTCGAAGTACGACGGCACGCGCATGCGGCGGCTGTCGGCGCGCGAGTTCCACCAGATCGCGGGCCGCGCCGGCCGCGCGGGGTACGACCCGTACGGCAACGTCGTCGTGCTCGCCCCCGACCACGAGATCGAGAACGCGCAGGCCCTCCGCAAGGCCGGAGACGACCCCGTCAAGCGCAAGCGCGTGCAGCGCAAGAAGGCCCCGACCGGGTTCGTATCGTGGAGCGAGCAGACCTTCGACAAGCTCGTGGAGGCGGAGCCGGAGGCGCTCCAGCCGCAGCTGCAGATCACGAGCGCGATGCTCATCAACGTGATCGGCCGCGGTGGAGACGTCTTCGCGAATGTGCGCGCACTCGTGTTCGACAACCACGAGCCGCGGAACCGGAAGTACGCGCTCGCACGTCGGGCGCTCGCGATCTTCCGCACGCTGCGCGAGGCCGGGATCGTCGAGGTCGACGCCGACGGGCGCATCCACCTCGTCGTCGAGCTGCAGCCGAACTTCGCGCTCAACCAGCCGCTGTCGCCGTTCGCGCTCGCGGCGATCGAGTTGCTCGACCCCGAGGGCGGCGCCGACGGCGTGGGCACCGGCTCGTACGCTCTCGATGTCGTGAGCGTCATCGAGGCGACCCTCGACGACCCGCGGGCGATCCTGTCCCAGCAGGAGTTCAAGGCGCGCGGCGAGGCCGTCGCCGCCATGAAGCGCGAGGGCCTCGAGTACGAGGAGCGCATGAGCGCCCTCGAGGAGATCACCTACGCCAAGCCCCTCGCCGACCTCCTCCAGCAGTCGTTCGAGGTGTTCGCGACGAGCCAGCCGTGGGTGCGCGACTTCGAGCTGCGCCCCAAGTCGGTCGTGCGCGACATGTTCGAGCAGGCGATGTCGTTCGCGGAGTTCGTGAACTGGTACCAGCTCGGGCGGAGCGAGGGCCTCGTGCTCCGCTACCTCAGCGACGCGTACCGCGCCATCCGCCAGACCGTGCCCGCCGAGGCGCGGACCGAGGAGCTGCGCGACATCATCGAGTGGCTCGGCGAGCTCGTCCGCCAGGTCGACTCGAGCCTCGTCGACGAGTGGGAGGCGCTCGCCTCGGGCGCGGACGGCGACGACGCGACCTCCGTCGTGCCGCCGGCGCCGCCATCCGTCACGGTGAACCGGCGCGCGTTCACCGTGCTCGTGCGGAACGAGATGTTCCGGCGCGTGCAGCTCGCGGCGCTCGAGAAGGACGAGGAGCTCGAGGCGCTCGACCCGGACGTCGGATGGCCGCACGCCCTGGACCGCTACTACGCCGACCACGAGTCGATCGGCACGGGCGGCGCCTCCCGGTCGCCCGCGCTGTGTCGGATCGAGGAAGCGGGGGCGATCTGGCGGGTCGAGCAGACGATCGACGACCCCGAGGGCGACCACGACTGGCGCATCCGCGCCGAGGTCGACCTCGAGGCGTCGGCCGAGGCCGGCACCGCGATCGTCCGCGTGACCGAGGTCGTGCGGCTCTAGATGTACCGGGTCATCACGTTGGTGCCAGTCGGGTGATCGGCGGGTGGCCTCCGAGGGCTGAGTGGCGCCGTCCAGTGTTGTAGTGCTCGAGCCAGGGTGCAAGCGCTGCGGTGCGGTCTGTGTTGGTGAGGAAGACGTGCCGGTAGGCCCATTCGGTCTGCAGGGTGCGGTTGAAGCGTTCGACCTTGCCGTTTTGCCAGGGGCAGTGCGGCTTGATGAACTTCTGCCGGATCCCGTGCGCGGCGCAGACCTCGCGCAGCGAGAACCTGTAGGCCCAGGCGTTGTCGGTGATGAGCCGCTCGATGCGGGGGATGCCGTGGGCGGCAAAGTAGGCGATCGCGCGTTCCAGGAACGCCGCGCAGGTGGCTCCCTTCTCGTCGGGCAGGACCTCCGAGTACGCGAGCCGGGAGTGATCGTCGACGAGGGAGTGGACATAGTCGTACCCGACCTTCGTGTTCCGGTCTCGCAGGATGGATCCGCTGGCGCGGCCGTGTGCTTTCCAGCCGCCGCCGTCGGGGATCTTGCCGAGCTTCTTCACGTCCATGTGGACCAGCTCGCCGGCCCGGTCCCGCTCGTAACGGACCGCGGTGGTCTTCGACGCGCGGATCACCTCCCCCGTGATCGGATCCAGTGCCCGCAGCGGCGGGATGCCGTGACGGGCGAGGATGCGCGAGACCGTCCGAGCCGACATGCCCAGTCGCGCGGCGATCTCCTCACGCCCGATGCGCTCCCTCTGGCGCAGCTCGAGCACTGCCTCCTCGCGCCCGGGACTCGTACGCGTCGGGCTGGTGTGCGGACGCGAGGAACGGTCGACCAGCCCAGCCTCGCCCTCGGCGCGGTAACGCTCGATCCAGCGCTTCACGCAACGACGTGAGACTCCCATCGCCGCGGCGATGTGCGCCTGCTTCCAGCCGGCTCGGGCACGTTCAATGATCAACCGCCTGCCATGAACGGTCAGCCGGGCGTTAGCGTGGGCCATGGGACCTCCGTGTGCTTCGTGAAGACGTCAGATATCTCCACTAAGCCCGGAGGTCCTCCCCATTCACAATCCCAACGAGGGGACCAACCTCATGGCCCGGTACATCTAGACGGGGCCTATGCGGACGTCGCGTCGAAGCCGCGCGCGATCGCCGCACCGGCCGAGAGCCACGCGCGCTGCGTCGCGGGCTTCAGGGCGCCGTAGTGCAGCAGGCCGCCGATCATCGCCGGGTCGTAGGGGATGCTCACGACGTCGCGCGCGAGGGCCCGGTATCCGTCCACCACCTTGCGGTGCTCGCTCGACGGCGCGTTCGGGTCGGCCTGGCTCACGACCGCGACGGCGTTCCGCGCGAGGCGCGCCGAGCGCTCGTCGCGCATCGCGAGCGCCTCGAGCAGCAGGGCGCCGGCCTCGGCGTGCTCCGCGCGCGACGTGGTCGCGACGACGAGCTGGTCGGTGTGGTCGATCATCTGCAGCCACACGGGGTCGGACTCGTCGTTGCCCGAGTCCATGACGATGAGGCGGTAGTACTTCGCCGCGACGGCGTGGATGCGGTCGACGTCTGCCGCGTCGATGCGCTGCTGCTCGGCGAGCGCCATCGGCTGCGAGCGGAGCACGTCGAAGCGGTCGCGGGTCTGGTGGTGCACGAAGCGCGCGAGGTCGGCCGACTGCGCGCTCGACGAGAGCAGGTGATCGGTCTCGGGAAGCAGCTCGTGCAGCGTCGACTCGTGCGGCCCCTGCTCGGTGCGCCATCCGAGCGTGCCGCGCGTCTGGTTGTTGTCCCACGCGAGCACGCCGGCGCCGCCGAAGCGCGCGAAGACGGCCGCCGTGAGGATCGTCGTGGGCGTCTTGCCCGAGCCGCCCTTGCCGTTGACGACGGCGATCGTGCGGGGCCCCGCCCAGTGCTGGGAGACCGCGGCCTGGTCCTCGCGCTCGGCGCGCTCCGCCGACCCCGGCGGAACCCGCATGCCCGCGCGCACGAGCGCGCCCCGCCATCCGCGGGTCGCGGGCTCCTCGATGCGCTCAGGGGCCAGGAACGACGGGCGCTGCGCGCCGCCGTCGGCCGGCGTGCTCGCGGGCTGCGGCGCGGACCCTGTGCGCATGGGCCCGGGCTGCCCCGCCGCGCGCGCGGGAGCCGGGGCGGGGGCGGGAGTCGGGGCGGGCGCGGATGCCTGCTGCGGCGAGGGCTCGAACGTCACGGGGATGCGCGTCACGATCTGCGTGTCGGCGGCGAGGAGGTCGTCATCGGCGGTCTCGCCGCCCGCGGGGGCCGGTTCGGCGGCGCCTTCGTCGGAATCGACGCGGCCGTCGGGGTGCACGAGGAGCGGCCAGTCGCCGTCGGGCTCGTGCACCGTCACGTGCACGGGGCCGGAGAGCATCGCGGCGATCTCGGCGGCCCGGCGCACGATCTCGCGGCGCGCATCCTCGACGAGCGTCGTCGTGATCTGCTGCGGCGTCTCGTCGACGGTGAGCTCGGCGGATCCGTCGGGGCGGATCACAGCAGAGAGCCCGGCCTGGCTCGAGTCGTCAAGCATCTGGTCGTCTCCTCTGGGGAAAAGGCCGATGTCATCGGCGAACGTCGCTCTCAGCCTACAGACGTCGACATCACTGCCCGCGGTGAGAGAGGGCAGAACTGCCCACGCCGCGTCACGAGCGGTCGTCGGCCTCGCGGCGATCGCGCGCGACCTCGTCGGCGAGAGCGCTCATCGTGTCGGTGAGCATGGCCACGTCGAGGTCGGCCGCCGGCGAGAGAGCGCGTGCCCAGACCCGCCGCAGTCGCTCGAGGTTCGCCTCCGCGAGCGGCGTGATCGCGACGACGACGCCGCGGCCGTCGGTGGCAGGCCGCGAGCGGCTGACGAGGCCGAGGCGCTCGAGCTGGCGCAGGGCCTCGCTCACATTGGGGCGCTTGAGCGCGAGCCGGTCGGCGATCCCGCTGGGCGAGACGCCCGGAT
This sequence comes from Microbacterium sp. JZ101, assembly GCF_053903175.1. Lineage (NCBI taxonomy): Bacteria > Bacillati > Actinomycetota > Actinomycetes > Micrococcales > Microbacteriaceae > Microbacterium > Microbacterium sp. JZ101. Next base: position 565,734 of record NZ_CP096400.1, read on the forward strand.
GGTGATGTACGAAACGCAGCACCATCCGCGCGGTCGCGGTGAGCGGGATGATCTCAGGATCCTCGCCGACGCGGAGATCGAGCTCGCGCGCGAGGGTGAGGACGGCGTCCGCCAGGTCGGCGAGGGCGGCGCGGGTCGGGACGTCGTCGGGCATGCGTTCAGGCTATCGGGCGGTATAGTTATGCAGACATAACTATCTGGAGGATCACATGACCACGGGAACCATCGCCGCGCCCGGCGCCGCCGTCCGCGCGAGCGGGATCACGGGAGGGCTGCTCGCCGTGCTCGCACTGCTCTCCGCCGTGGCGCCGTTCGCCACCGACCTCTATCTGCCCGCGTTCCCGCAGCTCGCGGCCGAGCTCGGCGCCGACGCGACCGGCGCCCAGCTCACCCTCACGGGCTTCCTCGTCGGCGTGGCGGCAGGGCAGCTCCTCTTCGGCCCGCTCTCCGACCGGTTCGGGCGGCGCGGACCGCTCCTCGCGGGCGCGATCGCGCTCGTGGTCGCGAGCGCCGCGGCGGTCGTCGCCCCGACCCTCGAGATCCTCATCGCCGCGCGTGTGGTGCAGGGGCTCGCGGGGGCGGCCGGCATGGTGCTCGGCCGCGCGGTCATCTCCGACCTCGCGACCGGACCCGCAGCGGCACGCGCCTTCAGCCTCATGATGATCGTCGGCGGCGTCGCCCCCGTGATCGCTCCGCTCGTGGGCGGATTCATCTCGGCGCCCCTGGGCTGGCGCGGGGTGCTCGCCGTCGTGCTCGCGATCGCGGTCGCGATGCTCCTCGCCGTGCTCGTGGTGGTGCGCGAGACCCATCCGGCGTCAGCGCGCGCCCACCGCGCCCCCGGCGCGGCCACGGGCGCGCGGGCTCTGCGCGCGCGCGGCTATCTCGGCCACGCGCTCGCGTTCGCGTTCGCCTTCGCGGTCATGATGGCCTACATCTCGGCGTCGCCGTTCCTCTACCAGACGATGATGGGCTTCGACGAGGTGCAGTACGGACTGCTCTTCGGCGTCAACGCACTCGCTCTCATGGCGACGAGCGCGCTCTCGGCGCGGCTCGCGGACCGGGTCGCGCCGCGCCGGCTCCTGGGGTGGGGCCTGACCGGCTCGCTCGCGGGCGCGGTGCTCTTCCTCGCGATCGCGGTCTCCGGCGCCCCGGCGCCCCTCCTCGCGGCGGCCGTGTTCATCGCGGTCGCGCCGCTCGGGCTCGTCCTCGGAAACGCCACGGCCCTCGCGCAGGCGGCGGCTCCCGGTGTGGCCGGCCTCGCATCGGCCGTGCTCGGCGCGCTGCAGTTCGGCCTCGCCGCGCTCGTCTCGCCCCTCGTCGGCCTCGGCGGGGAGACGACGGCGGTCCCCTGCGGCATCGTCATGGCGGTGTCGGCCGCCATCGCGCTCATGGCCTTCCAGCTTGCGGATTCGGAAAGAACTGCGGTTCTTGCCTCACCGAGTGGCCGCAAAGACCTCGATCACTGCGCATAGCCTGGAGTCGCCACGAGCAGCGCGGGCACAGCGGCCCGCCGACCGAAGGAGACAGAGCCAGCGTGAGCCAGCAGTTCGAAGCACGTCGCGCCGAGTGGATCGCCCGAGAGGAGCTGGCCGAGCGGATGATCCCGCTCATCGGCCGCCTGTACCGCGAGCTCGGCATCGTCACATCCATCCACGGCCGCCGCCTGCTGAACATCTCGCCCGTCGAGATCCTCCGCACCCACCGCTACACGCGCAAGGTCGGCGACGAGGTGCTGCGGCCCGAGAAGACCTACGCCGTGCTCGAGGCGCTCGAGACGCTCCGGCCCGGCCCGGCCTCGATCGACGTCGCGCGTCTCGTCGCGCGCTTCGACGCGCGCGGCGGCTCCTACGCGACCGACGAGCTCGTCGACTTCCTCCGCGAGGAGCTGGCCGAGGTGCTCACGGCCCGCGAATCGAAGCCCACTGACGTCGTGCTGTACGGCTTCGGGCGCATCGGGCGCCTCCTCGCGCGCATCCTCATCGCCCACCAGGGCGACGGCTCGGGCCTGCGTCTGCGGGCGATCGTCGTGCGCAGGGGATCGGCAGACGACCTCAAGAAGCGCGCGAGCCTCCTGCGCCGCGACTCGGTCCACGGCCCCTTCGCGGGGACGATCGAGATCGACGAGGAGAACGACACGATCCTCGCGAACGGCACGCTCATCCAGGTCATCTACGCGAACGACCCTGCGGCCGTCGACTACACGCAGTACGGCATCTCCGACGCGATCGTCGTCGACAACACGGGCCGCTGGCGCGACGAGGAGGGGCTCGGCCAACACCTCCGCGCGACGGGCGTCTCGCGCGTGCTCCTCACGGCACCCGGCAAGGGCGCGATCAAGAACATCGTGTCGGGCATCAACAGCGAGGACATCTCGCCTGAGGACCGCATCCTCTCGGCGGCGTCGTGCACGACGAACGCGATCACGCCGGTCCTCGCGGCGGTCGATCAGGCCTTCGGCATCCGCCACGGGCACGTCGAGACGGTCCACTCGTACACGAACGACCAGAACCTCATCGACAACTTCCACAAGGGCGACCGCCGCGGGCGCTCGGCGGCCCTGAACATGGTCATCACGGAGACGGGCGCCGCGAAGGCCGTCGCGAAGGCGCTGCCGCAGCTCGCCGGCCGGCTCTCCGGCAGCGCGATCCGCGTGCCCACGCCCGACGTGTCGCTCGCGATCCTCAACCTGCAGCTCGAGCGCCCGACCACGAAGGACGAGATCAACGCCTACCTGCGGCAGACGTCGCTCACGTCGCCGCTGCGCCAGCAGATCGACTACGTCGAGTCGCCCGAGGTCGTCTCGACCGACTTCGTGGGCAGCAACCGCGCGGGCATCGTCGACGGCCTCGCGACCGTCGCCGGCGAGGAGAGCGTCGTGCTGTACGTCTGGTACGACAACGAGTTCGGCTACTCGTGCCAGGTCGTCCGCGTGCTCGAGAAGATGGCGGACGTGCATCCGACGATCCTCCCGGTGCGCGAGCCCGTCGTGCTCGGCGCGGAGGCCGCGGTCGACGCCGTGGAGCCCGCGGCGGTCTGAGCCGCACCCGGACGACGCTCGTCGCTACTTCGCGACGAGCGTCGTCTCGAAGCTGTACATGTCGGGCCGGTAGCAGTGCCGCCCGAACTCGATCGCGCGCCCTGACGCGTCGTAGGCCACGCGCTCCATCGTGAGGAGCGGCCCGCCCCGGTCGACGTCGAGCAGCTCCGCCTCGTCGCCGTGCTCGCGACGCGCGCCGATGCGCTGCTTCGCGACCCGGATGGTCACGCCGCGCGATCGCAGGATCTGATAGAGACCCTGCTGCTCGAGCTGCTCGAGCGAGATGTCGGCGAGGTCGCCCGGCAGCCAGTTCTCGAGGAGGGCGACCGGAACGCCGTCGGTGCTGCGCTGTCGCCGCAGGTAGAGGACGTCGTCGCCGGCCGCGACGCCGAGACGCTCGGCCACGTCGGCCGGGACCGCGCGCACCTCGCGCGTGAGCACGCGCGTCGCCGGGTCGTGGTGCGCGCTCTTGAGGTCCTCGTAGAGGCTCGTGAGCTCGACCTGCCGCGTGACCTGGCCCTGCACGACCTGCGTGCCGATGCCGCGCCGGCGCACGAGCAGGCCCTTGTCGACGAGCTCCTGGATCGCGCGGCGCACGGTCGGGCGCGAGAGCCCGAGTCGATGCCCGATGGCGATCTCGTTCTCGAGGCGCGCACCGGGAGGGATGTCCCCTGAGCGGATCGCCTGCTCGAGCCGGCTGGACACCTGGAAGTAGAGCGGCACGGGCCCCGTGCGATCGAGGTCCGTGAAGAGTTCGTCCGGCCACACGGCCTCGTCGGCTGCCATCGCTGCGCTCCTCCTCGATCGTCAGGATGTGATGTCCCGACAACCTTACCCGCCTCGACCTTTGTCACCTCGGATTGACTGTTGCACGCCGTCGCTCTTGTGATATTGTCAGGACATAGATCGACCCGCGGGCGCAGCCGCCCAGTCACGACAACGGAGTATGACGATGAGCACCTCACCCGACGTCCTCGCGATCGGCCGCCTCGGCGTCGACATCTACCCGCTGCAGGACGGCGTGGGCCTCGAGAAGGTCGAGACGTTCGGCAAGTACCTCGGCGGGACGGCCGCCAACGTCTCGGTCGCCGTCGCCCGCTACGGCCACGACTCGGCCCTCGTCTCGCGCGTCGGCGACGACCCGTTCGGCCGCTATCTCCTCGGCGAGCTCACCCGCCTCGGCGTCGACAACCGGTACGTCGCGACCGACCCGACGCTGAGCACGCCCGTCACCTTCTGCGAGATCTTCCCGCCCGACGACTTCCCCCTGTACTTCTACCGCGAGCCCAAGGCGCCCGACATGAACGTCGACGCGGCGCAGATCGACCTCGACGCCGTCCGCGCCGCGCGCATCCTGTGGTTCACGACGACGGGGCTGAGCGAGGAGCCGAGCCGCGAGGCGCACCACGCGGCCCTCGCCGCGCGCGAGCGCCGGACCCACACCATCCTCGACCTCGACTACCGCCCGATGTTCTGGGAGGACTCGGCGCTCGCGACCGAGCAGATCGGCCAGGTGCTCGACCAGGTCACCGTCGCCGTCGGCAACCGCGAGGAGTGCCAGGTCGCGGTCGGCGAGACCGAACCGCAGCGGGCGGCCGACGCCCTCCTCGAGCGCGGGGTCGAGCTCGCGATCGTGAAGCAGGGGCCCCGCGGGGTGCTCGCGAAGACGCGCGACGAGGTCGTCGAGGTCCCCGTCCATGCGGTCGACGTCATCAACGGCCTCGGCGCGGGCGACGCGTTCGGCGGCGCCCTCTGCCACGGACTGCTCGAGGGCTGGAGCATCGAGCGCACGCTGCGCTTCGCGAACGTCGCGGGCGCGATCGTCGCGTCGCGCCGCGAGTGCTCGACCGCCATGCCGACGGCCGACGAGGTCGAGAACACCCTCCAGGGAGCATGACATGACCGCACTCTCCGCAGCCGACTTCGAGCGGCTCCGCGACGTCCGCGCCCACCGGCCCGACGAGATCGGCGCCGCGTTCGCCGCCCGCCGTCGCCGCGACGTGCTGCGCGGAGACGGCCGGCTCTTCATCGTGGCCGCCGACCACCCCGCGCGCGGCGCGCTCGCGGTCGGCTCCGACCAGACGGCCATGGCCGACCGCTACGAGCTCCTCGAGCGTCTCGCGATCGCGCTCGGCCGGCCGGGGGTCGACGGCGTGCTCGGCACGCCGGACATCATCGACGACCTCGCCGCGCTCGGGCTGCTCGACGACAAGGTCGTCGTCGGATCGATGAACCGCGGCGGCCTGCGCGGTGCGGCGTTCGAGATGGACGACCGCTACGGCGCGTACGACGTCGCCACGATGGCGGCGAAGGGCATCGACTTCGCCAAAACCCTCATCCGCGTGAACCTCGGCGATCCCGCCACGGCGCCGACGCTCGAGGCCACGGCCCGCGCCGTGAACGAGGCGGCGGCCGCGCGGCTGCCGATCATGCTCGAGCCGTTCATGAGCGAGTGGCGCGACGGCCGCATCGTCAACGACCTGTCGACCGACGCGGTCATCCTCTCCGTCGCGATCGCGGCGGGGCTGGGCGCCGACAGCGCCTACACGTGGATGAAGCTGCCCGTGGTCGACGACATGGAGCGCGTCATGGCGGCCACGACCATGCCGACCCTGCTGCTGGGCGGCGACTCCGGCGCCGACCCCGATGAGACGTTCGCCGCCTGGGAGGGCGCGCTCGCCCTGCCCGGCGTGCGCGGCCTCACCGTGGGCCGCACGCTCCTCTACCCGCCGGACGGCGATGTCGCGGCGGCCGTCGACACGGCCGCGCGCCTCGTGCACCGCGACATCCCCGCGTCCGTCTGACCCCGACCATCCGAAGGACACCCCCATGAGCACCATCACCGACACGACGGTCATCGGCCACTGGATCGACGGCGCACCGCGAGCGTCGCAGAGCGGGCGCACCGCACCCGTGTACAACCCCGCGACCGGCGCCGTGAGCGCCGAGGTGGCGCTCGCCGACGAGAGCGAGATCGACGCCGCGATCGCGTCGGCGCAGCGCGGCTTCGAGACGTGGAGCCGGTTCTCGGTCGCGAAGCGGCAGACCGTGCTGTTCGCGTTCCGCGAGCTGCTCAACGCGCGCAAGGGCGAGCTCGCCGCGATCATCACGGCCGAGCACGGCAAGGTCCTCTCCGACGCCATGGGCGAGATCCTGCGCGGCCAGGAGGTCGTCGAGCTCGCCACCGGGTTCCCGCACCTCATCAAGGGCGCGTTCAGCGAGAACGCGTCGACGGGCATCGACGTGTACTCGATCAAGCAGCCTCTCGGCGTGGTGGGCGTGATCAGCCCGTTCAACTTCCCGGCCATGGTGCCGATGTGGTTCTTCCCCATCGCGATCGCGGCCGGCAACGCGGTCGTGCTCAAGCCGAGCGAGAAGGACCCCTCGGCGGCGCTGTGGCTCGCGCAGCTGTGGAAGGAGGCCGGGCTGCCGGACGGCGTGTTCACGGTCCTTCAGGGCGACAAGCTCGCCGTCGACGGCCTCCTCACCGACCCGCGCGTGCAGTCGGTGTCGTTCGTCGGCTCGACGCCCATCGCGCAGTACATCTACGAGACCGCGTCGAAGCACGGCAAGCGCGTGCAGGCGCTCGGCGGCGCGAAGAACCACATGCTCGTGCTGCCCGACGCCGACCTCGACCTCGTCGCCGATCAGGCGATCAACGCCGGATACGGCGCGGCGGGGGAGCGGTGCATGGCGATCTCGGTCGTGCTCGCGGTCGAGCCGGTGGCCGACGAGCTCATCGCGAAGATCTCGGAGCGGATCGCGAAGCTCCGCATCGGCAACGGCGCCGGCGTCGACGGCGTCGAGCCCGACATGGGTCCGCTGATCACCGCGCAGCACCGGGAGAAGGTCGCCGGCTACGTCGACATCGCCGAGCAGGATGGCGCCACGATCGTCGTCGACGGGCGCGACTTCCGCGTCGAGGGGCACGAGGACGGCTTCTTCTTCGGCCCGACGCTCATCGACAAGGTGCCGACCACCTCTCGCGCGTACCAGGAGGAGATCTTCGGGCCCGTGCTCGAGGTCGTCCGCGTGCAGAGCTTCCAGGAGGGCGTCGACCTCATCAACTCCGGGCAGTTCGGCAACGGAACCGCGATCTTCACGAACGACGGCGGCGCGGCACGCCGCTTCCAGAACGAGATCCAGGTCGGCATGATCGGCATCAACGTGCCGATCCCCGTGCCGGTCGCGTACCACTCGTTCGGCGGATGGAAGCAGTCGCTGTTCGGCGACGCGAAGGCGTACGGCGTGCACGGCTTCGACTTCTTCACGCGCGAGAAGGCCGTCACGAGCCGCTGGCTCGACCCCGCGACCCACGGCGGCATCAACCTCGGCTTCCCCCAGAACGACTAGATGATGAGGCGAGCGGAGCGAGCCGCTCCCGGTCGTTGAGCGAGCGCCAGCGAGTCGAAACGCCGCGAGACGACCCCCAGAACGACGAGAAGAGAGATGGACATGACGGACCAGCGCTGGTTCCACCGCCGCGGCGCGCTCGCGCGCGACGGCTGGGAGACCGTCGTCGACGGCTCGATCGAGGGCTGGGAGCACACGGGCCTGCGGGTCGCGCAGCTCGCCGCCGGCGACGAGCTCGCGCTCGAGCCGGGCACCGAGAAGCTCGTGGTGCCGCTCGCGGGTGCGTTCGAGGTGCGCACGGGGGATGCCGCCTACGCGCTCGCGGGCAGGCGCTCCGTGTTCGACGGGCCGACGGACGTGCTCTACCTGTCGACCGCGGAGCAGGGCGTGCTGTCGGGGGAGGGGCGCGTGGCGGTCGCGACATCGCCGACCGAGAGGGTCTTCGCCACGCGCCTCATCCCCGCCGCCGACACGCCGGTCGAGCTGCGCGGCGCGGGGGCCTCGAGCCGTCAGGTCCACAACTTCGGCACGCCCCAGGCGCTCGACGCGGCGCGGTTCATCGTGTGCGAGGTCATCACCCCTGCCGAGAACTGGTCGTCGTACCCGCCGCACAAGCACGACGAGCACGTGCCGGGCCACGAGTCGCGCCTCGAGGAGATCTACTACTTCGAGACGGCTCCCGCCCGGGTCGGAGGCGCGAAGGGCACGCCGGAGGCCTCCTTCGGCATGTTCAGCACCTACTCCTCGCCCGCGGGCGAGATCGACATCAACGCGCAGGTGCGCACGGGCGACGTCGCGCTCGTGCCGTACGGCTACCACGGCCCCGCGGTCGCCGCGCCGGGCTACGACCTCTACTACCTCAACGTGATGGCCGGGCCCGACGCCGAGAGGGTCTGGCTCATCAGCGACGACCCCGGGCACGCCTGGGTGCGCGAGACCTGGGAGGGGCAGGAGCTCGACTCCCGCCTCCCCTACGAGAACAAGGAAGGCTGATCCCATGGGCAGCACCAAGCGGATGACCGTGAGCCAGGCTCTCGTCGAGTTCCTGGCGCACCAGTGGACGGTCGACGGCGACCGCCGCGAGCGCACGATCCCCGGCGTGTTCGGCATCTTCGGCCACGGCAACGTCGCGGGCGTGGGGCAGGCGCTCAAGCAGGTCCACGAGGAGCAGCCGGGCCTCATGCCGTACTACCAGGCACGGAACGAGCAGGCCATGGTGCACCAGGCCGTCGGGTACGCGCGCATGCACCGTCGCCGTGCGACCTTCGCGTCGGCCGCGTCGGTCGGCCCCGGAGCGGCGAACATGCTCACCGGCGCGGCGCTCGCGACCTCCAACCGCCTGCCGGCTCTGCTCCTGCCGAGTGACACGTTCGCGACGCGCGTCGCCGACCCCGTGCTGCAGCAGCTCGAGCACCCGCACGACATCGGCATCCAGGTGACCGACGCCTTCCGCCCCGTGTCGCGCTTCTTCGACCGCGTGCAGCGCCCCGAGCAGCTGTACTCGATCGCGCTCGCCGCGATGCGCGTGCTCACCGACCCCGCCGAGACCGGGGCCGTCACGATCGCGCTCCCCGAGGACGTCCAGGCCGAGGCGATCGACGTGCCGCTCGCGTTTCTCCAGGACCGCGAGTGGCGCGTGCGCCGTCCGCGTCCGGATCGCGACGCGCTCGCGCTCGCCGTGCGGGCCATCCGCGGCGCGCAGCGCCCCTTCATCGTCGCCGGCGGCGGCGTGCTCTACTCCGACGCCGAGGAGCAGCTGCGCGCGCTCGTCGAGGCCACGGGCATCCCCGTGGGCACGTCGCAGGCCGGCGGCGGCGTGCTGAACTGGGACCACCCGCAGTACCTCGGCGGCGTCGGCGCCACGGGCACGCTCGCCGCGAACCGCCTCGCGGCCGAGGCGGACGTCGTCATCGGCATCGGCACCCGCTACAGCGACTTCACGACGGCGTCGCGCACGGCGTTCCAGAACCCCGACGTCGCGTTCGTGAACATCAACGTCGCGTCGTTCGACGCCTACAAGCACGGCACGCAGCTGCCGGTCGTCGCGGACGCGCGCGAGGCCCTCGTCGAGCTCCTCGTCGAGCTCGAGGGGCTCCGTGTGACCGCCGAGTACGCGGAGCGCATCGCGCGCGAGAAGGCCGCGTGGGACGCCACGGTCGACGAGGCGTTCGCCCGCTCGGGACTCGCGCTGCCGGGCCAGCCCGAGATCATCGGCGCCGTGCAGCAGGCGAGCGCCCCCGAGGACGTCGTCGTCCAGGCCGCGGGGTCGCTGCCGGGAGACCTCCACAAGCTGTGGCGCGTGCGCGACCCGCTCGGGTACCACGTCGAGTACGCCTTCTCGTGCATGGGCTACGAGATCGCCGGCGGCATCGGCGTCAAGCGCGGCGCCGTGGCCGACGGCTCGGACCGCGACGTGATCGTCATGGTGGGCGACGGGTCGTACCTCATGCTCAACACCGAGCTGGTGACGGCCGTCGCCGAGGGCATCAAGATCATCGTCGTGCTCATCCAGAACCACGGGTACGCCTCGATCGGCCACCTGTCCGAGACGGTCGGGTCGGAGCGCTTCGGCACGAAGTACCGGGCCTACGACCCGCAGGCCCGCGACTTCCAGGGCGAGGACGTCCTCCCCGTCGACCTCGCGATGAACGCGCGCAGCTACGGCATGGACGTCATCGAGATCGAGCCGACGCCCTCCGCGGTCGACGACCTCCGCGACGCGATCGCGCGCGCCAAGGCGTCCGACCGGTCGACCTTCATCCACATCAACAGCGACCCGCACATCTACGCGCCCGACGGCGCGGGATGGTGGGACGTCCCGGTCGCGCAGGTGTCGACGCTCGCATCGACCCAGGCGGCCAGGGCGGAGTACGAGCAGCAGGTCCAGGCGCAGAAGCCGCTCATCGGCTGAGCGCGGGCATCGACAGGAGACACAGCATGACCGACAGCATCCCCGACGACGCAGACATCGTCGTCCGCTCCGACGCCGGCCTGCGCATCGGCACCGCGCCGGACTCGTGGGGCGTGTGGTTCCCCGACGACCCGAAGCAGGTGCCCTGGCAGCGGTTCCTCGACGAGGTCGTCGAGGCCGGGTACACGTGGATCGAGCTGGGCCCCTACGGCTATCTGCCGACCGACCCGCACCAGCTCGAGGACGAGCTGGGCAGCCGAGGGCTCCGGCTCTCGGGCGGCACGGTCTTCACGGGATTCCACAAGAGCGACGACGAGTGGCAGCGCGCATGGGACCAGGCCGTGAAGGTCGCCGGTCTCGCGTCGCAGCTCGGCGCCGAGCACATCGTCGTCATCCCCGACCTCTGGCGCAGCGACGCCACGAGCGAGGTGCTCGAGGCGCGCACGCTCTCCGACGAGCAGTGGGCGAAGCTCGCCGCGGGGCACGACCGGCTCGGCAAGGCGCTCCTCGAGGAGTACGGCGTCCGCCAGCAGTTCCACTCGCACGCCGACAGCCACGTCGGCACGACCCGCGAGGTGCTCCGCTTCCTCGACGAGACCGACCCGCGCTACACGAACCTGTGCCTCGATACCGGGCACTTCGCGTACTACGGCGGCGACAACCTCAAGCTCATCGAGGAGCGGCCGGACCGCATCGGGTACCTGCACCTCAAGCAGGTCGACACGTCGCTGCTCTTCGACGTGCTCAAGAACGACGTGCCGTTCGCCGAGGCGGTCAGCCAGGGCATCATGATCGAGCCGCCGCACGGCGTGCCCGACCTCGGCCCGATCATCGAGGCCGTCGCGGCGATCGACCCCGACATCTTCGCGATCGTGGAGCAGGACATGTACGGCTGCGACGTCGACACCCCGTTCCCCATCGCGAGCCGCACCCGCCAGCACATCTTCAGCTGCACGCACTTCGCGCGCCAGCACTGAGTCTCCAGGAGAAGACGACATGAGCCAGGACCTCCGCATCGGCGTCGTGGGCGCAGGCGCCATGGGCGCCGATCACATCGCCCGCATCACGCAGCGCATCAGCGGCGCCCGCGTCGCGGCGATCATCGAGCCCGACGCAGGGCGCGCCGCGTCCGCCGCGGGGAACGCGCCGGGGGCGCAGACCTTCACCCGCATCGAGGACGCGATCGCGGCCGACGCCGTCGACGCCGTGCTCATCGCGACGCCGGGTCAGTTCCACCTGCCCGTGCTCGAGCCGGCGCTCGCCGCGGGCCTGCCGATCCTCTGCGAGAAGCCGCTCACGCCCGACTCCGAGACGTCGCGCCAGGTGCTCGAGCTCGAGCAGCGACTCGATCGGCCGCACATCCAGGTCGGCTTCATGCGCCGCTTCGACCCCGAGTACGCCCGGCTGCGCGAGCTCGTCGCCTCGGGCGAGGCAGGGGAGCTGCTCATGGTGCGCGCCGTGCACCGCAACCCGAGCGTGCCCGACAGCTACAGCCAGACGATGCTCATCACCGACTCGGTCGTGCACGAGTTCGACGTCGTGCCGTGGCTCGCCGGCTCGCCGATCGTGAGCGTCGAGGTGAAGTACCCGCGTCGCAACGACCTCTCGCCCGAGCGCCTGCGCGAGCCCATCCTCGTGCTCATCGAGCTCGAGAACGGCGTGCTCGTCGACGTCGAGATGAACGTCAGCGTGCAGTTCGGCTACCAGGTGGCGACCGAGGCCGTCTTCCAGCAGGGGATCGCCCGCATCGGCCAGCCGTCCGGGCTGCAGCTGTGGCAGGCGGGCCGTGTCTCGACCGCCGAGCACGTGAGCTTCACGACGCGGTTCGCGACCGCGTACGACAACGAGATCCAGCGCTGGGTCAACGCCGTGCGCGACGGACGCCTCGTCGACGGCCCGAACGCGTGGGACGGCTACCTCGTCGCGCTCGCGTGCGAGGCCGGCGTGCGCGCGCTCGACGGCGGCGTGCAGCCGGTCGACGCACCCGCCCGCCCCGCCTTCTACGCCTGACACCGAAGGAGCACGACGATGGTCCGCATCGCCCTCGACCCGACGCCGTTCCACGACGGGCACGCGCTGCTCGAGTTCCCCGACATCGCCGCACGGCTGGGCTACACGCACCTCCAGCTCACGCCTCACGCCGACTTCTCGCCCTTCTTCCGCTACCCGAAGGCCGACGACGGCCTCGTGGCGAAGCTGAAGAAGGCCGCGAGGGATGCCGGCGTGTCGATCCCGGCCATCCTCCCGGTTCAGCGCATCTCGTGGCCCGATGAGCCGCAGCGCCAGGCGGCCGTGCGGAACTTCCGCCGGATCATCCAGCTCGCCGTCGAGCTCGAGGTGCCCGTCATCAACACCGAGTTCTCGGGCCGCCCCGAGCGTCAGGAGGACTCCGAGGCGGCGTTCTACACCTCGATGGAGGAGCTCCTGCCGATCATCGAGCGCGAGGGCCTCCGCCTCAACGTCGATCCGCACCCCGACGACTTCGTCGAGGACGGCCTCGAGGGATGGCGCGTGCTGCGGGGGCTGAACTCCTCCGCCGTCGGCTTCGTGTACGTCGCCTCGCACACGTTCCACTACGGCGACCGCGCGACGACGCTCCTGCCCGAGATCGGCGACCGCGTCGGCGCCGTGTACACGGCCGACACGTTCGACCACACGCGCTCCCACGGGCTCCGCTACATCACGAACCCGCCGGGCAACGCGGTGCGCGTGCATCAGCACCTGAAGATCGGCGACGGCGATGTGAACTGGGACGAGCTCTTCACGACGCTCCGCGAGATCGGCTACCTCGACCGCGACGACGCGCTCATCGTGTCGAACGTGTTCGCCGAGGACGAGAACCGCGACGAGGTGTCGCGCTACCAGCTCGAGAAGCTGCGCGAGCTGATCGGATCCTGACCCATGACCAAGCTGTCGATGAACGTCACGACGACGTTCTACGGCAATGTCGTGAGCGACATCGCTGTTGCGAAGGCCGCGGGCTACGCCGGTATCGAGCTGCAGAGCCCCAAGCTCTACCGCTACCTCGACGCGGGCTACGCCGTCGAGTCCCTGCCTCCCCTCCTCGAGGGGATCGAGGTGTCGGGCATCGGCGCCGTCCTGGATCTCGAGCGACGCGGCACCGGCCGCGAGGCGCTCCTCGCCGAGGTCGAGCGGATGGCCGACATCGCCGTCGTCGTCGGCGCCCCCATCCTGCAGATGTGCACCGGCCCCGTCGACTGGGAGGTCGTCAAGGACTTCCGGGCCGGACGCCTGTCGGCCGACGACGTGCGCTACCGCGGCACGCTCGGGCTCCCCGAGAGCGATGCGCTCGACGTGGCCGCGACGAACGTGCGCGAGGCGGCCGCCATCGCAGCCGACCGCGGCCTCGACCTCTACCTCGAGCCGCTCGCCTGGTCGAACCTCAACCGGCACCGGCACTCCCTCGAGATCATCGAGCGTGCCGGCCGCGACAACGTCGGCATCGCGCTCGACACGTGGCACTACTGGACGACGGGCGACACCCTCGAGGAGGTCGCCGCGACGCCGAAGGAGCTCATCAAGGCCGCGCACATCTCCGACGGCCTCGACCTCGACCGGGAGCACGACGTGCCGGATCAGAGCGTGCACCGCAACGTCGTCATCGGCGGCGGCGCCATCCCGCTGCAGGAATGGGTCGATGCGATCAAGTCGACGGGGTACGACGGCTGGTGGGTGTCGGAGATGTTCTCCGACAAGGCGAACGAGCACGACTTCCTCGAGGTGGCCACGACCATCCGCGGGCTCCTCCACATCCTCGTTTCCTGAGAAAGAGACCATGCAGCGCTTCGCCCTGATCGGAGCCGGCTTCATCGGCTCCGTCCACGCCCAGAGCCTCGCGGCCCATCCCGCCGTCGACTTCCGCCTCGTCTACGACGTCGACAGCGCCCGCGCGGAAGCGCTCGCCACGGCGCACGGCGCCCGCGCAGCGCGCTCGCTCGCCGAGGCCTTCGATCCCGAGCTCGTCGACGCCGTCTTCATCGCCTCGTCGACCGACACGCATGCCGAGAACCTGCGACGCGCCGCCGACGCCGGTCTCGCCGTGCTCGTCGAGAAGCCCATCGACCTCGACCTCGTGCACGCCGCCGAGACCGTCGCGCACGTCGAGCGGGCGGGCGTCCCCGCCATGGTCGACTTCAACCGCCGGTTCGACCGCGACCACGCCGAGCTCAAGCGGCTCGTCGACGAGGGCGCGGTGGGCGAGGTCGCGCTCGTGCAGCTCACCTCGCGCGGGCCGGCGCTGCCGCCGCTCGACTACCTGCGGGTGTCCGGCGGCCAGATGCGGGACCAGACGGTGCACTTCTTCGACCTCGCGCGGTGGATCACGGGCCTCGAGCCCGTCGAGGTGCACGTCGCGGGGTCGGCGCTCGCCGACCCGCGCGTGGCCGAGATCGGCGACGTCGACACCTCGGCGGCGACGCTGAAGCTCGCCGGAGGCGCGCTCGTCCAGATCGACAGCGTGCGGCACACCGGCTACGGCTACGACGAGCGCATCGAGGTGCTGGGCTCGACGGGGATGGCCGAGTCCGGTCGCATGCGCGCCGGCGGGGTCACCCGCTTCCGCGGCACGGAGGCGGTGTCCGACGGCCTCCACGCCGGATGGTTCGAGCGCGTGCAGCCGACCTACGCCGCCGCGCTCGGCGCGTTCGTGTCGGCGCTCGAAACGGGCGCTCCCGTGCCCGTCGGCCTGCGCGACGGGCTCCGCGCGCAGGCGATCGCCGAAGCGGCGACGCGCTCGCTCGCGTCGGGGCGCAGCGAGCCCGTCGACGCCCTCGTCTGACGGCGTGACGAAAGGGGCCCGATCCGCATCGCCTGCGGATCGGGCCCCTTCTTCGTGCACCGCGTCAGCGTCGGCGACGCCGTGTGTCCTCCTCGACGGTGCGGATGGCCTCGGTGCGGCCGCCGAGCTCCTTGAGCTCGTGGCTGAGCTCGGCGAGCTCGTCGCCGCCGGCCATCTGACGCGTGAGCTCGTCGAGGGTGACCTCGTCGCGCTTGCGGTCGAGGACGGCCTGGCCGAGCTTGAGGATGACGAAGTGGTCGCCCACGAGGTACGCGTGGTGCGGGTTGTGCGTGATGAAGACGACGCCGAGGCCCGCGTCGCGGGCCGCGGCGACGTACTTGAGCACGACGCCGGACTGCTTGACGCCGAGGGCTGCGGTGGGCTCGTCGAGGATGAGCACCTTGGCCCCGAAGTAGACGGCGCGGGCGATCGCGACGCACTGGCGCTGGCCTCCGGAGAGCTCGCTGATGGGCTGGTCGAGGTCCTTGACGACGATCCCCATCTTGCGCAGCTCGGCATCGGCGATCGCCTTCATGTCGCGGATGCTCATGCTCGCGAGCGGGAAGCGCGAGCGGACGAGCTCGGAGCCGAGGAAGAAGTTGCGCCACACCTCCATGAGGCCCACGACGGCGAGGTCCTGGTAGACCGTCGCGATGCCGTCCTCGAGCGCCTGGCGGGGGGAGTCGTAGCGGCGCTCGGCGCCCTCGACGAGGAGGGTGCCCTCGGTGTGCGGGTGGAGCCCGGCCATGATCTTGATGAGCGTGGACTTGCCCGCGCCGTTGTCGCCGAGCACGCACGCGACCTCCCCGGCGTTGACGGTGAGGTTGATGCCCTTGAGCGCTCGGATGGCGCCGTAGCTCTTGCCGACCTCGGTCATCTGGATGAGCGGCGCGCCGCCGCGGGGTCTCTCGGTCATCGTCGTCACCCGACCTTCCGTGCGGTGGAGAGCTTCTTGACATAGAGGTTCACGAGGACGGCGATGACGAGCATCGCCCCGAGGAAGGAGCGGAACCAGTTCGGGTCCCATCCGGCGTACACGATGCCGAGCGAGGTCATCCCGAAGATGAAGGCGCCGATGGCCACGCCGATGGCGTTGCCGAAGCCGCCCGTGAGGAGCGTCCCGCCGACCACCGCGGCGATGATGTAGAGGAACTCGTTGCCGACGCCGTTGCCCGCCTGGAGCGTGTTGAACCGGAACAGCGTGTGCATGCCGACGAACCAGCCGAGGAACGACACCGTCATGAACAGGCCGATCTTGACGGCGACCACGGGCACGCCCACGGCGCGGGCGGAGGCGGCGTTCCCGCCGACCGCGTAGATCCAGTTGCCCACGCGCGTGCGCTGGAGGATCCACGCGGCGAGGGCGACGAACGCGATCCAGTAGAGGACGCTGTTCCAGATCGTGATCCCGCCGATCTGGAACGACCCGGCGAAGATCGTCCGGAGGATGTCGTAGCCGTCCATCCGCGAGATGTTCGGGCTCGCCACGGCGCCGGTGACGAGCTTGGTGATGCCGAGGTTCGCGCCCTGGAGGATGAAGAACGAGCCGAGCGTGATGAGGAAGCTCGGGATGCCCGTGCGCATCACGAGGTAGCCGTTGACGAAGCCGACGACGAGGCAGAACACGAGCGAGAGGACGGCCCCGACGATGAGGTTGATGCCGAGGTAGTACGAGAAGAGCGCGTTGAAGAGCCCCGCACTCGTGACGATGACGCCGGCGGAGAGGTCGAACTCCCCGCCGATCATGAGCAGGCCGACCGCGACGGCGACGATGCCGATCGTGGAGGCCTGGTAGAGCACGGTGAAGAGCGCGTCGGCCGAGCGGAACGCGGGCGCGACGGCGAGGAAGAACACGAAGATGAGCGCCGCGGCGACCGCCGCGCCGACCTCCGGACGGGCGAGCAGGCGGTGCGACCAGCCGAGCTTCACCCGGTTCGACGCCTCCGACGGAGCGGAGGAAGCGAAACCCTGTGACATGGGTACTCCTGGTGGTGGGGGAGGGCGGGCCCTGAGGCCCGCCCTCCGCGGTGGTCAGCGGGTGTTGTTCTCGGCGAACGGGAGGATCGTGTCGATGTTCGACTCGTCGACGAACGACGGGCCCGTCAGGACGGGCTTCCCGCCGCCGATGTCGTTGCCGTTCTTCAGGTAGAGGTAGAGCGACGTGACGGCCATGTACCCCTGCACGTACGGCTGCTGGTCGATCGAGAACTCGATCTGGCCGTCCTTGATCGCCTGCGCGGCGTCGGCGTTGAGGTCGAACGTGATGAGCTTCGCCTCGCTGCCGGACTGCTCCATCGCCTTCAGCGCGTCCAGCGCGATGGGAGCGCCGAGCGTCACGATGTAGTCGATCGACGGGTCCTGCTGGAGCTTCGCCTGCAGGCTCGCCACCACGGCGGAGTCGTCGGCGCCGTTCACCTGGATGTTCTCCGTGCCCGGCACGGCGCTCTTCACGCCCGCGCAGCGCGCCTCGAGGGCCACCGAGCCGGCGGCCTGGATGACGCACAGCGGATGCGCGCCGCCGGCCTCGGCGATGCGCTCTCCCGCCGTCTGCCCGGCGAGCGTCTCGTCCGAGCCGAAGTACATGAGCGCGCCCACCTCCTGGTACTGGTCGATCCCGGAGTTGAAGCCGACGAGCGGGATGCCCGCATCGGCCGCCGCCTGCACCGACGCCGCAAGCGCGTCGGGGGTCGCGAGCGTGGTCGCGATGCCGTCGACGTCCGAGTCGATGGCGGTCTGGATGAGCTGGGCCTGCTTGTCGGCCGCCGGGTCGTTCGAGTACTGCAGCGTCGCTCCGACGTCCTTCGCGGCCTGCTCGGCGCCGGCGCGGATCTTGTCCCAGAACGTGTCTCCCGGGGTCTCGTGCGTGACCATCGAGATGACGTAGCCGGAGTCGCCGCCGCCTCCTCCGGACCCGTCATCGGCCGTGTTCTGCTGCGGCGCGCCGCCGCCGCTGCAGGCGGTCAGCGCGAGGACGGTCGCGAGGGCTCCCGCCCCCAGGAGCTTCCGAGGAGTGATCGTCGCCATGAGTGGTCCTTTCGGGAGGGCCGACCCGTGTGCGCGCCCAGGGCGGCGCGCGGATGCCCGCGGACGGTCCGCGGGCGGGCAGAGGATGCCGTGCGCGGGCGGGCCGCTCTGCCCATCCGCGGTGCGTGGCCGGCGTCCTCGTCGGCACTGCGATCACTGTGACCCGTGATCGCGCGCTTGTCAACAGATTGTCAAGACATAGTGTCATTTTCGTTATGGAAGGCGGTTGTGTGGCTTGTCCGTTTGACAGGACAAAGTGACGCGCTATTATGTAAGGACAAAGGCGTCGCTCGCCGGACGAAGGAGTCACCATGGCACATGCACACGCGGAGGGCTCGAGTACGACCCTTCCCCCGCTCGTCGGAGGACCGCACCGGAAGCGGCTCGGCCTGGTCGCGCTCATCGCGACCTTCGGCGGGCTGCTCTTCGGCTACGACACCGGCGTGATCAACGGCGCGCTGCGCCCCATGGCCGAGGAGCTCGGCCTGAACGCGTTCACCGAGGGCGTCGCGACCAGCTCGCTCATCTTCGCCGCCGCGATCGGCGCGATGTTCTGCGGGCGGCTCTCGGACGGCTGGGGGCGTCGCAAGACGATCATCCTGCTCGCGGTGCTCTTCTTCGCGGGCACGCTGTTCGTCGTCTTCACGCCCAACCTGCCCGTGCTCGTCATCGGCCGCATCATCCTCGGGCTCGCCGTGGGCGGCGCCTCGACGGTCGTGCCGGTCTTCCTCGCCGAGCTCGCCCCGTACGAGATCCGCGGATCGCTCGCGGGTCGCAACGAGCTCATGATCGTGACCGGGCAGTTGGCCGCCTTCGTGGTCAACGCGATCATCGGCAACACCCTCGGGCACCTCGACGGCGTGTGGCGCATCATGTTCGCGATCTGCGCCCTGCCGGCGATCGCGCTGTTCTTCGGCATGCTGCGGATGCCAGAGTCGCCCCGCTGGCTCATCGAGAAGGGCGACCGTGCGGGCGCGCTCGCGGTGCTCAAGAGCGTCCGCTCGGAGGACCGCGCCCTGGCAGAGCTCGCCGAGCTCGAGAAGGTCGCCGACGAGGAGAAGCAGGAGAGCCAGCTCGGATGGCGCGCGATCCTCGGCAACCGCAACCTCACGCGCATCCTCCTCGTGGGCATCGGCCTCGGCGTCGCCCAGCAGCTCACCGGCATCAACTCGATCATGTACTTCGGCCAGACGGTGCTCATCGAGTCGGGCTTCGACGAGAGCGCGGCGCTCATCGCGAACATCGCCCCGGGCGTCATCGCGGTGGTCGGCGGCGTCATCGCCCTCGCCATGATGGACCGGCTCGACCGTCGGAAGACCTTCGCGATCGGCCTCACCCTCACGACGTCGTGCCACCTGCTCATCGGCGTCGCGTCGACCGTGCTCGAGGTCGGCAACCCCCTGCGCCCGTGGGTCATCCTCTTCCTCGTTGTCGCCTTCGTCGGCTCGATGCAGACGTTCCTCAACATCGCGGTGTGGGTGTACCTGTCCGAGATCTTCCCGCTGCACATGCGCGGCGTCGGCATGGGCATCTCGGTCTTCATGCTGTGGGTCGTGAACGGCGTCCTGTCGCTGTACTTCCTCTCGCTCGTCGAGGCGGTCGGCATCACCGGCACGTTCTTCCTCTTCGCCGCGGTCGGGGCGCTCGCTCTCCTCTTCGTCCTCACTCAGGTGCCCGAGACGCGAGGCCGCACGCTCGAGGCGCTCGAGGAGGACGTCACGACCGGCGCGATCTACACCGTCTCGAAGTCGGCCGCACGCCGCCGCTGACTCCGCGCGCCCGCAGGCCCGGCCCCCGCGAACGCGGCCGGGCCTGCGGCGTTCGCGGTGTCAGCAGCCGCAGGAGGCGCCGACGACGAGGTGCGGAGGCATGATGCGATGCACGGGCTCGCCGGTGTGGTCGAGCAGGGCCTCGACGGCAGCGGCGGCCATCTCCGTGAGCGGCTGCGCGACGGAGGTGAGCGTCGGCCAGCTGTAGGCGGCGTCGACGGACCCGTCGAACGACACGATCGCGAGATCCTCGGGCACGCGCACGCCCGCCTCGTGCGCGGCCTTGAGCACGCCGCGGCCCATCTGGTCGGAGCTCACGAAGAGCGCGCGCGGCACGCGCCCGCGCTGCAGCAGGCGCCGCATCGCCTCGTACCCGCCGTCGGGCGAGAAGGCGCCGCGCGCGATGGGGCCCGGCTCGAGCCCGAGCTCCTCGAGCGTCTCGCGCCATCCGATCTCGCGGCCGTCCTCCTCGTCGCCCGACGTGCGCCCGATCGCGAGGCCGATCTCCTCGTAGCCATGCCCCGCCAGGTGCTCGACCGCGAGGCGCGCGCCCTGCATGAGGTCGACGCCGATCGAGTTGCGGGCGGGCACGCCCGCGCTGTGGTTGAGGAGGACGACGGGGATGTTCGAGTGCTCGAGTCCGCGCAGGTCTGGCTCGAAGACGTTGCTGCACAGGAAGATGCCGTCGACGAGCCGCGTCGTGAGGTGCTCGAGGTGCCGTCGCTCCGACTCGATGGATCCGTCGGAGCTCGACGTGAGAAGCAGGTAGCCGCGCCGCGCCGCCGCGAGCTCGACCTCGTGCGCGAGCTGCGCGAAGTACGGATTGATGGACGTGGGCACGACCATCCCGAGCATCTCGGTCGATCCGAGCCGGAGCGCACGCGCCGAGGGGTTCGGCCGGTAGCCGAGCTTCTCGATCGCGTCGCGCACGCGCGCCTCGGTGTCGGGGGACACCTTCTTGGTGCCGTTCACCACGTAGCTGACGACCGCGGGGCTCACTCCCGCGAGCCGGGCGACGTCGTTGCGCGTCGCCCGGCTCGCAGAAGCGGACGTCGAGCGCGGCACGTCAGCCATCCTAACGAGCGAGCACCTGGCCATCCGGGGCGTCGGCCGCGACCGGGGCATCGCCGAAGTCGCGGATGGCGAGGCGCTCCCCGCCGCGGAGCGCGGACTGGTGCGCGACGATGCCGGGCAGCGTGTACCGCGCGGCCTCCCATGCGTTGACCGGCGGCAGCGTGCGGTTCGCGACGGCGACGGCGAAGTCGTCGACGAGGAAGTGGTGGCTGCCCTCGTGCCCGGTCGGCTGGCCGCGCAGCTCGACCGGAAGCCGCTCGGCATCGTGGACGCGCGCGAGCCCCGAGATGAAGGCGTCCCGCAGGGCGGGATCGACGTCGGCGAGCGACGGGTCGTCGGGCGACATGCTGGGCTTCGTCTCGAGGAGCTCCGTGATGTCGGAGAAGCCCTGCTTGTCCTGCCACACGGCCGTCTCGACGAGCTGCTCGAAGCTCGCCTCCGTGCCGAAGTAGCGGAAGCGCGACTCGCGCAGGTGCGACGGGTAGCCGACCCGCCGGAACTCGTTGATGCGCATGCTGCCGCCGCCGGCGAGCTCGAACAGCGCCGTGGCGTTCGAGAAGTCGTTGTCGAACATGCTGACCTCGCGGTCGAAGACGCCGTCCCCTCGGTCGTCGCGCACGCCGATGCAGCTCACGCTGACGGCACGGCCGCCGATCGCGCCGAGCACGCCGCCGACCGAGTGCGTCGGGTAGAGCATGGGCGGGTAGCTCGCGGTGCGCTTCCATTCCGCGCCGCCGCTGAACTGGTACGCGGCGTAGAAGCCGAGGTCCATGTCGTGGACGTAGTCGCCCTCCGCGTAGAAGATGCGGCCGAAGGCGCCCTCCGCCGCGCGCTTGCGGGCGTAGACGGTCGCGGGGTTGTAGTAGCTCGTCTCGCCCATCATGTAGGTGAGCCCGGTCTCGCGCACGGCGTCGATGATCGCGGCGATCTCGTCCTCGCTGATCGCCATCGGCACGGCGGAGTACACGTGCTTGCCCGCGCGCAGCGCCTGCACGACGAGCGGCCCGTGCGTCCAGCGCTGCGTGAAGATCGCGACCGCGTCGAGGTCGCTCGCGAGCATCGCGTCGAAGTCGACGAGCGTGCCGGCGAGGTGCTCGCGCGCGACGAGCGCCTCCGCGCGCTCGGGGATGGTGTCGGTCACCCACACCTCGGAGATGAGCGGGTGCGCCTGGAACAGCTTCGCGAAGTGCCCGGAGAACTGCCCTGCGCCGACGATGCCGAGGGAGAAAGCCTGAGAGGTCATGCGGGTGAGTCTGCCACGAGGGGGTTACTCGTGTCAATGAATGCAGAGGGGTGAAACTTTCGGCACGGAATCCGCGCTTGCATCGGCATTGGTGACTCGTGTAACTTCGCCGTCATCACCGCTCATCGCCATCACAACGGAGTATGAAGATGACCACGACGACCATCGTCCTCGGACGCCGGCGCGCTCAGCGCGACGGCGGCGTCCGCAGGCGGAGAGGGCGCGGCGACCTGCGGATCGCACTCCTCTTCATCGCGCCGGCGCTCGTCGGCCTGATCGCGTTCTACCTCGTGCCGACCGTGCGGGGCCTGTTCCTCAGCTTCACGCAGTACAGCGTGCTCGACGAGCCGCGGTGGGTCGGCGTCGAGAACTACGCCCGCATCGCGCAGGACCCGCTGTTCTGGAACGCGCTCGGCGTGACGGTCCAGTACGTCCTCATCAACATCGTGCTGCAGACCGCGATCGCCCTCGGCCTCGCGCTGCTCATGCACCGGGTCGCGAAGTCGACGCTCGTGCGCGGACTCCTCCTCATGCCGTACCTCATGGCGAACGTGATCGCGGCTCTCCTGTGGTTCTGGATGCTCGACTACCAGCTCGGCATCGTCAACCAGGTCATCGAGTGGCTCGGCCTGCCGCGGGTCGCGTTCTTCGGCGCGCAGGAGTGGGCCATCCCGACGCAGGCGCTCATCAACACGTGGCGCCACATGGGCTACACGGCCCTCCTGATCTTCGCCGGGCTGCAGGCCATCCCGAACACCGTCTACGAGGCCGCGCACCTCGACGGCGCGAACCCGCTTCAGACCTTCGGGCGCATCACGATGCCGCTCCTGCGCCCCGTTCTCGCGCTCGTCCTCGTGCTCACCGTCACCGGATCGTTCCAGGTGTTCGACACGGTCGCCGTCACGACCCAGGGCGGCCCCGTCAACGCGAGTCGCGTGCTGCAGTTCTACATCTTCCAGAAGGCGTTCACGGAGCTCGAGTTCGGATACGCCTCCGCGCTGGCGATGATCCTCTTCGTCATCCTGGGCATCGTCGCCTTCGTGCAGATGAAGCTCCTCCGCGGCAACGAATCCGACCTGGCGTAAGGGGAGCAGGCCATGACCACCACCACGACCATCGTGACCCGCGGGCGCGGGGCGCGGAAGCCCGTCAGCTGGGGCCTCGTCCTCGGCTGGATCTGCCTCGGCATCGCCATCGCCGTGAGCATCCTGCCGTTCTACTGGGTGCTGCGCACGTCGCTGTCGATGAACAGCGGCCTCGCGGCCAACTCCGCGAGCATCCTCCCCGTCGACGTCAACCTCGGCGCCTTCGCGCGCGTGTTCGGCATGCAGTCCACCGAGGAGGCGCTCGCGCAGGGCGGCTCGGGTGCCGCGATCAACTTCTGGCAGTACCTGCTGAACTCGGTGCTCTTCTCGACGCTCACCACGGCCGGCGCCGTCTTCTTCAGCTCCATGGCCGCCTACGCGTTCTCCCGGCTGCAGTGGAAGCACCGCGACAAGGTCTTCGGCATCTTCCTCGCCACGGTGCTCGTGCCGCCGATCTTCACGGCGCTGCCCAACTTCCTCCTCGTGAAGAACCTCGGGCTGCTCGGGACGATCTTCGGCCTCATCCTGCCGTACGTGTTCATGACGCCGTTCGCGATCTTCTTCATGCGCCAGTTCTTCCTCAACATGTCGCGCGAGGTCGAGGAGGCCGCCATGCTCGACGGCGCCTCGCAGTGGCGCATCTTCATCCAGATCGTGATGCCCAACGCGGCCGCGCCGCTCGCGACCCTCGCCCTGCTGACGTTCATGGGGCAGTGGAACGAGTACTTCTGGCCGCTGCTCGTGTCCGACGAGAGCACCCGCGTGCTCACGGTGGGTCTGGGCACCTTCAAGTCCCAGTCGCCGCAGGGCGCGCCCGACTGGTCCGGCCTCATGGCCGCGACCCTCGTGTCGGCTGTGCCCGTGCTCATCCTGTTCATCGCCTTCGGGAAGCGGATCGTGAACTCGATCGGCTTCAGCGGGGTGAAGTGATCGTGAAAGGACGCAGGAACATGAAGAAGGTCCTTGCCGCCGCTGCGCTCGCCGCGGTCTCGACGTCGGCCCTCGGCGGATGCGCCGCGATCACCGGCGAGGAGGGGGTCATCGACTACTGGCTGTGGGATGCCAACCAGCTCCCGGGCTACCGCCAGTGCGCTGAGGACTTCAACGAGGCGAATCCCGACCTCACGGTCCGCATCACGCAGCTCGGCTGGGACGACTACTGGAGCAAGGTGACCAACGGCATGGTCGCCGAGAACGCGCCGGATGTGTTCACCAACCACCTCTCGAAGTACCCCGACTACCTCCGGTTCGACCAGCTCGTGCCTCTCGACGACGTCGACCTCGACTTCGGCCAGTACGCCGAGGGCCTCGCCGATCTGTGGGTCGGGCAGGACGGGAGCCGATACGGCGTGCCGAAGGACTGGGACACGATCGCCCTCTTCTACAACCGCGAGATGGTCGAGGAGGCGGGCCTCTCCGACGAGGAGATGGCGGAGCTCACCTGGAACCCCGACGACGGCGGCACGCTCGAGAAGGCGATCGCGCGGCTCACGGTCGACCGCAACGGAGTGCGCGGAGACGAGCCCGGCTTCGACAAGGACCACGTCGAGGTGTACGGCCTGGGCCTCACCGCGTCGGGGGCAGGCATGGGCCAGACCGAGTGGAGCTGGCTCACCGGGACGACCGGCTGGACCCACACGAACGAGAACCCGTGGGGCGACCGCTACAACTACGACGACGAGCGCTTCCAGAGCGCGATCGCGTGGTGGTCTGGCCTCATCGACAAGGGGTACATGCCGCGGCTCGAGACGACGGTCGGCGCCTCCATGCCCGACAACTTCGGAGCCGGCCGTGCGGCGATCAACGCCAACGGATCGTGGATGATCGGCCAGTACGCCGGGTACGACGGGATCGACCTCGGCATCGCCCCCACGCCGATCGGGCCGGAGGGCCACCGGGCATCGATGTTCAACGGCCTCGCCGACTCGATCTGGGTCGGCACGGACGACCTCGAGGGATCGCGCAAGTGGGTCGAGTATCTCGGCTCGCCCGCCTGCCAGGACGTCGTCGGCGCGCAGGGGGTCGTGTTCCCGGCCATCCTCTCGTCGACGGAGAAGGCGGTCGCGGCGTTCGAGGAGCGCGGCATCGACGTCTCGGCGTTCACCGACCACGTCTCGGAGGGCACGACCTTCCTGTTCCCCATCACCTCCGGGGCGGCGCAGGTGGAGGGCATCATGAAGCCCGCCATGGACGCGGTGCTGACCGGGCAGGCGGACGTGTCGTCGCTCACGCAGGCGAACGAGCGCGTCAACGCCCTCTTCGAGGGGGCGGAAGACACCAGATGACGAAAGCGAATCGAATGAACCCCATCCATCTGCGCGCCGACGGCGTCAGCGTGCTGCTCTCCTTCCGCTCGGGCGAGGCCGAGATCGTCCACTGGGGTGCCGACCTCGGCGCACACGTGCCGGATCTCGAGCTGCTCACCGACCCCGTCCCGCATTCGGCGCTCGACGTGCCCGTGATCGCGGGCGTCGTGCCGCAGCCGTCGTCGGGATGGCTCGGACGGCCGGGCCTGCGCGGGAGCCGCATCGACGAGGACGGGCGACCGGGGCGGGACTTCTCGCCGGCTCTGCGCGTCGTCGCGGCGGAGGCGGATGGCGAGACCGCGCGGATCGTGCAGCGAGATGCGAGCGCGGGGCTGGAGGTCGCGACGCGGCTCCGCCTGCACCCGTCCGGGCTGCTCGAGGCGGCGTCCTCGGTGACGAACACGGGCGCGACCCCCTACCAGGTCGACGAGCTCGCCATCCAGCTCCCGGTGCCCGCCGATGCGGGCGAGCTGCTCGACCTCACCGGGCGCTGGTGCCGGGAGAACCACCCGCAGCGGCAGGCCATCCGCCGTGGCACGTGGGTCCGCACGGGGCGGCACGGCCGCACCGGGCACGACTCCTCGCTGCTCGTCGCGGCGGGCACGCCGGGCTTCGGCAACCGCTCGGGCGCCGTGTGGGCAGCGCACTTCGCCTGGTCGGGCGACCACGAGCAGTTCCTCGACGCGCTCGCCGACGGGCGCCAGATGATCGGCGCCGCGGAGCTGCTCGGATCGGGCGAGGTCGTGCTCGCGCCGGGAGAGGCCTACGAGACGCCCGCGCTGTACGCCGCATGGTCGGATCGCGGCCTCGACGGCGTGACGGAGCGGTTCCACCGGTGGTTCCGTGCGCGTCCGCAGCACGTCAAGGTCGACGGCGGTCGCCCCCGGCCGGTCGTGCTCAACACCTGGGAGGCGGTCTACTTCGACCACCGCATCGAGCCGCTCGTCGAGCTCGCCGCGGCGGCCGCCGAGCTCGGCGTCGAGCGCTTCGTGCTCGACGACGGATGGTTCCGCGGGCGCCGCGACGACCGTGCGGGGCTCGGCGACTGGCACGTCGACGAGGGGCTGTGGCCGGATGGCCTCACGCCGCTCATCGAGGCCGTCACGTCGCGGGGCATGGAGTTCGGGCTGTGGGTCGAGCCCGAGATGGTGAACCTCGACTCCGACGTCGCGCGGGAGCACCCCGACTGGATCGCCGGACCCGACGCGCGCTCGCACGACGAGGGCGGGCGCCTGCCCGTCGAATGGCGGCATCAGCAGGTCATCGATCTCGTGAACCCCGACGCGTGGCAGTACGTCTACGACCGCATCGACGCCCTCCTCCGCGAGAACGACATCGCGTACCTCAAGTGGGATCAGAATCGCGACCTGCGCGAGCACGGGCACGATGGGCGCCCGTCCGTGCACGCGCAGACCCTCGCGGTCTACCGCCTGTTCGCGGCGCTCAAGGAGGCCCACCCCCGTGTCGAGATCGAGTCGTGCTCGTCGGGCGGCGCGCGCATCGATCTGGGCGTCCTCGCGCACACCGACCGCGTCTGGGCGTCGGACTGCAACGACGCGCTCGAGCGCCAGACGATCCAGCGGTGGACCCAGGCGGTGCTCCCGCCCGAGCTCGTCGGCGCCCACGTCGGACCCACCCACTCCCACACGACAGGCCGCGTCCACGACATCGGGTTCCGCGTGCTCACGGCCCTCTTCGGGCACTTCGGGATCGAGTGGGACATCCGCGCGGCCTCCGAGCACGAGCGAGCGGTCCTGCGGAAGGGCATCGAGCTGTACAAGCGCTTCCGCGGCCTGATCCACTCGGGGGTCCGCGTCAACGCCGACCTCGTCGAGCCGGCGCTCGCGCTCCACGGCGTCGTCGCGCAGGACCGGGGGGAGGCGCTCTTCACGGCGGTCATGCACCGGACCCCCGTCGCCGAGATGCCCGGCCGGGTGCGACTTCCGGGGCTCGACCCCGACCGGGTCTACCGCGTCGTGCCGCTCCTGCCCGCGGCGGAGGACTTCCCGCGCACGACCGAGGGCGACAGCGCGAGCCCCTTCGTGCAGCACCGGGGCCCGGGATGGTTCGACGAGGGGCTCACGGCGACGGGGCGCTTCCTCGACGCCGTGGGCGTGACGCTGCCGATCCTGCGCCCCGAGCAGGCGCTGCTCCTGCACGCCGCCGCGGAGTGAGGAGGGCGGACGAGGGGTTGTTCGCGCGAAGAGGCGTATGAGAGAATGTCAGGACAAAGTCCTCGACATCTCTCAGGAGTACTCATGCCCCTCGTCCGCATCGACCACAGCGACGCCCGCACGAATCCCGCCGAGATCGCCGGCGCCGTCCACGACGCCATCGTCTCCGTCTACGGGATCCCCGAGCGCGACCGGTTCCAGGTGATCACCTCGCGCCCCGCGTCGACGATCGTCGCGGAGGATGCCGGTCTCGGCTTCGAGCGGACCGACCCCGTCGTCATCCAGATCTTCACGCAGCGGGGTCGCTCCGTCGATCAGAAGCAGCGCCTGTACGCCGCGATCGCCGCAGCGCTCGAGCCGGTCGGCGTCGCGCCGTCCGACGTCTTCATCGGGTACGTCGAGAATGGGCCGGAGGACTGGAGCTTCGGCTTCGGCCGCGCCCAGTACCTCACGGGAGAGCTCGCCGTCCCGCAGGCGTGACCCCGCGCCCGCCGCCCGGTCCTCGCGGCTAATCTGGTACGAGGAGGTGCGGTGGGACGGAACGCCGATGCGATCGCCGAGGGTCTCGCGATCGCGCATGCCGCCGCGCGGCTCGCGGTGAAGAACAGGATCCTCGTGAGCACGATCTCGCTCGACGAGGCGTTCGACGCGTCCCATTTCCTGCCGGTCGCCCGCGAGACGATCGCGGCGCTCGCCGACGAGTCCGAGCAGGCGGCGCAGGAGATCTCTAAGGCGCGGAAGGCCGCGTGGGGGCGGCACTCGCAGTCGCGCGGCACGCATGACTACCGCGACCGCGACGTGCGCAACCTCCGCCGCCGCGCCAAGCAGTACGTCGGTGTGGCGAAGGCTCTCCGCACGGAGCTCGAGGACGAGGCGCAGCTGCTCGCGCTCGTCGAGCAGTCCCGCGAGGCGGCATGGGGCGACATCGCGTCGACGCTCGACAACCGTCTGCGCGTCGAGGCGATGCGCCCCGACGAGGACCCGGACTACGCCTCGATGCGCGAGGCGCGCATGCAGGCGCTGCGCCTCGTCGACCTGCAGAAGCTCGCTGTCGAGACCAAGGAGCGCCGGTCGGAGGGCGCCTCCGCGGCGGTCGACTGACGCGACGCGCCCGGGCGGCGCGCCCCGATTTGTCCGGTGCGGCGAACGCGTTGTATGCTCATACGGTTGCTTCGGCAGCGGTGAATGCGCCCCTAGCTCAATGGATAGAGCATCTGACTACGGATCAGAAGGTTGGGGGTTCGAGTCCCTCGGGGCGCACCACACGAGAACGGCCCCCGCTTCTGCGGGGGCCGTTCTGCGTTCGGGTGGGACGACCGCGCGTCAAGGGGATCGCGGCGCTCGCCGCGCATGCGCTAGGCAGGAGGCATGCGCGAGCGCGAGATCGTCGTGGTGACCGGGGCCTCCGGGCGGATCGGGTCGGCCGTCGTGCCGCTTCTGCGTCGGGAGGGGCGCGAGCTCCGTCTCGTCGACACTGCCGAGCCGTCGGCCGCCGAGCCCGGGGAGTGGCGCGACCTCTCGATCGACGACGCGACCGGGCTGCGGGACGCGCTGTCGGGTGCGCGAGCGGTCATCCACCTCGCCGGCATCGCGTCGGAGGCGCCCTGGGGCGACCTCCTCCGCGTCAACGTCGACGGCACGCGCGTCCTGCTCGAAGCCGCGCGAGACGCAGGCGTCGGCGCCGTGCTCCTCGCGAGCTCCGTGCATGCGGCCGGGTTCCACGTTCCGGATCGAGTCGGCGAGGCGGAGCCCCTCCTGCCGCGACCGGACACCTTCTACGGGGTCACGAAGGCGGCGATGGAGGCGCTCGGGAGCCTCTTCAGCGACCGCTTCGGGATGTCGATCGTCAGCGCGCGCATCTGCACCTTCCTCGAGACGCCCGACCCGGGCAGGGCCGCGGCGTCGTGGCTCTCGCCGGGCGACGCCGCCCGCCTCTTCGAGGCCGCGATCGCCCTCGAGGATGGCCGGCATCACATCGTGTGGGGCGTCTCGCGCAACGCGCCGGGATGGTTCCCGCTCGGGGCGGGCGAGGAGATCGGCTACCGCCCGCAGGATGACGCGATGGCGGAGCTGCACCGGCTCGGCGTGTCGGTTCCCGATCCCGATCCGACCGATCCGATCGGAGGGCCCTTCACGCGCCCCGATCATGCGATCGGGACGCGATGGTGAGGGCCGGGGCCCCGCGCAGGGCGCCCGCGGGCAGTCCGAGGGCCCACTCGGCGACATCCGTCACGTAGTGCTCGAAGGCCTCGTGGGGGAACGCGCCGACGTTGTTCGCGTACGCCCACCGGCCGTCCACCGCGACGAAGATCCGGATGCATGCCGTCAGCGGGTCGACGTCGGGGAGATCGCCCGACGAGACGCCCTCCTCGATGAGCGCGATGAGGCGCGCGCGGTCGAGGGCCTCCTGCTCCTCGAGCGCGGCCTCGAGTGCGCTGTCGAAGCGGGACAGATGGCGCGCGTTGAGCCACAGGCGCGCGACGGCGCGCGCCTGCTCGCTCTCGGTGTAGGCCATCATGTGCGCGAGGCGCTCGAGCGGTCGCCCGTCGACGGGCACGAGGTCCTCGCGCTCGTCTGAGACCGCACGCGCGAAGGCCGCGACGACGAGCTCGTCCGCCGCGGGGAAGTAGTGGGTGATCAGGCCCGGGCGCACGCCGAGGCGCTCCGCGACCGCCCGGAGGGTGATGCGCTCGAGGCCGGCCTCGAGCGCGATCCGCGCCGCCTCGCGGACGATCTCCTCGCGGCGCTCCTCCGGCCGTTTGCGCGTGCGCACCGGCCGCTCGCTTGACACCATGAGCGCCATGCTATTGGATGTGTGACCAATAGGCCATTGGCCACATGGCCAATAGCGCACCTCGACGGAGAGGAACACCCGTGTCCGCACCCCTTCCGGCGACCGCGCCTGAGCCGGTCGACGCGCTCACCACCCCCGAGACGCGGGGGATCGAGCTCATCCGCCCGTCCGAGCGACACGGCCGCGCGCGCGACCTCTTCGCCGTCTGGGCCGCGCCGAACGTCAGCGTCCTGAACTTCACGATCGGCGCGACGATGATCCTGCTCGGTCTCGAGCTGTGGCAGGCCGTCCTCGTGATCGTCGCGGGGAGCCTCCCGTGGATCTTCCCCGGGATCATCGCGATCGCCGGTCCCGCTGCCGGAACGTCCGGGTCGGTCATCACGCGCGCGCTCTACGGGGTCGTGGGCAACAAGGTGGTCGTGGCCTTCACAGGATGGCTCATCTCCGCGGTGTTCCTCGCGCTGAACTGGCTCGCGTCCTCGTTCATGGGCGCCGATCTGCTGCGCGCGTGGGGCGTCGACGATCCCGTGCTCGGCCCGGTGGCCGTCACGCTCGTCGTGTCGGCGATCACGGTGCTCGTCGCGGTGTACGGGCACGGCCTCATCCTGAGGACATACCCGGCGGTGACCGCCGTGCTGCTGGCGATCTTCCTCG
Source organism: Microbacterium sp. JZ101 (assembly GCF_053903175.1). Classification (NCBI taxonomy): domain Bacteria; kingdom Bacillati; phylum Actinomycetota; class Actinomycetes; order Micrococcales; family Microbacteriaceae; genus Microbacterium; species Microbacterium sp. JZ101. The sequence continues at coordinate 596,956 of NZ_CP096400.1, forward strand.
TCGTCTCGGGCTTCATCCTGCCCCACGCGGACTGGGGGTACCGGCCTGCCGTGCCCCTCGACGGCGTGCCGCTGTGGGCGTCGATCACGGTCGGCTTCACGATCCTCGCGTCGACGCCCCTGTCGTACGCGAACAGCCCCGACATGGCGCGGTACCTGCCGCGGAGCACCCGGCCGTCGCACATCGTCGCGGCGACCGCGCTCGGCGGCGCGCTGCCCTGCATCCTCTTCACCGTGGTCGGCGCGCTGCTCGCGACCGGCGTGAGCGACGCCGCGATGGCCGCGGGCATCGAGTCGGCGCTCATGGACCTGCTCCCCGCGTGGCTCGGGCCGCTCCTCGTGATCGGCGTCGTCGTCAACACGATCGCCCTCAACGGCATGACCACCTACACCTCGAGCATGGCCCTGCAGGCGGTGGGCGTGCCCATTCGCCGGATCCCGGCCGCGATCATCGTCGGCGCCATCGGCACCGCGCTCACGATCTACCTCGTCATGTCGACGAGCCTGCTCGGCGCCGTCAACCTCATGCTGCAGTTCCTCGTCATCGTCACGGGCCCGGCGATGGCGATCTTCGTCGCCGACATCGTCCTGCGGCGCAACCGCTACGACGGCGCAGACCTCTTCGACGAGGAGCGCGGCGCGCCGTTCTGGTACACGGGCGGATGGAGCGTGCCCGGCCTCACGGCGCTTGCGCTCGGGGGAGGGGCGACGGCCGCCTGCCTCTCGACCGACGTGTGGATGGGCCCGGTCTCGGCGGCGCTCGGCGGGATCGATCTCTCGGTGCCCGCCGGGATGCTCGTCGCCGCGCTCGTCTACGGCGGGCTGTCGCGCGCCGCGCGGGGCGGGCGCGCGTGAGCGGTCGGCCGACGCTCGACAGCTGGCAGGATCCGCCGCATCACCGCTGGGCGTTCACACACCTCGGCGAGCTCATCCCGAGCGCGGAGATCTCCCGGCACCGACCGGTCGAGCGCGCGCCCGACGTGCGCCTCGACGCGCTCATGGCGCGTCTGCCCGACCTCCGGTCGAGGCTCGAGGCGACGTTCACGGATGCCTTCCTCGTCCTCCGCGGCGACGAGGTCGTCGCGGAGTACCGCCGAGCGGGCCTCTCGGCAGACGACAGGCATCTGCTCATGAGCGTCTCGAAATCGCTGTGCGGGATGGTCGTGGGTGCGCTCGCGGATCGCGGCGACGTCGATCCCGTCCGCCCGATCGCCTCGTACCTGCCCGAGCTGACGGGGTCGGCGTACGACGGCGCCTCGGTGCAGGACGTGCTCGACATGCGGGTGCACGTCGAGTACGACGAGGACTACACCGACCCGCGCTCGCAGGTGCAGCGGCACGACCGAGCGGCGGGCTGGCGGCCCCGCCGAGCCGGCGACCCCGCCGACACCCGCGTCTTCCTCGTGGGCCTGCGCGGCAGCGGACGCGCGAGGCGCTTCCAGTACTGCTCGGCGAACACCGACGTGCTGGCATGGCTCGTCGAGCGGGTGTCCGGCCTGCGCTACCCCACTGCGCTCTCCGAGCTGCTGTGGTCGCTGCTCGACGCCGATCAGGACGCCGCGATCACGGTCGACCCCACGGGCTTCGGATTCGCCAACGGCGGCGTCTCGTGCACTGCGCGCGACCTCGCGCGCGTGGGCCGCGTGCTGCTCGACGGCGGTCGTGCACCGCGCGGCCGTGTCGTGTCGGAGGAGTGGGTGAGGCGCGTCCTCGCGGGCGGCGACCCGCAGGCGATGGCCGGGGAGGGGTTCGCGCGGATGTTCTCCGGCGGCTCGTACACCTGGCAGTGGTGGTGCACGGGGAACGCGCGCGGGAACGTCAGCGGCATCGGCATCCACGGGCAGAGCCTCTGGCTCGATCCGACGACGGACTCGGTGATCGTGAAGCTCTCGTCGTGGCCCGAGCCCGACAGCGCGGCGCGACATGAGGAGCAGAGCCGGCTCCTCGTCGACGTGAGCGCGGCCCTCGACGATCTCGCGTGACAGCGCGCTCGGGTTCTCCTCAGGGATGTCTCTCAGGTCAGGCTATCCTTACCTGGGCGCTCGGCGCCTGAGGACCCTTCCCCGTGACCACGGGGGCCTCGAAGCAGGAGGAGACCCCTCATGGTCGTCACCCGTCCGCGCGCGCTCGCCGGCGCGCTCCTCGTGTCCGCGCTCGCGCTCGCCGGATGCGGCGCGTCGGAGGCCGTCGAGCCCGAGGAGACGGCTGCGGCCGGCGAGGGCCGCACCGCCTACCCGCTCGTCATCGAGAACTGCGGCCACGAGGTCCAGATCGACGCGCCCCCGCAGCGCGTCGTGTCGCTCGACCAGAACTCGACCGAGATCCTCCTCTCGCTCGGCCTCGAGGACCGCATGGTCGGCACGGCGTCGTGGACGGATCCGGTCCTGGAGTCGCTCGCCGCCGCGAACGAGACCGTGCCGCGGCTCGCCGACAACGCGCCCACCTACGAGGTGCTCCTGGGCGCCGACCCCGACTTCGTGACCGCGTCGTTCGGACGCCACTACACCGAGGGCGGCGTCGTGACCCGCGACCGCCTCGACGAGACCGGCGTCGCGTCGTACCTGTCGCCCACCGACTGCGATGAGGGCGAGAGCGTGAACGGCGGGGGAGCGCGCACGCAGCCCCTCACGGTCGACGCGCTGTACCAGGAGATCCGCGAGCTCGCCGAGATCTTCGACGTCGCCGAGCGCGGGGAGGCGCTCGTGGCCGATCTGCAGGAGCGGGCTGCGGCCGCGGTCGAGGGCGTCGACTTCGGGGGCCAGACCGTCGTGTTCTGGTTCGCCGACACGAAGACGCCCTACATCGCGGGCGGGCTCGGCTCCGCGTCGATGCTGGCCGACCTCACCGGCATGGAGAACGCGTTCGCCGACGAGGTCGACGACTGGCCGGCGGTCGGCTGGGAGTCGGTCGTCGACGCCGACCCCGACCTGTTCGTGCTCGGCGACCTGCAGCGCGACCGCTTCCCGGGCGACCGCCTGGACGACAAGGTCGCCTTCCTCACGGGAGACCCCCTCACGCAGACGCTCGGCGCCGTCCAGGACGAGCGGTTCATCGCGCTGCACGGCGCGGAGATGAACCCTTCCATCCGCTTCGTCGACGGGCTCGAGAAGATCCGGGCGTGGTGGGCCGCGAACCAGGACGCCCGATGACGGCGGCCGCGACGGCCGACGCGCCGACCGTCGTGCGCCCCGCGCGCGGGACCTGGTCGCGCGGGCTCGTCGTCGCGGCTCTCGCGCTCGCGGGGCTCGGGCTCGTCGTGCTCTCGGTGGGCGTCGCGGTGACGCTCGGCCCCGCCGACGTCTCGCTCGTGAACGTGCGCGACATCATCCTCAACCATCTCGGTCTCGCCGAGATCCCCGTGCGCGCGTCGGAGGACGCCATCGTGTGGGAGGAGCGCCTGCCGCGCGCCCTCGTCGCGGCCGCGTGCGGCGTGGGGCTCGGGCTGAGCGGCGCGATCCTCCAGTCCCTCCTGCGCAATCCGCTGGCCGACCCGTTCGTGCTCGGCGTCTCGTCGGGGGCGTCGACGGGGGCGGTCGCGGTCGGCGTGCTCGGCGTCGGCGGCGGGGCCCTCGGCCTGTCGGGCGGTGCGTTCGCGGGCGCGCTCCTCGCCTTCGGCCTCGTGCTGCTCCTCGCGCGCTTCTCGAGCGGCGGCACCTCGGGCGTGATCCTCGCGGGCGTCGCGAGCACCCAGCTCTTCTCGGCGCTCACCTCCCTCATCGTCTTCGCGTTCGCGGACTCCGATGAGACGCGCGGGGTCATGTTCTGGCTCCTCGGGTCGCTCGAGGGCATGCGCTGGGACGACGTCGCCCTGTGCGCCGCGGCGGTGCTCGTCGGGCTCGTCATCTGCCTCGGCTCGGCGCGCGCCCTCGATGCGTTCGCGTTCGGCGAGGATGTCGCCGCCTCGCTCGGCGTGCACGTCGCCCGCACGCGGGGGCTGCTGCTGGTCATGACCGCGCTGCTCACCGCGACCCTCGTGAGCGTCGCGGGTGCGATCGGATTCGTGGGCCTCGTGCTGCCGCACGCGGCGCGCCTGCTGTTCGGGCAGCGGCATTCGCGCGTGATCCCGGCCACGGCCATCCTCGGGGCGGTCTTCATGGTGTGGGTCGACGCCGGCTCGCGCGTCGCGTTCGCGCCGACCCCGCTGCCGGTGGGCGTCGGCACGGCGATCGTGGGCGTCCCGGTGTTCGTGCTCCTGCTGCTGCGACGGAGGGGGCGCGCATGACGCTCGAGGCGGAGCGGGTCTCCTGGCGGCGCGGCGGCGCCCTCGTCGTCGACGGCGTCAGCCTGCGGCCAGAGCCCGGTCAGACGATCGGCCTGCTCGGCCCGAACGGCTCGGGCAAGTCGTCGCTCCTGCGTCTGCTGCAGGGGCTCGCCCGACCCGACGCGGGGCGCGTCACCCTCGACGGCGCCGACCTCTCGCAGCTGCGGCGCCGGGAGGTGGCCCGCGCGATCGCGACCGTGACGCAGCACGCCGAGACCGATGCCGACATCGTCGTGCGCGATGTCGTGCGGCTCGGCCGCACGCCGCACCGCCCGCTGCTCGGCGGTGAGACGGCGCACGACGAGCGGGCGATCGCCGACGCGCTCGAGCGGGTGGGCCTCGCCGACAAGGCCGATCGGCTGTGGCACGCGCTCTCGGGCGGCGAGCGTCAGCGTGCGCACATCGCGCGGGCGCTCGCCCAGGAGCCCCGCGAGCTGCTGCTCGACGAGCCGACGAACCACCTCGACATCCGCCACCAGCTCGAGCTGCTCGCGCTCGTCGCGGCGCTCCCGGTCACCGCGATCGTCGCGCTGCACGACCTCAACCTCGCCGCGATGTTCTGCGACGCCGTGCTCGTGCTGCGCGAGGGGCGCGTCGTGGCGGCGGGCGGTCCTGCCGAGGTGCTCACGCCCGAGCTCATCGCCGACGTCTACGGCGTGCGCGCCGACGTGTCGCGCGACCCGGAGACGGGCCGCGCGACGGTGCTGTTCCGGCCGGGAGCGCCCGCGCCGGTCGGCTGAGCGCTCCCGCTCGTCAGCGCGTCTCGCGGACCGCCTCGGCGGCGCGCCACTCCTCCCAGCCGGCGTCGCCGGCCATGAAGCGCTCGATCTCGTCCTGGGAGGCCTCGAGCTTCGGGTCGTGCTTCAGGTACGCGCGCGTCTCGCGGGCGACGAGACCCGAGAGCACGAGCAGGCCGATGAGGTTCGGCAGCGCCATGAGGCCGTTCATCACGTCGGAGAACGACCAGACGACGCTGAGCTCGGTCGTGCAGCCGACGAAGACGATGAGCGAGAAGACGACGCGGAACGGCAGCACGGCACGTCGGCCGAGCAGCTTCTCGATGCAGCGCTCGCCGTAGTACGACCAGCCGAGCACCGTCGAGAACGCGAACATGACGAGCGCGAGCGTGACGACCCAGTGCCCCCACTCGCCGGGCAGGCCGTGGGTGAACGCCTCGCCGGTCATGACCGACGGATCGATCTGGGCGCCCGCCTCGTCCGTGAACGTGTAGGCGCCGGTCGTGACGATCACGAGGCCCGTCATCGACACGACGATGATCGTGTCGATGAACGTCTGCGTCATCGACACGAGGCCCTGGCGCACCGGGTGGCTCGTCTGCGCGGCCGCCGCGGCGATCGCCGCCGACCCCATGCCGGACTCGTTCGAGAAGATGCCGCGCGCGACGCCGAACTGGATGGCGATGATGAGCACCGACCCCGCGAAGCCGCCCGCCGCCGCGCTGCCCGTGAAGGCGTCGCGGAAGATCGTCGCGAAGGCGGCGGGCACCTCGCCGATGTTGGCGATGAGGATGTAGATCGCGCCGAGCACGTAGAACACGATCATGATCGGCACGAAGCCCGCGGTCACGCGGCCGATCGACTTGATGCCGCCCACGAGCACTGCGAGCGCGATGATCGTCAGCACGACGCCGGTGACCCAGGTCGGGATCGAGAAGCTGCTCTCGAGGTTCGCCGCGACCGAGTTGCCCTGCGTCATGTTGCCGATGCCGAAGCTCGCGAAGATCGCGAAGATCGTGAACGCCAGTGCGAGCACCTTGCCGACCGGCCCGCGGATTCCCCGCTCGAGATACTGCTGCGGGCCGCCGTTGCGCTCGCCGGCCGCATCCGTCGTTCGGAAGCGCACGCCGAGGAACGCCTCGGTGTACTTCGACGCCATGCCCAGCAGGCCCGTGATCCACATCCAGAACAGGGCGCCGGGGCCGCCGATCGCGATGGCCGTCGCGACGCCGACGATGTTGCCCGTGCCGACCGTGGCGGCGAGCGCGGTCGTGAGCGCCTGGAACTGCGAGATGTCGCCTTCCGCGCCGGCGTCCTTGCGGCGCCAGAGGCCGAGGCGGAGGGCGGGGCCCAGGCGGAGGAACTGGATGCCGCCGAGCCGGATGGTGAGGTAGAGCCCGGTCCCGAGGAGGAGCGGGATGAGCAGCCACGGGCCCCAGATGATGGCGCCGAGCTGATCGAGGAACGCCTGGATCGTGTCGAGCATTCGTGTGCCTTCCTGCCATGCGCGCCTCGTCGCGCGCTCTCCGTCGGAGGCGCGGGTGGCGCTCCTCCGCGTGATTCTAGGAGGAGAGCGCTCCCGTCCAGGCGAGGAACGCCTGCTGCGTGTCGGCGCCGAAGGAGTGCGGGCGATCGGCCCACGCCGTGTGCAGAGCGTGCTCGGCGCCCGCTCGACGGTAGTGCGCGCGCAGACGCGCCTCGGCGTCGAGCATGCCGCGCAGGGGGAAGAGCGCGTCGTGGCGGGCGAAGCCGACGAACAGCGGACGCGGTGCGCGTGCGGCCGCGATGTCGGGCCATTCCCCGACCCGGGCCATCCCCGGGTTCATGAGCATCCACGTGTGGCGCTGGATGTACCCGTCGAGCATCGCATCGAAGGTCGCCATCATCGCGACGACCGCCGTCGCGCGCACGACCCGTTCGTCGAGCGCGCCGGCCAGGGCCGCGCGGGCGCCGCCGCCCGACAGTCCCACGAGGACGACGCCGCCGGGGCGCACGTCCGCCCTGGCCGCGAGCACGCGCGCGGCGATGAGGTCGTCGCGCGCGACGAGGCCGCCCCACGACGTCCCGAGGACGCCCAGCGTCTTGGCGACGGCGTCCTCGTTCGGGCCGGCGTGCAGGTCGTAGCGCGCGGCATCGTCGAGCGCGCCGCCCCGCGCGGCGATCGCGTCGGCGGCCGCCCGCAGGGTGCGCTCGGGCATGTCCTCCCGGCGCATCCGGCGGCTGCCCCAGCCGAAAGCGTCGTGCGCGAGCACGGCGAAGCCCGCGCGGGCGAACGCGTTGGCCACGGCGACGCCGTCGTACGCGTCGGCGCGGAACGCCGCCACCCGCGGCTCGTCCGCGGGGCCGTCGGCGATCTTCTCCTTCCCGTGGAACTTCATCCCGCCGTGGCAGTGCAGCGCCACGATGCCCGGGAGCGGCGCGCGCTCGCCGGCCGGGCGCAGGAGCCAGGCGCGGGTGTCGGGTCCGAACCCCGTGCTCCAGCGCAGGGCCAGGCCGTCGACGCCGTCGCGCGTCCAGGCGCCCTCCTCGACGACGGGGGTCGTGTCGGGCACAGGCGGCACGCCGAGCGCCACCGCGAGGCGGGCGGGGACAGCGCCGAGATCCACCTCCTCGGGCCGCGCGGTGAAGGGCCGGCCGAGGAGCGCATCGAGCCCCTCGAGCCCCCGGAGATCGCGGCGGGTCATGTTCGTCCTTCCCCTGGCGTCGTGCAGCACCCTACGATGGATTGAGAGTAACCGGTTTCTCAGACGGGATCCCATGACAGAGCCGACCAGCGCCGCGCGGTACCGCAACCCGATCATCGACGCCGACGTCCCCGACCCCGATGCGATCCGCGTCGGCGACGTCTACTACCTCGTCGCCTCGAGCTTCAACCGCGCGCCCGGGCTGCCCGTGCTCGCCTCGACCGACCTCGTCAACTGGGAGATCGTCTCGCACGCGGTCGCCGGGAACACCCCGCAGGCCTGGTTCGCGCAGCCGCGGCATGGCGCCGGCGTCTGGGCGCCATCCATCCGCCATCACGACGGCCTCTTCCACATCGTCTACCCGGATCCGGATCAGGGCGTCTTCGTGGTGAGCGCCGCCGACGCGCGCGGGCCCTGGAGCGCGCCGCGGCTGCTCCTGCCCGGGCTCGGCGTGATCGACCCGTGCCCCCTGTGGGACGACGACGGCGCGACGTACCTCGTGCACGGGTGGGCGCGCAGCCGCGCGGGCCGCAAGAACGTCCTCAGCATCGTGCCGGTCGACGCGGCCCTCACGGCTGTCGTCGGGCCGTCGCGCGACGTCATCGACGGCGACGCGATCGACGGATGCGTCACGCTCGAGGGTCCGAAGCTCTACAAGCGCGACGGGTGGTACTGGATCCTCGCCCCCGCGGGCGGCGTCGCGACCGGATGGCAGTACGCCTTCCGCGCGCGCGACCCGTACGGGCCCTACGAGGAGCGCGTCGTGCTCGCGCAGGGCGACACCCCCGTGAACGGGCCGCATCAGGGCGCGTGGGTCGAGTCGGCCGACGGCGCGCACTGGTTCCTCCACTTCCAGGACCGCGGGGTCTTCGGCCGCGTCCTGCATCTCCAGCCGATGCACTGGGGCGACGACGGATGGCCCGTGCTCGGCGACCAGGGGCGCCCGGTCCTCGAGCACGCGTCGCCCCACGGGGCGCCCCAGGGCCCGCGCACGCTCGCGCGCGGCGACGGCTTCCCCGACGGGCTCCTTGGCGCGCAGTGGGGGTGGCAGGCGAATCCCGACGACGGATGGCTCCTCCCGGAACCGGGATGCCTGCGGATCGTCGCGGGGGTCGACGCGGGGAACCTGCGCACGCTGCCGCGCGTGTTCGGGCAGCCGCTGCCGGGCATCCCGTCCACGATGGCGGTCTCCCTCTCGCTCGACGGCCCGACCGGCACGCGCGCGGGCGCCGGCGTGCTCGGCCTCGACTACCTCTGGGCCGGGCTCCGCCGCACGGCCGAGGGCGATCGGCTCGTCGTCGCGACGCGGCATCGCGACGAGCCGGGGGAGACCGTGCGGCATGACGAGGCGGCGCCCGCGGGCTCCGTGCGGCTCGCGCTGTCGTGCGACGCCGACGGCGAGATCGCGGTGGCGGTGCGCGAGCCCGGCCATGACCGCGCGCTCCCCGTGCGCTTCCGCGCGGCGGAGGGGCAGTGGATCGGCGCCGAGTACGTGCTGTTCGCGGCGACCGGGGCGGCCCAGCACGCCACGGCGCGCTTCGCAGACGTCGAGATCGACGTGCGAGACGGGAGAAGATGAGCCATGGCGACGAAGCGCACCCGACGGCACCCCGTCCGGCAGACGACGATCTCCGACATCGCGGAGCTCGCGGGGGTCTCCAAGGCCACCGTGTCCCGCGTGATGAACGGCGTCCCCACGGTCGCCGAGGACATCGCCGAGCGCGTCCGCGCGGCGATCGACGAGCTCGGATACACGCCCAGCCAGACCGCGCGGTCGCTCTCGCTCGGGGTCAGCCGCACGATCGGCGTGCTCGTGCCCGACCTGTCGAACCCCATGTTCCACCAGGTCCTCCACGGGGTGCACCGGGCGGCCGCGGCCGACGGGTACCGCGTGCTCGTCGCCGACACCCTCGAGGACGAGGCCGGTGAGGCCGCATCGGCCATCGACATCCGCAACCGCACCGACGCCGTCGTCCTCATCGCGCCGCGCATGACACGACCCGAGCTGCTCGACCTGCTCCCGCGCGTGCAGCCGGTCGCGGTCGTCAACCGCACGACGGGCCGCAACGCGGCAGTCGCGCAGGTGGACTACGCGACCGGGATCCAGACCCTCGCGCAGCACCTCGTCGACCTCGGGCACGAGCGGATCGCGTTCCTCTCCGGCCCCGAGGCGTCGCGATCGAACCACGAGCGCCTGCGCGGGCTCATCGCCTTCCGCGAGGCGCACCCCGACATCGAGATCCGGGAGCTCGCGTGCGGGTCGGGCTTCGAGGACGGCTATCGTGCGTGGGACGCGGTGCGCGGCAGCGGCGCGACCGCCGTGCTCGCGTTCAACGACATCGTCGCCCTCGGTCTCCTCGGCCGTCTCGACGAGGAGGGGGTGCGCGTGCCGGACGACCTCTCCGTGACGGGCTTCGACGACATCCCCTTCTCGCGGTACTCCGCGCCGCCGCTCACGACGATGACGGTCGACCTGCCCGGGGTGGGGGCGGCCGTGTGGCGCGAGCTGCACGACGAGATCGGCGGCGGCCTGCGCCGCGACCCCGTCGTGTTCACGCCGGCTCTGACCGTGCGCGCGAGCACGGGGACCCGGCCATGATCGCGCTGCACGCGGGCGATGCGGCGGTCGCGCGGTACCGGGAGGGGCTCGACGTCGCTCCGCGCCTGTCGCCGCGCCCGTATCTCGAGGCCGTCACGCTCGGCGGCGAGGCCGTGACCGCGGTCGGGCCGGCCGATCACCTCCACCACCTGGGGGTGAGCCTCGCGATCCCCGACGTCTCGCGCGCCTCGTTCTGGGGCGGTCGCACGTTCGTCGCCGGGCGGGGCTCGACGATGCTCGACAACCACGGCGTCCAGCGCGTGCTCGCGCGGGACGCCGACGGCGACGGCGTCGAGGAGGAGCTCGCGTGGGCGGGCCCGGATGGCGCGGTGCTGCTCTCCGAGCGGCGCGCGCTGCGCATCGCCCCCGACCGCGACGGATGGCGGATGTCGTGGCGCTCGACCCTGACCGCCAGCGCCGGCGGAGCCGAGTTCGGCAGCCCGCACACGAACGGACGCGACGGCGCGTTCTACGGCGGGATCTTCTGGCGCACGCCCTTCGCCCGCGCGCTCGCCGTGTGCGCCGACGGCGAGGGCACGGACATCGCACACGGCTCCCGTTCGCCGTGGCTCGCGATCGTGGGCGAGCGCGCGACCGTCGTCGCCGCGACGGACAGCGGGCTGCCGTGGTTCGTCCGCACCGGCGGGTACGTGGGATTCGGGCCGGCCGTCGCGACCGTGCGACGGCGCGTGCTCGCGCCATCCGAGACGCTCGAGCTCGACCTCTCCGCGGTCGTCCTCGACGGGCCGGTCGCCGCCGACGACGCGGCGCGCATCGCGGAGCGGATCCGCACGGAGGTGAGGGCATGACCGTCGAGACGCCGCGCATCGGGATCGTGGGAATCCACGGCCACGGGGCATCGCACGTCCGCCGCGCGCTCGCGCTCGAGGAGCGCGGCGTCGCGCGCCTCGTCGCGGTCGCCGACCCGACGCCGCCCGCGCCGGGCGCGCTGCCCGCGCACGTGGTCCACGACGACGATGCGGAGGGCATGCTCGCGCGGGGCATCGTCGACGTCGCGATCATCTCGACGCCCATCCACACCCACGCCGCGATCGCGGCGGCCGCGCTCGATGCCGGGTGCGACGTGCTGCTCGAGAAGCCGCCGACCGCGACCCTCGACGAGTTCCACGCGCTCGCGGCCCACGCCGCGGCGCGGGGCGCGCGGGTGCAGGTCGGGTTCCAGAGCCTCGGGTCGGAGGCCGTGCCGTACGTGCGCGGCCTGGTCGCCGACGGCGCGATCGGCGAGGTGCTGCGCTACGGCGCGACGGGAGCGTGGGTGCGCGACGACCGCTACTACGCGCGGGCGGCGTGGGCGGGGCGGCGCCGCATGGGCGGCGTGGTCGTCGCCGACGGGGCGCTCACCAACCCGCTCGCGCACGCATCGGCGACGGCGCTCGCTCTCGCCGGCATGCAGCGCGCGGACGACGTCGACGGCATCGCGCTCGACCTCTTCCACGCGAACGACATCGAGGCCGACGACACCTCGGTCGCGCGGTTCGCCCTGCTCGACGGGCGGACGCTCACGACGGCCGTCACGCTGTGCGCCGCGCAGCGCGAGGAGCCCTGGGTGGAGGTCGTGGGAGCGCAGGGCACCGTGCGCCTGTACTACACGCTCGACGTCGTGCAGCTCGTGCGCGGCGACGGGCGTCCGCCCGTCACTCGCGCGTTCGGTCGCGCTCCGCTCCTCGAGAACCTGATCGACGCCCGCGCGGGCCGCGCGCCGCTCGCCGTGCCCCTCGCGGAGACCGGCGCGTTCATGCGCCTCGTCGACGCCGTGATGGCCGCTCCCGAGCCGCGCGCGATCCCCGCCGAGCACTGGACCGAGGCCGTCGACGACGCCGGCCGTCATCGCGTCGTCCGGGGCGTGGAGGCCGCGCTGCACGACGCCCTGCGCACGCAGCGGACGTTCACCGAGCTCGGCGCGCCCTTCATTTGTTGACAGCCCCGCTATATGGCACGATGGCTCCTGAATGGAGAGGAGACGCCATGACCTCGACGCTGCGGGTGGCACTCATCGGACACGCCTTCATGGGCCGTGCACACGCTCACGCCTGGAGGACCGCACCGCGGTTCTTCCACCTCCCGGCCCGACCCGAGCTGGCGGTCGTCGTCGGCCGCTCTGCCGAGCGCGCGGAGAGCGCCGCGCACGAGCTCGGAGCCGCGGGGTGGTCGGACGACTGGCGCGCCGTCATCGCGCGCGATGACATCGACATCGTCGACGTCTGCGCGCCGGGCGACGTGCACGCCGAGGTGTCGATCGCGGCGCTCGCCGCAGGCAAGCACGTGCTGTGCGAGAAGCCGCTCGCCCGCACGCTGCCGGAGGCCGAGCGGATGGCCGAGGCCGCGCGCACCGCGCCCGCGGGCACGCGCGCGATGTGCGGCTTCAGCTACCGCCGCACACCCGCGCTCGCCTACGCGAAGCGCCTCGTCGCGGACGGCCGCCTCGGCACCATCCGCCACGTGCGCGCGCAGTACCTCCAGGACTGGCTGACCGACGCCGACGCGCCCCTCACGTGGCGCCTCGACAAGGAGATCGCGGGGTCCGGAACGCTGGGCGACATCGGAGCGCACATCATCGACACCGCGCAGTGGCTCCTCGACGAGCCGCTCGAGGCGGTCTCCGCGCAGCTGCGCACGTTCGTCGCCGAGCGCCCGGTGCTCTCGGAGCAGCGCGGTCTCGGCGGACGCGCGGCGGCCGACGCCGAGCGCGGCCCGGTGACGGTCGACGACGCCGTCGCGTTCACCGCGTCGTTCGCGAGCGGAGCCCTCGGCGTGTTCGAGGCCACGCGCTTCGCGCTCGGGCACCGCAACGCGAACCGCATCGAGATCAACGGCGACCGCGGATCGATCGCCTTCGACTTCGAGCGGATGAACGAGCTCGAGTTCTACGACGCGGCCGACGCCGACGGCGAGCAGGGCTTCCGCCGCATCCTCGTGACCGAGCCGACCCATCCGTATGTCGACGCGTGGTGGCCCGCCGGCCACGGCCTCGGCTACGAGCACCTCTTCACGCACCAGGTCGTCGACCTCGTCACCGCCATCGCCGAGGAGCGCGACCCGTCGCCGAGCTTCGACGAGGCGCTCAGCGTGCAGCGCGTCCTCGACGCGGTCGAGCGCAGCGCAGCGGCCGACGCCGTCCTCACGCAGGTCGGGGGAGGCGCGTGACCCGGGCACTCGTCGTCCGCGGCGGATGGGACGGGCACAAGCCCGTCGAGTCGACGGACCTCTTCCTCCCCTTCCTCGAGGAGCGCGGCTACGACGTCCGCGTCGAGGAGTCGACCGCGGTCTACGCCGACGCCGACGCGATGGCGCAGACCGACCTCATCCTGCAGAGCGTCACGATGTCGACGATCGAGCCCGAGGAGCTCAAGGGGCTCATCGCCGCGGTGCGCGCGGGCACGGGCCTCGCCGGATGGCACGGCGGGATCGCGGACTCGTTCCGGAACAGCTCGGACTACCTGCAGCTCGTCGGCGGCCAGTTCGCGACCCACCCGAGCAAGGAGCCCGGCGAGCTCGTCGGCGACGCGAGCGACAACTACCTGCCGTACACGGTCGAGATCACCGAGCTCGGCCGCACGCACCCGATCACCGCGGGAATCGACGACTTCGCGCTCGAGACCGAGCAGTACTGGGTGCTGCACGACGACCTGAACGACGTGCTCGCGACCACGACGCACCCCGTGCGCCCGTGGCATCCGTGGCACCGGCCGATCACGTCGCCTGCGGTCTGGACGCGGCAGTGGGGCGAGGGGCGGATCTTCGTCGCCACGCCCGGCCACAGCCCGGACGTCCTGCAGGACGAGAACGTCCGCACGATCATCGAGAGGGGCCTGGTGTGGGCGACGCGCACGGCGTAGGCATCGTCGGACTCGGCAACATCTCGCGGCAGTACCTCGACGCGCTCGCGGGCCATCCCGAGATCCGCATCGTCGCGGTCGCCGACCTGTCGGAGGAGCGCGCGGCCGCGGTCGCCGCGGAGACCGGCGCGGAGGCGGTTCCGGCTGCCGAGCTCGTGCGGCACCCCGCGGTGCAGACGGTGCTCAACCTGACGATCCCGGCCGCGCACGCCGAGATCGCGCACGCCGCGATCGAGGCCGGCCGCGCCGTGTACGGCGAGAAGCCGCTCGCGGTCTCGGTCGACGAGGGGCGGGGGATCGTCGAGGCCGGCGCGCGCTCCGGCGTGGCGGTCGGCTCCGCACCCGACACGGTGCTCGGCACGGGCGTGCAGACGGCCCGCCGCGCGGTCGACGACGGCCTCATCGGGCGACCCGTCGCGGCATCGGCGACGATGATCACGGCCGGCCACGAGCGCTGGCATCCGAACCCCGACTTCTACTACCAGCCGGGCGGCGGCCCGATGCTCGACATGGGCCCCTACTACGTCTCGGCGCTCGTGACGCTGCTGGGGCCGGTGGTCGCCGTGAGCGGTGCGGCATCGCGCCTCCGCTCCGAGCGCGTGATCGGATCCGGTCCGCGCGCGGGCGAGACCATCCCGGTCGACGTCGACACGCACGTGACGGGCATCCTCGAGCACGCGAACGGCGCGATCTCGACGATCGTGACGAGCTTCGACGGCACGACGACGACCGCGTCGCCGATCGAGGTGCACGGCACCGACGGCACGCTCCTCGTGCCCGACCCCAACCGGTTCGACGGCGACGTCGTGCTGCACCGGCCGGGCGCCGAGCCCGAGACGCTCGCCGTCTCGGGCGGCTACGACGGGGCAGGACGCGGCGTCGGCCTCGTCGACTTCGTGCGGACCGCGCCCGGGGTCGAGCCGCGCGCGGGCGGCGCCATGGCGCTCCACGTGCTCGACATCATGACCGGCATCCTGCGCGCGGCCGAGCAGGGCGGGCGCGTCGAGCTCACCACGACCACCGAGCGCCCCGAGGCCGTTCCCTTCACCGCGCGGGAGGACTGGCACAGCTGATCCGCAGGGTCAAGCTCCCGGGACTCGCGCGCGGCGTCCGGCAGGATGGTGACGACGCGTTCGCGACGACAGGGGGAGCACGATGTTCAGACGACGCACGCCTCAGGCGCCGGCGCCCGCGCCGGTCGTGGCCGACGGCCGCACGCCGCGCCGGCTGTGGTCCGACGGGTTCGGCGCGCTCGCGACGCGCGCGGTGCAGATCATTGCGGTGGTCATCCTCGCCGCGGGGCTCGTCTACGCGTCGCAGACGCTGTCGGTCGTCGTCATCCCCGTGCTCCTCGCGCTGATCTTCGCGTGCGCGTTCGAGCCCCTCATGGGGTGGCTGCGGCCGCGGCTCGGGCCGTCGTTCTCGACGGCGATCGTGCTCCTCGCGATCGTGCTCGTCATCGGCGGACTCGGATGGGCCATGGTCTCGGCCGTGCGCAGCCAGTGGAGCGAGCTGTACGCGCAGGCGCAGGAGGGCTTCCTCCAGGTGGTCGCGTGGGTCAACACGCTGCCGTTCGCGCCAGACCAGGCGCAGATCGACGAGTGGATCGCGTCGGTGACCGACTTCTTCACGAGCGCGCAGTTCGGCTCTGGCGCGGTCGCCGGGGTCGGCGCCGTCGCGAACTTCGTGACGGGCTTCGTGCTCATGGTCGTCGTGCTGTTCTTCTTCCTCAAGGACGGCCCGCAGATCTGGTCCTTCCTCACGCGGCCGTTCGAGGGCGAGTGGTACGCGCGCGTGCAGCGCGCGGGAGCCAAGTCGGTGGACACGTTCGGCGCCTACGTGCGCGGAACGGCGGCCGTCGCCGCGGTGGACGCGATCGGCATCGGAATCGGGCTCTTCGTGCTCGGCGTGCCGCTCGCCTTCCCGCTGACGATCCTCGTGTTCCTCCTCGCGTTCATCCCCATCGTCGGCGCGACGGTCGCGGGCATCCTCGCCTCGCTCGTGGCGCTCGTGGCGAACGGCCCCATCGTCGCGGTCATCGTCATCGCGATCGTCGTCGTCGTGAACCAGCTCGAGGGCAACCTGCTCCAGCCCATCCTCATGGGGCGGGCGCTCAAGCTGCACTCGCTCGTCGTCCTGATCGCACTGGCCATCGGAACCGTGCTGGGCGGCATCCTCGGCGCGATCCTCGCCGCGCCGTTTGCCGCCGTGGTGTGGGGCATCGTGCAGGTCTGGGACGGACCGGCCACGCCCGCGCGCTGGGCGAGGCGGAAGGACCGGAGGGTCGGCGCGCGGGCGTGAGCGCGCTCAGCGCGCCGTCGCGGCGTCGATGAGCACCTCGGCCGCAGCGCGCGCCTGAGCCGCGACCTGCGGGTCGCCCGAGATGGCGGCCGTGCTCTGCGCGCCCTCCGCGAGGATCGAGAGCTGCGCCGCGAGGGCGGCGGGGGCGCCCGACGCCGCCACGAGCGCCGCCATGTGCTCCTGGAACGACGCCTTGTGCTCGCGGACGATGCGGGCGACCTCGGGATGCGTTCCGCCGAGCTCGCCGAAGGCGTTGATGAACGCGCAGCCCCGGAAGTCCCCCGTGCAGAACCAGTCCTCGAGATAGCGGTAGACCGCGAGCAGGCGCTCGCGCGGATCGTCGCCGGCGGCGGCGATCGCCCCGTCGAGCGCCGACTCCCACTGGCGATGCCGACGGTCGAGCACGGCCGCGACGATGTCGTTCTTGGCGGGGAAGAGCGCGTACAGGCGACGCAGCGACACGCCGGCCGCCGAGCGCAGCTCGTCCATGCCGACGGCCGCGTATCCCTTGCGGTAGTAGAGCTCCTCGGCCGCGGCGAGGATGCGCTCGCGTGCTTCTTCCTCGGTCATGCGCCCAGTCTACTTGACACGAGAACGATCGTTCTCTAGCGTGGACCTCACCAGCGAGAACGACCGTTCTCGGGGATCGAGAGGAAGAGATCATGGGCTACATCACCGTCGGCGACGAGAACAGCACCCCGGTCGAGCTGTACTACGAGGACCACGGGTCCGGGCAGCCGGTCGTGCTCATCCACGGCTACCCCCTGAACGGGCACAGCTGGGAGCGGCAGACGCGCGAGCTGCTCGCGCAGGGCTATCGCGTCATCACCTACGACCGCCGAGGGTTCGGCCAGTCGTCGAAGGTCGAGGCGGGCTACGACTACGACACCTTCGCCGCCGACCTGAACACGGTGCTCGAGACGCTCGACCTGCGCGACGTCGTGCTCGTGGGCTTCTCGATGGGCACGGGCGAGCTCGCGCGCTACGTGGCCCGCTACGGGCACGAGCGCGTCGCGAAGCTCGCGTTCCTCGCGTCGCTCGAGCCGTTCCTCGTCGCCCGCGACGACAACCCCGAGGGTGTTCCGCAGGACGTGTTCGACGGGATCGCGGCCGCCGCGAAGGGCGACCGCTTCGCGTGGTTCACGCAGTTCTACCGCGACTTCTACAACCTCGACGAGAACCTCGGATCCCGGATCAGCCAGGAGGCCGTGACCGCCAGCTGGAACGTCGCGATCGGCAGCGCTCCGGTCGCGGCCTACGCGGTCGTGCCCGCGTGGATCGAGGACTTCCGCGGCGACGTCGAGGCCGTCCGCGCCGCCGGCAAGCCGACGCTCATCCTGCACGGCACGAAGGATCAGATCCTCCCGATCGACGCGACCGCCCGCCGGTTCCACGAGGCCGTCCCCGAGGCGGACTACGTCGAGGTCGAGGGCGCTCCGCACGGCCTGCTCTGGACGCACGCCGACGAGGTCAACGCGGCGCTCAAGGACTTCCTCGCGAAGTAGCCCGCACGCGACGACGGCCCGCCCCGATCGGGGCGGGCCGTCGTCGCGTGCGGTGCCGTCGTCTCGCGCGGTGCCTCAGCCGCCGAGGGCCGCGGTCACGACCGCGCGCGCCTCCTCCTGCACCTGGCGGAGGTGCTCCTCGCCCTTGAGCGACTCGGCGTAGAGCTTGTAGACGTCCTCGGTGCCCGACGGGCGGGCGGCGAACCACGCGTGCTCCGTCTGCACCTTGAGGCCGCCGATCGCCGCGTCGTTGCCGGGAGCGTGCGAGAGCTTGGCCGTGATCGGCTCGCCCGCGAGCTCGGACGCCGAGACGTCGTCGGGGGAGAGCGCCTTGAGGGCGGACTTCTGCTCGGGGGTGGCCGGGGCGTCGACGCGCTGGTAGGCCGACGAGCCGTGCTCGGCCTCGAGCTCCGCGTAGCGCTGCGAGGGCGTCTTGCCCGTGACGGCGAGGATCTCGGCCGCGAGCAGGCACAGGAGGATGCCGTCCTTGTCGGTCGTCCAGACCGAGCCGTCCATGCGGAGGAACGACGCGCCCGCCGACTCCTCGCCGCCGAACGCGACCGAGCCGTCGAGGAGGCCCGGGACGAACCACTTGAAGCCGACGGGCACCTCGAGCAGGCGACGCCCGAGCGCCGCGGTCACCTTGTCGATCATCATCGACGAGACGAGCGTCTTGCCGACGGCCGCGTCCGGCGACCATCCGGGACGATGCGAGAACAGGTAGTCGATCGCGACGGCGAGGTAGTGGTTGGGGTTCATGAGCCCCGCGTCGGGCGTGACGATGCCGTGCCGATCGGCATCGGCGTCGTTGCCCGTGAGGATGTCGTACTCGTCGCGACGTGCGACGAGCGAGGCCATGGCCGACGGCGACGACGGATCCATCCGGATCTTCTCGTCCCAGTCGAGCGTCATGAACTTCCAGGTCGGGTCGACGTCGGGGTTCACGACGGTGAGGTCGAGGCCGTGCATCTCGGCGATGAGCGCCCAGTACTCGACGGATGCGCCGCCGAGCGGGTCGGCGCCGATGCGGACGCCTGCCTTGCGGATGGCCTCGACGTCGATGATCGTCGAGAGGTCGCGCACGTACGCCTCGCGGAAGTCGTACTGGCCGAGCGAGTCGAGGTCGATGTCGGCGTGCTTGACGCGCTTGACGGCGTCGAGGCCGCTCGCGATGAGCGCGTTCGCCCGGTCGGCGATCCAGCCGGTCGCATCGGTGTCGGCGGGGCCGCCGTGCGGCGGGTTGTACTTGAAGCCGCCGTCGGCCGGCGGGTTGTGGCTCGGCGTCACGACGATGCCGTCGGCGCGGCCCGGGTCGTCGGCGGCGCGGCCGCGGTTGTACGCGAGGATGGCGTGGCTGAGCGCAGGGGTCGGCACCCACGAGTCGCGCGCGTCGACGCGCACGTCGACGCCGTTCGCGACGAGCACCTCGATCGCGCTCCGCTCGGCGGGCAGCGACAGGCCGTGGGTGTCGCGCCCGAGGAAGAGCGGGCCGGCGATGCCCTGCTCGTTGCGGTAGTCGACGATGGCCTGGGTCGTCGCGAGGATGTGGTTCTCGTTGAAGCTCGTCGAGAGGCTCGAGCCGCGATGGCCGCTCGTGCCGAACGCGACCTGCTGCGCAGGGATCGAGGGATCGGGTGCGCGGTCGTAGTAGGCGGAGATCAGCTCATCGACGTCGATGAGGTCGGATGCTTCAGCGGGGAGTCCGGCACGGCTCGTCATAGGGCAAGTCTGCCCGGTCGAGGCCCTCCGTGCACAGTTCTTCGTCTCGGAGTCGTCGCAGAGCCGTCTAGGCTGATCGTCATGTCGACGGATGCCCCCGAACGCCGGACGTACAGCTATCTGGGGCCTGCCGGCACCTTCACCGAGGCCGCGCTCGCGCAGGTCCCCGAGGCGCGCGGCCAGATCTGGCGCCCGGTGAGCAACGTCGGGCAGGCGCTCGCCGACGTCGTCTCGGGACGCAGCGACGCCGCCATGATCGCGATCGAGAACTCGATCGAGGGCGGCGTCTCGAGCGCGCAGGACGCTCTCGCGACCATCCCCGGGCTCCGGATCGTCGGCGAGTACCTCGTGCCCGTGCGCTTCTGGCTCGTCGCGCATCCCGGGGCGTCTCTCGACGACATCCGCGCGCAGAAGCCGGTCGGCGTCGCGGGCCATCCGGTCGCCTACGCGCAGTGCCTCGGATGGCTGGCCGAGAACATCCCCGATCACGAGCACGTCGTCGCGTCGAGCAATGTGGCGAGCGCCGTGGGGATGCTCGACGGCTCGCTGCCCGCGCAGGTCGCGATCGTCGCGCCGGGCGTCGCCGAGCACCACGACGTCGAGGTGCTCGCGAAGGACATCGGCGACAACCCCGAGGCCGTCACGCGCTTCGTGCTCGTCACGCGCACGGTCGCGCCGGCCGCGCCCACCGGAGCCGACAAGACGTCGCTCGTCGCCGAGCTGCCGAAGGACGAGCCAGGAGCTCTGCTCGAGCTGCTCGAGCAGTTCTCGACACGCGGGATCAACCTGAGCCTGCTCGAGTCGCGCCCGATCGGCGACGCCCTCGGGCGGTACCGCTTCGTCATCGACGCCGACGGGCACGTCTTCGACGAGCGGATGGCCGACGCGCTGATGGGCCTGCGGCGCTTCAGCCCGAACGTGGTGTTCCTCGGCTCGTATCCGCGCGCCGATCGCCAGGTCGTCCATTACCCGCAGCGCTATGGGGACGAGGCGTTCGTCGAGGCGCGCGACTGGCTCCGCGGCCTCCTCGCCGGCGAGCCCGAGGCGTAGCCCTCCGTTCTCGGCCGTCCCGATCGTTCGGGGCTGTTGGGGCTGGCCGTTCAGGTCGTCGGGGCTGGCTGTCCGGGTCGCAGTTTGCGGCCTTCCGGGGCCTCCGGAGGACGGTTTCTGCGACCTGGGCGGATGGCCGGCTGTCCGGGTCGCAGTTCGCGGCCTCCCGGGGCCTCCGGAGGACGGTTTGTGCGACCTGGGCGGGTGGCCGGCTGGGGCTGGTTGTCCGGGTCGCAGTTTGCGGCCTTCCGGGGCCTTCGGGGGACGGTTTCTGCGACCTGGGCGGGTGGGCGACCGTTCAGGCCAGCGCGGCAGCGAGCAGCTCGACCGTCTGGAGGCGCCCGGGCGCCGCGTCCAGCGGGTCGGCGTCGTACGACCCGGCGGCGGGCGAGATCATGATCTCGTCGACACCGTGCTGAGCCGCGAACGCGCGCAGCTCGGCGGCCACGGTGTCGGGCGTGCCGACGAACCAGCGCGAGCGTGACTGCTGGATGAACGACTCCTCGAGCGCATCGGATGGCGCCGCGAGCGCCTCGTCGATCGTCTCGATCGGGCGCATGGGCTTGTTCGTGCGGAGGCGTGCGAACTGGCGCAGCTGGGGGAGTGCGCGCCGCTCGGCCTCCTCCGGCGTTTCCGCGACGACGACGTTGGCCGTGACGAACGACTTCGGTGCGTCCAGCCACGCGCTCGGCTTGAACTGGCTGCGGTAGAGGGCCATCGCGCGCTCGAGTCCGTCGCCCGCGAAGTGGTTGGCGAAGACGTAGGGCAGTCCGAAGCTCGCGGCCAGCTGCGCGGAGTAGTCGCTCGAGCCGAGCAGCCACACCTCCGGAGCGCCGGTCGCGGCCGGCGTCGCGTGCACGGCGTACTCGCCGCCCGAGGTGAAGCGCACGGTCGCGCCCTCCGGGCTCATGATCGCGAGGATGTCGGTCACATGGTCGGGGAACCGCTCCGCCTCGCTCGTCGTGCCCGAGCGGCGCAGGAGCTGCGTGATGACCGGGTCGCTGCCCGGTGCGCGGCCGAGGCCGAGGTCGATGCGCCCGGGAGCGAGCGCCTCGAGGGCCGCGAACTGTTCGGCGACGATGAGCGGCGCATGGTTCGGCAGCATGACGCCGCCCGACCCGATGCGGATGCGCGCGGTGCGCGCGGCCGCCGCCGCGATGAGCACGGGCGGCGTGGTCGACGCGACCGCGGGCATGTTGTGGTGCTCTGCGAACCAGTACCGGCGGTAGCCGAGCTCATCGGCGCGCTGCGCCATCTGCAGCGAGGCGGCGATCGCCTGGGAGCTGGACTGCCCCGTGCGGACCGAGACGAGATCGAGGATGGACAGAGCGGGAGCGGGTGCGTCGGACATCGCTCGAAGCAACCGCGCCGCGGGCGAGCGTATTCCTCTGCACGCCGAGAACCGCCGTGCTGCCCACGGCGCCGCGCACGCTGAGAGCGCTCACATGGAGCGCCTGCTAGCGTTGCGCCCGGTCGAGGAAACCGTCTGGGGCGGTCGACCGAGCCGGTATGGGTCTGGGGAGGGCCATACGTGGCGGTCCCTGCGATCCGCCGTCCTTCTCGGATTCTGCCTGCGCAGAAACAGTTCTGGGGAGGACTCATATGGGGAACAGCCCTGCCGGCGCGCCGCGTCGGCTCATCGCGGCGGGAGCGATCTCGGCTCTCGTGGTCTTCGGAGGGGCGGCTGTCGCCGCACCCGCCAACGCGGCCGTCGAGTACATCAACCCGTTCGAGGGGAGCGGTGCGTTCACGATCTACGCGCACCACGACGCGTCTCTCGGCAACGGGGAGCTCGAAGGCTCGATCGCCGTCGGCGGCGCGCTGTCGACGACCAGGGACAACTACCCCCTGATCCACCAGGCAGCGGGCCAGTCCACGTACACGGTGCCCGTTATCGACGGCGAGCCGGTGCGCCTGCTCGCGGGCTCGTACGTCGGCGGCGCGGGCCGAGGGATGGCCGTCACCAACCGGGGGTCGGTCGACGGGACGCCCGAGAGCGAGGCGATTGCGAAGCTCGTCGATACGTCGAACCTCACCGCAGCGCCGCGCGGCAGCGACTGGACGCGCCTCACGACAGACAGCGGCGCCATCCTCGACCTCGAGAAGCTGCCCTACTCGTCGGTCGCGCTCGCCGCTGTCGAGACCGAGCAGGCATCCGTCGCCGCCTATCTCGACGTGCCCTCGTACGGCGCGGCCGCTGCTTGCATGGCCGACACGTATGAGACCGACCGCGTCAATCACGTCGACCCGAACGTGCAGGGTGGGATGGCGTACCCGACCGGCTTCGCCGTCGACCGTCCGAATGTCATCGATTACGAGGACATCGAAGGCCTCATCGTCAAGCGCGACGGTTTCGCGGGCTACGAGCCGACCGCGCAGGCACCCCTGGTCGTCCGCGTCGCGCCGAGCACGACGACGATCGGCCCGATCAACATCGAGGGATGGAACGACCAGGCACGATCGTCGTACATCCTCATCGACGCGTCATCGGTCACGGGGCAGCTGATCATCGACGGACTCGAGTACGGAGCGGTCTTCGCCCCGAATGCGGACGTCACGTTCACGGGCAGTCGCACGCACAACGGGCAGTGGGTCACCGGATCGTTCACGTCGCAGGGCGGCGGCGAACTGCATCATTATCTTTTCCAGGGGCAGATCCCGTGCGAGTCGGGGCCCGGGACGGACGCCGATGCTGACACGACGGCGGCTGCGGATGCTTCCGCGGCTGCGGATGTCGACGCTGACGCGGATGTCGACGCTGACGCCGATGCGGATGCGTCTTCGGGTGCGGACAATGACGCAGGCGCGACGGCGGACGCCGATGCCGCCGCGGGCTCGGATCTCGACGCGGATGCGGACGTGGAGGCCTCAGCGGACGCGGATGCGTCTTCGGGTGCGGACGTTGATGCAGACCTGACGGCGGATGCCGATGCCGCCGCGGGTGCGGATGCCGACGCTGGTGCGACAGCAGACGCAGATGCGTCTTCAGGTGCGGACGTTGACGCTGAAGGGGCGTCGGACGTCGAAGCGGATGCGACGGCGGATGCCGATGCCGCCGCAGGGGCGGATGCCGGTGCTTCCGCGACGTCGGATGTCGATGCTTCCGCGGCTGCGGATGTTGACGCTGAAGCGACGTCGGATGTCGACGCGACGTCGGATGTCGACGCCGCGTCGGACGTCGCCGCAACGGCGGACACGCAGGCTGACGCCACTGCTGACGCGGGTGCGGACACGGACGCCGGTGCGACCGCCGACGCGAACGCCACAGCGGACGCGGGAACCCATGCCGAGGCGAACGCGAACGCGGATACGGACAGCGACGTTGGCGCAAACGCAGGGATGAACGCGGCGGCGGATGTCGCTGCTGCGGCGGCTGCGGATGCTGATGCGACAGCCGACACGGACGCTGACGCGGCGGCAGGGGCGGGCGCGACCGCTGATGCGGATACCGCAACGGGAGCGAACGCGACGGCCGACACCGACGCAACGGCGGACGCGGGAACTCACACCGACGCGAATGCCGACGCGAACGTGAACGCGAACTCGGATGCGCACAGCGACGTTGGCGCAAACGCCGGGACGAATGCGACGTCGGATGTCGATGCGACGGCGTCTGCGGACGTTGATGCGACAGCCGACGCGAATACCGACGCGAACGCGGGCGCGGCCGTTGACACGGCGGCGGGCGCGACGGCCGACGCGGATGCGACAGCGGACAGCGGCGAGGGCGCGGGCACGGATGCCTTAGCGTCGGCCGCGGCCGATGCCGCAGCCGATTCGGGCGTCAGCGACTCCGACAGCGGTGCGCTCACCCCGACCGGAGCGGACATCGCTCCGAGCGCGGTGGCGCTCGCCGTCGCGCTGCTGCTCGGCGGTGCCGCGATCATCGCCCTGCGTCGTCGCACGAACCGGGTCTGACTCAGCAGACCGGACGCTCGTTCAGGATGCCGCGCCCGCCTCGGGCGCGGCATCCTCTCGTTACCGCCCTACAGTCCCCAGTCGTCCGCGACGCGCGGGGCGATGTGGCGGACCCAGGGCGTCGACAGGTGGCTGTCGTCCTCGTAGACCGGGTACTCGTCGACGACGAGCGGGCAGCGTCCGTCGAGGCAGGCGTACCCGACGACGTCGATGTACTCGGCGCCGACGTCGGCGGCCTCCACGGCGGCCTTCGTGAGCGCGTTGCTGTCGTACTCGAGACCGCCCGGCGCCGAGATGCACGAGGCCTGCGTGGCGCCGGGTGCGGTCAGGCACTCGGCAGGGCCGGGGCGCGTGGGCACGTCGCCGAGCACGCGGATGTCATCGGTCACGCCGGCGAGCTCGGCGACCGACGCCTCGACCGCGGCGGACCACTGGTCGCGCGCGCTCACCCCTCCGCGGCCATCCTGCAGGAAGAGCATGCCGCGCGCGGTCGTGAAGATCGTGTCTGGTCGCAGCTCGGCGAGCTCCGCGCTCGTCCAGCTGCGGAACGCGTCGCACTCCTCCTGCGTCATCGCCTTGGCCGCCTGGTAGACGGGGTAGTGCGCGCACGCGAGCTTCGCGAACATCCGCACCTGGTAGCCGCGCTCGCGGCCGATCTCGTCGAACGCCGGCAGCCACATCGCCGCGTGCGAGTCGCCGACGAGGGCGATGACGCGGTCGGCGCTCTCGTCGCCGAAGACGCACTCGGGGGCGCTCCTCTGGCCATCCGTCGCGAAGCATCCCTCGCCGACCGCACCCCAGTTGTCCTTCGTGAGCGCCGAGCCGTCGATGGACGGAGGGATGGGCGCGCCCTCCTCGGCGAGGCGGAGCGCGGTCTCCAGCTCCCACGCCACGTCGGGGGTGCCGCCGAGCTGGGTGAAGCCGCTCGTCTCGCCGCTCTCGAACCACGCGGCCGCCGCGCGGTCCGCGGCCTGGTCGCGGTAGTCGGCCAGAGCCGTCGCCGCGAGCGCGCCGACGAGCACGACGGCGACGGAGGCGGGCCAGAGAGCGAGCGCGCGTCGCCCCTGCGAGATGAACGGGATGCGCCGGTGATGGAACGGCACCTCGACGAGGTGGTAGCTGACGGCCGAGAGAGCCACGGCGACGCCCACCGCGAGCGCCCCCGACGCGAGAGGCGGCGTTCCGTCGGGAAGGATGGCCGGCACGAGCAGGATCGCGGGCCAGTGCCAGAGGTAGAGCGAGAACGACACATCGCCGATCCATCGCAGGGGGCGCAGCGACAGCAGGCGCCCGACGAGGCAGTGCGGACCCGAGGCGAGCAGCAGCACAGTGCCGATCGTCGGCACGAGGGCCTGCCATCCCGGGAACGCGGAGCCGGCGTCGAACGCGACCGCCGCGACGGCGATGAGGATGGCGCCGAGCAGGCTCGTGAGGGCGCGCCACGGTGCGCGGAGGGTGGCGGGCAGCACGCACGCGAGCAGAGCGCCCGCGGCGAGCTCGTACGCGCGAGCCGGGGTGTTGAAGTAGGCCGCCGCGGGGGAGGAGGCCGTGTAGAGGAGCGACCAGGCGAGCGAGCCCGCGAACACCGCGGCCGCCGCGATCGTGAACGCCCGCCGCGACAGACGTGTGAGGACGAGCATCGCGAGCAGCGGCCAGACGAGGTAGAACTGCTCCTCGACCGCGAGCGACCAGTAGTGCTGCAGGAGCGACGGCTCGCTCGAGGAGAAGTAGTCCGTGCCCTGCGCCGCGAGGTGCGCGTTCGCGAGGAAGACCGCCGACCACCGCGCGTCTGACGTCGTCTGCGCGACCTGGGTCGTGGGCAGGAGCGCGGCCGCGGCCGCGAGCACTGCGAGGATGACGACGGTCGCCGCGGGGAGGATGCGCCGCGCGCGCCGCACATAGAAGTCGGCGATGCTGATCCGACCCGTGCGCTCGTGCTCGCGCAGGAGAAGGCCCGTGATGAGGTAGCCCGAGATCACGAAGAACACGTCGACGCCGATGAAGCCGCCGTCGAGGCGCGGCACGCCCGCGTGCGCGAGGACGACGAGCCCGACCGCGATCGCGCGGAGCCCCTGGATGTCGGTGCGCCAGGTGCCGCGCCGCGCGGGCTGGCCGGTCGCGGGCACGCGCGTGTCGGGGGCGGCTGTCGTCTGCATCGCGAGAGACCATACGACGTCGAGCCGAGGAAGTCCGGCAAGCGCGGGCCGGCTCTGCCCGGGGTGTTCGCACGCGGGGAGATAGCCTCGGGAGTATGGGCGTCGAGGTGTTCGTGATTCTCGTCTGTTCCGTCGCGGTCGCGGCTTTCGCCCGATGGCGAGGATGGCCGGCGCCGCTGGTCGTGACCGCGGTCGCGCTCGCGGCCTCGCTGCTGCCGTTCGTGCCGACGGTCGAGATCGACGGTCACCTGCTGCTCAACCTCACCCTGCCCCCGCTGCTCTACTCGGCCGCGCTCGAGGTGTCGTTCGTGAGCTTCAAGCGATCGCTTCCGCACATCCGCCGTCTCGGCGTCGGCCTCGTCGTCGTGACGGCCGCGGCCGTCGGTCTCGTGGCGTGGCTCATCATGCCCGAGCTCACGATCGCGGGCGCGCTGCTGCTCGGCGCGATCGTCGGGCCGCCCGACGCCGTGTCGGCGGCCGCGATCGCCCGGAAGCTCGGGCTGCCGCGCCGCGTGATGACCGTGATGTCGGGTGAGAGCCTCATCAACGACGCGACGTCGCTCACGCTCGTGCGCGTCTTCGCGGCCATCGTCGCGGGAGCGACCGTGACGGTGTGGGATGGCGTCGTCGAGTTCGCGCTCGCGGTGGTCGTCGGCGTCGCGGTCGGCCTCGTGTTCGGCATCGTGCTGCACCAGCTGCGCCTGCGGATCAGCGACCCGGTCGTGACGGGGACCGTCGGCCTCCTCGTGCCGTTCGGCGCCTACGCGGTCGCCGAGCAGCTGCACGGATCGGGCGTCCTCGCGGTCGTCGCGATGGGGCTGTACGTCGGCTTCAACGCGCCGAAGACGCGGTATGTCACGCGGCAGCAGGATGGCCCGCTGTGGTCGTCGATGGACTTCCTCCTCGAGAGCTTCGTCTTCGCGTACATCGGCCTCCAGCTGCCCGACGTCGTGCGCGAGCTGGGCGGCGTCTCGGGCGTGCAGACGCTCGTGCTCGCGCTCGCCGTGCTCGTCGTGGTCCTGCTCGTGCGCCCGGTGTTCGTGTACGCGAGCTATGCGTGGGGTCAGATGTGGCAGCGGCTCCGCCTGCTGCGGTGGAAGCACGCGGCCGAGGAGTTCCGCGCGAACCCCGACAGCCCGCGGGCGCGGATGGTCCGCCGGCAGCGCGAGCGCCTCGAGCGGCACGGTCGCCCCGTGACCGAGAAGACCATCCGCCAGCGGATCATCGAGCCCCCGATGTCGGTGCAGGAGCGGGCGGTCGTCTCGTGGGCCGGCATGCGCGGCGTCGTGACTCTCGCGATGGCGGCGGCCTTGCCCGACCTCACCGAGGGCGGGATGTCGCACGGGAACGTCGAGGTGCTCATCGTGTGCGCGTTCGTCGTCACGGTCGGGACGCTGCTGCTGCAGGGCCTCACGCTCGCGCCGCTGATCAAGGCGCTCGGCGTGAACGCCGACGCCGAGCGCGCCGCCGATGCCCGCCAGCTCGAGGCCATCCGCCGGCGCAGCGCCGAGGCCGGGCGCGAGTACCTGCGCGTCAAGCAGCAGGAGTGGGCGGAGCTGTACGGCGACGACTCGATCGACAAGTTCAACAAGGTCGCCCGGTCGCTGCTGCGGGTCGAGAAGAACGCCGATAAGGCCGAGCGGGCGCTCGAGCGCGCGGAGGGGGCCCCGCCGATCCTCAAGCGCCCCAGCTATGAGAGCGTGCGCGACCTGTCGAAGGGGTGGCTCGAGGTGCGCCGTCAGGTGCTGCTCGAGGAGCGCGATCGCGGCAACCTCAGCGAGGAGGTCATGCGCGAGCTGATCACCGCCATGGACGCCGAGGAGCTCGCGCTCGACACCCGCGGGAACCTGCGGCCGCCGACCCGCTGAGGCGCGACCATCCGAGGACGACGAAGGCGGCCATCCGATCGGATGGCCGCCTTCGTGCGGAGATCAGGCGATCAGGCCTTGGCGCCGACGGGCTCGGCGTCCTCGCGCTCGGACTCGTCGATGAACGGCAGGCCCGCGCGCTCGGCGTCGTAGAGCTCCTCGTCGAGGATCCCTTCGCGCTTCGCGACGATCGCGGGGACGAGCGCCTGGCCCGCGACGTTGACCGCCGTGCGGCCCATGTCGAGGATCGGGTCGATGGCGAGCAGCAGGCCGACGCCCTCGAGGGGCAGGCCGAGCGTCGAGAGCGTCAGCGTGAGCATGACGGTCGCGCCGGTCGTGCCCGCGGTCGCGGCGGATCCGACCACCGAGACCACGACGATGAGCAGGTACTGGATCAGCGTGAGCTGGATGTCGAAGAACTGCGCGACGAAGATCGCGGCGATCGCGGGGTAGATCGCGGCGCAGCCATCCATCTTGGTCGTGGAGCCGAACGGGACCGCGAACGATGCGTACTCGCGCGGAACGCCGAAGTTTCGCTCGGCGACGCGCTGCGTGAGCGGCAGGGTGCCGATCGACGAGCGGCTGACGAAGCCGAGCTGGACGGCAGGCCACACGCCCGTGAAGAACTGCTTGATCGAGAGGCCGTGCGTCTTCACGAGGATCGGATACACGACGAAGAGGACGAGGGCGAGGCCGATGTAGATCGCGAGGGCGAACCACGCGAGCGACGTCAGGCGCTCCCAGCCGTACTCGATGACCGCGTTGCCGATGAGGCCGAGCGTGCCGATCGGGGCGATGCGGATGATCCACCACACGACGCGCTGGATGACCTTCAGCAGCGACTCGGTGAAGACGAGGAACGGCTCGGCCTTGCGGCCGGCGCGCAGCGCGGCGGCGCCGACGACAGCGGCGACCACGATGATCTGCAGGATGTTGAAGTTGACGCTCGAGGTGAGAGCGCCGTCCTCGGCGGCGTACGTCGAGACGCTCAGACCGAGGAAGTTCTGCGGGATGAGGCCGAGGAGGAAGTCCCACCACGAGCCGACGCGCGACGGCTCGGAGGTCTCCAGGCCCGCGCCCGCGCGGTTGCCCGGCTGGAGCAGGAGGCCGAGGCCGATGCCGATGACCACGGCGATGAAGGCCGTGATGGCGAACCAGAGGATGGTCTGGCCCGCGAGGCGCGCGGCGTTCTGCACGCGACGCAGGTTGGAGATGCTCGCGACGATCGCCGTGAAGACGAGCGGCACGACGGCGGTGCGCAGGATCGTGACGTACGAGCTGCCGATCGTGTCGAGGGTCGCGGCGAGCGGGTTCGGCTCGCCGTCTGCACTCGCGCCGATCGAGCGGCCGACGAGGCCGAGCACGATGCCGACGACGAGGGCGGCGATGATCTGGAAGCCGAACGAGGTGTAGAAGGGGCGCTTCGCCTTGACGGGGCGCGCCGACGCGGTGCTGCTGCTGCTCATGATCTCCTGTGGCGGCGGGGATCTCCCACCCGGCACGAGGGTCTACTTTAAATCCGCCTGAATAGGTGAAGGGCCGATGAGGCGCAGGAAGTCGTCACGTGACGACATGTGTCGGGGACGGTGGATGGCGCGGGGCGCGACGGTCAGA
Organism: Microbacterium sp. JZ101; assembly: GCF_053903175.1. Lineage (NCBI taxonomy): Bacteria > Bacillati > Actinomycetota > Actinomycetes > Micrococcales > Microbacteriaceae > Microbacterium > Microbacterium sp. JZ101. The sequence goes on from NZ_CP096400.1 coordinate 627,224, forward strand.
CCGCGCTGCGGCGGGCGTCTGACCTCGGGGTCGTGAACATCTCCGGAGTGAGTCCGTCGATGAGGTCGCCCGGCTCGACGCCGAGGGCCGCCGCGATGCGCACGAGCGAGTGGATGTTCATCATCGACCGGCCGCTCTCGTAGCTGCGGATGTTCGACGAGTCGATGTTCGCCTCGACGGCCAGCTGGTCCTGCGTCTTCGTCTGCCGCCGGCGGATCTCGGCGATGCGCTCGCCCACGTAGGCGGCGGCAGCGGAGGACACGCGGGGCACCAGACAAGCGTTGTCGGCACCGGTATCTCGCGCCAGGGTCGGAGGTACCGGGTACAAGTACACTCATGCACATGTATGAGGGTTCGACGCCATGACGTCGGGGGAGCGGCTGGTCAAGTCGCGACAGCGGGTTTCGGATCACGGCGAGGTGTTCACGCCCCGGTGGCTGGTGGACGACATGCTCGACCTCGTCAAAGACGAGACGGAGCGCATCGACTCGCGCTTCCTCGAGCCCGCGTGCGGCTCGGGCAACTTCCTCGTGCCCGTGCTCGAGCGCAAGCTCGCGGCAGTCCAGGTGCGGCACGGTCGCAGTGACTTCGAGAACCGCCACTACGCGCTCTTCGCGCTCATGTGCATCTATGGCATCGAGCTGCTGGCGGACAATGCGCAGGAGTGCCGAGAGAACCTCGCGGGTACTTTCACCCGGTATCTGAAACTCGGCGCGGACGATCAGGTCTGGCTGCGGGCTGCGCAAGCGGTGCTCGCGGCCAACATCGTGCAGGGTGACGCGCTGAAGCTCACCGATGCGCGCGGAGAGCACATCGTCTTCCCCGAGTGGGGGTACCTCGGTCGCGGCAAGTACCAGCGGCGCGACTTCCGCTTCGACAGCCTCGCCCGCAAGGCGGCGTTCGACGGCCTCTTCGCTGCATTCGAGGAGCATGACGTCTTCGCTCCCGTGAAGTCCTACCCGGCGATGACGGCGCAGGAGATCGCGGCATGAAGACGAACGTCGTCAAGCCCCAGGACGTCTTCTTCAATCCGGTTCGCCTCGTCGTGCCACTGTTCCAGCGCCCGTACGTCTGGTCGCAGGAGACGCAGTGGGAACCGCTCTGGCGGGACATCGTGCGTCTCATCGAGGTGATCGAGCGGCACGATGCGGCGGCGACTCATTTCCTGGGCGCGATCGTCATCCAGCAGGTTCCCGTCGGCCTGGGGGCCCTCCCCGCATGGAACGTCATCGACGGCCAGCAGCGGCTCACGACCCTCCAGATCCTCCTCGACGCGCTCCACGCGGAGCTGGAGCGGCGGGGATGGTCGAACCTGGCTGGCCGCGTCCACTCCCTCGTCGAGAACCCCCGCGACCACTGGGACAGCGCGGAGGATCGGTTCAAGCTGTGGCCGACGAACCGCGATCGCGCCGGCTTCACGGCGGTGATGTCCGCTGCCTCGCCGATCGACTACGACGCACTTGCGGCGACCCGCCTCCGAGACGGCCATCGCTTCTTCGCGGAGTCGATTGTCGCGTGGCTGGGCGATGGCGACGACGCCGAACGACGTGCGCGCATGCTCGTGGCGACGGTCACCGAGCGACTCGAGATCGCGAGCATCAGTCTCGATGCGAATGAAGACGCGCAGGCGATCTTCGAGACGCTCAATGCACGCGGCACTCCGCTGTCGGCGGCGGACCTCATCAAGAACTTCGTCTTCCAGCAGATCGACGCGGGGCAAGCCGAGCGTGCGTATCTCGCCCATTGGGCCGATTTCGAGACGCCCTGGTGGGAGACGGAGATCACGACTGGCCGGGTCAAGCACACCCGCTCCTCGCTCTTCCTGTGGCAGTGGCTCGTGGCGCGGACCCGCGAGGACTTCCCGATCCGCGAGGTCTTCACGCAGTTCAAGCACTATGTGACGACGGCGGAGAAGGACGTCGCAGCCCTGCTTCCGAGGATCAAGGCGTCTGCCGATCGCTACCGGGCCGTGATCGAGGGCGCACAGCGTCCCGATGGGCCGCTGGAGCGCATGGAGCTTTTCGGCTACCGCGTCGGCACGCTCGATTCAGAGGTCGCCCGTCCGCTGATGATCTGGCTCGACGAGCCGGAGCAGTCCGACATCCCTGAGCACGATCGCAACAGGATCCTCGAGGCGCTGGAGACCTGGTTCGTGCGGCGGGCGCTCGTGAGGGCACCGTCCCAGGGATCGAATCGGTTCATCGTCGATCTGCTGGGTCACCTCTCGGCGAGGTCTCCGCTCGAGGTTGCCGACGCGGCGGTGGCATTCCTCGCCGCGAATCACACAGCGGTGGGGTACTGGCCGAGCGACGACGAGGTGCGTGCTGCGCTCGTCGACGCGACGGTGTATTGGGATCACCGGCGCGGGCGGCTGCGCATGGTGCTGGAGGCGCTCGAGGATCATCGGCGCGGATATCCCAACGGCATGCGGCTCGCGATGGGGCCGATCGTCCGTGGCAAGGGGACGATCGAGCACCTCATGCCGCAGGGCTGGGCGAAGCACTGGGATGACGGGCTGAGCGACGAGGCGCTCTCGGCGCGCGATCGAGCCGTGCAGACGCTGGGCAATCTCACGATCGTCACGCAGTCGCTCAACAGCCGCGTCTCGAACGCGACGTGGGAGCGCAAGCGTGAGCACTTCCTGGCCTCCGACGACGTCCTCATCACGAAGCAGGCGCTCGCGATGTCGACGGACGGTGTCTGGGACGAAGCGCGGATCGCCCAGCGCACGGACCAGATGATCTCGCAGATCCTCGAGATCTGGCCGGTGCCAGAAGGCCACGTCGGACTGAATCCCGGCGAGCGACGCGCGCAGGCCAAGGTCTCTGTCGACCTGGCAGAACTCATCTCAGCGGGATGGCTCGAGGCGGGCTCGTCGCTGACGGTGCAGCGTGCCGGCTACGACGCCGTCGTCGCAGCCGTGGCTCAGGACGGACGGGTGTTCGTGGGCGACAGCGCCTATGACACTCCGTCTGCCGCGGCGCGCGCTGTGCTCGGGCGTCACGCGAACGGATGGCAGTTCTGGGGCATTGACGGAGGTGTCTCGCTCGCCGACGTCCGCGAGCGGTACCTCGCGAGCCTCGGCGAGGCAGACGTCGACCTGGCGGAGGAGGCGTGAGCGCGCCGATCGTCGAAGGCAAGGCGACCTTCGCGCTGCACGGGCACAACCCTGATGTGCTGACGTGCATCGCGAACCTCTCCAATGACGAGGTGTTCACGCCGCCGGAGTTCGCCAACCAGATGCTCGACACTCTCGAGCAGGCGTGGGCGGAATCGAATGACGGTGCCGTCATCTGGGCTGATCCAACCGTCACGTTCCTCGACCCGTTCACGAAGTCGGGGGTCTTCCTGCGCGAGATCACGAGGAGGATGACGGATGGCCTCGCAAATGTGATTCCGGATCTCGAGGAGCGGGTCGACCACATCCTCACGAAGCAGGTGTTCGGCATCGCGATCACTCAGCTGACGGCGCTGCTCGCTCGACGCAGTGTGTACTGCTCGCGAGACGCGACCGGCCCGCACTCGATCGCGAAGAGCTTCGACCGCGACTGGGGGAACATCTGGTTCGAGCGGACGGAGCACACCTGGGCCAGTCGGCGGCGCGAGCGTCGCGCGCATCCGGTTACCGGCGCGGAGCAGGTCGTGGACATCGTGGGCACGGGGCGGTGCGCGTATTGCGGTGCGTCCGAGGCGGACTACGCACGGGCCGACGCTCTTGAGTCGCATGCCTATGCGCTCATCCACACTGACGACATCAAGGCTCGCCTGAGCGAGCTGTTCGGAGCCGACATGCAGTTTGACGTCATCATCGGGAATCCGCCGTATCAGCTGAGTGATGGGGGATACGGCACCTCCGCCGCACCGATCTACCAGCTGTTCGTCGAGAAGGCGCTCGAGCTCGATCCTCGTTTCGGCGTGTTCGTGACACCGTCGAGGTGGTTCGCCGGAGGCAAGGGTCTCGATGCGTACCGCGAGAGAATGCTCAGCGACCATCGCATGCGGGCCATCATCGACTACCCGAAGTTGTATGAGGCGTTCCCCGGGGTGAAGATCCGCGGCGGCATCTCTTACTTCCTCTGGGACCGAGATCATGAGGGCCCCTGCAGAATCCAGACGATGTGGGACGGCGAGCCGATCGGCGAACCGGTCGAACGCAACCTCGACCAGTTCGATGTGCTCGTACGGCGCAATGAAGCTGTGCCGATTCTCGAGAAGGTGCGTGCTCGAAACGAGCCGACGCTCGATGCGCGGGTCTCCAGCCGAAAGCCGTTCGGTCTCGCTACGAACTTCAGGGGCGCATCCTCGCCGGATGGAATGAAGGACCCCGTGAAGCTCTTTGCGAATCAGCGCACAGCGTGGATCGAGCGGAACGACCTCCCGCTCAACTCGGCGTGGGTCGATGACTGGAAAGTGCTGATGACTCGGGTCCAGGGGACCAGTGCAGCGGTGGAAACCAAGTTCCTTAGCCGTCCTATCGTGGCCGAGCCTGGGACAGCGTGTACCGAGACATACCTGCTGGCAGGGCGGTTCGATACTCGCTCCGAAGCGGAGCGGCGAGCGGCTTATCTGAGAACGAGATTCGTTCGTTTCCTCGTATCTCTCCGAAAACCGACCCAGGACGCGGCCCGAGGGGTGTATGCATTCGTGCCGGACGTTCCTCTCGATCGTGAGTGGACGGACGACATGCTCTACGAGCGATACGGGCTGAACGCCGACGAGATCGAATTCCTGGAGTCGCAAGTCACCGCTCACGACGACTCGGCCGTGCTCGCGGAAACGCCTGAACAGGCCGACGCGGGCGACGAGTCTCGGGCGACATGACTTCGAGAGCGCAGGAGGATCTCCTCCCCAGCAAGCCCGCGACCCGCCTGCGCATCTACGCGTACGCCATCCATGACGACGCGCACGCGGGGCTGCTGAAGGTCGGCCAGACGACGCAGGACGTGAAGACCCGTGTCGCTCAGCAGCTGAAGACCGCCGCGATCGAGAACTACGAGATCGTTCTCGACGAGCCGGCTGACCGTCCGGACGGGTCGGTGTTCCGTGACCACGATGTACGGGCGCGCCTCAAGAAGAAGGGGTTCCCGAATCCCCAGCTCGAGTGGATGCGTTGCTCGGTGGAGGACGTCCGCACGGCCATCGCCGAGCTCCGGCTGCACAAGGAGTATGAGGGCACTCCGACTCAGAGTTTTCCCATGCGCGCCGAGCAGCAGGCCGCTGTCGACAAGACGTACGAGTACTTCCAGTCCCGATGGGCTGAGGATTCCGACGCAGTCCCGGAGTTCCTCTGGAATGCGAAGATGCGCTTCGGTAAGACCTTCACGACGTACCAGCTCGCGAAGAGGCTCGGCGCGAAGCGCGTGCTCGTGATGACGTTCAAGCCGGCGGTCGAAGACGCATGGGAGCAGGACCTCAGGAGCCATGTCGACTTCGACGGATGGCAGTACCTCTCGCGGGCGACCGGCGGCGACCCGTCGACTATTGAGGCCGACCGACCGCTTGTCTTCTTCGGCTCCTTCCAGGACCTCCTGGGGCGCGACAAGGCGGGAGGTTTCAAGCCCAAGCACAAGTGGCTGTCCGACGTCGCGTGGGATCTCGTCGTGTTCGACGAGTACCACTTCGGTGCGTGGCGCGACACCGCCAAGGAGCTCTTCGAGGGCGAAGACGAGAAGGCCCGCAAGAAGGCGAGCGAGCAGGAGTTCGGCGCGGATCTCGAGACGTTCGCCGAGGAGCTCGAGGAGCGCGGCAGCGAAGAGGACCAGTTCGTCCCCGTGCGCGCGAACGCGTACCTCTACCTCTCCGGCACTCCCTTCAAGGTGCTGAACGAGGGGCGGTTCATCGAGGAGCAGATCTTCAACTGGACCTACACCGACGAGCAGCGGGCGAAGGCGGAGTTCGCGGCCGCCCACCCGGACGAGCCCAATCCCTACGCGCCCCTTCCGGAGATGCGGCTTCTGACGTACCAGATGCCGGACGAGCTGCTGGCGATCGCGAGCCAGGGCGAGTTCGACGAGTTCGACCTCAACGCCTTCTTCGAGGCGAAGGGAACCGGGGATGACGCGGAGTTCGTGCACAAGGACGACGTCCAGAAGTGGCTCGACATCATCCGGGGAGAGTACGCCCCGACACAGCTCGACGCGCTGAAGGCGGGCACGAGGCCCCCGTTCCCCTACTCCGACACGCGCCTGCTGCCGCACCTGCAGCACTCCATCTGGATGCTTCCCCGTACGGCGTCGTGTGCCGCCATGGAGAATCTGCTGGCGGAGCCGCAGAACGCATTCTGGCGCGACTACCGAGTGATCAATGTCTCGGCCCCGAATGTGGGCGTCGGCCTGGACGCGCTGCCTCCGGTGCGTAATGCGATCGGCAGCGGCTTCGATACCAAGTCGATCACCCTCACGGTCGGGAAGCTGACGACCGGCGTGACCGTGCCGCAGTGGTCGTCCATCCTCATGCTGCGGAACCTGCAGGCGCCAGAGACGTACTTCCAGGCGGCCTTCCGCGTCCAGTCGCCCTGGACCATCCGCAATCCCAACGGGGATGATCCGAACGCGATCGAGATATTCAAGCCCGTCTGCTTCGTGTTCGACTTCGCGCCGACGCGGGCCCTTCGTCAGATCGCGGAGTACGGTCGCGGGCTGTCGCCTGAGAACCCGAACCCGGAGAAGGCGGTCGAGGAGCTCGTCAGTTTCCTGCCGGTACTTGCCTACGACGGCTCCCACATGACGCAGGTGGACGCGGCCGGCATCCTCGATATCGCGATGTCGGGGACATCCGCGACCCTGCTCGCGCGCAAATGGGAGTCGGCCATCCTCGTGAACGTCGACAACGCGACCCTCAAGAAGATCATGGCGGATGAGCGCGCCATGGCCGCCGTCATGAACATCGAGGGCTTCCGAGCGCTCGGCGCCAACATCATCGAGACGGTCGTCAACAAGAGCGAAGCCGTAGGCAAGACGAAGAAGGAGAAGGGTGACGACATCACTCCCGCCGAGAAGAAAGAGCTCTCGGCGGAGGAGAAGGAGTACAAGTCCAAGCGGAAGCAGATCCAGGAGAAGCTGATCAAGTTCGCGACGCGGATTCCCGCGTTCATGTACCTGACCGACTTCCGGGAGAACACGCTCTACGACGTCATCACCAAGATCGATTCCGACCTGTTCCAGTCGGTCACCGGCCTCACCGTGGCCGACTTCGAGCTGCTGGTCTCGCTGGGTGTCTTCAATGCGGGGCACATGAATCAGGCGGTGTTCGCATTCCGCCGATATGAGGACTCGTCGCTGTCGTACACCGGAATCGAATCGCACAAGGGCCTGCGTCGGTACGGGCTCTACGACACGGTCGTCGCGATCGAGGCGAGCTGAGCTGCCGTGATCGTCGTCGTCCATCGTGCTCGCGTATCGACAGCCGGCGGCATGGCGCCGGTCGGGGTGTGGGCGATCGAGGGCGACCGGCCGGAGTCGTACTATCCGCCCGAGAATGAGAGGTTCCGAGAGCGCGGATGGAACGCGCTGACCGCCCAACCGGGGCTTCCGCTCGAGGAGTGGGCTCGGTTCAAGGCCTCGTCGTCTCCGGCGTGGCGACTCCACGATGACATCGCGACGGTGGCGCTGATCGCGACGGTCGGCGTCGAGTATGTGTTGAGGGCGATCTTCGTCAGCGAGCGGGATGCTCACGAGGCGAAAGGCCATGCCGTCGAGCTGATGGCGAGCCATCCGCGTGATGAGCCGACTGTGCCCCAGGGCGGGGCGCATCAGAACGTCCTCGCTGCGTCTTGGCATGTCGCGTCCGTGCTGACGCGTCGTCATCCGGATCTGGTCGTGCATGAGACGCATCCTGGTGGTGGCCTCTACGACGTCCTCGTGGTCGTGAAGGAGCAGGATCTCGGCTCGCCCCATACAGCGTCGCGACCGCGCGTCATGCTCAACCGCGCCGGGTCCCTGCAGGTGCATCGGGGTCAATCCGAGATGCGGAAGGTGGCCGAGTGGGCGGACGTCCTCCTGGGCGCGGGTGTGGGCCGAGTGGTCGCTGAAATCGAGGCAGCGGCCGGCTGGGCGCAGCCCTCTTCCGTCCCGACGGCGACGGCGCGAGGCCTGGCGTATCGCTTCATCTCGACGGCCTTGCACATCCTCGGAGGGGAACGGCACCTCTGGGACGCCCGCAGCGAGCACATCGACTCCTCCGGAGTCGAGGCCTCACGGCGCCACCATGTCGATGCCTTTCCTTCCGTTCTCGAAGAGGACGAGAAGGCGCGCCGTCTGGCCACAGCGAGTGCGCCCTACAGCCGACTCTGGGTCCTGCTGCGCGACGGGGAGCCGGTGGCCGTCGTGACGACTGCGGGGCGGCTCCATCGTCGATCGCAGGCTCCGGTCGACCTGCTCGCGGCGTACGGGAAGCACGGCGCGCGAACACGCCGGATGACCGCGGCGCTCATGAACCGCTGGCTGTAGCCGGCCGGCAGGCGTCACTGAGAAGTGACACATGTGTCACCTCGCCATAGAATGGCACCATGCGAACGATCAACCGGCGGACCTTGGCGCACGAGACGGCGCGCGTGCTTGACGCGGTTCTCGACACGGGAGAGCCCGTGGAGGTCGTCGGGCGCGACGGGCGAGCCGTGGTGATTTTGCCGCGCCCTCAGTCCGCCCTCGAACGCTGGGAGGCCCAGGGGCTCATCGAGCATGCGACGTTGAGCGTGGAGGAGTTCGACAGGATTGGCGCCGTCGACACCGATCTCACCGCCGAGGAGATCCTCGACGATCTCCGAGGCGAGTCGTGACCCGCGTCATCTACGTCGACACGTCGACGCTCGTGCGCGCCGCCCTCGCGGAGCACGACGGTGAGGTGCAGCGTCAACGGATGCGCGCGCATCTCGCGGCTGGCGACCGGATGGTGTCGTCGAAGCTGCTCTGGCTCGAAGCTGAGCGCGTGGCCACCCGCCTGGAGGTCGTCGATGGCCGCGATGGTGAGCCGGTTCGCGCATACGTTCGCGGCGTGAGCCTGCTGCCTCTCGATGATGATGTCTGGCGCCGCGCGCATGCGATCCGCCAGCACGTGCGCACGCTGGACGCCATCCATCTCGCGACCTGTGCCCTTGCGGGTGCCGAACTGCTCACGTCGGACACGCAGATGCGCGAAGTAGCGGGCGCTCTCGGCATCACGTGCGTCTGACTCTCAGCGGTCCGCGCGGACGAGCAGATCCCCGATCTCGCAGTCGAGCGCCTGGCAGATGGCGATGAGGGTCGAGAAGCGGATGGCCCGGGCCTTGTCGTTCTTGAGGATCGACAGATTGACGATGCTCACGCCGACGATCTCGCTCAGTCGTGTGAGCGTCATCTCCCGTTCGGCGAGGAGTTCGTCGAGTCGGCAGTGGACGCCGGTCTCCTCGTCGTCAGCGGCGGGCGTCACACAAGGCCTTCCGTGTCGCGCTGAAGCCGCTCGCCGACGGCGAAGGCGCGGGCGACCGCACCGAGCCCGAAGAAGAGGAACAGCTTGAGAAAGTCCATCGGCTCGTTGGGCGCGACATATGCGCCGTCGCTGATCTGCGCGGTGGCCGCGGCCGTGATGTAGGAGCGCAGGAACGAACCGGCGACGAGGTCGAGACCGATGGCTCCCGCCATCACCACGAGCAGGACCGTGTTGTCACGTGTAAAGGCTCTACCGCGCGCGAGATTGAGGACGACGAATGCCGCGCATGCGAGCGCGCCGAGCAGACTCAGCGCGTGGATCGATACCTCTGCGATCAGCGCTGAGTATGGCGCCGGCGGGAGCCCGCTCAGGGAGAGGATCGCGCGGTCCACCGAGACATCGACACCGGAGCTGCCGGGACCGAGCGGCAGCGTTGCGACTTCGCCGCTCAGCCGCACGGTGATCGGCACCTCTGAATTGGGGATGATCTGCGAGAGCCGGAGCACGGCGTCCACGACGACGCCGCATGCAAGTACGACGGCGAAGACGATGATCCACAGGAACGTCCAGCGATCGCTCTGCGGGAAGAGCTCAGGGCGGGAGGTCGAGGCGCTCATCACACGAGTCCTTCCGTATCGCGCTGAAGCCGCGCGCCGATCGTGAGCGCGGCAGCGAGGAGGAACAACAACGTCGGGGTCACCAGTGCGCCGGCGGGGAATTCGAACATGAGGATCGCGAAGCCGAAGTTGTGGAGCCCGAGTGCCTCGGTCGCGGCTGCCGCCGCGAGGCCGCGCAGGAGCGGCGTCAACAGAGCCGCCGCGAAGGACAGCAATGCGGCGACGAGGGCGACAGTCGCCGTTCCGGGCAAGAGCGGGCGGTGGGAGGCGAAGCGCCGGCCAAGGATGAAGATGAGCACGCAGATCGCCAGAGCGGAGCTCGCCGAGAGAAGGACGCCGAGCGCGAGGGGGACGCGCACGGACCACGGGGCCCCGACGACCGTGACCTCAGCCTCCGTGAAGATCGAAGACGGCACCTGCTTGAGTCCGTCCTCGAAGAAGACCGCGTCGTCCGCGATCGGCACGTGCACCGGGATGGCACGTGCGAAGACACCGTTCACAAGCTGCCAGATCGTCCAGACGATCGTGAGCGCGAGCGCACCCAAACTCAGCCAGGCGACCAACGAGATGGCCCGACGGTCTCCGCGCGTGATCGGAGAATCCGAGTTCGACGGCATTCTGACTTCCCCTCGTAACGAAAATCGATAACAACGATAGTCGTTAAGGTTGGCGCGGTGCGCCAGGGGTGTGGCGTCATCGTGACCGTTCTGTGATGAGGGAGGGGCGGGGCATTTCGTCTCGGTCGCTTCGCTCCCTCGCTCAATGACCGGGACGGGAGGGGCGCTCCCTCGCTCGATGACCGGGGGTGGGTCCCGAGGAAGGGTTGCGGCATTTCGTCTCGGTCGCTTCGCTCGCTCGCTCAATGACCGGGAGGGAGAGAGACGCGCCCGCGCTCGACCATCGCGTCAAGGCGCTATGCCCAGGGCGAACACGGCTCCTCGAGCGACGGGCGCTCGTTACGGTGGAACCACGACGCGTCGACCGTCCTTTATCGACGCGTCCTGGCCTCGGCCCTGAGGAGTGACATGTTCGAGAGATTCACCGACCGTGCCCGTCGTGTGGTCGTCCTCGCCCAAGAAGAGGCGAAGATGCTCAACCACAACTACATCGGCACCGAGCACATCCTGCTCGGGCTCATCCACGAGGGTGAGGGCGTCGCTGCCAAGGCGCTCGAATCGCTCGGCATCTCGCTCGACGCTGTGCGCGAGCAGGTGCAGGACATCATCGGCCAGGGGCAGCAGCAGCCGACGGGGCACATCCCGTTCACGCCGCGCGCCAAGAAGGTGCTCGAGCTGTCCCTGCGAGAGGCGCTGCAGCTCGGCCACAACTACATCGGCACCGAGCACATCCTCCTCGGCCTCATCCGCGAGGGCGAGGGCGTCGCGGCCCAGGTGCTCGTGAAGCTCGGCGCCGACCTCAACAAGGTGCGCCAGCAGGTCATCCAGCTGCTCTCCGGCTACCAGGGCAAGGAGCCTGTGGGCGTCGCGCCGAGCGGCCAGGAGTCGCAGCAGGCGGCACAGGGCGGCTCGCAGGTGCTCGACCAGTTCGGCCGCAACCTCACGCAGGCCGCGCGCGAGAACAAGCTCGACCCGGTCATCGGGCGCGAGAAGGAGATCGAGCGCGTCATGCAGATCCTGTCGCGCCGCTCGAAGAACAACCCCGTCCTCATCGGCGAGCCCGGCGTCGGCAAGACCGCCGTCGTCGAGGGCCTCGCACAGGCGATCGTCAAGGGCGATGTGCCCGAGACGCTCAAGGACAAGCAGCTGTACTCGCTCGACCTCGGCTCGCTCATCGCCGGCTCGCGCTACCGCGGCGACTTCGAGGAGCGCCTGAAGAAGGTCACCAAGGAGATCCGCACGCGCGGCGACATCATCGTCTTCATCGACGAGATCCACACCCTCGTGGGTGCGGGCGCCGCCGAGGGCGCGATCGACGCGGCCTCGATCCTCAAGCCGCTCCTCGCTCGCGGCGAGCTGCAGACGATCGGCGCCACGACGCTCGACGAGTACCGCAAGCACTTCGAGAAGGACGCGGCCCTCGAGCGCCGCTTCCAGCCCATCCAGGTCGCCGAGCCCTCGCTGCCGCACGCGATCAACATCCTCAAGGGCCTGCGCGACCGCTACGAGGCGCACCACAAGGTGCAGATCACGGATGGCGCGATCGTCGCGGCCGCGAACCTCGCGGACCGCTACGTGAGCGACCGCTTCCTCCCGGACAAGGCCATCGACCTGATCGACGAGGCCGGCGCCCGCCTGCGCCTGTCGATCCTGTCGTCGCCGCCGGCTCTGCGCGAGTTCGACGAGAAGATCGCGAAGGTCCGCGAGGCCAAGGAAGCCGCGTCGGAGGAGCAGGACTTCGAGAAGGCCGCCGCCCTGCGCGACGAGGAGAAGGCGCTTCTGGGTGAGCGCCTGCGCCTCGAGAAGCAGTGGCGCTCGGGTGACGTCGCCGCGCACGCGGTCGTCGACGAGGGCCTGATCGCCGAGGTGCTGGCCCAGGCCACGGGCATCCCGGTGTTCAAGCTCACCGAGGAGGAGACCAGCCGTCTCGTCTTCATGGAGAAGGCGCTGCACCAGCGCGTCATCGGCCAGGAGGAGGCGATCGCTGCGCTGTCGAAGACCATCCGCCGTCAGCGCGCCGGCCTCAAGGACCCGAAGCGCCCCTCGGGCTCGTTCATCTTCGCTGGCCCCACCGGCGTCGGGAAGACCGAGCTCGCGAAGGCGCTCGCGGAGTTCCTCTTCGACGACGAGGGCGCGCTCATCTCGCTCGACATGTCGGAGTTCGGCGAGAAGCACACCGTCTCGCGTCTGTTCGGCGCCCCTCCCGGGTTCGTCGGCTTCGAGGAGGGCGGCCAGCTCACCGAGAAGGTCCGTCGCAAGCCGTTCTCGGTCGTGCTCTTCGACGAGATCGAGAAGGCGCACCCCGACATCTTCAACTCGCTCCTTCAGATCCTGGAGGAGGGACGTCTGACGGATGGCCAGGGCCGGGTCGTCGACTTCAAGAACACCGTGATCATCATGACGACGAACCTCGGTTCGTCGGCGATCGCAGGCGGTCCGGTCGGCTTCCAGGTCGAGGGCAACACCCAGACGACCTACGAGCGGATGAAGGGCAAGGTCGACGAGGAGCTCAAGCGCCACTTCAAGCCCGAGTTCCTCAACCGCGTCGACGACATCATCGTCTTCCCGCAGCTGTCGAAGGACGAGCTCATCCAGATCGTGGACCTGTTCACGAAGCGTCTGGCGGAGCGCCTGCTCGACCGCGACATGACGATCGAGCTGTCGCAGGCGGCCAAGGAGCGTCTCATCGAGGTCGGCTTCGACCCGGCGCTCGGCGCCCGTCCGCTGCGTCGCGCCATGCAGCGCGAGGTCGAGGACCGGCTGTCGGAGCAGCTGCTCAACGGCCAGCTCGAGTCGGGCCACCACATCAAGGTCGACCTCGTCGACGGCCAGTTCACGTTCCACAGCGCACCCCGCGGCGAGAAGGTCGCGGTCGGCGTGAACACGGGGGGCGACATCTCGGCCACGCCCGACCTCGCGGCGCTCGGCGACTGACGGAGACGACAAGGGGCGGAGCCTTCGGGCTCCGCCTCTTTCGCGTGCCCGCGGCGCGCTCAGCGGAGCCTGAGGTGCGCCGTCCTAGGGTGGGAGGATGACCGAGTTCACGGTGCGCGCGGCGCGAGCGGCCGACATGGAGCAGGTGCACCGGATGCTCGAGCCGTACGTCATGCGGCGGATCCTGCTCGGCAAGGACCTCGTCGTGCTCTACGAGGCGACGCAGGAGTTCCTCGTCGCGGAGGACGCGAGCGGGCGGGTCATCGGCTGCGGCGCGCTCCACGTCATGTGGGAGGATCTCGGCGAGATCCGCACCCTCCTCGTGGAGGACGGATGGCTGCACCACGGCGTCGGCCGCGCCATCGTCGACGGGCTCGAGCGCAAGGCGCGCGACCTCGGCCTCACGCGCCTGTTCTGCCTGACCTTCGAGGTCGACTTCTTCCGCCGGCGCGGCTTCGAGCCGATCGGCGAGCAGGTCGTCTCGCCCGACGTGTACTCGCAGCTCGTGCGCAGCCCCGACGAGGGCGTCGCCGAGTTCCTCGACCTCGCCCATGTGAAGCCGAACACGCTCGGCAACACCCGGATGCTCAAGCACCTCTGAGAGGATGCACCCGTGAGCCAGCGTCGCCGCCCCTCGAAGGCCGTCTACCGACGGCGTCGTCTCATGGTGCTGCTGCTGGCCGTGCTCGTGATCGGCGGGATCGTCTGGCTCGCGATCGCGCAGCCCTGGCAGGCGCTCTTCGCGGGCCCCGCGGCGAGCCCCGCCCCCGCGGCGACGACCGAGGTGCCCGCCGCCGCGGCCGAGCCGAGCGAGGAGCCCACGCCGACGGCGACGCCCACACCGACCGAGCCCGCGGCACCGGGGGAGTGCGATCCTGCCAAGCTCGAGGTCGTCGGGCTCGCCGACCAGGGCGAGTACGCGGCCGACCAGCAGCCCCGCTTCTCGATCGAGCTCACGAACACGGGCGACGTCGACTGCGTGCTCAACGTCGGCACCACCACGCAGCGCTTCACGGTGACGAGCGGCGCCGACACGTGGTGGACCTCGACCGACTGCCAGAGCGAGCCGAGCGACATGGAGGTCACGCTCGCCGCGGGCCAGACCGTGACGAGCGCCGAGCCGGTCGTGTGGGACCGCACGCGGTCGAGCGTCGACACGTGCGACAGCGACGAGCGGCCGGCCGCTCCGGGCGGCGGCGCGTCGTACCACCTCGAGGTCGAGATCGGCGGAGTGACGTCGAAGCAGACGACCCAGTTCCTGCTGCGCTGAGGGTCTCGGGCGGACACGCCCGAGGCGCGGTGTCCCCCGAAAGGGGGACATACAGGACGAAGCGCGCCGCGTAAAGTCGTACGTGACTCCGAAGATGATCCCAGAGCTGTCCCCAGCAGCTCGCCGCACATCGTGTCCCCAGCACGGCGGCATCGAATATCGGAGGGATCAGGGCCCCTCACCTCCCGGAACCCCGGAGGCGAGGGGCCCCTCATTTACCCTCCTCACGGCGCGGCTCCGTAGGGTGGAGGGCATGGCCTCCTCGAAGCGCAAGAAGTCCGTCGCGGCCGACCCCTCGGCGTTCCGCTCCGAGGCGCTCGCGCAGGCTCTCGAGAAGCAGGACATGGCGGCGGTCGCCCTCGCCCTCCGCAACGGCAACACCGTCGTGCCGCTGCTCTCGCCCGGGCCGAAGGACGACCCGCTCGACGGCGGCGAGG
The DNA here is from genome assembly GCF_053903175.1 of Microbacterium sp. JZ101. NCBI lineage: Bacteria > Bacillati > Actinomycetota > Actinomycetes > Micrococcales > Microbacteriaceae > Microbacterium > Microbacterium sp. JZ101. Next base: position 642,504 of record NZ_CP096400.1, read on the forward strand.
TGTGGACGTACCGCGACGCGAGCACGGGCCAGGTCGCGCTGCTGCTCTTCAGCGACGCCCGCCACAAGCCCGCGAACCTGCCGCCCGCGGTCGGCGTCTACTCGCCCGCCTGGCTGCGGGCGTTCCTCACGCAGCACCGCCGCACGATCACGTCCGTGTTCCTCGACATCGCGGGCCCGCACCCCATGCAGGCGACCCCCGACGACCTGCTCGCGGCTCTCGAGGCCTGATCGGACGGCGCGGCGCGCCTGATCAGAAGTCGGCGAATCCCGTGTGCTGCGGGACGAGGTGCAGCGACCGCATGTCGTTGAGCGCCGATGTGAGCTTGCCCGAGCGGTCGTCGACCACGCGCGTGAAGCCGAGACGCGCCGCCTCGGCACGCCGCTGCGCGCCCTGCGTGACCGGACGCACGTCGCCGGCGAGGCTGAGCTCGCCGACGGCGGCCACGTTGCGGGCGATCGCATGGTTCCGCACCGATCCGGCCACGGCGATCGCGATCGCGAGATCGGCGGCGGGCTCGGTGAACTTCACACCGCCGACGGTCGACACGTACACGTCGAGCTCGCTCGTCTTGATGCCGGCGCGGCGCTCGAGCACGGCGAGCACCATGGCCACGCGCGACGGATCGACGCCGTGGACGACGCGGCGCGGGTTGTTCGCCGACGTCGGAACGGTGAGTGCCTGCACCTCGACGGGAAGCGCCCGCCGCCCCTCGAGGGCGATCGAGATGCACGTGCCGGGCTCGGGGCTGCCCTGCGAGAGGAACAGCGCACTGGGATCGGGCACCTCGACGATGCCGTCGCCCGCCATCTCGAAGCAGCCGACCTCGTCGGCCGCGCCGAAGCGGTTCTTGAGCGCGCGGATGAACCGCAGGCTCGTCTGCCGATCGCCCTCGAAGTGGCACACGACGTCGACGAGGTGCTCGAGGAGGCGCGGGCCGGCGACCTGGCCGTCTTTCGTGACGTGCCCGACGAGGATGACGGGGAGGTCGCGCTCCTTCGCGACGCGGATGAGTGTCGACGCGACCTCGCGCACCTGCCCCGGCATGCCCGCCGCGCCGTCCGACAGGGACGACGAGATCGTCTGCACCGAGTCGATGATGACGAGCGCGGGCTGGACCGCGTCGATGTGCCCGAGGATCCGCGCGAGATCGGTCTCGCTCGCGAGGAACAGCTCGTCGTGCAGCGCACGGGTCCGCTCGGCGCGCAGGCGCACCTGCCCGGGCGACTCCTCGGCACTCACGTAGAGCACGCGGCGCCCCTCGCGCGCCGACTGCGCCGCGACCTCGAGCAGCAGGGTCGACTTGCCGACGCCGGGCTCGCCGGAGAGCAGGATGGCCGCGCCCGGCACGATGCCGCCGCCGAGCACGCGATCGAACTCGCCGACGCCGCTCGCGCGGCGCGGCGTCTCGGCCGTGCTGATCGACGTGATCGGGCGCGCGGACGCGGTGGGGATCATCGGCGCGACGCGACGGCCCGCGTCGGCGGGCGCCGCCGCCTCGGACACGGTGTTCCACTGCTGGCATTCGCCGCATCGCCCGACCCACTTGGGGCTCGTCCAGCCGCACTCGCTGCAGACGTAGGCGGGCGGGGCAGGGCGCTTCGAGACCATGCTCCTCAGCGTACGAGGGGGCACCGACATCCGATCGATCGGCGCGTGCGGGAATCCCTACCGGATCGACAGACTTTACGCTGCATGAAGCGCGTCAGCGCCCATCGGCTCCGCCTGTGGTGGACTGGATCCATCGGCCCCCGAGCCGATGCCCTTGCCCTGTCCCGAGGAGACTCCCATGTCCCGATTCCCCCGCGCCGCGCTCGCCGCGGCATCCGTCGTCACGGCAGCAGCGCTTCTCGCCGGCTGCTCGGGCGGCACGGCCCCCACGGAGTCCGCCGGCTCTGGCGAGCCCCAGCAGGGCGGCACGCTCACGTACCTCGAGCCGCAGACGTGGCTCACCCTCTACCCGCCGGCCGGAGGCTTCTACCCCAACGGCGGCATCATCAACAACATCACCGACCGCCTCCTCTACCAGAACCCCGAGACGCTCGAGCTCGAGCCGTGGATCGCGGAGGACTGGGAGGTCAACGAGGACGCGACCGAGTACACCTTCACCCTGCGCGAGGGCGTGACGTACTCCGACGGGTCGCCGCTCGACGCCGAGAACGTCGTGCGCAACATCGACCTCTTCGGCAAGGGCGACCCCGACCGCGCCCTCACCGTGTCGGAGGCCATCAACAACTACGACCGCGGAGAGGTCGTCGACGAGCGCACGGTGAAGTTCCACTTCACGGCGCCCTCGCCCGGCTTCGCGCAGGCGGTCTCGACGATCAACTCGGGCCTGCTCTCGAACGAGACGCTCGAGCGCACGGGCGAGGAGTTCGGCCCGGGCAACGCGACCGAGATCATCGGCAGCGGCCCGTTCGTCGTCGCCGACGAGGAGATCGGCACCGAGATCTCGCTCGAGGCGCGCGAGGACTACGACTGGGCGCCGCCGTCGCTCGAGCACCAGGGCCGCGCGTACCTCGACGGCATCGACTACCTCGTCGTGCCCGAGGACAGCGTGCGCGTCGGCACCGTGACGGCTCAGCAGGCGCACATCGCCCGTCAGATCGAGGCGCCCGACGAGCCCCAGTTCGCCGCCGACGGCCTCTCGCTGCACGCCGCCGCGACGAACGGCGTCAACAACGGCCTGAGCTTCCGCTTCCGCGACCCGCTCCTCGAGGACATCCGCGTGCGCCAGGCGCTCATCGCGGGCATCGACCGCGAGGAGATCGTCGAGACGCTCTTCACGGACAGCTACCCGCTCGCGACCGGCGCGCTCGCCGAGACCGCGCTCGGCTACACCGACACCTCCGAGTACTACGAGTACGACCCCGAGAAGGCCGCCGACCTGCTCGACGAGGCGGGCTGGGAGCTCGGCTCCGACGGCGTCCGCGAGAAGGACGGCGAGAAGCTCAGCCTCACGTTCAACGAGGCGCTCCCGCAGCCGCGCTCGAAGGAGGTCGTCACGCTCATCCAGCAGCAGCTGGGCGAGCTCGGCGTCGAGGTGAACCTCCTGCCGGGCGACCAGGCAGCGCAGGACGCCGCTCGCGGCGAGGTCGGCACGCTGCAGGTGTACCACTCGATGGTCGGCCGCGCCGACTTCGACGTCCTGAAGTCGCAGTACCACTCGGGCAACCGCAACACGCTGCTGAACGGCTACCCCGACGGCTCGGTCGGCGACGAGGAGCTCGACGCGCTCCTGCAGGAGATCGCCTCGAGCCCCACCGAGGAGGGCCGCGCCGAGGCGTCGGCCGCGGCGCAGCAGCGGATGGCCGAGCAGGCCTACATCCTGCCGATCTTCGAGGAGCCGCAGGTGTTCGGCTACGTCGACGCCGTGCAGGGCTTCCGCACCGAGTCGGTCGGGCGTCCGCTGTTCTACGACACGTGGCTCAGCAAGTAGTCCCTTGCTGACCTACGTCCTGCGACGCGCCGGGCAGGCGCTGCTGGTGCTCGTGCTCGCCTACACGGCGGCGTACGTGCTCCTCGCGGCCCTGCCCGGCGACGCCGTGCTCGCCCGGTACGGCAACCCCGATCTCGGCCTCACGCCCGAGCAGCTCGAGCAGATCCGCGCCGCGTACGGCGTGGACCGCCCGCTCGTCGTGCGCTACCTCGAGTCGGCCGCGGGCTTCCTCCGCGGCGACTTCGGCTTCTCGGTGCAGAGCGGCGCCGCCGTGTCCGACCTCATCGCCGTGAACCTGCCCGCGACGCTGACCCTCGCAGTGCTCGGGCTCGGCGCGGCGATCTTCCTCGCCGTCACGATCGCGTTCACGGCGACGTACGGCGGATGGCGGTGGCTGCGTCGCGCGTTCCGCTCGATCCCGCCGTTCTTCGTCTCGCTGCCGGTCTTCTGGGTGGGCATCATCCTCATCCAGATCTTCTCGTTCCAGCTCCGGCTCATCCCCGCGATCGGCGCCGACCCCGTCCAGTCGCTCATCCTGCCTGTCGCGACCCTTGCCATCCCGATCGCCGCGCCCCTCGCGCAGGTGCTCATGCGCAGCATCGACGAGGTGCGCGAGCGCCCGTTCGTGGCGGTGGTCCGCGCTCGCGGGGCGAGCACGTCGTGGCTGCTCTGGCGCAACGTCGCCCGCAACGCGCTCCTGCCGACCCTCACGATGGCGGGCCTGCTGTTCGGCGAGCTCGTCGGCGGCGCGGTCGTCACCGAGACCGTGTTCGCCCGCAACGGCATCGGCCAGATCACGGCGCAGGCCGTCGCGAACCGCGACACCCCCGTCCTCCTCGCGGTCGTCGTCATCTCGACGGTCACGTTCGTCGTCATCAACCTCGTCGTCGACCTGCTGTACCCCGTGCTCGATGCGCGGCTGCGCACGCGCGCGTCGGCGCGCCCCGCGCGGAAGGGAGCCGTCCGATGACCGCCATCGCCCCCGGCCGCGCGCGCCGCGGCCTCGGCCGGTCGCTCGCGCGCCCCGGCTTCATCATCCCCGTCGTCGTCCTCGTCGTCGCGCTCGCCTGGGCGATCGCACCCGGGCTCTTCACGGGCATCAGCCCGACCGACACCGTCGCGCCGTCGCTGCAGGCGCCGAGCGCCGCGCACTGGTTCGGCACCGACGCCACGGGGCGGGATGTCTTCGCGCGCGTCGTGCACGGCGCCTCCCAGTCGATCAGCGGCGCGCTCATCGCGGTGCTCGTCGGCCTCGTCGTCGGCACCGCCCTCGGCGTCACCGCCGGCGCGACCGGCGGCGTCGTCGACGAGGTGCTCATGCGCATCGTCGATGTGCTGCTCGCCATCCCCGCGCTCCTGCTCTCGCTGAGCGTCGTCATCCTGCTCGGCTTCGGCACGACGAACGCCGCGATCGCCGTCGGCGTGACCTCGATCGCCGTGTTCGCGCGCCTCGCGCGGTCGGAGGTCGTGAGCGTGCGCGTGAGCGAGTTCGTCGAGGCCGCGTACGGCTCGGGCGGGACCTTCCTCAGCGTGCTGTGGCGGCACATCCTGCCCAACTCGCTCACGCCCGTGATCGCCCTCGCCGCGCTCCAGCTCGGCTCGGCCATCCTGCAGATCTCGACCCTCGGCTTCCTCGGGTACGGCGCCCCGCCGCCCACGCCCGAATGGGGTCTCCTCATCGCAGAGGGCCGCGACTACGTCGCGACCGCGTGGTGGCTGACCGTCCTGCCCGGCGCCGTCGTCGTCGCGGTCGTGCTCGCGACGAACCGGCTGAGCCAGGCCATCCGAGGAGGCGAGCCGGCATGACCGAACCGCTGCTGTCCATCCGCGACCTCGCCGTGCAGTACCGCACGGCGCACGGCCCGGTCGACGCCGTCCGCGGCGTCTCGTTCGACGTCGAGGCCGGCAGGGTCACGGCCCTCGTCGGCGAGTCGGGCTCGGGCAAGACGACCGTCGCCCAGTCGGTGATCGGCCTGCTCGCCTCGAACGGGCACGTCTCGCGCGGGAGCATCCGCCTCGCCGAGCGGTCGGAGGGCCTCACCGAGCTCGTCGGGCTGAGCGAGCGTCGGTGGCGCCATCTCCGCGGCCGCTGCATCGGGCTCATCCCGCAGGACCCGGGCAACTCGCTCAACCCTGTCGCGACGATCGGCGCGAGCGTCGGCGAGGCGCTGCGGATCCACGGCTGGCGCGATCGCCGCAAGATCGAGGCGCGCGTGCTCGACCTGCTCGAGCGCGTCGACATCGACGACCCCGAGACGCGTGCGCGCCAGTACCCGCACGAGCTGTCGGGAGGGATGCGCCAGCGCGTGCTCATCGCCGCCGCGCTCGCGCTCGAGCCCGAGCTCGTGATCGCCGACGAGCCGACGAGCGCGCTCGACGTGACCGTTCAGCGCACCGTCCTCGATCTCCTCGACCGTCTCCGGGAGGAGACCGGAACGGGCATCCTCTTCATCACGCACGACCTCGCCGTCGCGGCCGACCGCTCCGACGACATCGTCGTCATGCGCGGGGGAGAGGTGCAGGAGGAGGGGCCGTCGGCCGCCGTGCTCACGGCGCCGCAGTCGCCGTACACGCGCACGCTGCTCGCCGACGCGCCGTCGCTCGCGCAGGTCGTCGAGCGCACGCCGCCCGCGGTCGACCCCGGAGCGCGTCCGCTCGTCGAGGTGACCGGTCTCCGCCAGGAGTTCGCCCGCGGGGCGGGGCGGGCGCCGCTCGTCGCCGTCGACGACGTGTCGTTCGCGATCCCGAAGGGGACGACGCACGCGCTCGTCGGCGAGTCCGGGTCGGGCAAGACGACCACGGGGCGCAGCATCGCCGGCTTCAACCGCCCGACCGCGGGGACCATCCGCGTGGGCGACGTCGACGTGACCGCGCTGCGGTCGGCGCGGGAGTTCCGCCGCACGACCCAGCTCGTCTACCAGAACCCGTACGGCTCGCTCGATCCGCGCCAGACGATCGCGAGCATCCTCGCCGAGCCGCTCGAGAACTTCGGCCTGGGCGACCGGGCGGAGCGCGCGGACCGCGTCGCGCACCACCTCGAGCTCGTCTCGCTCGCGCCGGAGATCGGACGCCGCCGGCCGCGCGAGCTCTCGGGCGGGCAGCGGCAGCGCATCGCGATCGCCAGGGCGCTCATCCTCGAGCCGGAGCTCGTCGTGCTCGACGAGGCCGTCTCGGCGCTCGACGTGACCGTGCAGGCGCAGATCCTGCGCCTGCTCGCGCGCCTGCAGAGCGAGCTCGGGCTCACCTACGTCTTCATCTCGCACGACCTCGCTGTCGTGCGGCAGATCGCCGACACCGTGTCGGTGCTGCAGCGGGGCCGGCAGGTCGAGCACGGCACGGCCCAGCAGGTGTTCGACGACCCGCAGGACCCGTACACACGGCAGCTGCTCGCCGCGATCCCCGGGACGACGTTCCGCGAGGCCGACGGGCACGCGCAGGAGGGAGCACGATGACCGCGCCGCGTCTGGGATTCTTCTCGCGCCTTCTCGAGGAGGCGCCGGCCGCGGACCGCTACCGGTTCGCGCTCGAGCAGATCGCGCAGGCCGAGGAGTCCGGCTTCGCGTCGGCCTGGATCGCGCAGCACCACTTCGGCGAGCACGAGGGCGGGCTCCCTTCACCGTTCGTGCTCCTCGCGGCGGCAGCCGAGCGCACGACGCGCATCGGCCTCGGCACGGCCGTCCTCACCCTGCCGATCGATGACCCGGTGCGCACGGCCGAGGACGCGGCCGTGCTCGACCGTCTGAGCGACGGGCGCGTGCAGCTCGGTGTCGCCTCGGGCGGCACTCCGTCGTCGTTCGCCGCGTTCGGGCAGGACGCCGCGCGCCGTCGGGAGATCTTCGCCGACCACTTCGCGGTCTTCCTCGATGCGCTCGAGGGGCGCGGCATCCGCGGCACCGCGTCGCGCATGTACCCCGACGGCGGCGATCTCGCGCGGCGCCTGTGGCAGGCGACGTTCTCGGTCGACGGAGGGCGCCGTGCCGGCGAGCGCGGCGACGGGCTCATGCTCTCGCGCACGCAGCCGCGCCCCGAGGGAGCGGCCGACGCGCCCCTGCACACGGTGCAGCTGCCGATCATCGAGGCGTACCGAGACGCGCTTCCCGACGGCGCGCCCGCGCGCGTCCTCGCGTCGCGCACGGCGGTCGTCGTCGACCCCGAGAACCGCACGCACGTGCTCGAGCTCGCGCAGGATGGCCTGCGCCGGCTCGCCGAGACCATGTTCGGCCTCGACGCCGACCGGCTCGGGATCGACGAGCTCGTGCGCGTCACCGACACCCACATCGGCACGGTCGACGAGGTCGTCGCGACGCTCGCGGCCGACGAGGCGATCTCCGCCGCGACCGATGTGTCGTTCCAGGTGCACTCGGTCGCGGCGCCGCACGAGCTCACGCTCCGCTCCCTCGAGCTGCTGGCGACCGAGGTCGCCCCGCGGCTCGGGTACGCGACCGGCGCCGACGCGGCGTCGTCGCTGCGCACCGCGCACCATCCGCTCGTCCCCGCAACCGAAGGAGCCTCATGAGCCAGAACGCGGACATCATCGATCTGCTCGCGGGCGTCGCGCCGGGCAGCGCGCTGTCGGCCATCCGAGACCAGCGCCCCCAGGCGCGCGAGAACGCGCAGCGCAGCTTCGAGGCGCTCCTCGAGCCCGCCGACCCCGGCACGTTCCCGCTCTCGGAGCGGTACGCGGTCGCCGCCTTCGTCGCCCGCCTGCACGGCTTCGACGCCGCGACCGACTTCTACGCCGATGTGCTCGGCGACGAGGCGCCCGAGCTCGTCGCACCGGTCGACGCGGCCGCCGCGAGCGGCGCGACGACGGGTCCGTACGGGGTCTACCGCGAGCCCGGTCTCGCGGGCGAGAGCCGCGAGGGGCTCGTCTGGACGGCCGACGTCGGCGCACTCGGCGAGCGGCTCGCCGCCGCGCTCACGCACGCGCACCTGCTCGTCTTCCGCCCGCGCGAGGCGCGGCCGGAGGCGCTCCAGGCGCTCGTCGACGCGGGCTGGAGCGCAGACGACATCGTCACGCTCTCGCAGCTCGTCGCCTTCCTGTCCTTCCAGCTCCGCGCGGCCTGGGGCCTGCGCGTCCTGGCCGCCCACCCCGCAGAAGGGAGCGTCGCATGAGCGAGCTCGTCACCGCGTACCCCGACCTCGCCCGCCCCGAGGCGTTCACGCAGCAGGGCCTCGGCTGGGTGCCGTGGCTCCTGCCCGTCGCCGAGGACGAGCTGACCGACGCGCAGCGCGAGGCGCTCATCGAGCCGGCGCGCGCGAAGATGCCCTACTTCCGGCTGCTTGCGCGCGATCCCGAGGCGCTCAGGGCCCGCACGCTGACCGACCTCGACATCTTCTTCAACGTCTCGAGCGGCGTCGGCCGAGCCGAGCGCGAGCTCGCGGCGGCCGCCACGTCGCGGCACAACGGCTGCGTGTTCTGCGCGCACGTGCACGCGGCAGCGGCGACGCGCGAGTCGGGCCGGGAGGACGACGTGCAGCGCCTCCTCGACGAGGGCGTCGGAGCCGACCTCGGCGACGACACCTGGAACGCGATCGTCGCGTCGTCGGTCGCGCTCGCCGAGACGCCGCTCGCATTCGACGGCGACGACGTCGCCCGCCTCCGCGAGGCCGGCCTCGACGACGCCGAGATCGTCGACGTGATCAACGGCGCCGCGTTCTTCAACTGGGCGAACCGGCTCATGCTGTCGCTCGGCGAGCCCGAGGTGCCGGCCCGACGTCGCGGCGGCGCATGAGCATCCCGCGGCTCCTCGACCACGTCGTGATCGCAGGCCCCGATCTCGACGCGCTCGTGCGGTGGTTCGCGCAGGAGACCGGGGTGAGCGCCGCGCCCGGCGGCGTGCATCCGACGGGCACCGCGAACGCGCTCGTCGCGCTCACGGTCGCCGGAGAGCGCGGCCCGCAGTACATCGAGCTCATCGGCCCCGACCCCGATCGGAAGGACGCCGCGCTCCCGACGAAGTTCGGCATCGCGGGCCTCACCGCGCCGAGCGTGCAGACGTACGCCGTGCACCCCGACGACCTCGACGCGACGGTCGCCGCGGCGCGCGAGCGGGGGTACGACCCGGGCCCGATCGAGCCGCTGTCGCGGCGCACACCCGACGGGGAGCTCCTCGAATGGCGCCTCACGCGCGGCGAGGACGTCCGGCTGGACGTGCCGTTCCTCATCGACTGGGGCGCGACCGCGCAGCCCGGACTGTCGGCCATCCCCGCGATCGAGCTCGTCTCGCTCGTCCGCGCGGAGCCCGACCCCGCGCCCCTGCGCCGTGAGCTCGACGCCCTCGGCCTGGGCGATGGCGTCGCGGAGGTCGAGGAGGGCGCTCCCGCCGGCTATCGCCTCACGCTGCGCCGCGACGACGGGCGCGTGGTCGTTCTGTAGCGGGCCGTCCGCCGGGTTTCCCTCTCGCGCTGTGCGACATAGTTTGTAAGACTATGGAACTAAGTACAGCGCTCCGCCGAGTGGGCGCCCGAGGCGAAGGAGCCGCATGACCGTCATCCCGCTGTCCGAATCCTGGACCGTGACCGCCCTCTCCGGCCCCGCGCCCGAGGGCGTCGCCGGCCGGGCCATCCCCGCGACCGTTCCGGGGTCGGTGCACCTCGATCTGCTGCGCGCGGGTCTCATCGACGAGCCGTTCGACGGCGACAACGAGACGACGCAGCAGTGGATCGGCGATGTCGACTGGCGCTTCGAGACGACGTTCCGGTGGCATGAGGACGGCTCGGAGCGCCGCGACCTCGTCGCCGAGGGGCTCGACACGCTCGCGACGATCACGCTCAACGGCGTCGAGATCGGCCGCACCGAGAACCAGCACCGCAGCTACCGCTTCGACATCGGCGCCGCGCTCGTCGAGGGCGAGAACGCGCTCCGGATCGACTTCGACGCGCCCGTGCCCGCCGCGCACGAGCGCTCGGAGCGGCACGGGGCGCGCCCGCATGTGAACCACCATCCCTACAACGCGCTGCGCAAGATGGGCAGCAGCTTCGGGTGGGACTGGGGCATCGACGTCGCGGCGTCGGGCATCTGGAAGCCGATCCGGATCGAGACGTGGTCGACCGCGCGCATCGCGTCCGTGCGCCCCCTCGTCGACGTCGAGGGCACGACCGGCGTGCTCGAGGCCCACGTCGCGATCGAGCGGGCCGACGGTCTCCGCCGCGGCCCGCTGCGGGTCGAGGTCGAGATCGCCGACCGCGTCGAGCAGGTCGAGGTCGCGTCGGGGGAGACCTCCGCGCGCGTCCGCGTCGAGGTGCCCGACGCCGACCTGTGGTGGCCTCGCGGCCACGGCGCGCAGCCGCTCTACGACGTCGCCGTGCGCCTCGCGGATGTCGACGCGTGGCAGGGGCGGGTCGGCTTCCGCACCGTGCACGTCGACATCGCCCCCGACGAGGACGGCAGCCCGTTCGCCCTCCACGTGAACGGCCGGCTCATCCACGTGCGCGGCGCGAACTGGATCCCCGATCACGCGTTCCTCACCGAGGTCGACCGGGACCGGTACGCGCGCCGCATCGCCGACGCCACCGAGGCCAACATGAACCTCCTGCGCGTGTGGGGCGGCGGGATCTACGAGTCCGACGACTTCTACGACCTCTGCGACGAGCAGGGCGTGCTCGTCTGGCAGGACTTCCTCCTCGCGTGCGCCGCGTACGCCGAGGAGGAGTGGCTCTCGCGCGAGATCGAGGCCGAGGCGCGCGAGGCCATCACGCGCCTCTCGCCCCATCCGTCGCTCGTCATCTGGAACGGCAACAACGAGAACATCGTCGCCTATGCCGACTGGGGGTGGCGCTCGAAGCTCGGCGGACTCACGTGGGGCGAGGCGTACTACCGCCGGATGTTCCCCGCGCTCCTCGCGGAGCTCGACCCGACGCGCTTCTACTCCGCGGGCAGCCCGTACTCGTTCTCGTCGTACCTCAGTCCGAACCTCGACCAGTACGGCACCGTGCACATCTGGGACGTGTGGAACACCAAGGACTACGCCGCATACCGCGAGTGGAAGCCGCGCTTCGTCGCCGAGTTCGGGTTCCAGGGGCCGCCCGCGTGGACGACCCTGACCGATGTCGTGCACGACGCGCCGCTCGACCCCCAGGGGGAGCAGATGCTCGTGCACCAGAAGGCGTGGCAGGGCAACATCAACCTCGAGCGCGGGTACGGGCCGCACCTGCCGGCCCCGAAGACGATCGACGACTGGCACTGGGCGACGCAGCTGAACCAGGCGGCCGCGCTGCGATTCGGCATCTCGTACTTCCGGTCGCTCGCGCCGTACAACACCGGGACGATCGTGTGGCAGTTGAACGACGACTGGCCCGTCATCTCGTGGGCCGCCGTCGACTTCGCCGAGCGGCGCAAGCCGCTCTGGTACGCGCTCAAGGCCGTGTACGCGCCGCGGTTCGCCACGATCCAGCCGGCTGAAGACGGGCTCGCGGCGGTGCTCCTCAACGACGCCGACGAGGCGTGGAGCGGCGACCTCGTCGTGCGCCGGCTCGCGTTCGACGGCACCGTGCGGGCCGAGGCGGTCATCGCCGCCGAGGTCGAGGCGCGCGGTGCCGCCACGGTCGCCCTGCCGGCCGAGGTCGCGGCAGCGGACGACCCGACCGGCGAGGTGCTCGTCGTCGACGCGCCCGGCTTCGGGCGCGCGCTGCACGACTTCGCCGAGGTGGTCGAGCAGTCGCTCGATCGCGCGCCGCTCGAGGTGCGCGCCGAGCGGGCGGATGGCGCGGTGCGGGTGCGCGTGACGGCGCGCTCGTACGTGCGCGACGTCTTCCTCCTGGCCGATCGCGGCCACCGCGATGCCGCCGTCGACACGGGGCTCGTGAGCCTGCTCCCCGGCGAGGAGCACGTCTTCACCGTGACCGGAGCGCCCGAGGACGTCGACCCGTCGGCGTTCACCGCTCCGCTCGTCCTCCGGCACGCGGGAGACCTCAGGGCCTGACACCGCGCCATCCCTCGCCCGCCCACGCCGCAGCTCTGCGGCGTGGGCGGGCTCTTTGTTCCATTCGTTACGAAACGCCCTTGACCGAGTTCGTTTCAGTGCGTAACAATGGTCGCAACGGGAGCCCGCCTCCCGGAACCCTGGTCTCCAGGGCTCGTCGACGCCGACGGCCTCCGCCGCGGCGTGAGGAAAGGACAACGATGTTTCTTCGCACAGCACGCGGACGCCGCGCCTCCCTGGCGCTCGCCGCAGGGGCCGCCGCCCTCGGCCTCGCCCTCACCGCCTGCGCGCCCTCGGGCGGCGCCTCGGGCTCCAACGGCGGCTCCGGCTCCGCCGACACCCTCGTCGCCTACACCGGTCAGTCCGGCGACTACCAGATCAACTTCAACCCGTTCTCGCCCTCGAAGATCGGCGGCCTCGGCACGATCTACGAATCCCTGTTCTTCGTCACCAATGCGAACACGAACGACTACGTGCCGCTGCTCGCGACCGAGTACGCCTGGAACGAGGACGGCACGCAGCTCGACATCACCCTCCGCGACGGCGTGACCTGGACCGACGGCGAGGCGTTCGACGCCGACGACGTCGTCTTCACCTTCGAGCTCATCCGCGACAACCCGGCGCTCAACACGGGCGGCTTCAACGGCGAGGTCACCAAGGTCGACGCGACGCACGTCTCGATCGCCTTCCCCGAGCCCGCGTTCGTCACCGGCCCGGAGGTGCTCGGCAAGACCTTCATCGTGCCCGAGCACCTGTGGGGCGACGTCGACCCCACGACCGACGTCATGGCCGAGCCGGTCGGCACGGGGCCGTACGTCCTCGGCGAGTTCAAGCCGCAGGCGTTCACGCTCTCGGCCAATGAGGACTACTGGGGCGGCGCTCCCGCCGTGAAGAACGTCCGCTACCTGTCGCTGTCGGGCAACACGGCCGGCGCCGACGCGCTCGCCGCGGGCACGATCGACTGGCAGACGGGCCCCGTGCCCGACATCGAGAACGTGTCGGAGAACTACCCCGGCTACGAGGCGATCACGGTGCCCATGAACCAGATGGCGCTCCTGTCGTGCTCGAACGCCGACCTCGGCTGCGAGGGCCCCCAGACCGACCCGGCCGTCCGTCAGGCGATCTACTACGCCATGGACCGCGACCAGCTCAACGCCCTCGCGTTCCAGGGCACGGCGAGCGAGATGTCGCCGACGTTCGCCCTGCTGCCCGCGCAGGAGCAGTTCATCTCGGCGGAGATCGACGAGAAGGTCGCGCCCGCGAAGGCCGACCTCGACAAGGTCGACGAGATCCTCACCGGCGCGGGCTACGAGAAGGGCTCGGACGGCATCTACGCGAAGGACGGCGTCAAGCTCGAGCTCACCGTCGAGGTCGTGACGGGCTGGACCGACTACATCACGGCGATCGACACGATGTCGCAGCAGCTGAAGGCGGCCGGCATCGGCCTCTCGGCCTCGCAGTCCTCGTGGAACGAGTGGACCGACAAGAAGAGCAAGGGCACGTACCAGCTCGCGATCGACTCGCTCGGCCAGGGCGCGGTGAGCGACCCGTACTACCTGTACAACAACTTCCTCTCGTCGGCGAACACCGCCGAGGTCGGCCAGGCGGCTCCCGTCAACGTGGCGCGCTTCAGCGACCCGGCCGTCGACGAGGCGCTCGCCGTCCTCAAGCGCACGAACCCGGACGACACCGCGGCGCGGCAGGAGCAGTTCGACGTCATCCAGGCGGCGATCGTCGAGGACATGCCCTACATCCCGATCCTGACCGGCGGCACGACGAGCGAGTACAACGTCGAGAAGTTCAGCGGATGGCCGACCGAGGACGACCTCTACGCGTTCCCGGCCGTGTGGGCATCGCCCGACAACGCCGAGGTCTTCAAGGCCCTCGAGCCGACGGGCAAGTGACCGTGGCCGAGGAGGAGTTCGAGACGGGAGGCGCGACCTCATGAGCTATTTCCTGCGCAAGCTGGGCTTCTACCTCGTCGCCCTGTGGGCGGCGCTGACGCTCAACTTCCTCATCCCGAGGCTGCTCCCGGGCAACCCCGTCGACATCCTGCTCGCCAAGCTCCAGCAGCGCGGCGGCACGGTGACGGCGGAGACCCGGGCGGCCTACGAGCTCCTCCTCGGCGGCAACACGTCGGAGCCGCTCATCGTGCAGTACGGGAGCTACCTCGTGAACGTGCTGCGCGGCGACCTCGGCCTGTCGGTGACCTACTTCCCGGCGCCGGTCACGGAGGTCATCGGGCAGTCCCTGCCGTGGACGATCGCCCTCATCGGCATCGCGACGGTGCTCTCGTTCGTCATCGGCGTCGGCCTCGGCGCCCTCGTCGGGTGGAAGCCCGGCACGTGGCTCGACTCCCTCGTGCCGGCGACCACCCTGCTGGCCGCGGTGCCCTACTTCTGGCTCGCGCTCATCCTCGTCTACTTCTTCGCGACCCTGCTCGGGATGTTCCCCTCGCAGGGCGGGTACGACGTGGCGCTCAACCCGGGGTGGAGCGCCGAGTTCATCGGCTCGGCCATCTACTACGGCTTCCTGCCGGCGCTGACGATCGTCATCGCCTCGCTGGGCGGATGGCTGCTGGGCATGCGCAACATGATGGTCTCGACCCTCTCGGAGGACTACATCCTCACGGCCCACGCGAAGGGCCTGCCGGCGTCGCGCATCCTGCGCAGCTACGCGGCGCGCAACGCCGTGCTGCCGTCGATCGCGGGCTTCGCGATCTCGCTCGGGTTCGTCGTCGGCGGGTCCGTCGTCACCGAGCAGGTGTTCTCGTACCCCGGGATCGGATCGAAGCTCCTGTCGGCGGTCACGAACAACGACTACGCGCTCATGCAGGGGCTGTTCCTCTTCATCACCCTCGCGGTGCTCGGCGCGAACCTCGTCGTCGACCTCTTCTACGGCCTCATCGACCCCCGCACGCGGGCCCGGAGCTGACATGACCAACATCGCCCCCAGGACAGAGCCCTCCGTCGCCGAGGCGACCGAGGCGATCGTCTCGCGCACCTCGCGCGAGCAGCGCGCCGATCGCGTGCGCCGCTCGCGCTCGGCGCTGCGGCAGATGCTCCCCACGATGACGCCCTGGCTCGCGCTCGGGCTCGCGCTCATCGGCGGCATCACCCTGTTCGGGCTCATCGCCCCCTTCTTCGTGGGCGACCCGAGCGCCATCCGCGACATCGGGCTCACGCCGCCATCCGCGGAGTTCCTCCTCGGCACGACCCAGACCGGCCAGGACGTCTTCGCCCAGCTCGCGATCGCGACGCGCGGGTCGCTCGAGATCGGCCTCATCGTCGGCGTGCTCGCGACCGTGCTGTCGGCCTTCTTCGGCATCCTCGGCGCGTACATCGGCGGCTTCGCCGACGAGGCCTTCTCGCTCTTCTCGAACGTGTTCCTCGTCATCCCGGGCCTCCCGCTCGTGATCGTCATCTCGGGCTTCGTGCCCGCCGAGGCGCGCGGCCTCTGGACGATCGCGGTCGTCCTCGCCGTGACGAGCTGGGCGGGGTCGGCGCGCGTCCTGCGGGCCCAGACCCTGTCCATCCGCAGTCGCGACTACGTCGCGGCGTCGAAGGTCGCCGGCGAGCGGGCGTGGCGCGTGATCGCGGTCGAGATCCTCCCGAACCTCCTGCCCGTGCTCGCGTCGCAGTTCGTCTTCGCCGTCATCGCGGCGATCCTCGGCGAGGCCGGCCTGTCGTTCCTCGGCCTGGGCGCCTCGAACTCGTCGACGCTCGGCACCATGCTCTTCTACGCGCAGAACGGGTTCGCCCTGCCGCTGGGCGCCTGGTGGTGGTTCGTCCCGCCGGGCCTCGTCATCGCGCTGTTCGGGATGGGCCTGTCGCTCGTCAACTTCTCGATCGACGAGATCATCAACCCCAAGCTCAAGAACGTGCGCCTCCACGCGCGTCGCGAGCGTCGCGCGCGCCGTGAGGCCCGCAGGAAGGAGCGTGCGGCATGAGCGCGACGACAGCGCGCCGTCCCGTCCTCACCATCGACGACCTCTCGGTCGTGTACGAGGTGGAGCAGCCCGTGACGGCCGTGAAGGGCGCGTCGTTCGAGCTCGCGGCGGGGGAGATCCTCGGCCTCGCGGGCGAGTCGGGCTGCGGCAAGACGACCCTCGCCTACGCCGTGAACCGGCTGCACAAGCCGCCGGCCCGCATCGCGAGCGGCAGCATCGTGTTCCACGACCGCGAGGGCGGCGACGTCGACCTGCTCGCCCTTGCCGACGACGAGCTGCGCGCCTTCCGCTGGTCGAAGCTCTCCATGGTGTTCCAGGGCGCCATGAACGCGCTCAACCCGGTCATCAGCATCCGCGCGCAGCTCGAGGACGTGCTCGTCGCGCACCGACCGCGGATGTCGAAGGCCGAGCGGCGCGAGCGCGCGGCGGATGTCCTGCGCCGCGTGGGCGTGGATCCGTCGCGCCTGACGTCGTTCCCGCACGAGCTCTCCGGCGGCATGCGCCAGCGGGTCATGATCGCGATGGCGATGATCCTCGAGCCCCAGGTCATGATCATGGACGAGCCCACGACGGCGCTCGACGTGGTCGTGCAGCGCGACATCCTGCGCGAGATCGTGCGCCTGCGCGACGAGCTGGGCTTCGCGGTGATCTTCATCACGCACGACCTGCCGCTGCTGCTCGAGATCAGCGACCGCATCGCGGTCATGCTGCGCGGGGAGATCGTCGAGCTGCGCGCGGCCGACGACATGTACCGCGATCCTCACCACGAGTACACGAGGAAGCTCCTCGGCTCGTTCCCCAGCCTCAGCGGGTCGCGCGGGGCGTTCATCCGATCCGGCGTCGACGAGTCGCCGGTCGCCGACGGAGCGGAGGCTCGAGCATGACCACGGTGCGCGTCACGGACCTCGTGAAGGAGTTCAGCGTGCGGGAGGGCCTGCGCCGCAGGCGGTTCCGCGCGGTCGACCGGGTCTCGTTCGAGCTCGTGCCCGGACGCACGGTCGCGCTCGTGGGCGAGTCGGGGTCGGGCAAGTCGACGATCGCGCGGATCCTCTCGAAGCTCGAGCACCCGACGTCGGGCGAGATCGACGTGCGGCAGGCGGATGGCCGCCCGGTCGCGCCAGCCGAGTACCGGCGCCACGTGCAGATGGTCTTCCAGGATCCGTTCGCGTCGCTCAACCCGTTCCACTCGATCGAGCACCACATCGCGCGGCCGCTGCGGATCCACCGGCGCACGCGCGGCGCCGACGAGACGCACGAGCGCGTGATCGAGATGCTCGAGCGCGTGAACCTCGATGCGTCGTTCGCATCGCGTCGCCCGCACGAGCTCTCGGGCGGGCAGCGGCAGCGTGTGGCGATCGCGCGGGCGCTGGCCCCCGGGGCGCAGGTCGTGCTCGCCGACGAGCCGGTGTCGATGCTCGACGTGTCGATCCGGCTCGGGGTGCTGAACCTCCTCGGCCGGCTGCAGCGGGAGGACGACCTCGCGGTGCTCTACATCACGCATGACCTCGCGACCGCACGGCACTTCTCCGACGAGATCCTCGTGCTGTACAAGGGGCGCGTCGTGGAGCGCGGCCCGGCCGACGCGGTCATCCTCGACCCGCAGCACGACTACACGCGCCTGCTCGCGATGGCCGCGCCCGACCCCGAGCGGGTGGGCAAGGTCGTGAGCGGCGAGGCGGCGCCCGACCGGGCGAAGCTCGACAACTCCGTGTGCTTCAACCACTTCACGGGCGAGTGGGAGGGCGCGCGCACCGCTCCCGCCAGCGCGGCCTGACAGACCCTGCATGTCTCGTTTTCCCTGGCTTTCCCGACCGGATGGCGGCGGGAAGCGAGACATGCAGAGGGGTGCTAGGCGATCCAGACCTCGAGGACGCGCGCGGAGGGCTCGGACGTCGGGGCCGTCATCTCGAGGACGCCGGTCTCGGCATCCCAGCTCCACGACCATCCGCCCTCGCTCGACGGGAAGAACGGCGCGACCTCGAGGGCGCGTCCGCGCGCCCAGGGCAGCGACAGCCGTGCCGACGCGTCGCCGCGCCGCCGCCACACCGAGACGTAGGCGTGGCCGTCGAGCGCGAGGCCGAGGGAGACCCAGTCGTCCTCCCACGCCGGGAGGCCGAGCGGCCAGATCGGCCGGCGCGACCGGATGTCGCCGAGGACGGCCTTGTGCGCTGCGACCGCATCGCGGACCGCCGCGCGCTCGTCCGGCGTCATCCGGTTGAGGTAGCCCGACAGGTACATGCGGCCGAGCACTCCGTTCACCAGCGCGAACGTGCGCTCCTCATCGGTCATCCCGGCCTGCGGATAGGCCCAGTTGCCGGCCTGCTCTGGGAGGATGGATGCGGGCGCCGCCGCGGCGATCGACGCGTACGCCACGGGGTCCTGCTGGTCGGAGGTCGACTGCAGGTGGAGGCGCGAGAGCATCGCGTAGTCCATCCGCATGGCGCCCGACGCGCAGTTCTCGATGAGGAGATCCGGATGGCGCGCCTGCACGCCGTCGATCCAGTCGAGAACGGCGCGCGCGTGCTCGAGCAGCCCGTGCCCGGGCGCGAGGCCGTCGCGGTCGGTGCCGGGGCCGGTCATCGTGTTCTCGTCCATCTTGATGAACGCGACGCCGTATTCCCCGACGAGGCGGTCGACGACCGCGTCGAGGTGCGCGCGGGCGGCGGGGTGCCGCAGATCGAGCAGGTGCCGCCCGTGCTCGGCGATGCGCACGCCGCCGCGCGAGAAGAACGCGGCGTCGGGCAGCGTCTGCGCGAGCGGCGACCGCACGCCGATCACCTCGGGCTCGAGCCACAGACCGGGGGTCATCCCGCGCGAGCGGATGTACGCGGTCGCCTCGCCGATGCCGCCCGGGAAGCGCGCGGTCGACGGCTCCCACGCGCCGACGCCGTCCCACCAGTGCCCGTCGGCGTACCAGCCGGCGTCGATGCAGAACGTGTCGGCTCCGGCCTCGGCCGCGGCGTCGATGAGCGGCAGGAGCTTCTCGGTCGTCGGGTCGCCCATGAGCGTGTTCATGTAGTCGTTGAAGACGAGGGGCAGCGCGTCGTCGGCGTCGCGCGGGCGGCGGATGGCGCGGCGCTGGTCGGTGAGCGCCTGCAGCGCCGCCTCCACGCCGCTCTCGGCGACCGCGATCGACACCGGCGCGGAGGTGAACGTCTCCCCGTCGCGCAGCCGCACGGACCACTGGTGCTCCTGGTCCGTCGGGCCGGACAGCAGCAGGTAGGCGCCGTGCCCGTTCTCGCCGAGCTCGGCGACCCACGGTCCGTTGTGCTCGATCTGCCACGCGAGCGCGTAGTCGTCGCGCGCGGACGCGATGACCCCTGTGGGCGCCTTCTCGCCGCTCGACCACGACCCGCGGTTGCCGAGCGCGAGGCGCGTGCGGGGCGGCTGGTGGTTGTGCGCGGCGCGGCCCACGTCGACGAGGCCCGCCTCGCGCAGCGGCTGCACGCGCCACCTGCTCTCGGCGATCCAGTCGCTGTCGGCGTGCGCGACGACGATGTCGTCGACGGATGCCGTGCGCGCGTCGGCGAGGAACGAGCCCGTCGCGAAGCTCGACACGAAGTCGACGACGAGGTCGCCGTCGACCGCGACCTCGGTCCACGCGCGCAGCGCCGGTGCGGACGCATGCGCCGCGAGCACGCTCGTGACGCGGAGCCCTCGCGACGCGTCCTCCTGTCGCACGCGCAGCTCGCGCCATCCGTCCTGCTCCGACTCCTCGTGGCCGACGTAGCGCAGCGCGTGCCCGATCACGGTGTCGACGTGACGGAAGCTGCCGGGGAACCGGCCGTGGCCGAACGCCGACAGCTCGACGAGAGGCTGCTCGCCGTGCCCCTCGGGCAGCACGGGAGCGGGCGCCGGAGACCCGGATGGCCGGATCGCGAGCACCGAGACGGGCCCGTCCTCGGGCAGGGCGAGGGCGACGTGGACGCGCTCGGCGCGCCAGTGCAGGGTCTCGGGCACGACGGATCCTCCGTGATCTCGGGTGTCGCGGCGGGGCGCGGCCGCGTGTGTACTGTGATCTTTCCAGCGCGGGTGGCCGAGCACAAGCGAGTATGTTCAGAAGGGTGACAAACATGGACGTCGAGGACACGGCGCTCGCGGGCGGCGAGATCGGCGAGATGTCGCCGGCGATGCGGGCGGCGCTTCTCGAGGTGCTCATCCACGGCGAGCTCCCGCGCGCCGAGATCGCGCGCCGCCTCCACCTCTCCCGCGCGAGTCTCACCCGCATCACGCGCTCCCTCGTCGACGCCGGTCTGCTCACCGAGGGCGGCACGCGCCTCATGGCGCAGACGGGGCGTCCGTCCGAGATGCTGCATCTGCGCGCGTCGGCTCGCCACTTCCTCGGGATCAAGCTCACCGGCGACACGCTCTACGCGGTCGTCACCGACCTCTCGGCGTCCGCCGTCGAGAGCACCGAGCGTCCGCTCGCATCGCGCGAGCCCGCGGATGTCGTCGCCGAGATCGCCGACGTGGCGCGCGGATACGCGGCGGACTACCCGACGCTGACGTCGGTGGGGATCGCGATCGCGGGCCGCGTGAGCCAGGGCGCGGACGGAGCGCTCGTCGAGCGGTCGTTCTTCCTCGACTGGACCGACGTGCCGCTCGGGGCGCTCGTGCGCGACGCGACCGGGCTTCCGTGCGCCGTGGAGAACGACGTGCAGGCGCTCACGGCGACCGAGCACTGGTTCGGGGCGGGGGCGGGCATCGACGACATGGTGCTCATCACGGTCGGCGCGGGCATCGGCTGCGGGCTCGTCGTGAACGGCCGGCCGGTCGACGGCGCGCACAATCGCGCGGGCCAGATCAGCCACCTCATCGTCGACGAGGCCGGGCCGCGGTGCGGCCTCGGCCACCGCGGCTGCGCGTCGAGCCTGCTCGTGAACAGCGCGATCGTGAACGCCTACCGGCGCCCGGGCGTCGAGTACGAGGGCGTCGTCGAGGCCGCGCGCGCGGGCGACGAGCTCGCGCTCGCGGCGTTCGCCGACGCGGGTCGCGCGCTCGGCGTCATGATCGCGACGGTGGCGAGCCTCGTCGACCCTCAGAAGGTCGTCGTCACGGGAGACGGCATCGCCGTGGTCGAGCTCGCGGGCGACGCCCTGCGCGCCGCGCTCGACGAGCGGCTCGACAAGGACGCCGCTCCGGTCGATCTCGACGTGCGGACGTGGGACTTCTCGGAGTGGGCGCGCGCGGGGGCCGGGCTGGCCATCCGCGCACTTCTCACGTGAGCGTTTGTTTCAGCATTTGACAAAGTGAGCCCCGCGCGGGAACCTGGTCTCTGACGATGCCGTCGAGACGGAGGCCCGCATGACCATCACCTCAGCTCCCGTGAGCGCACCCCCGCGCACGACCACGCTGTTCCGCGCCGCGGGCGCGGCGCTCATCGTGGCGTTCCGCGGCGAGGATCTCCCCGAGGTCCTCCACTGGGGCGCGGATCCGGGAGCGGTGGACGAGGCCGCGCTCGCCGCGCTGGACGCGGCGTCCGCCCGCCAGGTCACGGCGAGCGCGCTCGACGAGGCGTGGCCGCTCACGGTGCTCCCGACCGAGCGCGACGGATGGCAGGGGCGCCCGGGCATCGCGGGCACGGTCGACGGCGCGCCGCTCCTGCCGGGGTGGCGCGTGGAGTCGGTCGAGAGCGATGACCGCGGCTTCGCCCTGCGTGCACGCGCGGACGGCCTCGTGCTCGAGAGCTCCCTGCGGTTCGACGCCGCGGGCATCCTGCGCGTCGACCACCGCGTCGAGAACGCGGGCGACGCCGTCGTCCACCTGTCGACCCTCGATGCGACGCTGCCGGTTCCCGCGCGCGCGAGCGAGCTGCTCGACCTCGCCGGCCGCTGGACGCGCGAGCGCTCGCCGCAGCGCAGGCCGGTCGCCATGGGGTCGCACGCCCGCGACTCGCGGCGCGGGCGGACCGGGCATGACGCCCCGACGCTGACCGTCGTGGGGACGCCCGGCTTCGACGACCGCACGGGCGAGGCGTGGGCCGTGCACCTGGCCTGGAGCGGCGACGCGGTGTACCGCACCGACCGCCTCGCCGAGGGGCGCAACGTGCTCGGAGCGGGCGAGCTGCTCCGCACGGGCGAGATCGTGCTCTCGGCGGGCGAGGCGTTCGCCGCGCCGACGGCCTGGTTCGCGTGGAGCGACCGCGGGCTCGACGGGATCTCCTCGCGCTTCCACCGCTCGCTGCGCGCGCGCCCTGGCCATCCGCGCACGCCGCGACCGGTCGTGCTCAACACGTGGGAGGCGGTCTACTTCGACCACGAGCTCGAGCCGCTCATCGCGCTCGCGGATGCCGCGGCCGAGGTCGGCGTCGAGCGGTTCGTCCTCGACGACGGCTGGTTCCTGGCTCGGCGCAGCGACGGGGCGGGGCTCGGCGACTGGGCCGTCGATCCGGCCGTCTGGCCCGAGGGCCTGCACGCGCTCGTCGACCACGTGCGCGCTCGCGGCATGGGCTTCGGGCTGTGGGTCGAGCCCGAGATGGTCAACCCCGACTCCGATCTCGCCCGCGCGCACCCCGAGTGGGTGCTCGCGCCATCCGATCGCGCGACGCGCACCTGGCGTCACCAGCACGTGCTCGACGTCGCGCGCCCCGAGGTCGCCGAGTGGCTGCTCGCGGCCCTCGGGGCCCTCCTCGACGAGTACCCGATCGAGTACCTCAAGTGGGATCACAACCGCGATCTGCTCGAGGCCGTGCACGCGGGGCGCGCGGGCGTCGACGCGCAGACGCGCGCGGTCTACGCGCTCCTCGACGAGCTGCGCCGCCGCCATCCGCACGTCGAGATCGAGTCGTGCTCGTCGGGCGGCGCGCGCGTCGACCTCGGCATCCTCGAGCGGACCGATCGCGTGTGGGCGTCGGACACGAACGACCCGCTCGAGCGCACGCGCATCCAGCGCTGGACCGAGCTGCTCCTGCCGCCCGAGCTCATCGGCAGCCACGTCGGCCCGACGCAGGCGCACACGACCGACCGCGTCACCGACCTGCGGTTCCGGATCGCGACGACGCTCTTCGCCTCGGCGGGCATCGAGACCGACATCACGCGCTTCACGGCCGACGAGCGCACGCAGCTCGCCGAGTGGATCGCGGAGTACAAGCGCCTCCGCTCCCTCATGCACACGGGCGAGCTGCTGCACGACGCCGTCGCCGACGAGGGGGCCGCGCTCACGGGGGTCGTGTCGGAGGACCGCGCGCACGCGCTCTACCGCCTCACCCGCGAGGCGACGGGGGAGTGGGCCGTGCCGCCAGCGCTGCGCCTCCCGGGTCTCGACCCGTCGCGGACCTATCGCGTCGAGGTCGTCCGCGCGCTCACGACGGGCCACCTGCTCGACATGCGGCCGGTGCCGTGGATCGCGGAGGGCTCGGTGACGCTGCCGGGCTCGCTGCTGTCGACGGTCGGCGTGCGCACGCCGCTGCTCGCCCCCGCGTCGGCGCTCGTGCTCGAGGCGACCGCGGTCGCGTGAGGCGCGCGGGTGGAGCGCGCGTCGCGGGTACGGTGAGCGGATGACCCGTGCGGAGATCGAGCGGCTGCGCGAGCGCGCGCGGGCGCTGCTGCCCGCGCACGTGTTCGACTACGTCGCGGCGACGGCGGATGGCTCGAGCGAGGCCGAGGCGGACCGCTGGGATGCCGTGCGGTTCCGTCCGGCCGCCCTCCGCGGCGAGCTGGATGCTCAGGTCGCGACGACCGTTCTCGGAACGCCGGTCGACCATCCGATCCTCCTCGCGCCGATGGCGCAGCAGGTCGCGGCGCATCCCGACGGCGAGATCGAGATGGCGCGCGCGGCCGCGGCGTCGGGCACCCTGATCGGCGTCTCGACGAACACGGCGATCCCGTTCGCGCGCATCGCCGAGCAGGGGGCGCCGTGGTGGTTCCAGACGTATCTGCTCGCCGAGCCCGCTCTGACCTGGGCGCTCGCCGAGCGCGCGGCGGAGGCCGGGGCCGCGGCGATCCTGCTCACCGTCGAGCTCACGGCGCTGCGCGTCGAGCCGCACGTCGAGCCGGTGAACTGGCCGGAGGGGCCGGCTCGCGCGCGGCTCGCCAACCTCACGGCCGACGAGCGCGCCCTGCTCGGCGACCGCCCGGCGCGCAATCCGGGCCTCGATGACATCGCCCGACTGCGCGACGTGACCGGCCTGCCGGTCGTCGTGAAGGGCGTGCTGCGCGGCGACGACGCGCGTCGTGCGGTCGATGCCGGCGCGGCGGGCGTCGTCGTCTCGACGCACGGGCACCGGCGACTCGCCGGCTCGATCTCGGCGGTCGACGCGCTCGGCGAGGTGGTCGAGGCGGTCGGCGCGGACGCCGAGGTGTCCGTCGACAGCGGCATCCGCGACGGGCGTCACGTGCTGGCGGCCCTGGCTCTCGGTGCGCGGGCCGTCTTCGTCGGGCGCCCGGCCTGGTGGGCGCTCGCGGCGGACGGAGCGGATGGCGTCGCGCGGCTGCTCGACGGGATGGCCGACGAGCTGCGGCTCGCGCTGCTCCAGGCCGGGGTTGCGACGGGCGCCGAGGCGAGCGCGGCGCGACTCGCCCGGGTGACGGGATGGTGAACGCTCGATTCGCGTCTGGGGCGCAGTTGTCCTAAGCTTGTCCGCGGTGACGTGTCCGAGCGGCCGAAGGTGCAACTCTCGAAAAGTTGTGTAGGGTAACCCCCTACCGTGGGTTCAAATCCCACCGTCACCGCCACCCGAAACCCCCTCCTTTGCGAGGGGGTTTCGTCGTTCACTGCTCTGAGGAACCCGATCGGCGGTCGATCTCGGCGGCGCCCATGGCCGGGTGGTCGTAGAACGCGGTGATCCGCTCGATCTGCGACGACGCCACCGACTCCGTCCGGATCATGAAGCGGCTGAGCGCGGCCGAGTGCTGCTCGTCTTTGACAAGCGCAAGGCCGAGTAGTGCTGCGCCTGCTCGGCCTTGAGGGGATTCGTCGTTTCGAGGATCGTGCGCCCGTGGCTGTGGCCCTAGGTCGTCTCCCGCTCCACGAGGTGCGCGTCCGTCTCGGGCCCGGCGGCCGGCGGCGTCGATCCCGTGGCAGCGCTGAGGGCGAGTGCGGCGAGGTAGCGGCCGAGTCCGGCGTTGTCGAGACGCACGGTCGACAGGGCCGGCACGACGAGGCGCGCGAGCGGCGTGTCGTCGTGGCCGATGATGGCGAGCCGATCCGGCACGCTGATGTGCGAGCGGACGGCGGCGCCCAGGACCGTCGCCGCGATGTCATCGTTGTAGGCGACGATGCCGTCGACGCCCAGATCCATCCAGCGGGCAAGCTCCTCCGCGGCGTTGGCCTCGGTGATGGGGGAGTCGGCGACGAACCCCGATCTCGTCAGCGAGTGCAGCGTGCGGGACGCGAGGTCGCGGCGCTGCATCACGAGGTCTGCGAGTCGTGGGTCGGCCGAGGCCGCGAAGGCCACGCGCCGGCGCCCGCGCGACAGCAGGTGCTCGACCTGCAGACGCGGCCCGTCGGCGAAGCCGAGACCTCCTTCGGCAGCCTCATCGCCGCCGGGAAACGGAGGGATGATCTGGTCGACGCCGCTCGCCCGGATCTCGGCGAGCTGCTCCGGCGTGAACGGCGCCAGGCCGATGACGACATCCGGCCGGAGCGTCTCCCAGAGCGGGCGTGCCTGGCCCCCGGGGTGCGGAGTCATCGTCACGAGGGAGTACCCCGCCTCGTCCAGCGCGAGGGACGCCTCGTCGAGGTGGGTCCGCATGCTGTGGTCGAGCGGCCAGTCCGGCAGCACGAGGAGGATAATCCGGCTCTTCCCGCTGGCCAGCGCCCGCGCCGCGGTGTTCGCGCGGTATCCCAGACGGTTCGCCTCCTCGAGCACGCGCGCACGGGTCGCTTCCGGGATGGTCTGACCCGGCGTGTTGTTCAGAACGAAGCCGACGGTGGCGCGCGAGAGGCCGAGTGAACGCGCGACGTCCGCGGCGGTGACTCGCTTCGGTGCGGTTGTCGCCATTCGCTCTCCTTTGGACTTGCGCGCGCTAGTGCACCTACCGTAGCATCCTGGATCAACCACTAGCACGCGCTAGTTTCCCCTCAGACAATGGAGTCTTCCGATGACCCCGACGAACGACGAGCCCCTCGTCACGCCGCTTCCGGCGTCCACTCCCTCTCCCACGGCGAACGCCGTGGAGCTCGAAGGAGCAGCGCGCTCCGCTCCCGAACTGCCGAAGGTCGGCCCTCGCTACATCTGGTTCATGGTGCTGGCGCAGTTCGGCGTCTTCATGGCCTTCATCACCCCGCTGGCGATCTCGCTCACGATCCGTGTGAACACGCTCGCGCCCGGTCATCCGGAGTACCTGGGCTACATCACGGGCGCCGGTGCGCTGTTCGTGATGCTCACCGCGCCGTTCATGGGCGTGTGGAGCGACCGGACGCGGACTCCTCTCGGGCGGCGACGCCCCTTCATGATCGGCGGCATGGTCGTGGGCGTCGCGTCGCTGGTGGTCATGGCGCTCGCCCCGAACGTGCTCGTCGTCGGGCTCGGCTGGATCCTCGCGCAATGGGGATGGGGTACGGCGCTGAGCAACCTCCAGATCTCCACAGCGGACCGCCTGCCGGAATCCCAGCGCGGCAAGGTCGCGGGGCTGACCAGTTTCGCCACGCAGATCGCGCCCGTGTTCGGTGTGATCCTCGCCCAGTTCTTCACGGGCGACCCGCTGCTGCTCTTCCTCGTGCCGGGCGCGGTCGGAGTCGTCTTCGTCGTGCTGTTCGTCACGCTCGTGCACGAGGACGACAGCCGAGGCCTGCCGAAGGACCCGATCACGGTCCTCCAGCTGCTCTCGAAGTACCTCTACAACCCGCGCAGGCACCCCGATTTCTCGTGGAACTGGCTGGGCAGGTTCCTCTTCTACACCGGCATCACGCTGAACACGACCTACACGGCGTTCTTCTTCGCCGACCGCCTCGGCATCGCCGTGGAATCGGTCGCGGGGATCATGGCATCCCTCAGCATGGCCGGAGTGCTCGCCGTGACACTGGGCGCGATCGGCGGGGGGTTCCTCTCCGACCGGCTGAAGCGGCGCCGGCTGTTCGTGCTGGTCGGGGGGCTCATCATGGCCGGCGGGATGCTGGCACAGGCATACGCTCCCGACCTCGCTGTTCTCGTCGCCGGTTCGCTGGTGACGTCCGTCGGACTCGGGCTCTTCGCCGCGGTCGACCAGGCGCTGCTTCTGGACGTGCTTCCCGAGCGCGAGACCGACGCCGGCCGGTTCATGGGGATCACCGGGTTCGCCACGTCGATCCCCCAGTCGATCGCGCCGCTCGCCGCGTCCGGGATCCTCCTCATCGGGGCGGAGGGCGGCGACCGCAACTACACGCTGCTGTTCATCGTCGCCGCTGTCTCGGTGCTCCTGGCCGGCATCGCCGTCCTCCGCATCCGCTCCGTTCGCTGATCCCTCCTCTCAGAAAGCTCCACGCGATGTCGCTCACCCTCAGTCCCATCCGCTTCGAGCACTCCTCGAACGCCCTCGGAATCGGCCAGCCCCGGCCCCGTCTCTCCTGGGTCGTCACCGACGCGCCCGCCGACTGGTCGCAGTCGGCCTACGAGGTGCAGCAGCGCGACGGTGCGAGTGTGCGCGTCGACAGCCCGGACTCGGTTCTCGTGCCGTGGCCGTTCGAGCCCTTGACGTCGCGCGAGCGCAGGGAGATCCGCGTCCGAGTGGTCGACACGGACGGTTCCGCCAGTGACTGGTCCGCATGGGCGTGCGTCGAGGCCGGACTGCTGGAGCGGTCTGACTGGTCCGCGCAGATGGTCGGGCCCGCCGATTCCGCCGTCGCTTCACCCCTGGTGCGCGGGGCCTTCCGGACCCGCTCGGACAGCGAGGTGGTGCGGGCCAGGGTCTATGCCACCGCCCACGGGCTGTTCCAGCTGGAACTGAACGGACACCGGGTCGGCGACGACGAGCTCGCGCCGGGATGGACCGCCTACGAGTCGCGGCTCCGATACACCACGTACGACGTCACCGGTCTCGTGCGGGGCGGCGAGAACGCCATCGGCGCGTGGCTGGCGGATGGATGGTGGCGCGGCTACCTCGGGTGGGGTGGCAAGCGGGCCCTCTACGGCGACCACCTCGGCGTTATGGTCCAGCTGGAGGTCCACTACGCGGACGGCACCCGGCAGACTGTCGCCTCCGGGACGGACTGGGTCGCGGGAAGGGGACCGATACACGCCGCGGATCTGTACAACGGCGAGGACTACGACGCGCGCGACTTCGATCCCGCGTGGTCGACGGTTGACGCCGCGACGGACGGCTGGACTCCCGTCGCCGTGCGCCCGCTCGGCGAGGTCGAGCTCTCGGCGCCCGACGGGCCTCCTGTCCGAGTCGTGGAGAGGATCCCCGTGCAGCGGGTGCTCACCTCGCCGTCGGGAGCGACCATCCTGGACTTCGGGCAGAACCTCGTCGGCAGACTGCGTCTCACCGTCGAGGGTGAAGCGGGCACCCGCGTCACCCTTCGCCATGCCGAGGTCCTCGAAGGCGGCGAGCTCGCGGTCGCGCCGCTGCGCGGAGCGAAGGCGACAGACAGCTACACGCTCGCCGGGGTCGGCACCGAGAGCTGGTCGCCGCGCTTCACGTTCCACGGGTTCCGGTACGCCGAGGTCACCGGCTGGCCCGGCCCGATCGACCCGGAGGCCGTGACAGCCGAGGTGCTGCACTCCGACATGCAGCGCACGGGATGGTTCGAGACCGACCATCCGCTCGTGAACCGCCTCCACGAGAACGTCGTATGGGGGATGAGGGGCAACTTCGTCGACGTCCCGACAGACTGTCCTCAGCGCGATGAGCGATTGGGGTGGACGGGCGACCTGCAGGTGTTCGCGCCCACCGCGACCTACCTCTACGACTCGGCCGGCTTCCTGGTGTCGTGGCTGAAGGATCTCGCGGCAGAGCAGAGGAAGTACGGCGGCACGACCATGGTCGTCCCCGCGATCGTCACCGGCTACACAGGCCCGACGGCGGGCTGGGCCGATGCCGCCACCGTCGTGCCGTGGACCCTGTACCAGGCCTACGGCGACATCGGAGTGCTCGAGACGCAGTTCGAGAGCATGGCCGCGTGGGTCGACGAGGTCACCGCCGCTGCCGGCCCTGACCGGATCTGGAGCGCGGGATTCCAGTTCGGCGACTGGCTCGACCCGACCGCGCCGGCCGACCGCCCCGAACAGGCCCAGACCTACCCCGAGATCGTGGCCACCGCCTACTTCGCGCGCTCCGCCCGGATCGTCGCGGACGCGGCGGCGCTGCTTGGGCGCTCTGCGGACGCCGAACGGTATGGCGCGCTGGCGAGCGAGGTGAAGGCGGCCTTCCACCGCGAGTACGTCTCGCGCTCCGGGCGCCTGCTGTCCGACTCCGCGACCGCGTACTCCCTCGCCCTGACGTTCGATCTCATCCACGACGCCGATGAGCGTCGCCACGCCGCCGACCGTCTCGCGGAGATCGTCGCGGGCAACGGGTACCGGATCCCGACGGGCTTCATCGGCACGCCGATCCTCACCGATGCGCTCAGCGCGAACGGGCACGCCGACACGGCGTACCGACTGCTGCTGCAGACCGAGGCGCCCTCATGGCTGTACACGGTCGAACAGGGAGCCACGACGATCTGGGAGCGGTGGGACTCGCTCCTGCCGGACGGGAGCGTCAATCCCAGCGGGATGACGTCCTTCAACCACTACGCGTTCGGCGCGGTGGCCGACTGGATGCACCGCGTCGTGGCCGGGCTCGCGGCCGCCGCTCCCGGATACCGGCGGCTTCGCATCGCCCCGCAGCCGCCGCGTCGCGGCCTGAGCTCCGCTTCGGCGACCCTGCACACGCCATACGGAATCGCCTCGGCGGGCTGGGAGCTCCGCGATGGCGGGATCCTGGTCTCCGCCACGATCCCGGTGGGAGTGAGGGCCGAGGTCGTCCTCCCCTCGGGCAGAGCGTTCGAGGTCGCCGCGGGTGAGCACCACTGGCAAGAGCCGTTCGAGGTGGATGCCGAGGTCGCGCGGGTGTACACGGTCGACTCGCGGATGGGCGACATCGTCGACCACAAGCCCGCACTCGATGTGCTCAAGGGCGTCATCGGCAAGTGGGTGCCGGGCGCCGCCGACCACATGTCCGGCGGGCTCCGGGGCCAGGAAGACCTCACACCGCGGCAGATCACGGGGATGCTCCCCGACCCGGTGGGGGTGCTCGCCGACCTCGAACGCGGATTCGCCGCCCTGAACGCCGGCGAGCCGATTCCCGCCGACGTGTTCACCGCCCCCGCGCCGATCGCGGCGGACTCGGACCTGCAGGAGAAGGCCATGCTGCTGTCCGGCCGCGACTTCTGGTCGACGCGGGAAGCCGCCGGAGTGCCGTCGATGATCATGGTCGACGGACCGCACGGCGTGCGTCGGCAGGACGGTGCGGTCGACAGCCTCGGCTTCAACGAGTCCCTGCCCGCCACGTGCTTCCCGCCCGGGGTCGCGATGGGCTCGACATGGGACCCGGAGCTGATGCGCGAGGTCGGGGTGGCACTGGGCGAGGAGGCTCGCGCGCTGAACGTGAACATGATCCTCGGGCCGGCGATCAACATCAAGCGATCCCCGCTCGGCGGCCGCACCTTCGAGTACCTGTCGGAGGATCCGCTGCTCACGGGGATGCTCGCCACGGAGTACGTCCGTGGGGTGCAGTCCACCGGCGTCGGCACGTCGGTGAAGCACTTCGCCGCGAACAACCAGGAGACCGGGCGCATGCGCGTCAGCGTGGAAGCCGACCAGCGGACGCTGCGCGAGATCTACCTCCCCGCGTTCGAGCGCGTGGTGACGGAGGCCCGGCCGACGTCGGTGATGAGCGCGTACAACGCGATCAACGGCGTCTTCGCGTCGGAGAACCGCTGGCTGCTGACCGAGCTCCTCCGCGACGAGTGGGGCTTCGACGGTCTCGTGGTCTCAGACTGGGGTGCCATCAAGGACCGGGTCGAGGCCCTCCGCGCGGGGCTGGATCTCGAGATGCCCGGCACCGGCGACGAGGGTACGGAGGCGATCCTCCGGGCTGTGCGCGACGGCCGGCTCGACCGGGCCGTCGTCGAACAGGCCGCCGCGCGCGTGGCCGCGCTCGTCGACCGAACGCGGCTGCCAGACGAGCCGTCCGCATTCGACACGGAGGCGCACCACGCGCTGGCGCGGCGCGCTGCGGCGGCGGGCGTGGTGCTGCTGCGCAATGAGGACCAGACCCTGCCCCTGCGCGAGGGCCAGAAGGTCGCCGTCATCGGCACCCTCGCGGTCGAGCCGCAGTTTCAGGGCGGCGGCAGCTCGCATGTCACGCCGACGCGTCTCGACATCCCGTTCGACGAGCTGCGGGTCGCGCTCGGAGAGACGAGCGTCTCGTTCGCCCCGGGCTATGCGGACGACGGAGATCCGGCGCAGCTGCGTGCGGAGGCCGCAGAAGCGGCTGCTGCCGCCGACGTGGCCGTGGTGTTCGTCGGGCTCTCCGAGAAGGAGCAGTCAGAGGGCTTCGATCGTTCGACGATCGACCTGCCACAAGAGCATGTGGCCCTCATCCACGCTGTGGCCGGCCGTGCGCGTCGCACCGTCGTTGTGCTCTCCAACGGCGGCGTCGTCTCACTGGAGCCGTGGCATGACTCCGTGGACGCGATCGTCGAGGGATGGGCGCTGGGCCAGGCCGTCGGCGGGGCTCTCGCCGACGTGCTGACGGGGGCGGTGAACCCCTCCGGCCGACTGGCCGAGTCCATCCCGCTCCGGCTGCAGGACACCCCGTCGTACCTCAACTTCCCCGGCGAGAACGAGGTCGTCCGATACGGCGAAGGGGTCTTCGTCGGCTACCGGTACTACGCCACGGCCGACCGGCCGGTTCGGTACCCGTTCGGGCATGGCCTGTCGTACACGACGTTCGCTCACGACGTCGTCGAACTCGCCGTCACGGGCCCGGACGCGGCAGTCGTGCGAGTCGCCGTCCGCAACACGGGGCAGGCAGCCGGGGCGGAGGTCGTCCAGGTCTACGTCGCGCCCGCGCCCGCACCGGTGCGTCGCCCGGTCCGCGAGCTCGCGGCCTTCCGCAAGGTGCATCTCGAGCCGGGCGAGACCCGGACGGTGGAGGTGGCCCTCGACAGGCGGGCGTTCGCCTACTGGGACACGCAGCGCGAACGCTGGCAGGTCGAGCCGGGCGAGTATCGCGTCGAGATCGGCCGATCGTCCGCGGACATCACGACCGCGGCGACCGTCACTCTCGACGGCGATGTCGACCGGCCGGCGCCTCTGAGCCTGGAATCAACGGTCGGGGACTGGTTCGGCCACCCCGTCGTCGGCCCGGCGCTCATGCAGGCCATGGTGTCCGAGGCCACCGCCGAGCAGAGAGCCGCCGCCGAAGACAGTGCAGACATGCTGCGGATGGTCGAGTCGATGCCGATGGCGCAGTTCGCGCGGTTCCCCGGTGTGGAGATCTCCGACGACGCGCTCGACCAGCTCATCGCCCTCAGCTGTCGTCTCGACGTCGAGGAGCTCGAGTCGTGAGCCCTCGTCCGCCCCGCACCGTCCTCCTCACGGGCGCCACCGGGAACTGGGGGCGAGCGACGCTCCGCGCGTTCCGCGAGCACCCCGAGCTGACGGTCCGTGCGTTCGCGCTGCCGAATGCCGCCGATCGGAGCGTGCTCGACGAGTTCCGCGATATGCCGAATCTGCAGGTCGTGTGGGGCGACCTCGTCCGGTACGACGACGTGCTCGCCGCGGTCACCGGAGTCGACGTCGTGCTTCATGTCGGCGCGGTGGTCTCGCCCGCTGCCGACGAGAAGCCCGCGCTCGCCCGGCGCGTGAACATCGGGTCGATGCAGAACATCATCCGGGCCGTCCGCGCGCAGGACGACCCTGGATCGATCGCGGTGGTGGGGATCGGCTCCGTCGCCCAGACAGGCGACCGCCAGGAGCCGGTGCACTGGGGTCGGGTGGGAGATCCCCTGCGGGTCTCTCAGTTCGACGAGTACGGCCAGACGAAGATCGTCGCGGAGCGCCTCCTCATCGACTCGGGTCTGCCCCGCTGGGCGTGGCTCCGGCAGACCGGCATCTTCCACCCCGCGATGCTGGAGATCAGGGACCCGATCATGACCCACTCTCCGTTCGGCGGGGTCATGGAGTGGGTCTCGGTCGAGGACGCGGCGCGGCTGCTCGTGGGCATCTCGGCGTCCGATGTGCCCGAGGAGCTCTGGGGAGGCATCTACAACATCGGGGGCGGGGAGGGGTGGCGTCTGACCAACTGGGAGCTGCAGACGGCGCTCGGCGCGGCGATGGGCGTTGCCGACATCCGACGCTGGTATGACCGCAACTGGTTCGCGCTCCAGAACTTCCATGGCCAGTGGTACACAGACAGCGACCGGCTCGACGCGCTCGTGCCCTTTCGTCGCGACACGTTCGCCGAGGCCCTCGAGCGTGCGATCAGGTCCGCGCCCCGCTCCGTTCGGTCGGCGGGACGGGTGCCGTCGTGGATCGTCAAGAACCTGGTGATGCGCCCCCTCACTCGCCGGCCGCGGGGCACGATGGCCGCCGTGCGCACGCGGAACATCGAGGAGGTGTCCGCCCATTTCGGCTCATGGGAGAGGTGGGAGCGGATCGGCGGCTGGGGGACATTCATCCCGCCCGCACCCTCGAGGACTCCTGCGTTCCTGGACCACGGGTATGACGAGTCGAAGCCGTCGGCGGAGTGGGATGCCGGCGACTACCGCGAAGCTGCCGCCTTCCGCGGCGGTGAGCTGCTCGGCGACGCCTCCGTCGGCGACGCGGCGACTCCGCTCATCTGGCGATGCGCGCTCGGACACGTCTTCGCGGGGAGTCCGAGGCTGATTCTCCGCGGGGGCCACTGGTGCCCCGAGTGCACGCGAGACCCCTCGAGCTATGAGCGCCAGGCGGAGGAGAACCTGTTCCTCCGCCAGGTGGTGGAGCCCGGCCTGGCGGTGCCCCGCCCGACGCCGGTCTGAACCCTCATCGCACCTGCTCAGCCCTCTCTGCTCACACGATGACGTCCTCCCGCGAGCTCAGCGCGCGCCATCCGCTCGCCCGCACCTCGGGGCGATCGAGCACGTCGGCGGTCTGCAGCAGCCCGAGGTCGAGCTCCGCGAGCTCGGCGATGTCGGCGATCGGCACCTGGAACGTGCGGAACGCGCCGAGCGGCGGCGTCGCGAACCGGCCCCCGCTCGTGTCGACGAGGTCGGTCTGGTCGAGCACGAAGCCGGTCGCCGCGAGCCCGCTGTCCGTGCGCCACGCGGCGATCTTCCAGAAGCGCAGCGGCACCCGGATGCCGCGATAGGGCGGGTCGTCGCCATCGAGCACCGGGGCGGTGAAGACCGAAAGACGCTGATCGGTCGTCTCGGCGTACGCGAGCACGTGGTCCTCGAGGCCGAGCCAGAGCTCCTTCGACTGGTTGAAGCCCGCGGCCTGGGGCGCGGCGTTCGTGTAGAAGAACGTCGCCTCCATCGCGGCGCGCGCGTCGTTCACCGAGCCCCAGCCCGGGTCTCGGCGGCGGACGAGGTGCCCGCGATCGAGGTCGTTGCCGGCATACACCGCGGGCCCGGTCTGCTCACGCTCGGGCACGCGCGGATCGAGGCGCCACTCGCCGCTGCGGCGCAGATCCTGCAGCTGAGCGCCGTCGATGTTCACGGCGGTGACCGCCGCCAGCCGGCGATCGGTGTCGAGGAGGACGGAGAACCGCGGATAGGCCAGCTCGCGGATGGCGCGAGCCGGATCGGGCGCGGGAAGGGGGAGATCGATGTCGAGGAAGTCGGACGCATAGCCGTCTGAGGTCACGCGAGCAGTCTCGCGCGGACCCCGGACACTGTCGACGCCTGGGTCACGCCGGATGCTCGAGGCGGGCTCCTCCCTCGCGCTAATTGTGGCTATTGACAACGTTTCGGGCCCGCCCTACTCTTCAGAAAGTCTCGAAGTTGCTTCCGAAAGTTTCGGAGCCGCGAGCACAGCAGCCGATCTCGAAGAGGAGAATCATGGTTCGTTCCACGCGCCGGACAACGTGGGTCCGCGCAGTCGCAGCAGCGGGGGTGGTGGCCGGCCTCGTCGCGACGAGCGCCTGCACGGCAGAGGGCGGAGACGCCGCCGAAGTCGATGTCGATGCGCAGTCGGTCGGGGCGATGGAGGACTTCGCCGCCGACGAGCAGTTCACGGCGACGGAGCCGTTCGACCTCTCGATGCTCTGGACCGACTGGCCCGAGGTGCCGGTCACCGACGACTGGCAGATCTTCGACGTCATCGAGGAGCGGACAGGCGTCTCGATCGACCTCACCCACATCCCATTCAGCGACGCGACCGAGAAGCGCAGCCTGCTGATCTCGGCCGGCGACGCCCCCACGGTCATCCCGCTCGTCTACACGGGCGAGGAGGAGCCGTTCGTCTCGTCGGGCGCCGTCCTCCCCATCAGCGACTACGTCGAGTACATGCCGAACTTCCAGAAGTACGTCGAGGAGTGGGACCTCGGCGCGATGGTCGAGCGGCTCAAGCAGTCCGACGGCAAGTACTACATGCTGCCGGGCCTGCAGGAGGTCTCGGTCCCGGTCTTCACGCTCATCATCCGCAAGGACTTGTTCGACGAGGTCGGCGCTCCGGCGCCCGAGACCTGGGAGGACCTCCGCACGGGCCTCGAGCTCATCAAGGAGAAGTACCCCGACTCGAAGCCCCTGGCCGACGGCTTCGAGGGCCAGTCGATGCTCAACTACGCGGCCCACGCGTTCGGCACGCAGGCCGGATGGGGCTTCGGCGACGGCACGATCTGGAACGAGGAGAAGGGCGAGCTCGAGTACGCCGGCACGTCCGAGGGCTACCGCTCGATGGTCGAGTACTTCCACGGGCTCGTCGAGGCCGACCTGCTCGACACCGAGTCGTTCACGGCGGCCGATGCGGGCGGCGGCGCGGCGAACGTCGCGGAGAAGATCGCGAACAACCAGGTCTTCGCCGCCTCCGGCTCGAACGGCACGGTGAACGAGTTCGCGGCGGCCCTCGACGCGGCCGGCGTGACCGACTACGAGCTGGTCCAGCTCGCGCCCCCGGGCGGAGAGGCGGGCATGGTCGTCGAGCCGCGCAACTTCTGGAACGGGTTCATGCTGAGCGCCGACATCGCGGAGTCGCCGAACTTCATCGCGACGCTGCAGTTCCTCGACTGGCTCTACTACAACCCGGAGGCGCGCGAGCTGCTCCGCTGGGGCGTCGAGGGAGAGACCTACGACAAGGCGGCCGACGGCACGATCACCCTGAAGCCCGAGTTCTCGTACGACGACTTCAACATCAACCCCGACGGCGCGACCGACATCAAGAAGGATCTCGGATGGGGCAACGACGTGCTCGCGGGATCGACCGAGTCGCGAGAGCTCAAGGAGTCGTACAACGCACCGCAGTTCGTCGAGTACATCGACACCGTCCTGTCGACGCGCACGCCGCGCGACCCGAACCCGCCCGCCCCGCTCGACGAGGCCGAGCTCGAGCAGGCGTCGCTCCTGTCGACACCGCTCTCTGACGCGGTCCGCACCGCGACGCTGCAGTTCATCCTCGGCGACCGCGACCTCTCCGAGTGGGACGCGTACGTCGCGGAGCTGGAGGCCGCCGGCCTGCAGACCTATGTCGATCTCATCGACGGCGCGCGCGAGCGCTTCGCGGAACAGAACGGCTGACGCACTCCGGGTCGCCGCCGCGCGCGCGGCGGCGACCCGGAACCCGTCGAAGGGATGACGACATGACCTCCACGACCACGGGTGCGGCGCTCGCCGCAGACCCGTCCTCCGCTCCGCCGGGCGCGACGACGACCCGCGTGATCACGACCGCGGGCGGGCCCCGCGGCCGCTCAGGGCGACGCGGCCGGACGCCCTGGCGCACCGCGCTGCGGCGGGACTGGCAGCTCTACGCCCTCGCCCTGCTGCCCCTGATCTTCTTCGCGATCTTCCGCTACGGCCCCATGATCGGCAACGTCATCGCGTTCCGCCGGTTCCGCCCCGGCGGGAGCATCCTCGGCGAGGAGTGGGTCGGCTTCCGCTACGTCGAGATGTTCATCAAGGACCCGGCCTTCTGGCAGGTGTTCGCGAACACGGCCATCCTCGGCGGCCTCACCCTCCTCGTGTGCTTCCCGCTGCCGATCATCCTCGCCCTCATGCTCAACGAGGTGCGCAAGCGCGCGTTCAAGCGCGTCGTGCAGTCGATCTCGTACCTGCCGCACTTCCTGTCGGTCGTCATCGTCGTCGGCATGGTCATGCAGCTGCTGTCGCTGCAGGGCACGGTCAACCAGATCATCACCGCGATGGGCGGCGAGGCCATCCCGTTCCTGCAGCGGCCGGAGTGGTTCCGCGCCGTCTACGTCGGGTCCGAGGCGTGGCAGACCGTCGGATGGGGGACCATCCTCTACCTCGCGGCGCTCACGACGATCGACGAGTCGCTCTACGAGGCCGCGCGCATCGACGGCGCCAACCGGCTGCAGCAGATCTGGCACGTGACGCTCCCGGGCATCCGGCCGACGATGATCACGCTGCTCATCCTCAACATCGGGTCGTTCCTCAACGTCGGGTTCGAGAAGGTGCTGCTCCTCTACAACCCGCTGACGTACTCGACGGGAGACGTCATCTCGACGTACCTGTACCGCGTCGGCCTCGTGTCGAACAACCTCAGCTACGCCGCCGCGATCGGACTCTTCCAGGCCCTCATCGGCCTCGTGATGGTCCTCGGCGCGAACTACCTGTCCCGGCGAATGGTGGGAACGAGCCTGTGGTAACTCTTGCTCAGCGGGCGCCGTCCCGCACGGTCGGCAATCGCGACTCCGTCGGGTACCGCGTGTTCACGGTCGTGAACACGGGCCTGCTCATCCTCGTGTGCCTCGCGATGCTCTATCCGTTCATCACGGTGCTCGCGCAGTCGTTCAGCTCGTCGGGCGCGATCAAGGCCGGGCAGGTGAGCTTCTGGCCCGTCGACTTCAACGTCGACACCTACGCGGCCGTGATCGGCAACGGGATGTTCTGGCGCAACTACGGCAACACCGTGCTCTACACGGTCGTCGGCACGGCGATCGCGATGGCGCTGACGACGTCGTACGCGTACGTCCTCTCGAAGCACCACCTCCGCGGGCGCCGTCTGCTCATCGGCATCGCCGTGTTCACGATGTTCTTCAACGGCGGCCTGGTGCCGAACTACGTGCTCATCTCGTCGCTCGGCATGAAGAACACGATGTGGGCGATCGTGCTGCCCGGCGCGATCTCGGTGTTCAACCTGCTCGTGATGAAGTCGTTCTTCGAGAACCTCCCGCACGAGCTCGAGGAGGCCGCGCAGATCGACGGGCTCGGATGGTTCGGGATCTTCACGCGCATCGTCCTGCCGCTGTCGAAGGCCGTGATCGCGACGATGATCCTGTTCTACTCGGTCGCGTTCTGGAACGACTGGTTCAGCGCGTTCCTGTATCTCGACAAGAACGAGCTCTTCCCGGTCACGCTGTTCCTGCGGAACCTCATCGCGGGCGCCTCCACGACCGCGAGCGAGAGCGCGGCCGTGGGCAGCACCGCGGCCGACCTCAACGCGAACATCCAGTCGGTCACGATGATCCTCACGGTCATCCCGATCCTCTGCGTGTACCCGTTCGTGCAGCGCTACTTCGTCTCGGGCGTCATGCTCGGCTCGGTGAAGGGCTGACGGATGGCCGCCGAGCTCGTCGACGAGGTGGGCACCGGGGTCCTCTCCCGGGCCACGGCCGTCGTGTACCGCTGGATCGTCCTCGCGGCGTTCCTCGCGCTGCTGGGCGCGCCGACCCTGCTCGCGTGGATGGCGCTCGGCCTCGCCGACGGCGTCTCGCCGGCGCTCTACGTCGTGGCGCTCCTCCCGGTCGCGCCGGCTCTCTCGGCGGCGCTCTACGCGCAGCGGGCGTGGGCGGAGGCGCCCGACCTCCGCCCCGCGCGCGCCCTGTGGCGCGGGCTCGCGCGGAACGCGAAGGACGTCGCGCTCTGGTGGGCGCCCGTCCTCGCGGCGGCCGCGATCCTCGTCGTGAACGCGACCGGAGCGGATGCCGCGCCCGGCGGCGCCGTGCTGCGTCCGGTCGCGATCGTGATGCTCGCGGTGCTCGCGCTCTGGTCGGGGCACCTGCTCGTCGTGACCGCGTACTTCTCGTTCCGCACGCGCGACGCCCTCCGGATCGCGGCGGCCGAGCTCTTCTCCCAGTGGCGCGCCACCCTCGGGTTCGCGTCGCTCGCGATCGTCGCGGCCGCGGTCGTGGCACTCGCGTCCGAAGCCGTCCTCCTGCTGTGCGCGTGGGCCTTCGCGCTCCTCCTGCGCAGCGTCTCCCGTCCTGTCGAAGCTGATGTGAAAGCGAGATTCACCCGATGACCGATGTCCTCACCTCCTCCCGATACCGCCACCGCGAGGTGGACGCGAGCGTGCTCGTGCGCGGCGCCGACGGGGAGCCCCTCCGCGAGCACGACGTGACCGTGGCGCAGCTGCGCCACGAGATCGGGTTCGGATGCACGGCTCCCGGTGTGCCGGGGGAGGGACCGCTCGCGCGCTGGCTCGACCTGTTCGACACGGCGACCCTGCAGTTCTACTGGGGGCGCTACGAGCCGGAGCCCGGGCAGACGAAGGAGGCCGAGCTGACGCGGCAGGCGCGCGCGCTGAGCGGGCACGGGGTGCGGCTCAAGGGCCATCCGCTCGTCTGGCACACGGTCAAGGCGCCCTGGGTCGACGCCCTCCCGCTGGATGAGGCCGAGGCGGCCCTGCGCGGCCGCATCCGCCGCGAGGTGAGCGCGTTCGCGGGGCTCGTCGACACGTGGGACGTCGTCAACGAGGCCGTGATCATGCCCCGCTTCGAGAACGAGCCCGACGGCATCCGCAACGCCATCACGCGCCTGTGCGAGAAGCACGGACGCGTGGAGTTCATCCGGATGGCCGTCGACGAGGCGCGCGCGGTCAACCCCGAAGCGGTGCTCGTCCTCAACGACTTCGATCTCGGGCCCGACTACGAGCGGCTCATCGAGGAGGTGCTCGACGCGGGCGTGCGCATCGACGCGATCGGCCTGCAGTCGCACATGCACCAGGGCTTCCGCGGCGAGGAGCAGGTGCACGCCATCTGCGAGCGCTTCGCGCGCTTCGGGCTGCCCCTGCACTGGACCGAGACGTCCCTCGTCTCGGGCGACCTCATGCCGAAGCACATCGACGACCTCAACGACTACGTCGTCGAGGACTGGCCATCGACCCCGGAAGGGGAGGAGCGGCAGGCCGACGAGATCGTGCGGCACTACCGCACGCTCGTCGAGCATCCGTCGGTCGCGGCCATCACCTACTGGGGCTTCGACGACGCCACGGCGTGGCTGAACGCGCCGAGCGGCCTCATCCGCCGCGACGGCTCGCCGAAGCCCGCGTACGACGCGCTGCGCGATCTGGTCCGCGGCGAGTGGTGGCTCGAGCCGACGACCGTGCGGACCGACGCCGACGGGCGGCTTCCGCTGCGGGCGTTCGCGGGCGAGTTCGAGGTGACCGCCGCCGGGCGGCGCGGCGTGCTCTCGGCGGCCGCGGGCGTCTCGGACGCCGAGGTCGAGCTGCGCTGATCCGAGGGTGCCGGGGCCTGCGAGCCCCGGCATCCTCGGGCATAGGATGTTCCGGAAGTCTCGGCGGGGAGGGTGCGGATGCCACGAGGCGGCGCGACGATCGCGACGATCGCCAGAGAGGTCGGCGTCTCGGTGCCCACGGTCTCGCGCGTGCTCAACGGGCGCAGCGACGTCGCCCCCGCGACGCGTCGCCGGGTCGAGGAGGCCCTCGCGCGGCACGACTACCGCAAGCCGGTCGGGCCGGCGTCCCCCACGAAGACCGCGGGGCTCCTCGACCTCGTCTTCCACGAGTTCGGCAGCTCCTGGGCGCAGGAGATCATCGTCGGCGTCGAGAAGGCGGCGGCGCCGCGTCGCGTCGGCGTCGTGCTCAGCGAGCTCGGCGGCTCCCACCGCCCGCCGCAGGAGTGGATCGACAGCATCACGGCCCGCGGCACGCGCGGCGTGCTCCTCGTGCTCTCGCGCCTCGACGACACGCAGCAGCGGCAGCTCATGGCCCGGTCGATCCCCTTCGTCGTGCTCGACACCGACGGCGAGACTCCCGCCGGCGTGCCCACCGTGGGGTCGAACAACTGGAGCGGCGGCCTCGCCGCGACGCGGCACCTCATCGAGCTCGGGCATCGCCGCGTCGCCATCATCTCGGGGCCGGAGAACGTGCTGTGCTCGCGCGCTCGTGTCGACGGCTTCCGCAGCGCGCACACCGAGATCGGGCTCGACGTCGACCCGTCGCTCGTCCGCTGGGGCACCTTCGAGGTCGAGGGCGGCTACGAGCACGGGCTCGAGCTCCTGCGCCGACCGGATCGGCCGACCGCGGTGTTCGCGGGGTCCGACGTGCAGGCACTCGGGTTCATCCGCGCGGCGCACGAGCTCGGCCTGCGGGTGCCCGAGGACGTCTCCGTCGTCGGCTACGACGACCTGCCGCTCGCGTCGTGGCTCGCGCCGTCGCTCACGACCGTGCGCCAGCCGCTCGCCGAGATGGCCGCGCTCGCGACGCAGATGCTCATCGCGCTCTCGGATGGCGAGCCCCTCGCGTCGCAGAAGGTCGAGCTCGGGACCGAGCTCATCATCCGGGAGTCGACCGCCCCGCCGGCGTGAGACGCCCTCCCGCCGCGCCCGCATCCGCGCGATGATGGGAGCGAGCCGCTTCTCGGCTCCGATCGCGGGAGAGCGATGACGACACGAGCGGGCGACATCGCCGCGGACGCCGGGCAGAGGCGACGCGCGGCGGGAGCCGGTGCGGCCGCCGTGATCCTCGGCGCCGGCCTGGGCGAGCTCATCGCCGCATGGTGGGCTCCGGCGTCGCGGCCGACCGCGGTCGTCGGCGCGGCGCTCATCGATCTCGCGCCGCCGTGGGCCAAGGACCTCGCGATCGCGCTGTTCGGCACCGCCGACAAGGTCGCCCTGCTCGTCGGCATCGCGCTCGTGCTCGCCGCGGTCGGCGCCGGCGCCGGGCTGCTGCAGCGCGCGCGGCCGCCCTGGGGCGCCGTCGCCCTCCTCGCGGTCGGACTGGTCGGTGTCGCGGCCGCCCTCACGCGGGCCGACGCCGACGCGCTCTCCGCGGTCCCGTCCGCCGTCGCGGGGATCCTGTCCGCGGCGGCCCTCGCCGTCCTGGTGCCGGCGCGCCGCGGAGGCCCGCGCGGCGACGGGCTCTCGCGGCGGCGATTCCTCCTGCTCACCGTGTCCGCGACGCCCTCGTGCTGCCGCGCGCCTCGACGCGCGCGACGGTGCCCGCGTCGGCGTCCCTCGACATCGAGGGGATCGCGCCCGTGATCACCCCGAACGACGCGTTCTACCGCATCGACACCGCCCTCGTCGTGCCCGAGCTCGCCCCCGCCGACTGGAGGCTCCGCATCCACGGCCTCGTCGACCATCAGTACGAGCTCACCTGGGACGACCTCATGGCCCTGCCGCTCGAGGAGTCGGTCACGACGCTCGCGTGCGTGTCGAACCCCGTCGGCGGCGATCTCATCGGCAACGCCGTCTGGCTGGGGTATCCCGTGCGCGAGCTCCTCGCGCGGGCGGCGCCGCAGCCCGATGCCGACATGGTGCTGTCGCGCTCGGTCGACGGCTTCACGGCGGGAACGCCGCTCGAGGCGCTCACCGACGCGCGGAACGCGATCCTCGCGGTCGGGATGAACGGCGAGCCCCTCCCGCTCGCGCACGGCTTCCCCGCGCGGCTCGTCGTGCCCGGCCTCTACGGCTACGTGTCCGCGACGAAGTGGGTGGTCGAGCTGGAGGTCACGCGCTTCGATCGCGCGCGGGCGTACTGGACGGATCGCGGATGGTCCGAGCGCGGCCCGATCAAGCTGCAGTCGCGCATCGACGTGCCGCGCAGCGGCGCTGTCGCGGCGGGCCGGGTCGTCATCGCGGGCGTCGCGTGGCAGCAGCATGTGGGGGTCGCGCGCGTGGAGGTGAGTGTCGACGACGGCGCATGGCAGGACGCCGAGCTCGCGACGGCGATCTCCGACGACACGTGGGTGCAGTGGTCCGCCGAGGCCGATCTCGCTCCCGGGGAGCACACCGTCCGCTGCCGCGCCGTGAGCGCGGACGGCGAGGTGCAGACGGGGGAGGCCGCGCCGGTCGTCCCCGACGGCGCGACCGGCTGGCACACGGTGCGCGTCACGGCGCGCTGACCCCGCCTACTCCTTGACGAGCCACATCGTCTGATGCGACGTGATGC
The DNA here is from genome assembly GCF_053903175.1 of Microbacterium sp. JZ101. Classification (NCBI taxonomy): domain Bacteria; kingdom Bacillati; phylum Actinomycetota; class Actinomycetes; order Micrococcales; family Microbacteriaceae; genus Microbacterium; species Microbacterium sp. JZ101. The sequence continues at coordinate 686,012 of NZ_CP096400.1, forward strand.
GGTTGACGGCGGGCAGGCGCGAGAGCTTCGGCAGGGTCTCGAGCGCGTACTGGTCCTGATCCGCGACGAGGATGCGCAGGTAGTAGTCGGGCTGCCCGAACATCCGGCGCAGCTCGAAGACCTCGGGCACGGCGCTCGCGGCGGCCTCGAAGTCCTCGATCGTCTGGCCGTCGTTGACGGCGATGTCGATCGACGCGATCACCTCGAAGCCGCGCCCCGCGGCCTTCGGGTCGAGCACGGCTCGGTACCCGCGGATGACTCCGGTCGCCTCGAGGCGCTGCACGCGGCGCAGGCACGGGGCCGGCGTGAGGCCGACGCGGCGGGCGAGCTCGAGGTTCGTCAGACGCGCGTCCGCCGTGAGCTCGCGGATGATTGCGTGGTCGATGTCATCCAGCTCGTGTTTGTTGCGCATGATCCGATTATCCCGCCTGATCTCGCAAGCACTGTGCGCGCTGATTTCCTTACGATTGCGGTGTGACCACATCCGTCCGCTCCGCGCGCGCGACCGGCGACATCCGGGCCGGCGCGCGCACGGTCGCCCCGGCCTGCCTCGCGGTGATCCCGCTCGGGCTCGCGCTCGGCGTCCTCGTCGTCCAGTCGGGGCTCGACTGGTGGTGGGGCCCCGTGATCGCGGCGTTCGTGTTCGCCGGCTCGCTCGAGTACCTCCTCGTGGGGATGATCGCGGCCGCCGCGCCGCTCGCGCAGATCGCGGTGAGCGCCCTGCTCGTGAACTTCCGTCACGTGTTCTATGCGCTCTCCTTCCCGCTGCACCGCGTGCGCGGACGCGGCGCGCGGGCCTACAGCACGTTCGCGCTCACCGACGAGGCCTATGCCCTCACCGCGACGCCGGAGTCCGCGGGCTGGAGCGGTGCGCGCATCCTCGCGATCCAGGGACTCTTCCACGGCTCCTGGGTGGTGAGCGTCGCGGCGGGCTCGGCTCTCGGCGTGCTCATCCCGCCGCAGGTCGTGGGGCTCGACTTCGCCGTGACGGCGCTGTTCGTCGTCCTGAGCATCGATGCGTACCGCATCCGGCGGTCCATCCCGGTTGCCGTGGTCGCCCTGCTCTGCGCGCTCATCGCCGCGGTCGTGACGCCGCACGACATGCTGCTCACGGCCATGGGCCTGTTCCTCGCGGCGCTCGTCGGGCGGTTCCTCATCGAGCGGAAGGGGTCGCGCCGTGGATGAGCGGTACATCGCCGCGGCGATCGCGATCTCGGGGCTCATCACGTGGGCGCTGCGCGCGGTGCCCTTCGCACTCCTGCGTCCGCTGCGCGACAGCGAGCTGCTCGCCTACGTGGGCGAGCGGATGCCGCTCGGCGTGATGGTCATCCTGGCGGTCTACACGCTGCACGACGTCCGCCCGGAGATGGCGTCGGCGCTGCCGCCGCTCGTCGCACTGGCGGTCACGGTCGCCCTGCACCTGTGGCGCGGCAACGCCGTGCTGAGCCTCTTCGCTGGCACGGTCGTGTGCACCGTGCTCGCCTCGACGCTCGCCGCCTGGCCGTGACCGCGGGTCGGCGGCCGCTAGGCTCGATCCCCATGGCCATCGGCGCGACGATCCACACCTTCACGGTTCAGCTGGCGGACGTCGACCGCGGCGTCTACGACGAGCTCGTCCTCCGCGTCGCGCGCCATCCGTCCGAGACGGACGCCTACATGGCCACGCGGGTGCTGGCGTACTGCCTCGAGCACGCGGAGGGGATCGCGTTCGGCGAGGGGGTCTCGTCGACGGATGAGCCGGCCGTGCTCGTGCGCGATCTCACCGGCGCGATCACCGCGTGGATCGAGGTCGGCGCGCCCGACGCGGAGCGGCTCCACTTCGCGAGCAAGCTCGCCGAGCGCACCGCGGTGTACACCCACCGCGATCCCGCGAAGGTCGTCGCGGCGCTCGCGGGCAAGACGATCCACCGGGCCGACGACATCGTCGTGCACAGCTTCGACCCGGGCTTCATTGACGATCTCGTGCGCGTGCTCGAGCGGCGCAACACGATGACCGTCTCGGTCTCCGACCGGCACCTCTACGTCGACCTCAACGGGTCGAGCTTCAGCTCCGCCGTCCACGATCACGCGATCGCCTGACGCGAAGAGCCCCGTCCCGTCCGAATGCGGTCGGACGAGACGGGGCTCGGGTGCGGTCGGGGCGACGTGCCCGCCTCACGTGAAGCGGCGACGGTACACGGCCAGGGACGCGAGATACGCGACGACGAGGATCCCGATGCACCACGCGAGCGCGACCCACAGATCGGCGCCCACGGGCTGCTCCGCGAGCAGGCTCCGGATGCTGTTCACGATCGACGTCACGGGCTGGTTCTCGGCGAACCAGCGCACGGGCCCCGGCATCGACTCCGTGGGGACGAACGCCGAGCTGATGAACGGCAGGAAGATGAGCGGGTACGAGAACGCACTCGCGCCATCCACCGTCTTGGCCGAGAGGCCCGCGATCACGGCGACCCACGTGAGCGCGAGGGTGAAGACCGTGACGATCCCGGCGACCCCGAGCCAGGCACCGAATCCCGCGGGCGAGCGGAAGCCCATCAGCAGGGCCACGAGCACGACCACGAGCACCGACACGAGGTTCGCGACCACCGAGGTCGCCACGTGGGCCCACAGGACGGCCGAGCGCGCGATCGGCATCGACTGGAACCGCTCGAGGATGCCGCCTTGCAGATCCATGAAGAGCCGGTACGCCGTGTAGGCGATGCCCGACGCCACGGTGATGAGCAGGATGCCCGGCAGCAGGTAGTCGACGTACGATCCCGCTCCCGTCTCGATCGCGCCGCCGAGCACGAAGACGAACAGCAGCATGAGCGCGATCGGCGTGACCACCGTCGTGATGATCGTGTCGGGGCTGCGCCCGATGTGCCGCAGCGAGCGCCCGGTGAGGACGGCCGTGTCGGCGAGGACATGCGCGGTCATGCCGCTTCTCCTTCCGTGTCGCCCACGAGCGCGAGGAACACGTCCTCGAGGCTGGGCTGCTTCTCGATGTACTCCACCTCGGCCGGCGGCAGCAGCCGCTTGAGCTCGGCGAGCGTGCCGTTCACGATGATCCGGCCGCGGTGCAGGATGGCGATGCGGTCGGCGAGCTGCTCGGCCTCGTCGAGGTACTGCGTCGTGAGCAGGACGGTCGTGCCGCCGGCCGCGAGCTCCCTGACCGTCTCCCACACCTCGATGCGCGCCTCGGGGTCGAGGCCGGTGGTCGGCTCGTCGAGGAAGATGATCGACGGATCGCCGATCAGGCTCATCGCGATGTCGAGGCGGCGGCGCATGCCGCCCGAGTACTCGCCCGCCTTGCGGTCGGCCGCGGCCGTGAGCGAGAAGCGCTCGAGCAGCTCGTCCGCGACGGCGCGCGGGTTCGGCAGGTGACGCAGTCGCGCTACGAGGACGAGGTTCTCGCGGCCCGTCAGCACCTCGTCGACCGCCGCGAACTGGCCCGTGAGACTGATCGCCTCGCGGACCTGCCCGGCCTGCGTCGCGACGTCGAGCCCCGCGACCTGCGCACGGCCGGCGTCGGCCGCGAGCAGGGTCGAGAGGATCCTCACGAGCGTCGTCTTGCCGGCGCCGTTCGACCCGAGCAGCGCGAAGATGCTGCCGGGCGCCACCTCGAAGTCGACGCCGCGCAGGACGGCGAGGTCCTTGTAGGACTTCTCGATCCCCTGCACGCGGATGGCCGGCGCGGTCATGATCGCCCTCCCGTCGCGTCGTCGACGGCCTTCCGGAGGCGCTCGCGCTCCCGGTCGATCCACTGACGGCTCCGATACGAGCGCACGAACTCGTCCGCGAACTCGACCGGGTCGTCGCCCACGATCTCGCGCACGGCCATCCCGTCGACCGCCGCGCGCTCGAAGAGGTCGGCGAGGTCGCCGAGCATCGTGATCATCGTGTCGCCGTCGGTGATGCCGCCCTGGTACATGAGGTAGCGGTCGACCGCCTGCGCGACCGTGCGGTGCGGCTCGGGGAGCTCCTCGATCCGCGCCTTGTACTGCCGGTACTGCTTCTTCTGCTCGAGCGAGCCCGTGAGGGCTTCGATCCACTTCGCTGCCATGGTCACCTCTCCTTGTCGTCGTGGAGCTGTTCGATGCGCTCTGCGAGGAAGCTCCACGTCCTCCAGAACTCGGCAAGCTGCTCGCGCCCCTGCGGGTTGAGCGAGTACACCTTGCGCGGCGGGCCCTTCTCCGACGGGACCTTCTCGACGTCGACGAGCCCCTTCTGCTCGATCCGGACGAGCAGTGCGTAGACGGTGCCCTCGACGAGGTCCGTGAACCCCTGCTCGCGCAGCCGCGCCGTGATCTCGTAGCCGTACGCGGGCCGCCCGGCCAGGAGCGCGAGCACGATGCCCTCGAGCGTGCCCTTGAGCATCTCGGTCATCTGATTGCCCATCGCTCACCTCCTCTACTCTGTGTTGCTGACTACCACTAGACGGTAACACTGAGTACCGGTACTTGGCAACACTGAATACCGAATTCCGTGGAACACGCCGTGAGCGTTCACGGAACTCTTGACCTCACCGCGCGGTGTGCCTATCGTGGTGCACGCCGTGAACGTTCACGGCATCCGATCGAAAGGACGATGGTGACCTCTCCTCAGCTGGCTTCCGCAGACCCCTCGACGCGACCGACCACGGGCGGATGGGCGGTGCTCGGCCCCGGGCAGATCGCGCGACGGTTCCTCGGCGAGCTCTCCGAGAACGGCGGCGGCCTCGTCGCCGTCGGCAGCTCCGACGGCGGCCGTGCCCGCGCGTTCGCCGACGAGGCGGAGGAGCGCGGGGCGACGGATGTGACCGCGGGCACGTACGAGGAGGCCCTCGCCGACCCGCGCGTCGCCGCGGTCTACGTCTCCGCCGTGCACACCGCGCACCCGGCGCTCGTCGTCGCCGCGATCGACGCGGGGAAGGCCGTGCTGTGCGAGAAGCCGCTCTCGGTGAACCACGGCACGACGATGGCCCTCGTCGACGCGGCCCGCGAGGCCGGCGTGCCGCTCGTCGAGGCGTACATGTACCGGTTCCACCCGCAGACCCGCGCGGTGCTCGACCTCGTCCGGGAGGGCGCGATCGGCCGGGTCGTGCACGTCGACGCGTCGTTCGCGTTCCGCGTCCCGCAGCGCGGGGGCCGCCTCTTCGATCCGGCGGTGGCCGGCGGCGGCATCCTCGACGTCGGCGGCTACCCCGCGACGATGGTCTCCGCGATCGTCGATGCGGCCGAGGGCGCGCACGCGTCGGAGCCGGTCGACCTCTCGGCGACGGGCGTCGTCGGCCCCACGGGGGTCGACGAGTGGACGGTCGCGCGCGCGACCTATCGCGGCGGCATCACCGCGACGCTCTCGGCCGGCGTCCGGGCCACCGCGCCGAACGACGTCACGATCCTCGGCGAGAAGGGGCGCATCCGCATCCCGGAGCCCTGGGTGCCCACGGGCGCGACGACGATCGAGCTCACGACCGTCGACGAGGGCGAGCGCGTCATCGAGATCGACGCGGCGCCGGCCTACGCGCTCGAGGCGCAGGCGACGCTCGCGGCCCTGCGCGACGGCGCTCTCGAGGCGGCCGAGATGACGTCGGCTGAGACCCTCGCGACCGCGCGCACCCTCGACCGCTGGCGTGCGGCCATCCGCCTGCGCTACCCCTTCGAGGCGGAGACCGCCGACATCCCGCCCGTGCGCCCGCTCGTCGTGTCGGACGCGGCGATGCGGTACGGCGAGATCCCGGGCGTCGGCAAGCGCGTCTCGCGCCTCGTCATGGGCGTCGACAACCAGCCCGACCTCGCCCACGCGTCGGCGATGTTCGACCACTACTTCGCGCACGGAGGCAACGCGTTCGACACGGCGTACATCTACGGCGACGGCGCGCTGGAGGGGCGTCTGGGCCGGTGGATCGCGAACCGCGGGGTGCGCGAGGACGTCGTCGTCATCACGAAGGGCGGCCACACGCCGCACTGCGACCCCGAGTCGGTGTCGCGTCAGCTGCTCGAGAGCCTCGAGCGGCAGGGCACGGACTACGCCGACATCTACATGCTGCACCGCGACAATCCCGACGTGCCGGTGGGCGAGTTCGTCGACGTGCTCGACGAGCACTTCCGCGCCGGGCGCATCCGCGTGTACGGCGGCTCGAACTGGACCCCCGCGCGCATCGACGAGGCGAACGCCTACGCGCGCGCGAACGGGCGCCAGGGCTTCACGGTGGTGAGCAACCACTTCGGGCTCGCCGAGGCGCTCGACGTCCCGTGGGAGGGCTGCGTGCACGCGACCGACGCCGCATCGAAGCGCTGGCTCGCGGAGCGCGGCATCCCGCTGCTGCCCTGGTCGTCGCAGGCCCGCGGGTTCTTCACGGGGCGCGCGCGGCCCGACGACCTCAGCGATCCCGAGCTCGTGCGCTGCTACTACAGCGACGAGAACTTCGAGCGGCTGCGTCGCGCCGAGCAGCTGGGCGCCGACCGGGGCGTGCCCGCCACCGCCATCGCGCTCGCGTACGTGCTCGCGCAGCCCTTCCCGACGTTCCCCCTCTTCGGCCCGCGTACGATCGAGGAGGCCCGGTCGTCGATGCGGGGCCTGTCCATCGAGCTCACGGCCGAAGAGGTGGCATGGCTGGACCTTCGCAGCTGACGGGAGCGGACGACCCCGCGCCCGCGGGGTCGTCCGCCGCCGGGCGCCGACGCGCGACGATCCTCGACGTGGCCGCTGCCGCCGGAGTCTCGCGGCAGACCGTGACGCGCGCCATGAACGACATGAGCGGCATCAGCGCCGAGACCAAACGGCGGGTCATGGAGGCTGCGCGCGAGCTGTCGTATCGGCCGTCGCGCTTCGGCCGAGGCCTTGTGACGGGCGGCGCGCGGCAGCTGGGTCTCGTCGTGAACGACCTGCGCAACCCGTACTCTCCCGAGCTCGCGGCGGCCGTCGTGCGGCTCGCGGCGGACGAGGGATGGAACGTCATGCTCGTCGACATCGGTCTCGCGAGCGACGCGGATCGCCTCCTCGCGTCGCTGCGCGAGCAGGCGGATGTCGTCGTCGGCTATCTCGGGGAATGGTCGGCCGGGTGGGGGAGCGGCCTCGCGACGACGCCGCTCATCCAGCTGGATGCGGGCGAGACCACCGAGCACGCGGGCGTGCGGCTCGACCCCGTCGCCGCGATCGGCGATCTCGTCGCGCACCTCGTGGCGGTGGGCGTGCGGCGCCCCGTCGTGCTCGACGCCTCCGCGCCGCGCGAGCCCAGCGCGCGCGGCGCGGCGATGGCGGCGGCATTCCGCGAGCACGGCGTGGAGGCCGAGGTCGTCCACGCGGCGTCGTCGAGCGCCGAGCACGCGTCCGCCGTCACCGCCCAGGTCGTGCGGCGGGCAGCGCCTCCCGACGCGCTTCTGGCGTTCAACGACCTGATGGCGCTCGGCGCGCTGTCGGCCTGCCGCCATGCGGGCCTCGACGTGCCGCGCGACATCCGCGTGGCGGGGGTCGACGGTCTCACGATCGGGACCCTCGTCGCGCCGACCCTCACGACGCTGGCCGTCGACTTCGACGAGGTCGCCCGCCACACCCTCGAGCTCGCCGTCGCGCTCCGCGACGGCGACGCCGACGTCGATCGCTTCCGCGTCGTCCCGCATCGTCTCGTCCTGCGCGAGTCGGCGTAGCGAGGGCGGGGCCGTGGCCCCGCCCTCGCCTCAGTCGCCCTTCACGTTCACGAGCTGGCGCAGCGTGTGCCGCACCGAGACGAGATCGGCCGCGTCGGCCATCACCCGATCGATCGGCTTGTACGCCTGCGGGATCTCGTCGATGAACGCCTCGGTGTCGCGGTACTCGATGCCGGCCATCGCCTCGCGCAGCTGCTCGCGCGTGAACGTGCGGCGCGCAGCCGACCGCGAGTACTCGCGGCCGGCGCCGTGCGGCGAGGAGTTCAGCGCGAGGGCGTTCCCCCTGCCCTCGACGACGTACGACGCGGTCCCCATGGATCCCGGGATGAGCCCGGGGCGACCGGCGTCCGCCAGGATCGCTCCCTTGCGGGACACCCAGACGCGCTCGCCGAAGTGCATCTCCGACTCCGTGAAGTTGTGGTGGCAGTTGATGCGCTCGAGCTCGTCGACCTCGGCGTCGAGGAAGCGGCCGAGCTGGTGCGCGACGCGGTCCATCATCTCCTCGCGGTTGAGCAGCGCGAACCGCTGCGCCCACCGCAGCTCCCTGATGTAGCGGTCGAACTCGTCCGTTCCCTCGACGAGGTAGGCCAGGTCGATGTGCGGCAGGTCGAGCTCGTCGCGCCGGGCCAGGCTCTTGGCGACGGCGATGTGATGCTGCGCGATCCGGTTTCCGACCCCGCGTGAGCCGGAGTGCAGGAACATCCACACGGCATCCGTCTCGTCGACCGAGATCTCGATGAAGTGGTTGCCGCTGCCGAGCGATCCGAGCTGCAGCCGCCATCTCCTCGCCCGCTTCGCGGGATCGAAGCCCGCGTCGGCGGCGAGCTGCTCGAGCTCGGCCACCCGCGGCTCGGCGGTGGCGACGACCTTGCGGTTGTCGTGCCCAGCCGAGAGCGGGATGGCGCGCTCGATCTGCTCGCGGAGCTCGCGCAGATCGCGCGAGACGAGATCCGCGCGCGTGAACGGCGTGCGCACCGCGATCATCCCGCAGCCGATGTCGACGCCGACCGCGGCCGGCATGATCGCGCCGCGTGTCGGGATGACCGATCCGACGGTCGCGCCGAGCCCGAGATGCGCGTCCGGCATGAGCGCCACGTGGGGGTGGATGAACGGCATGCGCGAGGACGTGCGCGCCTGCTCGACCGTCTGCTCGTCGATCAGGCTCGCCCACGACAGCAGGCGTTCCGAGAGCCTCTCCATGATTCCTTTCCTTCGATCCGCGGGTCCTGGTCCCCGGACCTCCTCCGCGTGACGGAAAGGAGACGCCCCGGACCTGTGCGGTGCGGGGCGTGATGCGAGCGGGTGCTGCTACACGGCCGGCGCCGGAGGGGTCGACGAAGAGCGGTTCTGGGGCTTGCTGCCCAGGACCGCCTGGCGAAGCTCCCGCTGCGGGCTCATCGCGTCGTCCTCTCGACTCGCTGCGTGTGCCGGTCGGCACAGCCTTGCGACCCTACCGGCGGGCCGTGTCGGCGCGCAAGGGGCTGCCTCGGAATCGCGAACCGATGCGAACGGATGTCCGCAGGTGGGTTATCCACAGATCGACATTCTTCGGTGAAATGTCCGAGGCGGTCGGTACTCTGGAGGCATGTCGAAGACGACGTCGCCGAGCGGGTTCTCGAGCGTTCCGTGGGAGTTCACGGACGACGAGATCGCGTCGACCCGCGCGCTGTGCGGGCGCCTGGAGACCTCGCGGCGACTGCGCGCCCAGGCCGATGCGATGGAGATCGAGGCGCTGGCCGAGGCTGCACGGATCGCTCGGGTGCAGCGGGAGCGCGCGGGTGGACCCTCGTCGTACGACTTCCCGTTCCGCTCGATGGCGAGCGAGACCGCGGGCGTGCTGCACGAGTCGAAGTCGCGGATGATGACGAAGCTCGCAGACGCGGAGGTGCTGGTCGAGCGGTACCCCGCGACGGTTCAGGCGCTGGCTGAAGGCCGGATCACCGTGCGGCACGTCGACGTGATCCGGCGGGCGGGGGAGCGGCTGTCCGAAGAGCTCGACCAGGAGTACGAGGAGGCGGCGATCGGGTTCGCCGAGACCGCCTCGCCCGGCCAGTTGCGGGCCTTCGCGATCGAGCTCGCTGAGCGGCTGTGCCCGACGCCGATCGCCGACCGGCATGCCGCCGCACGCGCGCGTCGGCGGGTCCGCGTGGATGACCTCGAAGACGGCGTGAGCAGATTCGAGCTGATCACCTCCACAGCCGAGGTCCACGCGGCGCGGGACCGCATCCGGAGCATGGCCCGAGCGATCGTCGCCGAGAACCGCCGCGCGCGGAAGGCGGCGGAAGCGGAAGGCGGGCCGGAGTCGGCAGCGGAGGTCGACCCGCGCACGCAGTCGCAGATCGAGGCGGACCTGTGGACGGACCTGGCGCTGACGGGCCGGCCGTCCGCGCACGCGCTCCGCGAGGGCGGCGCGCTCGACGTGATCCAGGCGAACGTGCAGATCGTCATCCCCGTCGAGACGCTGGTGGGGCTCGACGACGACGCCGCCTTCGTCGCCGGGCACGGCCCGGTCGACCCCGAGACGGCGCGGCGCCTGGCCGGACACGCGGCGGGGTGGGACCGGGTGTTCCTGCGTCCTGACACCGGAGCCCTCCTCACGGTCGACCGATACGCCCCCACCGCGGCGCAGCGCCGGTTCCTCCTCGCGCGGGACGAAACGTGCCGTAGCCCGGGGTGCGAGAACCGAGCGGCGACGGCGGATCTCGACCATACGATCCCGTATCTGCGCGGCGGGGAGACGTGCGTGGGCAATCTGGAGTGCCTGTGCGAGGGATGTCATCTCGACAAGCACCACTCGCCGTGGACCGTCCGCCAGATCAGCCCCGGGGTGCTCGAGTGGGTCAGCCCGATCGGGCGGACCTCGGTCGACCGCCCGAGACCCCAGGTCCGGTTCGAGTCCCTTCCGGAGCCGAGGGCGAGATCCGGCGCCGCGCCGCCGGGGGAGTGGCCGTCGGACGAGGTCGAGGACGAGGTCGAGATCGATGCTGACCTCGAGGTCGACGTGCCGATCCCCGATGTGCTGCCGGACGCGCCTCCGTTCGATGAGGCCTGGCAGCAGCTGCTCTACGACGAATGGGTTGCCGAGATCGAGGCGGATGAGTTCGACCTGCTCGTCAGCGAGTCGAGCGGCGCGGTCGGGAGTTCGATCCATCCCTCGGTCTGAGCCGCGGGGCGCCAGAGCCCCTATCGCGGCGTCGGCACGGCGAACCGCAGGACGGCGGCGAGCGGGGCGCCGTCGGTGAGATCCTCGCGTCGGACAGCCCGGACCTCGCCGCCCGACTCGAGGACGCGCGCGATGACGTCCTCGATGAGGGCCGCATCCTCGCCGTCCTCCACGACGCGCCCGAACTCGTCAAGCGTCCCGGGCAGATCGGCCGCGTGGTCGAATCGCAGCTCCGCGATCGCCGCCGCCGCTGCGGCGGCCGCGACCTCCTCGAGGCGCGACGTCGCGAGGCCCTGCGAGCGCAGCTCGCCGAAGCGCTCCTTCCACTGCTCGGTCGCGGCCCGGCGGCGCTCCTCGAGGATGGCGCGAGCCTCGTCGCCGAGCCGACGATCGTCGAGCGAATCGGGATGCGCGGGGATCGCGGTCTCGAGCAGCGCATCGTGCGTGTTCTGCGCGCGGTACGCGGTTGCGAGGTCGTCGGAGATCGAGAGGATGAGCGGGACGCCGCGCGGGACGATGCGGACCACCTCGTCCTGCACGGTGCGACAGAAGCGCTCGCGCTCGTTCTGATCTCCGTCGGCCCCGCGAGCGCGGTCGCGGTCGAGCTGTCCGTCGTTGTCGGCGCGCGCGAACACGAGGTCGAGGTCGTCGGGCAGCTCGAGCGGGTGCTCGACGAGCGATCCGTCGGCCTGCAGCTCGGTCAGGCGCGCGCGGTGCTTCGACAGCTGCAGCACGAAGGCGCACGGATGGTGGTCGCGCGTGCGCAGGAGCGCGCGGATCGCGAAGCGCGAGCCCACACGCACTTGATCCTGCACGGGGAACGGCAGCCGGAACGCCTCACGCCGATCAGGTGAGGCGAGCAGGAGGAGGGAGCGGGACTGGTGCTCCCAGAACCCGTCGTCGTCGAGCGTCTCCCGGAGGCGGCGGGTCACGGCGCGCTGCTCCTCGGTCGGGATCCCACGCTGCGCGAGTCGATCGGCGACCTGGTCGATCGCATCGCGCAGCGCGATCCGCACGCGCTCATGATCCGCTGGAACCGGGGACGACTCCAGGGCGATGGTCGCGCTCGCGGGGTGACGATGCGCGAGGAGGTCGAGCAGTCGGTCGTCGTCGGGGATGTCCACGGTGAGCATGGGGCGACGATAGGCAGAGCCCCCGGGGAGGACGGGAGGGGGTTGCGGATCCGCCCGGGGCGGGTTAGGCGGCGTCGGCCCGCTTCGCCCGGCGCGCGCGGATCTCGTACGCCGCGAGCAGGACGCCGATCCAGACCGGCCCGATGACGACCGCCGTGCGGTACTGCGGCGAGAACGCCATGAGCACGACGATGCCCGCGAGGAAGGCGAGGACGATCCACGGCGCGACCCGCGCGAACGGAAGCGGGAAGGCCAGCGCGGCCGCGGCATCCGGCCCGATCCGCCGGCGGAACCTCATCTGCGTGATGACGATCATGGCCCAGTTGATGATCGCGGCGATGAGCGCGATCGACAGCAGGTACTGGAACGCGAACTCCGGCCACAGGAACACGACGACGACCGCGATCACCGTGACGGCCGACGAGGTGAGCACTCCGGCGACGGGCGCGCCGCGGCGGGAGAGCCGGCCGAGATACGCGGGCGCGCTGCCCCGCTGCGCGAGCGAGTAGAGCATGCGCCCATTCGAGTAGAGACCGGAGTTGTAGACCGACACGACCGCCGTGAGCACGACGAGGTTGAGGATGTGCGCGGCGCCCGGGATGCCCACGCGGTCGAAGATCTGCACGAACGGGCTCGTCTCGCCGTCGAGGAGCGACCACGGCACGACCGACATGATCACCGCGAGCGCGCCGATGTAGAAGATGAGGATCCGCAGGACGACCTGGTTCACGGCCTTCGGGATCGTGCGCTCCGGGTCTGCCGCCTCGCCCGCGGTCACGGCGACGAGCTCGGTGCCGCCGAACGAGAACGCGACGATCGCGAGCGAGGCGATGGTGCCGCCCACGCCGAGGGGGAAGAAGCCTCCGTCATCGACGAGATGCGCGAAGCTCGGCGTCGGCAGGTCGGCGCTGCTGTTGATCCCGAGCACCACGACGACGACGCCGAGGACGATCATCGCGATCACGGCCGCGACCTTGATGATCGCGAACCAGAACTCGAACTCGCCGAACGCGCGCACGCCGATGAGGTTCACGCCCGTGATGAGCACGAGCACGATCGCCGCCGAGACCCACGTCGGAACGGCGGGGAGCCAGTAGTTGACGAACGATCCGACGACGGAGAGCTCGACCATCGCGACCGCGATGTAGTTGAACCAGTAGTTCCAGCCCGACACGAAGCCCGCGCGCGGGCTCCAGTTGCGGTGCGCGTAGTGGCTGAAGGCTCCCGAGACGGGCTCGTCGACCGACATCTCCCCGAGCGCGCGGATGATGAGGAAGATCACGGCGCCCACGACGAGGTACGCCAGGAGGACGGATGGCCCCGCGACGCCGATCGCGTCGGATGACCCGTAGAAGAGCCCCGTCCCGATCGCCCCGCCCAGCGCGATCATCTGGATGTGGCGGCTGCGCAGCTCGCGCTTCAGGCCGCCGTCGCCGCTGCCGACGGCGCGGGAGGCCGCGGGGATCCTTCGGGTGCTCATCCCTCCATCCTCGCGGATGCGGGCGCTCAGCCCTCGCGCGCCTGGAGTCCGACGACGACCGCGTGCACGGTGGCGGCCACGAGGGAGCGGTCGAGCGGGCGGTGCTCGAACGTGCGGTGCATGGGCCAGCCCTCGACGAGCGCGTCGAGGGCGCGCGCGACGTCGGGCGAGAAGTGGAGGGTGAGGCTGTCGCGGCTGCGCAGAAGCCACGTGCGCGCGAGCTCGGCGACGGCGGCGTTGTGATTGCCGTACGCGTACATCTCGAAGAGCAGGACCATCTCGCGCGGCACCGCGTACTCCGCGCCGCAGATGAGGTCGACGACGGCGGCCTCCGCCTCGGCAGGGCCGGCTGCCTCCTCGAGGCTGCGCCGGTAGCGCGCCGACATCTCGACGGACAGGCTCTCGAACGCCTGCTCGAGGATGTCCTCGAGGCTCGAGAAGTAGTACGTGAGCGACCCGAGCGGCACCTCGGCGCGCGCCGCGATGCGCCGGTGCGTGGTCTTGTGCACCCCGACCTCGGCGATGACGTCGAGGGCGGCCTCGAGGATGCGCGACCGGCGGTCGGGGTCGTTCGGAACCTGCCTGCGGCTGCCGCTCATGCCGACCAATCTCTCATGTCCGTGGACCCGGCCCCTCGCGCGCCTGAGTGTGTACCATCGTACAAGTGACCCCTGCCATCCGTCAGCGCCGGAACGCGCTCTTCGTGATGTTCCTCCTCCCCGGCATCGGCATCTCGTCGTGGGTGACGCGGACGCCCGACGTGCAGCGGCTGCTCGGCGCGCGCATCGACGAGATGGGGTTCATCCTCTTCGGGCTCTCGGTCGGATCGATGATCGGCATCCTGTCCTCGGGCGCGCTCGTCGCCCGGTTCGGGACGCGCCCCGTGATCGCCGTCGGGACGCTCTCGAGCGCGACCGGCGTGGCGGTCGTGGGGCTCGGGGCGGCCCTCGGGATCGCGCCGCTCGTCGCGGTCGGGCTCGGTCTGTTCGGGCTCGGGATGGGCGGCGCCGAGGTGGCGCTGAACGTCGAGGGCGCCGAGGTCGAGCAGGCGATCGGCCGCTCGGTCATGCCGCTCATGCACGGCTTCTTCAGCCTCGGCACGGTCGTCGGGGCGGTCGCGGGCATGCTGCTCACGGCCGCGGCGTTCCCTGTCGCCGTGCATCTCGCCGTCGTCGCCGCGCTCATCGCGGTCGTGCTCGCCGCGACCATCCGCAACGTCCCGAGCGGCATCGGCCGCCGCGCGACGCCGCGCGAGCGCGGTCGTCGCTCCCCGCGCGCCGCGGTCTGGCGGGACCCCGGCCTCCTCCTCGTGAGCGGCATCATCCTCGCGCTCGCGATGGCGGAGGGGACAGCGGGCGACTGGCTGCCGATCCTCATGGTCGAGGGGCACGGCGTCGATGCGGCGCTCGGGTCGGGTGTGTATGCGATCTTCGCGGTCTCGATGACCGTCGGCCGCTTCGCCGGCGGGCGCTTCGTCGACCGCTTCGGGCGCCCGACGGTGCTCGCCGCGAGCGCGCTGCTCGGGGCGATCGGCCTCGCGGTCGTCATCTTCGTCGACAGCCAGGCGGCCGCCGCGGCCGCGGTCGTGCTGTGGGGCCTCGGCACGTCGCTGGGCTTCCCGCTCGCGCTCTCGGTCGCGGGCGACTCGGGCGAGGACACGGCCGCGCGCGTCTCGTTCGCGGCGACGATCGGCTACGTCGCGTTCCTCGTCGGACCGCCCGTGCTCGGCCTGCTCGGCGAGCACTTCGGGCTGCGCGCGGCCCTCATCGTGGTGCTCGCGCTCGTCGCGGTCGCGATCTTCCTCGCGCCGGGCGCGCGCACCCCGGCCGAGCGCGAGCTCGCGCGCCGCTGAGGGCGGCTCCGCACGTCGGGTTCGCGTGCGCGCCTCGGACGCGGGATACTGGCGATCGCGCGAATGTGAGCGCGCACATCCGATGAGGGAGCGAAATGACCACGCACGCCGATGTCTCGGGCACTCAGCACATCCTGCGAGCGGGCGGATATGAGGCCGCCGTCGCGAGCGTGGGGGCCACGCTCCGCGCGCTGACCTTCGAGGGGCGCGACCTCGTCGTGCCGTTCCGCGCGGACGAGGTGCGTCCGGCTTATCGCGGCACGACGCTCGCGCCGTGGCCGAACCGCGTGGTCGACGGGCGCTACCGCTTCGACGGCGTCGAGTACCAGCTCGCCCTCACGGAGCCGTCGCGCGGCCACGCGCTGCACGGACTCCTCTCCTGGGCCGGTTTCCGCATCGTCGAGGAGAGCGGCGCCCACGTGACGCTCGCCGCGACGATCGAGCCGCAGGAGGCGTACCCGTGGCGCGTCACGGTCACCACGACCTACGCGCTCGACCCCGACTTCGGTCTCACGCAGACCGTCTCGGCGGTCAACGAGAGCGCTGCGCGCGCCCCGTTCGGCACGGGCCCGCACCCGTATCTCGTCGGCGGCGCCGGCACGGTCGACGACTGGACGCTCTCCCTCCCGGCCGACACCGTGCTGAACGTCACGGAGGACCGGCTGTCGCCGACGGGGCTCGCCCCCGTGACCGACGACGCCGAGCGCTTCGACTTCCGCGACGCGCGCCGCATCGGCGCCGTCGAGATCGACCACGCCTACACGGGCCTCGCGCGGCAGGGGGCGCTGGCCGTCGTCTCGCTGACGGATGGCGACGGCTCGGGCGTGCGGATGTCCTGGGACGAGCGCTGCCCGTGGGTGCAGATCCACACCGCCGACCTGCCCGGCCGCGGCGCGGGGCACCGCGCCGGTCTCGCGGTCGAGCCGATGACGTGCCCGCCCGACGCCTTCAACTCGGGCACGGACCTCGTCCTCCTCGAGCCGGGAGCGCCCGTCGAGGTCGCGTCCTGGACGATCGCCGCGATCTGAGCTCCGCGCTCAGTCGTCCTCGCCCTCGGCCTGCGAGGGATGCCCGAACTCGATCGGATCGCTCGACGACTCGATCTCGTCGGGGTCCTCGCCCTCGGCCTGGGAGGGGTGACGGTGCTCGGGGTCCGAGGGACGTGAGGGCTGGTCGGGGAACGTGCTCATGTCGCACCTCTCTCTTCGGATGAGGCCAGTCTCCCGCGCGGCGCGCCCGTTCGGAAGGCCTTGACAGCGCAGCGCCCCCTCCGTCGATGGAGGGGGCGCTGCCGCGCCTCGTCGCGGGAGGTGCGGGGGAGGATCAGTCGTCCTCGCCCTCCGCCTGCGACGGGTGGCGGTCGAACCACGCCGGAACCGCGGCGAAGTCGAAGGCGTCGGTGTCGTACTCGAGGGCCGGAGCGTTCATGGTGTTCTCCTTCTGTCGGCGATCTGGGGGCGGTCGGTGCCGCGTCGAGTCCAGGATGCGCCTCCCGCAAGGGGTGCGGGCGAAGAAAATCCGTGAAGAAAATGTCGTTCTTTAGCGTTTTCACAAGATGAGGCGCTGTTCGACGCCGGAACCGCGCGTAGGAAAGCGCTTGCCGCTCATCCGTTCCAGCGGCGCAGCAGAGCGGCGATCGCCTGGCCGCCGCCGATGCAGAGCGTGACGACCGCGAACTCGAGGTCGCGGCGGCGCAGATCGAGAGCCGCGCGCACCGCGAGGATCGCTCCGGTCGCGCCGACGGGATGGCCCAGGGCGATCGCGCCGCCGTAGGGGTTCGTCCGGGCGGGGTCGAGGCCGGCGTCGCGGATGACCGCGACGGCCTGCGCGGCGAACGCCTCGTTCACCTCGAAGACGTCGACGTCCTGCGGCGCGAGCCCCGTCCGCTCGAACAGACGGGCCAGCGCGATGACGGGCGCGTACCCCATGAGGCCGGGCTCGATGCCCGCGGTCGCGACCGCCTCGATCGTCGCGAGCGCGTCGAGCCCGCGCGCGCGGACATCCGATGCGCGCAGGAGCACGGTCGCGGCCGCGCCGTCGTTGATCCCGGAGGCGTTGCCGGCCGTGACCGTGCCGCCCTCCTGGAAGGCGGGCCGCAGGCGCGAGAGCGCCTCGAGGGTCGTGTCGGGGCGCGGATGCTCGTCCTGCGACACCTCGACCGGCGTGCGCCCGGCCGTCGTCACGGGCACGATCTCCTCCGCGAAGGCCGCGCGCGCGGCGTCGCTCGCGGCCCGCCGCTGGCTCTCGAGCGCGAACGCGTCCTGCTCGGCCCGGGACACGCCGTACCGCTCGGCGACGGTCTCGGCCGTCGTGCCCATGTGGCGGCCGCTGAACGGGTCGGTGAGGATCGCGAGGGTCCCGTCGCGCAGCGCGCGGTCGCCGAAGCGCGCGTTGCCGCGGGCGTCGTCGACGAGGAAGGGCGTGCGCGACATGCTCTCGTCGCCGCCCGCGACGACGACGTCGACGTCGCCCCAGAGGAGCTCCTGCGCGCCCGACCAGATCGCCTGCAGGCCCGAGCCGCACAGCCGGTTCACGGTGAGGGCGGGCACGCTCGGGGCGAGCCCGGCCGCGAGCGCGACGCGGCGCGCGTTGTAGGCGTCGGCTCCGTACTGCGCGACGCAGCCCATCACGACCTCGCCGACCTCCGCGCCGTCGACGGCGGCGCGGCGCAGCGCCTCGCGGACCGCGGCGGCGCCGAGCAGATGCGCGTCGGTGTCGCGGAACGCTCCCGCGAACGACCCCACGGGCGTGCGCGCTCCCGATACGATCGCGACCCTCTCGGACATCCGGACCTCCTCGTCCTGGCGTCGGCCGGGTGTCAGGCCGACTCCTCCGCACGCTCGGCGATCTCGCGGTCGATCTCGTCGGGCTCGTAGCCGGGCACCCGGCGCTGGGCGGGGCCGGTGTACGCCGAGAGCGGGCGAATGAGCGCGTTCGACGCGGCCTGCTCCATGATGTGCGCGGTCCATCCCGTCACGCGCGCCGCGACGAAGAGCGGCGTGAAGGACAGCGTGTCGAAGCCGATGAGGCTGTACGCCGGGCCCGACGGATAGTCGAGGTTCGGGTAGATGCCCTTGCGGTTCACGAACTCTGTCTCGAGCGCCGTGTAGAGCTCGAGCACCTCGGGCCGGTCGTAGTGCGCGACGAGCGACTCGAGCGCGGCGCGCATGGTCGGAACGCGCGAGTCGCCGCGCTTGTACACGCGATGCCCGAAGCCCATGATCTTGCGCTTCTGCGCGAGCGCGTCGTCGAGCCACGGCACGACGTTCGACGCCTCGCCGATCTCGTCGAAGATGTCGAGCACGGCCTCGTTCGCGCCGCCGTGCAGCGGGCCCTTGAGCGCGCCGATGGCCGCCGTGACCGCGGAGTACAGGTCGCTGAGCGTCGACGTCACGACCCGCGCGGTGAACGTCGAGGCGTTGAAGGAGTGCTCGGCGTACAGGATCATCGAGCGGTTGAACGCGTCGACGACGACCGGGTGCGGCTCCTCGCCGAAGGTCATCCAGAGGAGGTTCGCCGCGTAGTCGAGGTCATCGCGCGGAGGGATGGCCTCGAGCCCGCGGCGGCGGCGCTGGCCGTACGCGACGATCGCGGGGAGGGCCGCGAAGAGGCGCAGGCTGCGGTCGAGGTTCTGCTCGGCCGTGCCGCCCGAGGCCACGGCGCTGAGGCCGCCGAGCTCGGCGGCGCCGAGGGCGCTCACCGCGGTGCGGACCTCGTCCATGGGGTGCGCGGCCGTCGGGACGAGGTCGATGACGGCCTTGACCTCGGGCGCGAGCGCGCGATGGCGCCGCTCCTCTGCTCGCAGGGTCGCGAGCTCGGCGTCGGTCGGCAGCTCGCCGTGCCACAGCAGGTGGGCGACCGCCTCGAACGGCTGCGTCGCGGCGAGCTCCTGCACGGGGTAGCCGCGGTAGAGCAGGCTGTTCGTCTCGGGGTCGACCTTCGACACGGCCGTCTCGTCGACGACGACGCCCACGAGCCCTTTCTTGATGTCCGTCATGTTCGCGCTCCTGTCACTTCTCGATCGTGAAGTCGTAGACGCCGGCGTCGAACCGGCCGTATCCGGAGTAGTCGATGAGCTCGTAGAGGTCGGCGCGGTGCTGCATCGCGCCGACCTGGGCGTCGAGGCTGCCGTCCGCGTTCAGGGTGTCGAGGGCGCGCTCGGCCGCGCCCATGGCCATCCGCAGCAGCGAGACGGGCCAGATGACCATCCGCACGCCCGCGTCGCGCAGCTGGTCGACGGTGAACAGGTCGCTCTTGCCGAACTCGGTCATGTTCGCGAGCACCGGCACGTCGAGGGCCGACGCGACCGCCTCGAACTCGCGGAGGTCCTTCATCGCCTCGGGGAAGATCGCGTCCGCACCCGCGTCGACGAGGGCCTTCGCACGGTCGATCGCGGCGTCGAGGCCGGCGATCGCGCGGATGTCGGTGCGCGCCATGATGAGGAGGTTCCCGTCGCGGCGGGCGTCGGCGGCGGCGCGGATGCGCTGGGTCGCGGTCGAGATGTCGACGACCTCCTTGCCGTCGAGGTGGCCGCACCGCTTGGGGTTCACCTGGTCCTCGATGTGGAGGCCCGCGACGCCCGCGTCCTCGAGGGTCTGGACGGTGCGCGCGACGTTCATCGGCTCGCCGAAGCCCGTGTCGGCGTCGACGATCGCGGGCAGCTCGGTCATCCGCGCGATCTGACCCGCGCGCTGCGCGACCTCGGTCAGCGTCGTGAGCCCGATGTCGGGCAGCCCGAGATCTGCTGACAGCACGGCGCCCGAGATGTACACGCCGTCGAACCCCTTGCGCTCGATGAGACGCGCGGAGAGCGGGTTGAAGGCGCCGGGGAAGCGGAGCAGCTCGCCCGACGCGAGCCGCTCGCGGAGCAGGCGGCGCTTCTCGTGCGCCGGCGTCTGCGCGTACAGCATCAGAAGAGTCCCTTCGGCAGGGCGACGGCCTCGAGCACGCCCGCGCGCGCGACGATCGTGAGCTGGGCGACCTCGGCGGGGGTGAGCTCGGGCAGGCGCTGCGCGAGGTCGAGGAACCGCTCGATCTCGATGTCGTCGAGCACGGGCTCGGCGAGCGTGCGGAACTTGCGCACGTAGTCCGCGCGCGCGAACGGACGTGCTCCGAGCGGGTGCGCGTCGGCGACCGCGATCTCGTCGACGACGGTCGTGCCGTCCGCGAGGACGATCTCGACCCGCCCGCCGAACGCCTTCTCGTCGGG
Source organism: Microbacterium sp. JZ101 (assembly GCF_053903175.1). Classification (NCBI taxonomy): domain Bacteria; kingdom Bacillati; phylum Actinomycetota; class Actinomycetes; order Micrococcales; family Microbacteriaceae; genus Microbacterium; species Microbacterium sp. JZ101. Next base: position 706,456 of record NZ_CP096400.1, read on the forward strand.
GTCCTCGGAGTGGTAGCGGCGGGTCCACTCCGGGTCCTCGGTCGTGGTGATCTTGCGCCAGAGCGCGACGGTGTCGCCGCGCGCGGCTCGCTCGGGCGCATACGAGTCGACGTGGTGCCACCCGCCGTCCTGCAGCGCGACCGCGAAGATGTAGGGGATCGAGTGGTCGAGCGTCTCGCGCGACGCCGTCGGGTCGTACTTCTGCGGGTCGCCCGAGCCCGAGCCGATGACGACGTGCGTGTGGTGCGACGTGTGCAGCACGATCGAGCGGATGTTCTCGGGATCGCGCAGCTCGGGGCGCGCGGAGCCGAGGCGTCGCGCGAGGTCGATCCACGCCTGCGCCTGGTACTCGGCCGAGTGCTCCTTCGTGTACGAGTCGAGGATGGCGCGCTTCGGCTCCCCGGGAGCGGGCAGGGGCACCTCGTAGCGGCCCTCTGGTCCGTCGAGGAGCCATGCGATCACGCCGTCCTCGCCCTCGTAGATGGGGGAGGGCGAGGTCTGCCCGCGCATGGCGCGGTCGACCGCCTCGACGGCCATCTTCCCGGCGAAGGCGGGCGCATGCGCCTTCCACGTCGAGATCTCGCCCTTGCGGGACTGCCGCGTGGCGGTCGTCGTGTGGAGCGCCTGCGACACGGCCTGGAAGACGACCTCGGGCGCGAGGCCGAGCAGCGTCCCGATGCCCGCGGCGGCCGACGGCCCGAGGTGCGCGACGTGGTCGATCTTGTGCTTGTGGAGGCTGATCGCGCGCACGAGGTCCATCTGGATCTCGTAGCCGGTCGCGATCCCGCGGACGAGCGCGCGGCCGTCCGCGCCGACATGCTGGGCGACCGCGACGAGCGGCGGGATGTTGTCGCCGGGGTGCGAGTACTCGGCCGCGAGGAACGTGTCGTGGTAGTCGAGCTCGCGCACGGCGACGCCGTTCGCCCACGCCGCCCACTCGGGGCTCGTGTGCTCGTCGAGCGCGCAGCCGAACACCGTCGCGCCCGCTCCGCCGCGCGAGACCGGGTGGTCGAGCGCCTGGGCGCGGGCCGCGACGACGGGGCCGCGCGTGAGCGATGCGGCAGCGACCGCGGCGTTGTCGATCACGCGGTTGATCACCATGTCGACGACGTCGTCCTCGACCTCCACGGGGTCCGCGGCGGCCTCGGCGATCCGCCAGGCCAGCTGCTGCTCGCGGGGGAGCGGCTCCTCGCTGCGGTACGTGCGGACGGGGTGGATGACGGTCATCGGCAGGCCTCCGTGGTCGTGAAGCGGATGTCTCCAGGGTGCCACGGCGCGGGGCGACCGGGCGCGGGGGCCGCGTTCACCGCGGGGGCATGCGGATCGCGCCGTCGAGGCGGATCGTCTCGCCGTTGATCATGGCATTCTCGACGATGTGCGCCGCGAGCGCCGCGAACTCCTCGGGGCGCCCGAGGCGCGCCGGGTGCGGCACGGCGGCGGCGAGCGACGCGCGCACCTCGTCGGGAAGCGACGCGAGCATGGGCGTGTCGAACGTGCCGGGGGCGATGGTCGCGACGCGGATGAGCTTCGACGCGAGATCGCGCGCGGCGACGAGGGTCATGCCGGCGACGCCCGCCTTCGACGCCGTGTAGGGGATCTGGCCGATCTGCCCCTCGAACGCCGCGACCGACGCCGTGAGCACGCACACGCCGCGCTCGCCGTCCTGCGGCTCGTTGCGGGCCATCCGCGCGGCCGCGAGGCGGAGCACGTTGAACGTGCCCACGAGGTTCACGCGCACGACCTGCTCGAACGCCTCGAGCGATCCGGGTGAGCCGTCGCGCTCGACCAGCCGGACGGGCGTGATGCGCCCGGCGCAGTGCACGAGCGCGCGCAGGGGGCCGCGGTCCTCGGCGGCGTCGAGGGCGGTGTCCACCTGGGCGGCGTCGACGACATCGGCCGGCGCGAACGTGCCGCCGATCTCGGCTGCCGCCGCCTCTCCGGGCGCGCCAGGAAGGTCGACGACGACGACGTGCGCCCCCGCCTGCGCGAGACGCCGCGCGGTCGCGAGACCGAGCCCCGACGCGCCTCCCGTCACCACCGCCGATGCGCCAGCGAGCTCCATCGCCCCACCCCGCTCTGTCTCGTCCGAGCGCCTGCGGCGCCGTCGTCTGCCTGGCTCGACGCTACCGGCGAAGCGCGCGGGCGGGAAGGGCGGGCCGGATGTCCGTGGCAGGATGGCCGGGGCCGCGTCGCCGAGGACGCGGGAGGGAGGAAGCCGATGGACGCCGTGCTGCTCGAGGTCGCCGATGCCGTCGCGACGATCACGCTGAACCGGCCGGAGCGGCTCAACGTGCTCGACATCGGGATCGCCGAGGCGCTCGCGGACGCCGCGCAGCGCGCCGCCGCCTCCGACGCCGAGGTCGTCGTGGTCACCGGCACGGGCCGCGCGTTCACGGCGGGCGGAGACGTGCAGGCGATGGCCGCGGCCGACGACCGCTCCGCCTACATGCTCGACCTCGTCGGGGCGGCCAACCGCGCGATGACGGCGCTGCGGGCGGTGCGGCAGCCCGTGGTCGCGCGCGTGAACGGCATCGTCGCGGGCGCCGGGATCGGCATCGTGCTCGCCGCCGACGTCGCGGTCGCCGTCGACACGGCCACGTTCACCCCGGCGTACGGCGCGATCGGCCTCGTGCCCGACTGCGGCGCGACCGCTCTGCTGCCGCGCGCCATCGGGGATCGGCGTGCGCGCGACCTCCTCCTCACCGGTCGCCGGATCGACGCCGCGACGGCGCTCGAGTGGGGGCTCCTCACCCGGGTGGCGACCACCGAGGAGCTCGACGCATCCGTCGCCGACGTGCTCTCGGCCATCCGGAGCGCGGGTCCGACCGCGCCGTCCGCGACGAAGGAGCTCCTCGATCTCGACGGATCGTACGCCGACGCGCTCGCCGCGGAGCGCGAGGCGATCGCGCGCGAGGCCGCGACGCCGTTCGCCGCCGCGCGCCTGGAGGCGTTCGCCCGACGCGGCTAGCACCGTCGGGGAAGCCCTGTCAATCGGATGGAAGCCCCCGGCCCCGCGGATCTACCGTTCGATCACCGACGGAAGGAGCTGTCATGGCCGACGAACTGCCTCCCATCCGGGAGTGGTGGTCGCACCTCGCGGCCGACGCGAAGGAGTTCCTCCTGGAGTACCCGGCGGCGCCGCTGGTCGGCACCGTCCGGCAGGAGGTCTCGAACGCATCGGGCGTGCTGGTCGAGGACGGGACGAAGCTCAGCGATGAGGACGTCCAGTTCATCCGCAGCGAGGCGGGCGCCGCAGCCTGACGGCAGCGCTCGCGTCACGAGGCGCCCGGCGGCCGAGGCCGCCGGGCGCCTCCGCGCGTCACCCCTTCACACCGCCGGCGACGACGCCCTCCACGATGTGCCGCTGGGCGAGGAAGAACAGGATGATCATCGGCACCGTCGTGATGACGCTCGCCGTGACGAGGATCTCCCAGTGCCACTCGCCGCCGAAGCCGAAGGCGTCGACGAGCGCCTTGAGACCGCGCGGGATGGTGAAGGTCGCCGAGTCGCGGAGGTAGATGAGGGCGCGCATGAGGTCGGTCCACACCGCCTGCACCTCGAAGACCAGCGTGACGGCGATGGCGGGGCGCGACAGCGGCATCGCGATGCGCCAGAACAGCTGCCACGCGTTCGCCCCGTCGACGCGAGCGGCGTCGAAGAGATCGCGCGGGAGCGACAGCATGAACTGGCGCAGGAGGAAGATGTAGAACGCGCTGCCGAACAGGTTGTGCGCCCACATCGGGGTGAGCGTGCCGACCTGCCCGAGCGCGTTCCAGATGAGGAACGTCGGGATCATCGTCACGGCCCCGGGGAGCATCATCGAGCCGAGGACGAGTGCGAAGAGCACGCCGCGGCCGCGGAAGCGGTAGTACGCGAAGCCCCACGCGACCATCGCGCTCGAGAGCGTCACCGCCGTCGCCGCGAGCACCGTGACGACGGCCGTGTTGAGCAGCCACAGCGCGACCGGCGCCTCCTGCCAGACCTGCACGTAGTTGTCCCACGTGAAGGTCCGGGGGATGAGCCGGTTGTCGAACACCTCGCCGCGCGGCTTGAACGACGCGCTCACGAGCCACGCGAAGGGGTAGGCGAACACGATCCCGGCCGCGACGAGCGCGATCCAGGTCGCCCAGCGCCCGACGCGGACCCGGAGCCCGGCGGTCATCGCGCACCTCCCTCGTAGTACACGAGGCGGCGCGAGACGATCACCTGGACGGCCGTCACCACCATGACGATGAGGAACAGCAGCCACGCGAGCGCCGACGCGTATCCCATGTGGAGGAACTCGAACGCCTGCTGGAACAGGTAGATGACGTAGAAGAGCGCGGCATCGTTGGCGTAGGTCGTGTTGCCCGCGCCGAAGAACGCCGTGTACGCCTCGTCGAAGGTCTGCAGCCCCGCGATCGTGTTCACGACGACGACGAAGAACAGCGCGGGGCTGATCATCGGCAGGGTCACGCTCGTGAGCCTGCGCCACGCGCCCGCCCCGTCGAGCCGCGCCGACTCGTAGAGCTCCTCGGGGACGCCGCGCAGCGCCGCGAGCAGGATGAGCACCGACGAGCCGACGGTCCACAGGCTCATGATGACGAGGCCCGGCTTCACCCACGAGCCGTCCGTCGTCCACGACGGTCCGTCGATGCCGACGGCGCCGAGCGCGGAGTTGAACAGCCCGCTCTGCCCGTTGAAGAGCAGGAGGAACAGGATGCCCACGGCGACCGGAGGGGTCATCTTCGGGAGGAAGAAGACCGTGCGGAAGAAGCCGGATGCCCGCCCCGCGCGCTGCAGCAGGACGGCGAGCACGAGCGACACGATCACGTAGGCCGGCACCTGGACGGCCGTGAAGAACAGCGTGTTGCCGAGCGCGAGCGAGACCTTCGGGTCCGAGAACAGCTCGGCGTAGTTGTCGAACCCGACGAACGACGGATCGTTGATGACGTCGTAGTCCGTCAGCGACAGGTAGGCGCTGTAAAGGATGGGCCAGGCGGTGAAGACGGCGAAGCCGATGATCCAGGGACTGAGGAAGAGCAGAGCCGCGCGCGTCTCGCGCGCCCTCACGACCCCTCCTCGACCTTGGCCCAGGCCTCGTCGAGCGCCTCCTGGGCGGTCTCCTGGGCGCGGGTGAGCGCATCGGCCGCCTCCGCGTCGCCCGACAGCACGTCGTTGATCGCGTCGTTGAGCGCGGCCTCGAACTCCGCGTCGGCGGGGTTCGCTGGCAGGGTGAAGGTGTGCTCGTTGGCCTCGTACACGGCCTCGACCGCGCTGTCCCACGGCTCCCCGCCCGAGGTCACCATCTCGCGGATCTGCTCGTCGGCCTCGGCGTTGCCGGTGAGGATGCCCGTGAACGGCTTGCCCTCCTCCTCGCGGAGGTCGAGGCGAGCCTCGGCAGCCGCGATCCAGGCGTCGACCGACGTCATGGCGCGCGCCCAGCGGCACGCGGCCTCGGGGTTCTCGGCGCCGGACGGGATCGCCCAGGCAGAGCCGGACGCGTAGGCGATCGGCTCGCCCTCGTGGTCGCGGACCGTGTCGAAGACCATCGGCGCATCGGGGGAGACGTCGTTGAGCACGTTGACGTACCACTGCTCCATCGGCATCGCGCCGAGGACGCCCGTGGCGAACTGGTTGCCCTCGCCGAAGAAGTCGGCGGAGTCGCGCAGCGCCTTGACGTCGCCGAAGCCGCCCTGCGCGTCGTAGATGCCGACGGCCCACTCGAGCGCCTCGATCGCCGCGGGATCGTCGAGGTTCGCCTCGCGGCCATCCTCGCTGAGCAGCTCGACGCCGTTGGCACGCGCCCACAGCGGGAAGAACTCGGGCAGCTTGCTGTCGACGCCGATCACCGAGAGCGAGCCGTCGCGCTGCATGAGCGCCTCGTTGGCGGCGGACATGGCTTCCCAGTCCGAGCCGTTCACGTCGTCGACCGACAGCCCCGCCTCCTCGAGGAGGTCGGCGTTCGCCATCGTGATCTGCACGGTGTTGAACTCGGGCACGCCGTAGACCTCGCCGCCCAGCGTCACCTGCTCGAGCGCGGGCTCGACGAACGCGTCGGCGTCGATGCCCTCGCCCTCGAAGCAGCTGCCGAGGGGGAGGATGGCGCCGCGCGCGGCGAGCGATCCGATCTGGTCGCGGTTGGCGTAGATGAGGTCGGGCGGGGACCCCGTCGCGGCGGCGGACAGGAACTGCTGCAGGTCGAGCTCGCCCTCCGTGAGCTTCACCTCGACGCCGTCCCCGAGCTGCTGCTCGGCGAAGTCCATGCGCGAGGTCGCGACCTCGTCGACGCCCGAGAAGCCCATGACCGAGAGCTCGCCGTCGAGGGTCGCGTCGGAGGAGTACTCGGCATCGTCGGCGCCGCTCTGGCCGCCCGTGCCGACGGCGCATCCCGAGAGCGTCACGAGCGCCGCCGCGCCCACGGCGGTCGTGACGAGAAGCGGATGGGAGTGCCTTCGTGTGCGCATGATGCGGCTCCTTCGCGATCGGCCCGGTCGGGGCCACTTCCTCCTCGGGTGCTGCGGCACCCGGACGGTGCCGAGGCTAGGAGCGGGCCGGGTCGCGGGGTACCGGCTTGACAGAAGCGCTTCCATGGCGTTGACCGCGCACCGCGCGTTAGCAGGGCGCGAGGTGCCCTGGCAAGCGGCTGGGCGGGAGCGGCGACCGCCCCTAGCGTCGAAGGCAGCCGGCACGGGCCGGTCGTCGACAGAAGGAGGACGCATGAGCCAGGTCAACCTCGAGACCCCCGAGGACCTGCTGCGGCTGCAGCTGCGCACCGCGCTGACGATGGAGGACGACTCGCTTGCCGCACTCGGCGAGCTCGCGGAGGCGGCGGCGTCGCCCGATGTGAAGAAGCTGTTCCGGCATCACGCCGATGAGACGAAGCAGCAGATCGAGAACCTGAAGAAGGTCTTCCAGCTGCTCGAGGTGCCGGAGTCGACCGCCGCGTCCCCCAGCACGAAGGGCATCAGCAAGCAGGCCGAGTCGCTCATCGCGAAGACGGCGAAGCCGCTGCGCGACCAGGTGACCCTCTCGGCCGCGCTCGGCAACGAGCACTACGAGATGGCCGCCTACCAGTCGCTCATCATCCCCGTGACCGCGCTCGGGGCATCCGACGCGCTCAAGCTGCTCGAGGAGAACCGGGAGCAGGAGGTGCACACGAGCGAGGAGCTCGCGACGCGCCTCAAGGAGCTCGTGTCCTGAGAGCGTGAGGGGCGCGGGCGCCGGACGGCTGTGTGAGAGCCTCCGGCGCCCGTCGCCGTCTTCGCGGGGTCACCGCTCGGTGACGACGCCCGCCTCGACGTGCCAGCGCCGCTCGGTGCGCACGTTCTCGAGCATCCGACGATCGTGCGTGACGAGGAGCAGGGTGCCCTCGTACCCGTCCAGCGCCTGCTCGAGCTGCTCGATCGCGGGCAGGTCGAGGTGGTTGGTCGGCTCGTCGAGGACGAGGAGGTTCACGCCGACCGCCTGGAGCACTGCGAGGCCGGCGCGGGTGCGCTCGCCGGGGGACAGATCCCCGACCGGCCGCGACACGTGGTCGGCGCGCAGACCGAACTTCGCCAGCAGGGTGCGCACCTCGGCCGGGGTGAGCGCGGGGACGATCTCCTCGAAGCGCCGAGCGAGCGGGGTCGCCCCGGCCAGCAGCGAGCGCGCCTGGTCGATCTCGCCGATCCGCACGCTCGCGCCGAGGCTCGCCGAGCCCTCGTCGGGAGCGATCCGCCCGAGCAGCGCGGCGAGGAGCGTCGACTTGCCCGCGCCGTTCGGCCCGGTGATGCCGATGCGGTCGCCCGCGTCGACCTGCAGCGACACGGGACCGAGGGCGAAGTCGCCGCGCCGGAACACGGCTCCGGTCAGCGTCGAGACGACCGTGCTCGAGCGTGGCGCGGCGCCGATCGTGAACTGCAGCTGCCATTCCTTGCGCGGCTCCTCGACCTCCTCGAGTCGCGCGATCCGGCTCTCCATCTGCCGCACCTTCTGCGCCTGCTTCTCCGACGACTCCGTCGACGCCCTGCGACGCAGCTTGTCGCTGTCGGGCGCCTTGCGGAGCGCGTTCCGCACGCCCTGACTCGACCACTCCCGCTGCACGCGCGCGCGGGCGACGAGGTCGGCCTTCCTCTCGGCGAACTCGTCGTACGCCTCGCGGGCATGACGGCGCGCGACCTCGCGCTCCTCGAGGTAGGCGTCGTACCCGCCGCCGAACACGCGGTTCGACGACTGCGCGAGGTCGAGCTCGAGCACGCGCGTGACGCAGCGGGAGAGGAACTCGCGGTCGTGGCTCACGAGCACGGCGCCCCCGCGGACCCCCTTCACGAACGCCTCGAGACGCGCGAGGCCGTCGAGATCGAGATCGTTCGTCGGCTCGTCGAGCAGCACGAGGTCGAAGCGCGAGAGGAGGAGCGCCGCGAGACCCACCCGCGCGGCCTGACCGCCGGAGAGGGAGGTCATCGGGGTGCGGCCGGCAGCCTCGCCGTCCAGCTCGAGACCGAGGTCGGCGAGGACTGCGGGGATGCGCTCGTCGAGGTCGGCCGCCCCGCTCGCGAGCCAGCGATCGAGCGCCGATGCGTACGCGTCTGCGGGGTCGACGCCCGAAGGATGGGCGGCCGGGTCGGCGAGCGCCGCCGCCGCGGACTCGAGCTCCGCGCTCGCCGCCTGGCACCCCGTGCGCCGCGCGAGGTACGCCGCGACGCTCTCGCCCTCGACGCGCTCGTGCTCCTGCGGCAGGTAGCCCACGAACGCGTCGGCGGGAGAGAGCGACACCGTGCCGGCCTGCGGCTCGAGCACACCGCCGAGGATGCGCAGCAGCGTCGACTTGCCCGCTCCGTTCACGCCGACGACCCCGACCACATCGCCGGGGGACACCGTGAGGTCCACCCCCGAGAAGAGCGTCCGGTGGCCGTATCCGCCGGCGATCCCGCCGGCCACGAGGGTCGCGGTCATCCGGCCATCCTCTCAGACCGCGCTCGCACGGCCCTCCGAGGACGGCGTCACTCCGACTCGATCGACGACTCCGCGTGCGGGGCCCCGACGGGCTTCGACTCGGCGGACCCGCGCTGGCGGAGGTAGATCGAGAAGGCGACCATGCAGCCGACCGCGAGGAACTCGGACTGCCAGTTCTGCAGGGTCCGGTTCCAGAACTCCGGCCCCGCGACGTACGCGAGCCAGGTCATCGCGGGCTCGCCGTGCTGCGCGGCCTCGTCGTTCGCGACCACGAGCCCGCCGAGCGACTGCGCGAACCAGGAGAGCACGAAGATCGCGCCCATGACGATGAGCATCGAGTTGCCGTAGAGCCTCTGGCGCCAGTCGCGCAGCTTCGCCCAGGCGGGGGAGTCGGCTCGAGCGTGCTCGCCCACGAGCTGCTCCTCGTCGGAGCCGGGGCCCTCGTCGTCGGGGCGCTTGGACTCGGGCGAGCCGCGCTGGATGAGCCACACGGTCGCGAGGATGAAGAGGAAGAACTGCAGGAACTCGCTCTGCCAGTTCTCGGCGACGTCGACGAGGAACGCCGACGACGTGACGAACTCGCCGAGCGGGATCTCGGGCTGGCCGTGGCGGACGAGCTCCTCGTTGTTGTTCGCGTGGCCGACGAACGCCTGCCCGACGAGGGTCGCGACGAAGATCACGAGGAAGAACAGCGACAGCGCGTTGTCGCGGATGAAGCGCGGCATGGACCCCTCCTCAGCGGCCGGTCAGCGGAAGGACGATCATGATCGCGAGTCCGACCGCGACGATCGAGAACCAGGACCAGAAGACGACGCGCATCCCGACGGTCTCGTCGTCATCGGATGCGCCCTTGACCTGTGCTGCCATGCCGTCACCCTATGGCGCTTCTCCGCCGCGCGGGAGGAGGTTGACGGCGCGCGACGCGCCCGGCTAGGACAGGGTGGGTGCCGCGCACCCAGCCGATACATCGCAAGCCCCGTGGCGTCAACCCGGGTGCCTGGTCAGGAGGCCCTGCCTAGCCTGGCTAGCGACGGGGCGGCGACCTGGGGACGGAGCCGCCGGGAGGAGGCACCATGGCCACATCGCTGAGCGCAGAGATCGACGTGGAGGCGCCGCTCGAAGAGGTCTACAACCAGTGGACCCAGATCGAGACCTTCCCCGAGTACCTCGGCGCGGTGAGATCCGTCCGCCAGATCGACGAGGTGCGCTCGCGCTGGTCGGTGACGATCGGCGGATTCACGGAGGATTTCTACGCTGACATCGTCGATCAGGTGCCGGACGACCACATCGTCTGGCAGAGCACCGACGGGATCTTCCACGTCGGGCGGGTCGACTTCGCGCCCATCGAGAACGGCACGCGTGTGACGCTCCGCATGGTCTGGGAGCCGGAGGGGATGCTCGAGTCGTTCGGCGCCGCCATCGGCGTCGACTCCGCGCAGGCGCAGCGGGACCTCGAGCGGTTCAAGGAGTACATGGAGGCGCGCGGCACCGCGACGGGCGCGTGGCGCGGGGAGGTGCACCGGAATCGGCCCGGACCGGCCGACGCGATCTGACTCCCCGTGACGAAGCCGTGATTTTCGACGCCTGTACCGGTTAGAGTCGCTTCGTGGGCAAATTCATCTACGGACTGGGCGGCGACTCCGTCGAAATGGACGACCGTACCCTTGCGCATCTGCGCATCGTGGTCATGAACAAGCTCCGCCGTTCCGAGCCCTTCATGTTCGACGCGTCCCTGGGCGAGGGCACGGGGCGTCGCAGCTTCTGGCTGCACCCCGCAGTGCCCCTGCAGTTCCAGTTCTCCGGCGGGCGCTCGCCGCGGCTCAACCGCGTGTGGCTGGATGAGCTCATGAAGGCCGCGAGCGGGCCGTCGGGGCTCACGATCATGCCCGAGCCGGCGGAGCCGGCCGAGGCGCCCGGCGGCGACCCGCTCTGACCCGTCAGCCGCGCGTCGGCGGCTCCTCGACGAGCTGGATGCCGCCGAGCGCGTTGGCCGAGACGGCGAGGTCCTCGAGCCACTGACGGTCGAGCTCGGGGGCGACGGGCTCCTCGAACTCGAAGCGCAGCGGGATCGCAGGGTGCACCCAGATGGTGCTGCGGCCCTCGGGCTCGCCCTCGCGGTGGCGCCACGAGACGGAGAAGCTCTCGTCGCGGCGCAGCTTGCTGATGATCACGACCTTGAGGTGAGCGAGAGCACGGTCTTCGACGGAGATCGGCGTCGCGGATGCGCCGTAGTAGAGAGTGCCCATGGCCCCAGGCTAACGCCGCGCCCGGGTGCTCCAGGCGGATCTCACAGGGATCCCATAGCGCGCGACCCTAGCGTGGGCCTCATGAGCTCGATCCCCGTCGACGAGGACATGCTGGAGCACGCTCGCTCGCTCCGCGATGAGATGCAGCGCTTCCTCAACGAGTACCGCTTCGGGATGCGCGAGATCGAGACGAAGCTCTCCATCCTCCGCGAGGACTTCGAGCACCAGCACGCCTACAACCCGATCGAGCACGTCTCGAGCCGCCTCAAGTCGATGGACAGCATCGCCGAGAAGGCCGACCGCAAGGGCATCGAGCCGACGATCGAGGCCATCCGCGCGAGCATCCTCGACATCGCGGGCGTCCGCGTGACCTGCAGCTTCGTGACCGACGCGTACCGGCTCTTCGAGCTGCTCGTGAGCCAGGACGACATCAGCGTGCGCGAGGTCAAGGACTACATCGCCCATCCGAAGGCGAACGGCTACAAGAGCCTCCACGCGATCGTCGAGGTGCCGGTGTTCCTGTCGACGGGCATGGTGTCGGTTCCCGTCGAGGTGCAGTTCCGCACGATCGCGATGGACTTCTGGGCAAGCCTCGAGCACAAGATCTACTACAAGTACGACAAGCAGGTGCCGGCGCGGCTCATCGACAGCCTGCGCGACGCGGCCGTCACGGCCGCAGAGCTCGACGACCGGATGGAGCGCCTGCACCGCGAGCTGCACGGTGAGCGCCCGGCCCCGATCGCGCCGCTGTCGATCCTCCCGCGCTCCGGCGGCGACGGGCCGACCGCCGCGTAGCGGACTATCGTGGGGCGGATGGACGACCTCCGCTCGCTGCTCGCCGATGCGCGCGGCCGTCTTCGCGGCATCCCCCGCGAGGGCCTCGGGCAGCTGCGCGAGCCGGGGCGCCTGCGCGGAGCGCTCGGCGCGCGCCCGCGGATCGTGCGGGTCGGCGAGGGATGGCATCTCGGCGTCCTCCTGCTGACCGACGACGGGCTCCTCGCGACGGGCGAGATCCTGCGCGCCGCCGAGGAGGTGCGCCGCGGCTACGCGGCCGAGTCGCAGCGGCGGCGCGCGGAGCTGCGGGCGATGGCGTTCCGCGGCGGGTTCGCCGAGGGGGAGACGCTCCACCTCGGATGGTCCGCGATCGACGTCGACGCGGTCGCCGACGGCGGGGCGGATGGCCCGCTGTCGTGGCAGGACGGCGTGCTCAGCGTGCGCTGGTCGCCCGCGGGCTTCCTCCGCTCGTTCGCTCCCTACCTCGATGAGCAGATCGACCTGCTCACGGCGCCTCGCACCTGACCCGGGGTCTGTCAACCCCCGGAATCGGGGTCGGAGCGCTCGTTAGCGTGGGCGGATGACCCCCTCGTCTCCCGCGCACGCGAACCGCAGCGACGTCGTCCGCCAGGTCGCCGTCGTGGCCGCGACGTGCCTCATGATCGCCGCGGCGATGGTCGGCGCAGGGCTCTTCGGCGGGACGCCCGTCCAGGATCTCCAGGGCGGCGCGCTCGATGTGGACGGCTCGTACCTCGCCCCCGCGCGCCCGGCGTTCTCCATCTGGTCGGCGATCTACATCGGCCTCGTCGCGTATGCCGCGTGGCAGGCGCTTCCGCAGCAGCGGGCAGACGTCCGCCAGCGTGCGATGGGCTGGTGGGTCGCGGCGTCGGAGGTGCTCAACGGGCTGTGGCTGCTCGCGGCGCAGTTCGCCGACCTGCCCACGACCGTCGCGGTGATCTTCGCGCTCGCGGGAGTGCTCGCCCTGGCCTTCCATCGCGCCGTCCGCACAGCGCGGGAGGGCCTGCTGCCCGCGCTTCTCATCGACGGCGTCACGGGCCTCCACCTCGGCTGGGTCACGATCGCAGCGGTCGCGAACACGGCCGCGTGGCTCACCCGGACGGCACCGGAGGAGTGGGCCGACGCGGCCGCCGTCGCGGGCGTCGTCGCGCTCGCGGTGGTCGCGATCATCGCCGTCGGCATCGGATGGCGGGGCCGCGGCCGCCTGGCGCCCGCCCTCGCGCTCGCGTGGGGGCTCTCGTGGCTCGCCGTCGCACGGCTCTCGGGCGAGCCGGCGAGCACCGCGATCGGCGTGACGGCCGCCGCAGTCGCGGTGATCGCGCTCGGCACGACGCTCGCCTTCCGGTTCTCGCGGCGGGCGGCGTCGTGACGGCCTCAGCGGGAGGAGTTCGCCGTGCGCCCGCGGATGATGCCGACGAAGTCCTGGATGTCCGCGGAGTCCCGGTCGCGCCGCCACGCGAAGACGACCGACGAGACCGGGCCGCCGACGAGCGGCCGGTACGTCACGTCGCGTCGGTGGTGCAGGCGGGCGAGAGACATCGGCACGATCGCGATGCCGACGCCCGTGGCGACCGTCGCGATCGCATCCGCGGTCGTCTCGATCGTGTCGAAGCGCGGGGGCACGGTGCCGGGGAGGTCGAACGGACCGAGCACATCGTCGCCCGGCACGATGAGCACCGAGCCGTCGAGGTCGGACGCCTCGAGCTCGTCGACGACCGTGAGGTCGGACTCGCTCGACATGACGACGACCGGCACCTCGTCGTACAGCGCGATGACGTGGAGGCCGTCGTCATCGATCGGGCGTCGCGCGATCGCGGCGTCGACGCGGCCGTCGTCGAGCGCCGTGCGCTGCTCCGCGACCTCGAGCGGCACGAGCTCGAGGGCGACCTCGGGCCTGCGGCTGCTCCAGCGATCCACCCAGCGACCGGGAGTCGCGCCGGGCACGGCGCCCAGACGGAAGGTGCGGGGCGCTTCCGGCTCCGGGGCGGGCGGCGTCTTCGGGGCGGGCGGCGTCTTCGGGGCGGGGGGCGTGCGCCCGGGAGCGCGTCCGCCTGTGGACCGGCCGCGCGCACCGCCGCGGGCGGCGCCGCCGCGGCGAGGTGCCGATCCCTTCCCGTGCGCCATGCCGCAAGCCTACGCGGGCCGACCCCGCGAGGCGATCTGACCATCCGATTCCGCCGATCAACACCAGAATGCCCCCGTCGAGCCGGGTGCATCGAGCAGCAGCGAAAGCGTCCATTCAGGGGAATACCTGCCGGGACGCGGGCGTTGTCGCAGATGTCCGGCCTCGCCCGGGGCCGCAGAAGGGCATCGTGGGAAAGAACTACGTCGACATCGAGAATGACCACGGCGAACTGCTGCGCTATCGCAAGCACGTGAACGGACGTGGACTGATCGCCACAGGAGCGAAGGTCCATCCGGACGCGCGTGTGGAAGCGGGCGCTTATGTCGAACCGGGGGCGCGGATCTCCGCGGGCGCGCGCGTCGCGCGCGGCGCGTGGATCGACGCCAACGCGCTCATCGGGCCGAAGGCGACGATCGAGGTCGGGGCGCACATCGGCCCCGGCGCCATGATCGGCGCGAACGCCCACATCGGCGTGCGCACGACCGTGGGAGAGGGCGCGCGGGTCGCGCCCGGCTCCCGCATCGGCGACGACGAGAGCATCCGGGACGGCGCAGCCGTCGCCACCGACCGCAAGGGCTTCCTGCTCGCCGCATGAGGCCGCACGGCCCCGGCTCAGCCGGGGCCGTCTCGCTGTCAGCAGGCGCAGGACGGCGCCGCGACCGGCGCGACGAGCGGATCGGCCGCGCGGACGACCGGGCCGTCGGCACTCTCGACGGGATAGCCCTCGCGCGCCCAGTACTCGAAGCCGCCGATCATGAGGCGCACGTCGTAGCCGAGCTGCGCGAACGCGAGCGCGGCCTTGTCTCCGCCGTTGCAGCCGGGGCTCCAGCAGTACACGACGACCGGAGTGCCGTGCGGGATCTCGGCCGAAGCTCGCGCGGCGATCTCGCGCGTGGGCAGGTGGATCGCGCCGACCGCATGACCCTGATCCCAGGCGGCCTGCGAGCGGGTGTCGACGAGGGCGAACGCGGTGCCCTCCTGCTGGTCGGCGAAGACGTCGGACGGGTCGGTCTCGAAGGAGAGCTTCGCGCGGAAGTGGGCGGCGGCTGCGGAGTTCGTCATGGCACGCACGCTATCGGCGAGCCGGATGGCCGCCGCGCGATCCGCTCGCATCTGGCAGGATCACGCCGCTGATCGGCCGTCGTCGGCCTCGGGCTGGCAGCGCGGGCACCAGTACACGCGGCGCTCGCGGGTGGGGTCGGGCCCCATCGCGGTCTTGCGGATGGGCGTCCCGCAGCGACGGCACGGCTGCCGGTCGCGCCCGTAGACCCACATCGCCCGGCCGGGGCGCGCGTCTCCCGTGAACGAGCGCGTGCGCTGATCGACGTTGCGCCGGATGGTCCGTGCGCCGAGCGCGACGAGGGCCGCGGTGTCGACCTCGGACATCGGGCGCGTGGGGGCGATGCCGCGCAGGAAGAGCAGCTCGTTCACGTACTCCGTGCCGAACCCGGCGACGTTGCGCTGGTCGAGGAGCGCGACGTGCGCGGCGCGTGTGTCGGCGGCGAGGCGCCGCGCGGCCTCGTCCGGGTCCCAGTCGGGGGCGAGCGGGTCGGGTCCGAGGTATCCGACCGCCGCCTCCTCGTCGCGCGTGAGCAGCAGCTCGACGATGCCGAGCTCGAATCCGACCGTCTCTACGCCGGGTGCGGAGACGATCGCGCGCGCCTGATAGGCCGGGCGGCGCCAGCGGGCGCCCTGTGCGTACACATGCCACTCGCCCTCCATCCGCAGGTGCGTGTGCAGTGTGTGCTCGCCGATGCGGTGGAGGAGGTGCTTGCCGCGCGCGACGACCTCGTGCACGGTCTCGCCGCGCAGGTCGGCGGTCGCCGCCTGCGGCACACGGAGGTCGAACCGCGTGACCACCCGGCCGGCGAGGGCGGCGTGCAGTCGACGCGCCGCGCGGTGGACGGTATCGCCCTCGGGCATCAGCCGCGTTCCCGGCGCAGCGTGAGGCCCTTCGTCGACTCGACGAAACCCGCCGCGCGCAGAGCCCGGCCGAGCGTCGTCCCGAAGACGAACTCGCCGTTGACCTGCTCGACGGTGAGGGTCTCCAGCCGCCGCGATCGTGCGGTCGCGACGAGGTCGCGGCACGCCGCGGCGAGGACTTCCTCGTCGTCGGCGAACTGGAGCACCGTGCGTCCGCCGCGCTCGAGGTAGAGGACGAGGGCGCCGTCGACGAGCACGACGAGGCCGCCCGCCTTGCGGCCCGGGCGGTGCTTGACGGCCTCGAGCGCGGGCCATCCGAGTGCCGCGCCGTAGGGGTTCGCGGGGTCGGTCGCCGCGAGCGTGAACGCGCGCAGCGGAGCGGGCTCTGGCACGGCGGCGAACTGGCGGAGCCGGTCGATCGTCGAGGACGCCGCGAACTGCGCCGCGCCGAGCTGCTCGATGAGGTAGCCGCGTCGGCAGTGGCCGGCCTGCTCGAAGCCGGCGAGGATGCGGTAGACCTGCGCGAAGCCGCCCGGCACCTGCTCGCTCTGCACCGATCCGCGCGTGACGACGCCGTAGCGGTCGAGGAGGAGCGACGCGCTCGCGGTGGCGCGCGCCGCGGCATCCGGCTCGGGCCGGGGGACGAGCGACCAGCGTCCGCCGAGCGCGGGCGGCCGCGGCGGCGCCGACGCCGTCGGGCGGAAGGTCGCTCCTCGGTACATCCGCGCGCGGGGGGTGCGGCGCGCGACCTTGTGGCTCTGCGAGCCGCCGCCGAGGAGCGTGCGCAGCGGCGCGAACGTGTCGTTCGTCACGCGCCCCGTCCAGACGAGGTTCCAGAGCGCCTCCACGACCGACTGCTCGTTCTCGGCTCCCGTCGCCTCGCGCAGCTGGCTCGCGAAGTAGGCGCCTCCGCCCGCGAGCGCCGCGACGAGCTGCGCCTCGAGCGAGCCCTCGGCGAGCTCGCCGTCGATGTCGGGAACCGTGAACGAGGCCGCGTCTGCGGGGTGCAGCGCGATCCATCCGTCTCGCCCGGGCAGGGATCCGTGCCCCGACCAGACGACCTCTCCGGTCGCGGTGAGCTCGTCGAGCATGGACGGCGCGTAGTCGCGCACCCGCGAGGGCAGGACGAGCGATTCCCAGGCGCTCGCCGGGATCGGGACGCCGGCGAGCTGGTCGACGACCGCGACCACGCCGTCGATCCCCTCGAGCGGGCGCACGATGTGCTGCCAGTCGGGGAGGAAGCGCGCGTAGGCGTCGGGCGCGACCGGCTCGACGCTTCCGCGCAGCGCAGCGAGCGAGCGCATCCGGATGCGCCGGAGCGCCTCCGCATCGCACCACTCCACCTCGTCGGAGAGCGTCACGCCGTCGCGCTCGGGCAGGAAGAACCCGCTGGACAGCCGCCCCTGCGCCTCGAGTCGCTGCAGCGTGTGGCGCGCGACCGCAGCGCCGACACCGAGACGGGTCGCGACGGCGTCGGTCGTGAAGGGCCCGTGTGTGCGCGCATACCGCGACACGAGGTCGGCGAGCGGATCGGCGACCGGTTCGAGGAAAGCGACCGGGATGCCGACGGGGAGCGCGGTGCCCAGCCCGTCGCGGAGGCGTCCGGCATCCTCGATCGCCGCGAAGCGGTCGGCTCCGGCGATCTGCACGCGGATGGCGCGACGCGCGTCGACGAGGGCGGCGAGGTGCGCGGACGCGTCGGCGGCGTCCTCGAGGCGCGCGGCGACCTCGTCCGCCGCGAGCGGGCCCAGCACGCGCAGCAGGTCGGCCGTGCCCTCGACGCCGCGCGCGCGGCGGTCGGGCGCGAGCCGCTGCGCCTCGGCCTCGTACTGGGCGAGCACGTCGGGGTCGAGCAGCTCGCGCATCTCGACCTTGCCGAGGAGCTCGCTCAGGAGCGCGGGGTCGACGGACAGGGCGGCGGCGCGCCGCTCGGCGAGCGGGGAGTCGCCCTCGTACATGAACGCGCCGACGTAGCCGAAGAGCAGATCGCGCGCGAAGGGCGACGGCTGCGACGGCTCGGTCTCGATGAGCCGGATGCGCCGCTCGCCGATCCCGCGTGCGACGCGGAGCAGCGCGGGCAGGTCGTAGACATCCTGGAGGACCTCGCGGAGGGTCTCGAGGATGATCGGGAAGGTCGGGTGGCGCTTGGCCACCTCGAGCAGCGCCGCGGAGCGCTGGCGCTGCTGCCACAGGGGCATGCGCTTGCCCGGGTTGAGGCGCGGCATGAGGAGGGCGCGGGCCGCGCACTCGCGGAACCGCGACGCGAAGAGGGCGGAGCCGCCGACCTCGTCGGTGACGATCTGCTCGAGCTCGTCGGGATCGAACGCGAACAGCTCGGCGCCGGGCGGCTCGGACTCGGTGTCGGGGATGCGCGCGATGATGCCGTCGTCGCTCGCGACGGCGGATCCCTCCACGCCGAGGCGCTCGCGGATGCGCGCGTTGACGGCAAGGGCCCACGGCGAGTGCACGTGCATGCCGTAGGGGGAATGCAGGATGATCCGCCAGTCGCCGACCTCGTCGCGCCCGCGCTCGACGGTCAGCGTGCGATCGGTCGGCAGCGTTCCGGTCGCCTCGCGCTGCTCGGCGAGGTACGCGAGGAGGTTGCCACGCGCCTTCTCGTCGAGGCCGGCCTCGATGAGGCGCTGCTCCGCGCGGTCGGCGGGAGCGCTCGTGATCTCGCGCGAGAAGCGGCCGAGAGCCTCGCCGAGCTCGGCTGGGCGGCCCAGCCCGTCTCCGTGCCAGAACGGGACCTTGCCGGGCTGGCCGAACGCGGGCAGCACGTTGACGCGGTCGTGCGTGATCTCGACGATGCGCCAGCTCGTCGTCCCCAGCGTGAAGACGTCGTTCACGCGCGACTCGTAGACCATCTCCTCGTCGAGCTCGCCGACGCGCGCGTTGCGGCTCTCGCCCGCGATGAAGACCCCGAACAGGCCTCGGTCGGGGATCGTCCCGCCGCTCGTGACGGCGAGGCGCTGCGAGCCGGGGCGCCCGGCGATCGTGCCGGCGTCGCGGTCCCACACGACGCGGGGCCGCAGCTCGGCGAACTCGTCGGAGGGGTAGCGGCCGGCGAGCAGGTCGAGCGTCGCCTCGAACGCGCTGCGCGGCAGGGTGCGGAACGGGGCGCTGCGCCGGACGATCTCGTACCACCGCTCGACCTCGATCTCGCCGAGCGCGGAGGCCGCGACAGTCTGCTGGGCGAGGATGTCGAGCGGGTTCTGCGGGACGGCGATCGCCTCGATCTGGCCGTGGAGCATCCGCTCGGTGACGATCGCGGTGTCCAGCACGTCGCCGCGATGCTTCGGGAACAGCGCGGCGCGGCTGATCTCGCCGACCTGGTGGCCCGCGCGGCCGACCCGCTGGAGGCCGCTCGCGGCGCTCGGCGGCGCCTCGACCTGGATGACGAGGTCGACCGCGCCCATGTCGATGCCGAGCTCGAGGCTGCTCGTCGCGACGACGCACCGCAGCGCGCCCGACTTGAGCTCCTCCTCGACGACGGCGCGCTGCTCCTTCGAGACCGATCCGTGGTGCGCTTTGGCGAGCACGGGCTCGGCGCCCGCCGTCTGCCCGGCCTGGGCCATCATCGCGGCGGGGACGGCGGGATCGGGCAGGTCGAGGCCGAGCCGCTCGGCGTAGATCTCGTTGAGGCGGCCCGTCAGGCGCTCGGCGAGACGCCGCGAGTTGGCGAAGACGATCGTCGAGCGGTGCGCGAGCACGCGGTCGACGATCGCCTCCTCGACGTGCGGCCATACCGACCCGGTGATCTCGGTGGTCTCGGGAAGGAACCAGTCCTCGCCGTCCTCGCCCTGCTCGGCGCCGGAGGGCGGCGCGCTGCCCGCGGCCGGCGGCGGGTTCTGCATGTCGTCGATCGGCACCGTGACCGACAGCTCGAAGGTCTTCGACGCCTTCGGCGCGACGATCTCGACGGGGGCCGACCCGCCGAGGAACCGCGCGACCTCGTCGATGGGGCGCACGGTCGCCGACAGCCCGATGCGCTGCGCGGGCCGCTCGAGCAGCTCGTCGAGACGCTCGAGGCTCACCGCGAGGTGCGCGCCGCGCTTGGTCGCCGCGACGGCGTGGACTTCGTCGACGATCACGGTGTGCACGCCGCGCAGGGTCTCCCGCGCCTGGCTCGTGAGCATGAGGTAGAGCGACTCGGGCGTGGTGATGAGGATGTCCGGCGGGTGCCGGACGAGCCGCTGCCGGTCGGCCGACGGGGTGTCGCCCGAGCGCACCCCCACGCTCACGGTCGGCGCCTCGATCCCGAGACGCCGCGCGGCCTGCGCGATGCCGACGAGCGGCGAGCGCAGGTTGCGCTCGACGTCGACGCCGAGGGCCTTGAGCGGCGAGACGTAGAGGATGCGGGTGCGCTCGGCGTCATCCTGCGCCTTCTCGCGGAACACCTGGTCGATCGCCCACAGGAACGACGACAGGGTCTTGCCGGAGCCCGTGGGCGCGACGACGAGGGCATGGCGGCCCTTCGAGACGGCATCCCACGCGCCGCGCTGGGCATCGGTCGGCGCCGCGAACGCGCCGCGGAACCACTCCCGCGTCGCCTCGCCGAACCGATCGAGCACATCCACGCAACCATCCTCTCCCGGACCGCCGACATCAGGCTCGGTCGATCGCGGTCTGATTCACCCGACCCGGAGCAGGAGGATCCGCCCATCGCAGGACGGCCCCTGACGGATCGTCCTTCGCTCGGCGGATTCTCCTGCTCCCACGGCGACGCGGCCCGCGCAGCATGCCGGATATCGGTGTCATCGGAATTGCGCGGTGTCGGCGGACACCGATATGTCTATGGAGCGCGATCGCGCACCACGAGGGGGGAATCACATGACCATGAACGACCATCCGCCGTCCTCGGACGACGTCCAGCCCGAGCCGCCGGTTCCGCCGGTCGAGCCGGAGCCGGTTCCGCCGGTCGAGCCGGAGCCCATCCCGCCGGTCGAGCCGGAGCCCGCGCCGCCGGTCGAGCCGGAGCCCGCGCCGGCCCCGCCCGTCGAACCGGCTCCCGAGCCGCCGGTCGAGCCCGGCCAGCCCGAGCCGCCCGTCGAGCCCGGCCCGCCTCATCCGCCGGTGCCGCCCGTCCCGCCGCTGCCGCCTCAGCCCGGACCGCCGGAGCCCCCGCAGGCCGCGTCGCCCGACGGCGCCGCACCCGGCGCACCCGCGGCGGTCCTCCCGTCGCTGCGCCCGACGCAGCTGCCGCGGACCCTTCTCATCGGGGCGCTCACGACCGCGGGGATCGCCCTCGGCACGACGATCGTCGCCGGCCTCCTGCTCGCCCTCGCCGCGATCGCGCCCCTCGCCGACGCGTTCGAGAGCATGGGCGGCTCGAGCGCCTCGCCGGACGCCGGCGCGGGCGTGCTCATCGGCTTCGTCTTCGTGTGCGCCGGACTCGTCCTGGGCGGCGAGATCAGCGTGCAGCTGGGCGGATCCGCTGGCATGTTCAGCGCGTCCGGCGGCGGATCCGCATGGGTCTTCCCGCTCGTCCTCACCCTCGCGGTCCTCGTCGTGACCGCGTGGTGGTCGTGGCGTCTCGAACGCCGCGATCCGCAGCAGACCGTGTGGCATCGGCTCATCGCGAGCGCCGCGGCGGGACTCGCCGCGTCGCTCGTCCTGCTCCTGCTCGTCGCGATTCTGTCGCCGCGGGTCGAGGAGGCGGGATCATCCTTCCTGCTGACGAGCGCGGGCTTCCGGCTCGTCGCTGTCGGCACGCTCCTCCTCACCGCGGCCGGCTTCCTCGGTCGCGAGCTCGGACGCCGCACGGCGCAGGGCGAAGGCCTGGTGGCGGCCATCCGCCGGAACGTCGGGGCGCTTCCGGCGATCATCCGCGAGCCGCTCGTGGTCGCGACGATCTTCGCGGTCGTGTTCACCCCGCTCGCGATCATCGGCGGCGCGATCGGGCTCGTCCAGCAGGACATGGCCGGCGCCATCCCGCTGCTTCTCGTCCTCTGCCTGAACGTCGCCGCGGCCCTTGCGGTGATCGCCCAGCTGGGCGGCATCGAGGCGAGCGCCGGCACGAGCGGCTTCGGCGGCGCGAGCGAGCTCTACACGGTGTTCGGCGCGGGGCAGTGGTGGCTGTGGCTCGCCGTGCTCGTCGCGCTCGTCACGGCGGTTCTCGCCGCGGTGCGCATCGGAGTGCGGCGGCCGCGCGGCGCGCAGGTCGACCTCGCGCGGATGTGGCAGCTGCCCGCGGGCGCGCTGATCGGATGGATCGTGTTCGCGCTGCTGCTGTTCGGTGCGTCGGCCGCGGACGCAGGCAGCATGATGTTCTTCTCCGGCGAGGGGACGGTCGCTCTGTCGATCGCGTGGTGGTCGCTGCTCGTCCTCCTCGTATGGGCCGCCGCGATCTCGTTCGGGGCGCAGGTGCTGCCGGCGCTCGTGTACGGGCTCTCGCCTCGCCTGCTGGAGGTCATCGGCGGGCGCGCGGCTGTCGCGACCTGGCTCTCCGGCGGCGCGCCGGCGCCGGTCGCGGGCGGCGCTGCCGGCGAGGCCGCGGTGACGGCTCCGGCCGCGCCGCCGGCACCGCCCGCTCCGATGAGCCCACGCACGAAGAAGGCGCTCGCGTGGACGGG
The DNA here is from genome assembly GCF_053903175.1 of Microbacterium sp. JZ101. Classification (NCBI taxonomy): domain Bacteria; kingdom Bacillati; phylum Actinomycetota; class Actinomycetes; order Micrococcales; family Microbacteriaceae; genus Microbacterium; species Microbacterium sp. JZ101. The sequence continues at coordinate 729,033 of NZ_CP096400.1, forward strand.
CGGGGCCGTGGCCCTGGTGGCGGTGCTCGGCGTCGGCGCGGCCGTCGCGCTGTCGGTCGTGAACGCCGGCCGGGGGCCCGCCGCCGCTGTCGCGCAGTACGTCGGCCTCATCGCCGACGGACAGGCGGAGGCCGCGAGTGCGCTCGTCGACCCGAACGTCTCGAACGCCGAGCGCGCGTTCCTCACCGACGAGGTGCTGTCGGCCGCGGCGGAGCGCATCTCCGACGTCGAGGTCGCGGATGGTGCGGGCGAGGGAGACGTGCGATACATCGACGTGACCTACCGTCTCGACGGCGTCGAGCAGAGCGCGTCGCTGGAGGTGGAGCGTCTCGACAACGAGTGGCTCGTGCTCGAGCGCTGGCGCGTCGCGACACCGCTGCTGACCGAGGTCTTCGTGTACGCCGACGGCGGCGGAGCGCGGATCGGCGGCGTGGACGTGCCGTTCGACGAGTCGGGCCAGGCGACCGTCGCGGTGTATCCGGGCGCCTACGACGTCGAGCCCGCCTCGTCGGCGTTCTTCGAGGCCGATCCGGTCCGCGTGATCGCGGCAGGTCCGGCGGGCTTCGAGGGCGGGGCCGCCGAGATCGACTTCCGCCCGACGTCGGCGCTGCAGGACGAGGTCGACGCGCAGGTGAAGGCCCTCCTCGACGGATGCGCCGAGCAGGCCGTCGGGCAGCCCGAGGACTGCCCGTTCCAGGTGTACGTGTATCCGGACGACACCCCGGTGACGTGGAGCATCGCGTCGTACCCGTCGATCGAGATCGCGGAGGACGGCACGTACTTCACCGCCTCGGAGGGCGTCGCCGAGGCGACCTACATCGACTCCGGATTCTTCTCGGACGACGAGGAGGTCACGGAGGAGCGCGACATCTCCTTCAGCGGCGGCATCGAGATCGACGGCGACGCCGTGACGGTCACCTCCGACGGCTACTGGTGGTGACCGGGTGACGGCGGCGGCATGTGCCGCCGCCGTCACCTCTCCGGTCGCCCGTCAGGCGACCGGGGCCAGCTCGCGCTCCGACAGCCGCCCGTCGCGCAGCTCGAGCACCGCATCGGGAGCGAGCCGCGCGAGGAAGGATTCGTCGTGGCTCACGATGAGCACCGCGCCCCGGTAGGCGCGGAGCGCGTCGAGCAGCTGCTCGGCCGTGTCGATGTCGAGGTTGTTGGTCGGCTCGTCGAGCACGAGCAGCTGCGGCGGCGGATCGGCCAGCAGCAGCCGCGCGAGCGCCACGCGGAAGCGCTCGCCGCCCGAGAGGCTCCGCACCGGGCGCTCGACGGTCGCTCCGCGCAGGAGGAACCGCGCGAGGCGGTTCCGCAGCTCGCGGTCGGGTGTGTCCGGCGCGGCCGCGCGCACGGCGTCGAGCACCGACGCCTCCTCGACGAGACCGTCGACCCGCTGCGGCAGGTACCCGACGTGCTCGACGTGGAGCGCGGCGTGCAGGCCGGCGCCGGGCCGTGCCTGCTCGGCGTCCGGCGTCGGAACGGCCTCGTCGCACCACGCGACCGGAAGGCCGAGCAGCCTCCGCAGCAGCGTCGACTTGCCTGCCCCGTTCGGACCGGTCAGGGCGATGCGCTCGGGGCCCTGCACGACCCACGAGCGCTCGCCGTCGCCGATCGTCGCGACGCGGCGCCCGGCGGCCACACCCGGATCGGGCAGGTCGATGCGTACCGCGTCGTCGTCGCGCAGGCGCCGTTCCGCGGCCTCGTGCGCCTCCCGGGCCGCCGACTCCTTCTCGCGCATCTCGGTGCTGAGACGACCTGCTGACACCTCAGCGGCCATCCGCCGGCCGTGCGAGACGATCTTCGGGACGCGCTTCTCGGCCTCGGCCTTCCGCGCGGTGCGTGCGCGGCGGGCGAGCTTGACCTCGGACTCGATGCGCTGGCGCTTCTCCTTCCTGAGCGCCTTGTCGGCGTCGCGCTCGGCCTGCGCGGCGGCCTCCTGCTCCGCGTCGAGCCACGCTCGCCACGCGGAGTAGGGGCCGCCGAACACGCTGAGCTCGTCGCGGTACAGCTCGGCGGTGTCGTCCATGAGCTCGAGCAGCTCGAGATCGTGCGACACGACGACGAGCGCGCCGCGCCATCCCCGCACCATGTCGTGCAGCCGGAGGCGCGCGTCGCGGTCGAGGTTGTTGGTCGGCTCGTCGAGCAGGGTGATCGCGGCGGAGCGCAGGCGGATGCCCGCGATCGCCACGAGCACGGCCTCGCCTCCCGAGAGGCTCCCGACCGTGCGGTCGAGCGCCTCGGGCGGGAGCCCGGCGTCGGCGAGCGCGGCGTGCGCGCGCGACTCGATGTCCCAGTCGTCTCCGACGGCGTCGAAGTGGGCCGGGTCGACGTCGCCCGACTCGATCGCGCGCAGCGCGGCGAGCGGACGGGCGATGCCGAGGAGCTCGGCGACCGGGCGGTCGACATCGAGTGTGAGCCGCTGGGGGAGGTAGGCGATGTCTCCGGTGCGGACGATGTGGCCGCTGGTCGGGGTCAGCTCGCCGGCCGCGAGCCGCAGCAGCGTGGACTTGCCGGATCCGTTCCGGCCGACGAGGCCCGTGCGTCCGTCGCCGAACGTGCCGGACACGTCCGACAGGGCGACCGAGCCGTCAGGCCAGATGAAGGACAGGTGATCGAGAGTGAGAGCGGGCATGAGGGACCTCCGGTGTGCGAGTGTGCGGATGCACTGACACCGGACGCTCGCCGAAGGACTTCGGCGGACGGCTCTAGGCGGGTCCGAGAGAAGGACCGGCCCGGTTGTTCCGAGGGAGAACGGCGAGCGTCGACGGTTCAGCGCGTGAGCGCGTGAGCGTCGATCAGCTTCAACGGATTCTCCAGACCTCGGGGACAGGACCCGACCACTGTACACACTCCGTCGCGGGCGCGCCAGGGTCGGCGTCAGATCCGCTTCTCGAGGAACACCCTCAGGTCGTCGAGCTCGGCCGGCGACACGGCGTGCCCGAGGCCGGGGTAGATGCGCCCGGCGAGGTCGGCGTGAGCGGGCAGCCAGTCGGTCGTGTGCACGATGAGCCCCTCCGGGATGACCGTGTCGTGCGTCCCGCGGCCCCAGAAGACGGGAGGGCGCCGCTCGGCGAGCGCCGCGTCTCCCTCGAGCTCGCCCGGGGTGACGTAGCCCGAGAGATTCGCGCAGAACGCGAAGCGCTCGGGTGCGAGCCGCATGGCCTGCAGCGAGATCGCGCCGCCCTGCGAGAAGCCGATGAGGCCCACGACGGCATCCGGGCCGAGCGCCGCGTCGACCCACTCGAGGAAGCGGCGGGCGGCCTCGGTCGTGCGCTCGGGCGAGCGGCCCTCGAGGCCCTCGATCGGGTACCAGGAGTAGCCCGGCTGCGGCCACGGCATCCCGAGCGGGGCGCGGACCGCCGCGTACACGAAGGCGTCGGGCAGCATCGTCGAGAGCCCGAAGAGGTCGCTCTCGTCGGCGCCGTAGCCGTGCAGCAGCACGATCACGGGCCGGCCGTCGGGCTCTCCTGACCAGCGCACGACGGCGTCGTCCAGAGCAGGCGTCGCTTCCATGGTCTCCATCGTGACGCACGTCGGCGACATCCGGGGTAGAAAGGACGCATGCCGGTCCGCACGCCTGACCCCGATCCCGAAGAGCTCCCCGAGGAGCCGCAGCTGCCATCCGACCTGGGCGCGAGCGGGATCGGCGCGGTGCCGGGAGGCTCGTCGAACCCGGGCTGGCTGAGCGAGTTCGAGCTCGAGGCCGTGCGCCGTCGCCTTCCGATGCTCTACGTCGAGGCCATCCCGGTGCGCACGGATGGCGTGGGCCAGGTGACCGACGTCGGGATCCTCCTGCGCGCCTCGAGCATGGGCGAGATCAAGCGCACGATCGTCTCCGGCCGCGTCCGCTACGGCGAGACCGTGCGCGACGCGCTGTTCCGGCACCTCGAGAACGACCTCGGGCCGATGGCGTTCCCGCTGCTGCCGCCGCAGCCGACGCCCTTCACGGTCGCGGAGTACTTCCCGATCCCGGGCGTCACGGCGTTCCACGACGACCGCCAGCACGCCGTGTCGCTCGCGTTCGTCGTGCCCGTGACCGGGACGTGCGAGCCGCGTCAGGACGCGCTCGAGGTGACGTGGCTCACACCCGACGAGGCGGCGTCGGATGCGCTCGCCGCCGAGATGGAGGGCGGGCGCGGCTCGCTGATCCGGATGGCCCTGGCATCGGTCGGCGCCCTCCGCTGAGCCCCGCGGCGACTGCATGTGTCGCCGTATGACGCGCTGTGTTACGGCCGCGCGTAATGTCCTACCTCGACGGTGGGGATAGCCCCTAGCGTCGTCGGCATGCAGACACTCGTGCTCCTCGCCCTGATCGGCCTCGCAGGCTTCGCAGCTCAGCTCGTCGACGGCGCCCTGGGCATGGCGTACGGCGTCACGTCAACGACCCTGCTGCTCACGATCGGCGCAGCGCCCGCCGCGGCCAGCGCCTCCGTGCACCTCGCGGAGATCGGCACGACGCTCGCGTCGGGCATCTCGCACTGGCGCTTCGGGAACGTCGACTGGAAGACCGTCTTCAAGATCGGCGTGCCCGGCGCGCTCGGCGCCTTCGCGGGCGCGACGTTCCTCTCGGGCCTGTCGACCGAGGCGGCCGCGCCGCTCACGTCGGGCATCCTCCTGGCCCTCGGCACCTACATCCTCGTCCGGTTCACCGTGCAGGGCCTCCCGAAGCGCCGCACCGACAAGCCGCTCCCGCTCGCGTTCCTCGCGCCGCTCGGCATCGTCGGCGGCTTCCTCGACGCCTCGGGCGGCGGCGGATGGGGCCCGGTCGGCACGCCGGCGCTGCTCTCGAGCGGCCGCCTCGAGCCGCGCAAGGTCATCGGCACGATCGACACGAGCGAGTTCCTCGTCGCGATCGCGGCGTCGCTCGGCTTCCTCCTCGGCCTCGGCTCCGCGGGCTTCGACTTCGGCTGGGTGCTCGCGCTCCTCGCGGGCGGCGTCGCGGCGGCGCCCCTCGCCGCGTGGCTCGTGCGCAAGCTGCCGCCGCGCATCCTCGGGTCCCTCGTCGGCGGGATCATCGTCCTGACCAACACCCGGACCATCCTGCGCAGCCTCGAGGTGGGCGACGCGACGGTGAACCTCGCGCTCGTCGGGATCGCCGTCGTGTGGGCCGCGGCGGTCGCCTGGTCGGTGCGCGCTCACCTCATCGCGCGTCGCGCCGAGAAGGCCGACGCGGAGGCGCCGGCCGCGCAGCCCGCGCTCGTCGCCGACTAGACCGGGTCTCTAGGGGCTCTGCCAGGCGGCCGGGTCCTCGGTCAGCGCGGCGACGTCGGCCGGCAGCCGATCGTCGGCGAGGTCGGCGAGGCTCGTCCCCTCGAGCACGCTGCGCACATTCGCGCGCAGCGCGACCCACAGCTGCAGGAGCGCGCCCTCCTCGGCCATGTCGGATGGCCGCTGATCGCGGACGAAGACGAGCGGGCCATCCACAGCGCGGATCACGTCGGCCACGGTCACCTCGGCCGCCGGGCGGGCCAGCTCGTAGCCGCCGCCGGCGCCGCGACGGCTCGACACGATCCCGGCCCGCACGAGGGACGTCAGGATGCCCTCGAGGAACTTCGCGGGGATGCCCTCGTCCGATGCGATCGTCGGCGAGGCGAGGCGCTCCGTCGCGCGCGCGAGCAGCACGCACGCGCGCACGGCGTATTCGGCACGAGCGGAGATGCGCATCCCTCGATCATGGCACGGGGTCCGGTGCTCTCCGTCCGGTGTCGGTGGTGGTGGTGGTGGCGGTGGCGGTGGCGGTGGTGGTGGGGCGTGGGTGCGGCGTGGTGTGGCGGTGCCGGTGGCTGTTCGGGTCGCAGTTGGCGTCGGTATTCGGCCGTTTGGGGCCGCGAAGTGCGACCCAGGCGGTGCCGGTGGCCATTCGGGTCGCAGTTGGCGTCGGTATTTGGCCGTTTGGGGCCGCGAAGTGCGACCTGGCGCTGCCGGTGGTGTGGGCGTTCTGTTGCGGTGGGTGTCGGCGGTGGCCGTGGCCGTTCGGGTCGCAGTTGGCGTCGGTATTTGGCCGTTTGAGGCCGCGAAGTGCGACCTGGCGGTGGCCGTCGCTGTTCAGGTCGCAGTTGGCGTCGGTATTCGGCCGTTTAGGGCCGCGAAGTGCGACCTGGCCAGGGGAGGAGTGGCCAGCGGAGGAGTGGCCACCGGAGGATTGCCACCAGCGACCCGGCCACCACGGGGCAGCAGTCCCACCACCCGGGGGCGCATCGTGGCACGGCGAAGGCCCCGAGCCGAAGCCCGGGGCCTTCGCGGATGGCCTACTCGCTCTGGGGCGGGAGGGCGGCGATGAGCGGGTGGTCCTTCTCGATCACGCCGACCTTCGACGCGCCGCCGGGCGACCCGATGTCGTCGAAGAACTCCACGTTCGCCTTGTAGTAGTCCTGCCACTCGTCGGGCAGGTCGTCCTCGTAGTAGATCGCCTCCACCGGGCACACCGGCTCGCACGCACCGCAGTCGACGCACTCGTCCGGATGGATGTACAGCGACCGCTCGCCCTCGTAGATGCAGTCGACCGGGCACTCATCGATGCACGCGCGGTCCTTGACATCGACGCAGGGGAGCGCGATGACGTACGTCACGAGCGTGCGAGCGCGTCGGCGCGCGAGATCTCGACCTGCTCCTCGCGGGGCACGACCTTGACGCGCTCCCGCTGGTGGCGGTGCGTCTCGCCGAGCGTGCGCTCGTGCGCGTCGAGGGCGAGCCATCCTTGCCACGTGGTGTACTCGACGTCGCGCTCGTCGAGGAGCGCGACGACGTCGTCGGCCGCGGGGGCCGTGAGCGATCCGGCGGCCGCGTCCTCGACGAGGTGCTCGACCGTCTCCATCGCGTCGGACTTCGTGTGGCCGATGAGGCCGACGGGCCCGCGCTTGATCCATCCCGTGGCGTACAGGCCGGGAACGCCGTCGACACGCCCCTCGACGTTCGGGATGACGCCGCGGGTGGCGTCGAACGGCGCGCCCTCGACGCGCGTGCCGTAGTAGCCGACGGCGCGGTACACGGCCTGCAGCGGGTAGTCGACGAACGCGCCCGTGCCGACGACCCGGTCGCCCTCGACGCGCGTGCGCTCGAACCGCATGCCCTCGACGCGCTCGTCGCCGAGCACCTCGGCGGGCGCGTGCCAGAAGTGGAGGTGCAGGCGGCGGGGAGCACCGGTGAGCTCGCGTCCGCGCCACGAGTTCAGCGTGCGGAGCATGATCTTCATCTGGTTGTTCGGCGCCGCGGCCGGGTCGACGCCCTCGAAGTCGGCGTCGTCGAGCACGATGTCGACGCCGCGCACCTCGCCGAGCTCGCGCAGCTCGATCGGCGTGAACTTGATGTCGGCGGGTCCGCGACGGCCGAACACGTGCACATCCGTCACCGCCGAGCCCTCGAGGCCCTCGAGGACGTTGTCGGGCACCTCGGTCGAGCGGAGGTCCTCGGGCAGCTTCGCGAGCACGCGGGCGACGTCGAGCGCGACGTTGCCGTTGCCGATGACCGCCACCTGCTGCGCGTCGAGCGGCCAGGTGCGCGGCACATCCGGGTGGCCGTCGAACCACGCGACGAAGTCGGCGGCGCCGTACGAGCCGGCCTTGTCGATGCCGGGGATGTCGAGGGCCGCGTCGCGGATGGCTCCGGTCGCGAGGATGACGGCGTGGTACCGCTCCTGGAGCTCCTCGATCGACACGTCGCGGCCGACCTCGATGTTGCCGAGGAAGCGGATGCGGCCCGAGTCGAGCATCTCGTGCAGCGAGTTGACGATGCCCTTGATGCGCGGATGGTCGGGGGCGACTCCGTAGCGGATGAGTCCGTAGGGCGCGGGGAGCGACTCCAGCAGGTCGATCGAGACCGATCCGCCCGCCTCCTCGACGGCGTTCGCGAGGAGGTTGCCGGCGTAGATCCCGGCAGGGCCCGCGCCGACGATCGCGACGCGCAGGTTGTCGAGGCTCACAGGGCTGCCTTTCGTTCGGAGTCGCGACGCACCGCGTCGACGAGCTCGGATGGTGCATAGGGGCTGAGGGTGACCACGTCGCCGATGACGACGACGGCCGGGTTGCGCACCTTCCGCTGAGCGGCCTGGTGCGCGATGGTCTGCAGGGTGCCGAAGGTGACGCGCTGCCGGGGCCCGTATCCATCCTCCACGATCGCGACCGGGCAGTCGCCGCCGCGACGGCCGGCTCCCAGCACATGCGCGGAATGGGGGAGGGTGCCCACGCCCATGAGCAGCACGACCGTGTGGTCGCGGCCGCCGCCGACCTCGTCGATCTGGTCGTGCCCGGAGACGACCGTGAAGGATGTCGCGAGCCCGCGGTGCGTGAGGGGGATGCTCGCGATCGCCGGCACGGCGCTCGCGCTCGTGACGCCCGGCACGACCTCGACGTGGAGGCCGGCCTCGCGGCAGCGGAACAGCTCCTCGCCGCCGCGGCCGAACACGAAGGGGTCGCCGCCCTTGAGCCGCACGACGTCGCGCCCGGAGAGGGCGATCTCGACGAGGAGCTCCGAGATGGCCTCCTGCGGGATCGGATGGTGGCCCGGCGTCTTCCCGACGTCGATGACCTCCGCACGGAGCTCGATGCCCTCGGCCGCGAGGCCATCGAGCACGCCGCGCGCGCCCAGGCGGTCGGCGACGATGACGTCGGCGCTCTCGAGCGCGCGGAGGCCGCGCACGGTGAGGAGGCCGGCGTCGCCCGGACCCGCTCCGACGAGGGTGACGCGCCCCTCGCGGCGCGCGGTCTCAGTCACGGACGGTGCCGGAGGCGATCGTGTGGCCGTCGGCGGGCCGGATGACGAGGAACGAGCCCGAGTGGCGGGACACGCTGTACGGCTCGAGGGGGAGCGCCTCGGCGAGGCGGATCCGCGCGCGGCCGATCTCGTTCGCGCCGAGCTGGTCGGCCGGCACGTGCGCGAGGGAGTCGAGGTCGCGGCGCTCGACGATCTCGTCGACGATCGCCTGCACGGTCTTCGTGCCGTGCTTGACGAGCACGCGGGCACCCTGCGTGAGGGGGCGCTCGTCGAGGAGGAACAGCTGCGCGTCGATCTCGCGCGAAAGCTGCGGCGGGGCGTCCTCCGCCACGATCACGCTGCCGCGCGCGGCGTCGACGTCGTCGGCGAGGCGCACGGCGACCGACTGCGGTGCGGCCGCCTCGTCGACCTCGACGCCCGCGATCTCGACCGCGGTCACCGTGGTCGAGATGCCCGCGGGCAGGACGCGCACGCGGTCTCCCGCGCGCACGGTTCCCGACGCGATGCGGCCAGCCGACGCGCGGTAGTCGCGAAGGCGCTCGACGGCGTCGGGGTCGGCCGCGGCGATCTCGGGCGAGACGCCGCCCTGCGGGCGCAGGACGATCTGCACGGGAAGCCGGAACGGCTCGAGCTCGCGCTCCTCGGCGTCGGCGGCCGGCAGCTGCTCGAGGAGCTCGAGGAGCGACGGGCCCGTGTACCAGGGCGTGCGCGCCGAGCGCTCGACGATGTTGTCGCCCTCGAGGGCGGAGACGGGGAGCACGTGCACATCGGCGACGCCGAGCTCGTCGGTGACCTCGCGCACCTGGTGCTCGACGGGTGCGAAGGCGTCCTCAGCGAAGCCGAGGAGGTCGATCTTGTTGACCGCCACGATGACGTGCGGGACGCGCAGGAGCGCCGTCACGGCGAGGTGCCGGCGGGTCTGCTCGAGCACGCCCTTGCGGCCGTCGATGAGCACGACGACGGCGTCGGCCGTCGTGGCGCCCGTGACCATGTTGCGCGTGTACTGCACGTGGCCGGGGCAGTCGGCGAGGATGAAGCTGCGCTCGGCGGTCGCGAAGTAGCGGTAGGCGACGTCGATCGTGATGCCCTGCTCGCGCTCGGCGCGCAGGCCGTCGGTGAGCAGCGCGAAGTCGATGCCGTCGGCGCCCGCGAAGCCGCGCTCGCGCGAGGTGCGCGCGACCTGCTCGAGCTGGTCCGCGAGGATGGCCTTGGAGTCGTGGAGCAGCCGTCCCACGAGCGTGGACTTGCCGTCGTCGACCGACCCGGCGGTCGCGAACCGGAAGAGGGTGGAGGGGGCGAGCGTGCTCATCAGAAGTAGCCGTCCTTCTTGCGGTCTTCCATCGCCGCTTCGCTGATCCTGTCGTCGGCGCGGGTCGCGCCGCGCTCGGTGAGGGTCGACACCGCCACCTCGGCGACGATGTCCGAGATGCCAGAGGCGGCCGACTCGACGGCGCCCGTGCAGCTCATGTCGCCGACCGTGCGGTAGCGCACCGTGCGGGTCTCGACCGTCTCGTCGGCGCGGGGCTCGGAGAACGGGCCCACGGCCATCCACATGCCGTCGCGACGGTAGACCTCGCGCTCGTGCGCGAAGTAGAGGGGCGGCAGGGCGATGCCCTCGCGCTCGATGTAGCGCCAGATGTCGAGCTCGGTCCAGTTCGAGATCGGGAAGACGCGCACGTGCTGGCCGGGCGTGTGGCGGCCGTTGTAGAGGCTCCAGAGCTCGGGGCGCTGGTTGCGCGGGTCCCACTGGCCGAACTCGTCGCGGAGGGAGAAGATGCGCTCCTTGGCGCGCGCCTTGTCCTCGTCGCGGCGCGCGCCGCCGAAGACCGCGTCGTGCTTGCCGGCCGCGATGGCGTCGAGCAGCGGCTGCGTCTGCAGCGGATTGCGGGTGCCGTCGGCGCGCTCGAGGAGGCGCCCGTCGTCGATGTAGTCCTGCACGCTCGCGACCTCGAGCGTGAGGCCGAGGCGCTCGACGGTCTCGTCGCGGAAGCGGATGACCTCGGGGAAGTTGTGCCCCGTGTCGACGTGCAGCACGGGGAACGGCACGCGCCCGGGCAGGAACGCCTTGGCGGCGAGGTGCAGCACGACGACGGAGTCCTTGCCGCCCGAGAAGAGCAGCACGGGGCGCTCGAACTCGGCGACGACCTCGCGGATGACGTGGATGGCCTCCGCTTCGAGCAGGTCGAGCGTGCTCAGGCGCGTGGCCGGCGCGGCGGCGGTCGCGGTCAGGGTGTCGCTCATGTGTGGAGTCCGCATTCGGTCTTGTCGAGTCCGGCCCAGCGGCCGGAGCGGGGGTCTTCGCCCGGGGCGACGGGCTTCGTGCAGGGGCGGCATCCGATCGAGGGATAGCCGAAGTTGAGCAGGAGGTTCATCGGCACCTGGTGGAGCGAGGCGTAGGCCTGCAGGTCGTCCCACGTCCACGCGGCGACCGGGTTCACCTTGACGAGGCCGTTCTTCGCGTCCCACGTGACGAGCGGCGTGTTGACGCGCGTGGGCGCCTCCTCGCGGCGCACGCCCGTGAACCACACCTCGTAGCCCTGCAGGGCGTCGTGGAGCGGGGCGACCTTGCGCAGCGCGCAGCACTGGGCGGGGTCGCGGGCGAAGAGGTCCTTGCCGTGCGCGGCGTCCTGCTCGGCGACGGTCTGCTCGGGGAGCACGTCGACGATCCGGACGTCGAGGCGGCGCTCGACCTCGTCGCGCGTCGCGACGGTCTCGACGAAGTGGTAGCCCGTGTCGAGGAAGAGCACGTCGACACCGGGCAGCTGCTCGGCGACGAGGTGCGGAAGGGCGGCGTCGGCCATCGAGCACGCGACGGCGACGGCGCCGAGGCCGAAGTTGCGCGCGACCCAGTCGACGACCTGCGCGGGCGTGGCCTCGTGGTCGGTGAGGCTGCCGAGTTCGGCGGCGCCGGCCTCGGCGAGGGCCTCGAGCTCGGCGGCGGAGCGGCGCGTCTGCAGACGCGGCGCGAGGCTGACGGTCATCGCAGGACCTCCTCATCGACGCGGTGGGCCCACTGCGCGAAGCTCTCGTCGCCCTCGCGGCTCTCCGCATAGCGGGTGGCGATGCGTTCGACGTAGTCGGCGATGCCGGTGGCCTCGACCTTGAGCCCGCGCACGGTGCGGCCGAGCCCGGCCTCCTCGCGGTCGTGCGCGGTGAGCCCGCCGCCGAGGTGCACCTGGTAGCCCGGGACCTTGTTGCCGTCGTCATCCGTGATGATCTGGCCCTTGAGCCCGATGTCGGCGGTCTGGATGCGCGCGCACGAGTTGGGGCATCCGTTGATGTGCAGGCTGAGGGGTGCGGGGAGGTCGACCCCCGCGAGCCGCTTCTCGAGCTCGAGGACGGCGATCCGCGCGTTCTCCTTCGTCTCGACGATCGCGAGCTTGCAGAACTCGATGCCCGTGCACGCGATCGTGCCGCGGCGGATGAGGCTCGGTCGCGCGCTGAGGCCGAGCTCGTCGAGTCCGGCGATGAGCGACTCGACGCGGTCCTCGGCGATGTCGAGGAAGACGAGCTTCTGGTGCGGGGTCGTGCGCAGCCGTGTCGAGCCGTGCGCCTCGAGCAGGTCGGCGAGAGCCGCGAGCTGCGTGCCGGACGAGCGCCCGACGATGGGCGTCGCGCCCACGTAGAAGAGGCCGTCCTTCTGGCGGTGCACGCCGATGTGGTCGCCGGGGGTCGGCGGCTTCGGAGCGGCGGGCCCGTCGGCGAGGCGGTAGCCGAGGTACTCGGTCTCGAGGACCTCGCGGAACTTCTCCACGCCCCAGTCGGCGAGGAGGAACTTCAGGCGCGCCTTGTTGCGGAGGCGACGGTAGCCGTAGTCGCGGAAGATGCGCGCGACGCCGTACCAGACCTCGGCGACCTGGTCGGGGGAGGCCCATGCGCCGAGGCGCTCGCCGAGGCGCGGCACGGTCGACAGCGCGCCGCCGACCCACACGTCGTAGCCGACGCCGTGCTCGGGGTGCTCGACGGCGACGAACGCGACGTCGTTGATCTCGTGGACGACGTCCTGGCTCGGATGGCCGGTGAGCGCGGTCTTGAACTTGCGCGGGAGGTTGGCGAGCTCGGGGTCGCCGATGAACCGGCGCGTGATCTCGTCGATCTGCGGGGTCGGGTCGATGAGCTCGTCGGCCGCGATGCCCGCGACGGGCGAGCCGAGGACGACGCGGGGGACGTCGCCGCAGGCCTCGGTGGTCGACAGGCCGACGCTCTCGAGGCGGCGCCAGATCTCCGGCATGTCCTCGACCTGCACCCAGTGCAGCTGGATGTTCTGGCGGTCGGTGAGGTCGGCCGTGCCGCGCGCGAAGTCGTTGGAGATGCCCGCGATCACGCGCAGCTGTTCGGTCGTGAGCTGGCCGCCGTCGATGCGGACCCGCAGCATGAAGTACTCGTCCTCGAGCTCGTGCGGCTCGAGGGTCGCGGTCTTGCCGCCGTCGATCCCGGGCTTGCGCTGGGTGTAGAGACCCCACCAGCGGAAGCGGCCGTGCAGGTCGGTCGGGTCGATCGAGGAGAAGCCGCCCTGCGCGTAGACGGTCTCGATGCGCTCGCGCACGTTGAGGCCGTTGTCCTCCTGCTTGAACTGCTCGTTGGCGTTCAGCGGCTCGGTGCCGTCGATCTTCCACTGCCCGTTCGGCTTGCTCGACGGGCGAGGCGGACGGATGCGCGCCCCGCGCGCCGCCGCCGGTGCGGCCTGCGTGCCGGTCTCGCTCAAGGTCATGCTCGTCTCCCGCTCGCTCGATGTGGGTCGAGCTTAGGGAGCGGAGGGTGAGGGGCTCGCGCGCCTGCGCAACAGACCGTCACACGCGGCGAAACAGAGCGTCACATGACGCAACGCAGGTCGTCCTCGGGGCCTCAGCGCGGCCATCCGCTCAGCCGTGCGACTCGCGACGGATGGCGGATACGCCGCACGGCGGATGCCGCGCCGCGCGCCGGCCCGTACCGTGGAGGGGATGGACGGCGCCGGAACGAGCACGAGCACGCCCCTGCGCACACGGTGGCGGGGGCTCTTCCGACGCGTATCGGCGGCGCAGTGGATCCTCGACGGCTTCACGGGCGCGTTCTTCCTCCTCTTCGCGGCCGTGCTGCTGCCGACCTACGACGACGGCTTCTCGTGGATCGGGGGCGCCGCGACGCTCGCGCTCATGACGACCGCGCTCATGCTGAGCCGCTGCGCACCGGCGCTGTCGCTCGCGGTCGCGTGGATCGGCGCGTTCGTGCAGATGGGCACGGGGCAGCAGCCGATGGCGGCGAACGTCGCGATCTTCGTCGTGCTCTTCGCGGTCGCCGCCTACGGATCGCGCGTCGTCTTCTGGGTGGGCTTCGCCTCGGCGTGCGCGGGGGCGCTCTGCGTCGCGCTGTACCTGTTCGTCTTCGGCCCCGCGATCGCGGGCATCGGCTACGTCGGATACGTCGGGGGAGCGAGCTCGCCGCTGCAGGCGGTGCTGTCGCTCATGCTCGTGTTCGGCGCGGCGCTCTTCAGCCTGCTTCTGGCCTGGACGCTCGGCGCCCTCTTCCGCGTCGTCATCCGAAACCGCGAGACGCGGCGCGCGCAGCTGCTCGCCGAGGAGCGGGCCACGGCGGAGGAGGAGCGCGGGCGCATCGCGCGCGACATGCACGACGTCGTCGCGCACTCGCTCGCGGTGGTCATCGCGCAGGCCGACGGCGCCCGGTACGCGGCCGCCGCGGACCCCGAGGCCGCGACCCAGGCGCTCGCGACGATCAGTCAGACGGCGCGCTCCGCGCTGTCGGATGTGCGGATGCTCCTGACCCAGCTGCGGCATCGGCAGGCCGAGGGGCCGCAGCCGACGATCGCCGACCTCGAGCAGCTCTACGCGCACGTGCGCGCCGCGGGCGTCGACCTCCGGGTGACGGTCGACCCCGCTCCGCCCGGCGAGCCGCCCGCGTCCGTGCAGCTCGCGGTCTACCGCATCCTGCAGGAGGCGACGACGAACGCGATGCGGCACGGCGACGGCGGGCCCGTGCACGTCCATCTCGCGTGGCTGCCGGGAAGCGTCGCGCTGTCGGTGCGCAACCGGAGGGTCTCGTCGGACACGCGTCCGGTGCCGGTCACGACGGCGCGGACGAAGGTGCTCCACGCTCCGCCCGTGCAGTCGGCGGGCCACGGGCTCATCGGCATGCGCGAGCGCGCCGAGCTCGTCGGCGGCCGGTTCGATGCCGGCCCGCAGGGCGCCGACTGGGTCGTGCAGGCGACGCTTCCCGTATGACCCGGCGGGCCCGGCGCGCCCCGGCGAGCATGTCTCGTTTCGTGCGGGTATGGCGCTGGGAAAGCCGGGGAAAGTGAGACACGTGCGGGTGCGTGAAAGAGTGGAGCGACGAAGGGGAGACGGATGATCAGGGTCGTGCTCGTGGATGACCAGGCGCTGTTCCGCGCCGGGATCCGGATGGTCGTGGCGTCGCAGCCCGACCTCGAGGTCGTCGGCGAGGCGGGCGACGGGCAGGAGGCGATCGCCGTCGTGCGGGCGACCCGTCCCGATGTCGTCCTCATGGACATCCGCATGCCCGTCATGGACGGCCTCGCCGCGACCTCGCACCTCCTCGCCGAGCCCGACCCGCCCAAGGTCGTCATGCTCACGACATTCGACCTCGACGAGGCCGCGGCGCGCGCGATCCGGGAAGGGGCGAGCGGCTTCCTGCTGAAGGACGCCGACCCCGAGTTCCTCCTTGCGGCGATCCGCACCGTCCATGCCGGGTCGTCGGTCATCGCGGCATCCGCGACACGGGAGCTCTTCGCGCACTTCGCGGAGGCGCCGCGGCCCGCGCCGCCCGCGTTCGGCGAGCTGACCGACCGCGAGAAGGAGATCTTCGCGCTCGCCGCCCGCGGGCTCAGCAACGCCGAGATCGCCCAGCGCGAGTTCCTCAGCGAGGCGACCGTGAAGACGCACATCAGCCGCATCCTCACGAAGCTCGCCCTGCGCGACCGCGTGCAGCTCGTCGTCTTCGCGTTCGAGCACGGCCTGGCCTGAAGCCGCCCCTACAGCGACTCGCGCCGCACGAGGGACGTCGACAGGGTCTGGATCCTCTCGGCGGGCAGCCCGCGGATGGTCGCCAGAAGGGTCTCGGCGGCGGCTCTCCCCATCGCCTCGAGCGGCTGGCGGATGGTCGTGAGCGGCGGATCCGAGGTGGCCGCGAGCAGGACGTCGTCGAATCCGACGACGGAGACATCGGCGGGCACCCTGCGCCCCGCGGCCTGCAGCGCCCTGAGCGCCCCCGCGGCCATGAGGTCCGACGCGGCGAAGACCCCGTCGAGATCGGGCTCTCTGCGGAGGAGTCGCGCCATCGCGGCCGTGCCGCTGTCGAGGCTGAAGTCGCCGTGCACGATCGGCCCGGGGGCGATCCCGTGCCGTGCGAGCTCGTCCGTCCATCCGCGGGTGCGCTCGCGAGCCTGCTCGAGGTCGAGCGGCCCCGTGATGATCCCGATGGAGCGGCGGCCGGCCTCGACGAGCGCGCGCGCCGCGAGCACGCCGCCGCCGTAGTTGTCGGAGTCGACGATGATGGGCTCCGGCCCGATGTCGGCGTGCGGGCGTCCGACCCAGGCGATCGGCACGGGGGAGTCCGCCAGGCGCTCGACGAGGTGCGAGATCTCGTGCTGGAGGATCACGATCGCGCCGTCGAGCGCCCCCGAGCGCAGGAAGCGCGGCACGCGCTCGATGTCCTCCTGATCGGCAGGGAGGAGGACGGGCTGCACCTCGCCGACGGACAGGGCCTTCGCAGCCCCCTTCATCACGGCCGCGAAGAACGTGCCGCTCAGACCCCCGAGCTCCTCGAACGCGACGACGAGCCCCACCGCCCCTGCTCGTCCGCCGCGGAGGGCACGGGCCGCGACGTTGGTCTCGTACCCCAGGCGCTGCGCCTCGCGCTCGACTGCGCTGGTCATCACCGGGTCGACGTTCGTCGCGCCGGCGAGCACCCGTGCAGCCGTGGCGCGTGAGACGCCCGCCGCCCGGGCGACGTCGACGATGGTGGGTCGGACCATGGCTCCTCCACGGAGTTCATCCCCTCGAAGATCGATCTCTCCGACAGGCTGATCATTGCACGTTCTCTGCGCGGCCGAGGCGAGGCCACTGGTCGCGCGCAACCCCCATGTTACGGATGGGGCGGGCGCGTGGCGGATCCAAGGAATCGCGCGCCTCACAGGACGCGGGTTGCCCCCGTCTCGGATGTGGATTACTGTGACCGCGAGTGAGAGAACGATCTCTCAGGCGGGTTCTCTCGAGACGCCCCGCCATCCCCGAAGAAGAGGAGCTGTTGTGAATCGTCGCAGTCTGGCGTTGCCCACCGCGGCAATCGGTGCTCTCGCCCTGGCGCTGTCCGGGTGCACGTCGGGAGGATCAGGATCGGCCTCGGACGACCCGAACGCGGAGTTCGAGTTCTGGTCGTTCACCGGGATCGGGCAGAAGGACTCGGTCGACCGCTACCTCGAGCAGAATCCCGACGCGAAGGTCAAGCTGACCGAGGTCGGCAGCACGACGGAGACGGCCACCGCCCTGACCGCCGCGCTCGCCGGGGGCAAGGTCCCCGACCTCGTGATGATCCAGAACGACGACCTGCCGAAGTTCGTGGAGAACCCGGGCAACTTCGTCGACCTGCGCACGCTCGGCGGAGACGACATCGGCGAGGGGTACCTCGACTGGGCCGTCGAGGGGGCGACCGCGGAGGACGGCTCGATCATCGGGATCCCGACGGACGTCGGCGGCCTGGCCTTCGCCTACCGCGCCGACCTGTTCGAGGCGGCGGGGCTGCCGACCGATCCGGACGAGGTCGCGCAGATGTGGGCGACCTGGGACGACTTCATCGCGATGGGCGAGAAGTACACCGAGGCGACAGGGGAGCCGTTCGTCGACAACGTCGAGACGAGCGTCTTCTTCTCGACGGTGAACCAGGTCACGGAGAAGTACTACTCCGACGACGGCGAGCTCATCTACGACTCGAATCCGCAGGTCGAGGAGGCCTTCGACGTCGCGGTCCGCACCTACGAGGCCGGCATCAGCGCGGGCATCGCCGCCTGGTCCTCGGGGTGGGGGCCGGGCAAGGCGAACGGATCCTTCGCGGTGACGACCGCTCCGTCATGGATCCTGTCCGGTCTCAAGACGGACGCCCCCGACACCGAGGGCAAATGGCGCATCGCCTCGATCCCCGGCACCGGCGGCAACTGGGGCGGAAGCGTCATCGCGATCCCTGCCCGCGCGGACAACCCCGCCGCCGCGTGGCAGTACATCGAGACGATGCTCTCGCCGGAGGGGCAGACCGAGCACTTCTCCGTCACGGGCACGTTCCCGGCGGCCAAGGCCGCGCTCGAGAGCGACGAGGTGCGGCAGTACACCGACCCGTTCTTCGGCGACTCGCCGATCGGCGAGATCATGAGCGAGTCCGTGACCCAGTTCAACTCGTTCTACAACGGGCCGGACACGAGCGCGATCGGCGCGGCCCTCCTGAACGCGCTCGTCGACATGGAAGCCGGCAACGTCCCGCCCGACGAGGCCTGGCAGACCGGCCTCGACAGCGTCAGGGCCGCGCTGGGCGGCTGACCCACCGTTCGATCGACGGCGACCCGCCTGTCGGGCGGGTCGCCGTCCTCACCGAGGCAGGACCCATGACCGCCACTGCGACCGCCATCCGCGCACCGCGGATCAGCCCCGAGCGGGCATCCGCTCGCCCCATCAGACAGCCGCTCGCCGAGCGCATCGCGCCGTACCTCTACATCGCGCCGTTCTTCGTGATCTTCGCGATCTTCGGGCTCTTCCCGCTCCTGTTCACCTTCTACGTGGCGCTGTTCGACTGGAACCCGGTCGGCGAGCAGACGTTCGTCGGCCTCGCCAACTTCGAGCGCCTCTTCCAGGATCCGCGGTTCTGGAACGCGTTCGTCAACACGTTCGGCATCTTCCTCATCTCGACCATCCCGCAGCTCCTCCTGGCGCTCGGGCTCGCGCACCTGCTCAACCACGCCGCGCTGAAGTTCGCGAACTTCTTCCGCATGGCGCTCCTCGTGCCGTACATCACCTCCGTCGCGGCGACGGCGCTCGTCTTCGCGCAGATCTTCGACAAGAACTTCGGACTCATCAACTGGATCCTCGATCTCGTCGGGGCGCCGGCGGTGAACTTCCTGTCGTCTCAGGTCGGATCCTGGATCGTCATCTCGTCCATGGTGATGTGGCGCTGGTTCGGGTACAACGCACTCCTCTATCTCGCCGGGCTGCAGGCGCTTCCGCGCGAGATGTACGAGGCCGCCTCGGTCGACGGCGCATCCGGATGGCAGCAGTTCATCCACCTCACGATCCCGTCCCTGCGTCCGATCATCATCTTCACCGTGATCATGTCCACGATCGGCGGACTCCAGATCTTCACCGAGCCGCTCCTCGTGGCGCCCGAGTCGGGCCTCACCTGCGGCGGCGGCCGGCAGTGCCAGACCCTCGCGCTGTTCCTCTACGAGCAGGGCTTCGGGCAGTTCGAGTTCGGCTACGGGTCGGCGATCGGGGTGGCGCTGTTCGTCATCGTCGTCGTCGCGTCGCTGATCAACTTCTTCCTCACGACCCGCACCAGGAGGGCACGCTGATGTCGCAGCTGACAGACGAGGGAGCGCTCGCCGGGCCGCGCACGGAGGCGATCGTCACGGGCCGCCGCACGCGCAACGGGGGCCGCATCGGCCGGGTCGGATGGCCGGTGTACGCGCTGCTGATCGTCGCGGTCCTGATCAGCGTGTTCCCGCTGTACTACATGTTCGTGATCGCGTCGGTCGGCGCGACGGCCGTCACGTCGAGCCCTCCGCGGCTCTACCCGGGCTTCAACTTCTTCGACATCGCGGCCAAGGTGTTCGAGACGGTGCCCTTCTTCCAGTCCCTGCTCAACAGCGTGTTCGTCTCGCTCGTGGTGGCCGTCGCCACGGCGCTGCTGTGCGCGCTGGCCGGCTTCGCCTTCGCGAAGCTGACCTTCCCCGGGCGGAACGTGCTGTTCCTCATCGTGCTGCTGACGATGACGGTGCCGGCACAGCTGAGCGTGATCCCGCAGTACCTGATCATCTCGTGGCTGTCGTGGGTCGATACGCTCCAGGCCATCATCGTGCCCGGGCTCGCGAGCGCCTTCGGCATCTTCTGGATGCGGCAGCACCTCGCGACGACCCTGAACGACGAGCTGATGGCCGCCGCGCGCATCGACGGTGCGAGCAGCTGGCAGATCTTCTGGCGCATCGGGTTCCCGATCGTCCGACCGGCGGCGTTCGTGCTGGGTCTCATCACCTTCACGGGCGTGTGGAACGACTTCATGTGGCCGTTCATCGTGCTCAAGTCGCCCGAGCTCTTCACCGTGCAGATCGCCCTCAAGCAGCTTCAGGCGAACCGGACCATCGACCTCGCGCTGACCATGGGCGGCTCGTTCATGGCCACCCTCCCGCTGCTCATCGTGTTCTTCTTCGTCGGACGCCGCATGGTGGCGGGGATCATGGACGGGGCGTTCAAGGGCTGAGGCCGGCACGCCCCGCGCGTCGGGTCGACGCGCGCTCGACGAGCTCGGTCGGCATGACGATCGGCTCCGTGCTGAGATCCTCGCCCGCGGCCGCGCGGGCGAGGATCCGCACCGCCTCCGACGCGGCCTCGCGGATGGGCTGTCGGATGGTCGTGAGCGGCGGGTGAAGCCAGCGCGCGCTGCGCACGTCGTCGAAGCCCACCACGAGGACGTCGTGCGGGATGCTCCGCCCGCTCTGGGCGACCGCGCGGTAGACGCCGGCGGCCATCTCGTCCGAGCACGAGAAGACGCCGATGGGGCCGTCGCCGCCCAGCTCGCCGAGCTCGGCGAGCGCCCGCGTGCACGCGCGCTGCGCGTCCCACGCGCTCCAGTCGGCGCTCGTGCGCACGTACGGGGCACCCGGCGCGGCGTCCTCGAGGGCGCGCGTGAACCCGTCGACGCGGGCGCGGCCGTACCGATACGACGGGGCTCCGCCGATCGCGATGAAGCGGCGTGCGCCGTTCTGCACGAGGTGCCGCGCGGCAGCCTCGCCACCCGCGGCATCCGTGATGCGCAGGCTCGGGAGCGGGCGCGAGGCCTCGGATGGCGGCTCCATGAGCACGAGCGGGATGCCCGCCGCGCGCATGGTCGCGATCTGGGTGCTGGTCGGGACGATGAGCCCGATGATGACTCCCGCCGAGCCGCGCGACCGGATCCGCTCCGGCCAGTCATCCGCGGGATCGTCGCGCTCCGTCGTCAGCACGAGGTCGTAGCCGAGCGCGGACGCCGTCGTGCGCGCGCCGGCCGTGATCTCCTGCGTGTAGGGATCATGGAAGTGCCCGAGCACGAGGTCGATCAGGGAGGTGCCGCGCCGCGGGCGGCCTCGTCGCCGGCTCACGGCCGAGTAGCCGAGCTCCGCGGCGGCGCGTGCGATCCGCGCACGGGTGTCGTCTGACATCTCCCCGCTCCCTCGCAGCGCGCGGGAGGCCGTCGCCACGCTCACGCCGGCTCGCTCGGCGACGGACGTCAGGGTCACATCCGGCGTGAGGCGCATGCCGACATTTTTGCGCAAACCCGCCCGCTCGACCACCGCCCGGTGGCAGGGTTTCCCCACGCGTACATCCCGTCGAGGTGGAAGGGACGAGTCCATGACGACGACAGGACCGACAGCGATGATCGAGAGCCGAGCCGACCTGCGGCCCGCCGGTTCCGGGAAGGCGGGCGTATGAGGGCCCGCCGGGCGCTCATCGTCCGCGGCGGCGGGGAGGGACATCGCCCCGTCGAGGCGACGGACCTCTTCGTGCCGTTTCTCGCGGAGAGCGGGTTCGAGGTGCGCATCGCGGAGTCGAGCGAGATCTACGCCGACCAGGCGGAGATGGAGCGCACCGACCTCATCGTGCAGTGCGTGACGGCGTCCGAGATCTCCCCCGAGGCGCTGGCCGGGCTGCGCGGTGCCGTCGCGCGCGGCACGGGTCTCGCGGGCTGGCACGGCGGCATCGTCGACTCGTATCCGGGCAGCGCGGGCTACCGGCAGCTGATCGGGGCGCGCGCGGTGGCGCACCCGGCCCGACGGGTCGACGGCCGCCGAGACGACGCGCACGACGACGTGCTCTGCTACACCGTGGACATCGCCGATCGCGGACGCTCGCACGAGATCATGACCGGTCTCGAGGACTTCACGTTGCGCACCGAGCAGTACTGGGTGCTCGCCGACGACGGCAACGACGTTCTGGCGACGACGACCTACCCGGCGCTGCCCTCGCGCTCGTGGCAGCGCACGGCGACCGCGCCGGCGGTCTGGACGCGGCGCTGGGGCAGGGGCCGTGTCTTCGTCGCGACGCCCGGCCACAGTCTCCTCGTGCTCCGGGACGTCAGCGTGCGCACGATCATCGAGCGCGGGATGCTGTGGGCGAGTCGCCCGATGACGGAGGAGCCCGCCGACCCGATCCCCCGAGAGGCGCGCGGGATCATCCTCGCGATGTAGCGGGATGAGCCGGGCGGGCGATGACCGCGACGGGGGTCGGTTCCTAGCGTCGTAGGCATGGAGATCACGACCACCGACATGGGGCTCGCCGCGCGCGTGCAGCAGCTCACCAAGCAGTACGGCGCCGGCGAGAACGGCGTCCGTGCTCTCGACGGCGTCAGCGTCGGCATCCGACGCGGCCAGTTCACCGCCATCATGGGGCCGTCCGGCTCGGGCAAGTCCACGCTCATGCACATCATGGCGGGGCTCGACGCGCCGTCGAGCGGACGCGTCTGGATCGGCGACACCGAGATCACGGGGATGCGCGACGAGGAGCTGACGATCCTCCGTCGGCGCCGCGTGGGATTCGTCTTCCAGGCGTTCAACCTCGTGCCGACGCTCGACGTGCAGGCCAACATCCAGCTCCCGTTCGACCTGGATGGCCGCAAGCCGTCGAGCGCCGAGCGCGCGCGCATCGACGGGCTCATCGAGACGCTCGGCCTCGCACCGCGCCTGCGCCACAAGCCGCACGAGCTGAGCGGCGGGCAGCAGCAGCGCGTCGCGATCGCACGGGCGCTCGCGACGGCCCCCGACCTGCTCTTCGCCGACGAGCCCACCGGCAACCTCGACTCCCGCACGGGGCGCGAGGTGCTCGCCCTTCTCGCCGCCGCGAGCCGCGAGCACGGCCAGAGCATCGCGATGGTGACGCACGATCCGTTCGCCGCGAGCTACGCCGACCGCGTGCTCTTCCTCGGCGACGGCCGCATCGTCGCCGACAAGCCGCGGCAGACGCCCGAGCAGATCTCGGCGCACATGCTCGCGGCGGAGACCGCACCCGCGACGTCGGCCATCCCCACGGCGGGAGCCGCGCGATGACCGCGGTCGCCGCGGCACCCGCCCGGACGGCCGCAGTCCGGCCATCCGCTCGGCTCGCCTTCCTGCGCGAGCGCGGCATGGGCGCGAGCGTGCTCGTCGCCGCGCTGTCGGCGGCGTTCGGCGTGACCCTCGTGACGACGACCGGCTACCTCGGCGCCGTCCTGCAGAACGACCCGTACATCGGCGACTCCGAGACGCTCGCGATCGTCGTCGCCATCCTCAGCGTGCTCCTCACCGCGGTCGCGATGTACGTCGCCGCGGTCGTGACGGCCAACACGTTCTCGACGATCGTCGCGGGTCGCGTGCGCCGGATCGCCCTCATGCGCCTCATCGGCGCGTCCGCGCGCTCGCAGCGCTCCGAGGTCGGCCGCCAGGGCCTTGTCGTCGGGGCGATCGGCGCCCTCATCGGGCTCGCCGCCGGTGTGGGGCTCTCCTACGCGGGAACGGCGCTGGGCGATCGCCTGCTCGGCGTCGCGGGGCACGGCTACGTCGTGGCGCAGCCCGTGCTCGTGCTCCCTGCGGCGATCGTCGTGCTCACGACGTGGGCGGCGGCGTGGGTCGGCTCGCGTCGCGTGCTCACCGTCACGCCGCTCCAGGCGCTCGGCGGGTCCGTCGAGCGGACGCACGACGCGGTCTCGCAGCGCCCCGCGCGCAACGTGCTCGCGATCGTGCTCTTCGCGATCGGCGCCGTGCTTCTGGGGGTCGGCGTCGTGGGAGGCTTCGTGACGCCGCTCGGCGTCCTCCCGGCCTTCGCGGGCGGGCTCCTCTCGTTCACGGGACTCGTCCTCGGCGCGACGACGGTCATGCCTCCCGTGCTCCGGATGGTCGGGCGCTGGTTCGGCAGGTCCGCGACCGCGGTGCTCGCGTCCGAGAACGCACTGCGTCATCCGGAGCGCTCGAGCCGCATGTCGATCGGCGTGGTCATGGGCGTGACGCTCGTGACGATGTTCGCCGTCGCGACCGAGACCGCCAAGGCGGTGCTCACGGCGAATGCGGGCGGCGAGCTCGACAGCGAGTTCTCGGTGATCATGGACACCTTCGCGAACATCATGATGGGGCTCGTCGCGGTGTCGGCCGTCATCGCGGCGGTCGGTCTCGTGAACCTCCTCACGATCGGCGTCGTGCAGCGGCGTCGCGAGCTCGGCCTGCTGCGCTCGCTCGGCCTCTCCGGGCGCCAGGTGCGCGCGATGGTGCTCCTCGAGGCGACGCACATCACGCTCGCCTCGCTCGTCACGGGCCTCGTGCTCGGGATCGCCTACGGATGGGCCGGGGCGCAGTCGCTGCTCGGGTCGGTGCCGGCGTACCCTGGCGGCCCGGCCGGCTCGCTCGTCCTGCCCGCGGTGCCGTGGGCGCCCGTGCTCGCGATCGTCGCCGCGATGGCCGTGCTCACCGTGGTCGCGGCGGTCACGCCGACGCGACTGGCCACGAGCATCGCACCCGTCGAGGCGCTGGCCGCCGACTGACGGGAGCTCAGCCGGCCTCGGCCGCGTCCGCCTCGGGATCGAACGCCCACGTGCGGGCGAGCTTCCGCAGGCGGACGCCGCGCACCTGCCACATGGCCCACAGCGGCAGCCAGAGCAGGGGAGCGGTCGGACCGCCGATCGTGAGCCGCTCGCGCCACAGCGTCCGGCCATCCGCCGTCGCCGAGACCGCCATCTGGTGGTCCCAGACGTCGAGCGACCCGAGGGGACCGGTGAGCGGCATCCCCACGTCGCGGAGGATTCGGACGGCGCCGCCCTCCTTCTCGCGGTCGACGGTCGCGATGAGCTGAGAGCCGAGCGGGATGGCCCCCGTGTCGAGCTGGACGGCCGCGTCCGACCCCGACTCCCACTGGAGCGGCATCGGATCGGCGCCGAGCGGCCGCATGCGCACGATCGGGCCGTAGAGCTCCGCGAGCACGGCGGGCGAGTGCAGCGCACGCCAGGCGGCGTCGGCGTCGCAGTCGAGGACGAGCTTCTGCAGGATCCGCATGCTCCAGTGTCGCACCGGCGGCGCCGCGGCGGCGGAGGCTAGACGAGTCCGAGTTCGCGGGCGCGCACGCCGGCCTGGAAGCGCGACTCCGCGCCGAGCGCCTCCATGAGCTCGGCCACGCGACGGCGGTAGGTGCGCACGCTGAGCCCGAGGGCGCGCGCGGCCGACTCGTCCTTCACACCCTGGCTGAGCAGGTCCAGCACCTGCGGGGCGAGCTCGCGGATCTCGGCGCTCGCCGCATCGTGCACGTCGAGGTCGGTCGAAGCGCGCCACGCGGCCTCGAACAGCGACGTGACCCCCTGCACCGCGTCGCGCTGCGTGAGGATGCTGTAGCTGCGCACCCCGGCGCGCCGGTCTCCCGCGAGGATGGCCACGCGCCGGTCGAGGATGATCGTCTCGTTCACCTCGTCGGATGTCACGCGGATCGACACAGCGGGGTGGTGCCGGATCGCGGCCATCCGCTGCGCCCAGCCCGGGTCGAGGAGGGCGCCGCTGCGGAAGACCTTCCGCACCCTCGCATCGCGAGCCGGCTCGGGCATCGCGGCGGGACCATCCGCCTCCCAGCGCCAGCTCGCGAGCTCGTTGGCGGCGCACGTGATCTCGCGCGCGGTCGCGAACAGGTGGGCGGTCCGGCGCATCACCTCGGCCTCGCCGCGCACGACGGTCACGCTCTCGTCGGTCCGGGTCATGGTCGGCATGCCCTCCATGCTCGTCAGCGGCCGCGTGCCGCAGCCTCTCGTGGCAACAACCTGCCACGGGAGCGGATTCCCGTCGCGGCCGTCGCACGCTGAGGGCATGACCGCACAGAATGACACCCTCGCCCCCTCCGCAGCTCTCTCCGGCACCTGGCAGCTCGGCGACCGCACGGTCAACCGCCTCGGCTTCGGCGCGATGCGCCTGACCGGCATGCCATGGGACCCGAAGCCGCGCGACCGCTCCGACGCCATCGCGGTGCTGCGCCGCGCCGTCGAGCTCGGCGTGAACCACATCGACACGGCGGCCTTCTACTTCTTCGCGACGCGATCCGCCAACGAGCTGATCGCGACGGCGCTCCAGCCCTACGGCGACGAGCTCGTCCTCGCAACGAAGGTCGGAGCCTCCCGCAGCCGCGAGGGCGAGTTCGAGCCCTACGCGCGACCCGACCAGCTCCGCGCGCAGGTCGAGGAGAACATCCGCCAGCTGGGGGTCGAGCAGCTCGACCTCGTCAACCTGCGCTGGGGCGCCGGCCTGGGGAAGGAGGAGGGGTCCCTCGCCGACCACCTCGGCGCCCTCGTCGAGCTGCAGGGCGCGGGTCTGCTCCGCAGCATCGGCGTCTCGAACGTCACGGCCGGGCAGCTGCGCGAGGCCCTGGAGGTCGCGCCGGTCGTCTGCGTGCAGAACCGCTACGGGCTCGCCGACCGGGCGGACGACGACGTGCTCGAGCTCGCGCATGAGCGCGGCATCGCGTTCGTCCCGTTCTTCGCGATGGGGGCGGCGGTGCCGGGCGCGCTGCCGGGCGGCGGCCACGACGACACCGGCGCTGCCGAGGTCGCGGCGGTCGCGGAGGCGCACGGGGCGACCCCCGCGCAGATCCGGCTCGCCTGGACGCTCCACCGCGCGCCGAACGTCCTCGCGATCCCGGGCACGGGCGACCTCCGGCACCTCGAGGAGAACGTCACGGCTGGCGCCATCCGCCTCGCCGACGACGAGCTCGCGCTCCTCGACGGCGTCACCTCCGGGCGCTGACGTCCGATCCGGCATCCCTGGCCATCCGCAGCTCGGGGAGCGGCGTGCCGTCGGCCGCGTCCTCGACGCGCTCGACGCCGTCGAGCGCGAAGCCGTGCTTCTCGTAGAAGCGGATGGCCCGGGCGTTGCCCGCGAGCACCCACAGGTAGGCGGGTCGGTCGCCGATCGCCTCGCGGATCAGCGCGTCGGCGACGCCCGAGCCGTGGCGATCGGGGTCGAGGTAGAGGGCGTACAGCTCCCGCTCGGCGGGCGGCTCGGGATCGCGGGCCGGGCCCGATGACGCGAACCCGAGCACGCGCGCCCCCTCGAGCGCGATCCACGTCGGATTGCGGTTCTGCCGGAGGATGCGCTCCCACCGCCGAGCCCGTGCGGGCACCGACAGGCGCGAGAGCGTCTCGGCCGGCAGGAGGTGGGCGTAGGCGATGCGCCAGGTGCGGATGTGCACCTCCGCGAGCCCTCGGGCGTCGTCGGGTCGCGCTCGCCGGATCTCGATCGTCGTCTCCACCTCAGCACGATGCCGCATCCGGCCGCGCCCGCGCCAGGGGCTTGCGCCGAGCACTCGAGACGGTCGGGGAGAATCGAGGGATGGCCTCCGCGTTCGATCAGTCCTCGTATCAGGTGCGCTTCGACTGGGGAGTCGACGGGCTGCGGCGCCTCGCGCCCGCCGACGTCGTGATCGTGGTCGACGTCATCCGCTTCACCTCCAACGTCGCCGCCGCGGTCGCACGCCGCGAGCAGGTCGCGCTGGCCGACGCGCACGCCGTCTCGATCAACGGCGCCGCGGTCGCGCAGGCCGCCGCGGGCCTGGAGCACGCACCGGTCGTGCTCGCCGGGGCGCTGCGCAACGCGGCGGCCGTCGCCCGCGCCGTGCTCGCCGAGCAGGAGCGCCGCGGCGCCCGCACGAGCATCGCCGTCATCGCGGCGGGCGAGACGGATGGCGCCGGGCTGCGGTTCGCGGTCGAGGACCAGCTCGGCGCGGGCGCCGTGATCGCGGCACTGTCGGACCTCGGCATCGACCACTCCTCGCCCGAGGCCGTGGTGCCGGCCGAGTCGTTCAGGGCGCTCCGTCGCGCGGTGAAGCACCTGCTGACCGCGAGCGGCTCGGGCCGGGAGCTTGACGGCGACCCACGGCACGCCGACGTGAAGCCCGCCGCGGCGATCGACGACCTCGACGTCGTGCCCGTGCTGCGGGACGGGGTGTTCACGGCCCTGGGCTGAGGGGCGCGGCCCTGTTCAGGTCGCAGTTTCGGCCGCTATTAGGCCCGTTTGGGGACGGTTTTTGCGACCCGGGCGGGGTGGGTGGGTGTCGACGGGGCTCGGTTGAGGGGCTGGCCCTGTTCAGGTCGCGGTTTCGGCCGATATTCGGCCGTTTTGGGGGCGGTTTTTGCGACCTGGGCGGGGTAGCGGGGTCGACCCCTGTTCAGGTCGCGGTTTCGGCCGCTATTCGGCTGTTTTGGGGACGGTTTTTGCGACCTGGGCGGGGTGGGTGGCGCGGGACTTCCGCGCACGACGCGGCCCCGGCCATCCGACCGGGGCCGCGTCGCAGCGGGTGAGCGGGACTACCGCCCGGCGCGCACCTCGTCGGTGCGGATCACGCGCGAGATGGGCGACGGGCCCTGGCCGTCCTCGGGGAGCTCCGGCAGCTTCGAGAAGTCGGGCTCGTCGTGGTCGTCGGTCATCGTCTCCTCGTCGAACGGCCGCTCGCCGCGGAGCACCTGGCGCGCCTGGTCGCGGTCGAACTCGCGCGTCCACGTCGCGATGACGATCGAGGCGACGGCGTTGCCCGTGAAGTTCGTGAGCGCGCGGGCCTCCGACATGAAGCGGTCGATTCCCGTGATGATGCCGACGCCGTCGACGAGGTCGGGGCGGTAGGTCTGCAGGCCGCCCGCGAGGGTGGCGAGCCCCGCGCCGGTGACGCCCGCGGCGCCCTTCGACGCGATGATCATGAAGACGAGCAGCCCGATTTGCTCCGAGATCGACAGCGGCGTGCCCATCGCGGTGGCGATGAACAGCGACGCCATCGTGAGGTAGATCGCGGTGCCGTCGAGGTTGAACGAGTAGCCGGTGGGCACCGTGATGCCCGCGACGGGCTTCGAGACCCCGAGGTGCTCCATCTTCGCGATGAGGCGGGGCAGGGCCGACTCCGACGACGACGTGCTCACGATGAGGAGGTACTCGCGGGCGAGGTACTTCATCACGGAGAAGATGTTGATGCGCGCGGTGAACCACAGCACGGCGGCGAGCACGACGCCGATGAAGAGGATGCACGTGACGTAGAAGCCGATCATCAGCGTCCCGAGCGCGAGCACGGCGCCCCATCCGGTCGAGCCGACGACGCCGGCGATCGCGCCGAAGGCGCCGATCGGGGCGACCCAGAGGATCATGGTCAGCACGCGGAAGACGACGGCCTGCACGAGGCGGATGCCCTCGAGGATGCGCTCGCCCTTGGCGCCGAGGCGCTGGATGGCGAAGCCGACGAGCAGCGAGACGAAGAGCACCTGCAGGACCGACTCGCCCGTGAGCGGCGAGAAGAGCGTCGCGGGGATGATGCCCATGAGGAAGTCGGTCGTCGACTCGGCCTCGCCCTCGACCTCGTAGCCCGGGTTGCTGAGCTGGAGTCCCTCGCCGGGGTGGATGAGGTTGCCGACCACGAGGCCGATGAAGAGCGCGAACGTCGACATCACGAGGAAGTAGCCGAGCGCGAGCCCGCCGACCTTGCCGACGGTCGCGGCCTTCGCGATAGAGCCGATGCCGAGCACGATCGTGCAGAAGATCACCGGGGCGATCATCATCTTGATGAGGCCGACGAAGGCCTTGCCGATCCAGGCGAGCGATGCGCCGAAGTCGGGCCAGATGAGTCCGACCGCGATGCCCGCGACCACGGCGATGATGACCGCGATGTAGAGCCAGTGCTGCTTGTCGATGCCGCGCCTGCGCTGCGCGGCCTGTGGCGTCGTCGCCATGGTGCGTCCTCTCCTTCGGGGCACCGGAGCCTCGGGTTCGCGGTCCGGCGTGCGGGGTTCATCCTGTTCCGGGGCGGATAGACCGGACGACTTGCGTGCATAGTGTTCGCGTCGAGAGGCGGAGGGCGAGGGCGCGCGGCCGACACAATGGGGGGATGGCACGACGAGGCGCCGGGAT
Source organism: Microbacterium sp. JZ101 (assembly GCF_053903175.1). Taxonomy (NCBI): domain Bacteria; kingdom Bacillati; phylum Actinomycetota; class Actinomycetes; order Micrococcales; family Microbacteriaceae; genus Microbacterium; species Microbacterium sp. JZ101. Next base: position 758,869 of record NZ_CP096400.1, read on the forward strand.
CGGCGCGCGCGGACGACGGCGCAGCGTGGCGGCGTGGGTGCTCGGCGTGCAGACGGCCGTGCTGCTCGCCGGCGGGGCGATCGTGTTCGGCGTGCTCGCGTGGGACGCGCAGACCGCGGCGCACGCGGACGCGGAGGAGCGCTCGACGAGCCTCGTGCTCACCCTCGCGAGCGAGCCGACGGTGATCGAGGTCGTCTCCGCCGCTCACGGGCGCATCGGCGCCGACCCGGAGGGCGCCGTCGCGACGGCGTCGGCCGAGCTGCAGCCGTACGTCGAGCGGATCATCGCCGCGACGGGCGTCTCGTACGTGACGATCATGGACACCGATCGCACCCGCTATACGCACGCCGACCCCGCGCGGATCGGCGGCGCGTTCATCGGCACGATCGCGCCCGCCCTCGAGGGGGAGACGTTCACCGAGGTGTACTCCGGCACGCTCGGGCCCTCGGTGCGCGCGGTCGCTCCCGTCGCGGACGACGGCGAGATCGTCGGCCTCGTCTCGGCCGGCGTGACGCTCGAGAACGTGACCGGGTCCATCCTGCTGCGTCTGCAGCTCGTCGGCCTCGCCACGCTCGCGGTCGTGGGGCTGGGAGCGCTCGCGACCATCCTGCTGTTCCGCCGCCTCTACCGCGTGACCGACGGTCGTGATCCCGACGAGCTCGCGCGGCTCTTCGCCGCTCACGAGGCGGTGCTCCACTCGCTCGAGGAGGGCCTGCTGCTCGTCGAGCGCCCGCGATCGGATGGCGCGGCGCGCGTCGTGCTCGCGAACGACCAGGCGGGCGTGCTGCTCGGGATCGCGGAGGAGCCGCCGTTCGCGGTCGACGACCCGACCCTCCCGACCGAGGTGCGCGACGTGCTCACCGGGCGAGAAGGCGGAGCCGTCGTGCGGGTGGGTGCGCGCGAGCTCGTCGTCGACCGGTCGGAGATCGAGCTCGGCGGCCGTCGCGCGGAGATCCTCGCGCTCCGCGATCGCACGGAGCTGCGGCGGATGGCCGGCGAGCTGTCGTCGGTGAAGACGATCTCCGATGCGCTGCGCGCGCAGGCGCACGAGTTCGACAACCGCCTGCACGCGATCGCGTCGCTCATCGAGCTCGGGCGCCCCGACGAGGCGCTCGCGTTCGCGGCGTCGGAGCGCGACCTCGGGCAGCGGCTGGCTGACCGCGTGCTGCACGCCGTGGATGAGCCGGTCATCGCGGCGCTCGTGCTCGGCAAGGTCGCGCAGGCGCATGAGCGGGCCGTGGAGATGCACTTCGAGACCCATCTCGCCCCGGGAACGCATGGCCTCCCGCCGGCCGACGTCGTGACCATCCTCGGCAACCTCATCGACAACGCGATCGAGGCGTCGGCGAGGCGGGCGGCGCGCACGGGCGTCCGCGATGCGTGGGTGGAGGTGTATCTCGGCGAGACGGAGGACGATGCGCTCGTGTTCCAGGTGACCGACAGCGGAGACGGCGTCGCGGCGGCCGACCGCGAGCGCATCTTCGAGCGCGGGTTCTCGACGAAGGCCGATGACGCGCAGGGCCATGGCTACGGTCTCGCGCTCGCGCGTCAGGCCGCGCGCGGGCTGGGCGGCGACATCGAGGTCGCCGAGGCTCCGGGCGGGGGAGCCGTCTTCACGGCGACGCTGCCACGGCCGGATGGGGCGGGAGCCGCGGGGGAGGACGCGGCCCGCGCGGGGGAGCGGTCATGACGCCGATCCGGGTCCTCGTCGTCGAGGACGACCCCCGCGCCGCGCAGGCGCACGGCGCGTACCTGGCCCGCCTCGATGGATTCGCGCTCGTCGGGACCGCGCACACCGCGGCATCCGCGCGCCGGGCCATCCGCGATGCATACGCGACAGACGATCGCATCCATCTCGTGCTGCTCGACCTCAACCTGCCGGATGGTCACGGGCTCGAGCTGTGCCGAGAGCTGCGGGCGGCGGGGATCGCGATCGACGTGATCGCCGTCACGGCCGTGCGTGAGCTCGGTGCGGTGAGGCAGGCCGTCGCCGTCGGCGTCGTGCAGTACCTCATCAAGCCGTTCACGTTCGACGTGTTCGCGGCGAAGCTGCGTGCGTACCGCGAGTACTTCGAGCGGATGCGGTCGCCCGTGTCGGCGCTCAGCCAGCGCGAGGTGGACACGGCGTTCGCGGCGCTGCGGACGACGAACCTGCCTGGGCTGCCGAAGGGACTCTCTCAGGAAACCCTCGATGCGGTCACGGAGCTCATCGCGGCCGAGGGGCTCTCGGCATCCGAGGTGGCCGACGTGCTCGGACTCTCGCGGGTGACGGCGCGCCGGTACCTGGAGTTCCTCGCCGACGGGGGCGTCGTGGCGCGCTCGCCGCGTCACGGCGGCCGCGGGCGCCCCGAGCTGGAGTACCGGCGCGTCGAGTGAGGAGGCCCGGGGTCTTACCGCGGCGTCATCGCGGCGACGCGGTCAGCGCGCGTGATCTCGCGGCGCTCCCACGTGAAGAGGAAGCGCCGGTCGAACGTCGGCGCGCACTTCACGCACGACGACGCCCGCGCCGGACGCCGATGACGGTACACCGTGTGGCCGCCCGGGCACGTGCCGACCCAGGGCGCGAGTTCGGTCGCCGTCTCGCCGTCGTGTGTCGTGCCGCCGACGTAGCCGAGGTCGCGGGCGATGCGCTTCCAGGCCTTGCCGTGCCCCGCGGCGCGCCCCGCGAGGGCGTGCGCGACCTCGTGCAGCAGGGTCTGGTGGTTCGTGTCGTCGTCGTACCGTGCGGCGAGGTAGCGCGAGACGGTGATCCGCTTGCGTGAGAAGTCGCACTGGCCGGCCCGGCGCTTGGCGTTGTCGAAGGCGAAGCTCCAGCTCTCGTCGAGGTGCTGGGCGATGAGGGCTTCGGCCCATCGGGTGACGCGCTGCAGATCCGACACGCTTCGAGGCTAAGCGCCCCCGCCGACAACGCGGCCCAGCGCTCGCCGCCGGGTGGGCGTGTGTCGCGTGCGGCCGGTGGGCGAGGGCGGGGCGGAGGTGCGGAGGCGTGGGGCGTGGGGGCGGAGGCGTGGGGTGTGGGGCGCGGGGGCGAGGGGCGTGGGCTTCCATGTCTCACTTGGCGCGGCCATCCGCCGGTCTTTCTGGTCCGTGGTGAGACACGCATGGTTCGCCGGGGTCACCTGCCTCGGCACACGGCACGTCGTGTCTCACCTGGTGCGGGTATCCCGCGGCTTATCCCGCCGGGGGTGAGACATGTGGTGTCGGCAGGGCCACCGTGTCTCGCCCGCCGCGGTTATCGGCCCGTCTTTCCCGCCAGAAGTGAGACACGCAACGCCCGCCACCCGCCCGTGTCTCGCCCGCCGCGGCTATCCGCCCGTCTTTCCCGCCGAGAGCGAGACATGCATAGACTGGGGCGCATGGGGACTCTGTGCAGCGCGCTGACGGCGTGCGTCTACGTCCGCGACCGCCGCGCCTGACGGCGCGTTCGCAGGTCGACCTTCTCCGCGCCGTCGTTCCGGATGCCATCGCGCCCGGACGCGCGTCCTCGCTCACGCCCGACGTGCCCGGGCGCTCCGAATCCTTCCCTGGAGCGCTCGCATGCGACCCCGATCCATCCATGGCGGACGCCATGAACTCGGACAGAACTTCCTCATCCACCAGCCCACCATCGACCGGCTCGTCGCCCTCGTCGCCGACACCACCGGGTCGGTGCTCGAGATCGGCGCGGGAGACGGCGCCCTCACCCGCCGCCTCGCGACGTTGCCGCGCGACCTCACGGCGCTCGAGATCGACGAGACGCGGGTGCGCGGGCTCCGCCGCCGCCTGCCCGGCGTGCGGATCGTCCGCGCCGACGCGCTCGGCCATCCGCTCGACGCCGACGTCGTCGTGGGCAACCTGCCGTTCCACCTGACGACGCCCCTGCTGCGTCACCTCCTCGCCGCGCGGCGCTGGACCGACGCCGTGCTCCTCACCCAGTGGGAGGTCGCGCGCAAGCGGGCGGGCGTCGGCGGTGCGACCCTCATGACGGCGCAGGCCGCGCCGTGGTTCGCCTTCGCGCTGCACGGGCGCGTCCCGGCGCGGGGCTTCCGCCCGGTGCCCGGCGTCGACGGCGGCATCCTGACGATCTCGCGCCGGCCGACCCCGCTCATCCCGACCCGGGAGCGGCGCGGCTACGAGCGCTTCGTGCGCTCCGCCTTCACCGGCCAGGGGCGGGGGATGGCCGAGATCCTGCGCCGTGCGACGGGTGCGGATGGCCGCAGCGCGCGTCGTGCGCTCGCGGCGTGCGGCATCGACGCGGCGCGTCTCCCGCGCGATCTCCAGCCCGAGGACTGGGCGGCGCTGTGGCGGGAGGTGTCGCGGCGGTAGCCGTCAGCTCGCGACGGCGGAGCGGGGGCGACGGCGCTCGGCGGCCTCGATCGCCGACATCGTCGCCTCGAGCTGCTGCTCGGGGGCGCCCATCTCCTGGCGCAGGAAGAGCACGCGCTTGAAGTCCTGGCGGGCGCCCTCGAAGTCGCCCGCGTCGAAGCGCGTCTTGCCGCGGTGCTGGAGCGCGAAGGCGGCGATGCCCGCCCACTCCTGGCCCTCGGCCTCCTCGATGCAGGTCGACAGCTCGTACTCGGCGGCCGCGTACGCGCCGCGGAACTGCTGCACCGTCGCGTGCAGCACACGGGCGCGCAGGAGGTCCTTGCGGGTTCCGGCCATCCGCGCGACGCGGACGGCCTGCTCCGAGATCGAGAGGGCCTCGTCGAGCTCGCCGAGCACCTTCAGTAGCCACACCCGCTCGAGCAGAGCGGGGAGGCTCCGCTGCGGGCCGATCTCCGCGAGGCGCTCGCGGCACTCGGCGGGGTCGACGACCTCACGAAGGGTCTCCGGATCGTATCCGTGGATGTAGCTCAATTCCCACTCCCTTCCGCGCAGTCGCCTGTCCAGTGTGCAACGCGTCCGCGCATCCGCCGGGCAGGCACACCGGGCCGGGTCGGATCGATCGCGGATCGGAAGAAACGCGTCCGCGTCAGCGCTCGAAGAGCGACGCGGACGGCTTGGGCGAGGCCGTCGCATCCGCGTCGGTCGCGGGGAGGGCGCCGCGCACGAACTCGTCGATCTCGCGGCCCTCGGCGACCTTCGCGGGGTGCGGCCCGGCCGCCATGAGCCGCGGCAGCCACTCGGTCGGGAGGGGCGCCGCCGACGCCGCGACGACGAGGTTGCCGAAGCGCCGGCCCTTGAGCACCTGCACCTCGGCGAGCACGACGACGTGCGGCAGCACATCGCGGATGGTCGCCACCTGCCTCCGCGCGAACGCGAGGCCCGCGCCATCCGCGACGTTGACGAGCAGCACGCCGTGCGGCGCGAGGAGCGCGGCGGCCGCGCGGTAGAACTCGACCGTCGTGAGGTGCGCAGGCGTCTGCGCGCCCGAGTACACGTCGGAGACGAGCAGGTCGACCTGCCCCGTCAGGGCGGAGGGGAGTCGTCCGAGGCCCTCGCGTGCATCGCCGATCCGGATGCGGATGGCCGCGCCGCGAGGGAGCGGGAGCTGCGCGCGGACGAGGTCGACGAGCGCCTGCTCGAGCTCGACGACCTGCTGCCGCGACCCCGGCCGCGTCGCGTCGATGTACCGCGGGATCGTGAGGCCCCCGCCGCCGAGGTGCACGGCCGTGAGCGGGCCGGGCGGCAGCTGGTCGATGACCGCGCCCATCCGCGCGACGTACTCGAAGTGAAGGTGCGTCGGGTCGTCGAGGTCGACGTGCGACTGCGGGGTGCCGTCGACGATCAGCTCCCAGCCCGAGCCGAACTCGCTCGGCGCGATCCGCGCGATCGACCCGTCCGACAGACGTGCCTGCGGCTCGTCGCGCTCGTCTCTCCGCTGGCGTCCCATGCGTCCATCCTCTCGCGGGGCGGTGCGTCTCGTGCTGCAGGGCTCTCGCGGGGTCAAGGGCGATGCGCGTCGGCGAGCCAGCGCAGGTACCGGTGCCACGGATCGCCGTCGGCGAGCGACGCGATGTGCGCGAGCAGCTCGGGCGCGGCCGTGAACCACTCGCCGCCCTCGCGCAGGTGCGCGAACTGCGCGTGCCGCGCCTGCTCGACCGGCCTCCCGCCCTGCTCGAACGCGAGCAGCTCCTCGTGGCGGATGGTGCGGAGCCGGCGGCGGGGATCGGTCGACGTCCCGATCTTCACGCGCTCGGCGTAGCGGAGGTAGTAGACGACCTCGACGCGCGGCGGGGCGAGGTCCGCGTCGGGAGCGTCGCCGACGATCCATCCGCACCGTGCGCACCGCGGCCATCCGCCGACGCGCTCGCCCTCGCGCCCTCCGCAGAAGGCGCACGGGTCGGCCAGTGTCGTCACCCGCCGAGGCTACGCCGGGGCTCCGACACCATCGCCGCGACCGGCGCCCTCACCGGCGCCCTCACCGGCTCCCGAGCCGGCCCGCGGCGCCGCCGGGCGCGCATTTATACCGGACAGTCCGAGCGAGGTCAAGGACTCCGCTTGCCACGGCGCGTCAGAGGGTCTATGCTTGAGATTTGCGCTCTTATGGGTCATCCATGCCTTCATATGGTGGTCGGCTGGCTCCCGTGATCCCCGCAGATAGCGGCGTGCGAATCACAGGATAGACCCGAAGCGCACCTCACCTGTCGACAAGGAATCTAGCGGCCCCGCACGCGGGGCTCATGGAGGTTTTCCCCTTGGCTGCTGCGCGCAACGCATCCACCACCACCCCGAAGAACGGACGCGGAGCATCCCGCCTCTCGTTCGCCAAGATCTCCGACACGCTCACGGTCCCCGACCTGCTGGCGCTGCAGACCGAGTCGTTCGACTGGCTCGTCGGCAACGAGGCCTGGAAGGCCCGCGTCGCCGAGGCGAAGGCCGCCGGACGCACCGACGTGCCCGAGCGGAGCGGTCTCGACGAGATCTTCGAGGAGATCTCGCCCATCGAGGACCTGAGCGAGACGATGCAGCTCTCGTTCACCAACCCCTACCTCGAGCCCGAGAAGTACACGATCGAGGAGTGCAAGGACCGCGGCAAGACCTACGCGGCCCCGCTCTACGTCGAGGCCGAGTTCATGAACCACCAGACCGGTGAGATCAAGACTCAGACGGTCTTCATGGGCGACTTCCCGCTGCAGACCGACAAGGGCACGTTCATCATCAACGGCACCGAGCGTGTCGTGGTGTCGCAGCTCGTCCGCTCGCCCGGCGTCTACTTCGACAAGACCCCCGACAAGACGTCCGACAAGGACATCGTGTCGGCGCGCGTCATCCCCAGCCGCGGCGCATGGCTCGAGTTCGAGATCGACAAGCGCGACCAGGTCGGCGTCCGCATCGACCGCAAGCGCAAGCAGTCGGTCACGGTGTTCCTCAAGGCCCTCGGCCTCTCGAGCGACGACATCCTCGCCGAGTTCGCCGGCATCTCCTCGATCGAGGAGACCCTCGCGAAGGACACGATCCTCACGCAGGAGGAGGCGCTCCGCGACATCTACCGCAAGCTGCGTCCGGGCGAGCAGGTCGCCGCCGAGGCCGCGCGCTCGCTGCTCGACAACTTCTACTTCAACCCGAAGCGCTACGACCTCGCCAAGGTCGGCCGCTACAAGCTGAACCAGAAGCTCGGCCTCGACAAGCCGCTCACCGACTCGGTGCTCACGGTCGAGGACATCGTCGCGACGATCAAGTACCTCGTCCGCCTGCACCGCGGCGACGAGACCTTCGAGGGCGTCCGCAAGGGCGGCGAGGTCGTCGACCTCCGCATCGAGGTCGACGACATCGACAACTTCGGCAACCGTCGCATCCGCGCGGTGGGCGAGCTCATCCAGAACCAGGTCCGCACCGGTCTGTCGCGCATGGAGCGCGTCGTCCGCGAGCGCATGACCACGCAGGACATCGAGGCGATCACGCCGCAGACCCTGATCAACGTGCGCCCCGTCGTCGCCGCGATCAAGGAGTTCTTCGGAACGTCGCAGCTGTCGCAGTTCATGGACCAGAACAACCCGCTCGCGGGTCTGACCCACAAGCGCCGCCTGTCGGCGCTGGGCCCCGGCGGTCTCTCGCGCGACCGCGCGGGCGTCGAGGTCCGTGACGTCCACCCGTCGCACTACGGCCGCATGTGCCCGATCGAGACGCCGGAAGGCCCGAACATCGGCCTCATCGGCTCGCTCGCGTCGTTCGCGCGCATCAACGCGTTCGGCTTCATCGAGACGCCGTACCGCCGCGTCGTCGACGGCCGCGTGACGAACGAGATCGACTACCTCACCGCCGCCGAGGAGACGCGCTTCAACGTCGCCCAGGCCAACGCGGTCCTCAACGAGGACGGCACGTTCGCCGACGAGCGCGTGCTCGCGCGTCAGCGCGGCAACGAGGTCGACCTCGTGCCCGCCGACGAGGTGTCGTACATGGACGTCTCGCCGCGCCAGATGGTGTCGGTCGGAACCTCGCTCATCCCGTTCCTCGAGCACGACGACGCGAACCGCGCGCTCATGGGCGCCAACATGCAGCGTCAGGCCGTTCCGCTCCTCGTCGCCGAGTCGCCGCTGGTCGGCACCGGCATGGAGGGCTACGCGGCCATCGACGCGGGCGACTCGATCATCGCCGACAAGGCGGGCGTCGTCACCGACGTCACGAGCGACTACGTCTCGGTGCAGCTCGACGAGGGCGGCCGCCGCGACTACTTCCTGCGCAAGTTCGACCGCTCGAACCAGGGCAACTGCTACAACCAGCGTGCGATCGTGACCGCGGGCGAGCGCGTCGAGGTCGGCGAGGTCATCGCGGATGGTCCGGCGACGGAGAACGGCGAGCTCGCGCTCGGCAAGAACCTGCTCGTCGGGTTCATGTCGTGGGAGGGCCACAACTTCGAGGACGCGATCATCCTCAGCCAGAACCTCGTGAAGGACGACACCCTCACCTCGATCCACATCGAGGAGTACGAGGTCGACGCCCGTGACACGAAGCTCGGCAAGGAGGAGATCACCCGCGACCTCCCCAACGTGAGCCCCGAGCTCCTGAAGGACCTCGACGAGCGCGGCATCATCCGCATCGGCGCCGAGGTCCGCCCCGGCGACATCCTCGTCGGCAAGGTCACGCCCAAGGGCGAGACCGAGCTCTCGGCCGAGGAGCGCCTGCTCCGCGCGATCTTCAACGAGAAGAGCCGCGAGGTCCGCGACACGTCGCTCAAGGTGCCGCACGGCGAGCAGGGCACGATCATCGCGGTCAAGGAGTTCAACGCCGAGGAGGGCGACGACGAGCTCGGCTCGGGCGTCAACCGCCGCGTCGTGGTCTACATCGCCCAGAAGCGCAAGATCACCGAGGGCGACAAGCTCGCCGGCCGTCACGGCAACAAGGGCGTCATCGCGAAGATCCTCCCCGTCGAGGACATGCCGTTCCTCGCGGACGGAACGCCGCTCGACGTCGTGCTGAACCCGATGGGCATCCCCGGTCGAATGAACTTCGGCCAGGTCCTCGAGACGCACCTCGGCTGGATCGCCAAGCAGGGCTGGAAGATCGAGGGCGAGCCCGAGTGGGCCGTGCACATCCCCGAGGACGCCCGCGAGGTCGCCCCCGGCACGAAGGTCGCGACCCCCGTGTTCGACGGCGCCTACGAGTCCGAGATCGCGGGTCTGCTCGACTCGACGCTCCCGACGCGCGACGGCGACCGCCTCATCGACCGCTCGGGCAAGGCGCAGCTCTTCGACGGCCGCACCGGCGAGCCCTACCCGGCTCCGATCTCGGTCGGCTACATGTACATCCTGAAGCTGCACCACCTCGTTGACGACAAGATCCACGCGCGCTCGACGGGCCCGTACTCGATGATCACCCAGCAGCCGCTCGGTGGTAAGGCGCAGTTCGGCGGTCAGCGCTTCGGCGAGATGGAGGTGTGGGCCCTCGAGGCCTACGGCGCCGCGTACGCGCTGCAGGAGCTCCTCACGGTCAAGTCCGACGACATCCTCGGCCGCGTCAAGGTGTACGAGGCGATCGTCAAGGGCGAGAACATCCCCGAGCCCGGCATCCCCGAGTCCTTCAAGGTGCTCATGAAGGAGATGCAGTCGCTCTGCCTGAACGTCGAGGTCCTCTCGTCCGACGGCACGGCGGTCAACCTCCGCGACACCGACGACGAGGCCTTCCGCGCTGCGGAGGAGCTCGGCATCAACATCTCCAGCCGATTCGAGTCCGCCTCGATCGACGAGATCTGATCCGGCCAGCCGATTTAGAGATTTCCGAATACAGGAGAACTAGTGCTCGACGCAACAACTTTCGATGAGCTTCGCATCGGCCTGGCCACCGCCGACGACATCCGTCGCTGGTCCTTCGGCGAGGTCAAGAAGCCCGAGACCATCAACTACCGCACGCTGAAGCCGGAGAAGGACGGCCTCTTCGGCGAGCAGATCTTCGGTCCCAGCCGCGACTGGGAGTGCGCCTGCGGCAAGTACAAGCGCGTCCGCTTCAAGGGCATCGTCTGCGAGCGCTGCGGCGTGGAGGTCACCAAGAGCTCCGTCCGCCGTGAGCGCATGGGCCACATCGAGCTCGCCGCGCCCGTGACGCACATCTGGTACTTCAAGGGCGTTCCGTCGCGCCTCGGGTACCTGCTCGACATGGCGCCGAAGGACCTCGAGAAGGTCATCTACTTCGCCGCCTACATGGTCATCTCGGTCGACGAGGAGGCGCGTCACCGCGACATGCCGACTCACGAGAACAACCTGCGTCTCGAGATCAAGAACCTGAACGACCGTCGTGACTCGCGCATCGCGGCTCGCCTCCAGAAGCTGGAGGAGGAGCTCGCGGCTCTCGAGGCCGAGGACGCCAAGGCAGACCAGAAGAAGAAGGTCCGCGACGCTGCCGAGAAGGAGATGGCGACCATCCGCAAGCGCGCGGACGAGTCCATCGCCAAGCTCGAGCGGATGTGGGAGGAGTTCCGCTCCCTCAAGGTCGGCGAGCTCAAGGCGGAGGACGACGTCTTCCAGGAGCTCCAGGACCGCTTCGGCCAGTACTTCGAGGCGCACATGGGTGCCGAGGCGATCCAGCGTCGCCTCGCGGAGTTCGACCTGGAGGCCGAGGCCGAGTCGCTGCGCAACCAGATCGCCGAGGGCAAGGGCCAGCGCAAGATCCGTGCGATCAAGCGCCTCAAGGTCGTCAACTCGTTCATCTCGACCGGCATGACGCCGGCCGCGATGGTGCTCGACGTCGTCCCGGTCATCCCGCCGGAGCTGCGCCCGATGGTCCAGCTCGACGGCGGCCGCTTCGCCACGAGCGACCTGAACGACCTCTACCGTCGTGTGATCAACCGCAACAACCGTCTGCGCCGCCTTCTCGACCTCGGGGCTCCCGAGATCATCGTGAACAACGAGAAGCGCATGCTGCAGGAGGCCGTCGACGCGCTGTTCGACAACGGCCGCCGCGGTCGCCCCGTCACCGGCACCGGCAACCGCGCCCTGAAGTCCCTGAGCGACATGCTCAAGGGCAAGCAGGGTCGCTTCCGCCAGAACCTGCTCGGAAAGCGCGTCGACTACTCCGGCCGTTCGGTCATCGTCGTCGGCCCGCAGCTCAAGCTGCACCAGTGCGGTCTGCCCAAGCAGATGGCGCTCGAGCTGTTCAAGCCGTTCGTGATCAAGCGCCTGATCGACCTCGGTCACTCGCAGAACATCAAGGCCGCCAAGCGCGCGGTCGAGCGCACGCGTCCCGAGGTGTGGGATGTGCTCGAGGAGATCATCCGCGAGCGCCCGGTTCTCCTGAACCGCGCCCCCACGCTGCACCGTCTGGGCATCCAGGCGTTCGAGCCGCAGCTCGTCGAGGGCAAGGCCATCCAGCTGCACCCGCTCGTCTGCGCGGCGTTCAACGCCGACTTCGACGGCGACCAGATGGCCGTGCACCTTCCGCTGTCGGTCGAGGCCCAGGCCGAGGCGCGCATCCTCATGCTCGCGTCGAACAACATCCTGAAGCCGTCGGACGGCCGTCCGGTGACCCTGCCCTCGCAGGACATGATCATCGGCCTGCACCACCTGACCACGCTCAAGGACGGCGCGACCGGCGAGGGCCGCGTGTTCGGCTCGGTGTGGGAGGCGCAGCTCGCCAAGGAGGAGGGCACGCTCGACCTCCAGGCGAAGGTCCGCATCCGCATCCCGGGTCTCGAGTTCCTCGAGGGCCAGGCTCCGGAGGGCTACGACAAGCACGGCCTCGTCGACACCTCGCTCGGCCAGGCGATCTTCAACGACCAGCTGCCGAAGGGCTACCCCTTCGTGCGCGAGCAGGCCGACAAGGGCAAGCTCTCGCAGATCGTGAACAAGCTGGCCGAGGAGTACCCGAAGGTCGTCGTGGCGGAGACGCTCGACAAGATCAAGGACGCGGGCTTCTACTGGGCCACGCGCTCGGGTGTCACGGTCGCGCTCAGCGACGTGCTCACGCCGCCGAACAAGGCCGAGATCGTCGCGCGCTACGAGCAGCAGGCCGCGAAGGTCACCGCTCAGTACGAGAAGGGCCTCACGACCGACGAGGAGCGCCGCACCGAGCTGGTCCGCATCTGGACCGAGGCGACGGACGAGATCCAGAAGGAGATGCGCGCCAACTTCCCGGCCGACAACACCATCAACCGCATGGTGTCGTCGGGTGCCCGTGGTAACTGGCTGCAGATCCGGAACATCGCGGGTATCCGCGGTCTGGTGAACAACCCGAAGGGCGAGATCATCCCCCGCCCGATCATCTCGTCGTACCGCGAGGGCCTGTCGGTGGCGGAGTACTTCATCGCCACGCACGGTGCCCGCAAGGGTCTCGCCGACACGGCTCTCCGTACGGCCGACTCGGGCTACCTCACGCGTCGTCTCGTCGACGTCTCGCAGGATGTCATCATCCGCGAGGAGGACTGCGGCACGTCGAAGGGCCTCGAGTACCCGATCGCCGCGGCCGACGCATCGGGCGTGCTCGTGCGCGACGCGAACGTCGAGAACTCGGTGTTCGCCCGCAGCCTCGCGGTCGACGTGGTCGGGGAGGACGGCACCGTCCTCGCGCAGGCCGGCCAGGACGTCGGCGACGTGCTGATTGACCAGCTCGTGGAGTCGGGCGTCACCTCGATCAAGGTGCGCTCGGTGCTCACGTGCGACTCGGCGGTCGGCGTCTGCGCCCGCTGCTACGGCCGCTCGCTCGCGACCGGCAACCTGGTCGACATCGGCGAGGCCGTCGGCATCATCGCGGCCCAGTCGATCGGCGAGCCCGGCACGCAGCTCACGATGCGCACGTTCCACACCGGTGGATCGGCGTCGGCAGACGACATCACGCAGGGTCTTCCCCGCGTGCAGGAGCTGTTCGAGGCCCGCACCCCGAAGGGCGCTTCGCCCATCGCGGAGGCGGATGGCCGCATCACGATCGAGGAGACCGAGAAGCAGAAGAAGGTCATCCTCACGCCCGACAACGGCGACGAGCCGCACGTCTACCCGGTGCTGAAGCGCGCGACGCTTCTCGTCGAGGACGGCCAGCACGTCAAGGTCGGCGACCCGCTTCAGGTCGGCACGCTCGACCCGAAGGAGATCATGCGCGTGCAGGGCGCCCGCGAGGTGCAGAAGTACCTCGTCGGCGGCGTGCAGGGCGTGTACCGCTCGCAGGGTGTGCCGATCCACGACAAGCACATCGAGGTCATCGTGCGCCAGATGCTGCGGAAGGTCACCGTGGTCGACCACGGCGAGACCGACCTGCTGCCGGGCGAGATGGTCGACATGCGCCGCTACCAGGACATCAACCGCGCGGCGATCGCCGAGGGCAAGCGCCCCGCGTCGGGTCGTCCCGAGCTGATGGGTATCACGAAGGCGTCGCTCGCGACGGAGTCGTGGCTGTCGGCCGCGTCGTTCCAGGAGACGACGCGCGTGCTCACCGAGGCCGCCATGCAGGGCAAGCGCGACCCGCTGATCGGTCTCAAGGAGAACGTCATCATCGGAAAGCTCATCCCCGCGGGGACGGGCCTGTCGAAGTACCGCGATGTCGTGGTCGAGGCGACGGAGGAGGCGAAGAGCGAGCGGTACCCCAACCGCATCTTCGCGTCGGACGGCGCCTACGCCGAGGGCGACTACTCGTTCGTCGACTTCGACGCGTTCTCGACCGACGACTTCACGCCCGGGACGTACAACTGATCCGGCTGTGAAGCACGCCAGGAGGCCCCGGGGTTCGCCCCGGGGCCTCCTTCGTCGTCCGGGGCCGGATGGCCCTCCCGGCAGACGCGTGTCGCGCGCGGGCGCCGGGTGCGGGCTCTACCCTGGTGCCATGGCGATCGGGGGACGCAATCTCGCAGCCACGTGGATCGCGGGGCTGCTGATCGTGGGGATCATCGGCGCGATCCTGTGGGTCGCGTTCCCGTCGTTGCACATCGTCGGCGACTGGGTCGTCGCGGCGGTCGACTTCTTCTTCGACTGGCTCCGCTCGATCACGCCGACACGCCCGTAGAGCCCGACATTCCGCGGCGAGGCTCCGGCGACACGCCGCGCCGCGTAGGTATTCTCGCGGGCAGGGGAGAGTCCCCGTCGTGAGGAGTGCTTCTGATGAGCGACGCCCAGGGTTCGAACGGCGGACCGCGCAACGGCGATCCCATCGAGGAGTCGGCACCCGCCGACGCGCCCGAGACCGCCGTGCCCGAGAACGACGACGCCCGTGCGACCGACGCGTGGTCGCCCGCGGATGGCCAGGGCGCGGAGAGCGCTGAGGTCGCGAACTCGGACGAGCGCGTCGCGGGCACCTTCACGGAGTCCGCGGAGCCCGCCCCCGCTGCGCCCGCGTCGAGCGAGGCCCCGGCGGCACCCGCGTCGAGCGAGGCTCCGGCGGACGACTCCGAGGCAGGGCCCGCCGACGCGGCCATCCCGGCGGCATCCTCGGACGAGCCCCACATGCCGGCCGCTCCCGAGGACGACGCCACGGCCGCCGATGCGCCCGTCGCGGACGCTCCCGCCGATGCACCCGCGTCCACGCACATCCCGCCGGTCGACAACGACCACGACGGCGAGCCCGACTACGCGGCCCTGGCCGCCGAGCTCGAGGAGTTCGAGCGCCGCAACGCGGACGCGAGCGACTCCTTCTCCGCGCCGGGAGCCGCAGGGCCCACGGCCGCGGGCGTCGCGGCAGCGGGTGCCGCCGACGCGCAGGACAAGCGGAACGACCCGTGGTTCGAGCCGGCCAAGACCGAGACGTTCTCGGCCTCGGAGCCGGCGGTCACGGCATCCGAGCCCGTGGTCGAGCCGCAGACGACGGCTGCCCCGGTCGCACCCCAGCCGATCTTCGTGCAGGCGCCCGAGCCGCCGAAGGTCCGCGGCAACCGTGGCGCGGCCGGCCTCATCGGCCTCGTCGCCGCGATCGTCTTCGCCATCCTCTACTTCGCCGCGACCCTCGGCTGGCGCCTGCTCGCCGGCGAGGCCGAGCTCTCGACCATCGCCGAGCCCGCCGTCGCGCTTCTCACGAGCTTCGAGTTCTGGGTTCCCGTGGTCGTGTTCTGGCTCGGCTTCTGGCTGCTCGGGGCCCTCGTGAACCGTGCCCGCTGGGGCAAGTGGGTCATCTTCGGCCTCCTCGTGGGCGTGATCTCCTACGGCGGGCACCTCCTCGGCCAGCTGTTCCAGGCGCCGTTCTGGATGCTCACGCCGTCGCAGGGGTCGGAGCTCGTCGCCGAGAGCCTGCTGTCGCCGGTCGCGATCGTCGCGTTCATCCTCGGCCGCGAGATCACGATCTGGTTCGGCGCCTGGGCCGCCCGCCGCGGCGCCAAGGTCACGGCGCAGAACGCCGAGGCTCAGGCCGAGTACGAGCGCACGCTCGAGGCAGGTCCGCAGCTCTCGCAGTGACCGCACCTCTTCGCGAAGGCGAGGGGCTTCCCGCAGGGACGCTCCTCGCCTTCGCTGTCGCTGCCGACGGCGCGCTCGTCGTCTGCGGGCTGGGCTTCGGCAGCCTCCTCACGGGCAGCGATGTCATCGAGACTCCGGGCATCGGGATCGTCCCGGCCGCTCTTGCGGTCGTCGTGAGCATCGCGGTGTTCGGCCTCGCGCTGTGGCCCGCGCTGCGCATCCCTCATCCGAGCTTCGTCCGCGTGATCGGGGTGCTGTTCGCGTCCGCCGCGGCCTACGGCGCGGCGCTCTGGCTGCTCGCGCTCGCGTTCGGCGCGGGCATCGCGTCGGCGACGGCCGCGGTCGCCGACGTGACGATCGGATGGCCGGTGCCGGTCATCGCCGGCTCCGCGGCGGTCGCGGCCTGGGGTGCGATCGCCGTGCGGCGCACGCGCGCGCGGCGCCCCCTCTGGCCGTGGGAGCGCCACGATGACGACGAGTAGCCGAGAGTCCGCACCGCGAGAGCCCGGGCGTCATACCCTGTGATCATGGAGCGCGCGCTCGACTCGCAGGTGGCGCAGGCGGTGGATGCCTGGCTCCGCTGGCTGCCGCGCTGGCAGCCGGCGACGCACCGCGGTCGATCCGCGCCCTGCCGCCGCTGCTTCGGCTCGCCCGTGCTCTCCGCCGCGGGGGTCGGATCGGATGTCCCGCACGGCGTCCAGCACGGCCTCTCGACCCGCATGAAGAAGATCGTCGACCTCGCGGTCGCCGAGTACACCGCCCGGAACCTGCCGCTTCTCCAGCTCGAGCTCGACCAGCAGGCGGCGCGGAATCAGGCGCGCTCGTATCGTCCGGGGGAGGACCTCGCCCCGGAGTACGAGGGGCTGCCGCTCGACCCGGATCCCGTGCCGGGCGCGCCGTTCCTCTTCACGATCGAGGGGCTCGCGAGCGAGGCCGACGCCGAGGTGCCGAGCCTGCCGCCGCTCTCCGACGAGGCCAAGGAGGCTCTCCGCCGCGAGGTCGGTCTGGCTGACGAGTATGCGAACCTCGTCGGGCGCGAGATCTGCTCGCTGCTCCTGGGGCACCGACTGCGGATCCAGGCCGCGATCGTGGAGTTCGTCGAGCCTCAGGTCGAGGCCATGCTGGCCGAGCTGACGCGCTCCCTCGACACGCCGTTCGGTCCCGACGACTTCCTCTCCGGGCCGGGCAAGACCCCCTGAAACGCGACATCCCCGCCTCCGAGGAGACGGGGATGTGTCCATTTCGGTGGGCAGTTGTGCCCATCGAAATCGTCGAATCAGCTCTCGCGAGCGAGCGATCCGAGGGGCTCACCGGTCTTGTCGAAGACCTCGAGAGTGGTCTCTCCGACCGTGATCGTCTTGACCTTCGAGAGCCACGTGTCGACCCCGGGGCAGCCCTTCAGCGTGCTCGCCGCGAACGTCACGGTGACGGTGTCGCCGTCCTGCTCGTAGCGGCCGCCGATGCCGTTGCACCCGTCATTTCCCTGGAATTTCCCGTCCTCCGAGAAGGTCAGGTACGGCTCGTTCTCCTCGCTGCTCTGCCAGGTTCCGACAACCGAGTTCACGTCTTCCACCCCTTCTCCGCTGGTCGCGTTCGACGCGCAGCCGGCGAGCGCGAATCCCGCGAGCATCATCGCCGCTGCGGCCGTGATCCGCTTCCTGACCATGTCGTCCCCCGTTCATGTCGGCGAATGTGGACTTGCGTTTCATAGTAGGTGTGCGGATACTCTGGGTTCGCTGTGTCTCTCCCGAGAGACCCAAGCTTCCGGGGGCTGTGGGCCGAACCAGGCCTGGACCCCTGTTCCGAGAAGTTCGCACAAACGAGATCTGGGGGACTGGGTTTGAAGTCTTCAATTACGCGCGTCGCGCGTCTGGGAGCGCTGGGCGTCGCATCGGCGCTGGCGTTCGGCGGTGTCGCCGCGACGTCGGCGACCGCTGTCGAGGGCGCGGTCGCGCCGACCGAGGGAGAGGCCTTCGAGGCGCTCGCGCTCGACCTGTTCAAGGACGAGGCCGTCACGGGCGTCCTCCACGACGGCGCGGGCAATGTCGTCGTGCAGCGCCTCGAGGAGACCGCGGGCTCCGCTTCGGCCAAGATCGACGCGTCCGCCGCGGCGGCGGAGATCGCCGGCGCGTACGAGAACGTGAAGATCGTCCCGGTCACCGAGGACGAGCTCGCCAAGCCGACCGCTGCGACCGACGTCGTCGGCGGCTACGGCATCGGCCTGTTCGACAACTCCGGCAGCGGCGGCGTCTGCTCGGTCGGCTTCCCCGCGTGGACGCCCGACGGCAAGCCCGCCGTGCTCACCGCCGGCCACTGCACGGGCGATGGCGCCTACAACAACGTGTACCTCACCGACCCCAAGGGCGACACGGCCGGCGGCGGCGCGGAGGACCTCTCGACGGTCACGCCGACGCACGAGGTCGGCCAGGTCGGCTTCAACCAGTTCGGCGGCTCGGGCAACACCGCCGGCGAGCCCGGCAACGCGACCGACATCGCCGCGATCGACGTCACGAACGCCGACCTCGACCTCATCGCCGCGATGACCGACTGGAAGAACACGAACGACCTGTCCGCGTCGCTCGCGTCGAACATCACGGGCGTCGGCACGGCCGAGGTGGGCGAGAAGGTTCAGCGCTCGGGCCGCACCACGGGCTACTCGTCGGGCGTCGTCGACACCGACCAGATCAACCCCTACGTCGACTACGAGGGCTACATCGAGGTCGACGGCCGCCTGGTCAAGGGCTTCTCGGCACAGACGCGAGTCATCCCCGGTGACTCGGGTGGCACCATCCTCCAGGGCAGCACCGCCGTGGGCGTCGTGACGGCCACGTTCGAGTTCAACGGCGAGCCGCACATGTGGGGCGCCGACCTCAAGACGGGCCTCGAGGCCGCGGCCGGCTACACGGTCAAGCTCGACCTGCCCGAGGCGAAGGTCACCTCGGTCGAGGACGGCGCGAACGTCTCGTGGAACGCCGAGCTCTCGGGCACGGCCGGCGCGAACGCCGAGGTCGAGTACGCGTTCGTGAAGCAGGGCGCGAAGGCGTCCTGGGAGAACAGCGCGAAGACGAAGGCCGACGGCGAGGGCAAGTGGACGCTCACCGGCCCCGCGACCCCCGGCGACTACACGATCTACGCCCGCTCGACGAGCGGCTTCAACACGTCCGACGTCACGTCGATCGACGTGCAGGTCTTCCCGACCGCTCCCGGCATCACCTCGCCGGAGAACGGCAAGACCTACACCGACCCGGTGACGAAGATCACGGGCAACGCGGCGCCGAACACCGAGGTCACGCTCTCGGGTGACGTCAACGCCAAGGTCACGTCGGACGCCGACGGCAACTGGTCGCACAGCGTCGACCTCGCTGACCGCCGCGAGTACACCGTCAGCGCGCAGCAGACGATCAACGGCAAGACCTCGGACCGCACCACGGTGACCTTCACGGTCGGCGCGGCTGCTCCCGCGGCGCCGGAGTTCATCAACCCGGTCGACGGCGGCTCGTACGTCGAGGGCCAGGTCCCGACGACGATCACCGGCACCGGCACGAACGGCGCCACGGTCGAGCTCCGCGTGGGCGACAAGGTCGTCGGCACGGGCACGGTCGACGCCAACGTGTGGTCGATCAAGATCGAGCAGCTGCCGGTCGGCGAGCACAAGCTCGCCGCTCGCCAGATCGTCGACGGCGTGGCCAGCACCGACGCCGTGATCACCATCACGGTGACGGCCGCTCCGCAGGAGCCGCAGCAGCCTGAGCAGCCGCAGGGCGAGGAGAGCCCGACCCCGGCTCCCCAGGACCCGCAGCAGCCCCAGAAGCCCGAGCAGGAGAAGGACGGCAAGCTCGCTCCCACGGGCGCGGAGTTCAACGCCACGGCTCCGATCGCCATGGGCCTCGGCCTCGCGGTCGTCGCCGGCGGTGTCCTCCTCATCGCGCGTCGGCGTCAGCTGAACTCGGAGCGCTGAGCACGAGTTAGCGCATAGCGCAGAAGGGGCGTCCCGTACGGGGCGCCCCTTCTTCGTGCGTGCGGTACCACGAACCGCGCCGCGGTCATCCGATCGCCGTTTGACCGCGTGTCGCGCGACCCGTATCATGGGACGAGTGTGCGTACACGCGTCTGCGTGCGTGCCCACGATCGGGATGGGCCTGCGAACAGGTCACCCCCACGGCATATCCACCAGAAGTCTCTCGCTCTTTCGGCGTGGGGGTGGGTTTTCGTGAAACATCACGCGCTGTCACCGTGCAGCAATGAACAAGGAGAAACGTGCCAACTATTCAGCAGTTGGTTCGCAAGGGCCGTACGCCGAAGGTCTCGAAGACCAAGGCTCCGGCGCTGAAGGCGAACCCGCAGCAGGCGGGTGTCTGCACCCGCGTCTACACGACCACGCCCAAGAAGCCGAACTCGGCGATGCGCAAGGTCGCCCGTGTGAAGCTGCGCAACGGCACCGAGGTCACCGCCTACATCCCCGGTGAGGGTCACAACCTTCAGGAGCATTCGCTCGTGCTCGTCCGCGGTGGTCGTGTGAAGGACCTCCCCGGTGTGCGCTACAAGATCGTCCGCGGTGCGCTCGACACCCAGGCTGTCAAGAACCGTAAGCAGGCGCGCAGCCGCTACGGCGCGAAGAAGGGTTGAGTTAGATGCCTCGTAAGGGTCCGGCCCCCAAGCGCCCCGTCGTCAACGACCCGGTCTACGGCGCCCCGATCGTCACGCAGCTGGTCAACAAGATCCTCGTCGACGGCAAGAAGTCCATCGCCGAGCACATCGTCTACACCGCTCTCGAGGGTGTGGCCGCGAAGAACGGCCAGGACGCTGTCGCCACGCTGAAGAAGGCGCTCGACAACGTGCGCCCGACGCTCGAGGTCCGCAGCCGCCGCGTCGGTGGCTCGACGTACCAGGTTCCGGTCGAGGTCAAGCCTCACCGTGCCAACACGCTCGCTCTGCGCTGGCTCGTGAGCTACGCGAAGGGTCGCCGCGAGAAGACGATGACCGAGCGTCTCATGAACGAGATCCTCGACGCGTCGAACGGCCTCGGTGCCGCGGTCAAGCGCCGCGAGGACACCCACAAGATGGCCGAGTCGAACCGCGCCTTCGCGCACTACCGCTGGTAGGAAGCGCCCCGAGCCGGTCCCGGATCGCTCCCCGGGGCATCCGGGGCCGGCTTCCTGCTTCATTCCCTCTCCACACGTAAGGAAGAACGCAAGTGGCACAAGACGTGCTCACCGACCTCAAGAAGGTCCGCAACATCGGCATCATGGCGCACATCGATGCCGGTAAGACCACGACGACCGAGCGCATCCTGTTCTACACGGGCGTCAACCACAAGATCGGCGAGACCCACGACGGTGGCGCGACCACCGACTGGATGGAGCAGGAGCAGGAGCGTGGTATCACCATCACCTCCGCCGCTGTGACGTGCTTCTGGGACAAGAACCAGATCAACATCATCGACACCCCCGGTCACGTCGACTTCACCGTCGAGGTGGAGCGCTCGCTCCGCGTCCTCGACGGCGCGGTCGCCGTGTTCGACGGCAAGGAGGGCGTCGAGCCCCAGTCCGAGACGGTGTGGCGTCAGGCCGACAAGTACAACGTCCCCCGCATCTGCTTCGTCAACAAGATGGACAAGCTGGGCGCGGACTTCTACTTCACGGTCGACACGATCATCAACCGCCTGAAGGCGAAGCCGCTCGTGCTGCAGCTTCCCATCGGTGCCGAGAACGACTTCGTCGGCGTCGTCGACCTCGTCAACATGCGCGCTCTCACGTGGCCCGGCGACGCCAAGGGCGACGTGACCATGGGCGCCAAGTACGAGATCGGCGAGATCCCCGCCGACCTCGCCGACAAGGCTGCCGAGTACCGCGAGAAGCTCCTCGAGACCGTCGCCGAGAGCGACGACGTGCTGCTCGAGAAGTACTTCGGCGGCGAGGAGCTCACGGTCGACGAGATCAAGGGCGCCATCCGCAAGATGACGATCGACAGCGAGGTCTACCCGGTCCTCTGCGGCTCGGCGTTCAAGAACCGCGGCGTGCAGCCCATGCTCGACGCGGTCGTGGACTACCTCCCCTCGCCCCTCGACGTGCCGGCCATCGAGGCCCACGACCCGAAGGACGAAGAGAAGATCATCGAGCGTCACGCCGACCGTGACGAGCCCTTCGCGGCTCTCGCGTTCAAGGTCGTCTCGCACCCGTTCTTCGGCCGTCTGACCTACATCCGCGTCTACTCGGGTCACCTCGAGTCGGGTGCGCAGGTCGTCAACTCGACCAAGGGCAAGAAGGAGCGCATCGGGAAGATCTTCCAGATGCACGCCAACAAGGAGAACCCGGTCGAGTCGGTCACCGCGGGCCACATCTACGCGGTCATCGGCCTCAAGGACACGACCACGGGCGACACGCTCAGCGACCCGAACAACCAGGTCGTCCTCGAGTCGATGACGTTCCCGGAGCCGGTCATCGAGGTCGCGATCGAGCCCAAGACGAAGGCCGACCAGGAGAAGCTGGGTCTCGCGATCCAGAAGCTCGCGGAAGAGGACCCGACGTTCCGCGTCGAGAACAACGCCGAGACCGGTCAGACCGTCGTCAAGGGCATGGGCGAGCTGCACCTCGACATCCTCGTGGACCGCATGAAGCGCGAGTTCAAGGTCGAGGCCAACGTCGGCAAGCCGCAGGTGGCGTACCGCGAGACGATCCGCAAGGTCGTCGAGCGTCACGACTACACGCACAAGAAGCAGACCGGTGGCTCGGGTCAGTTCGCGAAGATCCAGTTCAAGCTGGAGCCGCTCGAGGTGACCGCCGACAAGACCTACGAGTTCGTCAACGAGGTCACCGGTGGCCGCATCCCGCGCGAGTACATCGAGCCGACGAACCAGGGCTTCCAGGACGCGATGAACACCGGCGTGCTCGCCGGCTACCCGATGGTCGGCGTCAAGGCGACCCTCGTGGACGGCGCATCGCACGACGTCGACTCCTCGGAGATGGCGTTCAAGATCGCCGGTTCGATGGGCTTCAAGGAGGCCGTCCGCAAGGCGAACCCGGTCATCCTCGAGCCGCTCATGGCCGTCGAGGTCCGTACGCCCGAGGAGTACATGGGCGACGTCATCGGCGACCTGAACTCGCGTCGTGGTCAGGTCCAGTCGATGGAGGATGCTCAGGGTGTGAAGGTCGTCAAGGCCCTCGTCCCGCTCTCGAGCATGTTCGGCTACATCGGCGACCTGCGTTCGAAGACGTCGGGCCGTGCTGTCTACTCGATGGAGTTCGACAGCTACGCCGAGGTCCCGAAGGCTGTCGCCGACGAGATCATCCAGAAGGGCAAGGGCGAGTAATTCGCCCGAGCCTCATGGCTCGCCGGGGCCGGCTGCGTGGCCGGCCCCGGCACCTCAAAACTTCATAACGAGTCTCTACTAGACTGTGAAACATCCCCGTAGAGGCCCGGTCGCAATCCGGCGACCGTGATCTCTGCACGACCGTCCTGAGGAGGACCCAGTGGCTAAGGCCAAGTTCGAGCGCACCAAGCCGCACGTGAACATCGGAACGATCGGTCACGTCGACCACGGCAAGACGACGCTCACCGCGGCGATCTCGAAGGTGCTCGCTGACAAGTTCCCGTCGGCGACCAACGTGCAGCGCGACTTCTCGTCGATCGACTCCGCTCCTGAGGAGCGCCAGCGCGGCATCACGATCAACATCTCGCACGTCGAGTACGAGACGCCGAAGCGTCACTACGCTCACGTCGACGCCCCGGGTCACGCCGACTACATCAAGAACATGATCACCGGTGCCGCCCAGATGGACGGCGCGATCCTCGTGGTCGCCGCGACCGACGGTCCCATGGCTCAGACCCGTGAGCACGTTCTGCTCGCCAAGCAGGTCGGCGTTCCCTACCTGCTCGTCGCGCTGAACAAGGCCGACATGGTCGACGACGAGGAGATCCTGGAGCTCGTCGAGCTCGAGGTTCGCGAGCTCCTCTCGTCGCAGGACTTCGACGGCGACAACGCTCCCGTCGTCCGCGTCTCGGGCCTCAAGGCTCTCGAGGGCGACGAGAAGTGGACGCAGTCGATCCTCGACCTCATGGAGGCCGTCGACGAGTCCATCCCGGACCCGGTGCGTGACAAGGACAAGCCGTTCCTCATGCCCATCGAGGACGTCTTCACGATCACCGGTCGTGGCACCGTCGTCACGGGCCGCGCCGAGCGTGGCACGCTCGCCATCAACTCCGAGGTCGAGATCGTCGGCATCCGCCCGACGCAGAAGACCACGGTCACGGGTATCGAGATGTTCCACAAGCAGCTCGACGAGGCGTGGGCCGGCGAGAACTGCGGTCTTCTCCTCCGTGGCCTCAAGCGCGAGGACGTCGAGCGCGGCCAGGTCGTCGTGAAGCCGGGCTCGGTCACCCCTCACACCAACTTCGAGGGCACCGCGTACATCCTCTCGAAGGACGAGGGTGGCCGTCACAACCCCTTCTACACGAACTACCGCCCGCAGTTCTACTTCCGCACCACGGACGTCACCGGCGTCATCACGCTGCCTGAGGGCACCGAGATGGTCATGCCCGGCGACACCACGGACATGACGGTGGAGCTCATCCAGCCCATCGCCATGGAAGAGGGCCTCGGCTTCGCGATCCGTGAGGGTGGCCGCACCGTCGGCGCCGGCACGGTGACCAAGATCATCAAGTAAGTTCTTCCGAACCTGCTTCGTCAGCGGGGTCGCCCTTCGGGGCGGCCCCGCTTTCGTGTGTCCGGGGTTCTGTCGCGTCCACGTGCGGGCATTGCGCGAGCGGACGGCCCTGCCCCGGTCGTCGCACGAGCGGATGGCCCTGCCCCGGTCGTTGAGCGAGCGGAGCGAGTCGAAACGTGGTGACCTCTCGGGGTACGGTCGCGCCGTTTCGTCTCGGTCGCTGGCGCTCCCTCGCTCAACGATCGGGGTGAGCGGATGGCCTGGCCCGGTCGTTGAGCGAGCGGAGCGAGTCGAAACGTGGTGACCTTTCGAGGGCCGGCCGGGGCGTTTCGTCTCGGTCGCTGGCGCTCCCTCGCTCAACGACCGGGGTGCGCGGATGGCCCCTTCCGGTCGTTGAGCGAGCGGAGCGAGTCGAAACGTGGTGACCTTTCGAGGGTCGGCCGGGGCGTTTCGTCTCGGTCGCTGGCGCTCCCTCGCTCAACGACCGGGGGAGTGGATGACCCTGCCCCGGTCGTTGAGCGAGCGGAGCGAGTCGAAACGTGGTGACCTTTCGAGGGCCGGCTGGGGCGTTTCGTCTCGGTCGCTGGCGCTCCCTCGCTCAACGACCGGGGGTGAGCGGATGGCGCCTTCCGGTCGTTGAGCGAGCTGACCCTGCCCCGGTCGTTGAGCGAGCGGAGCGAGTCGAAACGCGGTGACCTTTCGAAGCACGGCCGGGGCGTTTCGTCTCGGTCGCTGGCGCTCCCTCGCTCAACGACCGGCCCTGTGGACAACTTCCACGGCGCCGCACGGCCGGTGGCTACTGTGCCGACATGCCATACGTCTACATCCTGGAGTGCGCTGACGGCACCTACTACGTCGGAAGCACCCGCGACCTCAACAGGCGGTTTGTCGAGCATCAGGAGGGGCTCGGCGCCGCGTACACCCGGCGCCCCGGCCGGCGTCCGGTCACGATGGTGTGGCACAACGAGTTCGAGCGGATGGACGACGCATTCCGTTGGGAGAAGCAGATCCAGGGCTGGAGCCACGCGAAGCGCAAGCTCCTGATCGAGGAAGGGCTCGGCGCAGTCATCGGCTGGAGCAAGCGGCAGCGCGATGCGGCGAAGCGCCGTCCGGATGTCGACACGTGAGGGCACGAGGCACGGTCGCGTCGTTTCGTCTCGGTCGCTGGCGCTCCCTCGCTCAACGACCGGGGTGAGCGGGTGGCCACTTCCGGTCGTTGCACGAGCGGATGGGCGCCTTCCGGTCGTTGAGCGAGCGGAGCGAGTCGAAACGTGGTGACCTTTCAGGGTCGGCCGGGCCGTTTCGTCTCGGTCGCTGGCGCTCCCTCGCTCAACGACCGGGTGGGGTGAGCGGGTGGCCCCTTCCGGTCGTCGCACGAGCGGATGGGCGCCTTCCGGTCGTTGAGCGAGCGGAGCGAGTCGAAACGTGGTGACCTTTCGAGGGAGGGCCGGGGCGTTTCGTCTCGGTCGCTGGCGCTCCCTCGCTCAACGACCGGGGTCGCGTCGTTTCGTCTCAGTCGCTGGCGCTCTCTCGCTCAACGACCGGCAGGCGAAGCTCGCCCACCGAGTCGCAAGAACCGCCGCGACCTCCAGTCGCGGTGTCAAGCCGCTCGCGCCATCCGCCGTCGCCGTCTAGGAAAGACGCATGACCATCCCCACCTGGACTGCACATGGCGGGCTCGAGCTGCCCGTCCTCGGATTCGGAACCTACCGCCTCAAGGGATCGGATGGCGCGGATGGCGTCGCGCGCGCGATCGAGAAGGGCTACCGGCTCATCGACTCCGCCTTCAACTACGAGAACGAGGGCACGGTCGGCGCGGGGGTGCGGCGGGCCGGGATCGACCGCGACGAGGTCATCGTCACGTCGAAGCTCCCGGGTCGGCATCACGCGTACGACGAGGCGCTGGAGACGATCGAGGAGAGCGTGTTCCGGTCTGGGCTCGGCGATCTCGACCTCTATCTCATCCACTGGCCCAACCCGAAGACCGATCGGTACGTCGAGGCGTGGGAGGCGCTCATCGAGGCGCGCGAGCGCGGGCTCGTGAAGGCGATCGGGGTGTGCAACTTCCTGCCCGAGCACCTGGAGCGGCTCGAGCGCGAGACCGGCGTGCTGCCCGAGGTGAACCAGATCGAGATGCACCCGTACTTCCCGCAGGAGGAGCTGCTGCGGTTCGATGCGGAGCACGGCATCCTCACCGAGGCCTGGAGTCCGCTCGGGCGCGGCAACGACCTCCTCGAGAACGAGGTCATCGTCGACATCGCGCGCAAGCACGGCGCGACACCCGGCCAGACGGTGCTCGCATGGGCGATCGCGCGGGTGTCGATCCCGATCCCGAAGGCGGCGAGCGACGAGCGGCAGCTCGAGAACCTCGGCGCGCTCGAGGTGGAGCTCGACGAGGACGACATCGCGGCGATCACGGCGCTCGGGCGCGCGGATGGCCGACTCGCCGACCAGGACCCCGCCGAGTACGAGGAGTTCTAGGTCGCGCGGCGAGCTCGTGCACGCAGCACGTGCTCGCCCGCCTCGACGTACGACGTGAACAGCTCGGTCACGTCGTGCAGTCGGTCTGCGGTCTCGGGCGTCTCGGTGAGGCTCTCGGCCGCCTGCAGCGTGCGGATGAACGCGCGTGCGCGCTCATGGCTCGCCGCGAGCAGGCTCTCGAATCCGCCTGTCGCCTCGATGAGGAGGCGCCGGCTGCCGGGCTGGGGGATGGTCCGGGCGAGCCCCCACGCCACGAGCTCGCGGACGGCGGTGCTCACGGCTCCCGCACTGAGCGAGAGTTCGGCGCGCAACTCCTCTGCGCGGGACGGCTCATCCTGGAGCAGGAGATAGCCGTAGACTCGGCCGGTTGCGCGAGGGAGGTTCCACGCGGCGAGTCTGTCGCCCATCGCGTCGATGAACTGCTCGCGGTCCGCGCTCATCCGCGCCGCCCCAAGGGCCCGGGCTCCGCGGCACGCCACTCGTCGAGGATCTCGCACAGCGTGCGAGACGTCTCCGCGGGCGCATCCCAGGTGAGGATATGCCCGGCGCCGGGGATGACCCGTTCGCGCACGTCCTCGGCCGCCGCCCACCGCGCCATCGTCGACGCGATGTTCCCCGTTCGATCCTCCGCGCCGCGCACGAGGGCGAGCGGCACGGGGGAGAGGTAGGTGGGATCCGGCTGCACGAACGAGGTCGTCGCCCGCCAGACGTCGAGGAAGACGCGCTTGGGCATCCGCGCGAACACCGACTCGGCTCGAGTCACCGCCTCCGGCCGCACAGCCGACGCACGGGCCATCACGCGCGCCATGGTCCGCGCCGGCATCGCCGCGAGCGCAGGCGCGGCGAGCCGGAGGCCGAGCCGCTCCATCGCGGACAGAGGGCCGGTGTTCCACGTCGACCCGAGCACGATCAGACCGCTCACGCGATCAGGGTGCGCACGCGTGAAGGCCTGGGCGAGGTTGCCGCCGAGCGAATGCCCCACGAGCACCGGCGACGGATGGCCGCAGGCCGAGAGAAGAGCGTCGAGATCCCGCAGCGCGTCCTGCGCGGCGAAGCGCGTGCCCGCCTCCATCGCGGATTCTCCGTGCCCGCGCAGATCGCAGACGATGACGCGGATGCCGCGCTCGATCAGGGCGCCGGCCTGGTCGTCGAACATCGTGTGGTCGAGGCCCGCCCCGTGGAGCAAGACGACGGCCTGCTCGCCGCTGCCTGCGTCCTCGTACGCGAGCTGCGCGTCCCCTCTCT
Source organism: Microbacterium sp. JZ101 (assembly GCF_053903175.1). Lineage (NCBI taxonomy): Bacteria > Bacillati > Actinomycetota > Actinomycetes > Micrococcales > Microbacteriaceae > Microbacterium > Microbacterium sp. JZ101. Next base: position 786,977 of record NZ_CP096400.1, read on the forward strand.
CGAGCCGCTTCGTCAAATTCACCACTTTCTGAAAATAACCCATCGGACACGACGCGGCCACCCACCCCCGGTCACCCAACCGTTACCCGAGGCACCGATGATTGCCAGGTGACACCGCCTATCGTCGAGGGCATCATCTGCTCCAGAGGAGGCACCGCATGACCGACGTCCTCGGACCGAAGCCGCCCCGCAGTCGCGCTCGCCTGTGGGTCGCCACGCTCCTTCTTCTCGTCTACGCGGGCTTCGTCGCTCTCGTCACGCTCTGGCCCAACCCAAGCGACCTCGAGTTCGGCGGCATCGCCGACCGCGTGCTGAACGTGCTGTACCGCTTCGGCGTGCCCGAGTCGTTCGGCTTCGACGAGCTCGAGTTCACGGCGAACATCGGCATGTTCGTGCCTCTCGGCTTCTTCCTCGGCCTCGCGCTGCCGCGGCGCGGATGGTGGCTCGCGCTGTTCCTCGTGCCCGGTTACTCCGGCTTCATCGAGTTCACGCAGGCGACGGCCCTCGAGTCGCGCGTCTCGAGCATCCTCGACGTCTTCGCGAACACGACCGGCGGCTACATCGGCCTCCTCTTCGCGATGACGATGCGCGCCATGATCTATGCGCGCGACCGGCGGATCATCGCGCGTGCCATCTGGGAGCGCGACGCGGAGATCATCCGCGCCCGGCAGCATCCGCTTCCGCAGCAGCGCGCGACGCAGCGGGAGCCCGACCCGGCGACGCGGATCTTCGAGCAGCAGCCCGCCTGGCGCGACCCCCAGGACGCTCCGACCGAGCGGCTCCCGTTCTGAAACGAAAAGTTAACTTGGCTAATCGCTTCCATGTCTAGTAACCTCCGAAGTGTGGGCAGACGCTCACAGGTCGACGAACGAGGGGGCACGTCATGGGCAGGATCTTCTACGGCACGAGCGACCAGGCGATCGAGATCGAGGACCGGCTCCTCGCGCACGTCCAGGCCGTCGTGATCACCAAGCTGCGGCGCGGGGAGTCGTTCTCCCTCACGTGCCGCGCCGCGGATGGCTCACGCGAGACGATGTGGGTCAACTCCGCGATCCCGATCCGCATCGTCCTCGACGAGGAGACGGATGGTCGACTCGACCGGGAGCTGCTCGTGCAGCTCGTCGAGGCGGCGAACTCGAACCGTGGGCTCGACGTGACCGAGCTCATGGCCGAGTCGGCGTCTGCACAACGCCGGGATCTGCCGCGCGCCGCCTGAAGGGGCAGGCACCTGCATCCGGTGGGGGAGCCGGGCACAGGGGATGACGCGCAGCGAATATGACCGAGAGGAGACGGGCCGAACGTCGGGGGACGTTCGGCCCGTTTCGCATGTCCGGATGGTGCGGGCTCATGACGCACGCACCCCGGTCGTTGCCGAGGGAGCGCGAGCGCACTCTCCTCGTTCGCTGAGCGAGGGAGCGCCAGCGCATTCTCCCCGGTCGCCGAGCGAGGGAGCGCCAGCGCACCTCCCCGGTCGTTGAGCGAGGGAGCGCCAGCGACCGAGTCGAAACGCAGTTCCTCCACAGCTCACCCCGTTTCGTCTCCCTTCGCGCGCTCAACGACCAGAAAGCGCCCCACCGGCCGCCCGCTGGAGGCGCGCGGCGAGCCGTTCGAGCGCCGCGACTACCTCGTCGCCTTCGAGCACCTCGATGTCCGCGCCGAGCTGCGTCAGTGAGAGCGCGAGCCGGTCGGGGTCGTTCGAGCCGAGCTCGAATCGGCACGTGCTCTCGTCAATCTCCTCGATCTCGATCGGGATGGGGATCCGCGCGGCGACCTCGGCCGCCGGCGCATGCACGACCACGCGCGCGCGGTACGTCCAGGTCGACCGCGCGACGCGGCGCACGACGAAGTTCACGACCTCCTCCTCGGGGATGACCCGCGGTCGGAACCGCGCGCCCGTCGGCGTGTGCGGCACCATCCGATCGACCCGGAAGATGCGCCAGTCGTCGCGGACGAGATCCCACGCGAGCAGGTACCAGAGCGGCCCCCAGTTCACGAGCCGCTGCGGTTCGACGTGGCGCGGCTCGGTGCCGCCGTCGTGCGTCGTGTATCCGAAGCGCAGCCGCTCATGGCTGCGGATGGCCGCCGCGACTGCGCCGAGCACGGGGAGCTCGACCGGGCCGCCCGGGTCGGGCACGGCGCTCGTCGCCGCGCGCACGGCCTCGACGCGCCGGCGCAGGTGCGACGGCAGCACCTGCTCGAGCTTCGCGAGGGCGGTGAGGGATGTCTCCTCGACGCCGACGCCTCGGGTCGCGATCGCGCCGAGCCCGAGCGCGACGGCGACCGCCTCGTCGTCGTCGAGGAGGAGCGGCGGCATCGCCGTGCCGGCGGCGAGGCGGTACCCGCCCGAGACGCCCGGGCGCGCGTCGACCGGATAGCCGAGCGCGCGCAGGCGGCCGATGTCGGCGCGCACGGTCCGCGTGCTCACGCCGAGGCGCTCCGAGAGCGCCGAGCTCGTCCAGTCACGCCGCGCCTGAAGGAGTGAGAGCAGCTCGAGGAGGCGGGCCGAGGTCTCCAGCATGATTCGATCATCCTCCGAATCGCGGAAGCTCATCGTCCGCATTGCCTGGGAGCGTCGATGTCATGACCGAAAGCACAGCTCTCACGCCCTTCCGCATCGACATCCCGCAGGCCGACCTCGACGATCTCCGTGATCGGCTCGCGCGCACGCGCTGGCCGCACCCGGTGCCCGGTCGCGACGACCCGCACGACTTCAGCCGGGGCATCCCGCTCCCGTACCTTCGCGAGCTCGCGGAGTACTGGCGCGACGGGTTCGACTGGCGTGCGCAGGAGGCTCGGCTCAACGAGCTCGAGCAGCTGACGACCGTCGTCGACGGCCAGACCTTCCACGTCGTGCACGTGCGGTCGTCCGACACCGCCGCCACGCCGCTGCTCCTGAATCACGGATGGCCGGGCTCGTTCATCGAGTACGAGCGGATCATCCCGAAGCTCGCCGACGACTTCCACCTCGTGATCGTCTCGCCGCCCGGGTTCGGCTTCTCGACTCCGCTCGCGAGCACCGGATGGGAGCTCGCGCGGACGACGGATGGCTTCGCCGAGATCATGACGCGGCTCGGCTACGAGCGGTTCGCGGTCCACGGCACCGACATCGGCTCCGGCGTCGCCGGCCGTCTCGCCGCGGTCTACCCCGAGCGCGTGATCGGCATGCACCTCGGCATCGATCGAGCGGTGCTCGGGCTCGTGGGTGCGGTCTTCCCGCGACCCGACGGACTGTCGGAGGCCGAGGCGGCCGAGCTCGACGCGATCCTGGCGGCGAGCGCTGCGGAGCGGGGCTACCTCGAGATGCACAACCACCGCCCCGACACGATCGGTGCGGCGCTGACCGACTCGCCCGTGGGGCTCCTCGCGTGGATCGGGGAGAAGTTCAAGGTGCGGTCGGGCGACGGGTACGGCGCGCCGGTGGTGGATCGCGACCAGCTCCTCGCCGACGTGAGTCTGTACTGGTTCACCCGCAGCGGCGCATCGAGCGCGCAGTTCTACTACGAGGGCGCGCACTCCGGGGTGATGCCGCTCATGGGCGGCCCGGTGCCCTCGGCCTGGGCGGCGTTCGACACGCACCCGCTGCTGCGTCGCACGATGGATCCGGCGAACCGCATCGAGCACTGGAGCGACTTCACTGAGGGAGGTCACTTCCCCGCGATGGATGCGCCGGAGCTGCTCGCCGCGGACCTGCGGGCGTTCCTCCGCGGGCCCAGCTGAGGGTTCCTCGGCCGTACCTGGGAGCTCCTCGGCCGCACCTGGCTGTTCGGGTCGCAGTTTCGGCCCCTAAACGCGGGGTTGAGGACGGTTTTTGCGACCTGGGCAGTTGGGCCGGCTGTTCAGGTCGCAGTTCCGGCCGCTAAACGTCGGTTGGGGGACGGTTTCTGCGACCTGGGCAGTTGGGGGCGTCGAGGTCGCAGTTTCGGTCCCAAAACGCCGGTTAGCGGCCGGTTTTTGCGACCTGAGCGATTGCTCTTCCCCGGTCGTTGAGCGAGGGAGCGCCAGCGACCGAGACGAAACGTGGTGACGGTTCTTCGGGTTCGGCGGCGTTTCGACTCGCTTCGCTCGCTCAACGCCCGGGGAGACGGCACCCGCCCGCTCCACATCCCGAAGCGGCACTCATCACCCCACCCCACCCCCGCCGCCCCTCACCCGCGCGGGGGAGGCGCGGCGGCGCCTGGGCGCGGCACGATGGAGCCGTGACCGCAACCGACGCCGACCGTCGTGGGCCGCTCGTCGCGGCGGCGCTCCTGTGCGCGATCGCCCTGCCGATGACGATCGCGATGCTCGTGCAGCTCGTCGCGCCCGTGCAGGGCGGTACGTGGGCGACGTGGATCGGCGCACTCGCGGTCGTGCTGCACGCGGCCGCCTTCGCATCGCCGTGGTTGCCGCGGGCGGCGTTCGCCGGCGGAGCCGCGGTGATGCTCGCACTCGCCCTCACGGCCGACGCCGGAACGTCGAGCGCCGCCCTTGTGCCGTCGGCCGTGGCGTTCCTCCTGCTCGAGTGGCAGGTCGCGTCGACCCAGGGGCGTTCGACGGCCGTCGCGGCGCTGGTCGTCGGCATCGTCGGCGCGTTCGTCATCACGGGCGTCGACGTGGTCTCGACGCGGCAGGCCGACCCGGCGCCCATCGCCTTCGAGGTCATCGCGCTCGCCGCGGTCGTGAGCGCCGCGTGGGTGCTCGGAAGGTCGGCGCGGCGACGCCGCATCGCGACGGCAGAGCGCGAGCGGCAGCAGGTGCGGGATGCTCTGGCCGCCGAGCGCGCGCGGATCGGCCGCGACCTGCACGACGTCGTGTCGCACTCGCTCACGGTCATGATCGCCCAGGCCGAGGCGGCGCGCGTGCTCACGAGCGAGCCGCGTGCGGCGGATGCCCTCGCCCGCGTGGCCGACACGGGGCGCTCGGCGATGCAGGGGCTGCGCGGGATGCTCCGGGTGCTCGACGAGGCGGATGCCGGGCGGAGCGCGCTCGACGAGACCGCGCCCGCGCCGGATCTCGCGTCGCTCGCCGCTCTCGTGGTCGGCGCGGGCTCATCCGATCACCGCCTCTCGTTCGTCGAGACCGGGCATCCGCGCCCGCTCGCGCCCGACGCCCAGCTCGCGCTGTACCGCGCGGCGCAGGAGGCGATCACCAACGCCTTGCGCCACGTGCGCCCGCCGGTCGATGTGCGCGTCGAGCTCGCATGGGGAGAACAGGATGTGCGCCTCACGGTCGCGGATGACGGCGGCTCCGGCCCGCGCGACGATCCGGGCGGCGGCACGGGACTCATCGGGATGGCCGAGCGTGTGCGCCAGGCAGGCGGCGCGCTCGAGGTGCACAGGGGAGCGGGATGGATGGTGCAGGTGACGATGCCCGTGGAGCAGGGCGCATGATCCGGGTGCTGCTCGCCGATGATCAGGAGCTCCTGCGCGACGCGCTCACGACCATCCTCGGCGCGGACGCGCGCCTCGAGATCGTCGGGGGAGTGGCGGATGGCGCGGCCGCGGTCGAGTACGTGCGCGCGCACGACGTCGACGTGGTGCTGATGGATGTGCGGATGCCCGGGATGGACGGGATCCGCGCGACCGAGGAGGTGCGGCGGGTCAGGCCGTCGACGCGCGTGCTCGTGCTGACGACGTTCGACGTCGACGAGTACGTGTTCGGCGCCATCCGCGCGGGAGCGAGCGGGTTCCTCACGAAGGACGCGCGGCCCGACGCGCTCGTCGACGCGATCGTGCGGGTGGCCGCGGGTGATGCCGTCATGGCGCCGCGGGCCACGGCGCTCCTGCTGCAACACGTGCGGCGTCAGGCGGTTCCCGCGGGAGGCAACCCTCTTGCCGTGCTCAGCCCGCGCGAGCGCGAGGTCGCGCTGCTGCTCGCACGCGGAGCGTCGAACGACGAGATCGGGCGGGCGCTGTACCTCACGGGCAACACGGTCAAGACGCACGTGAAGGCGATCCTCGCGAAGCTCGGCCTCGCCGATCGGATCCAGGTCGTCATCTGGGCGTACGAGCACGGCGTCGTCGAGCCGGGCGCTCAGCCTCACCCGCGCGGGTGATCCGCTCCCGCTCCCACGGGCGAAGCGCGGCACGGGGTCTCCGCGCGACCGTGGAGCCATGGACATTCGCACGCAGATTCCGAACCCGGCTCCGACCATCCGCCCGCCCGCGTCGCGGCCGCTCACGTGGGTCGGTGTCGCGCTCGCGACCGTGGCGCTCGCCGCCGCGGGGGTGTGGCTCGTCGCTCCCGACGCCGGCCCGTTCGCGGCGGGCGGCACTCCGCTCGAGCAGCTGCTCGGCGGACCCGCGCCGTTCGCGTCCTTCGCGGCGGGCGCCATCCTCGCGCTCGCGGGAGTGCTCGCGCTCGCCGCGGGGCTCGCCTCGCTCGCCGGATGGCGGTCGCTCGACCGCGCGGCACCCGCGCTCGCGCTCATCGCGTCGCTCGCCGTCGCACTCGGCCTCGTCGGATTCGACGGCATCGTCATCGCGGGGTACACGCTCGCGACCCTCGTGCCGATCGGCGTCGTCGTGGTGATCGCCCTGCTCGCGCGGCGGCGTCCGCTCGCGGCGGTCGCGCTCGCGGTGCCCGTCGTCGCCGTCGTCGTGCTCGCGGTGACGGGGGTGTTCCCGGTCGGGATGTTCTACGCCCGGTTCACCGAGACCGTCCTCAACGATCCGGTCCGCTTCGTCGGGGCGCTCGGGCTCACCCTCTTCGCCGGAGTCTGGATGGTCTGGGCCGCGACCTCGACGGCGGCCGCGCTCCCGCGGATGGGCGCGTTCGTGCAGCGGCATCGCGTGGTGATCACGGTGCTCGCGGCGCTGTGCCCCGCGCCGTACGTCGTCGCGCGTCTGACGTGGCTCACGCCGTGGCCGCTCTTCGGGGGTGACCTCGAAGCCTTCGCGGAGCACCCCGACATGTTCGTGACGGGGCTGCTGCTCGGGGCGGCGATGCTGCTCGGAGCCGTGCTCACGCTCGGGCTCGTGCTGCCGTGGGGTGAGCGCGCGCCGCGGTGGGTGCCCGGCATCGGCGGGCGGCCGGTGCCGATCGCGCTCGCCGTCGTTCCGGCGCTCTCGGTCGCGGTGCTCTTCACCGCCGGTGGCCTGCAGGAGCTGGGGCTGATCGCCTCGGGTCAGCTGCACGGCGCGAGCGCGCTCGTGCTGCCGTTCTGGGCGTGGGGTCCGCTGCTCGCGCTCGCGACGTGGGGGTATGCGCGGAAGCGGATGGCCGAGGTGCGGTGAGCGCGGGAGCTCGGCTGTCTTCCCCCCCTCGGTCGTTGAGCGAGGGAGCGCCAGCGACCGAGACGAAACGTGGTGACGGTTATTCGGCGGCGTTTCGTCTCGCTTCGCTCGCTCAACGTCCGGAAGGGGCTTCGTTCGCTCAACCTCCCGAGCGGGAGTGCCGCTACCTCCCTCCGGTCGTTGAGCGAGGGAGCGCCAGCGGCCGAGACGAAACGTGGTGACGGTTATTCGGCGGCGTTTCGTCTCGCTTCGCTCGCTCAACGTCCGGAAGGGGCTTCGTTCGCTCAACCTCCCGAGCGGGAGTGCCGCTACCTCCCTCCGGTCGTTGAGCGAGGGAGCGCCAGCGGCCGAGACGAAACGTGGTGACCGTTCTTCGGCGGCGTTTCGACTCGCTTCGCTCGCTCAACGCCCGGAAGGGGCACCAGCTCGCTCAACGCCCGGAAGGGGCACCAGCGCGCTCAACGCCCGGAAGGAGCGCCGACGTCGCCGGAGGTGCATCCAGTCTGCTGCGGGCAAGGGAGCTCCCGCGTCACCGGTACTCCGGCGCCGCCGGGAGCCCGAAGAACGCCTCGAGCGAGTGGTACCCGCCGTCGTGGTAGACCCGCGCGAGGTCGGCGCCGATGTACCGCAGGTGCCACGGCTCGGCGTTGTACCCGGTCGTGCCGGTCTGGCCCGACTCGTAGCGCACGATCCACCCGTAGCGCCAGGAGTTCTCGCGCACCCAGCGCTCCTGCGCGGTGCCGGCGAAGCTGTACAGCGAGCCGCATCCGCCGCCGCACGAGACGACATCCGCGGCGAGGCCGAGCTGGTGCTCGCTGTAGCCCGGCCGGGCCGCGAGGCGCTCGCCCTGCTCCTGGCCGAGTGTCTCGACCTGGTAGCGGTGGATGCCCGCCTGGGTGCCGTACGAGCGGTAGCCGCTCGTCAGCGCGATGCGGCCGGCGCCCGATGCGGCGACGTCGCGCTGCAGCTGCTCGAACGATCCGACGGCGTCGGAGCGGATGCCGCCGTCGACGAGAGAACCGGATGGCACGGCGAGCGACGAAGGGACGTAGTCGAGCGGAGACACCGGGCGCTGCTTGTTCACGACGACCCACGGCAGCGCCGGGTCGTCGAGCGGCACGCACGCCGCGCGGCCGTCGGCGATCGCGTCACGCAGCGCGCCCGCCCCGCCGAAGAGCTGCGTGATGCGCCCTGCGTCGTGGGTTGCGAGAGCTGCAGGCATGTCGGGCGACTGGCAGCCGACGCGCGGTGCCGGCCGGCCCGTGATCGGAGGCGACGCCGCCCCCGAGGTGGGCGCGTACATGGCGACGCCCTCGTACGTCCAGTTGCGGTCGCTCGAGCGCAGCTTCTGGGCCTCGTCGGCGTTGGCGGTGTAGAAGTGCTTCTCGAAGCCCGGGCTCCAGAACCGATGGACCGCGACCGTCCCCTCGGTCTGCTGCGCTGCGGCGCAGAACCGCACGCCCTCGTACGTCCAGTTGCGGTCGGTGCGGCGCACCTTGTCGGCCTCGGCGGCGTTCATCGTGTAGAAGTGCGACGTGTAGGCGGATGACCAGAACCGGTGCACGGGCGAGGTTCCGGCCGGGCAGGCGCCCGACGCGAGCGGCCAGACCCGGAAGTCCGTTCCCTCGTACGTCCAGTTGCCGTCGTTGCTGTGCAGGCCCTGCGCTTCGGAGTGGTCGAGCGTGTAGAAGTGGGCGTTCTCGTACCCCTGGCTCCAGAACCGGTAGATCGGGCGGCTCGAGCTCGGGTCGGGCGAGGCGCTCGCGGCGGCTGCCGGCGCGACCGTCACGCTCGGCGCGACCGCGGCCATCCCGCCGAGCAGGATGGCGGCCGCGAGTCCGCTCGCGAGCCTGCGGATCACGGAACCCGGCTTCCGCCCTCGTGCACGTGCTCGCCCCCGCGCTGCGCGCGCCATCCCCCCGGAAGTCATGATCCCGATCGTATCGACGGGCCGATGGCGGAGGGGAACGGAGCGACCCGGGCACCCGAGCGGATGGCGCGGGCCGGCTGCGGCGCTACGGTGCGCCTTCCTCCACCGCGGGACGGCAGTCGGCGAAGGCCGCGGGCAGGAAGAACTCCTGCAGGTGCGTCGCCACCTCGGCGCCGTCGCCCGCCTCGAACGCGCGCTTCAGCTGCGAGATGGTGGGAGCCACGTCGATGTCGTGGCTCGGCCCCGTGCGCACGACGTGCCCGACGTGGAACAGCAGCGTGATGCGGGCGGCGTTCCACGCTTCGAGAAGGTGCTCGTTCTCGGCGGCGCGCGCGAGCGCGCTGACGAAGCGGGTCGAGCTCAGGAGCAGGTCGCGCGGTTCGGCCGCTGCGACCAGGGCCGCCAGCTCGGCGGACGCAGCCGCGTGCATCGTCGTGCCGGCGAGCTTCGGGATGGCGACCCGCGCGACGCCGCCCGCGAGGTAGGCGGCGAACTCCGCCGCCGCCTTCGTCGATGTCGGCGTGACCGGGGCGACGCGCGTCCAGCGGCTGGCTTCGACATCCACGAGCCCGAGCGGAACGAGGCGTCGGATGGCCTCGCGCACGGGCATGCGCGAGATGCCGAGCTCCTGCGCGATCTCCGCGAGCTCGAGGGCCTCGCCGGGGGAGTAGCGCCCCTCGCAGATCTCACGCGCGAGATGCTGGAACACGTTGTCGGTCAGGGACTCCGTGTGGGCGCGGATACGCGGCTGCATCACATCGACTCCTTCGCAGTCGCACTCGGGTATGCGACTGAAGGTACGGCCCCTGCGACACTTCGCGCAGGGGGTTGTTAGGGTACGAACATATTGGCATAATCCCCGGCGCTGGGGGTGGATGGTGTGAGTCCCGTCCTCAACGACGTCATCGCGAACGTCGGGCTGCCGGCCATCCAAGCCGATCTCGGCATGTCTCCCGCGGCGATGCCTTGGGCGGTGAACGCCTACATCCTCCTGTTCGGCGCGCTGCTGTATTCGGCGGACGACTCGGCGACCAGTACGGACGCCGCCGTCTGCTGCGCATCGGGCTCGTCGTCTTCATCGCCGGGGCGCTGATCGCGGGTCTGTCCACGAGCGGCACCATGGTCATCCTCGCGCGCGCTCTTCAGGGCATCGGAGCAGCTCTGACCGCGCCGAACGTGCTCGCGTCGATCAACTCGACGTTCCCATCGGGAAAGCAGCGCAACACGGCGCTCGCCCTGTACGGCGCGATGTCCGGCCTGGGCGTCGCAGTCGGACTCCTCGTCGGCGAGGTGCTCACGGGCACGCTCGGATGGAACTGGATGTTCTACCTCAACATCCCGATCGGCCTCCTGCTTCTCGCGGGCACGAGGTCGCTCGTCGAAGCCGAGCGGCACCAGGGGCGGATCGACATCACCGGCGCGGTGCTCGGTACGGGCGCGATGGCTTCCCTCGTCTACACGATCACGCGCGGAGGCGAGCACGGATGGGCCGACCCGACGACCCTCGCCTTCCTCGCCGCAGCGGCCATCCTGCTGCTCGTCTTCCTCGTGGTGCAGTCGAAGATGAAGGATCCGATGCTGCCGCTGCGGGTGTTCCGGAACCGCAATCGCGCCGGCGCGTACGTCGGGATGCTCATGGTCTCGTTCGGCCCGCTCGGCATGTTCTACCTGCTCAACCTCTACCTGCAGTACGTCCTCGACTTCGACCCCCTGCAGACGGGCCTCGCCTGGCTGCCCTTCGCGGTCGGCATCGTCCTCGGGGCGGGAATCAGCGCGAAGCTCGCGGCAGCCATCGCGCCGCGCTGGATCATCGGCGCGGGCATGCTCATCGCCGCCGGCGGTCTCTTCTCGCTCACCTTCATCGGCACGAGCACGTCGTACTGGGGGCACCTCCTGCCGGCGATCCTCGCCACGGCGTTCGGGTTCGCGCTCAACTTCGTGCCGCTGACGTCGGCCGCGGTGAGCAGTGCTGCTCCGGCAGACACGGGAATCGCGTCGGCCCTTCTCAACGCAGGCCAGCAGATCGGAACGGCTCTCGGCATGGCCGTCACCTCGAGCATCGCGGTCGCCGTCACTACGGGCGACCTGCCCGACGCACTCGCCCGTCTGACGCAGGGGCGCCGGGATGGCGACTCGACCATCGTCGCGGAGGCATCAGAGGCGCTCGTCCACGGCTACACCGCCGCGCTCGCCGTCGGCGCGATCTCACTCGTCGTCGCGGCGGTCGTGACAGCGATCGTCGTCAACGGCGCGAAGCCCGCTCCGACCGCGTCTGACCAGCTCGCGAACGATGCCGTCTGAACGGACAACCCACCCCAGGAAAGGAAGACAACGTGCACTCCCACAATGACGAAGCGACATTCATGGCCGACATCAAGGAGGGCGCGCCCGAGATGGTCTCGGCGTTCTTCGGGTTCGACAAGGCCGTATTCAGCAAGAAAAGCGGCAACCTCGACCTCGCCACGAGGGAGCTGATCGCGGTCGGTGTCGCTGTGACCACGCAGTGTCCGTTCTGCATCGGGGATCACGCCAAGCGCGCGGTCCGGGGGGCGTCCAAGGCCGATGTCGCCGAAGCCGTCATGGTCGCCGCTGCGCTCCGCGCCGGCGGCGGCGTTACCCACGGCTGGAAGGCGATGAAGGCGATCGCCGAGAGCGAGTGAGCCGCGTGGCGCTCGGGTGCTGCCGTCCGAAGCAGAACTCCCGCCTGCTGAATCACAGGCGGGAGTTCGCGCGTCCAGGAGGTGATGCGGGACGGAGGAGCAGCCGTCACGGCGGCTTCCTCCCGCACCTAGACTGGCCCTCGTTTCCGCTCTCGCTCAGGGCATCGGCGCAGAGCCCCGCATGAGCGGCGGACGCGCACCGAGCCACTGCCACCAGGGCTTGAAGACCTATCGTTCGCGGGGGCCGCCCGGCACCTCGCGCGAAGTGGGAAGATCACCGCCGTCCAACCCGTAGAACATGCGCGGCGCGCCGTCCAGCTCGATCGTGACTGTCCCGGTCGCAACCGGCAGACTACGTGAGCGGCCGATCGTGTCCACTTCGGTGACGGTTCCTCGCCTCGCTTTCACTCGGATCTTCTTCTTCGTCTTCCACGTCTCCACCCACGGCTCGGGCGTCGGGTAGAACCCTCCATCTCGTTGCGCTTCAGTGTTCAGCTCATAACCATCCGCGCGAGACCACATGATCGCGAGCGGACCGCGGGGCGTGGTGAACTCAAGACCCCAGAGCGTCTCATCTTCAAAGCGAATCCAGCGATTGAAGATGGCGCCGTCCAGGTGCTCGGCTGCGGCTGCGTAGGCGAGTAGGGATGGCTTCGGACTGAGATCTCGGAGGACCAGTCCGAAATGGTGTTCACGATCGTTCGGTCGCGCTCCATGCTGATTTGCTCGAATGTTGTCGTAAAGCTGAAACCACAACATCGATGTGACGTCGAGTGACAGAGCGAGCGCGGCGCTAAGAAGTACGTTCTCGGCCGCGTGCCGGTATGAGTCATCCCACCAGGCGTTCGGCCGAGTGCACGCGTAGACCTCGGTGAGCCACAGCTCCATTCCAGGCGCGTGGTCGGATATGAGGCCCTGCGCTTCCTTCAACGCCCCGAAATAGCTCCATGAGTGGTCTTTGCCGTCCTTCACTCGTCGCGCATCTGGCGCCCAGTCCGGGGTTACGTTGCTCCGACCGGGGTGGAGATTGAATCCGTCGACGAGATCCGCAAGCCCAGCACGAAAGAGCTCACGGGCATATGGCACGTCCATGCCGGCGAGGCCTACGGCGATCAGCTTCATCTTGCTTTTTCGTTGAACCATCGCCCGTTTGAAGGGACGCACCCAGTTTTCGACGTACTCCTGCGCGCCGTCACCTGTGAAGGGGCCTCGCCCCCAGCGGTTGAGTTCGTTTCCGAGCTCGTATGCGGTGGAGTGGCCGGCCTCCGCGACGTCAAGTTCTGACGCGATGTACGCCTTCAGTCGTTTTGGATCATCCACGTATGCGTCGAGAGATGGCGGCGTTCGCACGCGATGCTGCGAGAATCCGTGAGCTTTGAGCTGTTTTCGTGTGAAGTAGATATGCCTACTTCTGCGTACTCCAATCCGGCGCAGGAGCAGCCGTTCCTCTGGGGAATCGAATATGTATGCTGCGGCGATGCCGAACATTGAACTGGCTGCATCGTCCGAGTAGTCGTGCGGCGGGAGCACCGCGACGTTCGTACGTTGGTATGCGATGTCAGTCCCCGAGGTGACTGTCACCTCGAGGAAAACAATGCCTCTCGAAGTCAACCGAATCGGCACTGTGAGCGATGCGTCTTCTCCGGTGCCAAGCGCAAGATCACGACTGCCGCTCGCGATCGTCTCACCATCGAAGTCGCGCCCGATCCAGTCGATGTGGACGACGCGCGGTTTCGCGCCGTTGTACACGGTCGCGTGAACCGGGAGAGCATCGCCCGGCGTCTCCCAGATGTTGTACGGCGTGTCTGTCCGGAGATCGACTGAGAGCGCTCGACGACCGGCCTCGGCAGCCATTATGGAGGCATTCGAATCACCGCGAACCACGATGTGCGCGCTCGCCCGGAGAGTGCCATCACCCTGCTCCTCCGGCTGAAGGTGCAGGGCACGATTGTCTCGCCAGTCGGTTTTCGTGCGGTCCGCAACTATCCCGATCTTGAGAGGCCCGTGATCCTGCACGTATACGAAGGTGCCCTCAGCCTGGTATGGGATGCCACCCCGTTCGTCTCGTTGCCAGTCAAATACTCCGTGGGCTGATTCGACAACGGGCCCATGAGTGAAGGACTCCCTCAGCAGCATTCCATGTCGCGGGTCCAGATCCCCGTCGCTCCGGAAGTCGAACGTCACATCGACGACCCTGCCTGCGGGGGCGAAGATCGCGGTCGCTTGCGAGGACGAACCCTTTGGACTTGCATAATCGACGACGAGTGCGGCCCGGCCGTCCGCCGTGGTACCGCGACGGACCCGCCCAGCGCTGAACGTCACATCCCGGAAACGGAACCCGCGGAAGCGCTGGAGAGGAGAGCCGTCCGCTGCGCAGAGGAGGACAGCGGCGGTCTTGCCTTCTGCTCTCAGAGAGAACCCACTGGCTTGAACTTCAGGGGTTGGGGGCGCGCCGGGATCCGCCGCGATGAGCGATCGCGCTGAAGGTGCTTGCCCGAAGCCGTACAGCACCATCGATGTGCCGAGCACGCCGAAGAACCCGCCCGCGAGAAGTTGCCTTCGGCTGACCTTGCTCCGTGACGGCGTCTGCGCTGAGGGCGTCTCGTCCCCGCGCTCACTCTTGTCTCTCAGAAGGTTGTCTCTCCTTCGATCTTGGGCTTCAGGCTGCTTCGGTGGTCAGGCTGGGCAGATGCGAGGTTAGTGAGGAACGATGGTAGTGAGGGTGGCTTCAAAGAATCCGCTGCGCAGGGGGGATTTTTCTTGATCCGGGTGCATCCTCGGAAACAGCAAGAACCTTCATCTTGGCCTCCGCCAGGCATCCTCGCCTTCCAGGAGAAGCGCTTGTACTTCCGGCCTGAGCCCCGATTCCACGCGGCCGACTCTAATCGATCCCCGTCGCGGAGCCGGTGAGCTCCGGTCTTGGCTCAAGGTGCTTTGATACCCTTCAGTCTTGTGGTTGCCGTCCACGCGGCCCCGAACACCCGGTTAGGTCAGGAATGACAGCGACTCGAATACTCCACGTCACACAGGTCTACGCCGGCGGAATCAGTAGGGCGATCGCTTCGCTCGTGGATCTGATGCCCGAGGCTGAGCACCACCTCCTGTGGGCTGGCAACGAGAGTCCCGATCCTCGGATCGCGTACGCGAGCCTCCATCAGATGCCACAGTCTCCGAGGAAGGCAGCCGCGGCGATCAGGCGCGTGCGCGAGGCCGTCCAAGCGGTGAAGCCCGATGTCGTGCACGCGCATTCGTCGTTCGCCGGCGTCTACACGAGACTCGCCCGTCTGGACGTGCCCGTGTTCTACGAACCCCACTGCTATAAGTTCGACGATGGTGAGCAACATCGGGCGATGCGCGCCTCCTTTCGCATGGCCGAGAAGATTCTCGCCCGTCGTTCTGCGTGCACCGTCGTGCTTTCACCACACGAAGAAGCGCTGGCGAAATCGCTCGACCGTCAGGCGCGGACGCACTTCCTTCCTAACGTCGCGACGGTCTCGCCCTCGGAGGCGCATCCATCGGTGAGCTTCGACTCCGGTAGGAACGTCTTCATGGTCGGGCGTCTCACCGGTCAGAAGGATCCCGACTACTTTGCCGCCGTAGCTCGGCGGGTCAAGGCCGTCGCTCCTGACGTCACATTCAGGTGGGTAGGTGACGTTCACGGTCAGGATGATGGCGTAGGTGAGGGCATGCGGAAACGCCTCATCGACGCGGGAGTCGAGGTGCTTGGTTGGCTGGTCGGGGATGCGCTCGCGAGGGAATTGAGCAGGCCGGGCCTTTACTTCCACTCTGCGCACTACGAGGGCTTCCCGCTCAGCCTCCTCGATGCAGCCGCGTTCGAACATCCCCTCGCTGTTCGATCCATTCCGACGTTTGACGGGTTGGATATCCCGGCGGCGCGGAGCGCTGATGACGCGGCCGACCTTATCCTCGACATTCTCGATGGAGGTCAGGCCCGGCCGCGTGCAGTCGAGGCGGCGCGCCACCTCAACCGCACAATGAACCATGACGCTCAGCGAGACGCCCTGCGCGCTCTGTACGCGACCGTCTGATTGTTGCGCGCTTACTTAGAAGGAGAGTTGTCAGGATGAGTTCACGAACGGTGAGAGTGCTCGAATCGGTAGCGGCGCCCGGCCCCTCGATCAAGTACATCGACCAGGTCGTGAGACTCGCGCCCGGCACTGTCGAGTTCAATTACTTCAATTGGGCTCGCGCTCTGCTAGGCAGGTACGACGTGTTGCACGTGCACTGGCCGGAATTTCTGATCCGGTCGCGTCGAACGCCCGTCCGGATGCTCAAGCGTACTCTTTTCCGACTGCTCTTATTGCGCATTCGCGCCTTCTCGATCCCCGTGGTACGAACGCAGCATAATCCTGCACCCCATGACCAAGGCGACGCTGAGGAAGAACGCCTGCTGGCGCGCCTGGACACGCTAGTCACGACTCGCGTGTTCTTGGATGCAGCGACAGTGGACGCGCGTGACGGCGAGATTACGCGGGTGATCTCACATGGGCATTATCGGGACCAGTTCGGGGACTTCCAGCGGAACGACCCGGAAGCAGGGCGCTTGCTCTTCTTTGGAAGGATCGAACCCTACAAGCGTGTTCCCAGCTTGATTGATGCATTCGAGGGAGCAGCGCGCGCCGGAGACGAACTTCGGATCGTCGGCCGCCCGTCGCTCGCGGCAGTAAGAGAGGACATCGAGAAGCGCGCGGACTCGTGGACGAGGAGTGACGCTGGTGTGGTCCTGCGCCTCGAGCATGTACCGGACGAGGACATGGTTGCGGAAGTCACCTCAGCGGAAGCAGTTGTGCTTCCCTACCGCGAAATGCATAACTCGGGGGTCGTGTTGGTTGCCCTTTCGCTTGAACGTCCGGTAATTGTTCCCGCGTCGCCGACCAACGAGAGCATCGCGGACGAAGTGGGTCCGGGCTGGGTGATCCAGTACGAGGGGGAATTCGACGCCGCAAAACTTGCGGACTGTCTCGCCCGAGTGCGGGGAACGTCACGGTCAGAGGTCAACCTCTCCGCGCGCGACTGGAGCGCTGTCGCCGGAGCCTACGCGGACGCCTTCCATGACGCCGCGCGACGCAGACGCCGGCCGCGCGTTTATGTCAACGCCGGCGGTCAGCGTGACAACATCGGCGACTCCCTGCTTCGACGGGCGTACCTCGACGCGCTGCGTCCGTTGGGGGAGCTGCATGTCTATGTAGGCCCCGACGACGACTATACGTCCGGGCTCGGCCTCCGCGCCGAGGACGTCTCGTATGCGTCACCTCGAAAGTGGCTTGTTCGCGCCCTTTGCGGCGCCCTCGCGGGTTCAATGATCGCGTTCAACACCGGTGAGGTAGTCGGGACACCAGAGGAGGGAAAGAAGGGCACGTGGCAGCTGGTAGTCGCGGCGCTCGCTAAGTTGAGGGGCAGCCGAACGATCGTCGCGGGGGTGAGCCTCCGTCCTGGAACATCGGTCGAGCACACGCACCTTCGGCCGATCGCGGACTCTGCGGCATACCTCTCCTGGCGCGACGAGTGGTCTCGCGACCAACTCGGTAAGGGCGAGATCCAGCCAGACTGGGCGTACTCGCTTGGAACCGATCCGTCTGGTTGGGCCGCAGGCAGCGATCGAGATGTCCTCGCTATCGCGATGCGTGGGGATCGGCCAACGCCTCCGGATGCTTGGTTCGACGCGGTCAAGGCCACGGCGTCAGTTTTGAATCTCCGAACGGTTGTTGTCGTGCAAGTGCGTCGTGACCGAGAGCGAGCGTATGAGCTCGCGAGTCGCTTGAACGCAGATATCCTCGAGTGGAACGAAGAGAATCACAAGACGCAAGAAGCGAAGGTGCGAGCCCTCTATTCCCGCTCCGCGGCCATCGTGAGCGACCGTATTCACGCACTCATCGTCGGCTTCACGGAAGGAGCGGTCCCGCTCGGGTTCAGCACCGGTTCGGTCGACAAGGTGGTTAGGTCCTTGAAGCCGGGGACGTCGGCATATCGCCTAGTCGTGAGCGCCGACGACGCAGACAGTGGGCGGTGGGTTGACGCGATCAATCGCAGGGAATTGCTCGCCTCTGACCTGCTCCAAGCGCGCCGGGAGATCGCCGGGGTCGCATCTGCTTTGGTTAAGCTCGAACGACGCTGAATCGCCACCTTCGGAACGCGCTTACGCGATGTGGAATCAGTTCCAAAGATCGCGGGGAAAGGCAGCGACGAGTGCCTCAGCATCGAAGTCAATCGGGCGCTCCCCACCCAGGTTGAGTGCTTCCTCGACAGAACCCGCCGCACGGTAGGAACTGCGTCCGGTGCCGGCGTAGTAGTCCAAGTACTTGAAGGCTGGCTCGGCTCCGGGTTCGATGAGCCGAGCGGGGATACCGAAGGCTTCTGCGAGAGCGATGCCGTGCAGCGAAGAGCCACAGACGAAGTCGCTCTGGGCGATTTGCTCGATGACCGTGAACGGATCCTGAAGGGGGTCGATTACATTTGGCCCGGTCATCGCGCCGCGGTCGTGGAAGTTGGGAACCACGCTCACAGCGCGTCGCGGCACCGAGGAGTTCCTTCGGTATTCCTCGAGCGGCCAGAACCGTGGCCAGAGCAGTGCGGGATCTCCGTAAACCTCGGGCACGGCAGTTCCGCGATCGAGGAGCGCACGCCGCGTGTGCGGGCCCCGCACCGCACGGACGTCGATGTCGGGCGCCGCACCGGCGTCCATAGATTTTCCGTTCACTCCCGTCCCCCAGACCGTGTCGCCTGAGCGCGTGAGTTTCATGATCGACCCCACCGCGACGAGCCGCCGCCGCTCGGTCGGCTCGGTCAGACCGAACTCGGCAACGAGCCGTTCCACGATGATCGGGCCGATGAGGTCCCCGAAGTTGTTCAGTCGCTTGCGCGGAAGGACACGGCCTACCGGGCCCGGTCGGCGCCTAAGGGGATTGAAATGAACGACTTCGACCGGCATAGGGCGATTCCTCTCGGGCGGCCTCGGTGGTTCGCAACGCGATGTGACGAGAGCGACGTTACGGATCCTGCCAATGGTTGCGGATCCTGCCAATGAACGGCGTCCAGCCTACAGGCGGGCGTTTCCAGCGCAGCCTACTAGGCTCTCCTCGTGGCGGACCTCGCATAGCGAGCGAGTGTCGGCAAGGCAACGGCCGCCGCCACGAGCTACAGGGCGCGCCTGTGAGGGGGACTCAAGATCTGGCAAGGAGGAAGTTTGGAGCAGGGTATCTTGCGCCGTGACCTTGCCGCTCAGCGGCGAAGATCCCGCAGAGCCAATGTCAAACGGCGAGGTGAGCGTCTCTTCTACGGTGCTGTTGTCGGTGGCTTCCTTCTCGGGCTCGTGATTACGGCGTGGCGAGACGAAATTCTGCCCGCGCAGTTCCACCGTGACGCGACCCGAATCTTCAACATCGCGAGTGGCAGCGTCCCAGACTTCACCGATCGGTCGTACACGCCAGTCGGAATCGCCTACCGGTGGCTGGGGCTGGGAAACAACCCGGATGCGGCGGCATTCGCCGGCTATCTGTTCGCCTGTCTGGTGATCGGAGTCGCACTGCTGCGTGTCCGCAGGCGAACTGCGAGTGTCGCTGTCGCCACGTTCATTGTCGCCGCGTTCGCCCTGTCGGGCGTATATCTGGGGCAGTACTCGAAGGATGTCTTCGTTCTCGTTCCGGTGATGTTATTGCTAATCCTGCCTCGTCGCCTGTGGTGGGACGTGCTGGCCGTCCTCGCGATGGCGGGATACGCATATCTCTTCCGAGACTACTGGTACCTTGTTGCCGCCTCATTTGCCGCGTATCGAGTAATCACAATCTGGCAGGCTCGGCTTCGATACCTTCTTTTCGGTGGAGCCGTCGCTGCCGTCGGAATTGGTCTGATCTTCTACGTACTTCTCGGCGTTGACCCCAATCATTACCGGACGGCGGTGCAGGGACATCTCGACGCGAACACGCTCATCATCCCGGTCGAGCCGGTATCGCAGCCGTTCGGTGGCGCCATCGATGTTTTCGTGAACTACTGGCTCCTGTACGCGCCGATACTCTTGCCGTTGACGGCGTCTTTGCCTTACCTCGCGGTCAGCTTGGCGTTCGTATTCGTGAAGCTCCTGCCGCTAGCGGCCGCTCGCTCTGCTGTACGCTGGCCGGCCCCTCGAAGTCGCGACGGTGTTCTCTTGCGTCGCGCTATCTCCCTGATGCTGGCTCTGGGTGTCGTACAGGCAGTCTTTGAGCCCGATTATGGCTCGGCGTTGCGTCACTTCACGCCTCTGCTGGCCCTCGCGATCGTGCTGATGCAGGCATCCCGAGCAGGGAGTCTTCGCGAGGGCAAGTCGGTGCCATGGAGTTGGTCGGGCCGTGCCGCGTCGCCTGCGCGCCCATCGGCTTCCGAAACTGAATCGCCCCGTCAGGGCTGAGCACGTTGGACCACCGAGGATTGGAAAAAGATGCCCACGGGAACAAACGGATCGAGTAAGCCCGTAACGCTCCTTTGGATGGAGTCGACCCGAGTCGGGTCAGCCGCACGCACCCACATGGACGGCACGCGGGAGCGGCTGAAAGCGGCTGGAATTCCGGTTCGGGCAGAGTTCTATTCGGAAGCGACCAGCGAGGGGCCCTATGAAAAGCTCAAGAGGCTGTTCGGCCTCGTCAAGAAGGCACGCGCCGCAGCCCACGAGGGCGTTCTCGTCACACGTTGGCACCCGTTCTTGGCGTTCGTAGCGCCTCGTTGGAAGCGGGCCGGAGGGCGAGTTCTGCTTCTGGTTCAGGGGAACGACGATTCCACCTACGAGACGAACCCGTGGCTACGAAGGGTACCGGGCATTCGCCGATTGATGACGAAGAGCCTCGAGATGGGATCCTTCGTGCTCTGCGTCAACAAGGGACTAGCCGAGTGGGTCGCCGAGGAGCGGTCGAGCGCAGCACGCGTGCCCATCGAAGTCATGCCGAGCGGCGTCTCGGACGTGTTCTTCGATGCAAAGCCTAAGGATGTTGGTGAGCCGTACGTGCTGTTCTTCGGCGGGCTCGCACCGTGGCAAGGAATCGACTACATGTTGGAGGCACACCGCTCCGAGGAGTGGCCCGCGGGGTTGAAGCTCCTTGTTATTGGTGACGGCGCGAAGGCCGATGCAGTCCGCGCGGCACAAGATTCAACCCTCACGTGGCTCGGCCCGAAGCCCCCTGCAGAACTCGCCGAGTACGTGGCCGGCGCCGTCGTCACGCTGTGCCCGAAATCGAACACGGGCTCTATGGCGAACGTCACAACTCCTTTCAAGATCCTGGAGTCCGTCGCTGCGGGCGTGCCGGTCATCGCTACCGACATTCCCGCCCAGGTTGACATGCTCGCGGAGGGCTACGGGATGCTCGTGCGTGCCGACGAACCAGCTGATCTCGCTCGAGCCGTTGCTCGCATCCACGAGTCTCCGGAACTTCGAGCGGGGTTGGTGGGAAGTGCGCGCGCGTTCTCTCCACGGTGTCGATGGGCCTACGCGGCGCCGCAACTCGCCGCCGCCATCAGCGTCCTCCAGCGGGAGATCGCCACCACGGACGCCGCGCGCCGACCAAGGCTCCGCTGAATCGCGGTGGAGGGACGAGCCAGCAGACTGCAGGCAGCGATGATGCAGGAGAGCTCGATTCTGGCGATCGCGGTGCGCCGGACCCTTCGCGCTTCTCGACTACCCTGATCAGGTGACTGCCGCGAGTAACGAGGAGCCTGACGACCTCAGGGGTAAGGTGGCCCGATCAGTCGGCTGGGTTGTTGCGGAACGCTGGGGGTCTCGGCTCCTTCAGCTGGGTGTGATCGCGGTGCTGACGCGGTTTGTTTCGCCCGACGATTTTGGCTTGATCTCGATGGCGACATCGATCACGCTGGTGCTGCAGGTGGTGGTTGACTCCGGCTTCGCGAAGGCTCTGATTCAGCTTGACAAGCTGGCAGCGAAGGATGCCTCGACTGCGTTCTGGACCTCGCTTGGCGTCGCATCCGTCGTATACGCCGCACTCTATTTTGCGTCTCCATTGCTTGCGACCGCGATGGGAGAGCACGAACTGACGTCGATCTTGAGAGCTATGGGACTGAGCCTTCCGATTTGGGCGCTCTCCCAGACACCCTCCGCGCTACTGGAGCGCGAGTTCCAGTTCCGTACCTTGTCGATCCGACAGCTCGTCGCGGCAATAGCTGGGGCGGCTGCCGCAATCCCTGTCGCTTTGCTTGGCGGCGGGGCCTGGGCGCTCGTGACCCAGACGCTGACAGGCGCTGCAGTCGCATGCATGGTTCTGTGGGCGTCGACCGCCTGGCGACCGCGCTTCGAATACTCGCGGGATTCGCTGAGGCGTATCTGGCCGGTGGGACTCAGCATCATGGGCACTGAGCTCCTCGACGCGCTACAAGGAAATGTGGACAAGATCGCTGTCGGGTTCTTCTTTAACTCAGAGATCCTTGGCTTCTATTACCTCGCGCAGCGTGTGATTCAGATCCTGATGGAACTCGTCACCACAGTGATCGCCCGCGTATCGCTGACGACGTTCTCGAGGGTTCAGAATGACTTGCCGAGGCTCAACCGGATCTTCGGCCAGCTCACGCTCGTGGCCGGTATTGTCGGCATTCCCATATTCGCCCTTGTCTCCGCTTTGGGGCCGCAAATAATTCCACTCGTGTTCGGGCGAGGGTGGGAGCAGTCGATTCCGATTCTATGGGGACTTTCGATTGGGTCATCGTTGACGGCGATTATGTATTTTGACAGGCCTGCGCTGCTCTCTCGTGGGCGCGCAAAGGCGGCATTCTGGCTCGCTGCTTTACAGAATGTTGTCGGCATCCTATTGTTGTTCGTGTTGATGCCGTTGGGGATCTGGGGTGTGATCATCTCACGGTGGGCGCGCGTCTTCGTATGGCCGGTGCGTCTCCTCGTTCTCCACCGGGAAATTGGCCTCCGGATAGGGACGTATCTCCTTCAGATTCTTCGCCCAGTGCTCGCTATCGCGCCGATCGTTGTAGGTATTGCTCTGCTGCAGGGGACGTCCTGGGCGGAGGCCCCATGGCCGTTCGTCTCTTTTGCGCTGCCCGTCGGGCTCGTAGGGCTAGTCCTGTACGGCGCAATTGTCTGGATGATCGCGGGCGACGAGAATCGCAGCGCTATGCGCCCCTTTGTCGACGGTGCAATGCGGAAGCTGCGATTCGGCCGTCGATGACTGACGTATCGGGCGGAGACTACGCTGGAGTGCGGCTTCTGGTAGCCGCGTCGCAGTAAGAGGGGATATATCATGCCAGTGAGGACGTTCTACTGGGACCCAGCCGTGAGGGGCTGGCGCGGGGTCCTCCGACGGCCCAGTTTCCGCGTTGGCAATGCGGGAGACCTCCTGAACCGAGATCTCATCCGTCACTTCTACGGTGAAGAGCCGCACAACACTGAGGATGGAAGCCGCCTGCTGCTGGTCGGGTCGGTCATCCACCGCATGCAGCCGGGTGATGTCGTCGCGGGCGTGGGGACGAAGGGATCACCGCTCCCCGCCCCTGACACCCTGGGCGACGTCGAGATACGCGGCGTGCGCGGCCCAATCACGTACGACGCGCTCAATCGAGCTGGTTTCGATGTCAGCCATGTCTCCTTCCAGGCGGACCCTGGCCTCCTGGTCAGGGAGCTGTACCCCGCGGAAGCCGAGAAAGAAGCTGTGCGTGGCCGAGTGACATTTATCCCCCACTACCGGGACCGTGAAGAGTACCGGCGCACTCCCGGTGTGCGCATTGTCGACATCGATTGCGAGCCGAGCCAGCTCGCAGCCGAAATCGCACAGGCAGAAGTCGTGCTCACATCGTCGCTCCACGGCCTGATCTTTGCTCACGCGATCGGACGTCCGGTTGTCCTGGTCGCCCCGATCCGGTCCGAGCCGATGATCAAGTACCAGGACTACATGGCATCCGTGGGACTTGCCTGGCGAGAGCCTGTTGATCTTGCAAGCGCTTTGGCGTCGCCGTTGCCCTCCAGTCCTGTGGATATTGACTTTGACCCGGAGTCCATCACCTTCCCGGACCTAGATACCCTCGTTGCGCGAGGCCTGACGGAACCTCGGTGACGTTCATGGGTCTGCTGAGCCTAAGTAGATGCGAGACGGCGGCTTCGAAGTCGATCCTCGCTGTGGCAGAGTCGCTGGGCCGCCACGTCTTTAACCCGAGCGTTAGAGTGCACGGCGCGGACGTCGTGCTGGCGGCGCGAGTGAGCGACGCCGCAATCGGGCCGGTGAGTGCGAGCCTCGCCACGCTAGACCCCAGCCGCACCGACCCTGCGTCGGACTGGGTGCAAGACCTAACACGCATCGGAGCCATGAACGGCATCGAACCTGTCGCTGACCCAAAACTGTTCTCATATCGAGGAGCGGTGTGGGCGACCTTCAACACTGGATATGTGGCTTCCGGGAATGCGGTCTATGTCATGCAGGTCTTCCCCGAAGTCGGCCGACCAGTGCGTTGTGAGGCACCGGATCGGCAGATCATCGAGAAGAACTGGGGGTTTTTCGAGGGGCCTGACGGAGAGCTCCGCGCGATCTACCTGCTCGACCCGCTCACCGTGCTCACCTTCGGGGTGTTGTGTAACGAGCCAGCCTCAGAAGTCGTGGTGGGGAGCGTGGTCTCTCGAGTTCGCAACGAGTCATGTGCTGGCCTGACGATCGGGACTCAACCGGTCGAATTCGACGGATCACTCATGCTCATCGCACATGAGAGGGTGGGCGTCAGAAGATGGCGGGGCTACTTCGGCCGGGTTGTTCGGCTTGACGGCCAGGTAAGTGGTGCGACCGTCGGGCGACCGCGGTTGATCCACGATGGTCCCACCATGTTGGGGAGCCGTCCTCGTCGTAACAAGCACCTCTGGTTCGCCACCTACTTCTCGGGCCTGGAGGTGATCGACGGCGTGCCAACCGTGACCTACGGCATCAACGATCAGCGCTCTGGCGCGGCGGCTTTGCCGCCTCACGCGCTCTGAGGAAGCGTGACGGTACCCAGGCGCTGCCCGGGTGGGGGAGTTCGGGCGCAGCCAACCCGCACTTAGCCTGAACCGGGTGCGTGAGAACTTTCCTGGCCGCTCGACGGGGCAGCTGAATCGTCCTCTGGGAGACCCCGCGCAGCGCGACGGGTTTCGCTACGACATACAGGGACTGCGCGCGGTCGCTGTTGTGCTGGTTGTCCTGGATCATGCGTTTCACATGCCCGCCGGCGGGTTCGTAGGGGTCGATGTCTTCTACGTCATCTCGGGATTCCTTATTACTGGACTGCTCCTCCGGGAGCTGGAGCAGTCCGGATCCATCTCGCTGAGAGCGTTCTACGCGCGTCGTGTGAGGCGAATCGTGCCCGCTGCAGTCCTTGTGCTGGCGGTCACGGTGATCGGGTCGTGGATAGTTTGGTTCGCGCCGCGGGCTCTGCAGATCACCCTCGACGCGGTGAGCGCGCTGCTCTTCGTCTCGAACTGGCACTTCGCTGAGCTCGGCACGGACTACCTTCAAGCTGACGGCCCCGTGTCTCCAGTCCAGCATTACTGGTCACTGTCGATCGAAGAGCAGTTCTATGCGATCTGGCCGCTCGTGCTCCTCGCCTTGGTCGTCGTGGCGAAAGCTCGCCGTCGTGTTCTCGCCGCGGTGATCGTGGTGGCGATCATCTTGGGTGTCGCTGCGGCGGCCTACAGAACGGCGAAGGAGCCGAACGCGGCGTACTTCGAGACCTGGGGGCGCGCGTGGGAGCTCCTCGCAGGAGCGCTCGTCGCGTGCGTGGGTGGCGCACCGCTATCTCTAGGCGTATGGGTGAGACGCGCGCTCTCCATGTTCGGATTGCTCGTCATAGTTGGGTCCGCGCTGTTGCTCACGCCCGAGTCCAGTGTGCCGTTCCCCGGTGTTATTCCGGCAGTGCTCGGCTCCGCGCTCCTGATCTGGGCGCGATCTCCCGCTGCGCGACGCGGTCTGCTGGGAAACCCCGTTTCGCAGTGGCTCGGCGACGTCTCCTACAGCCTCTATCTTTGGCACTTTCCCGTACTCATCTTCGCTGGTGCGCTGTTCGGAAACAGCACGTGGGTCGCGGTCCTTGCGCTCCCCGTCATGCTCTCTCTCGCAGAACTGTCACGACGACTCGTTGAGCAACCGATCATGCGAAGCGGTTTCCTTCGTCGAACCGCTAAGTCGCGCAACGAACGTTCGTTTGTCGGGAAGGATCTCCTGTTCGGGGCGGTCGTGCTCGTGACGATCGCAATCTTGTCGGTGACGCAGCTACGGGGCCCATCGTGGATGCGCTCCGCTGCGGACCTCGCATCGTTGGCGGGCGAGCAGCGGATCACGAGTCGTCAGGATGTGAGCGACCTCGGCGAGCGTCGCGTGTCGCTCGAGGAGGCTCTCGCGGCCACCCGGTGGCCGGAAGGCCCCGCATCGGACCTCGAGAAGCTATCGCTCGCGCAACAAGGCGAGGCCATGTTGCGTTGGGCCCCGGGGTGCCGCAACAGCGTGTTTGACTCCACTCCTCCTGAAGTGTGTGAGCCTTCCGGAACGGCCGAGAACGAGGCGATGGTCGTTGGGGACTCCATCGCGCTCTCATGGGTGCCCACCGTGGCCGTTGCGGGGGACGCGCTGGGGTGGGCGACGTCGGCCGTCGGCTACGCCAACTGCCCCCTCATTGACGTCCGTGCGACGAACAGCACTGACGATCCGGGATTCGCGGAGGCGTGCGCGACGAGCCGGGAGCGCATGATGTCCGTTATTCGGGAACGCCAGCCAGACATCGTCTTTCTCTCTGCATCTGAAATCTCGCTGGAGTTCACTGAGCTGCCCCTTAGCGAAGCTCGTGTTGCTTGGCGGGAGGGAGTTCAACGGACGCTGACCGATCTGGGGTCCTTGCCATCTGCGCCCCAGATCGTGGTCCTCGGGGATCCTCCTCGGGCGGGGAACATGACGGAGTGCCCATCGCGTATCGGGAGTCCGGGTGACTGTGAATCAGCGCTTTCTCCGACGTACGTAGCGAAGGCCGAGGCCGACCGCGAAGCTGTGGCAGCGTCTGCGGGTGCGACTTACATCGAGACTCTCTCCTGGTTCTGCGTCGACGGTCGATGCCCGGCGTTTGCCGGCGAACACGTGATCCGCATGGATGCCTCGCATCTCACAGATGCTGAGGGACGCTCGCTCGGACCCTTGCTGGCTGCTGCGCTCAGGGAAGAGCTTCAGCTCCGCTGACCGGATCGGTGCCGCGGGAGGGTGAAACCGCTGTCGGTACTATTGGTGACCATGGCAACGAGTACCCAGCAGTCGCACGTGCCCGCGCGCATCGTCGGAACAACTGGGGTATATCGGCCTGACGTCGACGGATTGCGCTCGATCGCCGTCACCGCGGTCGTCCTCTTCCACGCGGGGCTGACCGCATTGTCGGGTGGCTATATCGGGGTGGACGTGTTCTTCGTCATCTCGGGGTATCTCATTACCCGCCAGGTGGTCGCGGGCGTACAGCGCGGTGGCTTCTCGTTCGTCGAGTTCTACACGAGGCGCATCCGGCGGCTCATGCCGGCGGCGTTGACGACGGCCGCGCTTGCGCTTCTATTCGCCCTACTCTTCCTCCCGGCTTTCCGGCTTGCGGAGATCGCAAAGTCGGTCGCGGCCGCAGCGCTCTCGGTGTCAAACATCTTCTTTTGGCAGGAGACGAGCTACTGGGCCGACGAGTCGGCGGTGCAGCCCCTGCTCCACACGTGGTCGCTCAGCGTCGAGGAGCAGTTCTACCTTGTCTGGCCGCTGTTGATCGTGCTCTCGCTGCGATGGTTCCGGCGCGCGACACTGCCGATTCTGATCGTCGGTACGTTCGTCTCGATCGCAGTCACGACTTGGGCGACGACCCGCTCGCCGGACGCCGCCTTCTATCTCACGCCGTTCCGCACGTACGAGTTCGCTATCGGAGCGCTCTGCGTGTGGGTGGAGCGCCTCCGCTGGCCCGACTCACGTATCGGGCGCGTCATGCAGTCGGGAAGCTGGCTGCTGGGCATGGTGCTGATCGTTTTCGCGATGCTTACCTTCAATGAAGCGGGCACGGCGTTCCCCGGATGGCACGCTCTTGTCCCAACTGTCGGCACCGCGCTGGTCATCGCGGCACGCCGCCCCGCGGGCCTTGATCGGGTCCTCGACAATCCGGTCATGCAGTACATCGGGCTGCGTTCGTACAGCCTCTACCTCGTGCACTGGCCGGTACTCGTCTTCGCGCAAGAGCTTTTCGGCCCGCTCACGCTCCTCACCGCGACGGCTTGCATCGTCCTCACCGCTGTACTCGCGGAACTTCAGTACAGGTACGTCGAGTATCCGCTGCGCGTGCACTCGGCCAAGAAGACCGTAGACGCGCAGGATGTGCCGACGAAGGTGAAGTCGGGGCGCGAGCGTTTCGTTCGGCTGGCGGTGCCCGTGCTCGCGACAGCTGTCGTGGTCGCGGGCGCTGCCGGCGTCGCGTGGTCGTACGCCAAGTCGCCGTTGGTGTATCCCGCCAGCGTGAGGCCGGTGGCGGAACTCGACCGAGAGGCCCTTAACGAGGTGCGGAGGGCGCCGATCGGCGAACTCTGCGCTGCTCGCTCTGAAGGATCGATCTGCGGAGTGCTCTCCGACGCGAAGCCGAACGTCCTCGTCATTGGCGACTCGTTTGGGGCCGATGGGCTCAATATCGCCCGTGGGATCGCGCCCGAGGCCAACTTCCTCGTAAGCGAACGGCCGGCGTGCCCGCCGTTGCAGTCAAAGGGCGCAGGTGAGGGCGGCGATGCCGACTGTATTCGCCTCAACGCGTATCGGGTGCCGGCGATCGACGATATGGCACCGCGAGTCGATCTTGTCGTGCTTTCGATGAAGTTCACCGAACTCAACCGCGAGCGGGCCATGGACCGAATCGCGGAGCTTGTGGCCTTGGGTACACCGGTTGCCGTCATCGGTCAGGGGGCGCACTACGACCAGGAAGCGTGGCAGACCGTTCTCGAACACGGGAGTTTGAACGGCGTTGAGGGAGCGCTTTTCGATCACCTCGACGTCACCGCGGAGCAGAATGCAGCGCTAGCTGAGGACGTCACTGCCCTCGGAGCGAGCTACGTCGACCGGTGGGAATGGATGTGCGATGATCACGGCTGCCGTGCGTACGTTGATGATGTGCAGGACCTCGTCATGTACGACACCGCGCACATGACCGCGATCGGCGCGTCGGCATTTGTGGAGGCCGTGCGCGAAGACAGTGACGTGAAGCTCGCATTCCACCCGGCCCTCGCCGACTGAAGTGCGACGCTCGGTGTTGCCGCAGGGAGCGCGCGCCTGGGCGAACTAGGCTGTTCGAATCGCCGGTGCGAGCCTTGCCACACCGGCGTGCGCTGGAAGATCGCGGACGAGTCACGGCCCGAGCAGGAGTCGATAGCAACATGAATGCAGCTGAGCACGAGCCGGTCGATCGGGGACGGGACGCTAACGCCGCCCGTCGCTCGAAGCGGCGGAAGCTCATGCGCCGTTGGCTGGCGTGGGGGTTGCCGATCCTGCTCCTGGCGTACGCAGCGGTGCTCGCCGTCAGCGCATTCGTCGCGTACGGCGCATTGCGCGACGTAACGCCGCTTGCGGGGCGGGTTCAGAACCAGATTGCAGCCGGCGACACAGCTGGAGCGCAGTCGTCGGTCGCGGACGTGGCACAGAAGACGGCGACCGCCCGCGCTGCCACCGACCACCTCCTCTGGCGCGGCGTGGAATGGCTCCCGTTTGTCGGAGACGATATCGCCTCTGTTCGACTGGCTGCTGCGGCTGGGGACGAACTGGTTCGCGACGCGCTCACTCCGTTCGCGAGCGTGAACCTCGCGGCGCTCGGCCCCACGAATGGCGCCGTCAACCTCGACGCCGTACGTTCCCTCGCGGAGCCGGTTTCTCAGGCCGCCGTCGCGACGGAGAGGGTGCAGATCGATCTGCTGGCGATCGACACCTCGACCCTGCTGGCACCCGTCGAGTCTGCAGTTGGCCAGCTGACTGGTGCTGTCGAGACGCTCTGGCCGACCCTGGTTCGCTTGGATGGGCTCATGCCCCATCTGCCGACGATGCTCGGGGCGGATGGGCCAAGGAACTACATCGTGATTGTTCAGAACAACGCGGAGGCACGAACGACAGGCGGCAATCCTGCGTCGCTGATGATGCTCACAGCCGACCAAGGGCGCATCTCGATCACGCAGCACGCAGCCTCCACCGACTTCAACAACAACCGGGAAGCGCCGATCATCGACCTCGATTCCGGCACTGAGACTCTCTACGGATCGCGAGTCGGCAAGTTCATCCAGGACACGACGATGTCGCCGAGCTTCGACGAGACCGCCGGGCTCGTACGCGCGTATTGGCAGGAGACGTACGGCGATCCGGGTGTGGGCGTGCTCTCGCTGGATCCCGTCGCGCTGAGCTACATCCTCAAGGCGACGGGCGGCGTTGCCCTTCCCGACGGTGACAAGCTGACGTCGGAGAACGCGGTTCAGACCCTTCTCAATAGCGTTTACTTCAAGTACCCCGGTGATACAGTCGCGGAGCGCGACGCCCAAGACGCGTACTTCGCGGCGGCGGCCGGGGGAGTTTTCGAAAAGATCACCAGTGGGTCGGCTGATATCGTCAAGCTCGCTCAGGCGTTCGGGAAGGCCGGTGCCGAGGGCCGTATCTACTTCTCCTCGACTGATCCGATCGAGTCGCAGGCTGTGCAGGGCACCACGCTCTCGAACCCCTTGCCGGCCGACAACGAGGATGAGACAGCCCTCGCGGTATTCGTCAACGACACGACCGAAGGCAAGCTCGACTACTACGCCGACATGGAAGTTGAGGCCACGTCGAACGTCTGCGAGGCAGCGACGGGCGAAGCGCCAACTTTCACGACTAAGGCGACGTACAACTACAACCTTCAGCCGGGTGATGTCGCGAGTCTGCCGATCTACATCTCGACAGGCCGCTATTTCGAGCGTGGCGTGAAGGCGACGGACATGGTGTTCTACGGTCCCGTCGGAGGCACGTATGTCTCCGCGATGGTCGACGGAGCCGAGGTGCAGCCGGACGTCGGCACCATGGACGAGGGGCGACCAGCGGTCCGCATCCGCGTCGAGAACCAGCCGGCCAGCTCGCACACCTTCGAGGTGACGTTCAGCGGTGCGCCTGACCAGGAGTACGGCCCCCTCAGCGTCGTCCACACTCCGCTCGTCAAGCCGGTTCCGGTCGAGACATCGAGCCCGGGCTGCGGTTGACGAAACTGGGGCGGCCACGCGGAACGTGAGCGTGGTCGCCTCAGTTGCGCTTCCTGTCGCCGCCGCGTGTCCGCGACGCCCGCAGTCGCGCGGCGCGCCATCCGCTTCCTCAGGCATCCGCTCAGACGTCGGCCCATAGGATCGAGACCACAGCTTCAACAAGGAGACACCGGTGAGTGGTCTGATCGTGCACGAGTGGCTCTCGCCCGCAGGCGGGTCGGAGAACGTGTTCGAGGCCATCGCGCAGATCTTCCCCGATGCGGAGCGCTGGTGCCTGTGGAATGACGCCGGCGACCGGCTGCAGCCCGTCCACGAGACCGTCCTCGCACGCACGCCGCTGCGTGGGCGCAAGGCACTCGCACTTCCGTTCATGCCGACGGTATGGCGTCACCTCCCTGAGCGCGACGCCGACTGGGTGCTCGCGAGCACGCACCTGTTCGCGCACCACGCGCGCTTCGGCGGCCCGGCACGCGATGTGCCGAAGCTCGTCTACACGCACACGCCGGCGCGCTACATCTGGGTGCCCGAGCTCGACGGACGAGGCGACAGCCTGCCCATCCGTGCGGTCTCCGCAGCGCTGAAGCCGCTGGACCGCAAGCGCGCGCAGGAGCCCCTCGCGATCGCGGCGAACAGCCGGTTCATCGCCGATCGGATCGCCGACGCGTGGGAGCGCGAGTCGGAGGTCATCTACCCGCCCGTCGCGGTCCACGGCTTCGGCGAGGAGCCCGACCTGACGGCGGCCGAGCAGGACCAGCTCGACACGCTGCCGGAGTCGTTCATCCTCGGGTTCTCGCGCTTCGTGCCGTACAAGCGCCTCGATGCGGCGATCGCCGCCGGCCGCGCCTCCGGCCTGCCGGTCGTGCTCGCCGGATCGGGGCCCGACGAAGACCGGCTCCGAACGATCGCCGACGAAACGTACCCCGGCGCGGTGACCTTCGTGCACCATCCGTCGAATCCGCTGCTGACCGCCATCCTGCAGCGCGCATCGGCGCTCGTCTTCGCGCCCATCGAGGACTTCGGGATCATCCCGGTCGAGGCGATGGCGGCCGGCACGCCCGTGCTCGCGAACGCCATCGGGGGAGCGGTCGAGTCGGTGCTCGATGGCGTCACGGGCGCGCACGTGCACGACTGGGACTCTCCATCGGAGCTGCGCGCGGCGGTCGACAAGGCGCTCGCCTCGTCGCCGGGGGAGTGCCGGGTGCGCGCGCAGCGGTTCAGCGAAGACGTCTTCGCCCGCGAGATCCAGGGGTTCGTCGAGCGGAACGTGTGAGGAGGGGGCGCCGGAGCGCCCCTTCCTCGCCTACGCCCGGTCGTGGATCGTGACGTGGTAGCCGTCGGGATCCGCGAAGGTGAAGGTGCGCCCGAACGGGCCGTCGATCGGCGCGGAGACGATCGTGTGACCCGCATCGGCGAGCGCATCGTGGATCGCCTGCGCGTCGGTCGCGTGGAGCCAGATCGCCGTGCCGATGCCCGGCTGCGCGGCCGACTCGAGGTCGGTTCCGGGCACGATGTCGCGCAGGGCGAACGTGATCGGAGTCGTCTCGAAGACGACGGCGTGCGGCGGCCCTGCGGGCGATCGCACGAGACCGAGGTGCTGCTCGTAGAACGCCTGCGACGCCTCGAGGTCGCGCACCTGCAGGGAGATGAAATCGGGGCCGGTGACGGGCATGTCTGCTCCTTTGTGTCAGATAACTGACAAAGAGGCTATGTCAGACTTCTGACATGAGTCAAGACGTGATCGATCTCGAGACATCCCTCGGCTATCTGCTGAAGGAGGCGTCCTCCGCGCTCCGTTCGGCCATGGAGGCCGTGCTCCGACCGCTCGGGATGACGGTGACGCACTACGCCTGCCTCGAGCTGCTCGCGCAGCGGCCGGGCCTGTCGAACTCCGAACTCGCACGCGGGGCGTTCGTGACGCGTCAGTCGATGAACGTGCTGCTGCAGACCCTCGAGCAGGAGGGCTCGGTGACGAGGCCTTCGGAGGCCCGAGTGGGGAGGGCGCTGCCGGCGGAGCTCACCCCGCTCGGTCGGGAGCGCCTCGAGACGGCGAGCACCGCCGTCCGCGCGGTCGAGGACAGGATGGTCAGCGGGATGACCCCGCAGGAGCAGGAGGCGGCGCGGTCTGCCCTGCGGAGCATGATCGCGGCGCTGACCGGGCGCGGCGATGCGGAGCGTGCCGAGGAGCCGTGACCGCCCGGCCCGGGCCATCCGACCCTCCCGCATAGGCTGGGGCGCATGGCCCGGACCGAGCGCATCGTGTGGATCGACGCGGCCCGCGGCATCTGCGTGCTCGGCGTCGTGCTCATGCACACGACGCTGTCGAGCTACCTCGGGCACCTGCAGCCCGGGGCGTCGACGGGCTTCTGGTCGTGGTTCATCGACGCGATGACGCCGTTCCGCATCCCGGGGCTCGCGATGCTCAGCGGCCTGTTGCTGGCCCGCCGGATCCGGCGCGGATGGTCCGACCGCACCGTGCGCGTGTCGGTCGCCTCGTCGTACTGGCTCTACGCGGTGTGGCTCCTCGCGTTCGCGCTCTACGCCGGGCTCGTCGGCGCGTACGTCTGGACGGGCCCGCTCGGCGGCACCGGTGCCATCCGCTGGGACGCGTACCTCAACGAGCTCGTCCTGCCGAAGACGCTCCTCTGGTACGTGTTCGCGCTCGCCGTGTGGACCGCCCTCCTGGCGACGCTGCGCAGGGTCGACCCCGCGCTCGTCCTCGTGGTGCTCGTCGTCGTGTCGATCTGCAGCCACTACGTGCCGGTCGCCGACAACAACGACCAGTACCGCAACCTCATGCGGTACGCCGTCTTCTTCGCGATCGGCGTCTACGGATCGGCGTGGCTGCGCGAGCGCGTCGCGTCGCGGCACCTCCCGTTCGCGCTCGGCGCGCTCGCCGTGTACCTCGGCGCGGGCGGCGTCATGGCCATGGGCGATCCGCACGTCGGCGCGGTGCTGTCGGTGCCTCGCGACGCGGCCGCGGCCATCCTGCTCCTGCTGCTCATGTCGGTGCTCTGCCGGGCGCGGCCCGTCGGCCGGATGCTCGCGTGGATCGGGCGGCGGACCCTGCCGATCTACGTCCTGCACGGACTCCTGCTCGAGCTGCTGTCGCGCGTGCCGAACTGGGGTCTCGTGATCGACCGCCCGGTCATCCGCTCGCTCGCGCCGCTGCTGGTGACGCTCGCCATCGCCATCCTGTCGGTCGCGGTCTACGAGCTCGTCATGCGCACCCCCGCGCGGGTCGTGTTCGAGCTGCCGCGGCCGGCGAAGCGCGCGCTGCTGGGGGAGCGGCGGTAGGGCCCCGGTCTCCGGGACGACAGAATGGAACCCATGGCACAGGTCGCGATCGACACCCGGTGGGATGGCATCGCCGGCATCCAGCGCTACTCGCGCGAGGTGCTGCCGCGGCTGACGACGCCGTGGCAGTCGCTCGGGCTCGACGGCGACCACCTCGCCCCGCTGGACGCGCTGCGCGCCGTTCCGCGCGACCGCCTCATCTACTCGCCCGGCTACAACGCCTTCGTGCGGGCGAAGCGGCAGCTCGTGACGCTGCACGACCTCATCCAGCTGCAGACGCCGTGGCCCGGGCGCGCGAAGTACCTCGCGTACTACCGGCTCGTGGTCCGTCGTGTCGTGCGGCGGACGGGGGCCGTGCTCACGGTCTCCGAGACGTCGAAGGCGCTCATCGAGGAGTGGCTCGACGACGATGCGGTGCAGGTCGTCAACGCGGGCATCGGATGCTCCGACGCCTTCCGCGCCGACGTCACGCCGGCCCCGGGCGATCCGTACCTCATGTACGTCGGCAACCTCCGCGCGCACAAGAACGTCGAGGTCGTGCTCGACGCCCTCGGGCGCGTCCCGGATGCGCGACTGCGGATGCTCCTGCCCGCGCGCGAGCACGAGCAGGCCGAGCGGATGGCCGCGGAGCGCGGCATCTCGGCTCGCGTCGAGCTGCTCGCGGGGATCGACGACGCCGCGCTCGCGCGCCACTACCGCGGCGCGGCGGCGACCGTCATGCCGTCGACCCTCGAGGGGTTCGGCCTTCCCGCGCTCGAGAGCGTCATGACCGGGACCCCCGTGCTGTTCTGGCGGGGGTGCGCGGCGGTCGCCGAGACGGTGGGCGATCGCGGCCGCGGCGTCGAGAACGCGACCGACGTCGAGGAGTGGGCCGGCGCCATCCGCTCGGCCCTGGCCTCCCCGCGTCGCGTCGATCCGCCCGCGTCGGGATACGACTGGGACGCGACCGCGCGCACGATCGACGCGACGCTGGGGGAGCTGCGGTAGAGGCGACTACTGCAGGGCGCGGAAGTCCGCGAGCCATCCGTAGCCCGGTGCGGACATCGCCTGACCGCGCGGCTGCACCGTCAAACCCGCGTACACGCTGTTCAGCAGCCACGGTGCCTTCGTGGCACTCCACTCTGAGGTCATCGACGGGATCTGGACGAACCCGTACGTCGCGACGGCGAGCCGTCCGGTCGCGCGGAGCCGTTCCATCACATCGCGGAGCAGGTGCTTCTTGCTCTCGTACCACGGGCTCATCGACAGCAGGTCGTTCCATTTGTGCGAGGGGAACGGGTTCTCGATCGCCTCGCCGATGACCTCCCACGTCGGGGTGCCGCGGTCGTAGCCGTACCGGTCGGCGAACAGAGCGGGAACAGGGTCTGCCATGTGCTGCTGCCAGTGCCAGACGAGCGAGAACTCCGTCATGAGGAACGTCTGATCCTCGCGCAGGCGCGGAAGCGTGTAGTCGAGGAAGGCGTCGATGCGCGACTCATCGGGCACGTGAGGGTGCAGGTCGACCCCTTCGATCTCCGGGGTCTCGCGGGCGAACGCGAGGAAGCGCTCGACCGCGGGCGTCCGATTCTGAGGGAGGTCGAGGCGATTGAGCGCGCCCATGTACAGGTGCGTCGAGCAGCCGGCTCCGCAGAGCCGCTCACGGGCATCGATCACGTGCCGTGCGACGGTCTCGTAGAACACGTTCAGCCGTTCGTCGCGCTGGCTGGGCTGGCTCTCGATGAACGGCTCGTTGCCGATCGTCACGACGTCGACGGCGCCGAAGACGAGCGGCAGCACGCGATCGAGTCGCTCCAGCTCGTGCGCCATCTCCGCGCTTCCGGGTTCGGGGAATGCAGCGCTCTGCTTCGGGAACTTGAGACTGAGGATGGTGCGGTGCCCGCCGGCGTCGGCATCCAGGATCGAGCGGATGGTCGGGCTGTCGGCGGGCGGGATCCTGTCGGCCTCAGGCAGCGTGTAGAACCCGCGGACCCACTCCGCGCGCGCCGCGGCCAGCTCGACCTCGTTGAGCCGATCGAGGTTCTCGTTGTAGTTCGCGCCGAGAGCGCCGAGCGGTGGGAGAGGTTCCGTGCCGCTCGCGGCGCCGGCCGCTGCCGCGTGAGCGGGCGCGCCGACGGCGAGCGTCGCGACGACGGCCGCCGTCGCGACGGTGCGCCGGAACCGGGGAAGGGCGGTCGCCATCGAAGGGCGGGTGAGCCGCGTGCGCATCAGTCGCGCCCCCG
Organism: Microbacterium sp. JZ101; assembly: GCF_053903175.1. NCBI lineage: Bacteria > Bacillati > Actinomycetota > Actinomycetes > Micrococcales > Microbacteriaceae > Microbacterium > Microbacterium sp. JZ101. The sequence goes on from NZ_CP096400.1 coordinate 823,501, forward strand.
TCGTCGCTCGGCGTAGAGGCGGCCCCCTTCGGGCCCTGTCCACTCCATCCGCACCACGCCCGGCACGGCCGCCTGAGCGACCCGCGTCGGGTCTGACCAGTAGCCCGCGGCGGGGTTGCGGAAGAACGTGGCCCACACCGTGCCGTCGTGGTCGGCGAAGAGGTTGTTGTGTCCTGCCCCGACGCCGGCGGTCCAGCGAGGGGAGTAGGGGCCCTCGAACGCGTCTGCGACGGCGACGATGGCGTCGTACTGGTACTGCGCGCGGCCGGGCGCCGGGGTGTCGTATGCGTAGCGGACGCTGCCGTCGGCGGCGATCGACGAGCGGTTCCATGCGGCATGCAGCAGGTAGTACCTCCCTTCGTGCCGGAACACGTAGGCGCCCTCGAGATACGGCTCCGGCGCATACGGCGTCTGGGCGAATCGGGGCAGGGAGGTCGTGGGGACGATGTCCTCCATGTCGTCGCGGAACCGCGCGTACTCGTCGTTGTGCAGCACGAGCCACGCATCGTCGCCCTCGGTGTACAGGCTGCCGTCGATGTGGTGATAGGCCCCGGGCTCGATGAAGGCGGGGCCTCCTGCGACCGGGTCGCCGAACGGCTTCTCGACGTTGCCCTGCACGAGCCGGTACGGGCCTTCGATGCCGCCCTCGCTCACGAGCATGAACGAGCCGACCTTGCGGGAGTGATCGCCCATGCACGCGACGATGTACCAGGTGTCGCGGAAGTAGTGCACCTCGGGCGCCCACACCTGGCCGCGCTTCCCGAATCGCGCGTCGTGCCAGTACTCCTGCCAGGGTGCGACGACCGTGCGCCCCGGGCGGTTCTCGTCGACGAACTCGGGCGACCACACCTTGCCGCGCTCTGCGCTCGGGCGCACCCCGCTCGTGTCGACCAGCCGCCACGGGCCACGCAGCGAGCGCGCGGTCCAGACGAAGATCCCGTCGTTCCACGGGGCCGCCCGATCGAGGCCGGGGACCTTCGTCGTCCCGGTGGCGACGTAGAGCGGCCTGCCGTTCACGACGAAGCAGTTGACGTAGGTGTCGCGCATCCACACGTGCTCGTCCTCGGCATCCCGAGGGCGGCGCTCGAGAGGCAGGATGAAGGAGTTGTCGTCTCGCGGCCAGAGGTCGACGCGCGTGTCCGCAACGCCGTAGGGCTGCGGGTCGGGCCAGTTCGACGGGTAGCGTCCGCGGGGCGGCGCCTCTGTGGGCGACGCGGATGCCAGCGCCGTGGCCGACGTCGTTCGGCTCGCTGCCGCGGCGGGCCCGCCGGCGGCGAGCGCCGCCGAGGCGACCGCGCCGCCCACTCCTGCGAGAAACGCGCGCCGGTCTACGCGACAGCCGTGCTGGGGGTCGTTCATCTTCGAACCTTCCTCATCACCGAGGAGCCGGGGAGCCCGGCCCGCGAGCCGTCCGCCGGCCCGCGCCGGGAACGCTACGGAGGTCGATTTTCTCCGTCAACGGTGCGTCAGAAAGACGTGCGGACGCGTTCTGAAAGGACCTCTGCAGATTCCGAAACTTTTTCTGTCGGATTCTTGACGGAAAAATTCGGCGCTGGGAGCGTGGGCTGCATGTCGATGACGACGGGAGTGCACGCCCTGGTGAGGCGGACCCACGAAGAGCGCGTTCTGGCCGCGCTGCGTGCGCACGGCGCGCTGAGCCGCGCCGAGCTGGCGAAGCGCGTCGGGCTCTCGCGCACGACGCTCTCGGAGATCACCGCGAGCCTGCTTCAGCGCGGCGCGATCATCGTCGCGGACACGGATGCAGCGGTGCGCTCGGGCAGCGGCCGCCCGGCAGAGCGGCTCGCGCTCGACCCCGCCTCGGGCCAGTTCCTCGGGGTCGATTTCGGTCACCGGCGCGTGCACGTCGTGGTCGCCGACGCCTCGCACGAGGTCATCGCGGAGGGCGTCGAGCGGTATGCCGACGACCTGCCGTGGGCCGAGCGACTTGCGATCGCGTTCGCGCTCATCGAGCGCGTGAGTCTCGAGACCGGGGTCCACTTCGGAGCCCTCCAGGCGGTCGGCATCGGCGTCCCCGGGCCCTACACCGGCGCGCGCGGCGGCATGCCTGTCGTCAGCTGGAAGAAGCAGCTCGCACCCGAGGGGGTCGACGTCGCCTTCCTCGAGCGCTTCGGCGCTCCGGTGATCGTCGACAACAACACCCGCCTCGCCGCCCTCGCCGAGGCGATCTCGAGGCCCGACGCCGTGGACAACCTCATCTACCTGCGGCTCTCCGACGGCGTCGGCGGCGGGCTGGTCATCGCCGGCCAGCTCGTCACCGGCGCACGGGGGTTCGCCGGCGAACTCGGCCACGTCACCGCAGACCCCACCGGCGCGCTGTGCCGCTGCGGCAAGAGGGGATGTCTCGAGACGATCGCGTCGGTGCCGGCGATCCTGCGCGCCTGCCGCGACGCCGGTGCGGACGTGCACACGCTCGACCACCTGGCCCATGTGGTCGCCACCGGCGACCCCGCGGTCGACGCCGTGCTCCGAGACGTCGGCTCGACGGTCGGCCGGGTGCTCGGCGCCGCCGCGATGATGCTCAACCCCCGCGAAGTCGTGATCGGCGGCGAGATCGTCCGCGTCGCCCCCGTGCTCGTCGAGCAGGCGGCGTCGACGCTCCGATACGAGCTCCACTCCATCCCCTCCGACCAGCCGCACATCGTGCGGGCCGCGCAGCTGCACGACAGCGACGGTGCGCTCGGCGCCATCGCCGCGATCTTCCATCAGTCCCCCCTCCTCGCCGGATACCCCGACCCTGCGTCCTCCGGCGAATCGGTTCCACAGCAGCAAAGGAGCGCCCTGTGAACGCCCACTCACCCGTCCCGACCGGAGGGAGCAGGCCATGACCGAGGCGAGAATGACGACCGGCCCCTCGCGAGCCGAGATCCAGCCGCACACCATGAGCACCTCGGCGGTGGCCGAGAAGCTGCCGCCGTCGAGCCCGAAGCCATCGCCGTTCGCGCGTCGCCGCCTCTCGAAGCGCAGCAGCCTGCTCATCCTCAACGCCGTGTCGATCGTGGGCGGGATCGGCCTGTGGTGGATCCTCGCGCTGAGCGGCTTCCAGTTCCCGACGCCGCCGCAGGTCGTCGCCAAGGCGGTGCAGCTGTGGCAGGCGGGCATCCTCCAGGAGGACATCCTCGCCAGCCTCGCCCGCGTGCTCACGGGATTCCTGCTCGGCTCGGCCGCCGCCATCCCCGTCGGCTTCCTCATGGGCTGGTACACCGTGGCCCGCGGCCTGGCTGAGCCCTGGATCCAGTTCTTCCGCACCATCCCGCCGCTTGCCCTGCTTCCGCTCGTGCTCGTGCTGCTCGGCATCGGCGAGGTCCCGAAGGTGTTCGTCATCTTCCTCGCCGCGTTCCTCGCGTGCGTCATCTCGACGTACCAGGGCGTCGTCAACGTCGACCGCACGATGATCAACGCGGCGCGCGTCCTCGGGGCGAAAGACGGCACGATCTTCCTCAAAGTCGTCGTGCCGGCGTCGACTCCGTTCATCCTCGTCGGCATGCGCGTCGGACTCGGGTCGGCATGGGCGACGCTCGTCGCCGCCGAGCTCCTCGCCGCGCAGGCCGGGCTGGGGTACCGCATGCAGCAGGCCCAGCTCTACTACGACCTCGCGACGATCTTCGTGGGGATCGTCTTCATCGGCATCCTCGGCCTGGTGATGGATCGACTGCTGCTCTTCGCCGAGAACAAGCTCACCGGATGGCAGGAACGACGATGACCACCACCGACTCCACCGCCAAAATCTCCGTCCGAGACATCCGCAAGACCTTCGAGCTGAAGGGCGAGGAGTTCGTCGCCATCGAGCGGGTGAACCTCGACATCGCGGACAACGAGTTCGTCACGGTCGTCGGCCCGTCGGGCTGCGGCAAGTCGACGCTCATGAACATCCTCGCGGGGCTCGAGGCGCCGACGGCCGGCCAGGCCCTCGTCGACGGCAAGCCCGTCGCCGGGCCGGGGCCCGACCGCGGCGTGATCTTCCAGCAGTACGCGCTCTTCCCCTGGCTCACCGTGCGAAAGAACGTCGAGTTCGGCTTGAAGGTCGCGGGCCTCCCGAAGGCCGAACGACGCGAGAAGGCGGACTACTTCATCCGGATGGTCGGGCTCGAGCAGTTCGCGGACGCCCTGCCCAAGATGCTCTCGGGCGGGATGAAGCAGCGCTGCGCCATCGCGCGCGCCTATGCCGTGAACCCGTCGATCCTGCTCATGGACGAGCCGTTCGGCGCCCTCGACGCGCTCACCCGCGTGAAGCTGCAGGAGCAGCTTCTCGGCACCTGGAGCCGCGAGAAGCGCACGGTGATGTTCATCACGCATGACGTCGACGAAGCCGTCTTCCTCGCCAACCGCGTCGTCGTGATGGCGGCGCGCCCCGGGCGCATCTACGACGTCATCGACGTCGATCTGCCCTATCCGCGCACCGAAGAGGTGCGCCTGAGCCCTGAATTCCGCGACCTGCGCAACCGCGTGTGGCACGCGGTCTACCACCAGGAGCCCGGCGTCGTCGCCAGCTCCGCGTCGCACTGATGACCGACCCCATGAAGGGAACTGCCATGCGTTTCACCCGGAAGATCGCCGGCGCGACCGCCGTCGGCGCCGCTGTCGCCCTGCTCCTCACCGCGTGCACATCCGCCGACCCGGGCGATGGGGGCACTGCGCCCGAGGCCGAGAGCGAGTACGACGACGTCATCGACGTGAACTTCGGCTACATCGCCGATTTCAACGGCACGAGCCTGCTCGCGATCGCCGAGGACCAGGGGCTCTGGGCGAAGTACGGCCTCGATGTCACGGCCACCTCGTTCACGAACGGACCGCTGCAGATCCAGGCGCTCGGCACGGGGGACCTCGACTTCGGCTACATCGGCCCCGGCGCCTTCTGGCTGCCGGCGTCGGGACAGGCCAAGATCGTCGCGATGAACACGCTCGGCCAGGCCGACCGTGTCGTCGCGCAGGCGGGCATCGACTCGATCGAGGACCTCGAAGGCAAGACCGTCGCCGTGCCCGAGGGCACGTCTGGGGACATGATCCTCACGCTGTCGCTCGAGAAGGCGGGCATGACGAAGGACGATGTGAACCTCGTCCCGATGGAGCCTGCGGCGATCGTCGCGGCACTCTCGTCCAAGCAGGTCGACGCCGCGGGCTTCTGGTACCCCGCGCTCGCGACGGTGAAGGCACAGGTGCCCGACCTCGTCGAGCTCGCGAAGAACTCCGACTTCGACGACGTCGCCTTCCCGACCGCGTTCGTGGCAGGCAACGACGTCGTCGCAGACGAGCCGGAGAAGGTCGACCGCGTGCTGAAGGCCCTGCGCGAGGCGATCGCGTACCGCGCCGACAACGTCGACGAGGCGATCGCCCTGACCGCCGAGTTCTCGGCCCTCGACCCCGCTCAGGTGGAGGCCGACGCGGGCAACGTCGAGATCCTGTCGCTCGAGGACATCGACCAGTACACCGAGGACGGCACCATCGACACGTGGCTGACGACGATGGTCGACTACTTCGTGGAAGCCGGAAAGCTGTCCGACCCCGTCGACCCCGCAGAGTTCTACACGGGCGACCTCTTCCTCGAGGCCGGAGAGTGAGCGCCATGAAGCCGAGCAACATCCTCTTCCTGATGACCGACCAGCATCGGGCGGACACTCTCGGCGAATACGGCAACGCGCTCGCCGCGACGCCCGTGCTCGACGAGCTCGCGCGCACAGGCACGCGGTTCGACCGCTGGTACACGCCCACGGCGATCTGCACGCCCGCGCGTGCGAGCCTCCTCACCGGGCAGGCGCCGTTCCGTCACCGTGTGCTCGCGAACCACGAGCGGAACGTGGGGTACCTCGAAGACCTCGAGGACGGCACGTTCACGTTCGTCGAGGCACTGCGTGACCGCGGCTACAACACGGGGCTCGTCGGCAAGTGGCACGCGGGCACGGTGAAGAACGCCGCCGACTTCGGCTTCGACGGCCCCGATCTCCCCGGGTGGCACAACCCGGTCGAGAACGAGGACTACCTCGCCTTCCTCGCCGAACGAGGACTCCCGCCCTACCGGATCAGCGACCGCATCCGGGGAACGCTGCCCAATGGCGGGCCGGGGAACCTGCTCGCCGCGCGTCTCCACCAGCCGGTCGAGGCGACCTTCGAGTACTACCTCGCCACACGCACCATCGAGCTCCTCGAGCGCTACGCGGAGGAGCACGAACGCGATGGGCGACCGTTCTTCCTCGAGCTGAACTTCTTCGGCCCGCACCTGCCCTACATCGTTCCGGACGCGTACTTCGACATGTTCGATCCCGCGCAGATCGAGCTGCCCAAGTCGATCGCCGAGAACTTCGAGGGGAAGCCGCCGGTGCAGCGCAACTACAGCGCGCACTGGACCTTCGACACCATGCCGATCGAGATCACCCGGAAGCTCATCGCGGTGTACTGGGGGTACGTCGCCCTCATCGACGAGCAGATCGGGCGGGTCATGGCGGCGCTCGAGAGGCTCGGGCTGGTCGACGAGACCGCGGTGTTCTTCACGTGCGATCACGGGGAGTTCACCGGGGCTCACCGGCTCCACGACAAGGGGCCCGCGATGTACGAGGACATCTACCGGACTCCCGGGCTCCTGCGGATCCCCGGCGGGGAGCCGGGCCAGGTGCGCAGGGAGTTCGTCAGCCTGCTCGACTGCACCGCGACCATCCTCGACCTGGCGGGCATCGACCCGTCGCCCGCCGTCGATTCGCGCAGTCTCGTCCCGCTCGCGGCAGGCGAGCACCCCGAGTGGGACGAGGACATCGTCTGCGAGTTCCATGGCCACCACTTCCCGTACCCGCAGCGGATGCTGCGCGAGGACCGCTACAAGCTCGTGGTCAACCCCGATTCGGTGAACGAGCTGTACGATCTCGAGCTCGACCCCGACGAGCTTCTGAACCTGTACGAGCACCCCGAGATGAGGCCCGTGCGCAAGCGGATGATGCAGCGGCTGTACAGCGTGCTCCGCGAGCGCGGCGACAACTTCTACCACTGGATGACGACGATGTACGACGTCGGCGACGTGGACTACGACCCGACCCAGAGCGGCCTGGACGAGACGACGTACCAGGCGAGCGAGCGGATGGCCGTGCTCCCGGAGGAGAGGAAGAGCGCCTGATGCCCGAGCGGCGGCCGAACATCGTCATGATCCTCACCGACGATCACGGCGCCCAGGCGGTCGGGGCCTACGGATCCACGATGATCGCGACGCCGCGCATCGACGAGATCGCCTCCCTCGGGTGGCGGCTCGAGAGCTGCTTCGCGACCAATGCGCTGTGCTCCCCGAGCCGGGCGTCGATCCTGACCGGCACCTACAGCCACGTCAATGGGGTGACGACGCTCGTCACGCCGATCGACGCGAGCCAGCCGACGTTCGTCACACAGCTCAAGGCCGCGGGCTACCGCACCGCGATCGTCGGCAAGTGGCATATGGGGGAGGGCGAGGGGTCCACGCCGCAGGGGTTCGACTACTGGGACATCCTCGTGGGGCACGACGGGCAGGGCGAGTACTGGGACCCGCTCTTCCTGTCGGAGGACGGCGAGCGCATCGTGCCCGGCTACGCGACCGATGTGATCACGGATCTCGCCCTCGGATGGGTCGACTCGCTCGACGGCGACGCCCCGTGGTGCGTGCTGATCTACCACAAGGCGCCGCACCGGCCGTGGGAGCCGAAGCCGGACGACGCCGCGCGCTTCCGCGACGCGGTGCCCGTGCCGTCGACCTTCTGGGACGACTACGCGACGCGCTCGTCATCGACGCGCCGCGCGCTCATGCGGCTGGCCGAGAACCTGAACGAGGAGGACCTGAAGGAGACTCCGCCCGACGGGCTGCCCTACGAGGACCTCGCGCTGTGGAAGTACCAGCGCTTCATGGAGGACTATCTCGCGTGCGTCGCGTCGGTGGACGACAGCGTCGGCCGCGTCATCGACCGCCTGCGCGAGCGCGGAGAGTTCGAGGACACGTTCCTCATGTACGCGTCGGATCAGGGCTTCTTCCTGGGCGAGCACGGGTGGTTCGACAAGCGGTTCATGTTCGAGGAGTCGCTGCGGATGCCCGTGGTGCTGAGCTATCCGCGGCATCTTGCGGGAGGGCAGGTGCTGGACGCCCTCGTGACGAACGTCGACTTCGCCCAGACGATTCTCGATGCCGCCGGGGCGCCGGCCCATCCCCGCATGCAGGGGCGCAGCTTCTGGCCCGAGCTCGTGGGAGCGCCTGCACCGGCGCCGACGGAGGGCGTGTACTACCGCTACTGGGAGCACGACGACGCGTTCCATCGGGCACCCGCCCACTACGGCTATCGGACGCGCCGCTACAAGCTCATCTACTACTACAACGACGGGATGGGCCTGCCGGGCACAGGACCCTTCACCTATCCGCCGGAATGGGAGCTCTACGATCTCGAACGCGACCCGGATGAGCTCCGCAACGTCGCGCACGATCCGGAGTACCGCGAGATCCGCGCTGAACTCGCCCGGACCATGTGGGCCGAGCAGGCGCGGCTGGGCGACGTACCGCATCCGAGCCAGCCCGATCCCATTCTGTCGCCCTGAGTGCGATCGAGCGCCAGCGAGCGCAGTCGAAACGTCGTGAGCTGATCTCGGGAGTGTCGTTTCGTCTCGCTTCGCTCGCTCAACGACCGGGAGGTGGTTGCTCGCTCGACGACCGGGGGTGGGGCGTCCTTCCGGTCGTTGAGCGGAGCGAGCGCCAGCGAGCGCAGTCGAAACGTGGTGAGCTGGCCTCGGGGACGGGGTGTCGTTTCGTCTCGCTTCGCTCGCTCAACGACCAGGGCGGGGCGTCCTTCCGGTCGTTGAGCGGAGCGAGCGCCAGCGAGCGCAGTCGAAACGCCGCGAGCCGACGTCGGGGACGGTGTCGTTTCGTCTCGCTCCGCTCGCTCAACGACCGGGAGGTGGTTGCTCGCTCGACGACCGGGGTGGGGCGCTCGCTCAACGACCGGGGGTGCGATTGCTCGAGTCGAGCGCGCCCTCACGTGCTGATGAGCACGAGCGCGAGCGTGCACAGCGCGAGGCCGATGCCCTCGGTGCGCGTCCACCAGCGACGCGTGACGATCGCGGCCGCGATCACCGTCACCGCGGGGTAGAGCGACGTGACCGCCGCCGCGATGGCGAGATCCCCGAGCTTGGCCGCGATCTGGTAACTCACCGTCGCGACGCCGGCGAGGACGCCCGCCACCGCCGCCATCCCGACCGCCCGCCGGGGGAGCGGGCCGCTGGCGCGCAGGACGCCGACGGCGAGCACCGCGAGGAGCGCGACCGAGACGCCCTGGCCGATCGCGAGGGGCACCAGGCCCGCCGCTTCCGACGTCTGGCCGAGGCAGGTGAACTGCGTCCCGAAGCCGGCGCCGGCTCCCGCGCCGATGAGCAGGCCGCGCCGGTCCACTTCGGACCGACCGCCTGCCGCGACGAGCCAGATCGCCGGCACGACGGCGATGAGACCGACCGTCTGCAGCGGCGTCGGCAGACCGCCGAACGCGACGCCGACGACCACTGGGATCGTCACCGCGACGACGCCCGACATCGGCGCGACGCTCGTGACCGAGCTCGTCGCGATGCCCCGGTAGATCAGCACGTTGCCGATTGCGCTGCCGAGCCCCGCGCCCGCGCCCCAGAGGACATCCGCTCTGGTCGGAGCTCCCTGCCCGACCGGTGAGACGACGAGGAGCACCGCGAGCACCGCCGCGCATGCCTGGCTGATGAGCGCGACGACCCGCGCGTCGATCCGCTCGGATGCCCGGCCGCCGACGTAGTCCGACAGCCCGTACGAGACGGCCGCCGCGATCGCGAAGGGGAGCGTGAGCACGGTCGTCAGCTCGAGGCGGTCGTCGAGGAGGGTGTCGGGTGCATGCATCCTCCTGAGCCCGGCGTGCGAACGGGTGACATATCCGACCGTAGCGGTAGGGGCGGCGTGGCGGCCCCGACAGCGCCCGCCGGACGCGGGTGGCGTTTCGTCTCGCGGAGACCAGTGTTGAGCGAGCGGAGCGAGCCGAAGCATCGCTTGACGACCGGGCGTTTCGTCTCGCTTCGCTCGCTCAACGACCGGGGGAGGGAGGCTTGCTTAATGACCGGGCGTTTCGTCTCGCTTCGCTCGCTCAACGACCGAGGGAGGGAGGCTCGCTCAACGACCGAGGCCAGCCTCCTCGAACCGATGCGTGCCGTGCGCCACCGTCGACGACGCGCCTGACGGCAGCACGACCTCGGCCGTCACACCGACGGGAATCGTCACCTCGAGCCCGAAGCGGCCGCCGTCGATCGACCACGCCACGGCGATCTCGCCGTAGGGCGACGCGTGCCGCGCCCGCGCCCACGTCAGACCGCCGCCCGGGCGCGGAGCGATCCGCACCGTGCGGCTGCCCGGCGAGGTCGTCGCGATGCCGCCGATTTCGCGGTGCATCCAGTCGGCGATCGAGCCGAGCGCGTAGTGATTGAACGAGGTCATCTCGCCCGGGTTCACCGTGCCGTCGTCGAGCAGGCTGTCCCACCGTTCCCAGATCGTCGTCGCGCCCTTGTCGACCATCGAGAGCCACGACGGGGTGCTCCGCTCCGTGAGCATCGCGAACGCGTCGTCGGCATGGCCGGTGGCGGTGAGCGCATCAGCCACGAGGTTGACCCCCGCGAAGCCGGCGCCCACGCGGAAGCCGCCCTCGCGCACGAGGCGCGCGAGCTCCGCTCCGGCGACCCGGGCCATCCGCTCGTCGAGCAGCTCGAAAGCGATCGCGAGCGCGTAGCCGGTCTGCGTCGGGTGGGCGAGGCGCCCGTCGGCATCGAACCACTGCCCGCGGATGGCGGCGCGCACCTCCGCGGCGAGGCTCGCGTACTGCTCGGCGACGGCGCCGTGCCCGACGGCCGCGGCGAGCTCGCCCACACGGCGGGCGGAGTGCGCGAAGAACGCCGTCGCGACGAGCGCGGGGTCGGTCTGCGCGGCCGCGGGATCCTCGGGCGGAGCCGTGGGATCGAGCCAGTCGCCCAGCTGCCGGTCGGCGTTCCACAGGCGCGTCGCGCCCGCGCGACCGGCCACCTGGTCGACCCAGGCGCGAGCGCTCTCCAGCTGCCGCAGGACGAGCTCGCGGTCCGCGTAGCGCCGCCACAGATCCCACGGGGTGAGCGCAGCGGCATCGCCCCACGCGGCGATCGGACGCCCGGGGGTCCACCAGAAGCCGCCGGGGATGAAGGGCACGTACACCGGCACGGTCCCCACCCGGCGCTGCTCGACCTCGAGGTCGCGCAGCCAGCTCGACAGGAATCCGGCGCAGTCGTAGAGATAGGTCGCCGTCGCCGCGAAGACCTGGATGTCTCCCGTCCACCCCAGCCGCTCGTCGCGCTGCGGGCAGTCCGTCGGGATGTCGACGAAGTTCGACCGCAGACTCCACAGCACGTTGTCGTGCAGCCGGTCGAGGGAGGGATCAGATGTCTCGAGCCACCCCGTCCGGCGCATCGCGGTGTGCAGCACGCGCCCCGTCACCGTGAGGTCGTCGAGACGCCCGTCGAAGCCCGCGATCTCGGCGTAGCGGAAGCCGTGGATCGTGAAGCGCGGCTCCCAGTCGATCGAGCCGTCCGAGCCGAGGTAGCGGTCTTCCGAGGTCGCGCCGCGCAGGGTGCGCGTGTAGAGCGCGTCGTCCTGCAGCACCTCGGCATGGCGGATGGTCAGCTCGGGCCCGACGCCCGAGCTCGCGCGCACGCGCAGGCGCCCCGCGAAGTTCTGCCCGAAGTCGATGACGATGCGGCCATCCGCTCGCCGCTCGATCGAGACCGGAGAGAGCTCCTCCGTGCACCGCACGGGAGGCCCCTCGGGGGCGACGAGCGTGCCGTGGGCGACGTGCGCAGCGCGCACGGGCTGCCACGCGGCGTCGTCGAACCCCGGATCGCTCCATCCGTGCGGCACCTCCCGCGCGTCGAAGGTCTCGCCGAGGTAGAGACTGCTGCGCAGGATCGGCGAGCGGTGCGCGCGCCACTCCGCGTCGGTCGAGATCGTCACGCGCGAGCCGTCGTCGAGCTCGACCTCGAGCTGCGCGAGCAGCGCGAGGTCGGCGCCGTAGAGATCCGCCTGCCCGCCGTCGAACCCGAGGCGCCCGCGCCACCATCCGTCGCCCATCCACGCGCCGACCGCGTTCTCGCCCGCGTGCAGCAGATCGGTCACGTCGTAGGCGTGATAGCGCAGGCGTGCGGGATAGACGGTCCATCCGGGGTTCAGCTCGTCGGCGCCGACGCGGCGGCCGTTGACCTCGAGCTCGTACACGCCGTGCGCCGTCGCGTAGAGCCGCGCACGGCGGACGCCCGACGACAGGGTGAACCGGCGCCGGAAGAGGGGAGGGCGGCGCTCGCCGCCGGCCGGGTCGTCCCAGGGAGCCTGCACGCCCGCACCGATCCAGTCGAGCGGGTCGAGCAGGCCCGCCTCGACGACCGCGGGCTCCGACCACCCCGACCACGCACCGTCGTCGCCGGCCACGCGGATGCGCACGACCGCCTCCTCGCGCGAGGAGAGCGGGTCATCGGGCCACGGCACGAGCACGGACTCCGCCGACTCCACCGCGAACCGACGGCTCTCGCCGCCCCGCGCGACCTCGACCTCGTAGGCGCGCTGCGCCCATCCGGCCGACGCGGTCGTCTGCCACGACAGGCGCGGGCGCGCCTCGCCGATGCCGAGCGCCTCGTCCCGGTGCTCGAAGCGCACGGATGCGACCTGTGTCGTCATGTTGTCCCCCTCGTGGATGCGGCGCGCCTCTCGACGCGCGTCGGGCCGACGACGTCGTCGCCCAGCCCCGTGATGCGGATGCCGGTGGGCACGTCGACCATGACGACGTCGCCCTCGGCGTGCACGGTCAGATCGCCGTGCGGTGTCGGGACGACCGCGGCCGCCCAGGTGAGGTCTCCGAGCGCCGGGGCGACCGCGACCTCGCGCCATCCGGCCGCGCGCGGCTCGATGCCCAGCACGGCCCACGGCAGGAGGGCGGCGGGCGCCGCGCCCCACGCGTGACAGAGGCTCTTGCCGAACGGGCGTCCGTACATCTCGTACGGCGAGTGCCCGGGCTCGGCGAACTCCTCCCAGAACGTCGTCGCCCCCGCGTCGAGCATGGGCTGCCAGCGTCGACGCAGCAGCGCGAGCGCGTCGTCGCGGCATCCGCCCGTCACGAGCGCGGCGGCCGCGAACCCGGTCATGTACGGCGTGCGGACCCGCCCGTCTCGCACGGCATCCACCACGCCGTCGGAGACGCCGAGGCCGGCGAGGATCGCGAGAAGGTTCGGATACGCGGATGGCCCGCTGTCGGCGTCGAGGTGCTCGCGCCAGAATCCGCGCTCATCCCACGCACGCTCGCGCAGCACGCGCTCGGCGCGCACGGCGACTTCGCGCCATCGCGCAGCGTCGGGATGGCCGCCGCGCGCGAGCAGGTCGGCTCCCGTGCGCGCGGCCCAGGCGAAGAGCACCTGGAGCGCGGCGAGATCGCGGCCGGGAGTCGTGTCGACGCCCCAGTCGATGAGCACGGGGCCGGCCGGGAAGCCCGACGGCTGCCCTGGGCGGAACACCCCGTCGCTGTCGACGTCGCACGCGAGCGTGTCGAGCATCCGCGCGACCGCGTCGGCCCTGCGGCGCGCCGAGACGCTGTCGCCGAAGTGGGTCATGTGTAGGCCCTGCGCGACGACCCACCACAGTGAGTAGTCGGCGAGCCCGTTGACGTACCCGCCATCGGGGGCCCCGAGCGCGTCGAGGCTGTCGAACGCGATGCCGCCGTCGCCGATCGCGTAGGCGTTCGCGAGCAGGGCGAGCGCCTGATCGCCCGCCCACGGCACGCGGTCGCGCTTGAGTCCGTCGACGGCGAGGCCCTGCAGGCTCGCGCGCGTCGTGTACGCCGCGACCGCCCACATGCGGGTGAGGTCCTCGTCGGAGCAGGCGAACGCGCCGCCGCGCTCGACCGGATGCGCGAACGCTTCGAGGTGCACCTCTGCGGCCGGGTCGTCGACGCGCAGGTAGCGGAAGCCCAGGCGGCCCTGCGTCGTCCACGCGCCGTCGGCGCGCCGCACGATCTCGACGATCGCCTCCTGGTCGCCATCCGCCTCGACCTCCGCGAGGGACTCCCCGACTCGGATGGCGGGGCGCATGCCGCTCGCGATCACCGGGCGCGCGAGCACCGTCGCGCCCGCGTCGTGCAGGCCCGCGCCGAGCGCGATCGGCTCGAGCGCGAACGAGGGCCCGGGGTCGAGGTGCGGCGGGCGGTCGCGCCCGGGGCGGATGTCCGGCGCGACCCATGCGCCATCCGCCTCGACGCGCCATCCGCGCCCGTCATCGCAGAGCGCGGCGGGCTCGCCCTCCGTCGCGACGCACTCGACGACCTCGCCGTCGTCGGCGCGGAACCGCACGCGCGATGCCGCGGGCCGCTGGTTGTCGTCGTAGTGCACGAACCGCGCACTCGCCCGGCTCTCGGCGACGAGCCGGTTCAGCACGCCGCGCGCGTAGGCGCCGGGGGTGTAGAGCCAGGTGCGCTCGCCGCGGGTGGGCAGCTGCAGCGGGAAGGGGTCGGGGCTCGCGGCGCGCGAGAGGCGGCGGATGTCGTCCGGCGTCACCCCTTCACCGCGCCCGAGGTCATGCCAGCGACGATCTGGCGGTTGAAGAAGATGTACATGACCAGCGGCGGGAGGGTGATGAGCAGGACGTCCATGAAGAGGAGGTTCCAGTTGCTCACCGCCTGCGACGAGAAGTTGAACAGCGTCAGCTGCACGGTCGCGTTCTCGTCGCCGGGCAGGAAGTACAGCGCGTAGGTGAAGTCGTTGAACACGAACACCGACTGCACGACGACCACGGTCATGACGACCGGCTTCAGCAGCGGCAGGATGATCCCGAAGAACAGGCGCAGCGGGCTCGCGCCGTCGATGATGGCCGCCTCGTCGAGCTCCTTGGGGATTGTGGCGACGAACGCGCGGAACAGCAGCACGCAGAACGACAGCCCGAACGCGACGTGCACGAAGACGAGGCCGGGGAGCGTCTTGAAGAGGCCGAGAGTCTGCAGCACCCAGATGGTCGGGACCACGGCCGGCGGGATGATGAGCCCCGACAGGACGAGCGCGTTGACGACGCGATTCCACCGCGACGACCGGCGCTGAAGCACGTAACCGACCATGGCCGACAGCACCACCATGATCGTCACCGAGACCACGGTCAGCACGATGCTGTTCACGAAGGCGCGCACGAGCAGGAAGTCGCGGTTCTCGAGGACGGTCATGAGGTTCTCGAAGAACGCCCACTGCGTCGGGAGCGTGAAGCCGAGCAGAGATGCCTCCTGCTGCGTCTTCGATGCCGTCAGCACGATGAACGCGAACGGCACGATGAAGACGACGATCGCGAGCGCGATGGCGGCGGCCCCGCCGCCGTATCGCCAGAGTCGGGTTCTCACAGCTCGGTCTCCTTGCGGTTGAGCCAGGCCGACAGCGGGAAGATGATCGCCGCGACCACGAGGAAGAGGATGACGTTGCCGGCGGTCGAGAGCCCGAAGAAGCCGGCCTGGTACTGCTTGTAGATGACTGACGCGATGACGTCGCTCGTGAACCCTGGCCCGCCCTTCGTCATCGCCCAGATGAGGTCGAACGACCGCAGACCGCCGATGAGCGACAGCAGGATGACCGTCACGGTCGCGGGGCGCAGGAGCGGAAGGGTGATGTGCCGGAAGTGGTTCCAGGCGTTCGCCCCGTCGACGCGCGCCGCCTCGCTGTACTCCTGGGGGATGGCCACGATGCCGGCGATGTAGATGAGGGCGGCGAGGCCGACGCCCTTCCAGACGTCCACGAGCGCGACCGAGAGCAGCGCGAGCGCCGGATCGGTGAGCCATCCGGGCCCGGTCGCGCCGAGCGCCTCGATGACGCGGTTCACGAGGCCGTCGAACGGATCGAGGAGCACCTTGAACGTGATGCCGACGCCGATCGTCGACACGAGCACGGGGAAGAACACGACGCTGCGCAGGAACCCGCGGCCGATGATCTGCGAGCTCAGGAGGAGGCCGAGAGCCATCCCGAGGACGACCTTGAGCCCGCTCGTCACGGCAGCGAAGACGAAGGTGTTCACGAAGCCCGTGCTGAGAGCCGGGTCCTTGAAGAACTCGACGAAGTTCTCGAAGCCGATGAACTCCGAATCGAAGAGGGTCCAGCGGGTGAGCGCGAAGTAGAACGACGCCACCGTCGGGATGAGGAAGAGGATGACGTAGAAGACGCCGGCGGGCAGGAAGAACCACGAGGGGTACATGCTCCGGCGCCGGACGGGGCGGGCGGGCGCCTGCGCGACGCGCGTCGGCTCGGCGGCGAGTGCGGTCATGGGGTGCTCCAAGGCATGTCGGGAGAGGGGCGGCCGGAGCCGCCCCTCTCGGAGGTCACCAGCCCTCGAGGCCGAGCTGCTGGGCCTGCTTGCGGACGTCGTCGTCGTACTGCTGCGCACCCTCCTCGGCGGAGGTGATGCCCGAGCCCACGGCGACGGTGATCTGCTCGAGCGACGGGCCCTTGATCGGGGAGAGGAACTCGAGCGCGTTCTGCACGCGCCCCTCGTCGAAGTAGGCGATCTCGTCGGTGACGATCGGTGGAACGTCGTCACCGAGCTCGCAGCCCTCCACCACGAACGGGCCGTACGGAACGCCGGTCGCCTCGACCTGCACGTCGCAGCTCTCCGGCGTCGTGAGCCACTCGAGGAAGACCTTCGCCGACTCGAGCCGCGCGCCCTCCGTCGACGACGGCACGTACACGGCGCCCGGCTGCCACACCGTCAAGGTGTTGTCCTCGGCGGACTCGCCGGGGATCGCGAAGAGGCCGATGTCGTCGACGGCGTCGGGGTAGTTGGCCGCGAGGTTCTGGATGGCCCACGACAGGATCGGGTAGTGCGCGCCCTCTCCGTTCGCGAGCATGCCCACGGCCTCGTCGTAGGTCGCCGACGCGTAGTCCTCGTTGAAGAGGCCGGCCTCGTTCAGCTCCTGCAGGTGGCGGAACCCGGTGAACGCGGGCTCGTCGACGTACTTGGCCTCGTTCGCCGTGTACTTCTCGGCCCACTCCGGGTCGGCCTTCATGACGTTGGCGAAGTCGCCGAGCACGAACAGCTGCGACGTCCACGTCTCGCCGTAGGACTGGATGATCGGCGCGACGTCGGACGCCTCGGCCTTGACCTTCTCGGCGTTCGCGACGAACTCGTCCCAGGTCTGCGGGATCTCGAGCCCGAGCTCCTCGTAGACCCGCTTGTTGTACATGATCGCGCCGGACGACGTCTGCCCGAGCGGAGCGCCGTAGAAGCCCTCCTCGGTCGAGACGACGGGCACGAAGCTGTCCTGGAGCTTCGACACCCACGGCTCGTCGCCGAGGTCGACGAGCTGCTGGTCGGGGTTGAGCGCCTGCAGGAGCGAGCCCGTGTTGTAGGCGAACAGATCGGTCATCTCGCCCGTCGACAGGCGCGTCTTGACGACGTTGTCGCCCTCCGTGCCCTGCGGGCGGGTCTCGATCTCGACCTGGATGTCGGGGTGCTCGGCCTCGAAGGCCTCGACCAGGGCCTCCATCGTGGTGACCGAGGTCTCGGCATTGTCGATGAGGATCGAGATCTCGGAGCCGTCGTCGGACGCCCCGCCGGAGCATCCGGTGAGGACGAGCGCCGCGCCGCCGGCGGCAGCCGCCGCGGCGAGGAGCCTGCGCTGGGTGTGAGGGGACATCAGGGAACCTCCTGGTGCGAAACGTCTTCGTCTGTGCGCCGCTCGACCTTGCGCGGCATGAGCAGGCTAGGGAGCTGAAAGCGCGGTTGTCAATCGATCTACACAAACTCGTAGAGCGATCTACGAAATCGAGATCCGGCTGTTACCATGAGGCCGAAGCGGGCGACCGCGGGTCGAAGGGGAGACGTGGCGATGACGCAGGCGAGCGTGGGGCAGGCGACCATCCAGGATGTCGCCGACCTCGCCGGAGTGTCCCGCGCGGCCGTGTCGAAGGTCATCCGCAACGCCTACGGCGTGAGCCCCGCCATGCGCGAGCGCGTGGAGAATGCGATCGAGCAGCTCGGCTACCGCCCGCGTGTGGGGGCTCGCGCGCTGCGCGGCTCGACGCACACGATCGGGTTCGAGCTGCCCGCGCTCACGAACCCGTTCCTCGCGAAGATCCTCACGGGAGCGACCGACGCCATGGAGGGGTCGCGCTACCAGCTGATCGTCGCGCCCACCCCGCCGGGCGCATCCGAGCGCGGGCCCATCGACGCGCTGGTGGACCGCCAGGTCGACGGCCTCGTCGCGATCGGACCGCAGATCGAGCAGGCATGGCTGGAGCGGATCGCGCCGATGACGCCGCTCGTCATGATCGGACGCCACGACGAGTCGGCGCTCTATGACACCGTCACGGGCGACGACGACCTCGGCACCGAGCTCGTCCTGCGCCACCTCATCGATCTCGGGCACCGCAGGATCGCGCACGTGACGATCACCACCGCGGACTCCGGCGACCGCTCGCCGCACGGTCGCCGCATCGGGGCCTACGAGCGGATCATGCGAGAGGCCGGCCTTGCGCACGCCATCCGCGTGGCGCGGAGCGGCGAGGCCGGGGGAGATGCCTACGACGTCGTGCGCGCGCTCCTGGCCGAACCGGAGCCGCCGACCGCGATCTTCGCCGGCAACGATTCGCTCGCGCTCGATGCGCAGCGGGCGCTCGCCGACGCCGGGCTCACACCCGACGACGTCTCCATCGTGGGATACGACGGCATCGACCTCGCGGGGCATCCCGGGGTGGACCTCACGACCATCGACCAGGACGGCGTCGGCATGGGGCGCACGGCGGTGGCCCTGCTGCTCGAGCGCATCGGCGGACGCACCGAGCCCGCGCACGCTGTGAGCGAGACACGTCTCGTCGTCCGCGGCTCGACGCGCCCGCCGCGCGACTAGCGGCCGGGGAGCTGGCCGCGCGCGACTTGCGGCCTAGCGCGCCCGCCGGGCCGGGGTGGGGACTATCGCCCGGGCACCGCCTCCCAGGGCTCGGAAGTGAGAGCGCTAACCTGGATGGCGGGGGACGCAAGACCTCCATACCGTGCCGTCGACGTGTGGAGCAGATCGTGATCGTCCTGGCCGAGCCGTCGTTCCTCGGCTCCCGCACGCCGCTCGAGATCGTCCTCATCCTCGCGGCCGCCCTGCTCGGGGCCGGCGTCATCGTCCTGCTGTCGTTCCGGCTGCCGGCGCGGACGCTGCTCGCGGGCGCCTTTGCGCTCGGCACGCTGCAGTTCTTCGGCCCGTTCGGGTTCACGTCCCTCGGGCTCATCGCGACGGCGGCCCTCCTCCCCGGCGCGATCTGGCGCTTCTGGCGCGGCAACGCCCACGTCTGGATCGGGCTGCTCGGCGCGCTCGCCGTGTGGCAGGCGATCTCGGTGCTCTGGGCCGACAAGGTCGGCTCGGCCGCCTACGGCGTCCTGCTCACCCTCGCGCTGATCGCCACCGCGCTCCTCGCGCGCGAGACCATCCGCTCGTCTCCGCAGGGACTCATCGAGGCCCTCGCGATCGTGTCGCCGCTCATCCTCATCGAGGCGTGGCTCGTCACGCTCTTCCGCCTCGCGCCCGATCTCGAGAAGGCGTACCTCACGTCGCCGATCGCGCGCGTGTTCACCGAGCCGGGCGTCGAGATGATCGCGCACGGCAGCACCGAGAACGTCAACGACATCTTCAAGGCCGGCGGCCTCTTCCTGAACGCGAACACCGCGTCTCTCTTCCTCGCGGTGGTCGCGTGCCTGTACGTGTGGGCGGCCCTCCAGCGCCCGGGCCGCGCTCGCTTCTGGCTGTTCCTCGCGGTCGCGGCCATCTCGCTCGACGCCTCCCTCGGAACCGGATCGAAGACGCCCCTCGTCGCCATCGTCATCCTGCCGGTGCTCGGCGTGCTCGCCCTCGTCGCCGTGCGCAAGCCCATCCTCACGGTCGTCGTCGCGGTCGCCGGCGCAGGGCTGGCCGCGGGCGCCGTCGCCGTCGTCACCGCGATGCGACCGCGTCTGCTCGACGAGGTCGTGCGCACGCTCGACGAGCGGCGGCGGCTGTGGGGCGTCGTCTTCCAGAGGTTCCCCGAGAACTGGTTCACGGGGCTCGGCTTCGGCAACTGGCGGCTCACGATCGCGGAGGAGTGGCGGATGGCCTTCCCCGGCCGCGGCCTGCAGCTCTTCCCGCCGCACAACCTCTTCGCGCAGGCGTGGGCCGACGCCGGCATCATCGCGCTGCTCCTGACGATCGCGCTGTCGCTGCTCCCGATCGTCGCCGTGCTCCGCCGCATCGGCGCCGCGCGCCACGACAAGCTCGTCTCGCGCGCGTCCGTCGAGCTGCTCGTCGTGTTCGTCGGCGTCTCGTGGGTGCTCGCGCACGGCATGCTCGACACGACGACGTTCCTCGGCGACAACCACCTCGTGCCGTTCTTCGCCGCGATCACGGCGGTCGCGTTCTCGACGCGGCTGGGGACACGGCAGGATGGTCGCATCCCATCCGCCTCCGTCAGTCAGGCCGCATGACCACCTACGTCTACTTCCCGCGCGGGCTCGCCACAGGCGGGCCCGAGGCGCTGCACCAGCTCGTCGACTCGCTCCGTCGTCAGGGGCAGGAGGCTTTCCTCGTCCCGGTGCCGGGAACGCAGGATGCACCCCGCGCGGAGCGCTACGCGCACTACGACGCCCCCGAGGCGCCCGCGGTCGTCGATGCGCCGGGCAACGCCGTCGTCGTCCCCGAGACGCAGGCGCTCCTGCTGCGGGGCCTCGCGCACGCGCAGCCGTTCGTGTGGTGGCTCTCGATCGACTACGCGCCGCGCTTCGTCATCGAGCGGGCCCAGAAGTCGACGCTCCCGCTCGAGCGCACGCCGATGTCGCGCCCGCCGCTCATCTGGGCCCGCCATCTCAAGCGCGCCCTGCGCGGCGTCACGACGGGGGAGGACGCCGTGCTCGCCCGCGCGGGCCACCTCGTGCAGTCGCACTACGCGTGGAACCACGTCTTCGCGCACCTCGGCCGGGTGGGGACCATCCTCTCCGACTACACGCCCCTGGACTTCCCCGCTTCCGTGACGGTCGAAGGCCGCGCGCCGCGCATCACGTACAACCCCGCGAAGTCGGCCGCGCTCATGCGCGAGTTCTCGCGGCGCTGGCCGGGCATCGAGCTCCTGCCGCTGCGCGGGATGACGCGCGACGAGGTCGCCGACGCGCTGCGGACATCCCTCATCTACCTCGACCTCGGCACGCACCCCGGCAAGGACCGGATGCCCCGCGAAGCCGCCGCGATGGGCTCGATCGTGCTCGTCGCGCGCCGCGGCGCGGGGGCCAACGACGTCGACGTGCCGCTGCCGTGGGAGCACAAGGTCGACGTCGCCCCCGACGTCGTCGCGGCGGCGCACACCGCCATCGAGCGCGTGCTCGCCGACCCGGCCGCCGCGCTCGCCGCGCAGGAGCCGTACCGTGCAGCCATCCGCCGCGAGCGCGAGGTGTTCGACCGCGAGGTCGCGGCGGCGTTCATCCGAGGCGAGTTCGGCCGCGACGGCGCCGCGGGGGCGTAGGGGCGGCATCCGTCACCGGGTCGCCCGCCGTCCGTGTCCCGCGTCCGTCACGGGCCGTCCGTCACCGGGCCCGGCCCTGCCGTACCGGCCATCCGTGCCCCGCGTCCGTCACCTGACTTCCCACACCGCCCATCCGTATCCCGATTCGGATCGGTGGGGCCGCTGTGGCCTGGTGTCGTGCGACACGCGCACATCCGCCCCACGACTCCGATTCCCGTGACGTCGGTGCCGTTCCCCGATTCGGATCGGTGGGGCTGGTGTGGCCCGGTGGCGTGCGACACGCGCACTTCTGCCCCAAGGCTCCGAATCCGGTGACGTCATTCGGCCCGACGTGGTGTCCCTGTCGCGCCCTCGACGGCTGTGTCACTCGGCCTGACGTGCCGGCCCGTCGCTGCCTCCTCGGCTGCGGTCGCCGGCGGCCTCAGCGGGCCCGGGCCGGATCCGGGGCGTCCGCGACCTGCTCCGCTGCCCGCACGAGCGCCGCGACGGCGCGCGACCGCGAGTCCTGCGGCCACGCGATCGACAGTTCCGTCGTCGGAGCGTCGGCCACCGTCAGATAAGCGACACCCGGGCGCGGGTACCGCTCTGCCACATGCGCGGGAAGCAGCGCGACGATGCCCTCGAACTCGACGAGCGCGAGCAGCTGGGGCAGGTCGCGGATGTCGTGGTCGCGAACGAGGGCACGCTGGTACGCGTGGAAGCCCGCCTCGTCGTCAGGACCCGAGATCGGGAGCGCGAGTGCAGCGAGGGTCGTGCCCGATCCGGCGAGCGGCGCTCCCGCGAGCGGATGGTCGACGCGCACGGCGGCGACGGTCTCCTCCTCGCTCAGGCGGTCGGCATCCAGGCCCGCGCGGTCGAACGCTCCGCGGATGAGCGCGACATCCGCTTCGCCCCGCCGCAGCAGGACGGGCTCCTCGCCCCACGCGCATAGGCGCACCGAGACCTCGAGGTCGGGCTCGTCTTCGGCGAGGCGCCGGAGCAGAGCATCGAGGAATCCGCCGTCGTTGTCGGCCTTCATCGCGAGCACGACGCCGCGCGGGGCGGCCGCCGCACGCTGTGCCCGGCGTCCCGCGGCGTGCAGCGCATCGAGGGCCGTGCGAGCGTGCTCGAGGAGGACGATGCCCGCCGACGTGAGCGACACGGCGTGCGTGCTCCGCTCGAACAGGGTGACGCCGAGCTCGCGCTCGAGGGCTCGGATGGCGCGCGAGAGCGGCGGCGTCGACATGCGCAGGCGCTCGGCGGCACGCGTGAAGTTCAGCTCCTCCGCCACCGCGACGAAGTAGCGGAGCGATCGGGACTCGAGCATCGCACCTCCTCTTCTGCGACCATCCTCGACCATCCCGACCGCGATGGCGTGCCGGTATGACTCCAGGGGCAATACCCGTGACCGACCCGATCCTTCCACCGCGACGGGCGCGGCGCGAGGGTGGAGACGCCCGGAACTCGGGCCATCCACCGCGTCGGCTGTGCGCCGGCGCGCGAACACGAGGAGCACAGCACGGATGATCATCGTCACAGGCGCCACGGGCAAGCTCGGCAGTGCGGTTGTCGAACGTCTCATCGACCGCGTGGGGGCGCAGGAGGTGGGCGTCGCCGTCCGCAATCCAGCCGCGGCCGCGGGCCTTGCCGAGCGCGGGGTCCGCGTGCGCCGCGCGGACTACGCCGACCGCGCGTCGCTCATCGACGCCTTCGAGGGAGCGCGGCGCGTGCTTCTCGTCTCGGCGCGCGGAAACGGCCCGGATACGGTCGAGCTCCACCGCCGCGCGATCGACGCCGCGCGCGGTGCGGGCGTCGAGCACCTGGTCTACACGAGCCACATGGCGTCGCGCGCCGACTCGCTGTTCTCTCCGATGCGGGATCACCACGCGACCGAGGCCGCCCTGGACGAGTCGGGCCTGTCGTACACCTCGCTGCGCAACGGGTTCTATGCCTCGACCGTGCCGATCCTGCTGACCGGGGCGATGGCGACGGGGGAGCTGCGGACTCCCGTCGACGGCCCCGTCTCCTGGACCACGCACGCCGACCTCGCCGACGCCGCGGCCGTCGCGCTCACGACCGGCCTCGGCACCGGCGCGACACCGCCGCTCACGGGCGGCGAAGCCCTCGACATGGCGGCCGTGGCCGACGTCGCGTCGCGCGCGACGGGGAAGGCCATCCGCCACACGGTCGTCTCGCCCGAGGAGTTCCGTTCGGGGCTCCTCGACGCGGGCGTCCACGCCTTCCTCGCGGGCATGCTCGTCGAGATGTTCGCCGCGGCGCACGCCGGGGAGTTCGCGGCGGTGCATCCGGCGCTGGCGGAAGCGCTCGGTCGCGCGCCCCAGACGCTGCACGACGAGCTCGCGGGGTAGCCGGGGCCGGCGCCAGGGCGGGGCAGGATGGCGGGCGCGGGTGGCGGGGCGGGTCATCCGTCACTGGATTCGGATCGGTGGGGCTGGTGTGGCCTGGCGTGGTGCGACACGCGCACTTCTGCCCCACGACTCCGATTCCCGTGACGTCGCTGCCGTCACCCGATTCGGATCGGTGGGGCTGGTGTGGCCTGGTGTCGTGCGACACGCGCACTTCTGCCCCACGACTCCGATTCCCGTGACGTCGCTGCCGTCACCCGATTCGGATCGGTGGGGCTGGTGTGGCCTGGTGTCGTGCGACACGCGCACATCTGTCCCACGAGTCCGAATCCGGTGACGCCGCTGAGCACCCCGGCCCCGTCCGAACCACACGCGCCCCGGGCCACCCGCCCCGGCCCGGCCTCAGCGCCGGAAGACGCGCAGCAGCTTCCGCATCCCATGCTGCTCGGGAGGAAGGTCGTGCAGCAGGAGCGCGTCGATGTCCGCCGCGGTCGCAATGCGGGCGGCCTGGATCCGGCGGCGCTCCCGCAGCGCGTGCGGCAGCAGGCGGATGGCCCCGCCGATTCCGCGCAGGGCATGCCCTCCCGAGCCGGTCGCGAAGGTCTTGCCGAGCATCATCGCGAAGAGCAGGGCGAACCTCGGCCAGATGACGTGACGGAGGCCTGCGGGCACGTCCTTCACGAGGAGCACGGGGAGGTTCTTGAACGTCTGCCGCACGGTGAAGCCGGGGATGCGTCCGCTCGTCGCGCCGATCCGATGATGGGCGACAGCCGCCGGCTCGTACACGATCTCGTGGCCCGCGAGCCGCGCGCGGAACCCGATGTCGATGTCCTCGAAGTACGCGAAGAACGTCTCGTCGAACAGGCCGATCTCATCGAAGAGCGCCGTGCGATAGAGCGACGCACCGCCGCTCGCGGAGAATACGCGCCCCTTCCCGGGGGCGTCCGCGCGGCCATCCGATCGCCCGCGGGGGAACGGCATGCCCCAGACGCTCAGGCCGTCGCCGGCGGTGTCGATCGTGCCCGCGATCGCGGGGTCGTCGGAGCGCCGGAGGAGCAGCCCGGTCGCGATCGCCGCGTCCGCGTCGGCCTCGAGTGCCGCGACGAGTGCCTCGAGCCAGTCGGGCTCGGGGAGCGCGTCGTTGTTCAGCAGCGCGACCGCGTCGTAGCCGTCGTGCTGCGCGAGGCGGATGCCGACGTTCACGCCGCCCGCGAATCCCAGGTTCTCGGGCTCCAGGCGGAGGCGGATGGCCCCGCTCGCGGCTCGCGCGCGAAGACGCCGCACGTCGTCGGGGGAGGAGCCGTTGTCGACGACGAGCACGTCGGCCGGACGCGTCTGCGCCGCGAGGGCGTCGAGGCACTCCTCGGTGTCGTCGATGCCGTTCCAGTTCAGGACGACCACGAGAACCCGCATCACACCCTCGCCTTCCGCGCCGCGAGCACGTACCCCACCTGCACGAGGAGCACGACGACCTCGGCGGAGGCGAGGCCCGTCGCGCCGCCGACCGACCCCCACAGCGCCGACAGCGCGAGCGTCAGCGGCACGCCGACGACCGCACCTGCCACGACGCTCACGAAGATCGCGCGGGTGCGCCCGAGCGGCACGAGCACATGCCGCCCGAGGGATGTCGTGAGCGAGATGCAGAGGATCGCTGCGCCGAAGAGGATGGCGGTGGCCGCGTCCATCTCCTTCCCGCGGAAGAGGATGCCGGTCAGCCACGGCCCGATGAGCGCGAAGGCCGCGAACCCGAGCACGCCGAGCACCGCGTGCAGGAGCAGGGCCTTGCGCGCGCGGGCGCCGAAGTGCGCGCGATCCTCCTCGACGACCCAGCCCTGCAGGGCGTTGCCCTGCGCGCCCACGACCGTCTGGCCCATCCGGAACAGCTTGTCGCCGGAGACGTAGGCGGCGGCCTGCGCGGTTGTCGTCCCGGCCGTGACGAGCGACACGGCGAGCGTCGTGTACGCGCCGCTCACCGTCTCCGTCGCCGCCGCCGCGAGGTGTCGACGGGCGAAGGCGAGCGATCCCCGCCAGTCGCCGCGCACGAGGGCGGCGGGCTTCATCACGGTCGCGGCATATGCGGCGACGCCTCCCGCGATCGCGAGCAGCAGGAGCGCCGGGTACCAGAGCACAGGGCCGCCGACGAGGATGATCGCGCCGCCCAGTGCGGTCGCGGCGGCCCGGGGGAGCAGTTCGAACAGGATGAGCGGCAGCGGCCGCCCGAGCCCGATGAGGAACCACGCCGACGACAGCCCGCCGAGCGTGATCGCGACCGCCATGGTCGCCGCGATCGGGGCGTCGGCACCGGGAGCAAGCACCGCTGCGATCACCGCCGCGACGAGCGCCCCGGGGAGGGCGACCGCGAGGCGAGCGCGCGTCCCGGTCGCGAAGAGCTCGGGGCGCTCGGCCTCGGGCGCGAGGCTCACGAGCGTGGGCCCGACGACATTGAGGCCGAGGCTCACGGCGAGCGCGAAGAACCCGCCGACGGACTGGCCGACGGCGACGGCGACCCACGGGCCCGCTCCCGCGTTGTACGCGAGGACCGGCAGGACGAGGAACGGGATGAGCGCCGACGCCGCCGGGATCGTCGAGAAGCTCAGGAGCCGTCGTGCGAGGGCCATCAGCGAGAGCCCGTCACAGCTTCTCCCAGAACGACGCCGAGCGCATCCGGAGCGACCGGGGCATGTCGATCGAGGCATCCGCCGCCGCGAGCGGGAACTGCGGCCGCACCTCGCGCGCCGCCGCGCGCCATCCGGCGATCCGCCCGGTGAGCGACTTCACGTCGCGGTACAGCACGATCCGGCGCAGGCACACGATCGCCTCGGTCACGAGTGCGCGCGCCGCCCGACGCGTCCGGAGGATGCCCCACGCGCGCAGGAGGTAGCCGCGCCCGAAGCCCGCGAGGTACCGCTGCTTGGGCGAGCCCTCGCCGGCCGACGCGCCGCCGATGTGCATGCCGCCCGGCGTCTCGAGGCCGATCGCGTCCCATCCCGCGGCCCGCAGTCGGAACGCGAGGTCGAGCTCCTCGCCGTACATGAAGATGCCCTCGTCGAGCAGGCCGACCTCGCCGAGCGCGCGGCGACGATATGCCGCGGCGGCGCCGTACGGTCCGAGCAGCGCGGGCCGCGTCGCCGACGCGCGGTCGACCGTCGCGCCGTGATAGCGGACGAAGCCCGCAGCCGTCGCGTCGACCGTGATCCCCAGGGAGTCGACGCGGCCATCCGGGCGCAGGAGCAGGGGAGCCACGCTGCCGACCGTCGACGGCGCCGCCTCGAAGGCCGCCAGGACGTGCTCGACGAGCGTCGGCTCGGCGATGACGTCGCTGTTCACGAGGAGCACGTACGGCGCCTCGCCGTGCGCCATGCCGCGGTTGCAGGTGTGCGCGAATCCGCGGTTGCGGCCGTTGCGCAGGAGCGTCACGCCCGGGAACGCGCGGGCGATCCGGTCGGCGGTGTCGTCGGGCGAGCGGTCGTCGACGACGATGACGTTCGCTGCGACCGTCTGCTCCTCGAGCGCGCGCAGACACGGCTCGACATGATCCCAGCCGCCGTACACGGGCACGACGACGTCGATGAGCGGGGTGTCGTGCGGCATGCGTCAATCCTACGGAGGCGGATGGCCGGCGCCGGGAGGCGGCATCCCCGGGCAATGCGCAGGGGGAGGAGCCGCGCGGGTGACAGGATTGACGCAGTCGACCAGCCCTCGGGGGAAGGACCAGCCGATGTTCGCTCGCCAGAGAGACAAGAAGAAGATCGCCATCATCGCGGCGAGCGCCGTCGGCGCGGTCGCCGTGCTGGGCGGAGGCACGGCGCTCGCGCTCAACCTCACGCAGCAGCCCGCGCCGGTCGCGTCGGAGACGCCGACCGCGACGCCGACGGCGACGAAGACGCCGACCCCCACCCCGACGCCGACCCCCACGCCGGAGCCCGTCGAGCTGCCGGTCTCGGTTCCCGTCGAGGGCGCGCTCAACGGATGGCAGGGCGCGGGCTCCGCGCAGATCGCCGACGTGTGGCCGCAGGCGGGCGATGCCGCGAGCGGCGAGACCTCCGCGTACATCGACGCCCCTGTCGTCGACGCACCGGTCGCCGCCCTCACCGCGACGGTCGCGGTCCAGGCGGGAACCACCTACGACTTCTCGGCGCAGGTGCGCCAGATGGCGACCCTGCCCGAGCCCGTCTCCGCGGCCATCCTCATCGGCGAGACGCGCATCGAGCTCGGCGAGATCGACGCGTCGTGGACCGAGGTCGAGGGCGAGTACACCGCGCCCGAGGGCGCCGGCGAGACGACCATCGCGATCCAGATCGAGGGGCCGGTGTCGGGTCTCGGCATCGACGACCTCTCGCTGACGCCCCAGGGCGGCGAGAACGTCGTGCCGAACCCGTCGTTCGAGGAGGTCACCTCCGACTGGGGCATCCTCAACAACGCCCTGATCCTCCGCGAGAAGAGCGCGGCGCTCGGCGTGAAGATGGGCGCCGGCGACGCGCGCTGGCAGGTCACCCGCGCCGACGGCTCGGTCGCGGCCGAGGGGACCGCCCCGCTGCGCGACGGCGTCTCGGCCATCCCGCTCGAGGGCGTGACGCAGGGCTACTACCGCGTCTCGGTCACCGACGCCTCGGGCCAGAGCGTCGCGACCCCCGTCGCCGTCGTCGACTTCGAGGGCGCCCGCATCGCGCCCGACGAGCGCATCGGCGCGATCACCCACGTCGACCAGTCGTGGTACGTCGACGCGGCTGACGTGCTGCAGTCGGTCGGCTTCGGCTCGGCGCGCAACGACGTGCTGTGGGAGCAGAACGAGCGCACGCCCGGCGTCTACGAGTTCGGCAGCCACTACACGTCCGAGTTCGACAAGATGCACGCGCACGGCATCGGCCTGCTCGGCATCGTCAACTACGGCAACCCGCTCTACGACGGCGGCAACCCGCCGTCGTCGCCCGGCGCGGTCGAGGCGTACGGCAACTACGCCGCGGCGATCGCGCAGCGGTTCGACGTCGTCGGCCTCGAGGTGTTCAACGAGTTCAACCACGAGCGCTTCAACACGGGCGGCTGCGGCACCGCGCCGACCTGCTACTTCCCGCTCGTCCAGTCGGTGCAGGCGAAGGTCGACGACTCGATCCCCATCATCGCGGGTTCGACGGCCAACTACGACGCCGAGTGGTTCCGGCGCCTGTGGGCCGAGACCGACACCCTCGCGCACGCCGACGCGATGAGCTTCCACCCGTACAACCCGTCGTACTACCAGCAGCCCGAGAACCTGACCGGCGCGTTCGCCGACGCGCGCGAGAACATGCAGGCGGGCGCGGGCGGCGAGCTGCCGATCTGGCTCACCGAGTTCGGATGGACGACGGGCAACGAGCTCGGCCAGGCGCGCTCGCTCGAGGCGCAGGCGCAGAACCTCGTCGCGGCCGAGGCCGTGAGCCTCGCGAACGGCGTCGAGAAGTACTACTGGTACGACCTCATCGACGACAGCACCGACGGCAACAACCACGAGGGCAACTTCGGCATGTTCTACCAGGAGGCCGCGAGCGTCGCGACCGCGGCTCCGAAGCCCGCCGCCTTCGCCCAGGCGCTCTTCATCGACCAGCTGGGCGGGCGCGAGGCGACCGCGCGCGACGACATCGGGTCGGGCAACCACTCCTACCTCTTCGGCGAGGAGTCCGACGGCGTCCGCGTCGCGTGGACGCTCAACGGCCAGGCCAGCGCCGAGTACGAGGCGTCGGGCCCCATCACGATGACCGACATGTCGGGCGCCGTGACGACCCTCGAGCCCGAGAACGGCACCGTGACCGTGCCGCTGACGGGCAGCGCCGTCTTCCTGGCCGGCGACTTCTCGCCCGCCGACGGGCCGACGCCGACGGCGTCGCCGACCGCGACGCCCGACCCCACGGAGACGCCCGCGCGCCCCGAGGACTGAGACGAGCGGATGGCCGGGGCCGCGCGCTCCGGCCATGTCGCGCACGCGACAACGAGGGAATCTTGCAGAAGGTTTCGTAGGGTTGGAGAATGCCCCACTCGCAGGACGACGCGCGCGACAAGCCCCTGAGTCGACGCGCCCGACGGCTCGCACGCCAGGCTGAGGCACCGCAGGAGCCCGGGTTCTACGCCACCGGGATCGATGCGGCCGCGACCGGCCGCATCGACGTGTTCGACCTCGAGCGGCAGGACGCGCCGGGTTCCGCGCAGGCGCCGGGCGGCGCCGACGCGGCGCCCGCGACGCAGGTGCTGCACACCCCGCGCGACGCGGGGGAGACGCCGACGACCCGCATGGGCGCGGTCGGCGGGGCCGCCGACGCGACGCCGACGCAGCGCTTCGACGCGCCGACCCAGCTCCTCGACGCGCCCCGGGGCGAGAGCGCGGCACCGCCATCCGCCCCGCCGCCCGGGAAGGGCGCGAAGGAGAAGGGCGACGGCTCGCGTCGCCGCCGCATCCGCATCGGCGTGCTCATCGGCATCGCCGTCCTCGTGGTCGCGGGCCTGTGGCTGGGCGCGCGCGTGCTCATCGTCAAGAGCGAGCTCGAGGCCGCCCAGCGCGTGGTGAACCACGTGCAGGACGGCGGAACCCTCGAGGTGTCGGTGCCCATCCTCGGCGAGCATGCCGCGAACGCCGCGAGCGTCTCGGTCGACCCGGTGTGGCGCCTCGCCGAGTTCATCCCGTGGGCCGGCGACAACCTTCGCGGCGTGCGCCTCGCGGCCGAGGCGCTCGACGTCGTCAGCAACCGGATCGGCCAGCCCGCGCTCGAGGCGATGTCATCCGACAGCGGCGAGTCGATCATCGCGCGCGTGCTGCCGCTCCTCCAGGACTCGACCGACGACGTCGTGCGCATCGCCGAGGGCATCGCCGACGTCAAGGCCGCCGGCACGCTCATCGCTCCTGTCCAGACCGGTGTGAACCTCGTCGACTCCGTGATGTCGGTCGCCGCGCCCGCGTTCGAGTACGGCCCTGAGCTGCTCGGCGCGAACGGCTCGCGCAACTACCTGCTCGTGTTCCAGAACAACGCGGAGTCGGTCGGCCTCGGCGGGTCCGCGGCGTCGCAGACCCTCATGAGCGCCGATGCGGGCAACCTGCAGATCGTGAACCAGGCCTCGAGCGCCGACTTCACCGAGTTCGTGCCGGTCGACGTCGACGTCGACCAGAGCGCGCTCGACCTCTACAACGAGTACCTCATCCACCACGTCAACACGTCGCCGAGCCGTCCGGACTTCCCGACGATGGCCGAGATCGTCACGAAGTTCTGGCAGCGCGACATCTCCGACGACCGCATCGACGGGGTCGCGTCGATCGACCCGATCGCGCTCGGCTACATCCTCGAGGCAACCGGGCCCATCCAGCTGACGACCGGCGACGTCATGACGAGCCAGAACGCCGCGCAGCTGCTGCTGAGCGACGTCTACAGCCGCTTCGACAGCGTCACCGATCCGGCCGCGGCCGACGAGTTCTTCGCGAGCGTCGCCGAGCAGGTCTTCACGAAGGTGTCGGCCGGCGACTTCGACATCCAGTCGATGCTGTGGGCCATCCGCCACGGGATCGAGGGCGGCAACATCCTCTTCCACAGCCAGAACGAGGATGTCCAGAAGCAGATCGCCGACGAGAAGGTCGCGGGCATCCTGCCGAAGGACAACGACGACCAGACGACCCTCGGCGTGTTCTTCCGCGACGAGTCGGCGTCGAAGATCGACTACTACATGAAGTCGAACATCGACGTCACGCAGACGTGCCAGGCCGACGCGTCGACTTTCGAGGTGCGGACGACGCTGCACCTCGACATCGACCAGGCGACCGCGGATGCGCTTCCGCAGTATGTGAAGAGCCAAACCGACGGGACGCGCTTCCACACGCAGGTATACGTGTATGGCCCTCCGGGCACGACCGTCGAGTCGGTCGCGGTGGAGGGCGAGGAGGTCACGCTCCGGCGCGACGACGTCGTCGACCTCGGTCGTCCGGTCGCGTGGTTCACGACCGTGCTCGACCCGAGCGAGCTCGCGACGGTGACGGCGACGTTCTCGGGCGAGGGCGAGTTCGGCCCGCTCGCGCTGCGCTCGACCCCGATGGTGCAGGCGACGACGGGTGCGCTGACGGCATGCGGCTGATGGGCAGAAGCGCCCGTTCGAGCCGTTTCGCGCGCGCCTCGGCGTGTCTGGGAATAACCTGCGCGGTACACTGCCTCAGTCCATCTTTCGATCAGGACACGGGGGAACACGCGTGACCACGGAGATCACACGAAGCGGGCAGCGCGCCGCGGACGCCGAGTCCGCCGCCGCGACGACCGCCTCTGCTCTCACGACGAGCGCAGCGTTCCCCGCCCTCGTGCGCACCGCGAGCGGCAAGATCCCGGTCGTCGCCGCGTCGGCGCCGCCGAAGTTCAACTGGCGCAAGCGCTACGCGCGCTACCTGCGCCTGACCGACTTCATCGTCCTCACGCTCGTCGTGTTCGGCACGCAGTTCAGCTGGCTCGGCATGCACAAGCTCATCGAGATGCCGATCCCGGCATTGCCGGGGCTCACGTCGTACACGATGCTCTCGGTCGTCGTCGTGCTGCTCTGGATGATGGTGCTCGCCCTCAACGACACGCGCTCCGATCGCGTGATCGGCGTCGGGACGGCCGAGTACAAGCGCATCTTCGACGCGAGCTTCATGCTCTTCGGCGTCATCGCCATCGCGGCCTTCCTCCTCAAGGTCGAGATCGCCCGCGGGTACCTGCTCATCGCCCTCCCGTCCGGAGTCGCCGCGCTCTTCATCGAGCGCTGGATCTGGCGACGCTGGCTCGCGCGGCAGCGCGCGAAGGGGGAGTACTCGGCGCGCGTCCTCCTCGTGGGCTCCGAGCGCTCGGTCGCGCACACGGCGCGCGAGCTCAAGCGCGCGAAGGGCGCCGGCTACCGGATCGTGGGCGCGTGCATCCCGACCGGGCGCATCGCGGGGCAGCTCACCGACACCGACATCCCCGTCATGGGCAGCGTCAACTCGGTCGAGCGCGCGATCGAGGTGACGGGCGCCGACACCGTCGTCATCACGAGCACCGACGAACTCGGGCCGCAGCGGGTCAAGCAGGTCTCCTGGGCGCTCGAGGCCGGTCGCCAGCACCTCGTGCTCGCGCCGAGCATCACCGACATCGCGGGTCCGCGCATCCACATGCGCCCCGTGTCGGGCCTCCCGCTCATGCACGTGGAGACCCCGCGCTTCTCGCCGGGCCAGCGCTTCGTCAAGCGCATGATGGACCTCTTCGGCTCGCTCTTCATCGTCACGCTGCTGAGCCCCGTGCTCCTCGTGCTCGCGGCCATCGTGAAGGTCTCCTCGCCCGGCCCCGTCATCTACAAGCAGACCCGCATCGGGCGCCACGGGCGCGAGTTCCAGATGCTCAAGTTCCGCTCCATGGTCGTGGGCGCGGAGCACCTCCTCGACGACCTCATCGAGCAGCAGGACCTCGGCAACGAGGTGCAGTTCAAGATGAAGGACGACCCGCGCGTGACGAAGGTCGGCCGGGTCATGCGCAAGTTCAGCCTCGACGAGCTGCCGCAGCTGTTCAACGTGCTCGGCGGATCCATGTCGCTCGTCGGCCCTCGCCCGCCCATCCAGCGCGAGGTCGACCAGTACGCCGACCACGTGCACCGCCGCTTCCTCGTCAAGCCCGGCATCACGGGCCTGTGGCAGGTCTCCGGACGCTCGACGCTCTCGTGGGACGACAGCGTGCGTCTCGACCTCTCCTACGTGGAGAACTGGAGCGTCATGGGCGACATCGTGATCCTCCTGAAGACCGGCAAGGCCGCGCTCTTCCCCGGCGACACCGCGTCCTGACGCGCCGCGCGTCGCGGCCTCCTGACGCGCCTCGCGTCACGGCCTCCTGACGCGCCGCGCGTCGTGGCCGGTCCGGTCGCGCCCCGGGCACCCCATGCACGAATTCACCCGGATGTCTAGCCGGTTGCGCTCCCCGGATGCCAGACTGATCGCGAAGCGCCCGGACCTGCGGGCGTCCAACGCCGAGGAGGGTGACATGGGTCTGGATGACCTCGTGAACAAGGGCAAGGATCTCTACGAGCAGAACAAGGACAAGGTCGACGAGGCGCTTCACAGCGACCAGGCCGAGCAGGTGAGCGACAACGTGCTCGGCGGCGTCGCCGACTTCGCGAAGAAGATCCTCCCGGACTCGGTCGACGGCAAGATCGACGAGGTCCGCGACAACATCGACGGCGCGATCGGCAACGACCGCTGACGCAGCCGTGAGCGCACGAGGGCCCCGCCGGACGGCGGGGCCCTCGTCTGCGTCCAGGGCGGTTCACCCGCTCGCCCCGTGCGTTCGGTAGGGTGCGGCACATGCTGCGCGGAGTCATCCCTCCTGTCGTCACGCCCCTCACGGATGAGCGGGCTCTCGACGAGGCGAGCCTCGTCCGGGTCGTCGAGGACCAGATCGCGGCGGGCGCGGGCGGCGTCTTCGTCGGCGGGTCGACGGGGGAGATCGCCCTGCTCGACGACGAGACGCGCGTGCGGGCGGCGGAGGTCGCGGTCGAGGCGGCGGCCGGGCGCGTCCCCGTGCTCGCGGGCGTCATCGACACGGGCACGGCGAGGGTCGTGCGGCACGCGCTGCGGGCGGAGGCGGCGGGCGTCGATGCCGTGGTCGCAACGCCCCCGTTCTACGTCGCGCCGCACGCCGATGAGATCTCCCGCCACTACCGGCTGCTGGCGGAGGCCGTGTCGATCCCCGTGGTGGCATACGACATCCCGTCTGCGACGCACGTGCCGCTTCCGGCATCCGTCCTCGGCGAGCTAGCTCGGGATGGTGTGATCGCGGGCTTCAAGGACTCCAGCGGCGACATCGCGGGCTTCCGGCGGGCGCTCGACGCCGTCGCCGGAACCGACGTCGCCGTCTTCACCGGCTCCGAGCTGTTCGCCGACCTGGCCCTCGAGCTCGGCGCGGCCGGCATCGTCCCCGGCCTCGGCAACGTCGATCCCGCCGGTTACGTCGCCATCGAGCGGGCCGTCGCCGCGGGCGACATCGCGACCGCACGGCGCGAGCAGGAGCGGCTCATCCGGCTCTTCCGCATCACCGAGGTCGGCGACCGTGCGCGACTCGGCTACACGGCCGCGGCGCTCGGGGCATTCAAGGCCGCGCTGTGGCTGCGCGGCGTGATCGCGACGCCCGCGACATCCGCCCCGCTCGGCGCGCTCGACGCCGCCGAGATCGACGAGATCCGCGGCGTCCTCGTCGCCGAGGGAGTGGCGCTCACGCGCTGATCGCGCCCGCTTCGGGGGATTGCCAGGCATTTCGGAGGTTCCCGTTCGGGCGGTGTGACGCGCCCCTCCGCGATCCGCGTCAGCATGCGGATCTCTCGTTATCGATCCGTTACATTCCGTGATCGACGTGCGCGGGGCCATCCATGCGCCTCGGAGGGCATACCCAGAGACCGCCCAGACTCGCGGGTCAGGGTCTTCGTCCTGTGGCCGACGCCCGAACGGCGGCCGCACCGGTGCACCCGACACCGGCATCCTCACCGGCGAGACCGGCGCCCGCCCCGGCGCACCGCCGGCCCCCACGACACAGGACGTTGAATGCCCCGCGATCTCGAAGCGGGTGAGCCCCTGCTCGCCCCGTTCCCCCGACCGAACCACCTCTCGCTGCTCCGCAAGGAGAAGGAGCGACGCACGCGCCGCCGCTGGGCGATCGGCGCGACGCTCGCCCTCTGCGTGACCGCCGCGAGCGGAAGCGTCGCGGCAGCGGCCGCCGAGCTCCACACCGGCGCACGCACGGCCGCCGAGGTGACGGTCGCCCTCGTGCAGCCCGAGACGGTCGAGGCCGCGACGTCGGCGATCGAGGAGGCCGAGGCGGCGATCGCCGACGCCCATCCGTCGGTCGACACGACCGCGCTCGTCGAGCAGGTCGACACCCTCCGCGCGTACGACAAGCTCCCCGTCGTCACCGTCGAGGCCGCCATCGCAGACGCCGCTGCCGAGACCGAGCGCGTCGTCGACGAGACCGCTTCCGCCGAAGCCGCCGACGCGGAGGCCGCGAAGAAGGCCGCCGAGGAGAAGGCGGCCGGCGAGGCGGCGGAGGCCGCTGCCGCCGCCGAGGCCGCGGCAGCCGCCAACACGGTCGAGGGCGCGCAGGCGACGGCCCGCACCATGGCCGCCGAGCAGTACGGCTGGGGCGACGGCGAGTTCACGTGCCTCGTCTCGCTCTGGAACAAGGAGTCGGGATGGTCGTACACCGCGACCAACCCCTCGAGCGGTGCCTACGGCATCCCGCAGTCGCTCCCCGGCGACAAGATGGCGACGGCCGGCGCCGACTGGCAGACCAACGCGTCGACGCAGATCGCCTGGGGCCTCGAGTACATCGCCGCCGCGTACGGCACCCCCTGCAGCGCCTGGGGGCACTCCCAGGCCACCGACTGGTACTGAGCCACGAACACGAGATCAGGACACCGCATGGCCGAGCAGCTTCTCACCCCCTTCCCCCGCCCGAACCACCTCGTGCTCCTCCGTCAGGAGAAGGAGCGCCGCCGCCGTCGCCGCTGGGCGATCGGGTCGGCTCTCGCGCTGTGCCTCTCCGCCGCGGGCGGGAGCGTCGCCGCGGCCGCTGTCGAGCTGACGCCCGTGCCGCGCACCGCGCAGGAGGTCACGGCCGCGGCGACGGTCGACACCGCGGCGCGGACGGCGACCGAGGCCCTCGACGCCGCGCAGCAGGCGATCGACGAGGCGCACCCCTCGGTCGACACGGCGCAGCTCGAGAAGTACGTCGCGACGCTCGACGCCTCCGACAAGCTCCCCGTCGTGACGGTGCTCGCCGCGGCCGAGGACGCCGAGGCGGAGACCGACGAGGTCGTCGCCGAGACCGCTGCCGCCGAGAAGGCCGACGCCGAGCGCAAGGCCGCCGAGGAGAAGGCCGCGGCCGAGAAGGCCGCCGCGGAGAAGGCTGCCGCCGAGAAGGCGGCCGCAGAGCAGGCCGCGGCGGAGCAGCGCGCCGCGGAGGAGCAGGCCGCGGCGGAGCAGCAGGCGGCGGAGGAGCAGGCTCAGCAGGAGCAGGCTGCTCCCGCGCCTCAGCCCGCGCCCCAGGCGCCGGCGGTGCCGTCGGGCAGCGCGCAGGAGATCGCACGGCAGATGGCGGCCGACCAGTACGGCTGGGGCGACGGCGAGTTCGCGTGCCTCGTGTCCCTCTGGGACAAGGAGTCGGGATGGTCGTCGACCGCCCAGAACCCGTCGAGCGGCGCCTATGGCATCCCGCAGGCGCTCCCCGGCGACAAGATGGCGTCGTTCGGCGCGGACTGGGCGACGAACCCGGCCACCCAGATCGCGTGGGGCCTGAGCTACATCGCGGGCACCTACGGCACCCCGTGCGGCGCGTGGGGTCACTCCCAGTCCGTCGGCTGGTACTGAGCGGCACGAGGCTCGCTCGGCGGGCGGGGCTGGCGTGTGGGGCAGCCGCGCTTCGAACGGACGCCGGTTCGTCGCGAATCGCGGCAAGCGGATGAGCATCCTCGAGGCGGATCGGCCTACGGCATCGGAGCACGGATCCGCCACCTTGGCCGTGTCTCACCTGGCGTGGGAATCGAGGGCCCATAGCCGCTGCGAGTGAGACACCCACCTGGTGGTGTCTCAGGCGGTGCCACCGGTGTCTCAATCGTCGCTGGAATCGTGCCCGGATGGCCACCGAAACCGAGACATGCCCCGCAGTGCGTGAGACATCCATCCGTCCGTGTCTCACTCGTCGCTGGAATGGCGACCGAATGGCCGCCGAAACCGAGACATG
Organism: Microbacterium sp. JZ101; assembly: GCF_053903175.1. NCBI lineage: Bacteria > Bacillati > Actinomycetota > Actinomycetes > Micrococcales > Microbacteriaceae > Microbacterium > Microbacterium sp. JZ101. The sequence goes on from NZ_CP096400.1 coordinate 861,086, forward strand.
CCCCGCAGCGCGTGAGACATCCATCCGTCCGTGTCTCACTCGTCGCTGGAATGGTGACCGGATGGCCGCCGAAAGTGAGACATGCCCGCATCGGCCGTGCTACCACCCCCATCCGTGTCTCACTCGTCGCTGGAATGGTGACCGGATGGCCGCCGAAACCGAGACATCCCCCGCAGCACGTCGGCGACCCACTCGTCCGTGTCTCACTCGTCGCCGGAATGACGAGCGGATGGCCGCCGAAAGTGAGACATGCAGGAGGGGGCGCGACCGCCCCGGCAGCCCGGAGACGGGGCACCCGGAGGGGTGCGCGACGAACCTGAACGCCTGCCCGGGATCCCTTGCGGCACAACGGCCCGGGGCGCGACACGCCCGGGTTGCGACGACGGCGTCGGGGATGGCAGAATAGACAGGTTCCACATTCCGGCGTGCGCTTCGGCGCGCCAGCCGGATCACTGCCAGGGCAGTGCATAGGCGGCGCCTCGAGCGCAGAGACCTAGGCCGCGGGCAGCAGAACACACACAACCCCACCTCCCCTCCCGGGGAGAAGTGCGGCTGCGGTCGTCTCCGGACGGCCGATTGACAGCAGAACAGTGGTGCAGCATGCGCCGTCCTCGGGCGGCCTCGATGTGCCGAAGGCGCGCCAGCGCCGCAGTGCGTCCAATGCCCGAGAGGTACGACGCGGAAAGAGAGACAGACAATGGCGGGACAGAAGATCCGCATTCGCCTGAAGTCGTATGACCACGAGGTCATCGACACGTCGGCGCGCAAGATCGTCGACACGGTGACCCGTGCCGGCGCTCAGGTCGTCGGCCCGGTGCCGCTCCCGACGGAGAAGAACGTCGTGTGCGTCATCCGATCGCCTCACAAGTACAAGGACAGCCGCGAGCACTTCGAGATGCGCACCCACAAGCGCCTCATCGACATCGTCGACCCGACCCCCAAGGCGGTCGACTCGCTCATGCGTCTGGACCTCCCTGCTGACGTCAACATCGAGATCAAGCTCTGAGGTTCGACATGGCTGACATCAACAACAAGGTTTCGAAGGGTCTGCTCGGCACCAAGCTCGGCATGACCCAGGTCTGGAACGAGAACGGCAAGCTCATCCCCGTCACGGTGATCGAGCTCGCTCCGAACGTGGTCACGCAGATCCGCTCGGTCGAGAAGGATGGCTACAACGCCGTCCAGATCGGCTACGGGCAGGTCGACCCCCGCAAGGTGAACAAGCCCCTCACGGCCCACTTCGAGGCCGCCGGCGTGACGCCCCGTCGTCACCTCACCGAGATCCGCACTGCGGACGCCGCCGACTACACCCTGGGCCAGGAGCTCACGGTGGACGGCGTGTTCGAGGCCGGCCAGCTGGTCGACGTCGTCGGCACCAGCAAGGGCAAGGGCACCGCGGGTGTCATGAAGCGCCACAACTTCAAGGGCGTCTCGGCTTCGCACGGTGCGCACCGCAACCACCGCAAGCCCGGTTCGATCGGCGCGTCGTCGACCCCGAGCCGCGTCTTCAAGGGCATGCGCATGGCCGGCCGCATGGGCGGCGAGCGCGTGACCGTCCTCAACCTCACGGTTCACGCCGTCGACGCCGAGAAGGGTCTGCTGCTCGTCAAGGGCGCCGTCCCCGGTGCGCGCGGCCGGATCGTCTTCGTCCGCAACGCTGTGAAGGGAGCCTGAGGCACATGGCTGACTCGACTCTCGCTCTCGACGTCCTCGGCACCGACGGCAAGAAGACCGGCACGGTCGAGCTTCCCGCTTCGGTGTTCGACGTCAAGACGAACATCCCGCTGATCCACCAGGTCGTCGTCGCGCAGCTCGCGGCGGCTCGCCAGGGCACCCACTCGACCAAGCGTCGCGGTGAGGTCTCGGGCGCCGGCCGCAAGCCCTTCAAGCAGAAGGGCACGGGCAACGCCCGCCAGGGCTCGATCCGTGCGCCGCACATGACCGGCGGTGGCATCGTCCACGGTCCGAAGCCGCGCGACTACTCGCAGCGCACCCCCAAGAAGATGATCGCCGCCGCCCTCGCGGGCGTGCTCAGCGACCGCTTCCGCGGCGGACGCCTGCACGTCGTCGACGCGTTCGGCACCGAGAAGCCCTCGACGAAGGCCGCTGCGCAGTTCCTCGCGCAGGTCACCTCGTCGAAGAAGGTCCTCGTCGTGCTCGACCGCACGGACGACTTCGGCTGGCTGAGCGTGCGCAACCTGCGCAACGTCCACGTCCTGGCCGCTGACCAGCTCAACGCCTACGACGTGGTCACCTCCGACGACGTCGTGTTCACGAAGGCCGCGATCGACGCGTTCATCGCGCAGAAGACCGGCGCCACCCAGGAGGTCTCGGCATGACCGCTCTCAACAAGGACCCGCGCGACGTCATCATCGCGCCGGTCGTCTCGGAGAAGAGCTACGGCCTGATCGACGAGGGCAAGTACACGTTCATCGTGGACCCCCGCTCGAACAAGTCGGAGATCAAGCTCGCGATCGAGAAGATCTTCGACGTGAAGGTCGCCTCGGTGAACACGATCAACCGCGTCGGCAAGGCACGCCGCACCCGCTTCGGCACGGGCAAGCGCAAGGACACCAAGCGCGCCATCGTGACCCTCAAGTCGGGCACCATCGACATCTTCACGGCTGTCGCCTGAGACGGCCAGGAGGAATAGAGAGAAATGGCTATTCGCAACTACAAGCCCACGACCCCGGGTCGCCGCGGCTCGTCGGTGGCTGACTTCGCAGAGATCACGCGCTCGACGCCCGAGAAGTCGCTGCTCCGCCCGCTCGCCAAGACGGGTGGCCGCAACAACCAGGGCCGCATCACGACGCGTCACATCGGCGGTGGCCACAAGCGCCAGTACCGTGTGATCGACTTCCGTCGCAACGACAAGGACGGGATCAACGCGAAGGTCGCTCACATCGAGTACGACCCCAACCGCACCGCGCGCATCGCGCTCCTGCACTACTTCGACGGCGAGAAGCGCTACATCCTCGCGCCCGAGAAGCTCCGTCAGGGCGACATCGTCGAGTCGGGCTCCGGCGCCGACATCAAGCCCGGCAACAACCTGCCGCTGCGCAACATCCCCACCGGTACGGTCATCCACGCGATCGAGCTCCGCCCCGGCGGCGGCGCGAAGCTGGCCCGTTCGGCGGGCGCCTCGGTGCGTCTCGTCGCCAAGGACGGCCCCTACGCGCAGCTCCGTCTGCCCTCGGGCGAGGTCCGCAACGTCGACGCACGCTGCCGCGCCACCATCGGCGAGGTCGGCAACGCCGAGCAGTCCAACATCAACTGGGGCAAGGCCGGCCGCAAGCGCTGGAAGGGCGTCCGCCCGACCGTCCGCGGTGTCGCGATGAACCCGGTCGACCACCCGCACGGTGGTGGTGAGGGCAAGACCTCCGGTGGTCGCAACCCCGTCACGCCGTGGGGTCAGCCTGAGGGCCGCACCCGTCACGCGAACAAGGAAAGCGACAAGCTCATCGTTCGTCGTCGTAACGCCGGCAAGAAGCGCAAGTAGGAGTCAAGAAGATGCCACGCAGTCTGAAGAAGGGCCCCTTCGTCGACGAGCACCTGCTTCGCAAGGTTGTCTCGCAGAACGAGGCGGGTACCAAGAACGTCATCAAGACCTGGTCGCGCCGTTCGATGATCATCCCCGCCATGCTGGGACACACCATCGCCGTGCACGACGGTCGCAAGCACATCCCCGTGTTCGTGACCGAGACCATGGTCGGCCACAAGCTGGGCGAGTTCGCGCCCACCCGCACCTTCCGCGGTCACGTGAAGGACGACAAGAAGGGCCGTCGCCGCTAAGGCGACCGAGAGGAGAGAGAAATGGTGGAGTCCATCGCACGTGTGCGACACATCCGCGTGACCCCTCAGAAGGCTCGTCGTGTCGTGGCCCTCATCAAGGGCAAGCAGGCCCAGGAGGCTCTCGCGATCCTCAAGTTCGCGCAGCAGTCCGCCTCGGAGCCCATCTACAAGCTCGTCGAGTCGGCGATCGCCAACGCGCAGGTCAAGGCCGGCAACGCCGGTGAGTACCTCAACGAGCAGGACCTGTACGTGAAGAACGCCTTCGTGGACGAGGGGACGACGCTCAAGCGCTTCCAGCCCCGTGCACAGGGCCGCGCGTTCCAGATCAAGAAGCGCACGAGCCACATCACGGTCGTGCTCTCGACCCCGGAGGTCGCCGAGGCGGCCGCTGCGGGCAACAAGAAGGCGAGCAAGTAATGGGACAGAAGGTAAACCCGTACGGCTTCCGCCTCGGCATCACCACGGACCACGTCTCGCGCTGGTTCTCTGACTCGACCAAGCCGGGTCAGCGGTACGCCGACTACGTGGCCGAGGACATCAAGATCCGTCAGCTGCTCACCACGTCGCTCGACCGCGCCGGCGTGAGCAACATCGAGATCGAGCGCACCCGCGACCGCGTGCGCGTCGACATCCACACCGCGCGTCCGGGCATCGTCATCGGCCGCCGCGGTGCGGAGGCCGAGCGCATCCGCGGTGAGCTCGAGAAGCTCACGGGCAAGCAGATCCAGCTGAACATCCTCGAGGTGAAGAACCCCGAGGCCGACGCTCAGCTCGTCGCGCAGGGTGTCGCCGAGCAGCTCAGCGCCCGCGTGGCCTTCCGCCGCGCGATGCGCAAGGGCCTGCAGGGTGCGCAGCGCGCCGGCGCCAAGGGCGTCCGGATCCAGGTCTCGGGCCGTCTCGGCGGCGCCGAGATGAGCCGCTCGGAGTTCTACCGCGAGGGCCGTGTGCCGCTGCACACGCTCCGCGCGAACATCGACTACGGCTTCTACGAGGCGAAGACCACCTTCGGCCGCATCGGCGTGAAGGTCTGGATCTACAAGGGCGACCTCACCAACAAGGAACTCGCGCGTGAAGAGGCTTCGCGTAAGCCCTCCTCGCAGCGCGACCGTGGCGGCCGTCGTGGCCCGCGTCGCAACGACGCCGAGGCAGCGCCGGTCGCGGAAGGAGCGTCGGCGTAATGCTCATCCCCCGCAAGGTCAAGTACCGCAAGCAGCACCACCCCAAGCGCGACGGCCAGGCCACGGGTGGCACGAAGGTCAGCTTCGGCGACTTCGGCATCCAGGCGCTCACGCCCGCGTACGTGACGAACCGTCAGATCGAGGCAGCTCGTATCGCCATGACGCGTCACATCAAGCGTGGCGGAAAGGTGTGGATCAACATCTACCCCGACCGTCCGCTCACGAAGAAGCCCGCCGAGACCCGAATGGGCTCCGGTAAGGGCTCGCCCGAGTGGTGGGTCGCAAACGTCAAGCCGGGTCGCGTCCTCTTCGAGGTCGCCGGTGTCAACGAGCAGCTCGCCCGTGAGGCACTGACCCGAGCAATCCACAAGCTGCCTCTCAAGGCACGCATCATCAAGCGCGAGGAGGGCGACGCGTAATGGCGATCGGCACCAAGGAGCTCGCCCCCAAGGAGCTCGACACGTTCGAAGACCAGCGCCTCGTCGAGGAGCTGCGCAAGGCCAAGGAAGAGCTGTTCAACCTGCGCTTCCAGTCGGCCACCGGCCAGCTGGAGAGCCACGGCCGCATCCGTGCGGTCAAGCGCGACATCGCGCGTCTCTACACCGTGATCCGCGAGCGCGAGCTCGGGATCCGGGCGACGCCGGCTCCGGTCGAGACGAAGGCCAAGAAGACCAAGGCGAAGAAGGCGGACAAGGCGGAGACGCCGGCTGCCGCCGAGGGAGAGGCTGAGTGATGGCCACCGAGAACAAGACCGAGGAGACCGCCGAGCGCGGCTACCGCAAGTCCGTCCGCGGCTACGTCGTGAGCGACAAGATGGACAAGACGATCGTCGTCGAGGTCGAGGACCGCGTGAAGCACCCCCTCTACGGCAAGGTCATCCGTCGCACGAAGAAGCTCAAGGCGCACGACGAGCAGAACACCGCCGGCATCGGCGACCTCGTGGTCATCAACGAGACCCGCCCGCTGAGCGCCACCAAGCGCTGGCGCCTGGTCGAGATCCTCGAGAAGGCCAAGTAAGCCCTCCGGGGCTCGCTTGGAACCAAGGAGTAAGAAGTGATTCAGAACGAATCCCGCCTCAAGGTCGCTGACAACACCGGCGCCAAGGAGCTGCTCACCATCCGCGTGCTCGGCGGCTCGAACCGCCGCTACGCGGGTCTCGGTGACACGATCGTCGCCACCGTCAAGGACGCGATCCCCGGCGGCAACGTGAAGAAGGGCGACGTGGTCAAGGCCGTCGTCGTCCGCACTGTCAAGGAGACGCGCCGTCCCGACGGCTCGTACATCAAGTTCGACGAGAACGCCGCCGTCATCCTGAAGAACGACGGGGAGCCCCGCGGCACCCGCATCTTCGGGCCCGTCGGCCGCGAGCTTCGTGACCGCAAGTTCATGAAGATCGTCTCGCTCGCACCGGAGGTGCTGTAACTCATGGCGAAGATCAAGAAGGGCGACCTCGTCCAGGTGATCTCCGGCGCCAAGCCCGAGCGCGGTGGAGACCGCGGCAAGCAGGGCAAGGTGCTCGAGGTCGTGGACGGCGGCAACCGCGTCGTCGTCGAGGGCGTCAACTACATCACGAAGCACAACCGCGTCGGCCAGACGCAGCGCGGCACGAAGACCGGCGGCATCGAGACCCTCGAGGCCCCCATCCACGTGTCCAACGTCGCGCTCGTCGACCCCGAGACCAAGAAGCCGACCCGCGTCGGGTTCCGTCTCGAGGAGCAGGTCAAGGACGGCGTCAAGAAGACTGTTCGCGTGCGCTACGCGAAGAAGTCGGGTAAGGACATCTGAGAATGAGCACGGATACCGCTGCGCAGACTGGCAAAATCCAGCCGCGTATGAAGCAGGTCTACCGGGACGAGATCCGTCAGAAGCTGCAGGACGAGTTCGGCTACGCGAACCCGATGCAGGTTCCCGGCCTCGTCAAGGTGGTCGTGAACACGGGTGTCGGCGAGGCCGCTCGCGACAGCAAGGTCATCGAGGGCGCGGTCGCAGACCTCACCGCCATCACCGGCCAGAAGCCTGTCGTCACCAAGGCGAAGAAGTCGATCGCTCAGTTCAAGCTGCGCGAGGGCCAGGCCATCGGCGCGCACGTCACCCTCCGCGGTGACCGCGCGTGGGAGTTCCTGGACCGTCTCATCTCGCTCGCCCTGCCCCGCATCCGCGACTTCCGCGGCCTGTCGCCGAAGCAGTTCGACGGCAACGGGAACTACACCTTCGGTGTCACGGAGCAGTCGATCTTCCACGAGATCGACCAGGACAAGATCGACCGCGTCCGCGGCTTCGACATCACCATCGTGACGACCGCGAAGACGGATGACGAGGGTCGCGCGTTCCTGCGCCACCTGGGATTCCCCTTCGTGGGCAAGAACGAGCAGGCCTGATACACTAGGGCGTTTGCTTCATGCGTTTCGCCCCCGCGGCCGCGCCGCGGGGGCGTCTCGTGTGAAGGCACACAATCGAACATCGCAGGTCATCGAAGGTCGTCTGTCGTGTAACGGCAGCCGAAACCTCATGAACAAAGGAATCGTCATATGACAATGACAGACCCGGTCGCAGACATGCTGACCCGTCTGCGCAACGCGAACTCGGCGCACCACGACTCCGTGTCGCTGCCGTCGAGCAAGCTGAAGACGCACATCGCCGACATCCTCAAGCAGGAGGGCTACATCTCGGCGTGGGAGGAGACCGACGCGCGCGTCGGCAAGACCCTCACGCTGACCCTCAAGTACGGCCCGAACCGCGAGCGCTCCATTGCGGGCATCAAGCGCGTCTCGAAGCCCGGTCTCCGCGTGTACGCGAAGTCGACCGAGCTCCCGCGCGTGCTCGGCGGACTCGGCGTCGCCATCCTGTCCACCTCCAGCGGTCTCCTCACCGACCGCCAGGCCGAGCAGAAGGGCGTGGGCGGAGAAGTTCTCGCCTACGTGTGGTGATCGAACCATGTCGCGTATCGGACGTCTTCCCATCGACATCCCCGCCGGCGTCACCGTGACGGTCGACGGGTCGCAGGTTGCGGTCAAGGGCCCTAAGGGCGAGCTCGCCCTCGAGGTCGCGAAGCCCATCGAGGTCAAGGTCGAGGAGAACCAGGTTCTCGTCACCCGCCCCGACGACGAGCGTGAGTCGCGTGCCCTGCACGGCCTCACCCGCACCCTCATCTCCAACAACATCATCGGCGTGACCCAGGGCTACACCAAGGGCCTCGAGGTCGTCGGCACGGGTTACCGCGTCGCCCAGAAGGGCTCGTCCGTCGAGTTCGCTCTCGGCTTCTCGCACCCGGTCGTCGTCGAGCCGCCGGCCGGCATCACGTTCACGGTCGAGGGCAACAACAAGCTCACCGTCAGCGGCATCGACAAGCAGGCCGTCGGCGAGGTGGCTGCCAACATCCGCAAGATCCGCAAGCCCGAGCCGTACAAGGGCAAGGGTGTGCGCTACGCCGGCGAGGTCGTGCGTCGCAAGGCCGGAAAGGCTGGTAAGTAATCATGGCTGTGAAGTCGAAGTCCGTCGCGCGCTCGCGTCGCCACACTCGCCTTCGCAAGAAGGTCGTGGGCACCGAGGCGCGCCCCCGTCTCGTCGTCAACCGCTCTGCGCGCCACGTGTTCGTGCAGCTCGTCGACGACAGCAAGGGCATCACGCTCTTCAGCGCGTCGACGCTCGAGACCGACCTCCGTTCGTTCGAGGGTGACAAGACCGCCAAGGCCCGCAAGGTCGGCGAGCTCGTCGCCGAGCGCGCGAAGGCCGCCGGCATCAACGACGTCGTGTTCGACCGTGGAGGCAACCGCTACGCCGGTCGTGTCGCCGCGATCGCGGATGGCGCCCGTGAGGGAGGCCTGAACCTGTGAGTGAGAACAAGGAGACCGAAGTGACCACCGAAGCCGCTGCTCAGGCAGCGCCCGAGCAGACCGAGGAGCGCCGCGAGCGCGAGCCTCGCCGCGGCGGTCGCGAGCAGCGCGGCAACAGCCGTGACCGCAACAGCCGCGGCAACGACAGCCAGTTCCTCGAGCGCGTCGTCACGATCAACCGCGTGTCGAAGGTCGTCAAGGGCGGTCGTCGCTTCAGCTTCACCGCGCTCGTCGTCGTCGGCGACGGCAGCGGTGTGGTCGGCGTCGGCTACGGCAAGGCCCGCGAGGTGCCCCTGGCCATCTCGAAGGGCGTCGAGGACGCGAAGCGCAACTTCTTCCGCGTGCCCCGCGTCGGCAGCACCATCCCGCACCCCGTGCAGGGTGAGGCGGCCGCCGGCGTCGTCCTCCTCCGTCCGGCCGCTGCCGGTACCGGTGTCATCGCGGGCGGCCCCGTCCGCGCCGTCCTCGAGTGCGCGGGCATCCACGACGTGCTCTCGAAGTCGCTCGGCTCGTCGAACACGATCAACATCGTGCACGCGACCGTCGAGGCGCTGAAGCAGCTCGAGGAGCCCCGTGCGGTCGCCGCGCGTCGCGGTCTCGACTTCGACCAGGTGGCTCCGGCTCGTCTCGTGCGCGCGGAGGCCGAGGCCGCCGCTACCGCAAAGGCAGGTGCGTGATGGCTGCGCGTCTCAAGGTGACCCAGATCAAGTCCAAGGTGAGCGAGAAGCAGAACCAGCGCGACACGCTGCGCAGCCTCGGCCTCAAGCGGATCGGCGACTCGGTCGTCCGTCCCGACGACGCTCAGACGCGCGGCTACGTCCGCACCGTCGCTCACCTCGTGAACGTTGAGGAGATCGACTGATGGCTGAGACCAACGAGCAGCGCCCCGGCGTGCTGAAGGCCCACCACCTCCGTCCCGTCCCGGGCGCCAACACCGCGAAGACCCGCAAGGGCCGTGGTGAGGGCTCGAAGGGCAAGACGGCCGGTCGTGGCACCAAGGGCACGAAGGCCCGCAACACCGTGCGCGTCGGCTTCGAGGGTGGGCAGATGCCGCTGCACATGCGCACCCCGAAGCTCCGCGGCTTCAAGAACCCGTTCCGCGTCGAGTACCAGGTCGTGAACCTGGACAAGCTCGCGGAGCTCTACCCCCAGGGTGGCGACGTGACCGTCGCCGACCTCGTCGCCAAGGGCGCCGTTCGCAAGAACGAGAAGGTCAAGCTCCTGGGCAACGGCGACATCTCGGTCGCGCTCAACGTGTCGGTGGACAAGGTCTCCGGCTCGGCTGAGCAGAAGATCGTCGCCGCCGGCGGCAGCATCAAGTAACACCCCGCGAAAGGGCCGGAGGCGAGAGCCTCCGGCCCTTTCCGTTACTCTGGACATCGGTGCGCCTTCTCTTCGCGGCCCACCACTCCATTCCACTGGGAGGCTCTTCCTTGTTCAGCGCTATCGCGCGGATCATCCGCACGCCCGATCTGCGGCGGAAGATCGGCTTCACGCTCGGGATCATCGCCGTGTACCGCTTCGGCGCGCACATCCCCGCACCGTTCGTCAACTTCCCGAACGTGCAGAGCTGCATCGATCAGACGTCGGGCACGCAGGGCCTGCTCTCCCTCGTCAACCTCTTCTCCGGTGGCGCGCTCCTGCAGCTGTCGATCTTCGCGCTGGGCGTCATGCCCTACATCACCGCGACGATCATCACGCAGCTGCTGCGCGTGGTCATCCCGCACTTCGAGACCCTCTACAAGGAGGGCCAGGCGGGCCAGGCCAAGCTCACGCAGTACACGCGCTACCTGACGATCGCGCTCGCGCTCCTGCAGTCGACCACGCTCATCACCGTCGCGCGCAGCGGCCAGCTGTTCGGGGTCACCGGTGTCCCCGAGTGCGAGAACGTGCTGACCAACGACGCCTGGTGGGCGCAGCTGCTCGTCATCATCACGATGACCGCCGGCACCGGCCTCATCATGTGGTTCGCCGAGCTCGTCACCGAGCGCGGCGTGGGCAACGGCATGTCGCTGCTCATCTTCACGTCGATCGCCGCGACCTTCCCGGCCGCGATGTGGGCCATCTGGCAGGCGAACGGCTTCGAGATCTTCCTCCTCGTGCTCGCGGTCGGCATCGTCGTCGTCGCGGCCGTGGTGTTCGTCGAGCAGTCCCAGCGGCGCATCCCGGTGCAGTACGCGAAGCGGATGGTCGGACGCCGCACGTACGGCGGCACGAACACGTACATCCCGATCAAGGTCAACATGGCGGGCGTCGTGCCGGTCATCTTCGCCTCGTCGCTGCTGTACATCCCGTCGCTCGTCGCGCAGTTCAACTCCACGCCCGACGCCGAGGGCAACCTGCCCGGCTGGGTCACGTGGATCAACAGCTACCTGACGACAGGCGACCACCCGCTGTACATGCTGGTGTACTTCCTGCTCATCATCGGGTTCACCTACTTCTACGTCGCGATCACGTTCAACCCCGTCGAGGTCGCCGACAACATGAAGAAGTACGGCGGCTTCATCCCCGGGATCCGGGCCGGCCGCCCCACCGCCGAGTACCTCGACTACGTGCTCACGCGCATCACGCTCCCGGGCTCGCTGTACCTCGGCCTCATCGCTCTCATCCCGCTCATCGCCCTCGCGACGGTCGGCGCCAACCAGAACTTCCCGTTCGGGGGCGCGTCGATCCTCATCATCGTCGGTGTGGGACTCGAGACCGTGAAGCAGATCGACGCGCAGCTCCAGCAGCGCCACTACGAAGGACTCCTCCGATGACAGCCCGTCTCCTCATCGTCGGCCCCCAGGGCTCCGGCAAGGGCACGCAGGGCGTGCTCGTCGCCGAGGCGTTCGGCATCCCCGTGGTGTCGACCGGCGACATCTTCCGCGCCAACATCAAGCAGGGCACCGAGCTCGGCCTCAAGGTCAAGGCGATCACCGACGCCGGCGACCTCGTGCCCGACGAGGTCACGAGCGAGATCGTGCGCGACCGCCTCTCGCAGGACGACGCCCAGGGCGGCTTCCTGCTCGACGGCTACCCGCGCAACACGACGCAGGTCGGCCACCTCGACGCGTTCCTCGCGGAGCGCGGCGAGAGCCTCGACGCCGTGATCCTCCTCGACGTCCCGCGCGACGAGTCCATCGCGCGCATCGCGAAGCGCGCCGAGGAGCAGGGCCGCAGCGACGACACGGAGGAGGCGATCGCGAAGCGCCTCGACATCTACGAGTCGGAGACCGCGCCCATCGTCGACGTGTACGCCGAGCGCGGCATCGTCGACCGCATCGACGGCGTCGGCACGCTCGACGAGATCACGGCGCGCATCTTCGCCGCCCTCGAGGCCCGCGGCCTCGTGCGCGTGGCTGCCTGAGCGTGTTCCGCCGCTCGCCCTACAAGAACGCCGCGCAGCTGCGGGCGATGATCGAGCCCGGACTGATCACGGCCGCCTCCCTCGAGGAGGTGCGCCGGATCATCCGCCCGGGCATCACGACCGCCGAGCTCGACGCCGCCGCCCACCGCGTCATCGTCGAGCGCGGTGCGCGCTCGAACTTCCAGCTCGTCCGCGGGTACCGCCACACGACGTGCATCTCGGTCAACGAGCAGGTCGTCCACGGGATCCCGGGTGAGCGCGTGCTCGAGCCCGGCGACATCGTGTCGATCGACAGCGGCGCCGAGACGAAGGACGGATGGAACGGCGACTCCGCCATCACGATCGTCGTGCCCGGGGGAGATGCGGATGTCGTCGCGCGCCGCGAGGAGCTCTCTCGCGTGACCGAGGGCTCGATGTGGGCGGGGATCGCCGCCCTCGCCTCCGCGGCGCACCTCGGCGAGGTGGGCGCAGCCATCCAGGACCACATCGAGGCGAACCCGCTCTCGTGGACCGGGCAGCCCGCCGGCATCCTGCGCGACTACGTCGGCCACGGCATCGGCCGCAAGATGCACGAGGCGCCCTCGATCTTCAACTACCGCACGAGCGACCGCGGCGCGGATGTGCGCCCCGGGCTCACCGTGTGCATCGAGCCGATGATGACCTCCGGATCGGAGGAGGTCTTCGTCGAGGACGACGACTGGACCGTGTCGACCGTCGACGGCAGCGACGGCTCCCACTGGGAGCACAGCGTCGCCGTGCATGATGACGGCATCTGGGTCCTCACCGCGCCCGACGGCGGAGCCGCTGCTCTCGCCGCGTTCGGCGTGACCCCTCACCCCATCGCCTGACACCCCGGAGAAGAACTGACGTGATGATGGCAGCCCCTGGCAAGAAGACGAACTGGTTCGCGATCATCATCTCGCTGGTCGTCGTGGTCGCCGTCGTCGGCGTCGGCGCGCTCGTCGTGACGATGAACAACGCCGCGACCGCTCCCGCCGAGGCGCCCGCCGCGGGCGTCGTCAACGAGGAGACCGGGGGAGTGAGCCTCGGCGACGGGCCGAACGTCATCGAGGAGTACGTCGACTTCATGTGCCCCTTCTGCGGGGACTACTGGGCGGGCTACAGCGACTACGTGAGCGAGAAGGTGAAGTCGGGCGACGTCACGCTCGTCATCCACCCCATCTCGATCCTCGACAACGCGTCGATGGGCACGAAGTACTCCACGCGCGCCGCGAGCGCCGCGTACTGCGTCGCCGAGACGAACCCCGACGCGTTCTACGCCTACGTCGACCGCCTCTTCGAGAAGCAGCCGGCCGAGTCGACCGAGGGCCTCACGAACGACCAGCTCGTCGAGTACGCGTCGCAGGTCGGCGCGGGCGACGCCGCGTCGTGCATCCAGGGCGAGGAGTACGCCGACTACGTCGCCGAGCGCACGCCCGAGACGCCGCTCGCGGAGGGCGCCACCGGCATCTCGACGCCGACGATCGTCGTCAACGGCGAGGTCGTCTCGCTCACGCTCCAGGGCCCCGAGACCGACCTCGAGCCGCTCCTCACGAAGTAGCAGGGGAGCGCCGGGTGCGACACGCCGAGTTGCCGACACGCCCGACGTGACCTAACATAGATCTTTGGTGCCTTGCGCCTCATCTCGGCGTGTCGTCTCGACGAACCCGGCATCACCATCCAACCACCGCAGACCGACCGGTCTGCAGCTACGCGAGCGAGGATATGGCGAAGAAAGACGGAGTCATCGAGTCCGAGGGGACCATCGTCGAGGCGCTGCCGAACGCGATGTTCCGTGTCGAGCTCGACAAGCCCGCTGGGCACAAGGTGCTCGCAACGATCTCCGGGAAGATGCGGCAGAACTACATCCGCATCATCCCCGAAGACCGTGTGGTCGTGGAGCTGAGCCCCTACGACCTGACGCGCGGCCGCATCGTCTACCGCTACCGCTGACCGGTCGAGAAGTAACGACCGGCGGCCGTCGCGCGCGACGACGCCGGTACGAAGACAGCGAACAGGAAGCATCATGAAGGTCAACCCCAGCGTCAAGCCGATCTGCGACCACTGCAAGGTGATCCGCCGTCACGGCCGCGTCATGGTCATCTGCAAGAGCAACCCGCGCCACAAGCAGCGCCAGGGCTGAGCTCCTCTCGAAGACCCACAACTGAATTCAGGCAGGATCAGAACCCGCTCGGCGGGGGACACCTCGGGGCGGAGGCCCGGGCACCGATCCTGCTCCACACCTCCACAATCATCAGGAGAACCGCATGGCACGTCTTGCCGGCGTCGACATCCCGCGCGACAAGCGCGTGGTGATCGCACTCACGTACATCTACGGCGTTGGCCGTACCCGCTCGAACGAGATCCTCGCCGCCACCGGTGTCAGCCCCGACATCCGCGTGAAGGACCTCTCCGACGACCAGCTCGTCGCGCTGCGCGACTACATCGAGGGCAACTACAAGGTTGAGGGTGACCTCCGCCGCGAGGTCGCCGCCGACATCCGCCGCAAGGTCGAGATCGGCTCCTACGAGGGTCTCCGCCACCGTCGTGGTCTCCCGGTCCGCGGTCAGCGCACGAAGACCAACGCGCGTACGCGCAAGGGTCCCAAGCGCACCGTCGCCGGTAAGAAGAAGGCCCGCTAAGGCGCGCGGATAGGTTTAGGAGAAAACCATGGCTGCACCGAAGACTGCCGCGCGCAAGCCGCGCCGCAAGGAGAAGAAGAACATCGCGCTGGGCCAGGCCCACATCAAGTCGACGTTCAACAACACGATCGTCTCGATCACCGACCCGTCCGGCGCCGTGATCAGCTGGGCCTCGTCGGGTGGCGTGGGCTTCAAGGGCTCGCGCAAGTCGACGCCGTTCGCCGCCGGCCTCGCCGCCGAGTCGGCTGCGCGTCAGGCGCAGGAGCACGGCGTCAAGAAGGTCGACGTGTTCGTGAAGGGTCCGGGCTCGGGCCGCGAGACCGCGATCCGCTCGCTCCAGGCCGCCGGCCTTGAGGTCGGCTCGATCCAGGACGTGACGCCGCAGGCTCACAACGGCTGCCGTCCGCCGAAGCGTCGCCGCGTCTGAGAACGTCTTCGCCGGGGTGCTCGTTCGAGCACCCCGGCGCATTCGCCGTTCAACGCCCGGCGCGAGCTGGGTCCCGAGTACAACTCAAGACCTCTCATCATCGCAAGTGTCATATAGCGGGCACTTGATCGAAAGGAACACATAGTGCTCATCGCACAGCGTCCGACCCTCACCGAGGAGAAGATCTCCGAGTTCCGCAGCCGGTTCGTCATCGAGCCCCTGGAGCCCGGCTTCGGCTACACGATCGGCAACGCGCTCCGTCGCAGCCTCCTCTCGTCGATCCCCGGCGCGGCTGTCACGAGCATCCGCATCGACGGCGTGCTGCACGAGTTCAGCACGATCCCCGGCGTGAAGGAGGATGTCACCGAGATCATCCTCAACATCAAGCAGCTGGTCGTCTCGAGCGAGCGCGACGAGCCCATCACCGCGTACCTGCGCAAGACGGGTGCCGGCGAGGTCACGGCCGCAGACATCTCGGCCCCGGCCGGCGTCGAGGTCCACAACCCCGAGCTCGTCATCGCGACGCTCAACTCGGACGCGAAGTTCGAGCTCGAGCTCACGATCGAGCGCGGCCGCGGCTACGTGTCGGCGACGCAGAACCGCAACGAGTACGCAGAGGCGGGTCAGATCCCCGTCGACTCGATCTACTCGCCCGTCTACAAGGTCAGCTACCGCGTCGACGCCACCCGTGCCGGTGAGCGCACCGACTTCGACAAGCTGATCCTGGACGTCGAGACGAAGGCGTCGATCGCGCCCCGCGACGCCGTCGCGTCGGCCGGCCGCACGCTGGTCGAGCTGTTCGGCCTCGCTCGCGAGCTGAACGTCGAGGCCGAGGGCATCGAGATCGGCCCCGCGCCGGTCGAGACCGTCCTCTCGAACGAGCTGTCGATGCCCATCGAGGACCTCGACCTGTCGGTCCGCTCGTACAACTGCCTCAAGCGCGAGGGGATCAACACGGTCAGCGAGCTCGTCGCCCTCTCGGAGACGCAGCTCATGAACATCCGCAACTTCGGTCAGAAGTCGGTCGACGAGGTGCGCGACAAGCTCGTCTCGCTCGGTCTGTCGCTGAAGGACTCGGTGCCCGGCTTCGACGGCACCGGCTTCTACAGCGGCTACGACGAAGAGTCCCTCTGACCCGACTTCCTGTCCTGATACTGGAGTAACAAGAAATGCCCAAGCCCACGAAGGGTGCCCGCCTCGGCGGCGGCCCGGCCCACGAGCGCCTGCTTCTCGCGAACCTCGCAGCGGCTCTGTTCACCCACAAGTCGATCAAGACCACGGAGACGAAGGCGAAGCGCCTCCGCCCCCTGGCTGAGCGCCTCATCACCAAGGCCAAGCGCGGCGACCTCCACGCGCGCCGCACCGTGCTCTCCGTGATCGGTGACAAGGAAGTCGTGCACGTCCTGTTCAACGAGATCGCTCCGCTCGTCGCGGACCGCGAGGGTGGCTACACGCGCATCACCAAGGTCGGCAACCGCAAGGGCGACAACGCTCCCATGGCCGTGATCGAGCTCGTCCTCGAGCCCGTCACGCCGAAGGCGAAGACATCCGCGTCGAAGCCCGCCGCGCCGGCTGAGCCCGCCGCTCCCGTCGCCAACGCGAACGAGGACGAGGCCGCCGAGCCCGCCGAGGTCGAAGAGGCCGGCGTCGCCGCGGAGGACACCGCCGGCGAGGCTCTCGTCGACAACGAGGCATCGGACGAGGAGGCGGCCGAGGAGGCCGACGCTCCCGAGGCCGAGTCGAAGTAAGCACTTCGTGCCCGCGCAGCGCCCCGCACCGGATGGTGCGGGGCGCTTCGCTGTGCTCGGGCGGGGGATGGCCCGGGCCGGTGCGCGTAGGCTCGGAGGGTGACTGAAGCGCCCCGCATGAACGTCGAGTCGTTCAACCTCGACCACCGCATCGTGTCCGCGCCGTACGTGCGCCTCGCCGACCGCAAGCAGCTGCCGGCGGGCGACGTCATCGTGAAGTACGACGTCCGCTTCGCGCAGCCGAACGTCGCGCATCTCGAGATGCCGACCATCCACTCGATCGAGCACCTCTTCGCCGAGAAGAGCCGCAATCACTCGGATCGCGTGATCGACTTCTCGCCGATGGGGTGCCAGACCGGCTTCTACCTCATCCTTCAGGGCGAGCCCGCGTACGAGGAGGTCCTCGCGCTCGTCGAGGCGACCCTCCGAGACATCCTCGAGGCGACCGAGGTGCCCGCCGCGAACGAGACGCAGTGCGGATGGGGCGCGAACCACACCCTCGAGGGCGCCCAGAGCGCCGTCCGCGACTTCCTCGCGCAGCGCGACGCGTGGGCGACCGTCTTCGCGCCGGGCGCGAGCGCATGACGACCGTCGTCGTCCAGGTCGCGATGGACGAGGAGGCACAGCCCTTCCTCGACGCGGCCAGCGAGGTGAGCGAGCCGGTCCGCATCGCGCGCGCCGAGCACCGCGGCGTCGTCGTCGACGGCCGCACGTTCGTGCTCGTGCGCTCGGGCATCGGCATGGTCAACGCGGCGGATGCCGCGGTCGGCGCCCTGCATCGGTACGGCGACGACGTGCTCCTCGTCTCGGCCGGGTCGGCCGGTGGCCTCGCCGCCGACGTCGAGGTCGGGGACGTGTTCGTCGGGATGGACTACGTCAACGTCGAAGCGGATGCCCGTGCATTCGGCTACGAGGCGGGCCAGGTCCCGGGGATGCCCGCGAGCTACGCGCCTGACCCGCTCGCCGTCGCCGCTCTCACCGCATCTGCGCCGGACGGCGTGCGCGTGCGCGGCGGCGGCATCGGCTCGGGGGAGAAGTTCGTCACGGTCGAGATCGCCCATCGTCTCCGCGAGGTCTTCCCGGGCATCCACGTCGTGGACATGGAGACCGCGGCCATCGCGCAGACGGCCTTCAACCACGGCGTCCGCTTCGTGTCGGTGCGTGCGATCAGCGACCTCTGCGCCCCCGACGGCACCGAGTTCCTCACGCACGTCGATGACGCCGCGGAGCGGTCGGCGAAGGCGGTGCTCGCGGCGCTGCCGCAGCTCGTCGGCTAGGCGCCGGTCCGTTCGGGTCGCAGTTGTCGTCCCTATTGGCGGTTTCTGGGACGGTTTTCGCGACCTGGGCGAGGCGCCATCTGTTCGGGTCGCGGTTGTCGTCCGTATCGGCGGTTTCTGGGACGGTTTTCGCGACCTGGGCGGCGGACCGGGCCGGTGGGGCGGCCGGGTGGTGCGTGTCCCTGGCGGTGCCGCGGCCCTGGAAGGACGTCGCCGGCTCCCGGCCGCGAAAGAGCGCCCGCCGCGCCCCGATATCCTGAACCGATGCGGCGCATCCGGCTCGACATCGCGTACGACGGCACGAACTTCCGAGGATGGGCCCGGCAGCCGGGGCTCCGCACCATCCAGGGCACGCTCGAGGCGGCGCTCACGCGGATCGCGAGCTCGCCCGTGCAGCTCGTGGTCGCAGGGCGCACCGACGCCGGCGTGCACGCGACCGGGCAGGTCGCGCACGCCGACATCGACGACGTCCAGTGGGAGCGGATGACGCAGCGTCGACGCAACGCCCCCGAGGTCGACGACCCGATGGAGCCGGTCGCGCGTCGCCTCATGGGCGTGCTCGGCCAGTACTCCGATGTCGCCGTGAACCGCGTGTCGACCGCGCCCGAGGGATTCGACGCGCGCTTCTCCGCGACGTGGCGCCGCTACGCGTATCGCATCGCCGACCAGGTCGTCGGCTACGACCCCATGGAGCGCCACCGCACGACGACCGTCCGCGCGGAGCTCGACGTCGCCGCGATGGACGAGGCCGCGCGCGGACTCGTCGGACTCTGGGACTTCGCCGCGTACTGCAAGCCGCGACCCGAGGCCACGACCATCCGCACGCTCCTCGAGTTCGACTGGCGTCGTGACGACGACGGCGTGCTCGTCGCGAACGTCCGCGCCGACGCGTTCTGCCACTCGATGGTGCGCGCGCTCGTCGGCGCGTGCGTCGCTGTGGGGGAGGGCAAGCTCACCGCCGAGCACCTCCGCATCATCCGCGACGGACTCGAGCGCACGAACGAGTTCAAGGTGCTCGCCGCGCGCGGCCTCACGCTCACCGAGGTCGGCTATCCGGCCGACGACCAGCTCGCGCAGCGGGCGGAGCAGACGCGCAACCGGCGCGACGCCGACGAGGTCGGCGGCTGACGCGCGAGCGGATGGCGGCCGAGCGGATGGCGGCCGGCTCGCGTCCAGGACACGCGCGCGCAACCCATAGCATCCGCACGTTCGGCGGGCATACCGTGGGCGGCATGAGAGTCATCTCGTACAACCTCCGCAAGCACGCCGCGGCCGCGGAGCTCGAGCACCTGGTCGATCGGTGGGAGGCGAACGTCCTCTGCCTGCAGGAGGCCGACACGACCGACCTCCCCGAGCACGTCGCGGGCCTCCGACTCGCGAAGGCGACCGAGCGGAACCGGCTCGGCCTCGCGCTCTACTACCGCGAGAACATGTTCCGCCTCGAGGACGTCGTCGTGCTCTCGCTCAAGCGCTCGCTGCACGACATCCTCCTGAAGCCCGCCCACGAGCGACTCCTCGGAGCGCGGATGTTCGACATCGACGCCGGGCGTGAGGTGATCTTCGCGTCGTTCCATGCGGCTCCGCTCACCGCACTCAACTCGCTCCGGCGTCACCAGATCCGCTCGGCGCTGGGTGCGCTCCAGCGCCTTGGTCCGGGCCTCCCGACGCTCATGGTTGGCGACTACAACTACCCCGTCTTCAAGGAGCGGCTGCACGAGCGGATCAAGGGCCACGGCTACGACCTGACCCTGAGCGACGCCCGCACCTACACGCGGTATCGGTTCTTCCGGGGGCACTACGACTTCGCGACGTCCGCCGGGCTGACGATCGACGACATCACGACGCTGCCGCAGGGCGCGAGCGATCACCTGCCCATCCTCGTCAGCGCGAGCTATCGCTGACGACCGCTTTTGGCCATCCGCACCCTCATCGGTTAGGATTGCTCTTTGGTGCCCGTCTCGGGCGCCGCGAACGTGAGCCCTCCACCGCAGGTGATGGCCGGCATCGACCGGTCAAACCGCCCGGAGCGGGATTCACGAACGTCTCCGTTCGAACAGAAAGCAGCACTACTGTGACGCGCACTTACAGCCCGAAGGCCGGTGAAGCCCAGCGCGAGTGGCTCGTGATCGACGCCACCGACGTCGTTCTCGGCCGCCTGGCCTCGCACGCCGCCGCCCTCCTCCGCGGCAAGCACAAGGCGACCTTCGCTCCCCACATGGACATGGGCGACTTCGTCATCATCGTGAACGCCGACAAGGTCGCGCTCACCGGTCAGAAGCTCCAGCAGAAGAAGGCCTACCGTCACTCGGGCTTCCCGGGCGGCCTCAAGTCGGTCACCTACGCCGAGCTCCTCGAGAAGAACCCGGTTCGCGCTGTCGAGAAGGCAGTCCGCGGCATGCTCCCCAAGAACACCCTTGGTCGCGAGCAGCTCGCCAAGCTGAAGGTGTACGCCGGTGCCGAGCACCCGCACGCCGCTCAGCAGCCCAAGACGTACACCCTCGACCAGGTCGCCCAGTAAGCGGCGTTTAAGGACTTCATCGTGGCGAACGAAATCGAAAACGACATCCAGAACTACTCGACCGAGACGCCGGCGAACGACGTCGTCGTGGCCGAGCGCCCCGTCGTGAGCGTCCCCGGTGCTGCCGTGGGCCGTCGCAAGCAGGCCATCGCCCGCGTGCGCATCATCCCCGGCTCGGGCTCCTTCACGGTCAACGGCCGCACCCTCGAGGACTACTTCCCGAACAAGCTGCACCAGCAGCTCATCACGGACCCCTTCACGGTGCTCAACCTCAACGGCGCCTACGACGTGATCGCCCGCATCAACGGCGGCGGCCCCTCGGGCCAGGCCGGCGCGCTGCGCCTCGCGATCGCCCGTGCCCTCAACGAGGTCGACCGCGAGAACAACCGCCCGACCCTCAAGAAGGCCGGCTTCCTCACGCGCGACGCTCGCGTCATCGAGCGCAAGAAGGCCGGTCTCAAGAAGGCCCGCAAGGCTTCGCAGTTCTCGAAGCGCTGAGGCAGACACACTCCATGCCGCTTTTCGGCACGGACGGCGTGCGAGGGCTTGCCAACGGCACCCTCACCGCCGACCTGGCTCTCTCCCTGGCCCAGGCGACCGCGGTCGTCCTGGGCCAGGGGCGTTCCGCGGAGGCGCGCCGCGCCGCGGGCAAGCGCACCACGGCCGTCATCGGCCGCGACCCCCGCATCTCGGGCGAGTTCCTCAGCGCCGCCGTCGCGGCGGGTCTCGCGGCATCGGGCGTCGACGTCTACGACGCCGGCGTCATCCCGACGCCCGCGCTCGCCTTCCTCATCGCCGATCGCGACGCCGACTTCGGCGTCATGGTCTCGGCATCGCACAACCCCGCGCCCGACAACGGCATCAAGATCTTCGCGCGCGGCGGCGTGAAGCTGCCCGACGTCGTCGAGCAGCGGATCGAGAGCTACCTCACGCGCGACAAGCTGCTGCCGACCGGCGGCGAGGTCGGCCGCATCCGGCGCTTCTCCGACGCCGAGGACCGCTACCTCCTGCACCTGCTCGGCTCTCTTCCCGCGCGCCTCGACGGCATCCACGTCGTGCTCGACTGCGCCCACGGCGCGGCCGCCGGCGTCTCGCCCGAGGTGTTCCGCGACGCAGGCGCCCAGGTCACCGTCATCGGCGCCGACCCCGACGGGCTCAACATCAACGACGGCGTCGGATCGACGCACATCGACAAGCTCGCCGAGGCCGTCGTCGCGCACGGTGCCGACGTCGGCATCGCGCACGACGGCGACGCCGACCGCTGCCTCGCCGTGACCGCCGACGGCACGCCCGTCGACGGAGACCAGATCATGGCCATCCTCGCCGCCTCGATGCAGGAGCGCGGCATGCTCGCGCAGGACACGCTCGTCGCGACCGTGATGAGCAACCTCGGCCTGCACGTCGCGATGCGCGAGCGGGGGATCACAGTCAAGACGACCGCCGTCGGCGACCGCTATGTGCTCGAGGAGATGAACGCCGGCGGATACTCCCTCGGCGGCGAGCAGTCGGGCCACGTCATCATGAGCGACTTCGCGACGACGGGCGATGGCGTGCTCACGGGCCTGCACATCGTGGCCGAGATGGCACGTCAGGGCAAGAGCCTGGCCGAGCTCGCGTCGATCATGACGGTCTACCCGCAGGTGCTCGTCAACGTGAAGGGCGTCGACAAGACGCGCGTCGACGACGAGGTCGTGCAGGACGTCGTCCGCACGGTCGAGGCCGAGCTCGGCGACACCGGCCGCGTGCTCCTGCGCGCATCGGGTACGGAGTCGCTCGTCCGCGTGATGGTCGAGGCCGCCGACGGCGCCTCGGCCCAGCGGCACGCCGACGCGATCGCCGACGTCGTCCGGGAGCGGCTCGCGCTCTGACGCGCGGCCGCTCCCGGCGCGCGGGCCTGCCGGGGGCATCCGCCGGCGCGACTTGACGCGCGCGGCTTGCCGGGGGCGCTTGCCGCGCGCGCTCTGCGCGCTCTCTGGGCGGATGGCCGCGGCCGCCGAATCGTCGGACGTACGGTCGGCTCTCTATCCTGGAGACGATGCCCCGCTCCGAGACGCCCGAACGCCCGATGCGCACCACCTGGGTGCCGGTTCACCCCGACCTCGCGCCCACGCGTCGTTCGCTTCGCGCGCAGGCCCCGGGCCGGAGCCTGCGCCCGCTGCTCATCGGGTCGGCGGCGGCCGTCGTCCTGGCGATCGTCGTCGTCGCGCTCGTGGCGGGGCCGATGCTCGCGCGGGCGGGGGAGTCGGACCGGACCGAGCAGTACGCGAGCGCTCGTGCGGAGGCTGTCTCGGCTCGAGATGAGGCGTCTTCCGCGCGGTCCGATGTCGCCGCCGCGATCGCGACCCGCACGGAGACGGCCGAGCGGATGTCCACGGCCCTTGCAGGCGCGGAGGGGTACGCCGACGAGGCCGCGCGGTCGACCGCCGCGCAGGCGGTGGCCGCCTATGCGGACGGGCTCGGCCGACTAGAGTTGCCGTCCGAGCCGGCAGCCGTGCCCGAGACCGCGACGGTCGAGACGGATGAGGATCTCGACCGTGCCCTCACGGCCCTCGACGGGGCCGAGGCCGAAGCCGACGCGACCATTGCCGCTGTCGGCGAGGCGCGCAATCGGATGACGGAGCTCGACGCCGAGTTCTCCGCAGCGCTTGAGGCATTCCGCGGATCCCTGCTGCCTCGCGCCGAGGTCATCCTGGGGGAGAACCCCGACGCCGTCGAGGACTTCCGCGCGGCGGTCGCGTCGGCCGCGCAGAGCGCGGCTGACGCGAGCGACCCCGTCCAGTTGGAGCAGCGGCTGAAGGAGTTCGCCTCTGCGGTCGATGCGCTGCGTGCGGACCAGCATCGGGCGGCGATCGCGATCGAGCAGGAGCGCCTCGAGCAGGAGCAGCGGGAGGCGGAGGAGCGCGAGCGGCAGCAGACGCCGGTCGTGCCCGCTCCCGTGCCGACGCCGGACCCGTCGCCCGAGCCGACGCCCGAGACGAGCCCGGAGCCGACGCCCGAGCCCGAGGAGCCGACGCCGACGCCCGAAGATCCGACTCCGGAGACGCCCGCTCCCGAGACGCCCGCTCCCGACGACCCGACTCCCGAGACCCCTGCTCCCGACGCGTCGTAGCCGCTCGTTCGGGCCGAGACCTCACGTGTCTCACTTCGCGCGGTAATTCGGGGCGGAATCCCGCCGGTGGCGAGACATGCTTGTTCGGCCTTCCGTGGGGGCGGTGCTTCCGTGTCTCGGTTTCCGCGGTTATCCGGGCTCGATTCCCGCCGGTGTTGAGACATGCCGGTGCGGCGCACGGCGCGTGTCTCGGTTTCCGCGGTTATCCGGGCTCGATTCCCGCCGGTACCGAGACACGCTCGTCCGGCTGACACCCCGTGTCTCACGCCCCGCCGTTATCCGAGCCCGATTCCCGCTGGCACCGAGACACGCTCGTCCGGCGGACGCACCGTGTCTCGCTTCCCGCGGTCATCCGGGGCGGATTCCCGCCCGTACCGAGACACGCGCCAAAGGCCCCCTCGTCATATTCTCGATTCGCGGGAATAGACGCCGGAGAGGGCTGTTTCACCTGCTGTGATCGAGTTCTCGGATTCGCGCCCCGCTGCGACGCTGGATGTCCCCGCCGCCCGTGAGCGGGTGCGCGTGCGCATCCCTCTCCGGTTCCCCGACGGATACGCGACGGAGGCCGAGGTCATCACGTTCGACGGACTCGTCGACGGCCGGGAGCACCTTCTTCTCGCCCTGGGCGACTGGCGCGGGGCACTCGAGCGCGACGGTGTCGCGCCGCTCGTCCGCCCGCACAGCGAGTGCCTCACGGGCGACGTCTTCGGCTCGGAGCGCTGCGACTGCGGTCCGCAGCTGCGCGAGGCCGTCGAGCGCATCGCCGACGAGGGCGGATTCCTGCTGTACCTCCGCCAGGAGGGACGCGGCATCGGACTCTACGCGAAGCTCGATGCCTATGCGCTGCAGGACGCGGGACTCGACACCTACGAGGCGAACCTCGCGCTCGGCCACGGTGAGGATGAGCGCGACTACACCGCGGCGGCGCAGATGCTGCGCGCGGTCGGCGTCGACCGCATCCGCCTGCTGAGCAACAACCCCGACAAGGCCGCCCAGCTCGGCGCCCTCGGCGTCGGGGTCGAGGAACGCGTTCCCACGGCCGTGCACCTCTCGGCCGCGAACGCGAACTACCTGCGCACGAAGCGCGATCACACCGCGCACACGATCGATCTGCCCGCAGCCTGAGCACGGATGGCGCCGCGCCCGCACGCGTGGCGCCATCCGTGTATCGCGTTGCGAAGCGCCCCGATATGCTTCGGGGGTGAAGCGGCGGACGGCGCGATGGGGCGGAGTGCTCGCCATCTGCGGCGCGCTCGCGTTCGGCGGCGCCGCGCACGCGGACGCCCAGCCGGATGAGACCTCGGCGCCGGCGGATGTCTCGGTGCACGTCGTGATCGACGGCTCGCGCTGCGGCCCGGTCATGAGGGTTCCGGATGGCGTCGCCGAGCATGTCCGCGACCGATCGAAGGGCAAGGCGCGTCCGTTCACCGGCGGACTGCCGCCGGCAGCGGTCGCAGGCCAGTGCAAGGCCGAGCGCCTGCCCGAGGTCGTCGTCGAACGGTCTCGGGGACGCGGCGGCGCGCTCGTCACGTACTCCCTCTTCGCCTGAGCGCGGGCCGGGATCAGCCCACCGCCGTCGAGACTAGCCCTGGTCGTCGGGACCAGTGCCGGGAGCACCGGTTTCGACGACGAAAGCTAGTCTGACGAGGATGACGCCCGTCCCCGACGATCGCCTGATCTGGGTAAAGGCGGTACGGCCCGGATGGCTCGACCGACCGAAGGTGGAGGCGTGACGCCGTGGTCAGCCGACCGCGACGGAGTCGACCTCAGCGGGGACGCCGATCTCGACGCTCGGCTCCCACCCGAGGCGCCACGCGCGGACGCGGATCGGCCTGCCCGGAGGAACGGGTGCGGAGCTGAGACGCCAGTGACGGGAATCCGTCACCCCGCCGATCGCGCGAGGGAAGGCGGGTGAGCCTGACGGCTCCTCGAGTTCGTCGGTCCAGGCGACGACCGCGCCCGGTGTCTCGCAGAAGGCGACCAGCATGCCATTCACGATCGACGCTTCCGGGGTGGCGACGCGGGGAGCGCAGCCGTGAGGGCGCCACCGCTCCAACAGAGACTCCTCGGGAACGGCACCGAGGTCGCCCGTTCTCGCGAGCCAGTCGTCGAGCGCGCCTCGAAGGCGCTCCAGATCTCCGACGTAAGCGGGGTCATCGATGAGGTCTCGCGTCTCGAACGGGTCGGCCTCGACGTCATAGAGCTCCTCAGCGGGTTTGCAGGAGGCGAGTATGGCGCGCTGCAGAGGCGTGAGGATGTCGGGCTGCCGCCCTTCTGCCAGTTGGCCGGCTTCGTCGAACGCGAGGCGGCGCAACTCGGCCCACGTCTCCAGCGCATCCGGATACGCGGCGTGCTGCATCGGGGACCGGTCAGGATGAAGGTGGCGGATGTATCGGAACCGTTCGTCGCGGACCGTGCGCGAGGCGTCGACCTGCTCATCCATGCGGTCCCGGGCAGCGAACGCATAGCGAGGGCGTGCGGGCACCGTGCCATCCCGCGCGACGAGCACCCGACCGTCCAGGGTGTCCGGCACATCGATCCCTGCAGCCGCGATCAACGTCGGAGCGAGATCGAGCAGCTGGACGACGTCGGACCGTTCGGTCCGCGGTTCGACCACTCCCGGCCACCTGATGAGGAGCGGCTCCCGCACACCGCTCTCGTTCGCCCAGCGCTTGGCACGGGGCATCCCGAGTCCGTGATCGCTCCAGAAGACGACGATCGTGTCGTCAGCGAGGCCATCCGACTCCAGGTCGTCGAGGATCGTCCCGACCCAGTGATCCATCTCGGTGATCAGATCGAGGTATCGCGCCCAGGAACGTCGGAAGACAGCCGTATCGGGATAGTACGGGGGGAGCGCGACGCGCGCTGGATCGTGCCGCTGGTCATCGCGCACGTTCGTCGTCGCGGCGGCGAAAGCCTCGTCGTCGAGGTAGATCTGCGACTCGTGCGTCGTCATCCCGTGGAATGCGGCGAAGAACGGCGTCTCTGGCGATGGGCGCCCCCGCCAATGCGCTTCCGGCCCGACAGCATCGAACACCGTGGGAGGCAGCTCCATCTGGAAGTCCGTGAACCAGTTGTTCGTCGTGTAGTAGCCGGCCTCGCGCAGCAGCTGCGGGAAGAGCACGACGTCCTCGGGCGGGACGGCACTCGTCCGCATGTGCATGGTCCCGATCGCGATCGGGTATCTGCCCGTCATGATCGCCGACCGAGAGGGTGCGCAGACCGGTGCGGCCGCGAACGCGCGGTCGAACCGCGCGCCCTCGGCGGCGAGCCGATCGAGGTTGGGCGTCACAGCCTGCTCGGCTCCCGGCCAGACGCCGGCATAGGCGCCCAGGTGCGGATTGATGTCGTGTGTCGAGATGAAGACGATGTTGGGTCTGCTCATTTCACGCCCTTGATGAACTGGTTGATGACGGCACCGATGATCCCGATGATCGCGCCGCCGATGAACAGAGCGGGGTAGTTCTCCTTCCCTCCGCCGATCGCCAGGAAGAGCGGAGCGCAGACCGGAACGAGGGTCTGAGGGAGGACATTGGCGAGGTGGAGCACGCCCATGTCCTTGCCGACGTCGGCGCGTGATGGCAGAACCTCGGCGATGAGGGCGGCGTCGACAGCCAGGTACGTTCCCATCGCGAGTCCGGCGATCGCGGTGGCGATGAGGAAGACGGAAAACGACGGCGCGATGGCGGCGAGGACATGGGCGAGCGCGAGGATGATCGCGGAGATCAGGACGAAGAGCTTGCGGCGCTGGAGACGATCCGAGATCTGGCCGATGAGGAGGCTCATGATGATCGTCGCGACGGTCATCACGATCGTGTTCTGAAGCACGGCCCCGCCGATGGAGACCTCGTCGTACCCGAATCGGTCGATGAGGAAGTACACCTGGTAGCTCGCGAGTGTCATGTTGCCGAAGAACACGAGAAGTCGCGACCACCACGCGAGGGCGAAGTCGGGGGCCTTGCGGGGGTCAGTCCAGAACGCCTTGATGAAGAGGAGAAGCGAGAAACGAGGGCGGTCCGCCCGGTCCAGAACCCGGTCCTTGAGAAGGATGATCAGCGGGAGCACGGTGAGCAGCATGATCGCCCCCGGGATGAGGATGGCGAGGGTGAGGTCCGGCAGGAACAGCTGAGCGAAGTAGGCGCCGCCGACGGCGGCCAGGCTCTGCGTGATCCCGATGAGGCCGGACACCCGCCCCAGCTGCTTCGAAGGGACATGGTCGGGCAGGACCGGGTTGAGACCTGCGAGCAGCACATTGAAGGTGAGCTGGGTCGCGCCCCAGGCGAGGACGAGCATCGGCACCGAACCGGCGTAGGCGAGCAGGAAGAGGCTCGCGATACCGGTCATGAGGCCCGCGAGCAGCCAGGGCCGCCGCATGCCGAACCGACCGGTGGTGCGGTCGCTGAGCGCGCCGAAGATGTTCTGCGCGACGAGCGCGATGAAGGCCCCCACGCCGAGAACGAGCGACAGGGTTCCGGCACGCGAGTCGGGTGCGATCTGGGCGACCTTGAGCGCGAGCGTGACCTGCGTCGCGGGGAGGAGGGCCAGCCATGTCCCGAAGAAGCTCAGGAAGAGTGTGGCCTGGAATGGCCAGCGCACCGGCGCGAGCGCGATCGGCGCGTGCGTGCCGTCTGGGGACTCGAGCGCCGGGTCGACGCTGGCGGTCGGGCGAGCGGAGGAGGGCGTTTCCACGATGAAGAGACCTTTCTCTCGACGTTGAGGGTCAGGTCAGTATTGCATACTTACTTGGTATCAAGTAAGTAGTGCGAGAGCGGCACGTCTGAAGGTCGTTACCAGGTCCATCGGGACGCCGAGAAGATACTGCAGCTGCAACCCGTCAGAGAGGGCGATGAGTTCGTGCGCGCGCTGATCCGGATCGCCCGGGGCGACGCGACCCCGCTCCTGGTCCGTTTGAACAGCGCTCCTCGCCATCCGCCATGTCTCCGCGTAGCGCTCGACGAAGTACGCGTGTGCCGGATGCTGCTCATCCGTTGCCTCTGCTGCGAGCGTGACGTACAGCCGCATCAGCTCAGGCTCGGCCACATTCTGGGTCAGGAAGCTCTCGAACAGAGCCACGACTCCCTGCTCGTTCCGGATCGTGTCGAACGAGGCCGCTCGGATCTCGTTGCGATGGCGCAGTGTGGCAGCGAGCAGCGCCTCCTTCGTGCCGAAATGATGAAGCACGCCCTGCAGGCTGATCCCGACCTCTGCGGCGATGTCCTTCAGGGCGCCCTGGCGGTATCCCTGGCGCCCGAACGTTCGGATGGCGGCGTCGAGGATCTGGCGCTTGCGCTCTTCTGCGTCGATGCGTACGCGTTTCGGTGCAGGCATCCTCACATGGTTTCACAGGCGAGGGGCCGCGGCCTCAGCTCCCGAGGGCGC
This sequence comes from Microbacterium sp. JZ101, assembly GCF_053903175.1. Lineage (NCBI taxonomy): Bacteria > Bacillati > Actinomycetota > Actinomycetes > Micrococcales > Microbacteriaceae > Microbacterium > Microbacterium sp. JZ101. Next base: position 890,338 of record NZ_CP096400.1, read on the forward strand.
CCATCAAGAGGTAGCCGGCGCACGCGGCGCCGAGCATGAGCGCGGCGGCGGTCGCGAGAGCGAGCGGCCACGCTCCCCGCTCCAGGGCGCCGGAGCGGTGGAGCGACGCGTGCGCACGGCGGTATCCGATGGCCGCCGCGAAGTACGCCCCCACGGCGAGCCCTGCCCCCACGAGGCCCACGATCACGGCCGCGAGCCCGAGCGATTCCGCCGTGAAGCGCATGGCGACGAGACTCGCGAGCCCGAAGGAGAGGCACGTGCGGCGCCATGCGAGCAGCGTGCGCTCGGGCTGCAGCCCCGGGTCGAAGACCGCGTCCGTCACACGAACATCCCGATGGTGACGAGCGCCACGGCGACGACCACGCCGACGACGATGACCCCTCCGACGCCGAGCCCGGGAAGCGGTCGGCCCAGACGGAGCGCCTTCTCGGTGCGCGCCCACCCGAGCCAGGCCTGGACGGCGGCGAGGGTGCCCAGCACGAGGAAGACGGCCGCGGCCGCGAGGCGCCACCCGGCGGCCGTCGGGATGTCGAGCGCCTCGAGAGCGAACGCGCCGGCGTACATCGCGAGCGCGGTGCGGAGCCACGCGAGGAACGTGCGCTCGTTCGCGAGGCTGAAACGGGGGTCGGGTTCGTCGCCCTCGCGGTAGACGCGCTGCGGGAAGCGGCTCACGAGCGCTCCTCGCGGAGCGCGACGGTGCGGAACCCGGCGTTGCCCATCGACGAGTCCGGGGTGTTCTGCGACCGGGCGGAGTTGCGGTAGCGGTTGCAGTACGAGATGTGGCAGAGATAGCTGCCGCCGCGCAGGATGCGCGCGGCCCCGGTGGCGGGCCCTCTCGGGTTCTCGACGTCGCCGCGCTCGTAGGTGCGCGGATCGAACCAGTCCTGACACCACTCCCACACGTTCCCGACGGTCTGCCAGAGCCCGAAGCCGTTCGGCTGGAAGGTGCGCACGGGAGCCGTGGTGAGCCATCCGTCGTCCAGAGTGTTCTCGCGCGGGAACACGCCCTGCCAGATGTTGGCGCGCCATCCGCCCTCGTCGACCTCAGCGTCGCCCCACGGGTACTTCGCGCCGTCGATTCCGCCGCGCGCTGCGTACTCCCACTCGGCCTCGGTGGGCAGGCGGCGACCGGCCCACGCGCAGTACGCGACGGCGTCGTTCCAGCTGACGTGCACAACCGGATGGTCGTCGAGTCCGTCGAGGTCGGAGCGGGATCCTCCCGGATGACGCCAGTCGGCGCCCCTGACGCCGAACCACCAGGGAGTCGCCGGCGGCTGACCGACGATGTCCTCCTCGGGGGCTGCGACAGCGAGGTGGAACACCGCCGAGAAGCCGAACGTCTCGGCCTCGGTGCGGTACCCGGTGTCGTCGACAAAGCGCGCGAAGTCGGCGTTGGTCACGGCCGTCGCGTCGATCTCGAACGCATCGAGCGTCACGCGGTGCAGCGGCGTCTCGCCATCCTGCGGATTGCGATCGCCCGACGAGTCGCCCATCGTGAACGCGCCCGCCGGGATGCGCGCCTGCTCGATCGCGTGGCGGCCTGTGCGGGCCAGCGCGGTCGAGGGCGGCCGTGTGCTCAGGGAGAGGAAAGCGCCGCGCCCTGGGGTTCCGCACCCGCAGCCGCAGCCGGTGACTTCGTCGCTCACCCTTCCACGGTAGCCCTCGGCGCGGCGCGGAATCCCGAGTGGGGGAGTGGGGAACGGGGCAGTCATGAGCCGGCGGGAACGGGCGACCCGACTGCGCGGAGACGCTCCTCGAAGGCCTCGAGCTGAGGATCGCCGTTCTCGACCATCCAGGCGTGGAGGGCGGAGCGCATGCGCCGCAGTGCGGGCGCATGGCCGGAATCCTCGCTCAGATCTGCGAGAGCATGGGGGTCGCTCCGGAGGTCGTAGAGCTCTTCGGCCTGCCGTGCCTCGTAGAACGCGACCCGCCCCGCGATGCCCGGATCCGTTTCAGACGCCTCGATCATCGCGCTCCAGGTGAGACCGAGCATGTTCTCCGCTCGATAGGACACTCCCGCGGCAACCCACCCATTCCAGATGTAGCCGTATTCTCCGTTCTGGACGCACCTCATCTCGTATCGGCCCTTCATGGCGGTCTCATGGAAGACCGTTACGACGTCATCGCGGTGCTCGGACACGTCGCCGACGAGCAACGGCACGAGCGAGATGCCGTCGTTGGAGGGAGCCTCGGCGCCGGCCACGTCGCAGAACGTGGCGAAGATGTCGAGCATGCTGACAAACGGGTGCACAACTCGGCGTCCAGCGTCGACCTTGCCCGGCCATCGGACGATGAGCGGTGTGCGAGTGGACTGCAGATAGCAGTTCGCCTTCGAGAAGGGGAACGCCATCCCGTTGTCCGAGAGGAAGACAACCAGGGTCTCGTCGCTCGCTCCCGCTTCGTCGAGCACCTCCAGAGCGGCCGCCACCACGTCGTCACAGCGTCGTGACGAGCTGAGATACTGCGCGTACTCCCTCCGGACCGCGGGCAGGTCGGGGAGGTACCCCGGTACGGGAACCGCCTCGTCGGCGCTCACAATCCGGCTCGGCGCTGGGATGCTCTGCTGCTCTTGCGCGCTGAAGAAGCGGTCCACGTCCTCGCCGCCGTGGAACGGGCGATGAGGGTCGTGAGCGTTGAGCATAAGAAACCACGGGCGGTCACCCGCCATGTGCAGGAACGCCGCCATCTCCTGCGCGTAACGCTGCGGATCTCGGCCCATGCCAAGCGCGCCCATCTCCACCGCGTGATCCCAGCCGAAACGGTCGACGGGCTGAAGGTGCGAGACCTTGCCCAGAATGCCGAGCGCATATCCAGCGTCTCCCAGCACCTCGGTGAGCAAGGGGACGCCGTCGTTGACGGGTTCGAAACCCTCAGCGCCGTTCCGGTGCGGCCAGAGGCCTGTCATCATGGCTGAACGGCTCGGCTGGCATACCGCGATCGGGACATGTGCGCGCTCGAAGGTCGCGCCCTGGGCTGCCAGTGCATCGAGAGCAGGCGTGATGTCGGCGGGCCCCCCGAATGCGCCGGGGGTGGTGCCCTCCATGTCGTCGGCGGTGATGAACAGGATGTTGGTTCCGCGCACGTGTTCTCCTCGTTGAGTCAGGCGATAGTTCTATAGTCCAGCGGTAGGGATTAGGTCCCGACCGTCGACTAGAGCTATGTGATTTGTTACACAGTAAGGGGTACCCGTGAGCAAGCTCAATCTTCTTGACTCCGTTCTGCTCGGGCTCATCGCTCGAACTCCGAGCGCCGGCTTCGACATCCGTCGCCATCTGGAGAAGACCGGGCGCGTCTACGGGTATGTTCCGCAGCCCTCCCAGATCTATCGACAGCTGGCCTCTCTCGTGCAGCGTGGTCTGCTCGAGTTCGAGATCGACACCACCCGCAATGGCCCGGACGCCAAGGTCTACTCGCTCACGCCCGCCGGGCTGAGGCGTTTCGCTCGATGGGCTGACGAGCCCTTCGTGCCGGCTGAGCGGCCACTTGACGCGCACTTCCAGCTCCATTTCGCGCTCGCTGGCGCGCTCTCGCCGGTGCTCGCCCTCCGCTTCGTCGAGATCGAGCTCGAGTACCGTGTGGCCCAGGAATCGAGCTGGGAGCCGGATCACCTGTTCCCGCCGGTGTCCAACGCCCTCTTCGATCAGGACTGGCTCGACGAAGCCGCCTATCTGGGCGACGTTCGCGGGAACTTCCTCGCAAGTGCGCACATCTCCTGGCTGCATACGACACGCCGCAGGCTCCTTCGCTACATCGAGCGGACCGGCGCAGTGTGGCCGTCCGCGGAGTGGAGTGCGATCATCGACGGCGATGGGTAGCACACAAATCAATTCGCTCTGAGGTCCGCCCTCAGGAGCCCTACCTTGTTGCACTATGTGAGAAGTGCTAATGTGACTCGCGTCGACAGGGCCGTCGACGCTTTCACGTAACGAAGGGGTTCCTGTGATGAGTGCGTTCCGAAGAACGGCCGCGATTGCGGTGGTGGGGATCGTGGCAGGAGGTGGAATCGTCGGCTGCGGGGCAACCGGTGGTGCCGTTCCCAAGGATGACTGGGCCACGCTCACGATCGCGGCTGTCGCGGAGCCGACGAGCTTCGATCCCGCGCAGGCGGCCGAGGCCAACTACGCGCAGTACTTCCAGCCCGTCTTCGACACACTCATCCGTCGTATGCCGGACGGCGAGCTCGCGCCGATGCTCGCGACAGACTGGGAGCTTTCGGCCGACGGTCTCGTCGCGACGCTCGAGCTGCGAGACGATGTGACCTTCGCGGACGGCACCCGGTTCGATGCATCCGTCGCTGAGCTGAACCTCGAGCGCTTCCGCGATGCCGGCGGGCCATTCTCCGCGAACCTCGCGACGATGACGGACGCCGTCGTCCTGGACGACGACACGATCGAGCTCCACTTCTCAACTCCTGACCCCGATATCTTCCAGTATCTCGGCAACAGCGCGGGGTACATGGCCAGTCCTGCTCAGTTCGAGAGCGACACCGTCGCGACGGTGCCGGTCGGGTCAGGCCCGTATGAGCTGGTGCGCGACGAAACGGTCACGGGATCGAAGTACACCTATGTCAAGCGGGACGACTATTGGGACGACGCGGCCGACTGGGATTTCTTCGAGCGGCTCGTCATCAAGCCGATGACGGACCCCTCGGCGCGGATGAATGCGCTCAAGTCCGGCGAAGTCGATACCGCGATCATCGAACCGAAATCGATCCCCGAGGCGAAGTCAGCGGGACTCGGCGTCACCACGTTCCAGGTGAACTGGTACGGTCTGGCGATCTTCGATCGTGACGGAGCGATCGCTCCGGAGCTTGCCGACGTTCGCGTACGGCAAGCGCTGAACTACGCCATCAAGAGCGAGGACATCCTCGATGCGGTGGAACTCGGCTACGGCGACCCGACCGACCAGACGTTCAATGTCGCGTCCGAGGCGTATATCGAGGGGTACGACGACTACTACGAGTACGACCCCGAGCGGGCGCGGGATCTTCTCGCGGAAGCCGGATACGGCGACGGCTTCTCGCTGACGATGCCGAGCAGCTCGTCGATGGACCCCGCGATGCTGGCGGCTATCGCGCAGGATCTGGCCGCGGTGGGTGTCACGGTGCACTGGCAGGAGGTCGCTCCCGCCGATTTCGTGCCGTCGTTGCGGCAAGGAGAGTTCGCCCTGAGCTGGATGTCGTTCGCGCAACCGCCCACCGCGTGGGGGACGGTGAGCCGATTCCTCCTCCCGACCTCCGCGTGGAATGTGTTCAAGACCCAGGATGACCGGATCGATGCTGCGGTCTCGACGGCTCTGAGCAGCCTCGACGACCCGCAGTCGTACGCCGAAGCACTTCAGGAGATCAATCGCGTGACAGTCGAAGATGCGTGGAACGTCGTCTTCTATCGCGTCGAACAAGGCGTCGTGACGCGAGCCGGGCTCCGCGTGGAGGGACAGGCCGGCCAAGCAGCGCCCTCGATCTACAACTACTCGGTCGAGAACTGACCAGAAGGGCGAACTCCATGCTGAACTTCATCATGAGGCGCCTCGTCGGCGGCCTCGTCCTGCTCGTCGTCGCGTCCTCGCTGACATACCTCCTCATGAACGCGAACAGCAGCGGCATCGCCATCCGCATCCTCGGGGATCAGGCGACCGCCGAGCAGGTTGCCGCGAAGGAAGCCGAACTCGGGCTCGACCGACCGCTCATCACCCGCTTCGGCGAGTGGCTTCTCGGTGCTGTCCGCGGTGATCTCGGCGTCTCCTGGTTCACGAGCGAGGGCGTGTGGCACACGGTCACCTCGAGACTGCCCGTCACCCTCTCTCTGGTCGTCGGAACGGTGCTCGTCACGGCGATCATCGCCACGGCCCTCGGCGTTCTCGCGGCGATGCGTCGCGGCTGGGTGGACCGGTTGGTTCAGGTCGTGTCCGTCATCGGGGCCGCGGCCCCGAACTTCTGGATCGGCCTCATGCTCGTCGTCGTGTTCGCGTTGGCGCTCGGGTGGTTCCCGGCAACGGGCTTCGTCGCGCCTTCGGACTCACTGGCCGGATGGGCCGCGTCCATCACACTGCCCATTGCGGCGCTCTCCCTCGGGGCGGTCGCCGCCGTCACCCAGCAGGTGCGGAGCGCGTTCATCGAGGTGGAAGGGCGCGACTATGTGCGCACACTCCGGAGCCGCGGTCTCGGCGACCGCAGCATCCTCCTCGGGCACGTCCTCCGGGGCGCCGCGACACCCGCGCTCACGGTCCTCGCCCTGCAGTTCGTGGGGCTCCTCGGCGGCGCCGTCGTCGTCGAACGCGTCTTCGCCCTCCCGGGCCTCGGCGAGACCATTGCGAACGCCACCACAACGGGCGATGTCCCACTCGTGATGGGCGTGGTGGTCGTAAGCGTCGCTCTCGTCGTCGTCGTCAACCTCTTCATCGACATCCTGACCGGATGGATCAACCCGAAGGCTCGCATCTCATGAGCACAGGAACACTCGCCTCCGTCGCACTCCAGGCATCCGAGAACGGAACGAATCGCTCGCTCACCCGTCGCCTGATCCGCAACCCGCTCGGCCTCGCCTCGCTCGTGCTTCTCGGCGCGATCGTGCTGCTCAGCGTGCTCTCCCCGTGGCTGGCGCCCCACGATCCGAATCTCGTCGATCTCGGCAGTGCGTTCGACTCGCCGAATGCCGCGCACTGGCTGGGCGCCGACTCGGCGGGCCGCGACGTCCTGTCGCGACTGCTCTCCGGCGGCCGCCTGACGATCCTCGGGGCAGGAATCACGCTGATCGTCGCGGTCGTCGTCGGTCTCACGAGCGGCCTCATCGCCGGCTTCTACGGGGGCTGGTTCGACACAGCGAGCGATCTCACCACGAGTCTGGTGATGGCGCTGCCGAACATGATGATCCTGCTCGCCGTGCGCGTCGTGGTCGGTCCCTCCCTCTGGACGACGATGGCGATCTTCGGCGTGCTCATCTCTCCCAGCATCTACCGCCTCGTGCGAAGCGGTGTGCGCCAGGTGCGCAACGAGCTCTACGTCGACGCGGCTCGCGTCAGCGGACTCTCAGATTCGCGCATCATCGCCCGGCACATCCTCTTCGTCGTGCGCGCGCCGATCATCATCCAGTCGGCCATCATCGCCGGCATCGCCATCGCCATCCAGTCGGGGCTCGAGTTCCTCGGTCTCGGCGACCAGACCGTGCCGACCTGGGGCGTGATGCTGAGCGAGGCCTTCCGCAACCTGTACATCTCGCCGCTTCTGATCCTGTGGCCTGGATTGGCGATCGCGCTGACCATCGGCTCGCTCGTGCTGTTCGGCAACGCTCTCCGCGACGCACTCGAGGACCGACCCACCGCACCGCGGTGGCGCGGGGCCACAAAGGGTGCAAAGCGGTCGCCCGAGGACCTCCCCGGTGAGGACATCGTCCTGAGCGTGCGCGGTCTCACGGTCGGCTACCCGGAAGGCAGCGATCGCCTGAAGACCGTGATCCAAGACGTGACGTTCGACGTCCGGCGCGGCGAGATCGTCGGACTCGTCGGCGAATCGGGGTCGGGGAAGACTCAGACTGCGTGGTCGATTCTCGGCCTTCTGCCGCGCGGAGCGGTCGTCGAAGCCGGATCGATCATGCACGACGGCGTCGAGATGCTCGGCGACGGCGGCCGAGCGCAGCGAGCCCTGCTGGGGAAGCGCATCGCCTACGTGCCACAGGAGCCGATGTCGAACCTCGATCCGCTGTTCACGATCGGGCACCAGCTCATTGCTCCGATGCGCAAGCACCTCGGGATCACGAAGGCCGAGGCAAGAAAGCGCGCAATCGAACTGCTTGCGCGGGTGGGCATCAAGGATCCTGAACGCACGATGCGCGCATACCCGCACGAGGTCTCGGGAGGGATGGCGCAGCGAGTGCTCATCGCCGGTGCGGTCTCGTGCGACCCCGATCTCATCGTCGCCGACGAACCGACGACGGCGCTCGACGTGACGGTTCAAGCCGAGATCCTCGAGTTGCTCCGCAGCCTGCGCAACGAGCGGGGGCTCTCGATGCTGCTCGTGACGCACAACTTCGGGGTCGTAGCCGATCTGTGCGACGCGGTCGTGGTCATGCGTGGCGGCGAGGTCGTGGAGCACGGTTCGGCCGAGGAGGTCCTTCTCGCACCCCAGCACTCCTACACGCAGTCACTTCTCGCGTCGACGCTTGACGGAACAGCAACGCGCAGCGAGAGCGACGCGAAGCACGCAGAACTGGAGACCACGCGATGACCGATTCTCTTCTCGAGGTCGAGGACCTCGTCGTCGAATTCCCGGGCCGGAAGCGCGGTGAGCGCTTTCGGGCACTCAAGGGCGTGTCACTCGACATCGCAGCCGGCGAGACGGTCGGGCTGGTCGGAGAGTCCGGCTCGGGCAAGACGACGCTTGGGCGAGCGATCCTCGGATTGGCTCCCGTCGCGAGCGGCGAGATCAGATTCGAGGGCACGTCGCTCGTGGGGCTCCACCGGTCCGCTCGGCGCGCCGTGAGCCGCGACATCCAGGCGGTGTTCCAGGACCCGTACACGTCGTTGAATCCCGCGATGCTGATCGAGGACATCCTCGCCGAGCCGCTGACCGTGCAGGGCGTATCCGGCCGCGACGCACGCGCGCGTGTGGTCGAGCTGCTCGATGCGGTGGGACTCCCCTCGGATGCGGCGAGGCGGCGCCCCAACGAGTTCTCCGGAGGTCAGCGCCAACGGGTCGCGATCGCGCGAGCACTCGCGCTGCGTCCGAAGCTGATCGTGTGCGATGAACCCGTGTCGGCGCTCGACCTCTCCACGCAGGCGCGCGTGCTCGATCTGTTCATCGACATCCAGCGTCAGACCGGCGTCGCCTACCTGTTCGTCTCGCACGACCTCATGGTGGTGCGCCACATCAGCCATCGCGTCGCCGTGATGTACCACGGCGAGATCGTCGAGTTCGGGAGCGGGGAGCAGGTCACTGAGCGGCCGGCGCATGCGTATACGCAGCGCCTGCTTGCCGCCTCTCCCGTGTCCGATCCTCACGAGCAGCGCCGTCGACGTGAGCTCCGCGCGCAACTGCTCGCCTCAGGGCGTGTCGCATGATGCAGGGCACGCAGCGACCCAACATCGTCTGGATCTCGACCCATGACATCAATCCCGACCTGGGCTGCTATCGCGGCGTATGGCCGGGTGCCGACGTGGCTGTCACTCCCCACCTCGACGCCCTCGCGGCAGAGGGGACGAGATTCGACCAGGCGTTCGCCACCGCGCCGGTGTGCGCGCCATCCCGATCGTCGATCATGACAGGGTGCTTCCCGACGTCCATCGGAACGCACAACATGCGGTCGAAGGCCGTGCCGCCGCCGGAAGTCCGTCTCCTGAGCGAGTACTTCCGGATCGCCGGGTACCACGTGACGAACAACGCCTTCACCGACTTCCAGGTCCCGCTGCCGGGCACGGCGTTCGACGAGTGCTCTCCGTCGGCGCACTGGCGGGGACGATCCGACCCGGCTCAGCCCTTCTTCGCAATCTTCCACGGAATGACGACGCATGAGTCGCAGATCTACGTGGACGACGACACGTTCGCTCGCGTCACGGAGGAGCTCGGACAATCCGATCGGCATGACCCCGCCGATGTGCCGGTGCCGCCCTACCATCCCGACGACGACGTCTTCCGCACCGCATGGGCGCGCTACCACGACCTCGTCTCCGTGATGGACCGCTGGGTAGGCCGACTTCTGCATCAGCTCGCCGAAGACGGCCTCGAGGAGGACACGATCGTCGTGTTCTGGAGCGACCACGGGGCCGGCTTCCCTCGGGCCAAGCGATGGGCGACGGAAGCCGGACTCCGCGTGCCGCTCATCGTGCGATGGCCAGGACGCGTTGCAGCTGGAGCCGCCCGAGACGATGTCGTGCACGTCTCCGACATCGCGCCGACGATGCTCGCGATGGCGGGCCTGGACATTCCGGAGCACATCCAGATGCGGCCGCTGTTCGACGCGGAGGGGCGGGCGCTTGCACAGGGAGACTACGCATTCGGGGGACGCGACCGGATGGACGAGCAACGGGACAGGTCGCGCACCGTGCGCGACCGACGCTACCGCTACGTGCGCCACAGCCACCCGGATCGCTCGCCCTTCCAGCTTCAGCATTTCGCCGAGCGCTTCACCACATGGCGCGACCTCCGGACACGCGTGAACGATGAGGCGCGGCAACGAGCCGCGGGTCTCCCGGAAGACCGGCTCACACCGGTACAGCGCCGGATGACTGCCCCGGTGAAGCCGGCGGAAGAGCTCTATGACATCGAAGCCGACCCCCACGAGACGACCTGTCTCGTGGGTGACCCCGCTCACGAGGACGCGCGGCGACGTCTCTCTGAAGCGCTGGACAGCTGGGTCGAGCGCTTCGGAGATCTCGGGGCAGTCGATGAGGACGAGTTGATCCGGACGTGGCGTCCCGAGGGTGAGCTGCCGGTGACATCTCGCCCCGTGCTTCAGCCCGCCGAGGATGGGCTGCGCCTCTCATGTCCGACGACTGGCGCGCTCGTCGCCTGGACGGAGGATCCGCCGAGGCCGGTCGCGCCGCAGACGCTCGAAGAGCGCATCGCCGGGGATCCGGAGCGAGACGGACGGCGATGGAGGATCGCGGTCGGACCGCTCCTCCCATCCACCAGGCCCCGCTGGGCTCGCGCATGGCGCCTTGGCTGGCGCGGCAGTGACGATCTCACCATCCCACCGCGCCCCACCTCGACCATTACTGACCACGGCTCACCGCCATCCGAAACCGGAAAGCAGGAACCATGACCCGGACGAACATCGTCTTCATCATGTCGGACGACCACGCCGCGCACGCCATCTCGGCGTACGGCAGCCGCGTCAACCACACGCCGCACATCGACCGCATCGCGCACGAAGGCGTCCGGATGGACGCCGTCTTCTGCACGAACTCGATCTGCAGTCCGTCGCGGGCGTCCATCCTCACCGGCACTTACAGCCACATCAACGGCGTCTCGTCGATCTGGACGGAGATGGACTACCGGGTCCCGACGTTCGTCGACGTGCTCAAGGGCGAGGGCTACCGCACGGCGCTCTTCGGAAAGTGGCACCTCGGGGAGCACGGCGTCTCCGCGCCGCGAGGCTTCGACACCTGGAAGGTCTTCCCGGGGCAGGGCGATTACGTCGATCCGCAGATGATCGACGAGACGGGCACGCACGTCGTTCCCGGCTACGCGACCGACATCGTCACCGACATGGCCATCGACTGGATCGACGGACTGCGAGACGACGAGCCCTTCTGCCTCCTCGTGCACCACAAGGCGCCGCACCGTCCGTGGGTTCCGGATGAGAAGCACAAGCACCTCTACACCGGCGGAGACATCCCCGAGCCGGAGACGTTCTTCGACGACGGAGCCACCCGCAGCAAGGCGGTCCGCGGCGTGCACATGACGATCGCCGACGACATGGGCGCCGACGACCTCAAGGCGGATGTCCCCGCGCACCTCCGCGGTCCGGAGAACCGCGAGGCGCGGATGAGCTGGAAGTACCAGATCTACATGCGGGACTACCTCCAGTGCATCCAGTCGATCGACGACAACGTCGGGCGCCTCCTGGACACGCTCGAGGAGAGGGGCCTCGCTGAGAACACCCTCATCGTCTACACCTCCGACCAGGGCTTCTTCCTCGGCGATTACGGATGGTTCGACAAGCGCCTGATGTACGACCCCTCCCTGCAGATGCCCATGCTCGTGCGCTGGCCGGCTGAGATCCCCGCAGGATCCGAGTGCGAGGCGATCGTGACGAACGTCGACTTCGCGGCCACGTTCCTCGACGTCTGCGGAGTCGATACCGCCGAGGCGCTCCCGACCTCCCAGGGCCGCAGCTTCCGTCCGCTCCTGCGCGGCGAGGATGTCGAGGACTGGCCGGATGCCGCCTACTACCGCTACTGGGAGCACGACGACCCGATCCACCACGCGCCCGCGCACTACGGCATCCGCACGAAGACGCACAAGCTCATCCACTACTACGGCGCGGGTCTGGGCGTGCCCGGTGCCTCCGATGAGGTCTTCGACGCCGAGTGGGAGCTCTACGACCTGGTCGCCGACCCCTCGGAGCTGAACAACGTCGTCGACGACCCTGCCTACGGCGAGGTGCGCCGAGAGCTCGAGGCGAAGCTCACGCAGTATCAGGAGCGCTACGCGGACGAGCCCTACCGCGGCCCCGACACGCCACGGCCCGAGTGGGGGCCGTACGATGCCGAGGTCTTCGCGATGGTCCAGGAGTACGTCGCGAATATCAACGCGACGAGCTGACGGCGGGAGGGGCGGGCCTCCCGCCCCTTACCAGCCCAGGTCCTCGATGTAGCGCAGCAGCACGCCCTCGCGGAGCGCCCACGGCGACACCTCGAGCTCGTCGACCTCGAGTGCGGCCATCGCCTCGTGCAGGACGACCGCACCCGCCGTGATCTGGAACGTGCGATCCGCCGTGATGCCGGGCAGCTCCTGCCGCGCCTGCGCGGGGATCCGCGCGAGCACCGGGATCCAGGAGCCGAGCGCGTCGCGGCGCAGCACCATCCGGTCGTTGCCGGCCCAGCCCTCGAGCGGATGGCCCGCGAGCCGCGCGAGGGAGCGGATCGTCTTCGACGAGCCCACGACGTGGTCGGGGCGGGGGAGCGATGCGAAGCGCTCGGCGAGCGGAGCGAGTGCCGACGCCGCGTGCGCGCGGAGCCGGTCGACCTGCCGGTCGCCGGGCGGGTCGTCGGGCAGGAACCCGATCGTCATCCGGCCGGCGCCCAGCGGGACCGACTCGGCGAGATCGGGCAGCTCCTCGCTGCCGCCCGCGATCTCGAGCGACCCGCCGCCGATGTCGAAGAGGAGGATCTGCCCCGCCGACCAGCCGAACCAGCGCCGGACGGCGAGGAACGTGAAGCGCGCCTCCTGCTCGCCGCCCAGCACCTGGAGCGGCTGGCCGAGCGCGGCCTCGATCTGCAGGATGACGTCGGTGCCGTTCGCGGCCTCGCGCACGGCGGAGGTCGCCGTGGCGAGCAGCTCGTCGACGCCCTCCTTCTCGGCGACCTCGCGCGCGCGATGCACGGCGTCGATGATCGCCTTCACGCCCTCGTCGGAGATGCGCCCGTCGTCCTCGAGATAGCGCATGAGCCGCAGGACGGACTTCTCGCTCGTCTGCGCGAGCGGTCTGCCGCCGGGGTGGGCATCCGCGACGAGCAGGTGGACGGTGTTCGAACCGATGTCGAGGACTCCGAGGCGCACGTCGACAGCGTAGTGGTCGCGCCGTGGATGCAAGCGCTTGCCGACTTGTGTCGATGAGAACCCCCGAGATTGCGCGAGACCCGTGTCATCACCATCCGCCCTCGACGTATTTTCTGCAAACGCTTGCAGCAGACCCATCCGCGCCGCTAGCGTCACAGCGGGCACGCGGATGTGCCCCGGTGTGCACTCGAAGACGAAGCGCGCATCGACGACAAGCGAAGGAGCATGCCCCGATGAACCCTGCCCCGACCGTCGACCGCCCGCGCCGCAGAAGGCGCCCGCTCCGCGCGATCGCCCTCGCCGGAGCCCTCGCCCTCGCGGCCCCGCTCCTCGCGATCGCCGCTCCCGCCGAGCCCGCCGAAGCCGCCGCTCCCGGGCCGAAGGACACCACGGCCGTCCTGTTCGAGTACACGTGGGACGCGATCGCCCGCGAGTGCACCGAGACCCTCGGCCCCGCCGGCTACGGGTACGTGCAGACGTCGCCCCCGCAGGAGCACGTGCTCGGGTCGGCCTGGTGGACGCACTACCAGCCGGTCTCGTACAAGCTCGACTCGCGCCTCGGCACCGAGGCCGAGTTCCAGAACATGATCGACACGTGCAACGCGGCGGGGGTGGGCGTCATCGTCGACGCCGTGATCAACCACATGTCGGGGCAGTCCGCGGGCGGCACCGGATGGGCCGGAACCCAGTACCAGCACTACACGTACCCCGGGCTCTACCAGAGCTGGGACTTCCACGGCTGCAAGCGCGACATCGTCAACTACCAGGACCGCTGGGAGGTGCAGGAGTGCAATCTCGTCAACCTCGCTGACCTCAACACGAGCTCGACGTACGTGCAGAACACGATCGCCGGCTACCTCAACAAGCTCGTCGACATGGGCGTCGCCGGCTTCCGCATCGACGCCGTGAAGCACATCGCCGCGACCGACATGCAGGGCATCTGGAGCAAGGTGAAGAACCGCGATTCGCTCTACGTCGTGCAGGAGGTCATCCGCGCCAACGAGCCCATCCAGCCGGAGGAGTACACCTCGATCGGCGACATCCACGAGTTCGCGTTCGCGCGCAAGCTCAAGGAGGCGTTCGGCGGCCGCACGCTCAACTGGCTCATCGAGGGCAACGGCATCGGACCGACCTGGAGCGGCTTCCTCCCGCAGGCCAACGCCGCGGTGTTCGTCGACAACCACGACACCGAGCGCAACGGCGAGACCCTCTCGTACAAGGACGGCGCCGCCTACGACCTCGCGCAGATCTTCACGCTCGCCTGGAACTACGGCTCGCCGTCGATCCACTCCGGCTACGCGTTCAGCAACAAGGACGCCGGCCCGGCGACGGATGGCGCGGGCGCGGTCGTCGACGCGAGCCCTCAGGGCGGATGGACCTTCACGCACAAGCAGAACGACATCCTCAACATGGTCGGCTTCCGCACCGCCACGTACGGCAAGCCGATCACGGACAAGTGGACCAACGGCAGCAGCGCGATCGCGTTCGGCCGCGGAGACGCCGGCTTCGTCGCGATCAACCGCGGCGGGGACCTCACCCGGACGTTCACGACGAGCCTGCCCGACGGCACCTACTACAACGTCATCGACGCGGTGAAGACGAACGGCGTGTGGTCGGGCCCCACGATCACCGTCTCGGGCGGCCAGTTCACCGCGACGGTGGGCGCCGACGACGCCATCGCGCTCCACAAGGACGCGAAGGCGACGACGGGCCCCGTCACCGGCGACGACCTCACGGTGTACTACTCGACGTCGAAGGGATGGTCGGCGTACAACATCCACTACAAGGTCGGCTCGGGCGCGTGGACGACGGCGCCGGGGCAGTCGATGACGGCGGCGTGCTCGGGATGGGTGTCGCGGACGATCGACTCCAACGGCGCGTCGGTGACCGCCGCGTTCAACAACGGCGCGGGCACGTGGGACAACAACGGCGGGTCCGACTACGTCCTGTCGGGCACGACCGCTGCGGTCGCGAACGGCGCCGTGACGACGCAGAACCCCTGCGCGACGACGCTGACCGACGACCTCACGGTGTACTACTCGACGTCGAAGGGATGGTCGGCGTACAACATCCACTACAAGGTCGGCTCGGGCGCGTGGACGACGGCGCCGGGGCAGTCGATGACGGCGGCGTGCTCGGGATGGGTGTCGCGGACGATCGACTCCAACGGCGCGTCGGTGACCGCCGCGTTCAACAACGGCGCGGGCACGTGGGACAACAACGGCGGGTCCGACTACGTCCTGTCGGGCACGACCGCTGCGGTCGCGAACGGCGCGGTGACGACGCAGAACCCCTGCGGCTGATCCGGATCGTCGCCGGTCACTGAGGAGCGGGCGAGGCGAGAGGGCGACCTGCGGGTCGCCGGGGCTCGCCTCGCCCGCTTCCGTCGGCGGGTCGGGCTGCCCCGGCCAACCTGCGGACCTGCCCCGGTCATCCTGCCGCCGGGCCCCGGCCATCCGCCCCGGTACGATGTTGCGGATGAGTCCGACAGCCGTTCCCGCCTCCCTCTCGCTGTACCGCGAGATCCCCCGCGCCGAGTGGGCGCGGATGGCGGCGGGCATGGATCAGCCGCTCACCGAGACCGAGGTCGTCCAGCTGCGCGGGCTCGGCGACCGGCTCGACATCGCCGAGGTGCGAGACGTCCACCTGCCGCTGAGTCGCACGCTCAGCATCTGGGCGAGCGGTGTGCGCCGGATCGGCGCCGAGGTGTCGACGTTCCTCCAGGAGGAGGACCCGACGACCCCGTTCGTCATCGGGGTCGCGGGGTCGGTCGCGGTCGGCAAGTCGACGGTCGCGCGCCTGCTCCGCGAGCTGATCAGCCGCTGGCCGGACACCCCGCGCGTCGAGCTCGTCACGACGGACGGCTTCCTCTATCCGAACGCGGAGCTCGAGCGGCGCGGGATCATGAGCCGCAAGGGCTTCCCCGAGTCGTACGACCGCCGTGCTCTCGTCGACTTCGTCACGCGCGTCAAGAGCGGTGCCGACGAGGTGCGCGCCCCGTTCTACTCGCACATGAAGTACGACATCATGCCCGACGCGCAGGTCGTCGTGCGGCGGCCCGACGTGCTCATCATCGAGGGGCTCAACGTCCTGCAGCCGCCGCCCACGCCGAACGACGTCGCGGTCAGCGACCTGTTCGACTTCTCGATCTACGTCGACGCCGACGCCGCACACATCGAGGAGTGGTTCGTCAACCGCTTCCTCGCGCTGCGCGAGGGCGCGTTCTCGAACCCGTCGTCGTACTTCAATGTCTTCCAGCACCTCAGCGACGAGGAGGCCATCAGCACGGCCCGGGGCATCTGGAACGACATCAACCTGCCGAACCTGCTCGAGAACGTCGCGCCGACGAAGCACCGCGCGACGCTCGTGCTCAACAAGGGCGCCGACCACAACGTCGAGAGTGTGCTCCTGCGCAAGCTGTAGAAGCAGGCGGGGCGGCGTGGGCGCTCAGCCTGCGCGGCGCGCGGCGGAGGCCGCGAGATGGGCCCGCATCGCCGCCGCAGCGGCGAGAGGGTCTCCCGAGCGGATGGCCGCCGCGATCGCGCGGTGCTCGGAGACGACCGCCGCGGCCTCAGCGCTCGCCCGCTCGGAATCGGAGATCCGCGCCGGCGGGAGGACGATGGCGCGCGCACCCATCCGATCGAGCGCGGCCAGCAGGTAGCGGTTGCCTGACGCGGCGGCGACCGCGCGATGGAAGGCGAAGTCGGCCTCGGCCGACGCGGCCGGCAGCGTCGCGCCCTCCAGGTCGGCCAGGGCTGCGTCGACCGCCGCGAGGTCGGCAGCGGATGGCCGGCGCGCCGCGAGCGCGGCGGCCTCGGTCTCGATCGCGGTGCGGAAGGCGTGGAGCTCGTTCCGCTCCGAGGCGTCGCGCGCGGCGAGCCAGTCGTCGCCCGTGACGGGCGCGGGGGGAGTGAGCGCGTAGCTCCCCGACCCGACCCTCGTGCGCACGAGGCCGCGGGACTGGAGCCGCTGGAGCGCCTCGCGCACGACGGTCCGGCTCGCGCCGAACTCGTCGACGAGGCGCCCCTCGCTCGGCAGGCGCTCGCCGGGTGCGATGGCGCCCTCGACGATCCGGGCGGCGAGGACGCGGGCGATCTCCTCGGAGCGCGATGTGCTCATCCGCTCATCGTCCCATTCCGCGGGCGGCTCCCGCGGCCATCCGCGCGCATGCCGCGCCCGCGTCCATCCGTCATCGCCCGATCGCGACCGAATCGGTCGTCCAGGCGCGCGCCTGGTCGCTGAAGGTGATGCCGAGGCCGGGGCGATCGGGCACGATCATGCGGCCGTCGCGCGTCTCGAGGCGCTCCTCGAAGAGCGGGTCGAGCCAGTCGAAGTGCTCGACCCACGGCTCGCGCGGGTAGCAGGCGGCGAGGTGCAGGTGGATCTCCATGGCGAAGTGCGGTGCGAGGTCGAGCCCCGCCTGGTCGGCGAGCGTCATGAGCCGCAGGAACTGCGTGATGCCGCCGACGCGCGGGGCATCGGGCTGGATGATGTCGCACGATCGTGCCGCGATCAGCCGCTCGTGCTCCGCGACGGACGCGAGCATCTCGCCCGTCGCGATCGGCGTGTCGAGGGCGCGCGCGAGATCGGCGTGCCCTTCCGCGTCATAGGCGTCGAGGGGCTCCTCGATCCAGACGAGGTCGTACTCCTCGAGCCGGCGGCCCATCCGCAGCGCGGTCGCGCGATCCCACTGCTGGTTGGCGTCGACCATGAGCGGCACGGCGTCGCCGATGTGCTCGCGGACGGCGCGCACGCGGCGGAGGTCCTCTGCAGTGTCGGGGAGCCCGACCTTGATCTTGATGCCGCCGATCCCCTCCTCGATCGACCGCGACGCCCGCTCGCGGACCTCGTCGATGGACGCGTTGAGGAATCCGCCCGACGTGTTGTAGGTGCGGACCGAGTCGCGGTGAGCGCCGAGCAGCTTCGAGAGCGGGAGGCCGGCGCGCTTGGCCTTGAGGTCGTAGAGGGCGATGTCGATCGCAGCGAGCGCCTGCGTCGCGACGCCTGAGCGGCCGACGGACGCGCCGGCCCAGAGGAGCTTCGTGTAGAGCTTCTGGATGTCGTTCGGGTCCTCGCCGATGGCCGCCTCGGCGACCTCCTTCGCATGCGCGTACTGTGCAGGGCCGCCGGCTCGCTTGGAGTAGCTGAAGCCGTGCCCGGAGAAGCCCTGCTCGGTCTCGATCTCGGCGATGAGGAAGGCGACCTCGGTCATGGGCTTCTGGCGGCCGGTGAAGACCTTGGCGTCGGAGATCGCGGTCTGCAGCGGCAGGCGGAGCGTCGACAGGCGGATGGTGCGGATGGCGTCGGGTGTGTACGTCACGGGGTTCTCCTCATCGCGCGGATGATCTGAATCTATCGTACAGATCCATAATCTGTCCAACGAAATACCTCCCGTGTCTCGTTTCGGGTGGGAATGCCGAGGGCATTCCCACCCGAAACGAGACACGGGAGGTGGGGATGGAAGAGAGGTGGAGAGGAGGAGTAGGGACGGGGAGGGAGGCGGGGACGGGGGAGGCGGCCTCCGGATCAGCGGACGAGGCAGGGCCGCTTCGGGTCGAACACCCACTCGCGGAGGAGGTACTGCATCGCCACGGCGTCGTCACGGGCGCCGAGGCCGTGCTCGAGGTAGAGCTCGTGCGCGGCGGCGAGCCGATCGCGGTCGATCGTCACGCCGAGACCCGGCGCGTCGGGAACCCGCACCGCGCCATCCCGGATCTGCAGGGGCGCCGTCGTGAGGCCCTGGCCGTCCTGCCAGATCCAATGGGTGTCGAGCGCCGTGATCGCGCCGGGCGCGGCCGCCCCGACGTGCGTGAACATCGCGAGCGACACGTCGAAGTGGTTGTTCGAGTGCGACCCCCACGTGAGATCGAAGTCGGCGCACAGCTCGGCGACTCGCACCGACCCGGCCATCGTCCAGAAGTGCGGGTCGGCCAGCGGGATGTCGACGGCGTTCTCGCGCACGGCGTGCGCCATCTCGCGCCAGTCGGTCGCGATCATGTTCGTCGCCGTGCGCAGACCCGTGCGCCGCCGGAACTCGGCCATCACCTCGCGGCCCGAGAACGGCCCCTCCGCACCGCAGGGATCCTCCGCGTAGGCGACGACACCGCGAAGGCGCTCGCCGAGGCGCACGGCGTCGGCCAGCAGCCACCCGCCGTTCGGATCGAGCGTGATGCGGGCCTCGGGGAAGCGCCGCGCCAGCGCCGTGACGACATCCACCTCGGCGTCGCCGTCGAGCACGCCGCCCTTGAGCTTGAAGTCGGTGAATCCGTACCGCGCCTGGGCGGCCTCCGCGAGACGCACGACCGCGTCGGCGGTCATGGCCTCCTCTCGGCGCAGGCGCTCCCACTCGTCCGCCCCGTCGGGCTCGCGGAGGTAGGGCAGATCCGTGCGATCGGCGTCGCCGACGAAGAACAGGTATCCGAGCATCGGCACGCTGTCGCGCTGCTGCCCGGATCCGAGGAGCTCGGCCACGGGCACGCCGAGCTCCTGCCCGTGCAGGTCGAGGAGGGCCGACTCGAGCGCCGTCACGGCGTGGACGGTCGTCCGGAGGTCGAAGGTCTGCAGGCCGCGCCCGCCCGCGTCGCGGTCGGCGAACCGTCGGGCGACCTCGCGCAGGAGGGAGCGGAATCGCGCCACGGGCTGCCCGACGAGCAGCTCGCCGGCCTCGGCGATCGTGGCGCGGATGGCCTCGCCTCCGGGCACCTCGCCGAGCCCCTCGCGGCCGTCGGAGTCGGTGACGATCGCGATGTTGCGTGTGAAGAACGGCCCGTGCGCGCCGGACAGGTTGAGGAGCATCGAGTCGTGGCCCGCGACGGGCACGACCTCGACGCGGGAGACGACGGCGCTCATGCGGCACCTCCGGGCTGGAGCACGCCGTCGACGAGGCGCGTGAGGTTCCACGGGTTCGCGTCGCGCAGCGGCGCGGGAAGGAGCGCGTCAGGGAGCCCCTGGTACGCCACCGGTCGGAGGAAACGCTCGATCGCGAGCGTTCCGACGCTCGTCGTGCGGCCATCCGATGTCGCGGGGAACGGGCCGCCGTGCACCATCGCATGCCCGACCTCGACGCCGGTCGGCCAGCCGTTCGCGAGGATCCGCCCGGCCTTCCGCTCGAGCACGGGAAGGAGCGCCGCCGCGAGCGCGTGGTCCCGCTCGGCGAGCTGGATGGTGGCGGTCAGCTGGCCCTCGAGCCGGCCCGCGGCCGCGCTGAGGTCATCGGCCGCGTCGTATCGGACGACCAGGGATGCGGCGCCGAAGATCTCGGCCTGCAGGGCGTCGTCGGCGATGAACGACGCGGCGTCGACACCGTGGATGACGGGTGCCGGCGCGTTCTCGCCCGCACCTTCCGCGCCGCGGGCGAGCACCTCGACGCCCAGTTGCTCGCGCGCGTCGACTCCCTCGCGCCAGGCCCGTGCCATCCCTGCCGTGAGCATGACCTGCCCCGCGGCCTCGTCGACGAGGCGCGACGTCGCCGCGACGAACCGGTCGCCGGCCTCTCCGCGCGGCACGAACACGATGCCGGGCTGCGTGCAGAGCTGTCCGCTCGAGCCCGTCACGCTCGCGACGTACCCCGTCGCGAGCGCCTCGATGTCGCCATCCAGCGCCCCGGGCAGGATGAAGACCGGGTTCACCGAGCTCATCTCGGCGTACACGGGGATCGGCACGGCGCGGCTCTGCGCCGTCCGGACGATCGCGAGGCCGCCCGCGCGCGAGCCGGTGAAGCCGACGGCCTGGATGGCCGGGTCGGCGACGAGCGCCTGCCCCACCGCGGCGCCGGGCCCGTACACGAGCGAGAAGACGCCGGGGTGCAGGCCTGCCGCGGTGATGGCGTCGACGATCGCCGACGCGACGAGCTCGCTCGTGCCGGGGTGCGCGTTGTGCGCCTTGAAGACGACGGGGCAGCCGGCGGCGAGGGCGGAGGCGGTGTCTCCGCCTGCGGTGGAGAAGGCGAGCGGGAAGTTCGACGCGCCGAACACCGTCACGGGCCCGAGGGCGACCTTGCGCTGGCGGATGTCCGGGCGCGGGAGCGGCGAGCGGTCGGGGAGGGCGGGATCGACGCGGACGCCGCGGAAGTCGCCCTGCCGCACGACGCGCGCGAACAGCCGCAGCTGGTTCGTCGTGCGCGTCCGCTCTCCGGCGAGGCGGCCCGACGTGAGCCCGGTCTCGAGGGCGGCGCGCTCGATGAGGGCGTCGCCGAGCGCATCGATGCGGTCGGCGACGTCGTCGAGGAAAGCGGCGTGCGCCGACGGGTCGAGCGACGAGAACGACGGGAATGCGGCCTCGGCTGCGGCCGTCGCCTCTCCGACCTGGTCGACGTCGAGCAGGGTGTAGGCAGGCTCGAGGCGCTCGCCGGTGAGCGGCGAGACGCCGTGTGTCGTTCCCGCGGTTCCCGGCACGCGTGCGCCGGCGATGAGCGAGTGGCCCGTGAGGGTGGTCATGCGGTTCCTTTCGATCAGACGGCGGCGGGGGCGCGGACGCCCGCGCGCTCGATGAGCGCGGCGAGGTCGGCGAGGTCCTGCTCGGAGAGGTCCTGCAGAGGAGGGCGGACGGGCCCGGCGTCGCGGCCGACGGCGCGCAGCCCTGCCTTGACGATCGAGACGCCGTAGCCGCGGCCTCGATCGCGGATGTCGAGGTACGGCAGCACGAAGCGCGAGAGCTTCTCGGTCACGGCGGCGCGGTCCTGCGCGCGCACATCGCGGTAGAACTCGAGCGCGAACTCGGGGAGGAAGTTGAACAGCGCGGACGAGTAGGTGCTCATGCCCATCTGCAGGAGCGGAAGGGCGTAGGTCTCGGCGGTCGGCAGGCCCCCGAGGTAGAAGAGACGCTCGCCGTTGCGCGCGTAGACCTTGGCGAGGTGCTCGATGTCGCCGATCGCGTCCTTGAACCCGATGAAGTTCTCGTGGCGGTCCGCGAGGCGCTCGACCGTCTCCGCGGAGTACACCGCGTTCGCCCTGTTGTAGACGATGATGCCGATCCGCGTCGCGGAGGCGATCGCGTCGACGTGCGCCTCGAGTCCGCGCTGATCGCACTCGGTGAGGTAGGGCGGCAGCACGAGGAGCCCCTCCGCGCCCGCCTCCTCGGCTGCGCGGGCGTTCTCGACCGCCTGCCAGGTGGCCCCGCCGGACGAGGCGAGCACAGGCACCTCAGGGCGGGAGGATTCGACCGCCGCGCGCACCACGGCAGCGGATTCCGCCGGGCTCAGGCTGAAGCCCTCGCCGGTGCCGCCCGCGGCGAACAGCCCCGCGACGTCGTAGCTCGCCTGCCACTCGACGTGCTCGCGGTAGGCGCGCTCATCGAAGGCGAGCTCGCGGGTGAACGCGGTGACGGGGAAGGAGAGAAGTCCATCCTTCAGGTGAGCCGCCAGTTCGGCGGGGGTGAGACGTGCCACGAGTGCTCCTGGAGCCAGTGCCGGCGACCCGGCGACGAACGGGATACCCGTCACGCTAGGCGGGGCCCGCCATACCTGTCCAAGCCAAAGAGTGGATAGTTCGATGCTCTCGAGGTATCAGGCGGGCAGGTCGTCCAGGAGGCGGACGACGCGCGCGAGTGCGGGATTCCGGCTCGCACTGCTCCAGAGCGCGTGCAGCTGCACGATGTCGTGCGCGTCCGGGCCGAGGTCGACGTAGGACACCCCGTCGATGCCGAGCAGGCGTGCCGACTCCGGGACGAACGCGATGCCGCGTCCGGCGGCCACGAGCGCGACCATCGTCGCGATCTGGCTCACGACGTGCACCACGCGGGCGTGGTCGACCGGCAGCATCCGCACCGCGAGGTCGTAGAAGTAGCGCGCCTTCGTGGGGGAGTGCATGATGAGCGGCTCCGTCTGCAGCCGTTCGCGGCTCGGGATGTCCGCGGCCGAGGCGAGCGGATGGCCGGCGGGCACAGCCAGGACGAGATCCTCGGCGAGCAGCAGGCGCGAGTCGAACCGCTCGGGGTCGAACGGCGGCCTCGCGAGACCGAGGTCGAGGGAGCCATCCGCGAGGGCGTCGCGCTGCTCGTTCGTGACGAGCTCCTCGAGCTCGAGCCGGACGTTCGGGAGCGCCTCCGAGATCGCGGTCAGGAGCGGGCCGAGCACGCTGTAGCCGGAGGCGGCGGTGAAGCCGATCCGCACGACCCCGCTGCGGCCGGCTGCGACCTCGCGGGCCGTGGACGGCGCGCGCTGCACGGCCGCGAGGATCTCCCGGCTCTCGCGGAGGAAGGCCTGGCCGGCCTCCGTGAGCGCGACGCTGCGGTTGTCCCGGTCGAGCAGCGTCACGCCGAGGTGCGCCTCGAGCCGCTGGATCTGACGGCTCAGCGGCGGCTGGGTCATGCGGAGGCGCTCGGCGGCCCGTCCGAAGTGGAGCTCCTCGGCGACGGCGATGAAGCAGCGGAGCTGGTCGAGCGTGAACATGATGCCCTGAGGGTATCGCGCTATTCGGAATCTGGCTTGGACGTGCATCCATCCGCCTTCCTAACCTGAGTACCCGTCCCACATCGGTGTGGACGCCGCGAACGAAAGCGGGCGAGGACGCCCGACCCGAAAGGACCGACATGACCGCCACCCGATTCGCAGGACTCGGCCTCCTGGCCGCCGGCGCGCTCGCCCTGACCGCGTGCGGCGGCAACATCGCCTCGGGCGGTGACGCCGAGGAGTTCCCCACCGGCCCGATCACCCTCACCGTCGGTCAGGCGGCGGGCGGATCGACCGACCTCATCGCCCGCGCTGTCGCCGAGGGCATGGCGGAGGAGCTGGGCGTCGCCGTGCCCGTCGTGAACAAGCCGGGCGCCAACGGCGCGCTGGCCACCGAGGAGGTCGCCGCCTCCGAGGCCGACGGGTACAACCTCGTGCTGCTCAACGCGTCGCTCATCACGATCACCCCGCTCGCCGTCAGCGAGGAGGAGGCGGTGAGCCTCGACGACCTCACCGTCCTCAAGGGCCTCTCGCAGGACGACTACGTGCTCGTCGCGAGCACCGCGTCGGGCTTCGACAGCCTCGACGACCTCTCCGGGGCCGAGGACCTCTCGTACGGCACGACGGGCGTCGGCACCGGATCGCAGCTCGCGCAGGCGATCCTCTTCGCGGAGGCCGGCATCGACGGCACGGCCGTGCCGTTCGACTCGGGGTCGCCCGCGCTCACCGCGGTCATGGGCGACCAGGTCCAGGTCGCCACGATCCAGCTCGGCGAGGCCAAGCCGCAGATCGACGCGGGCACGGTCACCCCGCTTCTGACGTTCTCCCAGGAGCGCAACGAGTACCTGCCCGACGTCCCGACCGCGGCGGAGGAGGGCTACGACATCCCCGTTGCCCAGTACCGCGCGGTCGCCGGGCCGAAGGACCTCCCCGAGAACGTGCAGGAGGCGCTCGTGAGCGCGATCGACGCGGCGCTCGAGACCGACGCGTACCGGCAGCTCAACGAGACCAATCTCCTCACGCCGCACGAGATCTCGGGCGACGAGGTCGTCAGCGAGTGGACCGAGCTCGCCGACACCTACCGCGCGCTCGTCGAGGACAACGGCATCTCGCTCACCGAGGGCTGAGAGCGCGCGCGGCCGGGAGCACCCCCGGCCGCGCGCCCGCCCGCACGACTCCAGGAAGAGGACGCCGCATGGCCGGACTGTTCGCGCAACCCGCGCCGCCGCCGGGCGACACCACGCCCGTTCCGATCGACGACTCGCCGCCCGCGGCCGGGCCGATCGCCAACCTCGCCGGCTCCCTCGTCGCGGCCGCGGTCGGAGCGCTCGGCGCCGTGCTCGCGACCTCCCTCGGAATCGGGACGCTCGCGAAGCCCGGGCCAGGGCTCTGGCCGCTCGCCGTGAGCGCGGTCGTCGTCATCCTCGCGCTCGCGCAGCTCGTCGCGGGCCGTCACGGCGGCGACGGAGAGAAGTTCATGCGGGCGTCGTGGATGGCCGCCGCGGGCTTCGCGAGTCTCGTCGCGTACGTGGCGCTGCTGCCGGTGATCGGCTTCGAGACCCCGACCCTCCTGCTGGCCTTCCTCTGGCTGCGCGTCCTCGGCCACGAGCGCTGGATCCTCTCCATCGTCGGATCCGTGCTGATCGTCGTCGGGTTCTACCTCGTCTTCGTCGTCGCCCTCAAGACGTCGATCCCCCACCTGCTCTGACCCGCGGAGACACCATGGACTTCCAGCCCGTGCTCGACGGCTTCGCGACCGTCTTCGAGCCCCTCAACCTCCTCTACTGCCTCATCGGCGTGGTCGTCGGCATGCTCGTGGGCGTGCTCCCGGGCCTCGGGCCCGCCGCGACCATCGCCATCCTCCTGCCGCTGACCTACGGCATCGAGCCGGTCACGGCGATCATCATGCTCGCGGGCATCTTCTACGGCGCGCAGTACGGCGGCACGATCACCTCGGTCCTCCTGCGGCTGCCGGGCGAGGCGAGCTCGGTCGTGACGGTCTTCGACGGCTACGCGCTCGCGAAGCGCGGCAAGGCGGGCACGGCGCTCGGCATCGCCGCGATCGGCTCGTTCATCGGGGGCACCGTCGCGATCATCGGCCTCACGGTGTTCGCGCCGATCGTGGCGGGGTGGGCGCTGAGCTTCGGGCCCGCCGAGTACGCGGCGCTCGCTCTGCTCGGCATCCTCCTCGTCGCCACGATCTCGAGCGGCTCGAAGCTCAAGGCGATCATCGCAGCGGGCATCGGCCTGCTCCTCGCCACGGTGGGGCGCGACCCCTTCACGGGGGCCGAGCGATTCACCTTCGAGAGCCTGCAGCTCGCCGACGGCCTCGACTTCGTGCCGATCGCGATGGGCCTGTTCGGGCTCGGCGAGATCCTCTACAGCCTCGAGGAGCGGCATCGCGCGGAGACGCTCGCCCCTGCGCACGTCGCGAACGTCTGGCCCAGCCGCACCGAGCTGCGGCAGTCGTCGGGCGCGTTCGCGCGCGGCTCCGTTCTGGGCTTCCTCCTCGGTCTCCTGCCCGGGGGCGGAGCGACCATCGCGTCGATGGCGGGGTACGCCGTCGAGAAGAAGCGCGCGAAGGACCCTTCGCGGTTCGGCCACGGCGCGGTCGAGGGCATCGCCGGCCCGGAGACTGCGAACAACGCGGCGGCGACGAGCTCCTTCATCCCTCTCCTCACCCTCGGCATCCCGGCCAACGCGACGATGGCGCTCATGTTCGGCGCGCTCCTCATCCAGGGCGTGACGCCCGGCCCGCAGCTCGTCGACCAGCACCCCGACCTCTTCTGGGGCGTCGTGAACTCGATGTACATCGGCAACGTGCTGCTGCTCATCATGTCGCTGCCGCTCGTGGGACTGTTCGTGCGCATCCTCCGCGTGCGCGCGGCCATCCTCGCCCCCATCACGGCGCTCATCACCCTGATCGGCGCCTACACGATCAACAACTCCGTCTTCGACGTGGCGCTCGTCGTCGGCTTCGGCGCCCTCGGGTACCTCATGAAGAAGTTCGGCTTCGAGCCGGGCCCGCTCGTGCTCGCGTTCGTGCTCGGCTCGCTGCTCGAGTCGAGCATCCGGCGGGCGCTCCTCCTGTTCGACGGCGACCCGACCGGCTTCCTCACCCGGCCGATCTCGGGCGTGCTCATCGCCGTCGCCGTCGTCGTCATCGTGCTGCCGGTCATCCAGTCGGCGATGCGCGCCCGGCGGGGGTCCGCGATCGGGATCGGCCGCCGATGAGCGCGGTGCTCGCCCTGCTCGTGCCGGGCGCGGAAGGCCGCTCGGCGCTCGCCGCAGCCGCGGCCGAGGCGGACCGGCGCGGCTCCCGACTCGTCGTGGCGGGCGAGGAGGCGCTGCTGCGCACCCTCGCCGATGAGCGCGGCTCGTCGGAGAGCCTGCGCGATGCCCGCACGGTCGAGGTGGAGGCGCCGGCGGACGGCGACGCGCTCGCCTCGATCGTGTCGGACGAGGGGGTCGACCTCGTCGTCGTGGGCATGCGCCGACGCGAGGGAGCCGGCCGTCTGCTCGTCGCGACGCCCGCCATGCGCGCCGTGCTCGCGGTCGACGCTCCCGTGCTCGTCGTGCGCCCGTAGCCGCGCCCGGGGCGGCGGCCTGCCGGGGTTCCCAGGATGGCGTCCCTAGGATTGAGCGCATGTGCGGAATCGTCGGATACGTCGGTCCTCGGGAAAGCCAGGACATCCTTCTCGCGGGTCTTGCTCGGCTCGAGTACCGGGGGTACGACTCCGCGGGCATCGCCGTGATCGACCGCGAGGGGTCGCTGGGGATGCGGAAGAAGGCGGGCAAGCTGGCGCGTCTGCGGGAGGCGCTGGATGAGGCTCCGCTGGGTGCCGGCACGACGGGGATCGGGCACACGCGGTGGGCCACGCACGGGGGTCCGACGGATCTGAACGCGCATCCGCATCTGGCGGATGATGACCGGCTGGCGGTGATCCACAACGGCATCATCGAGAACTTCTCTGCGCTGAAGGCGGAGCTGGAGGCGGAGGGGTTCTCGTTCCGCAGCCAGACGGACACCGAGGTCGCGGCGGTGCTGCTGGGCCGGGAGTACCGGGCTGCGGGCGGGGATCTGGCTGCGGCGTTCCGGGCGGTGGTGTCGCGG
Source organism: Microbacterium sp. JZ101 (assembly GCF_053903175.1). Classification (NCBI taxonomy): domain Bacteria; kingdom Bacillati; phylum Actinomycetota; class Actinomycetes; order Micrococcales; family Microbacteriaceae; genus Microbacterium; species Microbacterium sp. JZ101. The sequence continues at coordinate 918,055 of NZ_CP096400.1, forward strand.
CTGGAGGGCGCGTTCACGCTGCTGGCGATGCATGAGGATCACCCGGGCTTGGTCGTGGGCGCGCGGCGGAACTCGCCGCTGGTGATCGGTCTGGGCGAGGGGGAGAACTTCCTCGGGTCGGATGTGGCGGCGTTCGTGGAGCACACGCGTCGTGCGCTGGCGATCGGGCAGGATCAGATCGTGTCGATCACGCCGGAGGGCGTGTCGGTGACGGACTTCGACGGGGCGGTCGTGGAGGTCGAGCCGTTCGAGGTGTCGTGGGATGCGGCGGCTGCGGACAAGGGCGGCTGGTCGAGCTTCATGGCCAAGGAGGTCTCGGAGGAGCCCGAGGCGGTCGCGAACACGGTGCTGGGTCGGGTGCAGGACGGGCAGATCGTGATCCCCGAGCTGGATGGCCTGGACGGGCTGTTCCAGGGCGTGAGCCGGGTGATCGTGCTGGCGTGCGGGACGGCGTACTACGCGGGTCTGGTCGGGAAGTACGCGATCGAGCAGTGGGCGCGGATCCCGGTGGATGTGGAGCTCGCCCACGAGTTCCGGTACCGCGACCCGATCGTGGGGCCGGAGACGCTCGTGGTGTCGATCAGCCAGTCCGGCGAGACGATGGACACGCTGATGGCGGTGAAGGAGGCCGCGCGCCTGGGCGCGAAGACCCTGTCGATCTGCAACACGCAGGGCGCGACGATCCCGCGGGAGTCGGACGCGATCGTGTACACGCACGCGGGGCCGGAGGTCGCGGTGGCGTCGACGAAGGCGTTCGTGGCGCAGATCACGGCGCTGTACCTGCTCGCGCTGCACGTGGGGCGGGTGCGGGGCGCGCTGTCGGCGGAGGTCGCGGGTGCGGCGATCGCGGAGCTGGAGACGCTGCCGGAGAAGATCCGGTGGATCCTGGAGAACGAGCAGGAGCGCATCGAGCAGCTCTCGCGGTGGATGTCCGACACGCGGTCAGTCCTGTTCCTGGGCCGTCACGTGGGGTACCCGATCGCGCTGGAGGGTGCGCTCAAGCTCAAGGAGCTGTCGTACATCCACGCGGAGGGGTTCGCCGCGGGCGAGCTCAAGCACGGCCCGATCGCGCTGATCGAGCCGGGTCAGCCGGTGTTCGTGATGGTGCCGTCGCCGCGTCAGGGCGCGACGCTGCACGCGAAGGTCATCTCGAACATCGAGGAGATCCGCGCCCGCGGCGCCCGCGTGATCGCGGTCGCGGAGGAGGGCGACGCGGCCGTGCTGCCCTTCGCCGACGAGGTGCTCCGGGTGCCGCTCGCGGCGCCGCTGTTCGAGCCCATCCTCGCCGTCGTGCCGCTGCACATCTTCGCGATGGGCCTCGCGACCGCGAAGGGCCTCGACGTCGACCAGCCCCGCAACCTCGCGAAGTCGGTCACAGTCGAGTAGGCGCGTCGGAGCGCGCAGCACGGGCACGGCGGAAGGGAGAAGGATGATCGTCGGCATCGGCGTCGACCTCGTCGACATCCCGCGGTTCGAGAGCACGATCATGCGCACGCCGCGCCTGCGCGACCGCCTGTTCACGGAGCACGAGCGCGGCCTGCCGCTGCGCTCGCTCGCCGCGCGCTACGCCGCGAAGGAAGCGCTCATCAAGGCCCTCGGCGGCTCGGACGGCGTGACGTGGACCGAGATCGAGGTCGCCCGGCTCGGCGAGCGCGAGGCGCCGCGCTTCGAGCTCACCGGCGCCACCGCGCAGACCGTCGCCGCACTCGGGATCACGGCGCTGCACCTCTCGCTGTCGCACGATGCGGGGCTCGCGATCGCCTACGTCACGGCCGAAGGGGAGGCGGGCCCTGCCGCGGTCGACGTCGTGAGCGCGGGCGTCGAATCGCCCCTCGACGAGGCGGACGGCGACGAGGCGGATGGCTCGGATGTCGCGGGTGGCGCGGGTACGTCGACCGCAGGCGAGACGACCCCGTGAGCGGCGAGGGGCGCGCGCTGCGCGAGGCCGTCATCGATCGCGCGGCGATCGTGCACAACGTGCGGCATCTGCGCGAGGTGACGGGGACGCGCGAGTTCATCGCGGTCGTGAAGGCCGACGGCTACGGCCATGGCGCCGAGACCGCGGCGCGCGCGGCGCTCGAGGGAGGGGCGACGCGGCTCGGGGTCGCCGAGATCCCCGAGGCGCTCGCGCTGCGCGCCGCGGGCATCGACGCGCCCGTGCTCGCGTGGCTGCACGACCCGGTCGAGGACTTCGCCACCGCGGTGGCCGCGCGGGTCGAGCTCGGCGTCTCGCGCATCCCGCAGCTCGCGGCGATCGCCGCCGCAGCGATCGGCGACGAGGTGCCGCGCGTGCACCTCAAGCTCGAGACCGGCCTCGGGCGCAACGGGCTCGCCCCCGCCGACTGGCCCGCCGCGTTCGCGGAGGCGGCGCGCCTCGCGCAGGCCGGCCGCATCGTCGTCGAGGGGGTCTTCAGCCACCTCTCCGGCACGAGCGAGGCCGACGATCTCGCGCAGGTGCGCGTCTTCGAGGGCGCGCTCGCGCAGGCCGAGGCGGCGGGACTCTCGCCGCGCATCCGCCACATCGCGGCGACCGCCGCCGCCATCCGCCTGCCCGCCGCCCGCTTCGACGCCGTCCGCGTCGGCGTCGGCATCTACGGGCTCTCGCCGTTCGACGACGCGACGTCGGCCGACCTCGGGCTGCGGCCCGCGATGACCCTGCGCGGCCGGGTGGCGGCCGTGCGCCGCGTGCCAGCCGGCCAGGGCGTCTCATACGGGTACGTCCATCGCACGACGGGGGAGACGACGCTCGCCCTCGTGCCGCTCGGCTACGCCGACGGCATCCCGCGCCAGGCCTCGAACCGCGCGCCGGTCGTGATCGGCGGGCGCCGGATGCCCGTGGTCGGGCGGATCGCGATGGACCAGTTCGTCGTCGATGCGGGCGACCATCCGGTCGCCGTCGACGACGAGGCGATCCTCTTCGGCGACCCCGCTGCGGGGGCTCCCGCGGTCGAGGAGTGGGCGGACGCGGCGGGCACGATCAACTACGAGATCGTCACGCGCATCGGACCGCGCGTGGCACGGAGGGTGAAGGGATGATCCCCGACGAGCTGCTCGGCACGCACGACGTGCCCACAGCGACCGACATGGAGAACCTCGGCCGCCGCATCGGCGCGCACCTCGAGGCGGGCGACCTCGTCGTCCTGACCGGGCCGCTCGGCGCCGGCAAGACGACGCTCACGCGCGGCCTCGCCGATGCGCTCGGCGTGCGCGGGCCCATCCAGAGCCCGACCTTCGTCATCGCGCGCACGCACCCCTCCCTCGTCGGCGGGGCGCCGCTCGTCCACGCAGATGCGTACCGCCTCTCGTCGGCGCTCGAGCTCGACGACCTCGACATCGACGTCGACGGATCGGTCGTCGTCATGGAGTGGGGGCGCGACAAGATCGAGGGCCTGCGCGAGGTGTGGTGGGACGTCGAGATCACCCGCCCCGTGGGCGGACGCGGCTCCGACACGATGTGCGGCGATCTCTCGCGCGCCTCCGCGGAGCTCGACGCCGACGCGCCGCGCATCGTCGTGATCGAGAAGCGCACCGCCGCATGACCCGCGCGTCTCTCGGCGGCCAGCTCCTGCGCCGCCGCACGATCGGCATGCTCGTCGCCGAGGCCGGGCAGTCGAGCGAGGGCTCTGCGACGCTGGGACGCCACCTCTCGATGATCCAGCTCGCCATGATCTCCGTCGGCGCGACGCTCGGCACGGGCATCCTCGCCCTGCTGGCCGAGCAGATCCCGCATGCCGGTCCCGGCATCTGGATGAGCGTGCTGCTCGCGGCCGTCCCCGCTCTGCTCTCCGCCCTGTCGTACGCCGAGATGGCGGGCGCCGTGCCGGTGTCGGGCTCGAGCTACTCGTACGCGTACGTCACGCTCGGCGAGGGCGTCGCCTGGGTCGTGGGCTGGTGCCTCGTCCTCGAGTACGGCGTCTCGGTCGCCGCGGTCGCATCGGGCGCGGGGCAGTACGTCGACGAGACCCTCGCGATCTTCGGGCTCTCGCTGCCGGCCGCGATCGCCTCGGATCCGTCGGCCGAGGGCGGCGTGTTCAACCTCAGCGCGTTCCTGCTCGTCATCCTCGCGATGGTGCTGCTCCTGCGCGGCGTGCGCGAGGCCGCCTGGATCAACACCGTGCTCGTCGCGCTCAAGGTCGGCGTCCTCCTCTTCTTCTCCGCGGTCGCGTTCACCGCATTCCGCGTTGATCACTTCGACGGCATGTTCGACGCGTTCTTCCCGGGCGTGACAGGCGCCGCGGCCGTGCTGTTCTTCTCGTACATCGGGTTCGACGCGGCCTCGACTGCGGGCGAGGAGGCGCGAGACCCCGCGCGCGACCTGCCGCGCGCCATCCTGCTCGGGATGGGCCTCGTGACGGCCATCTACGTCGTCGTCGCGATCGCGGCGGTCGGCGCGCGCGAGGCGCCGTGGTTCCGCGACCACGGACTCGTGACGGTGCTCGCCGAGGTGACCGGCCAGCCCTGGTTCGGCGTCGTGTTCTCGATCGGCGCGCTCATCGCGTTCGCGAGCATCGTGCTGACCGTGCTGTACGGGCAGACGCGCATCCTCCTCACGATGTCGCGCGACGGGCTCGTGCCGCGCGTCTTCGGGCGCATCTCGCCGACGACCCGCACCCCCGTGGCCGGCACCCTCATCACGGGCGCCGTGATCGCCGTCGCTGCGGGCATCGTGCCCCTCGGCGAGCTCGCGAACGCGACGAGCATCGGGACGTTCGCGGCCTTCACGGTCGTCAACGTCGCCGTCATCGTCCTGCGATACCGCCGCCCCGACCTGCCGCGCACGTACCGCGTGCCGCTCTTCCCCGTCGTGCCCGTCCTCGGCGCCGTGACGTGCCTCGCGCTCATGACGCAGCTCTCGGGCGGCACCTGGATCGCGTTCGGCTGCTGGATGGCCGTCGGCATCGCGATCTACCTCGCCTACGGCCGGAGGCACTCGCGGATCGGGGCGCTCGACGAGCGCGCCTACCGTGCGGCGATCGCGGGCGAGGCGAGCGGCTTCCGCGCCGCGCCCCGCGCTGGCAGACTTCCGGGATGACGCTCACCCTCCGCGATATGGACCCCTCCCGGCTGCCCGCCTGGATCGACCGCAGCCGCGGCGCGTATGCCGATGAGCTCATGGCGGCAGGGGAGGCGCCCGACGTCGCACGCGAGAACGCGCAGAAGAGCGTCGAGCGCGCCTTCCCCGACGGGCAGCTCGTCGCCGGCCACCGCGTGTTCGACGTCGTCGAGGGCGACGAGGTCGTCGGGTGGCTGTGGATCGGGCCCGATCCGAGCCCGGATGACACCGCCTGGTGGGTGTGGGACATCCAGATCCACGAGGCGCACCGCGGTCGCGGGCTGGGCCGGGCCGCCATGCAGCTCGGGGAGGAGCACGCCCGCTCGCAGGGAGCGCGGTCGATCGGGCTCAACGTGTTCGGCTCGAACACCGCCGCCCGGCGTCTGTACACGTCGCTCGGGTTCGAGATCAGCGCCATCCGGATGCACAAGACCCTCGACTGAGGGCGCGCGTTCCCGGCATTCCGTGACCGGCGGGAAACTACGCTGGAGAGCATGATCCTGGCCGTCGACACCTCCATCGGCTCGGGCGCGGCCGTCGTCGCGCCCGACGGCGAGATCCTCTCGGAGGCCGAGAGCGAGAACGCCCTCGGTCACGCCGAGGTGATCGGCACGCTCCTCGAGCGCGCGCTCGCCGACGCGGGCGTCGGGCCGGACCGCATCACGCATGTCGCCGCGGGAATGGGGCCGGGGCCCTTCACGGGCCTCCGCATCGGCATCGCCGCCGCGCGCGCGTTCGCCCTCGGCCGCGATGTTCCCGTGCTCGGCATCGCGAGCCACGACGCGGTCGCCGCGGAGCTGACGATCGCCTTCCCGACCGGCGGATTCGCCGTCGCGACCGACGCGCGCCGCAGGGAGAACGCCATCTCGATCTACGGCGACCTCGACGGATGGGGTCTGCCGCGCCGCATCGCCGGACCCGAGCTGCGCCCGCGCGACGCAGACCTCTCCGCGGACCCGCTGCTCGCGCCGCTGCGCGACCTCGACGGCGACCGGTTCGTTCTCGCCACGCGCATCCCGATCGGCGCGCTGGGCCGGCTCGCGGCCATCCGCCTCCGCGCGGGCGAGACGCGCGGCGTGACCGAGCCGCTGTACCTGCGCTCGCCCGACGTCACGGCGCCCGCGCCGCGGAAGCGGGTGGGCTCGTGAGCATCCGCGCGGCGACCGTCGCCGACCTCGACGCGATCATGGCGCTCGAGCGCAGCGCCTTCCCGACCGACGCCTGGAGCGAGGGCATGATGCGCGAGGAGCTCGCGTCGGAGCACGCGCACTACCTCGTGCTCGAGCAGGCCGGGCAGGTCGCGGGCTACGCCGGTCTGCGATCGCTCCCGGGCGCGAAGGACGCGGACGTCCAGACGATCGCCATCGCCGAGAGCGCGCGCGGCCGCGGGCAGGGCAGGGCGCTGCTGCGTCTCCTCCTCGAGGAGGCCGATCGCCGCCGCGTGCGCGAGGTGTTCCTCGAGGTCCGCGCCGACAACCCGGTCGCCCAGGCGCTCTACGCCAGCGAGGGGTTCGCCGAGCTCGGCCGGCGCCCGCGCTACTACCAGCCCGACGACGTCGACGCGATCGTCATGAAGCTCGACGTCCCCGCGTGGCGCGCCGCGCGCATCCCCGACCCGACCGATGCAGGAGCCTGCTCATGAACCGCGCCGAACCCCTCGTGCTCGGCATCGAGACGAGCTGCGACGAGACCGGCATCGGGATCGTCCGCGGCCGCACCCTCCTGTCCAACACGATCGCGAGCAGCATGGACGAGCACGCGCGCTTCGGCGGCGTCGTGCCCGAGGTGGCCGCCCGCGCGCACCTCGAGGCGCTGCAGCCGGCGATCGAGCAGGCCGTCGCCGAGGCGGGCATCCGGCTCGCGGACCTCGATGCCGTCGCGGTCACGAGCGGGCCGGGCCTCGCGGGTGCGCTCATGGTGGGGGTCGGCGCCGCCAAGGCACTCGCGGTGTCGCTCGGCAAGCCGCTCTACGCCGTGAACCACCTCGTCGGGCACATCGCGGCCGACATCCTCGCCGACGACAGCGAGCCGCTCGAGTACCCGACCGTCGCCCTGCTCGTCTCGGGCGGGCACACCTCGCTGCTGCTCGTCCGCGACCTCACGAGCGATGTCGAGCTGCTCGGCGAGACGGTCGACGACGCGGCGGGGGAGGCCTTCGACAAGGTCGCGCGCATCCTCGGACTGCCGTACCCCGGCGGGCCGGAGATCGACCGCGCTGCCGTCGGCGGCGATCCCGATGCCATCCGCTTCCCCCGGGGCCTCTCGCGCGCGAGCGACCGCGAGAAGCACCGCTGGGACTTCTCGTTCTCGGGCCTCAAGACCGCCGTCGCGCGGTGGACCGAGCAGCGCGAGGCCGAGGGCGAGGACATCCCGATGGCGGATGTCGCGGCGAGCTTCCGCGAGGCCGTCGTCGACGTGCTCGTGACGAAGGCACTGGATGCCTGCGCGGAGCACGACGTGCCGCGACTGCTTCTCGGCGGGGGCGTGATCGCGAACCGCCGTCTCCGCGAGGTCGCTCTCGCGCGCGCCGAGGCCGCGGGCGTGACCGTCCGGATCCCGCCGCTGCGGCTCTGCACCGACAACGGCGCGATGATCGCCGCGCTCGCCTCCGAGCTCATCCAGTCGGGCCACGAGCCCTCGACGCTCGCGTTCGGAGCGGACTCGACCCTGCCCGTCACCGACATCCAGGTCGCGCGCAGACCATGACCGAGCCGGAGGACGCGGCGAAGCTCGACGACGACGAGCTGCTGAACGCGGTGCCCTCCCGCTCCGACCGGCCGCGCCGCCGGGTCTCGCTCTCGAGCCCGTCGCTCGTGCTCGGGATGTTCGCGCTCACGATGTCGTGGTTCACGCCGTGGGTCGCGCCGCTCGCGCTCATCGCCGTCGTGCTCGCGGTCATCGCGCTCGTCCGCCGACATGCCGACCGGGCCCTCGCTTGGTGGGGATTCGGGTTCGGCGTCGTGGCGATCGCCTACTCCGGCGTCTGGGCGCTCTGGATCCTCGGCCAGCTCGGCGAGGCGCCCGTCATCGAGCTGCCGGCCGCGTAGCCGCTACACGCGGTCGGCGAGGATGGCGGCGCGCCGGCCGCCGATGCGCGTCACGAACAGCGTGGCCGATCCGTCGCCACGCAGATTGAGCTTCTTCCGGAGGAGCGCCGGATCGACGTCGACGCCGCGCTTCTTGATCTCGAGGGTGCCGATCCCGCGGGCGCGGAGCGCCTTCGCGAGCGCCTTGACGTCGGCGGGGAGCGTCTCGCGGACGCGGAACGACGAGACGAACGGCGTCGTCAGCGCGGCGTCGCCCGTGAGATAGGCGATGCCGGGAGCGATCGGGCCGGCCTCGAGCGACCGGGCGACCTCGCCGACGAGGCGCGCGCGGATGACGGCGCCCTCGGGCTCGTGCAGGAACGCCCCGAGCTCGTGCACCGGCTCGTCCTCGGTGTCGGCGGGAGCGGTGAGCTCGTGCGACGCGTCGCCGCGGATGACGAGCGCGGCCCGCCGCACGCCGTCGCGCGCGAGCGCCCCCGACCAGAGCACGAGCTCGACGGTCGACCCGTCGACGCTCACCCACTGCGCCTCGACCTCGTCCGGGATCGCCTCGCGATCGTGAGCCGGCCCGAGCTTCATGCCCACGGGCATCCGCTCGCCGAGCGCGTGCGCCCAGTCGAGCGCGGGGGAGTAGTCGGATGGCGCGACCCGGCGGGTCTCGGAATGACCGCTCGTGCGACGCGCGGGGTCGAGCCAGACCGCGTCCCAGCCGGAGAGGTCGACCTCCTCTGCGCGCTCGGAGCGCACCTCCACGGCATCCCCGAACGGCCGCAGGTTGTAGGCCGCGAGGGCCGCCGTCACAGGGTCCGCGTCGACTGCGAGCACCTCCATCCCGACGCCGGCGAACGCGAGCGCGTCGCCGCCGATGCCGCAGCCGAGGTCGGCCACGCGCTCGATTCCCGCCGCGCGCATGCGCCCTGCATGGTGCGCGGCCACGGCCATCCGCGTCGCCTGCTCGACCCCCGCGCGGGTGAAGAGCATGCGCGCCGCGAAGGGGCCGAACTTCGTCTCGGCCCGCGACCGCAGACGCACCTGGCCGACGACCGCCGAGACGAGGTCGGGGGAGTGGCCCGCGGCCCGGAGGCGCGATACCGTGCGGGCGACATCCGCCGTCGTCTCCACGGGGTCCAGCGCGTCGAGCAGGGCCAGGCCCTCGGCGGTCAGCAGCGCGTCGAGTTCTCCCTGCTCCATGCGTCCATTCTCGCGTGTCATCCTGTGTCCTCGAATTGGCACTCGCGTTGCGGGAGTGCCAGGTCCCGCCCTACACTGGCGTTAGCACTCTCGTCATGAGAGTGCGAACTGAGTCTTCCGTCGAAGCAACGAAAGAAGAGGTACACCGTGTCGGTTTCCATCAAGCCGCTCGAGGACCGCATCGTCATCAAGCAGGTCGAGGCCGAGCAGACCACCGCCAGCGGTCTGGTCATCCCCGACACCGCCAAGGAGAAGCCCCAGGAGGGCGAGGTCGTGGCCGTGGGCCCCGGCCGCATCGACGACAACGGCAACCGCGTTCCGCTCGACGTCGCCGTCGGCGACCGCGTCCTGTACAGCAAGTACGGCGGGACCGAGGTCAAGTTCGGCGCCGACGAGTACCTGGTGCTCTCGGCCCGCGACGTGCTCGCGGTCGTCGTCCGCTGACGACACGCCTTTCCTGAAGGGCCCGGCGCTTCGGCGTCGGGCCCTTCTGCATGCGCGCGATCCTGCCGAGGCTGCCGCGGTCTGGCAGGAATGCGCCGGAGGATGACCGCCGCGGCACCGTCCGGCCGCCCTCGCGGACCGCCTGCCGACCTAGGCTGGATCGGTGACCACGCTCTCCGCCACTGGATCCTCGGAACGCGAGCGGGCGCTCGGCACGGGGTACGGCTTCAGCGCCTACCTGCTGTGGGGTGTGCTCCCGCTCTACTTCGTCTTCCTCGCGCCGACCGGCCCGTGGGAGGTCGTCGCCTGGCGCGTCCTCCTCTCGCTCGTCTTCTGCGCCATCCTGCTCACCGTCGCGCGCGGATGGGGCCGGATGATCGCCGTGCTGCGGAACCCCCGTCTCGCGCTGTGGACGGCGATCGCCGGCGTCCTCATCTACGTCAACTGGCAGACCTTCCTCATCGCGACCCTCACCGGGCACGTCGTGGAGTCGAGCCTCGGGTACTTCATCAACCCGATCACGACGGTCGTCCTCGCGGTGCTCGTGCTGCATGAGCGGCTGCGCCCCGCGCAGTGGGCCGCGGTCGGCATCGCGGCCGTGGCGGTGGTCGTGATCGTCGTCGGATACGGCTCCGTGCCGTGGATCGCGCTCATCCTCAGCACGTCGTTCGGCCTCTACGGGCTCGTCAAGAACCGGATCGGCGGCGCGGTCGACGCGGTCAGCGGCCTCGCGCTCGAGACGATGTGGCTCGCGCCGGTCGCGGTCGTGCAGCTCGTCGTCGTCGCGGCGACGGCGGGGCTGACCTACGGCACCGTCAGCACGCTGCACACCGTGATGCTGTCGCTCGCGGGCGTCGCTACGGCCGTGCCGCTGCTGCTCTTCGCGGCAGGCGCCCGGCGCATCTCGCTGACGGCCGTGGGGCTCCTGCAGTTCATCGCGCCGATCCTGCAGTTCCTCGTCGGCGTCGTCGTGCTCCACGAGCCCATGCCGCTCGAGAGGTGGATCGGCTTCGGCATCGTCTGGGTCGCGCTCGTCGTGCTGAGCGTGGACATGATCCGGCACGCGCGCCGCCCCCGTCCGGCCCTGGAGCCCGAGCCCGTCGCCTGAGGTCGGGTTTCTGGGGCGGGGTCGCTCGGGCTTTCTGGGTCGAAGCGCGGCGGTTCCGGCCGCGGTCTTCGCCCGCTGAGGGTCACGGAGTCGGATGGCTGGGGCTGGCGTGCGCGTGTCGTGCGCAGGAGGCGACTCCAGCACCACCGGTCCGATTCCGGTGACCGTTGCGGCGGGTCGTGCATTTCGGGAAAACGCTTCCTCTCCTGGCTGACGCGTCGCTACTCTGCGAGTCAGTCGCCGTCCGCCGCGTCAAAGAGGACGCGGATCGCGGGCGGCGTGTCGAAGGGGACCCATCTTGAGACATGCTCATGCGCGGCGGCGCAGCCGCGCCATCCTGTCCGCGCTCGCGACGACCATCCTCTGCATCGCGGGACTGGCTCTCGCCGCCCCGGCCCATGCCGCCGGCACGAGCTGCACCGGCTCGACCGTGCACGGGGCCGCTGTGCAAGACGGCAGCACCTGGCGGGCGTATCGCGGCTCGACCCTCCTGTGGGAGGGTGCCGACATGCTCACGGCCATCAACACGGCCATCTCCGGCCTCGACGCGGGGAGGACGAGCAAGCAGCGCGTGGTCGTCAACGGATCCGGGACGATGAGCGCGAACGCCCGCATCACGATGCCGAGCTACACCACGCTCGAGTCTTGCGGCACGATCAACGTCACCGGCACCGGATCCGGGAATGTCGCGGGCGTCTACATGCGCGGCGCGCACGACATCGAGATCGCGCGGCTGCACCTGACGGGAACCCCGGTGTACGGGATCTTCGCGCGGAACGTCGACAACCTCCGCCTGCGCGACATCGACATGCGACTGAGCGGCGGCCTCGGCGTGCGCATCGACAACCTCGGCGACACGAGCGTGTACGCGAAGAACATCGTCATCGACAGCGTCTACGTCTCGGGCGCGGGGTCGCACGCCGTCGAGACGTACGGCGTGGACGGCCTCACGGTCGGCACTGTGACCGCTCGCGACGTGGCGCACTCCGGCCTCCTCCTCAACAACACGGTGAACGCGACGGTCGGCACGGTCGACGCCGTCGGCGCGGGCACGGGGACGGGCTATGCCGCGTTCCGCATCGCCAACAGGGCAGGTCGCATCGGCGACGCGTATCCGACGAACATCCGCGTCGGCACCGTCAAGGCGACCGGGGGCGGCCGGGGCGTCTTCTGCGTGTCGGAGAGCGGCGGACTCATCATCGACCGCGTCGAGCTCACGGATACCGGCAACAACCCCGTGCTCATCGAGAACTGCACGAATGTGAGCCTCGCCACGAGCGGCGGCACGATCTCGCGCGGCGACGTGCGCCTCGCCGAGCGGACGGAGTTTCCCGGCAACCGCGACATCACGCTGCGCAACCTCACGCTCATCAACGGCGCGCGCATCGTCGAGAACCCGTGTGCGGACAACCTTGTCATCTCGAACGTGACCGGGCCGATCGTGCGCTGCTCCTGACAGGAGGGGCTCGCGCGGGGCTCCGGAAGGAGCTCAGCGCGAGCCCTCTCCGCGGCCCGGCGGTAGCGAGGTGCGGCACGTCACGGGATTCGGATGGCTGCGGCTGGTGTGCGCGTGTCCTGCGCAGGAGGCTACTCGTGCCCCACGGATCCGATTCCGGTGACGGTTCTGGCTGCGGTCGTCGCCTGCCGCGGGTCGCGGATTCGGATGGCTGGGGCTGGCGTGCGCGTGTCGTGCGCAGGAGGCGACTCCTGCCCCACGGGTCCGATTCCGGTCACAGTGTGCCGGGCCCGGCGCCGCCAGCCGCGACTTCGCGCAGGCCCCGTCGTGCCATCCGCCTACCGCGCTTCGGCGCCCATCCGCAAGCGCCTTGTTTTCGGTTCACCGAAAAGCTACTTTTTCGGTATGCCGAAAAATCTCGTCCGGGGCGGCGCCGTCCTCGCGGCGGTCGCCCTGCTCTCGGGGTGCGCCGGGGGTGCCGCGCCCCCGGGTGACGACCGCCCGGTCGTCCTCACCACCTTCACCGTGCTCGCCGACATCGCCCGCAATGTCGCGGGCGAGCACCTCTCGGTCGAGTCGATCACGAAGGTCGGGGCCGAGATCCACGGCTACGAGCCGACGCCGGGAGACATCCGGCGCGCCGCCGACGCCGACCTCATCCTCGACAACGGCCTCAACCTCGAGGCGTGGTTCGCGCAGTTCGTGGACTCCGTCGACGTGCCGCACGTCGTCGTGTCGGAGGGCGTCGAGCCCATCGACATCGCCGGCGACGCGTACGCCGGCAAGCCCAACCCGCACGCCTGGATGAGCCCCGTCAACGTGCAGGTGTACGTCGACAACATGGTCGAGGCGTTCAGCGAGCTCGACCCCGAGCACGCCGACGACTTCGCGGCGAACGGAGAGGCCTACGCGCAGCAGCTGCAGGCCGTGCAGGACGAGCTCGTCGACGCGCTCGCGCCGCTGCCGGAGAACGAGCGGGCGCTCGTCACATGCGAGGGGGCGTTCTCATACCTCGCGCGTGACGCGGGGCTCACCGAGGCGTACATCTGGCCCGTCAACGCCGAGCAGCAGGCGACGCCTCAGCAGATCGCCGCCGCCATCGAGTTCGTCGAGGCGAACGGCGTCCGGGCCGTGTTCTGCGAGTCGACGGTGTCGGACAAGCCGATGCAGCAGGTCGTCGAGGCGACGGGCGCGGCGTTCGGCGGCACGCTCTACGTCGACTCCCTCTCCGAGCCGGAGGGGCCCGTTCCCACCTACCTCGACCTCATCCGGCATGACGCGTCGCTCATCGTCGAGGGGCTGACCGGATGAGCCCCGCGATCGAGGTCGCCGACATCACGGTCCGCTACCGAGACATCCTCGCTCTCGACGCCGCATCCGCGACGGTCGAGGCCGGGAAGGTGACGGCCCTCATCGGGATGAACGGGTCGGGCAAGTCCACGCTCTTCAAGACCGCGCTCGGGCTCATCCGCCCCGACGCCGGCAGCGTCCGCATCGAGGGCGGGTCGCCCGCCGTCGCCCGTCGACGCGGCATCGTCGGCTACGTGCCGCAGAGCGAGGACGTCGACTGGGCGTTCCCGGTCTCCGTGCGCGACGTCGTCATGATGGGGCGCTACGGGCGCCAGGGCCTGACGCGGCGCGCCCGCCCCGATGATCGCGCGGCCGTCGAGGAAGCCCTCGAGCGGGTCGACCTCGTCGATCTCGCAGACCGCCAGATCGGCCAGCTGTCGGGAGGCCAGCGCAAGCGCGCGTTCGTCGCGCGCGGCATCGCGCAGGAGGCGCGGATCCTCCTGCTCGACGAGCCCTTCGCCGGTGTCGACAAGCGCTCCGAGGCGACGATCGTGCGACTCCTTCGCGAGCTCGCGGCCGACGGCTGTGCGGTGCTCGTCTCGACCCATGACCTGCACGCGCTTCCCGCGCTGGCCGACGAGGCCATCCTCCTCCTGCGCAGGCCCCTCTTCCACGGCCCGGTCGGCGAGGCGCTGCGGCCGGAGAACCTCGCACGCGCCTTCGGGCTCGGGGAGGCCGCATGAACCCCCTCGACCTCCTCCTCGAGCCGCTGCAGTACGACTTCATGGTGCGCGCGCTCGCCGCGACCGTCGTCGCCGCGGTCGTCTGCGCCCTGCTGTCGTGCTGGCTCGTGCTCGTCGGATGGTCGCTCATGGGCGACGCCGTCTCGCACGCGGTGCTGCCGGGCGTCGTCATCGCGTACATCCTCGGCGCGCCGTTCGCGCTCGGCGCGCTCGCCTTCGGGCTTCTCGCGGTCGCGCTCATCGGCGTGCTCCGCGACACGAGCCGCGTGAAGGAGGACGCCGCGATCGGCATCGTCTTCACGACCCTCTTCGCGCTCGGGCTCGCCCTCATCTCCGTGACGCCGAGTCAGACCGATCTCAACCACATCATCTTCGGCAACATCCTCGGCGTCTCCGACGGCGACCTCATCCAGATCGGCGCGCTCGCCGCGGTCGCCCTCGTCGTGCTGCTCGTGAAGCGACGCGATCTCACGCTCTACGCGTTCGACCCGACCCATGCGTTCGCGATCGGGCTCTCGCCCCGTCTGCTGGGCGCCATCCTGCTCGGCGTCCTCGCGCTGACCGCGGTGGTCGCGCTCCAGGTGGTCGGCGTCATCCTCGTCGTCGCGATGCTCATCATCCCGGGCGCGACCGCGCACCTCCTCACCGACCGATTCGGGCGGATGCTCGTCATCGCGCCGATCCTGTCGGCCGCCTGCTCGGTGATCGGCATCTACCTCAGCTACTGGCTGGATGCCGCGTCGGGGGCGCTCGTCATCCTCGTCCAGGGCGTCGTCTTCACTCTCGTCTACCTCTTCAGCCCACGGCACGGAGTGGTCGGACGGCGGATGGCGCGGGCGCGCGCCGCCTGAGGCTTTCCTGTGCGCGGGGTGTGAGCGAGACGGCGCCGCTCTCCGGGCGCGCCGATAGAATCGGCGCACGGGACGGCGATCCCTCCCGTACCGGAGCAGCCCACACCGCGTCGGCAGGAGACACCCCCAATGACAGAACACGACCCGTTCGGCTTCGTCGGCCTCACCTACGACGACGTGCTGCTCCTCCCGGGGCACACCGACGTCATCCCCAGCGAAGCGGACACGTCGTCGCGGCTCACCCGCCGCATCCGGGTCGCCATCCCGCTCCTCTCGAGCGCGATGGACACCGTCACCGAAGCGCGGATGGCGATCGCGCTCGCCCGCCAGGGCGGCATCGGCATCCTCCACCGCAACCTCTCGATCGCCGACCAGGCCGCGGCCGTCGACCGCGTCAAGCGCAGCGAGTCGGGCATGATCACCGACCCGATCACGACCTCGCCCGACGCGACGATCGCCGAGGTCGACGCGATGTGCGCGAAGTACCGCATCTCGGGTCTGCCCGTCGTCGACGAGGACAACCGCCTCATCGGCATCATCACGAACCGCGACATGCGGTTCGTCTCCGACATCCAGCGCCCCGTGACGCGCGTGAAGGACGTCATGACGAGCGAGGGCCTCATCACCGGCCCCGTCGGCATCGCCGCCGAGCAGGTCATCGCCCTGTTCGCCGAGCACCGCGTCGAGAAGCTGCCGCTCATCGACGACGAGGGCAAGCTCGCCGGCCTCATCACCATCAAGGACTTCGACAAGAGCGAGAAGTACCCCCTCGCCACGAAGGACGACCAGGGGCGCCTCCGCGTGGGCGCCGCGATCGGCTTCTTCGGCGACGCGTGGGAGCGCGCCGAGGCGCTGCGCGACGCGGGTGTCGACGTCATCGTCGTCGATACGGCCAACGGGCAGTCGCAGGGCGTCATCGACATCGTCCGCCGTCTCAAGTCGGACGAGTCGTTCGCGCACATCGACGTGATCGGCGGCAACATCGCCACGCGCGAGGGCGCCCAGGCGCTCATCGAGGCGGGCGTCGACGCGGTCAAGGTCGGCGTCGGCCCCGGCTCGATCTGCACGACGCGCGTCGTCGCCGGTGTCGGCGTGCCGCAGGTGACCGCGATCTACGAGGCGTCGCTCGCGGCGCGCGCCGCCGACGTGCCCGTCATCGCGGATGGCGGCCTCCAGTACTCGGGCGACATCGCGAAGGCGCTCGTCGCCGGCGCCGACACGGTCATGCTCGGGTCGCTGCTCGCGGGCACGGAGGAGTCGCCGGGCGAGATCGTGTTCCAGGCCGGCAAGCAGTTCAAGCAGTACCGCGGCATGGGCTCGCTCGGCGCCATGCAGACGCGCGGCAAGCAGACCTCGTACTCGAAGGACCGCTACTTCCAGGCCGACGTCCCGAGCGACGACAAGCTCATCCCCGAGGGCATCGAGGGCCAGGTGCCCTACCGCGGGCCCCTCTCGGCCGTCGTGTACCAGCTCGTCGGCGGGCTGCGCCAGTCGATGTTCTACGTCGGTGCGCGCACGATCGACGAGCTCAAGACCCGCGGCAAGTTCGTCCGCATCACCTCGGCGGGTCTCAAGGAGTCGCACCCGCACGACGTGCAGATCGTCGTCGAGGCGCCGAACTACAAGCGCTGAGCCGCTCGACAGAAGGCCCCCGCCTTAGCGGGGGCCTTCGTCGTCGGCACCCCTGGACCCCTCCGAGCCCCGGGCGTACCGTGCGGGTATGTGCCGAAGCATCCACACCCTCCACAACTTCGAGCCCGCCGCGACCTCCGAGGAGGTGCAGGCGGCGGCGCTGCAGTACGTCCGCAAGATCGCCGGCACGACGAAGCCGTCGAAGGCGAACCGCGAGGCGTTCGACCGCGCGGTCGCGGAGATCGCCCACGCCACCCAGCACCTGCTCGCCGACCTCGTCGCGACGACACCTCCCAAGAACCGCGAGGAGGAGGCCGAGAAGAAGCGCGCGAAGGCCATCGCCTCCGGCCGCTACGCGGCCTGATCGCGCGCCGCGGCGCGGATCCGGATGGCCGTCACCCGGCCAGGTAGGCTGGGCGGGTGAGCAGTGACATCGAGCTGGGCCGCGGCAAGCGGGGTCGACCCGCGTACACGTTCGACGACATCGCGGTCGTGCCCTCGCGGCGCACGCGCAACCCCGAGGACGTCTCCACGACGTGGGCGATCGACGCGTACACGTTCGACGTGCCCGTCGTCGGCGCGCCGATGGACTCGGTCGTGAGCCCGCAGACCGCGATCATGCTGGGCAAGCTCGGCGGCCTCGGCGTCCTCGACCTCGAGGGTCTGTGGACGCGCTATGAGGACCCGGAGCCGCTGCTCGCGGAGATCGCGTCGCTGCCCGAGCGCTCCGCGACCGCCCGCATGCAGGCGCTCTACTCCGAGCCGATCAAGCCCGAGCTCATCACGGCGCGTCTCGCCGAGATCCGCGACGCCGGCGTCACGGTGGCCGGCGCGCTGTCGCCGCAGCGCACGAAGGAGCTCTACGAGACGGTCGTCGCCGCGGGCGTCGACCTGTTCGTGATCCGGGGCACCACGGTGTCCGCCGAGCACGTCTCGAGCGCGGCCGAGCCGCTGAACCTCAAGGAGTTCATCTACGAGCTCGACGTGCCGGTCATCGTCGGCGGCGTCGGCACGTACACGGCCGCCCTCCATCTCATGCGCACGGGCGCGGCCGGCGTGCTCGTCGGCTTCGGCGGGGGAGCCGCGTCGACGACCCGCGCGACCCTCGGCGTCACCACGCCCATGGCGACCGCGGTCGCCGACGTGGCCGGTGCGCGTCGCGACTACCTCGACGAGTCGGGCGGCCGCTACGTGCACGTGATCGCCGACGGTGGCGTCGGGACCTCGGGCGACATCGTGAAGGCGCTCGCCATGGGCGCGGACGCGGTGATGCTCGGCGTCGCGCTCGCCCGCGCGACCGATGCGCCCGGCAACGGCTACCACTGGGGCCCCGAGGCGCACCACCCGAAGCTCCCGCGCGGCCACCGCGTGAAGGTCGACCAGGTCGGCACGCTCGAGGAGGTCCTCTACGGGCCCGCCCTCGTGGCGGATGGCACGGCGAACCTCATCGGGGCGCTGCGCAAGTCGATGGCGACGACGGGATACTCCGACCTGAAGGAGTTCCAGCGCGTCGACGTCGTCGTGAACCCCGTGCACTGATGGCCGATCCCGCGCCATCCGCTGCGAGCGAGACGCAGGTCTTCCCGCCGACGCTGCGCGAGGTCATGCTGCGGCCGCGCTGGATCGCGATGCTGCTGCTGTGCCTCGTCGTGGCCGGCGTGTTCTCGTGGCTCCTGCAGTGGCAGCTCGCGCGCGCGATCGACACCGATCCCCCCGAGGACGGCGCGACCGAGATCATCCGCCCGATCGACGAGGTCGTGCGGCCGGGGCAGTACCTCGACGACGCGCTCGTCGGCCAGAAGGTCTCCCTCGAAGGCCAGTGGGTGCCGGGCGACTTCATCGTCGTATCGTCGCGCTTCGACGACGGCGTCGAGGGCTACTGGGTCACGGGGCAGTTCGCCCTCGCGGTCTACCCCGAGAGCCGGTCGATCGCGGTCGCGCTCGGCTGGACCGCCTCCCGCGAGGACGCCGACGCCGCCGTGGCCGCACTCGAGGAGCGCGCGGAGGAGAAGTACGTCGCCCCCGAGCTGCGGCACGTCGTCGACTGGCAGCCGACGCCCCTCACGGGGCGGGTCATCTCCGACGAGGGGCCGCAGCTGCCGCCGGGTGACGACGTCGACGAGATGACGCGGATGTCGCCTGCCGCGCTGCTCAGCCGATGGCACGACACCGAGATCGACGGCGAGCGGATCGACGTCTACCGCCCGTACCTCACCTCGGATGACCCGGTCGCGGGCCTCGTCGAGACGGAGCTGACGGCGATCTCGTCGCCGGCTCCCGAGGTGGCGGGGCCGGTCAACTGGCTGAATCTCTTCTACGCGGTCGAGTGGGCGGTGTTCGCGGCGTTCTCGTTCTACCTCTGGTATCGCCTCGCGAAGGACGCGTGGGAGCGCGAGCTCGAGGAGCTCGCGGGCGGCGACCCCGACGACGAGTAGCCGTGGCCTCCGAAGCTGACCGGCGCACGGGCCCGCCCGCTGAGCGGGTCGACGAGCTCGCCCGGCGGATCGAGCTCGCCGCGCGCACCCGGCGGCGGTTCCTGCTCGGGGTCGCGGGCAGCCCAGGGGGAGGGAAGACCACCCTCGCGGCGGCCCTGGTGGCGGCGCTCAACGCGCGCCACGCGGGCATCGCGGTTGCGCTGCCGATGGACGGGTTCCATCTCGCGAACGCGACGCTCGAGCGACTGGGCCTGCGCGACCGCAAGGGAGCGATCGACACGTTCGACGGCTGGGGATTCGTCGCGCTCCTCGAGAGGGTCCGCCGCGAGACGGATCACACGGTCTACGCGCCCGCGTTCGAGCGCGACGTCGACGAGGGCGTGTCCGGGGCGATCGCGATCGAGCGGACGGCTCGGGTCGTCATCGTCGAGGGCAACTACCTGCTCATCGACCGGGAGCCGTGGCTCGGCGTCCGGGAGCGGATGGATGAGGTCTGGTTCTGCGCGACGCCCCCTGCCGAGCGCGAGTCACGGCTTGTCGAGCGGCACACACGGCACGGGCGGACGCCCGAGGCGGCCGCAGCGTGGGCACGCGACGTCGACGGCGCGAACGCCGTGCTGATCGAGGGATCGCGCGTCCGCGCCGACCTCGTCGTCTCGGGGATCACCGGCGAGTCGCTGGGGCCGCCGACGGGCTGACGTCGGCGGTGGACGGCGCCCCGCCCGCGCAGCGGCCGCGGCCATCCGCCCATCGGCGAACCGCCAGGTGCGCCCCCACTAGAATCGAGGTATGCCACAGCCGCGGGTCTCATCCTTCCCCCAGATCCGCCGGGCGCTCCGCTTCTACCAGGTCTGCTCGGTCATCACGGGCGTCGGACTGCTTCTCCTGTGCGCCGAGATGGTGCTGAAGTACACGCCGCAGCTGGCCGTCGAGCTGTTCTTCCTCGACTCCCACGGCCTCTTCGCGTTCCGCGAGGTCGTCCCGAGCCCGACGGGGGAGCTCATCTCGACCGGTGACGGCATCAATCTGTCGCTCGGCATCCTCATCGTCCACGGCTGGTTCTACGTCGTGTACCTCTTCGCGTGCTTCCGCGTGTGGAGCCTCATGCGCTGGCCGTTCTGGCGCTTCCTGCTGCTCGCCGGCGGCGGCGTCGTGCCGTTCCTCTCCTTCTTCATGGAGTACTTCGTCGCCCGCGACGTCAAGCGCTACCTCGCCCAGCGCGAGGAGACCGCCGCCGAGAAGCGGGCCGCCAAGGCCGCCTCCGGCCCCTCGACTCCGTCCGCACCGACCCAGGAGGTCCCCCGATGAGCGCAGACACCGCTGCGCGCCCCGTCCTCGTCGTCGACTTCGGCGCGCAGTACGCCCAGCTCATCGCACGTCGCGTGCGTGAGGCGGGCGTCTACAGCGAGCTGGTGCCGCACACGATCACGGCCGCAGAGGTCGCCGAGAAGAACCCCGTCGCGATCATCCTCTCGGGTGGGCCGTCGTCGGTGTACGAGCCCGGCGCACCCTCCCTCGATCCCGGCGTCTTCGAGCTCGGGATCCCCACGCTCGGCATCTGCTACGGCTTCCAGGTCATGGCCCAGGCGCTGGGCGGCGAGGTCGCCCACACCGGTCTGCGCGAGTACGGCGCGACCGATGCGACCGTCGTCGGAGACGGCGGCGTCCTGCTGGGCGGCCAGCCCAGCGAGCAGAACGTGTGGATGAGCCACGGCGACCAGGTCGCCCAGGCGCCAGAGGGCTTCCAGGTGCTGGCCTCCACGGCCGTCACGCCCGTCGCCGCCTTCGGGAACGACGAGCGCTGCCTCTACGGCGTGCAGTGGCACCCCGAGGTGAAGCACTCCGACTTCGGCCAGAACGTGCTGGAGAACTTCCTGCACAAGGCCGCGGGCCTCCCCGCCGACTGGAACAGCGGCAACGTCATCGAGGAGCAGGTGCAGCGCATCCGGGAGCAGGTCGGCTCGGCGCGCGTCATCTCGGCCCTCTCCGGCGGCGTGGACTCGGCGGTCTCGACGGCCCTCGTGCACCGCGCGATCGGCGACCAGCTGACCGCCGTCTTCGTCGACCACGGGCTCCTCCGCAAGGGAGAGCGCGAGCAGGTCGAGAAGGACTACGTCGCCTCGACGGGCGTCCGCCTCATCACGGTCGACGCGGCCGAGACCTTCCTCGGCCACCTCGCGGGCGTCACCGACCCCGAGGAGAAGCGCAAGATCATCGGCCGCGAGTTCATCCGCGCCTTCGAGAAGGTGCAGCGCGAGCTCGTCGAGGAGGCCAAGGCCGAGGGCGAGCCCATCCGCTTCCTCGTCCAGGGCACCCTCTACCCTGACGTGGTGGAGTCGGGCGGCGGCGCCGGCACGGCGAACATCAAGAGCCACCACAACGTCGGCGGTCTGCCCGACGACCTCGACTTCGAGCTCATCGAGCCGCTGCGCACCCTGTTCAAGGACGAGGTGCGTGCGATCGGCCGCGAGCTCGGCCTCCCCGAGGCGATCGTCGGCCGCCAGCCCTTTCCGGGGCCCGGCCTTGGCATCCGCATCGTGGGCGAGGTCACCGCTGACCGTCTCGAGATCCTGCGTGACGCCGACGCCATCGCGCGCGAGGAGCTGAGCGCGGCGGGCCTCGACAGCGAGATCTGGCAGTGCCCCGTCGTGCTGCTCGCGGACGTCCGCTCGGTGGGTGTGCAGGGCGACGGCCGCACGTACGGCCATCCGATCGTGCTGCGTCCGGTCTCGAGCGAGGACGCGATGACCGCCGACTGGACGCGTCTGCCGTACGACGTGCTGTCGAAGATCTCCAACCGCATCACGAACGAGGTGCGCGAGGTGAACCGCGTCGTGCTTGACGTCACCTCGAAGCCCCCGGGGACGATCGAGTGGGAGTGATCCCGCCCCGCTGAAGGCCGCCGCTGCACCCGCAGCGGCGGCCTTCGCCGTTCAGAGGCTGTCGCGCACGTACTCCTGGACGACGACGCCGGAGTCGAACGCACGGGTCCGCTCGTGGGCGAAGTGCCGGGCTTCGTACGGGGCCGATCCGAACAGGGGCACCCCGCTGCCGAATGCGAACGGGTTCCGCTTGAGAACGAGGCGGTCGATCTCGTCGATCAGCTGACCTGCGAGATCTCCGCCGCCGCAGAGGTAGATGTCCAGCCCGTCCTCCTGCTTGAGCTCTCGTATGCGCTCGAGGGGATCTGCCGTGATCTCGATCTCGTCGGGAACGCGGCGATCGCGACGGCTCGCGACGATCTGACGGAGGTGGGCGTACGGACTCGTGATCCCGATGTCGAGGGCCGGCGTGTAGGTATTCCACCCCATGACGACGGTGTCGAACCGGGTCCGCGGGGCCGAGATCCCGAGGGCTGTCAGGCCGTGGGTCGGAAGCGCGTCCCCGAACTCGCGCTGGAGCACGGGCGCATGGTCGCCCTCGACGAGGAACGCGTCGAAGCCCCCGTCTGGCGCTGCGATGTAGCCGTCGAGCGTGACGGCGACGTAGTAGACGAGTTCGCGCATGGGATCTCCCTCCGTTATCCACGACGGGTGTCGTGGATACGGGATCAATGTACAACGGATGTCGTGGTTTCGCTAGGGTGGGAGCGTGGCGAGGAACGAGGAGCGGCGGGCTGCGCTCGCCGACGCCGGACTGCGGGTGCTCGCGCGTGAGGGCGCGCGGGGCCTGACCCACCGCGCTGTCGACGCGGAAGCGGGCGCCCCGCGGGGCACGGCGTCGAACTACTTCGCGTCGCGCGACGCGCTCGTCGACGGGCTCGTCGCGCGCATCGGCGAGCGGCTGACGCCGGATCCCGCCGTGCACGCGAGGCTCGCCTCCCGCGCGCCGTCGCGGGAGCTGTTCGCCGACTACCTGCGCGACATCGTACGGCGCCTTCTCGCTGACCGCGATGTCACTCTCGCGCTCCTCGAGCTCCGACTCGAGGCCGCGCGTCGGCCATCCGTCGCGGAGTCGCTGGGCGGATGGATGCGGGCCGGGTTCGCGGGCGACGTCGCCTTCAATGAGGGGGCGGGTCTTCCAGGAGCTCGCACCGAGATCGCCCTCTTCCACTACGCGGTCGACGGGCTCATCCTCGACCGCCTCACGGTGAGCATCGACGCCGACATCTCGATCGACGACGTCATCGACGAGCTCGTCGACCGGCTCCTGCCGCTCTGAGCGATCACAGCGGCCACGAGCGCAGCTCAGCGGTCAGCCCGGCGAGGTGCTCGGGCGGCCCCGCCTCGGCGAACCAGAGCCACAGCTCCGCCGCGTGGACAGCTGCCCAGGCGCGCACCAGGTCCCGATCCGCGCCGTATGCGGCGGTCATGTCGTCGAGACATCGTGCGTCCTTGCGGCTCGCCGCCCACGCGGCGCGCGCCAGCTCCCGCACCGGATCGCCGACGTGAGCGGCTTCCCAGTCGACCACACCGGAGACGCGCCCGCCGACGACGAGCAGATTGCCGTCGGTCCAGTCCCCGTGGCAGAAGGCGGCAGGACCCGATGCTTCCGGGATGGAGAGCGGAAGCGGGGGCCCGCCCGCGTCGCGGTAGCTCCGGAGGATGCGCGCATCGTCCGGAGCCGCCGGCAGGCCCTGCGGCACCGGTGTCTCGTGGAGACGGCGGAGCAGCACCGCCGACGCGCGCATGCCCTCGCGGCGCGTGTCCGCATCGACCTCGTCGAGTCTCTCTCCCGGCATGAGCGTCATGAGAATCCGACCGAGGGAGGCGTCGACCACCGACGGTGCGGGGATCGATGTCTGCGCGAGCGCGCGCAGGGCGAGCAGTTCGGTGTCGTGGCGGGCCGGATCCGCCATCCGCTTCTCGACGAGTGCGCGTCCGCCTCGCATGACGACGCGAACATGACCGACCGCTCCCTGCCGCATTCCGCCATCCTGCCTCGCGCGACTCGCGCCCGCGAGAATGGGACGATGACGTCCTACCGCATGCGCGACCGGCTCATCCGCGATCACACTGTCACCGTGCCCCTCGACTGGACCGCACCCGACGACGGCCGCACCATCGAGGTGTTCGCCCGCGAGGTCGCCCACGTCGACCGCGTCGACGCGCCGTTGCTCGTCTTTCTCCAGGGCGGTCCGGGCGGCACCGGGCCGCGCCCGATGCCCGGCGGCGGAGACTGGATCGACGAGGTGCTGAAGACGCACCGGCTGCTGCTCCTCGACCAGCGCGGCACGGGGCGCTCCACGCGTGTCGAACGCGCCTCGATCGCCGGCATGAGCGCGGACGACGCGGCCGCCTACATCCGCCTCTTCCGTGCTGAGCAGATCGTCGCCGACCTCGAGCACCTCCGCCGCACGGTGTTCGGCGGTGTGCGCTGGCAGACGCTCGGGCAGAGCTACGGAGGCTTCCTCACGCTCACGTATCTGTCCTTCCATCCCGAAGCCCTCGCCGCCTCGTACGTCACGGGCGGGCTCACCTCGGTCGATCCCGATCCCGTCGAGGTCTACCGCCGCACGATCCCGCGCGTCGAGGCGAAGACCGCCGAGTTCTACCGTCGCTACCCGGAGGACGCCGACACGCTCGCGCGCATCGTCGACATCCTCGAGGGCTCCGACGTGCGCCTGCCCAGCGGCGACCGGCTCTCCGCGCGCCGCCTGCAGACGCTCGGCATCGAGTTCGGCATGAAGCCGGGTTTCGAGCGGATGCACTGGCTCCTCGACGAGGCCTTCTCGCGCCCGGGCGTGCTGAGCGATCACTTCCTCGCCGAAGTCGACGCCGCCACGCAGTACTGGCGCGGACCGCTGTACGCGCTCCTGCAGGAGGAGATCTACGCGGATGGCGACGGCGCGACCGCGTGGGCCGCTCAGCGGGTGCGCGACGAGCGGGGCGGACTGCCCGCGACCGACGGGCCGATGCCGTTCACGGGGGAGATGTTCTTCCCGTGGATGTTCGACGAGATCGCGTCGCTGCGGCCCTTCCGCGATGCCGCGCATGCGCTCGCGGATCGCGTCGACCATCCGCGCCTGTACGACCGGACGCGGCTCGCGCGCAACGAGGTGCCCGTCGCCGCCGCGATGTACTACGACGACATGTACGTCGACTTCCCGCAGGCCGAGGAGACCGCGCGCTTCGTGCCGCACACGCACCTCTGGGTGACGAACGAGTACGAGCACGACGGGCTCCGTCAGGACCCGCGCATCGTGCGCGCCCTCATCGACCGCGTCGTCGCCGAGGGCGGACCGCTCGCCTGAACCGGCGGTGGCGGCTGTCCGGGTCGCCCGGGTGGCGCCGTCGATGTCCGGGTCGCGGTTTCCGTCTGTATTGGGGCCGTTGGGGACGCGAAGTGCGACCTGGGCGGCGGCCGCCGATGTCCGGGTCGCAGTTGCCGTCTGTATTCGGGCCGTTGGGGACGCGAACTGCGACGTGGACGAACGGCTGCGGCCTGGGCGGCGCCGCCGATGTTCGGGTCGCAGTTGCCGTCCGTATTCGGGCCGTTGGGGACGCGAGTTGCGACCTGGGCGGCGGCGGCCGGTGTTCGGGTCGTGGTTGCCGTCCGTATTCGGGCAGTTGAGGACGCGAACTGCGACCTGGACGGTCCCGCCGCCCCCCAACCCCGCACCCGGCCTCCAACCCGGCCCCCGCCGACCCGTGTACGCTTGTACACACATCCGCAGATCGCGGCTGAATCAGGAGACCCGGTGAGCATGTCCTCCCCGCCCTCGCGCGAGGCGCGCAGGGCCCGCGGCGCGGTGTCCGCGCTCTTCTTCACGAACGGCGCGATCTACGCCAACGTCATCCCGCGCTTCCCCGAGATCAAGGACGCGCTGGGCCTCAGCGATACGCTCTACGGCGCCTCGATCGCGGCGATGCCGGTCGGCGCGCTCCTGTCGGGGCTCGCCGCTGCCGCGATCATCCGCCGTCTCGGATCCGGCCGCGTCGCGGTCATCGGCTCCGTTCTCCTCGCCGCCACGATGCTCGGGGTCGGCCTCGCGCCGGTGCCGATCCTCTTCGCCCTCGGCCTCTTCCTCGCGGGCGTCCTCGATTCGGTCACCGACGTGGGGCAGAACGCCCATGGCCTGCGCGTGCAGAAGCGGTACGGGCGGTCGATCATCAACGGCTTCCACGCCATCTGGTCGCTCGGCGCGGTCGTCGGCGGCTTCATGTCGGCCGGAGCGATCGCGATCGGCCTCCCGCTCGGCGTGCACCTGGCGATCACCGGGGCGCTCTTCGCTGCGACGGCGATCGTCGCGCTGCGCTTCTGCCTGCCCGGACCCGAGGAGGAGTCGGGCGACGCCGAGACGCCGACCACCGCCGCAGCGGCACCGACCGCGCGCCGGACGCCGCGCATCGCGCTCGTCATGGCCGGGCTGGCGGTCATCGCGATCGCCGGGACGATCGTCGAGGAGGTCGGCAGCTCCTGGGCGACCCTCTACATGCGCGAATCGCTCGGCGCGCCTGCGGCGCTCGCGGCGATGGGCTTCATCGCGCTCATCGGGTTCCAGTTCATCGGCCGCCTCGTCGGCGACCGCCTCGTCGACCGCTTCGGGCAGCGGATGGTCGCGGTCGCGGGCGGCGCGCTCGTCGCGGTCGGCATGGGGTCGGCTCTCGCATGGCCCTCGGTCCCGCTCACCCTCGTCGGCTTCGCCGCGGCGGGATTCGGCGTCGCGACGCTCGTGCCGGCCGCCATGCATGCGGCCGACGAGCTGCCGGGCCTGCGCCCCGGCACCGGGCTCACCGTCGTGACGTGGCTCATGCGCCTCGGGTTCCTCATCTCACCGCTCGTCATCGGCACGATCTCCGACGCGACCGAGCTGAGGGTGAGCCTCGTCATCGTGCCGGTGGCGGGTCTGCTCGTGATCGCGCTCTCGGGCTTCCTCGAGCGCCGGCGCGCGTAGCCGTTCTGCTCTGGGCGGAAAGGGGTGCGCGCGCGAGCCGCGATGCCTACCGTGAGGGCATGGCCGAACTGCTTCCGCTCCCGTCGCGCCCCGTCGAGCCGGATCCGCTGTGGCGACATCTCGTCGGCGACCGGCTGCGGCGCATGCGCCACGAGCGCGGGGAGACGCTCGCCGAGGTCGCGCGACGCGCGGGCGTGTCGGTGCAGTACCTCTCCGAGGTCGAGCGCGGGCGCAAGGAGCCCTCGAGCGAGATCGTCGCGGCCATCCTCGGCGCTCTCGGCGGCACGCTCCTCGACCTGACCGCCGGCGTGGCGGATGACCTGCGCGCGACGGCGCTGGCCCCCGCGACGCTGCAGGCGCCGGGCGCGGTGCTCGCCCTCGCCGCCTGACGGCCGACCGGGGCGCGATCGCCGCGCCCCGGCCATCCTGCCGTCCGTCTCTCAGTGCCGTTCCAGGACGACGTCGGCGAGCCCGTACTCGACGGCGGCGCGCGCGGTGAAGACGCGGTCGCGGTCCGTGTCGCGGCGCAGGGTCTCGACGTCGTGCCCGGTGTGGCGCGACAGGATTCCCTCGATGTCGCCGCGCACGCGCACGAGCTCGTCGGCGTGCAGGATGAGGTCGGGGATGGCCCCGCGCCCCTGCGCCGCCGGCTGGTTGAGCACGACGCGCGCGTGCGGGAGCACGGCTCGCTTTCCGGGCGCCCCTGCCGCGAGCAGCACGGCGCCGACGCCGATGGCCTGGCCGACGCACGTCGTCGCGACGTCGGGTCGGATGTACTGCAGCGTGTCGTAGACGCCGAGCATGGCCGCGGGGTCGCCGCCCTCGCAGTTGATGTAGAGCTGCACGTCGCGGTCGGGCGCGAACGACTCGAGATGCAGGAGCTGCGCGATGAGCGCGTTCGCGACGCCCGCGTCGATGGGCGTGCCGAGGTACACGACCCGCTCGGCGAGGAGGTGCGAGTACACGTCCATGATGCGCTCGCCGCGGCCGTCGCGGGTGATGACGTTGGGGATCGTGTAGGTGCTCATGCCGCCTCCGCTCCGAGCCCGATGCGGGCGCGCCGCTCGGGCATGACCTCGTGGAATCCGCTCACGATCGCGTCGATGAACCCGTACTCCCTGGCCTCCTCTGCCGTGAACCAGTTGTCGTGCAGGGAGTCCTCGAAGACGCGCGCGAGCGGCTGGCCGGTGTCCTCGCTGATGAGGCCGAGCACCGTGTCGCGCAGCCGGCGGAGGTCGTCGGCCTGCAGCTCGACGTCGACGGCCGTGCCTCCGATGCCCGAGGAGCCCTGATGCAGCAGGATCCGGGCGTGGGGGAGGGCGCGGCGCTTGCCGGGCGTCCCCGCCGAGAGCAGGAACTGCCCCGCGCTGCAGGCCAGGCCGATCGCGAGCGTCGAGACGTCGCACGGCACGAGCCGCATCACGTCGCGGATCGCGAGCATCGACGGCACGGAGCCGCCAGGGGAGTGGATCCACAGCGCGATCTCGCTCTGCGGATCCTCGGCGGCGAGCGCGAGCATCTGCGTCGTGAGGAGCATGCCGTTGTCGTCGTCGAGCACGCCGTCGAGCACGAGCACGCGGCGGTGGTAG
This sequence comes from Microbacterium sp. JZ101, assembly GCF_053903175.1. Lineage (NCBI taxonomy): Bacteria > Bacillati > Actinomycetota > Actinomycetes > Micrococcales > Microbacteriaceae > Microbacterium > Microbacterium sp. JZ101. The sequence goes on from NZ_CP096400.1 coordinate 946,731, forward strand.
AGCTCACGGCGGGCCTCCGCCGTGAACTGCGGGATCTTCGGTTCGTCTGCCATGCACCCAGCGTGCGCGCGCCATCCGCTCGCCGGGCGGGAATCGGCTCAGGGCGGATCTGCCCCGAGCGGATGGCCGCGCCGCGAGAGAGCGGATGGCCGCGCCGATGGAGAGCGGATGGCCGTGCCGCCAGGTTGCGCCCGGCGCTCAGGCGCGCCCGAACGTCTCCGGGTCGACGGGCCGAGTGCGCCGCGGGAGCCCCTGCACGACGAGGAGATAGGATTCGGTCACGAGCTCGTCGACGAGCTCGGGTGTGAGCCCCGGGCCGGGCGTGACCGTGATCCAGTGCCGCTTGTTCATGTGATATCCGGGGGCGATCTCGGCGAACGTCGCGCGCAGCGCCTCCCCGTCCTCGGGGCGCGCCTTGAGGTTCACCATCGCCTCTCCGCCGCGCACGGTCTGCAGCATGAAGACCTTGCCGCGCACCTTGAAGACCTCCCATTCGGGTCCGAAGGGGTACTCGAGCGTCATGCCCGGAAGCTCCTCCGCGCGCTCGGCCGCGTGGCGCTGCAGGTCGTCGCCGTCCATCCGCACTCTCCTCGTCGTCGGTCCTCCGCCAGCGTACGCATCCGCGCGGAGTCACAGACCGGTGTCGTCGGTCGTGACCGGAACGGACATCGCCCGTAACACCGCGACGCGTCCCGCGAAACGTCGTGCCGCCATCCTGGAGGCACCCCTCGAGATCCACGGAGTCGCCATGTCCTACGTGAAGCCCGCCGACCTCGTCACGCGCATGATCGATGCCGGCGAGTCGAAGATCCTCATGTCCACCCGTGACACGATCATCCGCGCGTTCATGGGCGGGGCCATCCTCGCCCTGGGCGCCGCGTTCGCCGTGACCGTGTCGACGAACACGGGTCAGCCGCTTCTGGGTGCCCTGCTCTTCCCGGCGGGATTCGTGCTGCTGTATCTGCTCGGGTTCGACCTCCTCACCGGCGTCTTTACGCTCGCGCCCCTGGCCTGGCTCGACAAGCGGCCTGGCGTCTCGGGCGGCGGCGTGCTGCGCAACTGGGGGCTCGTGTTCCTCGGCAACTTCCTCGGCGCGTTCACGGTCGCGGTGCTCATGGCGATCGTGTTCACCTACGGCTTCGCAGCCGAGCCGAACGCGATCGGCCAGGCCATCGGCGAGATCGGCCACGGCCGCACGGTCGGCTATGCGGAGTACGGCGCCTCGGGCATGCTGACGCTCTTCGTGCGCGGCGTCCTCTGCAACTGGATGGTGTCGACCGGCGTCGTCGCGGCGATGATGTCGGACAGCGTCGCGAGCAAGGTCATCGCGATGTGGCTGCCCATCATGCTCTTCTTCTACATGGGCTTCGAGCACTCGATCGTGAACATGTTCCTGTTCCCGTCGGGTCTGCTCCTCGGCGCCGACTTCACGCTCGTGGACTACCTCGTGTGGAACGAGATCCCCACCGTCGTCGGCAACCTCGTGGGCGGCCTGTCGTTCGTGGGTCTCACGATCTACGCCACGCACGGCCGGACGGCCCCGAAGCGCGTCGCGCTCGTGAAGCCGAACGGCAAGCGCTTCGCGGCCGCCCCGACCCGGGTGCCGGCCGAGCTCGCCGACCAGCTCTGAGACCGACGGGAGCCGGGACGCCTCGCGCGTCCCGGCTCCCGCATGTCCGGGCTCCCTGTTCGGGTGTGCCGTTCGGGCTCGCTCCTTCGGGCGTACCGGGATTCGGATGGCTGGGGCTGGTGTGCGCGTGTCGGCCTCAGTGGGCGACGTGTGCCCCATGGGTCCGATTCCGAGGACGGTGGGTGAGGGAGCGTCGCCTCGTTCCGGTGTCGGGATTCGGATGGCTGGGGCTGGTGTGCGCGTGTCGGCCTCAGTGGGCGACGTGCGCACCACGGGTCCGATTCCGGGGACGGCGGGCACGGCCTGGTGCGGGGAGGCGGCTCAACCGCGCCCGCCGCCCGGGCCGCCCATCCCTCCGCCGCCCATCCCGCCGGCGAGGGCCTGGCCGGTCGTCGCGGTCGCGACGGAGGCGCCGTCGACCGAGATGTCATACGACGCACCCGATACGACGTCGGCGCTCGAGAACACCACGGCCCCGAAGTCCTTCTCGGCGGTCGTCGAGAACAGCACCGTGCCGTCCTCCGCGACGATCTCGACGGTCGACCCGGCTGCGCCCGACGCGGAAGCCGCGACCCAGGCCTGAGCCGATTCCGTCGCGGGGGAGCCGCTCATGCCGCCCGAGTCGAGCGCGAGCACCGTGCCTCCCGAGATCGTGAGCGAACCGTTCGTGTCGAGCGCGCCGTTGCCCGAGCTCGTCGGGCCGTAGACGACCGTCGTGCCGCCCGTGATCTCCATCGAGCCGTTCGAGTCGAGCCCGTCGCCGTCGGAGTCGATCGTGATCTCGCCGCCCGCGATGAGCACGAGCTCGCCGGAGTCCTGCATGCCGCCTCCTCCCATGCCGCCCTGCATCTCCTCACCCGACGCCGTGTCGGAGCTCGAGCCCGCCGATCCGTTGATGCCGTCGTCGGTCGCCGTGATGTCGATGACGCCGCCGCCGATCGCGATCGTGCCGGCCTCGATGCCCTCCTCGGCCGAGATCGCGATGTCCCCGCCCGTGATGACGATGTCGGTGTAGCCGTCGATCCCGTCGCTGCCTGCGGTGATGTCGAGCGTGCCGCCCTCGATCTCGACGTAGCCCTGGGTCTCGTCCGCATCCTGATCGGAGGCGAGTCCGTCGCCGCCGGCGTCCACGGTGATCCTGCCGTCGCGGACCGTCAGCGAGTCGTTGCCCTTCAGCCCGTCGTCGGCGGCGGTCACGGTGATCTGACCGGAGAGGATGACGAGGTCGTCCTTGCTCGCGATGCCGTCCTCCGCTTCCCCCTCGACGGTGAGCGCTCCTGTGCCGGAGATCGTCAGATCCGTGTCGGCCCAGATCGCGGCGTTCGCGCCGGCATCGGCGGAATACGCGCCCGTCGACGCGACGGCGTTGGTCGAGCCCTCGGCGAGGAAGAGCGCGACGTCGTCGGCAGTCGTCACCTGGATGGCCGGGGCATGGGCTGCCGCGATCGTCGCGCCGTCGAGGATGAGCACGACCTGCGCGTCGTCGGGCGCGGCCACGACGATCGATCCCGTGTAGTCGCCCGACAGACGGTACACGCCGGCCTCCGAGATGGTCACCGTGCCGTCCGCGACCGTCACGCCCGGGGCATCCGTCGTGGCTTCGGTTCCCGACAGGGCGATGTCGACGGCGTCGTCGGCCGACCACTCGTCGTCGTTCACGACGGTCTGGTCGGCGTTGGCGTCGCTCACCGCGGTGACGCTCGCGACCTCGGCGGTTGAGGCCGAGCTCGCCGTGGACGACGAAGCGGACGAGGAGTCCGACGTGGAGCCGGCTGCGGTGTCGGTGGCCGCGCTCGCGATGGCGGAGCAGCCGGTGACGGCCGCGACGGCGAGGGCGAAGGCGAGGCCGAGGCCCACACGCGCGGTGCGGGCGGAGCGGCGGGGTTCGGTGTTCATGAGGGCTCCTGTCGGGTCAGGCGGCGGGTGCGAAGTGGGTGCGGAGCACGCGGCTCCACTTGTTGGAGGGCAGATCGGGGTGCAGGGCGGCAAGGCCCGTGGCGAACTTGCTGATGCCGACCGGACGGACACCTCCGCGCCAGAGCAGCCGGTCGAGTGACGACGCGCGAGCGGCGGACTTCGTCTCGACGATCACGAGGTCGGGGCGGTGCATCCGTCCGCCCCAGGCATCGGCCCACGCGAGCTCGGTGTCGATCGTCGCGCGGGCGCCCTCGGGCAGGAGCAGCGTCGTGCGCCGATAGGCCGTGTGCAGCGTCGGCGTGAGCGCGTCGGCGATGCCGGCGTCGAGACCGAGCGACGCGACGGCCTCGGCGGCGTAGCCGCGGCCCTCCTCGGTGAGGCGGTCGACCGCGTCGGCGGGGTGCGCGATCCGCTCCTTCACGGTCGTGCCGCGGCTGCCACGCGTCTTCATCTCGAGGAAGGCCGCGTCGGTGTCGACGTAGTGCCGCGCACGCAGCTTGAAGCGGCGCCGCCGGCCGAGCGCGGCGAGGCGGTAGCTCAGGAGATCGGGGGTGTCGAAGTACATCGTGCCGTACTGCGACGCGCGGTCGCCGTCGATCTCCAGGACCCGGGTGCGTCGATCGACCTGATCGAGGATCCGGACGGCGTCGTCGGCCGTCATGAGGTACTTGCGGTCGACGCGGGTGAGCAGCTCGGCCTCCTCGACGAGCTCGTCGAGGGACAGCGGGGTGAAGCGGCCCGCGAACCGCTCCGAGAGGCTCACGCGGCCACCTCCTCGCGGACGGCGGAGATGCGGATGGCCGCGGCCGGGCGCACGCGATAGCGCACGTCCACGAGCGTGGTGTCGTTGACGAAGTCGATGTGCTGGACGGAGAACGCCCGCACCTCGCCCCCGAGCCGCTCCTCGAGGGCGCACCGCAGCTGGTCGTCGTCGCCGATGGCCTCGTCGAGCTCGACCGTGCGGTGCCGGTAGGAGGCGAATAGAGCGGGATGGTCGACGACGGCGAGTGCGAGCACGACGACCGCGACGAGCACGGTCGGGAGCACGTCGAACGTCGGCGCGAGGCCCGTCAGCAGCCCGATGGCGAGCGCCGCGAAGTAGTAGGCGACCTCGCGCTGAGAGATCTCGCTCGAGCGGAGGCGGATGATCGACAGGACGCCGAACAGACCCAGCCCCAGGCCGACGGCCACCTCGGCCGAAGCGAGCACATTCGAGACCGCGAAGACGCCGATGTTGACGCCGAAGAATGCGACGACGAGGTCGCGCCGCCGGTGGCGGTGGAAGTAGACGGCGACCGTGAGCAGCGTGATGGCGGCCAGGTCGACGGCGAGCATCGTGAGATCGGGCATGTCGTTCACCTTTCGTTCACTTCAGTGAAGCGGCGCGGTCTATGGGCCTCCTATGCCCCGATCAAGCGAGGACCAGGGGTTTCACCGGCGCTCGGTCGGCTGCGCGCGCGTGCGCGAACACCCACGCGCGCTGCACCAGGAACCCGGCCAGCCAGAGCGCGGCCTCGGTGACGACCTTGGCGATGACGAGGCCCACGCCGAGCGCGTCGAGGATGGTCATGAGGGTCACGTTCGCGACGAGCACGACCGCCGCGAGGGCGGCGTAGCGCGCGAGCTCGACGCGCAGGGGTGCGCGCTGTCGACGGCGTCCGAAGACCCAGATGCGGTTCACGGCGAAGTTCAGGCCCGCGCTCACGACGCGGGCGCCCGCGATCGATCCCTGCAGCCATCCGCTCGCGAGGAGGAGCAGCCAGAGCAGGAGCGCGTCGACCGCTGCCGCGAGCACCGACGACGCGAGGAACGCGGCCAGCGGAGCCACGACGCGCAGCGAGTCGCGCAGCGGGCGGAAATGCGAGCTGCGGTTCTCGTCGAGGTAGACCGTCCGGATGGGCGTCTGCAGGATCCGGAAGCCGGCACGCGCCGAGCGGAGGAGCATGATCGCCTCGTACTCGAAGCGGTCGCCCGGCAGGCGCGACGCCCACGGGAGCGCGGCGGCAGGCAGCCCCCGCAGCCCCGTCTGCGTGTCGACGACCCGGACGCCCGTGGCGACCGCGAACATCCGCGCAGACACCGCGTTGCCGAAACGGCTGCGCAGCGGCACGTCGTCGCCCCGGAAGTCGCGCACGCCGAGCACGATCGCGTCAGGGCTCCCCTCCACCTCACGCGCGACCCGCACGATGTCGTCGGGGGCATGCTGCCCGTCCGCGTCCGCGGTGACGACGGGAGCGTCGGGGTGCGCCGTGCGTGCGTGCCGGAAGAGCGTGCGCAGCGCGGCCCCCTTGCCGCGGTTCGCGCCGTGGCTCAGCACCTCGACGCCTGCGGCCTCGAGCGAGGCGAAGACGGGCGCCGACGCCACGCCGCTGCCGTCGTCCACGACGACGATGTCGAGCGAGGGATCGCGCTCGTGCAGGGCCGTGGCGAGGTCGACGAGACGGTGGTCCGGCTCGTAGGCCGGGATCGCGACGACGGTCACCCCGCGCCGCCGATGTAGAGGATGTCGCTCGTCGCCCGCTCGCCGCCGTTGGAAGGCCGGTTGACGACCTCGCCATCGAACCACATCTCGCTCGAGCCGCCGCCGTCGAGGTTGTACGCGGTCTGCACGCCGAGGCCCTGCATGATCTCGGCGAGCTCGGGCAGGGTCGCGCCGCGGCTGTACCCCTCCTCGCGTCCGTCGACGACGACGAAGAGGAGGTGCGTCGCATCGATCACGCCGATCGCGGTGCGCGGCTGCTCGCCCTGGATCGAGTGGTTGCCGAAGTTCGTGTCGACCTCCACCTCGTCGACGCCTTCGACGACGGCGCCGTCGCGCACGAGCGCCGGGCCGAACGAGAGCGTCGTCCAGACGCCTGCGTCGACGAGGGCCTGCGCCGTGGTCACGGTCTCGTCGTAGATCTCGGCGCGCCCGTCGGCGTAGAGGGCGAGGCCCTCGCGCGCCCCCGCATCGCGGTAGGCGACCCCGTTGCGCACCTGGATGCCCGTGTCGCGGAAGCCGTAGTAGTCGCCGTTGACGGCGAACCGGGCGCCGTGCGCCTCGGCCATCTCCGACACGAGCTGCGTCACGTTCTCGCCGAACTGGTCGTGCGCGAACGCCGTGCGGAGGTCGGTCGGGTCGCCCAGCGTCACGTGCGCGACGAAGAAGGTGAGGGTGTCGGCGCCCGTGCCCGTCGTGACGGTCTCGATCGAGACGGTGCTCGCACTCGAGGTCGAAGCCGTCTCGGAGACCGCGGTGCCGGACGCCTCCTCGGCCGCCGCGACGCTCGCGACCTCGACATGCGGGACGAGGAATCGGTCGGCCGCCCACCAGGCGGCCGTGCCGGCGCCGGCGACAGCCGTCGCCCCGCCGATGAGAAAAGCTCTGCGTGAGAGGATCCGTCGTTCGCTCATGGCCCGATGCTCGAGCGCGCGGCTATGCGGTCGCTATGGCACCGGGATGACGGGGCTCCGGCTTCCTCTGGAGACGCCGGGAGAGACGACGAAGGCCGCCCCGCGGAGCGGGACGGCCTTCGATCGTCTGCGGCTCCTTACTCGCTGCCGCGGAGGATGGCGATGATGCGCAGGATCTCGACGTACAGCCAGACGACCGTGACCATGATGCCGAAGGCGGCCTGCCAGCCGAACTTGCGCGGGGCGCCGTTGCGGACGCCCTGCTGCACCATGTCGAAGTCGAGCACGAGCGAGTACGCCGCCATGATGACGACGAGCACGCCGATCGCGACACCGAGCCATCCCGACCGGAGACCCCAGCCGTCCACGATCCCCGTGAACGAGAGCACGAGGTTGAGGAGCGAGAAGACGAGGTACCCGATCATCGCGATCATGAAGATCTTGGTCGCACGGGCCGAGGCGCGGATCTTGCCGCTGGCGAAGAGGGCGAGCGTCACGCCGATGACCGAGACGGTCGCCAGCGTGGCCTGCATGATGATGCCGGGCCAGATGAGCTCGAAGTAGGCGGAGATGCCGCCGACGAAGAGCCCCTCGAACGCCGCGTAGGCGAAGATCAGCGGAACGCTCGGCGTCTTCTTGAACGCGTTCACGAGGCCGAGGATGCCGCCGCCGATCATGCCGATGATCCACGGCATCATCGACGCGTTGGCGAGGTTGTTGGTCGCGATCGCCGGCGCGAAGGTCCAGAAGTAGCCGACCGCCGCGAGCACGAGCATGACCGCGAAGAGGCCCACGGTCTTCCAGATCGTGTCCTCGACCGTCATGCGGCCGGTCTCGCGTGCGCCGGCCGGCGGCGCGGCGAGCATGCCCTCCATCTGGGCGTTCGCTGCGGCGTCGACGCCCATGTGGGCGAACTGCCCGGCCTGGACGCCGGCGGGCGGCGGGGTGGTGGGCGTTCCGTACTGCGCGGCCTGCGGGCCACCGGGGTAGCTCTGAACCGCGCGCGGATCGGGGGAGAAGACGGGATTGTTGAAACCGGGGCTGGCCATGATGCGGTCACTCCTATGGTCTGCTGACGGCGCGGTCTCATCGTCGAGCTTCGCGGAAGCCCCACGATGATGCTGTCCCTCCAGAGTAGTCACGCGATGCTATGGGAGGGCTGTGATTCGGAAAGCGTTCACGCGCGGCGAAATCCCGGTTCCCGCGCGCTGGCTAGCCTTCTCGTATGCCCCGTCGCCATCCGCTCGTCATCGGCCACCGCGGAGCACCGGGGTATCGGCCCGAGCACTCGCGCTCGTCCTACGCCCTCGCCTTCGCGATGGGCGTCGACGCCGTCGAGCCCGATGTCGTCGCCACGCGCGACGGCGTGCTCGTGGTCCGGCACGAGAACGAGATCTCCGGCACGACCGATGTCGCCGACCATCCCGAGTTCGCCGATCGTCGGACGGCGAAGACCGTCGACGGCGAGCGGCTCGACGGCTGGTTCACGGAGGACTTCACGTGGGACGAGCTCGCGACCCTGCGCACGCGCGAGCGGATCCCCGATCTGCGGCCCGCGAGCGCGACGTTCGACGGGGCCGAGCCCATCCTGCGGCTGGACGAGCTGCTCGAGCTCGTCCGCGCGGCGTCCGCCGAGCACGGGCGCGAGGTCGGCGTCGTGCTCGAGATCAAGCATGCGACGTACTTCGAGCGCCTCGGCCTCGATCTCGTGCCCCTCATCGAGCGCGACCTCGCCACCGCGGGCTGGCTGGACGGGTCGCTCCCTCTCATCGTCGAGGCGTTCGAGGAGACGGTGCTGCGTCGGCTGCGTGCGCGCGGCGTGCCCGGGACCTACATCCACCTGCTCGAAGCCCGGGGGACGGCCTTCGACCTCCTCGTGCGCGATGGCGCCGCGGCGCGCAGCTACGCGCAGACGGCGACGCCGGCCGGTCTCGACGAGCTCGTCGGCGTGGTCGACGGCATCAGCGTCGACAAGCGCATGATCCTCCGCCCCGACGGGGCGGGGCGTGCGGCCGGGCCGGGCGGGCTCGTCGCCGACGCGCACGACCGCGGGCTGCAGGTGTTCACCTGGACCTGCCGCCCCGAGAACGCCTTCCTCGTTCCCGAGTTCCGCGGCGCGGGCGGGCGCGCGGCGTTCGGCGACTACGCGGCCGAGTGGGAGCTCGTGCGCGCGAGCGGAGTGGACGGCGTGTTCGTCGACCATCCCGATCTGGGGGCGGACGTGTTCCGCGCCCCCGTCGTCAGCTGACGGAGGAGCTCATGTCGGCCCGGAAGATCCGACCGAGGCACCGCTCTGCGGTGCGGGCGTCGGACGCCTGGATGGCCGTGGCGACCTCGCGCGCGCGTGCCGCGATGAACTCCGGAGGGTTCAGCAGCGGATGGCCGCCCCGCGTGCTGCGCATGAGCTCACCCCATGCGCGGTCGAAGGACACGCGCAGGAACGGGTTGCCTGCGGCCTCGATGGTCGCATCGAAGGCCACCCGCGCGGCCCCGTAGAGCACCTCCGGCGTGTGCTGGCCCTCGTCGCACAGCGCGGCGAGCGCGCGGAACAGCTGCGCCAGGCGCACCCGCGCGGCGCTGTCGACCCGCGCGAGCGCGAGATGGAGGCCGATGCCGACCTCGATCCCCAGGCACTCCATCGCGATGTGGAAGCGGTCGGGTGCGTGCTCGGCGACGCGGTAGAAGCGGCTGCGGGTCTCGCGGACGAGCCCCACGCGCTCCAGCTCGCGCAGCGCGACGCGCACGATCGCGCGAGGGATCCCGAGCTCGTCGGCGATCACCGCGTCGCGGATCCGCGCTCCCGGCGGCAGCGCTCCTGTCCTGATCGCGTCGCGCACGTGCTCCGACGTGCGCTTCATCTCCCCGGCGTGCTCGACGACACGCACCTGCCCCCTGTATCGCTGCATGGCAGACCCCCTTGGACACACGGTAGCGCCACCGGCGCTTCGTGCAACAGGGTGTCGTGGGGTCAGTCGCGCGAGGTCGTCGCGTCGAACAGCTCGAGGATGCTCTGCTCGGCGCGCAGCGCGTCCGCGCTCTCGATCGCGTCGCGCAGCTCGTCGAAGAGCGCCGACACCGCGTCGTCCACGGCGATCGCGAAGCTGCCGCTGCGGATGTTGCGCTCGAGCGCGAACCGCGCGTCCATCGTGACGGAGCGGAAGACCGGGTTCTCCGTCTGGTCGACGAGGAACAGGAAGCACGCGAAGTAGCTCTCGCGCGCACGGTCGCGATCGCCGGCGGCGAGTGCCGTCCGCAGGTCCTCGAGCAGCTCAAGGCTGCGCCTGCGCGCGCCGTCGTCCATCCGCTCCACGGCCATCCGCGCGGCCACGCCGGTCTGGTAGCGCGCGAACTCGATGCTCGCGGTCACCATCTCGGGCGTGATCTCGGTCACGCGCGTGAAGCGGCTCGCCGACATCTCGATGAGCCCCTCCCGCTCGAGGCGCTGCAGAGCCTCGCGGACCGGCATGCGCGAGACCCCCAGGCTCTCGGCGATGTCGAGGTCGCGGATGCGCTCTCCGGGCGCGAAGGAGCCGTCGACGATGGCCGCCGCGATCCTGTCGTACACGGCGTCGCCCAGTCGTGTCGGCGATAGGTCGAGTTTCCCAGTGAAATTCGGCATCGTAACCTCCCCAGTCGATGCGAACGGATGAACACTACTCCTCGCACCTGCGATATGTCGCTCTCACCAGCTGTGTTGTTCCTCCGGAATACGGGTACATCTGCCCTTGTCAGGGGCCCGCCCTACACTCGAAGGGACATGACAGACGCGCTCTTCCCCCTCTCCGCCGCCGCCGACGACGATCTGCTGAAGGGGCTCAATCCGCCGCAGCGCGAGGCCGTCGAGTACCGCGGCCCCGCTCTGCTCATCGTGGCGGGTGCCGGGTCGGGCAAGACGCGGGTCCTCACGCACCGCATCGCCTCGCTCCTGCGCAGTAGGGAGGCGTGGCCGAGCCAGATCCTCGCGATCACCTTCACGAACAAGGCCGCGGGCGAGATGCGCGAGCGCGTCGAGCAGATCGTGGGCGACAGCGCGCGCGGCATGTGGATCTCGACGTTCCACTCGGCGTGCGTGCGCATCCTGCGCCGCGAGGCCGAGCAGTTCGGCTTCACGAAGGCGTTCACGATCTACGACTCCGGCGACTCGCGCGCGCTCCTCAAGCGCCTCGTGCGCGAGCGCGAGGCCGACGCGCTCGGGCTCACCCCGGCCGGCGTGCAGTCGCGCATCTCCAAGCTCAAGAACGAGCTCGCCGACGCCGAGTCGTACGCGCGCGACGCCAACATGAACGACCCCGCCGAGCGGAAGTTCGTCGAGATCTTCGGCGACTACCAGCGCGAGCTGCAGAAGGCGAACGCCTTCGACTTCGACGACCTCATCGCGCAGACCGTCTTCCTCTTCCGGGCGTTCCCGCACGTCGCCGACGTCTACCGCAAGCGGTTCCGCCACATCCTCGTCGACGAGTACCAGGACACGAACCACGCGCAGTACCAGCTCATCCGCGAGCTGACGCGGCCCGTGCAGGCGGAAGCGGCCGGCGGCATGGTGTTCGAGGACGAGCCGGCGGCCTCCCTCACGGTCGTCGGCGACTCGGACCAGTCGATCTACGCGTTCCGCGGGGCGGACATCCGCAACATCACCGAGTTCGAGCGCGACTTCCCCGGCGCGAAGGTCGTCCTCCTCGAGCAGAACTACCGGTCGAGCCAGAACATCCTCGACGCGGCGAACGCGGTGATCCGCAACAACTTCGACCGCAAGGACAAGCGCCTCTGGAGCGACCAGGGCGAGGGCGAGAAGATCGTCGGCTTCACGGGCTACTCGCAGCACGACGAGGCGCAGTTCGTCGCCGACGAGATCGAGAAGCTGCGGCGCTCGGGCATCGACTACCAGCAGATGGCCGTGTTCTACCGCACGAACTCGCAGTCCCGTGCGCTCGAGGAGATCTTCATCCGCGCCGCGGTGCCCTACAAGATCATGGGCGGCACGAAGTTCTACGACCGCGCGGAGATCAAGGACGCCCTGGCCTACCTCGTCGCCGTGGCGAACCCCGCCGACGAGATGGCCGTGCGGCGCATCCTGAACAAGCCCAAGCGCGGCATCGGCGACGTCACCGAGACGACGATCGCGCGATTCGCGGCCGACAACGGCCTGTCGTTCCGCGACGCGCTCGCGCACCCGGCGGAGATGGGGCTCGGCCCCAAGCTGCAGAAGGCGATCGCCCAGCTCGACGAGGTGCTCCGCGAGGCGAGCGGGATCCTCTTTCCCGCCTCGGGGGAGCAGGCGCCGCCATCCGCGGTCACGGAGGGCCTGCAGGTGCTCCTCAACAAGAGCGGCTACCTCGACGCGCTGCGCATGAGCCGCGATCCGCAGGACGAGGCGCGCGTCGAGAACCTCGACGAGCTCGTCGCGGTCACGCGCGAGTTCGCGCGGAACAACCCCGAGGGCACGATCGTCGACTTCCTCACCGAGGTCGCGCTCGTCGCCGACACCGACGACCTCGACGACGAGTCGGGTGCCGTCTCGCTCATGACGCTGCACACGGCGAAGGGGCTCGAATTCGACGCCGTGTTCGTCACGGGCGTCGAGGAGGACCTCATCCCGCACCGCATCTCGGCGGGCGAGCCGGGCGGCCCGCAGGAGGAGCGGCGCCTGTTCTACGTCGGGATCACGCGGGCCCGCAAGCGCCTCTACCTGTCGCTCGCGATGACCCGCGCGCAGTTCGGCGAGGTCACGGTCGCGATGCCGAGCCGGTTCCTGCAGGAGATCCCGGCGGCCCTCATCGACTGGAAGCAGTCTCCCGGCGACGTGAACTCCCGCGGCGGAACCCAGTCGCGCGCCCTCAACGCGCGCCGACCCGGCGGATCGAGCGACCGCTGGGGTGTGAAGCCGCTGCCGGCCGGCGGGGGCCTCAAGCCGAAGTCGACCGCGATGGACCGCTTCCCCGGGCTCGTCACGAACAAGGTGCGCGACAACGGAGACCTCGAGCTCGCCGCGGGCGACCGCATCCGCCACGACGACTTCGGCGAAGGGACCGTCGACGCGATCACGGGGGAGGGCGCCAAGCGCATCGCGCACGTGCGCTTCGACGAGGCCGGAGCCAAGAAGCTCCTCATCAAGGTCGCGCCGATCGCCAAGCTCTAGCCCGCGCTCGGCTCCGCGCCGCCGTCGACGATCGCCATCCCGCGGCCCCGGAGGCGGCGCCGCTCGCCCTCGAGGAAGCCGACGAGGCGCTCGCGTGTGCCGCGCGCGTGCGCTGCGACGAGCGCCGTCGCCGTCTCGGCCTCGCGCGCGAGGATCGCATCGAGGATGGCCGCATGCTCGTCGCGCGCGTGGGCGCGCGCCTGCGGCGTGCGCACCTCGAGCCATCGCGTGCGGCTCAGACGCGTCATCACGTCGGCCAGCGCGTCGGCGAAGAACGCGTTGCCCGACAGGCGCGCGAGGGCGACGTGGAAGTCGCCGCCGTCGCGGACGCCCGCCTCCTCGTCGTCGTGCTCGGGTTCCTCGGCGAGCGCGCGGAGCGCCGCGAGGTCGTCGTCCGACGCCCGGTCGACGACGAGGGCCACGGCCCCGGTCTCCACGGCCTCGCGGAACTCCATGGCCGCGCGCACCTCGCTGAGGTCGATCGGCGCGACCCGCCACCCGCGACCATCCCGTCGCGTGAGCCCCTCGCCCTCGAGGCGGAGGAGCGCGGCGCGGATCGGAGTGCGCGATGCCCCGGTCAGCGGCTCCAGCCCGCGCTCGCTGAGGGACTCGCCGGGGAGCAGATCGAACGACAGGATGGCCGCGCGCAGGGTGGCATAGGGGGCGCGGTCGTCGGTGTGCGGCATGGCATCCTCCAGTGGTATACCAGTACGGTACACCGAGGAGGAGCCATGACCGACATCATCACCCGCGCGCCCGTCAAGGCCTGGCGGATGCTCGTGCTCGGCGTGCTCGCGCAGGCGGCGGGGACCATGCTCGTCAGCACGCCCGCGTACCTCATCCCGCTGCTGCACCTCGAGCGCGGCATGTCGCTGGCTGAGGCCGGCGCGCTCGCCGCCGCGCCCACCCTCGGCATGGTGACGACGCTCGTGCTGTGGGGGCACCTCGCGGATCGCCACGGCGAGCGGTGGGTCATCGCCGGCGGGCTCGCCCTGACGGCGGTGTTCGCGCTCGCGGCGTCGGCCGTCTCCGACGTCCTCGGCTTCGGGGCCCTGCTCCTCCTCGGCGGGGCCGCCTCGGCGAGCGTGAACTCGGCGAGCGGCCGGATCGTCGTCGGCTGGTTCCCGCGCCGTCGTCGGGGCACCGCCATGGGCATCCGCCAGATGTCGCAGCCGCTGGGCGTCGCGGTCGCCGCGCTCGTCGTGCCCGGGCTCGCCGACGTCGGCGGCATCGCGGCGCCGCTTCTCGTGTCGGCGGCCGCGACCGGCCTCCTCGCCGTGCTGTGCGCCCTGGGCGTCGAGAACCCGCCCCGGACCCCGGCCGTGCCAGGAGCGCCCGCGGGCGCGAACCCGTATCGCCGCAGCGGCTTCCTGGCCCGCGTGCACGCGGTGTCGCTGCTTCTCGTCTTCCCGCAGTTCCTCCTGTCGACGTTCGGGATGGTGTGGCTGATCGCGGGGCTCGGATGGGACGCCGCGGCGGCCGGCGCGCTCATCGCCGCGTCGCAGTTCGTCGGCGCGTTCGGGCGGATCGCGGTTGGCGCGCTGAGCGATCGGGTCGGCAGCCGCATGCGCGTCCTGCGCTGGGTCGCGGTGAGCGGCGTCGTCGTCATGGCCGCGCTCGCCCTCGTGGCGGCGCTCGAGGCGGGCGCCGCCGCGGCGGTCGTCCTCGTCATCGCCACGAGCGTCACGGTCGCCGACAACGGCCTCGCGTTCACCTCGGTCGCGGAGGCGGCCGGATCGGCGTGGTCGGGCAAGGCGCTCGGCATCCAGAACATGGGGCAGTTCGTCGCGGCATCCGCCGTCGGCCCCGTGATGGGCGCGCTCATCACGGCCGTCGGCTTCCCGCTCGCCTTCGCGCTCACGGCGCTCGTGCCGCTCGCGGCCTATCCGCTCATCCCGCGGCACGACGAGCACGCCGCCTGAGCGACGAGCGGGCGCTGCGAGGCGGCGGAGCGCGATACTCTTCGGATGAGGGGAGGCGACGGCATGATCGAGTGGATCGGCACCCTCGTGCGTCTGCTCCTGGTGGCGCTCGGCTCCGCCGCTGTTCAGGAGCCGGTCGCCCTCGGCGCGCTCGCTCTCGCGGCGGCTGCGCTGGCCATCCTCGCCATCGCCACGAAGCCGACAGGGGCAGGAGACGCGCGGCCTGCCATCCGCCGGCGCCTGCGCGCCGAGCGACGCGAGCGCGGCGCGCCCGCGCAGTGCGACCCGGGTGCCGCGGGGCATCCGCGCCCGCGCGCGCCGGGCGGCGCGGCTCCGGCCGCGTAGCGGCGTCCGCGCGCCCAGGCGCGCCGTCGACGCGCATGCGGCCATCAGCCGCATCCGCCTCGACGTCAGGACACTCATGGACCCCTTCGCTCTGCCCCCGCTCGCCGCCGTGCTCGACGCCGCGGCGACCCTCCTCGTCGGCACCGCCGACGTTCTCCGGCCGCTCGCCGGTACGGCTTCCGGCGCGCTCGCCGTGGTCGTCGTCACACTCCTCGTGCGCGCTCTTCTGCTCCCGGCCGGCGTCGCGCAGGCGAAGGCCGAGCAGGCGAGAGCGCGTATCGCTCCGCGGCTGAAGGCCATCGCGGACCGGCACCGACGCGACCCGCAGCGCCTCCAGCGCGAGACTGCGCGGGCCTACGCGGAAGAGAGGGTGTCTCCTCTCGCCGGTATCCTCCCCATGCTCGCGCAGGCGCCCGTCATCGGCCTGCTCTCTGCCGTATTCCTCCACCCCGTGGTCGCAGGGCGCCCGAACGGGCTCCTCGAGGAGCAGCTCGCGGGTGTGTCGCTCGGCGCGAACGCCCTCAGCGCAGGCGCCGAGGGCGCCATCGTGTTCGCGGTGCTCGTCGGACTGCTCGCGCTGATCGCGGAGATCACCCGCCGCGCCTTCCGTCCGCCTGCTTCGCTCGAAGGGTCTGCGATTCTCCGTCAGGTCGGACTGCTCGTGCACACGACCGCCCTCATCGCGCCGTTTCTGCCGCTCGCGGCAGGCATCTACCTGCTCACGACCATGTCATGGACGCTCGGGCAGCGCGCGCTGCTGCGCAGGCGGTACCCGCTTCCGTGAGCGAGGGCGGATGCGCCGCGCAACCTGGGCAGGGCGTGCGAAGCGGCCGGAGGGCCCGTCGGCGACCCGTAGGCTGGGCGCATGGGCCTGTTCTCGAGGAAGAAGAAGACCGACCCCGCGACGGAGGAGGCCGCTTCGACCCCGGTCGAAGGCGAGGGGGCCGCTGCGGCGGCCGACGCTCCCGCCGAGCCGGAGGCTCCCGCCGAGCAGACACCCGAGGTCGGCATCTCGTTCTCCGCGTTCCGCGGCGTGGGAGCGCCCTCGGGGCCCGAGATCGCCCCGCCGTCCGACGAGCCCGCGCCCGCCCCGGCCGCGTCGTCTGCGCCCGCTCAGCCCGGGCCATCCGTCGTGCGCCGCCCGGCGCCCGAGCCCACCCCGCCCGCGCGCCCCGAACTGCCCAAGGCGCCCGCCGCTCCGCCCACCCAGCTCGAGACCGTGCCGGGTCTGCGCGACAACGCTCTGCTGCGCGACGCGCTCGCGGCGCTCCCAGAGAAGCCGACCGGCCCGCAGGTCATGGGCGTGCTGCGGCAGATGCTGCAGGGCCACGTCTTCCTGCGTGTGAAGGGCGATGCGCGCCAGCAGATCGCGGAGGGGAAGCCCGTCACCTTCGGCATCGCGCGCGTGGGCGACCAGAACTTCATGGTCGCGTTCAGCTCGGGCAAGGCCCTGCGCGATGCCGTCCAGAGCGATGGCGACACGGAGACGTCGGCGGTCGCGCAGCCCGTCGCGGCGCTGCTCACGCAGCTGCTCAAGGGCGACTTCGGCGGCATCATCATCGACAACAACTCCGCACCGCACCGCGTCGTGCTGCCGCGCGACATCATCGAGCAGGCGATGAACCAGGCCGACCCGGAGTTCCGCCTCAAGGCGCTGCTCACGGCGCCGCGCGAGGCCGACACCCCGCACAAGGTCGCCGCGCTGCTCGCGGAGGCCCCGCCGCTCTGGGTCGCGGTCGGCTCGCTCGCGGAGGACCAGACGAAGATGGGGATCGCCGAGGCGCGCCTGGCCGACGGCACGCGCCTCGTGCAGCTGCACTCGCACCCCCTCGAGGTCGTCGCGCAGGGCCGCGGCGAGAAGGCGCTCCCGATCAAGGTCGTCAAGCTCGCGAAGATGCTCCGCGACCACGAGGAGCTCGGCGGCGTGCTCATCGACCCGGCGGGGCCGCTCATCACGCTCACGCGCGACGAGCTCGCCCCGGTGCTCGCCCTCGAGGAGGAGTAGGGGCGGGCTCAGTACTCCGCGCGCGCCGCGAACGTCTCGAGCAGGCGCTGCAGCGAGTCCAGGCGCGGCGCGGGCAGCCGGCGCTCCGCGACCGCCTCGTTGAGCGCGCAGTCCGGCGCGTCGGGCAGGTGCGTGCACCCGCGCGGGCACTCCTCGGCGACCGCGTCGAGATCGGGGTACGCCCGGAGGATGTTCGCGGGGTCGACATGGCCGAGCCCGAACGAGCGCACGCCCGGGGTGTCGATCACCCATCCCTTGCCCCGTCGGCCCTCGTATCGCAGCGACACCGTGGAGGACGACGTGTGCCGGCCGCGGCCGGTCACCTCGTTCACATGCCCCGTCGCGCGGCCGGCGCCCGGCACGAGGGCGTTCACGAGCGTCGACTTGCCGACGCCGGAGTGCCCGACGAAGACCGTCGAATGGCCCACGAGCGCCGCGCCGATCTCGGCGACCGGCGTCTCGCCGCGCGCGCTGCGGAAGACGCGCAGGTCGGGAAGGCCCTCGAAGTGCGCGAGGAACCCCTCGGGGTCGGCGAGGTCGGTCTTCGTGACGACGAGGAGCGGCCGGATGCCGGCGTCGAGGGCCGCCACGAGGTAGCGGTCGACGAGGCGCGGGCGCGGCTCGGGATCGGCCGCGGCCACGACGACGAGCATCTGGTCGGCGTTCGCGACGACGACCCGCTCGACCTGGTCGGTGTCGTCGGCGCTGCGACGCAGGAGCGACGTGCGCTCCTCGATGCCGACGATGCGCCCCAGCGTGCCCTCACGGCCCGACGTGTCGCCCACGACGCGCGCGCGGTCGCCCGTGACGATCGGCGTGCGGCGCAGCTCCCGCGCGCGGGCGGCCGTCGCCTCGTGCTCGTCGGGGCCGTCCTCGTCGATGAGCAGCGTGTAGCGCCCGCGGTCGACGCCGAGCACCCGCGCGATGCGGGCATCCTCGTGTGCGGGGCGCCGCTTCGTGCGCGGCCGGTTGGCCTTCGGGTTCGGCCGCACACGGACGTCCGACTCGTCGAACTCGTCGTCGAGGTCGTCGGAGTCGCCGAGCCAGCTCACGCCGAGGTGCTCCTCGACCTCGTGCCGACGAGGCCCTCCCACAGCTGGGCGAACTCCGGCAGCGTCTTCGCCGTCGTGCCGATGTCGTCGACGACGACACCTGGGGTGCGCAGCCCGATGAGCGCGCCCGTGGTCGCGATGCGGTGGTCGTGGAACGCGCGCCACGTTCCCGCGCGGAGGGGCCGCGGGAACACGCGGATGCCGTCCGGAAGCTCCTCGGCCTCGCCGCCGACCGCGCGGAGGTTCTGGGCGAGCGCGGCCAGGCGATCGGTCTCGTGCCCGCGGATGTGCGCGATCCCGCGGAAGGTGGACGGTCCGTCCGCATACGCTGCGAGCCCGACGAGCGTCGGCGTGAGCTCGCTCACCGCCGAGAGGTCGAGGTCGACGCCGTGCAGGCCCTTGCCCGCGGAGACCGTGAGCGCACCCGAGCGCCGCGTCACGCGCGCGCCCATGTGCGCGAGGATCTCGGTGAGGTGCGCTCCCGGCTGGGTCGAGTGCACGGGCCATCCGGTCACCGTCACGTGGCCGCCCGCGATCATGGCGGCCGCGAGGAACGGCGCGGCGTTCGACAGATCGGGCTCGATCGCGATGTCCTTGGCGCGCACGGGGCCGGCCGGCACGATCCACTCGCCGTGGCCCGACCGCTCGACGAGCACGCCGCGCCGCGCGAGCGACTCGATCGTCATGTCGATGTGCGGGACGCTGGGCAGGCGGGCGCCGACGTGTCGCAGGCGCAGGCCGACGTCGAAGCGCGGGGCGGCGAGCAGGAGGCCCGAGACGAACTGGCTCGACGCCGAGGCGTCGATGTCGATCTCCCCGCCGCGCAGATGGCCGTGTCCGTGCACGCGGAACGGGAGCGACCAGCGCCCCTCGTCGTCGATGTCGACGCCGAGGTCGCGCAGCGCCTTGATCATCTCGCCCATCGGCCGGTGCAGCGCGCTCTCGTGAGCGGTCACGAGCACGTCGCCGTCGGCGAGGCCCGCGAGCGGGGCGACGAACCGCATCACCGTGCCGGCCTGGCCCGAGTCGACCGTGCCGCCGCCGCGCAGGGGAGCGGCAGGGGTCACGTGCAGGTCGGGCCCGAACGGGCTGTCGCCCTCGACCTCCTCGATCCCGACACCCAGCTGGGTGAGCGCCTCGATCATCCGGCGGGAGTCGTCCGAGTGCAGCGGCCGGTGCAGGGTGCTCGGCCCGTCTGCGATGGCCGCGAGCACGAGCTCGCGGTTCGTGAGCGACTTCGACCCGGGCACGGCCAGGGTCGCGTCCAGCGCACGCTCGGCGACGGGCGCCTCGTACGCGCCCTGCGGTCTGTTCACGGCGCCATGGCCGTCGGGGGAATACCCACGGGCAGTCATCGCGTTCCACCCTACTGAATGCACGAGAGGAGCCGGATGTTCGCCACCCTTGCGAATCCGCGTGAGGACGTCGACGCGGGGCCCTGCGGCGGCGCCGATGCGGCGCGCCTAGACTTGCCGATCATGAGCGACGCACAGCCCTCCCCGGCAGACGCGCGCGCGCAGTTCGAAGAGCAGGCGCTCCCCTTCATGGACCAGCTCTACGGCGCAGCGATGCGGATGACCCGGAACCCGCCGGATGCGGCGGACCTCGTCCAGGAGACGTTCGTCAAGGCGTTCGCGTCGTGGTCGTCGTTCACGCAGGGGACCAACCTCAAGGCGTGGCTGTACCGCATCCTCACGAACACCTACATCAACACGTACCGGAAGAAGCAGCGCGAGCCCTACCAGGGCACGATCGACGACCTCGAGGACTGGCAGCTCGGCGGCGCCGAGTCGACGACCGCGATGAGCAGCCGCTCGGCCGAGGCCGAGGCGATCGACCGCATGCCCGCCTCGGTCGTGAAGGACGCTCTGCAGTCCATCCCCGACGACTTCCGGATGGCGGTGTACCTCGCCGACGTCGAGGGCTTCGCCTACCAGGAGATCGCCGACATCATGAAGACCCCCATCGGCACCGTCATGAGCCGCCTGCACCGTGGCCGGCGGCTCCTGCGCGGGATGCTGACCGAGTATGCGGCCGAGCGCGGGATCTCGGCCGCCGAGACAGGAGCGAAGAAATGACCGACTGCGGCTGCGAGAAAGCACGGCGCGACCTCGAGGCGTACCTCCGAGGCGCGATCGAGCTGTGCCGGACCGAGCACTCCGACATCAAGGAGCACATCGACAGCTGCCCGAGCTGCCAGGGCGAGGTCCTCGTCGAGCGCACGCTCACCGAGGCCATCCAGCGCTCCTGCCGCGAGGAGGTCGCCCCCGAGGAGCTCCGCGACCACGTCCTCGCCCAGCTGCGCGCGGCGCAGGCGGCCCACACAGCGGTCTGAGACCGCCCCTGAGACCGTGGCGTCGAGCACACAGTCTCGGGGTGGACAATAGACGACGTGGAAGAGCTCTTCGTCCTCCTGCTGGTGGTCGTCACCGCCCTGGCATTCGACTTCACCAACGGGTTCCACGACACGGGCAACGCGATGGCCACGTCCATCGCGACCGGGGCTCTGAGACCGAAGGCGGCTGTCGCCCTCTCGGCCGTGCTCAACCTCGTCGGCGCGTTCCTCTCGATCGAGGTCGCGAAGACGGTCGGCGGAGACGTCGTCGACCTGAACCAGGCGCAGGGCGAGGAGCTGATGCTCATCGTCTTCTGCGGCCTCGTCGGCGCGATCATCTGGAATCTCGTGACCTGGCTCTTCGGCCTCCCGTCGTCGTCGAGCCACGCGCTCTTCGGCGGGCTCGTCGGCTCGGCGTTCGTCTGGGGCATCGTGAACGGCGCGAACGGCGTCGTGTGGGCCGGCATCGTCGGCAAGGTGCTCATCCCCGCCGTGCTGTCGCCGCTCATCGCGGCCCTCATCGCGGGCGTCGGCACCGTGCTCGTCTACCGCATCACCGCCCGCGTGCCGGCGGAGAAGTCCGAGCGCGGCTTCCGCTGGGGCCAGCTCGGCTCGGCGTCGCTCGTCTCGCTCGCGCACGGCACCAACGACGCCCAGAAGACGATGGGCGTCATCTTCCTCGCGCTCATCGCATACGGGGCGGTGAACCCCGAGGACGACGTTCCGTTCTGGGTGAAGCTGACGTGCGCCCTCGCGATCGCGCTCGGAACCTACCTGGGCGGATGGCGCATCATCCGCACGCTCGGAAAGGGCCTCGTCGAGCTGTCGGCGCCGCAGGGGATGGCCGCGGAGACGTCGAGCGCGGCGATCATCCTCACCTCGAGCCACCTCGGCCTCCCGCTGTCGACGACGCACGTCGCGACCGGATCCATCCTCGGCACCGGTCTGGGGCGCAAGGGCGCCGAGGTCCGCTGGAAGCTCGCGGGGCGGATGGGCATCGCGTGGATCATCACGCTGCCGGCCGCGGCCGCTGTCGGCGGCGTGTGCTGGTGGATCGGCTCCGCGTTCCCCGGCCTCATCGGCGTCCTCATCGTCTTCGCCCTGCTCATCGGGCTGTCCGGCTACATGTACTGGCGCTCCACGCACAACGAGGTGTCGCACCACAACGTCAACGACGACTGGAAGGACGACGGCGTCACGGTCGACACGTCGAACGTGACGAGCGTCGTGAAGGTGGTGCGCTGATGGCCATCGACGTCTCCGCGATCCTCGGCTCCGTCGGCCAGGTGCTCGTCGCCGGGCTCCTGCTCGGCGCCGGCCTCCCCGCGCTGTTCGCGCTCGGGGTCCGCCTCCTCGCGACGGCCCCCGAACCCGGAGCCGGCGGCTTCTCGGGCGCCCGCGTCGGCGCGTGGGCGTGCTTCGGGCTCTGCATCGCCGCCGCCCTGTTCGGGATCGTCGTCATCGTCTTCGGGAAGCAGATGTTCGGGGCCTGAGGCCCTCGGCAGCCATACCGCTGGGCCCGCGCGTTCACGCGCACGTCACCCCCGCGCATCCCTCCGGCCACCGACGCGCGCGTGTCGCGTCATCCCGCCTCCGTACGGTCGCGCCTGCGCGCACCCGAGCGCGCTTCCCTGCCGCACCTTCCGGAGGTCCCCATGTCACCACGCCCTGCCCTCGCCGCCCTCGGCCTTCTCGCCGCGACGTCGCTCGCGCTCGCGGGCTGCGCCCCCGCCGGCTCCGACGACGCCGCTGCGTCCGACGGCATCGATGCGGCGTCCGCGACGAGCGTCGAGGACTTCGGATCGTTCGAGGCGCTCGAGGAAGCCGCGAAGGCGGAGGGCGCGCTCAACGTGATCGCCCTGCCGCGCGACTGGGCGAACTACGGCGAGATCCTCGACCTGTTCGCCGAGCGCTACCCCGAGATCGCGATCGAGGAGCAGTCGCCCGACGTCTCGAGCGCCGAGGAGATCCAGGCCGCCGAGGCGAACGCCGGGCTCGACACCGCACCCGATGTGTTCGATCTCGGCCTCACCGTCGCTCTGCAGAACACCGACGCGTTCGCGCCGTACCGCGTGCAGACGTGGGACGACATCCCCGACGAGCTGAAGCACCCGGAGGGCCTCTTCGTCGGCGACTACGGCGGGTACATGTCGATCGGGTACGACGCGTCGTCGTTCGACGCGCCGACCTCGCTCGACGACCTGCTCGGCTCGGAGTTCGCCGGCTCCGTCGCGATCAACGGCGACCCCACGCAGGCCGGCGCGGCGTTCGCCGCCGTGGGCCTCGCGACGGTCCAGTCGGGCGGCACGCTCGACGACTTCCAGCCCGGCATCGACTTCTTCTCGGAGCTCAACGCAGCGGGCAACCTCCTCAAGGTCGATGTCACCTCCGCGACCGTGGCCTCGGGCGAGACCCCCGTCGTGTTCGACTGGGACTACCTGAACGCCGCGCACAGCGCCGAGAACCCCGACTGGAAGACGGTCGTCCTCGACGGCGTCGGCTACGCGGGGTACTACAACCAGGCGATCAACGCCGACGCGCCGCACCCGGCCGCCGCGCGCCTGTGGCAGGAGTTCCTCTACAGCGACGAGGTCCAGAACCTGTGGCTGAAGGGCGGCGCCCGCCCGGTCCGCGCCGAGGCCATGGCCGCGGCGGGAACGATCGACGAGGAGCTCTACGCCGCGCTGCCCGAGGCGCCTGAGGAGACGGTCGTGCCGACGGAGGAGCAGTCGGAGGCCGCGGGCACCCTCCTCGGCGAGACCTGGGCCGCGGCCGTCGAGTGACGACCGCAGTCCTCGCGGAGGGGGCGTCCACCGTCGCGTCGGCGCCCCCTCCGTCCGCGCCTCGACGCCGGCGGTTCGACCCGGCTGCGCTCGGCCTGGTCCCCTTCGCGGCGTACGTCCTCGTGTTCCTCCTCCTCCCGACGGCGATCGCCATCGGGACGGGCTTCCTCGACGGCGACGGAGCACTCACCCTCGACAACGTCGCCGGCCTGCTCGAGCCGACGATCCTGCGGACCTTCGGCAACTCCATCTGGCTCTCCGCCCTCACGGCGATCGTCGGCGCCGTCCTCGGTGCACTGGCCTGCTACGCGATGCTCGGCCTGCCCGAGGGCGGGCGAACGCGCACGGCGGTCGACGCCGCGGCGAGCGTGCTCGCGCAGTTCGGCGGCGTCATGCTCGCGTTCGCGTTCATCGCGACACTCGGCGCGCAGGGGCTCATCACCCGGCTCATCCTCGATCTGGCGGGTGTCGACATCCACGCGGGCGGCAACTGGCTGTACGCCCTGCCCGGCCTCGTCCCGACGTACCTCTTCTTCCAGGTGCCGCTCATGGTCATCACGTTCATGCCCGCGATGAACGCGCTGCAGCCGGCCTGGGCCGAGGCGAACCTCACCCTCGGGGGCACGCGCTTCGGCTTCTGGCGCTGGATCGGCATCCCGGTTCTGTCGCCGGCGTTCCTCGCGAGCCTGCTTCTGCTGTTCGCCAACGCCTTCTCCTCGTACGCGACGGCTGCCGCGCTCGCCAGCCAGGGAGCGCAGATCGTGCCCCTGCAGATCCGCGCCGCCCTCACGAGCGAGACGGTCCTCGGCCGCGAGAACCTCGCGGGCGCCCTCGCGCTCGGCATGATCGCCGTCGTGTCCGCCTGCATGTGGGGCTACTCCGCGATCCAGCGCCGAGCGGCGAGGTGGCGGCGATGAGCGCCCCGCCCTTCGCTCCGAGTGCCGCGACGCGCTGGATCATCGGCGTCGTGCTCCTCGCCGTGTTCGCCATCCCGATCGCGTCGATGGTCGAGTACTCCCTGCGCGACGGCGAGGGCTACTCGCTCGTGCACTGGACCGCCCTCTTCGACCCGGAGAACGCGGGGACCTATCGTCCGATCTGGACCGGACTCGGCAACTCGCTCCTCCTCGCCGCGGTCACCGTCGTCATCGTGCTCGCGCTCGTCGCGCCCACCGTCGTGCTCGTGAACCTCCGCTTCCCCCGGCTGCGACGGCTCTTCGAGTTCGTCGTGCTGCTGCCGATCTCCATCCCCGCGATCGTCGTGGTGGTCGGACTCGCTCCGATCTACCAGAGCATCGGACGTGCGATCGGCACGGGGGTGTGGACGCTGGCGTTCGCCTACGGCATCACGGTCCTGCCGTTCGCCTACCGCGCGATCCAGGCCTCCATCGACGCGGTGGACCTCCGGACCCTGTCCGAGGCGTCGCGCACACTCGGCTCGGGCTGGGGGACCACCCTCCTCCGGGTGATCGCGCCCAACCTGCGGCCGGGGCTCCTCGCCGCGTCGCTCATCTCCGTCGCCGTCGTGCTCGGCGAGTACACGATCGCCTCGATCCTCGGCCGTCAGAACCTCCAGACCGCCCTCGTCGTGGTCGGCAAGCAGGACCCGTGGGCGCCGGTCATCCTCTCGCTGCTGTCGCTCGTCTTCGCGTTCGCACTGCTCATCGTCATCGGGCGCGCGGGGCGCGCCCGCTCCGGAAGGACCTCTGCATGACCATCGACGCGATCGACAAGGACGAGAATGCGCTGCTCGCGGCCCGGGGGCAGGGCGTCCCGGTCGCCTTCCAGGGCGTGGTGAAGGAGTTCGGGTCGACGCGCGTTCTCCACGGCGTCGACCTCGACATCCGCCCCGGCGAGTTCCTGTCCCTGCTCGGTCCATCCGGCTGCGGCAAGACGACGCTCCTGCGCATCCTGGCGGGGCTCGAGCAGGCGACCAGCGGCGTCGTCCGCATCGACGGTGCCGACGTGTCGACCGTCCCGACCAATCGGCGCGACCTCGGCATGGTGTTCCAGGCGTACTCGCTCTTCCCTCACCTCACGGTGCAGCAGAACGCGGCTTTCGGGCTCGAGCGGCGCCGCGTCGCCAAGGTCGAGGCCGCGAGGCGCGCGCTCGACGCGCTGCGGCTCGTGGGGCTCGAGCATCTCGCCGATCGGTATCCGCACCAGCTGTCGGGTGGCCAGCAGCAGCGCGTCGCCCTCGCGAGGGCCATCGTCACCGAGCCCCGCGTGCTGCTGCTGGACGAGCCGCTCTCGGCACTCGACGCGAAGGTGCGGGTGCAGCTGCGAGACGAGATCCGCGCCCTGCAGCTGAGGCTCGGCATCACGACGGTGTTCGTCACCCACGATCAGGAGGAGGCGCTCGCCGTATCCGACCGGATCGCGGTCATGGACGCGGGGCGCATCGAGCAGATCGGCACGCCGGAAGATCTCTATCTGCGCCCCGCGACGCCCGGCGTCGCCGCGTTCGTCGGGCTCTCGTCCATCGTCCCCGCCGTCGCCCGGAGCGGGTTCGTCGAGGTTCTGGGCACGCGGGCGCCCATCCTGGGCGACGCCGTGGACGGGTCGGTCGAGGCGTTCGTGCGCCCCGAGAACGTGCGCCTGGGCGGGAGCGTGCTCGGCACGGTCGTCGAATCGACCTTCCTCGGCAGCATGCGCCGCTCGGTCGTGCGGGTGGAGACGGCGGACGGCGCGACGGCGCTCGTCCGCGTGCAGCACGCCGCGTCCGAGCGGCTCGAGGTGGGCGAGCGGGTGACGCTGTCGGTCGACGCCGTGCCCGTCGTCGTGCGCCCGCGCGGGGCCTGACCCTCTTCGGGCGACGCACCGCGGGCCATCCTGCGCCGCTCCGCGCCTGTAGCCGCGGGCGGCGGCTCGGACCCGGCGTCCGCGCCCGCCCGTAGGCTGGTGCGGTGAGCCCCATCGACGCACGCACTGTTCCCGCCGACCCGACCTCTCACGCGCGCCTCGCCGCCGCCGGCCTCGACTACCGGCTCGTCGACGGGGCGGACCGCGACGCGCTGGGCCGCACGCTCCAAGCCGTGTCGCGCGGATTCCTCGGCCCGGAGGTGAACGACGAGTCGCTCACCGAGCAGCACACCCAGCTCGCCGACCGCCGGTACACGGCCGTGTTCGACGCGTCGATCGCCGAGCCGGAGATCCCGGTCGCGACGGTCGATTCGTGGGTCACGCCGCTGACGATCCCCGGCGGCGAGCTCGACATGTGGGCGATCAGCGGTGTGACCGTGTCGCCGACCCACCGGCGGCGCGGCATCGCGCGGGCCATGCTCGAAGGCGAGGTGCGCGCCGCGGCCGAGGCCGGCCTCGCGATGGCGGGGCTGACCGTGACCGAGACCACCATCTACGGCCGGTACGGCTTCGGATCGGCGATCCCCATGAGCCGGTGGACGATCGATGTGCGGCGTGCGGGATGGTCCGGCGGCGAGCCCGACGGCCGCGTCGAGTTCGTGAGCCGCGAGCAGCTCGCGCGCGACCTCGGGGAGGTGCACGACCGTCAGCGCACGCTGCGCGCGGGCGAGATCGCCGGATGGCCGCGCCGCTGGCGGCAGCACGCCGGCCTGTCCTCCTCGGTGAAGGACGGCGACAGCGTCCGCGGCGTGCGGTATGTCGACGCCGACGGCGCCGTGCGGGGCGCGATGGCCTACCGGATCGCCGAGGGCGAGAGCGACTTCGCGCTCGCGCGCCTGGACATCCGCCATCTCGCGGCCGAGACCGACGACGCGACCGCCGCCCTCCTGCGTTTCGCCCTCCAGCACGATCTCGTGGCCGAGGTCCGCACCGACCTGCGGCCCGTCGACGACCCGCTCCGCTGGCTCGTGAGCGACGAGCGCGGCGCCGTGCAGACCATCCGCGACCACGGCTGGCTGCGCATCCTCGACGTGCCGCGCGCGCTCGAGGCGCGCACGTACTCTGCACCGGCGACGGCGACGCTCGAGGTGACCGACCCGCTCGACCTCACGACGGGCACGTGGCGCCTCGAGATCGGCGCGGATGGCCGTGCGCACGTCGCGCCGACGGACGCGGCGCCCGACATCCTGCTCGGGATCGCGCAGCTGTCCTCGATCTTCCTCGGGGGCGTGCCCGCCCTCGGTCTCCTCGCTGCACGTCGCATGGCGGGCGACCGCGCGGTCGCGGCGGCGCTCGACGTCGCGTTCCGGCCCGCCCAGCCGCCGTCGCTCAGCATCTGGTACTGAGCTCGCGGCATCCGCACCGCACGACGAAGCGGCCGGCCATCCCGAGGGATGACCGGCCGCTTCGTCGTGCGGATCAGGCCAGCGCGCGGCCCATCAGCTCGGCCTGCTCGACCGCGTGGATCTTCGAGGACCCGGTCGACGGCGCGGCGGCAGCCGGGCGCGAGACGACCGAGATCGTGCGGCCGAGACGGCCGGCGACCTCGAGCGAGATGAACGGCCACGCGCCCTGGTTCTCGGGCTCGTCCTGGACCCAGACGATCTCCGCGTTCGGGTACTCCGCGAGCACGGCCTGCAGCGCCTCGACGGGCGCCGGGTAGAACTGCTCGAGGCGCACGAGCGCGATCGTCGGGTTGGGGTTCTTCTCGAGCTCGCCGCGGAGATCCCAGTGGATCTTGCCCGAGTGCAGGAGCACCTTCGTGACGCCCGCCTTGTCGATCGGGCGGTCGTCGGCGAGAACCGGCTGGAAGCGGCCCTGCGTGAAGTCCTGGATCTCGCTCGTCGCCCCGCGCAGACGCAGCATGGCCTTCGGCGTGAAGACGATGAGCGGCTTGCGCGGCCGCGCGTACGCCTGTCGGCGGAGGAGGTGGAAGTACGACGCGGGCGTCGACGGACGCGCGACCGTCATGTTGTCCTGCGCGCACAGCTGCAGGAAGCGCTCGATGCGCGCCGACGAGTGGTCGGGGCCCTGGCCCTCGTACCCGTGGGGGAGGAGGAGCACGACACCCGACTCCTGGCCCCACTTCTGCTCGGCCGACGAGACGTACTCGTCGATCACCGACTGCGCGCCGTTGACGAAGTCGCCGAACTGCGCCTCCCAGAGAACGAGCGCCTCCTCGGCCTCGACCGAGTAGCCGTACTCGTACGCGAGCGCCGCGTACTCGCTGAGGAGCGAGTCGTACACCCAGAAGCGGCCCTGGCTCTCCGAGAGGTTGACGAGCGGCAGCCACTCCTGGCCGTTCACGCGGTCGTGGAACGCCGCGTGGCGCTGCACGAACGTGCCGCGACGCGAGTCCTGGCCCGCGAGGCGGACGTTCGTGCCCTCGAGCAGGAGCGATCCGAACGCGAGGAGCTCGCCGAACGCCCAGTCGATCTTGCCCTCGCGGCTCATCTGCACGCGCTTGTCGAGCAGCTGCTGCAGCTTCTGATGCACCGTGAAGCCCTCGGGCTTGTTCGCGTGCGCATCGCCGATCTGGTGGATCACCTCGACCGGGACGCCGGTGACGTCGGGCTCCCCGACGACCGGGTCCTGCTCGACCTCGGGCGTGACGACGGGGTTCGCCCCCGTCTCGACCGCGTGCGTCTCGGCGAACGCGACCTCGAGGCGGTTCTGGAAGTCGGCCTTCGCCTGCTCGTACTCCTCCTCGGTGATGTCGCCGCGGCCGACGAGGGCCTCGGTGTACAGGCGGCGCACGGAGCGCTTCGCCTCGATGAGGTCGGTCATGAGCGGCTGCGTCATCGACGGGTCGTCGCCCTCGTTGTGACCGCGGCGGCGGTAGCAGACGAGGTCGATGACGATGTCGCGGTGGAAGCGCTCGCGGTACTCGAAGGCGAGCTCCGCGGCGCGCACGACGGCCTCCGGGTCGTCGCCGTTCACGTGGAGGATCGGCGCCTGGATGGTCTTGGCCGCGTCGCTCGCGTAGTACGAGGTCCGCGAGTCCTGCGGCAGCGTGGTGAAGCCGACCTGGTTGTTGACGATGATGTGCACCGTGCCGCCGGTCCGGTAGCCGCGCAGCTGCGACATCTGCAGGGTCTCGACGACCACGCCCTGGCCCGCGAAGGCCGCGTCGCCGTGGATGAGGACGGGCAGCCACGAGAACGACGCGATCGGGCCGCGGTCCTGCTTGGCGCGCGCGATGCCCTCGAGCACGCCGTCGACGGTCTCGAGGTGCGACGGGTTCGCGGCGAGGAGCACCTCGAGCGAGGAGCCGCCGTCCGACGTGAAGGTGCCCTGGGTGCCGAGGTGGTACTTGACGTCGCCCGAGCCGCGCTTGTTGCCGGGCAGGGCGCCCTCGAACTCCTGGAAGACCTCGCCGTACGCCTTGCCGGCGATGTTCGTCAGCACGTTGAGGCGGCCGCGGTGCGGCATGCCGATCGCGGCGCCCTCGAGCCCGCCGTCGGCCGCGCCCTGCAGGATGCGGTCGAGGAGCGGGATGAGCGACTCGCCGCCCTCGAGCGAGAAGCGCTTCTGGCCGACGTACTTCGTCTGGAGGAAGGTCTCGAACGCCTCGGCCTCGTTGAGCTTGCGGAGGATGCGCAGCTGCTCGTCGTGGTCCGGCTTGACGTACTTGACCTCGAGCTTCTGCTGGAACCACTCGCGCTGCTCGTGGTCGGCGATGTGCATGTACTCGATGCCGACGGTGCGGCAGTACGTGTCGCGCAGCACGCCGAGCACGTCGCGCAGCTTCATCTGGCGCTTGCCGCCGAAGCCGTTCGTGACGAACTCGCGGTCGAGATCCCAGAACGACAGCCCGTGCGACTCGATGTCGAGGTCGTGGTGCTCGCGCTGGACGTACTCGAGCGGGTCGACGTCGGCCATGAGGTGGCCGCGCACGCGGTAGGAGTTGATGATCTCCTGCACGCGCGCGGTCTTGTCGATGCGCTCGGAGAGGTCGACGGCGACGTCGGGGTTCCAGTGGATCGGCGCGTAGGGGATGCGCAGGGCCGCGAAGATCTCCTCGTAGAAGTCGCGCTCGCCGAGCAGCAGCTCGTGCACCTTCTTGAGGAACTCGCCCGACCCGGCGCCCTGGATGACCCGGTGGTCGTAGGTGCTCGTGAGGGTGATCGTCTTGCCGATCGCGAGCTCGTTGAGCGTCTTCGGGCTCGCGCCCTGGAACTCGGCCGGGTACTCGAGGGCGCCCGCGCCGATGATGCAGCCCTGGCCCTTCATGAGGCGGGGCACCGAGTGGACGGTGCCGATGCCGCCGGGGTTCGTGAGCGAGATCGTCGTGCCCGCGAAGTCGGCCGCGGTGAGCTTGTTCGCGCGAGCGCGCTTGACGAGGTCCTCGTAGGCGGCGAGGTACTCGTTGAAGGTCAGCGTGTCGGCCTTCTTGATGCTCGGCACCATGAGGGCGCGGGAGCCGTCGGGCTTGGGCAGGTCGATCGCGATGCCCAGGTTGATGTGCGCGGGGGCGACGACCGACGGCTTGCCGTCGATCTCGGCGTAGAAGACGTTCTGGCTCGGGAACTCCTTGAGCGCGCGGATGAGCGCCCACCCGATGAGGTGCGTGAAGCTCACCTTGCCGCCGCGTGCACGCGCCATGTGGTTGTTGATGACGATCCGGTTGTCGATCATCAGCTTCGCGGGGATGGTCCGCACGCTCGTCGCGGTCGGGACGGTCAGCGACTCGTCCATGTTCTTCGCGAGCGTCTTGGTCATGCCCTTGAGGACGGTGACCCTGTCCTCCTCGGCCTCGCGCTGGTCGTCGCCGTTCGCGGGCTTCGAGACGGGCTGGTCGGCCGGGATGGGCGCGGGCGCCGCGGGGCGCGCCGTCGTGCGCGCGACCGGCTGCTGCCCGACGACGGGGATCGGCGCCGTCGGCGGATGCGCGGGCCCGCCCGAGGGCGTCGCGGTCGGAGCAGCCGGAGCCGCGGGCGCGCCGGCGCCTGCGCCGTACGCCTCGAGGATCGGCCACCATTCCCTGTCGACCGCGTTGCGGTCGACCTTGAACTGCTCATAGAGCTCTTCGACGAGCCACTCGTTGGCACCGAACTCGTCTTCGCTCGAGGTACCGACGCCCGTCACACGGCTTGACACGGCAGGATCGCCCACTTTCGTCCCTGAATCGATGGCACGCATGCTCCGATGCGGAAAACCCCCGAACCGGACCTCCCGAGGCGGTCTCTTCGCACCGGGACGATGCGCGTGCGTTCAGGCATCCAGCCTAGCCCACTCGCCGCGCGGAACGCCCTGAGGCGACGCGCTCTGATGGCACGCACAGTCGCGCGCCGCCGCGTTCCGACAGGGCGGCGCTACCGTGGGCGACATGGAATTCATCGGCGAGCCCCCGACGGTCGATCTCACCTACTCGGACGTCTTCCTCGCGCCGCGCAGATCGGCGATCACGAGCCGCCTCCAGGTCGACCTCGCGCCGGGTGACGGCACGACCGCGACCATCCCGCTCGTGTCGAGCAACATGAACTCCGTGACGGGCCCGCGGCTCGCGGCGGCCCTCGCGCGCCGCGGCGGGCTCGGCGTGCTCCCGCAGGACATGCCCCTTCAGGCCCTCGATGCGGCCATCCGCTGGGTGAAGCGGCAGCCGGTGCACTGGGACACGCCGCTCATCCTCGCGCCGGAGACGACGGTCGAGGAGGCGCGTCGCGTGCTGCCGCCGCTCGAGGGGCACGGCATCGTCGTCGGTCGCGGCGAGGGAGCGGATGGCGAGCTCCCGCACGTGTCCGACATCCGCAACATGCTGCCGGCGTCTCGGCTCGCGACCGCGCTTCCCGACGCCGCGCTCGGCGACCTCGTGCGCGGCCCCGTGCCGTCGATCGACGCCGACGACGTCACCGACGCACGGCATGCGTTCGACCTGCTCGTGGACGCCGATGTCGAGATGATGACGGTCGTGCGCAAGGGCCGGCTCGTGGGCACCGCGACGCGCCGCAGCGCCCTCCGGTCGACGCTCTACCGCCCCGCGGTCGACGCCGGCGGCCGCCTCGTCGTCGCCGCGGCGATCGGCATCAACGGCGACGTCGAGGCGAAGGCCCGGGCGCTCGCGGCGGCGGGCGTCGACGTGCTCGTGGTCGACACCGCGCACGGGCATCAGGAGGGGATGCTGCGCGCGCTCGGCGTCGTCGCGGGCCTGGGCCTCGGCATCCCGGTCGTGGCCGGCAACATCGTCACGGCCGACGGCGTCCGCGACCTCGTGTCGGCCGGCGCGTCGATCCTCAAGGTCGGCGTGGGCCCCGGCGCGATGTGCACGACCCGCATGATGACCGCCGTCGGGCGGCCCCAGTTCTCGGCCGTGCTCGAGACGGCCGAGGCCGCGCGCGACCTCGGCGCGCACGTGTGGGCGGATGGCGGCGTCCGCTACCCGCGCGACGTCGCGCTCGCGCTCGCGGCGGGCGCCGCGAGCGTCATGATCGGCTCGTGGTTCGCCGGCACCATCGAGGCGCCGGGCTCGCTGCAGACGGACGCCGACGGCCGCATCTTCAAGGAGTCGTGGGGGATGGCCTCGACGAAGGCCGTGCAGGAGCGCTTCGGCCGACTCGACGCCTACGAGCGTGCACGCAAGGAGCTGTTCGCCGAGGGGATCTCGTCGTCGCGCATCTACCTCGACCCGCTCCGCCCGAGCGTCGAGGACCTCGTCGACATGATCACCTCGGGCGTGCGCTCGTCGTTCACGTATGCGGGCGCCGCGACCGTGGCGGAGTTCCACGACCGCGCCCGCGTCGGCCTGCAGTCTGCGGCGGGCTACGAGGAGGGGAAGGCGCTCCCCGTCAGCTGGTGACGGGGAGCGCCGGGGCGTCGCGTCAGCGCCGGCGGGAGCGCTCGGTCGCGTCGTGGACCTCGCCCACGAGCTCCTCGATGATGTCCTCGAGGAAGAGCACGGCTGTCGTCGTGCCCTCGGCGTCGCGCACCCGGGCCAGGTGGCGCCCGGCGCGGCGCATGATCGCCAGCGCGTCCTCGAGGTCGGTCGTCTCCTGCACCGGCACCATCGCGTGGATCCGCTTGGGCGGGATGGGGCGCGCGGCCTTCTCATCCGGATCGTCGCCGTTCGCGGCGCGGAGGATGTCCTTGAGGTGGACGTATCCGACCGGATCGCCGGCGTCGTCGACGATCACGTACCGCGAGTAGCCGTGCTTCGCCACCGCGCGCTCGACCTCGTCGGGCGTGACCTGCTCGGGAAGCGTCACGATCCGCGCGAGCGGCACCGCGACATCCTTCGCCTTCTTGTCGGTGAACTCCACCGCGGCCGCGACCGTGCCGGCGGTGTCGTCGAGGACGCCCTCGCGGCGCGACTGCGCGACGATCGTGGCGACCTCGTCGAGGGTGAAGGTCGATGCGGCCTCGTTCTTCGGCTCGACGCCGAAGAGGCGCAGCACCGCGTTCGCGAGCCAGTTCAGGGCCCAGATCACGGGGTGGAAGACCTTCGACACCCACACGAGCGGCGGCGCGAGCAGGAGCACGGCGCGGTCGGGAACCGAGAACGCGATGTTCTTGGCGACCATCTCGCCGAACACGACGTGCAGGTAGGAGACGAACACGAGCGCGATCACGAACGCGATCGTGTCGACGGCCGCCTCGGCCATCCCGGTGAGCCCGAGCGGCACCGCGAGGAGGTGGTGCAGCGCCGGCTCCGAGACGTTCAGGATGAGCAGCGAGCAGATCGTGATGCCCAGCTGCGAGGTCGCGAGCATGAGCGTCGCGTGCTCCATCGCGAACAGCGCGGTGCGCGCCGCGCGCGAGCCCTTCTCGGCGAGCGGCTCGATCTGCGAGCGCCGCGCCGAGATGACGGCGAACTCGGCGCCGACGAAGAAGGCGTTCGCGAGCAGCAGCACCACGAGCCATGCCAGTCCGGCCCAGTCGCTCATCGCCGGCCCTCCTCGTCCTCAGCGCCCTCGGGGAGCGGGTCGGGGGTGAAGCGCACGCGGTCGACGCGGCGCCCGTCCATCCGCTCCACGGTGAGTGTGCCGTCGTCGACGCGCACGGCGTCTCCGACGACGGGCACGCGCTCGAGCACGCTCATGATGAATCCGCCGACCGTGTCGTACGCGTCGTCCTCCGGCACCTCGACGGCCGCGCGGTCGCGCAGCTCGTCGGGGCGGAGCTGACCGGGGAAGGTCACCGAGTCGCGGTGGCGCACGACCCCCGCGGGGCGGCGGTCGTGCTCGTCGGACACCTCGCCGACGATCTCCTCGACGAGGTCCTCGAGGGTCACGACGCCCGCCGTGCCGCCGTACTCGTCGACGACGACGGCCATCTGGTAGCCGCCGACCCGGAGCTCGGCGATGAGGGCGTCGAGGTGCACGGTCTCGGGAACGCGCAGCGGCTCGTTCGCGAGGGCGGCCGCCGGCACGTCGCCTCGCCGCTCGCGCGGAACGCTGACCGCGGCCTTGAGGTGCACGATGCCGACGATGTCGTCCATCGACTCGTCGTACACGGGGAACCGGCTGTGCCCGGTCTGCCGCGCGAGCTGGATCACCTCGTCGGCGGAGTCGCCGGCCGCGACCGCGTGGACGCGCGGCCGCGGCGTCATGACGTCGCCCGCGCTGAGTCGCGCGAACGTGAGGCTCCGGTCGAGCAGGGTCGCGGTGTCCTCCTCGAGGACGCCCGCGAGAGCGGAGCGCCGCACGAGGCTCGAGAGCTCCTCGGCCGAGCGGGCGCCCGAGAGCTCCTCCTTGGGCTCGATGCCCATCGCCCGCAGCACGGCGTTGGCGCTGCCGTTCAGCAGGGCGATCACGGGCCGGAACACGGCGGTGAACGCGATCTGGAACGGCGCGACCACCTTGGCCGTGGCCAGCGGCAGCGCGAGCGCGAAGTTCTTCGGCACGAGCTCGCCCAGGATCATCGAGAGGATGGTCGCGACGGCCATCGCCACGACGGTCGCGATGGGCGCGACCGCCGGCTCGGCGACCCCCCAGCCGAGGAGGACCGGCCGCAGCAGGTTCGAGAACGCGGGCTCGAGCGTGTAGCCCGTGAGCAGGGTCGTCAGCGTGATGCCGAGCTGGGCGCTCGACAGGTGCGTCGACGTGTGCCGCAGCGCGCGGATCGTGAGCGACAGGCGGCTCTCGCCGCGCGACTGGCGCGCCTCGAGCTCGGCGCGGTCGAGGTTCACGAGCGCGAACTCGCTCGCGACGAACAGACCGGTTCCGATCGTCAGGATGAGCCCCACGCCCAGGAAGACGTAATCCATCATTCGTCACCTCCGAGGGGCTCGGAGGGCGGGCAGTGGGGCGATCGTCTGTAACTCGGAGGGTCGTCCATCGTGCCGCTCATGATACGGCACGCCTCTGGACGCGCGTCTCGCTCAGCGTCGTGCCGCCACGCGCTCGCGGTGCGCGCGCAGGTACTGCGGCGGCCACAGCGCGTCGGCCGGCTCGCCGAGCTCGGCCGCCGCACGGAGGGCGAAGTGCGGATCCCGCAGGAACTCGCGGCCCGCGAAGACGGCGTCGGCTGCGCCTTCGGCGAGCACCTCCTCGGCCTGCTCTCCCGACGTGATGATCCCCACGGCCGCCGTGGGGAGGCCCGTGAGCTCGCGGATGCGCGCGGCGTGCGGAACCTGGTAGCCCGGTCCCGGCTCGATGCGCTGGTGGCGCACGAGACCCCCGGTGGAGATGTCGAAGAGGTCGGCGCCGGCCTCGTGCGCCCAGGTCGCCGCGGTCGCGACGACCTCGACCTCGAGCCCGCCCGGGGCCCAGTCCGTCGCGGAGAAGCGCACGAAGACGGGCACGCCGTCGCCCACCTCGGCGCGCACGGCGCGGACGACCTCGAGCAGGAGCCGTGCCCGGCCCTCCGGCGAGCCGCCCCATCCGTCGGTGCGCTGATTCGACAGCGGCGAGAGGAACTCGTGCAGGAGGTAGCCGTGCGCCGCGTGCACCTCGACGACGTCGAAGCCGGCATCGAGGGCGCGCCGGGCGGCGGCGCGGAAGTCCGAGATCACCTGCGCGATGCCCGCCTCGTCGAGCTCCTGCGGGACCGCGTAGCCGTCGAACGCGACCGGAGACGGGGCGACCGTGGGCCATCCGCCCTCCTCGATCGGAACGCTGCCCTCTGCGTCGGCGAACGGCCACCAGGTCGAGCCCTTGCGACCCGCGTGCGCGAGCTGCACGGCCGCGAGCGCGCCCCGCGCGTGGATCGCGGCGACGACCTCGGCCCACGCGTCGCGCTGGGCGTCGTTCCAGATGCCCGCGTCGCGCGGCGAGATCCGGCCCTCGGGCGAGACGGCCGCCGCCTCGCTCATGACCAGACCCGCGCCTCCCGATGCGAACTGCGCGAGGTGCACGTGGTGCCAGTCGTTCACGACGCCGTCCTCGGCGCTGTACATGCACATCGGCGACACCCACAGGCGGTTGCGGAACGTCGTCTCGCGGACGGTCAGGGGGCTGAACAGCTGGCTCACAGTGCTCCGATCCGGCGGCGCTCGTCGGCGCCGCGCACAGCGCGAGTAGGGTGGCGGCATGCCGGGAGGACACGCATGGCACTCGGATGAGTGGACCGCCCAGGACGCGGTCCGCGTCCTGCGAGTGCCAACCGCAGACGACCACAAGTATTCCCGAGGCGTCGTCGCCCTGCGCACGGGGTCGCTCGCGTACCCGGGCGCGGCGGTGCTCTCGACGGAGGGCGCGTGGCGCGCGGGCGTCGGGATGGTCCGGTGGGACGGCCCCGAGGACGTCGCGGGTCTCGTCCTGCAGCGCCGACCCGAGACCGTGCTCGGCGCGGGGCGCGCCGACGCCTGGGTCATCGGCTCCGGTGTGGACGCGCGCGGACGCGGCGAGGATGAGACGCGGCTGCTGCGCGGCATCCTGCGCGACCGGCCGCTGCCCGTCGTCGTCGACGCGGGGGCGCTCGACCTCGCCGCGGAGGCCACGGGCCCGCTCATCGTGACGCCGCACGAGGGGGAGCTGCGCGAGGTGCGCATTCCGCTCGGCTTCGGCATCGACGACGTCGAGGAGGATCCGCTCGCCCCGCGCCTGAGCGGCCCGTTCCGAGAGCGCGTGCTCGTCGTCCGCGAGACCGCGGTCGCGCTCGGCGGCGTCGTGCTCCTCAAGGGCGCCGCGACGATCGTGGCGACGCCCGGAGGATGGTGGACGGTCGTCCGCTCCGGCACGCCCTGGCTCGCGTCGGCGGGCACGGGCGACGTCCTGGCCGGAGCGGCGGGCGCTCTGCT
Organism: Microbacterium sp. JZ101; assembly: GCF_053903175.1. Taxonomy (NCBI): domain Bacteria; kingdom Bacillati; phylum Actinomycetota; class Actinomycetes; order Micrococcales; family Microbacteriaceae; genus Microbacterium; species Microbacterium sp. JZ101. The sequence continues at coordinate 984,287 of NZ_CP096400.1, forward strand.
CGCGGGAGCAGCGGCGGCCGCCCGCGTCGCGGGGCGCGAGCTCGACGTCGAGGAGCTCGGCCCGATCGCCGCGACCGCGGCATGGCTCCATGGGACCGCTGGCCGCATCGCCTCCGGCCGCGGCCATCCGATCGCCGCGATCGACGTGGCCGAGGCGCTTCCGGCCGCCTTCGCCGCCGCGCTCGCCGCCTGAGTCGGCGCGGGCGTGTTCGGGGGCGGTTCGGGCTGATGCGGGGGCTGGGGCGGGGCGGCCGCCGGGGTGGCGGCCGGGCGGCGGCCGGGGCGGGGCGGGCGCCGGGGTGGCGGCCGGGCGGCGACCGGGCGGAGCCGGCATGTCTCACCAGGGTGGGGATAGGGATGCCGAAAGGGTGTCTTTTCGAGACATGCGGTCGGGGTGCGCCCAGGGCCCGACGTGGCATGTCTCACCGGTGCAGGGATTGGCACGCCGAAAGGGTGTCTTTTCGAGACATGCGGTCGGGCCCGGGCCGGCATGTCTCACCCGGGTAGGGATTGGCGCGCCGAAAGGGTGCCTTTTCGAGACATGCGGCCGGGCCCGGGTCGGCATGTCTCACCCGGTTAGGGATTGGCACGCCGCAACGGTGCCTTTTCGAGACATGCGGCCGGGCCCGGGTCGGCATGTCTCACCCGGGTGGGGATTGGCACGCCGAAAGGGTGTCTTTTCGAGACATGCGGTCGGGCCCGGGTCGGCATGTCTCACCCGGGTAGGGATTGGCGCGCCGAAACCGTGCCCTTTCGAGACATGCACGGGGGCGGATGGCCGGAGGGGCGGTCCGTAGGATGGGGGCGTGCCGAGGCGGATGCTGCTGTGGATCGCTTTCACGCTCGTGCACGTCTGGGTCGCGGCGGCCGGGTGGTGGATGCCCAACCAGCCGATGGGCGACGTCCACCTCGTGTACGAGCCGTGGTCGGCGCGCGCCCTCGCGGGCGACGGCATCGTCGGCGTCACCGAGGCGTGGGTCTACCCGCAGCTGGCCCTCGCGCCGATGCTGCTCGCACACGCGCTCGCCGGGATCGGCGGATACGACCTCGCGTGGGCGATCCTCGTCACGTTGTGCGACGCGGTCGCCTTCTGGCTCCTCGTCGGAGACGGACGATCACGCGGTCGCCGCACGGCCGCGTGGTTCTGGCTCGGCTTCGCGCTCCTCCTCGGGCCGGTCGGGATGTTCCGGCTCGACGCGATCACGGTGCCGATCGCGATCGTCGGGCTGCTCCTCCTCGCGACGCGGCCGACCGTCGCCTCCGCCCTCCTCACGGCCGCCGCCTGGATCAAGGTGTGGCCGGCTGCGCTCGTGGCCACGGCCGTGGTCGCGATGCGCCGCCGAGGGGCCGTGCTCGTCGGTGCTGCCGTCGCCTCCGCCCTCGTCGTCGCGGTCGTCGTGGTGAGCGGGGGAGCGGCCCACCTGCTCGGATTCGTCACGATGCAGACGGGGCGCGGCCTCCAGCTCGAGGCGCCCGTGAGCACGTTCTACCTCTGGGGCGCCGCGCTGCACATCCCGGACTGGTGGATCTTCTACGACCGCGACATCCTCACTTTCCAGGTGACGGGACCGCAGGTCGATGCCGTCATCGCCGCGATGACCCCGCTGCTCGGTGCCGCGGTCGCCGCGATCGCGGTGCTCGGCGTCGTCCAGGCGCGCCGGGGCGCCGCGTACCGCTCGCTCGTGCCGCCGCTCGCGCTGGCCCTCGTTCTCGCGTTCATGGTGTTCAACAAGGTCGGCTCCCCTCAGTTCCACGACTGGCTCATCGCGCCGATCGCGCTGTGGCTCGTCGTCGATCGGCGACGTGCTCGGGGGCCGGCTCTCCTCGCGCTGGGCTGCGCGCTCCTCACCCAGCTCGTGTACCCCCTCCTCTACATGGGGGTCATGCTCGCCGAGCCGTTCGCCGTGTCGGTCCTGACGGCGCGCAACGCACTGCTCGTCGTCCTCCTCGTCTGGGCGGTCGCGCGCGTGGCGCGCGTGCCCGTCCGCGTCCGTTCGCGCGCCGTCGCGCTCGCGGAGTCCTGACCGTCCTTCGAAAGGGGAATCCCATGCTCGTCGCCTTCTCCGTCGCTCCCTCGGGAGACGGCAGCGCCGACGGCTCCGTGCACGACGCGGTCGCCGCGGCCGTCAAGGTCGTCCGCGAATCGGGCCTCGCGCACCGCACGACGTCGATGTTCACCGAGATCGAGGGCGAGACCTGGGACGAGGTGATGGATGTCGTGCGCCGCGCGACCGAGGCCGTCATGCCGTTCGGCTCCCGCGTCTCCCTCGTGCTGAAGGCCGACATCCGCCCGGGCTACCACGGCGAGATCGACGGCAAGATCGAGCGCCTCGAGCGCGCGATCGGAGACCTGGACTGAGGCGCGGTCGATGACGGCAGGCGCCGCGTCGCCGGCGCTCGCGGGAGCGCTGGAGCGCCTCCGCGTGCACGGGCGCGTGGTGCTCACGGGGTGCGAGTCGGATCCCGTGCTCCGCTGGCTACGGCGCCGCCGGATCCTGGTGGGCGTCGCGCTCGGCGTCGCCGCGCTCGGCGCCCTCGGCGTCGTGGCGGGTCTCCTGCTGCGCGACGACGGCCTGTGGGCGCTCATGCCGGTGGGCGCCTTCGCCGTGTTCTGGGGCGCCATGGTCGGCGGTCTCCTGATGATCAGCACGCGGCTCATGGGCGATCGGCTGCGATCGGAGCGACAGCCCGTCGTCGTCGAGGCGGCTGGAATCACGCTCCGCGGCATCGGTCCGGTCCCGTGGTCCGATGTCGATGCGCCCGAGCGACGCCGGATCCCCGTGAAGGGCGACATCGGCGGGATCTGCGCCGTGATGCCGCTGACTGCGCAGGGGCGTGCGCGCGTGAGCAGGCAGCCGGCGTGGTGGCGGCTCCGAGTGGGTCCGCGGCCCTACCTGCGCACCGACGTCCCCTGCCTGCTCCTGCCCGGCATCGAGGGGCTCACGGAGGACGAGGCCCTGCAGCTGCTCAGCACCGCGCACGAGAGGTACGCCCGGTGACGCGCTCTCCGTCGGACGGGGCCCTCGACCGCGTGCGCGCGCAGGTCGCGCCGTCGCTCGGGGAGGAGCCCGCGCTTCGACTGCGCACCTTCCAGGACGGCGGGCTCTACATCGACGCCCAGTGGGGCCGCGCGTTCCTCGCCTGGCTGATCGACGTCGCGCTCGTGGTCGGGTGCGCCGTGTCCGCGGGGGTCGCGGCCTCCACCACGCCGGGGCCGAACGCCGCCGAGGGCGCTGTCGGCGTCATCGTCATCCTGCTGGTGGTGCTGCCGCTCCTCTACGGCTGGTTCTTCCAGGACGGGCGCGCGCTGGGCGGACTGCTCACGGGGACGCGTCTCGTCAGGATCGCGGATGGCTCGCGCATCGGATTCTGGAAGGCCGGATGGGCGATGCTCATCCGCACGCTGTTCGTGCCGGTCCTCGTCTGGTCGATGCTGCAGCTGGCGGACGCGAGCTTCTCCACGGTCCGGACGAGCATCGACGATGTCGCCACCCGGAGACTGCGGGACGCCGGCTTCCTCCGTCTCGGGTGAGAGCGGCGCCGCGCACGGCCCGTAGACTCTCCTGGTGACCACCTCGACCACCACGTCGAGGGGTGCGGCGATGTGGGCGCTCCTCTCGCTCGCCATCGGCGCCTTCGGCATCGGCATGACCGAGTTCGTCTCGATGGGGCTTCTGCCGCGCATCGCCGGCGACCTCCTCCCGGCCGTCCACGCCGCGAGCCCCGAGGACGCCGTCGCGCAGGCGGGCGTGCTGATCAGCCTCTACGCGCTCGGCGTCGTCATCGGAGCGCCGACGATCGCGGCGTTCGTGTCGCGGTTCCCGCGTCACCGCGTGCTCATCGCCCTCGCCCTCGCGCTCCTCGTCTTCAACGCGCTCACCGTCATCATGCCGACGTTCGAGCTCGTCGGCCTCTCGCGCTTCCTGTCGGGTCTGCCGCACGGCGCCTACTTCGGCATGGCCGCCGTCGTCGCGGCCGACCTGTTCGGCCCCGAGAAGCGCGGCCGCGCGATCTCGATCGTCATGAGCGGCCTCATGATCGCCAACGTGGTCGGCGTGCCCGGCGGCACGCTCCTCGGTCAGCAGCTCGGATGGCGCGCCGCCTACGTCGTCGTCGGGGCGGTCTTCCTGCTCGCCCTGCTCATGATCGCCTTCTTCGTGCCCGCGCAGCCCGGTGACGCGGGTCGCACGGTCCGCCACGAGCTCGGCATCTTCCGCATCCCCCAGGTCTGGCTCACGGTCGCGATCGGGTCGATCGGCTTCGGCGCGTTCTTCGCGGTGTACAGCTACGTCGCGACCCTCGTGACCGAGGTCGCCGGGGCAGCGGAGTGGGTCGTGTCGATCGCGCTCGTCGCCATCGGGCTCGGCATGACGATCGGCAACCTGCTCGGCGGCCTGCTCGCCGACATCAGCGTGCGCCGCACCCTCGTCTACGGTCTGCTCGCGCTCGCCGGCGCGTCGGCCCTCGTCGGCGTCGTCGCCCACCTCACCGTCGCGCTCGTCATCGGCCTGTTCGTCTTCGCGACCGTCTCCGCCACCGCCACGCCGACCGTGCAGCTGCGCCTGCTCGATGTCGCGCGCGATCACCAGGCGATCGGCGCCGCCCTCAACCACTCGGCGCTCAACGTCGGCAACAGCCTCGGAGCGGCGCTCGGCGGCGCCGTGATCGCCGCCGGATGGGGGTACGTCGCCCCGGTGTGGGTCGGCGTCGTCCTCTCGCTCGTCGGGATGGCGATCGCGCTCGTCGCCTTCGCGGCCGAGCGGCGCTCCGACGCGCGGATGCTCGCATCCTTCTCCTCGGAGGACACGGGCACCTCGCCCATCCCCACGGTTTGAGCCCGGGCCATCCGCTCGCGGCGCAGGACGCCGCGTAGGGTCGAAGGCGTGACCGACCGATGCACCTGGGTGCGCGACGCCATCCGCCTGCTCGAGGCCGATGCGAACCGCAGCGCCGACACGCACCTGCACGTCTTCCCGCTTCCGTCGGAGTGGGGCATCGACCTGTACCTCAAGGACGAGTCCGTGCACCCGACCGGCTCGCTCAAGCACCGTCTCGCGCGATCGCTCATCCTCTACGGGCTCGTGAACGGGCGCATCGACGAGGGGACGACGCTCGTCGAGGCGTCGAGCGGATCGACCGCCGTGTCGGAGGCGTACTTCGCGCGCATGCTCGGGCTCGACTTCGTGACGGTCGTGCCGCGGGCGACGAGCCCCGAGAAGATCGAGCTCATCGAGTTCTACGGAGGGCGCTGCCACTTCGTCGACGTCCCCGGCGACATGTACGCCGAGGCGGAGCGCCTCGCGGCGGAGAGCGGCGGGTACTACCTCGACCAGTTCACGTACGCCGAGCGCGCGACCGACTGGCGCGGCAACAACAACATCGCCGAGAGCGTGTTCGAGCAGCTCGCCGCCGAGCGCTATCCCGTCCCCGCGTGGATCGTCGTGGGCGCGGGAACCGGCGGCACGAGCGCGACGTTCGGCCGCTATGTGCGCTACCGCCGCCATCCGACCCGGATCGCGGTCGTCGACCCGGAGAACTCCGCGTATTACGGCGGATGGCGCACCGGGCGCTCCGACCACACGACGGGCATGCCGAGCCGCATCGAGGGCATCGGGCGCCCGCGCGTCGAGCCGTCGTTCGTCCCCGGAGTGATCGACGAGGTGCTCCCGATCCCCGACGCGGCGTCGCTCGCGGCCATCCGCCTCCTCAGGGAGCGCACGCTGCACTGGGCGGGCGGCTCGACCGGCACCAACCTCGTCGGCGCGTTCCAGATCATCGCGCGGATGATCGCGGCGGGGGAGCGGGGCAGCGTCGTCACCCTCATCTGCGACGGCGGCGCGCGCTACGCCCACACGTACCACGACGACGCGTGGGTCGCCGCGCAGGGGCACGACCTCGCGCCGCACCGCGAGCGGATGGACCGCTTCCTCGCGACCGGCGTCTGGGACTGACCCGCGCTACGCCGCGAACAGGCGGCCGAGGTGGTGGGCGACGGCCTCGGTCTCGATGAGGAACCCGTCGTGGCCGAAGTCGCTGTGCAGCACCACCGACTCCTGCCCGTCGAGCGTGTTCGGGATGCTCCGCGCGATGCGGTGCTGCCCGTCGACGGGGAAGAGCCGGTCGCTGTCGATCCCCAGCACGAGCGTCGTCGCGGTGACCTCCGACAGGGCCTCCTCGACCCCGCCGCGGCCGCGGCCGACGTCGTGCGAGTCCATCGCCTCCACGAGCCGGATGTACGTGTTCGCGTCGAAGCGGCGCGTGAACTTGTTGCCGTGGAAGTCGAGGTACGACTCCACCGCGAAGCGGCCGCCGAAGCCGAGGGGGCTGACGTCGGACTGCCACGACCGCTGGAACCGCTGATTGAGCTCGGTGGGGCTGCGGTAGTTCAGCAGGGCCATCCGACGGGCGAGCGCGAGACCGCGGTGCGGCCCCTCACCGGGTGCCGCGTCGTAGTAGTCGCCGCCCGCGAATCGGGGATCGATCTCGATCGCCTCGAGCTGAACGGAGTTCAGGGCGATCTGGTCGGCCGTGTTGATCGGGGGCGAGGAGAGGATGGCCAGCCGCTCGACGCGGTCGGGCAGCCCGACGGCCCATTCGAGCGCGTGCATGCCGCCCATCGAGCCGCCGATCACGGCGGCCCAGCGGTCGATGCCCAGGGCGTCGGCGAGTCGGACCTGCGCGGCGACCTGGTCGCGGATGGTGAGATACGGGAAGCGCGAGCCCCAGGCCTCGCCGTCGGGATGGATGCTCGCCGGCCCGGTCGAGCCCTGACATCCGCCGAGGACGTTCGGGGCGATGACGAACCACCGGTCGGTGTCGATCGCGAGACCCGGCCCGACGAGCGCGTCCCACCATCCCGCGGTCGGATGCCCGGGGCCGGCGGGGCCGCGGACATGGCTGTCGCCGGTCAGCGCGTGCAGGATGAGCACCGCGTTGTCGCGGGCGGGGCTCAGGTCGCCCCACGTCTCGTACGCGAGGCGGAACCCTGGCAGCTCCGCACCGCTCTCGGTCGTGAGCGGTCCGAACGCGGCGAACCGGCGATCCCCCACGGGATCGCCGTCGAGCCACGCTCCCGTCGCGGGCGGACGGCCGGCCATCGAGCGGGCGTCGGCCTCCGTGACGGGAGCAGACGGCACCGTGTCCTCGGAGATCTGCCAGTCCATCCGTCCATTCTCCCGTGCTCTGCGGGGCGCCCCCGCCACTGTTACGCGTCGCCGGATACGGCGGATGCCCCGGGCGCGCGCCCGGGGCATCCATCGTGTTCGCGGGTCAGGCCCGAGCGGCCGCCGCCGTCTCGCGGGCCGCGACGAGCGCCTGCTCGAGGTCGGCCTTGAGGTCGTCGACGTTCTCGAGGCCGATCGACAGGCGCACGAGTCCCGGCGTCACACCGCTCGTGAGCTGCTGCTCGGGGGTGAGCTGCGAGTGCGTCGTCGATGCGGGGTGGATGACGAGCGAGCGCACGTCGCCGATGTTGGCGAGGTGGCTGAACAGGCCGAGCGAGTTGACGAACGCGCGGCCCGCGTCGACTCCGCCCTTGAGCTCGAACGACAGCACGGCGCCGACGCCCTTCGGCGCGTAGCGGTTCGCGTTCGCGTACCAGGGCGACGACGGGAGACCCGCGTAGTTGACCGTCGCGACGTCGGGGTGGTTCTCGAGCCACTCCGCGATCTCCTGGGCGTTCTGCACGTGGCGCTCGATGCGCAGCGACAGCGTCTCGATGCCCTGGATGAGCTGCCACGCGCTCTGCGGGGCGATCGCCGAGCCGAGGTCGCGCAGCAGCTGCACGCGCGCCTTGATGATGTACGCGAGCTCGTCGCCCACGGCGGTCGTGTAGCTCGCGCCGTGGTACGACGGGTCGGGCTCGGTGAGACCCGGGAACCTCTCGACGTTCTGCGACCATGCGAAGCGGCCGCCGTCGACGATCGCACCGCCGAGGACCGTGCCGTGCCCGCCGAGGAACTTCGTCGCGGAGTGCACGACGATGTCGGCGCCGTGCTCGAACGGGCGGATGAGGTACGGCGTCGCGATCGTGTTGTCCACGATGAGCGGCACGCCGTTCTCGTGGGCGATGTCGGCGACCGTGCGGATGTCGAGGACGTTGATGGCGGGGTTGCCGATCGTCTCCGCGAAGAACAGCTTCGTGTTCGGGCGGACCGCTGCACGCCACTGCTCGGGGTCGTCCTGGTTCTCGACGAAGGTGACCTCGATGCCCAGCTTGCCGAGCGTGTACTTGAAGAGGTTGTAGGTGCCGCCGTAGATCGAGCTCGAGGACACGATGTGGTCGCCGGCCTGCGCGATGTTGAGCACGGCGAAGGTCTCGGCGGCCTGGCCGCTCGCCACGAGGAGCGCGCCCGTGCCGCCCTCGAGCGCCGCGATGCGCTGCTCGACGACATCCTGCGTCGGGTTCTGCAGGCGCGTGTAGATGTTGCCGAACTCGGCGAGCGCGAAGAGGTTCTTCGCGTGGTCCGCGTCGCGGAACACGTACGAGGTCGTGTTGTAGATCGGCGTCGCGCGGGCCCCGGTCACGGGGTCGGGCTGCGCGCCGGCGTGGATCTGCGTGGTCTCGAAGCGCCAGTTCTCGCTCATGCGTGTCTCCTGCTCGAAGGATGGTCGTGGGATCTGCTCGGGGATGCCCGCCTTCGGGCATGACTGCGACAGTACGGAACCCGCGGTGCCCGGGCAACGCACGGGACACGCGGCGTCATATCGCGCGTCGCATGCCGTCACGGCTCGTCACAGGCCGTCACGGTGCGCCCTCGGTCGGGGACGGCATACTGGACGGATGGCGAACAGGCGTGCGGTCGTGACGGGAGCGAGCTCGGGGATCGGCGCGGCGACGGTGCGCCTGCTGCGCTCGCGCGGATGGGACGTCACGGGCGTCGCCCGGCGGGCCGAGCGCCTCGAGGCGCTCGCCGCGGAGACGGGCGCCGACGTGTTCGCCGCCGACCTCACCCGGCAGGCCGACGTCGACGCCCTGGCCGCGCATCTCGCCGCGAGCGGCGGCGTGCACGCGCTCGCGCACGTCGCGGGCGGCGCGCGCGGCACCGACCGCGTCGAGGACGGCGACGCCGACGAGTGGACGTGGATGTTCGAGGCGAACGTCCTGTCCGCGCAGCGGCTCGTGCGGGCTCTCCTGCCGCAGCTGCGCGACGCGGTGCGCGGGGGAGCGGGCCACGCCGACCTGCTCTTCGTCACGTCGACGGCTGCTCAGCGCGCATATCCCGGCGGCGCCGGCTACAACGCCGCGAAGGCCGGGGAGTCGATGATCGTCGACGCCCTCCGGCTCGAGCTCAACGGCGAGCCGCTGCGCGTGATCGAGATCGCGCCGGGGATGGTGCGCACCGAGGAGTTCTCGCTCACGCGCCTCGGCGGCGACCGGGAGGCGGCGGAGGCCGTGTACGCGGGCGTCGACAGCCCGCTCTCCGCCGAGGACGTGGCCGACGTGATCGCGTACGCCCTCGAGGCGCCCGGGCATGTGAACCTCGACCTCGTGACCGTGCGGCCCGTGGCACAGGCGGCCGCCCATCTCCTGCACCGCGGCCCTCTCGCCGTCCGCGAGAGCTGATCCGCACCATCCGCATGTCTCGTTTTCCCTGGATTTCCGGCCCGGATGGCGGCGGCTTTCGAGACATGCAGGATGGGTCTGACTTGCATGTCTCGTTTTCCCTGGCTTTCCGGCCCGGAAGGCGCGATGACTGAGACACGATCGAAAGGAACGCCCGTGACCGACACTCCGACCGAGCGCGAAGTCCTCACCTGGGACGGCTTCGGCGCCGCGACGCGCGACCTCGCTCGCACGATCCTCGACAGCGGCTTCGAGCCCGAGGTCGTCGTCGCGATCGCGCGCGGCGGACTCCTCCCCGCCGGCGCCATCGCCTACGGTCTCGGCGCGAAGAACTGCGGCGCCATCAACGTTGAGTTCTACACGGGCATCGGGACCGTCCTCGACGCGCCGGAGGTGCTCCCGCCGGCCCTCGACATGGAGTACCTCGACGGGCGCCGCGTGCTCCTCGTCGACGACGTCGCCGACTCGGGGCGCACGCTCGCGCTCGCCGTCCAGCTGCTCTCCGACAAGGGCGCCGACGTGCGGTCGGTCACGATCTTCACGAAGCCGTCGACGATCATCCAGCCCGACTACGCGTGGAAGGACACCGACCTCTGGATCGACTTCCCCTGGTCGGCCAGGGGCACCGTGCGCGAGGAGGACCTCGGCCTCGCCCCGACCGCGTGAGGGCGCTCGACATGGCAGGGCGCTCCCTTCCCGAGCTCGCCGAGGCGGGCCTCATCGACGCCGGCTGGGCGCACGCGCTCGCACCCGTGGCCGCCGACATCGCCGCGCTCGGCGACCGGCTGCGCGCCGAGGTCGCGGCCGGGCGGCCGTATCTGCCCGCGGGGGACCGCGTGCTGCGGGCGTTCCAGCGCCCGCTCGCCGACGTCCGCGTGCTCATCGTCGGGCAGGACCCGTACCCGACCCCGGGCCATCCGATCGGCCTGTCGTTCGCGGTCGAGCGACACGTCCGGCCCATCCCGCGCAGCCTGCAGAACATCTATCGCGAGCTGCAGAGCGACCTCGGCGTCGCGCCCGCGCCCCACGGCGACCTCTCGGCGTGGAGCGACCAGGGCGTCATGCTCCTCAACCGCGTGCTCACGGTGAGCCCCGGTGCGCCCGCGTCGCACCGCGGATGGGGGTGGGAGCGGGTGACCGAGACCGCGATCCGCGCCCTCGCAGAGCGCGGCGGGCCGCTCGTGGCGATCCTGTGGGGGCGTGACGCCGCGAACCTCAAGCCGCTGCTGGGCGGCGTGCCGTCGATCGAGTCGCCCCACCCCTCGCCGCTCTCGGCGAGCCGCGGCTTCTTCGGATCGCGGCCGTTCTCACGCGCGAACGCGCTGCTCGCGCAGCAGGGCGCCGGCCCTGTCGACTGGACGATCCCCGCGTAGGCTGGACGCATGCTCGAGGAGGAATACCAGAAGCGCCGACGCCTGCCGCTGCACCTGCAGCGTCGGCCCGCCCCCGAGCGCCCGTTCTCGTACGAGATCCGCCCCGCCGAGATGCGCGACATCGAGGACATCCGCGAGATCTACAACTACTACGTGACGAACTCGGTCGTGACCTTCGACGAGAAGAAGTGGACGCATCGGCAGTGGAAGGAGAAGTTCCTCCACCTGCAGAAGCTCGACCTCCCCTTCCTCGTCGCCGTCGCGCCGACCGGGCAGGTGCTGGGCTACGCGCTCGTGTCGCCGTGGTCGGGCAAGTCGTCGTACCGGTACACGGTCGAGAACTCGATCTACCTCGGGCACGCCGCGACGGGCAAGGGCCTCGGCACCGCGCTCCTCGCCGCCCTCATCGAGGCGTGCGAGGAGAAGGGGCTCCGTCAGATCGTCGCGGTGATCAGCGACAAGGGCGCCGAGGGGTCGCTCGCGCTGCACGAGCGCTTCGGCTTCGAGGAGGTCGGGCGGATGGGCAAGGTCGGCTTCAAGTTCGACCGCTGGCTCGGCACGGTGTACCTCCAGAAGTCGCTCACGCCGAAGCGGAAGCGCGGCGTGCTCTCGCGGGTCTTCGGCTCGGACGACTGACCGTCGTCAGGGCGCGATCGCGGTCCGCGGCGCGACGCTCGCGGGCTGCGCGAGGAGGAGCGCCAGGTGCTCGAGGCCCATCGCGGGCGCGACGAGCCGCTCCCACGGGTACCGCGTGCGCGTGGACGCGAGGAACGCGACCGCCTCGCGCAGGTGGCGGGGCTCGGAGCCGAGCACGCCGGTGATCGCGAGCCCGCGGCGGACGACGCGGTCCAGGTCGACAGGGACCGCGGCGGATGTCGCGGCTGCGCGCGCGAGGACGAGCCGGCCGCCGATCGCGAGCGCCGCGAGCGCGCCCGAGGCCGCCTCGGCCGCTCCCGAGAGCTCCCACGCGAGATCCGCCTCGCCCGGGCGATCCCGCGGCGCCACGACCGCCGTCGCCCCGAAGGCGAGCGCGAGCGAGCGGCGCGACGCGTCGGTATCGAGGACGACCACCTCGGACGCCCCGCTCTCGCGGGCGACCGCCGTCGCCGTGAGGCCGAGCATCCCCGCACCGCAGACGAGGACGCGCAGGCCCGTGAGGTCGCCCGACGCCTCGCGCACGGCCATCGCGGTCGCCGTGGCGCCGCCCGCGGGCGCCGCGACGGCATCGCACAGCTCGTCCGGCACCCGCTCCACGGTCGCTCCGGACGGGAGGAGGATGTGCCGGGCGTAGGCGCCCGAGAGCGGCCACGGGCCGTCGATGGGCTCGCGCCCGATCTCGCGCAGCTTGCGGCAGCGCGCGACCCGTCCGTGTCGGCAGCGGTCGCACATCCCGCATCCGACGGATGGGGCCCAGACGACCCGATCGCCCTCGGTCGCCGGTGCGCCGACTCCCGCGGCGACGACGCGTCCGACCGCCTCGTGGCCGAGCACGGCAGCGGGTGCGCGGTGCGCGTCCGATGCGGTGCGGCGGTCGTCGCCGCTGACGGTCGCGAGGTCGATCTCGACGACGAGCTCGCCGGGCCGCGGCGCGGGCACCGGCAGCTCCTCGATCCGGATGCCGTCGGCGCCCCGCCACACGGCGGCGAGGGTCGTGGGCGCGGCGCTCACAGCGTCGCCGCGGCGGTCGTCGCGGGGCTGCGGTGCGGTCCGGCTGCGGCGCGCTCGATCGACATGGGGCGAGCCTGACGCGCGCGCGTGAACGGACGGCAAACGGATGGCGACCGCCCCGTGCCGCGCGCGCGTGCGGATGCCCCTGCCGCGTCAGGCGCGCGGCTGGTCGATCGTCGGGATGGCCGCGAGCAGCCGCCGCGTGTAGTCCTCGCGCGGAAAGAGGAGCACCTGCGGGGTCGGGCCGTGCTCGACGACGCGGCCGTCCTTCATGACGACGACCGTGTCGCAGAGGTTCTGCACGACGCCGATGTCGTGCGAGACGAGCACGAGGGTCATCCGCTCGCGGGCGCGCAGGTCGGCGAGGAGCGCGAGGATCTGCGCCCGCACCGTGACGTCGAGCGCCGACAGCGGCTCGTCGCCCACGAGCGTCTCCGGGCGGTGGACGATCGCCCTGGCCAGGGCGATGCGCTGACGCTGGCCTCCGGAGAACTCGTGCGGGTAGCGGTCGGCCATGTCGGGCTCGAGGCCGACCTGCGCGAGCACCTCGCGGACGCGCGCCGCGCGGTCTCCCGGGATGCCGAGCGCCCACAGCGGCTCCTCGACGATGCGCGCGACGGTCATGCGGGGGTCGAGCGAGGCGTACGGGTCCTGGAAGACGATGCCCGTCGCGCGCCGCAGCCCGTGCAGCGCCCGCGCCGGAGCGCGGGCGTCGACCGGCCGGCCGTCGTACTCCACGGTGCCCGCCGTCGGGACGTCGAGCCCGAGCAGGAGGCGCACGAGCGTGGATTTGCCCGACCCGGACTCGCCGATGATCCCGACGGCCTCGCCGCGGCGGATGTCGAGGTCGGTCGGGTGCAGCGCGACGGTCTCGCGCCGCCGCTCGAAGAGCGTCGTGCGCGGATGGAGGTGCCGCCGCTCGAGCGCGCGCGCTCGCAGGAGGATGTCAGCCATGGCCATCCGCCCCCTTCGCCGAGCCGTCATCTCGCGGGGCGTTCTCCGCGCCCGCGGGTCGCCAGAGCGTCGCGGTCGCGTCGCGCAGGAGTCCCTGCGTGACGGGGTGCTGCGGCGCGGTGAGCAGCCGGGACACGGGCGCATCCTCGACGACGCGGCCGTCCTCGAGCACGACGCCGTGGGTCGCGACCTGCGACAGCACCGCGAGATCGTGCGTGATGAACACGAGCGACATCCCGTCGTCCGCGACGAGCGACAGGAGCAGGCGCAGCACCTCGGCCTGGATCGTGACGTCGAGGGCCGTCGTGGGCTCGTCGGCGATGAGCAGCCGCGGGCGGCATGCGAGCGCCATGGCGAGCGCGACCCGCTGGCGCTGCCCGCCCGAGAGCTGATGCGGGTAGCGGGCGACGATGCGCTCGGGGTCGGGCAGCGCGACGCGACGGGCCTCGGCGACGGCGATCTCCGCGGCCTCGCGCCGGGAGACGTCGCGGTGGATGCGCACGGCCTCCGAGATCTGGCGCCCCACGGTGCGGATCGGGTTGAGCGCGGTCTGCGGCTCCTGGAAGACCATGCCGATCTCGTCGCCCCGCAGCCGCGCCATCTCGCGGTCGGGGATGCCGAGGATCTCGGCGCCCTGCCAGCGGACGCTGCCGCTCGCGGTGGCGGCCGCGGGCAGGAGGCCCAGGATCGCGAGCGCCGTGAGCGACTTGCCCGATCCGGACTCGCCGATGAGCCCGAGCCGCGCGCCGTCGGGCACGGCGAACGAGACGTCGTCGACGACTCGGTGACCGTCGATCTCGATCGTGAGACCCGAGACCTCGAGGCTCATGCGACCACCACCGGCTGATGCGCCTGCGGCTTGGCCTCGCCGCGGCGCAGGGTCGGGTCGGTCGCCTCGCGCAGGGCGTCGCCGAGGAGGTTCAGCGCGAGCACGGTGACCGTGATCGCGAGTCCCGGCCACAGCACCGAGAGCGGGTGCAGCGAGATGTAGCGCTGCATGTCGCCGAGGAGCAGGCCCCAGCTCGGCTCGGTGAGCGGGGCGCCGAAGCCGAGGTACGACAGCCCCGCCTCCGCCAGCACGGCAGCCGCCATCGACCACGACAGCTGCACGATGAACACCGGCAGCACGTTCGGGAGGAGGTGGCGCGTGAGCGTCTGCACGGTCGTGAGCCCCGACGCGCGCGCCGCGAGCACGAAGTCGCTGCGCTGCACGCGGCGCAGCTCGGCGCGGGCGACCCGCGCGATGTTCACGCCGAAACCGATGCCGACCGACCACACGACGATCCACAGCGACGCACCCCACACGGCCGACAGCATCATGGCGATGAGGAGCACGGGGAAGGCGATGAGGATGTCGACGAGCACCGCCACGGCCTCGCGCACGGGCCGCGCGGTGAGGGCGCCGAGCGCGGCGAGCAGCACGCCGACGGCCGTCGCCACCGCGCCCGCGCCCGCCGCGACGAGCACGGTCGTGCGCGCGCCGACCATGAGCAGGCTGAGGATGTCGCGCCCGTTCGCGTCGCCGCCGAGGAGGTGCGGCCATCCGGGGCCCGTCCAGCGCGCCGCGAGGTCGACCGTGCGCGGATCGAACGGGGTCCAGAGCAGCGACACGAGGGCGACGATGCCGATCACGGCGACCGCGACGAGGCCGAATCGCCCCGTCCCCGTGCGCCACAGGCGCGAGAGCACGCGCGCGGGTGTCATGCGGCCTCCCTCTGCCGGGGGTCGATCACACGGTGCACGATGTCGACCGCGAACCCGATCGCGAGCACGAAGCCCGTGAGGACGAGCAGCTCGCCCTGCACCTTCACGAGGTCGCGCGCGCCGACATCCGCCACGAGCATCCGCCCGATGCCGGGGAGGTTGAACACCTGCTCGATGACGACAGCGCCGACGACGATGCCGGCGATCTGCAGGCCGAGCACCGTGATGATCGACAGGCCGACCGACGGCAGGCCGTGCCGGACGAGCGCCTGGGTGCGCGTGAGCCCCTTCGCCGCCGCCGTGCGCACGTGATCCTCGCCGAGCGCCTGCAGCGTCGCGCTGCGCACGAAGCGGAGGAGGAGCGCACCCTCGACGACGCCCACCGTGAGGGCGGGCAGCGTGAGCGCCCGCAGCGCGGCGGCCGGGTCGGACCAGCCCGCGCGCGGGAATCCCTGCGCGGGCAGCCAGCCCAGCGTGATCGCGAAGACGACGACGAGCATCATCCCGGCCCAGACGACGGGAACCGCGGCGAGCAGCTGCGCGACGACGCTGATCGAGGTGCCGACGGGGCGCCCGCGGCGGATAGCCGACAGGACGCCGAACGGGACGGCGATCGCGAGGGCGATGGCGAGCGAGAGCACGCCGAGCGGCACCGTCACCTGCGCCTTCGACGCGAGCTCGTCGGCGACCGGGGTGCCGGTCAGGAGCGACCGGCCCAGGTCGCCGCGCAGGATCCCGCCGATCCAGTCGGCGTACTGCACGAGGACGGGCCGGTCGAGGCCGAGGCGCTCGCGGATCGCCGCCACCTGGCCGGGGCTGCCCTCGGTGCCCGCGACGAGCTGCGCCACGTCGCCCGGCAGCACGCGCAGCGTCGCGAAGACGAGCGCGCTCGCGACGAGCAGCCCGAGCGCCAGCAGCGCGAGCCTCGTCAGCGTGTACCGGAGCACCGGCGGAGGGACCTCAGTCGGCCAGCGTCACGGACGCGAGGTCGAGGCGGGAGTTGATCGAGTCGACGGGGAAGCCCGCGACGCCCGGCCCCACCGCGACGATCGTCTCGCCCGTGTAGAGCCAGTCGGCGGCGTGGTCCTCGGCGACGATCCGCGCGGCCTGCGCGAGCAGATCGGCGGACTCGTCCGGATCGATCGCGGCGATCGCCTGCGCGTAGAGCTCCTGGACCTCGGCGCTGTCGTAGTGGAAGTAGTAGTCGGGGTTCGCCCACGCTCCGAAGTCGCGCGGCTCGACGTGGTTCACGAAGCTCAGCTGGTAGTCGCCGTTCGTGTAGACGTCCTGCAGCCACGTCGAGAACTCGACGGGGTTCACGGTCAGCTCGACCCCGACGTCGTGGAACGCCGAGACGAGGAACGTCGACGCCGTCGTGCCGTAGAACGCGGGGATCGTGAGCTCGAGCTCGAGATCCTCCTGACCGGCCTCCGCGAGGAGCTGCCGTGCGCGGTCGGGGTCGAAGGGCGCCACGTCGGACAGGTCCTCGTAGCCCGGGTCGAGCTCGGGGATCGGGCCGTACTGGGTCACGCCGGCGCCCACGGCCTCGACGAGGGCGTCGTGGTCGATCGCGAGGCGCAGGGCCTCCCGCACGCGCGCGTCGTCGAGCGGCGCCTCGGCGCTGTTGAACGCGAGCACGTACTTGTCCGTGGTCCGACCGGTCGTGAGCGTGAAGCCGTTCGCGCCGTCGAGCTGCGGCGCGAGCTGGGGGTCGACGGCCGTGAGCACGTCGAGCGAGCCGTCGAGCGCCGCGTTCACGCCCGCGGTGAAGTCCGGGATGTAGCTCGCGACGACCTCGGCCACGCCCGCGGCCTCGCCCCAGTACTCGTCGAAGCGCTCCAGCACGATGCTCTCGCCCTGGTTCCACTCCGCGAGGGTGAACGGGCCCGTGCCGTTCGCGTCGCTCTGGAGGTCGGTCTCGTCGCCCTCGTCGAACACGAGGCCGGCGGGGCCCGTGAGCGTGAAGAGGAGGTTCTGGTTCGGCTCCGTCAGCTCGACGACGACGGTGCGGTCGTCGGGAGCGGTCACGGCCTTGACGTTCGCGAGGTCGTCGTGGCCGACGACGGACTCGTCGGAGACGACCTCCTCGAGCGACGCGGCGGCATCCTGCGCGGTGAGCTCGCCGCCGTCGTGGAAGACGACCCCCTCCTCGAGCGTGAAGGTGTAGACGAGGCCGTCCTCCGACATCTCCCAGGAGCTCGCGAGCGCGGGCACGATCTCGTTCTCCTGCGTGCGGGTCACGAGGCCCTCGTACACGTTGTCGACGAGGATCTGCTCGAGCGCGGCGCCCGAGGTGCGGCGGATGTCGAGATTCGTCGGCTCGAGGACGAGGCCCACGCGCAGACTCGCGTCGGGGTTGGGCTCGCCCGCGGGAGCGTCGGAGGGCGACGTCTGCCCGCCGCCGGCGCAGCCGGCGAGGAGCACGGCGGGCACGAGGAGCGCTGCGGCGGACGCCGGGCGCGCGAGGATGCGGATCATGCTGTCTGCCGTCCTTCCGGTGCGGCGCCCGCCGAGGCGGCGAGACGCACGATGAGGGATGCGAGGTCGGCGAAGGCGACCTCCTGCACGTTGTGAGGGGCGTCGAGCGCGACGACGTCGGCGCCCGTGCGCCGGGCGAACTCGTCGGCGTCACCTGACGTGACGAACCCGGTGGTGCCGCGCACGAGGGCGATCGGGGCGGTCACGCCGGCGAGATCCTCCCACCCGCTCTCGGGCGCAGCGGCGGGGGAGGGCGTCCCCGAGGACATGAGCTGGGCGAAGTGGTGGCGCCACTCCACCCGGCCGTCCTCGCGCACGCGGGAGTTGAGGAGGACGCCCCGCTCGGCCTGCGCGCGCGAGCCGCCGAGGCCGAACGCGAGCGCGCGCTCGACGAGCTCGTCGCGAGACGCGAAGACCGTCTCCTCGTAGAAGCGGCGGAGCATCGCCGGCCCGGCCGAGGTGTCGACGCCCGGCGTGATGTCGACGATGGCGAGGCGCGCGATGAGGTCGGGCCGTCGCGACGCCACGGCGGCCGCAGTGAGCCCGCCGAGAGACTGCCCGACGAGGACGACGGGAGCGTCCGCCCACGCCTCGATGCCGCGCACGACGTCGTCGGCGTTCGTGCGGGCGCGGTAGTCCGCGTCGGCACGCCATGACGAGTGCCCGTGGCCGGGAAGGTCGATCGCGAGCGCGGGGAGGTCGAGCGCGATCACGGTCTGGTCCCACGTGTGGGCGTTGAGGCCGGCCCCGTGGAGGAGCACGATCCTCGGGCGTCCCTCGCCGTACGCGAGAGCGCTGAGAGCGCGTCCGTCGGGAAGGAGGAGACGCTCGCGTCGGTCGATCGGGGCGGGGCGCCCCTGAGCGGCGGCCTGCTCCGGCAGGAACGAGAACTCGTCGAACGCGTCGTCGGCGGGGGATGCCGCGTTCGCGGGGGCGATGCTCACAGGACTCCTCGATGGGGACGCCGAGCGGGACGCACGGGAGGGCTCCCGACGCCTCCATTCTGGCGAGGTCGAGGCCCGCCCGGGAAATCGCGGATCGAACTGCTCGTCGCGCAGCGGCAGATCTGAGCATAAGGTACGGAGCGGGTGGGTGGCGCTGCGCGATCTGTCGCCGAGCTGGGTCCGCCTCCGCGCACTAGGGTCGAAGCATGACCGAGCAGCGCGTGCATCTGTCCAAGTCGGCGATCGAGGCCTACAAGGCGCTCGACGCGTTCTCGCAGACCGTCGGCCGCATCGCGCGCGAGTACGGCGTCGACGACCGGCTCAAGGAGCTCGTGCTCCTGCACTGCTCGCAGCTCAACGGCTGCGCCTACTGCGTCCGCGTGCACGCGGATCGGGCCGTCGCCGCGGGGCTCACGGTCGACGAGATCGCGCAGATCGCGGTGTGGCGCGAGTCGGGCGTCTTCTCCGAGCGCGAGCGCGCGGCCCTCGAGCTCGCCGAGGCGCACACGTTCATCCACCGCGCCGGCATCCCCGATGACCTGTACGACCGGGTCGGCGCGGTGCTCAGCGAGCAGGAGTACGTCGCCGTCAGCTGGCTCAGCGTCTCGATCAACGCGTTCAACCGCATCACCGTCGCCGGACGCTACCCCGTGCCGCCCCGCCCCGCGGAGAGCTGACCGTGCTGAGGTAAGGCAACCCTTCGCGCGGTGTAGACTGGCGTCGTCATGGAGAGCATCGAGACGACCCAGGAGCACGGCGACAAGGTCTGCCGTGCGTCGCGTCACGCGCGCGTGCAGCACCTCATCACGGCCGACGAGCGCTCGCTCGTCGACCTCGAGACGCTCGTCGCGACGCTGCCGATCTGCTCGACGGGCCGCATCTTCATCGAGGTTCCCGACGCGTCGTGGATCGGCGAGATCGCCGCACCCGCCCGGATGGTCGTGACGTGGCTCGACCGCTCCCGGCGTTCGGGCGCACCCGGCACCGGACGTGCCTGCGTGCCCGGCCAGGCGCTGTCCCGTGCGGTCACCGCGTGGGCCGACGAGATGATGTGCGCCGGCGACGACTCGACGCGCGTCGTGCTGCTCGGCGGCTTCCTCGGCACGGCCGACATCGTCGACCACCTGACGGGATCCCTCGGGACCCCGGCGGAGGCCATCCACGTGCCCGACGCCTTCGCGAGCCTCATCCGCTGACGTAGCCGCCTGCTTCCAGCCCGGCCTCGATCTCGAAGCGATTGCGCAGCGGGTTCCGTCCCGCGAGCAGGTACAGCACGGGCATGAGCACGCCGTAGCGGCGCCACTGCCGCAGGTGCACGGCCTCGTGCCGCAGGAGCCGGGCCGACACGCTGCGGTCGCCGGTCAGGAAGCACCCGCCCACGCACACGCCGCCGCGGCCGAAGGTCCACGCGGGCATCCCGCGGAAGACGATCAGGCCCTCGCGGCGCTCGACGCGCCCGCGGCTCCACAGCGTCCCCCACAGCCATCCGAGCGCCGTCGCGGCCGCGCAGCCGACCGCGCTCACGGGGGAGTCGAGCAGCCATCGCGGGATGCGGGCGTCGATGCGCCGCCCGTGCTCGACCCGCAGCGCGGCGATCTCGCGCCAGTGGGCGGGAGCCGGATCGGCCGGGAAGCTGATGCGCATGACGCCATCCTGCCGCAGTCCGGGCGGGCGAGGGGCGGATGGCGCACGCGGGTCAGCGGAAGCGCGTGCGCAGCAGGGCGCCGGCGACCTCGATCTCGACGAGCGCTCCCTGCTCGACCGGGAACGCCGAGCGCGGCGCTCCCGTCATCACGACGTCGCCCGGCCCGAGCTCGATCCAGTGCGCGACGTACGCAAGGCAGTCCGCCACGCGCGCCGGGAGCTCGTGGGTGCCGGTCCGGACGCGCTCCATCCCGTCG
This sequence comes from Microbacterium sp. JZ101, assembly GCF_053903175.1. Taxonomy (NCBI): domain Bacteria; kingdom Bacillati; phylum Actinomycetota; class Actinomycetes; order Micrococcales; family Microbacteriaceae; genus Microbacterium; species Microbacterium sp. JZ101. Next base: position 1,004,874 of record NZ_CP096400.1, read on the forward strand.
ATGCGGACGGCGAGATCGACCTCGTCGAGGTCGATCGCGGTCTCGATCCACGGGCCGAGCGGGGTGTAGCCTGCTCCGCCCTTGACCTCGAAGTTGCGCGGATCGGAGCGGTCGGGGCTCGAGACGTCGTTCACGGCGGTCACGCCGAGCACGTACGACGCCGCGTTCTCGGGCGTGAGACCGGCTGTGCTCCGCCCGATCACGACGGCGACCTCGCCCTCGATCACGGGGCGCCCGGCGTCGCGCCGCAGGGCGACCTCGGCGCCGCTCGCGACGACCGTGCGCGGGCTCTTGAGCCACGCGCCGACGGGTCCGCCCGGGTGCGCGGGCTGGGCGATCCCCACGACGACGCGGGGGTCGACGGGCGCCAGGAACACGGGGGAGTCGACGGGAGCGCCGAGCGGGACCGGCGCCGCGCCCGAGGCGGAGGCCGCGAACGGGTCGGACACGGGCTGCCAGCGCTCCCCGTCCGGCACCGCGTGCACGGCGCCGGACGGGGAGGCGATGCGGGCGATCCTCATCGCGCGTCGGCGATGACCACCGACACGAGGCCGGTGTCCTTCTCGTCGGTCGAGACGCGGACCGCGTCCTGGATGCGCAGGAGGTCGCGGCTGCGGGTCTCCGGGATGAGGAAGGTCGATGCCGTCGTGATCGCGGCGAGCGTGGCGAGGTAGAGGCCCATGACGACCCAGTTGCCGCCGGTCAGCGTGAGCAGCCACGTGCCGAGCACTCCCGCGAGGCCGCCTGCGAGCACCGCGGAGATCTCGCGCGCCATCGCGACGCCGAGGTAGCGGTGGCGGTTGCCGAACATCTCGGGCAGGAGCGCGCACTGCGGGCCGAGCATCGAGGCGACGGCGACGCCGATGCCGATCGCGATGACGGCCACCGTGAGAACCGGGTCGCCGAGCGAGAGCATCCACCACGCCGGGAACGCGAAGAGCAGCATGAAGACGGCGCCGAAGCGGTACACCGGGCGACGGCCGAACCGGTCGGACAGCCAGCCGGTGAGCGGGACCGAGAAGATGCCGATGAGCGAGCCGATCGTCACGCCCCACGTCGCGATGCCGCGGTCGACGGGGTTCGCGATGAACGTGCCGGCGACGAACGCGAGCGCGACGTTCTGGAAGATGTACGAGCCGCCGTTCTCGGCCATCCGCAGGCCGATGCCCGTGATGACGCCCGGCATGCCGGTCGTGAAGATGTCGCGGAACGGGTGTGCGGCGACCTGCTCGTGCTTCTCGAGCTCGACGAACGTCGGCGTCTCGCGCAGCCGCATGCGGATGAACAGCGCGATGAGGATGAGGAGGAACGAGGCGAGGAACGGCACGCGCCATCCCCAGGCGAGGAACGCGTCCTCGGGCATGAGCGACAGCCCGGAGAAGACGAGGGCCGCGAGGAGCGTTCCCGCCTGGATGCCGATGAACGGCAGCGCCGCGAAGAACCCGCGCTGGCGCACCGGCGCGTACTCCGCCATGAGCACCGTGGCGCCGGCCTGCTCGGCTCCCGCGCCGAAGCCCTGCAGGAGGCGCATGACCACGAGCAGCACGGCTGCCCACACGCCCACGACCTCGTAGGTCGGCAGGAGGCCGATGGCCGTCGATGCGCCGCCCATGAGGAGGATCGTCACGACGAGGACCCACTTGCGGCCGAGCCGGTCGCCGATCGTCCCGAAGAAGAACCCGCCGAACGGGCGCGCGACGAAGCCCACGCCGTAGACCGCGAACGCGCCGATCACGCCCATCGCGGGATCGGCGGGGTCGAAGAACAGGCGGTTGAAGACGAGGGCCGTCATCAGGCCGTACAGCGCGAAGTCGAAGTACTCCAGCGCGCTGCCGACGCTCGAGGCGAGGGTGGCGCGCCGGAGGTTCGCGGCGTACTCGGGATCGTCGTACTGGGTCTTGGGGGCAGTCGGGGCTGCTGTGCTCACGTCATCTCCTTCGATGAGGGCGCTCGCGGGAGCGCGAGACGTGACCACCGTACCACGGATGGAACGGTGTGCAACAGGTTGAACGCTCAGTCCGAGCTGGAGCCTCGGACGGCGAGCGGGTTCGTCAGGAGCGACGCCGCCGCGAGCAGCGCCTCGCCGACCTCGGCGACCCGCTCGGGAGTCGTCGCGTCGGCGGGCAGCGCCGCGCCCATGGCGAGCGGCGGGTCGCTCGGATTCCATGGCGACAGGGGCACGGCGACGCCCGTGATGCCCGCGAACGACCCGCTCTCGTCGAGCGCGTAGCCGCGCTCCCGCGCCTCCGCGAGGAGCGCGAGGAGGGCCTCGAGGCTCGTGACGCTGCGCTCGGTCACGGCCGCGAACGCCGAGGGCGGCAGCTGGCGGGCGACGTCCTCGTCGTCGAGGGTCATGAGGATGGCCCTGCCGGTCGCGCTCTGCGCGGCCGGCAGGCGCGAGCCGAGGGGCGTGCCGAGGCGGTGCGGAGCGCGCCCCTCGTGGCGCGCGAGGTAGAGCACGTCGGCTCCGTCGAGCATGGCGATCTGCACGACCTCCCGGTGCAGCACCTCGGAGGCCGCGCAGATCGCGAAGAACTCGCGCACCTGGTTGAACTGCAGTGCGAACGCCCCGCCGAGCTCGGCGGTGCGCCGACCGAGCCGGAAGCCGCGCGCGTCGCGCTCGATCATGCCGCCCTCCTCGAGCGCCGCGCAGAGGTTCGCGGCGGAGGACTTCGCGATGCCGACCGCTCTGGCCAGCTCGCTGAGCGTCATCGGCGCTCCGCCGGAGTCGGCCAGCGCCGTGAGGATGCGCAGGGCGCGCGTGACGGCCGGCGCCGGGTCTCGATCGGGGGCAGTGGACATGGCGCTCCTTCGCGATGCCGGCGCTCGCGCGGCCGGCCTAGTAGAACTCGACGGTGTCCACCACGTTACGCAGGGGCTCGCCGTCGAGCAGGCGACGCGCGTTGTCGGCGAAGAGGCGCACGATGCGCGCGTCCTCCTGCGTCGACAGCGCCGCGGTGTGCGGGCTCACGAGAACGCGCGGATGGTCCCACAGCGGGCTCCGGTCGGGAAGCGGCTCCACCTCGAACACGTCGAGCGCCGCGTACGACACCCGGCCGTCGTCGAGGGCGGCGAGAAGCGCCGCCTCGTCGATGACGCTGCCGCGCCCGACGTTGGTCACGATCACGCCTGGCTTGACCGCGCGGAGCACGTCCTCGCCGATGAGGTGCTCGGTCTGCGCGGTGCCGGGCAGGGTGACGACGATCGCGTCGACCTCGCCGACCGCGGATGCGAGCTCGTCCACGGGGACGATGCGCTCGACGCCGTCGACAGGGCGGCCCGATCGGCTCGTTCCCCACACCCGCGCGCCGAAGGCCGCGAACCGCGAGACGACGGCCTTGCCGATGCCGCCCAGGCCCACGACGAGCACGGTCATCTCGTCGAGGTGGCGCATCGTCCAGCGGTCGTCCCACGCGTGCTCGCGCTGCGCCTGCTGCAGGCGGGGAAGCTCCTTGGCGCCCGCGAGCACGCCGAAGACGGCGAACTCCGCGAGGGTCGAGCCGTGCACGCCCGCGCTCGTCGTGAAGACGACCCGGCCGAGCTCCTCCTCGGTGAGACCCGCGGCCTTGACCTGGGCGCCGCCGCCGGCCGCCATGACGTGCACCCAGCGGAGGCGCGGATTCGCGCGCACCGTGCGGGCGAGGGCCGCCGGGTCGGTGTCGGGGATCGAGAAGAGGATGTCGGCCGAGTCGACGAGCGCGTCGAACGCCTCCTGCTCGGCGGGCGAGCGGACGTGGGCGGGGTCCCCGCCCCAGTCCGCGGGCCACCGCATGGGGCGGCACAGGCTCGGATCGCGGACGATCTCGAGTCGCGGCTCGCGCCGCTCGAGCTCGCGGCACAGCTGCTCCGACAGGTCGGTGGCGATGACGGCGCGCAGCCGTCCGGTGCTTTCGGTCATGACCATCCTCTTCGATGTGGGGTGGTGCCAGCATACCGGCTCGGCCAAAGTTCTGTACGACGTTCCATATTCTGGCCAAAACCCGTAGAGTCGGAGCATGACCGATGACGCTCATCCTCCTCTCCGTGTCGGCGTCGTGGGCCTCGGCGCGATGGGCCTGCCGATGGCCGAGCACCTCCTGGAGGCGCACGGCGCGCTCGCGATCACGGGCCGCACGCGCCGCCATCCGTCTCTCGAGAGCGCCGGCGCGACCTGGTGCGAGACGCCGCGCGCCCTCGCCGAGCGCAGCGACGCCGTGCTCGCGATGGTGCCCGACCTTCCCGAGCTCGAGGGCCTGCTCGAGGGCGACGACGGCCTGCTCGCGGGCGTCGCGCATCCCCTCCTTCTGCTCATCGGCTCGACGTCGTCGGCCACGCGCGTGCGCGCTCTGGCTGCGGACCTCGCGGAGCGGACGGATGGCCGGGTGCGGGTGGTCGACTGCCCCGTGTCGGGCGGGGAGGACGGCGCGAGGGCGGGGACGCTCTCGATCATGATGGGCGGCGACGAGGCCGACGCCGCGCTCGCGGCGCGCGTGCTCGCTCCCTGCGGAACGCCCGTGCGCCTCGGTCCGCTCGGAGCGGGGGAGGTCGCCAAGTCGTGCAATCAGCTCGTCGTGTCGGCGACGATGCTCGCGCTCGCCGAGGCCACCGTGCTCGCCGAGCGCAGCGGGATCGACCCCGGGCAGCTGTGGGAGCTGCTCGGCGGCGGCTACGCGGGATCGAACCTGCTCCGCAGCCGCCGCGACAAGCTCGTGGCCCGCGACTACAGCCCCTCCGGAGTCGCGAAGTACATGGTGAAGGACCTCGCGTTCGCAGATGACGTGGCAGCGGAGACGCGCACGCACCCCGTGCTGCTGCCGGCGCTGCGCGCCGCGTTCGACGAGCTCGTCGAACGCGGCCTCGGGGACGACGATCTCGTCGTGACGCGTCGCCTCGTCGAGGAGCGCTGACCCGGGCTCAGCGCGCGAGGGCGCCGATGAGGCGCAGGATCGTGCCCATGTCGTCGACGGCGGCAGCGGGCGACGACGGCGCGAAGCCCGCGACCGATGCGCCCGCGAGCGGCAGCGCCGAGCGCAGAGCCGCGATCGCCGCGACCACCTGGGAGGGCTCGAGGCCGAATGGCGTGGGGGCCGTGACCCCCGACATGTGCGCGGGGTCGAGGACGTCGAGATCGATGTGCACGTAGACGCGCGCCGCGCCCGTGGCAGTCGCGGCCTCGGCGAGGGCGTCGGGGGTGAACTCCGCGGCGGGCACGCGGCGGATCGCGCTCGTCTCCAGGAAGTCGGCCTCCTCGTCCTCGAGGATCCGGGCGCCCGCGAGGACGACGCGGTCGGGCGTCACGGCGCCGCGGGGGAGCGCGAGCGTGGGCTCGCCGCCGCCCAGGACGCCGCGCAGCGACATCCCCGAGAACGCGCCGGACGGAGACGAGGACGGCTCGTGCAGGTCGGCGTGCGCGTCGAGCCACACGACCGCGAGGTCGTCGGCCGCGACGCGGCCGATCGCGGGCACCGCGACGCCGCAGTCGCCGCCGACGACGATGACCGGCTCATCGTCGTGCTCGTCGAGCGCGGCGCCGATGCCGTCGCGCACGCGCTGGAGGGCGCTCGCTCTGAGGACCCCGGTGCCCAGGGTGTCGCCCGCCTCGAGCGGGACGTCGATGCCGGTGCACGCGGAGCGGGGCAGGTCGCCGGCGATGGCCTCGGCGCCGTCGATGAGCGCCATCGCCCTCGACGAGGGGGAGCCCTGCCACTGCGGGACCACGAGGAATCGTGCCATCCTCCCATCCTGCCCCTGCCGGAGGGCGCGCGCGAGTGCGCCCGCGGACACGACGACGCCGCCCTCCCCGGGGAGAGGGCGGCGTCGGAAGGCGGTCAGGCGCCGAGCTGGCCCTGCGGCTGGCCACCGGTCTTGAGCGCCGCGAGGCGCGCTTCGACCTCGGTCAGCTCGCCCACGTCCTCGAGCGACTCGAACTGCGCGTCGAGGCTCGATGCGGCGATCTCCGCCTTGCCCGCGGCGAGGGCCTCCTGGCGGCGGACCTTGTCCTCGAAACGGCCGAGCTCGCTCGTCGGGTCGAGCACGTCGATCGACTTGACGGCGTCGTGCACCTTGTTCTGCGCCTCGGCCGTCTTGGCGCGCGCGAGGAGCTCGGCGCGCTTGCCCTTGAGCTGCTCGAGCTTGACCTTCATGCCGTTGAGCCCGTCCTTGAGCTTGTTCACGACCTCGGTCTGCTGCTGCAGCTGCGGCTCGACGGCCTTGATCTCGTTCTCGGTCGAGATCTGACGCTGCAGGGCGACCTTCGCGAGGTTGTCGAACTTGTCGGCGTCGGCGGTGTTGCCCGATGCGCGCAGCTCGTCGGCCTTGCGGCTCGCGGCGAGCGCCTTGTTGCCCCACTCGGCCGCGGTCTGGCGGTCCTCTGCGGTGTCGCGCTCGAGCAGGCGCAGGTTCCCGATCGTCTCGGCGATGGCGGCCTCGGCGTCGGCGATGTTGTTCGTGTAGTCGCGGACGAGCTGGTCGAGCATCTTCTGGGGGTCCTCGGCCTCGTCGATGAGGGCGTTGATGTTCGCCCGGATGAGGGTCGAGATGCGTCCGAAGATCGACTGCTTGGTCATCGGTGTTTCCCTTTCGGTTGGGGTCAGGAGCGGATGGCTGTCTCAGGGCAGGGAGGGACGGATCAGAAGCGACCACCTCCGCGGCGGCCCGAGCGGCCGCCTCCGCCGAAGCTCCGGCGGCCGGATCGTCCTCCGCCGAACGACCCGCCTCCGCGGCGCCCGGAGCGCGACGAGCCGCCTCCGCCGCCGAAGAGCCCGCCCCCGCCTCCGCCGAGGAGGCCGCCGCCCCATCCGGAGTTCGAGGAGCGCCCGCCGCCGAGGGAGCTGCCGATGAGGCCGCCCAGGAGCCCGCCGAGGAAGTCGTCTCCGCCCGAGGAGCGGCCCTGCGAGCGGTACGACGACTCGAACATGCTGAGGTCGCTCTGCGTGAGGGAGATCGCGTCGTTCGCGAGACGGAGCGCGGACTGCGCGTGGCCGAGCGCGGCCGCGGGGTCGCTCTGGCGCAGGCCCTCCGCGCGCGCGAGCTCGGCGCCGGCCTGCGCGAGCCGCGTGCGGGCGTCCGAGCCCACTCCGCCGCGCCGCGCCGACACGTACTCCTCGGCCGCCGAGACCTGGCTGCGCGCCTGGAGGATCGTCTGCTCGAGCATCTGCTCGGACCGCCGTCGCCGCTCGACCGCGTCGCGACCGCCGGCGAGAGCGCGGTCGATCTCCTCGTCGGCCTTCTGGAGGGCCTCGAGCATCGCGAGCGGGCGGCGCCCGGAGCCGGCGAGGTTCTGCTTCGCGGTCTGCACCTGCTGCTCGGTGCGCGCGACGGCGGCCGCGACGGCCCCGTCCTCGTCGGGCAGCTGCCGGGCCGCGGCCACGTCGCCCTCGAGCTCGAGGATGAGATCGGCCGCCTGCTTCTCGCCCTCAGCGAGCGCCGCGCCGAGCTCGTCGATCGCGGTGCCGAGGCGCCGCGCCTGGGCGATCGCCTGCTCGGCATCGCGGATGGCGACGGCGGCCTCGCCGCCCTCGCCCGAGCCGATCGCGCGCTGCGCGACGGCGAGCTGCTCGTCGGCGAACGCCAGCCGTGCCTGAGCCTGCTCGGGGTTGTCGGCCACGGTCGTGAGCGCCTCGGGCGCGTACCGGGCGCCCAGCGCCTCGAGCGCGCGGCGGGCCTCGTCGGACACGGATGCCGCCTGCGCGCGCTTCTCCTGCACCTGCGTGAGCGCCTCCGGCGCGTTCTGCTCGAGCTGGCGCAGCTGCGCGAATCCCTGCGCCTTCTCCTCGAGCGACGCCGCCGCCTGCTCGCAGAGGGCGACGATCTCGGTGTTCCACGCGCGCACGTCGGCCTCGGTGTCCTCCGTGGCGTCGTCGAGCCGCTGCTTGAGCTCGAACGCGCGCGCGAGCGACGCGCGCGCATCCGACAGCGCGGTGCGGAACTCGGCGGTCGCCTCCTCGCCGAACTGCGCGACCGCGAACCCGAGCTCCTGCTCGCTCGAGCGGATGGCGTCGTCGGTCGCGATGAGGGCGGATGCCGCCCGGCGCTGCAGCTCGGCGGTCGGGACCTCGGGCTCGGCGGGCGCGTCACCGGCTCCTGCCCTCTCCGCGGGGCTGCGCTTGCGCGAGAGCAGCACGACGACGATCACGATGCCCGCGATCACGACGAGGCCGATGATCCACGGCCATGCGCTGGCGCCGCCCTGTCCGCCGCCCTCGAACCCGTCGGCGGCGACGTCGACCGCGCTCGCCCAGTCGTCGTCCGCCAGGGCGTCGAAGAGGTCCTGCTCGACCGCCGCGAGACGGTCCTCGCTCACGGGGCCGTCCGCGGCGGAGGAGATGTAGAGCTGGCGGCCCTCGGTCGCGATCGCGAGGAGGTACTGCGTGCTGCCGAGCCCGTTGAGGTCTGCGGTGCGATCCGCCCACTCGATGGCGTCGGAGGGGTTCTCGAAGTCGTCGACGTAGACGACCCAGAGCGAGACGTCGGTGTCGGCCGCGAGCTGAGCGAGGCGCTCGTCGGCGGCGCGCTCCTCGCTCGGGCTCAGCACATCCGAGCCGTCGTAGACGTACGCGTCGCCGAGCTCGACCGGGCTCTCCGCCGAGGCCGCCATCGGGGCGCCCCCGAGGAACAGCGTCAGGCCGGCGCACAGCGCCACGGTCCACCTTGCCCGCATGGCGACTTCCCCTCCGCGGGCGCCATGGGCCCGCGAGACCGATCCTATGCACGCGGCGGCATGCGGCGGAAGACGAGGCCGCCGCGCACAGGAGATTCATCGACCGCGTCGAGCGCGCGCCGCTCCGCGACGGGTCGGCGGCCCGTGGTGGGATGTAGGGCGGGAGGACCCTCATGGACGACAGATACGGCACCGACGTGCTCGCGGCGGGATGGCGCGAGAAGGGCAGGAAGACGTCGAAGCCGGTCCCCGCGGAGCTCGACCTCGTCGTCGAGGTCGCGGGAGACGGATACTGCGGCGCGATCACGCGCGTCGAGAACGGCAGCGTCGAGCTCGAGGACTGGAAGGGGCGCACGCGCGTCTTCCCGCTGGGCGCGGGCTTCCTCATCGACGGCGAGCCGGTCGCCCTCGTCCCGCCGAAGGCGGCACCGCAGGGCCGCCGCCGCACGGCATCCGGATCGTTCGCGGTCGAGGATCAGCGGGCGCGGGTCGCGCTGCCGAGTCGCATCCTCGTGGAGGGGAAGCACGACGCCGAGCTCGTGGAGAAGGTCTGGGGCGCCGATCTGCGCGTCGAGGGCGTGGCGGTCGAGTTCCTCCAGGGCATCGACCTCCTGCACGAGCTCCTCGAGGAGGAGCCGCCATCGGCGAAGCGCCGCTACGGCGTGCTCGTCGACCACCTCGTCCCGGGGTCCAAGGAGTCGCGCATCGCCGAGCAGATCGCGCGCGGGCGCCACGGTGCGCACGTCCGCATCGTCGGCCATCCGTTCGTCGACGTGTGGCAGTGCGTCAAGCCGCAGGCGGTCGGCATCGCGCGCTGGCCCGTCGTGCCGCGCGGCACCGACTGGAAGACCGGCATCTGCCGCGGCCTCGGCTGGCCCGCCGAGACCAAGGAGGACCTCGGCCTCGCGTGGCAGCGCATCCTCTCGCGCGTGACGACGTACCGCGACCTCGAGCCCGAGCTGCTCGGCAGGGTCGAGGAGCTCATCGACTTCGTCACGGCCCCGTGACCCACGGCGCCTGACCCACGGGGAGGGCACGGCGGCGGAAAGTACCCTGGAGGCATGCCCGAGCCCCGCACCTTCCGCGACCATCCCGTCTCGTTCGTCCGCCGCAGCGGGCGCATGTCGGAGGCGCAGGAGCGCGCGTGGGCCGAGCTCGCGCCGACGTACTTCTTCGACGTGCCGCGGGCGATCGCGTCGACATCGGTCCACCCCGACGCGCGGTTCGTCCCCGCGGAGGAGTACGGCCGCGTGGCGCCGCTCATCGTCGAGATCGGGTCCGGGCAGGGGCACGCGATCGTGCACGCCGCGTCGACCCGGCCCGACGTCGACTTCCTCGCCGTCGAGGTGTTCCGCGCGGGGCTCGCGCGGACGATGCTCGACGCCGACGCCGCCGGCGTGCGCAACCTCCGTCTCATCGAGGCGAACGCGCCCGAGGTGCTCGAGACGCTCCTGCCGGAGGGCGGCGCCGACGAGGTCTGGATCTTCTTCTCCGACCCGTGGCACAAGAAGCGGCACACGAAGCGCCGGATGATCCGCCCCGGGTTCGGCGCCACGGCGGGCCGCGCCCTGCGCGACGGCGGCCTCCTGCGCCTCGCGACCGACTGGGAGGACTACGCCCTGCAGATGCGCGAGGTGCTCGACGATGCGCCCGAGTTCGAGCGCGCGTTCGAGGGGGACTGGGCCGATCGCTTCGATGGACGGGTGATGACGGCCTTCGAGCGCAAGGGCATCGAGAAGGGGCGCGAGATCCGCGATCTCGTCTACCGCCGCGTCGCGCGGGGCTGACGGGTGGCCGTGCCCGCTGCGCGCGCGGTCGCCCCGCTCCCGCTCGCCGCCGCGCTTCTCACGTGCCTCGCGGCTCCGGCGTTCTTCGTGCTGCTCGTGCCGTGGCTCGGATGGCTGCTGCTCGCGGCCGGCATCGCCCTCGCGATCGCGGCGGACCGGTCGCGCGGCGTCGCGCCCTGGGCGCTCGCGCCATCCGCGCCATCCGCGCCCGGGCCGTCCGCGCCCATGCCCTCCCTTGCGCGGGATCTGTCGCTCATCGCGATCGGGCTGCTCATCGTGAGCGCCATCCCGCTCGCGGCGGAGCTCGACGACGCCGCGATGATCCGCTTCACGGTCGCGCTCGGCGGCGCGGTCGCCGTGCCGTACGCGGTCTCGCGGTTCGTCTACCGCGACCGCGCGATCGCGTTCCCGTGGCGGACGGGCCGGCGCTGGACGCGCCTGCAGTGGGGGTGGCTCGTCGCGGTGCTCGCGCTCGGATGGCTGATCCTGCCGTTCTACTTCATCACGTCGGGCGTGTACCGCAACTGGCCGGTCGTCGACACCGCCGACCTCATCGCGCGGCTCTTCGTGGGCGTGGGCGCCGTGGGCATCTGGGACGAGCTCTTCTTCGTGTGCACGGTGTTCGCGCTGCTGCTGCGGCACTTCCCGACGACGGTCGCCAACGTGCTCCAGGCGATCGTGTTCGTGTCGTTCCTGTGGGAGCTCGGCTACCGCGCGTGGGGTCCCGTGCTGACGATCCCGTTCGCGCTGCTGCAGGGGTGGATCTTCCTGCGCACGCACTCGCTGGCCTACGTCGTGACCGTGCACCTGCTCTTCGACGCCGTCGTGTTCCTCGTGCTCGTGCACGCGCACAACCCCGGCGCCGTCCCGTTCTTCCTGGTGTGAGGCGACCCGCATGACCGATCGGATGGACGTCGAGACCGTCGTCGTCGGAGGCGGCGTCGTCGGCGCCGCGACCGCGTGGGCGCTCGCCCGCGAAGGGCGCGAGGTCGTGCTGCTCGAGGCGCACGAGCCCGCCCACGCGCTCGGCGCCTCGCACGCGTCGACCCGCAACTTCAACCCGTCGTACGCGGAGCCGGCGTACCTGCGGCTGCTCACGCGTGCGCTGCCCCTGTGGCGCGAGCTCGAGGCGGAGTCGGGCGAGACCATCCTCGAGCAGACCGGCATCGTGAACCGCGGGCCCGTTCCCGAGGCCGAGCGCCTGCGCGAGAACGCGCCGCGCGCCGGGTTCGCCGTGGAGACGGTTCCCGCGGGCGAGGCCGCGCGCCGCTGGCCGGGGATGCGGTTCGCGAGCGACGCGCTCTTCCTGCCGGACGGCGGGCGGATCTGGGCCGAGCGCGCCGTCCGCGCGCTCCACGCGCTCGCTGCGCGCTTCGGCGGAGACATCCGACACGGCGTGCGCGTCGACGGCGTCCGCGTCCTCGGCGACGGGATGGCCGAGGTGCGCGCCGGCGATCTCGTCGTCCGCGCGCGCCGTGCGGTCGTCGCAGCGGGCGCGTGGTCGTCGGAGCTGCTCGCGGGCGTCGTCGACCTGTCGCGCCTGCGGGTCACGGAGGAGCATCCCGCCCACTTCGCGCTCGCCGCGGGCGACGACGGCGCGGACTGGCCGAGCTTCAACCACTTCGCCGAGCCGCCCGGGTTCGGATGGCTCGGGCCGATCTACGGGCTCGTCTCGCCTGGCGAGGGTCTCAAGGTCGGATGGCACGGCGCGGGCCCCGAGGTCACACCCGCAACGCGCACGTTCGCGCCCGAGGAGCACGTCGTCGCCGCCCTGCGCGCGTACGTGCGCGAGTGGATGCCCGGCGCGGACCCCGATCGGCTGGAGCCGATCAGCTGCACGTACACGTCGCGCGAGGACGAGGACTTCATCCTCGACGCGGCGGGGCCGATCATCGTCGCCGCGGGCTTCGCGGGGCACGGGTTCAAATTCGCCCCCGCGCTCGGCGAGCACCTGGCCTCCCTCGCGACCGGCACGGGCCATCCGGATCCGTTCTTCGCCCTGCGACGGTGATCCGCGCGCCGATCCCGCGACGTGAGCGGGGTGGGTGGGGTGTCCTCGTGTGCGTGTCTCGGTGCGGGTGGGTATGGGTGCCGGTTAGCCGCGCGTGGTGAGACATGCGGGGCCGGGGAGACAAGAGGGGCGTCCGACCTGCCGGGTCGGCGCGGGAGGGCCCGGCCGGCTGTCGGATGCCCGTGCGAGGCTGGGAGCATGAGCGACGACACCCTGCGGACCTCCGCGCTCGCGGCCCTCCGGAAGCTCGTGGGGCGGGACGACGCCGACTTCCACGAGGGGCAGTTCGAGGCGATCGAGGCGCTCGTGGGCGGACGCCGCCGCGCGCTCGTCGTGCAGCGGACCGGGTGGGGCAAGTCGGCGGTGTACTTCGTGGCGACGAGGCTGCTCCGAGACGCGGGAGCCGGGCCGACGGTGCTCGTCTCGCCCCTCATCGCCCTCATGCGCGACCAGATCGCGGCCGCGCAGCGGGCCGGCGTCCGCGCCGTGGCGATCAACTCGACGAACGCGCACGAGTGGACCGACGTCCTCGCGCAGCTCGACGCCGACGAGGTCGACGTGCTGCTCGTGTCTCCTGAGCGGCTCAACAACCCGACGTTCCGCGACGAGCAGCTGCCCGCCCTCGTGCGGCGGATCGGCATGCTCGTCGTCGACGAGGCCCACTGCATCAGCGACTGGGGTCACGACTTCCGCCCCGACTACCGGCGCCTGCGCGACCTCATCGCGCAGATGCCGCCGTCCGTCCCTGTGCTCGCGACGACGGCCACCGCGAACAGCCGCGTGGTCGCCGACGTCGTCGAGCAGCTGGGTGCGGAGGGCGTGACGACCATCCGTGGCCCGCTCGCACGCGCGTCTCTGCGCCTCGGCGTGCTGCGGCTCCCCGACGCGACGGCGCGTCTCGCGTGGCTGCTCAGCCACCTCGATGAGCTGCCGGGGTCGGGCATCATCTACACGCTCACGGTCGCCGCCGCGAACGACACCGCCCGGCTCCTGCGCGATCACGGCCACGCCGTGCGCGCGTACACCGGGCAGAGCGACGCCGACGAGCGCGCGGAGTCGGAGGCGATGCTCAAGCGCAACGAGGTCAAGGCGCTCGTCGCGACGAGTGCGCTCGGCATGGGCTTCGACAAGCCCGACCTCGGCTTCGTGCTCCATCTGGGTGCCCCGTCGTCGCCCGTGGCGTACTACCAGCAGGTCGGCCGTGCGGGCCGCGCGACGGCGTCCGCGGATGTCGTTCTGCTTCCGGGCCCCGAGGACCGCGACATCTGGCACTACTTCGCGACCGCGTCGATGCCCGACCAGGAGCGCGCCGAGCGCGTGCTGTCGGCCCTCGGAGCGGCCGATCGTCCGCTGTCGACGGCTGCGCTCGAGGCGGTCGTCGACATCCGGCGCACGCCCCTCGAGCTGCTCCTCAAGGTGCTCGACGTCGACGGCGCGGTGCGGCGCGAGAAGGGCGGATGGGCCGCGACCGGCATCCCGTGGACGTACGACGCCGAGCGGTACAGCCGCATCGCCGCCGAGCGCCGCATCGAGCAGGAGCACATGCTCGAGTACGAGACGACCACCGTGTGCCGCATGGAGTTCCTGCAGCGCCGTCTCGACGACGACACCGCGGCGCCGTGCGGGCGCTGCGACAACTGCGCGGGACCGTGGCTCTCCGCCGAGATCGGTCAGGACGTCTCGGCGTCCGCCGCCTCCGCCCTCGACCGCGTCGGCGTGCCGATCGAGCCGCGGCGCCAGTGGCCATCCGGTCTCGATCGGCTCGGCGTGCCGCTCAAGGGCCGCATCCCGGCCGAGGAGCAGGCGGCCGAGGGCCGCGCGCTCGCCCGCCTGACCGATCTCGGCTGGGGCGGTGCCCTGCGCGAGCTCTTCGCCGCGGGCGCGCCCGACCAGCCCGTGCCCCCGCGCCTGCTCGATGCCTGCGTGCGCGTGCTCGCCGACTGGGGCTGGGACGAGCGCCCCGTCGCCGTCGCCTCCGTGCCCTCGCGCTCCCACCCGCAGCTCGTCGCCTCGACCGCGCAGGGGCTCGCGCGGGTCGGGCGCCTGCCGTACCTCGGCGAGCTGGCCCTCGATCCCGCCGCGCCGGTCGGCCGCCCCGGCGGCAACAGCGCGTTCCGCGTCGCCGACCTGCACGGTCGCCTCGACGCGTCCCCGCTCGCGGTGCCGACGGGGCCGATCCTGCTCGTCGACGACCTCGCCGACAGCCGGTGGACGCTCACGCTCGCCGCGCGCGAGCTCCGCAGGGCCGGCGCCACGGCCGTCCTGCCGTTCGCCCTCGCTCTCCGGAGCTGAGCGGCCGAGCAGGCTCAGCGCCCCGCGTCGAGTGCGCCCGGCGTCGACAGCGGGCTCAGCGCCCGGCCGCGCGGTTCGTCTTCGCGGTCGCGGGCGCCGTCCACGGATCCTCCGGCCACGGATGGCGCGGGTAGCGGCCGCGCATCTCCCTGCGCACCTGCTGGTACGGGCCGTTCCAGAAGGACGCGAGGTCGTCGGTCACGGCGAGAGGACGCCGCGCGGGGGAGAGCAGATGGAAGAGCACGGGCACGCGCCCGTCGACCAGGCGCGGCGTCTGCGCGAGGCCGAAGACCTCCTGCAGCTTCACGGCGACGACGGGCCGTGCATCCACATCGCCCGCGTAGTCGATGCGCACGCGGGACCCGGACGGCACGGCGAGCCGCTCGGGCACGAGCTCGTCGAGGCGCGCGGCCTCCGGCCAGGGGAGCAGGCGCCGCAGCGCTGCCTCGACGTCGATCCCGTGCAGGGACACGTCGGCGCGCAGGCGGGAGAGATCGGGCCCCAGCCAGTCGTCGATGCGCGCGAGCAGGGAGGCGTCGTCGACCTCGGGCCACGGGCGGCCGATCTCCCGGTGCACGAGCGCGAGGCGCGCGCGCAGGGCGAGCGCCTCGGGACGCCACGCGAGCGCGTCGAGGCCCCTCTCGCGGACGTGCGCGGCGAAGGCGGGGCCGACGTCCTCGGGGGCCGCCGCGACGGGCGTCTCGGCGAGCAGGATGGCACCGAGGCGGCGGGTGCGGCGGACGCGCACGCGACCGCCCTCGATGCGTGCGGCGCGCTCGTCGCTCGTGAGCCCCGCCCCGATCGCGAGCGCGTCCTCCTCGGCGAGCGCGGCGGCCATCCGGATGACGGCGCCGGTGCCCTCGGCCGCGCGGCCCTCCGCGCGCTGGACCTCCCAGACCGCGAGCCACTCCGACGCGCTCAGCGCACTGCCCGGGGGAAGCGCGGCGCGCGTGCCGCTCGCGAGGAGGTACGTCCGGTCGTGCGGGCCCGTGCGCCGAGCGATCCAGTCGGGCCGCGCGAGGGCGACGACGGCTCCCGGCGCGGATGGCCCGGAATCGGACCCGCCCGGCACGGATGGCCCGGAATCGGACCCGCGGGGCGCCGCGTCGGATGCCGCGATCCGGGCGAGCCGGGTCGTCTCGCGCCGCCAGCGCGCGGCGCCCGGGCCGCGGCCATCCCTCAGCTCGCGGAGCATCCGCCCGAGGTCGGCATCGGCATCGCGGTGGTCGTCGGAGATCGCCGCGACGACCTCGGCGGCCGCACGCGCATCGCCGAGCATCGCCGCGCCCTCGAGGAGGGCCCGCGCCTCGCGAGCGCCGACGGGAAGCGGTGCGATGCGGCGCCCGAGAGCCGTCGGCCGTCCGCTCGCGTCGGTCAGCTCGAGCGCGTGCAGCACGGAGAGCGCCTGAGCGACCGCGGCGCGCGGGGGAGGGGTGAGGAGGGCGAGGCCCTCGCCGCCCGGCGTGCCCCACGCGCCCGCGAGAAGCATGGCGTCGACGAGGTCGGCCGAGGCGATCTCGGGTGCGGCGGCAGCCGGCATCCGTGCGAAGTCCACCTCCGCGTAGGCGCGCACCGCTCGGCCGGGGCCCTGCCGTGCCGCGCGCCCGGCTCGCTGGTCCGCGCTCGCTCGCGACGCGCTGACCGTCACGAGGCCGGTCATGTCGCGGCCGCGGTCTCGGCGCACCTCGCGCGAGAGGCCCGCGTCGACGACGAGCCGCACACCGGGCACCGTGAGCGAGCTCTCGGCGAGCGCCGTGCTCACGACGATGCGGGGCGGCTCCCCGGCGCGGCGCCCCTGCGTGGCGCGATCCTGCTCGCGGGCGGGCAGCCGGCCGTGCAGGGGGAGGACCTCGATGTCCGCCGCGCGGTCGCGGATGAGCCGCACGAGCTCGTCGACATCGCGCGCCGAAGGCACGAAGACGAGGGCATCGCAGCCGTCCTCGCGCTGTGCGGCCGTCGCGACGCGGGCGAGGTGCGCGAGGTGCGCGCGCGTGACGCCGCGCTCGTCGAGGCGCGGTGCATCTCCCGGCGCGTACTCGATCGCGAGCGGATGGAGGGGCGACGGCACGTCGACGACGGGCGCGGGATGATCGGCGCCGCCGAGCAGGCGGGCGACGGCGTCCGCATCGAGGGTCGCCGACATGGCCGTCACGACGAGGTCGTCGCGGAGCGCGCGTGCCTCGGCGAGCATCCCGAGGAGGAGGTCGCCGTCGAGCGAGCGCTCGTGCACCTCGTCGAGGATGACCGCGTCGACGCCGTCGAGACCGGGATCGGCCAGCAGTCGGCGCAGCAGCACGCCGGGGGTGAGGAGCTCGATGCGCGTGCGCGGGCCGACCTCGCGCTCGCCGCGGACGCTGAAGCCGACCGGGCCGCCGAGCTCCGACCCGTCCAGCTGCGCGATGCGGCGGGCGGCCGCGCGCACGGCGACCCTGCGCGGCTGCGTCACGAGCACGCGGCCCTCGACCGCGTTCGCGAGCAGCGGTGGCACGAACGTGGTCTTGCCCGTTCCGGGCGGCGCCGTCACGACGAACGCAGCCGTGTCCACGGCCGCGGCCAGCGCGTCGCGCGCCGTCGACACCGTGAGCCCCGCGCCGAGCGCGGCGAGGTCGAAGCGGTGCGGGTCGGCCATCGTCCGATTCTCTCAGGGGGCGGGAACGGCGAAGGCCCCGCTCGCAGACGAGCGGGGCCTTCGCACCGGGTGCCCCCGGAGGGATTCGAACCCCCGACCTTCGGTACCGGAAACCGGCGCTCTATCCCCTGAGCTACGGAGGCGTGCTGATCGAGCTTATCAGCGCGGCGAGGGTGTCTCGTACACGTCGGGCGCCGCCGGGAGCGCCGGCTCGGGCTGGTTCTCCGCGGCCTCGACCTGCACGGGGGCTGTGATCTCCGCGATCGCCGCGACGAGGCGCTCCGCGAGATGGGCGTGTCCGGCGTCGGAGGGGTGCCGCGCGCCGCGCTCCGACGTGTCGATGAGCCGCAGGTAGTCGGCGGCCGTGATCCACTCGTCCTGCACGGGCGAGATGTACGGCCATCCGCGGTCCGCGGCGAGCGCCGAGAGCCTGCGGTCGAGCTCCGCCGTCGTGTCCTCGACCGGAAGGATGTGCGGCGCGGGGCCGAGGATGACGATCGCGGCGTCGGGGTAGAGGTCCGCGAGCGCGTCCCATGCCGCATTCACCGCGCCCGCGTAGCGCGACAGGTCCTGTCGGCGGTCGTTGATCGAGCCCTGGACGATGACGAGATCCGGATCGAGCGCGGGATCGAGCGCGGCGATGCGCTCGCCGAAGGCCGGGCCGTCGATCCCCGGCTTGAGGTACCCGCTGCCCCGCACGCCGTCGACGACGGTCTCCCAGCCCTCGAGCTCCCCGAAGCGGTACGCGTACCCGCCCGTCGGGGTCGTCGCCGCCGAGCCGTAGGTCCACGAATCGCCGAAGACGAGCACCGTCGGGTCGTCGGGCAGCGCGATCGTCGCGGCGCTCTCGGCGGAAGCCGCCTCTCGGTCGGAGGCGACCGCCGCGTCGGGCACGGGGAGCGGCGCCCAGGGCCGCCAGACCCCGAGCACGAGGGCGGCGGCGAGCAGGAGGAAGCCGATCGCCGCGGCGAGCACGACGGGCCGGCGGGTCGGGTGCGCCGCGGTCATGCGAACGAGGATAAGCACTCGGCGTGGCCACACCGTGCGTCGTCATAAACTTGTGACGCTATGAACCCGGATTCCCTCGCCGCCGCCCTGCTCGCCGTCCTCTCTCCGATCGCCGAGCGTCGCCGCCCCGAGGAGTCCCTCGACCTGGCCGCCGCCGACGTCGTCTTCGAGCGCCCGAAGAACCGCGATCACGGCGACTGGGCCACGAACATCGCCATGAAGCTCGCCAAGCGCCTCGGCGCGAACCCGCGCGAGCTCGCGCAGGAGATCGCCGACGCCCTCGGCTCGGTCGACGGCATCGCATCGGTCGAGGTCGCGGGCCCCGGCTTCATCAACATCCGCCTCGACGCCGCCGCGGCTGGGGCCCTCGCGAAGACGATCGTCGACGCGGGCGCCGCATACGGGCGCAACGAGACGCAGGTCGGCAACACGATCAACCTCGAGTTCGTGAGCGCGAACCCCACGGGCCCGCTCCACATCGGCCACACGCGCTGGGCCGCGCTCGGCGACTCGATCGCGCGCGTGCTCAAGGCGAGCGGCGCCGACCTCGTCAGCGAGTACTACATCAACGACGCGGGCGCGCAGATGGACAAGTTCGGCGCGAGCGTGCTCGCGGCGGCCAAGGGGGAGCCGACGCCGGAGGGTGGCTACCCGGGCCAGTACATCGCCGATCTCGCTGCGCACGTCCTCGAGCAGCGCCCCGATCTGCTCGAGCTCGACGACGACGCGCAGCTCGCCGTCGCCCGCGAGCTCGGCTATGCGCGCCAGCTCGAGGAGATCAAGCAGTCCCTCGAGACGTTCAACGTGCACTTCGACGTCTTCTTCAGCGAGCGCACGCTGCACGAGAAGGGCGCCGAGGGCGCCAGCGCGATCGACCAGGCCATCGACCGCCTGGCCGAGCAGGGACACGTGTTCGAGGACGGCGGTGCCGTCTGGGTGCGCACGACCGCGTTCGGCGACGACAAGGACCGCGTCGTCCGCCGCTCCGACAGCGAGATCTACACGTACTTCGCTGCCGACGCGGCGTACTACCTCTCGAAGTCCGACCGCGGCTATCAGCACAAGATCTACCTGCTGGGCGCCGACCACCACGGCTACGTCCACCGTCTCAAGGCCCTCGCGGGCGCGGCGGGCGACGACCCCCAGAAGGACATCGAGGTGCTCATCGGGCAGCTCGTCTCGGTGAACGGGGCGCGCCTGTCCAAGCGCGCGGGCAACATCATCGAGATGGACGACCTCATCTCGTGGATCGGGACGGACGCGCTGCGGTACTCGCTCGCACGGTATCCCGCCGACTCGCCGCTCGCGCTCGACCCCGAGCAGCTGCGCAGGCGCACGAACGACAACCCGGTCTTCTACGTGCAGTACGCGCACGCGCGCACGGTGAACGTCGCGCGCAACGCCGTCGACGCGGGAGTCGACCGCTCGACGTTCGCGCCCGAGCTGCTCGACCACGAGACCGAGAGCGCGCTGCTCGGCGCCCTCCAGGAGTTCCCCCGCGTCGTGGCGTTCGCCGCCGAGCTGCGCGAGCCGCACCGCATCGCGCGCTACCTCGAGGAGCTCGCCGGCCTGTACCACCGCTGGTACGACAGCTGCCGCGTCACGCCCAAGGGCGACGAGCCCGTCGAGCCCGTGCACGGCACGCGCCTGTGGCTCAACGACGCGACCGGCCAGGTGCTCCGCAACGGGCTCGACCTCCTCGGTGTGAGCGCGCCCGAGCGGATGTGACGTGGCGCGCCGCCGTCGTCCGCTGAGGGCGCTCGTCGCCGTCGGCGCGATCGTCGCCGTCGCGGTCGCGGCGTTCCTCGTCGGCGAGGCGGTCGCGCGCGAGCTCGTGAAGCAGCAGGTGCGCGACGTGATCGTGTCGGAGCTCGCGCTGCCGGCCGACCAGCCCATCGAGGTCGGGGTCGGCGGGCTCGTCATCCCGCAGCTCATCGCGGGCCGGCTCGACGACCTCGCCGTCGCGAGCGACGACGTCGCGGTCGGCGGGCTGTCCGGCGACGTCGCGGTGCGCGCTCACGGGGTGCCTGTGCGGGGAGACGACCTGAGCGCGCTCGGCGGCACCGCCGCCATCCGGATGGACGCGGCGGATGTCGACGCGCTGCTCGCCGCGGTCGGCGGCAGCTGGGCGACGTGGGGGGATGCCGCCGTGCAGCTCCCCGGGCCCGCCGCGCGCCTGTCGACGCACGTGAGCCTGCTGGGCGCGGACATCCCGCTGTCGTTCAGCGCCGTGCCGAGCGTGTCGGACGGCGACGTCGTGCTCACCCCCGAGGCGATCTCGATCGGCGACCTCGAGCTGACCGCGGACACGCTCGCGCAGGCGCCGGTCGACCTCAGCGCCCTCGCGCGGCCGTTCACGCTGTGCCGCGCCGCTGCGCTCCCCGACGGCCTCGAGGTGACCGCGGCCGACATCGTCGACGAGCATCTCGTCGTCCGCCTCGCGTTCGCTGACGGCGTCCTCTCCGACGCCGACGCCCTCGCTGCGGCGAGCTGCGGCTGATGCGTCGTCGTGCGTCGTCCCGCGGCACGGGTCGCGCGCGGCGTGCCATAGACTCTCAGTCACCGCGGCGACGTGACCATCCCGCGCCGCGGCGAACCCCCATCCACTGATTGGTGCCCCGTGTCCTCGTCCGCCCTCGCGCCCGAATGGCTCACGTCTCCCGCTGACCCGAACGACCTCGCGCCCGGTGTCTGGCCGGCATCGGCGTCGCGCGATGCGAACGGGGTGCTCGTCATCGGCGGGGTGCCCGCCACGGCGCTCGCGCGAGAGTACGGGACCCCGGTCGTCGTGATCGACGAGGACGAGGCGCGCTCGCGCGCCATGCGCACGCGCGACGCGTTCGCGTCCGCTGCGGCTCGCCGCGGCGGCGACGCGCGCGTCTACTACGCGGGCAAGGCGTTCCTGAGCGCCGAGATCGCGCGGTGGATGGTCGACGCGGGCCTGCGGATCGACGTCTGCTCGGGCGGCGAGCTCGCGGTCGCCCTGGCCGCCGGCGTGGCGCCCTCGCACATCGGCTTCCACGGCAACAACAAGCAGGCGTGGGAGCTCGAGCGCGCCGTCACCGCCGGCGTCGGCACGATCATCGTCGACTCGCTCATCGAGATCGAGCGCCTCGCGGCGATCACGGAGCGCCTCGACGTCATGCAGAGCGTGCTCGTGCGGGTGAACAGCGGCGTCCACGCCGAGACCCACAGCTTCCTCGCGACGGCGCACGAGGACCAGAAGTTCGGGTTCCCGCTCAGCGCGGCCGAGGAGGCGGTGGCCCGCATCCGCGAGCTGCCGCACGTGCGCTTCGCCGGCCTCCACTGCCACATCGGCTCGCAGATCTTCGGCGTCGCCGGCTTCCGCGAGTCGGCCTCGCGGCTCGTCGAGCTGCACGAGCGCCTCCTCGCGGGCGGCGACATCCCGCTGCTCAACCTCGGCGGGGGCTTCGGGATCGCCTACACGCGAGCCGACGATCCCTCGCCCATCGAGGAGCTCGCGGAGGGCATCGTCGGGGCCGTCGCAGACGAGTGCGACGCGCGCGGCATCCCGCTGCCGACCCTCGCCTTCGAGCCGGGCCGCAGCATCATCGGCACTGCGGGCGTCACGCTCTACGAGGTCGGCACCGTGAAGCCGGTCCGCGTGCAGACGCCCGACGGAGAGCGCGACCGCGTCTATGTGAGCGTCGATGGCGGCATGAGCGACAACGCGCGCGGCGCGCTGTACGGCGCGCAGTACTCGGCGCGGCTCGCGTCGCGCGAGGGGATGGACGCTCCCGCGCTCGTGCGCGTCGTCGGCATGCACTGCGAGTCGGGCGACATCGTCGTCGACCACGAGTACCTTCCGGGCGACGTCACGCCCGGCGACCTGCTCGCCGTCCCCGCGACGGGCGCGTACACCGTGCCGCTCGCGAGCAATTACAACCACGTTCCGCGTCCGCCCGTCGTGGCGGTCCGCGGGGGGAGCGCCCGCGTGATCGTGCGCGGCGAGACGATCGACGATCTGCTCGCGCGCGACGCCGGGCTCGACACCGAGACCGGCCTCGCGGCCGGAGAGGGAGAAGGATGATCGACCACCGCACGCTGAGGGTCGCCCTGCTGGGCGCCGGTTCCGTCGGCTCGCAGGTCGCGCGCCTGCTTCTCGAGCACGGCGACGACCTCGCCGAGCGCAGCGGCGCGAGCCTCGAGCTCTCGGGCATCCTCGTCCGCGACCTCGACGCCCCTCGCGACGTCGAGCTCCCGCGCGAGCTGCTCACGACCGACGCCGAGAACCTCATCGTCGGCGCCGACATCGTCATCGAGCTCATGGGCGGCATCGAGCCCGCCCGCACCCACATCCTCACCGCCCTGAACTCGGGCGCCGACGTCGTGACGGGCAACAAGGCCCTCCTCGCCGCTCACGGCGCCGAGATCTTCGACGCGGCCGACCAGGTCGGCGCGTCCGTCTCGTACGAGGCCGCCGTCGCGGGCGCGATCCCGATCATCCGCCCCCTGAAGGACTCGCTCGCAGGCGACCGGATCGTCCGCATCTTCGGCATCGTCAACGGCTCGACGAACTTCATCCTCGACAAGATGGACCGCGAGGGGCTCTCCGCCGAGGAGGCGCAGCGCATCGCGACGGATCTCGGCTACCTCGAGGCCGACCCGACCCTCGACCTCGAGGGATACGACGCGGCCCAGAAGGCGGCCATCCTCGCGAGCCTCGCTTTCCACACCGAGGTCGCGATGGAGCACGTGCACCGCGAGGGCATCGAGTCGATCACGGCCGACATGATCGAGGGCGCGCGCCGCGCGGGCTTCGTCATCAAGCTCCTCGCCGTGTGCGAGCGCCTGCCCGGCGCCGACGGGGAGGACGAGTCGATCTCGGTGCGCGTGTATCCCGCGCTCATCAGCCGCGACCATCCTCTCGCGACGGTGCACGGCGGCAACAACGCCGTGTTCGTCGAGGCGGAGGCGGCGGGCCCCCTCATGTTCTACGGCGCGGGAGCGGGCGGCGTGCAGACCGCGTCGGCCGTGCTCGGCGACGTCGTCTCGGCCGCCCGCCGTCACATCGCCGGCGGCGTGGGCGTGGGGGAGTCGGCGCGCCAGAGCCTGCCGACCGCCGAGATCGGGCGCATCACGACGCGCTACCAGATCACCCTCGAGGTGTCGGACGAGCAGGGCGTGCTCGCGACGATCGCGGGCATCCTCAACGACGGCGGCGTCTCCGCGGCGACCGTCGAGCAGACCGTCGATGACGAGGGCACCGCCCGCATCGTGATCGGAACCCACAGGGCTCGGGAGCAGGCGCTCAGCGACACCGTCGCCCGCCTCGCTCAGAGCGATGTCGTCGAGCGCGTGGCCTCGGTGCTGCGCGTGGAAGGAGAATGACCATGGCCCACGTCTGGCGCGGAGTGATGCGCGAGTACGCCGACCGTCTGGGCGTCACCGACGCCTCGACCGTCGTGACCCTCGGCGAGGGCGGCACGCCGCTCATCCCGGCACCCGCCCTGTCGCAGCGCACGGGCGCGGATGTCTGGATCAAGTTCGAGGGCATGAACCCGACCGGCTCGTTCAAGGACCGCGGCATGACCGTCGCGCTCTCGCGCGCCGTCGAGCACGGCGCGAAGGCCGTCATCTGCGCGTCGACCGGCAACACGTCGGCCTCGGCCGCGGCGTACGCCGCGCACGCGGGGATCACCGCGGCGGTCCTCGTGCCCGAGGGCAAGATCGCCATGGGCAAGCTCAGCCAGGCCGTCATCCACGGCGGCCAGCTCATCCAGATCCGCGGCAACTTCGACGACTGCCTCGAGATCGCGCGCGAGCTCAGCGAGAGCTACCCCGTGCACCTCGTGAACTCGGTCAACCCCGACCGCATCGAGGGCCAGAAGACCGCGGCGTACGAGATCGTCTCGCAGCTCGGCGACGCCCCCGACTTCCACTTCATCCCGATCGGCAACGCGGGCAACTACACCGCCTACTCGCGCGGGTACGTCGAGGACGCCGAGGCCGGCACGTCGACGCGCGTGCCGCGCATGTTCGGCTTCCAGGCCGAGGGCTCGGCGCCCATCGTCCGCGGCGAGGTCGTGAAGAACCCGGAGACGATCGCCACGGCCATCCGCATCGGCAACCCCGCCTCGTGGGAGCTCGCCCTCGCGGCGCGCGAGAAGACCGACGGGTACTTCGGCGCGATCTCCGACTCGGCCATCCTCGCCGCGCAGCGGCTCCTCGCGAGCACGGCCGGCGTGTTCGTCGAGCCGGCGTCCGCGATCGGCGTCGCCGGTCTCCTCGAGCGCGCCGAGGCGGGCGCGATCCCCGCGGGCTCGCGCGTCGCGATCACCGTCACGGGGCACGGGCTCAAGGACCCGCAGTGGGCGCTCAAGCAGGAGGACGGCTCCGAGGTGACCCCGACGGTCGTCGACGCCTCGACGTCCGACGTCGCCGACGTGCTCGGGCTCGCTCCCGTCGGAGCGCCCGCGTGACGCCAGCCCGGCGCTCGGTGCACGTCCGCGTGCCGGCCACGAGCGCCAACCTGGGCCCCGGGTTCGACACCCTCGGCCTCGCGCTGTCGGCGTACGATGAGCTCACCGTGACGGCCCTGCCGGAGGGTGAGCTCGAGATCGAGGTGACCGGGTCGGGCGCGGAGGAGATCCCCCGCGACGAGTCGCACCTCATCGTGCGCGCCATCCGCCACGTCTTCGCCGATGCGGGGCGCCCCGCGCCGGGCCTGCGGCTCGTCGCGCACAACGGCGTCCCGCACGGGCGCGGCCTCGGCTCCTCGGGCGCCGCCGTCTCGGCCGGCGTGCTCGCCGCGAAGGGGCTCCTCGAGGGCGACGTCGAGCTCTCCGAGAACGACCTCCTCCGCCTCGCGACCGAGCTCGAAGGACACCCCGACAACGTCGCCCCTGCCCTCTTCGGCGGGCTCACGATCGCGTGGGTCGACGAGCGGGGCCCGCAGCACAAGAAGCTCCTCGTGCATCGCGGCGTCGCGCCCGTCGTCTTCGTCCCGGAGACGACCATGTCGACCTCCCTCGCGCGCAGCCTGCAGCCCCTGCAGGTGCCGCGCGAGGACGCCGTGTTCAACGTCTCGCGCTCGGCGCTCCTCATCGCGGCGCTCACGCAGAGCCCCGAGCTGCTGCTCGCCGCGACCGAGGACAAGCTCCACCAGAACTACCGCGCCGAGGCGATGCCCGAGACGCACCGGCTCGTGCAGGCGCTGCGCGCGGCGGGCTTCGCGGCCGTCGTCTCGGGCGCAGGCCCGAGCGTCCTCGTCCTCGCCGACGGCCCCGGCCGCCGCGTCGAGGCAGCCGAGCTCGTCGCCCGGGTCGCGGACACCCCGTGGGACGCCCTCATGCTCGCCGTCGATTTCAAAGGTGGTACAGTGAGGGACATCCCGGTGGGTGCTGAATAGCACGTTCGAAGCCACCGTCGCAATTCTGCGAAGCCCCCGCACGATCCCCGCCGTCTCCGAGACCGGCCGAGATCCACGCGCGTCGTGGCGCGCGTCACGCGAATCCCGCCAGTGCGGTTCGGGTCATGCCACGCAATACCGACAGGAGTACTCGTGGAGCCGATCTCCGAGATCCAGAACGACGCCGTCGGCGGAGAAGAGACCCTCTTCGACGCGCAGCCCGAGGCGCAGGCGACCGAGACGTCGCCCGCCGAGAGCGCGCAGGCCGACGCCCAGCCCGCCGCAGATGCGGCACCCGCCGAGGAGGCGCCCGCCAAGCCCGTGCGCAAGCGCGCGCCGCGCCGCGTGAAGTCGGCCGGCACGGCCGACGCGGCCGTCGAGGCGCCCGCCGAGGAGGCCCCCGCGGCCGAGGAAGCACCCGCCGCCGACGAGGCGCCCGCGGCTGAGGAGGCGCCCGCGAAGCCGGTGCGCAAGCGCGCGCCGCGCCGCACGAAGAAGGCCGACCCCGTCGTCGAGACGCCGGCAGAGGAGGCCCCGCAGGCCGACGCGGCGGCATCCGCCGACGCCGCGGAGGTCGTCGAGGTCGCCGAGCAGGCGGTCGAGACCGCTCCCTCGCCCGAGGCCATGGACGAGGCGCCGACCGCGGAGGAGACCCCCGCCGACGAGGCGACCTCCGCTGAGGGGACGCCGGCCGCTGACGAGACGGCCGCCGCGGAGGACGCCGTCGAGGCGCCCGCGGAGGACGCCGAGAAGCCCGCCGAGCAGGCCGACGCCGCCCCGGCGGAGCAGGCCGAGGCCGAGCAGGCCGAGGGCGGCCGCGGCCGTGGCCGCAACCGCCGTCCGGTCCGCAAGGCCGAGCCGGCCGCCGAGGAGGCACCCGCCGAGGCGCAGGGCGACGCCGACGAGGCGTCCGACGCCGCACGCGCCGAGGGCGGCCGCGAAGGCGAGCGCTCGGAGGAGGGCACCGGCCGCCGAGGCCGCAACCGCAACCGCCGAGGCCGCAACAAGGGCAACGGCGAGGCACAGGGCGACGACGCCCGCGCGACGCAGGACGACGCCAACGACGAGGGCGACCGCGGGGACCGCGGCGGTCAGCGCCAGGGGCGCGGCCAGGCACAGGCCCAGGCGCAGAGCGAGGGCCGTGGTCGCGCGCGCAACAAGCGCCGCGGCGGCGCCGACGACGAGTTCGACACCGAGATCGGCGAGGACGACGTCCTCATCCCGATCGCGGGCGTTCTGGATGTGCTCGACAACTACGCGTTCGTCCGCACCACGGGCTACCTCCCGGGGCACCAGGACGTCTACGTCTCGCTCGGCCAGGTGAAGAAGTACCACCTCCGCAAGGGCGACGCGATCGTCGGCGCGATCAAGCAGCCGCGCGAGGGCGAGTCGACCGGCCGGCAGAAGTACAACGCGCTCGTCAAGGTCGACTCGATCAACGGCCTGTCCGTCGAGGACGCCGCGAACCGCGTCGAGTTCGGAGACCTCACGCCGCTCTACCCGCAGGAGCGCCTCCGCCTCGAGACCGCGCCCGAGAAGCTCACGCAGCGCATCATCGACCTCGTCGCGCCGATCGGGAAGGGCCAGCGCGGCCTCATCGTCGCGCCGCCCAAGGCCGGCAAGACGATCGTCCTGCAGCAGATCGCGAACGCGATCTCGCAGAACAACCCCGAGGCCCACCTCATGGTCGTGCTCGTCGACGAGCGGCCCGAGGAGGTCACCGACATGCAGCGGTCGGTCAAGGGCGAGGTCATCGCCTCGACGTTCGACCGTCCCGCGGAGGACCACACGACGGTCGCCGAGCTCGCGATCGAGCGGGCGAAGCGCCTCGTCGAGCTGGGCCGCGACGTCGTCGTGCTGCTCGACTCGATCACGCGCCTCGGACGCGCGTACAACATCTCGGCCCCGACCTCGGGCCGCGTGCTCACCGGCGGCGTCGACGCGTCGGCGCTCTACCCGCCCAAGCGCTTCTTCGGCGCCGCGCGCAACATCGAGAACGGCGGCTCGCTGACCATCCTCGCCACGGCGCTCGTCGAGACCGGATCGAAGATGGACGAGGTGATCTTCGAGGAGTTCAAGGGCACCGGCAACATGGAGCTGCGCCTCTCGCGTCAGCTCGCCGACAAGCGGATCTTCCCGGCGGTCGACGTCAACGCGTCGTCCACGCGCCGTGAGGAGATGCTCCTGTCGCCCGACGAGGTGAAGATCACGTGGAAGCTGCGTCGCGCCCTCGCGGGCCTCGACCAGCAGCACGCGCTCGGCGTCATCCTCGACAAGCTCAAGGAGACGCAGTCGAACGTCGAGTTCCTCGTGCAGATGCAGAAGTCGATCCCGGCGACGGGCGGCCGCGGCTCGGGCCACGAGAACGACATCCGCTGACGCGGGCGGGGGAGCACGCGTGTTCGAGTCCGTCCAGGCGCTGATCGACGAGCACCGGCGGGTGCAGGAGGAGCTCTCCGACCCCGCCGTGCACGCCGACGCGGCGCGCGCCAAGCGGGTCAACCGGCGCTACGCCGAGCTCAGCCGCATCGTGCGCGCGCACGAGGAGTGGATCGCCGCGGGGGAGGACCTCGAGGCCGCTCGCGAGCTCGCGAAGGAGGACGACGCCTTCGCCGAGGAGGTGCCGGCACTCGAGGAGCACCTCGCGCAGGCGCAGGAGCGGCTGCGGCGTCTCCTCATCCCGCGCGATCCGGATGACGCGCGCGACGTGATCATGGAGATCAAGGCCGGCGAGGGCGGCGCCGAGAGCGCCCTCTTCGCGGCCGATCTCCTGCGCATGTACATGCAGTACGCGGCGTCGAAGGGGTGGAAGACCGAGCTCCTCGAGCGCGACGAGTCCGACCTCGGCGGCTACAAGAACGTGCAGGTCGCCATCAAGGGATCCTCGAACGACCCCGCGCAGGGCGTGTGGGCGCACCTCAAGTACGAGGGCGGCGTGCACCGCGTGCAGCGCGTGCCCGCGACCGAGTCGCAGGGGCGCATCCACACCTCGACGACCGGCGTGCTCGTCTTCCCCGAGGTCGACGAGCCCGAGGAGATCCACATCGACCCGAACGACCTGAAGATCGATGTCTTCCGGTCGTCCGGACCCGGCGGCCAGTCGGTCAACACGACCGACTCGGCGGTGCGCATCACGCACGTGCCGACCGGCATCGTCGTGTCGATGCAGAACGAGAAGTCGCAGCTGCAGAACCGCGAGGCGGGCATGCGCGTCCTCCGCGCGCGTCTGCTCGCGAAGCAGCAGGAGGAGCTCGCGGCCGTCGCGGCCGACGCGCGCAAGTCGCAGATCCGCGGCATGGACCGCTCGGAGCGCATCCGCACGTACAACTTCCCCGAGAACCGCATCGCGGACCACCGCACGGGATACAAGGCGTACAACCTCGACCAGGTGATGGACGGCGCGCTCGAGCCCGTCGTGCAGTCCTGCATCGAGGCCGACGAGGCCGAGCGCCTCGCGTCGCTCGGGGAGTGATCTCGGCCGGCTGACGCCATCCGTCGTCCCGTTGGGTCATCCGTCGTCCCCGTTCGGGTCGCGGTTTCCGTCCGTATTGGTCGGTTGGGGGCCGCGAAGTGCGACCTGGGCGGGTGTCGCCGTGTCGGGGTCGCGGTTTCCGGCCGTATTGGTCGGGTTGAGGCCGCCAAGCGCGACCTGGGCGGGGTGTCGCCCCGTTCGGGTCGCGGTTTCCGTCCGTATTGGTCGGTTGGGGGCCGCGAAGTGCGACCTGGGCGGGTGTCGCCCTGTCGGGGTCGCGGTTTCCGGCCGTATTGGTCGGGTTGAGGCCGCGAAGTGCGACCTGGGCGATCGCCGCCGTGGACCAAGGCGGTGCGGCGATCGTGCGGGAGGATGGTCGGATGGACATCCACGAGCTGAGCGCCGTCGAGCTCGCGGCGGCACTCCAGCGCGGCGAGGTCGCGCCGCGCGAGGTCGCGACGCACTTCCTCGACCGGATCGCCCGACTCGACGACGGCCTCGGCGCCTTCGCCGAGGTGACGGCCGCGCGGGCCCTCGCGGCCGCCGATCGGCTCGGACAGCCTGACCCGACGCGTCCCCTGTGGGGCCTGCCTCTCGCCGACAAGGACCTCACCGCGCGCGCCGGAGTGCCGACCCGCTACGGATCGCGAGCGTTCGCCGCGTACGTGCCCGTGGCATCCGACCCGCTCGCGCTCGCGCTCGACGAGCTCGGAGCCGTGAGCCTCGGGAAGACGAGCACCCCCGAGTTCGGCATGACCGGCTACACCGAGTCGCGCGTCGCCCCGCCCACGCGGAACCCGTGGGACCCGGCGACGGGCGCCGGCGGATCGAGCGGCGGGGCGGCCGTCGCGGTCTCGGCCGGCCTGCTGCCCGCAGCTCCCGCCTCGGACGGCGGCGGATCCATCCGCATCCCCGCCGCGACCGTGGGGGTCGTCGGGATCAAGCCGTCGCGCGGCCGCCTGCCGATCGGCTCGGGGCTCGATGCGCCGGGCGGGCTGTCCGTCGCCGGCCCGATCGCCCGCACCGTCGAGGACGCGGCGTTCCTGCTCGACGCGCTCGCGGCATTCGCTGCCTACACCTACGCGACGCGCGCACCCGGACGCGGCCCGTTCGCCGCGGCCGCCCGGTGCGACCCTGGCCGACTCCGCGTGGGCATCACGACCGTCACGCCGTGGGACGGATGGACCGACACGGCCCTCGATCCCGCCGCGCGCGCGGCGTTCGACCGCGGGATCGCGCTCCTCGAAGCCGCGGGGCACGATGTCTCGGACGCGGACTGGCAGCCGCGCGGGTACCCCGAGCTCTTCACGACGATCTGGCGCGCCTCCGCTGCGCGGATCCCCGTGGCCGACGATCGCCTGGACCTCGACCTCGAGCCCCTCACGGCGTGGCTCGTGCGCGAGGGGAGGGCGCTCGCGGCTGAGCGCGTGCTGGCCGCATATGCCGCCGCGACCGTGTTCGAGCGGGAGACGATCGCGGCGTTCGCGCCGTTCGACGTCGTCCTGACGCCCGCGCTCGCGCAGTCGCCGCGCCCCGTGGGGTGGTACGACCAGGACGATCCCGAGCGGAACTTCGCGCAGCAGTGCTCCTACGCGCCGCACACCAGCTTCGTGAATGTGAGCGGGCTGCCCGCGCTCACGGTGCCGCTGCTGCCCGACGCGTCAGGGCGCCCCGTGAGTGTGCAGCTCATCGGACGCCCAGGAGGCGAGGGCACGATCATCGCCGTTGCAGCGCAGCTCGAGGCCGCGCGCGGGCCCCTGCCGCGCCCGCCAGTCGCGGCCTGACGGCCATCCGCTGGTTCCGCGAAACGCGGCGAACCAGCGGCGCCTTGCGGAGACCGGCGTCGAGCAGCGGTCAGATGCTGTACTCGGGCGCCATGAGGATGAGGCGCGCGTCCTCGCCGGACCGGCGGGCCCGCGCCTTCGCGGGGATGCCGACGAGCACCGTGTCGGCCGGAGCGCTGCGGGTGACCACGGCGTTCGCGCCGATCATCGAGCGGTCGCCGATCACGACGGGGCCGAGGACCTTGGCTCCCGCGCCGACGGCGACGCCGTCGCCCAGCGTGGGGTGGCGCTTTCCGCCGTCGTGGGTGCGGCCGCCGAGCGTGACGCCGTGGTAGAGCATGACGTCGTCGCCGATCTCGGCGGTCTCGCCGATCACGACGCCCATGCCGTGGTCGATGAAGAACCGGCGGCCGATCACGGCGCTGGGATGGATCTCGATGCCGGTCAGCCAGCGCGTGAGCTGCGAGCCCGCGCGCGCGACGAACCGGAGGCCCCGGATCCACAGGGCATGCCACAGCCGATGCGCCCAGATGGCGTGGAGGCCGGGGTAGAGGAGGGCGATCTCGAGCGCGGAACGCGCCGCGGGATCCCGACGCCGGGCGGCGTCGAGATCCTCGCGGACGCGACTCCAGAAGGACATCGGGCGGTCAGTCCTCGCGCAGGTCCTCGAACAGGGCCGTCGAGAGGTAGCGCTCGCCCGTGTCGGGGATGATCACGACGATCTTCTTGCCGGCGTTCTCGGGGCGCTTGGCGACCTCGATCGCGGCCCAGGCGGCCGCGCCCGACGAGATGCCGACGAGCAGGCCCTCGTTCGCGGCGAGCGCGCGCGAGGTGGCGATCGCGTCGTCGAACTCGACCGTGACGACCTCGTCGAACACCTCGGTGTCGAGGATCGGGGGCACGAAGTTCGGGCCGATGCCCTGGATCTTCGCCGGGCCGGGGGTGCCCTGCGACAGCAGCGGCGAGGCGCTCGGCTCGACCGCGACGACCTTCACGTCGGGGTTGCGCTCCTTGAGCACCTGCCCGACGCCCGTGATCGTGCCGCCCGTGCCGATGCCGGCGACGAAGATGTCGACCTGGCCGTCGGTGTCGCGCCAGATCTCCTCGGCCGTGGTCTTGCGGTGGATGGCGGGGTTCGCCTCGTTCGCGAACTGCTTCGCGAGGATGGCGCCGGGCGTCTCGGACGCGATGCGCTCGGCCTCCGCGACGGCGGCCTTCATGCCGCCGGCGGGGTCGGTGAGCACGAGCTCGGCGCCGAACGCCTTGAGGAGCACGCGGCGCTCCTTCGACATCGAGGCCGGCATCGTCAGGATGACCTTGTAGCCGCGGGCGGCGCCGACGAGCGAGAGGGCGATGCCCGTGTTGCCGCTCGTCGCCTCGACGATCGTGCCGCCGGGCTTGAGCTCGCCCGACTCCTCCGCCGCGTTGATGATCGCGATGCCGAGGCGGTCCTTGACGCTCGAACCGGGGTTGAAGTACTCGAGCTTGGCGTACACCTCGGCGCCCGCGCCCTCGACGACGCGGTTGAGGCGGACGAGCGGGGTGTTGCCGAACGCGGTGGTGACGTCTGCGTGGATACCGGTCATGACGGCCTTTCTGCGGAGGAGATCCTGCGATCGGCTTCACATTAGGGCACAACGCCCGGGGCGCCGCGCGACGGCGTAACCGAGTTACGCCGTCCGTAGACTGGACGGGCCATGACGCCCCCTGCCCCTCGGCCCGCCGCCGCCTCCGTCCGCTCCGCTCTGTCGGAGGCCGCCCGGATCCTCGCCGACGCGGGGGTGCCCGACCCCGACGTCGACGCCGAGCTCCTGCTCGCGCACGTGTGCGGCGAGAGCCGCGGGGGAGTGCAGGCCGCGGTCATCCGCGGCGATGCGCTCGCCCCCGAGCACGCGGCGGCGTTCGAGGCCCTCGTCGAGCGCCGCGCCGCGCGCGTGCCGCTGCAGCACATCACGGGCGTCGCGCACTTCCGGCACCTCGACCTCGCGGTCGGCCCCGGGGTGTTCGTCCCCCGTCCCGAGACCGAGATGGTGGCCCAGCTGGCGATCGACGCGCTCCGCGCCGACCCGTCGCCCGAGCCCGTCGCCGTCGACCTCGGCACGGGCAGCGGCGCCATCGCGCTCGCGCTCGCGACCGAGGTGCCGCACGCGCGCGTGCACGCCGTGGAGAAGTCGCCCGACGCGCACGCGTGGACCCTGCGCAACGCCGAGCGGATCGGCGCCGAGAACCTCCGCATCGTCCTCGGCGACCTCGCCGACGCGCTCCCCGAGCTCGACGGCACGGTCGCGGTCGTCGCCTCCAATCCGCCGTACGTCCCCGACGACGCCATCCCGCGCGACCCGGAGGTGCGCCTGCACGACCCTGCCGCGGCGCTCTACGGCGGGCCGGACGGCCTCGACGTCGTGCGGGTCCTGAGCCGGACGGCCGCGCGCCTCCTGCGCCCCGGCGGCGTCCTCGTCATCGAGCACGGCGAGTGGCAGGGCGCGCCCATCCGCGATCTCCTCACGGCCGACGGATGGCGCGGAGCCGCGACCCATCCGGATCTCACGATGCGCGACCGCGCGACCACGGCCATCCGCGCCTGACCGCCTGCCGCACCGGTTCGGGCGCCGCCGCGGCGTCGCGACCGGCGTTCCCAGCGGCGTCGCCGTAGACTTGACCCGCTATGTCCCCCCTCTTCGATCTGCGCGACGAGACGCAGCTCCTCCCCGGCATGCGCCAGGCCCGTCAGGCGATCGCCCGCGGCGAGCTCGTCGTCCTCCCGACCGACACCGTGTACGGCGTCGCGGCCGACGCGTTCAGCCCCGAGGCCGTGCAGCGTCTGCTCGACGCGAAGGGGAGGGGGCGCCAGCAGCCGCCGCCCGTGCTCGTGGCGGGCGAGGACGCGATGCGCGCTCTCGTCGAGGAGGTTCCCGAGGCCGTCCAGCGCCTCGTCTCGCGCTTCTGGCCCGGCGGCCTCACGATCGTGCTCCCCGCCCAGCCGTCCCTCAGCTGGGACCTCGGCGAGACGCACGGCACCGTGGCGGTGCGCATGCCCGACCACCGGCTCACCCTGGAGCTGCTGACCGAGACCGGTCCGCTCGCCGTCTCGAGCGCGAACCTCACGGGGCGCCCCGCCGCCGTGACGATCGACTCCGCGATCGGCATGCTCGGCGAGAGCGTCGCGGTCTACCTCGACGCGGGCGCCTCCGCGACGGGCATCGCGTCGACGATCATCGACGCGACGTCGCTCGTGGGCGGAGTCGCCGACCCGGTCGTCCGCGTGCTGCGCGACGGCGCCGTCACGCGCGCGGAGCTGCGCGACGTGCTCGGCGACCTCCTCGAGCCCGACCCCGAGACCGAGGCCGAGCCCGAGGCAGCGAGCGGCCCGTGAGACAGTACGTCTTCATCATCGTCCTGACGGCCGCGGTCACCTACGGCCTCTCGTGGACGGTGTGGAAGCTCGCGATGCGGTACAAGCTGTACCCCGGCATCCGCGAGCGCGACGTGCACAAGACGCCAACGCCCCGGCTGGGCGGCGTGGCGATGTTCCTCGGCATCGCGACCGCGTTCGCGGTCTCGGCGGCGAACCCGTACTTCGGGATCTTCTGGGACGAGCCGCAGCGCGTGTGGTCGATCCTCGCCGCCGTGACGCTCATCATGCTCGTCGGCGTCGCCGACGACCTGTGGGACCTCGACTGGATGATCAAGCTCGCGGCGCAGTTCCTCGCGGCGGGCATCATCGCCGTGGGCGGCCAGCTGCAGATCTTCTTCCTCCCGTTCGGCGGCATCACGGTGTGGGGGAGCTGGTTCAGCATCGGCGTCACGATCCTCTCGATCGTCATCGCCATGAACGCCGTGAACTTCATCGACGGCCTCGACGGGCTCGTCGCCGGCGTCTGCCTCATCTCCAACGCCGTGTTCTTCGTGTACTCGTATCTGCTCATCCGCGACATCGGCGCGACGAGCTACTTCAACTTCGCGACCTTCATCGCTGCGGTCCTCATCGGCGCCTGCATCGGCTTCCTGCCGCTGAACTGGAGCCCCGCGAAGCTCTTCATGGGCGACTCCGGCGCGCTCGTGCTGGGCCTGCTCATGGCCACGAGCGCGGTCGCGATCACGGGTCAGCTGCCTCCGTCGATCGTCGGGCGCGAGGACTTCGACTCGCAGCTGCTCGGAGCGTTCATCCCGATCATCCTGCCGATCATCGTCGTCGCGCTCCCGCTGGCCGACTTCGGCCTCGCCGTCATCCGCCGCATGGGCGCGGGCAAGTCGCCGTTCTCGCCCGATCGCAAGCACCTGCACCACCGGATGCTCGACATGGGCCACAGCGACCGCGACTCGACCCTCATCTTCTACGCGTGGACCTCGATCTGCTCGCTCGCGGTGCTGCTCATGTACATCGCGACGCAGAACGGATGGCCCGGCGACTGGTGGATCGGCATCGCGTTCGGCGGCGTCGGCATCATCGCGTGCCTCGTCGTCACGCTCACCCCCTCGCGCCGCGCGCCGCGCGGCGACGGCGCGGACACCCCCGCCGGCGCACCGACCCCACAGGAGGCCTGATGTCGCCCTCTCCCGTCTCGAGCACGCCCGTCCTGCGCGCGGCCATCCGGTGGAGCGTCATCGCGACGCTCGTCATCGCGATCGTCGGAGGAGCGATCGGCTTCCTCGTCGCGGGGGCGAACGGGCTGTGGTCGGCGCTCGCAGGCGCCCTCGTGGCCGCGGTGTTCCTCATCCTGACGAGCGTGAGCGTGCTCGTGGCGAACCGCTGGTTCGGCGACCCCCTCTACGTGCAGATCTTCTTCGGCATCGTCCTGGGCGGATGGTTCCTCAAGCTCATCGTCTTCATCGGCGCGCTCTTCCTCCTGCGCGGGCAGCCGTGGCTCGAGCCGGTCGTGTTCTTCGTCGCGATCGTCGCGAGCGTCGTCGCGTCGCTCGTCGTCGACGTCATCGTCGTGCGGACCATGCGCATCCCGCATGTGTCCGACGTCGCGCTGCCGGGGGAGGACGCCCCCGACGCCGACGCGCCCTGACGGGCGCCCGCCCGGATTTCTACAGAGCGTCAAAACCTGGGTTCGACCTTTGATAGGCTGGACTCACCTGCGGCCGGTGTGCGGCGCGATGAACGCGACGAGGCCCCGCAGACCCGCTCTCTCATGACAATTCACCGTGCTGGGCACTGCTCCGCGCGAGAAGCTGGAGCCACAGGTTGACTCAGGCAGCGAACCTCATCGCCAAGATCGCTGACGGCGAGGAATTCCACCCGCCGTCGATCGCGGACTTCTTCCCCGAGGGGCTGCTCTTCGTCGGCACGCCGTTCGAGATCACGCGCATCAACCTCGCGCAGTTCCTCGCCACCGCGGTCCTCGTCCTCATCCTCGTGCTCGGCACGCGCCGGATGACCGTGGTCCCCGGCCGCTTCCAGAGCATCGTCGAGATGGGCATGCTGTTCGTGCGCGACACCTTCGCGCACAACATCCTCGGGCGCAAGGACGGCGACCGCTTCCTGCCGCTGCTCATGACGATGTTCTTCATGATCCTGTTCATGAACCTGACGGGCATCATCCCCGGCATCAACATCGCCGGCACGAGCGTCATCGCGGTCCCGCTGCTGCTCGCGGTGGTCGCGTACGTGGCCTTCATCTACGCGGGCATCAAGAAGAGCCCGGCCGGGTTCTTCCGGAACGCGCTCTTCCCGCCCGGGGTCCCGC
The DNA here is from genome assembly GCF_053903175.1 of Microbacterium sp. JZ101. Lineage (NCBI taxonomy): Bacteria > Bacillati > Actinomycetota > Actinomycetes > Micrococcales > Microbacteriaceae > Microbacterium > Microbacterium sp. JZ101. The sequence continues at coordinate 1,041,560 of NZ_CP096400.1, forward strand.
CGTTCCTCTACATCATCGTCACGCCGCTCGAGTTCCTCTCGACGTTCATCATCCGTCCCGTCACGCTGACGCTGCGACTTCTGATGAACATGATCGTCGGGCACCTCATGCTCGTGCTGTTCTTCTCGGCGACGCAGTTCTTCCTCATCTCGATGGGCGGATGGTGGTCGCTGCTGAGCGTGGGAACGCTCGCGTTCGGCTTCGCCTTCACCCTGTTCGAGGTCCTGGTCGCCGTGCTCCAGGCCTACGTCTTCACGATCCTCACCGCGGTCTACATCCAGCTCGCGGTTGCGGAAGAGCACTGACGGACGACCACACGGTCATCCGCCTTACCGAAAGGAAAAACCCGTGGACGCTACCACGATTCTGGCCGAGGTCAACGGTTCGATCGCGACGGTCGGCTACGGCCTCGCCGCCATCGGCCCCGCGATCGGCGTGGGCATCGTCGTCGGCAAGACGATCGAGTCGACTGCCCGCCAGCCCGAGCTCGCCGGCCGCCTCCAGACGCTGATGTGGATCGGTATCGCCTTCACCGAGGCCCTCGCCTTCATCGGCATCGCCACCGGCTTCATCTTCGGCTACAACTGATCCCTCGCCAGACATTTAAGGAGGCAGGATGCTGAACGCTCTTGTCACTGTCGCCGCCGAGGAAGCCGAGCACAACCCGCTCCTCCCGGCGATGTACGACATCGTCTGGTCCGCGGTGTGCTTCATCATCATCCTCGCGGTGGTGATCTTCGTCGCCATCCCGCGCCTGACGAAGATGCTCGACGAGCGCTCTGCCGCCATCGAGGGCAACATCGCGAAGGCGGACGAGGCCCAGAAGCAGGCCGAGGCCGCCCTCGAGGAGTACACCAAGCAGCTCGCCGAGGCCCGCAAGGAAGCCGGCGACATCCGCGAGGCCGCCCGCGAGGACGGCAAGAAGATCGTCGCCGAGGCCAAGGACACCGCGGTGGCCGAGGCCGAGCGCATCCAGGCGACCGCGCACGCGCAGATCGAAGCCGAGCGCCAGGCGGCGCTCGTGTCGCTCCGCGGCGAGGTGGGCACGCTCGCCCTCGACCTCGCTTCGGGCGTCATCGGCGAGACCCTCACGGAGGACCAGAAGGCCCAGGCCGTGGTCGACCGCTTCCTCGCCGACCTCGAGGCATCCGAGAAGGCGGCGAAGTAATGGGAAGCGCGACCACTCAGGCGCTCGCGGTCGGCGCGGAAGCGCTCGACGCGGCGCAGGTCGACCTCGACACGGCGCGCGAGCTGTTCGCCGCGTCGCGTGCCGTCGCCGGCTCGTCCGCGCTGAGCGGCGCGCTCGCAGATCGCGCGGCGACCCCCGAGGCGCGCGGCGCGCTCGTCGCCAGGGCCTTCGGGTCGCTGTCGCCGGCCGCCCAGGGTCTGCTCCAGCAGACCGTCGCGCAGCGCTGGTCGTCGGGCGACGACCTCGTCCTCGGTCTCGAGGAGCTCGCCATCCGCGCGGCCGCCAAGGCCGAGCAGAGCGACGTCGAGGCCGAGCTCTTCCAGGTCGCCCGCATCGTCTCGGCGAACCCGGAGCTCGAGCTCGCGCTCGGCAGCCGGCTCGGCGACGACGCCAAGAAGGGGGAGCTCATCGCCTCCCTCCTCCAGGGACGCGCCAGCGAGGGCACGACGCTCATCGTCTCGTCGCTCGTGCAGCAGCCGCGGAACCGTCGCGTGCGCGCGATCCTCTCGCGCGCCATGAAGATCGCCGCCGCCCAGCGCGGCCGGACGGTCGCGACCGTCTACACCGCCGTGCCGCTCTCGGCCGCGCAGAGCGAGCGTCTCGCCGCCGCGCTGTCGAAGCAGTACGGAGGCGCGGTCGCGCTGAACCCGGTGATCGACCCGACGGTCGTCGGCGGCATCCGCATCCAGGTCGCCGACGACGTCATCGACGGCAGCATCTCGTCCCGCCTCGCCGATCTCCGGCAGAGGCTCGCAGGCTGAAAGCTCTCCCGCCCCGGCGGACGGCTCAGGGGTCGCCATCGGCCCCACAACACTAAGGAAGACAATGGCAGACATCACCATCAGCCCCGACGTCATCCGTGACGCGCTGAAGGACTTCGTCGCCGCCTACGAGCCCACCGGTTCCGCGGCGAACGAGGTCGGCACGGTCACCGACGCGGCAGACGGCATCGCCCACGTCGAGGGCCTCCCGGGCGTCATGGCGAACGAGCTCGTCCGCTTCGCGGACGGCACGCTGGGCCTGGCCCAGAACCTCGACGAGCACGAGATCGGCGTCGTCGTCCTCGGCGAGTTCACCGGCATCGAGGAGGGCCAGACGGTCACCCGCACGGGCGAGGTCCTCTCGGTCCCCGTCGGCGAGGGCTACCTCGGCCGCGTCGTCGACCCGCTCGGCAACCCGATCGACGGCCTCGGCGAGATCACCGGCGTCGAGGGACGCCGCGCGCTCGAGCTCCAGGCCGCCGGCGTCATGCAGCGCAAGAGCGTCCACGAGCCGATGCAGACGGGCATCAAGGCCATCGACGCCATGATCCCGGTCGGCCGCGGCCAGCGTCAGCTCATCATCGGCGACCGCCAGACGGGCAAGACCGCGATCGCGATCGACACGATCATCAACCAGAAGGCGAACTGGGAGTCGGGCGACCCGACCAAGCAGGTCCGCTGCATCTACGTCGCGATCGGCCAGAAGGGCTCGACCATCGCCTCGGTGAAGGGCGCCCTCGAGGACGCCGGCGCCATGGAGTACACGACGATCGTCGCGGCTCCCGCCTCGGACCCGGCGGGCTTCAAGTACCTCGCCCCCTACACCGGCTCGGCGATCGGCCAGCACTGGATGTACCAGGGCAAGCACGTCCTCATCGTGTTCGACGACCTGTCGAAGCAGGCCGAGGCCTACCGCGCCGTGTCGCTCCTGCTGCGTCGTCCGCCGGGGCGCGAGGCGTACCCCGGTGACGTCTTCTACCTGCACTCGCGTCTGCTCGAGCGCTGCGCGAAGCTCTCCGACGAGCTCGGCGCCGGCTCGATGACGGGTCTGCCGATCATCGAGACGAAGGCGAACGACGTCTCGGCGTACATCCCGACCAACGTGATCTCGATCACCGACGGCCAGATCTTCCTCCAGTCCGACCTCTTCAACGCCAACCAGCGTCCTGCGGTCGACGTGGGTATCTCGGTCTCGCGAGTCGGCGGCGACGCGCAGCTGAAGCACATCAAGAAGGTCTCCGGCACGCTCAAGCTCGAGCTCGCGCAGTACCGCTCGCTCGAGGCCTTCGCGATGTTCGCGAGCGACCTCGACGCGGCGTCGCGCCGTCAGCTCGCGCGCGGTGCGCGTCTGACCGAGCTGCTCAAGCAGCCGCAGTACACCCCGTACCCCGTCGAGGAGCAGGTCGTCTCGATCTGGGCCGGAACGAACGGCAAGCTCGACACGATCGAGGTGGAGGACGTCCTCCGCTTCGAGCGCGAGCTGCTCGACTACCTCCGCCGCAACACGTCGATCCTCGACACGCTGCGCGACTCTGGCAAGCTCGAGGACGACACGGTGGCCGAGCTCGAGAAGCAGGTCGACAAGTTCGTGCTCGAGTTCAAGCAGGGCGACGGCAAGCACCTCACGGACGCAGGACGCGAGGAGTTCGCGCCGGCCGCCGCCGAGGACGTGAACCAGGAGCGGATCGTCAAGGGCCGCAAGGCGTAACGCCTTCCGGAGAAGACGCATCATGGGCGCACAACTCAGGGAGTACAAGCAGAAGATCTCTTCTGCTCAGACGACCAAGAAGATCACGAAGGCGATGGAGCTCATCGCGGCTTCGCGCATCCAGAAGGCGATGGCGCGCGTGCGCGCGTCATCGCCCTTCGCCCGCGCGGTGACGCGAGCGGTCTCGGCCGTGGCCACGCACACGTCGATCGACCACCCGCTCACGCGCGAGCCGGAGACGGTGCGGCGTTCGGCGGTCGTCATCATCAGCGCGGACCGCGGCCTCGCGGGCGCGTTCAACTCGCAGGTGATCCGCGAGGGCCTGGAGCTGGCGGAGCTGCTGAAGTCCGAGGGCAAGGAGATCGACTTCTACCTCTTCGGACGCAAGGCGGTGGGCTACTTCCAGTTCCGTCGTGTCGCGGCGAAGGCGGAGTGGGTCGGCGACGCCGACACGCCCCACTTCGACACGGCCGAGGAGATCGCCCAGGCACTCATCGAGGCGTACGAGCTCGACGCGAGCGAGGGCGGCGTGGACGAGATCCACGTCGTGTACAACCGCTTCGTCAGCATGATGACGCAGACGCCGGAGTCGGTGCGCCTGCTCCCGCTCGAGGTCGTCGACGCGGATGACACGGCCCCGGCCGACGTCTACCCGCTCTATGAGTTCGAGCCGGAGCCCACGCAGGTGCTCGACCGCCTGCTGCCGGTGTACATCCAGAGCCGCATCTTCAACGCGCTCCTGCAGTCGGCGGCCGCCAAGCAGGCCGCGACGCAGAAGGCGATGAAGTCGGCGAGCGACAACGCCGACAAGCTGATCACCGACTACACGCGCCTGCGCAACAACGCGCGACAGGCAGAGATCACTCAGCAGATCGCCGAGATCGTCGGCGGCGCCGACGCGCTGGCGTCCTGAGCTGCAGACCCACCAGGAAAGAGACGAAAGTATGACTGCCAACGCCACGGCTGAGACCACTGCGGTGGTCGGGCGCGTCGCACGCGTCACGGGCCCCGTCGTCGACATCGAGTTCCCGCACGACGCCATCCCCGACGTCTACAACGCGCTGAAGACGACGATCACGATCGGCGAGGAGTCGACCGAGATCACGCTCGAGGTCGCGCAGCACCTCGGCGACGACATGATCCGCGCCATCTCGCTGAAGCCGACGGACGGCATGGTCCGCGGCCAGGAGGTGCGCGACACCGGCGAGGCCATCTCGGTGCCCGTCGGCGACATCACCAAGGGCAAGGTCTTCAACGTGACCGGCGACGTCCTCAACCTCGGCGAGGGCGAGACGTTTGAGGTCACGGAGCGCTGGCCGATCCACCGCAAGGCGCCGAACTTCGACCAGCTCGAGTCGAAGACGCAGATGTTCGAGACCGGCATCAAGTCGATCGACCTCCTCACCCCCTACGTGCAGGGTGGGAAGATCGGCCTCTTCGGCGGTGCGGGCGTCGGCAAGACCGTCCTCATCCAGGAGATGATCCAGCGCGTCGCGCAGGACCACGGCGGTGTGTCGGTGTTCGCGGGCGTCGGCGAGCGCACGCGTGAGGGCAACGACCTCATCCACGAGATGGAGGACGCGGGCGTCTTCGACAAGACCGCGCTCGTCTTCGGCCAGATGGACGAGCCGCCGGGGACGCGTCTGCGCGTCGCCCTGTCGGCTCTGACGATGGCGGAGTACTTCCGCGACGTGCAGAAGCAGGACGTGCTCCTCTTCATCGACAACATCTTCCGCTTCACGCAGGCGGGCTCCGAGGTGTCGACCCTTCTGGGCCGCATGCCCTCGGCCGTGGGCTACCAGCCCAACCTCGCCGACGAGATGGGTGTGCTCCAGGAGCGCATCACCTCGACGCGCGGTCACTCGATCACCTCGATGCAGGCGATCTACGTGCCGGCCGACGACTACACCGACCCGGCTCCCGCCACGACGTTCGCGCACCTCGACGCGACGACCGAGCTCTCGCGTGAGATCGCGTCGAAGGGTCTGTACCCCGCGATCGACCCGCTGACCTCGACGAGCCGCATCATGGACCCGCGCTACCTCGGCGCGGACCACTACCGCGTCGCGACGTCGGTCAAGCAGATCCTCCAGAAGAACAAGGAGCTGCAGGAGATCATCGCGATCCTTGGTGTCGACGAGCTCTCGGAAGAGGACAAGATCGTCGTGTCGCGTGCACGCCGCATCCAGCAGTTCCTCTCGCAGAACACCTACATGGCGAAGAAGTTCACCGGTGTCGAGGGCTCGACCGTTCCGCTCAAGGAGACGATCGAGTCGTTCGACGCGATCGTCAAGGGCGAGTTCGACCACGTCGCGGAGCAGGCGTTCTTCAACGTCGGCGGCATCAGCGACGTCGAGGCGCAGTGGGCGAAGATCCAGAAGGAGAACGCCTGATCATGGCGCTCAACGTCACCCTCGTCTCCGCTGAGGCGGAGGTCTGGACGGGCGAGGCGAGCCTCGTGGTCGCCAAGACCACCGAGGGTGAGATCGGCTTCATGCAGGGGCACGAGCCCGTGCTGTCGATCCTCTCTCAGGGGCAGGTCCGCATCACGCAGGCGGATGGCACGAAGATCGTCGCGGACGCCCGCGACGGGTTCGTGTCGATGGAGGGCGACGTGCTCACCATCGTCGCCGGCCACGCCCAGCTCGTCGACTGACGCAGCTCACCTTCCCGCCAGGGCGGAGGATCCTCGGATCCTCCGCCCTGGCGCTTTCGTCTGTGCACCATCCGTGCGGAAGGGACCATCCGTGCTCCTCCTCCTTCCCCCGTCCGAGACCAAGCGGCCCGGCGGCGACCGGCCCCCGATCGACCTCGGCGGCCTGCGTCTGCCCTCGCTGCGGCGCCACCGCGAGGACGTCGCCGAGGCCCTCGTCGCGCTCTCGGCCGACGTCGACCGCGCGGCGCGCGTGCTGAAGCTCAGCGAGCGCCAGCGCGGCGAGATCGCGCACAACGCCGCGCTGCTGACGGCGCCGACGATGCCCGCCATGGACCGCTACACGGGCGTGCTGTTCGACGCGCTCGACGCGGCGTCGCTGTCGGGTGCCGCGCGTGGCTGGCTCGCACGGCATGCGCTCATCCAGACGGCGCCGTTCGGCCCGGTCGGCGCGGGCGACCTCGTGCCGGCGTATCGGCTGGCCGCGGGCACCTCGCTGCCGGGCGTTCCCGCGCTCCGCCGCCACTGGGCGGGCCCGACCGGGGAGGCGCTGCGGGAGGCGGCCGATGGGCTCGTCGTCGACCTGCGCTCGAAGGCGTATGTCGACCTCGGCCCGGTGCCCGACGACGTCGCGTCGGTCTACGTGTCCGTCGTCGTCGAGGGCGCGGACGGAGCGGTGCGCGCCCTCAACCACTTCAACAAGAAGGCGAAGGGCCTGTTCGTGCGCGCCCTCGCGGAGTCGCGTCCGACGTGGCGGACGGCGGATGGGCTCCTCGCGTGGGCCGCGGATGCCGGTCTGGACCTGCGGCCGGGGGAGAGCTCGCGCGAGGTGCTGCTCTTCGCGCGGGAGTAGCGGGGGATACCGCGCTTCTGGCATCGTGTGAGCTGCGGCTGACGGCAGCTGCAGACAGAGGGGAACTTCCATGTATGACGACGTGTACGGTCCCGACAGCAGCGCGATTCTCGCGCTCGCGGGACTCTTCGCCTTCTTCGGACTCCTGATCGGCGTTGTCTTCTACGTCCTGGGCTCGTGGTTCCTGATGAAGATCTTCGACAAGGCGGGCGTGCAGGGGCGCTGGCGCGCCTGGGTGCCGGTCTACAACATGATGGTGTTCTTCAAGCTCGGCGACCTCAGCCCCTGGCTCGTCCTGTACGGCCTCGGCGGCGCGCTGCTGCTGAGTTGGATCGGCATCGGGTATGTCTTCAGCCTCGCCATCGCGGTCCTGTCCGCGATGGCGGCCTACCGCGTCGGGCTCAAGCTCCAGAAGGAGGGCGCGTGGGTCGTCCTCTATGTGTTCCTGTCGCTCGTGTGGCTCGGCATCAACGCCTTCGACAAGTCGCGCTGGAACCCCAACGTCGCGCCCGCCTCGTGGGCCGGCAACGGATTCCTCGGCGACCGCACCGTGTGGGACGGCGTGCCGACCCAGCCCGCTGCCGCGCCCGGCTACGGCCAGGCCGCCCCGGCCTACGGTCAGCCCGCGGCCGGTCAGCCCGGCGCGTACCCGCCGCCGCCCGCCCCGGGTGCGTACCCGCCGCCGGCCGACGCGACCGGCGCCTTCCCGCCCGCGGGCGACGCGCCCGGAGCGTACCCGCCGCCTCCCGGCGGGACCACGCCACCCGCCCCGTCGGCGGGAGACGACCGTCCGCCGTCCCCGCCCGCGCCTCCCGCGCAGCCGTGACGCGCTGACGACCTCGCGGAGGGCCCGCACCGGCACCGGTGCGGGCCCTCCGCCGTGCGGCCGACGCAGCCGGGTCGCACGGCTCGACTAAGATGTGATGACCCGCGCTCGCTCGCACGAGCGCTCCACGACACCCGGAGGCCGATCCGTGCCAGACGCACCCGTGACGACGCAGTCGACGATCGTGCGACGATCCGGAGGCGACGTCACCGTCTCGTGGGCGGCCGTGACGGACCGCGGTCGCAAGCGCGAGATCAACCAGGACGCGGTGCTCGCGCAGTTCCCGCTCTTCGTCGTGGCCGACGGCATGGGCGGCCACATCGGCGGCGAGATCGCGAGCGCCAGCACGATCGCGCAGCTGCAGCGCGTGGTCGAGCACGGCGACATCACTCCCGAGGCGATCGAGGAGGCTCTCCAGCGCGCCGTCGGCGACATCGGCGATCACCCCGAGACGACCGACGAGGGCACCGGCACGACGGTCACCGGCATCTACCTCCACGCGGACGGCGAGGAGGACGCCTGGATCGTCCTGAACATCGGCGACTCGCGCGTCTATCTCGACCGCGACGACGCGATCGCCCAGATCACGGTCGACCACTCGCTCGTGCAGGAGCTCGTAGCCTCGGGTCGGCTCAGCCCCGAGGAGGCCGAGAACCACCCGTACGGCAACGTCATCACGCGCGCCGTGGGGCCGAGCGAGAGCGTGATCCCCGACTACGTGCGGCTCGACGTGCGCGCGGGCGACCGCTTCGTGATCTGCTCGGACGGGCTCACCAAGGAGCTCACCGACTACGGCATCCTCCATTTCCTCCGGCAGAACCCCGACCCTGCCGCGGCCATCGAGGCCATGCTCGCCGCGGCGCTCGAGAACGGCGGGCGCGACAACATCTCGATCATCGTCGTCGACGTCACCGAGCCCGGCGCTCCGGCCCCTGCGTCCGCCGATGACGCCGCGACCGCGCAGCTGCCGACCGTCGACGCCGCCGAGACGGCAGGCGCCTCGGGCACGGATGAGGACCCGGACCCGTCCGAGACGGCGGGCCCGGCCGCGTAGCGCGTCCTGACGTCGGCGCGGGCCGGCACGCGCCGCGGGCACAGGCCCTCGCGCCGGATCGGCCCACGCCGGATCGGCCTGCGCGCTGGATCGGCCCGGGGATGCGAGCGTCACCGGATTCGGATCGGCGGGGCGGGTGAGCGCTCCTGGGACAGACACGCGCACAGGAGCCCCGGCCATCCGATTCCGGGCACCACAACGCGGCCCGCGCCGCGTGCACAGGCCTGCGCGCCCGGCGCGTCTGTCCACAGGGGAGCAGTCGCCGGCCATCCGACTCGTCATCCGCGATGACATGGGAGCATGACGAGTCCCCTCGCGGCGCGCATCGACGAGCCGCTCTCGCTGCCGTCGCCCGCCCCGCCGCCGCGGCCCGCACGCTGGCCGCTGTTCGCGGCGCTCGTGCCCGTCGTCGGCGGCGTCGCCATGTGGTTCGTCACGGGGTCGCTGCTGTCCCTCTGCTTCGCCGCCCTCGGCCCGCTCATGGCCGTCGCCGCCGCGGTCGACGCGCGACGCAGCTCCCGACGGGAGCGTCGGCGCGCCGACGCCGCCTACGCCGAGGCGTGTGCGCGCATCGAGCGCGAGATCGAGCAGCGCCACGATCGCGAGCGGGTCGAGCTGAACCGCCGGCTCGTCGATCTCGGTGCGCTGCTCGCCGACGAGCGCGCGGTGTGGCGCGCTCCCTCCGACGAACTCGTGGTCGGCCGCGGGGAGGCATCGAGTCGCGTCCGCGTGTCGGGCGGCGAGGGCGAGCGCGCAGACGCCCTGCGCCGGCGGGCGGGCGTCCTTCCCGATGCCCCGATCTCCATCGCACCGGGCGAAGGCGTGTGCGTGCGGGGAGCGCCGGTCGTGGCCCAGGCGGTGGCGCGCGCCCTCGCGCTCCAGGTCTGCCTGCGGATGGCTCCCGAGGCTCTCGGCGTCGCGGCGGCTCCTCCCGGGGAGGAGTGGATGGAGGCGCTGCCGCATCGGCAGACCTCGGCGCCGTCGCGGCGTCTGGCGCTCTCCGGCGAGGGACCGCCGCCGGACGCGGACATCGTGATCGCGGTCCGCGCGCCGGATGCCGCTCCGCCCGAGGCCTGCGGGGCGGTCCTCGACGTCGGCGAGGGCCTGCAGGGGCGGCTCATCCGCGGCACGCACGAGGAGGACGTCGCCCTCGAGGCCGTCTCCCGCGCGCAGGCGCAGGCCGTGGCCGAGGGGCTCGCGGGCCGCGGAGCCGAGCGCGGCGGCCGCGGCGGGCCCGATGCCGCGCTGACCCTCGGCGAGCTCGAGCCCGTCGCATCCGGGGATCGCGCGGGTCTGCCGGCGGTCGTGGGGCGGGCGGACGGCGAGCCGGCCGTGATCGACATCGTCGCCGACGGTCCGCACGCGGTCGTCGTGGGGACGACGGGAGCGGGCAAGAGCGAGCTGCTCGTCACGTGGGTCGCCTCGCTCGCGAGGACCTACACCGCCGACCGCGTGGTGTTCCTCCTCGCGGACTTCAAAGGCGGAACCGCGTTCGATGCGCTCTCCGAGCTGCCGCACGTGACCGGGGTCATCACCGACCTCGATGGGGCGGCATCGCGGCGGGCGGTCGAGAGCCTGCGCGCCGAGGTGCGCCGGCGCGAGGCACGGCTCGCTGCGTGCGGGGCGCGCGATGTCGGCGCGCCCGGCGTCGAGCTGCCTCGCCTCGTCATCGTCGTCGACGAGTTCGCGGCCATGCTGCAGGAGCACCCGGATCTCCACGCCGTCTTCGCCGACGTCGCCGCACGCGGCCGGGCGCTGGGCATGCATCTCATCCTGGGCACGCAGCGCTCGACGGGCGTGCTCCGCGATGCCCTGGTCGCCAACTGCCCCCTGCGCATCGCCCTGCGCGTCGCCGAGCCGTCCGAGAGCCGCGGCGTGATCGGCGTCGATCTCGCCGCGACGCTGCCGGGCGGCGCCGACGGGCGCGGCCTCGCGTACATCCGCCGAGCGGCCGACGCGGCGCCACGGCTCACGCGCATCGCGCTCACCACCCCGCGCGAGCTCGCGCCGATCGTCGCCGAGGGGGCGCCGCGCGCACAGGGCCCGTGGCTGCCGCCGCTGCCGTCCGAGCTGCCCCTCGCCGCGGTGCGCGGCCGCGAGCCGGATGCCTCCGCCGTCGTGCTCGGCATCGCCGACGATCCGGAGCGGCAGCGCCAGCCGGTGGTGACCCTCCGCCCCGGTGTCGAGCGCGGGCTCGTCGTCGTCGGCGGATCGGGGAGCGGCACCTCGAACGTCGTGCGTCTCGTCCGTGCGCAGCGCCCCGATGCCATCGTCGTCCCCCGCGACGCGGAGGGAGCCTGGGATGCCGTCGAGCGCGCCGAGCACGCCGTCGACGGGCTGCTCCTGATCGACGATCTCGACGCTCTGCTCGCGCGATTCCCCCACGACTACGCGCACGCCATCGCCGAGCGCATCGAGAACGTCGTGCGCGATGCGGGGGAGAGGCGGATGACCGTCGTCGCGACGACCGCGCGCGTCACCGGCGCGGTCGCGCGGATCATCGATCTCCTTCCGCGGCGGGCGCTCCTGGCGCTCGCGTCGCGCGCCGACCACGCCGCGGCGGGCGGCGACGCGACGACGTTCGACCCGCGGCGGCCGCCCGGGCGCGGGGTCCTCGACGGGCAGGAGGTGCAGTTCGCTCTCGCTCCCGGCGCAGCTCGCGACGACGCTGAGCCGGCCACGCCCGTCGCCTGGCGCCCGGGCGCTCCCGTCACCGCGCTGGTCGTGAAAGCGGCACGTCGACGCTGCGCCGCGCTCGCCGACGGATGGGGCGACGGCGTGCGGATCCTCGCCCTGGACGAGCTCCCGCCGGGATCCTCTCTCGAGAGCCTCGCTTTCGCGGACGCGCCGGTCGTCGTCGCGGGGGAGCCTGAGTCGTGGCAGCGCCAGTGGGCGCTTCTTCAGGAGGCGCGCGGCGGCCATCCGCTGGTCGTGGGCGCCGAGTGCGCGACCGAGCTGCGCGCGCTCACCGGGGAGCGGGAGCTGCCGCCCTTCGCGCGCACGCGCGCCTCGCGGGCGTGGCTGTGCGCCGACGGGCTCCCGCCGCGACGGATCGTGCTGCCATGATCCGACACGGCTCGGTCGGGCTCGGCGTCACACGGTCGCGCGGATGCGACCCACCTCGACGCAGCCGCCGCGGATCGACAGCAGCGGGTGGCTGCGCGCGAAGGAGTCGACCGCCTCCGCCGAGAGAGCGCCCGCCCGCGCGAGCAGGGTGAGCGCGACGACGACCCCCGCGCGCGTCGAGCCGTCGAGCATCTTGAGTGCCACGGTCGTCCCGTCAGGAGCGATCATCGTCTGCACGCCCTCCGCGCCGAACTTCGAGTAGACCCCGAACGTCTCGATCGCGACCGTGTCCGGGCGGCCCGGCCCGTCGACCGTCCAGGGGTGCTCGCGCACCGCCCGGACGAGCGCGCCTGCGACGCGGTGCATCGCGAACGGCGACCGCTCCGACGAGTTGCCCGCGCGGTGCACGGCGCGCGCGAGCCCCGCGAGCGTGATCGCGTGCACCGGCGCGCCGCAGCCGTCCACGACCGTGGCGCCGACGCGCTCGCCCGACAGTCGCTCGACGACCTCGCGGATGTGCAGCTGCAGCGGGTGCGCGGGGTCGAGATACGTCGCGGTGTCCCAGCCGCTCGCGACGCACGCCATGAGCATCGCGGCGTGCTTGCCCGAGCAGTTCATCCGGAGGCGGGACGGCTCGAAGTGGTCGCGCACCATCGCGTCGCGGGTCGTCGAGTCGCTCGGCCACTGTGCGGGGCATCCGAGGGCGTCCTCGCTGAGGCCGACCGATCCGAGCATGTCACGCACCACCGAGGCGTGACGGTCGGTACCCGCATGGCTCGCGGTGGCGAGCGCGAGTCGCTCGCCCTCGAGGGGCGCGCCCGCGGTGACCGATCCGATGGCCTGCAGCGGCTTGAGCGCCGAGCGGGGGAGCACGAGCGCGTCGGTGCGGCCGAGCGCCGTGACCACCTCGCCGTCGGGCGACAGCACGAGCGCGGCGCCGACGTGGCGGGACTCCACGAACCCTCCTCGATCGACGACGGCGAGCTCGACGGCATCCGGGGCGGTGAAGGTCTCTGGGGTCACCTCACAACCCTAACGAAGCGCCGCGGGCCCTCCGCCGGCGTCCGCGGTGCGACACTGGGGGCATGCTCGGCGAACACCACTACGCGCTCACCGCCACCTGGACCGGCAACCGGGGCACCGGGACATCCGGATACCGCGACTACGACAGGTCCGTGTCCCTGAGGATCGAGGGCAAGCCCGAGGTGCTCGCATCCGCCGACGTGCCGTTCCGCGGAGACGGTGCGCGCTGGAACCCCGAGGACCTGCTCCTCGCGGCGCTGTCGGAGTGCCATCTGCTCTCCTACCTGCACGCGTGCGTCGTCCGCGGCGTCGTCGTCACGTCGTACGTCGACGAGGCGGTCGGAACCATGCGCCAGCAGGGCAACGGCGGGCGGTATGAGAGCGTGACGCTGCGCCCGCGGGTCACGGTCGCCGACGCGTCGATGGTCGAGGACGCGCGCGCGGCGCACGACGACGCCCACGAGTGGTGCTTCATCGCCAACTCGGTGAACTTCCCCGTGCACCACGAGGCGGAGGTCTCCGTCGGCTGACGGCTACAGGCGCTCGTGGGGCAGGGCGCGCTTGATCTTCTCGAGCGTGCTGCTCGCCGGAAGCTCGTTGTAGACCCCGGCGAGCTCCTGGCCGGACAGCTCGTGGATGGCCGCCATGATCTGATCCGTGGCCGCGCGGCGCGCCTTGCCCGAGGACGCCGGTCCGTGCACGGACACATCGATCGGCGCGCCGAAGCGCACCGTCACCCGGTCGCGGAGCGACGGCATCCGAGCGCCCACCGGCATCACCTTGTCCGTGCCGATGAGCCCGATCGGCACGACCGGGGCGCCGCTCTCGAGCGCGAGGTACGCGACGCCCGTCCGGCCCTTGTACAGGCGCCCGTCGCGCGAGCGCGTGCCCTCCGGGTGGAGCGCCACGGCCGCGCCCGTCGCGAGGATGTCCTTCTGCCGGTCGAGCGCGTCGAGCGCGGCCTGCCCGGCGGCGCGGTCGACAGGGATCGCGCCGACGGCCGTGAAGAACGTCCGCGAGAACCAGCCCTTGAAGCCGGTGCCGGTGAAGTAATCCGACTTCGCGAGGAAGTGGACAGGGCGCGGTGCCGCCGCGATCGGGATGACGATCGAGTCGATGAACGACAGGTGGTTGCTCGCGAGGATGACCGCCCCTTCGGCGGGGATGTTCTCCCTGCCCTCGACTCGAGGGCGGTAGACGGCGCGCGCGAGAGGAGCGAGGACGACGCGCCCCAGCGTGTAGACCCAGCTGGGGCGGACGGGTGAGCCGTCGGACTCGGCCGGGTTCTGCACGTCGTCGGTCATCCCTCCAGGGTACTGCCGACGTATGCCGCCGCCGGAATCCTGCGGATCGCCGGTGCGACCGCGGCGTTCAGCGCATGCGGAGCGGAAATCGGGGAGGATGGGACGCGATCCCCCGATGAATGAGGTTTCCGTGCGTGCTCGCTCCCTTGGCCTGATGTCCACCGCCGTCGTCGCGGCTCTCGCCCTCGCGGGCTGCGCGCCCTCGGGAGAGGCGGAGCCGGAGGCGTCGCCCACGGGCACGCCCGCCGACCTCTGCGCGGCCGCCGCCCCCACGGGTGAGGCCGTGGAGTCGGTGACGGTGGACGGCGAGCTCGGCGAGCCGTCGACGGCCACCTTCGAGAAGCCGATCGAGGTCCCCGAGGCCCAGCGCCTCGTCCTCGAGGAGGGCGATGGCGAGCCGGTCCAGAGCGGCGACTACCTCAACTACGCGCTCACCGCCTACGACGCCGTGAGCGGCGAGAAGGTCGGGGAGCTCGGCTACAACGAGGGCGAGCTGCTCCCCGCGCTCGTGTCGCCCGAGTCGCTCGGCCAGTTCACGGGGTGCGAGAACGTCGGCTCGCGTCTCGTGCTCGCGCTTCCGTCGGGCACCGACCAGGCCGGCACCGCGACGAACGCGCAGATCTACGTCTTCGACCTCCTGAGCGTGACGCCGACCGCGGCGTGGGGTGAGGAGCAGGAGCCGACCGAGGGCATGCCCACGGTCGAGCTCGCCGAGGACGGCGCTCCGACCGTCACGATCCCCGAGGGCGCCGAGGCGCCGGAGACGACCGAGCTGTCGACCCTCAAGGCCGGCGACGGCGCCACGGTCGAGGCGGGCGACATGGTCCTCGTCCAGTACACGGGCGTGAAGCTCTCCGACGGCTCCGTGTTCGACTCGAGCTGGGACCGCGGCACGCCCGCGCAGTTCGAGACCACGGGCGTGGTGACGGGCTTCAAGAAGGCCCTCGAGGGCCAGAAGGTCGGCTCGCAGGTGCTCGCGGTCATCCCGCCCGCCGAGGGCTACGGCGCGAGCGAGGGCAACGAGCTCCAGGAGGAGACGCTCGTCTTCGTCGTCGACATCCTCGCGACCCAGCACCCGGCGCCCGCCGCAGAAGAGGCTCCGGCGGAGTGACCCGCGTGCGTCGCGTCATCGTCCTGGGGTCGAGCGGGTCCATCGGCACGCAGGCGCTCGAGGTCATCCGCGCGCACCGCGACCGGTTCGAGCTGGTCGGCCTCTCGACGGGATCCAACGAGGACCTGCTCCGCGCGCAGGCGGCCGAGTTCGGCGTCGAGCACACGGCCCTCGGCGCGGAGGGCTCGGCCCAGCTCGTGCGGGACGTGGACGCCGACATCGTGCTCAACGGCATCACGGGCTCCGTCGGCCTCGGCCCCACGCTCGCCGCGCTCGAGGCCGGGCGCACGCTCGCCCTCGCGAACAAGGAGTCGCTCATCGTCGGCGGCGAGCTCGTCAAACGGCTCGCCCGCCCGGGGCAGATCGTCCCGGTCGACTCGGAGCACTCCGCGATCGCCCAGGCCCTGCGGGCCGGGGAGCGCGGCGAGGTGCGCCGCCTCGTCGTGACCGCGTCGGGCGGGCCGTTCCGCGGATGGTCGCGATCCGCGCTCGAGGACGTCACGCCCGCCCAGGCGCTCAAGCACCCGAACTTCTCGATGGGGCGCGTCATCACGACGAACTCGGCGACGCTCGTGAACAAGGGCCTCGAGGTGATCGAGGCGCACCTGCTCTTCGACGTGCCGTACGACCGGATCGAGGTGGTCGTGCACCCGCAGCAGCTCATCCACTCGATGGTGGAGTTCCACGACGGCTCGACGATCGCGCAGGCCGGACCGCCGCGCATGCTCGTCCCGATCGCGCTCGGCCTCTCGTGGCCCGAGCGTCTCGTCGACGTCGACGTGCCGATCGACTGGACCGCGGCGCAGACGTGGGAGTTCTCGCCGCTCGACGACGACGCATTCCCGTCGGTGCGGCTCGCGCGACGTGCGGGTGAGGCGGGTGGCACGCATCCCGCCGTCTACAACGCCGCCAACGAGCAGGCGGTCGAGGCGTTCCACGACGGGCGGCTGTCGTTCCCCGGCATCGTCGACACGATCGCCGCCGTGCTCGACCGACACGAGGCTCCGGCCGAGCTCACGCTCGAGACCCTCGCCGACGCGGAGGCCTGGGCGCGGCGCAGCGCCGACGAGCTCATCGCCGTACGCGGCTGACGGCGCGCGCGCCCGCGGGTGCACTTGCCGCGTGCGGCCGCCATCCGCGGATCTGACCGGCCGGACGGGGCAAACGCCAGGGCACGGGGCAAGCGCCAGGGCTCGGGGGCAAGCGCTAGGGCTCGGGTGTGGCTCAGTCCTCGTAGGGGACGGGCCAGGCCGGGTCCGGCACGGGCCAGCCGGCGTCGCGCAGCGCGCGCCGTGCGAGCTCGCGCGCTGAGTACGGCGTGCGAACGCCCTTGATGTCGCGGTAGTCCTGGTGACCCGGGCCCGCCCAGAGGATCGCGTCGCCCGGTCCGACGAGCTTGACCGCCTCGACGATCGCGGTCTCGGGCGGCGAGAACTCGTAGATCGGGTGATCCGGGTTCGCCGCGCGTGCGCCCTCGAGGAGGGTCGCGCGGATGGCCGCGGGGTCCTCGTGACGCGGGTGGTGGTCAGTGATGACGACGATGTCGCTTCCCTCGACCGCCGTGCGGCCCATGTCGCGGCGCTTCGTCTTGTCGCGGTCTCCGTCGGCGCCGAAGAGCATGAGCACCTTGCCGGGAGTCACGCGGCGGACGGCCGCCAGCGTCTTCTCGAACGCATCGGGCGTGTGGCCGAAGTCGACGTAGACCGCCGGGCCCTCCGGTCCCGAGACGAGCTGCGTGCGCCCGGGCAGGTAGGCGCGGATGCCGCCGTCGCGCTCGAGCGCCTCGACGATGCGCTCCCACGCGAAGCCGGCCTCGAGCAGCATGACGATGGCGGTGCCGGCGTTCGACGCCATGTGCGGGCCGATGACCGGCACGACCGACGTGAGCGCGCGGCCATCCGGTCCGGTCAGCGTGAACCGCGTGCCCTCCTGGCGCTCGTCGTCGATCGTGACGATCCAGTCCGCCTGGGCGGCCGCATCGGGGTCGGCCGCGATCGACGGGGTGGCGACGGTGACCACGGGCACGGTCGCGCGCGCGACGTACTCCGCACCGGGAGCCGAGTCGAGGGAGATGACCGCGCGGCGCGAGCGCTCGGGCGTGAAGAACGACGCCTTCGCCTCGAAGTACTCGCGCATGTCGGCGTAGTCGTCGAGGTGGTCGTGCGTGAGATTCGTGAACGCCGCGACGTCGAAGACCAGGCCGTCGACGCGATGGCGGGTCAGCGCCTGCGCGCTGACCTCGACCGCGACGGCCTCGACGCCCCGCTCGCGCATGAGGGCGAGCAGCGCGTGGAACTCGCTCGCCTCGGGGGTCGTCAGACGCGACACGATGACCTCGCCCGCGATGTGGCGCTCGGCGGTAGAGGAGAGCCCCGTCACCACGCCCATCTGGGTGAGGATGCCGTCGAGAAGGTGCGTGATCGAGGTCTTGCCGTTCGTGCCGGTCGTCCCGAGGAGCAGCGGCAGGTCGCGGTCGGTGCCGTAGACCCACGCCGACAGATCGCCGAGCACGGCGCGCGGGTCGGAGACGACGACGATCGGCAGACCGGCCGACGCCGCGATCTCGGCGCCCTCCGTGTCCGTCACGACCGCGACGGCGCCCTTCTCGGCCGCGGCCGCCGCGAACTCCGCACCGTGGCGGTTGACGCCGCGGATCGCGACGAACGCCTCGCCCGCGCGCAGGTCTGCGGTCGCGAGCGTGACGCCGGTGAGCTCGACGCCCGTCGCCTCCCCGCGCAGCTCGCCGCCGAAGCGCTCGGCGAGCTCGGTCAGGGAGCGTCGCGGCGGGTTCTCCGGTCGCAGGACGGGGGGCAGGTTCGACGGTGTCGCGGACATCCTCTCCATCGTCTCACGCGCGATCCGAGGAGAGCATGCGAGGCGCCGACGGGGTGTCGGCGCCTCGCATCGTCTCAGCGTCGCGCGGTGCGGCGATAGGCGAGGATGCTCACGACGAGCGCGGCGATCCCGGCAGCGAGCCCGCCCGCACCGAGCGCGACCGGCACTGCGCCGCTGTCGGCCTCGCCCGCGTCCGTCTCCGTCGTCGCGTCGTCCGCAGCGTGGCCGTCCTCTTCCGCCGCCGGCGCGAGCGTCACGACCGGTGCCGGAGCCTCGAGGTCGTGCGGGTCCTCGCCGTCCTCGGCGATCTCGGACCACGAGGTCGACCCGTCGACGCACAGCTGCTCGACGGGGAATGCGAGCGTGTCGGGAGCGTCGGCGGCGTAGGCGACCGAGAGCTCCACCGCGGCGCGCATCGCGTTCGGGACGGGCTCGTCCGCCGTGTACGTGATCGACTGCACGAGGCCGGTCGACGCGTCGCGCTCGACGTCGATCGACCATCCGGCCTGGACCGTCGGGACGACCGAGTCGATGCCGTCGGCGGGCGGCGTGATCACGAGGGCGGTCGTGGGGGAGTCGTCGCATCCGTGCGAGAACGCGAACGTCAGCACGTCGTACCCGCCCGCGACGGGAGCGTCGGGCGTCACGGTGACGTGCGCGTGCGCCGCGAGCGGTGCGGCCACGAGGGCGGCGGCGAGGGCGCCGGACGCGGCGAGGCGGATGCCGCGACGGCGGATGGCGGGACGACGGGCAGGGGCGATGGGAGTCATGGCTGTTTCCTTCGGGGTCTTCGATTCGCTCCGGCGCAGCGCGGCCCGGCTGCGGGGCAGGCCGGAGGGCGCGCGGGGGTGCCGGATGGCGCGGATGCGCCGGACGTCGCGCGCGGCGATCGCGGAGCGCGACGGGTGCCCGGGGTGGGCGATGTCAGGCGAAGGAAGCCGAAGGCGGTCCGCGCTGCAGGCGGATGTCGTGGAAGCGCCGGCTCGCCCGCTCGCTGCGGCGGTCTGCACGCAGAGGAAGCCGACGACGGATGCGCACGAGCGGGAGCGCGGCCGCGCGCACGAGGCGCGCGATCGCCCACGCGGCAATCGCGCGGACGAGCTGCTCGCCGCGCCAGAGGAGCGCCGTCGTGACGAGCGCGGCGACCGCGTGCGCCGCGAGCATGGGGGCATCGGCCGCCGTCGCGAGGACGGCCGTCTCGACGAGGGCCGGATGCGCGTGCGCCTCGGCGTGCAGATGCCCCGCGTGCGCGCTCGCGGAGATGCGCGTCGCGACCGGCGACCCGAGCGCGAGGAATGCGAGGTGGAACGCCGCCTGGGTCGTGACGACGGCGGCGAGCACGCGGGACAGACGCGGACGCGGGCCGACGACGAGGATGGCCGGCAGAGCGAGCACCGCGGCCATCGCGACGACGAGGAGCGGAGCGGGAGCGGCTCCGCCGCCGACCGTGTGCGAGACGGCGGCGAGCACGGTCGCGACCGTCGACGCAGACGCCCCGCGGAGGGCGCGCAGCTGCCGGTCGGTCACGCCCCCCAGGATAGGCGCTCGCCGCGTGCGTCCGTGCCGTGCGGGGAACTCCGAGGCGTGGCCGCTAGCGTGGCGGCGTGGATGTCCTCGCGTTCGTGATCGGTGTGCTGGTCATGGTGGTCGGCCTCGCGGTCTCGATCGCGCTGCACGAGATCGGGCATCTCGTGCCCGCCAAGCGCTTCGGCGTGCGGGTCGGGCAGTACATGATCGGCATGGGCCCGACGCTGTGGTCGACGCGCCGCGGCGAGACCGAGTACGGCGTCAAGGCGCTCCCGATCGGCGGCTACATCTCGATGGCGGGCATGTACCCGCCGGCGAAGGACGAGCCGACGACCGCGGCCGACTCGGCCGCGGTCTCCGCGCGCACCGCCCGTCGCCGCGGCATCTACGCGACGCTCGTGCAGGACGCGCAGGCGGCGAACGCCGAGACGCTCGAGGGCGTCGACGACGCGCGCACCTTCCATCGGCTGCCGGTGTGGAAGCGCGTCGTCATCATGCTCGGCGGCCCGATCATGAACCTCGTGCTCGCGGTCGTCCTGTTCGCGGTGCTCTTCAGCGGCATCGGCATGCAGCAGGCGACGACGACGGTCGCCGCCGTGTCCGAGTGCGTCCTTCCTCCCGGTTCGACAGCCACCGAATGCGCGGCCGACGACCCCGAGGCGCCGGCGCACGCGGCCGGCATCCTCCCCGGCGACCGTCTCGTCGAGCTCGACGGAACCCCCGTGGAGACGTTCGCCGAGGCATCCGAGATCATCCGCGCGCACCCCGGCACGGCCATCCCCGTCGTCGTGGAGCGCGACGGCGCCCGTGTCCCGCTGACGCTCACGCCCGTCGAGAACGAGGTCGAGGTCACCGCGGACGACGGCACGACGTCGGTCGAGACCGTCGGCTACGCCGGCATCAGCTCGTCGGTCGAGCGCGTGCGCGAGCCGATCTGGGCGGGTCCGCAGGCGGCAGCAGACAACGTCGCGGCGGTCGTGGGGATCGTCGTCGACCTTCCCGCTCGGCTGTACGACACCGCCTACGACCTCTTCACCGGCGGGGAGCGCGACGCGGACGGCCCGATGAGCGTCGTCGGCGTGGGGCGTCTCGCGGGTGAGGTGGCCGCGACCGACGCGCCGATCCTCGACCGCGTCGCCGTGATGACGAGCCTCCTGGCGTCGCTCAACGTCGCGCTGTTCGTCTTCAACCTCGTGCCGCTGCTGCCGCTCGACGGCGGTCACATCCTCGTCGCCCTGTGGGACGGCGCGCGCCGGGCGGTCGCCAAGCTCCTCGGCCGCCCCGAGCCGGCGCCCACCGACGCCACGCGCCTCGTGCCCCTCACGCTCGTCGTGGTGGTGCTCCTCATCGGCATGGGCGCGCTGCTGTTCGCGGCCGACATCTTCAACCCCGTGCAGCTGCTCGGCGGCTGAACGCGCGCCAGGCGGTCTCAGGCGAGCGCGTGCGCGACGAGGCGCTCGAGGGTCCGCATGCCGTCGCGCGACAGGATGGACTCGAGGTGCCCCTGCACCGACGCGAAGCCCGCACCGCGGAGGGCGTAGACGTCGCCTGTCGACAGGTCGGCCGCGACCTCGACCTCGCCGACCGCGCCGCACCGCGTCTCGCTCGGCGTGAGCCGCGTGACGCCGGGCGTCACGCGGGCCGTGAAGGTGTTGTAGAAGCCGATCGATGCGCGCTCGCCGAACAGGTCGACATCGAGCTGGAGGCCCTGGTGGGGGCTCGCGAGCGTCCCGAGGCCGACGCCGATGCGGTCCGCGAGGATCTGGTGGCTCAGGCACACGGCGAGAAGGGGTCGGTGCTGCTCGAGTCGGCGCACGACGACCTCGCGCATGCGGGCGACGCGCGGGCTCTCGTCGTCGCGCGGATCGCCGGGGCCGGGGCCCGAGACCACGAGCTCCGCCGCGTCGAGGCGGGCGGGCTCGGCCTCGCTCCAGTGCACGATCTCCACGTCGAGGCCCAGGTGGCGCAGCTGGTGCGCGAGCATCGTCGTGAAGCGGTCCTCGGCATCGACGACGACCGCGCGTCGGCCCGTGTACGGCGCCTGCCGGGCACCCGGCTCCTGCTCCTGCATCCAGAACGGCGCGAGGCGCGCGTTGCGGGAGGCCAGGAGCGTCGCGATGTCGGGGTCGTCGGCGAGACGACGGGCGGGGGCCGGCTCGTCGTCGTCGGGCACGATCGTGATCGCGCGCGGGATGGCGCCGATCGCGCCGAGCACGCCGGCCGCCTTGCCGTGCGTCTCGCTGACCTCCCCGTACGGATCCGAGTGCCGCACGAGGGTCGCGCCGACCGGCACGCGGAGGCGCCCGTCCTCGAGATACGCGGTGCGGATGAGGATCGGGGCGTCGAGGTCGTGCCCGCCCTCGGCGTTCGGCGTGAACAGCGCGGCGACACCCGAGTAGTACCCGCGCGGCGACGCCTCGTGGCGGCGGATGACCGCGCACGCGTTCTGCATGGGGGAGCCCGTGACCGTCGGGGCGAACATCGTCTCCCGGAGGATCTCGCGCGGGTCCAGGCGCGAGCGCCCGCGCAGCACGTACTCCGTGTGCGTGAGGCGCGACATCTCCTTGAGATGCGGGCCCGTGATCCGGCCGCCGTCGCTGCAGACGGCGCTCATCATCTTGAGCTCCTCGTCGACGACCATGAAGAGCTCCTCGGTCTCCTTCGTCGACGAGAGGAACTCCGTCAGCGTCTCGACCGTCGCGCCGCCGGCCGGATGGCGGAAGGTGCCCGAGATCGGGTTCATCGTGACCACCCCGTCGCGCGCGCTGACGTGCGCCTCGGGGCTCGCCCCGACGGCCACGTGCCCGGG
The DNA here is from genome assembly GCF_053903175.1 of Microbacterium sp. JZ101. Classification (NCBI taxonomy): domain Bacteria; kingdom Bacillati; phylum Actinomycetota; class Actinomycetes; order Micrococcales; family Microbacteriaceae; genus Microbacterium; species Microbacterium sp. JZ101. The sequence goes on from NZ_CP096400.1 coordinate 1,064,279, forward strand.
CGTGATGATCGCGAAGGTCCAGTACGCGCCGCGCTCGTGCTCGAGCAGCGCGCGGAACCAGGTCAGCGCGGCCACGCGCGGGTCGGCGTCGACGCCGGCCACGTAGTCGCGGCGGATGACGAAGTTGGCGCCCTCTCCGCGCCCGATCTCCTCAGAGATGACACGGCGGACGATCGCCGCGTACTCCGCGTCGTCGAGGTCGAAGCCCGCGGACGCGAGCGGGATGTGCTCGGCCGGCAGCGCGGCGACGGCGGCGTCGAGCGGGATGGCCGAGTGGGCGTCGACGGTGAGGCAGCGCAGCGGCGCGTCGTCGTCGTGCGCCTCGAAGCCGCGCTCGCGCACCTGGCGGAACGGCACGAGCGCGAGCACCTCGCGCGGGGTGCCGTCGGGCCCGGTCAGCGGGATGTCCGCGAGCAGCTCGACGTCGACGACCTCGCCCTCGAGCACCTCAACCGCGTCGCCGCCCTCTCGGACGATGAGCGCGAACGAGGCGCCGGGGTCGGCGGCGAGGCGGGCGATGAGGTCGGCCGTGGCGGGGGCAGCGGTCCCGGTCATGCGTGAAACTCCTCCTGGGCGAGGCTGCCCTCAGACAGAAAAGACCGCCCCATCCGGTTGAACTGGGCGGTCGAATTCGAGGTTCGCGAAGCACCGCCTATCGGGCGGGCCACCAGGTGCGGTTCGCGAACATGCGCCTGAAACTACCACAGGCGCGCGGAGCCTGCCCGCGGTGCGACGCTCCCGCCGCTCCGCTCGCCCGCCATCCAGCCCGCTTCCACCCGTGCGGCGTAACCTGGACCCGTGCCTGCAGTGAACATCGGTATGCCCCGCGTGCCCGAGACCCTCGCCCCGCGCCGCAAGTCGCGTCAGATCCGGGTCGGGAAGGTCCTCGTCGGCGGCGACGCCCCCGTCAGCGTGCAGTCCATGACGACGACGCCGACCACCGACATCAACGCGACGCTGCAGCAGATCGCCGAGCTCACGGCGTCGGGCTGCGAGATCGTCCGCGTCGCGGTGCCGAGCCAGGACGATGCGGATGTCCTCCACATCATCGCGAAGAAGAGCCAGATCCCGGTCATCGCGGACATCCACTTCCAGCCGAAGTACGTGTTCCAGGCGATCGACGCCGGGTGCGCGGCTGTCCGCGTGAACCCCGGCAACATCCGCAAGTTCGACGACCAGGTCGGCGCGATCGCGAAGGCCGCGCAGGCCGCCGGCGTCTCGCTCCGCATCGGCGTGAACGCGGGCTCGCTCGACCGCCGCCTGCTCGAGAAGTACGGCAAGGCGACGCCCGAGGCCCTCGTCGAGTCGGCGGTGTGGGAGGCGAGCCTGTTCGAGGAGCACGACTTCCACGACTTCAAGATCTCGGTCAAGCACAACGACCCGATCGTCATGGTGAAGGCGTACCGACTGCTCGCCGAGCGCGGCGACTGGCCGCTGCACCTCGGTGTGACCGAGGCGGGCCCCGCCTTCCAGGGCACGATCAAGTCGGCCACGGCGTTCGGCATCCTCCTCGCGGAGGGCATCGGCGACACCATCCGCGTCTCGCTCTCGGCGCCGCCCGCCGAGGAGGTCAAGGTCGGCCACCAGATCCTGCAGTCGCTCAACCTGCGCGAGCGCAAGCTCGAGATCGTGTCCTGCCCGTCGTGCGGACGCGCCCAGGTCGACGTCTACTCGCTCGCCGACAGCGTCACCGAGGGGCTCAAGGACATGACGGTGCCGCTGCGCGTGGCGGTCATGGGGTGTGTCGTGAACGGGCCCGGCGAGGCGCGCGAGGCCGACCTCGGCGTCGCATCGGGCAACGGCAAGGGCCAGATCTTCGTCAAGGGCGAGGTCATCAAGACCGTGCCGGAGGCCGAGATCGTGCAGACGCTCATCGAGGAGGCGAACCGCATCGCCGACGCGATGGGCCCGGACGCCCCGCTCGGCACCGCGCAGGTCGTCACGGCGTAGCGCCGCGCGGCGCCGTGCCAGGATGGCGTCCGTGCCCCTCGACCGCATCGCCCTGATCTCCGACGTCCACGGCAACCTCACGGCGCTCGAGGCCGTGCTCGCCGACATCGCCGCGCGCGGCATCGGGCACATCGTCAACCTCGGCGACACGGCGGGCAAGGGCCCGCGCGGAAGCGCCGCCGTGGCGCGCGTGCAGGAGGCCTGCGCGGTCAACGTGCGGGGCAACTGGGACGACTTCCTCGACACCATCCCGGACGAGGGCCCCGCCGAGATGGTCTGGTGGCGCGACGAGCTCACGGCCGCGCAGCGCCTCTGGCTGCGCACGCTGCCGCTCTGCCACGATCTCGCGCTGAGCGGGCGCCGCATCCGCCTCTTCCACGCGTCGGCGGAGAGCCCGCACGTGCGCGTGCACTTCCACCACACGGCCGAGCAGTTCGCCGGGATGTTCCGCGCCACCGAGATGACCGGACCGGGCGCGGCTCCCGACGTCGTCGGCTACGGCGACATCCACGACGCGTACATCGAGTCGACCGACGGACGCACGCTCTTCAACGTCGGCAGCGTGGGCAACCCGCTCGACGAGCCCACGCCGTCGTACGTCATCCTCGAGGGCGAGCTCGATGGGGAGCGCGGCGCCCCCTTCGGCGTCCAGTTCGTGCGCGTGCCGTACGACGTCGAAGCCGAGATCGCGGTCGCCCGGGAGCGCGCGATGCCCACGGCGGACGTGTGGGAGATCGAGCTGCGCACCGCCGTCTACCGCGGTCGCCAGACCGCCTGAGCGGCCTCAGCGCACGGCGGCGGCGACGAGCTCGGCGAGCCGCTCCGGCTGCGTGAACTGCGGCCAGTGCCCCGAGCCGATGCGCACGACCTCGACGTCGGCGATGGCGCTGAACTCGTCCGCGAACGGCCCCCACTGCGCGAGCTCGGCGCGGAGGGCGTCCTCGTCCATCGACCCCATGAGGAGCGTGACCGGCACGTCGTGCCGTCGCGGATCCGAGAGCGCGATCTCGTCGGTCGGGACCCGGGTCGGCACGCTTCCGGTGAGCGCGGCCGTCCGCTCGCGCGTCTCCGCGTCGAGGTCGGCGGTCTCGGGCGCGTCGAAGAAGTCCCACCCCGGGAACGGCACGACGCCGCCCTCGACGGGGAACTCCGAGATGCCGAAGCCGGGCGCAGGCGGCACCGTGTCCACGAAGACCGCGCGTGCCACGCGATCGGGCCGCGCATCGACCGCGCCCCAGGCCACGTTGCCGCCGCCCGAGTGGCCCACGAGGACCACCGGCTCGGCGGCGGCGTCGATCTCCGCGACGACCGCGTCGATCCAGTCGGCGAGGCCGATGTCGCCGGGATCGGGGTCCCCGACGCCGGGCATGGTGAGGGGGCGAGGGCGATGGCCGGCGGCCGTGAGCGCGTCGACGATCGGCCCCCAGGACCGTGCGTCGAGCCAGAGACCGGGAATGAGGAGGACGTCCATGCCCTCGACGCTAGCGGCGGCCTCCGACATGGCGGAAGGGGCGGCGCCGCGTTCTGCTTCAGGCGGATACGGGGCGGGCGATCAGGGCGCCGGGCGCCTCTCGCGAGACGCGCGCGGCGTCTCGCCGCGCGTCCTCGGCGACCCGCTCCAGCCATCCGCTCCGCCGCTGCGCGTCGGCATGGCGGACGTCGGTGAAGCGAGAGGCGCGCACCCGGCGGATGCCGCAGAAGCGCAGGGTCTGTGCGCGCAGCTGGCGCATCGCGGGGTCGCCCGTCGCCCACAGGAACCATCGCGGTGAGTCGCTCGTCATGATGACCCGGCCCGTGCGCCCGTGGAGGAGCCCCTCGGGGAACCCGTTCGCCCGATATCGGTAGGCGACGCGGGGCAGGAGCACGCGATCCAGGAAGCCCTTGAGGAGTGCGGGCGTCGATGCCCACCAGACCGGGGTCGCGACGACGACGTGGTCGGCGGCGAAGATCGCCTCGAGGGCGCGCTCGAGGTCGGGCTCGAGCGGCTGCTCGGCCCGATAGCCCGCGCGCAGCACGGGATCGAAGTCGAGATCGCGCACCGCGAGCACGACCGCGTCGCCATGCGCCTCCGCGTAGCGGCGGGCCAAGGCGGACACGAGGGAATCGGGCGACGGATGGCCGTCGATGACGAGAGCGGGCACGGCTCCTCCTGAGATGTGGGCACTGTCCAGAATGTGGACACTGTCAGGATAGCTAGGATCTTGCGCGTGTCAACATCCGTCAGCAGGTACCACCATGGCGACCTCGGTCCCGCGCTGCTCGAGGCGGCGGACGCGCTCCTGTCCGAGCGCGGTGCGGCGGCGCTGAGTCTCCGTGAGGTCGCACGCCGGGCGGGTGTGAGCCACAACGCGCCGTATCACCACTTCGCCGACCGCCTCGCGCTCCTCAAGCGCCTCTCCGAGCGGCACATGGACGCCCTCCTGGACGCGCAGCGCCGCGCGGCGGAGGGGGAGCGCGATCCGCGCGCACGGCTCCGCGCGATCGCGTCGGCCTACGTCGGGTACGCGCGGGAGCATCCGCACGGCTTCGGCATCGTCTTCGACCCCGAGGTGTGCGTGCCCGGCCATCCGTCGGAGGCGATGGCACCGCTCATCCGCGCGAACGAGGAGCTGATCGCCGAGGTCGTCGCACAGGCCGCGCCCGAGCTCGACGCTCCGACGCGGGAGGCCGCGGTCGCCGGTGTGTGGGGCCTCGCCCACGGACTCGCGACGCTCGTCGTCGCGGGGCACATCGACGCGGGGCAGGTCGACGCGGGCATCGACGGCGTCATCGCCCTCGCGAGCGCATCCGCCTGAGCGCCGGGCGTCACGCGACGGAGAGGACGACCTCTCCCGTCGCGATGTCGGTCGACTCGACGCGCACGCGGATGCGCGTGCCCGGCTCGACCGCCTCCCGCACCGTCGCCGTCACGAACGGGTCGGCGATCTGCACGCGGCGTCCGCCCTTCGTCTCGGCGAGGACGACCGCGTCCAGGACGTCGCCGATGCGCGTGTGCAGGACGGCCGCCTCGACGCGGTCGACGGCGCGGGACTCGAGACGAGACGCGAGGGCCGACGACCGGCGCATGATGTCGGGCAGAAGCGGCAGGGTGTCGACATCGGCATGCCCCGTGCAGGCGAGCAGCACGAAGCGATCGACGAGCCGCCGCAGGGGAGCGGTCGCATGCGCGTAGGGCGCGCCGATCGCGGCCTGGCCGGCATCTGCCGGGATCTCGTCGGGAGACGTGAACGCCGCGTAGTCCGCACCGCGGAAGAGCGCGCTCGCGGCCTGCAGGACCGCGGGCGTCGCGGGGTCGGCGGGGTCGAGCCGGCGCAGGTACTCGCCGTAGTCCACGGCGTCGTCCCAGGGGCGACCGAGGAGCGCGACGCGCCGCCGGAACTCCGCGAGCGACTCCTCGTCGGCCGGCGGCATCGTCCGCAGGATGCCGCGGCCCTCCCGCTGCATGATCGCGGCCGCGGCCATCCCCGTCATGAGGGAGATCTGCGCGTTCCAGTCCTCGACGGGAAGGGGCCTGCGCATCCGCAGCGTGTAGCCGTCCGGCCCGTCGACGATCTCCTCCTCGGGGGCGTTGAGGCTCGCTCCGCCGCGCGCGGCCTCCTGCGCGATCCGCAGGGGGCCGACCTCTGCAAGAAGCCGGAGCGTCTCCGGAGCCGAGCCGTCGTCGATCGCCCGCTGGGCCTCCTCGTACGTCCACTGGCGCCGCGATCGCACCCACGCGCGCTCGAGCGTCACGTCCTCGGGGCCGTGCGCTCCCTCGGCATCGAGCGCGAAGCGCCACACATAGGCGCGGCGGTCCTCGTCGGGCAGGAGCGACGCGGCCCCGTGCGACAGGGCCTCGGGATGGAGCGGGATGGAGCCGTCCGGTGCGTAGAGGGTCTGCCCGCGGCGCCGTGCCTCCGCGTCGATCGCCCCGCCGGGGCGCACGAACGCCGCGAGGTCGGCGATCGCGTAGTGGACGACGAAGCCGTCACCCGCGCGGGCGATGTGCATCGCCTGATCGAGATCGCGCGATCCCTCGGGATCGATCGTCAGGAACACGAGGTCGCGCAGATCCGCGCGCTCGGCGTCCGAGCCGTCGACGGCGGCATCGCTCGCGGCGACCTCCTCCGCCTCGGCGACGACCTCGGGCGGGAACGAATCGGGCAGCTCGAGCGATCGCCGCAGCTCGGCGAGCGCCTCTCCGAGCGCGCTCTGGACGGCGGACGGCGACAGGCGGGTGTGACGTGCCGGCATGCCGTCAGCCTAGGGGTGCGCCCGCCGCGCGGGAGTCAGGCGAGCACGCGCGTGAGCTTCTCGGGGTTCGACACCCGGCGGATGCCGCGGATGGCGCCGCTCGCGTCGAACTCGAACGCGATGACGTCGACCTCCGCCCCGATCGCGAGCGACAGCCCGGGCTCTCCGTTGACCTCCGTGTGCGCGACGCGGGGCTGCACGCCCGCTGCGATCGCCTTGCCGAGGATGCCCGCGAGGAAGCGGGCGATGCGACGCGGGCCGAAGACGGGGTTGAGAGCGCTGCGGACGCGTCCTCCGCCGTCCGCCCACAGGATGGCGTCGTCGGCGAGCGACGCCACCACGGCCGCGATGTCGCCGCCCTCGATGGCCTCGACGACGCGGGCGAGCGCCTCACGCGAGGGAGGGGGCGGCGACGCGGCGCGATCTCCGTCGAGCTGGAGCCGGCGCTCGCCGCGGGAGATGAGCTGACGCACGGCCGCCGGCGAGCGCTCGAGCACGCGTCCGATCTCGACCGCGCTCATGCCGAACGCCCGATGGAGCACGACGGCCGCGCGCGCCTCGGGCGAGAGCTGCTCGGCGAGGTGCAGCACCGTGAGCGAGAGCATCTCGCGATCGGCGACGACGTCCTCGGGAAGCCGGTCGACCGCAACCGGCTCGGGGAGCCACGGGCCGGGGTACTCCTCCCGCTCCGCCGCCAGCTGCCGCAGTCGGTCGATCGAGCGCCGCACGCACGTCGTGGTGAGCCATGCGGGCCACGACCGCACGGGCGCGCCCCGCTCGGCGCGGACGGCCTCGAGCGCCACCTCGGAGACCACGTCCTCCGCGTGGCCGAAGTCCCCGAGCATCCGATACGCGATGCCGATGAGGCGGTCGCGCTCCTCGCGCCAGGCGAGAGCGGCCGCCGAGCGCGACGACAGGGCCTCCACGATGCTCAGGCTACGGGGTGGGCGGCGTCCACCGGCGGCTCCATCTCGGTCGCGATCGCGATCCGGTTCCACACGTTGATCGTCGCAATCGCCAGCACGATGGCACCGAGCTGCCCGTCGTCGAAGTGCCTCGCCGCGGCATCCCAGACCTCGTCGTCGACCCCGTCGGGCCCGAGGCGGGTGACGGCGTCGGTGAGGGCGAGCACCGCCGTCTCGCGCTCGTCGAACAGGGAGCGCGCATGACGCCACGCGGCGACCGCGTGCAGCCTGCGCTGCGAGATCCCGCGCCGGGCTCCGTCGGTCGCGTGCATGTCCACGCAGAATCCGCATCCGTTCAGGACGGATGCCCGCAGCTTGATGAGCTCGTAGAGCTCGGCATCCACGGTCGAGCGCACATAGCCCTCGAGGCCGATCACCGCGGCATAGCCGAGCTTGTTGGTCTTCGCGATCGCGATGCGCGTCATGGGCGTCCTCCTCCGGTCGGTGTCGACGGCGGATGGCCGTCCGCCCATACCGTCGGAGCGCGTGCGCGAAGTGTGACAGGGGCGCCGCCGGCGTGTCGGAGCGGCGAGGGCGCGGGCCTAGACTTGTCGCTCGTGGTCACCCGTCTGTCGCAACTCTTCGTCCGCACGCTCCGAGAAGACCCTGCCGAGGCAGAGGTCGCGAGCCACCGCCTGCTCGTCAGGGCCGGTTACATCCGCCGTCAGGCGGCCGGCATCTTCGCGTGGCTCCCGCTCGGCCTGCGGGTGAAGGCGCGGATCGAGCAGATCATCCGCGAGGAGATGACGGCGGCCGGTGCGCAGGAGGTGCACTTCCCGGCGCTCATGCCGCGTGAGCCCTATCAGGCCACGGGCCGCTGGGACGAGTACGGCGACCTCCTCTTCCGTCTGCAGGACCGCAAGGGCGGCGACTACCTCCTCGCGCCGACGCACGAGGAGGCGTTCACGCTCCTCGTCAAGGACCTCTACTCGTCGTACAAGGACCTTCCGCTCACGATCTACCAGATCCAGGACAAGTACCGCGACGAGGCTCGGCCGCGCGCCGGCCTCCTGCGCGGACGCGAGTTCACGATGAAGGACGCGTACTCGTTCGACCACACCGACGAGGGCCTCGACCGCTCGTACCAGGCGCAGCGCGACGCGTACGAGCGCATCTTCCAGCGCCTCGGACTGGAGTACGCGATCGTGCAGGCCGACGCCGGGGCGATGGGCGGGTCGCGCTCCGAGGAGTTCCTCCACCCGACGCCCGTCGGCGAGGACACGTTCGTTCGCAGCGAGGGCGGCTACGCGGCCAACGTCGAGGCGTACACGACGACGGCGCCCGAGCCCGTCCCATTCGACGGCCTCCCCGAGCCCGTCGTCTTCGACTCGCCCGGCACCACGACCATCCAGACCCTCGTCGCGCACGCGAACGACGTGCTCGAGGGGGAGTGGACCGCGGCCGACACGCTCAAGAACGTCGTGCTCGCGCTCACCCATCTGGACGGCACGCGCGAGCTCGTCGTCGTGGGCATCCCCGGCGACCGCGACATCGACGACAAGCGCGTCGAGGTCGCCTTCGCGCCCGCCGAGGTCGAGCCCGCGACGGACGCCGACTTCGAGGCGAACCCGCTCCTCGTCCGCGGGTTCATCGGACCCTGGAGCGCGACCGGGCCCATCCTCGGCGAGGAGTCGGCCACGGGCATCCGCTACCTCCTCGACCCCCGCGTCGTCGACGGCACGCGCTGGATCACGGGCGCGAACCAGGCCGACCGCCACGTGCACGGGCTCGTCGCCGGGCGCGACTTCACGGCCGACGGCTTCGTCGAGGCCGCGACCGTGCGCGACGGAGACCCCGCTCCGGATGGCTCGGGCCCCGTGACGCTCGCGCGCGGCATGGAGATCGGCCACGTCTTCCAGCTCGGCCGGAAGTACGCGGAGGCGCTCGGCCTCAAGGTGCTCGACGAGAACGGCAAGCTCGTGACCGTCACGATGGGCTCGTACGGCATCGGCGTCACGCGCATCCTCGCGATCATCGCCGAGCTTTCGCACGACGACAGGGGCCTCATCTGGCCCGAGTCGGTCGCGCCGTTCGACGTGCACGTCGTGGCCACGGGCAAGGGAGACGAGGCGTTCGCGCTCGCCGAGCGGCTCGTCGCCGACCTCGAGTCGGCCCGCCTCGACGTGCTCTACGACGACCGTCCGAAGGTGTCGCCGGGGGTCAAGTTCGGCGACGCCGAGCTCATCGGCGTGCCGAAGCTCGTCGTCGTCGGGCGCGGTGCGGCCGACGGGATGGTCGAGCTGTGGGACCGTCGGACGGGCGACCGCGAGGTGGTCCCGTTCGCCGACGCCGTGGCGCGCCTGACGGCCTGACGCGCCGCGCGGCGTTTGGCCGCGGCACTCCGAGGCGACATACTGACGCGCATGGAAGACCTCGAAGCGTTCATCGGCTGGTTCGGCAACGAAGTTCTCTGGACCTGGATCGTGCTGCCGATCGTGGCGCTCCTCGGCGTGTACATCACGGTGCGCTCGGGCGCGGTGCAGATCCGCATGCTGCCGGAGATGATCCGGACCCTTGCGGACAAGACCCCGCTCGACGACGACGGCCGCCCGCAGTCGGTGTCCTCGTTCCAGGCGTTCACCATCTCGGCGGCCTCGCGCGTCGGCACGGGGAACATCGCGGGCGTCGCGACCGCGATCGCGGTCGGCGGGCCCGGCGCGGTCTTCTGGATGTGGCTCATGGCGACGATCGGCGCCGCCTCGGCGTTCGCCGAGTCGACGCTCGCGCAGCTGTTCAAGGTGCGCGACAAGGACGGCTTCCGCGGCGGCCCTGCGTACTACATGGCCAAGGGACTGCGTGCCCGCTGGATGGGCGTCGCGTTCGCGGTCATCCTCATCTTCTGCTTCCCGTTCGCCTTCTCGGCTCTGCAGGCGAACACGATCGCGCTCACGATGTCGTCCGCCATCACGCAGCTCTCCGGGGCCGAGGGCACCTGGCTGCTCTGGGTCGTCGGCATCCTCACGGCGGCGCTCACGGGCGTCATCGTGTTCGGCGGCGTGCGCCGGATCGCGAGCGTGACGCAGGGGCTCGTCCCCGTCATGGCGCTGGCCTACCTGCTCCTGGGCCTCGCGGTCGTCATCGTGCACATCGACCAGCTCCCCGCCGCGTTCGCGTCGATCTTCACGCAGGCGTTCGGGTTCAACCAGATCCTCGGCGCGACGCTGGGCCAGATCATCCTCACCGGCGTCAAGCGCGGCATGTTCTCGAACGAGGCCGGCCTCGGCTCGGCGCCCAACGCGGGCGCCGCCGCCGCCGTCACGCACCCCGCGAAGCAGGGCTTCGTGCAGTCGCTCGGCGTCTACTTCGACACCATGATCGTGTGCTCGATCACCGCGTTCACGGTCCTCGTCGCGGTCCCGATCGAGAAGGGCGGGATGTCCGGCATCGAGCTCACCGAGCACGCGCTGACCTCGTCGCTCGGGGGCTGGGCCACGATCGCCCTGGCGGTCGTCGTGTTCATGCTCGCGTTCAGCTCGATCATCGGGAACTACTACTACGGCGAGGCGAGCATGGAGTTCATCTCGACGAAGCCCGCGGTGCTCACGACGTTCCGGGCGCTCGTCGTGCTCGCGGTGCTCGCGGGGTCGGTCGCCGCCGCGAGCTTCGTCTGGACGCTCGCGGACGCGATCATGGGCGTCATGGCCGTGATCAACCTCGTCGCGGTCGCGCTGCTGTCGGGTCTCGTCTTCCGACTGCTCAAGGACTACTCGCAGCAGCGCCGAGCAGGTGCCGATCCGGTGTTCACGCGCGACCTCATGCCCGACGTGCAGGGCATCGAGTGCTGGGAGAACGCGGAGAGCGTGACCGGCCCGATCCGGGTGGTCGGCCGCAGGCGCTGAGGCCCGCGCCCGCGGCCCGCTCCCAGCGTGGGCGCGGCTCGATCCGGTATCGTTGCGGAGATGTCGGCGAGACGTGTGCCGATGAGAGCTGAATACGGAGGACGCTGTGGATATCGATCTCGGATTGCTGCGAACGGTCGAGCGCGAGAAGGAGATCCCGTTCGACGAACTCGTTCGGATCATCGAGCAGGCCGTCCTCACGGCATACGGCAAGCACGTCTCCCAGAGCGGCGAGATCCCCGAGGGCGCACGCGCGCACCTCGACCGCAAGACCGGCCACGTCGCGATCCTCGTCCCCGTGCGGGATGAGGAGGGCGCGGTCATCGGCGAGGAGGAGACGACTCCCGAGGACTTCGGCCGCATCGCCGCCTACGCGGCCAAGCAGGTCATCAGCCAGCGCCTGCGCGACCTGGCCGACGACGCCGTGCTCGGCGAGTTCCGCGGCAAGGAGGGCGACATCGTCGCGGGCGTCGTGCAGCAGGGGCCCAACCCGCGCATGATCCACGTCGACCTCGGCACGGTCGAGGCCATCCTGCCGCCCGAGGAGCAGGTGCCCGGCGAGGAGTACTCGCACGGATCCCGCCTGCGCGTCTACGTCACGAGCGTCGCGAAGGGCCTCAAGGGCCCGCAGATCACCGTGTCGCGCACGCACCCCGGTCTCGTCCGCAAGCTCTTCGCGCTCGAGGTCCCCGAGATCGCGAACGGACTCGTCGAGATCACCTCGCTCGCCCGCGAGGCGGGGCACCGCACGAAGATCGCCGTGCGCGCCAACGACCCGTCGATCAACGCGAAGGGCGCCTGCATCGGCGAGCTGGGCCGCCGCGTCCGCGCCGTCACCGAGGAGCTCAGCGGGGAGAAGATCGACATCGTCGACCACGATGACGACCTCCCGAAGTTCGTCGCGAACGCGCTGTCTCCCGCCAAGGTGACGAGCAGCTTCGTGCTCGACGCGACGACGAAGGCCGTTCGCGCACTCGTGCCCGACTACCAGCTGTCGCTCGCGATCGGCAAGGAGGGGCAGAACGCCCGTCTCGCCGCCAAGCTCACGGGCGCCAAGATCGACATCCAGCCCGACAGCATCCTCGAGCAGGGCTGAGCCGGCCCAATCGAAAGGGCCGTCGCGACACGCGCGACGGCCATCCGCGATGCCGAGGTGTAGGATGGAACCCGTACGGACGTGCGTCGCCTGTCGCATGCGCGCTCCCCGAGCCGCCCTTCTCAGGGTGGTCGTCATCGATTCCGAGCTCGTCCCCGATGAGCGCGCTGTCATGCCGGGCCGGGGGGCGTGGGTCCATCCGACGCCCGAGTGCATCGGAACCGCACTCACACGCCGCGCCTTCGTACGAGCACTGCGCGTGCCGGGCCCGCTCGACACGCAGACCTTCGAGAAATGGCTGAGCAGCTATGGAAATCAAGTGAACGGCTCGAAATGAGACCCGTCCGCCTTTAGAGGTCTGCCCTGTCCGGGGCAGGCCGCCCCAGACAGGAGAATTGTGGCAAAACCACGCGTACATGAGATCGCCGCGGAGCTGGGCGTCGACAGCAAGGTCGCGCTCGCGAAGCTCAAGGAGCTCGGCGAGTTCGTGAAGAGCCCGTCGTCGACGGTCGAACCGCCCGTCGCGCGCAAGCTGCGCGCCGCGCTCGAGTCGGAGGCCGCCGCGAAGCCCGCGGACGCCCCCGCCGACGCGAAGCCCGCGGCCCGCAAGCCCGCACCCGCGCGCCCCGGCGCGCCGCGCCCCGGCGCACCCAAGCCCGGTCCCGCGCGTCCGGCCGAGAAGCCGGCCGCCGAGGCGCCCGCTGCACCGAAGCCCGCACCCGCGAAGCCCGCTGCCAAGCCGGCTCCCGCGGCCCCGCAGGCCGAGAAGCCGGCCGCTGCCGAGGCGCCCGCCGCGCCGAAGCCCGAGGCCGCCGCTCCCGCGGCGCCCGGCGCACCGACCCCCGGGCCCCGTCCCGGCGGCCCGCGTCCCGGCAACAACCCGTTCGCGTCGCAGCAGGGCATGGGCAAGCGCCCGGGCGGTCCGCGTCCCGGCAACAACCCGTTCGCATCGGCGCAGGGCATGGGCCAGCGCCCGACGCCCGGCAACATCCCCCGCCCGCCGAAGCCGCAGGCTCCGCGCCCGGGTGCACCGCGCCCCGGCGCGCCGCGCCCCGGTCGTCCCGGTGGCGGCGCCGGTCGTCCCGGTGCTCCGTTCCAGCAGCGTCCGGGCGGCGCGGGTCGTCCCGGCGGCCCCGGTGCCGGCGGCGGCTTCCGTCCCGGCGGCGCACCCGGCGGCGGCTTCGCCGGCCGCCCCGGCCCCGGCGGCCGCGGTCGCGGCGGCACGGCCGGCGCATTCGGCAAGGGCGGCGGCAAGTCCAAGCAGCGCAAGTCGCGTCGGGCGAAGCGTCAAGAGTTCGAGATGCGGGAGGCGCCGATCGTCGGCGGCGTCAAGGTCCCGCGCGGCGACGGCAACACCGTCATCCGGATGCGCCGCGGCGCATCGATCTCCGACTTCGCCGACAAGATCGAGTCGATCACCGGCATGAGCGTCCAGCCGGGCAACCTCGTCACGGTGCTGTTCCACCTCGGTGAGATGGCGACCGCGACCGAGTCGCTCGACGAGGCCACGTTCGAGGTGCTGGGCTCCGAGCTCGGCTACAAGATCCAGATCGTCTCGCCCGAGGACGAGGACAAGGAGCTCCTCGAGGGCTTCGGCCTCGACCTCGAGAAGGAGGAGCTCGAGGAAGACGACGCCGACCTCGAGATCCGTCCCCCGGTGGTCACGGTCATGGGTCACGTCGACCACGGAAAGACGCGACTGCTCGACGCCATCCGCAAGACGAACGTCGTCGCGGGCGAGGCCGGCGGCATCACGCAGCACATCGGCGCGTACCAGGTGTGGACCGAGCACGAGGGCTTCGAGCGCGCGATCACCTTCATCGACACCCCGGGTCACGAGGCCTTCACGGCCATGCGCGCCCGCGGTGCCGAGGTGACCGACATCGCGATCCTCGTGGTCGCGGCCGACGACGGCATCATGCCGCAGACGGTCGAGGCCCTGAACCACGCGCAGGCGGCCGGCGTGCCGATCGTCGTCGCGGTCAACAAGGTCGACAAGCCCGAGGCGAACCCGGCCAAGGTGCGCCAGCAGCTGACCGAGTACGGCCTCGTGGCTGAGGAGTACGGCGGCGACGTCATGTTCGTCGACGTCTCCGCGCGTCAGAACATCGGCATCCAGGACCTCCTGGACGCCGTCCTCCTCACGGCGGACGCGGGTCTCGACCTGCGTGCGAACCCGAACAAGGCGGCGCGCGGTGTCGCGATCGAGGCGAAGCTCGACAAGGGCCGCGGCTCGGTGGCGACCGTGCTCGTCCAGGCGGGGACGCTGCGCGTCGGCGACCCGATCGTCGCCGGCACGGCGTACGGCCGCGTCCGCGCGATGATCGACGAGAACGGCGACGCCGTCACCGAGGCCGCTCCCTCGCGGCCCGTGCAGGTGCAGGGTCTCAGCTCGGTTCCCCGGGCCGGCGACACCTTCATCGTCACGGACGACGACCGCACGGCGCGTCAGATCGCCGAGAAGCGCGAGGCCGTCGAGCGCAACGCCCAGCTGGCCAAGGCCCGCAAGCGCATGTCGCTCGAGGAGTTCACGCGTGCGCTCGAAGAGGGCAAGGTCGAGTCGCTCAACCTCATCATCAAGGGCGACGTCGCCGGTGCCGTCGAGGCGCTGGAGGAGTCGCTGCTCAAGATCGAGGTCGACGAGAGCGTCCAGCTGCGGATCATCCACCGCGGTGTCGGCGCGATCACGGAGTCCGACGTCAACCTGGCCACGATCGACAACGCGATCGTGATCGGCTTCAACGTCCGCCCCGACGCCAAGGCCCGCGAGGCCGCGGCTCGCGAGGGCGTGGACGTCCGGTTCTACTCGGTCATCTACAACGCGATCGACGATGTCGAGCAGTCGCTCAAGGGCATGCTCAAGCCGGAGTACGAGGAGGTCCAGTCGGGCGTCGCGGAGATCCGCGAGGTCTTCCGCTCCTCCAAGTTCGGCAACATCGCGGGTGTCATCGTCCGCTCCGGCACGATCACGCGCAACGCCAAGGCGCGCGTCATCCGCGAGGGCGTGGTCATCGCGGACGGCCTGGCGATCGAGTCGCTGCGCCGCTTCAAGGACGACGTCACCGAGGTCCGCACGGACTTCGAGGCGGGCATCGGCCTCGGCAAGTACAACGACATCCAGGTCGGCGACGAGATCGAGACGACCGAGATGGTCGAGAAGCCGCGCGGCTGACGCGGATCTCACCCACCGGCCCTGTCGGGCGGCTTTGGCCGCTCGGCAGGGCCGTCTCATCCAAGGAGGACAACATGGCCGGACAGGAACGTCAGGCGCGGCTCGCGGATCGCATCCGCGTCATCCTCGCCGAGCGCCTCGAGAAGGGCCTGCGCGATCCGCGGCTCGGCTTCGTGACGATCACCGACGTGCGCGTGTCGGGTGACCTGCAGCACGCGTCGGTCTTCTACACGGTGTACGGCTCCGACGAGGAGCGCGTCGCGAGCGGCGCGGCCCTCAAAGCCGCCACCGGCATGCTCCGCCGCGAGGTCGGGAAGCAGCTCAACACGCGGCTCACGCCGTCGCTCGAGTTCATCCCCGACGCGCTGCCGGAGACGGCCGACCACCTCACCGCGCTCCTGCGCGAGGCGCGCGAGCGCGACGAGGCGGTCGCCGGGCTCGCCGCTGGCGCGCAGTGGGCGGCGGGGGAGGACCCCTACGTCAAGCCGCGTGAGACGGCGGACGAAGACGACGCCTGAGCCTCACCGAGGCAGGCGCAGCAGCTCTCCGTCGGTCTCGACGAGTCCGTCGGACAGCAGCGAGAGGATGGCCCGGTCGCGCTGAGCGCGGTCGGGCCATTCCGCGATCACGGCGTCCTGCGGGGCGCCATCCGGGCCGGCCTCGCGGAGCCGGCGCAGCACGGCGCCGCGGGCCTGACGGTCGCTGCCCTCGTACCGGGCCTGCCGTCGCCGCGTGTCCGGCGTCTCGGGCCGCCCCGCCGCCAGCCACGCGCACGACGCGCGGACCGGGCACTCGTCGCATCGCGGGGCGCGCGCCGTGCACACGACCTGACCGAGCTCCATCGCCGCGGCGTTCATCGCCGCTGCCTCGGCCGGGGTCTCCGGCAGGAGCGCGGTCATCGCCTCGAGGTCGCGGCGGTGGGGAGGACCCGGCTGCGCGCGGCCGTCCACGGCGCGCGCGATGACGCGCCGGGTGTTCGTGTCGACGACGGGATGGCGGTCGCCGTACGCGAAGACCGCGACGGCCCGCGCCGTGTAGTCCCCGATGCCCGTGAGCGCGAGGAGCGCGTCCACGTCACGCGGGACGACGCCCTCGTGGCGGTCGCGGATCTCGACCGCGGCGCGGTGCAGCCAGAGTGCGCGGCGCGGGTAGCCGAGGTTCGCCCACTGCCGCACCGCCTCGGCCGGAGCGTCGTCGGCGAGCGCGGTCGGCGTCGGCCAGCGCTCGAGCCATGCCTCGAGGTGCGGGATCACGCGCGCGACCGGGGTCTGCTGGAGCATGAACTCGCTCACGAGCGTGCCCCAGGCCCCGTATCCCGGGCGGCGCCACGGCAGATCGCGCGCGTGCGCGCGGAACCACGGCACGAGCCTGTCGGCGAGGTCGAGGGTGGGCATCGTCTCAGCCTATGACGCGCTCATCCGCGCTCCGTGCGCACCCGTTCAGGTGCTTCGCATCGGGGCGCGACCGAAGCGTTATCGGACGGCGTCCTAACCGTTACCGACCCCGCCGATCCGGGCACTACCGTCGAAGAGGGGCAGCTGAGAGGAGATCATCATGATGCGCATCCGAGCGGGAATCGCTCTGACCGGGGTGCTGGCGCTCGCGATGGCCGGCTGCGCTTCGGAGGGAGATCCGGCCGACACCGCGGAGCCGACGTCGCCCTCGCCGAGCGAGAGCGCGTCGCCCTCGCAGACGCCGAGCACGCCGCCGCCCACCCCCACGACGCCCGGGCAGGACGCCGAGGACCCGGCTGACCCCGCCACGTGGGAGATCGAGGACGGCGAGCTCGGCCCGATCGAGCTCGGCGACGACTTCGACGAGGTCGTGGCGTCGCTCCCCGGCGACTGGGTGAACGACGACAGCTGCGCGTGGGTCGCGTACTGGAGCGCACCCGACGGCACGTACCTCGTGTCGTTCCAGCGCGACGCCGAGGGCGCCGGCCCCGTCATCGCCGCGACCGTCGAGTCGCTGAGCGACCGGTCGGGGATCGGCCCGCGGACCGAGGACGGCCTCGGTGTGGGCGCGACGCGCGAGGACGTCCTCGCGGTGCACCCCGACGCCGTCGAGGTCGACTCGCCGATCGAGGGCATCTCGTTCCTGCGGATCGACGACGACGACGCGTCGGACGGATCCGTGTTCTTCCAGTACGCGGACGGACAGGACGGGGCGACCCGGGTGGCGGTCACGACGCTCGAGACCCCTGCGTACGAGGCCTGCGCCTGACCCGTCCGCGGGGCACTCGGCAGACGCAATACGCTGGAGGGATGGCGTCACGCGTTCCCCAGGCCGGAGGCATCCTGCTCGTCGACAAACCGGGAGGCCTGACGAGCCATGACGTGGTCGCGCGCTCACGGCGCGCCTTCGGAACCCGGAGGATCGGCCACGCCGGAACGCTCGACCCGATGGCGACGGGGCTCCTCGTCCTCGGGATCGAGGGGTCGACGCGCCTGCTGACGTATCTCGTGGGCCTCGACAAGACCTATACCGCGACCATCCGGCTCGGGCAGTCCACGACGACGGACGACGCCGAGGGCGACGTCACCGCATCCGTCTCGCCGGAGACCCTCGCTGCCGTCGCGGACGCGGACATCGCACGCGGCGTCGCCGCGCTGACCGGCCCGATCTCGCAGGTGCCGAGCGCGGTGTCCGCGATCAAGGTCGACGGACGCCGGGCGTACGACCGGGTGCGGGCGGGCGAGGAGGTCGAGCTCGCGGCGCGCGAGGTCACGATCTCGCGCTTCGAGATCGACGCCGTGCGCCGATCCGAGGGGGCGATCGATCTCGACGTCGCCGTGGACTGCTCGTCGGGAACGTACATCCGCGCCCTCGCGCGCGACCTCGGCGTCGCGCTCGGAGTTGGCGGGCACCTCACCGCGCTGCGTCGCACGCACGTCGGGCCGTTCGACGTCGCGGACGCGGCCGCGGTCGACGACCGGCTCGCCGACGCGCCCCTCCTTCCGCCCGCCGACGTGGCCGCCAGCGTCCTCGGCCGCTTCGACGCGACCGTCGACGAGGCGCGAGACCTGCGCCACGGCAAGCGGCTCGCCGGCGCGGCCGCACGCGTCCCCGGCGCTCTCGCTGCCGCCATCGGTCCGGATGGCGCGCTCATCGGGATCGTCGAGAAGCGCGGATCCGCCCTCAAGAGCGCCATGAACATGCCGGAGCCTCAGGGAGGCGCCGCATGATCGCGTGGTTCACGATCGCGCAGGTCGCCGTCGCGAGCCTCGCGGGCGCGCTGTGCGTCATCCTCGGACTCGCCGGACGGCGCCCGAGCGACCTCTCCGTGGGCGCCATGGCTCTCGTGCAGGTGCTCCTCGTCGTGCAGATCGTCATCGCGATCATCGCGCCGCTCGCAGGCAACCCGCCCACGGGCGACCTGCTCGAGTTCTGGACCTACCTCGTGTCGGCCGCGCTCCTTCCCGTCGCGGGCGTCGTGTGGGCCTTCATCGACCGCAGTCGTTGGAGCGTCGTCGTCATGGGGGTGCTCGGGCTCGCCGTCGCCGTGATGGTGTACCGCATGCACGTGATCTGGACGATCCAGGTGGCCTGACCGCGCTCTCGCGCGGCCCGCGCGCAGGTGCGCCGCCTAAAATGGAGCCGTTATGACAGAGCCAGCGCGCACCCGCCGGATGACCGGCGTGGGCATCGTCCTCGTGTTCGTGTACGGCGTGATGGCGCTGGCCGCCACCGGGCGGTCGTTCGTGCAGATCGTGCGCGCGTTCGACGAGGCGCCCGTGGCCTACACCCTGTCGGCGGCGTCGGCCGTCGTGTACATCCTCGCGACTCTCGCGCTGATGTTCTCGAAGAGCGACGCGTGGTACCGCGTCGCGTGGGTGTCGGTGATCTTCGAGCTCGCGGGCGTCATCATCGTGGGCTCCCTGAGCATCGCGCTCCCCGCCCTGTTCCAGCACCCGACCGTGTGGTCGCTCTACGGAAGCGGATACGTCTGGATCCCGCTCGTGCTGCCGTTCTTCGGCATCTGGTGGCTCGCGACGCACCGCCCCGCCCGCTCGCGGCAGGCCGCGGAGGTCGCCCGATGATGCTCTTCCGCGACGCCGGCGAGGTGCCGGAGGGGTTCGGGCCCTCCGTCGTCGCGATCGGCAAGTTCGACGGCGTGCACGCGGGGCACCGCGCGCTCATCGAGCGGATGCTCGTCGATGCCGCGGGCACGGACGCCCGCACGGTGGCTGTCACGTTCGATCGGAACCCGCTCGCGCTCATCGCGCCTGCCCGCTGCCCGCAGCCGCTCGTGAGCGTGCAGCAGAAGGTCGACCTCCTCGAGCGCACGGGCGTCGACGCGACGCTGCTGCTCGCGTTCGACGAGCAGCTCGCGGCGGAGCCCGCGGAGAGCTTCGTCGAGCGCGTGCTCGTCGGCGCGCTGCGCGCGCAGCGGGTCCTCGTGGGGAGCGACTTCCGCTTCGGGCGCGGGGGAGCGGGCGACGCCGCGCTGCTCGAGCGGATGGGCGCCGAGCACGGGTTCTCGGTCGAGATCATGCCCGACATCGCCAGCTCGGGCGACGGGCGCCGCGTGTCGTCGTCGTGGATCCGCGAGCTCCTCGACGCGGGCGACGTCGAGCGCGCCGCGAAGCTGCTCGGTCGCCGGCACGCCGTGCGCGGCGAGATCGTGCACGGGCTGAAGCGCGGGCGCGAGCTGGGCTTCCCGACGGCGAACCTCGCGCAGGACGCCGAGGGGTTCATTCCCGCCGACGGCGTGTACGCGGGATGGCTCGTCGTCCCGCGCGGAGAGCTCGGCTCGGTCGTGCGGTACCCCGCGGCGATCTCGGTCGGCACGAACCCGACCTTCGACGACGTCGCGCAGCGCCAGGTCGAGGCGTACGTGCTCGACGAGGACGACCTCGACCTCTACGGGCTGAGGGTCGAGGTGCAGTTCGCGGCGCGCATCCGAGGGATGGTCGCGTTCGAGGGCATCGAGAAGCTCATCATCCAGATGACCGACGACGTCGCGCGCGTGCGCGAGGTCCTCGCGGGCGGCTGACGCTCAGTACGAGGTGGAGTCCTCGGCGCCCGTGGCGACGCCTCCCGCGGCGCGCGCCCGCAGCTCGCCGAGGATCGTCGCGCTCGCGCTCGTCCCGAGGCGGGTCGCGCCGGCCTCGAGCATCGCGATCGCGGCGTCCAGCCCGCGGACGCCGCCCGACGCCTTCACCTGGACGGCGGAGGAGACGCTGCGGCGCATGAGCTCGACGTGCGGCACCGTGGCGCCGCCGCCGGCGAAGCCCGTCGAGGTCTTGACGAACGTCGCGCCGCCGGCCTCCGTGAGCCGGCTGCCGCGCGCGATCTGCTCCTCGTCGAGGAGGCTCGTCTCGAGAATGACCTTCGTGACGAGGCCGTCTGCGGCGTCGACGACGGCGCGGATGTCCGCCTCGACCCGGTCGTCCTCGCCGCCGCGCAGGGCGCCGATGTGCACGACCATGTCGAACTCGGTGGCCCCGTCCTCGCGCGCCTGACGCAGCTCGGCGACCTTGGCGGCGGTCGACGTCGTGCCGTGCGGGAAGCCGATCACGGTGCCGACGGCGACGCCAGAGCCCTCGAGCCGGCGCACGGCGTACGCGACGTCGGACGGGCGCACGCACACACTGAACACCTTCCACTCGGCCGCGATGTCGAGTTCGCGATCGACGTCGGCGCGCGTGAAGTCGGGCTTGAGGATCGCGTGGTCGATGGCGGCGGCGACAGCCGCCTCGGTGAGCTCGATGGCCATGCGCCCAGCCTACCTTCGCCTGCCGGGCCGCCGCCCGAGGCCTGTGCGGCGCGATTGCATCACGATCGGCGTGCGTCGTCGCCCGCGCGCCATCCGCTCGGATAGCGTCGAGAGCATGATGCGCCGTGCACTCGCCCCCCTCCTCGCAGCGGGCGTCCTCCTCTCTCTCGCAGGATGCGCGAGCAGCGTCGGCACGGGCCAGGGTGCGGAGCCCGATCCCACGCCCTCCGCGACCTCCACTCCGACGACCGCGCCGACGACATCCGTGCCCACGACCGCGCCCGGCGTGTTCACGATGCCCGCCTCGTGCGAGCAGGCCTGGTCGACCGAGGCGCTCTCGATCCTCAGCGAGGAGGCCGGTGCCCTGAACGACCCGGGTCTCACGATGCTCTCGACCGAGGTGGTCCCCGCCCTCGAGGTGCTCGACGCCGTCGAGTCGCTGCGCTGCACGTGGGGGCTCGCGAGCGAGGTCGGCATCGCGACGACCCTCGCCGCCGTCGACGAGGCCCAGACCGAGACCATCCGCACCGCGCTGCTCGCCGAGGGCTTCACCTGCGAGGAGCGCGAGGTCGTCACTCGCTGCGAGCTCG
Organism: Microbacterium sp. JZ101; assembly: GCF_053903175.1. Taxonomy (NCBI): domain Bacteria; kingdom Bacillati; phylum Actinomycetota; class Actinomycetes; order Micrococcales; family Microbacteriaceae; genus Microbacterium; species Microbacterium sp. JZ101. Next base: position 1,085,843 of record NZ_CP096400.1, read on the forward strand.
AGACGGAGCTGACCGGGGAGGTGCCCGGTGCGACCGGCGAGGTGCACGTGCTCGGCGGAGGCGGGTGGGCCGCGACGCACTGGCTGAACGCCGACTTCGAGCCCCAGTACACCGACGACCTCATCGCGACGCTCTGGATGTGACCGCGCCTGGTGGGATCCGGCGCGCGATGGCGTAGAATGCCCGTGAGGCTTCCGCTCATCCGTTCGACGCGACAGCGCCGGAGGAGCGGGCCGCGTCACCGGACGCCGGAGTGCGCGCGCTGTTCGGTCGCCGTCCGTCGATCCAGGCGGCCGGCGCCGCCGCAGTCCGGCAGGGCGTGACGCACGCACGACTTCGACCGGCCAGGCACCAGCGGCCGCCGGCAGCGACGCTCAGGAGGAGCATGCCGACCACGGCACCCGCGCGACAGCGCAAGAAGTCCTCGTCCGCACGACGCGACGACGAGGCCCCGATCATCCCGATCCTCGCGCGCAAGGTGCGCGAGATCGAGGCCAAGGCGCAGCGCAACAAGCTCGGCCCGACCAACCGGGTCAAGTTCCAGGTCATCGCGTTCCTCGTGCGCGAGGAGCGCGCCCGCGTCAAGGCCGACGACGCGCTCTCCGACGCCGCGCGCGCCGAGCTGCTCAAGCGGCTCGACGGCGTCGCGACCATCCTCGCGAAGACCGCGGCACGCGACACCTCCCTCATCCAGCTCCTCGAGGCCGACCACGCGACGTCGCCCGTCGCGCGCCGGATGCGCCGCGACTGGCTGCTCGAGTCGGGTGCGGAGCTGCCGCCCGAGGAGCTCGTCATCACCGACGAGAAGCCCGCGCTGCCCGCGACCGTCGTCGCGCCCGTCGTCTCCGAGCGCGCCGTGACGCCGCCGCAGATCGAGGCGCGCCGCGAGGCGAACCCCTTCCTCGCACCCGACCTCTCGCGCGTGCCCGCCGGCCCGACGCCGCGTCGACGGCTCGACGGCTGGGAGCTCATGGGGCCGCTCTACAAGGCGTTCGAGCTGGGCGCCGGCGGCGGGGCCGCCACGATGCCCCTCCCGCCCGTGCCCGAGTTCGACCGGCTCTCGCCCAAGGGGCTCGAGATCATGCCGCATCAGTCCCGGTTCCTCGAGGCGGTGCGCGCGGGTCACCGCGAGTTCCTCCTCGCCGACGAGCCCGGTCTCGGGAAGACGGCCGAGTCGGTGCTCGCGGCGTCGGTCGCCGAGGCGTACCCGCTCGTGGTGGTCGTGCCCAACGTCGTCAAGATGAACTGGGCGCGCGAGGTGGAGCGCTGGACGCCGCAGCGCCGCGCGACGGTCATCAACGGCGACGGGCAGGACGTCGACGCCTTCGCCGACGTCTTCATCGTGAACTACGAGATCCTCGACCGGCACATCGGATGGCTCGCGACGCTCGGGCTGCGGGGGATGGTCGTCGACGAGGCCCACTTCATCAAGAACCTGTCGTCGCAGCGCTCGCAGAACGTGCTCGCGCTGTCGCAGAGCATCCGCGAGTCGACGCCCGGCGGCAAGCCGCTCCTCCTCGCCCTCACCGGCACGCCGCTCATCAACGACGTCGAGGACTTCGACGCGATCTGGCGCTTCCTCGGGTGGACGAACGGCGAGAAGCCCGGTCCGGAGCTCATGGAGAAGCTCGACGCGACGGGGCTCACTCCGGCCGACAAGGCGTTCTACCCCGAGGCGCGCGAGGCCGTCATCTCGATGGGCATCGTGCGACGTCGCAAGAAGGATGTCGCGGCCGACCTGCCCGACAAGCTCATCGCCGATCTGCCGGTGCAGCTCGACGACGAGTTCGGGCGCAGCATCCGCGCCGCCGAGCGCGAGCTCGGGGAGCGCCTCGCCGCTCGCTACCGCCGGATCATCGAGGCGCGCGGCGAGCGCGGGCTCGAGGCGGGCGAGATCGACGACGACATCGTGCGCCTCGTCGCGCAGGGCGAGCTCGACGAGTCGAAGGCCGCGGGCACAAGCGGCGACAACGTGTTCGCGATGGTGCGGCGGATCGGCCAGGCGAAGGCCCTGCTCGCGGCGGACTATGCCGCGCAGCTGCAGCGCTCGGTCGGCAAGGTCGTCTTCTTCGCCAAGCACATCGACGTCATGGACCAGGCGGAGGCGCACTTCGCCGCGGCAGGCATCAAGGCGGTCTCGGTGCGCGGAGAGCAGACCGGCGCCGTGCGCCAGGCGGCGATCGACGCGTTCAACAACGATCCCGAGGTCGGCATCGCGGTCTGCTCGCTGACGGCTGCGGGCGTGGGCGTGAACATGCAGGTCTCGTCGAACGTCGTGCTCGCGGAGCTGAGCTGGACGGCCGCCGAGCAGACGCAGGCGATCGACCGCGTCCACCGCATCGGGCAGGACGAGCCGGTCACCGCGTGGCGGATCATCGCCGCGCACACGATCGACACGAAGATCGCCGAGCTCATCGACCGCAAGCAGGGTCTGGCGGGCCGCGCGCTCGACGGCGAGGCCTTCGACGAGACGTCGAGCGACTCGGTCCAGCTGGCCGCGCTCATGCACCTGCTCCGCCAGGCTCTGGGCGACGACTAGGCTCCCACCGCATGCGGCGCCCGGGAGGGGAAAGGACACCCTCCCGGATGCCCTAGCGTTGTTGTCATGAAGATCGGCGTTCTGACGAGTGGTGGCGACTGCCCCGGCCTCAATGCAGTCATCCGTGGTGCGGTGCTCAAGGGCACCGAGGCGTACGACATGGAGTTCGTCGGCATCCGCGACGGCTGGAAGGGGCTCGTGGAGGCGGACTTCTTCCCCCTCACGCGGCGCGACGTCAAGGGCCTCTCGAAGGTCGGCGGGACGATCCTCGGGACGAGCCGCACGAACCCCTACGAGGGCGACCGCGGCGGTGCCGAGAACATCGCGAAGACGCTCTACGGGCACAAGCTCGACGGCATCATCGCGATCGGCGGCGAGGGCACTCTCGCGGCCGCGCAGCGCCTCAACAACGACGGGATCCCCGTCCTCGGCGTCCCCAAGACCATCGACAACGACCTGCGCGCGACCGACTACTCGTTCGGCTTCGACACGGCCGTGAACATCGCGACGGACGCGATGGACCGCCTCCGCACGACGGGCGACTCGCACCAGCGCTGCATGGTGGCCGAGGTCATGGGCCGTCACGTGGGCTGGATCGCCCTGCACTCGGGCATGGCCGCCGGCGCGCACATCATCTGCATCCCCGAGGTGCCGCTGTCGCTCGAGGAGATCACCGAGCACGTGCTCGCCGCCGCGGAGCGCGGTCGCGCCCCGCTGGTCGTGGTCGCCGAGGGCTTCAAGCTGAAGGGCCAGGACGAGGCCTACAGCGACAAGGGCCTCGACGCGTTCAACCGCCCCCGCCTCGGCGGCATCAGCGAGGTGCTGGCACCGCTCATCGAGCAGGCGACCGGGATCGAGACCCGCTCGACCGTGCTCGGCCACATCCAGCGCGGCGGCGCCCCCTCGGGCTTCGACCGCGTGCTCGCGACGCGCCTCGGGCTGCACGCCGCCGACGCGGTCGTGGATGGCGCGTGGGGCCAGATGGTCGCGATGCAGGGCACCGACATCGTGCGCGTTCCGTTCACGGAGGCGCTCGGCGAGCTGCACACCGTGCCGCTCGCCCGCTACGAGGAGGCCGCAGCCCTCTTCGGCTGATCCTCCCTCCTCCCGTGTCTCACTCTCGGCGGGAATCGCTGCCGCGTTCCCGCCGAGAATGAGACACGCGTCACGCGGGGGCACCGGGGCGCCATCCGCGTTCCCGCAGCGCGGCCGCGACGAGCCCGGCCGCAGCCGGGCTCGGTCCGGCGAGGTGATGCCGCAGGATCCGCACCATGAGCCATCCGCGTCTGCGCACGGCCTCCCAGCGGTCCGCGTCGCGCTCGAACTGCCGTGCGTCCTGCGCGTGCACGCGTCCGTCGTACTCGACGCACACCCGTCGCCGCAGGTAGGCCATGTCGAACCGCGCGACGTGCGTGCCGTCGGCGTCGTGGAGATCCCAGTTCAGCTCCGGCTCGGGCAGGCCGCCCCGCCAGATCGCGAGCCTCGTCCGCGTCTCGCCGGGCGACTCCGCTCCCGGCCGGGTGAGGGCGAGCGCCTTCGCCAGGCGGCGGCCGCGCACGTCGCCCATGATCTCGACCTCGGCCGCGAGATCCGCGAGGGTGAGCACCCCGTGGCGGCGACCGGCGAGGTGATCGGCCGCGACGACGAGCTCGTCCAGCGTCCAGAGCCCGCCGACCTGGCGCCAGGCGCGGGCGGGCGACTCCAGCGGGAGCTCGGCATCTGGGTACAGGAGAGCCTCGCGTCGCTGCAGTCGATGGCCGCGGATCCCCGCGATGCGGGGCGGATGGGATGGCCGGTGCACCGACACGTGCAGCTGCGCGTTCGCCCGAGCCGGCACCGGCACTCCGATGAGGCCGAGCGCGGTGTCGTGGCTGTAGAACTCGCCGGGCTTCAGCCGCGGCGCATACTCGAGGCATCTCTCGCGGAGGCTCTCGGGGGCGAGGGCGCGCGGCGTCCGCACCCCGGGATAGGGGCGGTCGAGGTCGAGGGCTCGGAGCCGTGCGGTCGAGATGCCGCGATCGAGCGCGTCACGCACGTGGAACGGCGCAGTGGCCAGGTCGAGGGGGAGAGGCTCAGGACGACGCGACATAGCGGCAGGATGGCCCGGCGGAGCCGACCGGAGCGGCGCCTGCGCGCGCGGATCGGCGCCGATCCGGCGCGCCCCCGCCCTGTGCACGCGGTGTCGCCGTCGTTGCGCGGGTGTCCAGGGTCGTCCGGCGCTCGCCCGGGGCCGTCCGGCGTGCCATCCCATGTCTCATCTCCTGCGGCTTTCGCCGTGCGATTCCCGCGCGAAGTGAGACACGGGTGCGGGACCGGGCCGTGCATGTCTCGATTGCTGCGGTCATGGGAGGCGAATTCCCGCGCGAAGTGAGACACGGGTGCGGGACCGGGCCGTGCATGTCTCGATTGCTGCGGTCATGGGAGGCGAATTCCCGCGCGAAGTGAGACATGCGGCCCTCGCGTCAGGCGATGGGGTCCTCGCGTCAGGAGACGGGCTCGTTGCGCCGCCGTCCGGGGCGGCCCCTAGGCTGGCGGCATGGAGCAGTTCGGCAGGCATGCGCCCGCGCGGCGCACGATCGTCCACCTGAGCGACACCCACCTGCTCGCGGGCGGGCGCCTGCTCAACGGCGCGATCGACACCGACGCCAACCTCGTGCAGACCCTGGAGCGCGTCGAGCGCCTCGCGGGCGGCGTCGACGCGCTCGTCTTCACCGGCGACCTCGCCGACCTCGGCGAGCCCGAGGCCTACACCCGCCTGCGCGCCCTCGTCGACCCCGTGGCCGAGCGTCTGGGCGCTCCCGTCGTCTGGGTCGCGGGCAACCACGACGAGCGCCCGGAGCTGCGTCGCGACCTGCTCGGCCTGCCCGCGACGCAGGAGGCGGTGACCGGCGCGTGGGATGTCGGCGGGCTGCGCCTCATCGCGCTCGACTCATCGGTCCCCGGATGGCACCACGGCGATCTCGACGACGGCCAGCTCGAGTGGCTCGCGGAGCAGCTCGCGACACCCGCGCCGCTCGGCACCGTCCTCGCGCTCCACCATCCGCCGCTGCCCAGCCACATCCCGCTGTTCGACATCCTCGAGCTGCGCCGCCAGGATGAGCTCGCGCGCGTCCTGCGCGGGTCGGACGTCCGCGCCATCCTCGCGGGGCATCTGCACTACTCGACGAGCGGCACCTTCGCGGGCGTCCCCGTGAGCGTCGCATCGGCGTCCTGCTACACGATGGACATCGCGCTCCCGGCGCAGAGCGTGAACGGGATGGACGCGGGCCAGGCGTTCCACCTCGTGCACGTCTACGACGACACGATCACCCACTCGGTCGTGCCGGTCGCGTCAGCCGACCCGGGCGACTACTTCACGCCCGCGTGGTACGCCGAGATGGCCGCGCTCACCCCGCAGGAGCGGCTCGAGCGCTTCTCACGCAAGCCGGTCTGAGGCCTCGTCGGCGATCCCCAGGACGTCGAACATCCACGCGAGCTGGAACGCGCGCTCGCGCCACGCGTTGTAGCGGCCGCTCACGCCGCCGTGCCCTGCGGTCATCTCGCACCGCAGGAGCGCGTCCGCGTCGACCTCGCGCAGGCGCGCGACCCACTTCGCCGGCTCGACGTACAGCACGCGCGTGTCGTTGAGCGACGTCATCGCGAGGATGCGCGGGTAGCGCACGCCCTCGCGGACGTTCTCGTACGGCGTGTACGACTTCATGTACGCGTAGACCTCGGGGTCGTGCAGCGGGTCGCCCCACTCCTCCCACTCGATCACGGTGAGCGGGAGGGACGGATCGAGGATGGTCGTGAGCGCGTCCACGAAGGGGACATCGGCGAGGATGCCCGCGAACAGCTCGGGAGCGAGATTCGCGACCGCGCCCATGAGCAGACCGCCGGCGGACCCGCCCTCGGCGACCATCCGGTCCGGCGAGGTGTACCCGCCGTCCACGAGGAAGCGCGCGACGTCGACGAAGTCGGTGAACGAGTTGCGCTTGTTCGCGAGCTTGCCGTCCTCGTACCACGCGCGGCCCATCTCGCCGCCGCCGCGCACGTGGGCCACCGCGAAGACGACGCCCCGGTCGAGCTCCGACAGGCGCGCGTACGAGAAGCCGGGGTCGATCGAGTGCTCGTACGAGCCGTAGCCGTACAGGTGCAGCGGGCGGGGTGCGGCGCCCGGGTCGCCGAAGGAGCGCTTCCACACGACGGAGACGGGGATGAGCGTGCCGTCGGCCGCCGGCGCCCACAGTCGCTCCTGGCCGTAGTCGGCGGGGTCGTAGCCGCCGAGCACCTCGACGTGCTTGAGCTCGCGCAGCTCGCCGGTCTCGACCACGTAGTCGAACACCGTGCCAGGCGTCGTGAACGAGCCGTAGCTCAGTCGGACGACGGGCTGCGCCCACTCGGGGTTGCCTCCGGACCCCGCGTTGTACAGCGGCTCGTCGAACGCGATCTCGCGCACGGCGTGGGTCCCGTAGTCGAGGATGCCGACCCGCGGGATGCCGCCGGACCGGTACTCCACGATCGCGAAGTCGCGCAGGCAGTCGACGCTCTCGAGGCGCGTGCCGGGGGAGTGGGGGATGACGACCTCGGGCTCAGCGTCGGGGGCGTCGGCGGGCACGCGCACGAGCTCGAAGTCGAGCGCGCCGCGGTTGTGGAGCACGTAGAGCCAGTCCGCACCGTCGACGACGGCGTGGTCGACGGAGTACTCGATGCGCTCCGAGCGGCTCCAGATGGTCGTGCGGGGGACGGCTGCCGGATCCTCGGCGAGGCGGGGCAGGTCGGCGACGGGCAGCACCTGGATCTCGCTCGTCGTGTTCGACGCCGACTCGATCACGAGGTACTGCCGGCTGCGGGTGAAGCCCGCTCCGATCCAGAACGCGTCGTCGTCCTCGTGCGCGATCTCGACGTCGTGCTCGCGGGTCGGCTCGCCCACGCGGTGGAGCCAGACGCCGTCGGGGCGCCATGCATCGTCCACGGTCGAGTAGAGGATGAAGCGCCCGTCCGGGGTGAAGCGCGCCCCGCCGCCGAGTCCCTCGAGCACGTCGGGCAGGAGCTCGCCGGTCGCGATGTCCTTCACGCGGACGGTGTATCGCTCGTCGCCCTGCGTGTCGACGCCCCACAGCATGCGCGAGCCGTCGGTCGTCACACTGAACGCCCCGAGTGCGAAGTACTCGTGTCCCTCCGCCTCGACGTTGCCGTCGAGCAGCACCTGCTCGCCCGGCACCTCGACGTCGACGTCGAGCTTCGGGGGAGTCCAGTCGTCCTCGCTCGCGAGCGGCGCGCGGCACTGGAGGCCGTACTGCCGACCCTCGAGCGAGCGGCCGTAGTACCACCATCCGCCCTGGCGCACGGGGACCGTCAGGTCCGTCTCGCGCACGCGGTCCTTGATCTCCTGGAAGATCGTCTCGCGCAGCGGCTCGAGGTGGGCGAGACGGGCGTCGGTGTACGCGTTCTCCGCCTCGAGGTGCGCCCTCACCTCGGCGTCGTCCTTCGCGCGCAGCCACTCGTAGCCGTCCTCGACCACGTCGCCGTGATGCGTGCGGACGACAGGGCGTCGCGGGGCGGTCGGGGCGATGGGGGGCGCGGTCTGCGCATCGGGGGTCACGGGTCCACGCTAATGCGGACGAGCGCTCTCGCGGGGGGAGGACATGGCACTTGTACGCTCTGTACATCGGACGCGAATGCCCTGTACGCGATGTCGAGAACCGAGAGCACCTGCCCTGAGTAGGATCGTGCACATCCCGCTCACATCGACGTGAAGACCCACGAGGAAGACGCACATGGTTCAGGACGCAACCCCCACCCGCACCGAGACCGACTCCCTGGGGTCCATGGAGATCCCCCGCGAGGCGTACTGGGGCATCCACACCGCGCGGGCGATGGAGAACTTCGACATCACGAAGCGCCCGATCTCGGTCTACCCCGAGCTCGTCGTCGCGCTGGCCATGGTGAAGCAGGCGGCTGCCCGCGCGAACGCCGAGATCGGCGTGCTCGACGCGCACCGGGCCGACCTCATCGATCGCGCCGCGCAGCTGGTGATCGACGGGCAGTTCCACGACGAGTTCCGCGTCGGCGTCATCCAGGGCGGCGCGGGGACCTCGACGAACATGAACGCGAACGAGGTCATCACCAACATCGCCCTCGAGCTCGCGGGACGCGAGCGCGGCGACTACGCGTACCTCTCGCCGATCGACCACACCAACCGCAGCCAGTCGACGAACGACGTGTACCCGACGTCGATCAAGATCGGGCTCTCGCTGTCGCTGCGCTCCCTCCTCGAGGAGCTCGACCTCCTGCGGCGGTCGTTCCTCGGCAAGGCCGTCGAGTTCCACGATGTGCTCAAGGTCGGACGCACGCAGCTGCAGGACGCCGTCCCCATGACGCTCGGGCAGGAGTTCCACGGCTTCGCGACGACGCTCGAGGCCGACTACCAGCGGCTCAACGAGAACGCCGTGCTCCTGCACGAGATCAACATGGGCGCGACGGCGATCGGCACCGGCATCACGACGCACCCCGGGTACGCGAAGGCCGTCGAGCGGCATCTCCGCGACATCACGGGGCTCGACCTCGAGACGGCGAGCGACCTCGTCGAGTCCACGAGCGACACCGGCTCGTTCATGTCGTTCTCCGCGTCGCTCAAGCGCAACGCGATCAAGCTGTCGAAGATCTGCAACGACCTGCGCCTGCTCTCCTCGGGTCCGCAGGCCGGGTTCGGCGAGATCAACCTTCCGGCGCGCCAGGCGGGATCCAGCATCATGCCCGGCAAGGTGAACCCCGTGATCCCCGAGGTCGTGAACCAGGTCGCGTTCGCGGTCGCGGGAGCGGATGTCACGGTCACGATGGCGGTCGAGGCCGGTCAGCTGCAGCTCAACGCGTTCGAGCCGGTGATCGCGCACTCGATCTTCCAGTCGATCATCTGGATGCGCCAGGCGATGCGCACGCTGCGCGTCAACTGCGTCGACGGGATCACGGCGAACCGCGCCCGACTGGGTGCGATGGTGGGCTCGAGCGTGGGCGTCATCACGGCGCTCACGCCGTTCATCGGCTACTCGGCCGCTGCGGCCCTCGCGAAGACCGCGCTGCTGACGAACCGCAACGTCGCCGACCTCGTCGTCGAGGCCGGTCTCATGGACCGCGATGAGGTCGAGAAGCAGCTCAGCCCGTCGCGCCTGTCCGGCCTCGAGCCGGTGACGTCGGTCATGCCCGTGATCGCGCCGGAGGACGTGCCGACCCAGGCGTAGCGCGCCGCATGCGAAGGCCCCCGCTCCGGAACCGGAGCGGGGGCCTTCGCATCAAGCGATCAGTCCGTCATGCGGCAGTGCGTCGTGAGCTCGCCGATGCCGTCGATCCCCACGGTCACGGTCGAGCGGTCGCGCAGGAGCACCTGCGGCGTCCGCGAGAACCCCGAGCCGCCGGGGCTGCCGGTCGAGATGAGCGTGCCCGGCAGGAGCGTGATCCCCTGCGACAGGTGCGAGATGAGCTTGGCGACGGTGCGCACCATCTGCCCGGTCGAGGCGTCCTGCATCATGTGCCCGTCCACGCGCGTCCAGATGTGCAGGTCCTGCGGGTCGGCGATCTCGTCGGCCGTGACGATGTACGGCCCGACGGGGGTGAAGCCGTCGAGCGACTTGCAGCGGCACCACTGCGCCTCGGAGTACTGGATGTTCCGCGCCGAGATGTCGTTGACGACCGTGTACCCGAACACGTAGTCGAGGGCGTCCTCCTCGGAGACGTCCTTCGCCGGGCGGCCGATCACGACGCCGAGCTCGGCCTCGTAGTCCACGGCCTCGCTCATGCGACGCGACCACGTGGTGGTCTGCCCGTGGCCCTGGAGCGAGTTGGGCCAGAACGTGAACACCGTCGGGGTGTCGTCGGTCTTGAGGTTGAGCTCGCCCGAGTGCGCGGCGTAGTTGAGTCCGACGGCGAGCATGGTCGGCGGGGTGAGCAGGGCCGGTGCGAAGTCGAGCTCCGACACCGGGGTACGCTGCCCCGCGCCCGCCGCGGCCCTGACCCGCTCCAGAAGCTCCGGTCCGCCCGCGATGAGCTGCTCGATCGTGTCGGGCCCGCCCTCGACGAGCTCGGCGACCGCGACGGCGCCGTCGTCGTCGACGAGCGCGAGGGAAGGGGCGACGCCCCCGGGGAAGGTCACGTGGGCGAAGCGCATGGAATCCAGGCTATCCGCCGCCCGTGCACGATCCTGGGACGGATCTGCACAAAAGCGGAGCCATAGGCTGTGTGACATGACCTACGGCACCGGGCTCACGCCGCCGTCGCAGCAGCCGTTCTCGACGCCCTTCGACCAGCCGGAGCGCGCGCCGGGCGCGGCCATCCCGGTCGGCGGCCACACGCAGCCGCACCTTCCCCGCCTCCCCGTGCCCACGCGCCGAGGGCGCGGTGCGTGGATCTGGCTGTGGGCCGTCCTCGCGGTGCTGCTGTTCGGCCTCGCGTCGTACTTCACGAGCGCGCTCGGGACGGCCGCGTCGATCGTGGGCCTCGTGCTCGCCCTCGTGCCGTTCGCGCTCGTCGTGTCGGCGATGCTGTGGGTCGACCGCTGGGAGCCCGAGCCGCGGAGCCTCGTCGTGTTCGCGCTCGCGTGGGGAGCGATCGCGTCCGTGGGCTTCGCTCTGCTCTTCGACCTGGGGGTGCAGATGACGCTCCCGCGATCGCCCGCGCTCGACCTCCTCGGCACGGTCGTGCAGGCGCCGATCGTCGAGGAGCTCGCGAAGGGGGCGGGGCTGCTCCTCATCCTCGTCATGGGGCGCCGCGCGTTCGACGGCCCTGTGGACGGCGTGGTGTACGGCGCGCTCGTGGGGGCGGGGTTCGCATTCACCGAGAACATCCAGTACTTCGCGGTGTCGGTGATCGAGGGCGGCGCGGCGTCGCTCACCTGGACGTTCGTGCTGCGCGGGCTCCTCTCGCCCTTCGCGCACGCGATGTTCACCGCGGTCACCGGCTACGCGCTCGGGCGCGCGGTGCGCCGCGGTGCGTCGTTCGGGGCCGCGCTCGGCCCGTGGCTCGGCGGACTGCTCGGCGCGATGGCCCTGCACGCGCTCTGGAACGGCTCGGCCACGTTCACCGACCTCGAGGGCTTCCTCCACCTCTACGTCGTCCTGCAGGTGCCGCTGTTCGTCATCTTCACGCTTGTGCTGGTGCGGCTCCGACGCGAGGAGGAGCGCCTCACGAAGCAGCGGCTGGGCGAGTACGCGGCGGCCGGATGGTTCACGCCGCAGGAGGTCGAGATGCTCGCGACCCCGGCCGGCCGGCGCGCGGGGATGGCGTGGGCGCGGACCCTGCGCGGTGACCGATCCGATCTCATGCGCGCGTTCATCCGGGACGCGACCGCGCTCGCCGCGACCCGCCAGCGCGCGGTGTCGGGGCGCGACCCGCACGCGGCGTCGGATGAGCGGGCGCTCCTCGCGCGGGCCGCGCACGCCCGCAGGGAGCTGCTGTCGTACTGATCGGGAATCGGCTCTTGACACGGCCGGAGCGCCCGGAGCATCCTTGAGTCAGATCCACTCAGCGCTCGGAAGTCTCGCAGGCATCGCCGCGGCCCGGGCGCTGAGTTCTGCTCCGGGGCCTCACAGCAGCCCCCGCCGCCCCGCCTCCTCGAGCGCCGACGTGCGGTCGGTCGCCCCGAGCCGCCGGTACGCGGCCTGGAGGTGCGTCTTGACGGTGTTCGGGCTGAGGCCGAGGGCGGAGGCCGCCTGGGCCACCTGCTCGTGGTCGACGAGAGCGCGGACGACCGCCAGCTGCTGGGGCGAGAGCCGCTCGTAGCGGTAGGACGGCGACGGCGTGAGGACGTCGCGTGCGGCGACGAGCTCTGCCGCAGGCGGCAGCCCGGCCGCCGCTCCCAGAGCGCCGAGGTCGGCCGCGGGCACGACGGAGAGCGATGCCCGCAGCCCGTGCTCCTCGCTCAGCTCGCACGCGAGGCGGAACGACGTGACAGCCGACGCGTGGTTCCCGAGGCGCAGCAGGGCCGCCGCGCGGACGACGAGAGCCTCCGTGCGGGCGCGCGGGGCGACGCTCGACGTCTCGCGCGACGCCTCGCGCACGGCCGCGTCGAGCTCGCCGAGGCCGAGGAGCGCGACGGCCCGCCGGGTGCGCAGCACCCCCGTCGCCGGGCGGGGGAGTGCGGGGCAGGCGTCCAGTGCGAGGATCGCCGCTTCGTGGAGGCCCTGGTACGACAGCAGCGTCGCGCGGCCGATCGCGACGAATGCGGCGTTGAAGCCGCTCGCCGTCCGGGGCGCGGGGCTGTTCTCGACCTCGACCTCGAGTCTGCTCAGCATGTCGACCGGGTCGGCGGACCGCGCCCTCGCCCCGAGGATGCTGCGCAGCGACGCCGCGATGATCCCCAGCTCCTCGAACGACTCCTCATGGCCATCCAGCAGCGCGATCGCGCGCTCGACGTCGAGCGCGTCGCTCGCGCGGTAGGCCTTCGCGAGCGCGAGTCCTCCCCGGATGCGCTGCACGTCCGGGTGTCGGCGCCGCAGCGCGTCCGCGCGGGCGATGCACCGGTCGGCATGCGCCCCCTCCCCGGCGGCCGCGTTGATCCACGCGAGCTCGCCCAGCGCCTCCATCTCGGCGCGGAGCGAGCCGGTGCGCTCCGCGAGGGACGCGGCCCCGAGGAGCACATCGATCGCAGCGGGCAGCTCGCCCGCCGCCGCGAAGGTCGCTCCCCACTGGGTCATGAGCGTCGGCAGGAACGGCTCGAGCTCGGTGCGGTCCGCATCGTCGAGACGCTGCAGCGCGTCGCGCGCATCCTCCGCGGCAGCGGCGGCGTCCGCGAACATCCCGCGCGTGCGCAGCGCGGCTGCACGGCCGGTGAGCAGCCCGACGCGGTCGCCCGCCTCGAGATGATCGAGTGCGCGCGGGTCGGCCTCGGGGAACACGGGCGGCTTCGAGGGCGACGTGAGCAGATGGTGGACGTACTGACGCAGGCCGATCCAGCGCGGACGACGGTGCAGCTCCGCCTCCGGGAGCGCATCCGCGACCGTCCGGATGATCGCCGGCTCGAACGCGAGCAGTGCGCCGAACCCGCGCTCGACGAGCAGCATCGCGTCGCGCCACCGCTCGTCGGCGAGCGCCTCGAACACGGCCGAGCGGAGCCCGTGCCTCTCCTCGTCCTCTTCCATGCGTCCCTCCCCAGGGTGTCGGTCAGAGCAGGCCGTGCTCCTGCGCCGCGAGCAGCATCTGCCGGCGATCCGAGACGCCGAGCTTCGCGTAGATCCGCCGCGCGAGCGTCTTGACCGTGTTCGGGCTCACCCCGAGCACGGCGGCCGCCTGCGCGATGCTCCGGTCGCCGGCGAGGAGGCGGAGCACCGCAAGCTCCTGCTCGGTCGCGCGCACGCCGCTCAGCGGGGGCACGCTCGGACGCCGGACGGGCGCGCGCTCGAGGACGCTCATGCTCGGGCTCCCCGATGGCGCGAACGGCGCGAGCGCGGCGAAGTCGCCCGCCGGCAGGTTGGCGAGCGCGAGCGGCAGGCGATGCGTGTCGGCGAGCGTGACGGCGCGCCGGAAGGCGGCCGCCGTCTCGCCGTCGCGGCGGCGCAGGTGCACGGCCGCGATCACCGCCGCAGCCTCGACGACCCCGCGCGGCCGACCCAGCTCATGCAGCGACGCGTGCGCGTCGCGGAGGGCGCGATCGAGGTCTCCCTGCACGAGATGCGCGGATGCGCGCAGGGCGCGGATGGAGGGCAGGACGGGCACGGCCACCTCCTCGAGCAGGCGTCGGGCCTGCTCGCCGTGCCCCGTGTGCAGAAGCGCGCACGCTCTCGCCGCGTCGAGGCGGCCCCGCCGGTCGTCGATGAGGTGCGCGAGCGATGCGGACTCGAGACGGGCCACATGCGCGAACGGATCCGCTGCCGGGTCCTTCGCGTCGACGAACGCCTGGAGCGTCGAGATCTCCACCGCGCGCTCGCCGCGGTCGTCCCACGCCGCCTCGAGCAGGCGGTGCGCGGCGGGGAGGTCGTTCGCGTCGTATGCCGCGATCGCGTGCGCGAGCAGGAGCGCGACGGGCGCGTGCGGCTGCATCTCGCCCGCCGGGAGGAGCAGGCGCGCCGCCGCCATCCAGTCGTCGCGCGCATCCGACCGGCCCTCCATCGCGTGCTGCCACGCGAGCTCGGATGCCGCGGCCAGCGCGATGCGCGGCGCACCGGTGGATCGGGCGGTCGAGTAGGCGCGGACGAGATGGTCGACCGCGGCGCCGCCGTCGCCGCCGAGGGCCTCGGTGAGCCCCCACGTGAGGAGGAGCTGCGGCAGGTCGTCCGCGAGTGCCCCCCTGCGGTGCGCAGAGGCGGACTCGTACGCGTCGCGGGCCGCGCGGACCAGGCGCAGGGCCTCGGCGTGGTCCTCGGCGGTCCGGGCGCCGCGTGCGGCCGACGTGAGCCGCAGCACCTCGTCGACGCGCTCGCCACCGAGGCCCACACGCGGGGGAGCGCTCTTCGTCGGGATGGTCAGGAGATAGGCCCGTGCACGAGGCCACCGCGGGTCGGCTTCGAGCCGCTCGACCGGCACGGTCTCGACGACCGCGCGGATCGCCGACACGTCCTCGGCGATGAGCCGCGTCCAGTTCTCCTCGACCAGGCGCAGCGCTGTATCCCAGGACCTGGTGCCGAGAGCTCGATAGATGCGCGCTGAAACGCTCGGTGCTCGCGGAGCCTCCCCGGGTACGGAAGCATCCGAACTACCCCTCACGAGCCACATTGTGCTCCTCTCGGGCCCTCCGCGGGGGTCGTGTTCTCGACGACGCTCCTGCGGACGGGTGACGAGCCGGGTGAACCCGCGGAATTCCGCGCTCCCCGTCGCCTCGTGCGGGGCGGGTGACGGGCCGGGTGAATTGCGACGGTGACAGCTCTCGGCAACCTCCCAGGTCGCGAAGTTGTCCTCAGCGGTCTCGCGACCGCTGCACCCGCGCAGCCGTGACTCGGCGGCTCTTTCCCGTGCGTGGGCGCAGGTACGGGGGCAGAAGTGCCCGGACAGGAGTGAACCATGTCCAGGATCCGGATGGTCGGACGCCCGGCTTCGAGGGGCACCGTGCGTCACCGCGTGAGGGCGCTCCTCGCGGGCGCGACCGCTGTGGTGCTCGCGTCGTTCGGCGCCTTCGTCGCCGTCCCCGCGCAGGCCGCGACCGTGGGCATCGTGAACACCTCGTTCGCGATCGACGGGGACAAGGCGGGGCCGACGGACTGGGGAGCCTTCTACGGCCCCGGCCTCACGCCGGATGGGCGCCCGACGACGGGCATCCTGGACAGCTACGACCTCGCCGAGGCCTGCGAGGGCGACGGCACGAGCGCGAGCGACCCGACGGTCAGCGGCACGAACAGCCAGAACATCAACGACGACCCCTGGGCGATGAGCCCCGGCCCGTTCCCGAACAAGAAGAGCGACCTGTGCAAGGCCGGCGCCGCGTACGAGATCGTCGACATCGACGGACAGCAGCACGTCATCCTGTACCAGTACTGGTCGCGCGCGCCCGAGGGCACGGGCGACCTGTCGATCAACTACTCCTTCCAGGGGGGACCGGCCGGGCGCGACGGAGACGTGCTCGTGCAGTTCAATGTGAACCCCAACGGATCCACCGACGCGCTCGGGATGGCATGGGACGGCGACTCCTGGGCGCCGACCGGCTCGATCGTGTTCCAGGCCGCCCTCGGCCCGAACCCCGACTTCGGCGGAGCCATCGGCGACACGTTCGGCGAGTTCGCCATCGACCTCACGGCGGCCGGCATCCTCCCGGCCGACGGGTGCGTCACGTTCACCACCGGCGACATCGTCACCAAGACCGGCAACGCGGGGACGCAGGGCCAGCTCCAGGACTTCATGGTCGCGAGCGACCCCCTCACGATCGGCACGTGCGGCGACCTCATCGTCGAGAAGGTCGTCGACGGCGCGGTGCCCGACGGGCTCCTGTTCGACTACGTGATCGACCAGGCCGACGGCATGCCGTCGCACGGGGCGGGGGGAGCCACGGGCCCGGTCGCCGATCAGGACGGCTCGACCGCGTCGGTGACGGCAGAGATCGCCGCGAACACCTCGCACACCTGGAGCGGACTCATCGCGCAGCCCGACTACCGCGTCGGGGAGCTCGTCGACGGGCTTCCCGCCGGCGTCACCGGCCTGTCCGTCGTCTGCACCTACCAGGATCCCTTCCAGGTCGGCTCGCCCACCGTGGAGACCACGGTGTGGCAGGGCGGGGCGTACACGGGGCAGGACTTCGTGCTGTCGGCGGCGACGCTCGGGCTCATGACCCCGCACTGCGTCATCACGAACGAGGTGACCTCGCTGACCCTCGACAAGGTGGTCGTCAACGACGACGGCGGCACCGCGGCCGCCGCCGACTTCCCGCTCACGGCGGTGAACGGCGACACCGTGATCACCGGCGCCGACACGGTCGACGGCGAGGGCAGCGACTTCACGTCGCTCGTCACCCCCGGCGCCTACACCCTTTCGGAGGAGGAGCTGCCCGGCTACACCGCGAGCGCCTGGTCGTGCGCGGGGGCGGCCCTCGTCGGCGATGTCGTGACGATCGCGCCGGGCGAATCGGCTGTGTGCACGATCGTCAACGACGACCAGCCGGCGCATCTCACGCTCGTGAAGGACGTCGTGAACGACGACGGCGGCACCGCGCTCGAGACCGACTTCACGCTCACAGCGGACGGCCCCGCGTCGATCTCGGGCATGGAGGGCTCGCCCGAGGTGACGGACGCCGAGGTGCCGGCCGGCGCGTACACGATCGGCGAGCAGCCTCTCGCCGGCTATGAGCTCACGGGGGTGTCCTGCTGGACCGACGACACGCGCCAGACGGAGATCGCGCTCGAGCAGGGTCAGCTCACACTGGCCAACGGCGGCACGGCGCTCTGCGAGCTGACGAACGACGATCTGCCGGGGACGCTCCAGCTCGTGAAGAGCGTCGACAACGGCGACGGCGGCACGGCGGAGCCGACGAACTGGACGCTCTCGGCCGACGGGCCCACCCCGATCTCGGGCCCGGGAGGCACGGATGTCGAGGAGGTCTCGGCGGGCGAGTACACGCTCTCGGAGACCGGCGGCCCCGCGGGGTACACGCCCGGCGCATGGACCTGCTCGGGCGCGGAGGCGAACGGCGACACGGTCGTCGTCCCGAACGGCGGCAACGTCGTCTGCACGATCGTGAACGACGACGTGGCACCGCGGCTCACGCTGCGGAAGCAGGTCGTCAACGACGACGGCGGCACGGCCGCGGCGACGGAGTGGACGCTCACGGCGTCCGGCCCCGTCGAGATCTCCGGCGCCACGGAGTCGGGAGCGGTCACGGATGTCGCGGTGCCGGCGGGGTCCTACGATCTGTCCGAGGCCGGCCCCGGCGGATACGCCGCGAGCGACTGGACCTGCACGGGCGGCGGATCGCTGCAGGGGTCGACGGTCACGCTCGACCTGGCCGAGAACGTCACGTGCACGATCGTGAACGACGACATCGCGCCGACCCTGACCCTCGTGAAGGACGTCGTGAACGACGACGGCGGCACGGCGGTCGCCACGGACTGGACGCTGAGCGCCGAGGGCCCGACCCCGATCTCGGGAGCGGGCGGCGTCGGGCCGGAGACCGTCTCGGCCGGCGACTACACGCTCGCCGAGGTCGGACCCTCCGGATACACGGCCGGCGCCTGGAGCTGCACGGAGGGCGTCCTCGAGGGCGACCAGCTCACGCTGCCCCTCGACGTCGACGCCGTCTGCACCATCGTGAACGACGACGCCCCCGCGCAGCTGACGCTCGTGAAGAGCGTGGTGAACGACGACGGCGGGACGGCGGTGGACACGGACTTCACGCTCACGGCGGATGGCCCCACTCCGATCTCGGGGACCGAGGGCTCGCCCGAGGTCACGGATGCCGAGGTGTCTGCCGGCTCGTACGCGATCGGCGAGGAGGCGCTCGCGGGCTATGAGCTGACCGGGGTGTCCTGCTGGACTGACGAGTCGCGGGAGACGCCGATCGATCTCGAGGACGGGCAGCTGGTTCTCGCGAACGGGGCGACGGCTCTGTGCGAGGTGACGAACGACGACCTGCCCGCGCACCTCACGCTCGTGAAGAGCGTGGTGAACGACGACGGCGGGACGGCGGTGGACACGGACTTCACGCTCACGGCGGATGGCCCCACTCCGATCTCGGGGACCGAGGGCTCGCCCGAGGTCACGGATGCCGAGGTGTCTGCCGGCTCGTACGCGATCGGCGAGGAGGCGCTCGCGGGCTATGAGCTGACCGGGGTGTCCTGCTGGACTGACGAGTCGCGGGAGACGCCGATCGATCTCGAGGACGGGCAGCTGGTTCTCGCGAACGGGGCGACGGCTCTGTGCGAGGTGACGAACGACGACCTGCCCGCGCACCTCACGCTCGTGAAGAGCGTGGTGAACGACGACGGCGGGACGGCGGTGGACACGGACTTCACGCTCACGGCGGATGGCCCCACTCCGATCTCGGGGACCGAGGGCTCGCCCGAGGTCACGGACGCCGAGGTGTCTGCCGGCTCGTACGCGATCGGCGAGGAGGCGCTCGCGGGCTACGAGCTGACCGGGGTGTCCTGCTGGACCGACGAGACGCGGGAGACCGAGGTCGACCTCGCGCAGGGCCAGGTGACCGTCGCGAACGGCGGCAGCGCCTACTGCGAGCTGACGAACGACGACATCGCGCCGCTGCTCACCCTCATCAAGGAGGTCGTGAACGACGACGGCGGCACGGCCGTCGACATCGACTGGACCCTCATGGCCGACGGGCCGACGCCCATCTCGGGCGTCACCGACGACCCGGCCGTCACCGAGGCGCCCGTCTCGGCGGGAGAGTACGCGCTGTCGGAGTCGGGCCCGGGCGGCTACGCAGCCGGCGCGTGGAGCTGCGACGGCGGATCCCTGACGGGTGCGGACCTCGTCCTCCACGTGGGCGACGTCGCGGTCTGCACGATCGTGAACGACGACCAGCCCGGCGAGCTCACGCTCATCAAGGACGTCCGCAACGATGACGGCGGGACGCTCGACCCCGCCGAGTGGACGCTGACCGCCGAGGGGCCGGTCACCATCTCGGGTGTGACGGGAGATCCTGCCGTCACCGACGCCGTGGTCCCCGGCGGCGACTACGTCCTCAGCGAGGACGGGCCGGACGGCTACGAGCCGGGCGTCTGGGTCTGCGACGGGGGTGCGGTCACGCCCGACGGCGTGGTCACCGTCCCGAACGGCGGGGATGTCACGTGCACCATCGTCAACGACGACATCGCACCGCATCTGACCCTCGTCAAGGAGGTCGTGAACGACGACGGCGGCACCGCGCTGCCGACGGACTGGACCCTCAGCGCCGATGGCCCCGCCGACATCTCGGGGGCGACCGGCGACCCGTCGGTCACGACGGCGACGGTTCTCGCCGGCGAGTACTCCCTCGCCGAGACCGGACCCGGCGGTTACGCCGCTGGGGAGTGGAGCTGCGAGGGCGGAGCGCTCGACGGCTCGACGCTGACGCTCGACGTCGGCGAGGATGCGGTCTGCACGATCGTGAACGACGACATCGCGCCGCGCCTCACCCTCGTGAAGGAGGTCGTGAACGACGACGGCGGCGACCTCGGCGTCGAGGACTTCCCGCTGATGGCCGAGGGGCCGGACGCTCTCTCGGGAGTCTCGGGCGACGATGCCGTGACCGACGCGCCCGTCACCGCCGGCGTGTACGAGCTGTCGGAGCAGACGCAGCCCGGCTACACGGCCTCGGCATGGTCGTGTGAGGGCGGAGCCCTCGACGGATCGGCGCTCGCCCTCGGCGTCGGCGACGTCGCGGTGTGCACGATCGTGAACGACGACGATCCCGTCGACCTCGCCCTCACGAAGGACGACGGGGGAGCCACCGGGGCCAACGGCGACAGCTTCGACTACACGATCACGGTGGTGAACGAGGGTGCGCGCGATGCCGACCTGGACGAGCCCGTGACGGTCGTGGACGAGCTGCCCGAGGGCATGCGCTTCGTGTCCGGCCCTGCCGAGTGCTCGGCCGACGGCCGCGTCGTGACCTGCGAGATCGATCCCGCCCTGCTCGGCGCGGGCGAGTCGGTGCAGCTCGTGCTCACGGTCGCGTTCGAGGCCGACGCGCCCGCCGGCGAGTACGAGAACGTCGCGTGGGTGACGACCGAGGACGACCCGGCTCCTGAGGAGCCGGAGTGCCCCAGCCCGTCGAACAACGTCGACTGCGAGCCGACGCCGCTGCAGCACCCCACCCTCACCCTCGTCAAGGTCGTCCACAACGACGACGGCGGCGACGCCGAGGTGTCGGACTTCGTCCTCCGGGCCGAGGGACCCGTGGCGATCGAGGGCACGACCGGCGAGGAGGCCGTGACGAGGGCGGACGTCCCCGCGGGCGCCTACTCCCTGTCGGAGAGCGGGCCCGGCGGCTACGAGGCGGGCATGTGGACGTGCGTGGGCGGCGCGCTCGAGGACGACGTCGTGACCATCGTCGGGATCGTCGACGTCGTGTGCACGATCGTCAACGCCGATCACCCCGTCGACCTCCTCCTGACGAAGGACGACGGCGGCGTCACGGCGGAGGCCGGGCAGGAGTTCGACTACACCATCACGGTGGCGAACATCGGCTCGCGCGACGCCGACGCCGACGAGCCGGTCACGGTGACCGATCGCCTCCCCGATGGGATGGTCTTCGTCTCCGGGCCCGACGGGTGCTCCGCCGACGGCCAGACCGTGACCTGCGCGGTCGACCCCGCCCTGCTCGGGGCAGGGGAGAGCGTCGAGCTCGTGCTCACGGTGCGGTTCGCGGATGACGCACCCGCAGGCGAGTACGAGAACATCGCCTGGGTCACGACCGAGGACGATCCCGCGCCCGAGCAGCCGGTCTGCCCCGAGCCCGTCGGGGCCGTGGCCGCGATGCCCGGCAACAACGTCGACTGCGAGCCGACACCGCTCGTGGCGGGCGCGCTCGAGGCCGAGAAGTCGGTCTGGGAGCAGGACGGCGGCGACTGGGTCGAGTCGGACGGCCGGGTCGAGTTCGGCGACACCGTGCAGTACCGCATCACGCTGACGGCATCGGGCGATGCCCCGAGCCGCGACGTGGTCGTCGTCGACGCGCTGCAGGACGGGCTCGAGAGCGCCGCGGAGGCGACGTGCTCGGTCCCCTGCGACGCGGCATACGATGCGGAGTCCGCCACGCACCGCGTCGAGATCGCGGCGATCGACCCCGGTGCCGTCGTCACGGTGACGTTCGAGGCCGCCATCCCGTCGGCGCCCCCGCTGGCGCCGGGCGAGCGGGTCGAGACGTCCTTCGACAACGTCGCGACCTTCGCCACGCGCAACCAGCCGGAGGCGCCGACCAACGAGGTCACCGTGACCGCCCGCGACGAGGAGGCACCGGCCGCCCCGCCGAAGCCCGAGAAGCCGAAGCCCGAGCCGAAGCCCAAGCCCCGCCCGCTCGCCCCGACCGGCGGAGAGCTCGGATGGGCCGGTCTGGCCGTCGGCGGCGGCCTCCTCCTCGCCGGCTGGGCTCTCGTGTCCCGCGCCCGCAGGGAGAGCGTGCGCTGACACGGGCCGCGGGCCGATGCAGCCGAGTCCCCCTCCGCGCTGCATCGGCCCTTCGCGGCGTCCCCGGGGCGATGATCGCGCACGCCGGGAGCGGATCTCGGCCAGAGCGGGCAAGATGGAGGCATGAGCGCAGAACGCACCAAGCCCGAATTCGACGCGCCCGAGGGCCCCGCTCCCTCCGAGCTCGCCATCCGCGACATCATCGTCGGCGACGGCGCAGAGGCGAAGGCGGGCGACACCGTCACCGTCCACTACGCCGGTGTCGAGTACGAGACCGGCGACGAGTTCGACTCGTCGTGGAACCGCGGCGAGAGCATCCAGTTCCCGCTGCGCGGTCTCATCCAGGGGTGGCAGGAAGGCATCCCCGGCATGAAGGTCGGCGGACGCCGCGAGCTCGTGATCCCCCCGCACCTCGCCTACGGTCCCGCGGGCTCGGGGCACTTCCTGAGCGGCAAGACCCTCATCTTCATCATCGACCTCATCGACGTCGCCTGACGCGATCCGATCCGGGAGCGCCCTGCGGAGGAATCCGCAGGGCGCTCCGCGCGTTCAGGCGACGCTCACGCGATGTTCAGCGCCTCGGGTGGAATATATTCAGGTGAATGCGTATTGTTCCTCTGTGACGCCGCTCGGAGCGGCCCGACCATCTGAGGAGCATCCATGACCATCGACATCCCCGGCTACCGTCCCGGCACCTACAACCTCGACCCCGCGCACAGCGAGGTCGGCTTCGAGGTGCGCCACATGATGATCTCGAAGGTGCGCGGCGCCTTCACGGTCAAGTCGGCCACGATCGTCCTCCCTGAGAACGTGCTCGAGGCGTCCGTCACCGCGAGCGCCGACGCCGCGTCGCTCGACACGAACGACGAGGGCCGCGATCAGCACCTCCGCTCGGCGGACTTCTTCGACGTCGAGAACCACCCGGCGCTCACGTTCGCGAGCACGGGCGTGCGTCACGAGAACGGCGAGTTCTACGTCGACGGCGACCTCACGATCAAGGGCGTCACCCGCCCGGTCACCTTCGAGCTCGAGCTCGGCGGGTTCGGCACGGACCCGTGGGGCAACTACAAGGCCGGCGCGACGGCCAAGGCCACGATCAACCGCGAGGACTTCGGTCTCACCTGGAACGCCGCGCTCGAGACCGGCGGCGTCCTCGTCGGCAAGGACGTCAAGATCACCCTCGACCTCCAGGGCGCGCTCGCGGCCTGACGTCGTACGCAGCAGGAGGGCCGGCCCCGCGGGGTCGGCCCTCCTGCTGTGTCAGAGCTCGGGAGCCTCGGCGTCGTAGGCCCGGAATCGGGGGTGCGCGCGGACGATCGCGGTCGTGATCGCGACGACGAGCAGCCCGCCGAGCAGCGGCGGGAGCCACGCGCTCCCTGCCTCGCCGAGCCACCCCGAGGCGGCGGTCGCGAGACCGCCCGCGTAGAGTGCGCCGATGCGCGGGCCGCCCGTCACCACGACGATGAACACGCCCTGCAGGCGACCGCGGATGGCATCGGGCACGGCGGACTGCAGCATCGTCTGTCGGTAGATCGAGCTGACGTTGTCGGCGGCGCCGGTGCACGCGAGACAGAGCATCGCGATCACGATGAGCGGCACGTTCGGGCTGCTCGGCCCGACGTCGCCGGGGCCGAGCCATCCGGCCGCGGCCGCCGCGAGCACGAGGCCGAACACCGCGGTCACGACGCCGAACACCTGGATCGCGCGCGTGATCCCCAGGCCGTGGAAGCGGTACGCCGAGATGCGCCCGGAGAAGAGGCTCGACGCGAACGCGCCGACTGCGTTCGCCGCGACGAGCAGGCCCGTCGTGATCTCTCCGCCGCCGAGGACGATCGCGCCGATCGCGGGGAACAGCGCGAGTGGGTTCCCGAAGGTCATCGCGACGATGTCGAGGAGGAACTGGATCCGGATGTTCGGGGCGCGACGTAGGAAGCGCCATCCGTCTGCGAGGGAGGCGAGCCCCGGGCGCGCCGTCGCGCCCTCGGGGCGCAGACGGGGGAGCGTCCACAGACCGAGGAACAGCGACAGCATGAGGACGACGTCGAGCGTGTAGGTCAGGGGGTAGCCGAAGAGCGCGACGAGGACGCCGCCGAGCGCCGGCCCCACCATGACCATGATCCCCACGGTGATGCCGTTGAGCGCGGCAGCGGCGGGGATCAGCTCAGCGCCGACGAGGCGCGGCGTGATCGCCATCTTCGTCGCCGACACGATCGAGTTCGCGGCCGAGTTCACGATCGAGAGCGCGTAGAGCCATCCCGCGTCGATGTGCCCTGTCCACGCGAGCACCGCGAGAAGGGCCGTCGTGAGCCACGTGGCCGTGGCCGCCGCGAGGGCGACCGTCCGCCGGTCGAACCAGTCGGCGAGCATGCCTCCGTAGAGGCCCGCCACGATCATCGGCGCGAGGCCTGCGACCGCGATCATCGACACGGCGAACGTCGACCCGGTCAGCTCGTACATGTGCAGCATGACCGCGGTGATCGTGAGCTGCCCGCCGAGCCCGCCCAGCGTGGATCCGACCCACAGGCGCGCGAACGCGGGGCTCTGCGTCAGGGGACGCAGGTCGAGGAGCACGCGCGAGGACATCGGGGAGAGGCTATCCGCTCTTCCGTGCCCCGCGGATGGGGTAGACTCTGGTGGTTGCCGTTCGATCGGCCGCGGATGAAGAGAGCTCGCGCATCAGGCGACGGGCGCCGCGCAACGAGGAGAGAGGGGATCGAATCTATGGCTCTGGAAGCAGACGTCAAGAAGGCGATCATCGAAGAGTACGCGACGCACCCCGGTGACACCGGATCCCCCGAGGTGCAGGTCGCGCTGCTGACGCAGCGCATCAAGGACCTCACCGAGCACCTTAAGGAGCACAAGCACGACCACCACTCGCGTCGTGGCCTGTTCCTGCTCGTCGGTCAGCGCCGCCGCCTGCTCGGCTACCTCCAGGACATCGACATCGCACGCTACCGTGCGCTGATCGAGCGTCTCGGTCTGCGCCGATAAGGCAGAGCGCGACCAGCGTTCAATCGTCTTCTCGAAGGCCCGTCCCCGGTGGGACGGGCCTTCGCTGTACCCGGGGTCGTGCGCGGCGGATCAGGGCTTCGGCCGGCGTGAGCCGGTCGGGTCGTTCCGTCGGCCGGGGAGCAGGGCAGGGTCCTGGAAGAGCCAGCGGGGGCGCGGCTCGACGAGCGGCCCCGTCAGCCAGCGCACCGGCCGGGTCGAGAGGAGCACCGTGACCGCGACCGAGAGGATGGCGACCGTCGGCAGCCAGATCCAGGTCGGCTCGAGATCGCGCAGCACGCCGGACTCGCGGAACGGGTACAGCACGAACGAGTGGAGCAGGTAGACGTACATCGTGTACTGCCCGAGGCGCGTCCAGGGGGTCTGCCGACGGGGGATGAGCACAAAGAACGCCGCCGAGAGGACGAGCCCGATCGCGAGCGTCGCGAGGCGCATGGCGCCCGCCCACCAGACGCTGTGCGAGAGCAGATCGACGTACGCGTCGTCGTAGAAGAACCAGTAGCGCAGCTCCATCTCGCGCCATGTCTCGATTCCGGTCCAGGCGAGCCATCCGTCGATCGCGAACAGGGCGAGCGCGCCCGCGTACGCCCACCAGGGGCGGTGGCGCAGGAGGCCGAGCCGCTCGACGATGTCGTGCTCGCGCAGCCACCATCCGAGCACGAAGAAGGGCAGGAAGCCGAGGGTGCGCGACAGCGAGAAGGTGCTGTCGACGTTCGGCAGGTATCCGACGCCCACCGAGATGAGCACCGACCACAGGAGCGGCCAGCGCAGCAGGGCGAGGTAGGGCAGCACGAGCCGGAAGATGCCGAGCGCGAGCAGGAACCACAGGGTCCACGACGGCTTGGTGAGGTTGGGGTCGACCTGGCCCTCGACGAGCCATTTCGTGAACCACCACAGGGCCTCGAAGACGAGGTAGGGCAGGAGCACGTCGGTGATGAGGCGCACCATCTGCCGACGGGACGGCGGGTCGGACTTCGAGAAGTAGCCCGAGATGATCGCGAACGCCGGCATGTGGAAGGCGTAGAACGCGAGGTAGAACGCGTAGGCGACGTCCGAGTCGTAGATGAGGCGCTGGATCGCGTGGCCGAGCACGACGAGCACGATGCACGCGAAGCGCGCGTTGTCCCAGAACGGCACGCGTCGCTTCTGCCGGATGGTCCCCGTCGACGCCGTGACCGGCGGCACTGCCTCGCTCGTCATCGCGCTCTACGCTACCGATGCGCGAGGCCCCCTCGAGGATCCGCGCCGCGGGGAATAGATTCGCTCGGGGGCCGTTGAACCAGGTATATTCACTTGCATGCAATCGGCGGGCGGGAATCCGCGCGCGGAATCGGAGGATCTGGTGAGCGACACGACCTCGTGGAGCGGGATGCAGTTCGGGCTCATGTCCGTGAGCGACATCACGCGCGACCCCACGACCGGATACACGCCGAGCGAGGCCGAGCGCATCCGCGACGTCATCGCGATCGCGAAGCACGCCGAGGAGGCGGGGCTCGACGTGTTCGCACTGGGCGAGCACCACAACCCGCCGTTCTTCTCGTCGTCGCCGACGACCACGCTCGCGTACATCGCGGCGCAGACCGAGCGGCTCATCGTCTCGACCTCGACGACGCTGATCACGACGAACGACCCGGTGCGCATCGCCGAGGACTACGCGATGCTCCAGCACGTGTCGGGCGGTCGAATGGACCTCATGATGGGGCGCGGCAACACGGGCCCCGTCTACCCGTGGTTCGGCAAGGACATCCGCCAGGGGCTCCAGCTCGCGATCGAGAACTACAACCTCCTGCACCGCCTCTGGACCGAGGACGTCGTCGACTGGGAGGGCGCGTTCCGCACGCCGCTGCGGGGCTTCACGTCCACACCGCGTCCGCTCGACGACGTCAAGCCGTTCGTGTGGCACGGCTCGATCCGCACGCCCGAGATCGCCGAGCAGGCGGCCTACTACGGCGACGGCTTCTTCGCGAACAACATCTTCTGGCCCAAGGAGCACTACCAGCGCCTCATCTCGCTGTACCGCCAGCGCTATGCGCACTACGGTCACGGCGCGCCCGAGCAGGCGATCGTGGGGCTCGGCGGCCAGGTGTTCATCGCGAGGAACTCGCAGGACGCCGTCCGGCAGTTCCGGCCGTACTTCGACTCGGCGCCGGTGTACGGCAACGGGCCGTCGATGGAGGACTTCACCGAGATGACGCCGCTCACGGTCGGCTCTCCGCAGCAGGTCATCGACCGCTACGCGGCGATGCGCGACACGTTCGGCGACTACCAGCGCCAGCTGTTCCTGACCGACCACGCCGGGCTCCCGCTCAAGACCGTGCTCGAGCAGATCGACTTCCTCGGCGAGGACGTCGTGCCCGTGCTCCGGAAGGAGCTCGCGCAGAACCGCCCGGCGAACGTGCCCGACGCCCCGACGCACGCCGCGCGGGTGAAGGCCCGATACGGCGACGCCGAGCCGCGCCAGCCGCGCCCCAACCCGAACCGCGGCGACAACGTCACGGGCGGTTCGCCGTATCAGGACACCGACACGGCGTCGAAGCCCGGAGCGGCCTTCGGCGCGGCAGCCCGGAAGGGAGCGTGACCGCCATGAGCACCACCCGCATCGTCGTCCTCTCGGCCGGCATCTCGGAACCGTCCTCCACGCGTCTCCTCGCGGACCGGCTCACGCGTGCTGTGATCGACGATCTCGCCTCGCGCGGCGTGGAGACCGACGTCTCCGTCGTCGAGCTGCGCGACCATGCGCACGACATCATGAACGCGATGCTCACCGGCTTCCCGCCGAAGGGCCTCGCGGAGGTGATGGAGCGGGTCGCGGCGGCCGACGCCCTCATCGCGGTGACGCCGATCTTCTCGACCTCGTACTCGGGCCTCTTCAAGTCGTTCATCGACGTGCTCGACCGCGAGGCGATCGAGGGCACCCCGGTCCTGCTGGGCGCGACGGCCGGCACGCCGCGGCACTCGCTCGCGATCGACTACGCCATCCGACCGCTGTTCACGTATCTGCACGCCGAGCCGGTCTCGACCGGGGTGTTCGCCGCGGCCGACGACTGGGGCCAGGGCGCCGACAGCGTGGCGCCGCTCCAGAAGCGCGTCGACCGCGCCGCGCGCGAGCTCGCCGATGCGGTCGCCGGCCGCACCGCGGTCGAGAGGGTCGATCCCTTCTCGCCCGAGAGCTACCTCGGCGAGGGCGGATCGTTCGAGAGCCTTCTCGAGGGCCTCGGGCGCTGACGAGGGGGCCGGCCGCGCGCCGGCCCCTTTCAGCGCCCGGTCGCGCCGCGGGGCGCGAAGCGGGCGATGAGCGCGTCGGTGATCCAGCCGAGGACGAGCGCGACCGCGATCGACACGAGCACGGCGACGACGGGCCCACCGGGCACGATCGCGCCGACGGCGGCCCCGACGAGGGCCTGGTAGGCCGCCCATGCGGTCGCGGCGCCCGCCGCCACCGGCAGGTAGCGCACGGCGGGGATGCGCGTCGCTCCTGCGGTGAGGTTCACCGCGAGCCGCGCGAACGGGATGAACCGGACCGTGAAGATCGCGGCCGCAACGTGCGAGCGCAGACGCGTCTGGGCCCACGCGAAGACGCGCTGGAAGCGCGGATGCCGCATGACGCGCCAGCGCTGGGGGTGGAACGCGCGCCCGAGCGCGTAGCAGGCGGCGTCGCCCGCGAACGCGGCCGCCGCCGCGACGAGGATCACGCCCCACAGCGGCGGCCCCG
This sequence comes from Microbacterium sp. JZ101, assembly GCF_053903175.1. Taxonomy (NCBI): domain Bacteria; kingdom Bacillati; phylum Actinomycetota; class Actinomycetes; order Micrococcales; family Microbacteriaceae; genus Microbacterium; species Microbacterium sp. JZ101. Next base: position 1,114,615 of record NZ_CP096400.1, read on the forward strand.
ACGGCGTGAACGACACCGAGGCGAGAACCGTCACGGCGATCTCGCCCGGGACGACCACGAGGAACGCGTCGGCGAGCACGAGCCCGAACAGCGCCGCGAGCGCCCACGGGTTCGCGGCGAGGGCGGAGACGAACTCGTCGATCATCCCGGCAGTCTGCTCCGTCGGAGTGAACGCCGCGCGAACATCAGGGAAGCGGCGGACTCGACAGCTCGCTGCCATCGCCGGTCTGGGCGCGGCGCCCCGCGAGCTCGACGAGTGCGTCGTGCTTCGCGACGAGGCCGTCGCCCGCTGTCCGCCCGCGCATGCGGCGCCAGACCCAGGGGAGCGCGTGGCGGCGCAGCCATCCGCTCGCGGGCGGCGCGTCGGCGTGCAGCGCGTCGTCGAGGTCGCCGAGTGCTCCCGCGTCGGGGATGCCGAGCACCTCGGCCGCACGGTACGCGAGGAGCCGGTGGCCTCGCGACCCGAGGTGCACGCGGTCCTCGGCGTACATCGACAGGTCTCCGAGCTCCGGAAGGGCCTCCACGTCGAGCAGGATGGCCCCGGTCTCGGCTGCGATCCGCCGGATCTCGTGCGCGAAGGCCGCGAAGCGGCGCGCGAAGATCATCGCGGCGCGGCGACGGGGGAGGAACGGGGTGACGAGGAGCACGTCGGCTCCCGTCGCGCGGATGTCGCGGACCACCCGCTCGAGATCGCGCGCGAGGGCGACGGGGTCGGCCCCGTGCCCGACGAGGTCGTTCGCGCCCATGAGGATGGACACGAGGTCGGGGCGCATCGCGATCGCGCGGGGGCCCTGCTCGCTCACCAGGTCGCGCACCCGCCGACTGCGCACGGCGAGGTTCGCGTAGCGGAACGGCGTGTCCGCGCCGCTGCGCTGGGCGAGCAGGGAGGCGAGTCGGTCGGCCCATCCCCGGTACTCGCCCTCGCGCATGCGCGATGTGTCGCACAGGCCCTCGGTGAGCGAGTCGCCCAGGGCGACGAAGCTCGACCAGCGCCGCGTCGCGGGCGCCGACGTCGGCGGCAGCGGCCGGGTGGCACCGCGGGCGAGGAGCGCGTCGTCGAAGCGCCGCAGCCGCGCGGCCTCGGCGTAGTGGCTCACGAGCTGCTCCGTGAGCGCGCTCCAGGTGCGCGCGCGGACGCTCTCGAGCGCCGCCTGGCCGAACGACCGTCGCTTGGCGTCGTCGCCGAGGAGGTCCGCGACGCGGGCCCGCAGGTCGTCCAGGTCGCCGGGCCGGTAGAGCCAGCCGTCGACGCTGCTGCGGACGAGGTCGAGCGGCCCGCCGCGCCCCGTTGCGACGACGGGCACGCCGCTCGCGAGGGCCTCCTGCACCGTCTGGCAGAAGGTCTCGCTCTCGCCGGGGTGCACGAAGACGTCGAAGCTCGCGAGCGCCTCCGCGAGCTCGTCTCCGCCGAGGAAGCCCGTGAACACCGCCTCCGGCAGCCGCGCTTCGAGCCGTGCGCGCTCGGGGCCGTCGCCCACGATCACGAGCCGCGCTCCGGGCAGGTTCGAGAGCACGTGCAGGTCCTCGACCTGCTTCTCGGCCGCGAGACGGCCCACGTAGCCGATGATGCGCTCGCCCGGGGCGATCCGTGCCCGCCAGGACTCGGAGCGTCGGGCCGGGGAGAACCGGTCGGCGTCGACGCCGCGGCCCCATCGCCAGATCCGGTCCACGCCGAGCTGCTCGAGCTGCGCCTGAGCGGCCGACGACGGCGCGAGCGTGAGCGTCGAGCGCCGGTGCAGCCGGGCGACGTGATTGGCGGCGGCGGCGGCCGCGCCGGCGACCCCGTAGCGCTCGGTGTAGGAGACGACGTCGGTCTGGTAGATCGCGACGACCGGGATCCGCAGGGCGTCCGCGGCGACGAGCGCCTGCCATCCGAGCACGAACGGGGACGCGAGGTGCACGACGTCGGGCCGGAACTCCTCGAGGAGGCGGCGGATCCGCCAGGTCGGCGCGAGGGCGACCCGCACGTCGGGGTACGAGGGGAGGGGCATCGACGCGACGAGCGCGGTGCGCGAGCCCAGCGAGTCGGCCTTCTGCCCCGCCGCGCGCGGAGCGATGACGAGGGTCTCGTGGCCCTGCTCCTCGAGATGGCGCACGACCTGCAGAACGGAGTTCGTGACCCCGTTCATGTGGGGGAGGAAGGATTCCGCGAAGAGTGCGACTCTCACGTGTCCAGGGTCCCGGGCGCGGGACGCGCGCGGGGCCGACTTCTCCCGACCTTCGCCGGCTGTTCACCTGAGCCGGGCGGCCGTTCAGCGCGGCGTCACCGATGCCTCCGACTCCGGTGCGTCGACGAGGATCAGGGCGAGGTAGGCCCGGAGGCCGGCCGTCACGTCGACGTCGGGGTCGAGCAGCCACTGCGTCTGCAGCCCGTCCCAGATCGCGATGAGCCCGGTCGCCGCGATCGACGGCTCGATCCCCGGGCGGAGTCGGCCCTCCTCGGCGAGCGCACGCAGCTCGTCGGCGTACTGGTCTCGCAGCGACGCGAACCGGCGGGCGAAGTGCTCGCGCGCGGGGTGCCCCTCGGTCACGGACTCGCCGCACAGCACGGTGTAGAGCTCGGGGAGCCCGTGGTGCCGCGCGTTGAGATCCGCCTGCGCGAGGACGTCGTCGGGGAAGGACAGCCCGGCCGGCGGCTTGTCCACCGCGTCCCGCTGGTCGAGGACCGCGAGGAGGAGGTCGCGCTTCCGGGGGAAGTAGTGGAGGAGGCTCGTCTGCGACACGCCGATGCGGTCGGCGATGTCCTGGAGCGACCCGGCGAGATAGCCCTTGGCGGCGAAGACCTCGAGCGCGGCGTCGACGATCGCGCGCCGTCGCTCGGCCGATCGCGCATACGGGCCGCGCTTGCGCGGAACATCCTCGTCCATGTCGGAATGCTAAACCGGCGCCACGAATTTCGAGTACGTACTCGAATCCTGTGGTAGCTTCGTCGCCACGCGGGCGCACGGCTCGCACGGACCACGCCGACGTGGCCGCTTTCACAGAGACGTGGAGGTCAGATGGGCGCGATCACGCGCAGACAGCTGCTGGGCGCAGGGCTCGGCGCGGTGGCGGCGGGCATGCTCGCCGGCTGCTCGACACCGGGGACGACCTCGGTCAACGCCGAGCCGACCATCCCGCCGGCGACGGGCAAGAGGATCACGCTCACCTACTGGGCCTGGCTCAAGGACCTGCAGAAGGTCGCCGACGTCTGGAACGCGCAGAACCCGGATGTCCAGGTCGAGGCCGTCTGGATCCCCGGCGGCAACGCGGGCGGATACCAGAAGATCTACTCCGCCCTCGCGGCGGGTGGCGGGCCGGACATCGCCCAGGTCGAGATGCGCTCGATCCCCGAGTTCATGCTCGTGAACGGCCTCGTCGACCTGTCGCGCTACGGGGCCGCCGACCACGCGGCGAAGTTCGACCCGACCCTGTGGGGCCAGGTCAGCTTCGACGGCGGCGTGTACGCCATCCCGCAGGACTCCGGTCCCATGGCCTGGTACTACCAGCACCCCATCCTCGAGCAGATCGGATCGCCGCCGCCCACGACCTGGGCCGAGTGGCGCGAGCTGGCGGTCGAGGCGCGCGCTGCGGGCGCGTACCTCGACACCTTCCCGATCGGCGACGCATCCGTGTTCGCGATGTACGCCACGCAGGCGGGCGCGTCGTGGCTGCGGGTGGGCGAGGACGGCTGGGAGATCGACATGACCGACGACGCGACCCTCGAGGTCGCGGACTTCTGGGACCGCGTCGTCGATGACGAGCTCGTCACGACCGCCTACGGCAACTTCACGCCCGCGTGGTTCGCGGCCGCCGCCGACGGCGGGATCGCCGCGGTCACCGGCGCGAGCTGGGCCGACGCGCTCATCCAGGGCGTCGCCGGAGGCGAGGGCAGATGGCGCGTGGCGCCCATGCCGGTCTGGCCGGACATGGGGTACGGGTCGAGCTACCAGGGCGGATCGACGGCTGCCGTGCTCGCGAACAGCCGCCACCCCAAGGAGGCGATGGACTTCGCCGTCTGGATGACGACGTCGCCCGAGGGCATCGACGCGATGATCGAGCACAGCGGGATCGGATGGTCGCCGGCAGCCGACTACATCGGATCGCAGCGGCAGCGGCCATCCGACTTCTTCAGCGGCCAGAACTACAACGAGGAGGTGTTCGTGCCCGCCTCGAAGGCGCAGAACCCGGACTGGGTCTGGTGGCCGATCACGCAGCAGTCCTTCAACATCCTCTCCGACGGCTTCCGGCGGAAGGCGTCCGGCCAGAGCCTCGTCGAATCGGTCCGGCAGGCGGAGGAGCAGATCACGCGGGTCTTCCGGAACAAGGGCCTGCGCATCCGGAAGGCGACATCATGAGCGAGACGCGCACGATCGTCACGGGCGACGCCCGGGTGCGCCGGCGCCCCGGCGTGCGTCAGGCCGCCGTCAGCCGGGCGCCGTGGATCCTCCTCGCGCCGTTCCTGGCGCTCTTCGTCCTCACCTTCATCCTCCCGATCCTCGTCGCGATCGGGTCGAGCTTCACGCGCGTCCAGCGCGGCGGGCTGTTCGGCGAGGAGGGCGTGACGAGCTCGTTCGCGTGGTTCGAGAACTACGCGCTCGCGCTCGCCGACGGCAACTTCATCGCCTCCATCGGGCGGATGCTCCTGTTCGGCGTGGTCCAGGTGCCCGTCATGATCGTCGCGGCCACCCTCCTCGCGCTCCTGCTCGAGTCGGCCTCGGCGATGTGGCCGGGCTTCTTCCGCGCGGTGTACTTCATGCCCTACGGCATCCCGGGCGTCATCGCGACCATCCTCTGGTCGTTCCTCTACGTGCCCGGGCTGAGCCCGGTCGTGGACGTGGCGTCCTGGATGGGCATCGAGATCGACTTCCTCGGAGCGGGATCCGTGCTGTGGTCGATCGCGAACATCGTGACGTGGACGTACGTCGGCTACAACATGCTCATCATCGTCGCCCAGCTCAAGGCCATCCCGGGGGAGCTGTACGAGGCGGCGCGCATCGACGGCGCCTCCGCGTTCCGCATCGCGACGAGCATCCAGCTGCCCCTCATCGCGCCGGCCCTCGTCCTGACGACCGTGTTCAGCATCATCGGGACGCTGCAGCTGTTCGCCGAGGCGGAGGTCCTGAAGACCGTCGCGCCGGCGATCGACACGCAGTACACGCCCAACCTGTCGGCGTACACGACGGCCTTCGCCTACAACGACTACAACGTCGCCGCGGCGCAGGCCGTGCTCATCGCCCTCGCGGCGTTCGTGCTGTCCTTCCTCTTCCTCCGCGTCACGAACAGGAGCGGCCGATGACCCTCACCCAGCCGCGCACGGATCCCGTGCGCACGCAGACGCTCGCCGCGGTCAACCCGACGGGGTCGTCGGCCGCCCATCGCCGGTCGCGGGCGTCGAAGATCATCGTGACGGGCATCCTCGTCGTCGCCGCCCTGTACTTCCTCATCCCCGTCTACTGGGTGGTCGTCGCGGCCACGAAGTCCACGGAGGACCTCTTCTCCACCTTCGGCTTCTGGTTCGGGTCGGACGTCCACCTCCTCGAGAACCTCGGCCAGGTCCTCGCGTACGACGGCGGCATCTTCGTGCGGTGGTTCCTCAACTCGATCCTCTACGCGGGAGTCGGCGCCGTCCTGGCGACCTACTTCGCCGCGGCGGGCGGCTACGCGCTGGCGAAGTACCGCTTCCGCGGGCGCGACCTCGTCTTCGGGACCATCCTCGGGGGCGTCCTCGTGCCGGCCACCGCCACGGCGCTGCCGCTCTTCCTCCTGTTCAGCCAGCTGGGGCTCGCGAACACCTACTGGAGCGTGCTGATCCCGTCGCTCGTGTCGCCGTTCGGGCTGTTCCTCTGCCGCATCTACGCCGATGCGACCGTCGACGACTCGCTCATGGAGGCCGCGCGGCTCGACGGCGCGGGGGAGCTGCGGATCTTCCACACGGTCGGGCTGCGGATCCTGACGCCCGCGCTCGTCACGGTCTTCCTCTTCCAGCTCGTGGGCATCTGGAACAACTACTTCCTGCCCCTCGTGATGCTCGCCGACCAGAGCCTGTATCCGATCACCCTCGGCCTCAACAACTGGCGCGCGCAGGTGGATCGCCTGCCCGAGTTCTACGAGCTGACGACCGGGGGAGTGCTGCTCTCGGTCATCCCGCTCGCGATCGCGATGATCGTGCTGCAGCGCTTCTGGCGCGGCGGCCTCACCGAGGGCGCGGTGAAGTAGGAGTCGCAGGGGTGCGTCCACGGCCCGCGCTGGTAGGGTGGCCGTGGACGCGCCCGTGCGCGTCCGCACAACTGAACACGACATGGAGCAGGCTGGCAGGAAGCTGGTCCCCTGAAGTGGTCTCCCGGGTGCCGCGCATCCGGTGGATTTCTCCTGGTGGCCAGCGCAGGCGAGCGTGAAGCTTCGGTTCTGGCCGTGCGGCCTATATCTGCCTGTTCCTGCTCCTTCGCATGACTCGTCCGTCACATGGACCGGCGAGGTTAAACAAAGAAGGAGAGACCTCTTGGAAGGTCCTGAAATCACCGCCGCCGAGGCCGTTCTCGACAACGGCCGCTTCGGCACCCGCACCATCCGGTTCGAGACCGGCCGTCTCGCGCAGCAGGCGCAGGGCGCCGTGGCCGCGTACCTCGACGAGGAGACGATGCTCCTCTCGGCCACGAGCGCGTCGAAGAGCCCTCGCGAGGGCTTCGACTTCTTCCCGCTGACGGTCGACGTCGAGGAGCGCTCGTACGCCGCGGGCAAGATCCCCGGCTCGTTCTTCCGCCGCGAGGGCCGCCCCTCGACCGAGGCCATCCTCGTCTGCCGCCTCATCGACCGTCCGCTGCGCCCGTCGTTCGTCGACGGCCTGCGCAACGAGATCCAGATCGTCGTCACGGTGCTCTCCATCGCGCCGGGCGAGTTCTACGACGCGCTCGCGATCAACGCGGCGTCGGCGTCGACCCAGATCTCCGGCCTGCCGTTCTCGGGCCCGATCGCCGGCGTGCGCCTCGCGCTCATCCCCGGCCAGGCGGGCAACGACGACCAGTGGGTGGCGTTCCCGAACGCCGAGCTCCTCGAGTCCGCCGTGTTCGACCTCGTCGTCGCCGGTCGCGTCGTCACGGGAGCCGACGGCTCCGAGGATGTCGCGATCATGATGGTCGAGGCCGAGGCGACCGAGGCGAGCTGGAACCTCATCAAGGCCGGCGCCACGAAGCCCAGCGAGGAGATCGTCGCGCAGGGTCTCGAGGCCGCCAAGCCCTTCATCAAGCAGCTCGTCGCGGCGCAGGCCGAGATGGCCGCGAAGTCGTCGAAGGAGCCGCTCGAGTTCCCCGTGTTCCCGGCCTACAGCCAGGAGACGTACGACTTCGTCGCCGCCGAGGCGCACGCGGACCTCGAGAAGGTCTACGTCATCGCCGACAAGCAGCAGCGACAGGCCGCGGATGACGAGGTCAAGGCCCGCGTCAAGGCCGCCCTCATCGAGAAGGTTGAGGCGGGCGAGCTGCCCGCGGCCGCTCCGCTCGAGTTCGGCGCCGCCTACAAGTCCGTCACGAAGAAGATCGTGCGCGGCCGCATCCTCACGGAGGGCGTCCGCATGGACGGCCGCGGCCTCGCCGACATCCGCCCGCTCGACGCCGAGGTGCAGGTCATCCCGCGCGTCCACGGCTCGGCCATCTTCCAGCGCGGCGAGACGCAGATCCTGGGTGTCACGACGCTCAACATGCTCAAGATGGAGCAGCAGATCGACTCGCTGTCGCCCACGACGAGCAAGCGCTACATGCACCACTACAACTTCCCGCCCTACTCGACCGGCGAGACCGGCCGTGTGGGCAGCCCGAAGCGGCGTGAGATCGGCCACGGCTTCCTGGCCGAGCGCGCGCTCGCTCCCGTGCTGCCCAGCCGCGAGGAGTTCCCGTACGCCATCCGCCAGGTGTCCGAGGCGCTCGGGTCGAACGGCTCGACCTCGATGGGCTCCGTGTGCGCCTCGACCCTGTCGCTGCTCAACGCGGGTGTGCCGCTGCGCGCCCCCGTCGCCGGCATCGCGATGGGCCTCGTCTCCGACGAGGTCGACGGCCAGACGCGGTACGCCGCGCTGACCGACATCCTCGGCGCGGAGGACGCCCTCGGCGACATGGACTTCAAGGTGGCCGGCACGAGCGAGTTCGTCACGGCGATCCAGCTCGACACGAAGCTCGACGGCATCCCCTCCGAGGTGCTCGCCGGCGCGCTCACGCAGGCGAAGGACGCGCGTCTGCGCATCCTCGAGGTCCTGAACGCGGCGATCGACGCTCCGGACGAGATGGCGCCGACCGCGCCGCGCGTCATCAGCGTGCAGATCCCGGTCGACAAGATCGGCGAGCTCATCGGCCCCAAGGGCAAGACGATCAACTCGATCCAGGACGACACCGGCGCCCAGATCTCGATCGAGGACGACGGCACCGTCTACATCGGCGCGACCGACGGCCCCTCGGCCGAGGCGGCGCGGGCCGCGGTCAACGCGATCGCGAACCCGACGAACCCCGAGATCGGCGACCAGTTCCTCGGCACGGCCGTGAACATCGCCAAGTTCGGCGTGTTCGTCTCGCTCCTGCCGGGCAAGGACGGCCTGCTGCACGTCACCGAGCTGCGCAAGCTCAACGGCGGCAAGCGCGTCGAGAACATCGAGGACGTCGTGAGCGTGGGTCAGAAGATCCTCGTCCGCATCTCGAAGATCGACGACCGCGGCAAGCTCTCGCTCGAGATCGTCGACGAGGCCGGCGAGAGCGCGTCCGACGCGTCGGAGGCCCCGGCCGAGGCTCCCGCCGAGGCCTGATCGGCTCGCGGAACGGCCCGGTCGCACACGGTGCGGCCGGGCCGTTCCGCGTCCGTGATGAAACAGTTACGACCCGCGGCGCGGCGCGCGCCGCGGGTTCCGGTTCAATGGAGGCACGGGAGGACCGCGGTTCGTCGCACCCTCCGTGAGGGAGCGACATGGATGCAGCGTCACCGCCGGAGCGGCGCGACGGCGCGGCCATCCGCACATCCGATGCGTCCGCGGACGTGCCGACTCAGCCCATCCGGCTCCCCGGTCATCCGTCGGCGCCCGTCCCCGAGCTCGGCCCGGGAATCGGCGCGGGCCTGCGCTCGCCGATCGGGACGTCGGGCGTCGAGGTGTTCCCGCTCATGCTCGGCGGGGCCGAGTTCGGGTGGAACCTCGACCGCGCCGCGGGATTCGCCGTGCTCGACCGCTACGCCGAGCTCGGCGGCAACGCGCTGCACACCTCCGACCGCTTCGGCGCGGGGCGCAGCGAGTTCATCCTCGGCCAGTGGGTCGCCTCGCGCGGCGTGCGCGACGACATCGTCCTCGCCGTGCGCGTCGGCGGCCATCCCGACAACCCGGGCCTCGGCTCGGTCAACCTCGTCCGCGCCGTGGAGTCGTCGCTCGAGCGCCTCGGAACCGATCGCATCGACATCCTCTACCTCGATGCGGCGAGCTACCCGCTGACGTCCCTCGAAGACGCGCTCGCGACGGCCGAGTGGCTCGTCGAGGCGGGCAAGGCGCGCGCGGTCGGGGCCTACGGGTTCACCGCGGACCAGCTCGTCGAGGCGCGGATCCTGTCGTCGGCCGGGTACCCGCGGATCGAGGCGCTCGACGTGCCGTACAACCTCATGCGCCGCGGGGAGTACGAGGGCGACCTGCGGCTCGTGTCCGACGCCCAGGGTCTCGCCGTGACGCCGTCGCACGCCCTCGAGCACGGGTTCCTCTCCGGACTGCATCGCTCGCGTCAGACGATCGGCCAGGGCACGAGGTCTGAGCAGCTGTCGAAGCTCCTCAACCGCCGAGGAGCGCGGGCGCTCAAGGCGCTCGACGCCGTCGCCGCGGAGCTGCAGCTCCCGCACGCGGCGGTCGCCGTCGCGTGGCTCCTCGCGCAGCGGAGCGTGGTCGCCCCGATCGTCAACGCCTTCACGCCGGCGCACGTCGACGAGCTCGTGCAGGGGGTGGGCGTGCAGCTCGGACGCGGGCATCGCGCCGACCTCGCGAAGGCCGCGGACTGACCATTATTCCGCCGATGGCGTAACCGCACGGCGCGTCCGCCGAGGCGTGACCTAGGCTGGAGGACGCCCGCCCTGCGGGCTCCAGGTGCGGACGATGAGGGGGTTCGGATGACGCACTACATCTACCTCGTCCGCCACGGAGAGCACCAGCACGCCGAGCACGGGCTCGAGGACGGGCCGCTCTCCGCGCGCGGAGAGCGCCAGGCGGCGCTGCTCGCCGACCGGCTCTCTGGCGTGCCGTTCGACAACGTGTGGCACTCGCCCCTCGCACGCGCCGCGGAGACCGCGCGCATCGTCGCCGAGCGGATGCCCGCGATCGATCCGCAGCCGCACGCGCTCCTGTTCGACTGCGTCCCGACGGGCATGACCGACGAGACGCCGAGCGTGTTCGAGCCCTTCTTCGGCGGGATCACCGAGGAGGAGGTCGAGGCAGGCAGGGCCCAGATGGCCGACGCGATGAACGAGTTCCTCGTGCGCAAGAACGGCGACGTCCACGAGCTGCTCATCACGCACAACTTCGTGATCGCGTGGTTCGTGCGCGAGGTGCTCGGCGCCCCCGACTGGCGCTGGATGACGCTGAACCAGGCGAACTGCGGGCTCACGATCATCTCGCAGAAGCAGGGCCGCCCGTGGACGCTCATCGCCCACAACGACCTCGCGCACCTGCCGTTCGAGCTGCGCACCGGACTGCCGGAGACCCCGCCGGTCTGAGCCCGCCGGACGGGCCGGGAGGTGCCGTGAGGTGCCGGGCCGGTTCGGATGCGCCGAGCCGTGCCGGGATTCGGATCGCCGGGGCGGATGTGCGCGTGTCGACCTCAGGGAGCGACACACGCCCCACGGATCCGATTCCGCGCACACGCACGGTGACAGACGGCCGTGCATGCGGGCCCCGGGGCGCCTGCGCTCACGCCGTCCGGCGGAGGGCGCCGACGATCGCGCGCTCCACGCGCGGCCAGTTGTGGATGACGAGCGCGTAGTCGAACCGGAGGGTTCGGTAGCCGAGCGCGGCAGCATTCGCGTCTCGGACGAGGTCGCGGTGCCGGTGGCTCTCCCCGTCGTGGTTCTCGCGCCCGTCCACTTCGAGGATGATCCGGTCGCCGACGACGAAGTCGACGCGTCCGACCGTGCGGATGCGCACCTGGCAGCGGAGCACGATGCCCATGCGGAGCAGCCGGATCCTGAGGAGCGACTCGAGCTCGCTCTCCGAGTCCGATCGCGCTGCGTCGACGAGTCGCCGCTGCCGCGCATCCAGACGTGCGCGCACCGCGAGACGGTCACGTCGAGACAGCAGCCCCCGGTGCCACGCGGATTCGAACGCGGCGAAGAACGCCTCATCGCCCTGGCAGCGCGCGAGCTGGACGAGAGCGCGGACGATGTCGACGCGCCCGAAGCCCGTCGCGCCTTCATCCCAGTGCGGGATGCACGCGCACCCCGCGTGCTCGCGCTGGCGCCCGTGCGGTCCCATCGCGACGTGAATCGCGTCGGCGTCGAGAACCCATACGCCGAGCTGGGCGAGCGCAGATGCGCAGCAGAGTGCGCCGCCGTGCCGCGCCGCCGTGACGATGTCCGCGCTCACGTCCGGAGTCGCATAGACCCCAGCGCGCACCTTCCAGATCGATCCGGTCACAAGCGCACGCCGGATGTCGCGCGCAGACGCGCCCGCCATCCGCAGCGTCGATGCGCGGGCCACTCCGTGACGGGCATCGATGCGAGCGGCGATCTCCGTCGGATACATCCCGCCAGCCTCGTCGGCCCGCGGGCCCGCCACCGGCACAGCGCGTCTGCTCGTGCCGGCGCGCGCGTGTCGTCCGCCTGTGCACGAGGCGTCGGCGCGAGACGCCCAGGGGGCGGGTCCGCTGCGGGGGGGGGTGAGCGAGGGCGGGGCGGCGTGCGGGGTGTCGGGATTCGGATGGCTGGGGCGGGTGTGCGCGTGTCGGTCTCAGGAGTCGACTTCAGCACCACGGGTCCGATTCGGGGGACGGATGAGCGAGGGCGGGGCGGCGTGCGGGGTGTCGGGATTCGGATGGCTGGGGCGGGTGTGCGCGTGTCGGCCCCAGGAGTCGACAGCAGCACCACGGGTCCGATTCGGGGGACGGGTGTCGCGACGGGTGTCGCACCGGGACCGCTGGCGTGCCGGACCGCCGGGCGCCGTGCCGCGGGCGGACCGGAGCACGCCGCACTCCGGCGGACGCCCCGGTCGGCCCGCCTAGGATGGTGGCATGACGACACGCGTGGCACTGGTCGGCGGCAGCGGCAAGCTCGGCAGCATCATCCGCGAGGTCGTCGACGGGATGGACGGGTTCGAGATCGTCGCGGTGCTCGGGTCGAGCAGCGACCTCGCCGAGCTCGACGGCGCGGATCTCGTCATCGACGCCTCCACTCCGGCCGTGAGCATCGACGTCGTGCGCGCGGCGATCGAGCGCGGCGCTCAGGTTCTCGTCGGCACGAGCGGATGGTCCGCGGAGCGCGTCGCGCTCGTGCGTCCGCTCGTCGAGGCGGCCGGGACCGGCGCCGTCTTCATCCCGAACTTCTCGCTCGGATCCGTGCTCGGCACGGCGCTCGCCGCGGCAGCCGCGCGGTTCTTCCCGTCGGTCGAGATCGTCGAGACCCATCGCGACACGAAGATCGACTCCCCGTCGGGCACGGCCGTCCGCACGGCCGAGCTCATCGCGGCGGCCCGTGAGACGCCCGTCGACGCGCCGTTCGTCGACCAGCGCGCCCGCGGGCAGCAGGTCGCGAGCGTGCCCGTGCACTCGCTGCGCCGCCCCGGGGTGGTCGCCCGGCAGGAGACGATCCTCTCCGGGCCCGGCGAGTCGCTCTCCCTCGTGCACGACACGATCGACCCGGCCGCCGCGTACGCGCCGGGCATCCGCATCGCCGTCGAGGCCGCGACCGGCGTGCGCGGCGTCGTCGTGGGCCTGGAGAACTTCATCGACATCGGCATCGGCACGCCGCGCCCCGCAGCGGCCGATCCCGTCGACGACGGTGCGACGGTCGCGGGCCAGGCCGCGCGGGCCACGGGCGCATGAGACTGCGCGTCGGCGTCGCCGTCATGACGGCGCTCCTGCTGCTCTACATCCTCGTCGTGGGGCAGAAGGCCGTGTCGGCCCTGTCGATCGGCATCTCGACCGGCGAGCCGATCCTCGCTGTCATGGGCGGCGCGATGATCGTGCTCCCGCTCATCGCGCTGTGGGGGCTCGGCCGCGAGCTCCTGTTCGGATGGCGCGCCGAGCGCCTCGCACGCCGTCTCGAGAGCGAGGGCGGGCTGCCGACCGAGGAGGTCAGCACGTCGCCGAGCGGGCGCCCGGCGCGGGCGGATGGCGAGGCGCTCTTCCCGACGTACCGCGCCGAGGTGGAGGCCGACGAGACCGACTGGCGCGCGTGGTACCGGCTGAGTCTCGCGTACGCCGCTGCGGGCGATACGAAGCGCGCGCGGTCCGCGGTGCGCGAGGCCATCCGCCGCGAACGGGCCGCGCAGAGCCCCGTCTAGCACGCGGCGCGGACGCCCGCTGCGGCCGTTCAGCGCTCGGGCACGACCGCGGCGATCGCGTCCTCGAGGGCCGGGTGGGCGAACGAGAAGCCGGTGGACTGCAGCGCTCGCGGCACGATGTCGGCGTCGACGAGGAGCATGTCGTCGGCGAAGTCGCGCCCGAGCGCGGCGCGGAGAGCCCATGCGGGCGCCGGCAGGGCGAAAGGGCGCCGCAGCCGACGTGCGAGCGCACGCCCGAAGTCGTTCGCGGTCGTCGCGACCGGGGCAGCCAGGTTGACCGGCCCGGTCAGCCGGTGCTCGAGGACGTGGCGGATGGCCGCGATCGCGTCCTCGAAGGAGATCCAGGCCCACACCTGGCGCCCCGAGCCGAGCGGGCCGGCGAGACCTGTTCGCGTCAGGGGGATGAGCGGGCGCAGGACGCCGTCGGGATGCACGACCGGCGCGGTGCGGAGGAGCGCGACGCGGGGCCCGGCGCCGTGCGCGGCCTGCTCCCACGCGCCGCAGAGGTCGGCGAGGAATCCGCTCCCACGAGGTGCGTCCTCGGTGACGGGGCCATCGGGTGAGGACCCGTACCAGCCCGCGGCGCTCGCCGAGACGAGGAGAGGCGGCTCGTCGAGCTGGGAGATCGCGCGGGCGAGGACGCGCGTTGGCGTGAGCCGCGAGGAGTGCAGGCGTCGCCGGTACGCGGGAGTCCAGGGGATGCGCCCCACGCTCGCGCCGCAGAGGTTCACGACGGCGTCGGCGCCTCGGAGGACAGCGGGATCGAGATGAGGAGCGTCGAGCCAGCGCGTCTCGTCCGCGGCGCTCGGGGCGCGGCGGACGAGACGCGTCACCTCCACGCCCGCCGCGCGGAGGTCGTCGACGACGCCCTGGCCGAGGAGGCCCGACGAGCCGGCGACGATGACGCGCGTGAGCGAGGAGGCGGTCATCCCGGGTTACGCGAGCGTCGCCTCGAGCGAGATCTCGATGCCGGCGAGCGCCTGCGAGACGGGGCAGCCCGCCTTGGCCTCCTCGGCGATCTGCTGGAAGCGCTCGGCGTCGATGCCGGGGACGACGGCGTTGACGTTGAGGTGGCTCCCGGTGATGCCGGTGCCGGGCTTGAAGGTGACCGACGCGGTCGTGTCGATCTTCTCCGGCGGGGTGCCGTTCTCGGCGAGCGCGTTCGAGAGCGCCATGCTGAAGCACGACGAGTGCGCTGCCGCGATGAGCTCCTCGGGGGTGGTCGTCGTGTCGGAGCCCTCGCTGCGGGCCTTCCAGTTCACGGGGAACGTCCCGACGCCGGTCGAGAACGAGACGGTGCCGGAGCCCTCGAAGAGGGATCCCTGCCACGAGGTGCTGGCTTCGCTGGTGACGGTCATTGTCGTTCCTCCTGATCGGGGGCGGATGGTCCGCGGCCAGCCTAACGGCGCGGCCCGACACGGGGAACGCCTTGCGACGGCGCCCCTCATGTCATATTCCGCCACCTCGGGTCCGTCGGCACGGCGACGGATCTACCGTGGTTCCGATGACCCCCGCCGCCGCTCTCGCCGCTCTCGTCGCGATCGTCCTCGTCGCGACGGCCCTCGGCGTGCTCCTGCGGCGACGCGAGGGCCGCGCTCGGGCGGTCCGGGCGGATGCCGTCGCCCCGACGGCGCTCGGGCTCGCCCCCGGCGCCTTCGGAGAGCGCGCGACGCTCGTGCAGTTCAGCACCGAGCTGTGCGCCCGGTGCCCCGCGGTGCGGCGGCTGCTCTCCGACGTGGCGGGGGAGAGGGATGGCGTCGCGCACGTCGACGTCGACGTCACGCACCGCGTCGAGATCGCTCGGCGCTTCCACGTGCTGCAGACGCCCACGACCCTCGTCCTCGACGCGCGCGGCGTCCCGCGCGCCCGCATCGCCGGAGCTCCGACCCGCGACACGGTGATGGCCGAGCTCGACGCCATCGAAGGGAAGACCCATGCCTGACGCCCCCGCAGGGATCGATCCGCGCGGCCCCCGCTTCGCCGCCGCCATCACGAGCGCGCTGCTGTTCGCCGCGACGTTCCTCGCCTTCACGGGGGTCTCGACGCGGACGGCGGCGTCGTTCGGCTGGTTCGCCCACCAGCCCGCGATCGGTGCGGTCTTCACGCCGGGGATCGGCGCCGCCTCCGTCTTCGAGCGCGCCGCGGATCCCGGCTTCCTCGCGGTGCTCGTCGTCGCGCTGCTCTTCCTCTGGAGCGTCGTCTCGCCGCGCACCGCGCCGTGGGGCGTGCTCTTCCGCCGCGTGGTCCGCCCTCGACTCGGGCCTCCTGCGGAGCTCGAGGACCCGCGCCCGCCGCGCTTCGCGCAGGGCGTCGGCCTGTTCGTCACGGGGCTCGGCCTCGTCCTGCATCTCGCGGCCGTGCCCTGGGCGGTGCCGATCGCGGCGGCCGCGGCGTTCGTCGCCGCATTCCTCAACGCGGCATTCGGCTTCTGCCTCGGCTGCCGGATCTACCTCCTCTTGCAGCGCGCGGGCATCGTCGGACGCGAGCGCGCCGCCTGAGCCGGCGCGCGCCATCCCGACTAGCCTTGACGTCATGAGCGGCGCCATCCCCACCCCGTACGAGGATCTCCTTCGCGACGTGCTCGCGAACGGCACGCACAAGGACGACCGCACGGGCACCGGGACGACGAGCGTGTTCGGGCGGCAGATCCGATACGACCTCAGCGCGGGCTTCCCGCTCATCACGACGAAGCGCGTGCACTTCAAGTCGGTCGCCTTCGAGCTGCTGTGGTTCCTGCGCGGCGACTCGAACGTGCGCTGGCTCCAGGAGCACGGCGTGTCGATCTGGGACGAGTGGGCTGATGAGGACGGCGAGCTCGGGCCGGTCTACGGCGTGCAGTGGCGCTCGTGGCCGACCCCGAGCGGCGAGAGCATCGACCAGATCGCGAAGGTCGTCGCGCAGCTGAAGGCGAACCCCGACAGCCGTCGGCACATCGTGACGGCGTGGAACCCGGCCGAGGTCGACGACATGGCGCTGCCGCCGTGCCACGCCCTCTTCCAGTTCTACGTCGCGGACGGCCGCCTCAGCTGCCAGCTCTACCAGCGCAGCGCCGACCTCTTCCTCGGCGTGCCCTTCAACATCGCGTCGTACGCGCTCCTCACGCTCATGGTCGCCCAGCAGACCGGTCTCGAGCCGGGCGACTTCGTGTGGACCGGCGGCGACTGCCACATCTACGACAACCATCGGGAGCAGGTCGTCGAGCAGCTCTCGCGCGAGCCTTACCCGTACCCCTGGCTGCGATTCGCCCGGAAGCCGGAGTCGCTGTTCGACTACGCGTACGACGACTTCGTCGTGGAGGAGTACCGCCACCATCCCGCGATCCGCGCGGCCGTGGCGGTCTGAGCCGTGACCATCCGCTCGATCTGGGCGCAGTCGCGCACGCGCGCGATCGGGTCCGACGGGGGCATGCTGTGGCAGCTGCCCGAGGACATGGCCTTCTTCAAGCGCGCCACGACGGGAACGCCGGTCGTGATGGGGCGGAAGACGTGGCTGTCGTTCCCCGAGCGCTTCCGCCCGCTTCCCGACCGTCCCAACATCGTCGTCACGCGCGACGAGGGCTTCGCGGCGGAGGGCGCGCAGGTCGTGCACTCGCTCGAGGACGCCCTCGAGGCCGCGGGGCGGATCGACGACGAGGTCTGGGTGATCGGCGGCGCGCAGATCTACGCGCAGGCCATGGACGTCGTCGACGAGCTGTGGGTCACCGAGGTCGACGTCGACGCGGATGGCGACGCCTACGCGCCCGAGATCGGCGACGAGTGGCGGGTCGTCCGGTCGGAGCCCGAGGGCCCCGCGGAGTGGCTCACGAGCCGGACGGGCACCCGCTACCGCTTCGTCGTGTACCGGCGCCGCTGAGCCCCCGCTGCGGGGGCCCAGCGGCTCGGCTCACGCGCCCAGCCGGAGGCTGACCGTGGCGTACGAGTGCGGCGGGAGCTCGACCTCGAGGCCGCGCGCGTGCGTGCGGACGCCGTCGAAGTCGACCGGCGCGACGTTCTCCGGCTGACCGGGCACGTTGTGCGCGGCCGTGCTGTCGGCCGTGAGCAGGCGGGCCGACCAGCCCTCGACCGACCTGCCGCGCAGGTCGAGGACGACCGTGCGCGGCTGGTCGGCGTCGAGGTTCGACAGGGACACGAGCGCCGCGCCGTCTTTGGTGGACGCCGACGCCGAGATCATCGGCAGGTCGCGCCCGTCGACCGCGCGGGTCTCGCCGTCGACGACATGCGCCTCGAGCGCCTGCGCGTCGTGGTGGCCGACGTTCATCGCGAACACGTGGAACGTGGGGGTCTTCACGAGCGCTCCGGTCTCGGGGTCGGTGAGGAGCATCGCCTGAAGCACGTTGACGGTCTGCGCGATGTTCGCCATGACCAGGCGGTCGGCGTGGCGGTGGAACGCGTCGAAGTGCACGCTCGCGACGAGCGCGTCGCGCAGGGTGTTCTGCTGGTAGAGGAACCCGGGGTTCGTGCCGGGCTCGACATCCCACCACGTGCCCCACTCGTCGAGGACGAGGCCCACGCGGCGGCGCGGATCGTGCCGGTCCATCACGGTGCTGTGCCGCGTGAGGAGCTGCTCGATGTGGAAGGCGCGGGAGAGCGCGAGGTACCACTCGTCCTCGTCGAACTCGGTCGCCGAGCCCTTGCTCTGCCACGAGCCCGACATCGTGTAGTAGTGCAGCGAGACCGCCTGATAGGGCGAGGATCCCTGGCCGTCGCAGCCGAGGCATCCGAGCGCCTTCATGAGGGTCTCGGTCCACTCGAGGTCGTCGGCGTTCGCGCCCGCCGCGATCCGGTACACCGTGTTGCCGCCGTGGTCGCGCACGTACGTCGCGTACTGGCGGGCGAGGTCCGCGTACGCCTCGGCGCGCATGTTGCCGCCGCAGCCCCAGGCCTCGTTGCCGATGCCGAAGAACGGCACCTTCCAGGGCTCGTCGCGGCCGTTCTCGCGGCGCAGCGCGGCCATGGGGGAGTCATCGGCCCGTGTGAGGTACTCGATCCACTCGCTCATCTCGCGCACGGTGCCCGAGCCGACGTTGCCGTTCACGTAGGCGTCGGCGCCGAGCATCTCGCAGAGCTGCATGAACTCGTGCGTTCCGAACGAGTTGTCCTCGACGACGTCGCCCCAGTGGGAGTTGACCATGCGCGGGCGGCTCTCGCGCGGGCCGATGCCGTCGCGCCAGTGGTAGTCGTCGGCGAAGCAGCCGCCCGGCCAGCGCAGGTTCGGGATCGCGAGCTCGCGGAGCGCCTCGACGACGTCGAGGCGGATGCCGCCCTCGTTCGGGATGTCGGAGTCCTCGCCGACGAAGAAGCCGCCGTAGATGCACCGCCCCAGGTGCTCGGCGAAGTGCCCGTAGAGGTGGCGGCTGATCGTGGGGCCGGGGAGGTCGAGGTCGATGACGACGCGGGTGGAGGACATGGGAGCCTTTCCGGGTGAGAGAAGTGATGTAACGATACATTCCGTCGGGCTCCGGGGGAAGAGCGGATTCGCATAGGGTCGATCCGAGCGGCGCGAGCGCGAAGGAGGCGGCCATGGCGACGATGAGCGACGTGGCGCGCGCGGCCGGGGTGTCGGTCATGACGGTGTCGAACGTGCTCAACGACCGCGGGCGGGTGAGCGCCGAGACGCGGCTGCGGGTGCTCGAGAAGGTGCGGGAGATCGGGTACGAGATCGACCTCACGGCGCGGCGCCTGCGCGCGGGACGCACCGACACGGTCGCGCTCATCGTGCCGCGCTTCGACCACGCGTACTTCGGCGACCTCGCGGCCGCGTTCGCAGAGGCGTTCGCCCTTCGGGGGCGCCACCTCGTCGTCGAGCAGAGCGGTGCGAGCGTCGAGGGCGAGCTGTCCGCGCTGTCGCTCGCGCGCCTGCGCATGTACGACGGCGTGATCCTGAGCCCTGTGGGTCTCGGCGCGCCCGACCTCGACCGCATCGCCATCCCCACGCCCATCGTCATGCTCGGCGAGCAGCAGGTGCCCGAGCGCTTCGACCACGTCACCATGGCGAACGCCGAGGGCGCGCGGATGGCGGTCGCCCACCTCATCGGGAGCGGCGCGCGGCGCGTCGCGATCGTCGGCGGCGCGCGCGCGTCGCGCGGCGTGACGATGTCGAGCCAGCGTACGGACGGATGGCGCGCGGCGCACGCCGACGCGGGGCTCGCCGCGGATCCCGAGCTCGTCTTGGAGGTGCGCGAGCCGGCCGTCGACGGCGCGCGTGACGCCATCGCGCGCGCGGTGCGGGACGGCCTCGGCGTCGACGCCGTCTTCGCGGTCACCGACCAGATCGCCTTCGGCGTGCTCGCGGGGCTCGCCGACGCGGGCGTCGCGGTGCCGGGGGACGTGCAGGTGATCGGGTTCGACGACGTCGGGATCAGCCGCCATGTCGCCGGCGGGCTGTCGACGGTCGATCCCGGCTCCCGCTGGATCGTCGAGCAGGCGGTCGAGACGCTCGAGGCGCGGATGGCGCGCGCGGACTTCGCGCCGCGGCACCTCGTGAGCCCCGCGCGCCTCGTGCTGAGGGCCACGACGAAGGCGGCGCCGTCGTCGAGGCGATAGCCTTGATGCCATGACGCACACGGGCAATCCCTTCGGACAGGTTCTCGTCGCGCTCGTCACGCCGATGACGGCGGACGGCGAAGTGGACTGGCCCGGCGTCGAGAAGCACATCGACGCGTGCATCGCCCAGGGCGCCGACGGGATCGTCGTCACGGGCACGACGGGGGAGACCTCGACCCTGACCGACGCCGAGAAGCTGCGCCTCGTCGAGGTCGGCAAGGACGTCTCGGCCGGGCGCGCGAAGATCATCACGGGCGGCGGCTCGAACGAGACCGCGCACGCGATCGACCTCTACCAGAAGAGCGAGAAGGCGGGCGCCGACGGCATCATGATCGTCACGCCGTACTACAACAAGCCGACGCAGGCGGGTGTCCTCACGCACTTCCGGCTCATCGCCGACTCGACCGACCTCCCGGTGATCCTCTACGACATCCCCGGGCGCACGGGCATCCCGATCCGCTACGAGACGATCCTGCGCCTCGCGAAGCACCCGAACATCCTCGCGGTCAAGGACGCCAAGGGCGACCTCAGCGAGGTGAGCCGCGTGCTCAACCAGACCGACCTCATGTACTTCTCGGGTGACGACGCCAACGTGCTCCCCGAGCTCGCGATCGGCGCCACGGGCCTCATCGGCGTGACCGCCAACGTGGCCTCGGGCCCGTACCGCACGATCGTCGACGCGGTCAACCGCGGCGACCTCGCCACGGCGACCGACCAGCACAAGCGCCTCGAGCCGCTCGTGCGCGCGCTCATGACGCACGTGCCCGGCACGGTCGCGACGAAGTACGTGCTGCACGGCCTCGGCCGGATCTCGAGCCCGCGCGTGCGCCTGCCGCTCGTCGGTCCCGAGGAATGGGAAGCCGCGCTCATCGAGGACGAGCTCGCGCTCGTCAAGGACGTCGACGGGGTCGACTTCTCGAACTTCCGCCCCGACCGCAACGCGGCCGCGGGCGGCGCGCTGCCGAAGGTGCCCGGCACCACCCGCTGATCTCCCGCGGCGGCACCGGTCGTCGCGACAACACCGAATACGACGAACCGGATGCCGCAGGGCATCCCGGAAGGCGGACGATGTCCACACAGGTTCTCGAGCCCGCAGATCTCACCCCGGGGACCCTTCGGGTGACGCCCCTGGGCGGTCTCGGCGAGGTCGGCCGCAACATGACCACGTACGAGATCGACGGCGAGATCCTCATCATCGACTGCGGCGTGCTCTTCCCCGAGGAGCACCAGCCGGGCGTCGACCTGATCCTGCCCGACATGGAGCCGCTGCGCGGACGTCTCGACGACGTCGTGGGCGTGGTGCTCACCCACGGGCACGAGGACCACATCGGCGCCGTCCCGTACCTCCTCAAGCAGCGCCCCGACATCCCGATCATCGGCTCCGCGCTCACGCTCGCGCTCACCGCCGCGAAGCTCAAGGAGCATCGGATCACCCCCGTCGCGCACGTCGTGAAGGAGGGCGAGACGTGGGAGGCCGGGCCGTTCGAGCTCGAGTTCGTCGCGGTGAACCACTCGATCCCGGACGCGCTCGCGGTCGCCGTGCGCACGGACGCCGGCCTCGTGCTCCACACGGGCGACTTCAAGATGGACCAGCTGCCGCTCGACGGCCGCATCACCGATCTGCGCGCCTTCGCGCGGCTCGGCGAGGAGGGCGTCGATCTCTTCCTGCCCGACTCGACCAATGCCGACGTGCCCGGCTTCACGCCGACCGAGCGGTCGATCGGGCCCGTGCTCGACCAGGTCATCTCGAAGACGCCGGGGCGCGTCATCGTCGCGAGCTTCTCGAGCCACGTGCACCGCGTGCAGCAGGTGCTCGACGCCGCGGCCGCGAACGGGCGGCGCGTCGCGCTGCTCGGCCGCAGCATGGTGCGCAACATGACGATCGCCGCCGACCTGGGATATCTCAACGTGCCCGACGGCGTGCTCATCGACTACAAGAAGGCACGCGATGTGCCCGACCACCAGATCGTCTACATGTCGACGGGGTCGCAGGGCGAGCCGATGGCCGTGCTGAGCCGCATGGCGAACCTCGACCACGAGATCGAGCCGGGGGAGGGCGACACGGTCATCCTCGCCTCGAGCCTCATCCCGGGCAACGAGAACGCCGTCTACCGCGTCATCGACGGGCTCACGAAGCTCGGCGCCAACGTCGTGCACAAGGCCAACGCGAAGGTGCACGTGTCGGGCCATGCCGCGGCCGGCGAGCTCATCTACTGCTACAACATCCTCAAGCCGCGCAACGTGCTGCCCGTCCACGGCGAGTACCGGCACCTGATGGCGAACGCCCGGCTCGCGCAGGACACGGGCATCGACGCCGAGCGCACCATCATCGGCTCGAACGGCACGGTCGTCGACCTCAAGGACGGCGAGGCGCGCGTCGTGGGCCAGCTCGACCTGGGCTTCGTCTACGTGGACGGCTCGAGCGTGGGCGCCATCACGGATGCCGACCTCAAGGACCGCCGGACGCTCGGCGAGGAGGGCTTCGTGTCGGTCATCGTCGTGGTCGACTCGCAGACCGGCAGGATCATCACGGGCCCCGAGATCCACGCGCGAGGCATCGCGGAGGAGGATCGGGTCTTCGACAAGGTCAAGCCGAAGATCGTCGCGGCCCTCGAGGAGGCCGCCCAGAAGGGCGTGCGCGACAACCACGCGCTCTCGCAGACGGTGCGTCGGACGATCGGCCGCTGGGTGAACCAGTCGCTGCGCCGCCGGCCGATGATCGTGCCGCTCGTCATCGAGGCCTGAGGGCGCGAGCGCCGTCGTGGACGCCGGATCGGCGCGGGATTCCGCGCCGATCCGCGTCGTTCCGGCCGGATGTCGGCCCGGCGACGTACCGTGGAGCAATGCCACGTACGTCCGCCGCGTCGAAGAGCCCGGGAACCAGAAGCACCCGCGGGGCCTCGAAGGATGAGGCCGTGGCCGCTCCGCGCCCGCGCAAGAAGGCCGATCCGGCTCCCAAGCGCTATGTCGACGAGGCCGAGCGGCAGCCCCTGCTCGTCCGGGGATGGAACGGCCTCGCTCGCGCGGTGGGCGGCCTCTTCCGCGCGTTCGGGCCCGAGGTCCTCGAGAAGGACCAGCGCCGCGACGGCTTCCCGCTCCTGCTCGTGCTGCTCGCGATCGCGGGAGCCGTCAACGAGTGGTTCTTCATCGGCAACGAGATCGCCGTTCAGATCAGCGCCTACTCGTTCGGCCTGCTGATCGGCCGCGCGGCCTTCATCTTCCCGATCCTCCTGCTCCTGCTGGCCGGCTGGTTCTTCCGCCATCCGTCCTCGGTGAACGACAACGGGCGCGTGGGGATCGGCTTCGGCATGCTCACCGTGACGATCGCGGGCTTCCTGCACGTGGCAGGCGGGCGCCCCAAGCCGGTCGAGGGCGTGCTCGCCCTGAGCGAGGCGGGCGGCGTCTTCGGGTGGCTCGTCGCCGAGGCCATGGCCTACCTCATCACGGACGTCGGCGCATACGTCGTGCTGTCCCTGCTCGCCGTGCTCAGCGTGCTCATCCTCACCAAGACGCCGCCGAACCGCATCGGCCAGCGGCTCGGCGACCTGTACCTGTGGATGTTCGACGCCGAGCGCACCGCGCCGGAGAGCCGCGAGAAGCCCGCCAAGGGCGCGACGGCCCCGACGAAGGTGCTCGAGGGCGACGAGGCCGACGAGGGCAAGGACGCGGGCGTGCCGTGGTGGCGGCGGAACAAGTCCGGCCGCGAGGAGGACCCCGAGGTCGTCTCGGAGCCGCAGGACCTCACCGAGCTGCTCACCGACCAGACCGATCGCGGCTACGACCAGGCGATCGTGACGTCGGCGCCGGCGGCCGACGACAGCCGCACGGACGACCCGGACGACGCGGTGACGGAGGTGCTCACCTCCTCGGTGCTCGCCGGGCTGCGCGGCGACGGCGCCGAGCGGCGCACGGGCCTCGTGGGCGACGGAGACGACCTCGACGACGAGACCGACGACCTGCCGGGATTCACCGGCTTCGGGACCGACGGCCCCGGCGGCCGCGGGCCGCAGCCGCCCTCCCAGCCGTACGTTCTGCCGTCGCCGACCGCACTCGCGTCGGGCCCTCCGGCCGTCGCGCGCTCCGAGGCCAACGACCGCGTGGTCGCCCAGATCACGAGCGTCTTCGAGCAGTTCAAGGTCGATGCGCAGGTCACCGGGTTCTCGCGTGGCCCGACCGTGACGCAGTACGAGATCGAGCTCGGGCCCGGCGTCAAGGTCGAGAAGATCACCCAGCTCTCGAACAACATCGCCTATGCCGTCGCGTCGAACGACGTGCGCATCCTCGCCCCGATCCCGGGCAAGAGCGCGATCGGCGTGGAGATCCCGAACGCCGACCGCGAGACGGTTGCGCTCGGCGACGTGCTCCGCTCCGCCGCGGCCCAGAAGTCGACGCATCCGCTCACGATCGGGGTCGGCAAGGACGTCGGCGGCGGCTTCGTCGTGGCGAACCTCGCGAAGATGCCCCACCTCCTGGTCGCGGGTTCGACGGGCTCCGGAAAATCGAGCTTCGTGAACTCGATGATCACGAGCCTCCTCATGCGCGCCAAGCCGAGCGAGGTGCGCATGGTGCTGATCGACCCGAAGCGGGTCGAGCTCACGAACTACGCGGGCGTGCCGCACCTCATCACCCCGATCATCACGAACGCGAAGAAGGCCGCAGAGGCTCTCCAGTGGGTCGTGAAGGAGATGGACATGCGGTACGACGACCTCGCGTCGTTCGGATTCCGCCACATCGACGACTTCAACCGCGCGGTCGTCGCGGGCGAGGTCGACGTGCCGGCCGGCAGCGAGCGCGTGCTGAAGCCGTACCCCTACCTCCTCGTCGTCGTCGACGAGCTCGCCGACCTGATGATGGTGGCTCCCCGCGACGTCGAGGACTCGATCGTCCGCATCACGCAGCTCGCACGCGCGTCCGGCATCCATCTCGTCCTCGCCACGCAGCGGCCGTCGGTCGACGTCGTCACCGGCCTCATCAAGGCCAATGTGCCCTCGCGCCTCGCGTTCGCCGTGACGAGCGTCACCGACAGCCGCGTCATCCTCGACCAGCCGGGCGCCGACAAGCTCATCGGGCAGGGCGACGCGCTGTTCTCGCCCATGGGGTCGTCGAAGGCGCTCCGTGTGCAGGGCGCGTGGGTGACCGAGGAGGAGATCGAGAAGGTCGTCGCGCACGTCACGGGGCAGGCGCGGCCCGAGTACCGCGCGGATGTCGCGGAGGCGCTCGAGCCGAAGAAGAAGGAGGTCGACGAGGACATCGGAGACGACCTCGAGCTGCTCCTCGCCGCGGCCGAGCTCATCGTCACGAGCCAGTTCGGCTCGACGTCGATGCTCCAGCGCAAGCTGCGCGTGGGCTTCGCGAAGGCCGGCCGCCTCATGGACCTGCTCGAGTCGCGAGAGATCGTCGGACCGTCCGAGGGCTCGAAGGCCCGCGACGTGCTCGTCACGCCCGAGCAGCTGCCCGGCGTGCTCGCGAAGCTGCGAGGCGAGGAGCCGCCCGCTGCCGCTCCGGCGGCTCCCTCGCCCGAGGCGCCCTCGGTGCCCGACGCCGACGACCGCTATGCCGACGACCCCATCGAGGCGCAGTTCGCCGGCCGCGAGGTCGTCGACGAGAGCGAGTCCGAGGACGCCTGGGGTCTGACCGGGCGCGACGAGCCGCGCTACTGACGCCCGCGCCTGACAGACTGAGGCCATGAGCATCCCCCGCCAGCTCCCCAACGCGATCACGGTCGTGCGCATCCCGCTCGCGATCGTGTTCTTCGTGCTCCTGCTCATCGGGGGGCATCTCGGCGAGGGAAGCCTTCCCCTGCGGTGGACCGCGGCCATTCTCTTCATCATCGCGATCTCGACCGACTGGGTCGACGGCTACCTCGCGCGCCGCTACGACATCGTGAGCGACTTCGGCAAGCTCTGGGATCCGATCGCCGACAAGCTGCTCACGGGCGCGGCCTTCGTCGGGCTCGCGATCCTCGGCGAGATGGCCTGGTGGATGGTCGTCGTCATCCTCGTCCGGGAGTGGGGGATCACGATCCACCGCTTCGTGGTCGTCCGGCAGCACGTCGTGGCCGCCGCCTGGATGGGCAAGGTCAAGACCGCGTTCCAGGGCGTGGCGCTCGGGTGGGCGCTCCTGCCGTTCTGGCTTCTCATCGGCGAGCCGGCGTTCGCGGTCATCACCCTCATCCTCATGTGGATCGTCGTCGTGCTCACCGTGGCGAGCGGCGTCGACTACGTGCTCGCGCAGATCCGCGGAGCGCGGGCGGACACCGGTGAGTGACGTGAAGCGCGAGACGTTCGCGGTCGCGAACGAGCTCCTGCGCCGGCTGTCGGCGCGCAACTGGAGCATCGCGACCGCGGAGTCGCTCACGGGCGGCCTGCTGTCGTCGGCGATCATCGAGGTGCCCGGTTCGTCGCAGCGGATGCGCGGCGGCGTGGTGGCCTACGACACCGCGATCAAGCACAGCGTGCTGGGCGTCGACGCGGCCCTCCTCGAGGAGCACGGCGCCGTGCACCCGGACGTCGCGCGCGAGATGGCGGCCGGAGCGCGGCGCACGCTCGCGCTGGCCGACGAGGACACCATGGTGGGGTTGTCGACGACGGGGATCGCCGGCCCGGCGTCGCCGGACGGGCAGCCGGTCGGGACCGTGCACGTCGCGGTCGCCACGCCCGAGCGCGTCGTCGTGGCCTCGCACCTGTTCGACGGCGACCGGGCGGAGATCCGGGCGAGCGCCGTGCTCGCGGCCCTCGATCTCGCGGTCGCAGAGATCTGAGGGCGGGCACTGGGCGGATTCTCGGCGTGAGCGGCGCCCCGCCCCGTGTCAAGCGGGATTAAATTGGTCTCATCGGTGTTGTACTCTGATGCATCCGTCGGATGGTGGAGTGAGGAGGGGATAGTCATGATCCTGGTTCGTCAAGAGATCGGCGACGTTCTGCGCGGCTTCCGCCAGCAGAAGGGCCAGACCCTCCGTCAGGTCGCGAGCAAGGCGAGCGTCGCGCTCGGATACCTGAGCGAGGTCGAGCGGGGCCAGAAGGAGGCCTCGAGCGAGATCCTCGCCTCGGTCGCCGAGGCGCTCGACGTGCCCATCTCCACGATCTACCGGACGGTGGGCGATCGCATCGCGGTGCTCGAGGGACTCGACGTGCAGGCGTTCCCCGACGTCGTGCCCGACGACCTCATCGCCGAGGTCGAGCCCGAGCTGTCCTTCCGCTGACCGCGCATGCGCCGCAGCGAGTTCCTGCGCGCCGTCGACGCCGAGTTCGGCGGTCGCGCGGCCTCGCTCGTGCACGACCTGGTGCTCACGGGCATCGGGCGCACCGCCCAGGAGGCGCTCGAGGCCGGCGTGCCTCCGCGCGACATCTGGGAGGCGCTGTGCATCGAGACGGACGTCCCTCCCGCACGCCGGCACGGAGCCGGCCGGCTCGAGCCGCGACGCTGAGCCCGCGCCCGCCGTTCGATTCTCGGATCGCGTTCATCGGCGTGTCATCGAAGGTGCGTTCGAAGAGAGCGTAGTCTCGTGCACAACGTGGTTCCGGGACGATATCCCTCCACAGATGCGGCGGTCCGGCGGCGATGTCGGTGGTCCTCCGTAGCGTGGGAGTCGGCATCAGCGCCACGCGCCTTGTCGCAGTCCTCGGCCATCCGGTCGGAGCGCGACAGCCTACAGGCGGCGGTTCACGAGTGGAGAAGGAACAGGAAATGCCCGCACCAGCAGACCGCGAGAAGGCCCTCGAGTCGGCCCTCGCACAGATCGACAAGCAGTTCGGCAAGGGCTCGGTCATGCGACTGGGCAGCGACGAGCGCGCGCCCGTCGAAGTCATCCCCACGGGGTCGATCGCGCTCGATGTCGCGCTCGGCGTGGGCGGGATCCCGCGTGGCCGCATCATCGAGATCTACGGCCCCGAGTCCTCGGGAAAGACGACGCTCACGCTCCACGCGATCGCCAACGTGCAGCGCGCGGGCGGCATCGCCGCGTTCATCGACGCCGAGCACGCGCTCGACCCCGAGTACGCGCAGAAGCTCGGCGTCGACATCGACCAGCTCCTCGTGTCGCAGCCCGACACCGGAGAGCAGGCGCTCGAGATCGCCGACATGCTCATCCGGTCGGGCGCGATCGACCTCGTCGTCATCGACTCGGTCGCCGCGCTCGTTCCGCGCGCCGAGATCGAGGGCGAGATGGGCGACTCGCACGTCGGCCTCCAGGCCCGCCTCATGTCGCAGGCGCTCCGCAAGCTCACGGGCGGCCTGAACCAGACGAAGACCACGGCGATCTTCATCAACCAGCTGCGCGAGAAGATCGGCGTGTTCTTCGGGTCTCCCGAGACCACCGCGGGTGGAAAGGCGCTCAAGTTCTACGCGTCCGTCCGCATGGACATCCGCCGCATCGAGACCCTCAAGGACGGCGCCGAGGCGGTCGGCAACCGCACGCGGGTCAAGGTCGTCAAGAACAAGATGGCTCCGCCGTTCAAGCAGGCCGAGTTCGACATCCTCTACGGTGTCGGCATCTCGCGCGAGGGCAGCCTCATCGACTTCGGCGTCGAGCACGGGATCGTGAAGAAGTCCGGCTCCTGGTACACCTACGACGGCGACCAGCTCGGGCAGGGCAAGGAGAACGCACGCAACTTCCTCATCCAGAACACCGACATCGCACTCGAGATCGAGAACAAGATCAAGGACAAGCTCGGCATCGGCCAGCGCGGCGTCGCGGCCTCGGCAGAGTCCGCGCCCGCGGCGGTCGAGCCGGTCCGCCGCACGGCGTGAGGCGCGCATGAGCGACGTGGCCGACGGGGGCGAGGGCGACCTCGCCCCCGTGATCCCGCTCTTCGGTGGGACGGGGCCGGTGGCACCCTCTCACCCCACGCGCCGCACGCGCCCATCCGATGACGCCGACCGCGGGGCGGCCGGCGTCGCGGATCCCGCGAGGTCGGCGCATCCGGCCGGGAGGGCGAGCCGGCACGCGGCGGACGGCGCCATCCCCGGCGATGCCATCCCGAGCGGCGTCGCGTCGACGAGCGGCGACGACGCGGATGACGCCCGAGCGTCCGACGAGGCGTCCGGCGAACGCTGGCACACGACCTGGCGGGATCTCGGGGCCGGCGAGCGGCGCATCGCTCCCGTCCCGGCCGTCACGACGACCGTGCGCGACGGCGTGCGGTTCGTGGAGCTCGCGCCTGCCGTCGACCCCGCTGGTTCCGAGGACGAGCGGGGGCCATCGGAGGTCGCCGACGCTGCGGAGGCTCGGCTGCTGAAGGCGCTGCGGTCGCGCTCGCTCTCCGTGAGCGAGGCGCGCATGCGGCTGCGGAAGGACGAGGTCGACGCGGGCCTGGTCGACGAGATCATCGACCGGCTGGAGCGGCTCGGCGCACTCGATGACGCCGCCCTCGCGGAGCAGCTCGTCCACGCCGGCACGACGCGCAAGAACCAGGGGCGCCGCGCGATCGCGCAGGCGCTGTCGTCCCGCGGCATCCCGCGCGACGTGATCGACGCCGCGCTCGACGACCTGCCCGACGACGACGAGGAGCGCGCGCTCGAGTTCGCGCGCGGGAAGGCGCGGAGCCTCGTGCGCTATGACGACGACACCGCCCTCCGGCGGCTCGTCGGCCAGCTCGCGCGGCGCGGGTTCGGCGGCTCGCTCGCGATGACCGCGGCGCGTCGCGCACTCGACGAGGCACGCGGCGGCGGTCACAGCGTGCGGTTCCGCTGAGCGATCCCTCGGCGCGCCCGCGGGGAGCGGAACGTAGAATGTCCTGGTCATGACTACGCCATCCAGCGCCCCCACGCTCATCGAGCCCTCGCCCGCAGCCTTCGACGCACAGGGACGCGCTCGCTCGTACGAGGTCCGCACCTTCGGGTGCCAGATGAACGTGCACGACTCCGAGCGCCTCTCCGGCTCGCTCGAGAGCGCCGGCTACGTCAAGGCGGCGCCCGGCGAGGAGGCCGATCTCGTCGTCATCAACACGTGCGCGGTCCGCGAGAACGCGTCGGGCAAGCTCTACGGCACGCTCGGTCATCTCAAGTCGCGCAAGGACGCCCACGCGGGCATGCAGATCGCCGTCGGCGGCTGCCTCGCCCAGATGGACAAGGAAGCCGTTCTCGAGCGCGCGCCATGGGTGGACGTCGTCTTCGGAACCCACAACATGGGCTCGCTGCCTGAGCTCCTCGAGCGGTCGCGCCACAACGGCGAGGCCGAGGTCGAGATCCTCGAGTCCCTCGAGGTGTTCCCGTCCACTCTCCCGACCAAGCGCGACTCGACCTACTCGGGATGGGTCTCGATCTCCGTCGGGTGCAACAACACCTGCACGTTCTGCATCGTGCCCAGCCTGCGCGGCAAGGAGAAGGACCGTCGGCCCGGCGACATCCTCAGCGAGATCCGCCTGCTCGTCGACGATGGCGCGATCGAGGTCACCCTGCTCGGCCAGAACGTGAACACCTACGGCGTCGAGTTCGGCGATCGCGAGGCATTCGGGAAGCTGCTCCGCGCCGCCGGCGAGATCGAGGGCCTCGAGCGCATCCGCTTCACGAGCCCGCACCCCGCGGCCTTCACCGACGACGTGATCGCGGCGATGGCCGAGACCCCCGCGGTCATGCCGCAGCTGCACATGCCGCTGCAGTCGGGCAGCGACAGCATCCTCAAGGCGATGCGCCGGTCCTACCGCAGCGCCAAGTTCCTCGGGATCCTCGATCGTGTCCGCGAGCGCATCCCGCACGCCGCGATCTCGACCGACATCATCGTCGGCTTCCCGGGTGAGACGGACGCCGACTTCGAGGACACGCTGCGCGTCGTCGAGCAGGCGCGGTTCGCGAACGCGTTCACGTTCCAGTACTCGATCCGCGAGGGCACGCCGGCGGCGACCATGCCGAACCAGGTTCCGAAGGAGGTCGTGCAGGAGCGCTACGACCGCCTCATCGCCCTTCAGGAGCGCATCTCGCTCGAGGAGAACCACAAGCAGCTCGGCCGTTCGGTCGAGGTGCTCGTGTCGACCGGCGAGGGGAAGAAGGACGCCGCGACCCACCGCCTCACGGGCCGCGCGGAGGACAACCGGCTCGTGCACTTCGAGCTGCCGGACGGTTCGGAGCGCCCGCGCCCCGGCGACGTCGTGACCGTCGAGATCACGCACGCCGCGCCCTTCCATCTCCTCGCGGACAGCCCCGACGGCGCGCCGCTGCGCATCCGGCGCACGCGCGCGGGCGACGCATGGGATCGCTCGCAGGCGGAGTCGTGCGCAGTGCCCGCGGCACCCGGCGCGAGCGCCTCGGGCGCCGTGCGGCTCGGCCTGCCCACCATCCGCGTCGGCGTGTGACGCTCGCGGATTCGCCGCGGCTCTGGGCCGTCGTCGGAGCGACGGGAACGGGCAAGAGCGACCTCTCGCTCGACATCGCCGAGGCGGTCGCCGCGGAGGGTCGGCACGCCGAGATCGTGAACGCCGACGCCATGCAGCTCTACCGCGGCATGGACATCGGCACGGCCAAGGTCCCCGTGGCCGAGCGCCGTGGCATCCCGCATCACCTCCTCGACGTCCTGGAGGTGACAGAGGAGGCCGCCGTCGCGCGCTACCAGGTCGACGCGCGCGCGGCGATCGACGCCGCGCTCGCCCGCGGGCACGATGCGATCCTCGTCGGCGGATCGGGGCTCTACGTCTCGAGCGTGCTCTTCGACTTCCGCTTCCCGCCGCGCGACGCGGCTCTGCGTGCGCGCCTCGAGGCCGAGCTCGAGACCTCGGGGCCCGGCGCGCTCTACGCGCGTCTGCAGCAGGAGGACCCGCAGACCGCCGCCCGCGTCGACCCGCGCAACGGCCGCCGCATCGTGCGCGCCCTCGAGGTCCTCGCGCAGGGCGCGTCCACGCACGGCGCCGCTCTCCCGGAGGCGCCCGAGCTGTGGCGTCCGGCGACGATCCTCGGTCTCCACCTCGAGCGGGCGGCCCTCGTCGAGCGTCTCGACCGGCGCGTCGAGCGGATGTGGGACGAGGGTCTCGTGGGGGAGGTCGAGCACCTCCGCACACAGGGGCTCGAGCAGGGGGCGACCGCGCCGCGGGCGATCGGCTACGCCCAGGCGCTCGCGCAGCTGGACGGCGCCCTCTCCGAGGAGGACGCGATCGCCGAGACGCAGGCGCTCACGCGCCGCTACGCACGACGGCAGGTCTCGTGGTTCCGGCGGTACCCCGAGGTGCGCTGGTTCGAAGCGGGCGCTGTCCCGCTCGTCGACGCCCTGCGCTGAGCCCGCCCGACGTCCCCGTGCCCCGGCCGCCGCCATCCCGCGGCCATAGACTGGGGGGATGACGGAGATCCAGTTCACCAAGGGACACGGCACGGGCAACGACTTCGTCATCGTCGCCGACCCGGAAGGCGAGCTGGACCTCACCGACGACCAGATCGCGGCGCTGTGCGACCGGCGCTTCGGCATCGGCGCGGACGGCCTGCTGCGCGTGGTGCGCTCGGCGGCGCTCCCGGAAGGCGCCGCGTCGCTCGCGGAGGAACCGGCCGCCGAGTGGTTCATGGACTACCGCAACGCCGACGGCTCGAAGGCCGAGATGTGCGGCAACGGCACGCGCGTGTTCGCGCGCTATCTGCTCGACGCCGGCCTCGCCGACCTGCTGGCGGGCGCGACGCTGCCGATCGGCACTCGCGCGGGCGTCAAGGACATCACACGCAGCGAGACGGGCTTCCAGGTCGACCTCGGGCGATGGCGCGCCGAGCCGGGGGACCCGCTCGTGCGCGCGCGGGGCCTCAGCGTCGCACGGCCGGGCCTCGGGATCGACGTCGGCAACCCCCACGTCGTGGTGGCGCTCGCCTCCGAGGAGGAGCTCGCCGGCCTGGATCTCACGGTGCAGCCGATCATCGACCCGGTGCCGCCCCACGGAGCGAACATCGAGTTCGTCGTCCCGCAGGGCGTGAAGGACGGCATCGGACGCATCCGCATGCGCGTGTTCGAGCGCGGCGTGGGGGAGACCCTCTCCTGCGGAACGGGGACGGCGGCCGCGGCCCTCGCGGTCCGCGACTGGGCGGGCGCCGACGCCCCTGACTTCTGGCGGGTCGACGTGCCCGGCGGAACGCTCGGGGTGCGGATGTTCCCGACCGAGGAGGGCGAGCACGTCGCGCTCTCGGGACCGGCGACCCTCGTGTTCTCGGGGACCGTCGCGCTCGCCTGATCAGGCGAAGGCGAGCGTCGTCGCGAGCGCCGCCATGATCACCGCGATCGCTCCGTCGAGGATGCGCCACGAGCGCGGAGAGCGCAGCCAGCGCGCCGCGACGCGCGCCATCGCCGTGAGGAAGGCGAACCAGACGGCGCTGCCCAGCACTGCGCCGAGGCCGAAGAGCCAACGGGCGTCGCCGTAGCTCGCGGAGATCGAGCCCAGCAGCAGCACGGTGTCGAGATACGTGTGCGGGTTGAGCCACGTGATCGCGAGGCACGCGAGGACGGCCGGCAGGAGCGCCGTGGTCGCCGTGCGCGGACGGGTGATCGTCGCCGTGCTCGTGCGCGGTCCCGCCGAGGACTCCGGCTCGCGGTCGACGCCCGGCTCCTCGGCGACCGCGAGCGTCTCGCCCGTCGGCCGGAGGGCGCGCCACCCCGCCGCGAGAGCGTATCCCGCGAGGAACACGACGCCCGCCCACTTGACGGCGTCGAAGAGCCAGGGCAGGTGCTCCACGACCACGCCGAATCCGGCGACGCCCGCCGCGACGAGCGCGACGTCGCTGAGGAAGCAGGTCACCGCGAGCGCGACCGCGTGCTGGCGGCGGATGCCCATCTTGAGGAGGAAGACGTTCTGCGCACCGGGTGCCACGATGAGCGAGAGGCAGAGGCCGAAGCCGGCGAGCAGGGCGCTGAACATGCTCTCGACGCTACGCGCCCGCCGTGAGAAGCGGAAAGCGGATCTAACGATTCTCACGCTCGTTAAGCTCTGCTTATGCACATATCGCCCGAACTCGCCGGCACCGTGTCCGCGATCGTCGATGAGGGGAGCCTCGAGGGCGCCGCTCGCGCGCTGCGGATCACTCCGTCGGCGGTCAGCCAGCGGCTGCGGTCGCTCGAGGCGCAGCTCGGGCGCGTGCTCATCGTCCGCTCCAAGCCCGCCCGCGCCACGGAGGCGGGCGCGGTCGTCGTGCGCCTCGCGCGGCAGTACGGGCTGCTTGCGCACGATGCGAGCGTCGCGCTCGGGCTCGAGGGGCCCGGACGGATGAGCGTGCCGATCGCGGTGAACGCCGACTCGCTCGCGACGTGGCTGCTGCCGGGGCTGGAGCCGGTGACGCGCACGCACGACGTCGCCTTCGAGCTGCGCCGCGAGGACGAGGACCGCACGGCCGCGCTGCTCGAGGCCGGAACCGTCATGGCCGCGGTCACGTCGCAGCGCGAGCCGATCGCGGGGTGCACGGTGACCGCCCTGGGCGACACGATCTACGACGCCGTCGCGACGCCGGGCTACGTCGCTCGGTGGCTCCCCGACGGCGTCACGGCGAGCGCACTCGCGGGCGCGCCGCTGATCGACTTCGACCGCGCCGACGACGTGCAGTCGGCCTGGCTGCGCGAGCGCGGCGTCGACCCGTCGCGGCCGCCCCGCCACTACGTCCCGGCATCCGAGGACTACGCCGCCGCCGTGCGGCTGGGCTTCGGATGGGGGATGCTCCCTCCGCTGCAGGCGAAGCCGGG
This sequence comes from Microbacterium sp. JZ101, assembly GCF_053903175.1. Classification (NCBI taxonomy): domain Bacteria; kingdom Bacillati; phylum Actinomycetota; class Actinomycetes; order Micrococcales; family Microbacteriaceae; genus Microbacterium; species Microbacterium sp. JZ101. The sequence continues at coordinate 1,149,266 of NZ_CP096400.1, forward strand.
CATCGAGACGGGACTGCTCGTGAAGCTGGGCGAGCCGCGGCTGCGCGTCCCGCTCTACTGGCAGCAGTGGAACCTGCGGTCGCCGCTGCTCACGGCCATCCGCGAGGCGGTCGTCACGGCCGCGCGCGCCGCGCTGCCGCCTGAGCGCGGCTAGGCGATCTCGACGGCTCCGGTCGCCGGGCTGCCGTGTCGGCGCACCTTGAGCACGCGGAAGCCCTTGGCCGTCGCGTGGCGGTGGACGCTGAAGCGGTCGTCGAGAGCGGCGTCGAGCCAGCGGTGCAGGGAGTCGGAGCCCAGGTTGCGCTGCACGACGAGGTAGGCATCGCTGCGCTCGGCGAGTCGGGGGAGCCACGTCTCCATGAGCTCGTGCAGCACGGCCTTGCCGACCCGGATGGGCGGGTTCGACCAGATCGTGCGGAACGAGATCCCGTCGGGAACATCCTCGGGCAGCACGGCGTTGACATTGTCGAGGCCGAGCTCATCGGCATTGCGACGGACGAGATCGAGCGCGCGCTCGTTGACGTCGACCGCCCAGATCCGAGCGCGCGGAGAGAGCATGGCCAGCGACAGGGAGATCGGGCCCCAGCCGGCGCCGAGGTCGAGGAAGTCGCCGCCGGCGGGAGGCTCAGGGGTGTTCGACAGCAGCACGCGGGTGCCGCTGTCGACGTGATCCGGGCTGAAGACCCCGCCCGCGGTCGTCACCTCGACGTCGCGGTCGGCGAGGGACACGCGGATGCGACGGAGCTGCTCGGGGGCGGAGGGATGCGCGCTGAAGTAGTGGTCCCCCATGATCCTCGAGATTACCGGAGGCATCCGGGTCGCACGCAACACCCTCGTTCCCGCAACCGCCTGTCCCGCGATCCCCGCGCGCGGTATCCTGTAGGGCTCATCGCACCCGGACGCACGCCGACCCGGGCCCGCGGAGCGCACACCACCACGAAAGGCACCCTTTGACCGACACCTTCCATCCCGACGTGCAGACCGATCCGACGACGGACCCGGTCGATCGCGTGCTCTCGCACGCGGAGGCGCGCTCGGGCGTCCGCATCTTCGGAGCAGCGCAGGCGCTGCAGGATGCGGGAACCGCGGCCGGGTCGACGACCGACGGCGACCAGTGGGACCTCGAGGCGCGCCACGCACTCCGACGCGTCGCCGGTCTGTCCACCGAGCTCGAGGACGTCACGGAGGTCGAGTACCGCCAGCTGCGTCTCGAGAACGTCGTCCTCGTGGGCGTGTACGCGCAGGGCTCGCTCGTCGACGCGGAGAACTCCCTGCGGGAGCTCGCCGCGCTCGCCGAGACGGCGGGCTCGACCGTGCTCGACGGCGTCCTGCAGCGCCGCCCGCATCCCGACCCCGCGACCTACATCGGGCGCGGCAAGGCGGAGGAGCTCAAGGACATCGTGATGTCCGCCGGCGCCGACACCGTGATCGCCGACGCCGAGCTCGCCCCGAGCCAGCGGCGTGCGCTCGAGGACGTCATCAAGGTCAAGGTGATCGACCGGACCGCCGTCATCCTCGACATCTTCGCCCAGCACGCGAAGACCCGAGAGGGCAAGGCCCAGGTCGAGCTCGCCCAGCTCGAGTACCTCCTGCCGCGTCTGCGCGGCTGGGGCGAGTCGATGAGCCGACAGGCGGGCGGACAGGTCGGCGCGGGCGGAGCGGGCATGGGCTCGCGCGGACCGGGTGAGACGAAGATCGAGCTCGATCGCCGCCGCATCCGCACCCGCATGGCGCAGCTGCGCAAGCAGATCAGGGATTTCGCGCCCGCGCGCGACGCCAAGCGCTCCGAGCGCAAGCGGCACACCGTCCCGTCGGTCGCGATCGCCGGGTACACGAACGCGGGCAAGTCGTCGCTTCTGAACCGCCTCACGAGCGCGGGGGTGCTCGTCGAGAACGCGCTCTTCGCGACGCTCGACGCGACCGTGCGGCGCACCGAGACATCCGACGGGCGCGTGTTCACGTTCGCCGACACGGTCGGGTTCGTGCGCAACCTGCCGCATCAGCTCGTCGAGGCGTTCCGCTCGACGCTCGAGGAGGTCGCCGACGCCGACGTCATCGTGCACGTCGTCGACGCGCACCACCCGGATCCGGCCGGCCAGATCGCGACCGTCCGCGATGTGATGGCGGATGTCGGCGCGCGCGACATCCGCGAGATCATCGTGTTCAACAAGGCCGATCTCATCGATGAGGACGCGCGCCTCGTGCTGCGCGGTCTCGAGCCCGACGCCGTGTTCGTCTCGTCCCGCACGGGCGAGGGCATCGAGGAGCTCCGCGCCGTCGTGGAGGCGGCGCTTCCCGTTCCCGCCGTGGAGGTGCGAGCCCTCGTTCCCTACGACCGCGGCGATCTCATCTCGGCCATCCACGAGACCGGCCTCTTCCTCGAGCAGGAGCACGAGTCCGGGGGCACGCGGGTCCATGCGCGCGTGTCGCCGCGTCTCGCCGCCGAGCTCGAGCGCTTCTCGAGCGCGGGGTGAGGGCGGGGTCCGTCTCGCTCAGCCGAGCGCGGCGGACCCCAGCCACACGAGGGCGGTGACCGCGAGCGCCTGCGCCCAGCTCACCATGCTTCCGACGAGGAAGTACTCCGCCTGCGTGCCGCGCTCGCGGTCGCGGGAGATCTCGGGGAAGCGCACGATGCCCTTGGCCGCGATGAGCGCGGCGACGACCGGGTAGGCGTGCGCGAGCAGGAGGCCGCCGACGACGATCCGCTCGAGCGGTCCGATGAGGCGTCCGCCGCGGAGCGTGTGCACGTCCTGAGGGTCGGGCGCCGCGGTGTCGCGCTCGCCCCGCTGGCCGAAGAGGCGCCGCCGCCGCGACGGGGCGACGTCGCCGTCCGCGGGGACGTCCTCCGTGCGCAGCGCCGTGCGGACGACCCGGTTCGCCGACTCGAGCAGGAACAGGGCGCCGCCGGCCCCGAGGAGGACGATCGACAGGGGAAGGCCCTCGCCCTGCCCCCACTCGACGCGGATGGCGACCGCGGGCGGCGGGACGACGATCGCCGTCAGGGCGATGCCGCCCAGGAGCACGACCGGGAGGAAGCCGAGCGGAGAGTCGTCGGCGCGCATGGTCGCGAGCCAGCCGAGCGCGGCGACGACCGGGCCCAGCGCCAGGACGAGCGACGCGAGCGGATCGGCGCCGAGCGCCCCGCCGGCGAGCGCGCAGACGACGAGCACGGCAGACACGCCCGCCGTGCGCAGTCGCGCGCCCTGCGCTGCCGCGCGGATGAGGTCGGCGCCGCCGATCGCGGCGAGCACGAGCGCTGTCAGTTCCATCGCGTCAGACCGTACCCCGCGGGTCGGACAGGCCCTCGATCTCGAGGGGCGGCACGCCGGGCGTCTCGAACCCGAGGACGGCGCCGAGGAACGCGACCTCGGCCTCGAACGAGCGGATGATCGCCTCGCGTCCGCGGAACCCGTGCGCCTCGCCCTCGAACAGCAGGTAGGCGTGCGGGACCCCGTTCGCCGCGAGCGCGTCGCGCAGCGCCTCGGCCTGCGAGGGCGGCACGACCGGGTCGTCCGCGCCCTGGAGGATGAGGAGGGGCGTGCGGAGCGCTTCGGGGCGAGACAGCGGCGATCGCCTCGCGTACAGCTCCTCCGCCTCGGGGAGCGGGCCGACGAGGCCGTCGATGTAGCGCGCCTCGAAATCGTGCGTCTCGGCGACGAGCATCCGCAGGTCGGCGACGCCGTAGCGGCTGATCCCGGCCGAGAACACGTCGGTGTCGGCGATCGCGCACAGCACGGTCCATCCGCCCGCGGATCCTCCGCGCACCGCGAGGCGCGCGGGGTCGGCGATGCCGGCTTCGGCGATGCCGCGCGCGGCGGCCGCGACGTCCTCGACGTCGACCACGCCCCATCCGCCCTTGAGGCGCTCGCGGTACGCGCGCCCGTAGCCGGTCGATCCGCCGTAGTTGACATCGAGCACGCCGATGCCCCGGCTCGTGAAGTACGCGACCGCGAGGGAGAGGTCGCCCGAGACGTGCGCGGTCGGGCCCCCGTGCACGAGCACGAGATACGGCGGCAGGTCGCCCTCGGGGCCCGTCGCGAGCGGGTTCGTCGGCGGAAATGCGAAGGCGTGCACATCGCCGCGCGGCCCGGGGAACGACAGCGGCAGAGCCTCGGGCATCCACGCCGGGTCGAGGTCGGTCTCCCCGCCGCGCACCGGCGCGAAGGTCCGCGCGTCGACGTCGAGGAGCCAGATGCCGCCCGGCGTCCGCGGGCCGGCGCCCGACAGCAGCAGGCGCGCGCCGTCGACGTCCTTGACGAGCATCTGCCCGAGCGGCGTCTCGAGCTCCGTCACCGCCCGCGTTCCGGGATCGACGAGCACGAGCCGGTCGCGTCCGTTCGTCTGCACCGCGGCGATCCGACCGTCCTCGAGCCGCGCGTACCAGCGGGTCCCGAGATTCCAGAGCGGCCCGCCCGTGTCGGCGTCGGAAGGCAGGAGCGGCTCCACGACGGCGCCTCCGGCCGCGTCGAGCCGGGCGCGGCGGAGGTTCCATCGGGCAGGGCCGCCGGGCGCGGCAGGAGGGTCCGCGACGAAGAGGAGCTCATCGTCCGCCGCCCATTCGGGTTGCAGCGCCGACACATCCTGCCCGTCCGCGACGCCGCGCCCGCCGGCGAGTGTTGTCCAGCGGCGCACGCGCCCATCCGATTCGATGCGCCCGACGCGCAGCTCCGCGGCATCCCACGGCATGTCCGGATGGTCCCACGCGATCCACGCGAGCCGGCCAGCGCGCGGTGCGGGGTAGGCGACGAAGTCGCTCCCTGCGACGACGCTCACGATCGCGGACGCGTCCTCCGCCGCGCTGCCGTCGAGCGGGATGACGACGATGTCGCGACGGGGAGCCCCCGTGGCGCCCTGCGTCTCGCGGACCGCCCACAGTCGGCCCTCCGCGAGGACGAGGTCGCCGAACGCCATGCCGGTGCCCGCGGGCGTGAGCGGGATGGGCTCCGCATCGGCCGTGCGCAGGTACACGCGCTGATCCGACTGCTCGACGAAGAGGAGTGCGCCGTCGTCGGCCGCGGTCCACGCGCCGCCGCCGTACTCGTGGACGCGAGACCGCGCGCTCCAGGGCGCGGGAAGGACGCTCGCGCCGTCGCTCGCCCGCAGCACCGCTGTGCGCCCCCGCTCGGCCGCGACGCCCTCGGCCCACCACACGTCGCCCCCGACGAACCGCGCGTCGCCGAGGCGCGGGGAGTTCCCCGCGATGTCGGACGCCGCGATGGGCGACGGCCACGAGCCGAACGGGAGCGTCTGCGTCATGTCCTCCACGGTAACCGGCGACGTTCCGACACGGAGCGTCACAGATGCTCCCGCGTCCGCGCGCGGGCGACTACGGTCGGGAGAGGAGAGGCCGGATGCGGCGGCAGGGGATCGCCGCGGCGACCGGAGAGCACGGAGGAGGGACATGGCGACGTCGGCCACGCCGTTCTCGTTCGAGCTGTACCCGCCGCGCACGCCCGCGCGCACCGCGGCTCTCGAGGAGACCATCCGCCGCCTGGCCGCAGCAGGCCCGGACTTCCTCTCCGTCACGTACGGCGCGGGCGGCTCCACGGGCGGTGCGTCGCTGCGCGTGCTGCGGTGGATCCGCGAGAACACGGACGTCGAGCCGCTCGCTCACCTCACGTGCGTCGGCAACGACTACGCGACGGCGAGCGCCCTCATCCGCGAGTTCCTCGACGCGGGCATCCTCAGCTTCCTCGCCATCCGCGGCGACCCGCCCGCCGGGAAGGACGAGGACGACGCGTTCCTGGGCGACCTGCGGACCTCGGCCGAGCTGGTCCAGCTCATCCACCGCGTGCAGGCCGAGCGCGCTCCCTACGGCGAGACGACGATCCCGGGCGTTCCCGAGGCGGTGCGGGTGGACCGCGCCCCGCGTGCGCGCACGCTCGTCGCGGCCTTCCCCAACGGGCATCCGCGCTCGCGCCATCCGCTCGAGCACCTCGATGCGCTCCTCGCGAAGCAGGCGGCCGGCGCCGAGGCCGCGATCACCCAGCTCTTCTTCCATGCCGACGACTACCTGCGCTTCGTCGATCGCGCCCGGGCCGCGGGCGTGACCATCCCGATCCTCCCCGGCATCATGCCCGTGACCTCTCCCGCCAAGCTCGCGCGCATGCTCGAGCTCACGGGCGAGCCCCTGCCGTCGGAGCTGTCGATCGCGCTCGAGGTCGAGCCGACCCCCGAGGGCCGCAGGGAGATCGGCATCGCCTACGCGGCGGACCTCGCGCGCGAGGTGCTCGCCGGCGGGGCCCCGGGCATCCACCTCTACGCCTTCAACGAGCACGAGACCGTGCTCGCGGTGCTGCGCGAAGCCGGGGTCGCGCTGCGCGAGACCGCGGCTTCCTGACCGCCGGTTCGCTCCCGGCACACGAGGAGGGCGGGAGCCGACCGGCTCCCGCCCTCCTCGTGTGCGCCGTCAGACCGCGCGCAGGATAGCGACGACCTTGCCGAGGACCACAGCGTCGTCGGCGAGGATCGGCTCGAACGCCGAGTTGCGCGGGAGGAGCCAGGTGTGGCCGTCGCGCTGACGGAACGTCTTGACGGTCGCCTCGCCGTCGACCATGGCCGCGACGATGTCGCCGTTCTCCGCCGTGCCCTGCGATCGGATGACGACCCAGTCGCCGTCGCAGATCGCCGCGTCGATCATCGACTCGCCGCTGACCTTGAGCATGAAGAGCTCGCCCTTGCCGACGAGCTGTCGGGGGAGGGGGAAGATCTCCTCGACCTGCTGCTCGGCCGTGATCGGGACGCCGGCGGCGATGCGGCCGACCAGCGGCACGAGAGCGGCGTCGCCGACCGCGGGGCCCGAGTCGGCCGGGTTCTCCGCCGCCGAGCCCGGGAGATCGATGAGCACCTCCATCGCGCGGGTCTTCCCGGGGTCGCGACGCAGGTAGCCGCTCAGCTCGAGCTGCCCGAGCTGATGCGTCACGCTCGAGAGCGACTTCAGTCCGACCGCGTCGCCGATCTCGCGCATGCTCGGCGGGTAGCCGTTGTGCTGGATGGAGCGCTGGATGACCTCGAGGATGGCCAGCTGCTTGTCGCTCAGGTTCTTGCGCCGCCGCGTGCGCGGCTTCTCCTCGCGCGTGCCCGCATCCGTCATGTCGTGCTCCTTCGCTGCCCCGCTCGAATGTCGGAGGTGCGTGATGTGGTGGTCCCGTCAGGACGACGCTAGCGGATCTCGACGGGATTCCGGGAGATTTGTTCGAGCGTGTCTCGCAGAAGTCGCGAAACCCGTTCGAAGAGAGTTCTTGACACCGCGACCACATCGAAGATAGGTTCGGAACATCACTTCGGGTCCGTCTCTCCCGGCCGAGCAGACGGACTCGAAGTGATCTACAGGAAGGAACCGCCATGCGCACGAACAGCTCCGCTCCGGCACGCTCGACCCGCCTCCGCCTCACGGTGCGCGGCCGCCGGGTCCTCGCCGCGCTCGCCGCGGCTCCGCTCGTCGCGGCGATCGGATTCGGGGTGCTCAGCGGCGGCGCGGCCCTCGCCTCGCGCGAGGACAGTGCGCCTGCCGGCACCTTCGACACCGTCACGGTCATGGCGGGCGACACCCTGTGGGACATCGCGCAGGCGGTCGCCCCCGAGGCGGACCCGCGCGACGTCGTCGACGAGATCCTGCACCTCAACCAGCTCCCGGGGAGCGACATCGCCGCGGGGCAGGAGATCGCCATCCCCGCCGCCTACTCGACGGGCGAGTGAGTCCGTCGCGCGCTCTAGCATGGACGGGTGACCGTCTCTCTCGATGACCTCCCCCTGCGCGACGACCTCCGCGGACAGCAGCCCTACGGCGCTCCGCAGGCGCCGCTGCCCGTCGCGCTGAACGTCAACGAGAACACGCACCCGATCCCCGACGAGGTCGCCGACGACATCGCGGACTCGGTCGCCCTCGCGCTGCGGGATGTGAACCGCTACCCGGATCGCGAGTTCACGGCGCTCCGCGAAGGGTTCGCGGAGTACCTCGGGCACGGGCTCGAGCCCGAGCAGATCTGGGCCGCGAACGGCTCGAACGAGGTGCTGCAGCACCTCCTCCAGGCGTTCGCCGGACCGGGGCGGACGGCGTTCGGCTTCGCCCCCACCTACTCGATGTACACGCTGCTGACGCGCGGCGTCGGCGCGACGTTCGTGTCGGGGGAGCGGGGGGCGAACTTCTCCCTCACGCCCGAGAGCGCGGCCGCGCAGGTCGCGGAGGCCCGGCCCGACGTCGTGTTCCTGTGCGCACCGAACAACCCGACGGGGACGCCGCTCGAGAACGACGTCGTGGAAGCCGTCTACGACGCGACCGACGGCATCGTCATCGTCGACGAGGCGTACCGCGAGTTCGCGCCGCGCGACGTGCCCTCGGCGCTCCAGCTGCTGCCCGGGCGGCCCCGGCTCGTCGTCTCGCGCACCATGAGCAAGGCGTTCGCGTTCGCGGGCGCGCGCGTCGGCTACCTCGCCGCGGACCCCGCGGTCGTCGACGCCCTCCGCCTCGTCCGCCTCCCGTACCACCTCAGCGCGCTCACGCAGGCGGCGGCTTCCGCGGCCCTGCGTCACGCCGACACGATGCTCGCGATGGTCGACGAGATCGTCGAGCAGCGCGACCGGATCTCGGCCACGCTCGAGGCGCTCGGCTACACCGTGTACCCGACGTGGTCGAACTTCGTCCTGTTCGGCGGCGTGGAGGATCCGCACGCGACCTGGCAGGCGCTCTACGACCGCGGCGTGCTCATCCGCGACATCGGCATCCCCGGACACCTCCGGGTGACCGCGGGGACCGAGGACGAGACGAGCGCCTTCCTCGACGCGCTCGCCGAGATCGGCCGCTGAGCGCGCGAGGAGCCCGGTCGGGTCGCGCCGGTAGAATCGGAGCATGACCCGTACCGCGCGCCGCACCCGTTCCACGAGCGAGTCGAGCATCGAGCTCGAGCTCGACCTCGACGGAACGGGCAGGAGCAGCATCGACACGAGCGTGCCGTTCTTCGACCACATGCTCACGGCGTTCGCGAAGCACTCGCTCACCGATCTCACCGTGAAGGCGACCGGCGACACCCACATCGACGCGCACCACACGGTCGAGGACACGGCGATCGTGCTCGGGCAGGCCATCCGCGAGGCGCTGGGCGACAAGGCCGGGATCTCGCGCTACGGCGACGCCCTCGTCCCGCTCGACGAGGCGCTGGCACAGGCCGTCGTCGACATCTCGGGGCGTCCCTACCTCGTGCACACGGGGGAGCCGGCGGGCTTCGAGCAGCACCTCATCGGCGGCCACTTCACGGGCTCGCTCGTGCGCCACACGTTCGAGGCCCTCGCGTTCAACGCGGGCCTGACCGTGCACGTCCGCGTGCTGAACGGCCGCGACCCGCACCACATCGCCGAAGCGGAGTACAAGGCCTTCGCGCGCGCGTTCCGTCAGGCCAAGGCCCTCGATCCGCTCGTCGAGGGCATTCCCTCGACCAAGGGCGCACTGTGAGCGACGAGCGACCGACCGTCGCGGTGCTCGACTACGGGTCGGGCAACGTGCACTCCGCCGTCAAGGCGCTCGAGGCCGCAGGCGCCGACGTCGAGCTGACGCGCGACCGCGAGGCGGTGCTCGCGGCCGACGGGCTGCTCGTGCCCGGCGTCGGCGCGTTCCAGGCGGTCATGGAGCAGCTGAACGCGATCCGTGGCGGCGAGCTCATCGAGCGCCGCCTCGCGGGAGGGCGCCCCGTCCTCGGGATCTGCGTCGGCATGCAGGTGCTCTTCGCCCGCGGCATCGAGCGCGGGGTCGAGACGGAGGGCCTCGCGGAGTGGCCGGGGACCGTGACCGAGCTCGACGCCCCGGTCGTGCCGCACATGGGCTGGAACACCCTCGAGGCGGGGGAGCGCTCGCGCCTCTTCCAGGGGCTCGAGTCCGAGCGGTTCTACTTCGTGCACTCCTACGCCGCGCAGCAGTGGGAGCTCGAGGTCGATCCGCCGTTCCCGCAGCCCGTCCTGACGTGGGCGACGCATGGCGGCCGGTTCCTCGCCGCGGTCGAGAACGGACCGCTCAGCGCGACGCAGTTCCACCCCGAGAAGTCGGGCGAGGCGGGCATCCGCCTGCTCCGCAACTGGGTCGACGGGCTGCGCCGCGCAGGCTGAGCCGCGTCGACTTGGAGTCGGGGGCGGCACGGGTCTAGTCTCTTGACTCGTGCGTCGGCAGGAGATGCCTGCGAGCACGAGGTGACATGAACGATTTCGCATCCACTCCCGCTCTCACCCTCCTCCCTGCCGTCGACGTCGCGGACGGCAAGGCCGTCCGCCTGACGCAGGGCGAGGCCGGTTCGGAGACGAGCTACGGCGACCCCATCGAGGCCGCGGAGAACTGGAAGAGCCAGGGGGCGGACTGGATCCACCTCGTCGACCTCGACGCCGCGTTCGGCCGGGGCAGCAACGCCGGCATCCTGCGCAAGGTGATCAAGCACATGCGCGGCGTCAACGTCGAGCTGTCCGGCGGCATCCGGGACGACGCCTCGCTCGAGGCGGCGCTCGAGAGCGGCGCCCAGCGCATCAACCTCGGCACGGCGGCCCTCGAGAACCCCGAGTGGACGGCCTCCGTGATCAGCCGCTACGGCGAGGCGATCGCGGTCGGCCTCGACGTGCGCGGGACGACGCTGGCCGCGCGCGGCTGGACCCAGGACGGCGGCGACCTCTGGGAGGTGCTCGACCGCCTCGAGGAGGCCGGCTGCAGCCGCTACGTCGTCACGGACGTCACCAAGGACGGCACGCTGCGCGGCCCCAACATCGAGCTGCTCCGCGAGATGGCGCAGCGCACGCCCAAGCCGATCGTCGCCTCGGGTGGCGTGTCGAGCCTCGACGACATCGTCGCGCTGCGTGAGCTCGTGCCGCTCGGCGTCGAAGGGGCGATCGTGGGCAAGGCGCTCTACGCCGGTGCGTTCACGCTCGCCGAGGCACTGGATGTCGCGGGGTACTGACAACTCCGCCGACTCCGCCGGCGTCCCCTGGGAGGGTCGCCGGTTCCAGCCGAACCCGGCGGCAGGCGACGACGGCTCAGCCGATCCCGCCCTGTGGGAGGCGCTGACGTCGTTCCGTGCCGGGTCCGGCTCTCAGCGCGCGGTCGTCGACGCCCTGCGGACGGCGCGCGTGCTCGTGCCGCTCGTCACGGAGAAGGGCGACGAGGGCGTCGGGCCGAACGGCCTCACGGTCGACAAGACCCAGGAGCTCTCGATCGTGACCGTGGCCGCGCCAGACGGGCGCAAGGTGCTTCCGCTCTTCTCCTGCGTCGACACCATGTCCGCGTGGGACCCGAAGGCGCGGCCGATCCCGGTTGCGGGCACGCGCGCTGCGCTCTCGGCGGCGGGCGAGGACACCGACCTCATCGTGCTCGACCCGACGAGCCCGACCGAGTTCGTCGTGCGCCGCCCTGCCGTGTGGGCGATCGCGCAGGATCAGGGGTGGGAGCCCGCCCCGGCCAATCCCGACGTCTTCCTCGGGCTGCAGGACAGCGTGGCGGGGGAGCTCGCCGTCGTCGACGTCGGCGTGGAGGCAGGGGATCCGGGCGCGCGGCTCGCCGGCCCGGAGCTCATCGTGCGCCTGAAGCTCATCGCGGGCCTCGACCGGTCCGAGCTCGACGCCGTCCTCCAGCGTCTCGCGCGCCGCTGGGCCGCCGACGACCGGATCGCCGTGCTCGTCGACTCGCTCCAGGTCAAACTCGACGCCGCCTGAGACGTGGGGCCGCCGCGTCGGGCGTCAGACGACCGGCCCCGTCCACTTCTCGCCCGGCCCCTTGCCGGGGGCGTCGGGGATCGTCGACAGCTCGCGGAAGCGCAGCTGAAGCGAGCGCAGGCCATCCCGGATCGGCCGCGCGTGCATGTCGCTGATCTCGGGCGCCGCGGCCGTGACGAGTCCCGCGAGGGCGTTGATGAGCTTGCGCGCCTCGTCGAGATCGACGAGGTCGTCGGCGTCCGGCGAGTCGGCGAGACCGAGCTTGACGGCGGCGGCGCTCATGAGGTGCACGCAGCCGGAGGCGATGACCTCGACGGCCGCGACGTCGGCGATGTCGCGGACGGCATCTGTCGCCGCCGACGCCTGCTCCTGCTCCTCCCATCGCGCGTGGCGCTCGGGGTCGAAGGGGGAGTTGTCCGCGGGAATGGCGCTCATGGTCCGCTCTCTGTTAGACTTCTGCGGGCTCCGGAGTGCTCTCCGGACGAAAGAGGATTCAGTTCCCACCCGCGCTTGCCGTTCCAGGCTACCGGGTCATGCACACTCCGCTCGCGTCTGCGCGAGTCGATCAGGGTGTCGAGCCGATGCGTGTCGTCGTGCTCGGGTGGATGCTGAAGACTCTCCCGCCCGCAGCCGCGACCCTCGCAGCTGCGGAGGCTCGAATCTCGCACCCAAGGAGTTCCGCATCAGCGATCCCCGCACCAACGAGCGCATCCGCGTGCCAGAGGTCCGACTCGTCGGCCCGGCAGGCGAGCAGATCGGCGTCGTCCGTATCGAGGTGGCTCTGCGCCTGGCGCAGGAGGCAGACCTCGACCTCGTCGAGGTGGCCCCCAACTCTCGTCCTCCCGTGGTCAAGATCATGGACTACGGGAAGTTCAAGTACGAGGCCGCCCAGAAGGCCAAGGAAGCACGCCGCAACCAGGCGAACACGGTCCTCAAGGAGGTCCGCTTCCGCCTGAAGATCGACCAGCACGACTACGACACCAAGCGCAAGCGTGCCGAGGGCTTCCTGCAGGCCGGCGACAAGGTCAAGGCGATGATCCTGTTCCGCGGACGCGAGCAGTCGCGTCCCGATCAGGGCGTGCGCCTGCTGCAGAAGTTCGCCGAGGACGTCTCGGAGTTCGGCTCCGTGGAGTCGCGCCCGACGATCGACGGCCGCAACATGGTGATGGTGATCGCTCCGCACAAGAACAAGTCGGAGGCGAAGGCCGAGCAGAACGCCGCCCGCGCAGCCAACAAGCAGGCGCAGCGCGAGGCCAAGGCCGCTCCCGCCGGGGAGTAGTCCCGAGAACTTCCCGCCGCGGCGGGTTGCACACAACGTCGCCCCGTGGGGCGCAGACGTAAGGAAAAGAAGAAGATGCCGAAGCAGAAGACCCACTCGGGCAGCAAGAAGCGCTTCAAGATCACCGGCAGCGGCAAGATCAAGAAGCAGCAGGCGAACATGCGTCACAACCTCGAGCACAAGTCGAGCCGCCGCACCCGCCGCCTGAACCAGGACCAGGTCATCTCTGGCAACGACCTCAAGGTCGTCAAGAAGCTCCTCGGTCGCTGACCGCGACGCACGTTCGTTAGGAAGTATGAAGAATGGCTAGAGTCAAGCGCGCAGTCAATGCGCAGAAGAAGCGTCGCGTCATCCTCGAGCGCGCCTCGGGCTACCGCGGACAGCGTTCGCGTCTGTACCGGAAGGCGAAGGAGCAGGTCACCCACTCGCTCGTCTACGCGTACCGTGACCGCCGCCAGCGCAAGGGCGACTTCCGTCGCCTGTGGATCCAGCGCATCAACGCTGCGAGCCGCGCCAACGGCCTCACCTACAACCGCCTCATCCAGGGCCTCGGCCTCGCGGGTGTCGAGGTGGACCGCCGCATGCTGGCCGAGCTCGCCGTGAACGAGCCCGCCACGTTCGCCGCGCTCGTCGACGTCGCCAAGAAGGCGCTGCCGGGCGACGTGAACGCGCCGAAGTCGGCTGCGTGATCTGACACGATCTCCGCAAGAGGGCGTCCCGTGAGGGGCGCCCTCTTGTCATGTCCCTAGACTTGACATGTGCTGGAGAATCCCCGGTCGCCGCGTGTGCGGGCCGTAGCGAAGCTGGCGAGGCGCGTCGCGCGCAAGGAGACGGGGCTGTTCCTCCTGGAGGGGCCGCAGGCCGTGCGCGAGGCGGTGACCTACCGCCCCGACGTGATCGTCGAGCTCTTCGCGACGCCGACGGCGCTCGAGAAGCACGCCGACCTCCGTGCTCAGCTGATCGACGAGGGCGTCGACATCGAGTTCGTCACCGAGCCCGTCCTCGAGTCGATGGCCGACACGGTCACGCCGCAGGGGTTCGTCGCGGTGGCGAAGCAGAACCCCACGGCGCTGAAGGACGTGTTCGCGGCAGAGCCGCGCCTCATCGCGATCTGCGAGGAGGTGCGCGATCCCGGCAACCTGGGCACGATCATCCGGGCGGCCGATGCCGCGGGCGCGGACGCCGTGATCCTCACGGGCCGCACGGTCGACCCGTACAACCCCAAGGTCGTCCGCTCGACCACCGGGTCGCTCTTCCACGTGCCGGTCGCGGTCGGCGCGGAGCTCGAGGACGTCATCACGCGCGCGAAGGGCGCGGGACTCGCTGTCCTCGCGGCCGACGTGAAGGGCGACGACCTCCTCGCGGCGCGGGAGAGCGGCGCGCTCGCTCGCCCGATGGGATGGCTGTTCGGGAACGAGGCGCGCGGGCTCGCCGACGAGGCGCTCGCCCTCGCCGACGGCGCGCTGCGCCTCCCCATCTACGGGAAGGCCGAGTCGCTCAACCTCGCGACCGCCGCGAGCGTGTGCCTCTACGAGACCGCGTTCGCGCAGCGCGCGGCCGGCTGAGCCGCCGTCGACCCGTTACAACTCGGTAAAGGCTCCCGCGTCGGTGTTCAGCCGATGCTCAGAGTGCGCCTAGGGTGGGCCCATGGCTGAGCCCCTCGTCGTCATCAAGGACGTGCAGAAGCACTACGGAGATTTCCACGCCCTGAAGGACATCGACCTCACCGTCGACAAGGGCGAGGTCGTCGTCGTCATCGGGCCGTCCGGCTCGGGCAAGTCGACGCTGTGCCGCACGATCAACCGCCTCGAGACGATCACGAGCGGCACGATCACGATCGACGGCAAGGAGCTGCCCAAGGAGGGCAAGGCGCTCGCGAATCTCCGCGCCGAGGTCGGCATGGTGTTCCAGTCGTTCAACCTCTTCTCGCACCTCACGATCCTCGAGAACGTGACCCTCGGCCCGATCCGGGTCCGCGGCATGAAGAAGGCCGACGCCGAGAAGGAGGCCAGGGCGCTGCTCGACCGCGTCGGCGTGGGCCAGCAGGCGTCGAAGCTCCCCGCCCAGCTCTCGGGCGGCCAGCAGCAGCGCGTCGCGATCGCACGCGCTCTCGCGATGCATCCGAAGGTCATGCTCTTCGACGAGCCGACGAGCGCGCTCGACCCCGAGATGATCAACGAGGTGCTCGACGTCATGGTCGGTCTCGCACGCGAGGGCATGACGATGATCGTCGTCACGCACGAGATGGGATTCGCGCGCAGGGCCGCGAATCGCGTCGTGTTCATGGCGGATGGGCAGATCGTCGAGCAGGCGACGCCCGAGGAGTTCTTCACGAATCCCCGGTCGGACCGTGCCAAGGACTTCCTGTCGAAGCTCATCACCCAGTGACGTACCGGGGTCGCGCGGCCACGCGCACGCGACTCGATCTGATCCACGAGAGAGGAAATCACATGCGAAAGTTCCGGAACATCGCGGGCGTCGGCATCGCGGCCGTCGCGCTGCTGGCCCTCGCCGGCTGCAACAGCGGGTCGCCCACGGGTGATGGCGGCACCGGCGGGGACGCGGGTGGCGACGGCGGCGACGAGGCGCTCTGGGAGGTCGCGAGCGACGTCCAGCTCGAGGGCAGCCCGACCTTCGATCGCATGACGGAGGCCGGCGAGGTCGTCATCGGCGTCAAGAACGACCAGCCGGGGCTCGGCTACGAGGACCCGGTGAGCGGCGAGCGCACGGGCTTCGACGTCGACATCGCACGCTGGATCGCCGCGTCGCTCGGATTCAGCGAGGACCAGATCGACTTCCAGACGATCCCCTCGGCGAACCGCGAGCAGGAGATCATCAACGGCAACATCGACTACTACGTCGGCACCTACTCGATGACCGACGCGCGCGACGAGCTCATCGACTTCGCCGGCCCGTACTTCATCACCGGCCAGGGCCTGCTTGTGGCAGCCGACGACGACTCGATCAACGGGCCCGACGACCTCGTCGACAAGGTCACCTGCTCGGTCACGGGCTCGACGCCGCTGCAGCGCATCCGCGAGGAGTACGGCGGCGAGGTCGTCGAGCGCGGCACCTACTCGGAGTGCGTCGAGAACCTGCTCCAGGGCCAGGTCGACGCGATCACGACCGACGAGGCGATCCTCGCGGGCTACGTCCAGGAGCGCCCCGACGAGCTGAAGCTCGCCGGCGAGCCCTTCAGCGAGGAGCGCTACGGCGTCGGCATCGCCGACGGCGACACGGCGCTCCAGGAGCACATCAACACCCTCTTCACCGAGGGCAACGACGTGTGGACCGCCCTGTACGAGCAGTACCTCGAGCCGGCCGGCGTCGTCGCCGAGCAGCCCGAGGTCGACTGATCCCGTGCGGGCCGGGGGCGGCGTCCCCGGCCCGCACCCTCGACCGCTGATCGTCTGGAAGGAGAACCGTGGGCGTCATCACCGACAACCTCGACCTGTGGGGCGAGGCGCTGCTCGGCACCCTCAAGCTCTTCTTCGGCGGCGGGCTGCTCGCGCTCGTCCTCGGCATCATCGTCGGGGCCATGCGCGTCTCGCCCGTGCCCATCGCCCGGGCCGTCGGCACGCTGTACGTGAACACGATCCGCAACACGCCGCTCACCCTCGTGTTCTTCGGGTTCTCGTTCGCGCTGCCGCCCCTGCTCGGGGTGCGGATGGACTACACGCTGCTCGGCATCTGCGCCCTCGGGATCTACACGGCGACCTACGTGGCCGAGACCATCCGCTCGGGCATCAACACGGTGCCCGTGGGGCAGGCCGAGGCGGCCCGTGCGATCGGCCTGAGCTTCGGGCAGGTCATGACGCTGGTCGTGATGCCGCAGGCGTTCCGCTCGGTGATCCCGCCCATGATGAGCGTGTTCATCGCGCTCCTCAAGAACACGACGGTGGCCGCCGGCTTCTCCGTGCTCAACCTCGGGTCGCTGCGCGACTGGATGAGCGAGCGCGGCGAGAACCAGCTCGTCGTGATCATCTGGGTGATGGTGGTGTTCGTCGCGCTCGTCATGCTGCTGTCGTGGCTGCAGCGGGCGCTCGAGAAGCGTTGGACGGTGTCGCGATGAGCGGAAGCGTTCTCTACGACGTCCCCGGGCCGCGCGCGATCGTCCGGAACCGGATCATCGGCGCCCTCACGATCGTGCTCGTCGCGGCCGTGATCGGATGGCTCGTGTGGCGGCTCGCGGCGACGGGCCAGTTCACGGCGTCCAAGTGGGAGGCGTTCACCTACACCGCGGTGTGGGCGCAGATCGCAGCGGCCACGGGACGGACGCTCGCCGCGTTCGGCCTCGCGGCGGTCGGCGCGCTCATCCTCGGCTTCCTCCTCGCGATCGGCCGCCTGTCGGACCACGCCTGGATCCGCTGGCCCATCGCGACCGTGACCGAGTTCCTGCGCGCGGTCCCCGTGCTCGTCATGATGTTCCTCCTCTACTACGGGCTGCCGGTCGTCGGCATCCGGATGGAGAACTACTGGGTCGTCGTCATCTCGCTCATCGCGTACAACGGCTCCGTGCTCGCGGAGGTCATCCGGGCCGGCGTCCTCGCCCTGCCGAAGGGGCAGAGCGAGGCGGGGTACGCGATCGGACTCGGCAAGTCGGGCGTGATGCGCCTCATCCTGCTGCCGCAGGCGATCCGCGCGATGATGCCGGTGATCATCGCCCAGCTCGTCGTCACCCTCAAGGACACGGCCCTCGGCTTCATCATCACGTACGAGGAGCTGCTGTTCTTCGCGCGCTTCATCGGCTCGCGAGCGCCGCTCGACTCGCCGATCGTCCCGGCGACGATCATCGTCGCGGCCATCTACATCGGCCTCTGCCTCATCCTCTCGGGCATCGCGAGGTACACCGAGAAGCGGATGAGCAGCTCGCCCAAGGTCCGCGGCGGCGCGCCCGATCCGCGTCAGCACGAGGACGCGACGGTCACGTCGGTCATCGCGCAGCAGGGCGCTGACCCCTTCGGCGAGGGCACGAGCGGCCGCTCGGCCTGAGCACGGCGCCCGTCGGCCGGCGTCGCGCCGGGCACGCGGCCCGCTTCTGGAATACTGGCCGCGTGCCTCTCCCCACATCGCGCTCCCACCGGAGCCCTCTGCGTCGCGTCGCGCTCGGAATCGCGGCCGCCCTCGCGATCGCCCTGCTTCCCGCCGCCGGCTCTGTCGCCGCTCCCGTCGCCGATCCGCGTTCCGCGGCGCTCTCGGCGGCCGCCGAGACGGATGTCGCCGACATCCCGACGCCCGAGGACGGCGACTACCTCGGATCGCCCACGGAGGACGAGGCCGACCCGGGAGAGTACTCCGAGCAGGACGACGCGGTCGACGCGGCGACGCTCGCCGGCTTCAACGCGGGCAACCTCATCAGCGACGCGAAGATGTACACGTCGGGCACGATGTCGGCCGCGCAGATCCAGTCTTTCCTCAACGGCAAGGTGCCGAACTGCCATCCGGACTACACGTGCCTCAAGGAGTTCGCGCAGCGGACGACGACGAAGCAGGCGAACGCGTACTGCGCCGGGACGTATCAGGGAGCATCGCGCGAGTCGGCGGCGACCATCATCTCCAAGGTCTCCCGCGCGTGCGGCGTGAGCGAGAAGGTGCTCCTCGTCATGCTCCAGAAGGAGCAGGGCCTCGTCACGCACACCTGGCCGAGCGACTGGCGCTACGACATCGCGATGGGCTACGCCTGCCCTGACGGCGCGGCGTGCGACGAGCGGTACTTCGGCTTCCAGAACCAGGTGTACATGGCGGCGTACCAGCTGCAGCGGTACGCCAAGGACCCGTACTTCAACTGGTACCCCGTCGGGAAGACCTCGCAGGTGCGCTGGCACCCGAATGCGAGCTGCGGATCCGGCCCGGTCCAGATCGCCAACAAGGCGACCGCCGCGCTGTACTACTACACGCCGTATCAGCCGAACGCGGCGTCGCTCGCGGCAGGCTATGGAGCCTCGTCCGACCCCTGCGCGTCGTACGGCAACCGGAACTTCTACAACTACTACACCGACTGGTTCGGGCCCACGGGCGGCGGGTCGGGCGGCAAGGCCGACCCCCGCGACAGCGTCGCGGTGTACCGCTTCTGGAGCCAGAAGTTCGACAACGCGCACTTCTACACCGTGAACCGGTCCGAGGCGCAGACGCTCCACCTGACCGATCGGAACTGGACGTACGAGGGCACCGACTTCCGCGTGTGGCCGGTGTCCAACGGAAGCTGCCGCGCCGGAACGGTCGCCGTCCACCGCTTCTGGTCGTCGTCGTTCGCATCGCACTTCTACACGACCAACGCCCAGGAGGCGCAGAAGGTCCGCACCACCGACCGGAACTGGACGTACGAGGGCATCGGGTTCTGCACCGCCGCCTCCGCCAACCGCGACACGGTGCCGGTGCACCGCTTCTGGAGCGCGAAGTTCCGCAAGCACTTCTACACCGCGAACGCCGCGGAGGCGCGGCAGCTGCGCGAGGGCGACCGGAACTGGACCTACGAGGGCGTGGCGATGTACGCGCCGTCGTGGGGCCCGCAGCCGCCCGCGCTCTGAGCGCGACGGAGCACGGCGACCGGATGCGCCGTGCTCCGCGGGGGTCAGTCCAGGATCGCCTCGGCCTCGACCTCGACGAGGACGTCCGGCTCGAACAGGTAGTCCACCCCGATGGCCGACAGCGGCGGCAGCGGCCGCGGGATCCCGAGCTCATCGGCGACCCGCTCGATGCCCTCCATGAATGCCGGATACGACTCCGGGGTCCACCGCGTCACGAAGAAGCGCAGGCGCACGACGTCACCGAAGGTGGCACCGGCGCCGGCGAGACCTCGCGCGGTGTTGCGGAGGGCATGGGCGAGCTGCCCGGCCAGGTCGCCCGGCGCCACGGCGCGGCCGGCCTCGTCACGCGCGATCTGGCCGGCGACATGGACGAGACGCGATCCGGTGCTCACCGAGACGTGGTGGTAGGGCACCGGCTGGAACATCCCCTCCGGGGTCAGCAGTTCTACAGTCACGACACGATTCCTTTCCGTTCAGGGATCTCCTGTGTACTCACCGCCGAGAAGGCACTTCAACGAGACGAGGTTTCATGCCGGATACCGACCCGCTCCGACTCGCCGAAGAGCACCGCGATCTCCTCGACCAGCTCCTCGACAAGTGGTCGCTGCGGATTCTCGACACGCTCTGCGAGCGACCGCGGCGCTTCAGCGAGCTGCGCCAGGCGATCCCCGCGATCACCCAGAAGTCGCTCACGACTGCTCTGCGCCGCATGGAGCGCAACGGCATGGTCGACCGTGTCGTGCTGAGCACGCGGCCGGTCGCGGTGGAGTACCGCATCAGCGCCCTGGGCCGAACGCTGCAGGACCTCATCGACGCGCTCTACCGCTGGACCACCGCGGCGCTGCCTGCGGTCGAGGCCGCTCGAGCGGCCTTCGACAGCGTGGAGGACGAGGAGCTCGCGGCGCGGATGCGCCGATCGCCGAGCACATGCCGCTCCCTCGCCCGCGCTCTGAGCGCGGCGGAGCACGGCGACCGGCCGACTAGACTCGACTCTCGTGTCTGATGCTCCCGAGATCACGCCCGAAGGGGTCGAAGCAGCCGTCGCGGCCGCGCTCGCCGCGATCGCCGCGGCCCCCGACACCGCGGCCCTGAAAGCCGCCCGCGCCGCGCATGCGGGGGAGGGGTCGCCCCTGGCCGCCTTCAACGCGCAGATGCGGAGCGTGCCGAAGGAGCAGAAGGCCGAGTTCGGCAAGCTCGTCGGGCAGGCACGCGGACGAGTGACGCAGGCCCTGGCCGCGCGCGAGGAGGAGCTCGCGCAGGCCGAGCTGGCCGCCCGGCTCGAGGCCGAGCGGGTCGACATCACGGCCGTCGCGAGCCGCACGCGCACCGGCGCGCGCCATCCGCTCTCGCTCCTGCAGGAGCAGATCGGCGACATCTTCGTCGGCATGGGATGGGAGATCGCGGAGGGACCCGAGCTCGAGCACGAGTGGTTCAACTTCGACGCCCTGAACTTCGACGAAGACCACCCCGCGCGCCAGATGCAGGACACGTTCTTCGTGGACCCGGTCGAGCGCCATCTCGTCATGCGCACGCACACGAGCCCCGTCCAGGTGCGCTCGATGCTCGAGCGGGACCTGCCGGTCTACGTCATCTGCCCCGGCCGCGTGTACCGCACCGACGAGTTCGACGCGACGCATCTGCCTGTCTTCACGCAGTTCGAGGGCCTGGTCGTCGACAAGGGCATCACGATGGCCCACCTCAAGGGCACCCTCGACCACGTCGCACGGCAGCTGTTCGGCGCGGAGGCGAAGACCCGCCTGCGCACCAACTACTTCCCGTTCACCGAGCCGTCGGCCGAGCTCGACCTCTGGCACCCGACCTTCAAGGGCGGCGCGCGCTGGATCGAGTGGGGCGGCTGCGGCATGATCAACCCCAACGTGCTCCGCGCGGCGGGGATCGATCCGGAGGTCTACAGCGGGTTCGCGTTCGGCATGGGCATCGAGCGCACGCTCATGTTCCGCAGCGACGTGAAGGACATGCGCGACATGGCAGAGGGCGATGTGCGCTTCAGCGAGCAGTTCGGGATGGTGGTGTGATGCGCGTCCCGCTTTCGTGGCTGCGTGAGTACGTCGATCTTCCGCAGGAGGCGACCCCCGAGGACGTCCTCGCTGCGCTCGTGCGCGTCGGGTTCGAGGAGGAGGATGTCGTCCGCTTCGACCTGACCGGCCCGATCATCGTGGGCCGGGTGCTCTCCTTCGAGGAGGAGCCGCAGAAGAACGGCAAGACGATCCGCTGGTGCCAGGTCGACGTCGGAGAGGCGGAGTCCCGCGGCATCGTCTGCGGCGCGAGCAACTTCTTCCCCGGCGACAAGATCGTCGCGACGCTCCCCGGCGCCGTCCTGCCCGGACCGTTCCCGATCGCGGCCCGCAAGACGTACGGTCACCTGTCGGATGGCATGATCGCCTCCGCGCGCGAGCTCGGCCTGGGCGACGAGCACAACGGCATCCTCCGTCTCGTCGAGCTCGGCCTCGACCCGGAGGTCGGCGCCGACGCGATCGCCCTCCTCGGCCTCGATGACGCGGCGGTCGACGTCAACGTCACGCCCGACCGCGGCTACGCGCTGTCGATCCGAGGCATCGCACGCGAGTACGCGCACGCCACCGGCGCGGCGTTCCGCGACCCCGCCGAGCTCGCCGACGTCGCGTCGGGCGAGGGCTTCCCGGTGTCGGTCGTCGACACGCGGCCCATCCGGGGGCGCGTGGGCGCGACGGAGTTCGTCACGCGGGTCGTCCGCGACGTCGACACATCGAAGCCGACGCCGCCGTGGATGATCGCGCGGCTCTCGCTCGCAGGTGTGCGCTCGCTCGGCATCCTCGTGGACATCACCAACTACGTCATGCTCGAGCTCGGCAACCCGATCCACGGCTACGACCTCGACAAGCTCTCGGGCGGCATCACGGTCCGCCGAGCGGAGCCGGGCGAGAAGCTCGAGACGCTCGACGGCCAGGTGCGCACGCTCGACCCGGAGGACCTCCTCATCGCCGATGAGTCGGGCCCGATCGGCCTCGCCGGCGTGATGGGCGGTGCGACGACCGAGATGGGCGACGACACCAGGAACGTCCTCATCGAGGCCGCGACGTTCGACGCGGTCTCGATCGCGCGCACGGCGCGCCGGCACAAGCTGTCGAGCGATGCGTCGCGTCGGTTCGAGCGCGGGGTCGACCCGGCCATCCCGTACGCGGCGGCGCAGCGCGCGGTCGACCTCATGGTCGAGCTCGCAGGCGGAACGGCGGACGAGCTGGGCAGCGCGCTGTACGCCGAGCAGGTGTCCGAGGGGATCGAGCTCCCCGCGGCCTTCGTGCCCGGCATCGTGGGCGTCGACTACACGGACGACGAGATCGTGGGCGCCCTCGAGATGATCGGCGCCCAGGTGGCCGCCGTCGATGGCGGATGGCAGGTCATCCCGCCGTCCTGGCGTCCGGACCTCACCGACAAGTGGACGCTCGCGGAGGAGGTCGCGCGCATCCACGGGCTCGACCGCATCCCGTCGATCCTCCCGACTCCGCCGTCGGGACGCGGCTACACGCCCCTGCAGCAGGGGCGCCGCCGCGTCGCGAACGCGCTCGCGGCCGCGGGCTTCGTGGAGACCCCCGCCTTCCCGTTCACGACGCAGGAGCAGAACGACCTGCACGGCTCGGCGTCGGGAGAGCGCCTGCCGAGCGTCCGGCTCGCGAACGCGCTCGACGGCCAGGCCCCGTACCTGCGCCGATCGCTCATCCCGGGCCTGCTGCAGACCGCGCACCGGAACCTCGCGCGCGGTCTGACCGATCTGGCGCTCTTCGAGGTCGGCACCGTCTTCCTCCCCGAGCCCGGCATGACCTACGGGACCGACACCATCCCGCCGCTCGCCGTGCGACCGGACGCGACCACGCTCGCCGCGATCGACGCCTCCATCCCGGAGCAGCCGCGCCGGATCGCGTTCCTGCTCGCGGGCAGCATCGCGCCGAAGCAGCCCGGTCGCGCGGCCGAGGCCGCCGGACTCGAGGTCGCCCTCGACGCGGTCCGGCTGATCGCCGCGGCCGCGGGCGTCGAGATCGACGTCGTCCAGGGCGAGCGCGCCGCGCTGCACCCGGGCCGCACCGGCCTGCTCTCCGTGCGCGGCGACGTCGTGGGGTACGTGGGCGAGCTGCTCCCGCAGGTCGCCGACGAGGCCGACCTCGTCGGGCGGGTCACCGTCGGCGAGATCGACCTCGACGCCGTGCTCGATCGCGCGGGCGATCGCGTCGTCGCCGAGTCGCTGTCGACGTTCCCCGCCGCGACGCAGGACGTCTCGCTCATCGTCCCGGCCGATCTGCCGGCGGCCTCGCTCCGCGCCGCGCTCGCCGAGGGGGCCGGCTCCCTGCTCGAGTCGCTGCGCCTCGTGGACGACTACCGCGGTCAGGGTGTGCCCGAGGGATCGAAGAGCCTCACGTTCGCGCTGCGCTTCCGCGCACCGGACCGCACGCTCACCGCCGCCGAGGCATCGGACGCGAAGCTCGCCGGAGTGGCCGTCGCGAGCGAGCGCTTCGGCGCGCAGCTGCGCGACTGAGACGGCGCGTGCACGGCGAGACCCCGCTCCTGGCGGGGTCTCGCCGCATCCGGGATGCCGCGGCGCGCCGATGCTGCGATCTGCACGCGGGCGCGGATGGCCCGGGTCGCGAGACGTGCGCGTGCGCGTGCGGGGTGCCGCACGATGCGGTCGGGCGGTTCGGCGTTCATCGCCAGACCAGCCGCGGAACGCGGCGAACGCCCGGCCGGTTGCCTCAGAACGAGGCGGATGTCGGACGAGGTTCCCGCAGAACGGGGCGAACTCTGCCTCGATCGCCGCGAAACGCGGCAAGGATCGCGTCGTTCGCGGCCGGGGACTGGCCGTTCGACCCCGCGTGGCGCGACTGGCGCCCCGATCCCTCATGGACGACGCCCACGCTCGCCGACCTGCCTGACTGACGAGCCGGCCATCCGCTCCGTGGTACTGTCGTCGGCATGACCTCGCCCGCGACCTCGCGCACGCTCGCTCCGAGCGCGCTCGTCGCGCCCCGACGTCGCAGCGGCCGCCGAATCTAGGCGACACCGCGAGACACTGCGCCTGCGCGCGGTCCGTCGGCCGGTGTCGCCGTCTCCGGCCCCCGCCCACGGACAATAAGGTAGAAGTCATGTCGTATTCGGTCGCCGTCTCCGGCGCTTCGGGCTACGCCGGCGGAGAGCTCCTCCGTCTGCTCGCCGAACATCCGGACGTCGAGATCCGCACGGTCACCGCGCACTCGAACGCCGGCCAGCCGCTCATCCAGCATCAGCCGCACCTCCGCTCGCTCGCGCACCTCACCCTCCAGGACACGACGCCGGAGATCCTCGCCGGTCACGATGTCGTCTTCCTCGCGCTCCCGCACGGCCAATCCGGCCAGTACACCGACGCGCTCGGCGACGCCGCGCTCGTCATCGACTGCGGTGCCGATCACCGTCTCGTCGACGAGGGGGACTGGGACGCGTTCTACGGCGGTGCCTTCCACGAGCCCTGGGCATACGGCGTCCCCGAGCTTCCGGTCGGCGGTGCGAAGCAGCGCGAGCGTCTCGTCGGGGCCACCCGGATCGCGGCGCCCGGGTGCAACGCGTCGACCGTGAGCCTCAGCCTCGCGCCTGGCGTCGCCGCGGGCGTCATCGACCCGTCCGACACCGTGAGCGTCCTGGCGGTCGGCCCCTCGGGCGCGGGCAAGAGCCTCAAGACGCATCTTCTCGGCGCTGAGCTCCTCGGAACGGCGAATCCGTACGCGGTGGGGGGAACGCACCGCCACATCCCCGAGATCCGGCAGGCGCTCCGTGCCGCGGGCGCGACCGGCGACATCCGGATCTCCTTCACCCCCGTGATCGTGCCGATGGCCCGCGGCATCCTCGCGACCTCGACGGCGCGCATCGCGGACGGCGTGACCGACGCGCAGATCCGCGACGCGTGGGAGCAGGCGTACGCGGGCGAGACCTTCGTACAGCTCCTGCCCGAGGGACAGGTGCCGCGCACGGCCGACGTCCTCGGCGCGAACACGGCCCTCATCGGCCTCGCGATCGACCGCGCGGCCGGCCGGGTCGTCGTCGTGACCGCCGTCGACAACCTCGCGAAGGGGACGGCGGGCGCGGCGATCCAGTCCATGAACATCGCGCTCGGCCTGCCGGAGGGCCGCGCTCTCACCGTGAACGGAGTGGCGCCGTGAGCGTGACCGCACCCGCAGGATTCGAGGCGGCCGGAGTCGCCGCAGGGCTCAAGTCGACGGGCAAGCCCGACGTCGCGGTCGTCGTCAACCGCGGGCCGCTCAAGGCCGGCGCCGCCGTGTTCACCTCGAACCGGGCGAAGGCGAACCCGATCCTGTGGTCGCAGGAGGCGATCAAGGGCGGCGTGATCGAGGCGGTCGTGCTGAACTCGGGCGGCGCCAACTGCTTCACGGGCGCGTTCGGCTTCCAGACGACGCACCAGACCGCGGAGCGCGCGGCGGAGCTCCTCGGCGTCGGAGCCGTCGGCATCCAGGTCTGCTCGACCGGCCTCATCGGCACGGGCGACGAGGTGTTCCGCGCGAAGGTGCTCGACGGCACCGCGAAGGCGATCGCCTCCCTCAGCGCCGACGGCGGAGACGACGCGGCACGCGCGATCATGACGACCGATACGGTTCCCAAGACCGCGGTGCATCGCGGCGGCGGATGGTCGATCGGGGGGATGGCGAAGGGCGCGGGGATGCTCGCTCCCGGGCTCGCGACGATGCTCGTCGTGCTCACGACCGACGCCGTGCTCGACGCGGCGGCCGCCGACGCGCACCTCCGCTCCGCGGCGAACGTCAGCTTCGACCGGCTCGACTCCGACGGATGCATGTCGACGAACGACCAGGTCACGCTCCTCGTGAGCGGGGCCTCGGGCGTGACCCCCGACCCGGACGAGTTCGCGAGCGCGCTCGCCGCGGTCTGCTCCGACCTCGCGCGGCAGCTGCAGGCTGACGCCGAGGGGGCCAGCCATGCGATCGCGATCGAGGTCGTCGGGGCCGCGAGCGAGCAGGACGCCGTCGAGGTGGGTCGCTCGGTCGCGCGCAACAACCTCTTCAAGGCCGCCATCTTCGGCAACGACCCGAACTGGGGCCGCGTGCTGGCGGCGATCGGCACGACCTCCGCGGAGTTCGACCCCTACCAGGTCGACGTCTCGATGAACGGCGTCCGCGTGTGCAGCGCGGGCGGCCCGGACCGCCCCCGCGAGGAGGTCGATCTCGCACCGCGCGACACGCACGTGCTCATCGACCTGCACGCGGGAGAGGCGACCGCGACCATCCTCACGAACGACCTCACGCACGACTACGTCCACGAGAACAGCGCGTACTCCTCATGACACCGATCGACCTGCAGGACACCAGCCCCGAGGAAGCCGAGTTCAAGGCGGCCACGCTCATCGAGTCGCTTCCGTGGCTCAAGGAGTACCGCGATCAGATCGTCGTCGTGAAGTACGGCGGCAACGCGATGATCTCGGAGGAGCTCCAGGACGCGTTCGCGGCCGACATCGCCTATCTCCGCTACGTGGGCATCAAGCCCGTCGTCGTGCACGGCGGAGGGCCGCAGATCTCGAGCATGCTCGACCGCCTCGCGATCCCGAGCGAGTTCAAGGGCGGCTACCGCGTCACGAGCACAGAGGCGATCTCGGTCGTCCGGATGGTGCTCACCGGCCAGATCAACCCCCAGCTCGTCGCCAAGATCAACTCGCACGGCCCGTTCGCAGTGGGCGTCTCAGGTGAGGACGCCGGGCTCTTCGGCGGCCGGCGCCGCGGCGTCGTCATCGACGGGGTCGAGGAGAGCCTCGGCCGGGTGGGCGACGTCGTCCGCGTCGACCCGACTCCCGTGATCGACCAGCTCGAGGCCGACCGCATCCCGGTCGTCGCGGGTGTCGCGCCCGACCTCGACCACCCCGGTCACACGCTCAACATCAACGCGGATGCCGCGGCATCCGCGCTCGCGGTGGCGCTCGGCGCGCGGAAGCTCGTGGTCCTCACCGATGTGCCCGGCTTGTACGCCGACTGGCCGAACCGCGACTCGCTCGTGTCGCACATCAAGGCCGACGAGCTGCGCGAGATGCTGCCGAAGCTCGAGTCGGGCATGATCCCGAAGATGCAGGCGTGCCTCGACGCGGTCGACGGCGGCGTGCCGACGGCCGCCATCATCGACGGGCGCGTGCCGCACTCGGTGCTCGTCGAGCTCTTCACCAGCAAGGGAATCGGAACGGAGGTGGTGGTCGGATGAGCACCTGGCAGGACGACGCATCGCGGGATCTCATGAGCCTGGGCGGGCGCCTCGCGCTCCTCACCCGGGGTGAGGGCTCGCATGTCTGGGACGCGGACGACCGCCGCTACCTCGACTTCCTGGGCGGGATCGCCGTCAACTGCCTCGGCCACGCGCACCCCGTGTTCGTGGAGGCCGTGTCGAAGCAGGCGGCGACGCTCGCGCACATCTCGAACTACTTCGCGAGCCCCGCGCAGCTCGAGCTCGCCGCCCGTCTGAAGCGTCTGGCCGGCACCGGCGACGACGGACGGGTGTTCCTCTCGAACTCGGGCACCGAGGCGAACGAGATGGCGATCAAGCTCGCCCGCCTGCACGGCGGGAAGACCGGCAAGTCGACCATCCTCGTGCTCAACGGCGCGTTCCACGGCCGCACCATGGGCGCGCTCTCGATCACCCCCAAGGCCGCGTACCGCGATCCGTTCGAGCCCGTCCTGCCGGGCGTGCGCTCGATCGACGCCACGCTCGAGGCGCTCGAGGCGGCTTTCGACGACTCGATCGCGGCGCTCTTCGTCGAGCCGATCCAGGGCGAGGCCGGCGTCGTCCCGATGCCGGACGGCTTCCTCGCGAGGGCTCGCGAGCTCGCGACCGAGCGCGGCGCGCTCCTCGTCCTCGACGAGGTGCAGACCGGCTCGGGCCGCACGGGGGAGTGGTTCGCCTTCCAGCGCGAGGGGATCGTCCCCGATGCCGTGACGCTCGCGAAGAGCATCGGCGCGGGATTCCCCCTCGGCGCCCTCATCACGTTCGGCGCAGCGAGCGACCTGTTCTATCCCGGCACCCACAACTCGACGTTCGGTGGCAACCCGCTCGCCAGCGCGGTCGCGAACGCCGTGCTCGGCTACATCGAGAGCGAAGGGCTGCTCGAGAACGTGACCGCGCGCGGCGCTCAGCTGCGCACGGCCGTCGCCGAGCTCCCGCTCGTCTCGGGCACGCGCGGTGAGGGCCTCCTCATCGGCATCACGCTGACCGCGCCGGTTGCGGCGGAGGTGCGCGCGGCCGCCCATGAGCGCGGCCTCATCGTCAACGCCCCCGATGCGGACGTCATCCGCATCGCTCCCGCCTACACGATCGGCGATGCGGAGATCGAGGAGTTCCTCACCCTGTTCGGCGAGGCTCTCTCGGCCGTCGCCGCGACCATCCCGACCCCGACGGAGACCCACGCATGACCCGCCACTTCCTGCGCGACGACGACATCACGCCGGCCGAGCAGGCCGAGATCCTCGAGCTCGCGGCCGAGCTCAAGAAGGACCGCTGGGCCGACAAGTCCCTGGCCGGCCCGAAGACCGTGGCGGTCATCTTCGACAAGTCGTCGACTCGCACGCGCGTCTCGTTCGCCGTCGGCATCGCCGACCTCGGCGGCACGCCGCTCATCATCTCGACCGCGAACAGCCAGCTCGGCGGCAAGGAGACGCCCGCCGACACGGCGCGCGTGCTGGAGCGCCAGGTCGCCGCGATCGTGTGGCGCACGTACGCGCAGCAGGGCCTCGAGGAGATGGCGAAGGGCACGCGGGTGCCCGTCGTCAACGCTCTCAGCGACGACTTCCATCCGTGCCAGCTGCTGGCCGACCTGCTCACCGTGCGCGAGCACAAGGGCGAGCTGCGCGGGCTCACGCTGTCGTTCTTCGGAGACGGCCGCAGCAACATGGCGCACTCGTATGCGCTCGCGGGCGTGATGGCCGGCATGCACGTGCGGATCGCATCGCCGATCGACTACGCGCCCCGCGAGGACATCGTGATGGACGCCGACCGCATCGGCATCGAGACCGGCGGCTCGCTCACCCTCTTCACCGATCCGCTCGAGGCGGCCGCCGGTGCCGACGTCGTCGTTACCGACACCTGGGTCTCGATGGGCAAGGAGGAGGAGAAGCTCGCCCGCCTGCGCGACCTCGGCGCGTACAAGGTGACGCCCGAGCTCATGGGGCTCGCCGACGACAAGGCGATCTTCATCCACTGCCTCCCCGCCGATCGCGGCTACGAGGTCGACGCCGAGGTCATCGACGGCCCGCAGAGCGTCATCTGGGACGAGGCGGAGAACCGCCTGCACGCGCAGAAGGCCCTCCTCGTTTGGCTGCTGCGCCAGGCGGACTGACCGGCTGGATCCGGACCCGTCTGGCTCGGCTGGACGGGTCCGGCCGCGCGCCCGGCATCGACCTCGCGCGCGGCCTCGCGGTGATCGGCATGTTCGCCGCCCACCTGCTCGACACGTCGCCCTTCGCCTGGGGTGACCCCGCGACCTGGATCGACGTCGTCAACGGCCGCTCGTCCATCCTCTTCGCGACGCTCGCCGGCGTCTCGCTCGCGCTCGTCACGGGCGGGTCGACCCCAGTCGACGGCGAGCGGATGGCGGTCGCGCGCGGCCGGATCGTCGTGCGGGCGATCGCGATCTGGGTGATCGGCCTGCTCCTGGTCGCACTCGACACGCCCGTGCTCGTGATCCTGCCGGCATACGGCATCCTGTTCCTCCTCGCGCTCCCGGTGCTGCGGATGCGCCCCGCGTTGCTGCTCGCGATCGCCGTCGCGGTCGCGCTGATCGCGCCGTTCGCGGTGTGGGCGATCGACGGATGGGCAGGGTGGGAATCGCTCTCCGGCGAGCTCATCGCGCAGCTGACCGGATGGCACTATCCGTTCGCGCTGTGGTTCGCCTTCGTCGCGGCGGGGCTCGCCATCGGACGCCTCCGCCTCGGTCGGCCGCGGACGGCGTTGGCGCTCGTCCTCGGCGGCGCGGCCGCGGCCGTCATCGGGTACGGGGTGCTGGGCCGCTGGAGGTCGCTCGCCGAACCCGAGAGCGTGTGGGCGCACGTGCTCGATGACGCGGCGCACTCGAGCGGAGTCGCCGAGGCGGTCGGCTCCGGCGGGTTCGCCGTCGCGGTCATCGGCGTATGCCTCCTCGCGTGCCGGACACCGCTCCGCTGGCTCGCGTGGCCCCTGCGGGCGATGGGCTCGATGCCGCTCACGGCATACGCGGCGCAGCTCGTCGCGTGGGCGCTGCTGCAGCCCGAGCCCACCGTGCTGCAGTTCGGGTCGGATCTCGTGGCGTTCCGCGCGACCGAGCCGTTCTGGCCCCTGACCGTCGCGACGATCGTCGGCTGCAGCCTGTGGTCGCTGCTCGTCGGGCGCGGCCCGCTCGAGGCCGGCATCGCCTGGCTCGCCCGCACGATCGTGCCCACGTCCCGTCGAGGCGTCTCACTACCGGCGGGATAGCGACGGGCTTCCCGCGGCGGGCGAGACATGGATGGTGGTCGGAGCGGGTCCTGGCGCTTCAGTACGCTGGACGGGTGAGCACAGGCGAGACGCGTGGGACGAACGAGGGAGCCCTCTGGGGCGGACGCTTCGCAGGGGGGCCGAGCCCCGAGCTGCAGGCGCTGAGCCGATCGACGCACTTCGACTGGCAGCTCGCGCTCTACGACATCCGCGGATCGCACGCGCACGCCGCGGCCCTCGAAGCCGCCGGCTACCTCACCGCCGACGAGGCGGCGCGCATGCACGCCGGGCTCGACGCGCTCGCCGAGGGCGTGCGAAGCGGTCGTCTGCGTCCGCGCGATGCGGATGAGGATGTGCACGGCGCCCTCGAGACGGCGCTCCTCGAGGAGGTGGGCGCCGAGCTCGGCGGCCGACTGCGCGCAGGCCGGAGCCGCAACGACCAGATCGCCACGCTCATCCGCCTGTTCCTCATCGACCACGCGGGTGTGATCGCGCGCGAGCTCGTCCAGCTCATCGACGCGCTCGTGGCGCAGGCCGACGCACACCCGTCGGCCATCCTGCCGGGCCGCACGCACCTCCAGCACGCCCAGCCCGTGCTCCTCGCGCATCACCTCCAGGCACACGGATGGCCGCTCGTGCGCGACCTTGAGCGGCTCCGCGACTGGCGCGCCCGCGCGGGCGTGTCGCCGTACGGGGGAGGGGCGCTCGCCGGGTCGACCCTCGGTCTCGATCCCGCGCTCGTCGCCCGCGAACTCGGCCTCGATCGGCCGGCCGAGA
Organism: Microbacterium sp. JZ101; assembly: GCF_053903175.1. Taxonomy (NCBI): domain Bacteria; kingdom Bacillati; phylum Actinomycetota; class Actinomycetes; order Micrococcales; family Microbacteriaceae; genus Microbacterium; species Microbacterium sp. JZ101. The sequence goes on from NZ_CP096400.1 coordinate 1,181,000, forward strand.
ACTCCATGGACGGCACGGCCGCGCGCGACGTCGTCGCCGAGTTCGCCTACATCGCGGCGCAGATCGGCATCGACCTGTCGCGCATGGCCGAGGAGATCATCCTCTGGAACACCCGCGAGTTCGGCTTCGTGACGCTCGACGACGGGTACTCGACGGGCTCGAGCATCATGCCGCAGAAGAAGAACCCCGACATCGCCGAGCTCGCGCGCGGCAAGTCGGGACGCCTGATCGGCAACCTCTCCGGCCTGCTCGCGACGCTCAAGGCGCTGCCCCTCGCGTACAACCGCGATCTGCAGGAGGACAAGGAGCCGGTGTTCGACTCCGTCGCGACTCTCGAGGTGCTTCTTCCCGCCTTCACAGGGATGGTCGCCACACTGCGCTTCGACACCGAGCGGATGGCCTCGCTCGCGCCGCAGGGATTCTCGCTCGCGACGGATGTCGCGGAGTGGCTCGTCACGCAGCGGGTCCCGTTCCGCGACGCCCACGAGATCTCCGGTGCGCTCGTCCGCGCCTGCGAGGAGCGGGGGATCGGCCTGGAGGACGCGACGGACGAGCTCCTCGCCGAGGTGTCCGAGCACCTCACGCCCGCCGTGCGGGAGGTGCTGTCGATCGAGGGATCGGTTGCATCGCGCGCCGGTGTCGGCGGCACCGCTCCCGAGCGGGTGGTCGAGCAGCGCGCGGAGCTCGTCGCACGGACGCAGGCCGTCGCGCACGCGCTCGGCTTGTGAGGACGGGTCCCGGGAAGCCCTAGGCTGGAGCGCATGACTGTACCCGCAACCTCCGTTGCCGTGCAGGCGAACGATCCCTCTTTCGAGACCATCTGGGATGAGCTCGTCTGGCGCGGCCTCGTGCACGTGTCGACCGACCAGGACGCTCTTCGCGAGCTGCTCGCGGGCGAGTCGATCGTGTATTACTGCGGGTTCGACCCGACCGCGCCGAGCCTTCACCTCGGGCATCTCGTGCAGCTTCTCACGATGCGTCGCATGCAGCTCGCCGGCCACCGGCCGCTCGGTCTCGTGGGCGGGGCGACCGGCCTCATCGGGGACCCTCGCCCGACCGCCGAGCGCGTCATGCAGACGAAGGAGACGGTCGCCGAGTGGGTCGCGCAGCTGCGCGCCCAGATCGAGCGGTTCCTCAGCTTCGACGGCGACAACGCCGCTCGGATGGTGAACAACCTCGACTGGACGGCGCCGATGTCGGCGATCGACTTCCTCCGCGACATCGGCAAGCACTACCGCGTCGGCACGATGATCAAGAAGGACGCGGTGACCGCGCGCCTGAACTCCGAAGCCGGCATCAGCTACACGGAGTTCAGCTACCAGATCCTCCAGGGGATGGACTTCCTCGAGCTCTACCGCCGTTACGACTGCGTCCTGCAGACGGGCGGCAGCGACCAGTGGGGCAATCTCACGAGCGGCACGGACCTCATCCACCGCGTCGAGGGACGGTCGGTCCACGCCTTCGGCACCCCGCTGATCACGAACAGCGACGGCACGAAGTTCGGCAAGAGCGAGGGCAACGCGATCTGGCTCGATCCGGAGATGTGCAGTCCGTACGCGTTCTACCAGTTCTGGCTCAACACCCATGACGCCGACGTGGTCGAGCGCTTGAAGGTCTTCACGTTCCTCACGCGGGCCGAGATCGAGGAGTACGCGGCTCTCGTGGAGAGCGAGCCGTTCCGCCGTGCGGCGCAGAAGAGGCTCGCGCTCGAGGTGACGACCGCCGTGCACGGGGCAGAGGCGACCGCTGCGGCCATCGACGCGTCGGAGGCTCTGTTCGGAAAGGGAGATCTCGGTGCTCTCGACGCGGGCACCCTCGCCTCCGCGCTCCGTGAACTGCCCCACGCGACGCTCGCCGCGGGCACGCCCGTCACCCAGGCGCTCGTGGAGACGGGGCTCGTTTCGTCGGTATCGGAGGCGCGTCGCGCGATCTCACAGGGCGGCGTCTCCGTGGACGGCGCGAAGGTCGACTCCGATGAGGCGACGGTGAACGGAACGCTCCCGGGCGGCGTCTCGGTGCTGCGGCGCGGCAAGAAGGCGCTCGCCGGCGTCTTCATCGACGCCTGACATTCAGCGTTCCGCCGAAGGGCGCGTCTCCGTGAGGAGGCGCGCCCTTCGGCGCAACAGGGACCGGATGGCCCTGCTTCCGCGTTGCGACACGCCCGGGTGGTGGGTGGGTTTGCTGGGGGTGGGGGTTCGGCGTAATGTATTCCCTTGTCGCCGCCAAGCGGTGAGGTTGAGCCGGAAGGTTCCCCGCCCCAGGTCTGCGACGTACAACGCAATCCCTGGTTCTGGTGAGGCTGTGGTCTTGCTGGTGCTGGGGGTGGATGGTTGCCCCGGAGGGCCGCGGCGGGAGTCGTGGGGCTGGGTGCGTCTGATCCTTGAGAACTCAACAGCGTGCACTTGTCAAATGCCAAATTATCCTCGTCCAGCTTCGGCTGGTTGAGAATTCCTTTGGATCAAATTTTATGGTTGTCAGTTTTTGGCATCCTTTTTGGTCATGATTGAACTCGCAGGTGCCTGTCCGTTTTCCCGGGTGGGTGTCTGCTTCTGTTTTTTACGGAGAGTTTGATCCTGGCTCAGGATGAACGCTGGCGGCGTGCTTAACACATGCAAGTCGAACGATGAAGCCCAGCTTGCTGGGTGGATTAGTGGCGAACGGGTGAGTAACACGTGAGCAACCTGCCCCTGACTCTGGGATAACAGCCGGAAACGGTTGCTAATACCGGATATGCATCATGGCCGCATGGTCTGTGGTGGGAAAGATTTTTCGGTTGGGGATGGGCTCGCGGCCTATCAGCTTGTTGGTGAGGTAGTGGCTCACCAAGGCGTCGACGGGTAGCCGGCCTGAGAGGGTGACCGGCCACACTGGGACTGAGACACGGCCCAGACTCCTACGGGAGGCAGCAGTGGGGAATATTGCACAATGGGCGGAAGCCTGATGCAGCAACGCCGCGTGAGGGATGACGGCCTTCGGGTTGTAAACCTCTTTTAGCAGGGAAGAAGCGTAAGTGACGGTACCTGCAGAAAAAGCGCCGGCTAACTACGTGCCAGCAGCCGCGGTAATACGTAGGGCGCAAGCGTTATCCGGAATTATTGGGCGTAAAGAGCTCGTAGGCGGTTTGTCGCGTCTGCTGTGAAAACCCGAGGCTCAACCTCGGGCCTGCAGTGGGTACGGGCAGACTAGAGTGCGGTAGGGGAGATTGGAATTCCTGGTGTAGCGGTGGAATGCGCAGATATCAGGAGGAACACCGATGGCGAAGGCAGATCTCTGGGCCGTTACTGACGCTGAGGAGCGAAAGGGTGGGGAGCAAACAGGCTTAGATACCCTGGTAGTCCACCCCGTAAACGTTGGGAACTAGTTGTGGGGGCCTTTCCACGGTCTCCGTGACGCAGCTAACGCATTAAGTTCCCCGCCTGGGGAGTACGGCCGCAAGGCTAAAACTCAAAGGAATTGACGGGGACCCGCACAAGCGGCGGAGCATGCGGATTAATTCGATGCAACGCGAAGAACCTTACCAAGGCTTGACATACACCGGAAACGTCTGGAAACAGTCGCCCCTTTTTGGTCGGTGTACAGGTGGTGCATGGTTGTCGTCAGCTCGTGTCGTGAGATGTTGGGTTAAGTCCCGCAACGAGCGCAACCCTCGTTCTATGTTGCCAGCACGTTATGGTGGGAACTCATGGGATACTGCCGGGGTCAACTCGGAGGAAGGTGGGGATGACGTCAAATCATCATGCCCCTTATGTCTTGGGCTTCACGCATGCTACAATGGCCGGTACAAAGGGCTGCAATACCGTGAGGTGGAGCGAATCCCAAAAAGCCGGTCCCAGTTCGGATTGAGGTCTGCAACTCGACCTCATGAAGTCGGAGTCGCTAGTAATCGCAGATCAGCAACGCTGCGGTGAATACGTTCCCGGGTCTTGTACACACCGCCCGTCAAGTCATGAAAGTCGGTAACACCTGAAGCCGGTGGCCTAACCCCTTGTGGGAGGGAGCTGTCGAAGGTGGGATCGGTAATTAGGACTAAGTCGTAACAAGGTAGCCGTACCGGAAGGTGCGGCTGGATCACCTCCTTTCTAAGGAGCATCTCGAGCCCTTCGGGGTTCGCAGGGGCCCGTTTCGAGGCGAATGTCCTCGACGGGTTGCTCATGGGTGGAACATTTGACAAGGCGCCTCAGCTGCGCTGGTGCTCTCAGTACGTCATGTCCTTCGGGGTGTGGTGGGAACGGGGTGCTGGTTGCGGGTGGGGCGCGTGCACGTTGTTGGGTCCTGAGGGCTCAGGCACCTTTGGTGGCTGGTCTTCGTGGGCCTCGTCTGAGCCGGCTGTCTGGTCGGGGAGGGTGGGGTGCCGCCCGTACTTTGAGAACTACACAGTGGACGCGAGCATCTTAAAGAAGCGAACGCAGGATCCTTTCGGGGGTTCTGTGGCTCATGTGATTTCAAGTCTTTAAGAGCAAACGGTGGATGCCTTGGCATCTGGAGCCGAAGAAGGACGTAGCAATCTGCGATAAGCCTTGGGGAGCCGATAAGCGGGCTGTGATCCGAGGATTTCCGAATGGGGAAACCCCGCCAGGCGGCGTGCTGACCTGGTGACTCCCGTCTGAATATATAGGGCGGGTAGAGGGAACGTGGGGAAGTGAAACATCTCAGTACCCACAGGAAGAGAAAACAACAGTGATTCCGTGAGTAGTGGCGAGCGAAAGCGGATGAGGCTAAACCGGATCGTGTGTGATAGCCGGCAGGTGTTGCACGTTCGGGGTTGTGGGACCATTCTGAGACCGCTGCCGCAGGTCTCGGTGGTACAGGTGCGTATAGACGAACGGTTTTGAATGGCCGGCCAGAGCGGGTGGTAGCCCCGTAGTCGACATGCGTTTCCTGCCGCGAGTGGTATCCCAAGTAGCACGGGGCCCGTGAAATCCCGTGTGAATCTGCCAGGACCACCTGGTAAGCCTAAATACTCCCAGATGACCGATAGCGGACAAGTACCGTGAGGGAAAGGTGAAAAGTACCCCGGGAGGGGAGTGAAATAGTACCTGAAACCGTTTGCTTACAAACCGTCGGAGCCTCCTTGTTGGGGTGACGGCGTGCCTTTTGAAGAATGAGCCTGCGAGTTAGTGATACGTGGCGAGGTTAACCCGTGTGGGGCAGCCGTAGCGAAAGCGAGTCTGAATAGGGCGAGTTCAGTCGCGTGTCCTAGACCCGAAGCGAAGTGATCTATCCATGGCCAGGCTGAAGCGACGGTAAGACGTCGTGGAGGGCCGAACCCACTTAGGTTGAAAACTGAGGGGATGAGCTGTGGATAGGGGTGAAAGGCCAATCAAACTTCGTGATAGCTGGTTCTCTCCGAAATGCATTTAGGTGCAGCGTTGCGTGTTTCTTGCCGGAGGTAGAGCTACTGGATGGCCGATGGGCCCTACAAGGTTACTGACGTCAGCCAAACTCCGAATGCCGGTAAGTGAGAGCGCAGCAGTGAGACGGTGGGGGATAAGCTTCATCGTCGAGAGGGAAACAACCCAGACCACCATCTAAGGTCCCTAAGCGCGTGCTAAGTGGGAAAGGATGTGGAGTTGCTCAGACAACCAGGAGGTTGGCTTAGAAGCAGCCACCCTTGAAAGAGTGCGTAATAGCTCACTGGTCAAGTGATTCCGCGCCGACAATGTAACGGGGCTCAAGCACGCCACCGAAGTTGTGGCATTGACATTTTTGGTAGGCCTTCGTGGTCCAGCCGTGTTGATGGGTAGGAGAGCGTCGTGTGGGCGGTGAAGCGGCGGAGTGATCCAGCCGTGGAGGCCACACGAGTGAGAATGCAGGCATGAGTAGCGAAAGACGTGTGAGAAACACGTCCTCCGGAAGACCAAGGGTTCCAGGGTCAAGCTAATCTTCCCTGGGTAAGTCGGGACCTAAGGCGAGGCCGACAGGCGTAGTCGATGGACAACGGGTTGATATTCCCGTACCGGCGAAGAACCGCCCCAATCAATCCAGTGGTGCTAAGCGCCCAAAGCCAGACATCGCCGCCTTCGGGTGGCACCGTCTGGTGGAGCGCGCGACCCCATGCTGGTGCGGTTAGCGTATTAACAGGTGTGACGCAGGAAGGTAGCCCAAGCCAGGCGATGGTTGTCCTGGTCCAAGCATGTAGGCCGAGCCATAGGCAAATCCGTGGCTCATGTGGCTGAGATGTGATGGGGATGAAAAGTGGGTGATCCTATGCTGCCGAGAAAAGCATCGACGCGAGGTTCTAGCCGCCCGTACCCCAAACCGACTCAGGTGGTCAGGTAGAGAATACCGAGGAGATCGAGATAATCGTGGTTAAGGAACTCGGCAAAATGCCCCCGTAACTTCGGGAGAAGGGGGGCCCAGCGCGTATTAGAACTTGCTTCGAAAGCGTGTGTGGGCCGCAGAGACCAGTGGGTAGCGACTGTTTATTAAAAACACAGGTCCGTGCGAAGTCGCAAGACGATGTATACGGACTGACGCCTGCCCGGTGCCGGAAGGTTAAGAGGACCGGTCAGCCGCAAGGCGAAGCTGAGAATTTAAGCCCCGGTAAACGGCGGTGGTAACTATAACCATCCTAAGGTAGCGAAATTCCTTGTCGGGTAAGTTCCGACCTGCACGAATGGCGTAACGACTTCCCAACTGTCTCAACCACGAACTCGGCGAAATTGCATTACGAGTAAAGATGCTCGTTACGCGCAGCAGGACGGAAAGACCCCGTGACCTTTACTACAGCTTGGTATTGGTGTTCGGTGTGGCTTGTGTAGGATAGGTGGGAGACTGTGAAGCAGTGACGCCAGTCATTGTGGAGTCGTTGTTGAAATACCACTCTGGTCACTCTGGATATCTAACTTCGGACCGTGATCCGGTTCAGGGACAGTGCCTGGTGGGTAGTTTAACTGGGGCGGTTGCCTCCCAAAGAGTAACGGAGGCGCCCAAAGGTTCCCTCAACCTGGTTGGCAATCAGGTGGCGAGTGTAAGTGCACAAGGGAGCTTGACTGTGAGACTGACAGGTCGAGCAGGGACGAAAGTCGGGACTAGTGATCCGGCAGTGGCTTGTGGAAGCGCTGTCGCTCAACGGATAAAAGGTACCTCGGGGATAACAGGCTGATCTTGCCCAAGAGTCCATATCGACGGCATGGTTTGGCACCTCGATGTCGGCTCGTCGCATCCTGGGGCTGGAGTAGGTCCCAAGGGTTGGGCTGTTCGCCCATTAAAGCGGTACGCGAGCTGGGTTTAGAACGTCGTGAGACAGTTCGGTCCCTATCCGCTGCGCGCGTAGGAAGTTTGAGAGGATCTGACCCTAGTACGAGAGGACCGGGTTGGACGAACCTCTGGTGTGCCAGTTGTCCTGCCAAGGGCACCGCTGGTTGGCTACGTTCGGGATGGATAACCGCTGAAAGCATCTAAGCGGGAAGCCGGCCTCAAGATGAGACTTCCATCACCTTCGGGTGGAGAGGCTCCCAGCAGACTACTGGGTTGATAGGCCAGACGTGGAAGCCCAGCAATGGGTGCAGCTGACTGGTACTAATAAGCCGATGACTTGATAACACACCGTCTTCTGCGGTGCTCGCGTCCACTTTGTGGTTCCCGATGTACGGGCACCAGAAACTTTCATAGAGAAAGCTTGATGTCGAACACATCACCAGATGTTTCGGCGGTCATAGCGAGAGGGAAACGCCCGGCCACATTCCGAACCCGGAAGCTAAGCCTCTCAGCGCCGATGGTACTGCAAGGGGGACCTTGTGGGAGAGTAGGACACCGCCGGACTTCACGTAGACGAAAGGGTCATCCGACGACGGATGACCCTTTCGTGCGTTACACGGGCATCACCGAGGAGTAGACATGCCGAACGACGGAGACAACGATCGCCCCGAGGGCGGGTCACGACCGCGCGGCGGCGACGACAGGGCTCGTGGGCGTGACGGGGCGCGACCCCGATACTCCGACAGCGCCTCCCGCGACCGGCGTCCCCGTGATGGGCGTCCGCAGCGCGATGGCGATCGTCGCCCGTACCAGCGGGATGACCGGAACTCGGGTGAGCGTCGTCCGTACTCCCGTGATGACCGGAACTCGGGTGACCGTCGTCCGTACCAGCGGGATGACCTGAACTCGGGTGACCGTCGTCCGTACTCCCGTGATGACCGGAACTCGGGTGACCGTCGTCCGTACCAGCGGGATGACCTGAACTCGGGTGACCGTCGTCCGTACTCCCGTGATGACCGGAACTCGGGTGAGCGTCGTCCGTACCAGCGGGATGATCGGAACTCGGGTGAGCGTCGTCCGTACTCCCGTGATGACCGGAACTCGGGTGAGCGTCGTCCGTACCAGCGGGACGATCGGAACTCGGGTGAGCGTCGTCCGTACTCCCGTGATGACCGGAACTCGGGTGAGCGTCGTCCGTACCAGCGGGACGATCGGAACTCGGGTGAGCGTCGTCCGTACTCCCGTGATGACCGGAACTCGGGTGAGCGTCGTCCGTACCAGCGGGACGATCGGAACTCGGGTGAGCGTCGTCCGTACCAGCGGGACGACCGGAACTCGGGTGAGCGTCGCCCGTACTCCCGTGATGACCGCAACTCCGGTGAGCGTCGTCCGTACCAGCGGGACGACCGGAACTCGGGGGAGCGTCGTCCGTACCAGCGTGACGACCGCAGCTCCAGCGACCGCCGCCCATACCAGCGAGACGACCGCCCGCAGCGCCGTCCGCAGAGCCGCGACGGTCAGGCCGGACCGCGCCGTCCCTACGACCGCGACAGCCGACCCGCGCGTCCGCGTCACGACGATGGCGGCGCGTCGCGTCCGCCCGAGCACGCTCGCGTGCCCGATCCGTTCCTTCCCGAGGACATCACGGCGCGCGATCTCGCGCCGGCAGCCCGCAACGAGCTGAAGACCCTCAGCAAGGAGAACGCGGAGCGCGTCGCACGTCATCTCGCGATGGCGTCGCGCCTGATCGACGAGGACCCGCAGCTCGCCCACGAGCACGCCCTCGCCGCGGTGCGACACGCAGGCCGCATCGGCGTCGCCCGGGAGACGCTCGCGATCACGGCGTACGCGAACGGCGACTTCGCGCTCGCCCTGCGCGAGCTGCGCACGCAGCGGAGGATCACGGGGCGCAACGACAACGTCGCGCTCATCGTCGACAGCGAGCGCGGCGTCGGACGCCCCGAGAAGGCGCTCGAGGAGGGCCGCGCCGCCGACCGCGAGGCGCTTGACGTCGCGGCGCGCGTCGAGCTCGCGATCGCGATGTCGGGTGCGCGACTGGACCTCGGTCAGACCGAGCTGGCTCTGCACGAGCTCGACATCCCGGAGCTCGATCCCGATCGGGCGTTCGAGTGGAGCCCGGGTCTCTTCGCGGCACGCGCGAACGTGCTCGAGGACCTCGGCCGCACCGATGAGGCGGCGTCGTGGCGCCGCCGGGCGGAGGTCGCCGAGGAAGCGCTCCTCGCGCACCGCCGCGCAGACGAGGACGACTTCATCTTCGTCGACGACACCGACACCGAGGCGCTCCCGGCCGAGGAGGAGCACGCGGCCGACGACGTCGCCTCCGAGCAGGAGCCCGCAGCCGCTCCCGAGCCGACAGAGGATCCCGAGCCCGAGCCCGAGCCGGCAGAGGAGCCCGAGCCCGAGCAGGAGTTCACGATCGAGGACGAGGTGTCCGAGATCCTGATCGCCGCCGGGATCGAGGGCGCTGCCGACACGACGCCGGACGCTGCCGCTGCCGCCGAGCCCGACGCGACACCGGTCGACACCGAGGACGCCGAGTCCGAGGCGCGCGGAGAGCAGCAGCCTGCACCTGAGGAATCGACGACGGAGGATGACCGCCCCGATGGCGCTCTTTTCTAAGCGGACGGATGGCCCCGCACCGATCGAGGGGGTCGACGTCCTCCTCGCCGACCTCGACGGCGTCGTCTACGCCGGCCCCGGGCCGCTGCCGCACGCGGTCGAGAGCCTGAACCGTGCGACGAGCGAGGGCCGCCGGCTCGGGTTCATCACGAACAACGCCTCGCGGACGGACGCGTCCGTCGCCGCTCACCTGAGCGAGCTCGGCATCCCCACCGCGCCCGACGACGTCGTGACGAGCCCTCAGGCCGCCATGCGCCTGCTCGCGGAGCGCGTGCCGGCAGGCTCGACCATCCTCGTCGTGGGCGGGGAGGGCCTCGTCGTCGAGGCCGAGAAGGCCGGCTATGTCGTCACCCGCAGTGCCGAGGACGCGCCGGCGGCCGTGGTCCAGGGCTTCGCACCCGAGGTGGGCTGGACCCAGCTCGCGGAGGCCGCGTTCGCCCTCGCTCTTCCCGAGGAGGAGGGCGGCATCCCCTGGATCGCGACGAACACCGACTGGACGATCCCGCAGGCGCGGGGCGTCGCGCCGGGAAACGGCACGCTCGTGTCGGCCGTGCACACGGCCGTCGGGCGTCTCGCGACGGTCGCCGGCAAGCCCGAGGCCCCGATCTTCCACGCGGCCGTCGCGCGATTCTCGGCGCAGAACCCGCTGTTCCTGGGCGACCGGCTCGACACCGACATCATGGGCGCGCAGGCGGCCGGGATGGCGTCGGCGATCGTGCTGACGGGGATCGACCGGCCCAAGCACATCCTCGCCGCGCCGTCTCACTCGCGCCCGACCTACATCCTCAGCGACCTGCGCGAGCTCTTCGAGCCGTATCCCGTCGCCCGCGTGAAGGGCGACACGGTCTGGGTCCGCGACGCCGCCGTGCGCATCGACGGACCCGACGTGCACATCGTGAGCGAGGGAACGCGCGACATCGACCTGCTGCGTGCGGCGTCGAAGGCGATCTGGGACACCGGCCGCCAGATCTTCGGCTTCCGCGTGCCCGAGCGCCTCTACGAGGACCGCTTCCGCCGCGGCTAGTCTGAACGGGTGACGGATCAGGACCACGGCGCAGAGCTCGTCAGCCGGCTCAGGGTGATCGAGGATCAGCCTCTCGCCGAGCGGGCGAGCGCGTACGCGGCCCTGCACGACGAGCTGGCCGCGCGGCTCGAGTCCGCTCCTCGCGACGGCACCGCGCCCCGATGACGCAGCGACTCGACGCGGCGCTCGCCGAGCGCGGCCTCGCGCGCTCGCGCACGCACGCGGCGGGCCTCATCGCGGATGGCGCGGTGCGGGTCGAGGGCGAGATCGTCACGAAGGCGTCGGCGAGGGTCGACGACACGACGCGCATCGAGGTGGACGCCGCCGATCAGTGGGTCAGCCGCGGCGCCCACAAGCTCATTCACGCGCTCGACGCGTTCTCGATCGAGGTCGCCGGCCGGGCCGCGCTCGACATGGGAGCGTCGACCGGCGGCTTCACCCAGGTGCTCCGAGCCCGCGGGGCGTCGCCGGTCATCGCCGTCGACGTGGGCCACGGACAGCTCGCGCCAGCGGTCGCGAGCGATCCCGAGGTGCGTGCAGTCGAGGGCTTCAACGTGCGGTTCATGACCCCGGAGAGGCTTGCGGAGGCCAGCGGCATCGCGACACCGCCCTCCGTCGTCACGGGCGACCTGTCGTTCATCTCGCTCACGCTCGTCCTGCCATCCGTCGCGTCGGTGGCGGCAGACGGCGCCGACGTCGTCCTGCTCGTCAAGCCGCAGTTCGAGGTGGGGCGCACCGGCATCCGGGGCGGTGTCGTGATCGACCCCGCCCTCCGCATCGACGCCGTGCGCGGCGTCCTGCGCGCCGCGTGGGATCTCGGCCTCGGCACCCGCGCGGTGCGCCGTTCGCCGATCGAGGGCGCGCACGGCAATGTCGAGGTGCTTGTGCACATCTCGTCGGGCCGCGGAGCGGATCCGACAGAATGGGAGGACACGATCGTGACGGAGGCGGGAGGACGATGACGCAGCGCAGGATCCTGATCGTCGCCCACGCGTATCGCGAGGACACGGTGCGCGCCGCGGTGCGGGTCGTGAACGCCGTGCGTGCCGAGGGCGCCGTCCCGGTGCTCGCCCCCGACGACCGTGCCGAGCTGTCCGCGATCGTCGCCGAGCTCGCCGACGTCCCCGCTCTCGGCATCGACGTGGCCCTGACCGAGATCGACATCGCGATCGTGCTCGGGGGAGACGGCACCATCCTGCGCGCGGCCGAGCTGGTGCGCGGTGGCACGGCGCCTGTCCTCGGCGTCAACATGGGGCACGTCGGCTTCCTCGCCGAGATCGAGCGCGACGACATGGACGAGGCCGTCCACCGCGCGATCATCGGCGACTACGCGGTCGAGGAGCGCCTGGCCCTCGCCGTCATCGTGAAGGACGACGACGACCGTGTGGTCTACGAGACGTGGGCCCTCAACGAGGCAGCGATCGAGAAGGACCAGCGCGAGCGGATGATCGAGGTCATCATCGAGGTCGACCGTCGGCCGCTCACGGCGTACGGTGCGGATGGCGTCGTCGTCGCGACTCCGACGGGATCCACGGCGTACAACTTCTCCGCGGGCGGGCCCGTCATCTGGCCGACCGTGCAGGCGATCGCCGTCGTGCCGCTCTCGGCGCACACGCTGTTCTCGAAGCCCCTCGTCGTCGGGCCCGATCACGCCGTCGCGGTCGAGCTCAAGGACGACTCGGCGGGCACCGGCGTCCTCTGGTGCGACGGGCGCCGCTCGCACCCGCTCCCGCCCGGCGCGCGCGTCGTCGTGCGGCGCTCGCCGAAGCCCGTGCTGCTCGCCCGCCTGCACCCCGCCGCGTTCACCGACCGGCTCGTCCGCAAGTTCAAGCTGCCGACCGAGGGATGGCGCGGCCCGAGCGAGCACACGCCCACCGAGACCCTCACGCTGCCGAGCCTGGAGGCCCACGAGTGATCGAGGAGATGCGACTGCGCGACCTCGGCGTGATCGCCGAGGCGACCCTGCCCATGGGCGCCGGGTTCACGGCGATCACGGGCGAGACCGGTGCGGGCAAGACCATGGTGGTGACCGGCCTCGGGCTGCTGCTCGGCCAGCGCGCCGACTCGGGCGCCGTGCGCGCGGGGGCGGCGCAGGCTGTCGTCGAGGGCGTGTGGATCGTGCCGGAGACCGGCGCGGTCGCCGAGCGCGTGCGCGACGCCGGCGGCGACCTGGAGCCGATCGGCGACGGCAGCGCCGAGCTGTATCTCTCGCGCACGCTCGCCGCCGAGGGTCGCAGTCGTGCGAGCGTGGGCGGCCGCGCCGCCCCGGCCGGGGTGCTCGCCGACCTCGCTGATGCGCTCGTCGTCGTGCACGGCCAGACCGATCAGCTGCGTCTCCGCTCCGCGGCCGCGCAGCGCGACGCGCTCGACCGCTTCGCGGGAGCGCCCGTGCGCGAGGCCCTCGAGGCCTACCGGGGCGCATGGCATGCGCACCGCGAGCTCGAGCGCGAGCTGGAGACCCTCACGACCGAGCGCACCGCGCGCGCAGCCGAGGCGGAGTCCCTGCGCGCGACCCTCACGGAGATCGAGCAGATCGCCCCTGTCGAGGGCGAGGACGTGCAGCTCGCCGAGCGCGCCGAGCGGCTCGCGAACGCCGAGGAGCTGCGCTCTGCGGCGGCGCTCGCCCGCGAGGCCCTCTCGAGCGAGGAGGGAGCTCCGGATGTCTCGGGGCTCGTGAGCGAGGCGCGTCGCGCGCTCGAGCGCGCGGGCGACCCGGCGCTCACGACCCTGGCGGAGCAGATCGCCGACCTCGGATACCGGGCGGCGGACCTCGCCGTCGAGCTCTCGGGCTTCCTCGCCGATCTCGACGAGACCGGGCCGCAGGAGCTGGCGGCGGTCGAGGAGCGCCGGGCCGCGGTCGGCTCTCTCGTCCGCGCTCACGGGTCGCTCGACGCCGCGATCGCCCTCCTCGAGACGGGCTCCGCGCGGCTCGCCGAGCTCGACGACGACGGAGACCGGATCGAGCGGCTGTCCGCCCAGCGCGAGGAGTCGCGTGCCGCGCTCGACGCCGCGGCAGCGACGCTCACCGCCGCGCGCCGGGAGGCGGCGACGCGCCTCGGCGACGCTGTCACGGAGGAGCTGCACGCCCTCGCGATGCCCGACGCGCGCCTCGTCGTGGAGGTCTCGCCGGGCCAGGAATCGGCGACCGGGCGCGACGACGTCGCCTTCCTGCTCGCCCCGCACCCCGGGGCCGAGCCGCGCTCGGTCGCGCGCGGCGCGTCGGGCGGCGAGCTGAGCCGCGTGATGCTCGCGATCGAGGTCGTGATCGCCGAGACCGACCCCGTGCCGACGTTCGTGTTCGACGAGGTCGATGCGGGCATCGGCGGCGCCGCGGCGATCGAGGTCGGCAAGCGCCTCGCGCGCCTCGCGCAGTCGTCGCAGGTGATCGCGGTGACCCACCTCGCGCAGGTGGCGGCGTTCGCGAGCAACCACCTGAGCGTGGTCAAGGCCAACGACGGGTCGGTCACCCGCTCGAGCGTGCAGCGTCTGGAGGGCGCAGAGCGGGAGGCCGAGATGGCACGGCTGCTCTCGGGACTGGCCGACTCGGACGCTGCGCTGACCCACGCACGCGAGCTTCTCGCGCTCGCCCACACCGCCGTCTGACACCGCCCGCGAGGTCGCTCTCGCCCGCACGCCGGGAACGTGGCACGATAGCCCGAAGGATGCCGGGCGCGGCGCCTCCCGTCGGCCGCGACAAGCATCCGCCGCTGGGAGCACACTGCGAGCGGCACGCCCTCCTCCCACCCCGGACTGTTAGGATCGAAGCCCGTGATGCAGACTCCTGAGGCACGGCGCGACGACACCACCAAGCAGATCTTCGTGACGGGCGGTGTCGTCTCCTCGCTCGGCAAGGGGCTCACGGCCGCGAGTCTCGGGAACCTCCTCACCGCACGCGGGCTGCACGTGGTCATGCAGAAGCTCGACCCGTACCTCAACGTCGACCCCGGCACGATGAACCCGTTCCAACACGGCGAGGTCTTCGTCACGGACGACGGCGCCGAGACCGACCTCGACATCGGGCACTACGAGCGCTTCCTCGACATCAACCTGTCGCAGGCCGCGAACGTCACGACGGGCCAGATCTACTCGCAGGTCATCGCGCGCGAGCGCCGCGGCGAGTACCTGGGCGACACGGTGCAGGTCATCCCGCACATCACAGACGAGATCAAGCGGCGCATGCGCCTGCAGGCCGAGGACGAGCCGCGTCCCGACGTCATCATCACGGAGGTCGGCGGCACGGTCGGCGACATCGAGTCGCAGCCGTTCCTCGAGGCGGCCCGGCAGCTGCGCCACGAGCTCGGTCGCGACAACGTGTTCTTCGTGCACGTGTCGCTCGTGCCGTTCATGGGCGCATCCGGCGAGCAGAAGACGAAGCCCACGCAGCACTCGGTGGCCGCGCTGCGCCAGGTCGGCATCCAGCCCGACGCGCTCGTGCTCCGCAGCGATCGCCCTGTGAGCGAGAGCAACCGCAACAAGATCGCCCTCATGTGCGACGTCGACATCGAGGGCGTCGTGAACACGGTCGACCTCCCGAGCATCTACGACATCCCCTCGACGCTCAACGAGCAGGGTCTCGACGCCTACATCGCGCGCCGCCTCGGCCTCGCCGAGAAGGCCGGCGACGTCGACTGGACGCGCTGGGGCCGCGTCCTGCACGCGGTCCACAACCCGAAGCACGAGGTGACGATCGGCCTCGTCGGCAAGTACATCGACCTGCCCGACGCCTACCTCTCGGTGACCGAGGCGCTCAAGGCCGGCGGATTCGCGCAGGAGACCAAGGTCAACATCCGCTGGATCCCGTCGGACACCTGCGAGACGCCCGAGGGCGCCAAGGAGCAGCTGTCGTCGCTCGACGGCATCTGCGTGCCCGGCGGATTCGGCATCCGCGGCATCGAGGGCAAGCTCGGAGCGCTCCGCTTCGCCCGCGAGCAGGGCATCCCGACGCTCGGCCTGTGCCTCGGCCTGCAGTGCATGGTGATCGAGTACGCCCGCGACGTGGCCGGCATCGCCGACGCGTCGTCGACCGAGTTCGACCCCGAGACGACCGCTCCCGTCATCGCGACGATGGCCGAGCAGGTCGACATCCTCGACCGCGGCGACCTCGGCGGCACGATGCGCCTCGGTCTGTACCCCGCACGCCTCGCGGACGGCTCGCTCGCCGCCGACCTCTACGGCGCCGCCGAGGTCCAGGAGCGCCACCGCCACCGCTACGAGGTCAACAACGCCTACCGGGCGCAGCTCGCCGAGGCGGGGCTCGTGTTCTCCGGCCTGAACCCCGACCTCGACCTCGTCGAGTTCGTCGAGCTGCCGCGCGACGTGCACCCGTACTACATCGCGACCCAGGCGCACCCCGAGCTCCGCTCGCGCCCGACCGACCCGCACCCGCTGTTCCGCGGGCTCGTCGGCGCGGCCGTCGAGCGCAGCCGGGCGAGCGAGCTGTTCGACGTCGAGAACGCCTGATGACCGAGGAGCTCCGAGACGAGGCCCACGAGGTCGAGATCGTCGAGAGCGAGGTCGCGTTCCGCGGCATCGTGTGGGACATCGTCTCGGAGCGCTTCGTCTACGGCGACGACCAGCTGACGCGCCAGTACCTCGCCCATCCCGGGGCGGCGGCGGTCGTCGCACTCGACGCGGACGAGCGCGTCCTGCTCATCCAGCAGTACCGCCATCCGATCGGCGAGCGCGACTGGGAGCTCCCCGCCGGGCTTCTCGACGTCGCGGGCGAGAGCCCGCTCGAGGCCGCGCAGCGGGAGCTCGCCGAGGAGGCCGACCTCGAGGCCGCGGACTGGCAGGAGCTGAGCGCCGTGCATCTGTCGCCGGGCGGCACGTCGGAGCTCATCCACCTGTTCCTCGCACGCGACCTCACTCCGACGGAAGGCGCGTTCGAGCGCGAGGGCGAGGAGGCCGACATGCGCGTGGAGTGGCTCCCCCTCGAGGAGGCCGTGCGCGCGGTCGTCGAGGGGCGGTTCCGGAACGCGACCACGGGCATGGGACTGCTGCTGACCGCGGCGCGGCTGCGCGGCGCCTAGGACGCGACGTGCGTCTCGAGCGCGCCGTCGACGCGTATCTGCGGCACCTCACGATCGAGCGCGGCCTGTCGGAGCACACGATCGCGGCGTACCGCCGCGATCTGGAGGGCTATGCCGCGTGGCTGCGCGCGAACGGGGTCGACGATGCTGACGCCGTGACCCCCGCGATCGCCGCGGAGTTCGCGGCGGCGCGGGCCGGGGAGGACCCGCCGCCCGCTGCCTCCTCACTCGCTCGCCTCCAGTCATCCGTGCGCGGTCTGCACCGCTTCCTCGTGCGCGAGGGCCTCGCGGCCGACGATCCCGCCCAGCGGCTGCGTCCTCCGAAGCAGCCGCAGCGGCTCCCGAAGGCCCTGACGATCGAGCAGGTCGAGCGCCTGCTCGCCGCGCCCTCGCCCGACGAGCCCCTGGGCATCCGCGATCGCGCCCTGCTGGAGCTGCTCTACGCGACCGGCGCGCGCGTGTCGGAGGCGATCTCCCTCGATGTCGATGACCTCGCGAGCGGCGACGTGCTGCGTCTGCGCGGCAAGGGCTCGAAGGAGCGCATCGTGCCGGTGGGGTCGTTCGCGCGTGCCGCGGTGGATGCGTACCTCACGCGCGTGCGCCCCGAGCTCGCGGCGAAGGGGAGGGCCACCGCGAAGCTCTTCCTCGGCGCCCGCGGCGCCCCGCTCTCGCGGCAGAGCGCGTGGCTCGTGATCCAGGCGGCCGCGGAGCGCGCGCACCTCGAGGCGCACGTGTCCCCGCACACCCTCCGCCACTCGTTCGCGACGCACCTCCTGCAGGGCGGCGCCGACGTCCGCGTCGTGCAGGAGCTCCTCGGCCACTCGTCGGTCGCGACCACGCAGATCTACACCCACGTCACGGTCGACACGCTCCGCGATGTGTACGCGACGAGCCATCCCCGAGCGCTCTGACCGGAATATCACGGGTCGGTAACGAAGTCCTCCGCGATAAGAGGAATCGGCGCTGCGGCGACACATCCTCAGTGAGAGCGCCTCCGCGGATCATCCTCCAGACGGATGCCCCGCGGGTCGCGCGCTTGGAACGATGGCAGGACACAGCACCGCGCGCTCGCCGCGCCTCGACGCAGGGACCATGATGCGAACCACACGCCCTCTCACGCTCGTCGCCTCGGCGGCCATCCTCACCGCGACCCTCGCGGGATGCTCGCAGCAGGGCGGCGGTGAGCCCGAGCTCTCATGGGAGGACTCGCCCCTCAACGAGTACACGGCGGCCGTGTACGGCAGCGACCTCTCGCCCGAGGAGCAGCAGAAGCAGATGGACGAGCAGACGCGCGAGATCGAGGAGCGCACCGCGGAGTGCATGCAGGCCGAGGGCTTCGAGTACGTGCCCAACCTGCAGAACGGCGGCGTGGTCTTCGAGGACGACGGGGTCTGGGACCCCGAGTCGCGCGAGTGGGTCGCGCAGTACGGGTACGGCATGTTCAACGACCCGTGGCAGGACCAGCCGCAGCCCGAGCCGGAGGAGTACGTCGACCCGAACCAGGAGTACATCGAGTCGCTGTCGGAGTCGGAGCAGCTGGCCTACAACGAGACGCTCTGGGGCGAGCAGCCGTCCGAGGAGGAGATGAGCGACCCCGAGTTCGACTGGAACGCGTTCTACGAGACCGCCGATCGCGGCTGCAACGGGGAGGCGTCGGACGAGGTGTACGGCACGAACCTCTGGGACAAGCTGTACGAGGAGTTCGAGCCGCTCATGACGAAGATGGACGAGCTCTACACGACCGTCCAGGAGTCGCCCGAGATGGTCGAGCTCGACGCGGAGTGGGCGTCGTGCATGGCCGACGCGGGCCACGCGGGCTACACGAAGCAGGCGGACCCGATGAACGAGCTCTCGGAGAAGCAGAACGCCTTCTACGAGGAGCAGAACGCCGCCTACGAGGACTTCGACTTCGAGAACGCGAGCGAGGAGGAGCTCGCGGCTCTCGAGGAGCAGAGCGACCCCACGCAGACGCCCGAGTGGAAGGAGCTCGCCGAGAAGGAGATCGAGATCGCGCTCGTCGACCTCGACTGCCGCGAGAAGACCGACTACCGCGACGCGAGCCTGCGCATCCAGTTCGAGCTCGAGGAGCAGTTCATCGCCGACAACAAGGCCGAGCTCGAGGCGTACAAGGCCGCTGCCGAGCAGGCGAGCTGAGCGGTGCGCGCACGGGATCTTCGCATGGAGGGGCGCGAGAAGAGCGGCGGGGACGAGCAGGACCGAGAGACAGAGCTCGTCCCCGCAACATCCGACGCCGCCTCGACGGACGCGACGTTCGACGAGGTCGTCGAGCAGGCGGCCGTCGAGGAGGCGCCGGCCGAGAGCACGCAGGGACGCGCCGCCGGGTGGGGGCGCGTCATCCGCGGCAACAAGGGGCTGTGGATCACGGCGGCCGTCGCGGTCGTCGCGCTCGCCGGGGGCCTCGCCCTCGGGCGCTTCGTGATCTCGCCGCTCGATGCGGCGGCAGGGGCGGGGGCGCCGGACCCGGGCCTCGTCACGGTGCCCGTCGAGTTCGGCGCGCTGAGCAACGACGTCACGCTGCGCGGCGACGTCGGCTACACCGACGCGGTCGAGCTCAAGATCGACACGTCGTCGTTCACGGGGGCCGCCATCGTGACCGGGCAGGTGCCCGAGGCGGGCGCGGAACTCGACAGCCTCTCGATCGCGCTCGAGGTGACCGGGCGGCCGGTCATCGTGCTGCCGGGGGAGCTGCCGGCCTACCGCACGCTGCGCGTGGGGGTCTCCGGCCCCGACGTCATCCAGCTCAAGGAAGCCCTCACGGCCGTCGGGATCGGTGTCGGCGACGTCGCGTCCGATGTCTTCGACGAGGCGACGGCGCTCGCGGTGGGCGAGCTCTACAACCAGGCCGGGTACCCGGCTCCCGAGCCCGAGGAGGGCGTCGCGGAGGCGGTGATCGCGGCCGAGGAGGGCGTGCGGATGGCCGAGCAGTCGCTCGCGGACGCGCGCAAGGCCCTCGCGACGGCGGGCCAGGGCCCGTCGGACATCGAGATCCGCGAGGCGGACAACCAGATCGCGAGCCTGCACCGCCAGATCGCCGCGGCCGAGGGGGCGGGTGAGGATGCGAGCGACCTGCGCGATCAGCTCGCGGTCGCGGAGCTGCAGCGACAGGCCCTCGACGCTCCCCGCGACACGAGCGCCGAGCAGGCGATGGTCGACAGCGCGATCGCCGGTGTCGAGACGGCGAACGCCTCGCTCGCCGAGGCGCGCGAGTCGGCGCTGCCGTTCCTCCCGGCGAGCGAGGTGCTCTACCTGCAGGAGCTGCCGCGCCGCGTCGACGCCGTGAACGTCGAGCGCGGCGCCGCGCTCGAGGGTGCCGCCATGACGGTGTCCGGCGCGTCGGTCGAACTCACGGGCACCGCCGCTGCCGCCGACGTCGAGCTGCTCGAGGTCGGCGCCGAGGCGACCTTCGAGCTGCCGGACGGCGCCGAGCACCGCGCGGTCATCGCCGCGATCGAGCCCGCGGAGGACGGCGGGCGGACGAAGATCTCCTTCGAGCCCGACCCGCTCACTCCCGAGCAGATGGAGCAGGTGCAGGGCACGAACGTCCGCATCAACGTGCCGGTCGGCGCGACCGAAGGCGAGGTGCTCTCGGTGCCGTACGCGGCCCTCACGGCGGGCCCCGGCGGCGACTCGCGCGTCGAGGTCGTCACGGGCGACCCGCGTGACGGCGAGAGCGCCGAGACGCGTCTCGTGACGGTCGAGACCGGCCTCGCCGCGGGCGGCTACGTCGAGGTGACCCCGGTCGAGGGCGAGCTCGAGGAGGGCGACCTCGTGGTGGTCGGCTCGTGACCGACCCCATCGTCGAGCTGCGCGACGTGACCCGCTCGTTCCCCGGGCCGCCGGAGGTGCAGGCGCTCAAGGCCGCATCGCTCCGGCTCGAGCAGGGCGAGTACGCATCGATCGTCGGGCCGAGCGGCTCGGGCAAGTCGACCATGCTGAACATCCTCGGTCTCCTCGATCGTCCGACCGTGGGGGAGTACCGGCTCGCGGGCGCCCTCACCGGCGATCTGACCGAGGACGAGCGCGCCGCCGTGCGCGCGCAGTTCATCGGCTTCGTCTTCCAGGCGTTCCACCTCATGCCGCGCCGCACCGTGCTCGACAACGTGCTCATGCCCATGCTCTACAGCGGCGTGCCGCGCGCCGAGCGCGAGGCGCGCGCCGAGGCGGCCCTCGACCGCGTCGGGCTGGGGCACCGCAAGTCGTTCTTCCCCGGCACGCTGTCGGGCGGCGAGCGGCAGCGCGTCGCCGTCGCGCGCGCGGTCGTGAGCGGGCCCCGGCTGCTCCTCGCGGACGAGCCGACCGGCAGCCTCGACCAGAAGACCTCGCGCGAGGTCATGGAGCTGTTCGAGGAGCTCAACGCCGACGGTCTCACGCTCGTCGTGATCACGCATGACCAGGGCGTGGCCGAGCGCGCGCGCCGGAGCATCCGGATCTCCGACGGCCGGCTGAGCGAGGTCGCATGACCGCCGTCGAGACCGAGACGCCGGCCGAGGATTCGCCGTCCCGCCGCCGTCGGCTGACCTGGCGCCGGCGGCGGCCCTCTGCCGACGGCCCCGCACCCTCGCGCGCGGTCGACCTCGTGCGCCCCGTCGCGCGCGCCGACCGGTTCACGGCGAGCGATCTGTTCCTCGAGGCGACCACGGACATCGGGTCGCGCCCCGGTCGACTCATCATGACCATCCTCGGCACCGTGCTCGGGATCGGCTCCCTCGTCGCCACCTGGGGGTTCGCGCAGACGGCGGCCGCGCAGATCGCGAGCCAGTTCGACGCGGTCGCCGCGACGCAGGTCTCCATCGCTCCTGCCGAGGCGTCGAGCGGGCCCGACGGCCGGACGGGCGCGCTCGGCACGATCCCGTGGGATGCCCCGGACCGGCTCGAGCTGCTCGCCGGCGCCGAGGCGGCGGCTCTCATCTCGGAGGTGCCGCTCGAGGAGGCCGCCATCACGGCCGTGCCGCTCAACGACCCGTCGGCGCCGGCGACCGCGCCGCCGCCGCTCATGGCGACGTCGGCCGGGCTGCTCGACGTCGTCCGCGGCGAGATGCTCACGGGGCGCATGTTCGACGAGGGGCACGACGTCCGCGGCGACCGCGTGGCCGTGCTCGGCGCGCGTGCCGCAGAGCGTCTCAGCATCGCGCGCGTCGACCGACAGCCCTCGATCTTCATCGACGGCCTGGCGTACGCCGTGATCGGCATCGTGGGCGAGACGCAGACGCGCGGCGAGCTCCGGGATGCCGTGATCATCCCCGACGGCGCCGCGCGCGCCGACTTCTCGCTGCCCGCGCCCGCCGAGGCCGTCGTCCGGATCGCCGTGGGGGCGGGGCCCCAGATCGCCGATCAGGCGCCACTCGCCCTGGCACCCGACGCTCCCGACACGCTCGACGTGCGCGCCCCATCCGCCGGATCGGATCTGGGCGATGCGGTGCAGTCCGACGTCAACATCGTGTTCGTCATCGTCGGCGCGGTGTCGCTGCTCGCCGGCGGACTCGGCATCGCGAACGTCACGCTCCTGTCGGTCATGGAACGGGTCGGCGAGATCGGCCTGCGGCGCGCGCTCGGCGCCACCCGCCGGCAGATCGCCGCGCAGTTCACGGTCGAGTCCATCGTCATCGGCCTGCTCGGCGGGCTCATCGGGGCCGCGCTCGGGGTCCTGTCCGTCGTCGTCGTGGCCGCGACACAGCAGTGGACGGCCGTGGTCGACCCGCTCGTCGCCTGCGCGGGCGTCGTGCTCGGCGCAGTCGTCGGATGGCTGTCGGGCTGGTACCCGGCGCGTCGTGCCGCGCGGGTCGAGCCGGTCAACGCGCTCCGCGGCGCCTGACACGCGCCGCGGGAAGGGGCCCGGGCACCGGCGACCCCGACCCGCGGCGTCGGCTCACCGGGTCGGGAGAGAGGGCGATTAGACTCGGACAGGTCGTATCGAGACCAACCAGGACAGTGAGAGCAGGGGATTCGGTGGCGCGCAAGGCCCAGCAGGACGAGAGACCGATCGGCCCGACCGGTCGTCCGTACCAGGGGTTCCCGACGCCGCCGAAGCTCGACAGCCACGGCCCTGCCCGGATCATCGCGCTCTGCAACCAGAAGGGCGGCGTCGGCAAGACGACCACGACGATCAACCTCGCGGCCTCGCTCGCAGAGTACGGGCGCAAGGTGCTCGCCGTGGACTTCGATCCGCAGGGCGCCCTGTCGGCGGGCCTCGGCGTGCAGACGCACGACGTGACGACCATCTACGACCTGCTTCTCGAGCCCAAGCGCGACGCGCACGAGGCGATCGTGCACACCGCGGTCGAGGGGCTCGACATCATCCCCGCGAACATCGACCTGTCGGCGGCCGAGGTGCACCTCGTGAACGAGGTCGCCCGCGAGATGATCCTCGCTCGCGTGCTCCGCGGCATCGCGAACGAGTACGACGTCATCCTCGTCGACTGCCAGCCCTCGCTCGGCATCCTCACCGTGAACGCGCTCACGGCGGCGCACGGTGTGCTCATCCCGCTCGAGTGCGAGTTCTTCGCCCTGCGCGGCGTCGCGCTCCTCATCGAGACGATCGACAAGGTGCGCGACCGCCTGAACCCGGCGATCGAGCTCGACGGGCTTCTCGCGACCATGTACGACTCCCGCACGCTGCACTCGCGCGAGGTGCTCGACCGCATCGTCGAGGCGTTCGGCGACAAGGTGCTCGAGACGGTCATCGGCCGCACCGTGAAGTTCCCCGACGCGTCGGTGTCGGGCGTGCCCATCACGGAGTTCGCACCCGAGCACCCGGCGGCTCAGGCCTACCTCCGGCTGGCACGGGAGCTGGTGGCCCGTGGCGCCGTCGCCTGACGCGGCGCACGACGAGACTCCGCTCGCCCTGCGCGCGGAGGAGGCAGACCCGGCCGGGGCCGCGGAGCAGGACGGAGGCGGCGGCTTCCGCGTCTCGCTCGGGAACTTCGACGGGCCGTTCGACCTCCTGCTGACCCTCATCTCGAAGCACGAGCTCGACATCACCGAGATCGCGCTGAGCAGGGTCACCGATGAGTTCATCGCGTATCTGCGCGATCTCGGGCCCGAGGAGGACCTCGACCAGGCCAGCGAGTTCCTCGTCGTCGCCGCGACGCTGCTCGACATGAAGGTCGCGGGGCTCCTGCCGCAGGGCGAGCTCGTCGACGCCGAGTCGGTCGCGCTGCTCGAGGCGCGCGATCTGCTCTTCGCCCGTCTCCTGCAGTACCGCGCGTTCAAGGAGGCGTCCGGATGGTTCCGGGCGCGCCTGCAGGCCGAGGACGGACGCCACGCACGCGCCGTGCCGCTCGAGGAGAAGCATCGCGCGAAGACCCCGGAGCTCATCTGGACGCTCACGAAGGAGGAGTTCGCGGCGCTCGCGATGCTCGCGTTCGCCCCGAAGGCCCTTCCCCATGTCGGGCTGGACCACCTGCACGCGCCGCTCGTGTCCATCCGCGAGCAGGCCGCGATCGTCGTCACGCAGCTGCGCTCCCGCGAGAAGATGAGCTTCCGGGAGCTCGTCGCGGGGGTCGATCAGATCGGCGTCGTCGTGGCGCGGTTCCTCGCGGTCCTCGAGCTCTACCGGCATGCGGCCATCAGCTTCGAGCAGCTCGAGCCGCTCGGCGAGCTCACCCTCACCTGGACATCCGAGCAGTGGTCGGATGAGATGCTGGCGAGTCTGGGGGCCGACTATGACCGCTGAGCGCGGAGCAGGACGGAAGCGGATGGCCGAGGCAGGAGGGCGAGGATGAGCGACGAGCAGACGGAGACGGCGGAGCGCGTCGACGCGCCGGCGGGCGGCACCGTGACGCAGCGTCTCGAGGCCGTGCTGATGATCGCCGACGAGCCGCTCAGCGTCGTGAGCCTCGCGACGGCAGTGGGGGCGCCCGTGCCCGCCGTGCGCCAGGCGATCGAGACGCTCGTCGCGGACTACGACGGCGCAGCGGGCGGCCCTGTGCGCGGATTCGAGCTGCGCGAGGTCGGCGGCGGATGGCGGTTCTACGTGCGCGAGCAGTTCGACGACCTCGTCGCGGACTTCGTCGGAGGCCAGGCGCCGGCGCGGCTCTCCCAGGCCGCGCTCGAGACGCTCGCGGTGATCGCCTACAAGCAGCCTGTGACGCGCTCGCAGGTGGCGTCCATCCGTGCGGTGAACGTCGACTCCGTCGTGCGGACGCTGCTCGCGCGCGGGCTCATCACCGAGCTCTATGCCGACCCGGAGACGGGCGCGGTCAACTACGGCACGACCGACCTGCTGCTGCAGCAGCTCGGGATCAACTCGCTCGACGAGCTGCCGCCGATCTCGCCGCTGCTCGATGACGGCGCCGACGGGTTCGACGAGCTCACCGCATGAGGACGAACGGCCCGCCCCGTCGTCTGTCTCTTCTCCGGCCGGAGACGACACATGTCTCACTTCCCGCCGGAAACGCGGCATGATTCCAGCGGGAAGCGAGACACGGGGCGGCGCACGACGCACTGATGTCTCACGCGTCGCGGGAAAGGCCGGGGTATTTCCGCCGCGCGTGAGACATGCGAAGAGGAAGAAGAGGAACAGCGCATGACAGAGGCTGAGGGCATCCGCCTGCAGAAGGTGCTCGCGAACGCCGGTGTGGCATCCCGCCGTGTCTCGGAGCAGCTCATCGTCGAAGGGCGCGTGCGCGTCAACGGCACCGTCGTCACCGAGCTCGGCACGCGCATCGACCCCGAGAAGGACCTCGTCGACGTCGACGGGACGGCCGTTCAGCTCGACACGACGAAGCGGTACGTCATGCTCAACAAGCCCACGGGCGTCGTGAGCACCATGAAGGACGACCGCGGCCGCACCGACCTGCGCCGCTTCACGCGCGAGTGGGAGGAGCGCCTCTACAACGTCGGCCGGCTCGACGCCGACACGAGCGGCCTGCTCGTCCTGACCAACGACGGCGAGCTCGCCCACGTGCTCGCCCACCCGAGCTTCGGCGTCACGAAGGTCTACATCGCGAAGGTCGAGGGGCGGGTGACGCCGCAGACGATCGCGAAGCTCACGCGCGGCATCGAGCTCGAGGATGGCCCGATCGCCGCCGACAAGGCCCGCCTGCTCGACACCTCGGGCGACTCGAGCCTCGTCGAGCTCACCCTGCACTCGGGGCGCAACCGGATCGTGCGCCGCATGATGGCGGCGGTCGGCCATCCGGTTCTCGAGCTCGTGCGCCGCCAGTTCGGGCCCCTGCACCTGGGAACCCTCCCAGTGGGCCAGACCCGCGAGCTGACTAAAGTGGAGCGTGGCGCGCTGCTGACCCTGTCGCGCCGTGAGACGGATGCTCCGCCCGCCGATGGCGTCGAGACTCCGGCATCGGAGGAGCAGGAGACCTCGTGAGCGAGAGCGGCATGCCGAGCGGCGTCGTGTCCGACGCCGCTCCGACGACCGTGAGCGGCAGGGCCGCGCGCGTCACGGGCACCGTCCGCGTCGTCGGATCCGGCCTCCTCGGCGCGAGCATCGGGCACGCGCTCACCCAGCACGGCGTCGACGTCGCGCTCGCCGACACGTCGCCGTCGCAGCTGCGGCTCGCGGTGGACTACGGGGCGGGCCGCCCCGCTGCGGATGGCGACGACCCCGAGATCGTCGTCGTGTGCGTTCCGCCGGACGTCGTCGCCGACGTCGTCGCGTCGGAGCTCGCGCGCTTCCCGCGCGCGGTCGTCACGGATGTCGCATCGGTCAAGCTCGAGCCGCTGCGGGCCCTGCGCGCCCGCGGCGTCGACCTCACGCACTACATCGGCTCGCATCCCATGGCCGGTCGCGAGCGCGGCGGGGCGATCTCCGCGCGCGCCGACATCTTCACCGGGCGCCCGTGGGTGATCTGCCGCGACGGCGAGACGCCCGCGGCCGACCTCGCGCGCATCGAGGCCCTCGCGCTCGACCTCGGCGCCGTGCCGGTCGAGATGACGCCCGAGGAGCACGACCGCTCGGTGGCGCTCGTGTCACACGTGCCTCAGGTCGTCGCGTCCCTGCTCGCGGCGCGCTTCGCGGATGCCCCCGACCTCTCTCTGAGCCTCGCCGGGCAGGGAGTGCGCGACACCACGCGCATCGCGCACTCGGCGCCCGAGCTGTGGGTGCAGATCCTCAGCGCGAACGCCGAGCCCGTCGTCGAGGCGCTCGACGCGCTCGCCGCGGATCTCGCCGCGGCCGCGGAGGCCCTCCGCGCCCCTGACGCCCCGGGTGCCCGTCGTGCGATCGCCGAGACCATCCGCCGCGGAAATGTCGGCGTGGAGCGCCTGCCGGGCAAGCACGGCCAGCGCCGACGCTTCGAGTCGCTCGTCGTCATGGTCGACGACGTGGCGGGCCAGCTCGGCCGGCTGTTCGGCGACCTCGGCGAACTCGGCGTGAACGTCGAGGACTTCCGACTCGAGCACTCTCCGGGGGCCCCGCTCGGCCTCGCGGAGATCGCGGTCGACCCGGCCATCCTGAGCGCCGCCGTGGAGGGCCTCGAGTCCCGCGGCTGGCGGATTGCGAGCACCAGTGACTGAACCCTTCTTCATCGGCATCGACGGCCCCGCGGGCGCGGGCAAGTCGAGCGTCTCCAAGGAGAGCGCCCGGCGTCTCGGCTACGGCTACCTCGACACGGGGTCGGTGTACCGCGCCCTCGCATGGCACGTGCTCGCCGCCGGCGCCTCGACCGACGACGCCGACGCGGTCCTCGCGGCGTTCGAGACCTTCGAGCCCGTGGTCTCCCTCGATCCCGATGTGCGGACCATCCGTGTGGGCGAGACCGACGTGACCCAGGCCATCCGCACGCCCGAGACCTCCGCCGCCGTGAGCGGCGTCGCGCGCGTGCTGCCGGTGCGGGAGAAGGTCAACGCGCTCTTCCGCGCGCTCGTGGCGGAGTCGGGGCTCCCGGGCGTCGTCGTCGAGGGGCGCGACATCACGACCGTCGTCGCGCCTGACGCGCCCGTGCGCATCCTGCTCACGGCCCACCCCGACGTGCGCGCGGCACGGAGGTCGGCCGAGCTCGGCGACCCCGACACGGCTGCCGTGGCAGAGGCGATGCGCAAGCGCGACGCGTCAGACAGCAAGGTCGTCGACTTCCTCCACGCCGCGCCCGGGGTGGACGTCGTCGACACGACCGACTTGGATTTCGACCAGAGCGTCGCCGCCGTGCTCGCGGTGATCGACGAGAAGACGGGAGGCCGGGATGGCCGCTGAGAACGAGTACGAGGGCGAGCCGGACCGGCTCGCCGAGAAGCTCGCGGAGCTCGACGAGGAGCTCGTCGAGCGCCGCGCGGAGACCCTGCGCGCGAGCCTCGAGGACTACGAGCTCGACGACGAGGATGCGGCGCTGCTCGCCGGCCTGCACGACGAGGGCGACGGGATCGAGTACCTCCCGGCCCTGCCGGTCATCGCGATCGTCGGCCGCCCGAACGTCGGCAAGTCGGCGCTCGTCAACCGGATCCTCGGCCGCCGCGAGGCCGTCGTCGAGGACACGCCGGGCGTCACGCGCGACCGCGTGACCTACAAGGCCGAGTGGCTCGGCCGTCGGTTCTCGCTCGTCGACACGGGCGGATGGGAGCCCGACGCGAAGGGCATCGACCGGTCGGTCGCCCTGCAGTCGGAGGTCGCGATCGAGCTGGCCGACGTCATCCTCTTCGTCGTGGACGCGACGGTGGGCGCGACCTCGACCGACGAGCACGTCGTCCGCCTGCTGCGCAAGACGTCGAAGCCCGTCTTCCTCGTCGCGAACAAGGTCGACGACGCGCGCCACGAGCCCGAGGCCGCCGCCCTGTGGAACCTGGGCCTCGGCGAGCCGCACCCGGTCTCGGCCATCCACGGCCGCGGCGTCGCGGACCTGCTCGACGCCGTGCTCGCGAAGACGCCCGACGTGTCGGCCGTCGCCAAGCACGAGATCGGCGGGCCGCGTCGTGTGGCCATCCTCGGCCGCCCCAACGTCGGCAAGTCGTCCCTGCTCAACAAGGCGGCCGGCGAGGAGCGCGTGGTCGTCAACGACCTGGCAGGCACGACGCGCGACCCCGTGGACGAGGTCGTGGAGCTCGGCGGCAAGCTGTGGCGTCTCGTCGACACCGCGGGCATCCGCCGCCGGGTGCACATGCAGCAGGGCGCGGACTTCTACGCCTCGCTGCGCACCTCGGCCGCGCTCGAGAAGGCGGAGGTCGCGGTCGTCGTGCTCGACGTGACCCAGCCGATCAGCGAGCAGGACGTGCGCATCATCGACCTCGTGCTCGAGTCGGGGCGCGCGCTCGTGCTCGCGTTCAACAAGTGGGACCTGCTCGACAGCCCCGAGATGATCAACCAGGATCGCCGCCGCTACCTCGAGCGCGAGATCGAGCAGGATCTCGCCCACGTCGCGTGGGCGCCGCGCGTGAACATCTCTGCGAAGACGGGCCGTCGTCTGGACAAGCTCGTGCCCGCCCTCGAGCAGGCGCTCGAGTCGTGGGACCAGCGCATCCCGACCGGCAAGTTCAACGCGTTCATCACGGAGCTCGTCGCGGAGCACCCGCACCCGCTCCGAGGCGGCAAGCAGCCGCGCATCCTGTTCGGCACGCAGGCGGGCACGCGTCCGCCGACCTTCGTGCTCTTCACGACCGGCTTCCTCGACCCGGGCTACCGCCGCTTCGTGCAGCGACGCCTGCGCGAGCTGTACGGCTTCGAGGGCACGCCGATCGTCATCAACATGCGCGTGCGTGAGAAGCGCCAGCGCCGATAGGCCGCGACCGTCGCAAGGGCGCCCCTCTTCGGAGGGGCGCCCTTCGTGCGTCTGCGGGGCGGTCCGCCGGGGCGAGGTGGCCGGCCGGGGCGGGGCGCGCTGGGGCGGGGCGCTGGGGCGGGGCGCTGGGGCGGGGATGGCGGTGGCGGATGGTCGCGGCGCCGGTATGCGCGTGTGTGGATTCGGATCGGTGGGGCTGGTGTGCGCGTGTCGTGCTCAGGGGGCGACTTGTGTACCGGCGGTCCGATTCCAGGTACGGCGGATGGGCGTGGCGCTGGCAGCGTGCGTGGCCGGATTCGGATCGGTGGGGCTGGTGTGCGCGTGTCGTGCTCAGGGGGCGACTTGTGCACCGGCGGTCCGATTCCAGGAACGGCGGATGGCTGCGGCTCTGGATGGTGACGGCGGATGGCGGCGCCTGCGCGTGATCCGGCTCGCGCGGGCATATGCGAGGCTGGAAGGGTGACGATCGAACCTCCCGCGCCCGGTGAGCCGCGACGGCCTGACGGCCCGCGCGACCCGGGTGACGCGTGGGTGGTCGCAGAGGATGGCACGCGCTACTGGGGCCGCTTCGGCGCTGCCGGGCTCCTCGCCGTCGATCCCGCGCGCGGCGTGCTCTTGCAGCACCGCGTCGGGTGGAGCCACTTCGGCGGAACCTGGGCGCTCCCGGGCGGCGCGCTGCACCAGGGCGAGAGCCCGCTGCGAGGCGCGGTCCGCGAGGCTCAGGAGGAGGCGGGTGTGCCGGATGGTGCGATCGTCCCGCGCTTCACGCACGTGTTCGATGCCCGCATCTGGCGGTACACGACCGTCGTCGCCGATGTCGCCGATCCGTTCGAACCCGTGATCAGCGACCCTGAGAGCCTCGAGCTCGCGTGGGTGCCGCCCGCGATCGTCGACGCGCTGCCGCTTCATCCGGGGTTCGCTGCCGCGTGGCCTGATCTGCGTGCTCGTCTGGACATCCGTCCGGCTGTGCTCGTCGACGCGGCGAACGTCGTCGGCGCGGTGCCCGACGGATGGTGGCGCGACCGCCAGGGCGCCGCCACACGGCTGCGCGACCGCATCGCCCGCCTCGCCGAGCGCGGTATCGAGGCACCGACGCTGGGGCTCGAGGGCATGCGGTGGTTTCCGCTGTTCGCGATGGTGGTCGAGGGCGCTGCGCGCGGCGTCGAGGACGCGGATGGCGTGCGCGTGTTCTCCGCGGATGGCTCGGGCGATGACGAGATCGTCCGTCGTGCCCAGGCGATGGTCGCGTCGGGGCTGCGGCTCACTGTCGTCACGAGCGATCGGGAGCTGCGTCGGCGGCTGGACGAGGTCGGCGCGGCGGTCGAGGGGACGCGCTGGCTCCTCGAGCAGCTGGACTGATCTCGGTGCTCAGCCGCGCCCGAGCAGCTTGTCGATCTCTCGTCGCTCGCGCTTCGTCGGGCGGCCTGCGCCACGGTCACGTGTGACGATCGGCGCGACGAACTCACGAGGCGGTGGCGGGGGAGTGCGGTCCTCATACGCCTCTGCCGCGAGTGGCGCCGACACGCGCTTCTGGAGCATCCCGCGGACGCCGAGGATCCGATCGAAGCCGTTGATGCGCACGCGCACCTCGTCGCCGACCTTCACGGCGTAGGCCGCCTTCACGTGGTCGCCGTTGACTCGCACGTGTCCGCCGCGGATGGCCGTGGTCGCCGCGGACCGGGTCTTGTAGACGCGCACCGCCCACAGCCAGACGTCGATTCGAACGGACTCGCTCATGATCCGTCCATCGTACGGCGCGCTCGCCGCAGAGCGGTCAGAGGCGCAGAGCGACCACGGCTCGCGACGGGGTCGGGTGCGCGATGACCTCGAACCCCGCATTCGTGAACGTCGAGAGGGCCCCGACGTAGAGGTCGTTGGACCGCGTCTCGCGACCGGAGCCCGTGTCGATGGGGTACGCCTCGAGCACGCGCGCCCCGTTCCTTCGTGCATAGTCGACGGCCGCGTCGAGCAGCGCGCGCGTGATGCCCTGGCCGCGGTGCTCGCGGCGGATGGAGAAGCACGTGATGGCCCAGACGCCGTCGTCCTCCAGAGGCTCCTGTGTTCCCGACTTCACGATGCGCGACCGCAGAACGCGCCGCTGCGCCGGTCGCGGGCCCACGCGCACCCAGCCGGCGGCCCGGCCATCCGCGTAGGCGACGAGGCCCGGGGGTGGACCGGCGTCGATCTCGTCGCGCAGCATGCGCTCGCGCTCGTCAACGGACGTGGTCTGCCACTCCTTGTTCGGAAGCACGGGCCACATGCACTGGCAGCTGCGGCCGTCGCCGCCGCCCGTGAGGGCGCTCTGCACGTCGTACCACTGCGCTGTGGTGGCCGGCGCCGTCGTGATCTCAGCCATGCCCCGACGCTACCCCCGACCGCCGACACACGCGGCGGTCGTGTGGGTTCGCGGCACCTCGTTCGACCCGGTAGACTGTTCGAGTTGTCCGCGTCCGCGCGGGCTACGGGATGTGGCGCAGCTTGGTAGCGCACCTGACTGGGGGTCAGGGGGTCGCAGGTTCAAATCCTGTCATCCCGACCGAGAAGGGCCCGGAAACTCGCAAGAGTTTCCGGGCCTTCTGCATGTCGGGGATCGCCGAGGACACCTAAAGGGCACGCGTTGTTCACAGGCGTTCCGATCAGGCGTGTCGTGGGGCTGGCATCTCGAAAGCGCCGCTAACGTGCGATCACGGGCAATCTAGGATGGGATCAGACATGAGCGATGCCGACGCTGCCAGCGCCGACAACACGGGCGATAAGAAGACGCGCAAGGCTCGTCTATCGCAGGAGGACGTCCCTGGATTTCCGTTGGACCAAGCTCTCCGAGTGGCGCGTTCAATCGCAGAGAACTACGCCTTCAGCCCCACGAAACCGTTGAACGTTGCAGCGGGTATGGGGGTCACCCCAACCTCTGGATTCTTCCGTGGCGTGACAGGAGCAGCTGTCGCTTACGGTCTAACAACGGGAGGCTATAACGCGGCAGAGATCGGGTTGACACCGCTAGGACTCCGTATCGTTCGGCCGACGACCGAGGGCGACGATCTGGCCGCGAAGCGAGAAGCGCTCCTGAAGCCGAAGATCGTCGGTGACTTCTTGCGCAAGTACGACAATGCGGCGCTTCCTGCCGAGGCGATCGCGAAGAACGTTCTCCAAGAGCGGGGTGTCCCGGCGGCCCGTGTCGATGCCGTCTATGACCTAATCATCAGCGGTGCCAACGAACTGGGATTCCTTCGTGAGTTGAGTGGCAAGCGATACGTGGACCTGAGCGGTGTGGCAAGTCCAGGTGAGGGCAGCTCTACCGTCGACGCCGGGGTCGAACAGATCTCGCCCATTGCCCCTCTTGTCCCGGTGCTTCCGCCGGTGACACGTCCCGGGGGCGGCGCTCCAGCCGTAACAGTTTCGTCCGGGGTCAATATCAACATCGAAATTCACATCGCCGCCGATGCCAGCACGCAAACCATCGACGACATCTTCAAGAGCATGAGTCGATATGTCCTCAGGCCTGACGGTGACGGCGATGCGGGCAGTGCCTGAAGCCAGCCAGCCGTCGCCGGAGTATCTGCGCCGTATCCGGGAATTTCAGACCTTTGCACGCGAGGCTGGTCGTCCGGCGCGTCGGGCTGAGGTTTCCGTGCCGGCCCGGGCGCCTTTGTCTGGTCGGGACGCGGAGATCCTCGCTCGTCTTCGCTCCCTATCGCCAGCTCTGGCCGATTCATTGGATCAGGCGCTCCGTGATCTCAATGATGAGACTCGGCTGAGCTACATGGGGCCTGCGGGGGAGATTCGGGAGGTGATGCGAGCGGCGATTCAACTGCTCGCGCCCGACGCTGAAGTTCGTAAGCAAGCTTGGTTCAAAGGCGTCCAACAAGGTAACAAGATGAATCCGACCCAAGCAGAGCGGACGCGTTACGCGATTCAGCGCCAACGGGGGAGTGAAGACCACGCGCGTGAGCTCGATGGGTTGATCGATCAGTCCATCGCCAAGATCGCACGCGAAACGTACGCTGCGGGGAGTAGTGCCTTGCACGCCGGGGCGGCGCAGATGCAAGTTCGAAAGCTCACGGGGTGGGTCTTTGCCGTGCTGGATGAGGTGTTGCCTGAACGCTAGGCCCCGATGGCTCGTGCCGAAGCAACGCGGCGCTCGCAGCCGAGATGTGCACCGAGAAAGCGGCTCGGTGTCAAGTACCGACGTTGGTGGAGGCTTCGTGCTGGCCCGTGAGGAGGGCGTGGGCGGTCTCGTATTCGGTGGGTGGGACCATGCCGATCTCGACGTGAAGGCGCCGGTTGTTGTATCAGTCGATGTATTCGGCGACTGCGATCTCGAGGGCGTCGATGTTTCGCCAGGGCCCGCGGTTGCGGACGAGTGCGACTTTGAACAGGGAGTTGAAGGCCTCGGCCATGGCGTTGTCGTAGCTGTCGCCGACGCTGCCGACGGAGGCGACTGCCCCGGCTTCGGCGAGGCAGGTGGTGTAGCGGACTGCGACGTATTGGACGCGGCGCTCGCTGCGATGGACGAGCTCGGACAAGTCCGCTCCGTCGCGCTGGCGGGCCCAGATGCCCGTCTCGAGGGCATCGAGGGCGAGAACGGTGCAAGCTGGTGGAGACTGCCAGCCGACGATGCGACGGGAGAGCATGTCCAGCACGAACGCGGCGTAGGCCCAGCCGGCGAAGGGGTCCGGACGCAGGTCAGGTCCGCGACCCAGAGCCGGTTCGGCGCGGTCGCTGTGAAGTCGCGCTCGACGAGGTCGGGACGGGTGGTCGCCTAGGCTTCTTCTGTTCACGGCCCGCAGGAGCAGAGCATGACGGATTCCCGACCCGCAGTCGTTCTGATGCACGGCTGGCCGGTCACTCGTCTGCACTGGCGACGGCTCACGCCGGCGCTCGCGGACGCGGGGTTCGCGGTCGTCGAGTTCGACCTCCCAGGGCTCGGCGCGGCGGTGCCGCCGGAGCTGCCGGACCTCGCGAAGCAGTCGCTGGCCGAGTGGATGCACGACTCCCTGCGGCGGCGTGGGCTCGAGCGGTACGCGGTGATCGGCCACGACTGGGGTGGCACCGTGGCCACCCTTCTCGCGGCGACGGCTCCGGACACGGTGACCGCCCTCGTCATCGAGGAGGAGATCCTCCCGGGCGTGGATGTCGCCATCCCGGCCCCCGGCAGCGATCACTATCCGAGCTGGCACGGGCCGTTCAACCGGGCAGCCGGACTCGCCGAGAGCCTCGTGCCCGGTCGCGAGCGGGCTTACTACGGCGGGTTCCTCGCGCAGAGCGCGGGGCCGCACCCCCTCGATCCCCAGATACTCGACGAGTACCTCGCCGCGTACGTCGGCGAGGAGCGACTCGCCGCAAGCCTCTCCTATTACCGCACTGCGGAAGTGGACGCGCGTGCCGTTCGTCGAATCGCCGACGACCCGATCCGCACGCCGGTGCTCGCGCTCGGCGGGGAGTTCGGCATGGGCAGCGCCGTCGAGGAGGGGATGAGGGGTCTCGCGACCGACGTCACCGGCCGTGTCCTCCCTGGAGCGGGCCACTATCCGGCCGAGCAGAATCCCGCCGCCGTCATCGACGCGGTCATCCCGTTCCTGAGCGCCCACGCGGACTGATCTGCGGGGCACGCGCCCTGCGCTCACCAGGTCGGGCTTCGCGCAGTGCGTCGGCTCTCCTCACCGCCATCGGCGCCCGGCCCGGATAGGGTGACGACGTGCCAGCCCCCGTCTCGCCGACTCCCGCCGCGGCGCCGGTTCCCCGCCCCGGCGCCGTGTACTTCATCGGCCGCGTCATCCTTCGTCCCCTGTTCTGGCTGCTCTACCGCCCGCGCGTCACCGGGCGAGAGAATGTGCCGGCGAGCGGCCCCGTGCTCCTCGCGAGCAACCACCTCGCGTCGCTCGACACGGTCATCATCCCGACCTCCGCGACGCGGCCCGTGCAGTTCCTCATCAAGTCGGCGTACTTCACCGGCCCCGGGGCTCTCGGCCGCGCCAAGCGCTGGTTCTTCACCTCGATAGGCGGGGTTCCCGTCCAGCGCGCCACCGGACGCGACGCCCGTGCCGCGCTCGACGCGGGAAGCAGCATCCTCCGGGCAGGCAGCGTCTTCGCGGTCTTCCCCGAGGGCAGCCGCTCGCGTGACGGCAGGCTGCACGACGGCCACGGCGGCGCGGCATGGATGGCCCGCGACACCGGCGCCGCCGTCGTGCCCGTCGGCCTCATCGGAACCGGGACCGTCGCGCCGTTCAGCCATCTCCTCCCCGGGCGGCCGCGACTCGAGGTGCGCTTCGGCGAGCCGCTCGACCTCACCGACCTCGAAGGCATGCCTGACGGCAAGGCGCGCCGTGAGATCACCGAGCGCATGATGGCTGCCATCGCCGCACTCAGCGGACAAGAGCGCTCGGGAAGCGTCAACGCGTCGTCGCGGGACTGACGCGCGGCGCGAGGCGGCGCGCGCAGCGACCTCGTGGCCGCAGCGCGGCTCAGCTCACGAGCTCCCGCAGCGAAGAGATCGTGTAGTCGTACGCGTCCGACGCCGCGGGCGCGTCGGCATGCGGGCGTGGATAGTACGCGGTCTGGAACCCGAACCCCTTCGCAGCGTCGAGGTCCCACGGATGCGCGGCCACGAAGACGCACTCCTCGGGGATGAGGCCGAGGGCGTCGATCGCGAAGCGATACGCCTCGGGCTGCGGCTTGAACGCCCGGACGAGGTCGGCCGAGAGCAGAGCGTGCCACCGCAGCCCTGCCGCTGCCGAGAACGCGGATGCCGCCGGGAGCGTGCTGTTCGTCAGCCCGACGACGCGTGCGGACTCCGCGAGCGCGGTGAGTTCGTCGGCGGCGCCCGGGAAAGCGGCCAGGGAGCATCCGACCCGCCGCAGCGCCTTGAGCTGTGCGCGCCCCGGCCGATGCTGCCGCTCCTGCAGCACGCCCCTCAGGGCCTCCGACCGCAGCGACTCGTAGTCGGCCCAGTCGCGCTCGCCGCGGACGACGGCGTCGACCTCGGACCCGAGCCCCGCCTGCCATTCACGCGCGAAGGCGAGCGTCTCGGCGTCGGAGAGGCGGAGCACCTCCGCGACGACCCTCTGCACCGTGCCCACTTCGTCGGTCAGCGTCCCGACGATGTCGAACACGAAGGTTCGCGGCCGGGCGGATGGGCCGTCAAGGATCCTCTGCGCACGCTCCACACCGCCACGCTAACGGCGCACGCGACAGCACATCCGGCTCGCCGGGATTCGCGCAGGGTCTTCGGAGCTTCACGAGCCCGACGGGGGAACGACTGCTCGGGGATGCGCGTCTGCGTCGATGACCTCGCCGTTGGCGGGGAGCGTGCCGTTGAAGGTGATGCCGACGGCACCGGCTCGCACGATGTCGCGGCTGTCGAGCGCCTGCATATGGACGTGGGGCTCGGTGCTGTTTCCCGAGTTCCCGCATTCGCCGAGCACGTCACCGATCCGCAGCTCCTGCCTCGGGCGCACGGCGACACTGCCCTGACGCAGGTGGCACAGCGCGACGATGACGCCGCGCTTCTCGATCAGGACGTGGTTTCCGGCCAAGGCGATCCAGCCGGCCCTGGCGCGACGCCGCTGGGTCAGCGCGTAGCGGAGCGAGGGCAGCCCGCGATAGGCAGGGTGATCCGGCTCGCCGTCGTGCACCGCCAGGACGACACCATCGACAGGAGCCAGGACGGGGCGCCCGAATCCGGGGAACCTGTCGACGGGTTCCGGCTTCACGAGAGAGCCGAGGGTGATCGGGGCGGTGCGCCCGATCTCGTCGACGGGAACGAAGTCGATGGCGTAGTCCGTCGCGAACAGCCGCGTCCCGTGGCTGGGAACCCGGTTCGCCGGACTGTTCCGCACGAGCCAACGGCCTGCGAAGGGATATCTCAGATCGATCGAAGTGCTCATGTCGCTGTCACCTCACGTCCGCGATGACCCCGGGGAACCGTGGCGCGAGCTCTCCGGCGAGGAAGCCCACGCCATCCGTGCCGCGGGCGAGCTCGTCGCCCGCGGTCGCGTGCACGTACGTGGCCCACACGGCGGCGCGAGCGGGGGAGACCCCGCGGGCGGCGAACCCCGCGACGGCGCCCGCGAGGACGTCGCCGCTTCCCGAGGTGCCCAGGCCCGCTCCGCCCGCGCGGATGGCCCAGGCGCTGCCATCCGCATCGGCCACGAGCGACTGCGTCGCGACCGCCGCTCCGTATCGGCGGGCCGCCTCGCGGGCCGCTCGCCGGATCTCGCGCGCATCAGAGGCATCCACCTCGTCCTCGTCGAGCAGCACGCCGAGCTCGGTCGGGCTCGGCGTGAGGATGAGGCGCCCGCGAACGGCGGAGGCGAGGTCGGGATCGGCCGCGAGCGCACCGAGAGCGAACGCGTCGACGACGAACACAACCGACTCCGGCGCCTCGGCCGCGAGCGACGCGAGCAGGCGCCCCGCGACCTCGATGTCGTCGAGTCCCGACCCGATGAGCACGGCCTGCACGCGGTCGAGCTCCGGAACGAGAAGGGCGCTCGCCTCCGCACGGACGGAACCCTGGTCCGTCTCCGGCAGCGCGACGATGCCCGACTCGGCAACCGCTGCGCCCACGGACGGTGCGACGGAGCGCGCCACGGCGAGCGTGATCCGACCGGCGCCGACCCGGAGGGCGGCCGTTCCGGCCAGGATGGCGGCGCCTGGGCTGCGCAGGGCCCCGCCGACCACGAGCACGGTGCCGCGCGAGTACTTCGAGTCGCCAGGGTCGGGAAGCCCCCAGCCGCGCAGCAGCCGGGGCGTGACCCGCTCACTCCGCAGAGACACGCGATTCCGCCTCCGCGTCGTCGGGATGCCCGGGGTCGATCTCGCCCCCGCTGGGCAGTGCGTCCCGGCGCCCGGTGTGCAGCGTCGCCTCGACGCCCGCCTCGATCAGATGGCCGACGTCGCCGACGCGCGCAGCGCGCCAGCCTCCGTCCGCCCGCTCGAGCACCGTCGCCGATGCGTTCGGCACGGGCTCCTCGATCGCCGCGGCGAGGACGCGGCGCTCATCCCACCCCTCGAGCACGTACCGGATCAGGTGGACGACCGCCTCGTGCACGAACACGACGCCGGTCGCGGCTGCCGCCCCGGCTGCGTCGGAGAGGAACGAGCGCAGTCGCAGCGCGACGTCCGCCCACGACTCGCCGCCCGGCGGACGATAGAAGAACTTGCCCAGATGGTCGCGTCGCTCGGCCTCCGACGGATACCGCGCGACGACGCCGTGCGAGGTCAGGTGATCGAGCACGCCCAGCTCGCGGTCGCGGAGGCGCTCGTCGCCGACCGCGGGCGCGCCGAGCTCCGCGAGAGCGTGCTCGGCCGTCTGCGCCGCGCGTCGATACGGAGACGTCCAGGCGATCGCATCCCCCGCGCCGAGCGCGCGCAGCGCCGAGCGGAGCGCGGCCGCCTGCGCCTCGCCGGTCGGGGAGAGCGGTGTGTCCGCGTCGCGGTACGGAAGGTCGATGACCTCCTCGCCCGCACGCTCGGCGGCGCTCGCCGCCTCGTTGCCGACGCTCTCGCCGTGGCGGATGAGGATGAGCCGCTGGAGTGCCATCGTCCGAGGCTAGCGAGCGGCCCCCGCCGGTCGGCAACCCCTTGCGCGCCTACGCGCTGCGGGCGTGATCCTCGACGTCGGGCTCGGCCCGCAGCACGTCGGCGATCTCCTCCTCGGGTCGGGGCGCGACGGTCTCGTCGTCTTCCAGCTCGGGCACGCTCGGCTCGCCCGGCGCGGGGACGTGATGCTCTTCCTGTCGAGACATGGCGGCTCCTTCGCTCGCGTCGTGCACAGCGTAACGCGGTCGTCCGCGACACTGGGGGCATGGCACTTCTCGACCATCTCGGAATCACCGTGGAAGACCTCGCGCGGGCCAAGGAGCAGTACCACCCCATCCTCGAGGCGCTCGGCTACACGTGCGGATTCGACGACGGCGGCTCCGTCTCCTGGCAGCGCGGCGACGACACGGAGTTCATCATCTATCCGCCCCGCGAGCCCGACAGCGGGCCCCACCGTCACGGGCGGGTCGGATGGCAGCACCTCGCGTTCGCGGTCGACTCGCGCGAGGAGGTGGACCGGATGCACGCGATCGCGCTCGCCGCAGGGTGGACGCCCGTGCGCGACCCCAAGGAGTACCCGCGCTACACCGACCGGTACTACGCGTCGTTCGTCGAGGATGACAGCGGCATCCGTCTCGAGTTCATGCACAATCCGCCGGCCGACGCGTCCTGACGAGGGCACGGCCCCCGCGATCCAGTGGATCAGCGCCGCCGCTGCGCGCGGGCTGCGCACACGACGCACGTGCGTGAAGCGGGCCGGGCGAGCAGCCGTTCGCGGGCGATCGGCTGACCGCAGCTCTCGCAGACGCCGTACGCTCCTTCGTCGATGCGCGTGAGGGCGAGGTCGACGTCGGCGAGGTGAGCGCGCGTCGAGACGAGCAGGGCGCTCGTCTGCGAGCGCTCGAGCGCGATCGTCGATCCCTCGGGGTCGTGCTCGTCGTCGGTCGCCGTGTGGTCGGCGGCGCCCACGATGTCGTCGAACGCGCCCGTGAGGGACGCGATCTGCGCGCGGGCGCGTCGGCTCTCGTCGACGAGCAGCTCGCGGAGCTCCGCGAGGTCGCCCGGCGTGAGCGCGGCCGCCTCCTCGGGACCTGCCATGCCCTCTCCTCCCGTCGTTCCCGCCAGCCTTCCACGCAGCACCGACATCGACCATCCGCGGCCGCATGCCGACATCGGCGAGAACGCGCAACCCCGTGACATGCCGGGGGCCGACGCGCTATACCGAAGTGACCCGCAACGAGAAGGAGCGTGTCATGACCCATCGGATCGGCTACCTCGTCGGCAGCCTCTCGCAGGACTCCATCAACCGCGTGCTCGCGAAGGCGCTCATCCGCCTCGCGCCCGACAGCCTCGAGCTCACCGAGATCCCCATCCGAGACCTCCCCCTGTACAACCGCGACGACGAGATGGACCCGGTGCCCGCGGTGACCGAGTTCAAGGCCGCCATCGAGGGGTCGGATGGGCTGCTGTTCGTCTCGCCCGAGTACAACCGCTCGATCCCGGCGCCGCTGAAGAACGCGATCGACTGGGGATCGCGGCCGTGGGGTCAGAACTCCTTCGCCCGCAAGCCCACCGGCATCATCGGCGCATCGGTCGGAGCGATCGGCACCGCCGTCATGCAGTCGTCGATGCGCAGCGTGCTGAGCTTCCTCGATGCACCGCAGCTGAACGCGCCCGAGGCCTACATCACGTTCAAGCCCGAGGTCTACGGCGACGACGGCGAGGTCGCCGACGAGGGCACGGAGAAGTTCCTCCGCCACTACATGGACGAGTACGCGGCGTTCGTCGAGCGCGTGCTCTCGGTGACGCTGCCGGGCCACATGGGCGACTCCGACCCCGACACGATGCACTGACGCGCGCGAGACGAAGGAGGAAACGACATGCAGGCACCGAAGATCGTGAACGACCTCGTCGAGCGCATCGGGAAGGCGAAGGAGCTCGACGGCATCGTCGAGAAGGTGAGCGGATGGGTCGCGGCCGTCACGAAGGCCGCTCCCGTCAAGAACGCGCTATCGGGCTCGTGGCTCGGCCACCAGCTGCACCCTGTCCTGACCGACCTGCCGATCGGCGCATGGGGCGCGGCGACGGCCCTCGACCTCCTCGGGGGCGAGGACAGCGCGGAGGCCTCGCGCAAGCTCGTCGGACTCGGCCTGGTCGCCTCGGCGCCGACGGCGCTCGCGGGCGCGGCGGACTGGTCCGACACGTACGGACCCGACAAGCGGGTCGGCCTCGTGCACGCGGCGACGAACGGCACGGCCTCCGTGCTGCAGGCGGCATCGTGGGTGGCGCGCCGACGCGGCCACCGGGGCGTCGGCGTCGCGCTGAGTCTCGTCGCGGTGAGCGTCACGCTGGCGTCGGCCTACCTCGGCGGGCACCTGTCCTACGTCAAGGGCATCGGCGTCAACCACACCGCGTTCCAGAAGACGACCCGGAAGTGGAACGACGTCGCGGCCGACGACGAGATCCGCGAGGGCGAGCTCAACAGGGTGACGGTCGGCGACACGCCGCTTCTGCTCGTGCGCCAGCGCGGCGAGCTCCACGCGCTCTCGGCCACCTGCACGCACGCGGGCGGGCCGCTCGACGAGGGCGAGCTCGACCCGAGCGGCTGCGTCACGTGCCCCTGGCACGGAAGCCGCTTCCGCCTCGACGACGGCAGCGTCGATCGCGGCCCCGCGAGCGTGCCGCAGCCGCGCTGGGAGGTGCGGGTCGACGACGGCCGCGTGCTCGTGCGCGCGGCCTGATCGGACGGATGGCGATGGCCGACATCGATCGCCCCGGCGCCGGGGAGTGGGTTCCCGAGGGAGCGGATCTGGACGGCCTTCGGCAGGCTGCCGAGACGTGCCGCGGCTGCGAGCTGTGGGAGGACGCGACGCAGGTCGTGTTCTCGCGCGGCTCGCCCGCGGCGCGTCTCATGCTCGTGGGGGAGCAGCCGGGTGACCGCGAGGACCTCGAGGGGGAGCCCTTCGTCGGCCCGGCGGGCCGCGTCCTCGCGGACGCCCTCGACGCCGCGAGCGTGCCGGATGAGGATGTCTACCGCACGAACGCGGTCAAGCACTTCCGCTTCGAGCGACGCGGCAAGCGGCGCATCCACGAGAAGCCCGCCGTCGGCCATCTCACCGCCTGCCGACCGTGGCTCGAGGCCGAGATCGCCCTCGTTCGGCCATCCGCCATCGTGGCGCTCGGCGCGACCGCCGCGCGGTCGGTTCTCGGCGCCCCCGTGAAGATCGGCGAGGCACGCGGCACGGTGCTCGAGTCGGCGGACGCCTCGGCGACGCCGACGATCGTGACCGCGCACCCGTCGAGCCTGCTGCGCATCCGCGAGGCGACGGATCGGCAGACGGCCTTCGATCGCCTCGTCGACGATCTGCGGACCGCTGCCCGGATCGCTCACGGATGACCCTTCCCCGATCGCTCTCGACGACATATCGTTGAGTATCGTTCGAGATGAAGGAGACGATCATGAGCGGTTCGTTCCCGGCCGGCGGCTTCGGCGGCGGCAACCCCCTCGAGGGCATGTGGCAGATGATGGAGCAGCTGCGCTCGTCGTTCGACAAGCGCGGCGGCACGCGGATGGGGCGCGGCGACGTGCGCGCGGCCGTGCTCGTGCTCCTCGCCGAGCAGCCGATGCACGGCTACCAGATCATCCGCGAGATCGAGGAGCGCACGGGCGGCAGCTGGAAGCCCAGCGCCGGCTCGGTGTATCCCACCCTGCAGCTCCTCGCCGACGAGGGACTCGTGCGCGCCGAGGAGTCGGGCGGCCGCAAGACGTACGTGATGACCGACGCCGGCCGCGAGGAGGCCGCGCGCGCCTCCGTCCCGTGGGGGTCGCCGTCCGAGGGCGCTGAGCGCCCGGCGTTCACGGCGCTGCCGAAGGCCGGTCTCGAGCTCGCGCAGGCCGCGGCCCAGGTCGGCCGCACCGGCACGCCCGAGCAGGTGCAGCAGGCGGTGGATGTGCTCGACGAGGCACGGCGCCGGCTGTACGCGATCCTGGCGCAGGACTGAGCGGGGTGGCGGCCGCCGGCGCGTCGGGCGCGCCCGTCGACGACGTCTCCCGCGCGCGCTACCGTCGCATCCTCCGCTTCGCGGCG
Organism: Microbacterium sp. JZ101; assembly: GCF_053903175.1. Classification (NCBI taxonomy): domain Bacteria; kingdom Bacillati; phylum Actinomycetota; class Actinomycetes; order Micrococcales; family Microbacteriaceae; genus Microbacterium; species Microbacterium sp. JZ101. The sequence goes on from NZ_CP096400.1 coordinate 1,224,201, forward strand.
CGGAACCTCGCGATCGAGTGGTGGTACGAGCTCGTGCTGCCGCGCATCGGCCTCGCGGGCGTTGCCGAGCGCACGAGGACGCAGCGTCTGACGCGCTTCGCGCGGCGCTTCCACGCGCTCGCCGTCGAGCTCGGCGGGCTCATGATCAAGGTGGGGCAGTTCATGTCGTCGCGCCTCGATGTGCTCCCGCCCGAGATCACCTCCGAGCTCGAGGGCCTGCAGGACGAGGTGCCGCCCGTGGCCTTCGCCGACGTCCGCGCGCTCGCGGAAGCCGAGCTGGGCATCCCGCTCGACCGTGCGTTCGCGGCTGTCGACGAGACCCCGATCGCGGCCGCGTCGCTCGGACAGGCGCACCGCGCGCGCCCTGCCGCGGCCGACGCGGCCCAGACGGGCATCCACGGCGTCGTCCTCAAGGTGCAGCGCCCCGGCATCGATGCTGTCGTCGACACCGACCTGGCGGCGCTCCGGCGGGTCGCCGGATGGCTGCGCCGCGTCCGCGTCGTCCGCGAGCGGGTCGACATGCCCGCGCTCATCGAGGAGTTCGCCCAGACGTGCCGCGAGGAGATCGACTATCTCCACGAGGCCGCCGCCTCCGAGCGCTTCGCCGAGGACTTCGCGGGCGACGCCCGCGTGGCGGTGCCGGCCGTGCTCTGGGAGCGCACGACGCGCCGCGTCCTCGCCCTGGAGGACGTCACCGCGATCAAGATCACCGACGCCGACGGACTGCGCGCGGCGGGCATCGACCCGGCCGAGGTCGCGCCCGTGTTCGCCTCGGTCATGTTCGACCAGCTCTTCGTGCACGGGTACTTCCACGCCGATCCGCACCCCGGCAACATCTTCGTGACGCCGACGGGCGGCGGCTCGTGGCGGCTCACCTTCATCGACTTCGGGATGATGGGCGAGGTCCCGCCGAGCACCCGCGCGGGGCTGCGCAAGGCGCTCATCGCCGCGGCAGCTCGCGACGGCCGCGGTCTCGTCGACGCGATCCGGTCGGTCGGCGCCCTCCTGCCCTCCGCGGATGTCGCCGAGCTCGAGCGCGCGCTTGCTGCGCTCTTCGCCCGCTTCGGCGGGATGGGGTTCGCCGAGCTCCGCGAGGTGGATCCGCGTGAGTTCCGCGACTTCGCGGCGGAGTTCGGCGATCTCGCCCGTGCGATGCCTTTCCAGCTGCCCGAGAACTTCCTGCTCGTCGTGCGCGCCATGTCGCTGACCTCCGGGGTGTGCAGCGCGCTCGACCCGCGCTTCAACCTGTGGGACTCGGTCGAGCCGTACGCCGCGCAGCTGCTGCGCGACGAGGGCGGCAACGTCGTGCAGGATGTCGCCAAGGAGGCGCTCGACGCCGCAGGCCTCGCGCTGCGCCTGCCGAAGCGGCTCGACGGCCTCATCGGGAGGATCGAGGACGGCTCCGTCGAGGTGTCGACCCCGCGGCTGGATCGGCGCCTGTCGCGGCTCGAGAACCTCGCGCGGCGGCTGGGCTCCGCGATCGTGTTCAGCGCGCTTCTCATCGCCGGGGCGATCCTGCACGCGGGCGACGCGGCGCTCGGTGGCTGGCTCATGGCGGCCTCCGCGCTCCCGCTCCTGCACGCCGTGTTCGCGCGCGGGCGCTGAGTCGGCATCCAGACGGGTTCCTAGACTGGGTCCGTGCCGATCACCTCGACGATCCTCGATGTCGCGTCGCGGCATCCCGAGCGGACGGCGATCGCGGGGGAGGGCGAGCGGCTCTCGTACGCCGACCTCGTCGAGGACTCGCGGCGCGTGTTCGCGGTCGTCGACGCGCTCCACGGCGCCCAGGACCATCCGCCCGCCCCGGCGCGCGAGACGGAGGGCATCCCGATCACGGCTGTCAGCGTCACCTCGGCCTTCCACACGGCGCGCCTCGTCGCTGGGCTCGCGGGGCACCGATCCGTCTCCGCCGTCATCGACCCGCGCTGGCCGCTCGCGCATCGCGTGCGCGTCGTCGTCGCGACCGGGATCGGCGTCGTCGTGAGCGACGATCCCGCGCTCGCCGGCGCGCTCGCGGAGGCCGGCTGGAGAGGCGTGGTCCTCTCGCTCGACGACGTCCGGCGCCGAGAGGCCGAGACGCGGCCGGCCGCGCCGCCGGCCGTGCGCGACGCGGACGAGCCGTTCCTCATGCTCTTCTCCTCAGGCACGACGAGCGACCCGAAGGCGTTCCTCAAGACCCGCCGGCAGTATCGCGAGAACGTCGCCGTGTCGAGCGCCCATCTCGAGCCGCTGCCCGGTGTCGCGACGCTCGCGCCGGGCCCCGTCTCGTACAGCCTCACGCTCTACGCCGTGATCGAGTGCCTGGCGACGGGCGGCAGCGTGCACCTCGCCGACGCGTTCGACCCCCTCGACGCGACCCGGCGCATCCGCGACGAGCACATCACGCGCGTCGTCGCGGTCCCTGCGGTCGTCGAGGCGCTCACCGCCGCGGCTCGGCGGGATCCCGACCGGCTCGCGTCGCTCGACCTCGTCGTGACCGGGGGCGCGAACCTGCCGGCGCGCATCCGCGCGGGCCTCGCCTCGGCGCTCCCGCACGTGCGCCTGATCAGCTACTACGGCGCGGCGGAGATCGGCTTCATCGGCGACAGCCGCGGCGGCGACGGCACGCTCATCGACGTCTACGACGGGATCGCCGTGCGGGTCCGCGGCGCCGACGGCGTCGACCTGCCCGACGGCAAGCCCGGCACCCTGTGGGTGCGCGCCGCCGCGTGCTCCGACGGCTACGTCTCGGGCACGACCGACGCCGTGCTGCGCGATGCGTCGGGGTGGGCCACGGTCCACGATCAGGCGCGGATCATCGGCGGCCGTCTCGAGCTCATCGGGCGCGCCGGGGACATCGCGGTGACCGGGGGCCACAAGGTCGCGCTGCCCGACGTCGAGCGGGCGTTCGACGGGATGGCCGGGGTCGTGGCGACCTGTGCGGTCGCCCTGCCCGACGGGCGCCTCGGGACGGCCATCGCCCTCATCCTCGAGGGCGACGCACCCGACAAGGCGGCGCTCCTGGCGCACGCGCGCTCGCACCTCGCCCCCCAGTTCGTGCCGCGCCGCTGGTACCGGGTCGCTCGCCTGCCGCGGACCGTCGGCGGCAAGATCCGGCGTGCCGAGGCGACGGAACTCGTCGTGCGCGGAGAGGCGGAGCGCCTGTGAGCCGCCGCGTCGTGATCACGGGAGCCGGCGCCGTCACGCCGAGCGGCATCGGCGTCCCCGCGATGTGGCAGGCCGTCGCCGACGGCCGCAGCGCCATCCGCGAGCTCGACGGGCCGGAGTTCGCCGGGCTCCCCGTCCGCATCGGGGGCCAGGTGCGCGACTTCGATGCATCCGACCTCCTCGAGCCCGGCCTCGCGCGGCGCCTCAGCGCCGTGCTCCAGTGGGCTGTCGCCGCAGGAGACGAGGCGATCGACGACGCGGATGCTCGCGGCATTCTCGGCGGCCGCGTCGATGTCATCGCCGCGACCGGCTCGGGGCCGGTCGACGCCATGCAGCGCGCGACGAGAGCGCTGGATGCCCGCGGGCCGCGGGCGGTCCCGCTCGCTCTCGCGATGCACGGCGCGCCCGACGCGGCGGCCGCTCTGCTCAGCCAGAGGCATGGCCTCACGGGAGCCGCCTCGGCGGTCTCGGCCACCTGCGCGAGCGGCGCCGTCGCGATCGGCGAGGGCATGCGCCGCATCCGGCACGGGTACGCCGACGCCGTGCTCGTCGTGGGGATGGAGGACTGCCTCGGACCCGTGAACCTCGCCTCGAACGCCAACCTGCGCGCGCTCGCGACGGGATACGAGGACGACCCATCGGCGGCATCGCGGCCGTTCGACCGCGGGCGAACGGGCTTCGTCATGTCGCAGGGCGCCGCGGCCGTGCTGCTCGAGCCGGCCCACGGCGCGCGGGCTCGCGGTGCCCGTGCGATCGCCGAGGTCGCGGGATTCGGCGCATCGAGCGATGCGCACCATCCCACCGCTCCGCGCCCCGACGGCGCAGGCGCGGCGGCCGCGATCCGCGCCTGCCTCGATGACGCAGGCGTGACGGCCGAGCGGGTGCAGCACGTGAACGCGCACGGCACGGGCACGCCCGCGGGCGACGCGGCCGAGCTCGCGGCGCTCGAGGCCGCCCTCGGCGCCCGCGCCCGCGCCATCCCCATCAGCGCGACGAAGTCGTCGACCGGGCATCTGCTCGGCGCGGCGGGCGTCGTGGAGGCGATCATCGCGGCGCTGAGCATCCGCGACGGCATCCTGCCGCCCACGCTCAATCTCGACGACCCCGAGCCCGGATGGGACGTGGTCGCCGGCACGGCGCGGCGCGCTGACGTCGCCGCCGTGCTGTCGACGTCGTTCGGCTTCGGCGGGCACAACGGCGCGCTGCTCATCGCGCGCGGAGAGGAGACACATGGACCGGGAACGCAGGCATGCTGAGCTCGCCGAGCGGTACCTCCCCGACGATCTGCTCGAGCGGTTCCGGGAGCGCGCCGCCGTGTACGACCGGGAGAACCGCTTCTTCGACGAGGACCTCGAGGAGCTGCGCGCAGTCGGCTATCTGACGCTGTTCGTCCCCGAGGAGCTCGGCGGGGCAGGCCTCGGCCTCGGCGACGTCTCCCGGCTGCAGCAGCGTCTCGCCGGGGCGGCTCCGGCCACGGCGCTCGCGATCAACATGCACCTCATGTGCACGGGCGTCGTCCAGGCGATGCTCGCGCGCGGCGACCGGTCGCTGGCGTGGGTGCTCGAGGAGGCCATGGCGGGCGAGATCTTCGCGTTCGGCATCAGCGAGCCGTCGAACGACTGGGTGCTTCAGGGGTCGAACACCGTCGCGGAGCCCGACGGCGACGGCGGGTACCGCCTCACGGGCGTCAAGATCTTCACGTCGCTCTCGCCCGTGTGGACGCGCCTCATCGTGCACGGACGCGACGGCTCCGTTCCCGACGACCCCGTGCTCGTGTACGGCTTCGTCGACCGGGACGCGCCCGGCATCACGGTCTCCGACCAGTGGGACGTGCTCGGCATGCGCGCGTCGCAGAGCCGTGCGACCATCCTCGACGGCGTGCCGCTCCGCGCCGACCGGGTCGCTCGCCGGATCCCGGCGGGACGCCATCCCGACCTCCTCGTGTTCGCGATCACGAGCACGTTCCAGCTGCTCGTCGGGTCGGTCTACGCGGGCATCGCACGCCGCGCGCTCGAGCTGGGGGCCGAAGCGCTGAAGCGGCGGCGCTCGGCGAAGACCGGCACGACGTTCGCCGAGGTGCCCGAGGCGCGCGTGCGCCTCGCCGATGCGCACATGGCGTACCTCGCGGTGCCCGCGCAGCTCGAGGCCTACACGCGCGACTTCGACGAGCTCGTCGAGCACGGCGCCGGATGGCCGCTGCGGCTCGTGAGCGCGCGGCTCAACGCGTCGCACGCGGCGCGCAGGGCCGCGGAGACCGCCCTCCTGTGCGCGGGCGGCAGCGGCTTCGACAACGGCAGCGAGCTCAGCCGCCTGTACCGCGACGCGACGGCGGGCCTGTTCCATCCGCCGAGCGCGGATGCCGCGCGGCCCATGTACGCGGCCGCCCTCCTCGACGACGACTGAGCATCACGCGCGCCTATGATCGGCAGAGGAACGGCATCGAGCGCGGGGGAGACAGCCATGCGGCGGACGACGGTCGAGAGCGAGCCCCGTGGGCCGATCGAGGCGAGGCTCGTGGGCTGGCGCATCCGCCCGTTCACCTTCGGCCTCTTCGGGGCGCTCGGCGTGCTCGTCGCGCTGCTCATCGGGTCGCTCGTGGGCAAGCTCGCCACGGTCCTCGTGTACATCGGGATCGCGCTGTTCCTCGCGCTCGGTCTCGATCCGGTCGTCCGCGCGATCGAGCGGCGGCTCCCGCGCCCGGCCGCGGTCGCGATCGTCGTGGCCGGCGTGCTGCTCGCGTTCGCCGGCATCGTGCTCGCGATCGTCCCCGTGCTCGTGCAGCAGGTGACGAACCTCATCGACAACGGGCCGCAGATGGTGAGCGACGTCATGGCCAGCGACTGGTACCGGCAGCTGAGCGCGCAGTTCGGGTCGTCGTTCGAGGACGCGGCAGGGCAGGCGCTGAGCTTCCTCCAGGATCCGGCCAACCTCACCCAGATCGGCGGAGGCATCGTCGCGGTCGGAGCCGGCATCGCGGGCGGCGTCACGGGCATGACGATCGTGCTCATCCTCACGCTCTACTTCATGGCATCGCTGCGCGGCATGAAGCGCCTCGCGGCGCGCTTCGTTCCCGCCTACCAGCGGGCGCGCTTCACCGAGGTGCTCGAGGAGATCTCGAGTGCGGTCGGCCGCTACGTGATCGGCCAGGCGAGCCTCGCGCTCATCAACGGCGTGCTCAGCCTCATCGTGCTGAGCATCATCGGGGCGCCCATGCCGGCGCTCCTCGCGCTCATCGCGTTCATCGGCTCGCTCATCCCGCTCGTCGGAACGCTCAGCGCGTCGATCATCAACTCGCTCATCTGCCTGATCGCCTCGCCGGTGACGGCGCTCATCGCGTTCGGGTACTACCTCGTCTACATGCAGATCGAGGCGTACGTGCTGAGCCCGCGCATCATGAGCAAGGCTGTCGCCGTGCCGGGCGCGATCGTCGTCATCGCCGCCGTCGCGGGCGGTGCCCTCGGCGGCGTGCTGGGCGCGCTCGTCGCGATCCCGGTGGCGGCGAGCATCATCATCATCGTGCAGAAGGTGATCTTCCCGTCGCAGGACGCCAAGCGGCTCCCGCCGGCGAAGGTCTGACGAGGGCCGGTGATAACGCGCGCGCGGTCGCGGATCAAGCCCCTCGGCGCGGACCGCGCCGTCGCGCAGAGTGGACGGGTACCGACACCCGGCTCCGACAGGAGGACCCCATGGACGCGAACGACAGCCGCCTGACCGACGACCCCGACGCCATCCGCCCTGTCCGGGATGCGGAGGCGACCGCGTACGCGGACCCGTCCGCCGATCCTGCGCAGGCGGAGTGGGAGCAGACCGAGGCGCGCGATGCGGCGGAGGGGGCGAGCGAGGAGACGGCGACCGGCCGTGACCCCGACGAGATCCCGGCGGACGACGACGAGATCCCGGCGGCCGACCTCCCCGTGAGCGACGTGCAGCCCGAGACGCAGGACGAGGATCCGGTCGTCGCCGAGCTCGGCGAGGACGGGGAGGGCGACCTCGCCCCCGAAGACCTCGAATCGGCGCGCCGCCTCCGCTCCCGAGAATCGGGGGAATGGCGATCGGCGGGTGCAGAACTCCAGCGTCCCGTGCGCTGAACATGACACTCGTGCGGATATCGCCGGAGCTGCCCGAGATTCCTTCTCCTGAGGCCCGCAAGCGCTGGATTTCCGCGCTTGCGGGCCCCTCCTCTGCGTGCGTAGGATCCAGGCGATCCCGCACAGGAGGACCCGCCATGACCGAACCCATCGGACCCGTCGACGCATCCGTCGTCCCCCGCTTCGCGGGCATCGCGACCTTCGCGCGACTCCCGCGCATCGACGAGGTGGACCGAGCCGACATCGCCGTCGTGGGCGTTCCGTTCGACAGCGGTGTGAGCTACCGCCCCGGCGCCCGGTTCGGTCCCGCTCACGTCCGCGAGGCGTCCCGTCTGCTGCGGCCGTTCAATCCCGCGCAGGGCGTCTCGCCGTTCGCCGCTCAGCAGGTCGCCGACGCGGGCGACATCGCCGCGAACCCGTTCGACATCGACGACGCGGTCCGCGCGATCGACGAAGCAGCGACGGCGCTGCGCGCAGGAGGAACGCGCCTCGTGACGATCGGCGGCGACCACACGATCGCGCTTCCGCTTCTCCGCTCCGTCGCGCGCGACCACGGACCGGTCGCGGTGCTGCACTTCGACGCCCACCTCGACACGTGGGACACCTACTTCGGCGCGCCCGTCACGCACGGCACGCCCTTCCGTCGCGCGAGCGAGGAGGGGCTCATCGACCAGACCGCGAGCATGCACGTCGGAACGCGCGGCCCCCTGTACGGGCAGTCCGACCTCGTCGACGACGAGCGCCTCGGCTTCGCGATCGTGACGAGCGAGCAGATCGAGGAGGACGGCGTCGAGCGCGCGATCAAGCGGATCCGCACCCGGATCGGCGACGCGCCGCTCTACATCTCGATCGACATCGACGTGCTCGATCCCGCGCATGCCCCGGGCACGGGGACGCCCGAGGCCGGCGGCCTCACCTCGCGCGAGCTCCTGTGCATCCTGCGCGCCCTCGCCGACAAGCGCATCGTCGGAGCCGACGTCGTCGAGGTCGCGCCGGCCTACGACCACGCGCAGCTCACGGCCGTCGCGGCGTCGCACGTCGCGTACGAGCTCATCAGCGCGATGGCGCCCCGGGTCGAGCGATGAGCGTCCGCACGCCCGGCGAGGACGAGGTCGCGGCGGCGGCCGCCGCCATCGTCGACGCGTTCGCCGCGACCGACACCCGGCGCTACTTCGCGCGCTTCGCACCCGACGCCTCGTTCGTGTTCCACACCGAGGCCGCGCGGCTCGACGACCGGGCGTCGTACGAGATCTTGTGGAGGTCGTGGACCGAATCGGGATGGCGCGTGCTGTCGTGCACGTCGTCGGACGCGCTCGTGCAGACCTACCCCGGCGGTGCGGTCTTCAGCCACACGGTGGCGACCCGGGTCGCCACCGGCGTCGGCGAGGAGGCGTACCGCGAGCGCGAGAGCATCGTCTTCCGCGTCGACGGCGATCGCCTCGTCGCGATCCACGAGCACCTGTCACCCCTTCCCGCCGGCGACTGAGCCGCACCCCGAGGAGACGCCGATGTCATCCGAACGCCGTCGAGAGACCCCCGCCGACGCGACCGGCCCCGTCACGGGCACGCTCGCGGTCCGGCGTGTCGGGATGATCTGGCTCGCCGCCAACCTCGTCGTGACGACTCTTCTGACGGGCACGCTGTTCGTGCCCGGGATCGACTACGGCGGCGCGCTTCTCATGATCGTGATCGGCACGCTCGCGGGCGTGGCCGTGCTCGCGGCCGTCGGCAACATCGGCACACGCACCGGCCTGCCGACGATGGCGCTGACACGCGGCGCGTTCGGCACCCGCGGCAGCCTGCTGCCGCTCGCGGCGAACGTGTTCGTGCTCATGGGATGGAGCTGGGTGCAGGCCATGCTCGCGGGGGTGACGGTCGACGCGCTCGTCGCGCAGCTCACGGGCTTCTCGAACCCGGTCCTGTTCTCGGTGCTGTGCCAGGCGATCGTCGTCGTCCTCGCGATCTTCGGTCACGAGGGCATCGCCCGGGTCGAGCCGTGGCTCGCGGTGCTCATGCTCATCGTCATCGGGTGGATGTTCGCGCAGGCGTTCACGGCGTTCCCTCCGGCGGACTACTTCGCGCTCGAGCCGACCGGCGAGCTCACCCACGTGTTCGTGCTCGACATGGTCATCGCGACGGCGATCTCGTGGACCGTGCTGTCGGCCGATGTGAACCGGCTCGCGCGGACCTCGCGTGCGGGCGTCGTCGGCTCGGTCGCGGGCTACGCGACCTCGACGATCGTGTCGATGTCGCTCGGAGCGACCGCATTCGCGTACATCCTCCTGTCGGGTGGCGACGGGGCGCCGTTCGACCCGACCGCGCTCGTGACGGCGTTCGGGGCGCCGATCGCGGTGGTGATCTTCGTCTCGGTCATGGCGACGAACACGATGGTCGTGTACGGGATGACGACGTCGGTCATGAACTCCCTGCCCGGGTGGCAGCCGCGCTTCCTCCCCACCGCGCTCATCCTCGGCGCGATCTCGATCGCGGGCTCGACGTGGCTCGCGCTGCTCGACCGGTTCACGACGTTCCTCACGGTCATCGGCGCGTTCTTCGTGCCGGTGTTCGCGATCATGATCGTGGACTACTACGTCATCCGGCGCGGGTCGTACAACGCCGACATCCTCCGCAGCTCGGGGGGCCGCTACTGGTTCGCGAAGGGGGTGAACCCGATCGCGATCATCGCCTGGGTCGTCGGCGCGCTCGTGTCCTATCTCCTCACCTATGTCTGGCCGAGTCCGATCGGCGCGACCGCCGCCGCATTCGCCGTGACATTCGCGGTGTACCTCGTCCCGATGCTCCCCGTCCGGCGTCGCGCGCGCGCCGAGCGCAGCGTGCACCTCGCCGAGCAGCCGCTGGAGGGCTGAGGCCTCAGCGCGCGGCGGGCCGCAGCGTCCGCGCGTAGTCCTCCTTGAGCACCGCGAGGTGCAGCCACGACTCCATCCGCGCGACGCCAGGGAGCGTGCGGAGCCGTTCGAGGCTCGCGTACAGCGCGCCCGCCGTCGGCTCCACGAGCGTCGCGACCGCGTCGAAGCGGCCCAGCGTGCGAGCGGCGAAGTCGACGCCGCGCCACTCGCGCAGCGCGTCGATCACGGCGTCGTCCTCCCCGGAGAGGTTGAGCCCGACCCCCATCGACAGCTGCCGGTGCGCAAGGCCCCGCGCCTCGACGGCGCTGATCTTGATGACACCGCCCGCGATGAGGCGCTGCACGCGCGTCGTGACTGCGGAGGGGGAGAGGCGGACCGCCTCGCCGAGTGCGCGATAGCTCATGCGGCCGTCGCGCTGCAGCATCTCGATCAGCGACATGTCGATGTCGTCGATCACGAGGTCGCCCTGATAGTCCGAGACGAAGAAGCCCTTCACGACCGTCGAGTAGATCAGGGTGCTGATGTCCACGACGCCGCTGAGCCCGCGGATGCGCGCGAGCAGCTCGTGGAGGGTCGCCATGGAGCCGACCCGCACCTCGGTGACGAGATCGTGCGAGCCGCCCACGGCTGAGACGAGCACGGTCTCGGGGAGCCCGCGCAGATGCTCCGCGATGGGCTGCACGGAGCCATCGGCCCGCACCGAGACGTGCGCGAGCACGTGCTGACCGAGGAAGGCGGGATCGACCGCGGCGACGACGCGCACGGTGCCGTCGGCGAGCATCGCGCGGAGCCGTGTCGAGATGGCCGCGCGGGACTGCCCGAGCCTCAGCGCGAGGGAGTGGATGCTCGCACGCCCGTCCTCCTGCAGTGCCCGAACGAGGTCGGCTTCGAAGTCCATCCCGTCTCCGATCCGCGAGATTCCGTGGAACGCGCGTCGACGCGCGCAGAAGTGAAGTCTACTCGCGATTCAAGGAGACACCGCGAGCGGATGTGCGCGTACCTCGAATCGGAACATCGGCGACAGTGAGATTCTCCTGGAGTTCTGGCCTTGCTCCTCCTTCCGGCCGCTCGTAGCATCCGATGCAACCCGATACCCCGCAAAGGAGCGGCCACCATGACTTCCACGCACAGCAGAGCGCGGCGCGCCGGCTTCGCCGCGTTCGTCGGCACCACGATCGAGTGGTACGACTTCTACGTCTACGCGACCGCCGCCGCCCTCGTCTTCGGACCGCTGTTCTTCCCGAGCGACGACCCGCTCGCCGAGACAGCGGCCGCCTTCGCGACGTTCGCCGTCGCCTTCCTCGTCCGCCCGCTGGGCGGCATCGTCTTCGGCCACATCGGAGACAAGCTGGGCCGCCGTGTCTCCCTCGTGATCACCCTCCTCCTCATGGGCGTCGCGACCGTGCTCGTCGGCTGCCTGCCGACGTACGCCGACATCGGCATCGCCGCGCCGATCCTCCTCATCGCCCTGCGCGCGCTGCAGGGGCTGGCGGTCGGCGGCGAGTGGGGCGGCGCCGTCCTGATGAGCGTCGAGCACGCGCCCGAGAAGTCGAAGACCTTCTACGGCGGCTTCACGCAGCTCGGCAACCCCGCCGGTGCGCTGCTCGCGTCCGGCGTCTTCGCGATCATGTCGCGCGGCGGCGAGACCTTCATCATCGACGGCGGATGGCGCATCCCGTTCATCGCGTCGATCGTGCTCATCGGGGTGGGGCTGTGGGTCCGCTACCGCGTCGAGGAGTCGCCGGTCTTCGCCTCGAAGGTCGAGGGGCGCAAGCAGTCCATGCCGCTCGCGTTCGCGCTGCGTGCCAACTGGCTGCCGATCCTCCTCGGCATCGGCCTGCTGCCGATCTCGACCGGCGGCTACTACCTCGCGACGACGTTCGCCACGGCATACGCGACCGGCGAGACGGTCGCGCTCAGCGAGCAGCTCATCCTCGACGCGATGACCGTGGCGTCGTTCGTCGAGTTCCTCGTGACGCTCCCCATCGCGTGGCTGGGCGACCGCTGGGGGCGCAAGAACATCATGTACATCGGCCTGGTCACCTCCGTGCTCACGTTCGCGCCCTTCCTGCTCGTCATGCCGGGGCGGATCGAGCCGGCCGTCTTCCTCCTGGCCTCGCTCGTGCGCGTCGCCATGAGCGCGACGTACGCTCCGATCGCCGCGATCCTCGCGCAGATGTTCCGCCCTCAGGCGCGCTATACGTCGATCGCGCTCGCCTATGGCGTGGGCGCGGCGGTCTGGGCCGGGTTCTCGCCCTGGTTCGCGACGCAGCTCATCGCGTGGACCGGCAGCGTCTGGTCGGTGATCGCGATGTTCACCGGGATGGCCGTGCTCGCCGGCATCTGCACGCGGCTCGCTCCCCAGCACTCCGACGAGGCGCCGGTCACGGCGTCCTTCACGCCCCGCACCGACACGAGGACGAACCGATTCCCATGAGGAAGCTGACCCCCTTCGACCGACCCGCTCAGACCGCGCCGCGGATGATCGTCGCGCGTGCGATCCACACGGTCGACGGCCGCGACACGACCGCGACGGCGATGCTCATCGATCGCGGCCGGATCCTCGCCGTCGGCGACCGCGAGACCTGCGCGGCGGCCGCGCACGCGCTCGGCCTCGGCCCGGAGACCGTCGACCTCGGCGACGGCGTCGTCGTGCCGGGCTTCGTCGACGCGCACGCGCATCCGCTCATGTACGGGCAGATGATGACGTGGGTGGACTGCGGTCCCGAGAAGGCGGGCAGCATCCCCGAGATCGTCGCGCTGCTCCGCGCCGCGGCGGAGGGTCTCCCCGAGGGGCGTCCCGTCCGCGGCTACGGGTACGAGCACCGCAACCTCGCCGAGCGCCGTCACCCGACCCGCTTCGAGCTCGACGAGGTGTCGGCAGAGCGCGAGGTCTACCTCATGAACGCCTCGGGCCACGGCGGCGTCGTCAACAGCGTGACGCTCGAGCGCGCGGGCGTCGACCGCGGCACGCCCGACCCCGAGGGCGGCGTGTTCTTCCGCGACGCAGACGGCGAGCTCACGGGCGAGCTGTCCGACGCGGCCTGCAACATCCTCACCGGGGTGCACGGCGTGAAGATCGGCCATCACGGACCGAACTTCCACCTCGCCGACGAGCCGGAGGAGCACCTGCGCCAGCTCGATGTCGCGACCCGCCGGTTCCTCGAGGGCGGTGTGACCGCGATCGGCGACGCTCAGGTCTCGCGTCGCGAGTTCGACATGTACCTGCGCCTCGCCGAGGCCGGGCGGCTCGAGCTGCGCGTGTCGATGTACCTGCTCTCGCACCTCCTCGACGAGGCACTCGAGATGGGGCTCGTGGGCGCCTTCGGCAACGCGCACCTGAGCTTCGCCGGCATCAAGCTCTACGCCGACGGCACGCTCGGCGGATGGACGGCGTACTTCCCCGACGGGTACGTGGGCGACCCGTGCCGCACGGGCCAGCTCTACCACGAGCCCGCAGAGTACGCAGAGCTCATTCGCCGCGCACACGCCGCGGGCCTGCAGACCGCCACGCATGCGCAGTCGCCGACCGCGATCGAGATGGTCGTGTCGGCGATCGAGGCGGCGCTCGCCGAGCGCCCCGATCCCGACGCCCGCCATCGGATCGAGCACTGCGGCCTGCCGACGGCCGACCAGATCCGCCGGATGGCTGCAGCGGGCATCCGGCCGGTGAACCAGACGCAGCACTACTACAACTGGGGCGAGGGCGTCGAGGAGGCCATCGGAACCCCGGGGGAGCGGTTCAACCCGCTGGGCGAGTTCGAGGCCGCCGGTGTGCCGATCACGATCTCGTCGGATGCGCCGGTCGCCGAGCCCATCCCGCTCGAGGCGATCCAGACGGCCGTGACGCGGGTGACGCGGCGCGGGCGCCGTCTCGGCCCCGACGACCTGCGCGTGTCCGCGCGCGCGGCGCTGCGCGCCCACACCTACGAAGGCGCGGTGTCGCTCGGGCGGGAGGACGATCTCGGCTCGCTCGAGGTCGGGAAGTGCGCGGACTTCGCCGTGCTGAGCGACGACCCGCTCGCGGTCGAGCCCGAGCGCATCGCCGCCATCCGGGTCAGGGAGACATGGATCGGCGGCGAGCGCCGTCACCGCGCGGAGGTCGGCTCGTGACGGGGGCGCGCGACGCGGACACCGCGGGGCGTGCGGTGCTCGAGACGATCCGCGCCTACGGCGTCACGGCCGTCTTCGGCATCCCCGGCACGCACAACCTCGAGCTCTACCGCCCGCTGGCCGATCTCGGCATCCGCGTCGTCACGAATCGCCATGAGCAGGGCTCGGGCTACGGGGCGGACGGCTGGGCGCAGCTGACGGGGATGCCGGGCGTCGTCATCACGACCTCGGGGCCGGGTCTGCAGAACGCCATGAGCGCGATCGGCACGGCGTTCTGCGAGTCCCGCCCGCTGCTCGTGCTGTCGCCCGGGGTCGCGCGCGGAGACGAGTTCCGCGACGTCGGCACGCTCCACGAGACCAAGGATGCGAGCGCCATGGTCGGTGCGATCGCGGAGTGGTCGCGCCGCGTCGAGAGCGCGGCTGAGGCCGTGGACGCCGTGCACGACGCCTTCGCGCTCTTCCGCACGGGGCGGCCGCGCCCCGTGCACATCGAGATCCCGCTCGACGTGCTCGAGGCGCCGGCCGAGGTGCCGGTCGCCGCACGGGCGCCGCGCGAGCTCCGCCCGGCGGCAGGGCCGGACGCGACCGCCGTCGCCCGTGCTGTCGCGCTTCTCGAGGGCGCCCGGCGCCCCGTGATCGTCGCCGGCGGGGGCGCCACGCGCGCCGCGACGCAGGTGACGGCGCTCGCCGAGCGCCTCGGCGCTCCGGTGCTGACGACCCTCAACGGCAAGGGGACGGTCGACGAGCACCACCCCCTGTCGCTCGGCTCGAACCTGCGACTCGCGTCGGCGCGCGGGGTCGCGGAGGACGCAGACGTGCTCGTCGTGCTCGGCTCGAAGCTCGGCGAGGCCGAGCTGTGGGCTCCCGCACTCGCCGCACGCGGCCCGGTCATCCGCATCGACATCTCGGCCGCGCAGGTGCACAAGAACCTCGAGGCGACGGTCGGGATCGTGGGCGACTGCCGGGCCGTCCTCGACGCGCTGCTCGCCGAGCTCGCGATCCGGACGCGCCCCGCGCCGGACCTCGCCGACGCGCGCGCGGCCATCCTCGCGGAGACCCGTGAGGCCCTCCCGGAGACCGTCGCGCTCGCCGAGGCCATCGCGCGAGCCCTGCCCCACGACGCGGTCGTCGCAGGCGACTCGTCGCAGATCGTCTACATGGCGCTCGCGAACGTGCTCCGCCAGGCGCGCCCGCATTCGCTGCTCTACACGCCGACCTACGCGACGCTCGGATACGGACTACCCGCCGCGATCGGCGCCCGGGTCGCCCAGACCGAGCGGCCCGTCGTCGCCGTCCTGGGCGACGGCGCGCTCATGTTCTGCGTCAACGAGCTCATGACCGCGGTCGAGCAGCGGCTCGACCTCGTCGTCGTGTGCGTCGACAACGGCGGCTACGCGGAGATCCGGCAGAACGAGATCGACCGGGGCATCGCGCCGATCGGCGTCGATCTCGTCCAGCCGGACTGGGCTGCGCTCGCGGATGCCTTCGGCGCGCGGGGCGTGCGCGTCGAGCGACGGGGCGACATCGGCACCGCGATCGGCGAGGCGGTCGAGGCCGGAGGCGTCCGGCTCGTCCACATCCCGCAGGGCGCACTCGCGGACGGGTGAGTCCTCAGCGCGCTCGGTCGTAGACGAGCGCGAGCTCCCCGCGGTCGCCGGCCTCGTGCAGCACCAGGCGCCAGGACGACGACGGGAGCCCGTCCTCGAGCAGCCGCTCGCCGCCGCCGGAGATCTCGGGGCAGACGATGAGGTAGAGCCGGTCGATGAGGTCCGCGGCGAGGAGCGGGCGGATGAGGCTCGGGCTGGTGTTGACGAGGATGTCGCCCTCGCCGGACGCGCGCAGCTGCGTCACGACGTCGGCGACGGGGGCCGAGACGATGCGCGTGCGCTCCCAGGGCGCCTCCGAGAGGGAGGACGAGAGGACCACCTTCTCGACATCGCGGAGCCAGGCGGCGTAGCCGCGGTCGCGCGGGTCTGCGGAGGGGTCGTCGGCGACGGAAGGCCAGAAGCCGAGGAACCCCTGCGCGTTGCCGCGTCCGAGCACGGCCGTCGTCGCGTTCTCGTGCATGCGGTGCATCTGGTCGCGTGCGACATCGGTCACCGCATACGGGACGATCGCCGCGAGGTCGCCGGGCCCGCCGGGGCCGTTGAAGCGTCCGTCGAGGGTGAGGCTGAGGTTCGCCGTGACCCTGCGAGGTGCGTGAGCGTTCATGAGAGGGGTTCCTTCCGATCAGGCCGCGGGTCCGCGGCGACGCGTGCGACGAGGTTGTCGAGCACCTGGTTCCAGCCGGTCTCGATGCCGGCGATGAACGGAGCGGAGGCGACGGCGGTGGCGTCGAGGTGCAGCTCCGCCACGAGACGGGTTCCCCGGGGAGCCTCGTCGAGCGAGACCGCGTAGTGGGCCGTGAAGGCCACACCGCCCTCGCTGTCGCGCACCGACAGGTCGAACTCGAGGCGCTCCGGAGCCTCGGCGACCCGGACCCGCCCGTCCGACCGGTAGTGAGCGCCGTCCGGATCGCGGTAGGCGAGCACGACCGCTCCCTCCGGATGCGGTGCGATCATGCTCTCGATGACCTCGAAAGACGGCGGCGCCCACCACGTGGCGAGGAGCGCGGCGTCGGTCCAATGACGCCACACCGTCTCGCGCGGGGCGGCGAGGTGGCGCTCGAAGGCGAACGAGCGGCCATCCGCCCATCCAGGGGAGTCCGCGGCGGCACGCTCCGCGCTGACGGCGGCGCGATAGCGATCGAGCACCTCGCGCTCGTCGGCGTGCGCATCGGCCTGCTGCAGGAGGTTCGCGAGGCGGTTCGCCGCAGCCCGGAGGGGCGACGTCTCGAGCGCGTACACCCTCCGCTGGCCGAGGGGATGCACGCTGACGACGCCCGCGCGCGCGAGCGTCTGCAGGTGCTTGGTGGTCTGCGGCTGGCGCAGGCCGAGGAGCTCCGCCAGCTCGCCCACGGCGCGAGGGCGGAGGGCGAGCAGCTCGATCATCCGCCATCGGGCGGGATCGGCGAGAGCGGCGAGCAGCGGGTCCATGACTGAAGTATTCACTGCTACGAATATTCATGTCAAGGAAAATCTTCGGCGCGGTGTACCGTCGGCGCATGCGCGATCTCAGCCATCCCATCCGCACCGGCATGACCGTGTACCCCGGCGACCCCGCGGTGCGCATCGAGCCGGCTCTCGAGATCGCGCGCGACGGCGTCGAGGTCGCCGCCCTGCACCTCGGCTCGCACACGGGAACGCACCTCGACGCGCCGTCCCACGTCATCGCGGGCGGGCGCACGACCGGCGCGATCCCGCTCGACGAGCTCGTAGGCGAGGCAATCGTCCTGCACCTCGGCGACGTCGCCGCCGGCGCGGTCATCACGCTCGACGACCTGCGTCGGGCGTCGGCCGACCTCGAAGCCGATCTGCGGCCGATCGTCGTGCTGGACACCGGATGGGCGGAGCGCTTCGGGTCGGCGGACGCGACCGCGCATCCGCACCTCGCCCCGGTGGCGGCCGCCTGGCTCGTCGCGCACGGCATGCGCGTGCTCGCGGTCGACCTGCTGAGCCCCGACCCGACGGGCGGGGAGGGCTTCCCCGTGCACGAGATCGTGCTCGGCGCCGACGCGCTCATCGTCGAGAACCTGCGCGGCCTGGCGGGCCTCGAGCGGCATCCGCGGATCGGCGTCTTCCCGCTCGCGATCGATGCGGATGGAGCACCGGCGCGCGTCGTCGCCCTCTGATCTCCCCGCGGTTCCAGTGTACGGCCGGGGTGGGGGCTTGCCGCAAGGCCCCCGGTACGGGGCAGAATCGTCTCCTTCCCTCCGGCCGGCACCCGCGCGCAGCGGGTGTCCGCCGTGCCGTCGCGATCGTCGGAGCCGCCCGCATGACCACCGCCCTCAGCCCGTTCGCCCTTCCCGACAGCCGCGCCGCCAAGGCCGACGCCGCGCTCATCGCACGCGACGAGGCGCAGTTCGCCGCGATCGCCGCGAGCCTCGCTCGCCAGATCGCCGACGCATCCGACCGCCTCGAGGCGCAGCGCCGCGCGCCGGCCGGCCAGGGGCAGAAGGCCCTCGACCGCGACCTCGAGATCCACCGCCTGACGGCCCGCCTGCGCCTGCTGCGGCGCTTCGGCCTCGATCTCTGCCTCGGCCGCATGGTGCCCGCCGAGGGCGGCGACCCCGTCTACATCGGCCGCATCGGCCTCTCCGATGCCGATGGCGAGCCGCTCCTCGTCGACTGGAGGGCGCGGGCGGCCGAGCCCTTCTTCGGCGCGACGCACGCCGATCCGATGGGGCTGAGCAGCCGACGGCGCTACCGGTGGAGCGGCGGCCGCATCGTGGACTACTGGGACGAGGTGTTCACGGCCGACGCCCTTGAGAGCGGCGCGGCGCTCGACGACCAGTCCGCCTTCATCGCGAGTCTCGGCGCGAGCCGCTCTCCGCACATGCGCGATGTGCTCGCGACCATCCAGGCCGATCAGGACGCGATCATCCGCGCACCCTCGGCCGGCGCTCTCGTCGTCGACGGCGGCCCGGGAACGGGCAAGACGGTCGTCGCGCTCCACCGCGCGGCCTACCTGCTACACGCCGAGCCGCGGATGGCACGCGGTGGCGGCGGCGTGCTCGTCGTCGGGCCGTCGCGCGCGTATCTCGACTACGTGTCGGATGTGCTGCCGAGTCTCGGAGAGGAGGGCGTGCGCGTGTGCACGGTCGACGACCTCGTCGTCGAGGGCGCCATCGCCCGCGCGGAACCCGACCCTCGGGTCGCGTCTCTCAAGGCGGACGGGCGGATGGTGCAGGCGATCGAGCCGGCCGTGCGCCTCTACGAGGAGCCGCCCGTCGATGAGGTGCTCGTCGAGACGCCATGGACGGACGTCGTCGTGACGGCGGATGACTGGGCCGACGCGTTCGCGTCTCCCGAGCCGGGGACGCCGCACAACGAGGCGCGCGACCAGGTCTGGGAGACGCTGCTCGAGCTCATCGCCGACCGGCACGACGACGAGGAGGTGCCGGCGGACCTCCTGCGCCGCGCGCTCGCGCAGGACAGGGACCTCGCGACGGCCTTCACGCGCGCGTGGCCGCGGCTCGAGGCAGCGGATCTCGTGAGCGACCTGTGGACCGTGCCGGCGTACCTGCGGCGCTGCGCGCCGTGGCTCGCGGACGACGAGGTGCGGCTGCTGACGCGGGCGGATGGCGCGGCGTGGACGAGCGCGGATCTCCCGCTTCTCGATGCAGCCCGGATGCGACTGGGCGATCCCGGGACGGCGCGCCGCGCGCGGGAGCGCGAGGCGGCGCTGTCCGCGCAGCGGGCCTACCGGGAGGACATCGCCGACTATCTCATCGCGAACGACGACAGCGAGATGGGCGTCGCGATGATCCTGCGCGGGGACGACGCGCGGGAGAGCCTCGTCGACGAGGCGGGCGTTCCGGCGCCCGAGCCCGACGCGCTGATCGGGCCCTTCGCCCACATCGTCGTCGACGAGGCGCAGGAGCTCACCGACGCGCAGTGGCAGATGCTGCTGCGCCGCTGTCCCTCCCGCAGCCTGACGGTCGTCGGCGACCGAGCGCAGGCACGGCACGGCTTCCTCGGCTCGTGGGAGGAGCGGCTCGCGCGCGCGGGTCTGCGCGACGTGCGCGTCGCCTCGCTCACGGTCAACTACCGGACGCCGTCGGAGATCATGGCGGTCGCCGAGCCGGTCATCCGCGCCGCCCTGCCCGACGCGAACGTCCCGGTGTCCGTACGCAGCTCGGGCATCCCCGTGCGGAGGGCGCGGGCGGGTGAGCGCGACGCGATTCTCGAGCGGTGGCTCGCCGAGCACGTCGAGGGCACGGCATGCGTGATCGGTGACCCGGACTTCCGCCCGCACGGGCGCGTCCGCTCGGCGACGCCGGAGGACGCGAAGGGGCTCGAGTTCGACCTCGTGCTCCTCGCCGGCGCAGACGCGCCGGGCGGCGGGATCGAGGCCGCGGTCGACCGCTACGTCGCGATGACGCGTGCGACGCGCGAGCTCGTCCTCCTCGATGCGGAGCCGGGGGAGACGGATGTCCGACGACCTCGCTAGCGTGTGGGTCATGTCCGCTCTCGATGCGCTCCGCGGCCGCCTCTCCGGCTCCCTCCGCCTGCCCGACGACGCCGCCTTCGACGAGGCGCGCCGACCGTGGAATCTCTCCGTCGAGCAGCGGCCCGCGGCGGTCGCTGAGCCGGCCGGTGTCGACGACCTCGTCGCCCTCGTCGCCTTCGCGCGCGAGGAGGGCGTCGTGCTCGCTGTCCAGCCGTGCGGGCACGGCGCGGCCTCGGCTCTCGAGGGCGCCGTGCTCGTTCGACCCCGCGCCTTCGATGCGCTCGAGATCGACCAGGAGGCCCGCATCGCGCGCATCGGCGCCGGCGTCGCCTGGGGCGCGGTCATCGACGCCCTCGACGGCACGGGACTGGTCGCGCCCGCCGGCACGAGCCGCGTCGTGAGCGCGACGGGCTACACCCTCGGCGGGGGACACTCGTGGTTCAGCCGATCGGCGGGCCTCGGGTCCGACGCGCTGCGCGCGGCCTGGATCGTCCGACCCGACGGGACGCACGAGCGTGTGGATGACGCGAGCGACCCCGAGACCATGTGGGCGCTGCGCGGCGCGGGCGGCATCGCGGGGATCGTGACCGAGATCGAGATCGACCTCGTCGCGGCCCCCGTGCTCGTGGGCGGCAGCATCGTCTTCGACTCGGCGCACTCGGCCGACGCGCTGCGAGCCGTGCGCGACCTCGCCGCTGTCGCCCCGCCGTCGCTCAATCTCTTCGCGACGTCGATGCGCATGCCCGACGTCCCTCAGCTGCCCGAGGCGATCAGGGCGCGCAGCTTCCTCACGGTCGATGTCCTCGCGATCGACGAGGCCGCGGCGGAGTTCCTCGAGCCGATCCGCGCGGCGGCCCCCGTCGAGCGCGAGGACTTCGGTCACACGACACCGGCGCTCATGGCCTCCCGATCGGCGGAGCCCACCGATCCCACGCCCACACGCGGTGTGTCCTCGGCACTGCGGTCTCTCGACGACGCCCTGCTCGACGACCTCCTCACGTTCCGCGCGCTTCCCGAGCAGGCGCCCCTCGTCGGACTCGGGCTCCGCATGCTCGGCGGCGCACTCGACTCGCCACAGCGCGAGGGGTTCGCGTCGCTGTCCGACGCCGCGTGGCTCGTGCACGGGCTCGCCCCGGTCGCGCCCGGTGCGCCGCGCGAGCCGGGTGACGCGAGCCTCGCTGGCCTGCGCGAGATCCTCGGTCGCGCGGACGAGGCGCCGCTCGTGCCGACGTTCCTCGCGCCCGAGGAGACGCTCGAGCGCGCGGGGACCCGCGCCGATCTCGATCGACTCCGCGCCATCCGCCAGCGGGTCGATCCCGACGCCGTCCTGCACGAGGGGCGCCTGCCGCGATGACGGCGGCCGGGCGGACCAAGGAGCGCGCTGGATGACGACGCGCCTGGTTCTGCTCGCCGACACCCATGTGCCTGCGCGCGCCCGGCGGCTGCCGGATGACGTGTGGCGCGCGATCGACGCCGCCGACGTGGTCGTGCACGCGGGCGACTGGGTCGACGTCGAGACGCTCGACGCTCTCGAGGCGCGCTCCCGGCGCCTCATCGGCGTGCACGGCAACAACGACGGGCCTGCGCTGCGTGCGCGTCTGCCCGTGCTCGCACGGGTGCGCATCGAGGGCATCGACCTCGCCGTGATCCACGAGACAGGGGCGGCCCGAGGGCGGGAGGAGCGTGTCGACGGTCTGCTGGCCGAGGATCGGCCCGACGTGCTCGTCTTCGGGCACAGCCACATCCCGTGGGACTCGACGACCCCCGCGGGCACCCGGCTGCTGAACCCGGGCTCGCCCACCGACCGTCGACGCCAGCCCGCGTGCACGCTCATGACGTGTTCCATCGACGGCGACGTGCTCCGCGACGTCGCGCTCGTGCCGGTCGTCCGCAGCTGACGACGCCGAACGGCCCGGCCGCGCGAACGCAGCCGGGCCGTCGGGGACCTCGCGTCAGCTCGAGCGGTGCGCGCGGTAGTACGCGAGCAGCGCCTTCGTCGACGGGTCCTGGGCCTCGAGCGCGGCCTCGTCGCCCTCGATGGCGGGCGCGATCTGGAGGGCGAGCTGCTTGCCGAGCTCGACGCCCCACTGGTCGAAGGAGTTGATGCCCCACACGACGCCCTGCGTGAAGACGATGTGCTCGTACAGCGCGATCAGCTGGCCGAGCACCGCCGGCGTGAGCGCGGGAGCGAAGATCGACGTCGTCGGGCGGTTGCCCGCGAACGTGCGCGCCGCGACGAGCGGACCCGTCGTGCCCTCGGCCTCCACCTCATCCGCGGTCTTGCCGAACGCGAGCGCCTTCGTCTGCGCGAGGAAGTTCGCGAGGAACAGCCCGTGCACGTCCCGGCCGCCGTCCTGGAGGGGGTATGCGGGGTTCGCGAACGCGATGAAGTCGGCGGGGATGAGCCGCGTGCCCTGGTGGATCAGCTGGTAGAACGCATGCTGGCCGTTCGTGCCCGGCTCGCCCCAGAACACCTCGCCCGTGTCGGTCGTCACGGGCGTGCCGTCCCAGCGCACCGACTTGCCGTTGGACTCCATGGTGAGCTGCTGGAGGTAGGCCGCGAAGCGGTGCAGCTGCTGCGCGTAGGGGAGCACCGCGTGCGACTGGGCGCCGAGGAAGTTCGTGTACCAGACGTTGAGGAGCCCCATGAGCACGGGCACGTTGCGCGCGAGCGGCGTCGTGCGCACGTGCTCGTCCACCGCGTGGAATCCCTCGAGCAGCTCGCGGAAGACCGCCGGTCCGAGCACGATCGCGAGCGACGTGCCGATCGCCGAGTCCACCGAGTAGCGGCCGCCGACCCAGTCCCAGAACCCGAAGGCGTTCTCGGGGTCGATGCCGAAGTCGGCGACCTTGTCGAGAGCCGTCGACACGGCGACGAAGTGGTGCGCGACGGCGTCGGTGCGCGCCGCGTCGTCGTCAGCGATCGCGCCCTTGCCGGCGAGCTGCGACCACAGCCAGTCGCGTGCGAGGCGCGCGTTCGTGAGCGTCTCGAGCGTCGTGAACGTCTTCGACGCGACGATGAAAAGGGTCGTCTCGGCATCGAGGTCGGCGACCTTCTGCGCGAGGTCCGTGGGGTCGATGTTCGAGATGAAGCGCGCCTCGATGCCCGCGTCCGCGTAGGGCTTGAGCGCCTCGTACACCATCACCGGCCCGAGGTCGGATCCGCCGATGCCGATGTTCACGACGTGCGTCACGCGCTTGCCGGTGACGCCCCGCCAGTCGCCGCCGCGCACGCGCTCCGCGAAGGCGGAGACCTTGGCCAGCACGGCGTGCACGTCGGCGTCGACATCCTGCCCGTCGACCGTGAGCGCGGGCGTCGCGCCGGCCGGGCGACGCAGCGCCGTGTGCAGGACCGCGCGGTCCTCGGTCGTGTTGATGTGCGTGCCCTCGAGCATCGCCGCGAAGCGCTCGGCGACGCCGGTCTGCTCGGCGAGTCGCACGAGCGAGGCGAGGATGTCGTCGGTCACGAGGTTCTTCGAGAGGTCCACGTGGAGGTCGGCGAGCGGAAGGCTGAGACGCTCGGCCCGATCGGGGTCGGCGGCGAACCAGCCGCGCAGGTCGGGGGAGAAGCTCGCGCGGTGCGCCTCGAGCTCCGCCCAGGCCAAGGTGGACGTGGGGTCGACGGGAGCGGTCATGCTGCAACCGTACCGAGTGCCGCCCTCACGCGCCCACCGGGCGTCATGTGAGGGCAGGCTCCGCGTGTCAAGCCCGTGCCGCGGTCAGGGGCTGCGTCTAGCGTGAGCACCAGGCACCGAGAGCCGGAGGCGACCATGTCGATCAACGTCCGCGAGATCCGCTGCACCCCCGAGGAGATCTTCCGCGTCCTCGGCGACGGATGGCTCTACCCGGTCTGGGTCGTGGGGGCGTCGCGCATGCGCGAGGTCGACGACGACTGGCCGCGCCCCGGCGCCGAGCTCCACCACTCGGTGGGCAGCTGGCCGCTGCTCCTCGACGACACGACCGAGTGCGTCGAATGGGATCCGCCGCGCCGGATGGTGCTGCAGGCGCGCGGATGGCCGATCGGCGAGGCGCGCGTGACGATCGAGGTCAAGCCGCGCGGCGCCGGATCGCTCGTGAGGATCTCGGAGACGGCCGTCGAGGGTCCCGGGTCGCTCGTTCCCCGGTTCCTCGTCGATCCGCCGCTGCATGCGCGCAACGCCGAGACGCTGCGGCGTCTGGCGTTCCTCGCCGAGGGACACGCGGCCCGCGACCGCGCGGCGGGCTCCTGAGCGTCAGTCCGTCGGCTCGCCCGATGCGACGCGCTCTCGCGGCATCGCGATCGCGGCCACGAGCATGAGCGCCGCCGTGACGGCGACGCCGACGAAGACCCAGGTGGAGGCCGCGACGATCGTGTCGTAGTCGTGCTCGCCCTCGCCTGCGGCGATGATGCCGTTCGCGACGGCGCCGAAGATCGCGACGCCGACGGCGGATCCCACCGAGCGGGAGAAGGCGTTGAGTCCCGTGACGACGCCGCGCTCGCCCCACCCGACCGACGCCTGCGCGGCGATCAGGGTCGGCGCGGCCGTCCAGCCGAGGCCGAAGCCGACGACGAACGCGGTGAGGGCGACGAGGAACGGGTTGGGCCAGGGCGCGACGGCCACGAGCCCGGCAGCACCCGCGAGCGAGATCGCCGCGCCGATCACGGTCGTCGTGCGGAAGCCCCAGCGCAGGTACAGGCGCCCCGAGTTCGACGCCGCGAGCGGCCATCCGAGCGTGAGCGCGGCCACCGCGAGCCCCGAGAGGAGCGGCACGGTGCCGATCGAGTTCTCGAGGTAGGTGGGCGCGAAGCTCGTGATGCCCGTCAGCAGCGCGCCGACCGCCAGCGCCACGAGGGTGGTCGTGAGGATGAGCCGGCGCCCGAGCAGCGACAGGTCGATGATCGGCTCGGCTGCGCGCCGCTCGACGATGGCGAACGCGACGAGCGCGGCCCCGGCGATCGAGAAGGCCGCGATGCTCTGCGGAGCCGTCCATGCCCAGGCGCTGCCGCCCTCGAGCACCGCGAGGATGAGCGCCGACATCCCGATGGTGAGGAGCACGGCTCCCGCGTAGTCGATGCGGTGGCGGCGCCGCTCGACCTGCTCGTGATATGCGCGCACGAGCATCCAGCCCGCGGCGATGCAGAGCGGGATGTTGATGAGGAAGATCCCGCGCCACGACGCGAACTGCGAGAAGAGCCCGCCGAGCGCGGGGCCGAGGACCGATGAGACCGCCCAGACGCTCGCGATGTAGCCCTGCACCTTCGCGCGCTCCTCGACCGTGTAGATGTCGCCGACGATGGTCATCGCCATGGGCGTCGCCGCGCCCGCGCCGAGACCCTGGACGAGGCGGAAGAGGATGAGCGACGTCATGCTCCAGGCCACGCCGCACAGAAGGGAGCCGAGGAGGAACAGCCCGATGCCGATGAGGATGATCGGCTTGCGCCCGATCGTGTCCGAGAGCTTCGAGTAGATCGGGACGCTCACGGCCTGCGCGAGCAGGTAGACCGAGAACAGCCAGGGGAACTGATCGAACTGCCCGAGATCGGCCACGACGCTCGGGACGGCCGTCGCGAGGATGGTCGCGTCGATCGCGATGAGCCCGGTCGCCAGCATGAGAGCCCCGAGCACAGGCCCGCGCTCGGATCGAAGGCCGACGGTCCTGCTGCGACTGCTCGTGGTGCTCACCTCACAACCAAGTCGCGGGGCGCCCCGGGCATTCCCGTTCAGGCGAGACGACGGACGAGGGTCCAGACGTTCCCGTGGTCGACACGGTGATCGAGCACGTCGAGCGCGTCTCGGGCGAGCGCGAGACCGCGCCCCGATTCGGCTTCCGGGTCGGGCATCGACACGTCCGCCCACGCGATGTCGACCGGCCACGCGGTGTCGCGGATGATCGCCGTGAGCGCGGTCCGCCCCACCTCCAGGTCGGCCGTGACACGGACCTCCGTGTCGTCGGGGGAGTGCGTCACGACGTTGGTCGCGATCTCGGACACCGCGAGCCCGAAGAGCATCCGGTCCGCGTCGGCGACGACGGCCCGGGACCAGATGCTCTCCAGCGCGTCCAGCACGGCGTCGACGAAGGCGATCTCCGCGCGTCCCTCGACACGTGCACGCAGGACGGGCTCGTCACCGTCCATCGAACGCGGTCTCCGGCGACGCGTGCTCGCGCAGCACGCGATCGAGGTTCGTCAGGCGCATCACCGTCCGCACGGCATCCGGGACGGCGGCGATGCGCAGGTCCCCGCCAGCCACGCGCGCGGCCTTGAGGCCGCCGATGAGGGCGCCGAGGCCCGACGAGTCCACGAACTCGGTGCCGCCGAGGTCCACGACGATCCGCGTGCGGCCGGCCTCGACGAGATCCTTCACCGCGTCGCGCAGGCGCGGTGCGCCCGAGGCGGTCAGGCGTCCGTCGATCGTGATGACGGAGAACCCGTCGCGGTGAGTGCTCGTGAGGTTCATGCGGTTGCCTCTCCGTCGGCGGCCGCCGGCCCTCGATAGAGGGCGGCCTGGATGATCACGCTGAGGACGACGATGTCGTAGGCGACCCAGAGGGTGTTCACGAGGGTCCCCGTGCCGTCCGCCGTTCCGACCGCGACGCGGACGACGCCGATCGCGAGCGACGCGACGAGCACCGCCATCGCGGTGAGCTGCGGCCAGATCTCGCGCCAGGGCACTCCTCCGGGTGCTCGCCCGTCCTTCCTGGTCACCGCGAAGCCGAGGGGGCGGCCCAGCACCACATTGGCGAAGGCCGTCCAGCACGCCCGGATCCAGACCGGGAAGAGCGCGAGCGAGTACTGCTGCCCGCGCCACGTGCGCACGCCCTTGGCGACGACGAGGAAGAGCAGCTGGTTCACCGCGAAGGCGGGGAGGAAGCGCGCGAAGAAGTCCACGGACCACGCTGTGACCGGCATGACGCCGAAGACGAGGTAGAACACGGGAGCGGCGAGGTACACGGTCGCGGCGAAGCCCGACAGGTACGTCCACATCGTCGCGAAGTACATGAGCCGCTGGCCGGCGGAGAGCCCGCGCTTCACGAGCGGGTTGTCGCGCAGCATGACCTGCAGCGTGCCCTGCGCCCACCGCAGGCGCTGCGTGAGCATCGTGCGGAGATCCTCCGGGGCGAGTCCGCGGGCGAGGATCTCGTGGTGGTAGACGCTGCGCCACCCGAGGGCGTGCAGCTGCATCGCGGTGGCCATGTCCTCGGTGACCGAGATCGTCGCGAGCGGCAGGAGCGGCTGGGCCTCACCCGGCCGGTCCACGCGCAGCGCGTCGAGCAGCGATCGGACGGCCTCGATCGCGCCGAGCGGGGAGAGGTCGCGGGTCGCCAGCTCGTCGAGCGCGACCTCGTCGACGACCATGACGTCGAGCTGCGCGTCGTGCGCGATGGGCAGCTCGCCGATCTCCTCGAGGTCGGCGCGGATGGCGGCGAGGTCGTTCTCGACGAGACGCCGCCCTGCGTCGTCGACCAGCGCACGCACGCGGTACGTCGTCTCGGCCACCGGCTCGCCCGCGGCGATCTCGACGCGCGCGGCGGCGACCTCGGCGCGCAGGGCCATCAGCTCCTCGCGGAGCGCTCCGTCGGCGCGCTTCGCCTCGCGCGCGAGCAGCGACTCCGACGCGCGGAGCGCGCGCTGCGTCGATTCGGCGAGGTCGCGCACGTAGCCGACGATGCCGAGCTGCATGAGTGCCTCGCGGCGCAGCACCGCGTTCGACCCGCAGAAGAACGCGGCGTTCCAGCCGTCCTTGCCCTGCTGGATCGGGCCGTAGAACAGCGGCGCCTGGCTCCCGAGCGGGTCGGCCTCGTCGACGTTCGAGAACCACTGCGGCGTCTGGACGAGCGCGACCTGCGGGTCGTCGGCGAAGTAGCCGAGCGTGCGGTGGAGGATCAGGGGATCCGGCACCTGGTCGGCGTCGAGGATGAGCAGGAACTCGCCGTCGGTCTGGAACAGGGCGTTGTTGAGGTTCCCCGCCTTGGCGTGGCGCGGTTTGCCGTCCCAGTCGTCCGAGCGCCGGATGTAGCCGATCCCGGCCTCGGCGGCGGCGAGCTCGAGATCCGCGCGTGCACCGTCGTCGAGGATCCAGGTCGAGTGCGGATAGGCGATCCGCTTCGCGGCCAGTGCGGTGCCCATCACGAGGTCGAGCGGCTCGTCGTACGTCGTGATGAGCACGTCGACCGTGCCCTGCGGCTCCGAGCGCGGGCCGGGGCGGTCTCGTGCGCGCCACATCGTGAGGCAGAAGAGGATCGTGTCGATGAGGCTGTACGTCTCCGCGAGCACGAGCGGCACGGCGATCCACCACGCCGACCAGTTGACGGACTCGAGCCAGCGCCAGGCGACGTAGTTCACGCCGAGGATCACCGACAGGACGGCGAGGATGCGGATCGCTGCGAAGCGCGCGCTCATGTGCGGACCATCCCGTCGTCGCTCGTGCCCATCCGCGCCATCCTATGGCCGCGGTGGATCCGAGCGGTCGGCGTTGACATCCGCCCTGCCGGCCGGTACGCCGATCAGGCGCGTGGGCGCGACAGGACGGCGTTCGCGACCGCCGCGATGAGGACGAGGGCGGCCGCCGCGATCGGCAGCAGGAGCGCAGCCGACGTGCCGAACCTCTCGGACACGGACCCGGTGAGGGCCGAGGCCATCGCCTGCCCGACGACGACGGCCGAGCCGACCATCGTCATGACCGTGGCAGAGCGGCCCTCGGGGCTGCGGGCCGCGGCGAGGCTGTACTGCGTCACGAGGGTCGGCCCGATGCCGATGCCGATGACCGCGAGCGAGCACGCCATGGCCGCAGGGCTGGCGGCGAGCAGGAGCGAGAGGGAGCCCGCGAGGAGCACCGAGGCGAACGCGATCCATCGTGCGGCGAGCGAGAACCGGGCCGGAAGATATGCGATGCCGAGCGCGAACAGGGCCGAGCCGATGCCCATCACGCCGTACATGAGCCCCGCCTCGTCGGCGCGGCCCCGGTCGGCCATGAACGAGGTCAGGGAGGTGAGCATCGAGCCGAAGAAGAGGCCCACGCCGAGCGTGCCTCCCACGACCACGAGGACGCGCGGCCGGAAGAGATCGCGCACGTCGGAGGAGGGTGCCGCTCCGTCCTCGCGACCGGGCGCGACCAGGCGTCCCGTGGGATGCAGTGCGAAGGCGCCGACGAAGACCGCGGTCAGCACGGCGGCGCCGACGAGCGGCGCCCACGGCGCGATCGCCGCAGCGAGCAGGCCCACGATGAAGGGGCCGATCACGAAGACGGTCTCGTCGGCCGCGGACTCGTACGCCATCGTCGACGAGAGGGTGCGCGGTGCGCGCTCGGGGGCGACCCGGCGTCGGATGAGGGTCACGAGCCGGGCGCGCGAGAGCGGCGCGACCTGGGGAGCCGTCGCGCCGATCCCGAAGGCCGCCGCGAGCACGAGTCCGTCGGGGGTGTCGCCGTAGACGACCGCGGCGAACAGCGCGAGCGCCACCGCGTTCGCCGACGCGAGCACGAGGAGCACGCGGCGCTGCCCGAACGCATCGGCGGCGGCGCCGAGCAGCGCGCCGAAGCACGCCGTGCCGAGGCCGACGGCGGCGGACGTGAGCCCGCCGAGCGCGAGCGAGCCCCGGACGGACACGACCGCCGTGAGTACGCCGACCACCATCATGGCGAACGGCAGCCGCGCCACGAGCGCGATGAGGAAGTAGGGGAGTCCTGCGATGCGCAGCAGGCTGCGGCTCTCTCGGACGTCGCTGATCGTCATGGGCACCTCCGGTTCGCGGGGTTCGGGTGCCGCCGCTGTCCGCCGGAGTCTCCGGCGGCCGGTAGATGCACTGCTCTCGGACGACGAGCGTCCGACAGAGGAGACTCTACCGAGCCGACCTCGGCGTCAGCTGACCACGTCGTCGGAGGCGATCTCGCTCCACACCGTCATCATGTGCGACCGCGAGTGCCGTTCGGCGGCGTCCCGGTCGCCCTCGGCGATCGCGCGGGCGGTGAGCAGATGATCCTCGAGCGTGCCCTCGGCGGGGATGCCCGGAGTGAGGCCGAGCTTCGCGCGTCCGCTCAGGACCTCGTGGACGGGCGTCTCGAGCGCCGTGAGGAGCGGGTTCCCGGAGGCCGCGAGGAGCGTGCCGTGGAAGGCGAGGTCGGCTGCGAGGTACTCCTCCGAGTCGCCCTTGCCGGTCTGCCCGAGCGTGTTGAGCCGCTCGGCGAGCCGCAGGAGCTCGGCGCGCTGAGCCGAGGTCGCCCGGGCGGCGGCGAGGCGCGCGGCCATGGGCTCGACCGTGACGCGCAGCTCCATGAGGGCCTCGAGCTGCTGCTGGCGGAAGCGGCCGCGCAGGTTCCACTGGATGAGGTGCGGATCGAAGGCGTCCCACTGCTCGCGGGGGAGGACCGTGATGCCGACCTTGCGGCGGGACGCGACCATGCGGATGCTCTCGAGCACGCGCACCGCCTCGCGGACGACCGTGCGGGAGGCGCCGTAGTCGCGCTCCAGCTGGGCGAGCGTGAAGACGGCTCCCGGCTGGGGGTCGCCCGACGCGATCCGGCTCCCGAGATCGTCGAGCACATCGCCGTGGACTCCGATGGCCATGTCGCTCCCTTGCTCGCGGTTACGTAGTATCTTATCGGTTGTTTAAGTAGTACCTTTGATGCACGGCACGCGACAGTGCGCGCCCTCGATTTCAATGGAGAAACCATGGAAGACTGGACCCAGACGATGGGCACCGGGCCTCTGCTCGGCATCGCGGCCGTCGCCGTCGCGCTCATCCTCTTCCTCGTGATCAAGGTGAGGCTGCACGCCTTCCTCGTCCTCATCGTCGTCTCGCTGCTCACCGCGATCGCGACCGGCCTGCCGCTGAACGCGCTCGTCAACGAGGTGCTCGTGTCGAGCTTCGGCGGGACGCTCGGCTCCGTCGCCCTGCTCATCGGGCTCGGCGCGATCATCGGCCGCCTCATCGAGTCGTCGGGCGGAGCCCGCGTCATCGCGGAGAAGATGGTCGCCATCTTCGGCGAGAAGCGCGCCGCCTTCGCACTCGGCCTCACCTCGCTCATCCTCGGCTTCCCGATCTTCTTCGACGCGGGCCTCATCGTCATGCTGCCGATCATCTTCGCGGTCGCGCGCCGCATCGGCGGCCGGAACCTCCTGCTCTACGGCTTCAGCGGAGCCGCGGCCTTCTCGGTCATGCACGTCTTCCTGCCCCCGCACCCGGGGCCTGTCGCCGCATCGGACTTCTTCGGCGCGAACCTCGGCGTCGTCATGCTGCTCGGCCTCGTCATCGCGTTCCCGGCCTGGTACCTCTCGGGCTACCTGTGGGGCAAGTTCGTCAACTCGCGCTACCCGATGATCGTGCCCGATCTCTTCGGCGCGCAGGACGACGACCAGCCGGCCAACCCGCCGAAGGCGAGCACGGTCATCATGATCCTCCTGCTCCCGCTCGTGCTCATCTTCCTCAACACCGGCCTCAGCACCCTGTCGACCGCGGGCGTCGTCGACGGCGACGCCGTGTGGGTCCAGGCGCTCATCCTCATCGGCACGTCGCCGGTCGCCCTCCTCATCACGGCGCTCGTCGCCCTGCTCGTCCTCGGCAAGTTCCGCGGCGAGAACGGGTCGGCGCTCGAGAAGCTCGTCGAGGGCACGCTCGGCACTGTGGCTTCGGTGATCCTCATCACGGGCGCCGGCGGCATGTTCGGCGGCGTCCTGCGCGCATCCGGCATCGGCGACGCCCTCTCCGGCACCCTCGCCGACCTCGGCATGCCCGTGATCTTCGCCGCGTACGTCATCGCCGTCGCGCTGCGCGTCGCGCAGGGCTCGGCGACGGTCGCCCTCGTCACGACCGCGGGCCTTCTCGCGCCGGCCGTCACATCGGGCGGCTACAGCGTCATCGACACGGCCGCCATCACGCTCGCCGCGGCGGCGGGCTCGGTGTTCGCCAGCCACGTGAACGACTCGGGCTTCTGGCTGGTCGGCCGGCTCATGGGCATGGACGTCAAGACCACCCTCAAGACCTGGACCGTGCAGCAGGCGATCGAGTCGGTCGTCGGCTTCGCGATCGTGCTCATCGTCTTCGCGATCTTCTGAGCATGGCGGGGATCTTCGACATCACGGGCCGGCTCGCGCTCGTCACCGGCTCCTCTCGCGGTCTCGGCGCGTCTCTCGCCCTCGCGCTCGCGGAGGCGGGGGCCGAGGTCGTCCTGCACGGACGCGACGCCGCGGCGCTCGCGTCCGCGCAGGACGCGATCGCCGAGGCGACCGGCCGCCGACCGCACGCGGCGACGTTCGACGTCACCGACGCCGAGGCCGTCGAGCGCGGCGTGGCCGACATCGTCGCCGCGCACGGCGTTCCCGACATCCTCGTGAACAACGCGGGCGTGCAGCGGCGCGCTCCGTTCACCGAGTTCGCGGTCGCAGACTGGGATGCCGTCGTGAGCGCGAACCTCTCGAGCGTGTTCTACGTGTCGCGGTTCGTCACTCCGGGGATGGCCGAGCGCCGCTCCGGCAAGGTGATCAACATCGGATCGGTCCAGTCGCAGCTGGCACGGCAGACGATCGCGCCGTACTCGGCGTCGAAGGGCGGCGTCGCGATGCTCACGAAGGGGATGGCCGCCGACCTCGCACGCTACGACGTGCAGGTCAACGCGATCTCGCCCGGGTACTTCGCGACCGAGATGAACCGGGCCCTCGTCGAGGACGAGGCGTTCAACTCCTGGCTCGTGAACCGGACGCCCGCGCAGCGCTGGGGGGACTTCCGCGAGCTGTGGGGCACGCTGCTCTACCTCGCGTCCGATGCGTCGAGCTTCGTCTCGGGGCAGAACATCTTCGTCGACGGCGGCATGACCGCCGTCGTGTGAGCGAGAGGGAGAAGAGCATGCGCGCCGCATTCATCGACGGCAAGGAGCGGATCGAGGTCCGCGAGGCCCCGACGCCCGAGCCGGGGGAGGGCGAGGTGCGGATCCGCGTCGACAGCGTCGGCATCTGCGGCTCCGACCTGCACTACTACTTCGAGGGCGCGAACGGCGAGTACGTGGTGCGGGAGCCCCTCGTCCCGGGGCACGAGCTGTCGGGACGGGTCGATCTCGACCCGTCGGGCCGGCTCGCCCCCGGGACGCCGGTGACGGTCCATCCCGCGCGCTTCGGGACCCCGGAGCGCGGCATCGAGGACGACCCGCACCTGTGGCCGGGCGGGTCGTACCTCGGCAGCGCGTCGACGTGGCCGCACACCCAGGGCGGCATGAGCGAGCAGCTCGTCGTGCGGGCCGACATGATCCGCGTCCTGCCCGACGCGCTGCCCGTTCGTCGCGCCGTGCTCGCCGAGCCGCTGGGCGTCGCGCTGCATGCCGCCACCCGGGCCGGCGACCTCGCCGGCGCCCGGGTGCTCGTGTCGGGCGCCGGGCCGATCGGCCTGCTCGCGGTCGCCGCGGCCCGCGCACGGGGTGCCGCGCACATCACCGTCAGCGACGTGCTCGAGGCACCGCTCGCGCGGGCCGAGGAACTCGGGGCCGACGCGCTCGTTCGCGTGGGCACCGAGGAGCTCCCGCAGAGCGCGTTCGACGTCGTCTTCGAGTGCTCGGGGGCGCCCGTCGCGATCTCGTCGGCCGGCACGGCGGTGCGCCGCAAGGGCGTCGTCGTGCAGGTCGGGATGGTCCCGAACGAGCCGCGGCCGGTGAACCTCGCGCCGTACATCTCGAAGGAGGTGCACCTCGTGGGCACCTTCCGGTTCCATGACGAGATCGACGAGGCCGTCGCGCTGCTGGCGGCCGACCCCGGCATCGAGAGGGTCGTCACGCACGCGCTTCCGCTCGCCGAGGTCGCCGAGGCCTTCCGGATCGCGCGCGATGCGCAGGTTTCCGGCAAGGTGGTCGTGACGCTGCAGAGCGACGCTGGCTGACGAGGAGGTCGGAGCATGACGAACCCGCGCGACATCGTGATCGGCGTCGACATGGGGACGACCGCCACGAAGGCGGTCGCCTACACGGTCGACGGCGAGCTCGTCGCCTCGGCATCGCAGGGCTACCCGCTCGAGGAGCCGCATCCCGGTCACGCCGTGCAGGACCCCGAGCTCATCCTGGGCGCGGTCTACGCATCGGTGCGCGAAGTCGTCGCCGAGATCGGCGCGGAGCGCGTCGCGGGGCTGTCGTTCTCGTCGGCGATGCACTCGCTGCTGGCGCTCGACGCGCAGCTGCGGCCGATCACGCCCGTCGTCACGTGGGCCGACACGCGCGCGGCGGTGCAGGCGGAGCGGCTGCGCGCGTCCGCGAGCGGGCTCGCCCTCCATCGGCGCACGGGAACGCCCATCCACCCCATGTCGCCGCTCACCAAGCTCATCTGGTTCCGCGAGCAGGAGCCTCGGATCCGCCAGCAGGCGGCCATCTGGGCGGGGATCAAGGACTGGGTGCTGCTGCGGATGTGCGGTGCGCTCGTCATCGACCACTCGCTCGCGTCGTGCTCGGGGCTCATGGACATCCACCGCCTCGACTGGGACGAGGAGGCGCTCTCGCTCGCGGGCATCCGCGCCGAGCAGCTCCCCGAGCTCGTCCCGACGACCACGGTGCTCGACGCGCTCACGGAGGAGGGGGCGTCTGCCACGGGCCTCCCGCTCGCGACCCCCGTGGTCGTCGGCGCAGGAGACGGCCCCCTCGCCAATCTCGGCGTGGGAGCTGTGCGGCCCGGGGTCGCGGCCTGCTCGATCGGCACGAGCGGGGCGCTGCGCGTCGCCGTCCGCCGACCCGCGGTCGATCCGCGCGGTGGCGTCTTCTGCTACGCCCTCACGGAGGATCGCTGGGTCATCGGCGGGGCGATCAACAACGGCGGCGTGACCCTCGAGTGGGTGCGATCCGAGATCGCCGGCGGCCACGAGCTGTCCACGGCAGAGCTGCTCGACGCGGCGGCGACCGTGCCGGCCGGCTCGGGCGGCCTCATCATGCTGCCGTACCTCCTCAGCGAGCGCGCACCGCACTGGAGCAGCATCGCGCGCGGCGCCTACATCGGGCTCACCCGCGCACATCGCACGGAGCACCTCGTGCGCGCCGCGGTCGAGGGCGTCGCCCTGCAGCTCGCCCTCGTCCTGCAGTCGATGCGCGCGGCCGACCTCGAGGTCGAGGAGATCCGCGCGACGGGCGGCGTCATGAAGCACCCGCTGTGGCAGCAGACCCTCGCCGACGCGTTCGGCGTTCCGGTCGGCCTGCTCGAGGGGCAGGAGGGCTCCAGCTACGGCGCGGCCCTCCTCGGCATGCAGGCGCTCGGGCTCATCGAGTCGATCGACGTCGCGGCCGAGCGCCTGCCCGTGCACGAGACCATCCGCCCGCATCCCGGCGACGCCGCCGTCTACGGAGCGCTCCTGCCCGTCTTCGACGAGCTGTACGACGCCCTCCTGCCGACGTACACGCGGCTTCGGCGGCTCGCGCCCTCGCTTCCGATCGCGTTCTGAGGCGGATGGCCGGGGAGCGTCCCCGGGTGCTTCCGGCCGTTCACCTCGGCGTCGCCGCGCAGCCGCATGCGCGACACCGTCGTGCTCGCGCGGTTCGGTTCGCTGGCGGCATGAAGCGAATCCTCTCCCGGAGGCCCCAGCGCCTGGCCGCGGTCGCCGCGGCGGCCGCCGTGGCTGTCTCCCTCGTCCCCGCTCCGGCCCTGGCCGCGAACGAGAAGGGCGGCGCGCCCGTCGCAGAGCCCACGCTCGTCGCGCGCGCGACCCTCTCCGCCGACCACCTCGAGGAGGGGCCGCCGTCGGGCGCCCTCGCGACCCCCGCGAACGGCCGCACGGGCCCGTGGGAGGGCCAGGTCATCCCCGGGTTCTCCGCCATGATCGACAACGGCGACGGCACGTTCTGGGCTCAGCCCGACAACGGGTTCGGCTCCAAGGGGAACTCCGCCGACTTCCTCCTGCGCAGCTACCTCGTCCGTCCCGACTGGGAGACGGCGGAGGGCGGCTCCGGCGAGATCGCTGTCGAGCGGTTCATCTCGTACAACGACCGCGACAACCTCCTGGACTTCCCGATCGTGAACGAGGGCACGGAG
The DNA here is from genome assembly GCF_053903175.1 of Microbacterium sp. JZ101. Classification (NCBI taxonomy): domain Bacteria; kingdom Bacillati; phylum Actinomycetota; class Actinomycetes; order Micrococcales; family Microbacteriaceae; genus Microbacterium; species Microbacterium sp. JZ101. Next base: position 1,260,430 of record NZ_CP096400.1, read on the forward strand.
GAGCGGCTGCTCACGGGCGCCGACTTCGACATCGAGTCGGTCGTGCGCGCGAAGGACGGCACGTTCTGGGTCGGCGAGGAGTTCGGGCCGTTCCTGCTCCACTTCGACGCGGAGGGCACGCTCCTCGAGAAGCCCTACGCGCTCGAGGGCGCGAAGTCGCCGCAGAACCCCTACCTCTCGGCCGGAGAGACGCCGCGCGTGCGCTCGAGCCGCGGCTTCGAGGCGCTCGCGATCTCGACGAACGGCCACTACCTGTACCCGGTGGTCGAGGGCGCGTACGCCGACGACGCCGACCAGCGTCGCCGGGAGATCCTGGAGTTCGACATCCGCGCCGGCGCGTACACCGGGCGCACCTGGAGCTACCAGGCCGACCAGGAGGCCAACGTCATCGGCGACGCCTTCGCCGTCCGCGGCGGCGATCTGCTGCTCGTCGAGCGCGACGACTTCGAGGGCGAGCAGGCCGTGACCAAGCGCGTGTACCGCGTCGCCCTGGACAGCGTGGACGACGACGGATACGTCGAGAAGACCCTCGCGCTCGACGCGCTGCGCATCGCGAACCCGAGCGGGATCGGCGCGGGCGACGGCTACGGGACGGGCGAGGTCTTCTCCCTCCCCGTCCAGTCGTTCGAGACGGTCGTGCAGCTGCGAGGCGGCGACCTTCTCATCGGGAACGACAACAACTACCCCGGCAACGACGCGCGCGTGCCGGGCACGCCGGACGACACCGAGTTCGCGGTCGTGTCGTTCGAGAAGACGCGGCCGCAGGTCTCGGCGGTCGACGTCATCGGCCACCGCGGCGCGAGCGGGTACCGTCCCGAGCACACGCTCGCGGCGTATGAGACGGCCATCCTGCAGTGCGCCGACTACATCGAGCCGGATGTCGTGTCGACGAAGGACGGCGTCCTCGTGGCCCGGCATGAGAACGAGATCGGCGGGACGACCGACGTCGCCGCCCATCCGGAGTTCGCCGATCGCCGGACGACGAAGGTCATCGACGGCGTGAGCGTGACGGGCTGGTTCACGGAGGACTTCACGCTCGCCGAGCTGCGCACGCTGCGCGCCAAGGAGCGCGTCCCGCACGTCCGCCCCGACAGCGCGGCCTACGACGGGCTGTACCTGATCCCCACCCTCGACGAGGTGATCGACCTCGCCCGCCACTCCACGACGTGCGACGGGGAGCCCGTCGGGATCGCGCCCGAGACGAAGCACCCCACCTACTTCGACGGGATCGGCCTCTCACTCGAGGAGCCGCTGGTCGCGGCGCTCGAGGCCGACGGGATGAATCGCGCGGACGCGCCCGTCGTCATCCAGAGCTTCGAGACCGGCAACCTGCGCGATCTCGACGCGATGACGGATGTCCGGATCGCTCAGCTCGCGAACTCGTCGGGCGCACCGTTCGACCTGCGCGCCGCGGGCGACCCGCGCACGTACGCCGACCTCGTCACGCCCGAGGGGCTCGCGGAGATCGCGACGTACGCCGACATCCTCGGCGCCGAGAAGTCGGTCGTGATCCCGCGCGCGGCCGACGGCACGCTCGCCGAGCCGACCGCGGTCGTCGCCGACGCGCACGCCGCCGGACTCGAGGTGCACGGGTGGACGTTCCGGCTCGAGAACCAGTTCCTGCCCGCCGAGTTCCGGTCGAGCGCCGACCCGAATGCGGCCGGCGATCTCGCCGGGGAGCTGCGCGCGTTCGTCGATGCCGGCCTCGACGGCGTCTTCAGCGACCATCCCGACGTCGCCGTCGCGGCCGTGGCCGACGCGCGCTGACCGGCTGGCGCCATCCGCTCGGCCGCCGCGTGACTCGCGGCGTCATCCGCCCGGCTCCCCTCTTCGCGCGGGGAGCCGGGCGGCTTACCATGTCGGGATGTCCTCCGGGAAGAAGAAGAGCAAGCGGGTCAAGCCGAAGAAGTCCTGCTGCAAGTCGAAGCCACGCTGCAAGCGGTGCCCCATCCGCCTGCTCGCCGAGGGCAGACTGGACCCAGCGGACGCGAAGAAGATCTTCGCGAAGGACCGCAACCGCAAGCAGGCGAAGAAGGCCAAGCTCGCACTCCCCGAGGGCTGAGGAGGCGAGTCGGGCCGCACGACACAGGGGGAAGCATGGCACTCGAGCGGATCGCGATCGTCTGGAACCCGTCGAAGACCGAGCGCGAGGTGCTCGAGACCGGGTTCGTCGCCGCGCTCGGCGATGACGAGCGGGAGATCTCGTGGTGGGAGACCACCGTCGAGGATCCCGGTCAGAAGGCGACGGAGGATGCGCTCGAGTGGGGTGCCGACGTGATCGTCGCGGCGGGCGGCGACGGCACGGTGCGCGCGGTCGCTGAGCGCCTCGCGGAGCCGGGCGCGGGCGCGGAGCTCGCGATCGTGCCCCTGGGGACCGGCAACCTGCTCGCGCGCAACCTCGACATCCCGCTCAACAACCCGCAGGCGGCGTTCGCTCGCGCGCTCGCCGACGAAGCGCGCGTGATCGACATCGGATGGATCGAGACGGCCGTCGACGGGGCGCCCACTCGACAGGCCTTCGCCGTCATGGCCGGCTTCGGCATCGACGCCCACATGATCGTGGAGACCGACGACGACCTCAAGAGCAAGGTCGGATGGCTCGCCTACGTGGAATCCCTCGGGCGCGCGGTCAACGCGAGCGAGGTCATCGAGCTGCGGATCGCGGTCGACGGGGGAGAGGCCGTGACGGCGGCGGGCCACACCCTGATGGTCGGCAACTGCGGCATGCTGCAGGGCGGCATCACGCTCCTGCCCGACGCGGATCCGTCGGACGGCGAGCTCGACCTGCTGCTGCTGAGCGCGGAGGGCATCGCCGGCTGGCTGGACACCCTGCGCTCGTTCGTGTGGGACAACGGCATCCGCCGTCTCATGGGTGCGACCGACCGCGCCGAGAGCGGCGACACGGCGGCCCACGCGCGGGCGACGTCGGTCGCGGTCGAGCTGCCGGAGCCGCGTGTGCTCGAGGTCGACGGCGACGACCTCGGCGAGGTGACGCAGTTCACGGTCGAGATCCAGCCCGGCGCGCTGCGCGTGCGCTGACGGCGGGCGGTGCGCGTCCTCTGCAGCTTCGTCGGCGGCGCGGGGCATCTTCTCCCGCAGCTGCCGCTCCTGCGCGCCTTCGCGGCCGCGGGTGGCGAACTCACCCTCGTCGGGCGGGTCTCCGCAACCCGCGCCGCTCCCGACGGCGTCTTCGAGAAGGTGGTCTCCACCCAGGACCGACGCGCGCGCAGGGCGACCGAGATCGCGCCGCTCGGCCGCGTCGACAGGGATGCGGAGATCGCTGTCGTCGCGGACCATTTCGCGGGCGCCGCGGCACGTCGATCGGCCGAACGCGTCGCACCGCTTCTGCCGGGCACCGATCTGCTCGTCTGCGACGAACTCGACTTCGGTGCGATGGCGGCGGCACAGGGCGCGGGGATCCCCGTGGTCGTCGTGGCCGTGCTGGCGTCCGGTGCGCTCGTGCGCGGCGACCGTATCCGGGCGCAGCTCGATGCGCTCGGCGGAGCGCTGGGACTGTCCGATGCCATCCGATGGCAGGGTGATGCCTTCGTCGTGCCGTTCGCTCCTTCGCTGCGCGACCCCGGGCATCCCGCCCCGCCGCACACGCTCTGGCTGAGCCCCGATGCCGGCGCATCGCCCGACCCCGACGGATCCGTGGTCGCGACGCTGGGGACCGAGTTCAACACCGAGTGCGGCGATCTGTTCGAGCGCATCCTGGCGGCGCTCGCCGATCTCGGCCGACCGAGCGTGCTTGCGATCGGCAGCGACCTCGATCCCGCGCGCTTCGGTCCGCAGCCCGGCCATGTGCAGGTGCGGCGGTATGTCGACCTTCCCGCGCTCGCTGCGCGCGCGAGCGCGGTGATCCATCACGGCGGCAGCGGCATGCTCGTCGCAAGCGTGCTGGGCGGCGCGCCGCAGGTGGTTCTCCCGATGGGCGCTGACCAGCCCTTCAACGCCGACCGGGTCTCCGCGCTGGGGCTCGGAACGGTGCTCGACGTGCACAGCGCGACTCCGTCCGCCATCCGTGACAGCGCGGCGGCGCTTCTCGCCGACAGCGATGCCCGGATGCGGGTCGGAGCCGTCCGCGAGGAGCTCCTCGGCCTGCCCTCGCCGGCCGACGTCGCCGAGGAGATCCTGCGCGGCCTGCTCTGAGCCTCCGAGCCGGGCCCGCCGCGTCGGCGGCTATGCCTGCGGCAGGCGGATGGTCCCGGTCGCGGAGTGCTCGGTCGGCATGCGATCGCGCTGGTAGGTGATCGAGTCGTAGCCGTGCGGGGCGGGGTTGCCGTCCTCGCCGAGGTTCACGAAGACGATCTTCTCGATCGTGAGGATCGTCCGCCGCGTGATCATGTTGCGCACGACAGCGCGCATCGTGAGCGACGTGCGGCCGAAGTGCGTCGCGATGAGGCCCATCTCGATGAGATCGCCCTGCACAGCCGACGCCTCGAAGTTGATCTCCGAGATGAACTTCGTCACGACGCGGTAGTTGCCGAGCTGGATGATCGCGTAGATCGCGGCTTCCTCGTCGATCCACTTGAGCAGGCTCCCGCCGAACAGGGTGCCGTTCGCGTTGAGGTCCTCGGGGCGGACCCACTTGCGCGTGTGGAAGTTCATGCGGCCGTCGTCTGCGGAAGTGCTCATCGCGGCCAGCCTACGCGCGGGGCCGCTCCGCGGCGACGGCTCCGCGCCGTGAAAGCATGGACCGGTGAACAGCGCCAACCTCAGCCGTGAAGCAGCGGCCGCGCGATCCGCGGCCATCACCGTCCACGCCATCCGCGTCGAGCTCGATCTCACGGGAGCACCCGATCCGCAGCGCAGCGGCTTCCCGACGACGAGCGTCCTCGAGTTCGACGCGACGGCCGAGGAGACGTGGATCGACTTCATCGGAGAGGCCGTCGAGTCCGTCGAGGTGAACGGCGTCGCGCACGATGTCGAGTGGGATGGCGCGCGCATCCGCGTCTCGGGCCTCGCCGACCGCAACACCGTGCGCATCGCGGCACGCGGCGCGTACAGCCGATCGGGCGAGGGCCTGCACCGGTTCGTCGACCCCGTCGACGGCGAGACCTATCTGTACACGCAGTACGAGCCCGCCGACTCCCGCCGGGTGATGGCCTGCTTCGAGCAGCCCGACATGAAGGCGCGGTACACGTTCCGCGTCTCCGCGCCGAGCGGATGGCACGTGCTCTCGAATCAGAGCGCGGTCGCGTCGGAGGAGGCGGATGGCGCGCAGCACATCGAGTTCGCGCCGACTCTGCCGATCTCGAGCTACATCACGTCGGTCGCCGCGGGCCCGTACCACCGCGTCGACGGCGTCTGGCGCCGCGACGAGCAGGAGGTCGCTCTCGGCGTCCTCTGCCGCGCGTCGCTCGCGGAGCACCTCGACGCGGACGAGGTGCTCGAGATCACGCGCCAGGGCCTCGACTTCTTCACGGACGCGTTCGCGTTCCCGTACCCGTGGGGCAAGTACGACCAGGTGTTCGTTCCCGAGTACAACCTCGGGGCGATGGAGAATCCCGGTCTCGTGACCTTCACGGAGGCCTACGTGTACCGCGGCGCGTCGACGACGGCGCAGCACGAGGCGCGCGCCAACACGATCCTCCACGAGATGGCGCACATGTGGTTCGGCGATCTCGTCACGATGCGCTGGTGGGACGACCTCTGGCTCAAGGAGTCCTTCGCCGACTACATGGGCTCGCACGCGGCCGCCGCGGCGACCCGGTTCACAGACGCCTGGGTGACGTTCGCGAATCGACGCAAGGCGTGGGCGTATCAGCAGGACCAGCTGCCGACGACTCATCCGATCGTCGCCGACATCCCCGATCTCGAGGCAGCCAAGCTCAACTTCGACGGGATCACCTACGCGAAGGGCGCATCGGTCCTCAAGCAGCTCGTCGCGTTCGTCGGCGAGGAGGCGTTCTTCGAGGGGTCCCGACGCTACTTCGCCGCGCACGCGTACGGGAACACGACCCTCGAGGATCTGCTCGCGCAGCTCGAGGCCGTGTCCGGCCGCGACGTCCGCGCGTGGTCGCGCGCGTGGCTCGAGACGACCGGCATGTCGACGATCTCGGTCGAGCGCGGGCAGGGCCTCACCGTCGTGCAGACCGATCCGCGTCCGCACCGGCTCTCGCTCGGCCTGTACGCGCTCGACGCGGGCCGCCTCGTCCGCCGCGCATCGCTCGACCTCGACATCCGCGCGGAGCGCACGACCGTGGATCTCCCGGTCGCCCCCGACGTCGATCTGATCCTCCCGAACGACGGCGACCGCACATACGCCAAGGTCCGCCTCGACGCGCGCTCGCTCGACGCCGTGCACGAGGCGCTCTCGACCATCGACGATGCGCTCGCGCGCGGGCTCGTGTGGTCGGCGCTCTGGAACGCGGCCCGCGACGGGGAGCTCCCCACGGGGCGGTACCTCGAGATCGTCCGGCGTCACGCACCGGCCGAGTCGAACGTCGCGCTGCTCGGCGGCGTGCTCGCGAACTCCGCCTACGCGGTCGGGCACTACACGCCGGAGTCGTCGCGCGCGACCGAGCGTGCGGCATGGCTCGAGACGACGTGGCAGGGGATGACCGCGGCGGCACCGGGGTCGGACGGCCAGCTCGCCTGGGCGCGTGCGGTCGCGTCGGCGGCGGCCTTCCACGACGGGCGCGCCGCCGACCTCCGTGCGATCCTCGCGGGCGAGCGGCCAGCGCCGGATGGTCTCGCTCTCGACCCCGACCTCCGCTGGGCGTGGCTCGCGGCGCTCGCCGCAACCGGGCATGCGACGACTGCCGACGCCGACGCCGAGCTCGCGCGCGACGACACCGCGAGCGGCCGGACGGAGCACCTCCGGGCGCTCGCGTCGCGCCCTGACGCCGTGGTCCGCCGGGACGCGTGGAACGCCGCGTGGGAGGACCGGACGCTCACGAACGACCACCTCTCGGCGACCATCTCGGGCTTCCGCGCCGGCGGCCGGCGCGACCTCGTGGCCGAGTTCGACGACGCCTACTTCGCGCGGATCCGCGCCGCGTGGGAGGAGCGCAGCATCGAGATCGCGGGGCGCCTCGTGCGAGGGCTGTTCCCCGAGGCCGATTCGCTCGATCGCGTCGACGCGTGGCTCGCCGCGAACGGCGACGCCCCGGCCGCACTGCGCCGGATCGTCATCGAGGAGCGCGACCACCTCGCGCGCGCCCTGCGGGTCCGCGCGGCTCAGCCGGCCTGATCGCCGTCGTCCGCCTCGCGGCCGAGCATGCGCGCGTGCAGGGCGCGGATCTCGGCCGCGAGCTCGGGCGCGGGGCCGGCGACGCGGACGCCGGGCGCGACCGCCGTGATCGGCAGCGCGGCGACGGGGCCAGGGGCGACGCCCCACGCGCGATGCCACGCGCCCAGCTGCTCGGTGCTCGACGCGTACACGATGCGCCCGAGCCCGACCCAGGCGTGCGCAGCGGCGCACATCGGGCAGTGCTCGCCCGAGGTGTACACGGTGCACGTCCGCCGCTCGGCGGGCGACAGGTGCGCGGCTGCCCAGCGTGCGATCTCGAACTCCGGGTGGCGGGTGGCGTCGCCGTCCTTCACGCGGTTGCGGTCCTCGAAGCGCACGAGGCCCTCGGCGTCGACGAGGACGGAGCCGAACGGCTCATCCCCGTCGTCGAGGGCCTCGCGCGCGAGGTCGACGCAGCGGCGCAGGTGCGCCAGATCGGTGTCGCTCAGGGTGGTGCTCATGCCGCGACGATAGCGCGGCCCTGGCCTCAGATCCGGACGAGCATCTTCCCGGTGTTCGCGCCGCGCATCATGTCGAGGAACGCGTCGACCGCGTGGTCGATGCCGTCGACGATCGTCTCGTCGTAGGCGATGCGTCCCTCCGCGAGCCAGCCGCCCATCCGCTCCTGGAACTCCGGCGCCGCCGACAGATGATTGCCGACCGTGAAGCCCTCGAGGCGCAGACCGCGCGTGACGAGGTTCGACAGGTTGTCGGGGCCCGGCACGGGGCCGTCGGCGTTGTACGTGGCGATCGCCCCGCACAGGGCCGCGCGGCCGCCGTCGTTGAAGGCGTCGAGGGCGGCCGCGAGGTGGTCGCCGCCCACGTTGTCGAAGTAGACGTCGATGCCCTCGGGCGCGACGTCCGCCAGCTGCTGACGGATGGGGGCGGCCTTGTAGTCCACCGCCGCGTCGTAGCCGTACTTCTCGGTGAGCAGGGCGACCTTCTCGGGCGAGCCCGCCGAGCCGATCACGCGCTTCGCGCCGAGGAGCCGCGCGATCTGGCCCGCGGCCGTGCCCACGGCTCCGGCCGCGCCCGAGATGAAGACCGTGTCGCCCTCGTTCATCTCCGCGATGCGGGTGAGCCCGACGTACGCCGTGAGCCCGGTCATCCCGAGGATGTGGAGCCGCAGCGAGAGGGGCACGCCGGGCAGGTCGGGGACGACCCGGAACGCCGACGCGTCAGCCTGCGCGATGTCGCGCCAGCCGAGCTGGTGCACGACGACGCTGCCCACCGGCACGTCGTCCGACGCCGACGCCACGACCCGTCCGACCGCTCCGCCCTCCATGGTCTCGCCGAGCGCGTACGGGGCGACGTAGCTGCGCGCGTCGTTCATGCGCCCGCGCATGTACGGGTCCACGGAGACGAACGCGTTCTCCACACGGACCTCCCCGGGAGCGAGGTCGCCGTAGGTCACCTGGACCGTGCGGAAGTCGTCGTGGGTCGGCCAGCCCTGAGGGCGGGACACGAGCTGGATCTGAGTGCTGACGGCGGATGGCATGGGCCGGGTTCTCTCCTTCGCTGCGGTTTCGCGGGGTGCGTCGATCACAGGGCGAGGCCGATCGCGAGCGCGATCACAGACAGGGCAGGGACCACGCCCTGCTTCAGCGCGGCGATGGCCTTGTCGGGGCTCGAGATCAGGAGCACGAGGCTCGCGGCCAGCATCGAGCCCACTCCGGTGAAGACGAGGGTCGCCCCGACGACGGCCGCGCCCGTCGCGAACAGCACGACGCCGAGTGCCGCGACGATCGCGAGGAACAGGTTGTAGAAGCCCTGGTTGAAGGCGAGCTCCCTCTGCGCCTCGGCCGCCTCGCGCGTCTGGCCGAACGTCCTGAGGGCGCGCGGGCTCGTCCAGGCGATCGACTCGAGGAAGAAGATGTAGACGTGGACGAGCGCCGCGACGGCGGCGAGCACGAGACCTGCGACGATCATGATCGACCTTTCTGTAATGACCGTTACAATATAGTCCGGGGAACGGGTGACGGGAGCGGACATGGGGCGGATTCCGAGCTTCGACCGCGCGGAGGTCGTGCGCGCGGCGCGCGGCGTGTTCTGGCACGAGGGCTATGAGGGCGCGTCGGTGCCGGCGCTCGAGGAGGCGACGGGGCTGCGGCGGTCGAGCCTCTATCACGCGTTCGGATCCAAGCGCGGTCTCTTCGACGCCGCCGTCGAGAGCTACCTCGACGAGGTCGTGCGCCCGCGCCTGCGGCCGCTGCAGGGCGCGGACGTGGCGGTGACCGCGGCACGCGACTACCTCGTGGGCCTGCGCGATGCGCTCGCGCGGGCGCGCACGCTCCCGGCCACGAGTGGGTGCCTCCTCATCAACGCCGCGTCGGCGCCGATCGGCGACGACCACGCGGTCGCCGAGACGGTCGCGGCCTACCGTGCCGAGCTGCGCGACGCGCTCGCCGCAGGCGTCGCGGCACGGCATCCGGAGCGGTCGGAGGGCGAGCGGCTGCGACTCGCGGAAGCGCTCACGGGGCTCGTCGTCGCGGCGCTCGCCACCGTGCGGGTCGACGCGCAGGCGGCGGCGCGCACGCTCGACACCGCGGTCGACCTGCTGGAGGGCTGAGCTCCGCGGGATCAGCGCGCGTCCGCGGCGTCGCGGTACGCGACGGCGTACCGGATGTGGGTCACGCCCGTGCCCTCGACGACCTGGAGCTGCGTGAGCTCGATGTCCCGGCGGGCGATCCCGTCGAGGTACCGCGTGCCGGCGTGCAGCAGCACGGGCGCGAGGTCGATGCGGATCTCCTCGAGGACGCCGCGGTCGAGGCACTGGCGCACGATGTCGGCGCCCGCGACGTTGATGTCGCCGTCGCCGGCGAGCTCGCGCGCGATCCGCAGTCCCTCGTCGAGGTCGCCGACGAAGGTGAAGGGCGCGTCCGGCACGGGCGGCCAGCCTTCCGGAGGCGGTCGATGCGTGACCACGACGGTCGGCGAGTCGCCGGGCGGCCTCCCGCCCCAGCCCCGCGCGTCGTCGAAGATCCCGCGTCCGGCCACGAACGCGCCCTCGGTGTCGTTCTGTCGCCAGTAGTCGGCGCTCGCCTGCGACATGTGGAACACCAGGCCGTAGCCGCGCAGCGGCACCTCGACGTCGCCGTTCTCGTACCAGTCGAAGAGCGCGCCGACCCGGCCGTGCTCGTCGGCGATGAATCCGTCGAGAGACGTCGTGAAGCTCGAGAACACCACTCCCATGCGCCTGCCTCCTCGGGGCCGCCTGCGACTGACGCTAGGCACCCGCGGCGGCGCCGTCAACGCCGGTCGTCGCGTCAGCGCCGGTTCATGTCGCGTTCACGACCGGGGAGAACGATCGAGCGTCACCGTTCCCCGAACCGAGGAGAGACCTTGCTGCCCCGACTGCTCACCGTCACCGCGATCGGCACGGCCGCCGTGCTCGTCGGCGCCTCCGCCGCGCAGGCGCGCCCTCACCACGACGAGCCCGATGAGCTCACTGCCGTGCTCGAGACCCCCGCGCTGTGGGACGAGGACGACGCCGACGCCGATGACCCCGCGATCTGGATCGACGAGGACGACCCAGAGGACAGCGTGGTCATCGCGACCGCGAAGGAGGCCGGCATCTACGTGTACGACCTCGACGGCGAGGAGCTCCAGCACATCGCCCCGAAGCCGGCTCCCGGCGACGACCACGCGCCCGGCCGCTACAACAACGTCGACATCGTCGAGGACTTCGAGCTCGACGGCGACGAGGTCGACCTCGCGGTCGCGTCCGACAAGGGCATGGACGACCTGGGCATCTTCGTCATCGACGACGGCGAGCTGACCGAGGTCACCGACCCCGACGCCGGCTGGATCTTCAGCGCCTCTCAGGAGGAGATCGACGGCGAGCACACCGCGTACGGCCTCACGACGTGGCAGGACGACGACGGCGCGTACGCGCTCGTCAGCCGCAACTCCGAGACGGAGGTGGCCCTCCTCGAGCTGCAGGCGCGCGAGGACGGCACCGTCGGCTGGGAGCGCATCCGCGAGCTCGCCCTGCCGGCCGCGTTCACGCTGCCCGACGGCTCCACCTGGACGACGTGCGACGACCCCGGCGAGTACGCGCAGGTCGAGGGGATGGTCGTGGATGAGCGGACAGGGACGGCCTACCTCGGCCAGGAGCTCGTGGGCATCTGGAAGGTCGACGCCGACCTCACCGGAGAGCCCGAGCTCGTCGACACCGCGGTCGAGTTCGGCCAGCCCGCCGTGTACGACCCGGAGACCGACGAGTGCGTCGCGGGGGAGAACCCCGGCTTCGGAGGCGATGCGCTGCGCACCGACATCGAGGGGCTCACGATCTACCGCACGAAGGGGAAGAAGGGCTACCTCCTCGCCTCGAGCCAGGGCGACGACACCTTCGCCGTCTACGAGCTGCAGGGCGGGAACGACTACGTCGGCTCGTTCGCGATCGGCGACGGCGCGGTCGACGGCACGCAGCACAGCGACGGCGCGGACGCGGTGAGCGCGAGCCTGCCCGGGTTCGACGGGGGACTGCTCGTCGTGCAGGATGGCGACAACACGCCGGAGGGCTCCGACGAGGCGAGCACGAACTTCAAGTTCCTCGCCTGGGAGGACGTCGCGGAGCGCAGCGGCCTCGACCTCGACGTCGCACGCCGGTGACGGGTCGGAGGGGGAGCCGCCGGCGGGGCGGCTCCCCTCCGCGACCGAGACGGGATACATCGCGAGGATGACCGGATGGGGCCGCCCGGCGGACGACGCCGCGGGAGGCCATCCGATGTCATGGAGGCATGCACACTCCAGACCCTCGACCCGATGCCTCCGCCCATGCCCCGTCCGCCCCGCTGCTCAGCGGACGCGGCCTGACGAAGGCCTACGGGCCGACCTACGCGCTCGCGGGCGTCGACATCGACGTGCGCCCGGGCGAGGCCGTCGCGATCATGGGCGCCTCGGGGTCGGGCAAGACCACCCTGCTGCACGTGCTCGCGGGCATCATCACCCCCGATGCCGGGACGGTGACCCTCCAGACGCGCACGGGCGCCAGGCTCGTGAACGACCTGCGCGAGTCTGAGCGCTCGAAGCTGCGTCGCGAGGAGCTCGGCTTCGTGTTCCAGCAGGGCCTCCTCCTGCCTGAGCTCACGGCCGTCGAGAACGTCGCGCTCCCGCTCATGCTCGCCGGCCATCCGCGGGAGGCGGCGCAGGCGCACGCCGGGCAGTGGCTCGCGGCGCTGGGCCTCGCCGGCATGGAGGACCGTCGCATCGGCCAGCTCTCCGGCGGTCAGGCGCAGCGCGTCGCGATCGCGCGCGCCCAGGCGACCGGAGCGCGCGTCGTGTTCGCCGACGAGCCGACCGGCGCGCTCGACTCGGCCACGTCGGCCGACGTGATGACCGCCCTGCTCGACGCGACCCTGCGTCAGGGGCACGCGCTCGTCGTGGTCACGCACGATCCGCAGGTCGCGGCGCGCTGCACGCGGACCATCCGCCTGAGCGACGGACGGATCGTCCAGGGCGAGCGGACGACGGCGGTGGCGCGATGACCGCGCTGGCGGCCGAGCGCACGGCGCCTCCCGCGCCGCTCGGGCAGGGGAGCGGCCGCGCCCCGGTGCTGCGCCTGACCTGGCACCTCTCGCGACCGAGCGCGCAGAGCGCGGCTGCGCTCGCGCTGCCCGCCGTCGCGTTCGCCGTGACGACCGCTCTCCTCCTCACCGTGCTCGGGGGCGTGCTCATGTTCTGGGCCTGGCCGGTCGACGACGCCGGCATCGTCCCGCTCTACCAGGTGCTGAGCATCGTGGCGCTCGCGATCCTCGCGGTGCCGCTCATGGCTCTCGGCGGCGCTGCGGCCCGGCTCTCGGCGCGCCGTCGCGACGACCGGCTCGCGACGCTCCGCCTCCTCGGGGCGACGCCCCGCCTCGTCACGATCATGACCGTGCTCGAGTCGACGGCGGTCGCCGTGGCCGGGGCGCTCGTCGGCATCGTGCTCTACCTCGGGCTCATGCCGTTCGTCGGCCTCATCCCGTTCCTCGGACGGCCGATCGGCGCGGCGTCGCTCTGGGTCGGACTCGGGCCGCTTCTCGGCGTCGTCGCCGCGGTCGGCGCGGTCGCCGCCCTCAGCGCGGGGCTCGGACTGCGCCGCGTCAACATCTCTCCGCTGGGTGTGCGGACGAGGCAGGAGGCGCCGCGGCTGCACTGGCTGCGGGCGGTCATCGCCGTCGCGGTCGTCGCGGGTGCGTACGCGGTGCTCAGCGCCCTGGGAGCTCTGCCGGGATACGCCGTCGTCATCGCGGTCGGCGGCTGCTTCGCCGCGGGCGTGGGCGTGCTCGGGCTCATCGGGCCGTGGGCGATCGGCGTGCACGCGCGGCTCCGCGTGAAGCGCGCGACGACCCCCGAGCGGCTCATCGCGGCGCGCGCCGTCCTCGAATCCCCCAAGGCCGCATGGCGGCAGGTCGGCGGGATGGCCATGACGACGTCCGTCGCGGTGGTCGGCGGCTCGGGCATGGCCTTCGCAGAAGCGGCCCCGGCCGGCGAGGGAGCGGAGGCCTACCTCATGGTCGACGTGCGCACGGGCATCCTCATCACGCTCGTCGTCTCGTTCCTCATGGTCGCGTGCTCGGTGGGCGTCAATCAGGCGGCGGCCATCCTCGACCGGCGCGGGCTCTACGTCGCGCTCGATCGCATCGGCATGCCGCGGGCGACGATGGAGGCCGCGCGCACGCGCGCGACGATGGGTCCGCTGCTCTTCACGGTCATCGTCTCGGCGCTCGCCGGGGGCGCGCTCGTCTTCCCGCTCCTCGGCATGTCGCTCATCCTCGCGCCCATCTCGATCCTCGTCATGGTCGCGTGCTTCGCGCTCGGCATCCTGCTCGTGTGGCTCGCCCTGCGCGCGACCCGCCCCGTGCTCACCCGCGTGCTGCGGGACCCCGAGCGGACCGAGTAGCCGTCAGTCGCGCGCCGCGATGAGCGCTGCCGCCTCGTCGACGTCGTCCACGAGGTGCACGTGCCCCGCCATGGACCGCCCCTCCGCGAGAGCGCGCAGGAGCGGCCAGGCGGGGTACGTCTCCGTCCAGTGCCGCCGGCCGACGAGCACCATCTCGCCCACCGTCTCCGGTGTTGCGTAGTAGTTCTCGCACGCGTCCTGGAAGATCTCCTGCACGGTTCCGCCGGCGCCGGGCAGGAAGACGATGCCGCGGTCGCAGAGCTGCAGGAGGATCGACTCGCGCAGCGCGTTCCGGAAGTACTTCGCGTTGGCCGTCGCGAAGAGGTTCGGCGGCTCGTGCCCGTAGTGCCAGGTCGGCACGCCGAGCGTGTCGACGGGCGACGCGAGGTCGGCGAGCACGGCGCGCGCCGATGAGGCCCATCTGTCGACCGACGGATGGAAGGACGGATGCACGGCGAGGGTCGCGAGCGCCGCATCGAGCGCGTCCTCGGGGAGATCGGCGAAGCGCGCGCCCAGATTCGCGGCCTCCATGGCGCCGGGACCCCCTCCGGTCGCGACGACGAGGCGCCCGTCGGGGCGCTGCGCAGCGAGGAGGCGCCCCAGCCGCGCGGCCTCGCGGTAGTCGGGCTCGCCGCGCCGGAGGGCGTGGCCGCCCATCACGCCGACGAGGTGCCGCCCCGCGACCCAGCGCTCGAGCGCCGCGTCGACCCCCGCGTCGTGCAGCACGCGGGCGAGGACGGCGTCGGGGTCGCGCGCTTCCTGCGACCAGGCGTACGCGCGTCCGTCGAGGGATGCGCCCCACGCCGGCGCGTCGTAGAGCTCGTCGGCCGTGTAGAGCGCGTCGCGATGAGGGTCGACGGGGGCGAAGGCGACGTCGGGGAGCACGAGCGCGCCCCGACCGGCGTGGAGCTCGGCGTCCCCCGGGGCGAGCGCGCATCCCGCGAAGGTCGCGCGCGACGTGTCGCAGTCCGCGAGCTGCCCGGACCGCTCGCGGAGGTCGAGGCCGAGCAGGCGCCATCCGCGCAGGCTCCGCGCGCCCTGCGCGAGCCGGGCGTCGAACTCGGCCAGGGACTCCACCACGACGATCCGCCCGCGCCTGTGCCTCATCCGTCCGAGGTTAGCGCGGTGCCGTGCTGCGTCAGGCCGGGCGGGGCCACCATGCGGGAAGGTGCTGGAAGATCGCGCGCGTGTACGACTCCTCGTCGGCGTCGTCGCTCGTCGCCCAGCGCAGGGCGGCGCCTACGAACCCGCCTGCGACATACGCGGCAGCGACCGCGTCGTCGAAGACCACATCGAAGCCGCGTTCGCGGAACCGCGACAGCGCCGTGGCGCAGCGCTCGTCGAAGAGGGCCTGCAGCCGTCGGCGGAAGTCGAGGGAGAACTCCGAAGCGAGGAGCGCGCGCAGGGCGGTGCGCTCCGCGGTGATGCCGCGCAGGACGGCCGTGGTCGCCTCCTCGTACCGCGCCGCGAGGTCGTCGAGCGAGTCTCCCGGCTGCACGGAGATCTCGGCGGCGGCGTCGAGCCAGCTCGCGTGCATGTCGGACGCGACGTCGCCCACGTTCGTGTAGTGCCCGTAGAACGTCGTCCGGTGCACACCGGCCGCACGACACAGCTCGGCGACGCCGATGTCGGTCAGCGCCTCGCGCGTGAGCAGGTCGTGCAGCGCCTCCTGCAGCCGCCTGCGGCTGCGCAGCGCTCGGGGGTCCTCCGCCATCCCTCCAGTGTGCCCGATCGCGGCATCCCGCACATCCCACCCTGCAAGCGCTTGCGCGGAAGGGGCCAAGTCGGCGGTGACGCTTCATGTTTCTGGCTGCAAGCGCTTGCAGAATCGCCGCCGAGGTTGCTACCTTCGGCGGGACGCCTGGCGTCATCACCCGAGCACCCCCGGAGAAGACGTGTCGAAGACGACCGCTGCGCGACGTCGCGCGCTTGCCCTCATGACCATCCCCGCCCTCGCGCTCTCGGGCGCGGTCGGCTCCGCCGTGTCCGCGAGCGCCGCCGATCGGTCGCCTGCGCTCGTGGGCAGCCTGCAGAGCGAGCTCGGCTGCGCCGACGACTGGCTGCCGGACTGCTCGGAGACCGAGCTCGCGCCGACCGACGTCGAGGGCGTGTACGCCGCCGAATTCGAGGTGCCGGCGGGCAGCTACCACTACAAGGTCGCGCTGAACGACACATGGGACGAGGCGTACGGGCTCGACGGGGGAGCCGACGACATCCCGCTCGCCGTCGCGGGGCCCGCGACGCTGCGGTTCGTCTTCGACGACAACCTCAAGCGCGTTGGCGTCGAGGTCGTGGATCTCACGGGCGGGTACACGGCGGAGGACGACGCGCTCGTCGCGGCGCCCGTGCGGCAGCCCGGCTCCGACGAGCGGTTCTACTTCGTGATGACCGACCGGTTCGCCAACGGCGACCCCGCGAACGACACGGGCGGCATCGAGGGCGACCGGCTCGCGCATGGCTTCGATCCGACCGACCGCGGGTTCTACCAGGGCGGCGACATCGCGGGCCTGCGCGACAGCCTCGACTACATCGAGGGTCTGGGCACGACGGCGATCTGGCTGACGCCGAGCTTCGCCAACAAGCCCGTGCAGGGCGAGGGCGCGAATGCGAGCGCCGGCTACCACGGGTACTGGGTCACCGACTTCACCCGCATCGATCCGCACCTCGGCACCAACGCCGAGCTCGAGGCGCTCATCGCGGACGCCCACGCGCGCGGCATCAAGGTGTACTTCGACATCATCACGAACCACACCGCCGACGTCATCGACTACGCCGAGGGCCAGTACGGGTACATCGACCAGGCGACGAGCCCGTATCGCGACGCGGACGGCAGCGCCTTCGATCCGGCGGACTACTCCGGAACAGGATCGTTCCCGGCTCTCGACGCGGAGTCCTCGTTCCCGTACACGCCGGTGACGAGCGACCCCGAGGCCAAGACTCCCGCGTGGCTCAACGACCCGACGCTGTACCACAACCGCGGCAACTCGACCTGGTCGGGGGAGTCCGTGACCTACGGCGACTTCGACGGTCTCGACGACCTCATGACCGAGCACCCGACCGTCGTGAACGGCTTCGTCGAGGTGTACCGCGATTGGGTCGACCTCGGCATCGACGGCTTCCGCATCGACACCGTCAAGCACGTCGACTTCCCGTTCTGGGAGACCTGGACGAAGGAGGTCCTCGACTACGCGCACGCGCAGGGCAAGGACGACTTCTTCATGTTCGGCGAGGTCTACGACGCCGACCCGGTCAAGCTCGCGCCGTACGTGCGCGACACCGACATGAACTCGGTCCTCGACTTCGCCTTCCAGTCCTCGGCGGCGGGCTTCGCGGCGGGCAACTCCGCGAAGGGGCTTCAGGGCCTCTTCGACGGCGACGACCGCTACACGACGCCCGACTCGTCGGCGACGGCGCTGCCGACGTTCCTCGGGAACCACGACATGGGGCGCATCGGCTACCTCCTCCAGAACACGGGCGAGGCCCTCGAGCGGGATGAGCTCGCACACGAGCTGCTGTTCCTCACGCGCGGGCAGCCGGTCGTCTACTACGGCGACGAGCAGGGCTTCGCGGGCACGGGCGGCGACAAGGGCGCACGCCAGACGCTCTTCGCCTCGCAGGTCGCGGAGTACGTCCAGCAGCCCCTCGTGACGGGGGAAACCGCGGGATCGGTCGACCGCTACGACACGTCGGCGCCGCTCTACACGCACATCGCCGACCTCGCCGCGCTGCGCGAGGCGCACCCCGCGCTGTCGACCGGCGCCCAGATCGAGCTCTACGCCGAGAACGGCGCGGGCGTGTACGCCTTCTCGCGCGTCGATCGCGATGAGAAGGTCGAGTACGTCGTCGCCCTCAACAACGCCGAGGAGGCGCGCACGGTCGAGCTCACCACGCTCACCTCGGATGCGTCCTACGCTCCCGTGTACGGCGCGGACGCGCCCATCGCGAGCGACGCGTCCGGCACCGCAGCGGTCACCGTCCCCGCACTCGGCGCGGTCGTCTACCGCGCCGACGCCACGGTGTCGGCGGGCGACGCCGCGCCCGCCGTGCAGATCGCGGCCCCGACACCCGGCGCAGGCCTCGAGGGCCTCGCGCCGGTCTCGGCGGAGGTCGAGGGCGACGGATGGATCGAGACGAGCTTCTCGTGGCGCACCGTCGGAGAGGATGCCTGGCACGCGCTCGGCACCGCCGAGGACACCGAGCCGCGCGTGTTCCACGACGTCTCGGAGCTGCCAGCGGGAACGCTCGTCGAGTACCGCGCCGTGGTGACCGATGCCGCGGGCAACCGCTCGGCGGCCTCGACCTACGCATCGGTCGGCAATGCGGTCGACCTCGTCGAGAGGGAGGAGCCGGAGACGCCGATCGAGCTCGTCACGGTGCCTGGAAGCCACAACTCCGAGCTCGGCTGCGCGGGGGACTGGGACCCGGCGTGCGAGGCGGCGAAGCTCGAGCTGCAGGCGGGCGGTGTCTACGCCGGCACGTTCGACCTGCCCGCGGGCGACTACGAGTACAAGGTGGCGCTGAACGGCAGCTGGACCGTGAACTACGGCCAGGGCGGCGTTCAGGACGGCGCGAACTTCTCGTTCTCGCACGACGGGGGCCCGATCATGTTCCTCTTCGACCCGCGCTCGAACGTGGTGCAGTCGACGGCGGAGGGCCCCATCGTGACGGTGCCAGGGAGCTTCCAGAGCGAGCTCGGGTGCGGGGGCGACTGGGCCCCCGACTGCCTCGGCTCACTGCTCTCCGACGGCGATCGCGACGGCGTGTACGAGCTCACGACCGACGCCATCCCCGACGGCGGCTACGAGGCCAAGGTCGCGCACGGGCGCAGCTGGGACGAGAACTACGGCGTCGACGGCGTGCGCGACGGAGCGAACTACTCCTTCAGCGTGGCCGACGGCACGCCCGTGACCTTCCGCTACTCGATCGCCGACCACCGGCTCGAGATCGCCGCCGCCGAGCCGCCGCTCGCCGGGACGGGGGAGCAGCGCGCGCACTGGATCGATGAGGAGACGCTCGTCTGGCCCGCCGACCTCGGGCAGCCCGACGGGGCGTCGTACGAGCTCTACGCCTCGCCGGACGCGAGCCTCGAGCTCGTCGACGGCGCCGTCGAAGGCGCCGACCCCATCGCCCTGACGGTCGTCGACGGTGGCCTCACCGAGGAGCAGCGCGAGCGCTTCCCGGCGCTCGCGGACGGGATCGCGCTGCGGGTCGAAGGGCAGGACGCCGCGGAGCTCGCTCGCGGCGAGCTGGCTGTCGCGCAGCGCGGCGGAGACGGCGTCATCACCGGCTACACCGGCGTCCAGATCCCCGGGCTGCTCGACGCGCTCTACGCTGACGCGCTCGAGCGGGTCGAGCTCGGCGTCACGTTCCAGGGGAGCAAGCCGACCTTCCGCCTGTGGGCCCCCACGGCGCAGTCGGCGACCCTGCTGACGTGGGACGAGGGCGCCGACGGCGATCCGCTCCGCCACGAGGCGCGCTACGACGAGGCCTCCGGAGTGTGGGAGGTCCGCGGGAAGAAGGATCTCAAGGGCGATGAGTTCGCCTGGGAGGTGACCGTCTTCGCGCCGACGACGGGCGCCATCGAGACGAACGTCGTCACGGACCCGTACTCCGTCGCGCTCACGCCGAACTCCGAGCGCTCGGTCGCGATCGATCTCGACGACAGGGCCTGGCAGCCGAAGCAGTGGACGAAGGCGAAGGCGCCCGAGGTCGAGCAGGACGTGGACCGTGCGATCTACGAGCTGCACATCCGCGACTTCTCGATCACGGATGAGTCCGTGCCCGCGGAGGAGCGGGGCACGTACCGCGCGTTCACGCGGGACAGCGACGGCACGCGGCAGCTGCGTCAGCTCGCCGACGCCGGCATCACGACCGTGCACCTCCTGCCGTCCTTCGACATCGCCACGATCGAGGAGGACCGGGCCGCGCAGCTCGAGCCCGACTGCGACCTCGCCTCCATGGGGCCGGCGTCGCCCGACCAGCAGGAGTGCGTGTCGGCGGTCGCCGCTCAGGACGGCTTCAACTGGGGGTACGACCCGTACCACTACTCGGTGCCCGAGGGCTCCTACGCGGTCGACGCCCACGGAGGGGCTCGCGTCGCGGAGTTCCGCTCGATGGTGGGAGCGCTGCACGGCATGGGGCTCGAGGTGGTGCTCGACGAGGTGTTCAACCACACCGCGGAGTCCGGTCAGGGGGAGCGCTCGGTGCTCGACCGCGTCGTGCCCGGCTACTACCACCGCCTCGACGCCGCGGGAGATGTGGAGACGTCGACGTGCTGCCAGAACGTCGCGACCGAGCACGCCGCGGCGCAGAAGCTCATGGTCGACTCGGTGGTGACCTGGGCGCGGGACTACCACGTCGACGGATTCCGCTTCGACCTCATGGGCCACCACTCCGTCGAGAACATGACCGCCATCCGCGCGGCGCTCGATGAGCTCACCCTGCGCCGCGACGGCGTCGACGGATCGTCCATCTACCTCTACGGCGAGGGCTGGGACTTCGGCGAGGTCGCGGGGAACCGGCTCTTCACCCAGGCGAAGCAGGGCCAGCTCGGCGGCACCGGGATCGGCACGTTCAACGACCGGCTCCGCGACGCCGTGCACGGCGGCAGCCCGGTCGACGGATCGTCGACGTTCCGCCAGGGCTTCGGCACGGGCCTCGGCACCGACCCGAACGGCGACCCGATCAACGGCACCGACGAGCAGGCGCTCGCAGACCTCGGCCACGAGACCGACCTCGTGAAGCTCGGCCTCGCGGGCAACCTCCGCGACTACGAGCTGCTCACGTCGGACGGCGAGATCCGCCGGGGCGACGAGATCGACTATCGCGGCGCGCCCGCCGGCTACGCCGACGAGCCATCCGAGGTCGTGAACTACGTCGATGCGCACGACAACGAGACACTCTACGACCTCTCGGTGTTCAAGCTCCCGGCCGACACCCCGATGGCCGAGCGCGTGCGCATGAACACGCTGTCCCTCGCGACCGCCACGCTGTCGCAGGCGGTGTCGTTCTGGCACGCGGGCACCGAACTGCTCCGCTCGAAGTCGCTCGACCGCAACAGCTACGACTCGGGCGACTGGTTCAACCGGATCGACTGGTCGGGGCAGGAGTCCACCTTCGGGTCGGGTCTGCCTCCCGAGGCCGACAACGGCGGCAAGTGGAGCATCATGGCGCCCCTCCTCGAGGACCCTGCGCTGAAGCCGACGGCCGACGACATCGCGACGGCCGAGGCCGCGGCGCTCGACCTGCTCGAGGTGCGCTCGGAGGTGGGCCTGCTCACGCTCGGCTCGTCGGAGCTCATCCACGAGAAGGTGTCATTCCCCGCGACCGACGCGCCGGGCACGATCGCGATGTGGATCGACGATCTGCGCGGCGCCGACGCCGACCCCGAGCTCGACGGCGCGCTCGTGTTCTTCAACGCCTCGGATGAGCCGGTCACGCAATCGCTCGCGGGGCTCGAGGGACGCGCCCTTGCGCTCACGCCCGCGCAGGCCGACGGCTCCGACCCGGTCGTCCAGGAGACCTCCTGGAGCGCGGACACGGCGACCATCGAGATCCCGGCGCGGACGGTCGCGGTGCTCGTCGACTGAGCTCGGACCACGCGGGAGAGGAGGGCGCGATGCGCCCCTCCTCTCCCGCGTTTCCTAGGATGGATCGAGTCCCTCGACCCCGAAGGCCTCATCTCCCATGCGCACCACCCCTCGGCGCCCGCTCGGCGTGCTCGCGGACGTCCCGCCCGCCGGCTGGGCAGTGGTCGCGCTCGGGGTCCTGAGAGCGGTCGCCCTCACGGGGGCCGCGCTCGCCGCGGGCGCGGGCGTCGACGCGCTCCTCCAGGGCGCGAGCGCCGCCCCCGCACTCGGCATCGCGCTCGCCGCCACGTCGGCCGCGGCGCTTCTCGCAGGAGCCGAGGCGCTCCTTCCTCCGCTCGCGCAGGCCGGTGAGGAGCGCGCCTGGCGTCGCGCCGTCGTCGCGGCGCAGCTGACGGCGCCGCTCGATGACGGCACGCCGTCGGGCGACCGCGTCGCGCGCGCGACCGACGACGTCGAGCGGGCCGCGCACTACCGCAGCGTCTTCCTCGGGCCGCTCATCGCCGCGTTCACCGTGCCCGTGGTCGTGATCGTCGCGATCGCGGTGCTCGTCTCGACCGGCATCGCGCTGCCGATCGCGGTCTGCGCGGCGGCGATCCCGCCCGTGATCGCCTGGTTCCTGTCGCGCTTCCGCGCGGGGTCCGGCCGCTTCCGGATGATCTCCGCGCGTCTGGCCGCGTCCTTCCTCGAGACGCTGCGCGCTCTCGGCACGATCCGCCTGCTGGGTGCCGAGGGGCAGCGCCGCGCGCAGCTCGCCGTCCAGGCCGAGAGGATGCGCGTGGAGGCCATGCGCCTTCTCCGGCGCAATCAGGTCGTGCTGCTCGTCACCGATGCGATCTTCGGGGTCGTGATGCTGTCGCTCGTCGGCGCGCTCGCGGTGTCCGGCGTCGCGGACGGCTCCGTCTCGCCGGGGGCCGCATTCGCCCTGCTCCTCCTGACCGTGCCTCTGCGCGAGCCGGTCGACCGCCTCGGCCGCTCGTTCTACGTCGGGCTCGCCGGACGCGCCGCGGCCGAGCGCGTGCGCGCCGCCATCGCGTCCGCTCCGTCGCCCGCATCCGCAGCGCCGGCCGTCGCGCCGGGCGGCCGCATCCGCGGAGACGGCATCCGCGTCGATCGAGGCGGCGTCCGTGTGGTCGACGAGGTCGATCTCGAGCTCGCCCCCGGGCTCACCGCGATCGTCGGACCCTCGGGATCCGGCAAGTCGTCGCTGGCGCTCGCGGTCGCCGGGCTCCTGCCCGCGACGGGGCTGCGCATCGACGGGCGCGAGGCGTCCGCCGAGGCCCTCCGCGCGGCGGTCGCCTACGTCCCGCAGCGCAGCGTGCTGCTGACCGGCACGGTGCGCGACAACCTCCTTCTGGCCGCGCCCGGCGCGTCCGACGACGACCTGGTCGCGGCGCTCCGCGCCGCAGGTCTCGCGGCACCGGAGGCCGAGCTGCCGGCCGGACTCGAGACGAGGGTCGGCGAGGGCGCGCGAGGCGTCTCGGGCGGTCAGGCGCAGCGCATCGCGATCGCGCGTGCCCTGCTCGGCGGCCGGGGTGCGCTCGTCGCCGACGAGCCGACGGCGAGCCTCGACCGCGACACGGCCGACCGGGTCCTCGCGACGCTCCGAGACCTCGCGCGCACACGCGCCGTCCTCCTCGTCACACACCGTCTGCCCGAGGCGCACGCCGCCGATCGCGTCGTGGTGATCGAGGGCGGAAGAGCCACCGCCGCGGGCGCTCCTGCCGAGCTCGCGCTGTCGAGCGGCTACCTCGCGGCCGCCACCTCGGCGGAGGAGGCATCGTGATCGCACGGCTCGCTCGCATCGCCGCACCGGCCTGGCCCTGGCTGCTCGCGTCCCTGCTCGCGCGGCTCGCGGGGCTCGCCGCGGGCGTCGCGCTGCTCGCCGTGCCGGCAGGGGCCATCGTGTCCGTCGCCGCAGGCGCCCCCGTCGACATCCTGCCGCTGGTCGTCCTGCTCGTGGCCCTCGCCGTCGCGAAGGGCGGGCTGCGGTATCTCGAGCAGTTCCTCGGCCATCGTGCCGCGTTCGATCTCATCGCCGACATGCGGCTGCGGTTCTACGACGCGGTCGTCCCGCTCGCGCCCGCCGAGATCGCGGAGGGGTCGGGCGAGCTCACCTCGATCGCCGCACGCGACATCGACCGCGTCGAGGTCTTCTTCGCGCACACCCTCGTTCCGGCGCTCGCGGCGGTCATCGTGCCCGGCGGTCTGGTCGCGGCGGGCTTCGCGGTCGGACCGGCCGAGGGAGCTGTCGTCCTCGCGGCCTTCATCATCGGAGGAGTGCTCGCGCCGCTCGTGGGCCGCGCGCGCGGAGCCTCCGCAGCGCGCGGGCTCCTCGTCGAACGCGCCGCGATCGCCCAGCACGTCGCGGAGGACGCGGCCGCCGCGGTCGAGATCCGGACCCTCGGCGCCGAGGAGCGGCGCCTCGCCGCTCTCGATGCGCTCGGGGCGCGAGTCGGGGCGCACCTGCGAGCGGAGGGGCGCGCGCTCGGCGCACGGACGGCGATCGGCGCCGCCTGGCCGTTCGCGGCCGTCATCGCCCTGCTCGCGCTCGCGGGCGGCGAGCCGGCGGCGCACGTCGTGCTCGCGGCCGCGGTCGTGGGCGCGGCGCCCGCCATCACCGCGGTCGAGGCGTTCGCGCGCAGCCTCCCGCTCGCGCTCGCGGCGGCCCGGCGCTACCTCGACGTGCTCGATCGCAGCCCGCGCGTCGCCGACCCCGAGCGACCCGTGAGGCTGCCGGACGGCCCGCTCGACGTCCGGGGCGAGAACGTGAGCGCGGCATATTCGGAGGCCGCTCTTCCGGTCCTCGATGCACTGTCGTTCGCAGTGCCGGCGGGCGGGAGCCTCGCCGTCGTGGGGCCGAGCGGAAGCGGCAAGTCCACGCTCGCGTCGCTCCTCGTCCGGGCACGGGATCCCCGATCGGGGCGCATCCTGCTGGGCGGCGTGGATCTCCGCGACATCGCGCTCTCCGAGCTGCGTGCCGCGGTCGCGCTCGTCGAGCAGCGGGTCGTGCTCGTGAGCGGCACGGTCCTCGAGAACCTGCGCCTCGGACATCCGCGGCTCTCGGAGGATGACGCGTGGCGAGCGCTCGAGCAGGCGGCACTCGCCGACGACGTGCGCGCGCACCGCGACGGTCTCGCGGCGCGCGTCGGCGAGGACGGTCTCGCGCTCTCGGGCGGCCAGCGCCAGCGGCTGAGCCTCGCGCGCGCCCTCGCGCGGCGCCCGCGCCTCCTCATCCTCGACGAGGCGACATCCCATCAGGACCCGATCACCCAGGAGGCCATCCGTCGCAGCGTCGCGGCGCGCCCCGAGCTCACGACGATCGTCATCGCGCACCGTGCGGACGCCGTGGCCGGCATCTCCGAGATCCTCGCCCTCGAGGCCTCCGACGCGGGAGCCCTTGACACGGAGCGAGCACGCACGGGAGGCTCACGAGGCCTCGAACGTCCGCAGGCAGAACGAGGAGGACTCTGATGGAGAGACAGCACACGAGGACCAGCGGCCGGGTGATCGGCATCGCGATCGCCGCGGCGCTCGGAGGATTCCTCTTCGGATTCGACACCGCCGTCATCAACGGTGCCGTCGACGCGCTCGCGGCGGACTTCGAGCTCGAGGCCGCGCTCAAGGGCTTCGCGGTGTCGTCCGCGCTGCTCGGCTGCGTGGCCGGCGCGTGGTTCGCCGGGTCAATCGCCAACCGCTGGGGGCGCGTCCCCGTCATGCTCGTCGCGGCCATCCTCTTCCTCGTCTCCGCGATCGGGTCGGGTCTCGCGTTCGGCGTGATCGACCTCATCGTGTGGCGCGTCGTGGGCGGTCTCGGCGTCGGCGCGGCCTCGGTCATCGCGCCCGCGTACATCGCGGAGGTGTCGCCCGCGCGGATCCGCGGCCGGCTCGGCTCGCTGCAGCAGCTCGCGATCGTGCTCGGCATCTTCGCGGCTCTGCTCTCGAACGCGCTGCTTGCCGGCATCGCGGGCGGCTCGAACGCCGTGCTCTGGTGGGGCATCGACGCGTGGCGGTGGATGTTCATGGCCGAGGCGATCCCGGCGATCGTGTACGGCGTCATGTCGCTGCGTCTGCCTGAGTCGCCGCGCTTCCTCGTCCGCAAGGGCGACTACGACCGCGCGTCGCAGGTGCTGCTCGACTTCACGGGCGAGCCCGACGTCAACCTCAAGATCCAGCAGATCCGGGACTCGCTCGACAGCGAGAAGCGCGAATCGCTCCGCGACCTCGCCGGGCCCGTGCTCGGTCTCAAGCCCATCGTGTGGGTGGGACTGCTCCTGTCGGTGTTCCAGCAGTTCGTCGGGATCAACGTCATCTTCTACTACTCGACGACGCTGTGGCGATCGGTCGGCTTCGACGAGTCGAGCGCCCTCACGACGTCGGTCATCACGTCGATCACGAACATCGCGGTCACGATCGTCGCGATCATCCTCGTCGACCGCGTCGGCCGCCGCGCGCTTCTCCTGTCCGGCTCGGTGCTGATGACCCTCTCGCTCGGGACGATGGCCCTCGCGTTCTCGTTCGCCGAGCTCGTCACGGCGGCCGACGGCACGACGAGCGCCGAGCTCGCGGCACCGTGGTCGATCATCGCCCTCATCGCCGCGAACCTGTTCGTCGTCGGCTTCGGCGCGACCTGGGGCCCCGTCGTGTGGGTGCTCCTCGGGGAGATGTTCCCCAACCGGATCCGCGCGAGCGCGCTCGCGGTCGCCGCGGCGGCTCAGTGGGTCGCGAACTTCTTCATCTCGACGACCTTCCCGGTGTTCAGCGACATCAGCCTGACCTTCGCGTACGGGTTCTACGCGTTCTTCTCGCTGCTGTCGTTCTTCTTCGTGCTCTGGAAGGTGCGCGAGACGAAGGGCCGAGAGCTCGAGGACATGGAGGGCTGACCTCCGCTCAGCCCTGCTGCGCGGGCTCCGCGTCGAGGAGCCCGCGCAGCACGGCCACGACGCCCTCCTCATCGCTCGCGGGCGCCGTGAAGCGGGCGCGCGCGAGGATGTCCGGGTGGGCGTTCGCCATCGCGTACGACTGCCCCGACGCGTCGAGCATCTCGAGGTCGTTGAGGTAGTCGCCGAAGGCGACCGTCTCGTCCCGCGTCACCCCGAGCTCGCGCTGCAGGCTCTCGACCGCAGCGCCCTTGTTCGCCGCGGGCGGCATGACGTCGATCCAGTGCCGTCCCGAGACGACGACCTGGTGCGTCTCGCGCAGCCGGTCGAGTTCGGCGCCCGTCCCGGTGGCGGCGTCGACGAAGTCGTACACCGCGATCTTCAGGACGTCGTCATCGGCGGCGAGGATGTCGTCCACCCGCTCGAGCGCGGCGTAGTACCGGCTCGCCTCGGCGACGAAGGGCGCGTCGACGCGCTCGATGTACGCCGAGCGCTTTCCGCAGAGGACGACGCCGATGTCGCGCCCGGCGGCCGCGAGGGAGCGCAGGAGCCGGACCGCCTCGACGACGAACGCCCGATCGAGGACGAGCGACGAGATCTCCACGCCGTCGCGCACGACATAGGCGCCGTTCTCGGCGATGAAGGGCATGGCCTCGGAGGCGCGCGCGAAGAGCCGGGCGAGCGTGGCGTACTGCCGCCCGCTCGCCGGCGCGAAGACGATGCCGCGCTCGCGCATGAGGCCGAGCAGCGGCCAGAACGCCTCGGGAACCTCGCCGGCCGCGTCGAGGAGCGTGCCGTCCATGTCGCTCACGACGAGTCGGGGAGCGGGCAGGTCCGTCGCCGCGGAGGCGGACGGCAGGGGAGAGGTGCGGGGCACGGCGAGGCCTTTCGTCGGAGAGCACCATGACACCACACGCGCCTCGGAGGGCACTCACCTCCGAACCGCCTGGCAACGCGTCGGGCGGGGGTGTCGCTCGGGGTACCCGGGGCGTCGCGACTTAGGCTCGGTACGCCATGATCCGGTTCGAACACGTCACCAAGCGCTTCAAGGGCACGGCGAAGCCGGCCCTCAGCGACATCGACTTCGAGGTGCAGCGCGGCGAGTTCGTCTTCCTCGTCGGAGCCTCCGGCTCGGGGAAGTCGTCCTGCCTCCGCCTCATCCTCCGCGAGGACCTTCCGTCCTCGGGCCGCGTCGTCGCGCTCGGTCGCGACACGAAGACCCTCACCTCACGGCGCACGCCGTACTTCCGCCGCAACATCGGGGCGGTGTTCCAGGACTTCCGCCTCCTGCAGTCGAAGACCGTCGCGCAGAACGTCGCGTTCACGCTCCAGGTGATCGGCCGGTCGCGCGCCTTCATCAAGGAGGCCGTGCCCGAGGCGCTCGAGCGCGTGGGCCTGGCCGACATGGGCCGCCGCATGCCGCACGAGCTGTCCGGCGGCGAGCAGCAGCGCGTCGCGATCGCCCGGGCGCTCGTCAACCGGCCGCAGCTGCTCCTCGCCGACGAGCCCACCGGCAACCTCGACCCGACGACGTCCGTCGACATCATGCGCATCCTCGCGCAGGTCAACGCGACAGGGACGACGGTCGTGATGGCGACCCACGAGGCGACCTTCGTCGACCAGATGCGGCGCCGCGTCATCGAGCTCCGCGAGGGCGAGCTCGTCCGCGACGACCGCCACGGCGGCTACGGAGACACCTCGGTCATCCGCACGCTGCAGCCGGAGACCGAGCGCGGTGCGGCCGCGATCGCGGCTCTGACCGCCGTCCTCGAGGTCCAGCGCGAGGTGTCCGAGACCCCGGGCGAGACGGCCGAGAGCGCCACGCAGCGCGCGGTCGACGCCGTCGAGGAGGTCGTGGAGACCACCGCCGAGCCGACGTCCGCGCCCGCCGCGCAGCCGTCCGAGCCCGCCGACGCGGCCATCCCGCCGGTCGAGCGCGCCGCCGAGACATCCGCCGCGCCCGGCGTCGATCCGGAGTCGGAGGACGCCGCGAACCGCACCTCGTCCATCCCGCGCGTCGACGTCGATGTGGACGCGCTCGGCATGGCCGACCGCCTGGGGCTCACCTCCCGCGACGACGAAGTGGGGCCGACCTCATGAGATTCGGACTCGTCCTCGGCGAGGCCCTGCAGGGCCTGCGCCGCAATGCCTCGATGGTCGTCTCGGTCATCCTCGTGACCTTCGTCTCGCTCACCTTCGTGGGCGCGGCCGTGCTCATGCAGGCCCAGATCGCCAAGACCAACGCGTACTTCCAGGACCGCGCGCTCGTCGACATCTACATGTGCTCGCCCCTGTCGACCGGCGACACGTGCGTCGACGGCGCCGCGTCGGAGGAGCAGATCGCCGCCGTGCAGGAGGAGCTCGAGGGCCCGACGCTGTCGCCGCTCATCCAGGACTACACCTACCTCAGCCCCGAGGAGGCGTTCGACTCGATCGTCGAGAACCTCGGCGAGGACTACGCGAGCCTCCTCACCGCCGAGCAGACGAGCGCGGAGTTCCACGTCAACCTCGTCGACCCGAGCCAGTCCGACGTCATCGTCGAGGCGTTCACGGGCATCCAGGGCGTCGAGGAGATCACCGACCAGCTCGAGTACCTCGATCCGCTCTTCGCGACCCTCACGATCGCGACGTACATCGCGATCGGCATCGCCGCCCTCATGCTCGTGTCGGCCGTGCTCCTCATCGCCACGACCATCCGCCTCTCGGCCTATGCCCGCCGCCGCGAGGTCGGCATCATGCGCCTCGTGGGCGCGTCCAACCGGTTCATCCAGACGCCGTTCGTCCTCGAGGGCGTGTTCGCGGCGTTCATCGGCGCGGCCCTCGCCGGCGCGGCCGTGCTCGCGGGCGTGCACTTCGGCGTCGAGCGGTACCTCGTGAACGAGATGTACGCCATCCCGTGGGTGGGGATGGCTGAGGCGTGGGCCGTCGTGCCGGTGCTCGTCGTGGTCGGCGTCGTGCTCGCGGCGCTGTCGGCGGGCTTCGCGATCCGGCGCTGGCTCCGGGCATAGCCCGACCCTTGCTAGGGTGGAAGGCTGCGCCGTGAGAGCGAGGAGGTGAGCGCATGCCCCGGGAACAGGGTGAGAAGGTGGTGGCGACGAATCGTCGCGCCCGCCACGAGTACACCATCGAGAAGACCTATGAGGCGGGCCTCGTGCTCACCGGAACCGAGGTGAAGTCGCTGCGCCAGGGGCGCGCGAACCTCAGCGACGGCTACGCGTACATCGATCGCGGCGAGGCCTGGCTCGACGCCGTGCACATCCCGGAGTACTCGCAGGGCACGTGGACGAACCACGCGTCCAAGCGCACCCGCAAGCTGCTCCTGCACCGCGACGAGATCGTGAAGCTCAGCCACCAGGTCTCGGCGGGCGGGTACACGCTCGTGCCGCTGCGCCTCTACTTCCTCGATGGCCGCGCGAAGGTCGAGATCGGCGTCGCGAAGGGCAAGCGCGAGTTCGACAAGCGCCAGACCCTCCGCGAGCGGCAGGACAAGCGCGAGGCCGAGCGCGCGATGCGCATGCGCAACCGCATGGGGGAGTGACTCTCCACAGGCATCCGCGCCACCCCCGCAGGCGTCCCTAGCCTGACGGGATGCCGCTGCCCGAGGTCCTCGCCGCCGTCGCGTACGGCGGCTTCCTCGTCGTCGGCGTGATCCTCATGCGCGTCGACATCCATGAGCACCGGCTCCCCGATCGGATCGTCCTGCCCTCGACGGCCGCTCTCCTCGCCGTCGTCGCCGCGCACGCCGCAGCGCTCGGAGACGCGGCGCCCCTGGCCCGTGCCGTCCTCGGCGGACTCGCTCTCGGCGCCTTCTACCTCGCTCTGCGGGTCGCGAACCCCGAGGGGATGGGCGGCGGCGACGTGAAGCTCGCGGCGCTCGTGGGCGTCTTCCTCGCGTGGCACGGATGGGCCGTGCTCGCGGTCGGAGCGGCCGCGGCCTTCGTCGGCGGGGCCGCCTGGGCGCTCGCGCTCCTGGCCGCGCGGCGCGCCGACCGCGACGCGCGCATCCCGTTCGGCCCGTGGATGATCCTCGGCGCCTGGGCGGGGCTGCTCGTCGCCTGAGCGCGGCGGGGCGCTCGCGCTGGGCGGCGCTCGGTAACGTGGCAGGCATGTCGTCGATCGAGAGATGGGTGCGCTCGGCCATCGCCCGGATGCTGCGCGTGCGCATCGTGCGCGCCGTGCTCCTCTTCACCGAGCACCAGGGCGGGCTGCTCGCAGCGGCCGTGACCTTCCGGGCGCTGTTCTCGGTGTTCGCGGCCGTCGCGCTCGGCTTCGCGGTCGCGGCGCTCTGGCTCAACGCGCGCAGCGACCTCTGGCAGGCCCTCATCGACGCCGTGAGCGCGGCCATCCCCGGTCTCGTGCGCAACGGCAGCGGCGACGGCATCATCGACGCCGACAGCCTCGGCGCCGCGCTCGGCGGCAGCGTCTGGCTGAGTGTCGTCTCGGCGCTCGCCCTCGTCTGGGCGGCGATCGGCGCGATCGGCAACATGCGCACGGCCATCCGGATGATCGCGGGCACCGCCCACGAGGAGGTCCTCGTCGTGTGGCTGCTGCTGCGCGACCTGCTCTTCGCGGTGTCGGTGGGCGTGCTGTTCCTCGCAGCGGCCGTGCTCACGTTCCTCGGCTCGACGTTCATCGAGACGGTGCTCGGATGGCTGGGGCTCTCCGGCGGCGGGTGGGCCGAGATCCTCACGCGCGTCGCGACGGTCGCCACGACGTTCGCGCTGGACGCGGTGATCATCGCCTGGCTCTTCCGCCTGCTGTCCGGCGTCCGCGCTCCGGCGCGTGCGCTGTGGACGGGCGCGCTCCTGGGCGGCGCGGGCCTCACCGTCCTGCAGCAGCTGTCCGGTCTGTTCGCCGGCGGGGCGGACCGCAATCCGTTCCTGGCGTCGTTCGGGTCTCTCATCGCCCTGCTGCTGTGGTTCAACCTCTCGGCGCAGGTGATCCTCATCGCGTGCACGTACATCGTCGTCCGCGTCGAGGAGCAGGAGGCGCGGGTGAGCGCCCGGTTCGGCGCCGAGACGTTCGCCCAGCGGCGCGTGCGGATGGCCGAGCGCGACGTCCGGCTCGCCGTAGACGCTCTCGAGCTCGCGCGCAAGGCCGAGCGCGAAGAGCGCGAGCACGTCGCGGCGCGGCTATCGTGAGGGCATGGCCATCGCACGACTGCACGGAGGACCCCTCGACGGACAGGTCCTGCCCCTGGACAGCCCCGATCTCGAGCAGCTGATCGTCCCGTATTCGGAGACGCAGGTCGTCTACCACCGCTCGGGCACGGCTCAGCACACGGGGGAGGGCGACGGCCCGACCGAGGTCGCGTTCCTCTTCGTCGAGGAGGAGGACAGCCTCGTCCAGGACGGCGAGGACGACGAGGACGAGGGCGGTTCGCGCTGACATGACCGAGCCCACGCGCTTCGTCGAGGTCGAGCGGAAGTTCGACGTCGACCCCGGAACGCCCCTGCCCGACTGGACGGCCGTCCCCGGCGTCGCGTCGGCCACGGAGGGCGAGGAGCGGCATCTCGACGCCCTCTACCTCGACACCGACGACCTCGCGCTCGCGCGCGCCGGCGTCGCGCTGCGGCGCCGCACCGGCGGCCCCGACGCGGGCTGGCACATCAAGGGCCCGCTCGTCGACGGCGCGCGCACGGAGCTCGGATGGCCGCTGGGCGACACCGAGGAGATCCCGGATGCGGTCGCCGCGGAGATCGCCGCCTGGACGACCGAGCCCCTGCGCCCGCTCGCGCGCATCGTCAACGACCGCACGGCGTACGAGCTGCTCGACGCCGACGGCGGCGTCGTCGCGGAGTTCGTGGACGACCACGTGCGCACGGCCGACCTCCGCGCGGGGGTCGACCGCGAATGGCACGAGTGGGAGATCGAGCTCGGACCGGCCGCCCCGGCCGACCGCGACGCGTTCTTCGACGCGGTGGCACGCGCGGCGACCGCCGCGGGCGCACGCTCGGCCTCGAGTGCGTCCAAGCTCGCTCGCGCCCTCGGGCACTGAGGGCGTCGCCACCCACCCCGGTCATTGAGGGCGGCGCCACCCACCCCGGTCATTGAGCGAGCGGAGCGAGTCGAAATGACGTGAGCCGGCCCCGGGATCTCCCGGGGCCGGCTCACGTCGTTTCGTCTCCGCGCTGGCCCTCGTCGCTCACGACCGGAGGCGGCGCGCTGCGCGCGCTCAGTCCTACATGTTGATGAAGTGACCGAGGAGGCCGTGGAAGCCCTCCTGCAGCGTCTCCGAGAGGGTCGGGTGCGTGTGCACGTTGCGGGCCGCCTCGAGCGCCGTGATGTCCCACTTCTGCGCGAGCGTGAGCTCGGGGAGGAGCTCCGAGACGTCGGGGCCGATGAGGTGGGCGCCGATGAGCTCGAGGTGCTCGGCGTCCGCGATGAGCTTGACGAAGCCGACGGGCTCGCCGAGGCCGTTCGCCTTGCCGTTCGCGCTGAACGGGAACTTCGCGACCTTGATCTCGCGGCCCTCGGCGCGCGCCTGCTCCTCCGTGAGGCCGAAGCTGGCGACCTGCGGCGAGCAGAAGGTGGCGCGCGGCATCATGCGGTAGTCGCCGAGCGGCATCGTCTCGGCCTTGCCGATCGTCTCGGCCGCGACGACGGCCTGAGCCTCGGCGACGTGCGCGAGCTGGAGCTTGGCGGTGACGTCGCCGATCGCGTAGATGCCCTCGACGTTCGTGCGCATGAACTCGTCGATCTCGATCGCGCCGCGGTCGGTGAGCTGGACGCCCGTGTTCTCGAGGCCGAAGCCCGAGACGTTCGGCGCGAAGCCGACCGACATGAGCACCTTGCCGGCCGTGATCTCGCCGGCCACGCCGTCACGCGACTCGTACGTGACGTGCACGGACGAGCCGTTGTCGGTGACGGTCTTGACGGCGGTCGAGGTGAGGATGTCGATGCCGTACTTCTTGTACTGCTTCTGGATCTCCTTCGAGACCTCCGCGTCCTCGTTCGGGAGCGCGCGGTCGAGGAACTCGATGATCGTGACCTTGACGCCGTAGTTCGACAGGACGTAGGCGAACTCCATGCCGATGGCGCCGGCGCCGACGATGACGATCGACTCGGGCAGCTCGCGCGTGAGGATCTGCTCCTCGTACGTCACGACGTTGTCGCTCAGCTGGACGCCGGGGAGGAGGCGCACGGTCGAGCCGGTGGCGATGATCACGTTGTCGAACGTGACCTCCTCGGTCGTGCCATCCGACTTGGCGACCGAGATCGCCTTGGGTCCCGTGAAGGTGCCGCGGCCCTCGTACTCGGTGACCTTGTTCTTCTTCATGAGGAAGTGGATGCCCTTGACGTGCGTCTCCGCGACCTTGCGGCTGCGGTCGAACGCCGCGCCGAAGTCGAAGTGCACGTCGCCCGAGATGCCGAACAGGTCGGCCTTGTGGGTGAAGGTGTGGGCGATCTCGGCGTTCTTCAGGAGCGCCTTCGAGGGGATGCAGCCGACGTTGAGGCAGACACCGCCCCAGTACTTCTCTTCGATGATGGCGGTCGTGAGACCGAGCTGGGCGCTGCGGACGGCGGCGACGTAGCCGCCGGGGCCCGCGCCGAGGATGACGACGTCGTAGTGAGCCATGGGATCAAGCCTATCTGTGCGGGAGGGGACCTGAGCGCGCGGGCGGGCGGATGCCCGGGGCGGCTCAGGAGGACCGGCGTGCGCGGCCGACGAGGACGGCGACGAGCGACAGGGCGACCACCGCGCCGATGCCCCCGAGGATCCAGGGGAGGGGAGACGCGGCATCCTCCGACGTCTCGGTCGGGGCGGCCGTGTCCTCCGCTGAGGGCGTCTCCGCCGGTTCGGCGCTCGGCGCCTCGGACGCCCCGCCCGGCGCGGCCTCGGTCGTCGTGAACCGGAAGATCTTGTCCTCGCTGTGCGAGTCGCCGTAGGTGACGCTCGCGATGACCGTGTACTCGCCGGCGGGCGCCCCGGCGACGTCGAGCTGCTGCGTGAGGAGCGGGCCGTCCGCCACGGCGTCGCCGGCCGCGTAGTCCCGGCACGACGCGCGGTCGATCGCGATGCTGCCCGGCTCGGCCTCGGCGATCCCGGGGCACGATGCGTCCGTGACGAACACCGCCTGCGGCGCGCCCTCGAGGAGAGCGCCGCTGAAGGTGAGGGTGATCGCGTCGGGGAGGGTCTGCACCGTCTCGCCGTCGGCGGGCGACGTGCTGACGAGCGCGTCGTGCGCCGACGCGGCGGATGGCATCAGCTGCGGCGCGAGGATCGCGGCCGCGACGAGCGCTGCGGCGGCTAGGCGGCGGGACGGACGGCGGGTGCGTGCGGAGGCGTGGAGAGCAGTCATGGCATCTCGACGCTATCGGCCGATTCTGAACGGATCTTCCGCTCGCGTCGTGCACAGGGCAGACTTTCGCGAGTGCCCTCACAGGCCCCTGGGAGGGGCCGATCCGATCGACGGCGATCGGATAGGGTGGAGCGAAAGGGAGGTCGAGCGTGACAGAAGCGCAGTACCGGCCGGCGGGCGGCCACGACGGAGCAGGTGACGTCACCCAGACGTTCGGGCATGACGCCGACCTGTCGTTCGTGCCGTTCGCGGGTGAGCTGTCGACCGCCGAGCTCGAGGCGGTGGGGGCGCTCCCGTCGGGAGCCGCGCTGCTCCTCGTGCGCTCCGGCCCGACCGCGGGCGCGCGCTACCTCCTCGACGCCGACGTGACGACCGCGGGTCGGCATCCCGAGGCCGACATCTTCCTCGACGACGTCACGGTCTCGCGCCGTCACGCCGAGATCACCCGCGACCGGACGGTGTTCGAGATCATCGACCAGCGCTCGCTCAACGGAACCTACGTCGACGGAGAGCGCGTCGATCGCGCGGTGCTCCGCAACGGCGCCGAGGTGCGCATCGGCAAGTTCCGCTTCAACTTCTTCGCCTCCCCCCGAGACATCGCGGGGGCGGGCGCCTGATGGCAGCCGCTGCCGCAGAGCGAAGCGCGTCAGCGGCGCTGCTGAGCATCGGACAGGTGCTCGCCAAGCTCACTCCCGAGTTCCCCAACCTCACCTCGAGCAAGCTCCGCTACCTCGAGGAGCAGGGGATCGTCTCGCCGCAGCGGACGCCGTCGGGGTACCGCAAGTTCTCCCCACAGGACGTCGAGCGGCTGCGTCTCGGCCTCGTGCTGCAGCGCGATCACTACCTCCCGCTCAGCGTGATCCGCGATCACCTCGACGAGGTCGATGCGAGCGGAGGCGAGAGGCTCGCGCTGCCGACCTCGATCCATCCGACGACCCGCACCTACACGCGCGCCGACCTGCTCGCCGAAGCGGGAGCGGCCCCGCAGCTGCTCAACGACGCGATCAGCATCGGGCTCATCCAGGCATCCGACGTCTACGACGAGCACGCGGTCGCGCTGCTGCGTGCGTTCGTCGCGCTCGACCGGCACGGCATCGAGCCGCGTCACCTCCGCGCCGTGAAGCAGAGCGCAGACAAGGACGCCGACCTCGTCGATCAGGCGCTCACCCCGCTCCTGCGGCGCACGGACGCGCGCTCGCGCGCGCGGGCCGGTGAGCTCGGCCCCGAGCTCGCGCGGCGTCTCGACGAGGTGCGCGGCATCTTCGTGCGGCAGGCGCTCGAGCGCGTCCTCCCGTGACCTGCGGCGTCGTTCTATAACGTTCATAACGCTTCGCTCGACACGCCGCCGCCTCGACGCGGATGTCGTTGCCGGGGCCCCATCCCTGCCATACGGTGGACAGGAATCGAACGTGAGGAGTAAGGATCACGATGGCTGAGGATCCCGCAGCGGACGGCTTCACCGCCGACCTTCTCTTCACCGACGGCCTGCCGCAGCTCGACCCCGAAGCCGGCTACCGCGGTGCGGTCGCGGCGCGCGCGGCGGGCATCACGTACCGGCAGCTCGACTACTGGGCGCGCACCGAGCTCGTCGTGCCGACGATCCGCAGCGCCTCGGGATCGGGCTCGCAGCGGCTGTACGGCTTCCGCGACATCCTCGTCCTCAAGCTCGTGAAGCGCCTGCTCGACACGGGCATCTCGCTTCAGCAGATCCGGGTCGCCGTCGACCAGCTGCGCGCGTCGGGCATTCGCGATCTCGCCGGGACCACGCTCATGAGCGATGGCGCCTCGGTCTACCTCTGCACCTCGAACGACGAGGTCATCGACCTCGTGAGCCGCGGCCAGGGCGTGTTCGGCATCGCCGTCGGGCGCGTGCTGCGCGAGGTCGAGTCGACGCTCGTCGACTTCGACCCGACCGCTCCGGACCCGGTCGACGAGCTGGCTGCACGCCGCTCGAAGCGCACCGCCTGACGCTCCTCCCCGGGTCGCGTCGACACATCCGTCGGCGGTGACGGGGCTTTCGCACGCCGTGTCTCGCTACGGGTGGGTATGGCGGGTGCTTTCCCGCGCCGCGTGAGACACGCGTCGGGGTGGGGCGGTGCATGTCTCGCTATGGGTGGGTATGGCGGGCGCTTTCCCGCGCCGGGTGAGACACGGGTCGGGG
Source organism: Microbacterium sp. JZ101 (assembly GCF_053903175.1). Taxonomy (NCBI): domain Bacteria; kingdom Bacillati; phylum Actinomycetota; class Actinomycetes; order Micrococcales; family Microbacteriaceae; genus Microbacterium; species Microbacterium sp. JZ101. Next base: position 1,297,483 of record NZ_CP096400.1, read on the forward strand.
TGGGGCGATGCATGTCTCGCTACGGGTGGGTAGGGCGGGTGCTTTGCCGCGCCGGGTGAGACACGGGTCGAGTCAGCGCGGCGTACCTGCCTCACCAAGGTGAGTGCGTGTCTCACTGAAGGCGAGAATGGCGAGCGTCAACCCAACGCAGGTGAGACATGCGAATGGGGCCGGAAGGTCCGGGGCCGGCTGGCCCGGGGGCGGATGGCCCGGAGGCTCACTCCGCGGCGGTGGGGCCCGTCTCGGGGACGGGGATGCGGCCGGCGCGCACGATGCGGTCGAGCAGCTGGTCGAAGTCCTGCGCCAGCTCCTGCGCCGATTCGCCGGGCCACACATGCAGCGGCTTCGCGGCGCCCTGCGCCTGCTGGAGCGAGGTGCGCTCGGGCAGCTGCGGCGACAGCACGAGGGGGCCGAACATGTCGCGGAGCTCCTTGATGCGGAACTGGTGCTCGATCGACTGGGGGCGCACGCGGTTCACGACGATGCCGAGGGGCTGGAGACGCGGCGAGAGGCCACGGCGGATCTCCTCGATCGCACGCAGCGCGCGGTCGGCGGCCGCGACGGAGAACAGCCCCGGCTCGGTGATGACGGCGACGCGATCGCTCGCGGCCCACGCCGTGCGCGTGAGGGCGTTGAGCGACGGAGCGCAGTCGATGAGCACGAGGTCGTAGTCGGCCTCGACCGAGGCGAGCGCCTCCTCGAGCTTCCACACGTCGCGCACCGTCGGGTGCGGTCCGTCGTAGTTGATCGCCGACGGGCTCCCGATGAGCACGTCGATGACGCCGGGGTGCACCTTCGTCCATCCGCTCGCCGTGATGGCCTGGCGGACGACCTTCTCCTTCGGGTTCTCGAGAACATCGGCCACGTTCAGGTGGCCGGCGATCTGGATGTCGAGTCCCGTCGACACGTCGGACTGGGGGTCGAGGTCGACGACGAGCGTCCGGATGCCCCGCGAGAATGCCGCTGAGGCGAGCCCGAGGGTCACGGTCGTCTTGCCGACGCCTCCCTTGAGAGAGCTGACGCTGAGTACGTGCACGTGGTCTAACCTACCCTCCCCTAAGCTGGGGGCGAGCTCAGCGATGTCGGTGTGCCGGGCTCCGCCGTGCCAGCTGTCGCCGAGGAGGCGTATGTTCTCGAAGGTTCTCGTGGCCAACCGTGGCGAGATCGCCATCCGCGCGTTTCGCGCGGCGTACGAGCTGGGGGCGCGCACGGTCGCGGTCTTCCCGTACGAGGATCGCAACTCGCTCCATCGCCTGAAGGCGGATGAGGCGTACCAGATCGGCGTGGAGGGCCATCCGGTCCGCGCCTACCTCGACGTCGACGAGATCGTCCGCGTGGCGGTCGAGTCGGGCGCCGACGCGATCTACCCCGGCTACGGGTTCCTCTCCGAGAACCCCGACCTCGCGGCGAAGGCCGCCGCGCACGGCATCGCGTTCATCGGCCCGCCGGCCGAGGTGCTCGAGATGGCCGGCAACAAGGTCACCGCCAAGGAGCACGCGATCCGGGCGGGCGTTCCCGTGCTCCGGTCGACGCCCGCGTCCGACGACGTGGACGAGCTCGTCGCCCAGTCCGACGAGATCGGATTCCCCCTCTTCGCGAAGGCCGTCGCGGGCGGCGGCGGCCGCGGCATGCGCCGCGTGGAGTCGAAGGAGGAGCTCGCCCCCGCGCTCGCCGAGGCGATGCGCGAGGCCGACAGCGCCTTCGGCGATCCGCGCATGTTCCTCGAGCAGGCCGTGCTCCGGCCGCGTCACGTCGAGGTGCAGGTCCTCGCCGACGCATCGGGGGAGACCGTCCACCTGTTCGAGCGGGACTGCTCGGTGCAGCGCCGCCATCAGAAGGTGATCGAGATCGCGCCCGCGCCGAACCTCGACGACGCGGTGCGCGCCGACCTCCACCGCCACGCGGTCGCGTTCGCGCGGTCGATCGGCTACGTCAACGCCGGCACCGTCGAGTTCCTCCTCGAGACCGCGGGGCCGCGCGCGGGCGAGGTCGTCTTCATCGAGATGAACCCGCGCATCCAGGTCGAGCACACCGTGACCGAGGAGGTGACGGATGTCGACCTCGTCCAGGCGCAGATGCGCATCGCGTCGGGCGAGACGCTCGCCGACATCGGGCTCCTGCAGGACGACATCCGCCTGCACGGGGCGGCTCTCCAGTGCCGCATCACGACCGAGGACCCGGCACAGGGATTCCGGCCCGACACCGGCAAGATCACGACCTACCGGTCGCCGGGCGGCGCGGGCATCCGCCTCGACGGCGGCACGACGGCCGCCGGCGCCCAGGTGAGCCCGCACTTCGACTCGATGCTCGCGAAGCTCACGTGCCGCGGACGCGACTACACCGCGGCCGTCCGCCGCGCGCGCCGCGCGCTCGCGGAGTTCCGCATCCGCGGCGTCTCGACGAACATCCCGTTCCTTCAGGCCGTCCTCGATGACCCGTCGTTCATCGAGGGCGACCTCTCGACGTCGTTCATCGACGAGCGCCCCGAGCTCGTCCGGGGGCGGCCCTCGAAGGACCGCGGCTCGAAGATCCTCAACTGGCTGGTCGACGTCACCGTCAACAAGCCCCACGGGGAGAACCCGCTCTCGATCGATCCGCGCTCGAAGCTGCCGGCCGTCGACCTGTCGGCCGGACCGGCCGCGGGCTCGCGCCAGCGGCTCCTCGAGCTCGGCCCTGCGGGCTTCGCCCAGGCGCTGCGCGAGCAGAAGGCCCTGGCCGTGACGGAGACGACCTTCCGCGACGCGCACCAGTCGCTGCTCGCGACGCGCGTCCGCACGAAGGACCTCCTCAACGTGGCGCCGCACGTCGCACGTCTGACTCCGCAGCTGCTCTCCGTCGAGGCATGGGGCGGTGCGACCTACGATGTCGCGCTGCGCTTCCTCGCCGAGGACCCGTGGGAGCGTCTCGCACGGCTGCGCGAGGCGCTGCCGAACGTCGCCATCCAGATGCTGCTGCGCGGTCGCAACACGGTCGGGTACACGCCGTACCCGACCGAGGTGACCGATGCCTTCGTGCGCGAGGCCGCGGCGACCGGGATCGACATCTTCCGCATCTTCGACGCGCTCAACGACGTGTCCCAGATGCGCCCCGCGATCGACGCGGTGCTCGAGACCGGCACGACGGTCGCCGAGGTCGCCGTCTGCTACACGGGCGACCTGCTGAACCCTGCTGAGGATCTCTACACGCTCGACTACTACCTCCGCCTCGCCGAGCAGATCGCGGACGCGGGCGCACATGTGCTCGCGATCAAGGACATGGCGGGCCTCCTGCGACCCGCAGCCGCGGCGAAGCTCGTCTCGGCCTTCCGCGAGCGCTTCGACCTGCCCGTGCACGTGCACACGCACGACACCCCCGGCGGCCAGCTCGCGACGCTGCTCGCGGCGAGTGCCGCGGGCGCCGATGCGGTCGACGCCGCGGCGGCGACCATGGCCGGCACGACGAGCCAGCCGTCGCTGTCGTCGCTCGTCGCCGCCCTCGCGCACACCGATCGCGACACGGGGCTCGACCTGCAGGCCGTGTCCGACCTCGAGCCGTACTGGGAGGCCGTCCGCCACCTGTACAAGCCGTTCGAGTCGGGCCTCGCCGGGCCGACCGGGCGCGTCTACGCGCACGAGATCCCGGGCGGACAGCTGTCGAACCTGCGTCAGCAGGCGATCGCGCTCGGTCTCGCCGACGACTTCGAGCTCATCGAGGACATGTACGCCGCGGCGAACGAGATCCTCGGGCGCGTTCCCAAGGTGACCCCGTCGTCGAAGGTCGTGGGCGACCTCGCGCTCCACCTCGCGGCGGTCCGTGCCGATCCCGCCGACTTCGCCGAGAACCCCGGCAAGTACGACGTGCCCGACTCGGTCGTCGGGTTCATGGCCGGTGAGCTCGGCGACCTGCCGGGCGGATGGCCCGAGCCGTTCCGCACGAAGGTGCTCGCCGGGCGCGAGGTGAAGACCGGCGTCACGCCGATCAGCGCCGATGACCAGGCGGCTCTGGACGGCGACTCGGCCACGCGACGCGCGACGCTGAACCGCCTGCTCTTCCCGCAGCCGACGAAGGTCTTCCAGGAGATGCGCGAGACCTACGGCGACCTGTCGGTCCTCGACACGGCCGACTACCTCTACGGGCTGACCCCGGGTCGCGAGCACGTCATCACGCTCGAGAAGGGCGTGCAGCTCTACGCGGGGCTCGAGTCGATCGGCGCGGCCGACGACAAGGGCATCCGGTCGGTCATGACGACCCTGAACGGCCAGCTCCGCCCGGTCTCGGCGCGCGACCGCAGCATCCAGGTCGAGGCGCACGAGGCCGAGAAGGCCGACACGAGCAGGCCGGGGCAGGTGGCTGCGCCGTTCTCCGGCGTGGTCACGGTCAAGGTGGAGCCGGGTGACCGCGTGGCAGCCGGGCAGCCGGTCGCCTCGATCGAGGCGATGAAGATGGAGGCCGCCATCACGGCGCCCGTCGACGGCGTCGTCGAGCGGATCGCGATCGCGGCCACTCAGCAGGTGGAGGCGGGCGACCTTTTGGTCGTCGTCACGCCCGCCCAGTAACCTTGAGCGGGGCGCGACGTGTGTCGCGCCCCGCTTGGGGAGACATGACAGTGAGTTCGGATCGCAGCGGACGGCCAGAGGAAGAGCCCGAGGACCACGGAGTCCTCGAGGACACCGGCATCGACACGACGGCGATCGGCATCCTCGGCACGCACACGGCACAGGTGCGCGTCGTGCTGCCGCAGACCGTCGAAGACCCGGATGACGACGTCGTCGACGACGACATCCCGGGCGGCGACGTGCGCCGCGGCGGGATCGTCATCGAGCTCCCGGCCGACGAGCCCGAGGACGACCTCGAGGTCATCACGGGCGAGCTCGACGAGGAGACCGTCGCCGCCGCCCGTGAGTCCACGCCCGCAGAGACCGTCGAGGACGACGCCGAGGCGGATGGCGCGGAGCCGGACGGCGCGCACGCCGACGAGGCGGATGGCGCGGAGGAGCTCGACGCGGATGGCGCGGCTGCGCTCGACGCGGATGGTGCCGAAGCGGACGACGTCGAGGTGCTCGAGCCGGAGGCGGACGACGTCGAGGTGCTCGAGGCCGAGGTGCCTGAAGCCCAGGAGCCCGACGCCCAGGTGGAGGAGCTCGCGCCGGACGACGACCTCACCGCTCCCCCAGTCGCGGCAGAGGAAGCGGGCCTCGACGAGGAAGACGTCGAGCCTGACGACCAGCCCGCCACGGCGGACGACATCGAGCCCGACGACCAGCCCGACGACCAGGCCGACGAGCCGACCGAGGTCGAAGCCGACACCGCCATCGAGGCGGACGAGGCAGACAAGGCGGACGAAGCAGAGGCCGATATCGCCGCGGCGTCGGCCGACGCGCAGAGCGCCCCGGACACCGAGCCGCGCGAGCGCCGTCCCATCGTGCGCGAGGAGACGCTCCCGCCGGGCTACGACTCCTTCCTGCGCCCCGCGGTCGCTTCCGCCCGAGACGAGGAAGAGCCGGCCGAGCACGTCGGAGAGACCGCCCCCGATGGCGCCGTCGCCGATGCGAGAGAAGAGGACATGTCCGAATCCACCGAGAACGCGAAGCCCGCGCCGCCGATCACGCGTCCGTCGTTCATCGAGCAGGCGAAGGCCGCGCCCGAGTCGTCGCCCGCGCCCGCGCGCAAGCCGCGTGAGACGGCGTCCCGTCGAGCGGGGGAGGTGAGCGAGAACGCCGCGCGCGAGAGCGCGGACGTGCTCACGGCCGACCGCCTGCTCGATACGGGCGCCATCCACCGTCCCGAGCCCGAGGGGCCGTGGCGGCAGCTCGTCTACCGCCTGTCGGGACACCTCATCAACCTCGGCGACAGCCGGCGGACGCGCGAGCGCAAGGAGCTCTCGCGGCGCATCGCCGCTCCGCTGAGCGGCGCGGCGCGCTTCGTCCCCGTGCTCAGCCGCAAGGGCGGCGTCGGCAAGACGACCGTCACGGCGCTCCTCGGCATGGCACTCGCCGACGCCCGCGACGACCGCGTGATCGCCGTCGACGCGAACCCCGACCGCGGCACGCTCGCCGAGCGCATCGCGCGGGCGACCGGGAAGACCGTGCGCGATCTCGTCCGCAACCGCGACGCCGTGCACGGCTACGCCGACATGTCGAGTCACGTCGTCCGCGACGAGACCCGCCTCGACGTGCTCGCGTCGGACACCGATCCGCACGTGTCGGAGGCGTTCAGCGACCAGGACTACCGCGACGTCGCCGATGTCGCCGCGCACTACTACTCGATCGTGCTCACCGACACGGGCACGGGCATCGTGCACTCCGTCATGGGCGCGACGCTCGACCTCGCCGACCAGATCGTCGTGGTCGCGGGTCTCAGCGTCGACGAGGCGCGCCTCGCGAGCGAGACGCTCACGTGGCTCGAGTCGAACGGCTTCGCCGATCAGGTGCGCTCTGCGGTCGTCGTGCTGAACCAGTCGACTCCGGGTGCTCCGCTCGTGCGCCTCGACGAGCTCGACGCGCATTTCCGCAGCCGCGTGCGCGCCGTCGTCCGCATCCCGTACGACCCGCAGCTCGCGACGGGCAGCGCCATCGCGTACGGCGAGCTCGCCCCTGCCACGCGCGACGCCGCGCGCGAGCTCGCCGCGCGCGTCGTCGAGGGACTGCGGCAGCCGGCGCAGGAGGAGAAGTGACCGTCCGCGACATCCGGATCATCGGCGACCCCGTGCTCGCTCAGCGGTGCGCCGAGATCGAGCACATCGACGACGGCGTCCGCGCGCTCGTCGACGACCTCATCGAGACGGTGAAGCTCCCGGGCAGGGCCGGTGTCGCGGCGCCGCAGATCGGCGTCGGGCTCCGTGCGTTCAGCTACAACATCGACGGCGACATCGGGTACATCCTCAACCCGCGGATCGTCGAGGTGCGCGGCGAGCCCGTCCCGACAGGAGAGGGATGCCTGTCGGTGCCGGGCCTCTGGCACGACGCCCTGCGCCACCCGTACGCACGGGCGGAGGGCATCGACCTCGACGGCGCGCGCGTCGTGCTCGAGGGGGAGGGGCTCTTCGCGCAGATGCTGCAGCACGAGACCGATCACCTCGACGGCATGCTCTACCTCAAGCGCCTCTCGGCGGACGACCGCAAGGCCGCCATGCGCGAGGTGCGGGAGAAGATCTGGCTCACCTAGGCAGGGCATGAGTGAGGGGGACGGCCGGGGGCCGTCCCCCTCACTCATGCCCTGCTCACCCCATCGGGATGTTCGTCGTCTGGATGGGCGTCTCGTAGATCGCCTCGATGTCCTTCGCGAAGTCGCGCAGGATCTCCGCGCGCTTGATCGACATCTTGGGCGTCAGGTGGCCGGTCGCCTCCGTCCACTCCGTGCCGAGCACGGTGAACTTGCGGATGGACTCGGCGCGAGAGACGCGCGTGTTCGCCTCGTCGATCGCCCGCTGGATCTCGGCGCGCACCGTCGCATTCTGCGCCGCCTGCTCGAGCGTGAGGTCGGACGACTCGCCGTGCGTCGCGAGCCAGGCCGGCAGCATCTCGGGGTCGAGCGTGACGAGCGCCGCGATGAACGGCTTCTGGTCGCCCACCACGACGACCTGGCTGACGATCGGGTTCGCGCGGATCGGGTCCTCGAGCGCGGCCGGGGCGACGTTCTTGCCGCCCGCGGTCACGATGATCTCCTTCTTGCGCCCCGTGATCGTGAGGTAGCCGTCGTCGTCGAGCGCGCCGATGTCGCCGGTCCGGAACCACTCGCCGTCGAAGGCGGCCTCGGTCGCCTCGGGGTTCCGCCAGTACTCGCGGAAGACGTTGATCCCGCGCACCTGCACCTCGCCGTCGTCCGCGATGCGCACGCCGACGCCGGGGAGCGCAGGGCCGACCGAGCCGATCTTCGACTTGGACGGGAGGTTCACGGTCGCAGGCGCGGTCGTCTCGGTGAGGCCGTACCCCTCGAGGATGGTGATGCCGAGGCTGTGGAAGAAGTGCCCGAGTCGGGCGCCGAGGGGCGCCGAGCCGGAGATCGCGTAGCGGACGTTCCCGCCCATGAGCGCGCGGAGCTTCGCGTAGACGAGACGGTCGAAGAGCGCGAACTGCACGCGCAGCCCGAGTCCGATCTTCTCGCCGTCCTGCACGCGACGGGAGTGCTCGACGGCGACCTTCGCCGCGGCGCGGAAGATCCGGCCCTTGCCCTCGGACTCGGTCTTCTGCTCGGCCGAGTTGTAGACCTTCTCGAAGACGCGGGGCACCGCGAGGAGGAACGTCGGCTTGAAGGAGCCGAGCGCCGCGACGAGCTGCTTCGTGTCGGGCTGGTGGCCGGTCTTGACGCCCGAGTGGACGCACAGCAGCGAGATGAACCGGGCGAACACGTGCGCGGTCGTGATGAAGAGCACCGTCGAGGCGCCGGGCTGGTGCACGATCTCGGTCATCGCCTTCGCCGAGTTGCGGCAGAGCTCGACGAAGTTCGCGTGCGTGATCACGCATCCCTTGGGGCGCCCGGTCGACCCGGACGTGTAGATGAGGGTGGCGATGTCGTCGCCGTTCGCGAGCTGACGTCGCCGCTCGATCTCGGCATCCTCGACCGACGCGCCCGCCGCCGTGAGCGTCGCGATGGCGTCCTGATCCATCCGCCACAGCTCGCGCACGAGCGGGAGCTCGCCGCGGACCTCCTCGAAGCGCGCTGCGTGGTCGGCGCTCTCGACCATGAGGGCGGTCGCACCCGAGTCGGAGAGGATCCACTGGATCTGGGCGGGCGAGCTCGTCTCGTAGACCGGCACCATGACGGCGCCCGCGAAGAAGAGAGCGAAGTCGACGACCGACCACTCGTAGGTCGTGCGCGCGAGGAAGGCGACCTTGTCGCCGGGCTGCACGCCCGCGGCGACGAAGCCCTTCGCGAGGGCGACCACCTGCTCGTGGAACGTGCGGGCCGAGACGTCGCGCCATCCGCCTGAGCCGTCGGGGACCGCGAACAGCGCCCGATCGGGAGTCTCCGACACCCGCTCGACGAGGAGGTCGGCGACGTTCGCCGACGGATCGGCGGGGACGATTGCGGGCGTCGATGTCTCGATCACGGCATCTCCTTCGGTACCGGCTGCGGATGCTGCGAGTATATGCCGGGGCATGCGCCCGGCCCTCGCGCGTGCACGGTTCCTACAAGGCTAGACTTCCAGGCGACCGATTCCGACAGTGGGAGCTGACCTTGTTCTACTGGCTCATGAAGTACGTCTTCGTCGGTCCGATCGTGAAGGCCATCTACCGCCCGTGGGTCACCGGACGCGAGAACGTCCCGACGACGGGCGCGGCCATCCTCGCGAGCAACCACCTGTCGGTCATCGACTCGGTCTTCCTTCCGCTCATGCTCGACCGTCCCGTGTCCTTCCTCGCGAAGGCGGAGTACTTCACGGGGCGCGGTCTCAAGGGCTGGGCCACGAAGTGGTTCATGAAGGGCACAGGGCAGATCGCCCTCGACCGCTCGGGCGGGCCCGCCTCGGAAGCGGCGCTCAACACCGCGCTCCAGGTCATCGGGCGAGGCGACCTGCTGGGCATCTACCCCGAGGGCACGCGCAGCCCCGACGGCAAGCTCTACCGGGGCCGCACGGGCATCGCGCGGATGGCGCTCGAGGCGAAGGTGCCGGTCATCCCCGTCATCATGGTCGACACCGGCACGATGATGCCGATCGGCCAGACCCTGCCGCGCGTGATGCGCGTGGGCGTCGTGATCGGCGAACCGCTCGACTTCTCGCGCTACGCGGGCATGGAGGGCGACCGCTACGTGCTGCGCTCCGTGACCGACGAGATCATGGTCGCGCTTCAGCGGCTCGGCGGCCAGGAGTACAGCGACGAGTACGCGTCGACGGTCAAGAACCGACTCGCCGCCAGCTGACATCCGCCGGCCATCCGCCGTGAACGGAGGGGCCGCCGTCCCGCGATAACATCGGACAATGCCCCGAACGCTGGATGCACTCGACGCCTGGAAGTCCCTGCCGATCAAGCAGCAGCCGGTGTATCCCGACGCGGCGGCGGTCGCCGAGGTCGCCGCCGAGCTCAGCACGCTCCCGCCGCTCGTCTTCGCCGGCGAGGTCGACACCCTCAAGGCGCGTCTGGCCGACGCGGCCGCGGGACGAGCGTTCCTCCTCCAGGGCGGCGACTGCGCCGAGACGTTCGCGGGCGCCACGGCCGACAAGATCCGCAACCGCGTCAAGACCGTGCTGCAGATGGCCGTCGTCCTCACGTACGGCGCCTCGATGCCCGTCGTCAAGATGGGGCGGATGGCCGGCCAGTTCGCCAAGCCCCGCTCGAGCGACACCGAGACGCGCGGCGACATCACCCTCCCCGCGTTCCGCGGCGAGATCGTCAACGGCTACGACTTCACCGCGGCGTCGCGTGAGGCGGACCCGCAGCGCCTCCTGCAGGCGTACCACACGTCGGCTTCGACGCTGAACCTCATCCGCGCGTTCACGCAGGGCGGCTTCGCCGACCTCCGCGAGGTGCACTCGTGGAACAAGGGCTTCGCGGAGAACCCCGCCAACAAGCGATACGAGCGCCTCGCCGCCGAGATCGACCGCGCCATCCGCTTCATGGACGCGTGCGGCGCGGACTTCGACGAGCTGCGCCGCGTCGAGTTCTACACGGGGCACGAGGGCCTGCTCATGGACTACGAGCGCCCGCTCACGCGCATCGACTCGCGCACGGGGGAGATCTACAACACGTCGAGCCACTTCCAGTGGATCGGCGAGCGCACGCGCGAGCTCGACGGCGCGCACGTCGAGTACTTCTCGCACATCCGCAACCCCATCGGCGTCAAGCTCGGTCCGACGACCTCGACCGACACCGCGCTCGCGCTCATCGACAAGCTCGACCCCGAGCGGGAGCCGGGTCGCCTCACCTTCATCACCCGGATGGGCGCCGGCAAGATCCGCGACGCGCTGCCCCCGCTGCTCGAGGCCGTCAAGGCCTCCGGCGCGCAGCCGCTCTGGGTCACCGACCCGATGCACGGCAACGGCATCACGACCCCGACCGGCTACAAGACGCGTCGCTTCGACGACGTCGTCGACGAGGTCCGCGGCTTCTTCGAGGCGCACCGCGCGGCGGGCACGTTCCCGGGCGGCATCCACGTCGAGCTCACGGGCGACGACGTCACCGAGTGCCTCGGCGGATCCGAGCAGATCGACGAGGCGACCCTCGCGACCCGCTACGAGTCCCTGTGCGACCCGCGCCTCAACCACATGCAGTCGCTCGAGCTCGCCTTCCTCGTGGCCGAGGAGCTCGAGAAGCGCTGACCTGCGCGGCATCGGCCCCATTCGAGTGACGGCGGATGGTGCCGCACCGGTTCCGGGAATCGGATCGGTGGGGCGGGTGTGTGCGGGTGAGGTCGACACGCGCACACCAGGCCCGGGCATCCGATTCCGGTGACGGCGGATGGCGCAGCACGGCGGATGGCCGCGGGAGCGCGGATTCCGGTGACGGCGGATGGTGCCGCGGAACGAACGCGCGGGGCTAGAACGAGCCGGTGATCGTCAGCGTGATCGTCGTGCCGGCACGCTGCTGCGAGCCGCCCTCGGGGCTCATCGACACGACCTCGGTGAACTCGTCGACCACGGCATCCCACAGTCCGTTGTACGAGTAGGCGAAGCCTGCGGCCTCGAGCTCGGCCTTCGCCTCGTCGCGCGTCATGCCGACGACGTCGGGAACCTCGAACAGCTGCGGGCCGAGCGAGGTGACGAGACGCACCGTGTCGCCGGGGCGCCAGCTGCCCGGCTCGGACCGCTCGAGGAAGTAGATCACGTGCCCTTCGGGCACCGTGTCGTGGTACTCCTGTGACACGACCTCGGTCTTCACGCCGACGGCGTCGAGGGTCGCCGCGGCCTCCTCGGAGCTCATCCCGACGACGTTGGGCAGCTCTCCGAGGGAGACGGTCAGCTGCGCCGCGTCGCCCTGGTGCACCGAGCAGCCGGCGGCGCAGTCGACCGGGTCGCCCCCGGCCGCCGGAGTGATGCTCACCCCGAGGACCGTCCCCTCCGCCTCCTCGGCGAAGAGCGGCACGTCGTCCTCGGCTACCGAGATCCGACTGTCCTCGAGCAGTCCGCGCACCTCGTCGGCGCTCAGACCCGCGAGCTGGCCGAGCTCGGCGCTGGCGGGACCCGCCGACGTCACCACCGTGACGACCGTGTCTCTGTCGACGCGCGCGCCCTCCGAGGGGTCGGTGCGGATGACCTCGCCGGCGGGCACGTCGAGCGTGTTCTCCGTGCGCTCCTGCGCGTCGAGCTCGAGCCCCGCGAGCGTGCTCTCCGCCTCGGCGTAGGTGAGCCCGTCGAGATCCGGAACGGCGACGTACGATCCCGGACCCGAGCCCCACCACCATCCGGCGCCCGCCGCGCCTCCCGCGAGCAGGAGCGTCAGCACGATCAGCCACACGCCGCGCGCGCGTCGGCGCTTCGCCCGTCGGCGGAGGACCGCGGCGTTGTCGGCGTCCTCCTGCGGGCCCGCGCTCGTCAGCGACGGCGGGAGCACCGAGGTCGCCGCCTCGGGCATGACCTTCGTCTGGCCGCCCGTCTGCTCGCCCTCGTCAGGAAGCTCCTCGGGGAACCTGCTGGCCGCGGCCGTGCGCGTCGGCAGGGGAGTGACGCCGAGCTCGCGCTCGATCTCGCGCAGCCGTTCGAGCATCTGCTGCGCGTCCGACGGACGCTCGTCCGGCTCCTTCTCGGTCGCCCACAGCACGAGCTCGTCGAGCTGCTCGGGCACGCCGGGGTTCTTCACGCTCGGTCGCGGCACCGACTCCGTCGCGTGCTGGTACGCGATCTGCATGGGCTGCTCGCCCTTGTACGGCTGCTCGCCTGCGAGCATCTCGTACAGCATGATGCCGAGGGCGTAGATGTCGCTGCGGGTGTCGGCGGTCCCGCGCGTCACGAGCTCGGGTGCGAGATAGGCGATCGTGCCCAGAAGCTGCTGGCCGGTCGCGGTGTTCGCGGACGTCGCGCGCGCCAGGCCGAAGTCGCCGATCTTGATGCGGCCGTCCTCCGCGAGGAGCACGTTCTCGGGCTTGACGTCGCGGTGGATGAGCCCCGCGCGATGCGCGGCGGACAGCCCGGCGAGCACGGCGTCCATGATCGTGATCGTCTGCGTCACCGTGAGCCGGCGCTGCTCCTTGAGCAGCTCGCGCAGCGTGATCCCCGGCAGGTACTCCATCACGAGGTACGCGAGCTCGCCGTCCTGGCCCTGGTCGAAGACGTTGACCACGTGCGGGTCGGACAGGCGGGCCGCGGTGCGCGCCTCCTGGATGAAGCGGCTCTGGAAGACGCTGTCGTCGCTCAGATGACTGTGCATCACCTTGAGCGCGACACGGCGCTCAAGGCGGAGGTCCGTGGCCACGTAGACGGTGGCCATCCCACCGCGCGCGATGCGGGCGCGGACGCGGTATCTGTCGTCGACAAGCCGCCCGATGAGGGGATCGACCTGCTGACTCATGGACACCGTTGAATTCTACGAAAGGGCCCCTGAGACGCCTGTGACCGGCGCGCCCGGCGCCGGTCACAGGTCGATGACGATCCCGCGCGCCTCCGCGCGGATCAGCCGAGCTGGGCCAGCCAGCTGTAGGCCTGCTGCTCCCAGCGGCGGTACCGGTCGGGGAACGCCGAGATCTGGACGGTCTGGGCCGCCTCGCCGAACTCCATGCTCTCCCAGCCGGGGATGTCGCGCAGGCCGCGCGTCGTGTGCCCGTTCGGGTCGCCCGCGCCGCCGTAGAAGACCCGGATGGAGTAGTCGCGGTCGAGGATCTGCTCCTCGGTGCCCCAGCCCGTGCTCGGGCGCTGCTGGAACAGGCCCAGCGAGTCGCGGTCGCCCCAGCTGACGTTGCGCAGCGAGGACTCGACCATCGCGGTCGCCAGCGCGATCGCGATGCCCTTGTCCGGGATGCCGAGCTCGCGTCCGATGCGGATGATCATCTGCGCGTTCTCGGTCTGCGGCGCGTTGAGCGACGAGGTGAGCTGATCCTGCGGCGAGTCGTAGATCGACGGGGGAGCGGACTCCTCCTTCTTCTCCTCGCCCTGCGGCGCCGGCTTCGCGTCGGCGCGCGGGATGACGATCTTCTGCCCGGGGTAGATGATGCTCGACCCGTTGAGACCGTTCTCCGCGAGGAGCTCGCTCACGCTCACACCGTGCTCCTGCGCGATGCTCCAGAGGGTGTCGCCGGCCTGGACGATGTAGGTCTCGTCGGCGGGGGATTCGGGGACGGCGGGCGCCTGGGGTGCCTCGGGCGCCGACTCCTGCTGCTTCGCCTCGGCCTGGGGCGCGACGGCGTTGCTCGCGACGAGGAGCTTCTGCCCGGGGAAGATCATCGCGTCCGCGCCGAGCTTGTTGAGCGAGATGATGCGGTCGACCGACGTGCCGTGCTTCTGCGCGATCGACCAGACCGTGTCGCCCGCCGCGACCGTGTGGCTCTTCGTCGTGGCGGACGCCTCGATCGAGGGCTTCGCCTCGGTCTGCGCAGGCGCCGCGGCGCGCGCGGCCAGCGTGAGCTTCTGGCCCGGGTAGATCGTGCTCGACCAGCTGAGGCCGTTCCAGGTCAGCAGGTCGACGGTGCGCAGGCCGTGGCGGATGGCGATCCCGGTGATCGTGTCTCCCGACTCGACCGTGTAGCTCGTCGCGACAGCGGCGGCAGCGCGCACCGTGATCTGCGCGGCGGCGGCCATCGGCTGCTTCGGGGCCGTGCCGGCGGCGACCGCGAGGCTGCCCTGCACGTGGCCGAACGCCGACGGCAGATGGCGCATGCCGTCACGCGGCTTCGGCTCCGCGGCGACGGCAGCGGCAGGAGCTCCCAGGGTCACGGCGATGGCGCCGGTGACAGCCATGGGAACGGTGGTGAACAGGTCGCGCCTGCGGCGCGGAGTCGGTCGATGCACGTTGAACCCCCAACGATCGGACTCGAGAAACGTTGTCACGGAAGTGTTACGAAGTCAATTGGTGTCACCGGAAGTGACCGGTGATGCCCGGGGTGTCAACGGGACGGATGTGACTGATGTGATTTGTGTCGCGGTGTCGCCCGAGCGGCGTCCCCCGTCGAGGAGATGAGAAACTGATGACGTGACTGCGGAGACCTCCTCGACCGTTCCCACCGACTGGCTGACCATTCCCGAGCTCGTCGAGATCCTCGGCGAGCCGCAGGGGCGCATCCGCCGGCTGCTCGATGAGCGCGCGCTCATCGGCTCGCGGCGCGAGGGGCCGCTCAAGGTGCCCTCCGTCTTCATCGTGGACGGCCATCCGCTGTCCTCGCTCCGGGGCACCGTGATCGTCCTCGCGGACGCCGGCTTCACCGACGACGAGGCGATCGACTGGCTGCTCACGACGGATGACACGATCGGCGTCGCGCCGATCACGGCGCTGCTCGCGGGGCGGAAGAGCGAGGTGCGCCGGGTCGCTCAGACGCTCGCGTGACTCACGCGGTGCGCTGGGTGGCCGCGTCGAGCAGCTGACGCAGCTCGACGACCGCATCGGCGTCGATGGGCGCGGATGCCAGGGCCGCGACGGCCTCATCGGCGTACGCGGCGATGCGCTCCTCGACGCGCTCGAGCGCTCCGCTGCCGACGATCTGCTCGCGGAGGAAGGCGATCTCGGCGTCGCCGAGATCGGGGTCGCCGACGAGCGCGTCGATCCGCGCGCGGATGTCCGCGGTCGCGCGCTCGCGCGCGTACGCGATGAGCAGGGTGCGCTTCCCCTCGCGGAGGTCGTCGCCGGCGGGCTTGCCGGTCTCGTCCGCGTCGCCGAACACGCCGAGCACGTCATCGCGCAGCTGGAACGCGAGCCCGAGCGGATGGCCGAAGGCCGCGAGCGCCGCGAGCTGCGCGTCCGAGCCGCCCGCGAGGGCCGCGCCGATGACGAGGGGCTGCTGCACGCTGTATCGGGCCGACTTCAGGGAGGCGATGCGGAGGGCGCGATCGGCGTGCTGCGCGTCGGGTGTGCGCGGCCAGGCCGACTCCTCGGCGACATCGAGGAACTGCCCGATCATCACCTCGCGGCGCATCCGCGCGTACTCGGACCGCGCGCGGCCTGGGGCCGTGTCGAGCCCCTCCAGCGCGGCGTCGAAGAGGTCGGCGCTCCATGACAGGAGCAGGTCTCCCAGCAGGACCGAGCCGGATCGCCCGAACGCGGCCGCATCCCCGGCCCAGCCGGCGTCGCGGTGCCACGACTCGAGCGCGCGGTGGGCGGAGGGCCGCCCTCGGCGCGTGTCGGAGTTGTCGATGAGGTCGTCGTGCACGAGCGCGGCGGCCTGGAACACCTCGAGCGCCGCGCACGCGTCGACGACGCTGCTCGGGAGGGCGGCGTCCGCCCCGCGCACCGCGCGCCATCCCGTCGCGCAGAACCGCCCGCGGAGGCGCTTCCCGCCGACGAGCGCGGCCGTCGCGCTGGCGACGAATCCCTCGGCCTCGGGGCCGTGCTCGCGAGCGGCCTGGTGCTGCACTGTCGAGAAGCTCTCCAGTCGCTGGGAGATCGTCTCGATCAGGGGGAGAGGAGGCGCCACAGGCCTAGCCTAGTGAGGGCACGCGGCGATAGAATGATCGTCAGTTTCACCCGAGGGGGACACCATGCCACTCTCCGAACAGGAGCAGCGCCTGCTGGACGAGATGGAACGCCATCTCATGCAGAACGACGCCGACGTCGTGAGCGCTTCGGCGAGCCGTGCGCTCAGCTATCGCAATCTCATCTACGGGGCCATCCTCGTGCTCGTCGGCCTCGCCGCCGTGATCGCGGGCATCGCCCTGTGGAACAGCATCCTGGCTCTCGGCATAGGACTCGGGGTCGCGGGCTTCGCCGCGATGGTCGGCGGGGTCGTGCTCGCCACGACGCCGGCGAAGGGCGACGACGCGCAGGGTCTCCCGCGCACGGGCACCGTGCCCGGCAAGCCGATGCAGGGCGCGTCCTTCATGGACCGCATGAACGATCGATGGGACCGCCGCCAGCAGGGCCGCTGAGCCCCACCGTCCTCCACACGAGAAGCGCCGACCTTCGGGTCGGCGCTTTTTCTGTGCCCGGCGATCGCCATCCGCTCCACCGGCCCTCCACTTGGCCTCCACTCTCCTCCACCGCGTTCTCCCTTGAGATCACGCGGCACTCCGACGCGCCGCATTCCTGAGAATGCGCAGATCTCCCTGGACAGTGGAGGGAAGTGGAGTAAAGTGGGGCGCACCTGAGTTGGCCGGAACGAAGGGGGGTGTGATGGCCGATGCTGTTGGGCACGCATACCCCCAAGCTCGACGACAAGGGCCGCGTCATCCTCCCCGCGAAGTTCCGCGAGGAGCTCGCCGGCGGGATCGTCGTGACGCGCGGACAGGAGCGCTGCCTGTACGTGTTCAGCACGGCGGAGTTCGAGCGGGTGCACGAGCGGATCCGCGAGGCTCCGCTCACGAACAAGCAGGCGCGCGATTTCATGCGCATGTTCCTGTCCGGTGCGAGTGCCGAGACCCCCGACGGTCAGAACCGGATCACCATCCCGTCCCACCTGCGCACTTACGCGGGCCTGGAGAAGGAGCTCGTCGTCACGGGCGTCGGGTCGCACGCCGAGATCTGGGACGCGGGCGCGTGGAACGCGTACCTCGAGAGCAATGAAGAGAGCTACTCCGAACTGGAGGAGGAGGTGATCCCCGGACTGTTCTGACCCCGGTTGTGATCCCCACCCGCAGCCCTGAAGCCACTTCCCCGGCGGCAGGTCGAGCGGTTGGGAATCAGAGCCGGGGACGGATGAGGGAGACGACATGGGCATCCGCGACATCCACACCCCGGTGCTGCTGGAGCGCTGCGTCGAGCTGCTCGGCCCCGCGCTCGAGCGCGACGGCGCCGTGTACGTCGACGGCACCCTCGGCATGGGCGGCCACTCGGAGGCGTTCCTCGAGCGCTTCCCGGGGATCCGCCTCGTCGGCCTCGACCGCGACCCTGATGCGCTGCGCATCGCGGGGGAACGGCTCGCGCGCTTCGCCGACCGGACGACGCTCGTCCACACGGTGTACGACGGCATCCGGGCGGCGCTCGACTCCGCCGGCTTCCCCCGCGCCGACGGCATCCTCTACGACCTCGGCGTCTCGTCGCTCCAGCTCGACGAGGCCGAGCGCGGCTTCGCCTACGCCCAGGACGCTCCGCTCGACATGCGGATGGATCCCACGGGCGGCATGACGGCAGCCGATGTCATCGCGACGTACGGCGAGGGCGACCTGCGCCGCATCTTCGAGCGGTACGGCGAGGAGAAGCTCGCCGGGCGCTATGCCCGCGCGATCATCGCCGCGCGGGCCGAGGCCCCCATCGAGCGCTCGGGACGGCTGGTCGACATCCTCCAGGACGCGACGCCGTCGGCGCTCAAGAACGCCGGGCACCCCGCGAAGCGCGTCTTCCAGGCGCTGCGGATCGAGGTGAACGGCGAGCTCGCCGCGCTCGAGCGGGCGATCCCGGCCGCGCTCGCATCGCTCGCGGTGGGCGGACGGATGGTCGTGCTGTCGTACCAGTCGCTCGAGGACCGCTTCGTCAAGCGGCTGTTCGCGGAGGCCGTCAAGTCGAAGGCGCCGGCCGGCCTCCCGTTGGAGATGCCCGAGCACGCCGCCGAGTTCCGCCTCCTCGTCCGCGGCGCCGAGCTCGCGAGCGACGCCGAGGCGGAGTCGAACCCCCGTGCCAAGCCGGTGCGCCTGCGCGCCATCGAACGAGTGAGGGATGTGCCATGAGCCTTGCCACCCAGAGCTCCGTGCTCGCGCCGCCCGCCCGGCGGCCCGTCGAGAAGCGCCGCCCCGACCTGCGCCCGGTCGAGGCCCCTGCCCGCCGCAGACGTCCGAAGCTGGCCTACGCCGTCGTCGCGGTGGTCGGCGCCGTGCTCATCGCGGTCGCGCAGATGGCGCTGTCGGTCATGACGACGCAGAGCACCTTCGAGATCGCGGCGCTCGACGCGCAGCAGCGCGAGCTGACGCTCGAGACGCAGGCGCTCTACGACGAGGTCGCGGGCCTCAGCTCGCCGCAGCACCTGGCCGAGCAGGCCGCGTCGCTCGGCATGGTCATCGACGCGGCTCCCAGCTACCTGCGTCTCAGCGACGGAGCCGTGATCGGCGGCGGCGCCGCGGCGGGCTCCGCCTCGGCCGTCGATGCGGCGGGCCGCGGAGCGGTCGGCAACGCGTTCCTCGCCGACACGCAGTCGGGCTCCGCCGAGGAGTCGGCGGATGAGGCACCCTCGAGCCAGACGGAGAAGAGCGACGAGAGGGCTCAGGAGGAGCGGCCGCAGCTGCCGCCCGCCGTGACCGACGGCCTGCCGAGCCCCACGACCCACTGATCCGACCCGCCGAAGCACGCGACACCAGGAGGCGAGATGCACGCGAAGGCCCGTCGAAGCGCGAGGCGCCGCACCGCCGTCGCCGGAGCCCTCGTCGCGGTCGTCGTGGCCGGCTTCGCCGTGCGCCTGGTCGACATCCAGGTGGTCAACGCGCAGGAGCACCTCGACAACCGCGCGGCCTACAGCGGCATCGCCTCGACGCAGACGCTGTACGGGACACGCGGCTCGATCGTCGACGCGAACGGAGCCGTGCTCGCGAGCAGCACGATGCAGTACGCCGCGCAGTTCAACCCGCAGAACGTGAAGGACCTCACGCGCGAGGACGAGGACGGCGAGGAGCACGTCGTCACGTGGGAGGAGAGCGCCGCCGCGATCGGCGAGATCGTCGGGATGAGCGGCGAGGACATCGAGAAGATCGTCTCGGACGCCCTCGCGGCGAACCCGGACTCGGAGTACGCGCCGCTCGGCAAGAAGCTGTCGACCGAGCAGTACCGGAAGATCCTCGCGCTCGGCCTGCCGTACATCCACTTCGAGCCGGTGCAGTCGCGTGCCTACCCGTACGGCGCCGTGGCGGGGAACCTCCTCGGGTTCGTCGGCACCGACGGCGAGCCCCTCGCGGGCTACGAGTCCGCGCAGAACGCGTGTCTCCAGGCGGAGAACGGCTCGCTGAGCTACCAGCAGGGATCGGACGGGCTCATCATCCCCGGCACGGAGACGACGAAGGCGCCCGTCGACGGCGGCACCCTGCAGCTCACGATCGACGCCGACCTCCAGTGGTACATGCAGCAGATGATCGCGGAGGAGACCCAGAACCAGGGTGCGCAGTCGGGCGCGGTCATGGTCGTCGAGGTGGCGACCGGCGCGGTCCGCGCGGCCGCGGAGTACCCCACGGTCGACCCCAATGACTTCGGCGCGAGCAAGGAGGACGACCGCTACTCGCGCATCTTCTCCCGCACGTTCGAGCCGGGTTCGACGTTCAAGGCCATCACCGCGGCGACGCTGCTCGACCAGGGCGCCGTGACCCCCTCCAGCTCGGTGACCGCCTCGGGGTTCGAGACCTTCCCGAACGGCGCGCGCGTCGGCGACTCGTTCTCGCACGGCACGTTCAACTACACCCTCACCGGCGCCCTCATCGACTCGTCGAACGTCGCGCTGTCGAAGTTCGGCGAGCTCGTCCCCGACGAGACGCGCTACGAGTACCTGCAGAAGTTCGGCGTCGGCACCCCCACCGACATCGGCTTCCCCGGGGAGGAGTCCGGGCTGATCTACCCGCCCGACCAGTGGGGCCCGCAGGGCCACTACGCCACGACGTTCGGGCAGGCGTTCACGACGACGATGCCGCAGGTCGTCAACGCCTACCAGACCATCGCCAACGGCGGCGTGCGCGAGCCACTCCACATCGTGGAGTCGTGCACGACGGCCGACGGCGAGGTCGAGAAGCCCGAGCTGAGCGACCCCGAGCGCGTGGTCAGCGAGGACGCGGCCGACACGACCATCCGCCTGCTCGAGAACGTCGCGACGCAGGGCACCCTCGCCGACCAGGTGGCCGTCGACGG
The DNA here is from genome assembly GCF_053903175.1 of Microbacterium sp. JZ101. Classification (NCBI taxonomy): domain Bacteria; kingdom Bacillati; phylum Actinomycetota; class Actinomycetes; order Micrococcales; family Microbacteriaceae; genus Microbacterium; species Microbacterium sp. JZ101. The sequence goes on from NZ_CP096400.1 coordinate 1,318,290, forward strand.
CTACCGCATCGGCATCAAGACGGGCACCGCGCAGAAGAGCGACGGCAAGGGCGGATACAAGGCCGGCGTCTACTTCACGAGCATCGTCGGGGTGGTCCCCGCCGACGACCCCGAGTACATCGTGATGGTCACGCTCGACGAGCCGACGCGGGTAACATCGTCTGCGGCCACGGCTCCCGCCCTGCAGAAGGCGATGACGCAGGTCGTGAAGAACTACCGTGTGATGCCGTCTGAGACGACAGAAGAGCCGCTTCCCAAGTTCGCCGAATGACGCGCACCGCGCGGAGGATCTCCATTCCATGATCGCTTTGTCCCTTGCCGAGATCGCTGCCGCCGTCGGCGGAGAGCTGCGCCTGCACGGCGCCGACACTCCCGAGACGACGGTCGACGGGGTCGTCGACACCGACTCGCGGAACATCCGCGAGGGCGGCGTCTTCGTCGCCAAGCCCGGCGAGGCGACCGACGGGCACCTCTTCGTCGGGAAGGCGCTCGAGCAGGGCGCGGCACTCGCCCTCGTCGAGCGCGTCGTCGACGAGCCGATCACGCAGATCGTCGTGCCCGATGTCGTGGTCGCGATCGGCGAGCTCGCTCGCGAGGTCGTCGCCCGCGTGCGCGCCGCCGGCCGCCTCCAGGTCGTCGGGATCACCGGCTCGAACGGCAAGACGACGACCAAGAACATGCTCGCGACGATCCTCCGCGCAGAGGGCGAGACGGTCGCGCCCGTCGGCTCGTTCAACAACGCGGTCGGAGCCCCGCTCACCATGCTCCGCGTCACGCATGACACGCGCTTCCTCGTGTGCGAGTTCGGCGCCGACGCATCGGGGCAGATCGCGCGCCTCGCGGGGCTCGTGACGCCCGACGTGGGCGTCGTGCTCATGGTCGGGATGGCCCACGCGGGCGGATTCGGCGGAATCGAGGCGACGGTGAAGGCCAAGTCGGAGCTCGTCTCGGCCATCCGCGACGGCGGCACGGCCGTCCTGAACATCGACGACGCGCGAGTGGCGAGCATGGCCGGCATCGCGCGCGAGCGGGGCCTCGGCCTCCTCTGGTTCGGGGAGGGCGAGGGCGCCGACGTCCGCGCCTCCGACCTCCGTGTCACGGCGTCGGGCACGGATGCCGTGATCTCGGCGGGGGAGACCGCGCTTCCGCTCCACCTCCAGGTGCTCGGCAGCCACCACGTCAAGAACGCCCTCGCCGCGGCGACCGCGGCGACCGCGCTCGGGGTCTCGCTCGACGACGCGATCGCGCGCCTCGAGACCGTCGAGCTCGCCGAGCGCTGGCGCATGCAGGTCATGGGATCGGAGCGCGTGCGCATCATCAACGACGCCTACAACGCGAGTCCCGACTCGATGCAGGCCGCGCTGCGCACGCTCGCGCAGATCACGGGACCGGACGAGCGGATGGTCGCGGTGCTCGGCGCGATGAGCGAGCTGGGCGATTACGCCGTCGAGGAGCACAGCAAGATCGGCCTCCTCGCCGTGCGCCTGCGCATCCCGCGCATCGTCGTCGTCGGCCAGGACGCCCGGCCGCTCTATCTCGCGGCCGTGGCCGAGGGGTCGTGGAACGACGAGGCGGTCTTCTTCGAGGACGCCGAGGCGGCGTTCGCGTACCTCCAGGGCGAGTTGCGCGACGGCGACCGGGTGCTCGTGAAGTCGTCCAACTCGGCGGGACTCAGGTTCCTCGGCGATCGTCTGGGAGAATCGTTCTCGTGAGATCACTTCTGACGGCCGCGGCGATCTCACTGGCGTTCACGCTCTTCCTCACGCCCCTCTTCCTCCGCGCGTTCCGCCGCTGGGGCTGGGGACAGGTCATCCGCACCGACGGCGAGAACTTCAACGCGCCCAAGCACGAGCTGAAGCGCGGCACGCCCACGATGGGCGGCGTCGTCTTCATCGTCGGAACGATCGTCGGCTATCTCATCGGCGCGTACACGGGCTACAACCCGCCCACCGTCTCCGGCTGGCTCGTGCTCTGGATGATGGTCGGCTTCGGCGCCGTCGGGTTCATCGACGACTTCCTCAAGGTGCGCATGCAGCACTACGCGGGGCTGTCGGGCTGGAAGAAGATCGTCGGCCAGGTGCTCGTCGTCATCCCGTTCGGCATCGTGTCGCTGAACTTCGCCGACACCTACAACCTCACGCCGGGCAGCGCCTACGTGTCGTTCTTCCGCGACATCTCGGTGCTCTCCTTCATGGCGCTCGGCCCCGTACTCGGATGGATGCTCTACCTCGCCTGGCTCGCGCTGCTCGGCGTGGGCTTCTCGAACAGCGTGAACCTGACCGACGGCCTCGACGGGCTCGCGGCGGGGGCGGGCATCTTCGTCGTCGGGTCGTACAGCCTCATCGCGTTCTGGCAGTTCAATCAGTCGTGCTCGACGACCCAGCTGGCCGACGAGTACCTGCAGGCCTGCTACCAGGCGCGCGATCCGCTCGACCTCGCCATCGTCTCGGCCGCCTTCGTGGGCTCGCTCGTCGGATTCCTCTGGTGGAATGCGCCCAAGGCGAAGGTCTTCATGGGCGACGTCGGGTCGATGGCGATCGGCGGCGTCGTCGCGGCGCTCGCCATCCTCACCCGCACGGAGCTGCTGGGCGTGCTCATCGCCGGCCTCTTCGTTCTGTCGTCGGGCTCGGTCATCCTGCAGCGCCTGTACTTCAAGGCCACCAAGGGCAAGCGCCTCTTCCTCATGAGCCCGCTCCACCACCACTTCGAGCTGCGCGGATGGCCCGAGGTGACGATCGTGGTGCGGTTCTGGATCATCGCCGGCATGCTCGCTGTGAGCGGCGTCGGCCTCTTCTACGTCGAATGGCTCTCGAAGGTATGACGAACGAGCAGGACGCTCCGACCACCCGACTCGACGCTCTGACGAGCTGGCACGCGGACTGGAAGGGGCTGCGCGTCGCGGTGCTCGGCCTCTCGGTCACCGGCTTCTCCGTGGCCGACACCCTGGCCGAGCTGGGCGCCGAGGTGCTCGTCGTCACGGAGAGCGCGGCGGAGGAGTACGCGCGCCTGCTGCCGGTGATCGGCGCGCGCCTGTGGGAGGGTCCGCTCGACGTCGTCCCCGATGAGCTCGTCTCGTTCGCTCCCGAGGTCGTCGTCGCCTCACCCGGCTTCCCGCCGTCGCACCCCGTCATCCGGTGGGCCGACGAGGCGGGCGTCCCGCTCTGGGGCGACATCGAGCTCGCATGGCGCGTGCGCGACAAGGTCGTGCGGCCCGACGGCAGCCCCGCGGCCTGGGTCCTCATCACGGGCACGAACGGCAAGACGACGACCACGCGACTCGCGGCCACGATGATGGTCGAGGGCGGGCTGCGCGCCGCGCCCTGCGGCAACATCGGGGTGCCGGTGCTCGACGCCGTGCGCGACCCCGCGGGATTCGACGTGCTCGTCGTCGAGCTCTCGAGCCACCAGCTCTGGTACCTCGGCCGGAGCGCGGAGGCGGGCGCTCCCGTCCCGCACGCGTCGGTGTGCCTGAACCTCGCCGACGATCACCTCGAGTGGCACGGGTCGTTCGAGGCGTACCGTGACGCGAAGGCGGTCGTGTACCGCAACACGCGCGTCGCGTGCGTCTACAACAAGTCGGACGCGGCGACGCAGCGGATGGTCGAGGACGCGGATGTCGTGGAGGGAGCGCGCGCGATCGGCTTCGATCTCGGCGTCCCTGGCCCGAGCGACTTCGGCGTCGTGGACGGCATCCTCGTCGACCGCGCGTTCCTCGACGACCGGCGGACGTCGGCGCTCGAGCTCACGACCGTGGCCGACCTCGCGGAGGCCGGGCTCGCCGCGCCGCACGTCGTGGCGAACATCCTCGCCGCGTCGGCTCTCGCGCGCTCCCTGGATGTGCCGCCTGCGGCCATCCGCTCGTCGCTCGCGTCGTTCCGCCTCGACCCCCACCGGATCGAGGTCGTCGGCGTCGCCGACGGCGTGACGTGGGTGGACGACTCGAAGGCGACCAACCCGCACGCCGCCGCCTCGTCGCTCGCGGCCTACCCGGGAGCCGTGTGGGTCGTCGGCGGGCTCCTCAAGGGCGTCGACATCTCCGACCTCGTCGCCCAGCACGGCGCCCGCGTGCGCGCCGCGATCGTCATCGGCGTCGACCGCTCGGCGGTGCGCGACGCGTTCGAGCGACACGCGCCGGCGGTGCCGCTCTTGGAGGTCGACGACGCGGACACTGAAGACGTCATGGCGCGGGTCGTGGAGCTCGCCGCAGGGGTCGCCGTCGCAGGCGACACGGTGCTCCTGGCACCGGCGGCGGCGTCGTTCGACCAGTTCCGCAGCTATGGCGACCGCGGGGAGCGCTTCGCCGCCGCGGTGAGGGAGCGTCTGGGGAAGGGGACCGAGGATGGCCCGCACGACGACGATCCCGAAGGCCGCTGAGTCCGAGTGCCGCGCGCTCTCGGCACGGGTCTCGCTCGGCGCGGCCTTCAAGCCGGTTCCGCTCGAGTTCCTCCTCATCGCCTCCGCGGCGCTGCTGCTGACGATCTTCGGCATCCTCATGGTGTTCTCGGCCACGACCGTGACGTCGATGCAGGCGCAGAACAACCCGTACAACGACGGGGCGAAGCACGCGGTCTTCGCGGCGGTCGGCGTCCCGCTCATGTTCATCGTGAGCCGGTTCTCCATGGCATGGCTCAAGCGGCTGGCCTGGCCCGCGCTCATCGGGGCGATCCTCCTGCAGCTGCTCGTGTTCACGCCGCTCGGCATGGAGAACGGCGGAAACCGCAACTGGCTCAACTTCGGCTTCATGTCGGTGCAGCCGTCGGAGTTCATCAAGCTCGGCCTCGCGATCTGGTGCGCCTTCATGCTCGACCGGAAGAAGGCGGTCCTCGGGAAGTGGAAGCACGTCCTCATCCCGCTCGGCCCGGTCGCGGTGCTCGCGATGGGAACGGTCATGGCGGGCAAGGACCTCGGCACGGTCATGGTCATCGCGCTCGTCGTGCTCGGCGCGCTGTTCTTCTCGGGTGTGAAGCTCCGCTTCTTCATCGCCCCCGTGCTCGCCGCCGTGGCCGCGGTGGCGGCGTTCGCGATCGCGAGCCCCAACCGCATGCTGCGCATCATGAGCGTGCTCGACCAGAGCTGCCTCGACCGCTACCTCAACGAGTGCTATCAGCCGCTGCACGGCATCTGGGGACTCGCGAGCGGCGGCTTCCTCGGGCTCGGCCTCGGCAACTCCAAGGAGAAGTACGACTGGCTCCCCGCGGCCGCGGACGACTACATCTTCGCGATCGTCGGCGAGGAGCTCGGACTCCTCGGCTGCATCGCCGTTCTCGCGCTGTTCCTGGTGTTCGCGCTGGGCGCGTTCCGCATCGTGAGTCGCGCCGATGACCTGTTCGTGCGCGTCGTGGCGGGCGCACTCGGCGTCTGGATCATCGGCCAGGCGCTCATCAACATCGGCGTCGTGCTGAGGGTCTTCCCCGCGCTGGGCGTCCCATTGCCGTTCCTGTCATCGGGAGGCTCCTCGCTCATCGCGGTGCTCCTCGCGTCGGGTGTGCTCCTCGCGTGCGCGCGCACCCTGCCCGACCGGCCGGCGCGCCGCGCCTGACCCGCGCCATCCGGCCGGCGCCGTGACATGCCCGTCCGTGCGGTCGTGCCCGGGCCCGCGCTGCGCACATGGGAGGATCGAGGGGTGACGACGTACCTCCTCGCCGGCGGCGGGACCGCCGGCCATGTGAACCCGCTTCTCGCTGTCGCCGACGGGCTCCGCGCCCGCAGCGCGTCCGACGAGGTCCTCGTCCTCGGCACGCGCGAGGGGCTCGAGTCGCGTCTCGTGCCGGAGCGCGGCTATGAGCTGCTCGTCGTCGACAAGGTGCCCTTCCCGCGTCGGCCGAACGGGTACGCGCTCCGCTTCCCGGCGAAGTGGCGGAAGGCCGTCGCGGACGTGCGCCGTCACATCCGCGAGCGCGGTGTCGACGTCGTCCTCGGCGTCGGGGGGTATGCGGCAGCGCCCGCGTACGTCGCCGCCCGGAAGGAGGGCGTGCCCTACGTCGTCCACGAGGCCAACGCCCGTCCGGGTCTCGCGAACGTCCTCGGAGCCCGCGGCGCCGCGCACGTCGGCGTCGCATTCGAGGGCACGCCGCTCAAGCGCGGCGAGGTCGTGGGCATGCCGCTGCGCCCCGAGATCGTCAACCTCGACCGGGCTGCCGCGCGCGAGGAGGCCGCAGCGCACTTCGGACTCGACCCCGACCGGCCCACCCTGCTCGTCTTCGGCGGGTCGCTCGGCGCGCGCCGCCTCAACGAGGCGATCGGCGCGTCGTGGCAGGAGATCCTCGACACCGGATGGCAGCTGCTGCACGTCACGGGGGAGAAGTCCGACCTGGTCGACCCCGGCGTCGCCGGATACGCGGTCCGCCGCTACGTGGACCGGATGGACCTCGCGTTCGCCCTCGCCGACCTCATCGTGTCGCGCTCCGGCGCCTCGACGGTGAGCGAGGTCAGCGCGCTCGGCATCCCCGCGATCTACGTGCCGTATGCCGTGGGCAACGGCGAGCAGCGCCTCAACGCGGCATCCGCGGTCGACGCGGGCGCCGCCATCCTCATCGACGACGCCGATTTCACTCCCGAGAAGGTGCGCACCGACATCCTGCCGCTCCTGCAGCGCTCGGACCTCCTCGAGCGGATGGCCGCGGCGGCAGATGGCGCCGGTACGCGTCGAGGGACCGAGAACGTCATCGCGCACCTCGACCGGGCCCTCGCGGAGCGGCCCCGGGCATGACAGCGCGCCGTGAGCCCGATGCCAGGCGCGCGGCTTAGACTCGACGGGCCATGATCAAGCCCGACCTCTCCGTCCCCATCCCCGAGCGCATCGGCGCCGTGCACTTCATCGGCATCGGCGGCTCGGGCATCTCGGGCCTCGCCCGCATGTTCCTCGCCGCCGGCATCCCCGTCTCGGGGTCCGACCGGTCGGAGAGCCAGAACACGCGCGATCTCGCCGAGCTCGGCGCCACGGTGCACATCGGCCACGACGCCGCGAACCTCGGCGACGTCGACACCGTGGTCTACACGGGCGCGATCTGGCCCGAGAACCCCGAGTTCCTCGCGGCGAAGGAGCGCGGCCTCGCCGTCATCCACCGCTCGCAGGCTCTCCACTACCTCATCGGCGGGCGTCGCCTCGTGTCCGTCGCGGGCGCGCACGGGAAGACGACCTCGACGGGCATGATCGTGACCGCCCTGCGCGCGCTCGACGCCGACCCGAGCTACGTCAACGGCGGCGTCATCCAGCAGGTCGGCGCGTCGAGCGGCGTCGGCTCCGATGACCTCTTCGTGATCGAGGCCGACGAGTCGGACGGGACGTTCCTCCTCTACGACACCTCGGTCGCGCTCATCACCAACGTCGACGCCGACCACCTCGACCACTACGGCTCGCACGAGGCCTTCGACGACGCGTTCGTGCGCTTCGCCGACGAGGCGCGCGAGGCCGTCGTCATCTCGTCCGACGACCCCGGCGCCCAGCGCGTCGCGGCGCGACTGCGCCACGAGAATGTCGTGACGTTCGGCGAGGCCGAGTCGGCCGGCGTGCGCGTCGTCGACATCGAGACCGACGGACCCGTCGGCTTCACGCTCGTCCACGGCGAGGAGCGCGTCTCGGGCCGCCTCGGCGTGCCCGGCCGCCACAACGCGATCAACGCGGCCGGAGCCGTCGCGGTCCTCCTCACGCTCGGATACGACCTCGAACCCGCGGTGCGCGCGGTCGAGACGTTCGGCGGCACCGTGCGCCGATTCGAGCTGCACGGCGTCGAGCGCGGGGTGAGCGTGTACGACGACTACGCGCATCACCCGACCGAGGTCGCCGCCGCGCTGTCGGCCGCGCGCACCGTGGTGGGCGAGGGGCGGATCATCGCGCTCCACCAGCCGCACACCTACTCGCGCACGAAGCTCATGGCGGGCGAGTTCGCCAGAGTCCTCGAGGAGCTCGCCGATCACACCGTCGTGCTCGACGTGTACGGCGCCCGCGAAGATCCGATCCCCGGCGTCACGGGCGAGCTCGTGAGCGGGGCGTTCGACGACCCGTCGCGCGTGCACTTCGTCGCGGACTGGCAGCAGGCGGCCGACTACACGGCGTCCGTGGCCCGCGAGGGCGACTACGTCATCACCCTCGGCTGCGGTGACGTGTACCGGATCATCCCGCAGGTGCTCGACTCCCTCGCGAGCTCGGACGCCCGCGCAGCAGGCTAGGCGCCATGCGGCGACCGGGACCCCTCCCACCCTCCTCCGGCACGGAGGAGGACGCGTCGGCTCACGACGAGGAGCGCCGGCTCGCCGAACGGCGTTCGGCGATGCAGCGGCTCGGCATCGGCGAGCCCGTCTCCGAGAACCGCGCGTCGAGCGCACCGGCCGGCGATCACGTCGACACGGCCCCGATCGTGCAGATCCGCTCCGGCGGTTCGGCCGAGCCGGGTGACGGCGGTCGTGCGGAGGAGCGGTCTCGGCCGGGCGCACGCGGCGCCGACGACGAGGCGAAGGGCCGGGTGTCGGGCCGCGCGGACGACGACCGGGTCGGATGGCGCGGCGTCTGGCGCGCCGCGCGCGCACGCCGGAAGGCCCTCCGCGCGGAGGTGCGCCGGTTCACGGTGCGCGCGCGGCGGCGCCGTCTCGCGTGGCTGATCGGGATCGGCTCGGTGCTGCTCCTCGTCGTCGGGAGCGTCGGAGCGGCGTACAGCCCGCTCTTCGCGGTCGAGGAGATCTCGATCGAGGGTGCCGAGCAGCTCGAAGCCGCGGCGGTCGAGTCCGCGCTGGCCGACCAGCTCGGCAAGCCGCTGCCCCTCGTCGACGCGAGCGCGGTCAAGGCCGCGCTCGTGGCGTTCCCGCTCATCGAGACCTACACCCTCGAGGCGCACCCGCCGCACGATCTCGTCATCCGCGTCGTCGAGCGCACGCCGGTCGGCGTGGTCGAGTCGGAGGCCGGCTTCACGACGGTCGACGCTGCGGGCGTCGTGCTCGCCACGGCGGGGGAGCGACCGGCCGGGCTGCCCCTCATCCAGGTGGAGGGCGGGACAGGCGCCGACGCGTTCCGCGCGGTCGGCCAGGTGCTCCGCTCCCTGCCGGAGGACCTCCGCGCGCGCGTCACGGGAGCGGGAGCGACGTCGCCCGAGGACGTGACCCTCACGCTCGGCGATGGCGGCCCGCAGGTCATCTGGGGGAGCGTCGACGACACGTCCGAGAAGGTCTCGACACTCCAGGGAGCGCTCAAGGGCGCCCTGGCCGAGGGGGCGACCGTCTACGACGTCTCCGCACCCGGCACCATCATCGTGCGCTGACAACCTCGGACCGTGTCTCACGACGGCACGTTATGGGCGTCGAAATCCGTGCCGAACTGAGACATGTGAGCAGGGGGCGGGGCAATCCGGGAATTTCTCCCGACACGCCCGCATCCATTGCGCGCGTGGCGCCCGCGCCGCACGTAGCGTCGAGCACGAAAGAAATACATACCGGGCAATACTTTAACCCTCTACTTGAACGTGAAGGTTGAGGCCCGGTGAAGCCTGGGGTCGATACGGAGGCCGGCATGAGCCAGAACCAGAACTACCTCGCCGTGATCAAGGTCGTCGGCGTCGGCGGCGGTGGCGTCAACGCGGTGAACCGCATGATCGAACTCGGGCTTCGCGGCGTCGAGTTCATCGCGGTCAACACGGATGCGCAGGCGCTGCTCATGAGCGACGCCGACGTCAAGCTCGACGTCGGCCGTGAGCTGACGCGAGGGCTCGGCGCGGGCGCCGACCCCGAAGTCGGGCGCCGCGCGGCGGAGGACCACGCGGAAGAGATCGAGCAGGCGCTCGCGGGCGCCGACATGGTGTTCGTCACGGCGGGCGAGGGCGGCGGCACCGGCACGGGCGGCGCGCCCGTCGTCGCGCGCATCGCGAAGTCGATCGGCGCGCTCACGATCGGCGTCGTCACGAAGCCCTTCTCCTTCGAGGGCCGCCGCCGCCAGAACCAGGCGGAGCTCGGCGTCGCGACCCTGAAGGAAGAGGTCGACACGCTCATCGTCGTGCCGAACGACCGTCTCCTCGAGATCAGCGACCGCGGCATCTCCATGGTCGAGGCGTTCGCGACGGCCGACCAGGTGCTCCTCGCGGGTGTTCAGGGCATCACCGACCTCATCACGACGCCGGGTCTCATCAACCTCGACTTCGCCGACGTCAAGTCGGTCATGCAGGGGGCGGGTTCCGCCCTCATGGGCATCGGCTCCGCGCGCGGAGCCGACCGGGCGATCAAGGCGGCGGAGCTCGCCGTCGAATCGCCCCTGCTCGAGGCGTCGATCGAGGGTGCGCACGGCGTGCTGCTGTCGATCCAGGGCGGGTCGAACCTCGGCATCTTCGAGATCAACGACGCCGCGCAGCTCGTCAAGGAGGCCGCGCACCCCGAGGCCAACATCATCTTCGGAACGGTCATCGACGACACCCTCGGCGACGAGGTGCGCGTCACGGTCATCGCGGCCGGGTTCGACAGCGGCGAGCCGCAGCCGCGCGTCGAGGTGCCCGCGTTCGGCGCGCGCGTCGAGCCGCAGAAGCCCGCGTCGCTCCCGACCGTCGTGAAGACCGAGGAGAAGCCCGCGGACGAGACGTCGCGTGCCGAGCGCGAGCCCGTCAGCGTCGGCGCGACGAACCCGGTCCTGCCCGACTCGAGCGGGTTCGACTCGGCGTTCGGCGACGACGACCTCGACATCCCCGACTTCCTGAAGTAGGCCGTGTCGGGCCTCGCCGAGCGTCTGGCGGCCGTCGACGCTCAGATCACTGATGCCGCACGCGCGGCGGGGCGCGACGCCGGGGAGATCACCCGGATCGTCGTGACGAAGTTCCACCCCGCCGCTCTCGTGCGCGACCTGCACGGGCTCGGGGTCGTCGACGTCGGCGAGAACCGCCAGCAGGAGCTCGTCGCGAAGGCGGAGGAGCTCGCGCCCCTCGGCCTGCGCTGGCACTTCATCGGCCAGCTGCAGACGAAGAAGGCGCGAGCGGTTCGCCGGGTCGCCTCGGCCGTGCACTCGGTCGACCGGGATCGGCTCGTCGACGCGCTCGAGGCTGCGGCCGAGCCGGGGGAGAGCCCGCTCGACGTCCTCGTGCAGATCAACCTCACCGACGACCCCGCCCGCGGGGGCGTCGCGCCGGATGGCATCGAGGCGCTCGCCGAGCGGATCGCCGCGGCGCCGTCGCTCGCCCTCAGGGGCGTCATGGCCGTCGCGCCGCTCGGAGAGGCCCCTGCTGCCGCGTTCGAGCGACTCGCAGGCTACGCCGCGCGCGTGCGCTCGGTGGAGCCGCACGCGACCTGGATCTCCGCCGGCATGTCGGCGGATCTCGTCGAGGCGATCGCCTGCGGCGCGACACACCTGCGGATCGGATCCGCAATCACGGGCCCGCGCGACGCGCGGGGTTAGCCTCGGACAAGACGCGAACACAACGGAGGACGCCATGGCGAACCCGCTCAAGAAGACGATGGTCTACCTCGGCCTCGCCGACGAGGAAGAGTACGAGGAAGAGGCCGCGGCGCAGCCCCGCACGCCGCGCGAAGAGCGCATCGTGCGCGAAGAGCGTCCGCACCGAGAGGAGAAGCTCATCGAAGAGGCAGCTCCCGCGCCCGTCACGCCGCTGCGTCGCCCCGCCGTGGTGCGCCAGCCCGCGTCCGGCGCGGTCAACGAGATCGTCACGGTCCACCCCAAGCAGTACCGCGACGCTCAGACGATCGCCGAGCACTTCCGCGACGGCATCCCCGTGATCATCAACCTCTCGCAGATGAGCGACGCCGACGCGCGCCGCCTCATCGACTTCGCGAGCGGTCTCTCGCTCGGCCTGTACGGCCGCATCGAGCGCGTCACGAGCAAGGTCTTCCTGCTGTCGCCGGAGAACATCGCCGTCTCGGGCGACGGGGCGATCGCGCACGCCGACATGGAGTCGGCGCCGTTCGCGCAGTCGTGACGGCCCCGCACAGCCGAATCGGGCAGAATCGTACGCTGTGAGCGCACTCGGACTCATCGCGTCGATCCTGAACTTCGCACTGCTGCTGTACATCTTCGTGCTCTTCGGGCGCCTCATCCTGGAGTACATCCCGATGTTCAACCGCGAGTGGCGTCCCAAGGGAGCGGTGCTCGTGCTCGCGGAGATCGCGTACACGCTCACCGACCCTCCGATCAAGATGTTCCGGCGAGTCATCCCCCCGCTTCGCGTCGGCGGGATCGCGATCGACTTCGCGTTCGCGCTCACGATGCTGCTCTGCTTCATCCTGCTGTCGGTGACGCGGACCCTCACCTATCTCTGACCCCTCCCCGGGTCGCGGCTCGGCAACGCCCATGAGCGGCGGTTATGCTGTCAGACACGGACACGTGCCAGGTTCGTTCCCGGCCGCCGACCGAGTACTCATCGAAAGAGGAGCCAAAACCATGGCATTGACCCCGGATGACGTCGTCACCAAGCAGTTCCAGCACGTCCGGTTCAAGGAGGGCTTCGACCCGGACGAGGTCGACGACTTCCTGGATGAGATCGTCGTCGAGTGGCGCAAGACCATCGAGGAGAACGAGCAGCTGAAGGCGAAGCTCGCTCAGTACGAGTCGGGCGAGGCCGCTCCGGCTCCTGCCGCCGCCGAGGCTCCCGCCGCCGAGGCCGCTCCGGCCCCTGCCGCCGAGGCGCCCGCCGCTCCGGCCCCCGCGCAGGAGGCTCCGGCCGCTGCTCCCGCCGTGTCCTCGACCGCCACGAGCGCCGCGAGCATCATCGAGCGCGCGCAGCGCCTGCACGACGAGCACGTCGCCGAGGGTCAGGCCACGGCCGAGCAGATCGTCAGCGAGGCGAACACCAAGGCGAGCCAGATCGTCTCGGAGGCCGAGGCCAAGCAGCGCGAGATCCACGCGAAGCTCGAGAGCGAGCGCAAGACGCTCGAGGGCCGCATCACGGAGCTCCGCCAGTTCGAGCGCGACTACCGTCAGCAGCTGCGCACGTACTTCGAGACCAAGCTCAAGGACCTCGACTCGTCGGCCACGCCCGCGAGCTCGACCCCGGTCTCGGCAATCGGTCTGTAAAGCCCGTCTTGTCGGGCCGACCCCCTCTGCGTGCGGCGGCGGCCGGTACGACGATCGCGATCCTCGCGATCGTCGTGCTGGCCGCCGACCAGTTCAGCAAGCAGCTCGCCATCCAGAGCCTCGACCCCGGGCGCACGGTTCCCGTCGTCGGCGACGCTCTGCAGTGGCACCTCGTCTACAACCCGGGTGCCGCGTTCTCCCTCGGTGAGGGCGTGACCTGGGTCTTCACCCTCGCCATGGCGCTCGTCGCGTCGGCGATCGTCTGGCTCGCGATCACGCGCATCCGCTCGCGGCTCTGGGCGGTCGTGCTCGGCCTGCTGCTCGGCGGCGTGCTCGGCAACCTCGTCGACCGGGTGTTCCGGGAGCCCGGGTTCGCCGTGGGCCACGTGGTCGACTTCATCCTGACGCCGTGGATGTGGTTCTGGACCACTCCCGCGATCTACAACGTCGCCGACATCTTCATCGTGTCGATGATGATCTCGGTCGCGCTGCTCACTCTCGTCGGCATCCGCTTCGACGGCTCGCGCGAGAAGGACCGCGCCGTCGCCGAGGGCGCGCATCCGGATGACGAGGGCGCCGACGCAGGACGGCACGCGTGAGCCAGTCCCGGCGGCTGCCGATCCCCGACGGGCTCGAGGGGACGCGCGTGGACGCGGCTCTCGCGAAGATGCTCGGCTTCTCGCGGACCTTCGCCGCCGAGGTCGCCGAGTCCGGCGGCGTGCAGGTCGACGGCGTCACGGTCGGCAAGTCCGACCGCGTCTCGGCCGGCTCCTGGCTCGACGTCGAGTGGCAGCCGAAGGAGGAGCCGCGGGTCGTGCCGGTCGAGGTGCCCGAGCTGGGCATCGTCCACCAGGACGACGACATCGTCGTCGTCGACAAGCCATCGGGAGTGGCGGCGCATCCCTCCCTCGGCTGGGAGGGGCCGACCGTGCTGGGCGCCCTTCTCGCCGCGGGCGTGCGCGTCGCGACGACGGGCGCCGCGGAGCGCCAGGGCATCGTGCATCGCCTCGATGTCGGCACGAGCGGGCTCATGGTCGTGGCGAAGACCGAGCGCGCCTACACGCTGCTCAAGCGCGCGTTCAAGGAGCGCACGGTCGACAAGATCTACCACGCGGTCGTGCAGGGCCACCCCGACCCGCTGACGGGGACGATCGACGCGCCGATCGGCCGCCATCCGAGCCATTCGTGGAAGTTCGCCGTCACTCCGGACGGCAAGGACTCCATCACGCACTACGAGACCATCGAGGCGTTCCCCGGCGCCTCGCTTCTCGAGATCCACCTCGAGACGGGCCGCACGCACCAGATCCGCGTGCACATGGCGGCGCACCGCCATCCCTGCGTCGGCGACCCCCTCTACGGCGCGGACCCGACGCTCTCGGCGCGGCTCGGTCTCACGCGCCAGTGGCTGCACGCGCATGAGCTCGCGTTCGCGCATCCCGGATCGGGGGAGTGGGTGCAGTTCACCTCGGAGTACCCCGCGGATCTCGCCCACGCGCTCGCGGTCCTCCGCGGCGAGTAGCGCCGTCCCCCGCCCTCGGGCGGCGCGGGCGGCGCGCGCCCGACACGCCCCCGGCTCCGTGTCGGACGCCGAACGTAGACTCGAGGCATGGCGTCTGATTCCTTCGTCCACCTCCACGTGCACAGCGAGTACTCGATGCTCGACGGGGCGGCGAAGCTCTCGGCGATGACGCAGGCGGCGGCCGACTACGGCATGCCGGCGATCGCGGTCACCGACCACGGCAACACGTTCGCCGCGTTCGAGTTCTACAAGGCCGCCAAGGCCTCGGGCGTGAAGCCGATCATCGGACTCGAGGCCTACGTCACGCCCGGAACGCACCGCAGCGACAAGTCGCGCGTGCAGTGGGGCTCGCCCGATCAGAAGAGCGACGACGTGTCGGGCTCCGGAGCGTACACGCACATGACGCTGTTCAGCGAGACGACGCAGGGCATGCACAACCTGTTCCGTCTCAGCTCGCTGTCGAGCATCGAGGGCTACTACTTCAAGCCCCGCATGGACCGCGAGCTGCTGCAGACGTACGGCAAGGGGCTCATCGCCACGACCGGATGTCCGTCGGGCGAGATCCAGACGCGCCTGCGCCTCGGGCAGTACGACGCCGCGCGCGCGGCAGCCGCCGAGTTCCAGGACATCTTCGGCAAGGAGAACTACTTCGCCGAGATCATGGATCACGGCCTCTCCATCGAGCGCCGGATCATGAGCGACCTCCTGCGTCTCGCGAAGGACCTCGGCATCCCGCTCGTCGCGACGAACGACTCGCACTACACGCACCAGCACGAGGCCGATGCGCACGCGGCGCTCCTCTGCGTGCAGTCCGGCTCGACTCTCGACGACCCCAACCGCTTCAAGTTCGACGGCGACGGCTACTACGTCAAGACCGCGCAGGAGATGCGCCAGCTCTTCCGCGACCATCCGGAGGCGTGCGACAACACGCTGCTCATCGCCGAGCGCTGCAACGTCGAGTTCAACACGTCGGCGAACTACATGCCGCGCTTCCCGGTGCCCGAGGGCGAGACCGAGGAGAGCTGGTTCGTGAAGGAGGTCGAGAAGGGCCTCCACTACCGGTACCCGAACGGCGTCCCGGAGGCGTCGCGCAAGCAGGCCGAATACGAGATCGGCATCATCACCCAGATGGGGTTCCCCGGCTACTTCCTCGTCGTCGCCGACTTCATCAACTGGGCGAAGGACAACGGCATCCGCGTCGGTCCGGGCCGCGGCTCGGGCGCCGGCTCGATGGCCGCCTACGCGATGCGCATCACCGACCTCGACCCGCTCGAGCACGGACTCATCTTCGAGCGCTTCCTCAACCCCGACCGCGTCTCGATGCCCGACTTCGACGTCGACTTCGACGACCGCCGCCGTGGCGAGGTGATCGACTACGTCACCGAGAAGTACGGCTCCGAGCGCGTCGCGCAGATCGTCACGTACGGCACGATCAAGTCCAAGCAGGCGCTGAAGGACGCCGGCCGCGTGCTCGGCTTCCCGTTCAGCATGGGCGAGAAGCTCACGAAGGCCATGCCTCCGGCCGTGATGGGCAAGGACATGCCGCTCGACGGGATGTTCAACCCCGAGCACCCGCGCTACAAGGAGGCGAGCGAGTTCCGGACGGTCATCGAGACCGATCCCGAGGCGCGCACGGTCTTCGACCGCGCGGTCGGCCTCGAGGGCCTGAAGCGCCAGTGGGGCGTGCATGCGGCCGGCGTCATCATGTCGAGCGAGCCGCTCATCGACATCATCCCGATCATGCGCCGCGAGCAGGACGGGCAGATCGTCACGCAGTTCGACTACCCCGCGTGCGAGTCGCTGGGCCTCATCAAGATGGACTTCCTGGGGCTCCGGAACCTCACGATCCTCTCGGACGCGCTCGACAACATCCGCACCAACCGCGGCGAGGAGGTCGACCTCGAGCACCTGCCGCTCGACGATCGCGGTGCCTACGACCTGCTCTCCCGCGGCGACACGCTCGGCGTCTTCCAGCTCGACGGGGGCCCCATGCGCTCCCTTCTGCGGCTCATGAAGCCCGACAACTTCGAGGACATCTCGGCCGTCATCGCCCTGTACCGACCGGGTCCGATGGGCGCGAACTCGCACACGAACTACGCGCTCCGCAAGAACGGGCAGCAGGAGATCACGCCGATCCACCCCGAGCTCGAGGAGCCGCTGCGCGAGATCCTCGACACGACCTACGGCCTCATCATCTACCAGGAGCAGGTGATGGCCATCGCCCAGAAGGTCGCGGGCTTCAGCCTCGGCCAGGCCGACATCCTCCGGCGCGCGATGGGCAAGAAGAAGAAGTCCGAGCTCGACAAGCAGTACGAGGGCTTCTCGAACGGCATGAAGGAGCGCGGGTTCGGCGAGGGCGCGATCAAGGCCCTCTGGGACATCCTGCTGCCCTTCTCGGACTACGCTTTCAACAAGGCGCACTCGGCCGCGTACGGCGTCGTCTCGTACTGGACCGCGTACCTCAAGGCGCACTATCCCGCCGAGTACATGGCGGCGGTCCTCACGAGCGTCGGCGACTCGCGCGACAAGCTCGCGATGTACCTGAACGAGTGCCGTCGGATGGGCATCCACGTGCTGCCGCCGGATGTCTCCGAGTCGATCGGCTTCTTCGCGGCCGTCGGCGACGACATCCGCTTCGGCCTCGGCGCGATCCGCAACGTCGGGTCGAACGTCGTGGACGGCATCATCGCCGCGCGCGAGGAGGGCCCCTACACCGACTTCCACGACTTCCTCCGCCGGGTGCCGATGCACGTCGCGAACAAGCGCACGGTCGAGTCGCTCATCAAGGCGGGCGCCTTCGACACGATGGGCTCGACGCGGCGCGCGCTGCTCGAGATCCACGAGCAGGCGGTCGAGTCCGCGGTCACCGACAAGCGCAATGCGGCGGGCGGCGCGATCGGATTCGACTTCGACAGCCTGTGGGATGAGCCCGAGGCCGTGCAGAAGGTGCCGGACCGCCCCGAGTGGACGAAGAAGGACAAGCTCGCCTTCGAGCGCGAGATGCTCGGGCTCTACGTGTCCGACCATCCGCTCGCGGGCCTCGAGGTGCCGCTCGCGAAGCACCGGTCGATCACGATCAGCGACCTGCTCGCCTCCGAGGACCTGCAGGATGGCGACCAGGTGACCGTCGCGGGGCTCGTCACGAGCGCGCAGCACCGCGTCGCGAAGTCGAGCGGAAACCCCTACGGCATGATCACCGTCGAGGACTTCGACGGCGAGGTCACGGTCATGTTCATGGGCAAGACGTACACCGAGTTCCAGCCGATCCTGCAGCAGGACTCGGTGCTGGCCGTGCGCGGCCGCGTGTCGCGACGCGACGACGGGCTGAACATCCACGCGCAGATGGCGTTCGTGCCCGACGTGGGCGCGCTCGAGGTGTCGGGGCCGCTCACGCTGCTCCTTCCCGAGCAGCGTGCGACCGAGCGCGTCGCGCAGGACCTCGCGGAGGTCCTGCGGCGCCACCGCGGCGAGACCGAGGTGCGCCTGAAGATGCACCGCGGGCGCACGGCGAAGGTCTTCGAGATCCCGATGCCCGTCTCGATCACGGCCGAGCTCTTCGGCGACCTCAAGGCGCTCCTCGGGCCGCAGTGCATCGCGTGAGCGACGGCCCGGCGGGCAGGGGAGTCGTGCCCGCGGCCGCTCTGAAGCGCGGCAAGTAGGATCGACCCGCACCTCGACGGAAGGACACAGGGTGAGCGACCAGTACCCCGGCTACACGCCCCAGCCCGAACCGGCGGCGCACGCGCCGCGGGAGACGAACAGCGGGCGCCCGCAGAAGGGCGTCGGGCCGTTCACGGCGCGTGAGCTCATCCTCGTCATCGTCGGCGGCCTCGCGCTGCTGTTCTCGTTCTTCTCCATCGTGCGGTTCTCGTTCGTGCCGATCTGGGCATCGGGCCTCGACTGGATCCTCGGCGCCCTCCTCCCCGCGGCCGGCGCGTTCCTCATCCTGCTCCGCCGTCTCGCGCCCACGGCCATCACCCGCGTCGGGTCGCTCGGCGTCGACCAGTTCGCCTCGGTCGCGTTCTCGGTGGGCGCGGTGCTGTGGGTGAGTCGCCTCGCGTGGGGTGCGCAGGGCGGCGAGTGGTTCCTCACGTGGGTGCCCTGGCTCGAGGCGCTCCTCATGCTCGCCGGGGTGTTCTTCACGGTGGTCGCCCCGTTCGTCCCGCCCTTCCGCGAGGACTTCGACGGCCGTGAGGAGAGCACCGCGCACCCCGCGGCGCGGAAGGCGCGTCCTGTCGCACGCGCGCCGCGTCCGCTGCCGGCCGCGCAGGGCGGATGGCCGCACGCGCCGGCCGGGCAGGGCGGATGGCCGCAGGCGCCGGGAGCGCAGCAGGGCCAGCACCCCTACGGTCAGCAGTACGCGCAGACGCCGTACGGCCAGCAGGCGTACGGTCAGCAGCCCTACGGGCAGCAGCCCTACGGTCAGCAGGGCTACGGCCAGCCCTACGGCCAGCAGTCCTACGGACAGGCCGGCTACAGTCAGCAGCCTTTCGGCCAGCAGCCCTACGGCCAGCAGGCCGGTCAGCCGGGTCAGGCCGCATACGGCCAGCAGCACGGTGCCGCGCAGGACGCCTGGATCGCTCCGGGCGCGAATCCCTACGTGACTCCGGCGGCAGCCGCTCCGGAGGACGCGTCGGCGCCCGAGTCCGCCGCGGCGCCCGAGTCCGCCGCGGCGCCCGAGTCCGCCGCGGCGGCCGAGGAGCAGTCGGCGCCCGAGCAGTCGGCGCCCGGGCAGGCGTCGGCCGCGCAGCCTGCCGATGAGGGTCTCTACGACACGATCCTCAGCGACGACGAGCCGCGCGGCGCCGAGCATGGTGTGCACGAGACCGAGGTCTTCTCCGACGTCCAGGTCACCGAGCCCGATGCCGAGCAGCCGGCGCCCGCGCCCCATGACGGCGCCGACGAGCTGTCGCGACTTGTCGAGGGCTCCGAGGGCTCCCCGGCGGCCGATGCTCAGACGACGCAGGCCGCCGAGCGTCCGACCTCCGCCCAGCCCTTCTGGGCCCTCGTCCCGGTCGAGCGCGACGTCGTGGACGAGAGCGGCGATCCGCTGTTCCGCATCGGGCCCACGGCCTGGGCCCTCGTCCTGGAGGACCGCGGCGACGTCTTCGTCGTGCGCGACGACGACGGCCGCATCGGCTACCTGCACGACGTGTCCGGCGTGACGCGCGGCTGATCGCCCTCGCCGACGGCCTCTCCTCGCTGCGAGGGGAGGCCGTCTGTCATGAGCACCTCGCCGCCGCGGGATAATCGATGCATGCGCACCATCGACCTCCGCGGCCGCTCGCTCACTCCCGCCGAGCTGCTGGCCGTCGTCCCCCGTGCCGCCGAGGCGCTGCAGACGGCGGCGTCGGTCGCCGTCGAGATCGTCGCCGACGTCCGCGCCCGTGGCGAGGCGTCCCTGCGGGAGCAGGCCGAGAGGTTCGACCGCGTCTCGGGGCACGAGATCCGCGTGCCGGCCGAGCACATCGCCGAGGCGGTGGCGGGGCTCGAGCCCGAGGTGCGCTCGGCGCTCGAGCGGGCCATCGACCGCGTGCGCGCGGCATCCGCCGCACAGGTGCCCGAGGGGCGTGAGACGCGCATCGGGCAGGGAGCCCGCATCATCCAGCGCTGGCAGCCCGTCGCCCGTGCCGGCGTCTACATCCCGGGCGGGAAGGCCGTCTACCCGTCGAGCGTCGTGATGAACGTCGTGCCCGCGCAGGTTGCGGGCGTCGAGAGCATCGCACTCGCGTCGCCTCCGCAGGCCGACCAGGGCGGCCGCGTGCACCCGACGATCCTCGCTGTGGCGGGCCTGCTCGGCGTCGACGAGGTCTACGCGATGGGCGGGGCCGGCGCGATCGGCGCGCTCGCGGCGGGCGTGCCCTCGCTCGGCCTCGATCCGGTCGACGTCGTGTCGGGGCCGGGGAACAACTTCGTCGCGGCGGCCAAGCGCGCCGTCGCGGGCTTCGTCGGCACGGACGCCGAGGCCGGCGCGACCGAGATCCTCGTCGTGGCCGATGGCGCCGCCGATCCGCGCCTCATCGCCTACGACCTGGTGAGCCAGGCCGAGCACGACGAGCAGGCCTCGGCCGTGCTCGTCACGACGTCGGCTGCGCTCGCCGACGCGGTCGCGGCCGAGCTCGCGCGCATCGCGCCGCTCACCCGCCACGCCGAGCGCGTCGCGACCGCCCTCGCGGGGGAGCAGTCGGCGATCGTCCTCGTCGACGATGAGGCGACCGCTGAGGCGTTCAGCAACGCCTATGCGCCCGAGCACCTCGAGCTGCACCTCGAGGACGCGTCTCGCGCGGCGGCGCGGTACACGAGTGCGGGCGCCGTCTTCGTCGGCGGCTTCGCTCCGGTGAGCCTCGGCGACTACCTCGCGGGGTCGAACCACGTGCTGCCGACGGGCGGGCAGGCGCGCTACGCCGCAGGACTCGGCGCGCACACGTTCCTGCGACCGCAGCAGGTCATCGAGTACGACCGGGATGGCCTCGCCGAGGTCGCCGACGCGATCGTCGCGCTCGCGAACGCGGAAGCGCTCCCGGCGCACGGCGAGGCGATCACGGCCCGATTCGCAGGAACCGCCGAGTAGGCTGACGCGCTATGCACTGCCCGTTCTGCCGCCACGGCGACTCCCGCGTCATCGACTCGCGCACGAGCGACGACGGCCTCTCGATCCGGCGTCGACGGCAGTGCCCGCAGTGCGGGGGCCGCTTCTCGACCATCGAGACCGCGAGCCTCAACGTCATCAAGCGGTCGGGCGCCGCTGAGCCGTTCAGCCGGGAGAAGGTCGTCGCCGGTGTGCGCAAGGCCTGCCAGGGGCGCCCGGTCACGGACGCCGACCTCGCGATCCTCGCGCAGCGCGTGGAGGAGTCGCTGCGGCAGACCGGGCTGAGCCAGATCGACGCGAACGACATCGGCCTGGCCATCCTCGGCCCGCTCCGCGAGCTCGACGAGGTCGCGTATCTGCGGTTCGCGAGCGTGTACCAGGCGTTCGACTCGCTCGAGGACTTCGAGGCGTCGATCGCCGACCTGCGCGCGGACCACGCGCGGCGCCGCAGCGCAGAGGCTCCGTCGGCGAACTGACGGCGGCACCCGATACCCTGGCGGGGATGTATCCCCTCCTCTTCACGCACGTCCTCTCGCGCTTCGACCCCGAGGTCGCGCACCACCTCGCCATGCCCGTGATCCGGGCCATGGGCATCCGCCCGCTCTCCTGGGTGGCGCGGGCTCTCACGCGCCCGGCCCCGGAGCTGCGCGTGAAGGCGCTCGGGCACGAGTTCCCGACGCCGTTCGGCGTCGCCGCGGGATTCGACAAGAACGCCGTGGCCGTGCGTGGTCTCGACGCCCTCGGGTTCGGCCATGTCGAGGTCGGCACCCTCACCGCGATCCCGCAGCCGGGCAACCCCCGTCCGCGCCTGTTCCGTCTCGTGGCCGACCGGGCGCTCATCAACCGGATGGGCTTCAACAACGCGGGCGCGGAGGCGGCCGCGCGGAGACTCGCCCGACTGCGCCGCGGAGGCGCCGTCGTGGGGGTGAACATCGGCAAGAGCCGGGTGGTCGCCGTCGAGGACGCCACGGCCGACTACGTCGCGAGCGCACGCATGCTCAGCCCGCTCGCCGACTACCTGGCCGTGAACGTGTCATCGCCCAACACGCCGGGCCTGCGCGGCCTGCAGGCCGTCGAGACGCTGCGCCCCCTGCTCACCGCGGTCAAGGACGCGGCGGGGGAGACGCCCCTGCTCGTCAAGATCGCGCCCGACCTGCCCGACGACGAGGTCGAGGGTGTGACGCGTCTTGCCCTCGAGCTCGGGCTCGCGGGCCTCATCGCCACGAACACGACGATCTCGCGCGAGGGCCTCACCGCCGACCCCGCGACGATCATCGCGGCGGGCGAGGGCGGCCTCTCCGGCGCTCCGCTCAAGGCACGCTCGCTCGAGGTGCTGCGGATCGTCCGGTCGGTCGCGACCGATCCCGGCTTCTGCGTCATCTCGGTCGGCGGCGTCGAGACGGCCGAAGAGGTGCAGGAGCGCCTCGACCTGGGCGCGACGCTCGTGCAGGGGTACAGCGCCTTCATCTACGAGGGCCCGCTCTGGGCCCGCAGGATCAACCGCGACCTGAACACGCTGCGAGCTCCGGGCGCTCTGCGCCCGGACGTTGAGCGAGCGTAGCGAGTCGAAACGCAGCGCGTCGAGAAAAGAGAAGCCCCGGAGCCGACGGCTCCGGGGCTTCTGCCATGCGTCTCAGACCGCGGGGTACTGGCCCCGCTTGACCTGCGCCTTGGGGAGGCGCATGAAGCGCATCTGCACCGAGCGCATCGCGGCGTACCAGCCGAGGCCCTTCTCGAGCTTGTCCTTGCCGCCGAACTTCTCTGCCGCCTTCGTCTTCACGCGCCGCGACAGGATGATCATGTCGCCCACGGCGAAGAGGATGAAGACCCAGAGCACGATGAACGACCAGTACTGGGTCGCCGGCGACGGGATGAACGTGGCGACGATGACGAGCACCATCATCGGCATGAGGAACTCGCCGAGGTGCCAGCCTGCGTCGGTCCAGTCACGGGCGAACCGCTTCTGCGGGCCCTTGTCGCGCAGGGGGAGGTACTTCTCCTCGCCGTTCGCCATGCCGATGCGCGCACGCTCCTGGCGCGCGCGCAGCTCGGCCTTCGCGGCCTGGCGGGCCTCCTTGGTGTCGGGCACGAGGGGTCGACGGCGAGCCGCCTCGCGCTCGGCGCGGGTCGGGGTGGGGCGCCCCTTCCCGACGGGGGGCGTCGCCTCGGACGCGTCGTTCTCGGCGGGTGGTGTCTTGGCCATGAGGGAACCTCGGAAGTCTCGTCGCGGGATGTACCTAAGATTACCGGCATGACCTCCCAGCTCCCTGCGGAACCCCAGCTCATCGACGCCGCGGAGGGCGGCATCCCCTCGGCGCTCGCCGATCTCGGGCGCCTCGTGCGCATTCCCGGAATCGCATGGCCGGCTTTCGACCAGGAGCAGCTGCGGCGCAGCGCGCAGGCGATCGCGCAGCTCGCGGAGGACACCGGCGTGTTCGACGAGGTCCGCGTCCGCACCGCGGCGATCCCGGAGACGGGGGAGCAGGGGCAGCCGGCCGTGCTCGCGACGCGCGCGGCGCGCAACGGCCGCCCGACGGTCATGCTCTACGCCCACCACGACGTGCAGCCCCCGGGCGATGAGGCGCTCTGGGAGACGCCGCCGTTCGAGCCGACGGTGCGCGACGGGCGCCTCTACGGGCGCGGTGCGGCGGACGACAAGGCCGGCGTCATGGCGCACATCGCCGCCCTGCGCGCCCTGCGCGAGACGTACGGCGATGATCTCGACCTCGGCATCGTCCTCTTCGTCGAGGGCGAGGAGGAGTACGGCTCGCGGTCGTTCACGTCGTTCCTCGCCGAGCACGCCGAGGAGATGCGCTCGGACGTCATCGTCGTCGCCGACTCGGGCAACTGGGACGCGGAGACCCCGGCCGTGACGGTATCCCTCCGCGGGAATGCGAAGTTCCACCTCACCGTCCGCACCCTCGACCACGCGTCGCACTCCGGGATGTTCGGAGGGGCCGTGCCCGACGCGATGATGGCGACCATCCGCCTCCTCTCCACGCTGTGGAACGACGACGGCTCCGTCGCCGTCGACGGGCTCGCCGCACGCGAGGCGGAGACGCCCGCCTACGACGAGGACGCCCTGCGCAGCGAGACCGGGCTCCTGCCGGGCGTCCAGCCCGTCGGGAACGGCAGCATCCTCTCGCGGATCTGGAACAAGCCGTCGATCACCGTGACCGGCATCGACTTCACAAGCGTCGCGGCCGCATCGAACACCCTGTCGCCCGAGGTCACGGTCGTCGTGAGCGCCCGTGTGGCACCGGGGCAGAGCGCGCAGGACGCGTACGACGCGATCGAGAGGCATCTCCGCGCCCACGCGCCCTTCGGCGCCGAGCTGGCCTTCAGCGAGATCGACCTCGGGAACGGCTTCCTCGTCGACACGAGCGGATGGGCCGTGGAGACCGCGCGCGGGGCGATGCGCGACGGCTACGGCAAGGATCCGGTCGACCTGGGGGTGGGCGGGTCCATCCCGTTCATCGCCGACCTCGTCGAGCGGTACCCCGGCGCGCAGATCCTCGTGACCGGCGTGGAAGACCCGCACTCGCGCGCGCACAGCCCGAACGAGTCGCTCCATCTCGACACGTTCCGCCACGCCGTGCTCGCCGAGACCCTCCTCCTCGCACGCGCGAACGCGCGCACCGTCTGATCGCGTCGCGCTGAGCCCGCACCCGGCGGGCGGCGGTACCATGGATCGACCCCGCCGCCTGCGCGGCCGTCCCCGAAGGAGCGTCATGACAGACACGACACTTGCGGCCGATGCCGCGACGCGCGCTCACGGCGTGAGCCTCACCGACGCCGCAGCCGCGAAGGTCAAGAGCCTGCTCGAGCAGGAGGGTCGCGACGACCTGCGCCTGCGCGTCGCCGTGCAGCCCGGCGGCTGCTCGGGCCTCATCTACCAGCTGTACTTCGACGAGCGCTACCTCGAGGGCGACGAGACCGTCGACTTCGACGGCGTCGAGGTCATCGTCGACAACATGAGCATCCCGTACCTCGACGGCGCTCAGATCGACTTCAAGGACACGATCTCGGAGCAGGGCTTCACGATCGACAACCCGAACGCATCGGGTTCCTGCGCCTGCGGCGACAGCTTCCACTGACCCCGCCCCGCGAAAAGCCCCGCGCCACGCCGGAGCGGGGCTTTCGTGTGCCCAGACGGGCCCTGCGAACCGGGGCACGCGCTGGAAGGTTGGCCAGAATCGCATGTGCGGTTGCCCTAGACTTGAAGACGCCCTATCCACGTTCGAAAGGTGAATTCGTGCCGTCGAAACGCCATCTCCGCTGGGCTGCGATCCCCGCGATCGCTGCGGCAGCCGTCGCTCTCGCAGGGTGCACGCCCACGGAACTGCACGGATACCTCCCCGGGTTCGATGAGTCCGGGACGCCCACCACCGACCAGGCGCCCATCATCGCGTCGCTCTGGGTGGGCTCGTGGGTCGCGGCGCTCGTCGTCGGCATCATCACCTGGGGCCTCATGCTCTGGGCGATGGTCGTGTACCGCCGCCGCAAGGGCCAGACGGGGCTGCCCGTGCAGCTCCGCTACAACATGCCCATCGAGATCTTCTTCACCTCGGTGCCGCTCATCCTCGTGCTCGGCCTCTTCGCCTTCACGGCGCGCGACCAGGCGATCATCGAGACGCCGCACGAGGACCCCGACGTGACGATCACGGCGATCGCCAAGCAGTGGGCCTGGGACTTCCAGTACAACGGCGAGGCCGAGGACGGCTCGGACACGGTCTGGACGATGGGCGTCCAGGCGCAGCCCGAGGCCAACGGCGACATCGACCAGGACGAGCTGCCCACGCTCGTGCTCCCGGTCGACAAGCGCGTCACGATCGACCTGCAGTCGCGCGACGTCATCCACTCGTTCTGGATCATCGACTTCCTCTACAAGAAGGACATGTACCAGGGACACGAGAACTCGTGGTCGTTCATCCCGACCCGCGAGGGCGAGTACCAGGGCAAGTGCGCCGAGCTCTGCGGCGAGTACCACTCGATGATGCTCTTCAACGTGAAGGTCGTCAGCGAGGCCGAGTACGAGGCGTACCTCGACGAGCTCGAGGCCAAGGGCCAGACGGGCGACATCACCGACGCCTACGACCGTCTCGCCAACAACCCCGGCACCGGGGCTGCCAGCACCACGGAAGAGGAGCACTGATCATGGCGACCGTCACGGAGCGCCCGACCACGCTGCCTCCCCGCCAGGCCGCTCTCCTGAGCGGCTCGCGCGTGGAGCAGAAGGGCAACATCGTGGTCAAGTGGATCACCTCCACCGACCACAAGACCATCGGGTACATGTACCTGATCGTGTCGCTGCTGTTCTTCGCGCTCGGCGGCGTCATGGCCCTCGTCATCCGCGCGGAGCTCTTCGCGCCGGGCATGCAGATCATCCCGACGAAGGAGCAGTACAACCAGCTCTTCACGATGCACGGCACCGTGATGCTGCTGATGTTCGCGACGCCGCTCTTCGCCGGCTTCGCGAACGCGCTCCTGCCGCTGCAGATCGGTGCGCCTGACGTCGCGTTCCCGCGTCTGAACGCCTTCGCCTTCTGGCTGTTCACGTTCGGATCGCTCATCGCGGTCGCGGGCTTCCTCACGCCGCAGGGTGCGGCCTCGTTCGGATGGTTCGCCTACCAGCCGCTCGCCAACGCGTCGTTCACGCCCGGCATCGGCGGCAACCTCTGGATGCTCGGTCTCGGCATCTCGGGCTTCGGCACGATCTTCGGCGGTGTGAACTTCATCACGACGATCATCACGATGCGCGCACCCGGCATGACGATGTGGCGCATGCCGATCTTCACGTGGAACACGCTCATCACGAGCCTGCTCATCCTGATCGCGTTCCCCGTGCTCGCGGCCGCCATGTTCGCCGCCGCCTCCGACCGCATCTTCGGCTCGCACATCTACGACCCGGCGAACGGCGGCGTGCTCCTCTGGCAGCACCTGTTCTGGTTCTTCGGCCACCCCGAGGTGTACATCATCGCGCTGCCGTTCTTCGGCATCGTGTCGGAGATCTTCCCGGTCTTCAGCCGCAAGCCGATCTTCGGCTACAAGACGCTCGTCTACGCGACGATCGCGATCGCCGCGCTGTCCGTCTCCGTGTGGGCGCACCACATGTACGTCACGGGCGCCGTCCTGCTGCCGTTCTTCGCCCTCATGACGATGCTCATCGCCGTCCCGACCGGCGTGAAGATCTTCAACTGGATCGGCACGCTCTGGCGCGGCTCGGTGACGTTCGAGACGCCCATGGTCTTCGCCCTCGGCTTCCTCGTGTCGTTCGTCTTCGGCGGCCTGACCGGCGTCATCCTCTCGTCGCCGCCGCTCGACTTCCACCTGAGCGACTCGTACTTCGTCGTGGCGCACTTCCACTACGTCGTGTTCGGCACGGTCGTGTTCGCGATGTTCGCTGGCTTCTACTTCTGGTGGCCGAAGTGGACGGGGCGGATGCTCAACGAGCGCCTCGGCTACGTGCACTTCTGGATGCTGTTCATCGGCTTCCACATGACGTTCCTCATCCAGCACTGGCTGGGCGTCGACGGCATGGTCCGCCGCTACGCGGACTACTCGGAGGCCGACGGATGGACCTGGGGCAACCAGCTCTCCACGGTGGGTGCGGTCATCCTCGGCGCCTCGATGCTGCCGTTCCTCCTCAACGTGTGGATCACGGCGCGCACCGCGCCGCGCATCACGGTCAACGACCCGTGGGGCTACGGCGCCTCGCTCGAGTGGGCCACCTCGTGCCCGCCGCCGCGCCACAACTTCACGTCGATCCCGCGGATCCGCAGCGAGCGGCCGGCGTTCGACCTCAACCACCCCGAGGCCGGCGTGCCCGTGGGTGTCGGACCGGCCAAGGACGCGCCTGACGCGCCCGCGGTGGACCTCGCCGATGGGAAGGTGAAGTAATGCGCTCGAACGTCGTGATCTGGTGGCTGCTCAGCGGGTTCTTCCTGCTCTGCGCAGTCATCTACGTCGGGTGGGGGCTCGCCTACTACGGCGGCCACATCGAGTGGGTGGGCGCCGTGGCGCTCCTCTTCACGGCCTTCATGGCCGCTCTGATCGCCTTCTACGTCCAGCTGGTCCACAAGGGCCAGCACGGTGTGGAGCTCCCCGAGGATCGTCTCGACGCCGACATCGACGATGGCGAGACCGAGCAGGGCGAGTTCAGCCCGTGGTCGTGGTGGCCCCTCGTGCTCGGCAGCGCCGTGGCGGTGGGCGCCGTCTCGCTCGCGACCGCGCACTTCCTGATCCCCGTCGCGGCCGGCCTGCTGATCGTCGCCCTCTTCGGGTGGGTCTACGAGTACTACCGCGGCAACTTCGCGCGCTGAGCAGCGCACGCGCCGCAGAGGCCCCGATCCGGTTCGTCCGGGTCGGGGCCTCTTCCCTTCATGCTGGTGTCACCCGAGGCCGATACCGGACGGCGACGGCTCCTGAACCGAACTCCCGTCGGGCCACGGGCTCGAGCTCGATGCGCGCGCGCAGACCGGAGAGCAGGGTCGGTCCGCTCCCGGCGAGCACTGGGTGGACGACGAACTCGTACTCGTCGATGAGCCCCCGATCGGCAAGGGCGAGGGGAAGCCGCACACCGCCGACCCACAGATCCTCGCCCGGCTCCTCCTTCAGGCGCTGGACCGCGGTGCCGACGTCGCCTTCGAGGAGCTCGGCGTTCCAGTCCACCTTGCCGAGTGTGGTGGACGCGACGTACTTCCGAGCGCCGTCGATGGCCTCGGCGAACGCGACCTCGGCGCCGCCCATCCATCCCGGCCATTCACCGGAGGCCGGTCGTCGCCAGGCGGACTCCATCATCTCGTACGTCACGCGGCCGAAGAAGAGGGCATCGGCCCGCTCCATCTCCTCCGTCCAGTACCGCATGGACTCGTCGTCGGGCGGGAGTCCTGCCTCGTGATGGCAGCACCCGTCGAGGGTGACGTTGATCGAATAGCGAAGCGTTCTCATCTCGGCGCTCTCTCCGCTGCATGGCACGCGCCGGGCCGGGGCGCCCGACGCCGCTCACTCTACTGGCGCCGCTAGGTTCGGAGCATGGGATCTCTTCGCCGACTGGCCGTGCTCGACGACTACCAGCGCGTGGCGGCGTCTTACGCCGACTGGGATGCGCTCCGCGCGCGAGGCGTCGACGTGGTCTTCTTCCACGAGCACCTCGGGGATGACGCGGCTCGCGCCCTGCAGGGCTTCGACGCGATCGCGGCGATGCGCGAGCGCACGGCCTTCGACCGGGCCGTTCTCGAGCGCCTGCCCGCTCTGCGCCTTCTCGTCACGACAGGGATGGCCAACGCGTCCATCGACCTCGCGGCGGCTGGCGAGCGAGGCATCGTCGTCGCCGGGACGCCCGGCTCCGCGGCCGGTGCTCCTGAGCTCACCTGGGCGCTCCTGCTGGCCGCCCTCCGGAACCTCCCCGTCGAGGACGGGAACGCGCGCAGCGGGGCCTGGCAGCAGACCGTCGGGCGCGAGGCGGAGGGGATGACGCTCGGCATCGTCGGGCTCGGACGCATCGGCTCGCGCATCGCGCGGTATGCGCACGCGTTCGGGATGTCGGTGGCCGCGTGGAGCCCGCATCTCACGGACGAGCGCGCCGCCGCCGCCGGCGCCGAGCGCGTGGCGACGCTGCGCGAGCTCGCCGAACGGGCGGACATCCTCTCGCTCCACCTGCGGCTGTCCGACAGCACGCGTCTCGTCGTGGGGGAGAGGGAGCTGCGCGCGCTCGGCCCGGACGGACTGCTCGTGAACACGGCGCGCGCGGGCCTGGTCGACACGGACGCTCTCGTCCGCGGGCTGACGGAGGGATGGCTCGGCGGTGCCGCGCTCGACGTGTTCGACACCGAGCCGCTTCCGCACGACCATCCGCTCGCGTCGGCGCCGCGGACCGTTCTCACGCCCCACCTCGGCTACGTGACGGGCGCGTCGTACGAGGTGTTCTATCCGGCGATCGTCGAGAACGTGCAGGCGTTCCTGGATGGCGCGCCCATCCGCGTGCTCAGCTGACAGAGCCGGGGACAGCAGAAGGGCCCCGGATCCTCGGATCCGGGGCCCTTCTGCTGAAGCCGTTGGCTCAGTGCTTGTCGTGGCCCGACTCGAGCTCGCCGTGGGCGTGCCCGTCGCCGTACTCGTGGAGCACGTGCTGCTGGTGCTCGAGCGCCGCGCGGTACTCCGTCTCGGTGACCGGAGCGAGGCGGTCCTCGAAGAACCAGCGCGACAGACCCGCGCGGAGCTTCTGGCCGGCCGTGATGCGGCCACGGTCGTCAGGACGGACGACGAGGGGCTCGTACGTCTCCTCCGCGACGAGCTTCCAGCGCTCGTACTCGTTCACGGGCTTGTGCACCTCGCGGTACTCGCCGCCGGGGAGGCGGACGATGCGGCCCGACTCGTAGCCGTGGAGGACGATCTCGCGGTCCTTCTTCTGCAGCGCGATGCAGACGCGCTTCGTGATGAAGTACACGACCACCGGGGCGAGGATCAGCGAGATCTGGAGGAAGAGGATGACCCCCTCCATCGTCAGGCGGAAGTGCGTCGCGATGATGTCCGACGAGGCAGCGGCCCACAGCGTCGCGTAGAAGACCACGCCGGCGGCGCCGATCGCGGTCCGCGTCGCGGCGTTGCGCGGGCGCTGGGCGATGTGGTGCTCGCGCTTGTCGCCCGTGATCCACGCCTCGATGAAGGGGTAGAACATGACGACCACGATGAAGAGGCCGAGGACGACGAGCGGGATGAGGATGCCGAACGACAGCGTGTAGTTGCCGATGACGACGTCGAGGTGCGACGGGGCGAGACGCAGCGCGCCGTCCGCGAAGCCGATGTACCAGTCGGGCTGGGTTCCGGCCGAGACGGGGGACGGGTCGTAGGGACCGTAGTTCCAGATCGGGTTGATCTGCACGAGCGATGCGATGAGCACGATCGCGCCGAACACGATGAAGAAGAAGCCGCCCATCTTGGACATGTAGACCGGCATCATCGGGTAGCCCACGACGTTCTCGTTCGTGCGGCCGGGGCCGGCGAACTGCGTGTGCTTGTTGACGATCATGAGCAGCAGGTGCACCGCGATCAGGCCGATGACGAGCAGCGGCAGGATCAGGATGTGCAGCGTGTACAGGCGGCCCACGATGTCGGTGCCGGGGAACTCGCCGCCGAAGAGGAGGTACGAGGTCCACGTGCCGATGAGCGGGATGCCCTTGATCATGCCGTCGATGATGCGGAGGCCGTTGCCCGAGAGGAGGTCGTCGGGGAGCGAGTAGCCCGTGAAGCCCTCGGCCATCGCGAGGATGAAGAGGACGAAGCCGATGACCCAGTTCAGCTCGCGCGGCTTGCGGAACGCGCCCGTGAAGAACACGCGGAGCATGTGGATGCCGATGCCCGCCACGAAGACGAGGGCCGCCCAGTGGTGGATCTGGCGGACGAGCAGGCCGCCGCGGATGTCGAAGCTGATGTGCAGCGTCGACTCCATGGCCGCGGACATCGGGATGCCGCGCATCGGCAGCCAGGCGCCGTCGTAGTGCGTCTCGACCATCGACGCCTGGAAGAAGAACGTGAGGTACGTGCCCGAGAGCAGGACCACGACGAACGACCACAGCGCGATCTCGCCGAGCATGAACGACCAGTGGTCGGGGAAGACCTTGCGTCCGAGGGCCTTGACGAAGCCGGACATGCTCGTCCGCTCGTCGATGTAGTTCGCCGTCGCGCCGACGAAGCGTCCGCCGAGGGGCTTCTCCTGCGGCTTGTCAGTGACGGTTGCGGTGCTCAATGACGCTCCCAGAAGCTCGGGCCGACGGGTTCGGTGAAGCCGCTCTTGGCGACGAGGTAGCCCTCGTCGTCGACGGTGATGGGCAGCTGCGGCAGCGGACGCGCGGCGGGGCCGAAGACGACCTTCGCGTGGTCGGACACGTCGAACTGCGACTGGTGGCAGGGGCACAGGAGGTGGTGCGTCTGCTGCTCGTACAGGGCGACGGGGCAGCCGACGTGCGTGCACACCTTCGAGTACGCGACGATGCCGTCGTACGACCAGTCCTTGCGCTCCTCGCTCTCCGTGAGCTGCTCGGGGAGCAGGCGGACGAGGAGGACGATGGCCTTCGCCTTCTCCTCGAGGTAGCCGTCGGAGTGCGACAGCGACGCGAGCGACTCGGGGATGATGTGGAACGCCGACCCGAGCGTGACATCCGACGCCTTGACGGGCGTGCCCTCGGGGTCGAGCACGAGGCGCTCGCCCTTCTCCCACATCGTCTCGTTGAGCAGCTGGACCGGGTCCTTGCCGTCGTTCGGAGCGAGGTTGCGGAAGAGCGTGATGCCCGGGATGATGCTGGCCGCGAGAGCCGCGAACAGCGAGTTCCGGATCATCTTGCGGCGTCCGAAGCCGGACTCCTCGTTCGCGTCGGCGAAGGCCTTGACGGCCGCCGCGCGCGTCGGCTCGGAGCCGCGGGTCGTGTGGCGCTCCTCGACGAACTCCTTGTCGCTCATGATCGCCTTGGACCAGTGGATGGCCCCGATGCCGATCGCGAGCAGCGCGAACGCGATGCCGAGTCCGATGAACAGGTTGTTGTTCCGGATGGCTGACATCGTGGCGTTGTCGCCCTCGATGGGGAACAGCATGTAGGCGGCGACCGCCCAGATGCTCGCCGCCACCGAGACGTAGAACAGCGTGTAGATCGTGCGGACCGCACGGCGGTTGGCCTGCGGGTCCTTGTCCGTGATGCGCGCCCGGTGCGGGGGGAGCCCCGGGTTCTTCACGGGGTCGTCGACCGCGACGGCGAGGCCGGGAGAAGGCCGGTAGGCCTTCTCGACCGCCTGCGTGTCGTGCTCGTGTGCCATGTCGCTCTTGTCCTCTTCGTTCGCCATGCTCAGTTCGACTTCGCCGTGATCCACACCGTGATGGCCACGAGGCCGCCGATGCCGAAGATCCACACGAAGAGACCCTCCGCGACGGGGCCGAGCGAGCCGATCGTGAAGCCGCCGGGCGCCTGCTGCTCCTGCTGGTAGAGGAGAGCGGAGATGATGTCGCGCTTGTCCTCGGGCGTGAGGTTCATGTTGTTGAAGACGGGCATGTTCTGCGGGCCGGTGACCATGGCCGCGTAGATGTGCAGGGCGCTCGTGTCCTGGATGTCCGGGGCCCACTTGCCCTGGGTGAGCGCGCCGCCGGCTGCGGCGACGTTGTGGCACATGGCGCAGTTGATGCGGAACAGCTCAGCGCCGCGTGCGAGGTCGCCCTGCCCGTCGAGCACGTGGTCCGACGGGAAGTCTGGGCCGGGGGCGACCGACTGCACGTACTCGGCCATCGCGAGGATCTGCTCCTCGGTGAACTGGACCGGCTTCTGGTCGGCCTGCGGACCCTGGGCGGCCATCGGCATGCGGCCGGTGGAGACCTGGAACTCGACCGCGAGCGCGCCGACGCCGTACAGCGAGGGGCCGTCGTCCGTGCCCTGCAGGTCGAGGCCGTGGCAGGTGGCGCAGTTCGCCTGGAACAGCTTCTCGCCGTCCTCGGCGGTCAGGCTCGTCTCGGCCGCGGTGGGCTGGCTCGTCGCGGCGACTGCCGCGGACGCGCCGGCGTAGATGCCGCCGGACAGGACGAGGCCGATGCCGATGAGGGCTGCTGCGGCGAGGGGGCTGCGACGGCCGTGGGAGCGGCGCTTCTTCTCTCGTGCCATGGGGATGTTGTTGCTCCGCTCTTACTTCAGGAAGTAGATGACCGCGAACAGGGCGATCCAGACGACGTCGACGAAGTGCCAGTAGTACGACACGACGATCGCCGTGGTGGCTTCCTTGTGCGTGAACTTCTTGACCGCGTACGCGCGGCCGATGGTGAACAGGAACGCGACGAGGCCGCCGGTCACGTGCATGGCGTGGAAGCCGGTCGTGAGGTAGAAGGCCGACGAGTACGAGTCGGCGCCATACGGCATGCCCTCGCTGACGAGCTGCGCGTACTCCCAGACCTGGCCGGAGACGAAGATCGCGCCCAGCGCGAAGGTCACCCAGAACCACGGGACCATGCCCCAGCTCTTCCAGCCGTTGCCCTTGACGGTGTAAGGCTGCATGCGCTCCGCGGCGAACACGCCCATCTGGCACGTGACACTCGAGAGCACGAGGATGATCGTGTTCACGAGCGCGAACGGCACGTTGAGGAGCTCGGTGCGGCTCTCCCAGAGCTCGGGGGAGGTGCTGCGGAGGGTGAAGTAGATCGCGAACAGACCCGCGAAGAACATGACCTCGCTGCCGAGCCAGACGATCGTGCCGACGGCGACGGGATCGGGGCGCTTCACGGTTCTCGGCGCAGGGGCATACGTAGCTGAGGTCGTCACCCGTCCATTATGGCCGATATCGGGGAGTGATTTTGGCACCGGAGGGTGTGCGTCGCACCCTCCTGCGACTTAGGTTCGCCTTACAACCTGCTGGGAGACCGCCCCGCATGCGCCCTAAGATCGAGGCATGATCGATGAGCTCAGCTGGCCGTCCGTTCTGACCACGGTGCTGTCCCGTCAGGACCTCAGCGTGTCGGAGGCGACCTGGGCCATGCGGCAGGTCATGCAGGGTCAGGCGACGCCCGCTCAGCTCGGCGGATTCCTGCTCGCCCTGCGCGCCAAGGGGGAGTCGGTCGAGGAGATCATCGGCTTCCGCGACGCGATCCTCGAGGCCGCCGTGCCTCTGCCTGTCGATCCGCGCGTGCTCGACATCGTCGGGACCGGTGGCGATCGCTTCGGCACCGTCAACATCTCCTCGACGGCATCGATCATCGTGGCGGCCACGGGCATCCCCGTCGTGAAGCACGGCAACAAGGCCGCGAGCTCCAAGTCGGGCGCATCGGATGTCCTGAGCGCGCTGGGCATCGATCTGCGCCTCCCGGCTGAGGCCGTCGCGCAGGTGCTCGACGCGGCCGGCATCACGTTCGCCTGGGCCGCCGCGTTCCATCCGGGCTTCAAGCACGCCGGCCCGACGCGCGCCGAGCTGGGCGTCCCGACGGTCTTCAACTACCTCGGGCCGCTCGTGAACCCGGCGCGCGCCGAGGCGAACGCGGTGGGCGTCGCGCAGATCGAGAGCGTTCCGCTCATCACCGGCGTGTTCCGCACGCGCGGTGCGACGGCCCTCGTGTTCCGCGGTGAGGACGGGCTCGACGAGCTCACGACGACGGGGTACAGCCGCATCTGGGAGATCTCGAACGGCGACATGCACGAGTTCGACATCCATCCGCGCGACATCGGCATCCCGACGGCGCAGATGGAGGACCTCCTCGGTGGCACCCCCGAGCACAACGCCGATGTTCTGCGTCGCACGCTCGCGGGCGAGGAGGGAGCTGTCCGGGACATCGTCCTTCTCAACGCCGCGGCGGGGATCGTGGCCTACCGGCTGTCGCAGGACCCGACGCAGGCCCAGCGCAACATGATCCAGCGGCTCACCGAGGCGCGCGACGAGGCGGCGGCCGCGGTGGACGACGGGCGGGCGACCGCGAAGCTCGAGGAGTGGATCGCGGCGACGCAGCGGTTCAGCGTCGCCTGATCGTCAGCGGTCGAGCGCGTCGATCGCGCGGGCCATCGACGTCCCGAGGTTCCATCGCTCGGCGAGCTCGAGGGCGGCGGTGCGGCGCGCTTCGTCGAGCGGGCGCAGCTCTCCGTCGACGTCGCCGAGCGCAAGGTCTCTGACGACCGCGACGACCCGAGGCGCCACGTCGAGGTACGGCGCGGCGGCGAGGACCTTCGCGGCCTGACCCTTCGTCATGCCCACGCCCTCGGCGGCAGCAGAGCGGATGGCCGCGAGATCGCCATGCGCAGCGAGGAGCGTCGCCGCCGTCTTCTCGCCGACGCCCGCGACGCCCGGCAGCCCGTCGGAGGCGTCGCCGCGGAGCGTCGCGAAATCGGCGTACTGGTCGGCGCGGATGCCGTATCGCTCGAGGATGACGCCCTCCGTCATCACCTCGAGCTTGCTCATGCCCTTCACAGTGGAGATGACGCGCACCTCGCGGGCGTCGTCGACGAGCTGGAAGAGGTCGCGATCGCCCGTGACGATGTCGACGGGCATGGCGGACTGCGTCGCGAGCGACCCGATGACGTCGTCGGCCTCGTGCTCCGCCGCCCCCACGATCGGGATGCCGAGCGCGCTGAGCTCCTCGCGGATGACCGGCACCTGCGCCTCGAGGGGATCGGGCACCTCCTCCACGTCGGGGCCGGCGGCGACGACCTCGACGACGCGGTGCGCCTTGTACGACGGGATGAGGTCGACGCGCCACCGCGGGCGCCAGTCGTCGTCCCAGCAGGCGACGAGGTGCGTCGGCTCGTAGGTCGTGACGAGCTTCGCGATCATGTCGAGGAGGCCGCGGGCCGCGTTGACGGGCGTGCCGTCGGCGGCGCGCACCGTGTCGGGGACGCCGTAGAACGCGCGGAAGTAGAGCGAGGCGGTGTCGAGCAGCATGAGGCGGGGCACGTGCCCATCCTGCCAGTGCCGCCGCGTCACCATCCGTTCATGTGCGCGTCGTCCGCGGCTCACCCGCGGACCGGGGCCCGTTCACGCCCTCGGCTCACCCTGGTCGTCAAGGTGGGACACCCGCGTCTCGCCGCGCGGGGCATCCCGCAGAGCCAGGAGGTCACGTGGAGCGCGAGCCGGTCGCATGGATCGAGTCGCCCCTGCAGCTGCTCGGGGCGGCCGAGTGGGCGCACGCTCACGGCACGGTGATCGATGTCGCGTGCCGCCTCACGACCCAGGTTCCCGAGACCGCGGCAGAGCTCTCGGCCCGGCGCGCGCCGCTCGGCGACATGCTCCCGTACTTCGGCATCCCGTGGCGGCTGCTTGCGCGCCACCGACACTGGATCGTCGGCGACGGGTTCTCGGGGCAGTTCCGTCTCGCCGCGAGCGTGTTGCGCCCCGACCGCGTGACGTTCCTCGACGACGGCGCGAACACGCTCGCCCTCGCCGACGCGCTCACGGGGCGGCGCCCCTACGCGCGACCGGGGCAGACCGAGCGCGGGCTCACGGCGCGATTCGGCCCCTCGGCGCTCGAGCACCTGCGCCGACGCGCACACGCCGGCGGCGTCGACCTCTTCACGGCGTTCGCACTGGGCGACGAGCGCACCGCGGCGCTGGGCACGCTGGGGGTCGGCGTCGGCGCCCACGGATTCGGATGGCTGCGCGACAGCGCGCACAGCGACCGGATGAGGCGGGCCGTGGGTGGAGATCGCCTTCTGCTCGGCAGCGCGCGCCCGGTGGACGGGCATATGCCGCTGCCGGACTACATCGCGTGGGTCGCCGACGAGGCGGCCGCCGAGCCGGTGACGTACCTGCCGCACCGCCGTGAGACCGACGAGCAGCTCGACCTCGTCTCGGCGCTGCCCGGTGTGACGGTCGCGCGCCTCGGGCTTCCGGTCGAGCTGGTGCTGGCGGGGGCCGGGCGGCCGCTCGAGGTCCTGTCGCTCGCGACGAGCGCGACGACGACGCTGTCGCTGCTGCTCGAGGGCACGGGAAGCGTGCTGCGCGAGAAGGACGGCATCGTGCGACGCACGGGCGAGCCGTTCG
Source organism: Microbacterium sp. JZ101 (assembly GCF_053903175.1). Classification (NCBI taxonomy): domain Bacteria; kingdom Bacillati; phylum Actinomycetota; class Actinomycetes; order Micrococcales; family Microbacteriaceae; genus Microbacterium; species Microbacterium sp. JZ101. The sequence goes on from NZ_CP096400.1 coordinate 1,355,883, forward strand.
CGGACGAGCTGCCGAGGCGGACAGCCCCGGATGAGACTGCGGCGGTCGGCGCGAGGGAGCTGGGGGGCTCCGGGGGCGCGCCGACCGCTGCGATCGACGACGCGGCGACGGCGCCGGCCGACGTCGTCGCGGTGATCCCCGCTCGCGGCGGGTCGGTGGGGGTGCCGGGCAAGAACCTCCGCCGCATCTCGGGGGTCCCGCTTGTGGGCCGCGCGGTGCGCTCGGCGCTCGACGCGGGCATCGACCAGGTGTTCGTGTCGACCGACGATGCGGAGATCGCGGCGACCGCGACGGTCCACGGGGCGGCGGTGATCGAGCGTCCGGCGGAGATCGCCGGTTCGACCGCGAGCTCGGAGTCGGCGCTCCTGCACGCGCTCGACGCCCTCGCGGCCCAGGGCGTGCGCCCGCGCGTGCTCGTCTTCCTGCAGGCGACGTCGCCGTTCATCGACACCGAGGCGCTCCGGATGGCGGTGGCCGGGGTCCGAGAGGGGAATGCCGACTGCGCGTTCTCGGCGGTCGAGTCCTACGGCTTCCTGTGGCGGCGGGGCGAGCAGGGGGCCGAGGCGGTCAACCACGAGGTCGGGTACCGGCCGCGGCGGCAGGACCGCGAGCCGCACTTCCTCGAGACGGGCGCGTTCTACGTGTTGGATGTCGAGGGCTTCCTCCGCGCCCGCCATCGGTTCTTCGGCCGTGTCGAGATCGTCGAGGTTCCCGAGCGCACGGCCATCGAGATCGACTCCGAGGAGCAGCTCGAGATCGCCCGCGCGATGGCGCCGCTCATCGACCGGATGCGCGTTCGCGCGGGCGCGCGGCGTCGGTTCGCGCACGCGATCGACGCATGACCTCCGCCGCACTGCGGCGGGTCGTGGGGATCGCCGACACGGACTCGTACGTCAAGTGGGCGGCCGCCCTGCTGGGGACCCTTCCGGATGAGGCTGGCGAGCTCATCGTGCTGGACACGCCGCTCGTCGTGAGCGACGCCCAGCTCGAGACGGCGCTCGCGGGAAGCGGGCTCGACCGCAGCCGTGTGCGGCGCGCCGCCTTCGACGAGCTCGCAGAGCTTGTGGCGGATGCCGACGCGGTGCTCGTCGCCGCGCGCGGTCCGCTCGTGCGCGTCGTCGCGAGGGAGGTCGCACAGCTGGAGCCGCGGCCCGTCATCGTGACGGGGCTCCCGGGCATCTCCGTCCCCGCGACGTGGCTCGCGCTGCACTTCCGGCGTCAATGCGATCTCTTCGTGCTGCATGCGCATCGCGAGGTCCGGGAGTTCGCCCGGCTCGCGGAGGAGCGGGGGATCGCTCAGCGGTTCGGCCTGGCTCGCCTGCCGTTCGCGGCAGGAGGCACGCCGAGCGGGCAGCCTGTGCGCGGCGGCACGGACCTCGTGTTCGCGGCGCAGGCGATCGTGCCGCGCGCGCGTGAGGATCGTGAGATCGTCGCGCGCATCCTCGTCGACGCGGCGAAGCTCGACCCGAGTCGCCGTGTCGTCGTGAAGCTGCGCGGGCGCGCGGGGGAGCAGCAGACGCACGCCGAGCGGGACGCCTATCCGGATCTCATCGCCGAGCTCGGCGACGTGCCGCCGAATCTCGTCTTCTCGACGGAGCCGATGGGCGAGGCGCTCGACAGGGCCGAAGGGCTCGTGACCGTCAGCTCGACCGCGGCGATCGAGGCCATCGCGCGCGGCGTGCCCGTGATCGTGCTCGACACGTTCGGCGTCTCGCGCCGCCTCATCAACGTCGTGTTCGAGGAGAGCGGCCTGTTCGGCGGTGAGGACGACGTGATCGCGCGGAGCTTCCGCATGCCCCGCGCGGAATGGCTGCGCGACAGCTACTTCCACGACACGGCGGACGACGACTGGAGCGAGCAGCTCGCCGGGCTCGTGGCGCAGCGGCGGGCGGGAGCGCTCGCGCCGCGCCCGCCGTACCGGCGCTGGGGAGGCCGCGCTCGCGACGCGTGGGAGCGGCGGCTCGCACTGGGCGACGCCGACCGCACGGTCTCGGGAGCCGTCGCGTACGCGATCGGCGTGCCCATCCGCTCGGTGCTGCGCTTCACGAGGCGCATGAGACGACGCCTCGGCGCTGCCGTCTCAGCAGCCGGGGCCCGCGGGGTTCTCGACGCATGAGCCCTCGACGAGGGCGGTGTGCGCCTCGACCACCCGCACGGGTGATCCTGCTGACGTCGCGGTGACGAGCCCGTCGACGGGATAGACGCCCCACACGCCGAAGTCGACCACGGCGCTGTACGACACGGAGACGACGACGTCGTACGAGCCGCGGGCCGCATAGGCGTGACTCGTCTCGGTCGCCGAGAACTCCGGGAGCCCGAGGTCGTTCCACGTCGATCCGCCCGAGCCGACCGTCTGCACCGTGCCGTCGCCGAAGTCGAAGGCGAACGACGCGGGGGTGAAGGTCACGGTGACCGGCAGCCCGAACAGCGAACCGCCAGCGACGTGCTCCTGAGCGGGCGCGACGACGTTCATCGGCATGCCGACGATCGCGATCCCGGCGGGCTCGGTGGTCACGCTCGGCGGAGCCGGAGCGAACGTCAGCACGTCGCGCTCGGTCAGCGGCGGGATGACCGGCGCCTCGGGCTCGGGATCCTCCTCCGCCGGCGGCTTCTCGACACGGCACTGATCCCGTGCCGTCGGCCAGTTCTCGAGCCGGCACGGCACTCGCTCCTCCTGCTGCCCCGGCACCTGCGGCAGGCCGTTGTCGCCGTAGTCGATGTACTCGTACTCCTGCTGCGGGTTCTGCTGCTGCGGCGGAGGAGCCTGCGGAATGTGCCGCTCTCCCTCGAGCTCGACGTGGTCTTCCTTGTTGTCGGTGTCGCAGTTTGTCCAGAGTCCTATATCTGCACAAGCCGGGATTGCTTCCGCTACGAGGACGTTCATCGACGGGGGCGTGAGCAAGAGGATCAAGGTCGCTGTTACTGAGGCTATTCGCATATCGACTCCGAGGCGCTCCCGGAGACATCGCTTATGCGCGCGTCAGCTTTTTCAGGACGAAGCGTGAACGTGATCTCGAGCGCTTGTAGATCTCGCCGCTCGGGATCGACGACGGACTCTCCGGACGCATCGAATGCCTGGACCTCTGAAACGTCGAGGCAGCTGATCGCGACAACTTGGTGGGTTTTCGCGTCATAGCTGACTGGTTGGAACGATTTCGTCGCGGCGTCGCCGCTTGTTGTCCAGCCCTCGGCATGGTTTCGGCTGTATTCCTCACGAACATCGGCATTAAAGTCGCCCACGGTGAGTTCGTACAGCGGCTCAAACGTGTCGGCGTTCCTTAGGTCCACGTCATTGACGGCGGTGACGTACTCGTTCCACGTCTCCTCCGCCGCGGCGAATGCCTCCTCCTCGGACGCGAAGCCGGTCGGCGTCGGCGTCGGTGCGGGCTCGGGTACGCAGCCCGCGAGCGAGATCGCGCCGGCGATCGCGGCGACGAGGGCGAGGGGCCTGCGGGGCATCATGCTTGTCACGGTAGTGCGCTCGCGGCGCGGACGCGGCAGTTATCCACAGGCCATGATGCGGTCACTGGAAGTCGCGCGAGTTGTGCTTGACCCCGACGCGGAGGTCTTCGAACGCGTCGGCGAGGAGGTTGACGACGCCCTCGGGTGAGCGCTCGAGGATGCCGCGTGCGATGAGCGCAGGGCTGTCGCGCAGCACGCGTCGGTAGCGGTTCCAGACGCCCGTCGAGCAGATGACGTTCATGAGCCCGTGCTCGTCCTCGAGGTTGAGGAACGTCACTCCCGATGCGGTCGCCGGGCGCTGCCGGTGGGTCACGAGGCCCGCGATCTCGACGCGGCGACCGGACTCGTGCGTGCGCAGCGCGGTCGACGGCAGCACGCCCCGGCCGTTGAGCTGCACGCGGTAGTGCGCGAGCGGATGGTCGTTGACCGAGATGCCCGTGGCCCACAGGTCCGCGGCCAGGCGCTCGAAGCTCGAAGGGTCGGGGAAGAGCGGCGGCTGCACCGACGCGACCGTGCCCGGCAGGAACTCCGCGCGATCGAGCGCCGCCGAGCCGGCCATCCAGATCGCCTCGCGACGGGTCATCCCGAGGCCCTCGAAGGCCCCCGCCGTGGCGAGCGCCTCGACCTGCGCCTCGGTCACGCCCGTGCGCCGCACGAGCCCGTTGAGGTCGGTGAACGGGCCGTTCGCGGCGCGTTCGGCGACGATCCGCTTCGCGGTGGCGAGGCCGATGCCGGTGACCCCGGCCAGGCCGAGGCGAACGGCGTGCGCGCCATCGCGTCGGTGCGCCTCCGACTCGTCGGGCGCGCTCCGGTCGAAGTCGCCGACGGGAGGCTGGTCGTGCTCACGGCACGCTTCCCGTCCGGTCGGCGCCCTGCGCGACGCGCCGATGGTCTCGCGGCTGTGCACACGGTGCGCAGGCTCATCGGCGCGCTCGAGGGGCTCGAGCTCCTCGGTCGCACCCGACAGATTGATGTCGGGCCGGCGCACGCGCACGCCGTGTCGACGCGCATCTGCCGTGAGCGATGCGGGCGAGTAGAAGCCCATGGGCTGCGAGCGGAGGAGCCCTGCGAGGAATGCGGCGGGGTAGTGGAGCTTGATCCACGACGAGGCGTAGACGAGCAGCGCGAACGACAGCGAGTGCGACTCGGCGAAGCCGAAGTTCGCGAACGCCTGGATGCGCCCGTACAGGTCGTCGGCGAGCTCTCCCGTGATGCCGTTCTCGGCCATCCCCGCGTAGAGCTTCTTCTTGAGCGTCTCGATCTTCTCCTGCCCGCGCTTGGAGCCCATCGCCCGACGGAGCAGGTCGGCCTCGCCCGCGTCGCAGTTGCCGACGGCGACCGCCATCTGCATGAGCTGCTCCTGGAAGATCGGCACGCCCAGCGTGCGCTTGAGCACCGGCTCGAGCTTGGGGTGGGGGTACTCGACGACCGCCGCGACGCACGCGTCGTACGACAGATCCGGGTGCTTGCGGCGGTAGGCCTCGAGTGCGGCCTTCCGCTTCACGAACGGATGGACGGCCCCACCCTGGATCGGACCGGGGCGGATGAGGGCGATCTGCACGACGAGGTCGTAGAACGAGCGCGGCTGCAGCCGGGGGAGGAGGCCCATCTGCGCGCGCGACTCCACCTGGAAGACGCCGATCGAGTCGGCGCGGCACAGCATGTCGTAGACCGCGGCCTCCTCGCGCGGGAGCGTCTCGAGCCGCCACTCCTCGCCTGTGGCCTCGCGGATGATGTCGAAGCAGTGCTGCAGCGCCGCGAGCATCCCGAGACCCAGCAGATCGAACTTGACCAGACCCATCCACGCCGCGTCGTCCTTGTCCCACTGGATGACCGTGCGCTTCTCCATGCGGGCGTGCTCGATGGGCACGACCTCGCCCACGGGGCGCTCGGTGAGCACCATCCCGCCCGAGTGGATGCCGAGGTGCCGAGGCGCCTTGAGCAGCTCGGTCGCGTACGCGAGCACCTGCTCGGGGATGTCGTGGTCGGGACCGGTGTCGACCGAGGCGCCCCAGCGCTCGACCTGCTTCGACCAGGCGTCCTGCTGGCCGGGGGAGAAGCCGAGGGCCTTGGCCATGTCGCGGATGGCGTTCTTCGGCCGGTACTGGATGACGTTCGCGACCTGCGCCGCGCGCTCGCGGCCGTACTCGTCGTAGACCCACTGGATGATCTCCTCGCGCCGATCCGAGTCGAAGTCGACGTCGATGTCGGGCTCCTCGTCGCGCAGCGCGGAGAGGAAGCGCTCGAAGGGGAGGTCGTAGAAGATCGCGTCGACCGCGGTGATGTCGAGCAGGTAGCAGACGGCGCTGTTGGCGGCGGAGCCCCGACCCTGGCAGAGGATGCCGCGGCGGCGGGCCTCCTGCACGATGCCGTGGACGATGAGGAAGTAGCCGGGGAAGTCCTTCTCCTCGATGACGCGCAGCTCCTTCTCGATGCGCGTGCGCACCTCCTCGCGGCGACCGGGGTACTTCCGGTCGACGCCCTCCCAGACGAGATGGCGCAGATGCTCCATCGGCGTGCATCCGTCGTCGAGATCGAGCTTCGGCAGCGCGGGCTTCGCGAGCCGCAGCGGGAAGGCGAGCTCGTCGGCGAGCGGCACGGTGCGCTCGACCGCCCCGGGATGGCGCGCGAAGAGCCGCGTCATCTCGGCGCCCGAGCGCAGGTGCGCCGCAGTGTGCGCGGGGAGCCAGCCGTCCAGATCGTCCATGCTGCGGTTCGCGCGCACGGCCGCGATCGCCGTCGCGAGCTGGGCGTCGTGCGGCGAGGCGTAGTGCACGTTGTTGGTCGCCACGGTCGGCAGGTGCAGGCGGCCGGCGAGCGCCGCGAGCGCGTCGTTGCGGGGCGAGTCGAGCGGATCGCCGTGGTCCGTGAGCTCGACGTTCACGTTGTCGCGGCCGAAGAGCGAGACGAGGCGCTCGAGCTCGCGCCCCGTGCGCTCGAGATCTCCTCCTCCGCGCAGCGAGGCATCGAGCGCCCTCCGCACCGCGCCCTTGCGGCACCCGGTGAGGACGACCCACTCGCCGCCGGCCTGCGCGCCGAGCTCCTCGAGGTCGTAGAGGGGGCGCCCCTTCTCCCCTCCGCGCAGCTGCGCGTGCGTGATCGCGGCCGAGAGCCGGTGGTATCCCTCCTCGCCGCGGGCGAGCACGAGCAGATGATCGCCCTCGGGATCGGCATGACCCTTCTGCGGCTCGGAGAGCCCGAGCGAGAGCTCGGCGCCGAACACGGTCTTGACGCTCGTCGTCTCGGCCGCCTCGGCGAAGCGGGCGAGACCGTAGAAGCCGTCGTGGTCGGTGAGGGCGAGGGCATGCAGGCCGAGGCGCTCCGCCTCCTCGACGAGGGCCTCGGGTGACGAGGCTCCGTCGAGGAACGAGTACGACGAGTGCGCGTGCAGCTCGGCATAGGGGATGGCGTCGACCGGGCGCTCGATGGGAGGCGGCGTGTACGCGCCGCGCTTGCGGCTCCACGCGGGGCTGTCGCCGCCGTCCGCTCCGGCCGGGACGGGATCGGGGCGACGCCCGCTCAGCGCGCGCTCGAGCTCCGACCAGCGCACGGGCGGGTTGTGCCATCCCATCAGGCGTACCTCCCCTCGATCCACCAGGCGTCGTCCTCCAGAACGATGAGCCAGGCCGTCTGCTCCGCGTCGACCACCTGGAAGCGGTGCGCTCGCCGCATCCGCTCGCCGTCCCATCCGCGTTCGATCACGGGCCACGGCCCTGCCCATGCCGTGATGGGGCGCCCGTCGATGACCGCGGGCGCCGCCGTGAGCAGCCCGCGGTCGTCGACGGAGACCTCCGCGCCGCCCTGGCCGGAGATGCGCGTGCGCCTCGGATGGCGGAACACCTCGCTCGGCAGCGGCTGCGGCAGCGATCCCGGCCACGGCGCGTCGCGTCGCTGAGCCGGCCGCTCCCCGTCGCCCCACGGCACGCGCACCTCGCGCTCCTGCAGCCAGCGCCCGCCGCCGACGGCAGGGGTGACGACGCCGCGGTGCCCGAGCATCGCCTGCACGCGCGACATCGCGTGATGGAGTCGCTCGTCGGGGCCCTGGCCGATGAGCGTCGGCTGGTGATGCACGCTGTCGTCGACGGCCTCGGGCTCGATGCGGACGTGCGCGATGCCGCCGATGAGGTCGCCGCCGTCGTCGGCGGCAGCCTGCAGCTGCCAGCGCACGCGGTCGACGAGGGCCGCAGGGTCGAACCGCGTGGGATGCAGCCACACGCGCTCGCTGCGCGTGCCGCGGTCGTCGGTGAGGATGATCCGGGCCTCGGTGCAGACGAGCCCTGCTTCGCCGAGGGCGGTGCAGACGTCGTCGCACGTCTGGCGCACGGCGAAGGCGATCTGATCGGCGAGCTCGAGCGGCGGCTCGAGATCGAGCTCGCGCGCGAGCTCGGGCGGCGGCGTGCGCGGCTCGACGGGACGGGAGTCCGCGCCGCGTGCGAGATCGTGCAGCCGCACGCCGTGCTCGCCGAGTCGTGCGCGGACCTGCTCGCCGTCGAGCGCGGCGAAATCGCCGAGGGTCTGCACACCGAGCTTCGCGAGCAGCCCCACGAGGGCGTCGTCTTCGATGGCCGCGATGGAGAGGGGCGCGAGGAAGTCGGCGGATGCTCCAGGCGGCACGCAGCGGACGGGGGCGTCCGCGCGCGTCAGGCGGGCGGCGCGCTCGGCGGTGAAGACGCCGTCGGCGACGCCGGCGCGGGCTCCTGGGAGCCCCATCGCCGTGAGCGCCTCGATGAGGGCGAGGGCGGCGGGCTCCTCCCCGCCGTAGAAGCGGGCGGGGCCCCGAGCCCGCACTGCGGCGAGGCCCGGCCGCAAGGGCTGCACACCGGGGGTGAGCTCGTCGAGGCGCGTGAGCACGGGCAGGAACGCGCGCTCGTCGCGCCCCGGATCGGCCGGGGCGAGCTGCAGGGAGGGGCAGGCCGCCTGCGCGTCGCGGCGGCGCTGTCCGCGGCGCACCCCCTCGGCGCGCGCCGCCGCCGAGCAGGCGACCACGCGGTTGGCGTGCAGGATCGCGACCGGCGGAGCGGCGGCGACCGTCGCAGCGGCGGTCGCCGCCGCGGCGGTCGCGGGAGCGCTCGCCTGGCGGGCCCGCGGGTCGCGTGCGGCCCGGCGTGCCGCGTCGCGCGACACGGTCCGCAGGTGCGCGGTGACCGGCCAGTCCGGCAGCCACACGACGATGGCCCTGGTCATCCCACAGCCGCCAATCCGCGTCGCGCCGCGCGCGTCTTCTGCTCGGCGCGGGCGAGCACCGCGCGAGCGCGCTCGGCGCGTTCGGCCGCCGCCGCGTCGATCCGCTCCTCCGCTGCCGGGACGGGCACCACCGCGGGCACGAGAGCCGGACGGGGCACCGCGACAGGGGCGCCCTGCGGCCCGGGCAGCTGCACGCGCACGCGCTTCGGGACGGGGGAGCGCCGCCCCGACGACGACACCGTGACGGTGCGCGCCGTGAGCAGACCGTGGCCCTCGCCGAGGCCGGACCACACGGGATCTTCGAGGTGCAGCGTCGCCTCGGCCTGCGGCCATGGCCCCGTCACGAGCAGCACGCCGCCTCGGTCGCGCAGTCGCGCGGTCAGGCGCGCGACCTCGGCATCGCGCGGGCTCCCGGCGGGGCGCACCGCGACCACGGGGAAGACCTCGGCGATCGCGGACACCGCGGCGAGCCAGCGGTCGCCGGGCTCGGGGACGAGCGCGAAGCGCGACAGGTCGACGCCCGCGGCCTCGGCCGCCTCCGCCGAGAGCTCGGGCATCCCCACGACCGCGCACCAGGAGCCCGCTCGCGAGGGCTCGGCGAGCAGGGCCAGCAGCAGACTCGCCGCGGGATCGAGCGTGTAGACGGCGCCGGGGCGCAGGCCTCCCTCGGGGAACAGAGGCGCGAGCGCGTCGTGCACGGGCAGCGCCGTGACGCGGGCGCTCGCCCGCTGCATCCTGCTGATCTCGGTCTGCAGCCGCAGCACCTCGACCGGAAGCGCCATCCCCATCCCACCATTCTAGAAAGTATGTTCTAGCTCCGCCAGAGGAGTTGTTCGAACACTATTTCCAGCCTCCGACATCGCGGTCGAGAGGACGGTGAGAGGGGAGAAGGGGTGCTGGTCGCCTCGGAGATCCGCCTCAGCGGGCGCCGAGGAACGCGCCGTCCGCTGACCCGATGAACGCGTAGTCCGCGTAGCCGTCGCCGAAGGAGATCGAGATGCCGACCGGGGCGCCCTCCTCGTAGCCGCGCTCGACGAACATGTACGGCCCGTCGGCGAGCTCGTCGCGCGTCAGGCCGGCCTCGTCGAGCGCCTGTGCGAGCAGCTCGGGGAACGCCGCCCACGCGATGTCGTCGAAGCGGAAGCGCTCCGCATCGGGGTTCTCCGGCTGGATCGACGCCGGCCCCTGGTTCTCGACGGTGCCGCCCCGGTAGAAGAAGGTGTCGAACCGGTCGGAGCCCGGTGCGGTCGCCATGTCGGCGGACACGAACTCCTCGTACACGAGCACCTGCACCGTCTCATCCGTTCCCGCGGCCTCCTCGATCGCGGCGAGGGCGCGCTGCACGCGCCCCTCCGCGAACATCGACGCGTGGTCCTCGCCGGTGATGATCGTGAGCGTCTCGGCCCGGACGTCGTCGGCCACCGGCACGAGCACGGCTGCCGCACCGGCCAGGGCGAGCACGACGTAGGCGGCGATCCGCCATCCGCGGCCCTTCGGCCCCGTGCCGATGATCGGATCTCCCTTGCGCCTGCGCGGCGCGCGCTCTGCGCCCAGCGCGACCGGGCCATCCTGCCACTCGGCCACGTGCTCGCGTGCGGGCAGACGCGACAGCCGCGCGGCATCCGGCACCTCGTCCTCGATGATCGCGACCTCGGGCGCATCCGCCTCGAGGCGCGCGACGGTCACGGATGCCCCGGGCTGGTACTGCGGGATCCGCACGATGTCGACGAGCTGGCGGATGGTCGTGCGGTAGGCGGGTCGGTCGGCCGGCGCGACCGACACGTCGATCTCGCACACCGGCTGGTCGTTGATCGTCGTGCCGGTGCGGCGGAGCGCGTCGATGCGGGCGGGGGCGAAGCGCCCCGCGGCCCTGGCGGCTTCGATCTTCTTCGGATGGAGCCCCGCGAGGGAGCCCATCGACCGCGCGACGAGCACGAGGGGGAAGAAGATCGACAGGACGATGATCGCGGTGATCCAGATCCACGTGAAGCGGTCGCCGACGAAGATCGTGAAGAGGAGCGCGGCGACCCCGGCTCCGAAGACGAAGGACATGAGGAGCCTGATCACGCTTCCACGCTATCGACATCTGCCGACGGGCGGATGACCGGGGTCGCGCGGGAATGCGGGGGCTCGGGATGTGTTGTAGTCTGTAGTGCTCGGGGAAACCCGAGGTGACAACTCCACAGAGCGACAGCGGTCCCCTTCGCGAGAAGGATTCCCAGGGGCTGATCGGTTTCGACAGTGCTTGCGAATCTGCGAGAAGCGGGCCGAGGATGCAGGGTTATCTCGTAAACGCTCCCTGCGAACCAATAAGTGCCGAATCCAAGCGCACTGACTTCGCCCTCGCTGCCTAAGCGAGCCCGATAGTCCGTCAGACCGTGGTTGATCCCGACACGGACTCTGGCGTCATCTAGGGATCTTGCTGCACGGCGGTGTCGGGACGCCGTGCGGGACTCTTTCTCGACTGGGCTCGTCGACTTAGGTGTCTGTGACAAAGGTCGGAGCCGAGCAGAACGCTTTCACAGACTGCGCCCGGAGAAGCCCCAGAGACTCAGCGCTGGACGGGGGTTCGATTCCCCCCAGCTCCACCGATCGCTGTCGCACAGTGGGAAGGCCCCTTTCCTCGCGTCCGCGAGGAGAGGGGCCTTCGTCATGCTCGGGCTCCGTCCATCGCAGGTGCGCCCCGCCCCGTCAACCCCGCGCGCGGGCGCCGCGTCGCGGACAGGATGGTCGGATGGCGATCGACTCTGACACCGGAACGCGGCTGCGAAGGGGCATCACCACCCCGCTGCTGTTCGCCTTCATCCTCGGCGACGTCCTCGGCGCGGGCATCTACGCGCTCATGGGCGTGCTCGCCGAGGAGGTCGGCGGCATGCTCTGGGCGCCGCTTCTGCTCGCCCTGCTCATGGCGCTCCTGACGGCGGGCTCGTACGCCGAGCTCGTGACGAAGTACCCGCGCGCCGGCGGCGCCGCGGTGTTCGCCGAGCGGGCGTTCCGCAACCGCCTCGTGTCGTTCCTCGTCGGGTTCAGCATGCTGGCAGCCGGTGTCGTGAGCGCGGCCGGACTGGCCCTGGCGTTCGCGGGGGAGTACCTCGCCACCTTCGTCGAGCTGCCCGCGGTTCCCGTCGCGATCGCGTTTCTCGCCCTCGTCGCGGCGATCAACGCGCGCGGCATCCGCGAGTCCATGGGCGCGAACGTCGTGATGACCGTCATCGAGGTGAGCGGCCTTGTCATCGTCGTGGTCGTCGTGGGCGTGCTCCTCGGAGGAGGCGGCGGAGACCTCGGGCGCGTCACCCAGCTGCCGGATGGCGCGGGCGGGGCGGGCGCGATCCTCGCGGGAGCGATCATCGCCTACTACTCCTTCGTGGGGTTCGAGACGTCGGCGAACGTCATCGAGGAGGTGAAGGACCCCACCCGCTCGTACCCGCGCGCGCTCTTCGGCGCGCTCGCCGCGGCGGGCGCCGTCTACGTGCTCGTCGGGCTCGCGAGCGCGATCGCGCTTCCGCCGGAGGAGCTGTCCTCCTCCACGGGACCCCTCCTCGCGGTGGTCGAGTCGACTGGTGTGGCCGTCCCCTCGTGGCTCTTCAGCGCGATCGCCCTGGTCGCGGTCGCAAACGGAGCGCTCCTCACGATGATCATGGCCAGCCGACTCACCTACGGCATGGCGGAGCAGGGGATGCTGCCGGGCGCGTTCGCGCGGGTTCTCCCGAACCGGAAGACGCCGTGGGTCGCGATCGTCGCGACGTCGGTCGTCGCGATGGCGCTCACCCTGATCGGCGACCTCGCGACGCTCGCGGAGACCGTCGTCCTGCTCCTCCTCTTCGTGTTCCTCAGCGCGAACATCTCGGTGCTCGTCCTGCGTCGCGACCGTGTCGGCCATCCGCACTTCCGCGTGTGGACGTTCGTCCCCGTCCTCGGCATCGCGTCGTGCATCGTGCTGCTCACCCAGCAGCGCCCGATCGTGTGGGCCTTCGGGGCCGCTCTTCTCGCCCTCGGCGGCGTGCTGTACGCGGTCGCCCGCTGGACGAGCCGCGAGCGCGCGCGCTGAGTCCGCGGATTCAGGGACATCCCGGATGTCCGCGCTCCGCCTCGCGGGACACACTGGAGTGTGATCACCTCCTCTGTCCGTCGGCCTGCGGCCATCCGCATCGCGATCGTCGTCGCGGTGGTCGCGGTCGCCGCGGCGCTCATCGTCGGGCTCGTCACGTGGGCGTCGAAGGCCTCATCGTCGGCGGTCGTCGACGGCATCGACTGGCCGTCGCAGGGGCAGGCCGCCGTCGCGATCGCCGATGGAGACGTCGTCGCGAGCTCGGACGCGCCCGTGCCGATGGCGAGCATCTCGAAGGTCGTGACGGCGCTCATGGTGCTCGAGGAGCGTCCGCTCGAACCCGGTGAGCAGGGCGGCGACTACTGGTTCACCGAGGAGTGGGACATCGCGTACCGGGACTACATCGCGCGAGGCGAGTCCGCCCTGAAGATCCCGGTCGACGGGATGCTCACGCAGCGCCAGCTGCTCCAGGGGATGCTGATCGGCTCCGCCTGCAACTACGCCGACATCCTCGTGACGAGCATCTGGGGTGACGAGGCGGCATTCGCGACAGCCGCGGCCGCCTTCGTGTCCGAGAAGGGCCTTGACGGGATCACGATGGTCGAGCCGACCGGCATCGACACCCGCAACACGGCCACGCCGGAGGCGCTCATCGAGCTCGGGCGCCTTGCGCTCGAGAACCCGGTGATCGCGGAGATCGTCGCGACGCCGTCTGTGGACCTCCCGGGCGCAGGGCTGGTCGAGAACACGAACGACCTGCTCGCGGATCCGGGTGTCGTCGGCATCAAGACCGGCACTCTCGAGGGCAGCAGCCTGCTCTCGGCCAAGGATGTGCCGGGCGGAGACGGCGAGACGACCCGCGTCTACGCGGTCGTGCTGGGGCAGCCCGACGACGACGCGCGGTTCACGGCGTCGCGGGAGCTGTACGCGCAGGTCGAGGCGTCGCTCGCGGAGTGAACGACCGGCTCAGCGCGCGGCGAGACGGAGCCGTGCGAAGAGGTCCTCGATGATCAGGCGCTCGTCGAGATCGACGCACACCAGCTCTTGGGGGAGCGGTCCGGGAACGGTCCGCGTGCGCGCGTGCCGGAGCGCCGTGAACGCGAGCGGCGCGCTGTCGCCGAGCGGCCAGACCGGGTCGATCGCGACCCCCTCGGGGAGCGGCAGCTGCTCGTAGCGCTCCCACAGCCATCCGCCGAGTGCTCCGGAAGACGTCAGCCGCTCCTCGAGCTCGGCGACCGAGATCGCGAGCAGCCGGTACGTCTCGGCCGGGAAGCGGATGACCTCGAGCTCCGGCTGGGCGAAGACGAACGTCGCCGCGCCGGCATCGGTGTCGCGGTTGTACTCGAACCCGTCGCCCTCGAGCAGGCCGCCGACCCAGAGGAGGCGAGTCCGCTCGACGACGTCGGGCGCGAGGCGGATGGCGTCGGCGACGTTCGTCAGGGGGCCGCCGCACACGACGGTCAACTTCGCGTCGGGCGTCGCCTGGGCGGCCGCGTCGACGATGAGCCGCGCCGCGGCGGTCTCGCGCTGGCGGCCGTCGAACCCGGTGTCGGCTCCCGCTGCGAGCGGAAGAGGCGCGTGCGCCATCCGCGTGAGGAGCTCGGCGGCGAGCTCACGGCCGCCCTCCGCGGTGCCCTCGGATGGGCCGAACATCGGGTTGAGGAACGAGCTCGTGACCCCGACGACGTCGTCGGATGGCGAGAGGAGGTGGTGCGCGAGCGCCACGAGGCCATCCGGGTCGCCGCCCCAGTCGTTGTCGACGACCATCCGTCCTGCTGTCGCGATCGCATGCCTCATCCGCGCCTCCGCTCCGTTGCCGTGGATGAAAACATTACAGTATGTATGTTTTCATCCATGGCGGAGTCAGACCGCGAGTGCTTGCGTCGCCTTGAATTCCTCGGCCTCCGGATCGAGCTTGAAGTCGAGGAGCTCGACCGAGTGCTCCTTGAGTGCGTCGAGCACCTCGGTTGGGGTGGCGCGGAAGTACTCGCGCCGGAGGTTGATCTTGTTGATCCTCCGATCGGCGAAGTGCTGATGCAGCGTCGCCTCGATCGTGACGGCATCGTCCGCGAAGAAGAGCGCGTGGACATCGAAACGGAAAGGGACCGAAGCGTCGCCGAGCTCATTCACGCGATCCATCGGCTCGAGGCGCCGCGTCAAGCCGATCTTCACCACGTCCGGGCCGAAGGACCCGACATTGCTGATGACGTAGACGTATCCGGCTCGGATGTTCGCAGCCCGATAATCGACGTTCTCGATCGCATGGTCGACATCGGCGAGCCGTGCGCGCATGCGTTCGGCGCCTTCGAAGTCGCCATTCTGCTCGAGCGCGAGGATCGTGTTCTCGTAGTGGGATCGCTCTTTCTCGAGCCGGGCCTTCTCTGCGAGGAGCTCTTTCTCGGCCTTGCGCTGCTCCCTCAGCTCTTCGCGGTGAGCGCGCTCAGCTTCCTTCTCTGCCTGCACAGCGAGAAGGTGGCGGTTCGCGAGCTCGAGCTCTCGGAGACGCAGCTGGTGGTAGTAGCGCGTGATCTGAAGGTCGATCATCGTCCCGAGCCGCTCGATCTGTTCCATTGCCTTGGTCAGGCGGGCCTGTGCTGTTGGCAGGTTGCCCGCCTTGACTGCCTTCACGCAGTTCTCCGCTTCCGCGTTATAGGAGCGAAGCATCAGCTTCGACATGTCGCGGACGAACTTGGCGCCCTTCGCGGAGCTGCCGTTGAAAGTGAAGCCCGAAGTCGCCTGGGTGGCGCGACCGTCGCGAACCGCCGCCTTGATATCGACACGCAGCGCTGCCAGCTCGGTGGCGAGAGCAATCGAGTCCTCGGCGGGATGCTCGTAGTCGTACAGGCCGTTCTCCTGGATCTCGACCGCCGTGCGAAGGTCGAGCAAGGAGTGCGAGAGCTCTTCCGCTTGGTCCTGACGGGCACGCAGCTCCGCCTCCGCCGCACTGACCCGCTTGCGTGCGTCGTGAGCCTCATGTTCGATCCGCGTCTTCGTCGACTCCAGTTCGACGAGAGTCGGAAGACCATGCTGCTCGATGAGTCCCTGCAAGCGGATGACCTCGTCGCGGAGTCGCTCGGCGTGCTTGCGCGCACCGAATGCCGGGATCTTCATCGACGCGATACCGCCAGCGATCATGTCGGACTGCCTTGCAGGAGGAGTCGCGGGCGACAACGGCGACGCAACAGTGGACGGCTCCCGCGTGCCCGGGGCGACCGGTGCGCTCGTGGGATCGGTGGACTGCACTCCGCCGGTGCTGACGTGCTCCGACCAGTTCTCACCATTCCAGTAGCGGAGATCGTGGCGTTGGGTCGGATCTGGGTACCAGCCTGCGGCAGGAGATGCGTCGCTCATCACCTCAATCTAGCCTGCCCGGGTATACCGGGATGCAAAGAGGCGGCGATGCGCTCACGCCTCCGTCACCACCCACGGGAACGCCTTCGCCCGGCTGCGCGCGCCGGAGCGCGCTCGCGACCGGTCGGGCTCGCCGAGCGTCGTCGTGATCTCCTCACCGAGGCGGACGAGGGTGCCGAAGGCGTCGGGAGTGAGCCAGTCGGGGCGGAAGGCGAAGGCGAGGTCCTCCAGGGCGGTGTTGCCGGAGGCGCCCGGCGCGAACGGGCATCCGCCGAGGCCGCCGAGTGCTCCGTCGACGACGGTCGCGCCGCCATCCGCGGCCGCGGCGGCGTTCGCGACGCCGAGGCCCCACGTGTCGTGCCCGTGGAAGACGACGCCGAGACCGGGGCGCGCGGACGCGGCCAGCGCGACGCGCGTGCGCACCTCTGACGGATGGGCCTGCCCGAGCGTGTCGCAGACGACGACGTCGACAGCGCCGTCGGTGCGCGGGTCGTCGAGGATGCGCGCGAAGCGCTCGAGGGGGACCACGCCCTCGAAAGGGCACGTGAACGACGTCGCGATGCAGAGCTGCACGCTCCCGCCGACCTCCGCGGCGGCCGCGAGCGCATCGGGCATCGCCGCGAGCGAGGTCTCGGTGTCGCGGCCGATGTTCGCCTGATTGTGGCTGTCGGAGGCCGAGAAGCAGTACTGGAATCGCCGGACGCCCGCCGCGGCGGCGCGCTCGACGTGTCGCGGGGTCGCCACCCAGACCCAGACGCGGTCGCGCTCCTCGGGCGTCAGGGCGGCGACGACGTCGAGGGTGTCGGCGAGCGCGGGCACGAGGTCGGGGCGCGCCATCGAGCCCACCTCGATGTGCTCGACGCCGAGGGTGAAGAGCTCGCGGACGAGCTGCACCTTCCGCTCGGTCGGCAGCGGCCTGCCGACGAGCTGGAGGCCGTCGCGGAGCGTGACGTCGCGGTACTGCAGGGTCATCGGAGGTCCTCCTCGTAGGCGTCGATCCGCGCGTCGTCCCAGCCGAGCTCGCGCAGCACGTCGCGCGTGTGCTCGCCGAGATCGGGCCCGACGTGCGCGATGGGAAGCGATCGCCCGCCGAACACGGGCACGATGCCGGGGAATCCGACGCCCTCGCGGACGCCCTCCCCGTCGTCGACGTCGAAGCGCTGGATCATGTCGCGCGCCGCGTACTGCTCGTCGGCGCAGACATCCTCCGCCGTGTAGATCGGGCCGGATGGCACGCCCGCGGCATCGAGCACGGCGAGCGCCTCCTGGCTCGTGAGCGTGGCCGCCCACGCCCCGATCGCGTCGTCGAGGCGATCGCGCGCGGCCCACCGGCCCTCGTTCGACTGCAGATCGGGCGCGGATGCGAGGTCGGGTCGGCCGATCGCCGTCATGTACCGCTGGTAGATGGCATCTCCGTTGCCCGCGACGACGATGCTCTTGCCGTCTGCGCACAGGTACGCGTTCGACGGGGCGATGCCCTCCATCCGCCCTCCCGTGCGCTCGCGACGCACACCGTACGCCTCCCAGTCGGGGACGAGGGACTCGGTCACCGACAGCATCGCCTCGTTGAGCGCGACGTCGATCACGCGATCGCCGAACGGCGTCTCGCGCAGCCGACCCGCGTCTCGAAGACGCGCGAAGAGCGACATGGCGATGCCGAACGCCGCGTAGATGCCCGCGATCGTGTCGCCGATCGAGACGCCCGTGCGGCTCGGCGGTCGCCCGGGCTCTCCGACGAGCTCGCGGAAGCCGCCGTACGCCTCGGCGACGGCGGCGAAGCCGGGCCGGTGCGACAGGGGGCCGCTCTGGCCGAACGCGGAGATCCGCGCGACGATCAGGTCGGGGTTCGCCTCCTCGAGCGCGGCGGCGTCGAGGCCCCACCTCTCGAGGGTGCCGGGGCGGAAGTTCTCGAGGAGCACGTCGGACGTGCGGATGAGGTCGAGCACGATCGCGCGGCCCTCGTCGCTGCGCAGATCGACCACGACCGACCTCTTCCCGCGGTTGATCGTGCGGTAGAGCATCGAGGTCTCGCCGCGGTGCAGACGCCAGCGGCGCAGCTCGTCGCCCGTGCGCGGCCGTTCGACCTTGATCACGTCGGCGCCGAAGTCGGCGAGCAGGCGCCCCGCCGTCGGCGCCGCGATGTAGTTGCCGAGCTCGAGGACGCGGACGCCGTCGAGGGGTCGGAAGGGAGACATCAGAGGAACACCGCCAGGACGAGGGTCATCGCGAGCGCGATGACGGAGGCGAGGGAGACGCCCACGGTCACGGTCTTGAGCGCGCCGCGCACGGACTGCCCGAGGAACGACTGCAGCAGCCAGAACGTGTTCGAGGTGACGTGCACGCAGAAGAGCGCTCCGGCGCCGGCCGCGAGGGCGATGAGCAGCGGGTCGAGCCCGAGACTCGTCGCGACCGGCGCGATGACGCCCGCCGCGGTGATCGCCGACAGGGTGACGGAGCCGACCGCGATGTGGAGCACGGCGGCCATCACCCAGACGACGAGCAGGGGAGCGAACGTCGTCGCCTGGAAGTATCCCTGCAGGATGGCGCCGAGGTCGCCCTCGGAGATGACGGCGGCGAGCGACCCGCCGACGCCCGTGAGCACGAAGATCTGCCCGCCGTCCTGGAAGCCCTTCACGAGCGACTTCTCGATGCGCTGCGTGCCGACTGCGCGGCGCCCGATCATGCCGGTCGCGATGACGGCGAACAGCAGGGCGATAACCGGATTGCCGATGAACTGCATCGCCGGCACCTCGATCGCCAGGACCGTCAGCACCGCCTGCGCGGCGATGAGCAGGAGGGCCGTGAGCATCGGGGCGAACAGGAGCAGGAGCGGCTGCTCGCGCTCGGTGCGCTCGGCGACGGCCGTGTATCCGTGCGGCACGCCGCCGAGCGCGGTGCGCACCGTGCCCGTCCGCGTGCGATCGATCCGGGGCGACGAAGCGGATGGCGCGGTGTCGGCCGAGCCATCCGCCGCGTCCTCATCGGTCGGCTCCTCGACGATCGCCTTCTCGTCCTTCTCGGGGTTCCAGAAGCCGAGGCGGAAGGCGATCGTCATGAGCATGATCGTGAGGATCACGGTCGGCACGACCACGACGAGGCCCCCGATGAGCATGACGCCGAGCGGCACGCCGAGGAGGCCCGCGAGCGCGACCGCCGCGAAGCCCGGCACCATGAGCACGATGCCCGTCTCGAGGCTCACCGCGAAGACGACGCCCATGATGCCGGTGCCGTTGCGACCCAGGCGCGGGGCGATCCGGCGCGCGAGGGGTGCGGCGATGACGATCATGACGTCGACGAAGATCGTCTGCAGGTAGGTCGCGAACGACAGGCCCAGCGCGTAGGGCACGCCGCGCTTGCCGAACATCCGCAGGAGGCCGTCGACGAGCCGTGTGATCGCGCCCATCTCGTTGAGCATCGCTCCGATGAGCACGCCCCACGCGATGAGCAGGCCGGCTTCCATCATGACGTCGCCGAAGCCGCGGGTCATGGTCGTCACGGTGTCGACCGGCCCGAGGCCCGTGAGCAGGCCGATCGCGGCCGCACCGACCGCGAGCGCGATCACGGGGTTGATGCGGAACCGCACGATCGCGAAGACCACCCCGACGATGACGAGTCCGACGACTCCCAGCGTGTACCACTCGTTCACAAACGGCCTCTCCCTTGAAGCGTCATCCTGCTCCTGCTCTGATCCCACACTGTAGGAGCAGTCTCACGATGTGGGCAAACTGGCGTCCGGTCCCTAGGATCGCCTCATGGCCGAACAGCCGCTCCTCGTCCTCGCGAAGATCACCGCCATCCTCGACGCGTTCACGCTCAGCGAGCCGCTGCGGACGGCGAGCGAGATCCGCGCCTCGACAGGCCTGCCCGCGTCGACCGCGCACCGGCTGCTGGCGAACCTCGTCGACCACGGGTTCCTCGAGCGCGAGGGCGAGCGGTACCGGATCGGCGTGCGGATGGCGTACTGGGCCGGCCCCGCGACCCGCGCGCGCGACTTCACGGAGCTCCTGACGCCGCAGCTGCAGGCGCTGCGCGACGAGACGGGGGAGACGGCGTGCTTCTTCCGCGTCGAGCAGGGCGCGCGAGTGTGCGTGGGCGTTGCGGAGACGCGCCACGGTCTCAAGCGCGAGATGTACGTCGGGCGCATCCAGCCGCTGCACGTCGGCAGCTCGGGCCGCGTGCTCCTCGCGTGGACCGACGGTCTGCTCGACGAGGTCGCGTCGGGGGAGCTGCCCGCGCTGACCGAGGCGACCATCACCGACCCCGACGTGCTGCGCGCGGCGGTCGCGCAGACGCGCGCCGCGGGCTACGCGATCACCGTGGGCGAGCGCATGGAAGCGGCCTCGGGGCTCGCGGCTCCCGTCTTCGACCAGCACGCGGCGCTCGTCGGCGCGCTCACGGTGATGGGCCCCACCCTCCGGATGCCCGTCGAGGTCTGCGAGCAGCTCGTCGACGCGGTCGTCACCGCGGCCGACGCGCTCACGGCGGCGTTCGGCGGGCGCAAGCCCAGCGCGGCCTGAGCCCGCCCCCTGCCGGATCAGGCCCATCCGCCTCAGTCGAGCGAGGGGTCCCGGCCCGTTCGGAGGCCCGACTCGAGTGCCGCAATCGCCGCGAGATCATCCGCGTCGAGCTCGAATCCGAGGACGTCGATGTTCGCGCGGATCCGCGCAGGGGTGACGGACTTCGGGATGACGACGTTGCCGAGCTGCAGGTGCCACCGGATGACGACCTGCGCCGGGGCGACGCCATGCTTCTCGGCGATGCGGGCGAGGGCGGGGTCGTCGAGGAGGCGCCCGCGTGCGAGCGGCGACCACGCCTCGGTCACGATGCCGTGGGCGGCGTGATACCCACGCAGCTCGGCCTGCGGCAGGAGAGGGTGCAGCTCGACCTGGTTCACGACGGGGGCCACGTCGGTCTCCGCGCGGAGGCGATCGAGGTGCGCGATCGCGAAGTTGGAGACGCCGATCGAGCGGGCCCGCCCCTCCTCGCGGATCCGCTCGAGGGTGCGGTAGGTCTCGACGTAGCGGTCGCGCGAGGGGATCGGCCAGTGGATGAGGTACAGGTCGACGGTGTCGAGGCCGAGGCGATCGAGACTCGCGTCGAACGCGCGCAGGGTCTCGTCGAAGCCGTGGTCGTCGTTCCACACCTTCGTCGTGACGAAGACCTCGTCGCGGGGGATGCCGCTCGTGCGGATCCCCTCGCCGACGCCGCGCTCGTTCTCGTACAGGGCGGCGGTGTCGATGTGGCGGTACCCCGCCTCGATCGCGACCCGCACGCATTCGGCCGCATCGGCATCCGGGATCTTGTACACGCCGAGACCGAGCTGAGGGATCGAGCGTCCGTCGGAGAGGGGGATGAGCGCATGCGACGTCATGCCTCCACTCTGCCGCAGGCCGCGTGCAGGATGTCGGCGCGTCGCGTGCAAGATCCGCGGGCGCCGCGACAGAGACATGGTGTGATGAGCGTGCGCACCGCAGCGGAGGATCCGCCGGCCGAGGGAGGCACGATGCCCGACGACCTCGCCTGGTTCACGGCGGTCGTGCGCGCCCATGCGACCGCGCTGGTGAAGTACTTCGCCCGGCGCGGGCCCCGGCAGGATGCCGAGGACCTCGCGTCGGACGTCTTCGCGGTCGCATGGCGGCGACGTGCCGACGTGCCGCGAGGCGCGGAGCTCCCGTGGCTCTATCGCACCGCCGAGCTGACCCTCGCGAATGCGCGTCGGAAGCACGTCGACCTCCCCGTTGAGACCCTGCCCGAGTCGGGAGCGTCTCGCGTCGCTGACGATCCCGAGCTGCACGCGCTGTTCGACGCCGAGCTGCGCGGTGCGCTCGCCGCGGTGGGGGAGCGGGACCGGCGGATCCTCCTGCTGCACGCGTGGGAGGGGCTCGGCGGCGAGGAGCTCGCGGCGGTGCTCGGCATCTCGCGCTCGGGCGCGGACGCCGCGCTCTCGCGGGCCCGAGCGCGGCTGCGCGCCGCGTGGGGCGAGCGCCTCCGGTTCTGATCCCGCCGCAAGATCCGGCCTTCCCGCCACATAGGCAGGGAGAGCGAGCATTCCAGGAGGACGCCATGAACGCGCATGACCAGGACCCGGTCGACCGCCTCCGCGCCGCGGACCCGGCAGCGGACGTCGAGCCCAGGGAGGGCTTCGCCGACGCGGTGATCGCGGCGGCGACCGCGGAGGGCGCGGCACCGGTCGATCTGGACGCCGAGCGCGCTCGCCGCGGACCGCGGCGGATGGCCGTGCTCGCGATCGCGGCCTCCGTCGCGCTCGCGCTCGTCGTCGGAGGCGTCGCGGGCTACGGCCTCGCAGCGGGCCAGGCGACCGCTGGATCGGGCACCGGTTCTTCGGACGCCGGGGTCTCGGATGGCGACGGCGCGGCACCGCCGATCTCGCTGCCCGGAGAGGGCGGCCCCGCGCAGGGAGGCGCGCTCGCCGATCGGGGCGCGGCGGAGTCCGGTTCGCAGGACCTCTTCGCACAGTCGTCGGACACGAGCTACCCGTACGGGTACTCGTCGCGGAGCTCGTTCCGAACGTCGATGCTGCTCTCGTCGAGCGGCGGCCGGGCGGCTGCGTATGCCTACGACGCCGCCGCGTCGTCGACGGCGGAGAAGGTGGGCGCCTTCGCCGCGGCTCTCGGCGTCGAGGGCGCGCCTGAGATCCGCGACGGGATGTGGGTGGTCGGCCCGCAGGACGGCAGCGCTGCGTCGTTCAGCGCGAGTCTCGACGGCACTCTCGGCTTCTGGTTCTGGAGCGGCGGGGATCCGTGGGCGTGCGGCGAGGCCTGCGTCGCCCCGGAGGAGGGCCCCGCCATCGCCGCCGCGCGCGACCTGATGACGCGGCTCGGAGAGGACCCGGCCGCGTACGAGTACACGTCGGAGACCTGGGAGGGGTCCGCGACCCGCTCGGTCTCGATCTGGACCGTCATCGATGGCCAGCGCATCGATAGCGCCCTGCACCTCGACTACGCCGCGGAGGGGATCGTCAGCGGATACGGCGCCCTCGCCGACATCGTGCCGTTCGGGGAGTACGAGGTCGTGAGCGAGCAGGAGGCGTTCGAGCGCCTGTCCGATCCGCGCTTCGGTGCTCAGCTGACGGCCCTGCCCGAGGCTCTGCGCGAGGGCGTGCCGGGTGAGGAGTGGACGCCGCCGACCGCGGCGCCGTCCCTGCCGGAGCCGGGCGCGTCGGTCTCATGGAGCGTCAACGACGTCGAGATCGTGTCGGCACGCCTCGGGCTCGCGACCCACTGGCAGGCCGATGGGTCTGTGCTGCTCGTGCCGACGTACGAGTTCACCGACTCCGCAGGCGGAACGTGGAGCGTCATCGCCGTCGCCGAGTCTGCACTGGACTTCTCCGCGGCGGAGGGCAGCCATTACGGCTGGATCGAGTGACGCCTGCTCAGCCGCGCCACGTGATGACGGCGAGGCCGCTCTTCGTGTCCGCGAGCGCGACCCATCCGTCGCCGAACGCGTACGTCATGCCGTACCCCTGCTCATCCGCCCATTCCGCCGAGGGCGTGCTCTCGGTGAGGTAGACGACGCCGTCGGCCTCCTCGCGCTTCCAGCCCTGGTCGGCGAGGTACCCCTGCAGCTCGGCGGAGACATCCGCCTCGACGGGAGCCCATCCGTACATCTGGACGACGTCGGTCGCTCCGGCCTCGAAGTCGCCCCACGTGCAGCTGACGCCGCCGGGCACCTCGGTGGGGCCGACGTAGAACGGATCGGTGCGGGCCGTCCATCCGAGTTCGGCGAACTGGTCGACGAGCGCGGGCGCGATGATCGTCTCGCAGGTCGGCGCGCCGCCGCCCGCACTGGAGGCGCCGCCGTTCGCGGATGATCCGCCGTCGGACGGCGTCTTGGGCGTGAGCGGCGAGGCGCAGCCGACCAGCATCGCGGCGGCGACGAGGAGGGTCGCTCCCGCCGCGGCGAGGGAGCGCCGAGTGCGGGCCGCCCCGGTCGTCACGTCGTGGCCTGCGGCGGGGCGGCGAGGAGCTCGAGGAAAGCGTCGTGGAGGACGCCGTTGGTCGCGAGAGCCGAGCCCTGCGCGATCGTCGGCGCGCCATCGAACGAGGTCATGCGACCGCCGGCCTCGGTGACGATCGCGGCGGCCGCCGCGAGGTCGTACTCCTTGACGTCGAACTCCGCGACGAACTCGAGACGGCCTTCGGCGAGGAGCATGTACGACCAGATGTCGCCGTATGCGCGGTCGCGCCACACACGGCGGCTCAGGGTGATGAGCTCCTCGAGGTGGCCCGCGTCGTCCCACTGCGCGATGCTCTGGAAGCTCACGCTCGCATCGTCGAGATCGGCGACGTCGGACACGTGGATGGGCCGCGGCTCGCCGCCGTCGACGCTCGTCCAGGCGCCGAGGCCCTCGGCCGCCCACCAGCGGCGGCGCATCGCGGGGGAGCTCACGACGCCGAGGCGCGGATAGCCCTCGATGTCGAGCGCGATCATCGTGCCCCACGCGGGGACGCCGCGGAGGAAGTTCGCCGTGCCGTCGATCGGGTCGATGATCCAGCGGCGAGGCGCGTCGTCGTCGCGGCCGTACTCCTCGCCGAAGATCCCGTCGTCCGGGCGCTCGGTCGCGAGGATGTCGCGGATGGCGCGTTCGGCAGCCAGGTCGGCATCGGTCACGTGGCTGCGGTCGGCCTTGCGCGAGACCTCGAGGTCGGCGGAGTCGAAGCGCGGCAGCGTCTGGGCGTCGGCGGCGTCGGCGAGGCGGAGGGCGAGCGCGAGATCCTCGTCGAGGCCGGCGCGAGCGGGGGAGGCGGGAGTCGACGAGGGGGAGGTCACCCGCTCAGGATATCGGCGCCGTCGCGGCCGGCCCTGAGGTTCAGAGCACGCGTGAGGGGTGCACAGGAGACGCACAGGCACGCCCGGGCGCACCTCGATTCGCGCGGGCCTGGCGAGCCTGGTAACGTAGTCTCTCGGTTCGCAGGGAAGGAATTCCCGGAGAACGGAACGCACCTCTAGCTCAATCGGCAGAGCAACTGACTCTTAATCAGTGGGTTCAGGGTTCAAGTCCCTGGGGGTGCACGGATCAGCCTCGGTCACTCTCGCCAGTGACCGGGGCTTTTTCGCGTCTGCCGGCCGCCTTGACGTGGCGGGGCCGGCTGGTGCGGACTTTATGAGGCGCGGCGCCCGGGGGCGGCCGAAGAGGTCATGGCGTGTCCGTTCGTGTGGGCGCGGGTTCTCCCGCAGACGGGTCGACGACTCGCGCGCCATCCCGTTGTGCAGCCGCGCCGGAGGTCACGACGAGGATGATGCCGACGACCTGGAACGGTGTCGGATTCTGTCCGAGCAGGAGCAGTCCGATCAGGATGCCGAAGGCGGGCTCGATCGAGAGGAGTGTGCCGAACGCGGTGTGCGTCATCCTGCGCAGCGCGAGCATCTCCAAGCCGAAGGCGATCACCGGTGTGATCACAGCAATGCCCGCTGCGGTGGCGATCACACCCCAGGGCGGAGTGCCGGAGACCACCTGAGGCAACCCGAGGAGTGCGGTCGCGACAGCGGCGATCGGCAGGGTCATCGCGAGCCCGCTGATGCCGGCGAACCGGTCTCCGACTTTCTGTGTGAGCACGTTGTACAGGCCCCAGCAGGTTCCGGCAAGGAGAGCGAAACCGACTCCGACGAGGTCGATCTGCCCCGACCAGGGTTCGGTCATGAGCACGACGCCTGTGAGCGCCAGTGCAGGCCAGATGAGGGCCCGTCGGCGACGGCTGGTGATGCCTGCGACGACGAGGGGACCCAGGAACTCGATCGCTACCGCCGTGCCCAGGGGGATGAGCTCTGCCGCCGCAAGGAAGAAGGTCGTCATGAATCCCGTCACGACGCCGAGACCGATGAGGGCCGGTACGTCGCGTCGGCGCACCGACCGCAGCGACGGTCGCGCGATCATCCACACGAGTGCCGCGCCGAAGCACATCCGCAACCGCGCTGTCCCCGCGGACCCGACGTGCTCGATCACGCCCACGGACAGAGCGTTTGCCAGCTGCACCGCGAGCATTGCGGCAACCGCCATCGACCACGGCGGAACGGTCGTCCGGCGTGCGGTCACGAGCCTGTGCCCGCGAGTCGATCAGTCGCAGTGTTGGTTCCCATAAGATGCAGGATAGTGCACCGGCCCGGCACGTCCCGTTCGGGACGCACCGGGCCTCAGCGCGGATCAGCGCACGAGCGACGTCTCGCTCGTCTCCGCCTCGAGCTTCTGCCGCCGGCGCGCGACGACCCGCCCGCGGATCGAGAACGCGAGCACGACGGCGAGCAGCGCGTAGAGCGCGATCGGGATCGGCCCGCCGACGAGCACCGAGAAGTCGCCGTTGGCGCTCATCGCGGCGTCGCGGAGGCTCGTCTCGGCCAGCGGGCCGAGCACCATGCCGATGATGAGCGGCGCCAGCGGATAGTCGACCGCCCGCATGATGAAGCCGACGATGCCGATGCCGAGCAGCATGAGCAGGTCGAACGTCGAGCCGCCGGTCGCGTACGTCCCGAGCGCGCAGAACACCGTGATGCCGGCGAACAAGTACGGCCGGGGGATGAGCAGCAGCTTGGCCCACAGCGTCGCGAAGGGCAGGTTGAGGATCAGCAGGACGACCATCGCGATGAAGAAGCTCGCGAGCAGCGACCACACGAGATCCGGCGCACGCTCGAACAGCAGCGGGCCGGGCTGAAGCCCGTACTGGCGGAAGGCTGCGAGCATGATCGCGGCGGTCGCCGAGATCGGGAGGCCCAGGGCGAGCAGCGACCCCATCGCCATGCCGGTCGTCGAGTTGCCCG
The DNA here is from genome assembly GCF_053903175.1 of Microbacterium sp. JZ101. NCBI lineage: Bacteria > Bacillati > Actinomycetota > Actinomycetes > Micrococcales > Microbacteriaceae > Microbacterium > Microbacterium sp. JZ101. The sequence goes on from NZ_CP096400.1 coordinate 1,382,701, forward strand.
CGGCCTCCGGGGCGGCGAGGCCGCGGATGGCGCCGCTCCCGAAGCGGGGGACGTCCCGACGGGCGTCGAGCCGCTTCTCGAGTCCGTACGCGAGGAAGGTCGGGATCTCCGACCCGCCCGCGGGCACGATCCCGAAGGGCACGCCGATCGCCGTGCCGCGCAGCCACGCGGGCGCCGCCTCGCGGAACTCGGCGCGCGAGAGCCAGGGCCGACCGGCCGGCTTGACCATCGAGCCCTCGCCCGACTGCCGTGAGAGGCACGCGACGTAGATCACCTCTCCGAGCGCGAGAACTGCCACGGTCACGGTGACGAGCGAGATGCCGTCGAAGAGGTACGGCGACTCCAGGGTGAAGCGCGGAGCACCGGACACGCTGTCGACCCCGATCACGGCGATCCCCAGCCCGAGGAAGAGCGACGCCATGCCGTGCAGCGGCGTGTCCGTCACGACGGATGAGGTCGCAGCGAACGCGAAGACCGCGAGCGCGAAGAACTCTGCCGGGCCGAAGCTGCTCGAGAAGTCGGCGAGGAGCGGCGCGAGGAAGACGACGAGCACCGACGCGACGAATCCGCCGATGAAGGCGCCGATCGCCGCGGTCGCGAGCGCCTGCGCCGCCCGGCCGCTGAGCGCCATCCGGTGCCCCTCGAACGTCGAGGCGATGGCCGAGGCCTGACCCGGCGTGTTCATCAGGATGCCCATGGTCGAGTCTCCGAAGAGCCCGCCGAAGTAGACCCCGGCGAACATGATGAACGCGGCGGTCGGCTCGAGGGCGAAGGTGACCGGCAGCAGCAGCGCGACCGCCATCGACGAGCCGAGGCCAGGCAGCACGCCCACCGCGGTGCCGAGCAGGCATCCGACGAGGACCCAGATGAGGTTCTGCCAGGTCAGCGCCCCGGCGAATCCGTCGGCGAGAAGAGGAAGGACGTCCATCAGAGCCCCCCTCCGAGAATGCCCGACGGCAGCGAGAGGCCGAGCAGCATGTCGAATGCGATGTAGATGACCGAGCTCAGGGTGAGCCCCACGAGCGCATTGAACAGCCAGCGCGACGACGCGAAGCCGCGCACGACGCCGACGAACAGCAGCGTCGCCGCGATGATCCAGCCGAGGACCTCGAGCAGGAGCGCGAAGGCGAGGAACGACCCCACGATCCACAGCAGCGAGCGCCAGCGCGGACGGGAGAGGATGCCGCCTGCGCTGTCGGCTGCCGCGTCATCGGTCTGCGTCCGGCTGCTCTGCCACTGCCGGAAGCCCGAGAGCCCGAGCAGGATCGCCAGCAGGTAGAGGCCCGCCGAGATCAGTCCCGGGAAGAACTGCGGGCCGGGGAACGCCGCGCCCTCTGGGATCGACATCGTGAGGATGCCCACGAGCAGGTAGCTCGCGAAGGCCGCCAGGAGCACGGGCATCACGAGATGCGCCGCGAGGGTCGCGATCGACGGCGCCGTCGTGCGGGGCGCCCCCGGATCGCCCACGACCGCGGACAGGGCGGTGGGATTGTTCGAAGGCATCATTGCCCCATCTCCTCGTAGAGGTCGGCGATCCGAGCACGCTCGGATTCCAGGAAGTCGGTCAGCTCGTCACCCGTGATCACGCGCTCCGTCCAGTGGTAGCGCTCGATCGCGTCCTGCCACTCCGGAGTCTCGAGCGTCTCGAGGACGAGGTCGGTGAGCTCCGTGCGCTCTGTCTCAGACAGCGCGGAGGGCGCGGCCACCATGCGCCAGTTCGTCAGCGCCACGTCGTAGCCCTGCTCGACCGCCGTGGGGATCTCGATGCCCTCGACCGGCTGCTCGGCGATCAGCGCCAGCGCCCGCAGACGTCCGGACGCGATCTGGTCGATGTTGTCGGGGTAGCCGCCCGTGGCCGCCTGCGCGGTCCCGTTCAGGAGGGCCTGGATGGCCTCGCCACCGCCATCCGAGGAGATGTACGTCGTCTCCACCGGATCGATGCCCGCCGCGAGAGCGAGATCGGTCACGACGAGCTGGTCGAACGAGCCGCCGCCGGTCCAGGGCAGCGCCCGCGGATCCTCCCGCCATGCGGAGACGAGGTCGTCGAGGGTCTCGTACGGGGAGTCGGCGGGGACGACGACCACGTCGTATTCCTCCACCATCACGGCGATGGGCGTGACGTCGTCGAGCGTGGCGGCCGAATCGAACTGGATCGTCGCCGCGAGGAGGCCGGTTCCCCCGACGAGGAGGTTGTTCGGCTGCCCCGCGAGGACCGACACGTTCCCGAGCGCGATCGTGCCGCCGGCGCCCGGCATGTTCACGACCTGCACGTTGTTCACCAGGCCGTTCGCCCGCTGCGCCTGCTGCATCTCGCGCGCAACGCCATCCCATCCGCCGCCCGGAGCGGCGGGAGCGATGATCGTCATCGATGCATGGAGGTCCGTGCCGGCGGCTGCCGACGTCACGGATCCGTACACGGCGGTCGCGATCGCCGCCGTCGCGAGGGAGGCGCCGATCACGCGTGTGACGGTACGGGCGACCGGCGAGCGCCCACGGGGAGGGGTGACGGAATCGTCTGTGCTCATCTCTGCTCCTTCTGCGGACACCTTTGTCGCCGCAAGATGAGTAATAGGATGAGCCGCCGTGAGAGCGCGCGCCTCGTCCCGAGGCGTTGTGATCATTGATGCTCACCGAATCCTCGCGAGGACATGACAAGGACCGCCGACACCCGAACGCGCGCCGTGCGCCTCGTGATGCTCTTCCTGCCATCCGTCATCGTGCTCGCCGCGGTCGGCCTGACGACGCTCGTCGCGCTCACGGTGCAGGAGCGGAGCATCCGGGACGCGACGACGCAGCGCGTGCACGACGTGGCGCGCAGTCTCGCCGAGCTGAACGAGGTCCGCACGGCGGTGGAGGCGGCCGGTCCGATCGGGACCGCCGAGCGCCCCGCCGACGCATCCTCCCTCGCGACGGCGACCGCGGCGCTGCAGCCGCTGGCGGACGTGATCCAGCGCACGGCCGGCGTGTACTACGTCGTGATCACCGACGACGAGGGCGTGCGGATCACGCATCCCGATCCGTCTCAGCGAGGGATCCAGGTGTCGACCACCACGGAGCCGGTGCTCGCGGGGGAGGAGTTCGTCGGCACCGAGACGGGGCCGTCGGGCGCCTCGCTCCGCGCGAAGGTGCCCGTGATCGGCTCGGACGGGGCTGTGGTCGGCATGGTGGCCGTGGGCATCCTCGAGTCGAGCATCTCCGCCCAGACGGCCGCGGGCGTCGAGAAGCTGCTGCCCTGGGCATCCGCCGCGCTCATCGCCGCAACCCTGGCGAGCTCGCTGCTCGCGGCCGCGATCGAGCGACGGTTCCGGAGGAGCGACGCCATGGAGGCGGAGCACCGCCAGCTGCGTCATGTGACGGCGGCGCTGCGCGAGCAGGCGCATGAGTTCGGCACCCGACTCCACGTGATCCACGGACTCGTGTCGCACGGCGATCGCGCAGAGGCGCTCCAGTACATCGAAGGGGTCGTGCCCGTCCTCTCCGGGAACGGAGGCGAGGGGGTCTCGCGGCCCTCGGGGCTGCTGAGCGCGAGCATCGAGGCGCTCCGCTCCGAGCTGAGCGCGCGTGGAACGCGGCTCGAGACCGACATGGATCCGGACGTCCCGATCGACGAGGGAGTGCTCCTCGTCTTCGCGAATCTCGCGCGCAACGCCGCCGAGGCCGGGGCGTCGTCGGTGCGCTGCTCGCTGCGGCAGGTCGACGGCCGGTTCGTCGGAGCCGTCGAAGACGACGGGCCCGGCATCGACCCCGCCGACGTTGATCGCGTCTTCACGCGCGGATACTCGTCGAAGCCGGACGCGTCGGGCGTCGGGCGCGGGATCGGCCTGGCGCTCGTCCGGCGCACCGTCACGTCGCGCGGCGGCACCATCGAGCTGCGTCGATCCGCGCTGGGCGGGTCGCGTTTCGACTTCGATCTGGGTGCCGAACGATGAGCGAGCGGATCGGGGTGCTCATCGTGGACGACGATGCCGCGGCGCGCGCCCTGCACAGCCGGTTCGTCGCCGAGACGCCGGGGTTCTATGTGGCGGCGACGGCGGCCACTGGGCGAGCGGCGCTCGCCCAGCTCGGACGCGGCGTCGATCTCGTGCTCCTCGACATGCGGCTTCCCGACATCAGCGGGATCGAGGTCCTGCACCGTCTGCGGACCTTGGGCGAGGCCGGGGCGGATGTCCTCGTGATCAGCTCGTCCCACGATCAGGTGACCGTCCGGCAGGCGCTCGCCGCACGCGTCTCGGGATACCTCGTGAAGCCGTTCACGCAGGAGGCGCTCCAGGAACGACTGCGAGCGTACGCGGCCGACGCCGACCGACGACGGGCAGACGCTGCAGATCGGCGTCTCTCCCAGGGCGAGATCGATCGCCTCCTCGCCGTCGGCACCACGCGGGCTCCCGAACGACCGAGGCGCGAGGGGCGTGTCGAGCTTCCCAAGGGACTCGCCGCGCAGACACTCGAGCGCGTCCTCGCGGCGCTCGACCCCGTCCGCTCGGTCTCCGCCGAGGAACTCGCGGCCACGTGCGGGATCTCGCGCGCGACGGCTCGCCGGTACCTCGAGCACCTCGTCGCCGAGGGGCGGATCGACATCGCGCACAGCTACGGGCGGCGCGGCCGCCCGCGCGTGCTCTATCGGCTGGCCCCGGCGCCGTCAGGCTGACGGCACGCGCGCGTCAGCGGCTGTCGAGGGCGGGCCGCGGAGTCAGCATCAGGGCGGTGGCGATCGCCGCCGCGGTGAGACCGAGGACACCGGTGGCGAGCAGCGCGAGGCCGGCGGGCCACACCGTGTGGTACTCGGCCTCGTAGGTGTATCCGTCGTACGTCCGGGTGAACTCGAGCGTTCCGCTGCTCGTCAGCACGATCCCGACGACGAGCGCGACGACCGGGATGCTCCATGCCAGCCCTCACGCCAGGCGTCGTCGGGCCGACCATGGGTCGTCGAGCTGTTCGGCCGAGGCTGCATCGAGATCGAGTCGGTGCTGTTCGTGCTCGGGCCCGTCTGAATCCACGTCTGCACCCTATCGGCGAAGAGCGGCCCGAGGCGCGAACACGAAGGGCGGCCGCGCCCGCCGTCTGCCCGCGTGCGTGTCAGAAGGGTGGTGGTTCGTCGTCGGGTGGGGTGAAGCGGGCGACGGGTGGTGGGGTGTCGGTGTAGACGCGCCCGTTGGGGGAGGTCCATTCGAGCACGCCGCCGGGGCCCTGTTTCACGGCCCATGGGGTCATCTGCTCGAGCATGTGATGCGTTTCACACAAATACTCGAGGTTGGCCACGTTCGTGGGCCCGCCGCGGGAGTGGGGGTGGGTGTGGTCGATGTCGACGTAGTGCTTCCGGATGGCCTGCCGGCATCCCGGGAACCGGCACCGCTCGTCTCGGGCTTTCAGGAACCGCCGCTGCGCGGTGGTGGGGAATCTCTGGTCGACGGTGAGGAGGACCCCGGTGTGCGCGTCGGTGAACGCACGGTTCCAGATCGTCGCGTCCGCGGCGATCTGCTTGGCGTCGATGATCGGGATCGGACCAGCCCCCGCGAGAGTGGCGCCCTCGGTCCGGTTCGTGGGGTCCGCCAGTGCGGTGGCGGGGATGGTGATGTGCACGCTCCCGCGGATCGCGCCGAGCCCGACGGGCCTCCGGGCCGGCGTTGCGGCGGGCCTCGCGGCCAGGCCGAACGCCGACCCCGCACCGTCCATGGCGCCCGCGCCAGATGCTGATCCCGTGACGTCCGTTGGGCTCGCTCCGAGACCGACATCGCCTGCCTTCGGGTCGGCCGCGTCGCCGGTGCCGTCGCTGGTGGCGCCGAGTCCGGCGTCGGTGTCCTTGTCCTTCGCGTCCGCCCCGCCGTCGGGCGTCTGGGGGAAGGTGGCGCCGTAGAGGTGGTCGTGGCCGGTGGGGGTGCCGGTGAGGGTGAGGTCGGTGAAGATGTCCGCCCGGATCTCATCCAAGGTGCGGTCATCCGCGAGCGCGGCCGGGTCGCCGGCGCGGCGGGCGGCGGCGCGGGCGGTGAGGACGGTCTTCGCCATCTGGTCGATGCGGTCCATCATCCCGACCCCGAGCACGTTCGCGACCTCCGCGTCGAACGCGCCCATCGCGTCCTCGCCGGGACGGAACCCCACCCGCCGGCGCCTGCGGGCGGCCTTGTGGCGGTCGCTGATCGAGACCGGGTCCAGTTCCTGCGCGATCTTCCGCGCCACCTCCGCCAACGCGGCCGCGGTCATCGGCACCCGGTCCAGCCGCGCCAGCACCCGCACCTCATACGTCGCCCGCAGGGCAGGGTCATCGAGCCGGTCTCCGCACAGCACGATCGTGCGCGCGTGCGGGAGCGACACCGTCCCCGCCGCGAGCCGGTCCCGCACGACCGGGAAGCGGGAGACGAGGTTCGCGGCGTCGTTCATCTGCCGCTCCACCGACCGGCCCGGGGTGTGCGTGGCCGCGGCGATCTCCTCCGCGATCGCCCGATGCGCCCACGCCCGCGACGAACCCCCGGCTGCGACCTGCCGCTCATGCTGTGCCCACGCCACCTGAGACGCCGACGCCAACGCCATCTGACGCGCCGCCTGCGCGTGCGCGATCACCCTGTCCGCCGCCCGAATCGCCTCGATCGCCGACTCCACCGCCGCACGCTCCGAAGCCGTCGGGCACGGACCATCCCCTTCACCCCACACAGCCCCATCGCTCATGACACCAGTGTCCCGCCCACCACCGACATTCGAAGACCCCTACGAGCCAGAACGACGCACAAAAGGTCACAGAACGATAACGAAGGTGATGGTCAGGTCGCGGCGCGCCCGCGCTCCGCGTCCTCTCCGATGAACCCGTCCGCGAGCGCCTCCGACGCGCGTGCGAGCAGCGCGACATCCGCTCCCACGAGCAGGAAGCGCGCGCCGGCCTCGGCGTAGGCGCGCGCAGCCGCGGGGTCGAACGCGTTCACGCCGCACGGCCGACCCACGGCCGCGGCCGCCTCGAAGACGCGCTTCACCGCGGCGACGACCTCGGGGTGCGTCTGCTGCCCGAGCAGCCCCATCGACGCCGCGAGGTCGGCCGGGCCGACGAACACGCCGTCGATGCCCGGCGTCGCCGCGATGTCGGCGGCGTTGTCGACGCCCTCCGCGGTCTCGATCTGCACGTACACGGCGACATGCTCGGCCGCGTCGCGGAGGTAGCCGTCGACCCGGTTCCAGCGCGCCGAGCGCGCGAGGGCGCTGCCGACGCCGCGTCGCCCTGCGGGCGGGTACTGGGCGGCCTCGGCGACCGCACGCGCCTCGTCGGCGGTCGAGATCATCGGCACGAGGAGCGTCTGCACGCCGAGGTCGAGCACCTGCTTGATGACGACGGGGTCGGCCGACGGGATGCGCACGCCCGCGGTCACGGGGTACGCCGACACGGCGTGCAGCTGCGCGAGCACCGACTCGAGCCCGTTCGGGGCGTGCTCCATGTCGATGAGCACCCAGTCGAGTCCCGATCCCGCCATGATCTCGGCGGCGACGGGAGAGCCCGAGCACACCCATCCGCCGTACAGGGGCCGTGTCGCCTCCGCGAGCCGGTGCCGAAGGGTCGGGTTCAGACGAAGCGGCATGAGATGGCTCCCATCGGCCCGTAGTCGGCGAGCACGGTGTCGCCCCTGTCGACCCAGACGGGCCGCGTGAACGAGCCCGCGAGGACGATCTCGCCCGCCTCGAGGCGCGCTCCGTGCTGGTGCAGCTTGTTCGCGAGCCACGCGACGCCCGCGCCGGGGTGATTGAGCACTCCGGCGGCGACGCCCGTCTCCTCGATCGTCTCGTTGCGGTAGAGCAGCGCCGACACCCAGCGCAGGTCGACGTCGTCGGGCCGGGTCGGGCTGCCGCCGAGCACGAGGCCGCCGTACGCCGCGTTGTCGCTGATCGTGTCGACGATCGTCCGCCCCTCCAGTTCGACGTGCGAGTTCAGGATCTCGAGTGCGGGCGTGACGTACTCGGTGGCCCGCAGCACGTCGAAAAGGGTGCAGTGCGGGCCCTCGAGCGGCGCGCTCAGCACGAACGCGAGCTCGACCTCGATCCGCACGTTCGAGAAGCGGTCGTGCGGGATGCGGGCGCCGCTCTCCCAGACCGTGTCATCGAACATGACCCCGTAGTCCGGCTCGGAGATGCCCGTCGCCTGCTGCATCGCGCGCGACGTGAGGCCGATCTTCCGGCCGACGAGGCGGCGCCCCGCGGCGATCCGGCCGTCGCGCCAGATGCCCTGGATCGCGTACGCGTCGTCGACGGTCGCCTCCGGATGGCGCGCGGTGATGCGCGGGATGAGCGTCCGGTCACGGTCGGCCGCGGCCAGCTCGTCGGCGATCGCCCGGATCGCCTCGGCCGAGAGGCTCACAGCTGGTGCCCCAGCTTGTACTCGCCCTGCTTCCACTCGGGCATCGCCTCGTCGTCGTCTCGTCGCGTGTACGAGAAGCCGTCGGCGCCGATCGTCACCGCCATCTCGCTCGCGTCGGTGCGGGCGCGCACGGGCTGCGGGTTGCCGTCGAGGTCGAGCACGAGCGACGCGTCGGTGTACCAGCTCGGCACGACCGGATTGCCCCACCAGTCCCGGCGCTGGTTGTCGTGCACGTCCCATGTGATGACGGGGTTGTCGGGGTCGCCGGTGTAGTAGTCCTGCGTGTACACCTCGACGCGGTGGCCGTCGGGGTCGCGGAGGTAGAGGTAGAACGCGTTCGAGACGCCGTGTCGCCCCGGCCCGCGCTCGATCGCGTCGGAGCGGCGCAGCGCCCCGAGCTGGTCGCAGATCGCGAGGATGTTGTGCTTCTCGTGCGTGGCGAAGCACACGTGGTGCATGCGGGGGCCGTCGCCGCCGGTCATCGCGGTGTCGTGCACGGTCGGCTTCCGGCGCATCCATGCCGCGTACACCGTGCCCTCCTCGTCCTGGATGTCCTCCGTGACGCGGAATCCGAGGCTCTGCATGTATGAGACCGCACGCGGGACGTCGGGCGTGACCTGGTTGAAGTGATCCAGGCGCACGAGCTCGCCGGGGACATGCAGGTCGTACCGCCACGACATCCGCTCGACGTGGTCGGCCTGGTGGAAGAACTCGTACGGGAAGCCGAGCGGGTCCTCCACGCGGACGGAGTCGCCGATGCCCTTCACGAAGCCCTCGGGTCGGCGCTCGACGCGGCATCCGAGCTCGGCGAAGAAGGCGACGGCGCGGTCGAGGTCCTCGGGCGAGCGCACGCGGTACGAGAACGCCGCGACCGCCGCGACCGGGCCCGTGCGGAGCACGAGGTTGTGGTGGATGAACTCCTCGGTCGAGCGCAGGTAGATCGTCGTGTCGTCCTCCTCGGTCACGTAGAGGCCGAGCACGTCGACGTAGAACGCGCGGGATGCTGCGAGATCGGTCACCACGAGCTCCATGTAGGCGCACCGGAGGATGTCCGGGGGAGCGGCAGCGGGGCGGGGGATCGGGTTCGCCGCGGCGATCGGCGCCTCCTGCGAGACGAAGTAGCCGGAGGAGGTGAGGGTCATGTCCTCGCGTCGGGTCATGTCATGCGTCCTTGCGTGAGCGGATGGCCGGGAGTCAGTTCCTGCCGAAGGTCGGGTTGTGCACCTCGCCCAGGGTGATGTGCACGGCCTGCTGGTCGGTGTAGAAGTCGATGGAGCGGTAGCCGCCCTCGTGGCCGAGCCCCGACGCCTTGACGCCGCCGAACGGCGTGCGCAGGTCGCGCACGTTGTTCGAGTTCAGCCACACCATGCCGGCCTCGACCGCCTGCGCGACGTTGTGGGCGCGCTTGAGGTCGTTCGTCCAGATGTACGCCGCGAGCCCGTACTTCGTGTCGTTCGCGAGCGCGAGCGCCTCCTCGTCGGTGTCGAACGGCGTGATCGCGACGACGGGCCCGAAGATCTCCTCCTGGAAGATGCGCGCGTCGCGCGGGACGTCGGCGAACACGGTCGGCGCGACGAAGTTGCCGAACGCGAAGCCGTCGGGCTGCCCGCCGCCGGCGACGAGCCGACCCTCGCTCCTGCCGATCTCGACGTACGACATCACCTTCGCGAAGTGCTCGGGGTGCACGAGCGCGCCCACCTCGGTCGCGGGGTCGTGCGGGTAGCCGACCTTCACGCGCTTCGCCTGGGCCGCATACCGCTCGACGAATTCGTCGTACACCGCGCGCTGGACGAGGATGCGGCTGCCGGCCGTGCAGCGCTCGCCGTTGAGCGAGAAGACGCCGAAGATCGTCGCGTCGATCGCGGCGTCGAGGTCGGCGTCGGCGAACACGATCGCCGGGCTCTTGCCGCCGAGCTCCATCGAGAGCCCCTTGAGGTGCGGGGCCGCGTTCGCGAAGATGATCTGCCCCGTCCGGCTCTCGCCCGTGAACGAGATGAGCGGCACGTCGGGGTGCTTCACGAGCGCGTCGCCCGCCTCCTCGCCCAGGCCGTTGACGAGGTTGAACACGCCGCGCGGCAGGCCCGCCTCCTCGAAGATGCCCGCCCACAGCGACGCCGAGAGGGGCGTGAACTCCGCAGGCTTCAGCACGACGGTGTTGCCGGTCGCGAGCGCGGGGGCGAGCTTCCAGGACTCGAGCATGAACGGCGTGTTCCAGGGCGTGATGAGCCCCGCGACGCCGATCGGCTTGCGGTTGACGTAGTTGATCTGGCGGCCGGGCACCTTGAAGGTGTCGTCCGCCTGCGCGACGACGAGGTCGGCGAAGAAGCGGAAGTTCTCGGCCGCGCGCCGCGCCTGGCCGAGAGCCTGCGTGATCGGCAGGCCCGAGTCGAAGGACTCCAGCTCCGCGAGCCGCGCATCGCGCGACTCGACGATGTCGGCGATGCGGTGGAGCACGCGGGAGCGCTCGCGCGGCAGCATGCGCGGCCAGGGGCCATCCGCGAACGCGCGGCGCGCAGCCGCGACCGCGCGGTCGACATCCGCCCTCTGCCCGGCGGCCGCCTGCAGGTACACGTCGTTCGAGACGGGCTCGAGAACGTCGAACGTGCCGCCGTCGACGGAGTCGACGAACTCCCCGTCGATGTAGTGCTGGATGCGCTCGGGCAGGTCCGCGGGCACGTGCCGGCGGTCGAGGGCGATGTCGGTCATGTCTCCTCCTCGGTGAGGGGCTTCGTTCGGTCGGTCTGCGTCTCGGCGGCGTGGCGCTGCGCGAGGAAGGCGTTCATGGTCGCCCAGCGGTGCTCCCGCGCCGCGAGCTCGATCTCGAGGGGCTCGGCGCCCGAGCGGATGAGCTCGAGGATGCGGTCGTGCTCGGCGACGGACTCGTGCGCACGGCCGGGGACGAAGGCGAAGCTCGAATCCCGCAGCCCGGCCATCCGCGTCCATCCGCGGTGCACGAGGTCGAGGATGTGCGGATTCGGGCAGGGCTCGAAGAGCACCGCGTGGAACTCCTGGTTGATCATCGTGAAGCGGTGCGGGTCGAAGTCGTCGAGCAGCCGGCGCAGCCGCTCGTTGATCGCGCTCGCGCGGTCGAGATCGGCGGCGTCGAGGAGCGGAGCCGAGAGCGAGGTCGCGACGCCCTCGACCACCCCAAGCGTCTGCATGGAGTGGAGGTACTCCGTCTCGTCGACGAGCGTCACGCGGGCTCCCACGTTGCGCTCGAACTCCACGATGCCCTCGGCCTCGAGGCGGCGCACGGCCTCGCGCACGGGGACGACGCTCATGTCGAGCGCGGCGGCGATCGAGCCGAGCACGAGACGGTAGCCGGGGCCGAACTCGTGCCGCTGGATCCGCTCGCGGATCCACTCGTACGCGCGCTGCGACTTGCTGAGGCCGGTGAGGGTGTCGGTCATGCTCTCATCCTCCCGTCCCGCGGGCGGCGTCGAAGCGCGCGCGCCACTCGGCGTTCATGGGGAAGAGGCCCTCGACCGGGTGCCCCGCGGCGACCTGCTCCGCGATCCAGGCGTCCTCGGCCTCCTGCGCGAGCGCCGCGTCGGCCACCTCGTCGGCGAGAGCGGGCGGGATGACGATCACCCCGTCGTCGTCGCCGACCACGATGTCGCCCGGGACGACGGTCGCGCCGCCGCACGCGATCGCGATGTCGGCGTCCCACGGCACATGGCGTCGGCCGAGGACGGCCGGGTGCGGCCCCTGGCTGAAGACGGGCAGGTCCATCTCCGCGACGGCCGCGTAGTCGCGCACGCCTCCGTCGGTGACGACGCCGGCGGCTCCGCGCGCGATGGCGCGCAGGGCGAGGATGTCGCCGAGCGTGCCCGAGCCGCGCTCGCCGCGGGCCTCGATCACGATGACCTCCCCCTCGCCGACGGCGTCGAAGACGCGCTTCTGCGCGTTGTAACCGCCGCCGTGGCTGCGGAAGAGGTCTTCGCGGTGCGGCACGAAGCGCAGGGTCCGCGCGACGCCGACGAGCTTGACGCCCGGGCGGGTCGGGCGCACGCCGTCGATCGACACGCTGTCGAGACCGCGCTTGCGCAGCTGCTGCGAGAGCCCCGCGACGGGTGCCTCGAGGAGCTTGGCGCGCAGCGCGGGGTCGAGGGCGGGAGCAGGGGCGTCGAGCCCGGCGGCGGCGCGCGAGCCCCACGCCTCCTCGCGCTGGCGGTCGTCGACGGAGGGGAGGGATCCCAGCGCCGGATCGAACCGGGCGGCGCCCTCCACGACGCGCGAGACGAGTCGGCCGCTCGTCGGGGCACCCGGCGCGTCGGGCGCGTCGACCTCGACCTCGACGACGTCGCCGGGGAGGGCGACCGACGAGCCGGCGGGGGTGCCGGTCAGGATGACGTCGCCGGGCTCGAGCGTGAGGTGCTGCGCGAGGTCGGCGACGAGCTGCCGGAGGGGGAAGAGGAGCTCGGCGGTCGTGTCGTCCTGCACGAGCTCGCCATTGCGCCAGGTGCGCACGCGCAGGCCCGCGGGGTCGACCGCGCGCGCGTCGATGAGGTCGGGGCCGATCGGCGTGTACCCGTCGCGGCCCTTGTTCCGCAGGTTCGAGCCCCTGTCGTTCGCGCGGAGATCGTAGAGCCCCCAGTCGTTGGCGGCCGTGACCCACGCGACGTGGTCCCACGCGTCGTCGATGCCGATCCCGCGCGCGGCCGTGCCGATCACGAGCGCGATCTCGCCCTCGAACGCGAGCAGCTCGGTCCCGGCGGGCCGTTCGACGGTCGCGCCGCTCTCGGCGAGCGAGCTCGACGGCTTGAGGAAGTACGAGGGTGCGGCAGGGCGCCGCCCGCGCTGGTCGGCGCGCGAGGGGTAGCTCAGGTGCACCGCGATGATCTTCCCGGGTCGGGGGAGGCGGCGGTCTTCGAGGCCCACGGGAGCTCCTTCGCTCGTCGAACGGATGTCGTGTACGAGATCATATACGATCCGTTGCCCGGCGCAAGGGGTGTTGTCGGAACGTATTCGAAATCGTATATTGTCCAGATCGACGGCGCGCAGACGCGCCATCCGACCTCGTCACATTGGAGTGCCAGATGTCCGCGCATCACCCGAACGGCGGGCCGCTCACGCCCACCGGCACCATCGCCTCGTCGGCCGACCGCCGCCGCGTCGCCATCGCGACCGTCGTCGGCACGACCGTCGAGTGGTATGACTACTTCATCTACGCCTCGGCCGCCGGCCTCGTGTTCGCGCAGCTCTACTTCGAGCCCGCGGGCCCGGGCCTCGGCACGATCCTGTCGTTCCTCACGGTCGGCATCAGCTTCCTCTTCCGCCCGCTCGGCGCGTTCCTCGCGGGCCACTTCGGCGACCGCTTCGGCCGCCGCATCGTCCTCGTCGTGACGCTCATCCTCATGGGAGCAGCGACCGTCCTCATCGGGCTCCTGCCGACCTACGCGCAGATCGGCGCTGCCGCGCCGATCCTCCTCATCGTCCTGCGCGTCCTGCAGGGCGTCTCGGCGGGCGGCGAGTGGGGCGGCGCCGTGCTCATGGCCGTCGAGCACGCGCCGCGCGACCGCCGCGGCCTCTACGGCGCGATGCCGCAGATCGGCGTCCCCATCGGCCTCCTCCTCGCGAGCGCCATGCTCGCGATCATGAACGCCGTGTTCCCCGGCGACGCCTTCCTCGAATGGGGCTGGCGCATCCCGTTCCTCTTCTCGATCGTCCTCATCGTCGTGGGCTACTGGGTGCGCCGCCGCGTCGAGGAGAGCCCGGTCTTCACCGAGATCGCCGAGCGCAAGGAGCGCACGAGCGCGCCCGTCGTGAGGCTCTTCGCGCGCTTCGCGCCGCTCGTGGTGCTCGCGGCGCTCGTCTTCGCGGGCAACAACGCGGTGGGCTACATGACGACCGGCGGCTACGTGCAGAACTACGCGACGAACCCCGACGGGCCCGTCGGGCTCGATCGCGGCGCGGTGCTGTGGGCGGTCACGGCCTCGTCGGTGACGTGGCTCGTCTCCACGTTCATCGCCGGCTGGCTGAGCGACGTGCTCGGTCGGCGCACGACGTACATCATCGGCTGGGTCGCGCAGGGCGCCGCGCTCTTCGCGCTCTTCCCACTCGTGAACACCGGCAGCGCCGCTCTCCTCGCGCTCGGCCTGATCCTGCTGACGATCGGGCTGGGGTTCACCTACGGCCCGCAGTCGGCGTGGTACAGCGAGATGTTCCCGGCCTCCGTCCGCTTCTCGGGCGTCTCCATCTCCTACGCGATCGGCGCCATCCTCGGCGGGGCGTTCGCCCCGACGATCGCGCAGTGGCTGCAGCAGACGACGGGCTCGTCGACCTCGGTCACGTGGTACCTCGTCGGCATGACGGCCGTCGGCCTCGTCGCGACGCTGCTCCTGCGCGATCGCAAGGGCATCAACCTGCGCCCGACCGCGGAGGCCGAGCAGTCCGAGGGCATCTACGCCTGGGAGCGCTGACCCGCGCACGGAAGGAGGCCGCCCGGTGATCCGGGCGGCCTCCTCGGCGACGACGCCTCAGCTGTTCACGCGGATGACCTCGCGCTGATACGGGGCGATGACCGACCGGCTCACGCGGAGGTCGAGCAGGAGGAACGGCCGCTCCTCGACGGGGCGCGCGGTCCAGCGCGCGAGGTGCTCGAGGTCGGCGAGGTCGCGCACCACCACCCCCTCGGCTCCCACCGCCGCACCGAGCGCCGCGAAGTCGACGTCGGGGATGAGCATGGGCGCCTCGGCGAGGCCCTTGAGCCCGTAGAGGTTCACCTCGGCGCCATACGCCCCGTCGTTCCAGACGACGCACATGCCCCGGCCGCCCGCGGTCCGGACGGCGGTCTCGAGATCCGCGAGCGCCATGAGGCCGCCCCCGTCGCCGGTCGTGAGCACGACCGTCGCCGACGGCGCGGCCTGCACGGCGCCCGCGACGCTCGGGAACCCCAGCCCGATCGACTGGTACGCGGTGCCGACCATGATCATCCGCTCGGGCGACGCGACCGGCCAGTACATGTTGGCCCACGCGATGAAGTGCCCGCCGTCGCTCACGACGATGCGGTCCTCGGGCAGGAGCTCGCCGATGCGCGCCGCGGCGCTGCGCGGGTCGAGCCGCCCATCGGGCGCCGTGCGCTCGCCCGGGTCCTGCAGGCGCAGGGGAGCGAGGTCGACGCTCTCGCGCCACCCCGACGGCGTCGCCCCGTCGAGCGCGCGCACGAGGTGCTCGGCGATCACGCGCACGTCGCCCTGCAGGAACTCGCCGACGCGCGGATGGGTCGCCGTCGGCGCGACGTCGACCTGCGCGACGCGGGTTCCGGGCGAGAAGAGCTCGCCGAAGCGCATCGTGAACGGGCTGAGGGACGCGCCGAGAACGACGGCGACGTCGGCCTCGCGGATGAGCTCCATCGCCCCCAGGGCGCCGAAGCCTCCCGTCACGCCGAGATCGTGGCGCGGATCGGGGAAGACCCCGCGGCCGAGCGCCGTCGATGCCGTGATCGCCCCCGTCGTGTCGGCGAGGGCGCCCAGCGCGGTGCGCGCGCCGGCCAGGTGCGCACCGCGCCCCGCGAGGAGGAGCGGCCGCTCGGCCGCGGCGAGCGCCTCGGCGACGCGCGCGATCGCGGCGCGGGTGGCCGGCGACGGCTCCTGCGGCTGCGGCAGATGCAGCGGCGGCGTCGGCGGCACCTCGCCGGCCTCGAGGGTCGGCACGTCGTAGGGGATCGCGAGCACGACGGGCACGCGGTACGACAGCGCGTGCTCGATCGCGATCACGGTGCTCGCGGCGGCGTCCAGGCGTCCGGCGGTGTACGTGCGGACGCCGACGGCCGAGGCGAGCGCGATCTGGTCGACGTCCCACGGACGGGGTCCGGATGTCGGCTCGTCCCCGACGATGAGGACGAGAGGCACGCGCGCCTGCGCCGCCTCGGCGAGCGCGGTGAGGGTGTTCGTGAAGCCCGCTCCGTACGTCGTCGTCGCGGCGGCGATCCGTCCGGAGGCGCGATAGTGCGCGTCAGCCGCGACCACCGCGCCCGCCTCGTGGCGGACGGCGGTGAATGACGCGGACGTGTGCCGCAGGATGGCGTCCAGGAAGTGGGCGTTGCCGTTGCCCATGAGGCCGAACACCTGGTCGATGTGGCGGGCGAGGGCGACGGCGACGTGCTGGGAGACATGGGGCATGGCAGGGCCTTTCGAGACGAGGACGGGCGACGGTGCTCCGTATGTGTCTCGCTCGCGCCGCCGCGCGGCTTCGTGCCCCTTTTTCGAGCACCGGGCGCTCCCGCGGCCCGGACGCGACCATCCTATCGAATCGACGGGCTGATCGTATACGTTCTCTTGCCTCGACGGCGGATCCGGAGTACGCTCGGCTCATTCGATAAGAGAACGACGTGTTCGATTATCGAACTCGCGGCGCAGCAGCCTGCATCACCCACATCGACGTGAGGAGATCTCCCGTGCAGTTCCACCACCATGGCTACGTCTCCGGCGATCCGCGCGTGCAGCCGGCCGCGGGCGTCGGGCTGGAGCGCCCGGGGGAGCTCCCCGACGTCGTCGACGTCCTCATCGTCGGCACCGGGCCCGCGGGCATCACCCTCGCGGCGCAGCTCTCGCAGTTCCCCGGGATCACGACGCGCATCATCGAGCGCCGCGGCGGACGGCTCGAGGTCGGCCAGGCCGACGGCATCCAGGCCCGCAGCGTCGAGACGTTCCAGGCGTTCGGCTTCGCGAACCGCATCATCGAGGAGGCCTACCGCATCACCGAGATGGCGTTCTGGAAGCCGGATGCCGCGCATCCCGAGAACATCGTGCGCACCGCGGTCGCCCCCGACGACCCGACCGGCATCAGCGAGTTCCCGCACCTCATCGTGAACCAGGCGCGCGTGCAGGACTACTTCCTCGAGGTCATGGCGCACTCGCCCACACGGAACCGGCCGGACTACGGGTGGGAGTTCGTCGGGCTCGAGATCGGCGAGGGCGACCATCCGGTGTCGGTCACGCTGCGGCGCACCGTCGGCCCGGACCAGGGCGCCGAGCGCGTCGTCCGCGCGAAGTACGTCGTCGGCGGCGACGGGGCGCACAGCCGCGTGCGCGAGGCGATCGGCGCGACGCACCAGGGCGCGAAGGCGTTCCACGCGTGGGGCGTCATGGACGTGCTCGCCGACACCGACTTCCCCGACATCCGCCGCAAGTGCGCCATCCAGTCGCACGACGGCGGCAGCATCCTGCACATCCCCCGCGAGGGGAACCATCTCTTCCGCATGTACGTCGACCTCGGCGAGGTGCCGCCCGACGACGACGGTCGGGTGCGGCTGACGACGCAGGAGGAGGTCGAGGCCCGCGCCAACCAGATCCTCCACCCGTACACGCTCACCGTGCGGCACGTCGCATGGCGCAGCGTGTACGAGGTCGGCCACCGCGTCACCGATCGCTTCGACGACGTCATCGAGCCGGGCTCGCGCACGCCGCGCGTCTTCATCATGGGCGACGCGTGCCACACGCACAGTGCCAAGGCCGGACAGGGGATGAACGTGTCGATCCAGGACGGCTTCAACCTCGGGTGGAAGCTGGGCCACGTGCTCGAGGGCCGCGCGCCCGAGACCCTGCTCGCGACGTACTCCGCCGAGCGGCAGGTCGTCGCGCAGAACCTCATCGACTTCGACCGGAAGTGGTCGTCGCTCATGGCCGCGAAGCCCGACGAGCTGGACGACCCGACCGAGCTCGAGCGCTTCTACGTGCAGACGGCCGAGTTCCCCGCGGGGTTCATGACCGAGTACGCGCCGTCCATGATCGTGGGGGAGGGTGTCCACCAGGCGCTCGCCGCCGGGTTCCCGATCGGCAAGCGCTTCCGATCGCACCCGGTCGTGCGCGTGTGCGACGGCAATCCCGTGCACCTGGGGCACCACGCGCGTGCGGACGGCCGCTGGCGCATCTACGTCTTCGCGGGGGCGGATGGCCTCGCGCGCGGGTCGGAGACGGTCGAGCTCGCCGAGTGGCTCGCGACCTCGGCGGCGTCGCCGCTCGCCGCGACGCCCGCCGGCGCCGACCGCGATGCGTGGTTCGACGTGAAGGTCGTCTACCAGGAGGCGCATCTCGACGTCGATCCGGGACGCGTGCCCGACGTGTTCCGGCCCCGCACGGGGCCGTTCCAGGTCGTCGACCACGAGAAGGTGTACGCGGCCGATCCGCGCGACGACATCTTCGACGCGCGCGGCGTCGACCGCTCGGGCGCCGTCGTCGTGGTGCGGCCCGATCAGTACGTCGCGCACGTCCTCCCGCTCGCGGCGCGCGACGAGCTCGCCGCATTCTTCGCCGGCTGCGCGGCGACCGCCGTCGACGCTTGATCCGCTCCGGTCAGGCCCCGTAGCGGCGCACGACGCTCGCGGCCGCGGACTGCAGGCGCGCGGCGATGGCCGCGGCCTCGCGCGGCAGCGACACGTGGATGACCGCGATCGCGGCGGGCGGCTGACCCGGCACGGTCAGCGGAACCGCGACGGAGTGCAGCGACGAGACGACCTCGTCGTGGCTGACGGCGTACCCGCGCGCGCGGCTCTCCGCGATCTCCGTGCGCAGCCGGTCGTCGACGTCGGCGGGCCAGGACTCCTCGGGGATGGACAGGAGGATCGCCTTGCCGGGCCCGCCTCGCGTGATGGGATGGCGATGGCCGGGGCGGTAGGAGACGACGGCGATCGTCTGCCGCGGCGATGCGCTCAGCAGCGTCACGGCCTCGTCGCGGTCGAGCTGGATCGCGAGGAGGCAGGTCATCCCGAGCTCGTCGGCGACCGCCTCGAGATCGGGGAGCGCGGCCTGGCGGAGATCGCGCGAGACGCCGGCCGCCAGGGCGGCGAGGCCCGCGGCGAGCGCGACCCTGCCCGATTCGTCGCGGGAGACGAGTCCGTGGTCCTCGAGCGTGCGCAGCAGACGGTAGGCGACCGAGCGGTGCACGTCGAGGCGCGCCGCGAGCTCGTCGATCGTCGGATCGCGCTCGGAGGCGGCGATCAGCTCGAGCAGCCGGATGCCGCGGCTCAGCGTCTGCGATCCAGCTGCGGGTGCCGCCATGAGTTCGAGACTAGGACATGTCCCGCAGGGCGCGTGCGAGGAGCTCGCGCACCTCGTCGTCGCTCGTCTGATCGAAGCGGTCGTACGCGGCGCCGACGGCCCACAGGCCCTCGGCGGTCCACGCGCACACCACCTCGTCGGCCTCGCGTGCGATGTCGTCGGCCGTCGTTCCGAGCGCGACGGGGACGGCGACGATGACGCGGGCGGGGGAGGCCGCGCGCACGGCCGCGACGGCGGCGCGCATGGTGGCGCCCGTCGCCAGGCCGTCGTCGACGAGCACGACCACGCGGCCGTCGATCCGCACGGGCGGTCGGCCGTCTCGGTACGCCCGCTGTCGGCGCCGCAGCTCGACCTCCTCGTCGGCCCGCACGCCGGCCATCGCCGAGGGGTCGACGATGGCCGGGTTCTCCACGGCGGCGAGGTCGTCGCGCCCGACCGCGGCGATCGCGCCCATGGCGACCTCGGGCTGCGCCGGATGGCCGAGCTTGCGCGCCACGAGCACGTCGAGCTCGGCGCCGAGCGCACGCGCGACCCCCGCCGCGACCGGCACGCCGCCGCGCGGGAGCCCCAGGACGAGGAGATCCGGCGTGCCGCGGAGATCCGCGAGCAGGTCGGCGAGCGCGCGGCCCGCCTCCGCGCGGTCGGCGAAGCGGTCGGTCCGCATCCTGTCAGCGCTCCTTCCCGCCCTTCCGTGGACACCTCCCTTCTGCCATGATCCTCCGGAGGATGCAATGGGTGAAGTCGAGGGTTAAATCCGCGACGCACCCACCTCGCGGACGTCGAGGTGGCTTTACTGGAGGGCGGATGGGGAACGTCCTGGAGACCGAGGGGCTGCCCGCCGGACGGATCGGCGTGCAGGGGGATCGCGGGGCGACTGGGGCCTCATCTGCAGGGAGACGGAAATGCCTTTCATCCGCTATGACGTGTGCGCAGAGGTGGGGGACTCCCGGCGTCAGACGAGCCACAGCATGCTCGCCGAGACGCCCGGCTTCTCTCAGAACGCCCACACCCCGTTCGCGCGCGAATCCGAGACGCGCGGACGCGTGATCGGAGGAGGCGGCATGACCGCCTGACTCCGAGCGCCGTCGGGACGACGTCCCGCACGAGGTCGAGGGGAACGCGCCGGCGCGTTCCCCTCTCTCGTGCGGTTGACCCCTCGTGTCCGGTCCGGCTAGGGTCGGTGCAGCCTTGATCTACAACGTTGTAAAAGGAGTCAGATGACATCGCGCCGCTCTTCTCTTCTCCCGGCCGCGCTGCTGACGGCCACGCTCGTCGTGAGCGCCGCCGTGCCCGCCGCGGCCGCCCCGCCGACCGAGCCGGAGCCGGCACCGACCGGAGGCATCTCGGTCACGGGGCAGACCGCGCCGATCCACGACCCGTCGCTCTTCATCGACGAGAGCGACGGCACGTGGTACGTGTACTCGACCGGAGAGGTCGGCCGCGCGAACGGCGGGACGATCCAGACCTGGTCGTCGCACGACGAGGGCGTCACCTGGGAGTACGACGGCAACGTGTGGGACGAGATCCCCGCCTGGATCGACGACCACTTCGCCGACGGAGCACTGCCCGACAACCTGTGGGCGCCCGAGCTCTACGAGCACGACGGCACCTACTACCTCTACTACTCCGCGTCGCGCTTCGGCACGAACACCTCCGTCACGGCGCTCGCGACGAACACGACGCTCGACCCCGACGACCCCGACTACGCGTGGGTCGACCAGGGTCCCGTCATCGCGTCGCCCCAGCCCATCGCCGGCGGCAAGGAGTTCAACGCGATCGACGCCGGCATCATCGAGGACGCCGACGGCACGCCCTACATGGCGATCGGCTCGCACTGGTACGGGATCTTCCTCGTCGAGATCGCGTGGCCGAGCGGCAAGCCCGTGCCCGGCGCGGTCGAGAACGCCGTGCACCTCGTCGACCGCTTCGCTCCCGGCAATCGCGTCGAGGCGCCGTTCATCGAGGAGCACGACGGCTGGTACTACCTCTTCGTCTCCTTCGACGCCTGCTGCCAGGGTGCGGACAGCACCTATCACGTCGCGGTGGGGCGCTCGCGGTCGGTCACGGGCCCGTACCTCGACAAGGACGGCCGCGACATGCTCGGCGGGGGAGGGAGCACGCTGCTCGACACCCACGGCGCGATCGTCGGCCCGGGCGGGCAGTCCGTCGACGACGGCGTGCTCGCCTTCCACTACTACGACGCGGCCAATGAGGAGATCCCCTACTTCCCCCGTCTCGGTCTCCATCGACTCGCGTGGGAGGACGGATGGCCCGTGGTCGATCAGACGGTCGGGCTGCCCGAGATCGCCGCGCAGCCGGAGGACGCGACGGCGCGCAGGAACGGATCGGCGCAGTTCGCGATCGAGGTCTCGGGTGCGCCCGCTCCGGTCGTCACGTGGGAGACATCCGCTGATGGCGGCGCGACGTGGCAGCCCGCGGCCGGCTCGACCGCGCAGATCGCGACGGATGGCTCGGCGTCGTACCGCATCGAGAAGGCGCGCTCCGAGAGCGACGGGATGCTCGTGCGCGCGACGGTCGAGAACGCCCACGGCCGGGTGCAGAGCGACGTCGCCCAGCTCTCGGTCGCGAAGCCCGGACGACGATGACGCGTGAGGCGGCGGGCGCGTGCGGCGCCCGCCGCCTCAGCGCGCGGCGAACCGCGCCTCGACGGCGGCCCCCACGACGATGTCGTCGGGGCGGTAGCCCACGGCGGCCTCTGCGGCGTCGAACGCCGTCGCGCGCATCGCGCGAAGCGGCCGCGGGCCGCCCTCGGGGGCGAGGAAGCCCGCGTCGGCCACCTCGAGCGGGACGACGGAGTGCAGGCCGAGCGCCTCGGCGTACGCCTTCGCCCTCGCGACCGCGATGCCCACCGCCCGCGCGGCGACGTCGCGCTCGAGGGCGGCCCGCGTCTGCGCGGTCAGGTGCCAGTGCACCTCGCCGATCTCGACGTCGTCGAGCGTCGACGTGTCCGACACCCACGCGGACAGGTCGCCGGCATCGGCGAACGTCGCCGTGAACTCGACCGCGGCCGTGTGCACGGGGTCGTGGCGGACGCCGCCGTCGCCCCACGGGCGCTCGACGCGCACGGCGAGACGCGCGCTCGACCAGTCGAGGATCGATCCGGCCGCGCTCGCCGCGGCGATCCGCTCGCGGACCGTCTCGGACCGCGCGAGGACGCGCCGCACGACCTCGTCGCGCGCCGGCGCGTCGGCGCGCACGGAGAGATGGAGGGTCGCCCGCTCGGGGGCCCTGCGCTCCTCATCCTCGCCGCGCACCGTGATGATGACATCGCTCATGGCGCGACTCTACGCGGGCGCCCTCACACCTGCTCGAGCGGGATCCCGAGATAGGCCGTCTCGAGCCGCTCGAGCGCCGGGTGCGCGGGATCCCACGCGACCCCGTCGATGCTCGCGATGGGCCGCACACCGAATCCGGCGTTCGTCGCGAACGCCGCGTCCATCCGGGGGAGATCCGCCGGCGTCACGGCTGCGGTCGAGCTCGGCACCGATTGCGCGCGCAGCGCGTCGTCGAGAACCGCCGCCGTGACACCGGGCAGCGCGTCGGCGGTCGGCCAGACGACGTCGCCGTCGCGCACGAACCCGAGGTTCCAGGTGGGCCCCTCCGCGAGCCGACCGGCGTCGTCGGCGAAGACGGCGTCATCCCACCCGTCGCGCTGCGCCTCGGCACGGGCGAGCAGAGCGCCGAAGAGGCCCGTGTGCTTGACGGCCGGGAGCTCGCGGGCGTAGCGGACCGTGCGCACGCGCAGAGCGGGAGGCCGCGCGGGGGCGGCAGGGCGCGGCGTCATGAGCACGCGGGGGCGAGCCTCCGCTCCGGGTCGCTCGACCCCGAGCCGAGGGTCGAACACCGTCACCCGCACGACGACGGGGTCCGGCTCGTCGGCGATCGCCGCGCGCAGCTGATCGCGCACGGTCGCGATGTCGAGCTCGACGCGGAACACCGTGCGGCAGTCTCGCGCGAGCCGCGCGAGGTGCCGCGCGAGGCCGCGCACGCCGCCGCGCTCGACCCGCACCGTGGTGAAGTGGCCGAAGCCCGTGAGCGCGAGCGGCTGGAGATCGGCCGCCGACGCGGGCACCCCGTCGAGCAGCTGCATGCGCCCAGTCTCGCACCCGTCCGCGCGTGCCCCAGAATGGTGTCGATGACGAAGGGACAGGCAGGCGGGCTCCGAGTGCTCCTCGTCGACAACTACGACTCGTACACGGGCAACCTGCTGCAGCTCATCTGGAGCGCGACGGGCGTGGAGCCGCACCTCGTGCAGAACGACGACGTCGACGTCGACCACCTGGCGGGGTACTCGCACGTCGTGCTCGGCCCGGGGCCCGGCACACCCCATCGCGCGGAGGACGTCGGGCGCGGCTTCGAGGTGCTCGAGCGCGCGGCGGTGCCCGTGCTCGGCGTGTGCTTCGGATTCCAGGCGATGGCGGTCGCGCTGGGCGGGCGCATCGTGCCGGCCCCGCGCCCCGCGCACGGGCGGATCGACCGCATCGCGCACGACGGGTCCGCCCTGTTCGCGGGCGTGAGCGACGGGTTCGACGCCGTCCGCTACCACTCGCTCGTCGTGGCCGAGCCCGCTCCGGCTGCGCTGCGCGTGACCGCGCGCTCGGAGGACGGCCTCATCATGGCGGGGGAGTGCATCGAGCGCGGATGGTGGGGCGTGCAGTTCCATCCGGAGTCGATCGGGACCGGCGCGGGCGGTCGGATCGTCGAGAACTTCCTCGCACAGGAGCGCGCATGACGGGCTCGACGGGGCGCCCCGGCACGTGGCTCGCGTGGACGCGCACGCTGCCGCTCGAGGCCGACGCCGAGGCGATCTTCGCCGCGCTCCACGGCCCGGACGGAGGGACGGCGGTCTGGCTCGACAGCGCCCAGCAGGCGTACGGCATGGGCCGCTGGTCGATCATCGGCGCGCCGGAGGGGCCGCGCGATCACGTCGTGGAGTTCTGGGCGGCGGACGGCCGGGTGCGGATCGACGGGGCCGACGCGGGAGCCGGGATCGACCTGTGGGAGCTGCTCGCCGAGCGCCTCGACGTGAACCCCGTCGATGCGCCGTCCGATCTCCCGTTCGCCGGCGGCTACGTGGGCGCGATCGGCTACGGCGTCAAGGACATCGGCGCGCGGCGGCCGACGCGCGAGCCCGACGCCCAGCTCGTGCACCTCAGCCGGTACGTCGTCGTCGACCACGTCGACGGCGTCGTGCAGGTCGTCGCGACCGGCCCCGCATCCGACGAGGCGGACGCGCGCTCCTGGATCGCCGCGACGGCTCAGCGGCTCGGCGAGCTCGCGCCGCTCGCGCCGCCGCTCGCGCCGCCGCTCGCGCCGCCGCTCGCGGGCGCTGCTGAGGCCTCCGTGACCCGCGCGCGCTACCGGCGCGACCTCGACGCCGTCCGCTCGTGGCTCCTCGCGGGGGACTCCTACGAGGCCTGCTACACCTACACGCTGCGGTGCCCGGTCGACGACGCGCCCTTCGAGGCGTACCGGCGGCTGCGGCGCGCCAACCCCGCTCCCTACGCGTCGTATCTGCGGCTGCCGGGCCGGACGATCCTGTCGTGCTCGCCCGAGCGCTATCTCACGGTCTCGCGCTCGGGCTGGGCCGAGACGAAGCCGATCAAGGGCACCGCGCGACGCCTCGCCGATCCCGCCGCCGACCGCGCGGCGGCGGCCGCGCTCGCCGCGGACCCGAAGACGCGCAGCGAGAACCTCATGATCGTCGACCTGCTGCGCAACGACCTGGGCCGGATCAGCGCCCCGGGCACCGTCGACGTGCCCCAGCTCATGGCCGTGGAGACGTATGCGACGGTGCACCAGCTCGTGACCTCGGTGCGGGCGCGCCTGCTGCCGCGCCCCGCCGCGGGCGTGCGGGCCGCGGGGGCGCTGTTCCCGCCGGGGTCGATGACGGGTGCGCCGAAGCGGCGCACGGTCGAGCTGCTCGATGCGCTCGAGGCGGAGCCGCGCGGGGTCTACGCCGGGGTCATCGGCGCCTTCTCGCGCTGCGGCGCCGTCGACCTGTCGGTCGTCATCCGCACCGCGGTCGTCGCCGACGGCGTCGCGCGCATCGGCACGGGCGGCGCGATCACGATCGACAGCGATCCCGCGGCCGAGGCCGACGAGACCGTCGCGAAGTCGGCGGCGATGCTGCGCGCCTTCGGCTGCACGCACCCCTTCGAAGACGGTCAGAGTCGCGCGTAGATCGCGTGGATCTCCCGGATGATCCGCTCGACGCCGTCGGCATCGCGCTCCGCGAGCGCCTCGCGCAGCCGCCGGTACCCGTCGCCCATCGCGGCGAGCAGGTCGTCCGGCACCGACTCGACGCCGTGCACCGCTCGCGCGAGCGCGAGGTTGATGTCGCGCGACGCGAGCTGGAGCTGCCGGCTGCGCGACTGCTCGAGGAGGTCGAGGTAGAAGTCGTCGAGACGCTTCCGATGGGCGTCGGCGTCGCCGGTCTCGGCGAGGATCGCGTCGAGGAGCGAGAGCGCGTGCGCGAGCTCCTCGTCGGTCATCCGCTCGGCCGCGAGGCGCCCCGCCCATCCGGCCTGGTTGCCCGCGTACTCGAAGGCGTCCCGGGCGATCTCGGGCGTCATCTCGGTCACGCGCGTGTATCTGCTCGCGACCATCTCGATGAGGCCGATGCGCTCGAGATGGAGGAAGGCCTCGCGCACCGGCATGCGGGACACGCCGAGCTGGGCGGCGACCTCGTCGTCCTTGATCTGGGCCCCGGGCGCGAGCTCTCCCGACACGATCGACGCGGCGATGCGCTCGAACACGAGCTCGCTCAGTCGAGTGGGTGCCGGGGGCCGCAGGGGCGTGAAGTCGCTCATCGCGATACCGATATGACGCGCATGTTCGCAGTGTAGGGCCGCGCGCGCTCGGAGCGCGATACCCAGGTGCCCGTGGAGTCGCGGCGCGCTCGGCGCCGAGACTCCACGGGGCGCCGCATCAGTCGGCGTCGCCGACGAGGACGGCCTGAGCCTGGTCGACCGCGGTCTCGTGGCCCGCATCGGCGCGCGCGAGCAGACGGCGTCCGCTCACGACGATGACGGCGGCGATGAGCGCCGCGATCGCCCCGAAGACGTAGGGAGCGGTGTCGCCCCAATGCTCGGCGAGCACGGCCGCGAGGGGCGGCGCGGCGGCGCCGCCGAGGAAGCGCACGCCCGAGTACGACGACGACGCGATCGAGCGCGGGATGTCGGTCGCCTCCATCACGGTCTCCGTGAGGATCGTGTTCATGAAGCCGAACAGCAGCCCGCCCACGACGATGCACGTCACGAGCGCGGGCTTGCTGTGGACGAGGAGCCCCGCGACGACGAGGTCGACCGCGATGAGCGGGAGGACGATCGCGATCGCCGTCGTCCTGCGCACGACGCGCAGGAGCAGCGGCGCGCCCCAGATCGAGGTGATCGCGAGGCCGAGCCCCCAGCCGAAGAAGGTGAAGCCGATGCCGAGCGCCGAGAAGCCGAGCGGGAACGGCGAGTAGGCGAGCAGGACGAAGAACGCGATGTTGTAGAAGATCGCGGCCGTCGCGAGCAGGCCGAGCGCTGGCGTCGCGAGCGCGCGGAATGCCGCCGTGAGGCGCACGGGCTCCGGGCGGTCGGCCGGTGCCCTGAGCAGCACGGCGATCGCGATGATGGCGATGGCCATGAGGGTCGCGACGCCGAAGAAGGGAGCGCGCCAGGTCACCTCGCCGAGCAGGCCGCCGACGAGCGGGCCCACGGCGAGACCGAGGCCGAGCGCGGCCTCGTAGAGCATGATCGCGTTCGCGCTGCCGCCGGCCGCCGCGCCGACGATCGTCGCGAGGGCTGTCGAGATGAAGAGCGCGTTGCCGAGGCCCCAGCCCGCGCGGAAGCCGATCACGGCGTCGACCGAGCCGCTGACAGCGCACAGGAACGCGAACACGAGGATGAACCCGAGCCCGATGAGGAGGGTGCGCTTGGCGCCGATGCGGCTCGAGACGAAGCTCGTGAAGAGCATCATGAGCCCCGTGATGACGAGGTAGCTCGTGAAGAGCAGCTCGCTCTCGGCGGGGGTCGCGTGCAGCTGCTCCGCGATCGAGGGCAGGATCGGGTCGACCAGGCCGATCCCCATGAACGCGACGACGCTCGCGAATGCGACCGCCCACACCTGCATCGGCTGGCGCCAGATCGACGCCGTTCTCTCTCCTGAGCTCATGGTGCCGAGCTCTCCTCTCCGTTCGCGGGCCGCGCGTCGGCCATCCGCTGCGTGAGCAGCTCTGCCGAGGTGCGCAGCGCCTGCCATTCGCTGTCGCTGAGATCCGCGAAGCGGGGGAGGAGCGCCTCGACGAGCTGCACGCGCCATGCGGCGTACGCCTGCTCGCCGCGCTCGGTGGCGGCCACGCGCACCGCGCGCGAGTCGTCCGGGTCGGGCCCGCGCGCGACGAGCCCCGCGTCGGCCATGCCGCCGATCAGGCGCGTGACGCCCGGCTGCGTGATGCGGCTGAGTCGAGCGAGCTCGCCGATGCGCAGCGGCCCCCGTTCGCGGAGGATCGCGAGGGTCCGCCACTGTGCGGCGGGCGCCTCGTTCCGGGTCTCGAGCGCCGCCACGCGGGTGAGCGCGTGCGCCGCGACGATGATGCTCTCGAGGTCCCGTGCGCGATCCATGTCAACAGCATACCGCAGTTATATAACCACGGTATGGATATGGGGACGACGGAGCGACGCGCTGACGCCGCGAGCGTCAGCGGCGCTTGCGGCCGCGCGTGCCCTTGTCCTTCTTGCCGGGCTTCGGCGTGCCGGCGTACTTGTACTCCTTGCCGGCGATGGGGGAGTCCTCGGGGACGGCGCCGCCGCGCGAGGCGGTGCGGATGTCGCGGGCCTCGCCGATCGCGAGGGTGAGCGTGATCGCCCAGCTCAGCCAGGCGAGTGCGACGCGCCACGTGAACCGCTTGTCGTTCGATCCCTTCAGCAGCGAGTAGCCGCTCGTGATCGCGCCGAGGAGTCCGGTTCCCATGAGGTACTTGCGCATGCCCCCACGCTAGCGCGCGACCCGCGCGTGCGCAGAGGGCGCCGTGGGGCTTGCGGCGTCTCGCGCGCGCTGGTATCGGACCCGGCGCCGTGTCGTCAAGGGCGCCGCGGGGGAGCGGGGCCGGCCGCGCGGCGCTGGCTAGACTGGCGAACCGGATACTCAAGGAGCGTCATGGCCGAAGCGGATCTCGTCGTCGTAGCAAATCGCCTTCCCGTGGATCGGATCGAGGACGAGACCGGCCAGCCGGCCTGGCGTCGCTCCCCGGGCGGTCTCGTGACGGCTCTCGAGCAGGTCATGCACAAGGTCGACGGCGCGTGGGTGGGCTGGGCGGGCAAGCCGGGCCTCGACGTCGAGCCGTTCGACTTCGACGGCACGCACCTCGTGCCGATCCAGCTCAGCGCCGAGGAGCTCGAGGACTACTACGAGGGCTTCGCCAACGGCACGATCTGGCCGCTGTACCACGACGTCATCGCGACGCCGGTCTACAAGCGCCGCTGGTGGGACGCGTATGTCCGCGTCAACCGCCGCTTCGCCGAGGCCGCGGCCGAGGTCGCGTCGGAGGGCGGCTTCGTGTGGGTCCAGGACTACCAGCTCCAGCTCGTCCCGCAGATGCTCCGCGAGCTGCGGCCGGACGTCATCATCGGCTACTTCCACCACATCCCGTTCCCCGCCTACGGCCTCTACGCCCAGCTCCCGTGGCGCCGCCAGGTCGTCGAGGGCCTCCTCGGCGCCGACGTCATCGGGTTCCAGCGGGTCGCCGACGCCGGCAACTTCCAGCGCTCGGTGCGGCGCATCCTCCGCTACGCGACGAGGAGCGACACGATCACCATCCCGCAGCCGGACGGCACCGCGCGCACGGCGATCGCGAAGGCGTACCCGATCTCGATCGACGCGCAGTCCTTCATCGAGCTGGCCCAGGATCCGGCCATCCGCGCTCGTGCGAAGGAGATCCGCGAGCAGCTCGGCAACCCCTCCAAGGTGCTCCTCGGGGTCGACCGCCTCGACTACACCAAGGGCATCAGGCACCGGCTCAAGGCGTTCGGCGAGCTCCTGCAGGACGGCCGCGTGCAGGTCGGCGACGTCACGCTCGTGCAGGTCGCGAGCCCCAGCCGGCCGGGTGTCGAGGCGTATCAGGAGCTCCGCGACGAGATCGAGCTCACGGTCGGCCGCATCAACGGCGACTACGACACGATCCACCACACAGCCATCCGCTACCTCCATCAGGGATTCCCGCGCGAGGAGATGGTCGCGCTCTACCTGGCGGCCGACGTCATGCTCGTCACGGCCCTGCGCGACGGCATGAACCTCGTCGCGAAGGAGTACGTCGCCGTGCACTCGGACAACCGCGGCGTGCTCATGCTGAGCGAGTTCGCGGGGGCCGCCGACGAGCTCAGCAGCGCGCTGCTGGTCAATCCGCACGACATCGACGGCATGAAGGAGGCGATCATGCGCGCGATCGAGATGCCCCCGGCCGAGCAGTCGCGGCGGATGCGCAGCATGCGCCGGCGCGTGCTCGAGAACGACGTCGAGCGCTGGGGGCGCCGCTTCCTGGCCGACCTCGAGACCTACCGGGAGCGTCGCCGGTGACCGGCGCGGCGCCCGTCGGCGACCCGCGCGCGGAGGCGGCCATCGCGTCGGTCGCGCAGGCGCCGCGGCTGCTCGTGGCCCTCGACTTCGACGGCACCCTCGCGCCGCTCGTCGACGACCCGCTCACGGCGAGGGCCATCCCCGAGGCCACGGCGGCGGTGGCGGCCCTCGCGGCCGCCCCCGACACGATCGTGGCGTTCGTCTCGGGGCGCACGCTCGCCGACCTCCGGGTGATCGCCGAGCACGA
Organism: Microbacterium sp. JZ101; assembly: GCF_053903175.1. Taxonomy (NCBI): domain Bacteria; kingdom Bacillati; phylum Actinomycetota; class Actinomycetes; order Micrococcales; family Microbacteriaceae; genus Microbacterium; species Microbacterium sp. JZ101. The sequence continues at coordinate 1,412,858 of NZ_CP096400.1, forward strand.
CGACGCCTCGCCCGTGTGGCTCTCCGGCTCGCACGGCGCTGAGCACTGGCGGCCCGCGGGAGCGGCGCCCGTGGCCGCCGCCGACGACGCCGATGAGCGGGCCGCAGCCGCCGCGCTGGTCGACGGGGTCGAGACCGCCGTCGCGGGGATGACCGGCGCGTGGATCGAGCGCAAGGCGTTCGGATTCGCCCTGCACACGCGGCTCGCCGACGACGCGACGACCGCGGCCGCGCAGGACGCGGTCGACCGCCTCATGGCCGAGCGTGCACCGGGATGGCGTCGCCGGACGGGTCGGGACGTCGTCGAGTTCGCGTGGCGGCACGAGGGCAAGGACTCGGCCGTCGCCGCACTGCGCGAGGCGACGGGGGCGACGGCCGTGCTCTTCGCGGGCGACGACGTGACCGATGAGGATGCGCTCCGCGCGCTCGGGGACGGCGACCTCGGCATCCGCGTCGGCGAGGGGGAGACCGCGGCCGCCGTGCGCGTCCCCGACGCCGCCGCTCTCGCCGCGCTGCTCAGCGAGATCGCGCGTCGTCGAGCATCCTGACCAGTCGCGCGCGCCGTGGTCGACCCACCTGCGCAGCGGCACGGCGGCGCCCTGCGCGGGGAATAGACTTCCAGCGTGAGCGATACCCCTGAGATCGACATCAAGCCCCGCAGCCGCGTGGTGACGGACGGCATCGAGGCCACGACGTCGCGCGGCATGCTCCGCGCCGTGGGCATGGGAGACGCCGACTGGGACAAGCCCCAGATCGGCATCGCCTCGAGCTGGAACGAGATCACCCCCTGCAACCTGTCGCTCGACCGGCTCGCGCAGGGCGCGAAGGAGGGCGTGCACTCGGGCGGGGGCTACCCGCTCCAGTTCGGCACCGTCTCGGTCTCGGACGGCATCTCCATGGGCCACGAGGGCATGCACTTCTCGCTCGTGAGCCGCGAGGTCATCGCCGACAGCGTCGAGACCGTCATCATGGCCGAGCGCCTCGACGGCACGGTCCTGCTCGCGGGCTGCGACAAGTCGATCCCCGGCATGCTCATGGCCAGCGCGCGGCTCGGGCTGTCCAGCGTCTTCCTCTACGCCGGCTCGATCGCACCCGGCTGGGTCAAGCTCTCGGACGGCACCGAGAAGGACATCACGATCATCGACTCCTTCGAGGCCGTGGGCGCGTGCCGCGCGGGCCTCATGTCGGAGGAGGACCTCAAGCGCATCGAGTGCGCCTTCGCCCCGGGCGAGGGAGCCTGCGGCGGCATGTACACGGCCAACACGATGGCCTCGGTGGCCGAGGCGCTCGGTCTGAGCCTGCCCGGATCGGCCGCGCCGCCGGCGGCCGACCGCCGGCGCGACTACTTCGCGCACCGGTCGGGCGAGGCCGTCGTCGAGCTGCTGCGGCAGGGCATCACGACCAAGGACATCCTGACGAAGGAGTCGTTCGAGAACGCGATCGCGCTCGCGATGGCCCTCGGCGGCTCGACGAACGTGGTGCTGCACCTGCTCGCGATCGCACGTGAGGCCGAGGTCGAGCTGAGCCTGCACGACTTCAACCGCATCGGCGACCGCGTGCCGCACGTGGCCGACATGAAGCCGTTCGGAAAGTACGTCATGAACGACGTCGACCGCCACGGCGGCATCCCCGTCATCATGAAGGCGATGCTCGACGAGGGCCTCATCCACGGCGATGCGCTCACGGTCACCGGCAAGACCGTCGCGGAGAACCTGCGCGAGCTCGACCCCGACCCGATCGACGGCACGGTCGTCCACCGCTTCGACGACCCGATCCACGCGACCGGCGGGCTCACCATCCTGCACGGCTCGCTCGCGCCCGAGGGGGCGGTCGTCAAGACCGCCGGCTTCGACGCGTCGGTGTTCGAGGGCCCCGCGCGCGTGTTCGAGCGCGAGCGCGGCGCCATGGACGCGCTTGCGAACGGCGAGATCGCCGCGGGCGACGTGGTGGTCATCCGCTACGAGGGCCCCAAGGGCGGCCCCGGCATGCGCGAGATGCTCGCAATCACGGCGGCCATCAAGGGCGCTGGCCTCGGCAGGGATGTACTACTCTTGACAGACGGTCGATTCTCAGGCGGCACAACCGGGCTGTGCATCGGCCATATCGCACCAGAGGCGGTGGACGCTGGTCCCATCGCCTTCGTGCGCGATGGTGATCTGATCAGGGTCGATATCGCGGCTCGCACTCTCGACCTACTCGTCGACGAAGCAGAGCTGAGCTCCCGCCGGGAAGGCTGGGAGCCCCTGCCCCCGCGCTACACCCGAGGCGTTCTGGCCAAGTACTCCAAGCTCGTGCGCTCCGCCGCGGAAGGCGCGACGACCGGCTGAGCCGGTCCCGGCCCCGCCGCGTCCGCTGAGCACCCACTCGACCAACAGCGAGGAAGCATCATCATGCCTGCCGAAACCGCACCGGCCGTTCCGCGGCCACCCGCTCGCACCTCCGCGCAAGCGCCCGTGCTCACGGGCGCCGAGGCGGTCGTCCGCTCGCTCGAGCTGCTGGGCGTCACCGACGTCTTCGGCCTTCCGGGCGGCGCCATCCTGCCCGTCTACGACCCGCTCATGTCGGCGGCCTCGCTGCGCCACATCCTCGTCCGACACGAGCAGGGCGGCGGCCACGCGGCGGAGGGCTACGCCTCGGCCAGCGGCAAGGTCGGCGTGACGATCGCGACGAGCGGCCCCGGCGCGACCAACCTCGTGACCGCGATCGCCGACGCGTACATGGACTCGGTGCCGATGCTGGCCATCACCGGCCAGGTGTTCTCCACGCTCATGGGCACCGACGCGTTCCAGGAGGCGGACATCGTGGGGATCACGATGCCGATCACGAAGCACTCCTTCCTCGTGAAGGACGCCGCCGAGATCCCCGGCGCGATCGCCGCGGCGTACGAGATCGCCTCGACCGGCCGCCCGGGCCCCGTGCTCGTCGACATCACGAAGGACGCGCAGCAGGCCGAGGCGCCGTTCGTCTGGCCGCCCCGCTACGAGCTGCCGGGCTACCGCCCTGTCACGAAGGCGCACGGCAAGCAGATCCAGGCCGCCGTGTCGCTCATCGCGGAGGCGCGCAAGCCCGTCCTCTACGTCGGCGGCGGCGTCATCCGCGGCCGCGCGGCGGAGGAGCTGAAGACCTTCGCGGAGGCGACAGGCGCGCCCGTCGTCACCACGCTCATGGCGCGCGGCGCGTTCCCCGACTCCCACCCGCAGCACCTCGGCATGCCCGGCATGCACGGGGCGGTGCCGGCCGTGCTCGCGCTCCAGGAGAGCGACCTCATCGTCGCCCTCGGCGCGCGCTTCGACGACCGCGTCACCGGCAAGGCCGCGCTCTTCGCCCCGCACGCGAAGGTGGTGCACGTCGACATCGACCCCGCCGAGATCTCCAAGATCCGCACGGCCGACGTGCCGATCGTGGGCGACCTCAAGGAGGTGCTCGTCGATCTCGACACGGCGTTCCGCTCGACGACGCAGGGCGGCGCACCGGACTACGACGAGTGGTGGGCCTACCTGCGCGGCCTGCAGGATCAGTACCCGCTCGGCTTCGCCCCGACGACCGACGGGCTGCTCTCGCCGCAGCACGTCATCCAGCGGATCGGCGAGCTCACCGGCCCCGAGGCGGTCTACGCCGCGGGCGTGGGGCAGCACCAGATGTGGGCGGCGCAGTTCATCAAGTACGAGCGCCCGAACTCGTGGCTGAACTCCGGCGGCGCCGGCACGATGGGGTACTCGATCCCCGCCGCGATGGGCGCGAAGGTCGCCGAGCCGCACCGCGTGGTGTGGGCGATCGACGGCGACGGCTGCTTCCAGATGACGAACCAGGAGCTCGCCACGTGCGCGCTCAACGACATCCCGATCAAGGTCGCGATCATCAACAACTCGTCGCTCGGGATGGTGCGGCAGTGGCAGACGCTGTTCTACGACGGCCGCTACTCGAACACGGATCTCCAGACCGGCCACGACACCGTCCGCATCCCCGACTTCGTCAAGCTGGCCGAGGCGTACGGCTGCCTCGCGATCCGCGTCGAGCGGGAGGACCAGATCGACGACGCGATCCGCCTCGCTCTCGAGACGAACGACCGCCCCGTCGTGATCGACTTCGTCGTGAGCGCCGACGCCATGGTGTGGCCGATGGTGCCGCAGGGCGTCAGCAACAGCTACATCCAGTACGCGCGCGACCACTCGCCCGCCTTCTCCGAGGAGGACTGACATGTCGTCCCACGTGCTGAGCCTGCTCGTCGAGGACCGTCCCGGTCTGCTCACCCGCGTCGCGGGCCTGTTCGCCCGACGCGGCTTCAACATCCACTCCCTCGCCGTCGGCGTCACCGAGATCCCCGGGCTCTCCCGGATCACGGTCGTCGTCGACGTCGACGACCTCCCGCTCGAGCAGGTCACGAAGCAGCTCAACAAGCTCATCAACGTCGTGAAGATCGTCGAGCTCGACCCCGCGGCGTCGGTGCAGCGCGAGCACATGCTCGTGAAGGTGCGCGCCGACAACGCGTCCCGGTCGAACGTCCTCGAGGTCGTGAGCCTCTTCCGCGGCAACGTCGTCGACTACGCGCCCGACGCGCTCGTGATCGAGATCACGGGCGACCAGGGCAAGGTCGACGCCTTCCTCAAGGCCATCGAGCCCTTCGGCATCAAGGAGCTCGCGCAGTCGGGGCTGCTCGCCCTCGGCCGCGGCGGCAAGTCCATCACCGAGCGCGTCCTGCGCGGCTGATCAGAACCTCGGGCGGCGGTGCGCCGCCCGCGACGAACCCCATCCAAGGAGAGAAATACAGTGAGCACCGAGATCCTCTACGACGCAGACGCCGACCTGTCGATCATCCAGAACAAGAAGGTCGCGATCGTGGGCTACGGCTCGCAGGGCCACGCGCACGCGCAGAACCTCCGCGACTCGGGCGTCGAGGTCGTCATCGCGCTGAAGGACGGGTCGAAGTCGACGCAGAAGGCGCAGGAGGAGGGCTTCGAGGTCAAGAACGTCGCGGACGCCACCGCGTGGGCCGACCTCATCATGATCCTCGCGCCCGACCAGCACCAGCGCTCGATCTACGCCGAGTCGATCGCGCCGAACCTGTCCGAGGGCAAGACGCTCGCGTTCGCGCACGGCTTCAACATCCGCTTCGGGTACATCGACGCTCCCGAGGGCGTCGACGTCATCCTCGTCGCGCCCAAGGCCCCCGGCCACACGGTGCGCCGCGAGTTCGCGGCCGGCCGCGGCATCCCCGACATCATCGCGGTCGAGCGCGACGCGTCGGGCCAGGCCTGGGACGTCGCCCTCTCGTACGCGAAGGCGATCGGCGGCACGCGCGCCGGCGTCATCAAGACCACGTTCACCGAGGAGACCGAGACCGACCTCTTCGGCGAGCAGGCCGTCCTCTGCGGCGGCATGAGCCACCTCGTGCAGGCGGGTTTCGAGGTGCTCACCGAGGCCGGCTACCAGCCGCAGATCGCCTACTTCGAGGTGCTGCACGAGCTCAAGCTCATCGTCGACCTCATGTGGGAGGGCGGCATCGCCAAGCAGCGCTGGTCGATCTCGGACACGGCCGAGTTCGGCGACTACGTCTCGGGACCGCGCGTCGTCGACGCGCACGTCAAGGAGAACATGAAGGCCGTGCTCGCCGACATCCAGTCGGGCGCGTTCGCCAAGCGCTTCATCGACGACCAGGACGCGGGCGCGCCCGAGTTCCTCGGTCTGCGCGAGAAGGAGCAGCAGCACCCGATCGAGGCCACGGGCAAGGAGCTCCGCGCCCTGTTCGCATGGAAGCAGCAGGACTCGGACTACGTCGAGGGCTCGGCCGCGCGCTGATCTCCTGACCCGACCGACCCGGCCGCCGCCCTCACGAGGGGCGGCGGCCGATCTTTTTTCGAACTTTCTCCGCCCGCATGTCGATCTGCGTCTGGCTCGTTCGACGCGTCAGTGAGAGGGTCGAGAGGCGGCCTTCGCACCAGACCGAGGAGAACATCATGGGCAAGTACATGCTGATCATGCGCGACACCGACGAGGCTCTCGCCGCGTCGAAGGAGATCCCCTTCGAGCAGATCATCGCGGCGATGGGGGCCTACAACGAGTCGATGATGAAGGCCGGCGTCCTCGCCGGCGGCGAGGGGCTCACGGACGCCGCAGAGGGCGTCGTCGTCGACTTCTCGAGCCAGCCGCCGGTCGCGACCGACGGCCCCTACGGTGAGACGAAGGAGCTCTTCAACGGCTTCTGGATCCTCGACGTGCCGACGATCGAGGAGGCCGTCGAGTGGGCCAAGCGCGCGCCGCTCGGCCCCGGCAGCAAGCTCGAGGTGCGCCGCATCAGCGGCGTCGAGGACTTCCCTGCCGACAACGAGTGGATCCAGAAGGAGGCCGGGTGGCGCGAGCAGCTCGGCACCGAGTGATCCCATGAACGACACGACGGAAGCCGCCGCGCGCGCATCGCGCGCGGCGGCATCCGCGCGTCGGAGCGTCGAGGCCGTGTGGCGGATCGAGTCGGCCCGCATCGTCGCGACGCTCACGCGGTTCACGGGCGACTTCGCGACCGCCGAGGACCTCGCGCAGGACGCCCTCGCGGCAGCGCTCGAGCAGTGGCCGCGCGACGGCGTCCCCGCCAACGCGGGCGCGTGGCTCGTCGCGGTCGCCAAGCGCCGGGCGATCGACGGATGGCGGCGGCGCGAGCGGCTCGACGAGCGCTACGCGGCGATCGCGCGCGAGATCGAGAGCGCCGACGCGGACGCCGAGCCGTACGATCCCGACGAGATCGACGATGACGTGCTGCGGCTCGTGTTCATCGCCTGCCACCCCGCGCTCTCGCGCGAGGCGCAGATCGCGCTGACCCTCCGCGTCGTCGGCGGTCTCACGACCGAGGAGATCGCGCGCGCGTTCTTCCTGCCCGTCGCGACCGTCCAGCAGCGCATCGTGCGCGCGAAGAGGACGCTCGCGGCCGTGAAGGCGCCGTTCGAGGTGCCGGGGCGGGAGGAGTTCGCCGAGCGGATGGGCACGGTGCTGAGCGTGCTCTACCTCGTGTTCAACGAGGGGCACGTCGCGAGCTCGGGCGAGCGGTGGCTGCGCGCGGATCTCGCGCACGAGGCGCTCCGACTCGGCCGCGTGCTCGCGGAGCTCGCGCCGCGCGAGCCCGAGGTGCACGGCCTGGTCGCCCTCATGGAGTTCACGGCCGCGCGGTTCCCCGCGCGCGTCGGCCCCGACGGCGAGCCGGTGCTGCTCGACCGGCAGGACCGGACGCGGTGGGACCGGCAGCTCATCGCCCGAGGCAGGGCCGCGCTCGCCCGCGCGGACGCGCTCGGGCGAGGGCGCGGGTCCTACGCTCTCCAGGCGGCGATCGCCGAGTGCCACGACATCGCGACCTCGGTCGAGTCGACCGACTGGGAGCGCATCGTCCTCCTCTACGAGGCGCTCGCGCGCCTCGCCCCCTCGCCCGTCGTCGAGCTGAATCGGGCGGTCGCCGTCGCGATGGCGACCGGCCCGGCCAGCGCGCTGCGGATCGTCGACGAGCTCGAGCGGTCGAGCGCTCTCGCCGGCTCGCACCTGCTGCCGTCGGTCCGCGGTGAGCTCCTCGCGCGCCTCGGCCGGAACGCCGATGCGCGCGGCCCTCGAGGAGGCGGCGCGACGGACGGCGAACGAGCGCGAGCGCGACGTGCTGCGCGCGAAGGCCGCTGCGCTGCCCGAGGGGTGATCAGCCCCGGGCGTCGAGCTCGGCCCGCGTCGGCGGGTCGGCGCCGGGGCGCGACACCGTCACCGCGGCGGCGTCGGCACTGCGCCGCAGGAGGGACGTCAGGCGCGCGCCGTCGAGCGCGGCGATCGTCTCTCGCGCGCGTGACCCGGACGCGCCCGCATCGAGCAGGCCGTCGACGAGTGCGCCCATGAAGGTGTCTCCGGCTCCGACGGTGTCGACCACATCGACGCGGGGCGCGGGGACGCGCACGATCCCGCTCGCGGTCGCCGCGAGCGCTCCCTCGGCGCCGGACGTGACGACGACGAGAGCGGGCCCGGCGGCGACCCAGGCACGTGCGACCTCCTCGAGGTCGGCTCCGGGATGCAGCCAGGCGACATCCTCGTCGCTCGCCTTCACGACGTGCGCGCGCTCGATGAGCGCGCGGACGCGGCGACGGACGTCGTCTGCGTCCGTCACGAGGCTCGAGCGGATGTTCGGGTCGAACGTCACCAGCGCGCGGCCGCGGGCGCGCTCGACGAGGCCGAGCACGGCGTCGGCGCCGGGGGCGAGGGTCGTCGCGATCGATCCGACATGGACGGCGCCGGGGATGTCCGCGCCCGCGGCGTCGACATCCCACTCGATCGCGAACGCGTAGCGCGCGGCGCCGGTCGCATCGAGCACAGCCGTCGCGGTGGACGTCCGAGCGGCCGCGCGCCCGGTCACCTCGACGCCGGAGGCCTCGAGCCACGCGCGCACGAGGCGGCCGCGATCGTCGTCGCCCACGTGCGTGAGGAGACGAGGGCGGCGGCCGAGGCGTCCCAGGGTGATCGCGACGTTCGCGGGGCTCCCGCCCGGCTTCTCGTCGACGCTCCCGTCGCCGCGGTGCACGATGTCGACGAGGGCCTCTCCGACGACGAGGACGTCGGGGGATGCGCCGATGGGCGTCATGGGTTCTCCTTGGCGGATCAGAAGGCGGCGGCGTACGCCTCGTAGGTGGTGCCCTCGGGGTGCACCTCGGTGAAGAGCGCCTCGAACGGAGCGCCCTCGTCGGCGGTGACGGCCGCGTCGGGGTAAGCCGTTGTGACCTCGAAGATCGCACCGTCGGCGTCCCGCGCGAGGACGATCACCTCGGCGAGGTCGATGTCGGCCGTGCCCTCCGTGGTCACGACGCCCTCGACGGCCGTCGAGTACTCGTCGGACACGTCGGTCAGCTCGCCGACGACGAGGGGACCGTACTCCTCGATGGGCGCCTCGTCGTACTCCTCGACGACCGGGTCGATCACCTCGATGCCGTCGATCTCCTCGTCGGCTGCCTCGAAGTATCCCGTCACGACGGTCGTGCCCGGCAGCAGCGTGCGCGGCGTCGAGCCGGCGTCGAGCACGTCGCCGTCGGCCGTGCGCGCCTCGACGTCGAGGAACGCGTACTCGTACGCGACGTCGCTCTGCGGCACCTCGAGCACCGCGACATACCACCAGTAGTCGTCGTCGCCCGGCAGACGGCCGAAGGCGGTCTCGGTCGTCTCGATGTCGACGGTGATCGACTCGGCGGGCGGCTCGTAGAGATCGGTCGGGCCGAGTGCCGGCGGGGACGAGATGAATGAGCCCACGGCGGCGAAGACCGACACGACGAGGACGACGATCGACGCGATCCCGCCCGCGACCGCGACGACGATCGCGGCGATGCTGAGGCCCCTGCCCTCCGCCCTGCGGACGAGGGCGACGATCGCCACGACGATCGCGGCGATGAGGAACAGCCACGACAGGCCGGTCACGACGGGGATGAGGGCGAAGACGAAGCCCACGCCTGCGAGGACGATCGCGGTGATGGCGAGGGCCATGCCGGGTCGGGGACCCGGGGCGGACGGGGGCGCTCCGTAGGCGGCGTACGGCGAGCCGTACGGTGGCGCGGGCGGAGCGCCGTAGGGTGGCGCGGGCGGAGCGCCGTAGGGTGGCGCGGGCGGAGCGCCGTAGGGCGGTGCCGGCGGAGCACCGTAGGGCGGCGCCGCGTACGGCGGGATCGGAGCCGGGGGCGGTGTCGGCGCTCCCGACGGCGGCTGCGGGGGAGGCGACGCGGGAGCCGGAGGGATGTCGGGCGTGCTGTCGTCGGTCACGAGCGCCTCCTCGATGGCTGGGCGGACGGCGGCGCCGTGCGCGGTGTCCCTCCATCATCGTGCATGCGCCCGGCGGTGCGGGAGCGTCGTCGGACACTCCCGCACCGCCGACCCGCGCTCAGAGCCAGGGGCTCCAGCCGTCGTCGCCCTGAAGGTACGCCTCCCGCGTGTGCGCGCGAGCCTGCTCCTTCGTCAGCTGCGGTCGACCCTCGGCGCCCGCGACGGCGGCCCCGTCGCCCCGGTTCCGGTACTCGGCGAACCGATCGTCCTGCCACCGCCATCCGCTCATGTCCGTCCATGCCGGCGTGGAGATGTGCGCACCGAGGTGCGAGTTGCGGACGACCATCGACGGGTCGACGTCGGGGTTGCTGCTCGGGTGCCACGGTCGACCGAGGAACACCGTGCCGGCGGCCGCGTCGGAGGTGAACCGGCTGCCCTGGAAGAGGAAGCCCGCGACCCCCGCCGCGGTCGAGGGCGCCGCGACGTAGCCGTTCACGGTCTGGCCGCGGTCGAGGGAGTGGATCCGGCTGTCCTCGAACACGGCCGTGGCGCGTCCGTAGATGAAGTCGACGTCGCCCTCGATGTAGGAGTCGGTCACGTACACGCGCGAGGTCTGCGTGATGTGCGGGGTGTCGGCGAGGAACGTGTCCTGGTTGCCGAGCAGGCGCACGCCGTCGAGCACCGTGCGGTCGCCGACCGTGCGCAGTGCGAGCGCCTGGCTCTGCCCCTTCGCGGCCTCGTCGTAGGCGTTCTCGATCGTGAGGTCTGCGAGCGTCACGTCGTCGGCCATCGCGGAGACGGTGGGCGAGCCGGTGTGCCCCTGCGTGCCGCCGTAGAACTTCTGCTGCCCGGCCGCGAGATCGTACGTGATCACGACGTCCTCGGCGATGCCCGTCGCGCCGCGGATCGTGAGCCCGTCGGCGTCCGGCCAGATCCGGACGACCTCGCGGTACACGCCGGGCTGCACGACGACCTCGACGGGATGATCGGCGCGTGCGGCGGCGCCCACGGCAGCGCTCACGCTCGCGAAGTCGCCCGTGCCGTCGAGCGCGACCGTGACCGACTCGCCGACGGCCTCCTCGTCGCCGAGCGAGCCCGCATGCGCGGCGAGGATCGCGGGGATCTCCCGAGCGGGGTCGGGGTGGTACGCGTAGCGATCGGCGGGCTCGAACGTCGCGCCGGTGTCGTCGCGTCGGCCGCGGGTGCCGGTGAACACGTTGTCCCGGGAGTCGACCGCCGAGCCGTCGCCGTAGGCCACGATGGGGTCCTCGCCGTTCTCGAAGTAGCTCTGCTCGACGACCACCTGCGATCCCTCGCGGGCCAGCATGCCGTAGCTCCCCGTGCCCTCGAGATGGTTGTTGTACGCGTGCGCGGCGGATGCCCCGCCGATGCTCGCGTTGCGCTGGTAGGTGTTCGAGAAGCGGTTGTGGTGCAGCGTGATCTCCGTCGCGACCTCCTCGGACCATCCGATCCCGACCGTCTTGTTGTGGTCGGAGAACGTGTTCCATGAGAGCGTCACCGCCGTCGACCCCTTCCGCACGTCGACGAGGCCGTCGCCGAGGCGCGCGAAGTCGTTGTGGTCGATCCACACGTGCGTCGCGGCATCCATCCGGACGCCGTCGTTGTCGTTCTCGCGGGTCTTGCCGTCCCAGTCGCCGGGGACGTACGAGTCGCGGAAGGAGAGGTTCCGCACGATGACGTTGGACGAGCCCCTGAGGAGGAGGCCGCCGCCGACGAGCGCGGCATCGGCGTCGGCTCCCGCGATCGTCTTGTCGTCGGCGACCTCGATCATCTCGCCGAACGGGACGTCGATGGCGCCCTCGACGAGGATGACGAGCGGATGGCGCGAGGCCGCGTGCCGGGCGAGCTCGTCGGCCGTGCGCGCGGTCACGGTCGCTCCGCCCGCTCCGCCCGTCGTGCCCTGCGGCCGCTCGGGCGACGGGAGCGAGGCGAAGCCGGTCGCCGCGGGCGCCCATACCGGCCCGTCGGCGGTCGCATCGGCGGGCGCGCCGATCGCGGCGAGCAGATCCGCTCCCGCATGCGCGGGGTCGAGCGGATCGCGCCAGGCCTCGAGGACGCCGGAGCCGGCGCCCTCGGCGACCGCGCGGGCCGCGACCTCCGCGGGCTGGATCGGGCCATGCGGGCCGGCGGTGCCGATCACGGTGCCCGCGAGGGGCAGATCCGGGTTCGCCGCGTTGTAGGCCGCGAGCACGTCGACCTCCGCGCCGTTCACCCAGGTGCCCGCGGCATCGATGCCGGTGCCGCCGAAGTGGCCGATGATCCGGTCGGGGGTCACTCCCTCGGCGAGCTCGAAGGTGTTCTCGCGGGCGATGATGCTCGATTCGACGCCGACGCCCCACGAGTAGATGTAGTGGCCGGGATCGGTCACCCTGTAGGTGTTGTCGTACACGTGCGCCTGCCCGAAGCGCACCCGGGGAGCGCGCTGGTTGAGGTCGACGAGCTCGTTGTGGTGCAGCGTGACCCGCAGCGCGCCGCGGTCGGTGATGCGGTCGTCGCCGTTGCCCCAGAGGAGCGACTTGTCGTGCCCCTGCATCCGGCTCCACGAGATCGTGACGAGGTCGGCCGCGCGGACGACGTCGAGCAGGCCGTCGTGCCGCAGGAAGCGCTCGCCGAAGTGGACCGGCTGCTCGGCGTCGACCGTGTCGCCGTCGTCGAGGGTGAGGTGGTCGAGCCAGACGTGCGTCGATCCCGAGACGACGAGGTTGTCCCATTCTGTCTTCCAGGTCTCGCCGTTCCACGTCGGGAAGCAGTCGTAGGCGTCGGAGATGCGGAGGTTCCGGATGATCACGTCGTCGACGCCCGACACCTGGAAGGTGAATCCCGTGAGCGCGACGTCGCCCACGCCGATGACCGTCGTGTTCGAGCCGATGCGGGCCTCGATCTGCGCGCGCTGCGCCGCCTGGGACGCCTTGCGCGCGTCTTCCAGCGGCCCCTTCGCAGGGCCGCTCCACACCGCGGGGTCGTATGCCGCCAGGTACGCGTCGAGCGAGTAGCCGTCTCGTGCGTACTCCTCGCACGCGATCCGCGTGCCGTCGGCGCGGGTGTTCGCGTCGATGTCCGCGACGACCCGCACGATCTTGGGCTCGTCGCCCGCGACGGCCGCGACGAGCTCGTCGCGGGTGCGGACGTCGATCACGCGGTCGGCCGGCGCGTCGGCCCCGCCGGTCGTCCCGCCGTCGAGGGAGGCCCATCCGTCGCCCGCGGGAAGCGTCTGCCGCTCCACGGGGACCGCAGGCGCCGGCGCGCCCTCCGCTGCGGGCGCGGCGCTCGACTGGGCGTGCGCGGGCGCCGCGAGGAGGGATGCGCCGACGGCGGTCGCGAGGACGCCGACGGCGATCGGGGAGGGGTGTCGTCGAGGATGTCTCCAGGGCATGTTCGCTCTCCTTCGAGGAACCGGCGGTGCAGGCGCACCGGGCACGTCGTCGTGCAGTAACCGGTTTCTCGAAAGCTAGCGACGCCCATGGGCGTCGTCAAGAGGGGCGGTCAGAGGCGCTCCTCGCGCACCTGCGCGATCGCCTCGGGCGCGAACGACGCGGTCGGCTCGTCGGTGTAGAGGTCGGCCTTCTGCGGCGCGATCGCGAGCGCCTCGACCGGCGCCGTCTCCGTCAGGACCTCGTCGAGGCCCTGCAGGGCGCTGAAGCGGCGCGCCTGGGTCACGACGTTCCGGTCGAGCGATCCGGCGAAGCGGTTGTACGCCTCGACGGTGGCGTTCAGGCGGTTCCCGAGCGTCGCGAGGTGCGTGCCGAGCGTGCCGAGGCGCTTGTGCAGCTCCTTGCCGACGAGGAAGATCTGCTGCGCCTCCTGCGCGAGCTGGTCCTGTCGCCACGCGTGACCCACCGTGCGCAGCAGGGCGACGAGCGTCGAGGGAGTCGCGATCACGACGTTGCGCTCGAATGCGTACTCGTACAGTGTCGCGTCCTCGTCGAGGGCGGCGGCGAGGAAGGGCTCGGCGGGGACGAACATCACGACGAACTCGGGCGACCCGGCCACCGCGTCCCAGTACTCCTTCGCGCCGAGGTCGTCGATGTGCTTGCGGAGGTGGCGGGCGTGAGCCTGCAGTCGCTGCGCGCGCACCGTGTCGTCGGTCGCCTCCATGGCCTCGAGGTAGCCGCTGAACGCGACCTTGGAGTCGACGACGACGCGCTTGCCGCCCGCGAGGTGGATGACGAGGTCGGGCCGGAGCGCCCCGTCGTCGGTGACATGGTGGGACTGCTCGGCGAAGTCGACGTGGTTGAGCATGCCGGCCGCCTCCACGACCCGCCGCAGCTGGAGCTCGCCCCACCGCCCGCGCACCTGAGGAGCGCGCAGCGCGTTCACGAGGTTGCGGGTCTCCGAGCCGAGCGCCTCCGACGAGCGCCGCATGTGCGCGAGCTGCTCCGCGAGGGTCGCGTTCGCCTCGAGCCGCGCCCTCTCGGCGGTCGACACCTCGGTCTTGACGGTGTCGAGCGTCTCGCGGATGGGGGCGATGAGCCGCTCGACCGCCTCCTGCCGTCGGCGCAGCTCGGCCGCGCCCTCGCTCTGGCTGCGCGTGAGGCGCTCCTCGGCCTGCGCGAGGAAGCTCCGCGTGTTGGCCTCGAGCGCGCGCCGGCTGAGCGCGTCGAACTCGTCGGCGAGGCGCTTCTGGTCGGCGCGCAGCTCGTCGACCCGCTCGGCTGCGCGCGTGCGCTCCTCCGCGACGCGCGCCGCGGTCTCCGCGCGTGCCGACGCGACGTCGCGCTGCAGGCTCGCGATCTGCAGGCGGGCGGCGCCGAGCTCCGCGCGCTGCTCGGCGTCTGCCGCGCTCCCGCGCTGGCGGCCGACGACGAAGCCGAGCGCGCCGGCGAGGGCCGCGGCGATCACGGCGATGGCGATGACGAGGAGGGTGTCCATACCGGCATTGTGCGCGAGGGGTCGGACATCCTCGGGCGCGTCGAGCGCGCGCCCTCTGCCGCTCAGGCGCGGACGGCGTCCTGCTGCTCCGAGTCCTCGCCGATCCTGCCCCGCGCGAGCCTGTTGATGACGAGTGCGATCGCGCCGTCGCCGGTCACGTTCGTCGCCGTGCCGAAGCTGTCGAGTGCGATGTACAGCGCGAACATGAGGCCGACCTCGGTCTCGCCGAAGCCGAGCATGCTCGTGAGCAGGCCGGCGGCGGCGGCGATCGCGCCGCCGGGGACGCCGGGGGCCGCGATCATCATGATGCCGAGCATGAGGAGGAACGGCAGGTAGGAGCCGAGCTCGACCGGCCCGCCCGTGATGAGCAGGATCGCGATCGAGAAGCAGGTGATCTTCACCATCGAGCCCGACAGGTGGATGGTCGCGCACAGCGGCACGACGAACCCCGCGACCGCGTCGCTCACGCGATTGCGCTTGACCGACTCGAGCGTGACCGGGATGGTCGCGGCCGAGGAGGAGGTGCCCAGCGCCGTGCCGTAGGCGTCGCGCATGTTCCAGAGGGCCTTGAGCGGGTTGACGCCCGCGATCGCGCCCGCGACCGCGTACTGGAGGAGGAGCACGACGAGCGTGAGCCCGAACGAGATGGCCGCGACCACCAGGAACCGGCTCACCACATCGGCGGCCTCGCCGCTCTTGGCGAGGTCCATGAAGATGCCGAAGATGTAGAGGGGGAGCGCCGGCACGATGACGTGGCGGATGAGCGACTCGATGATCGTGCGGAACTCGACGGCCGCCTTGAGGACGACCGATCCGCGGATGGCCGTGAGTCCGATGCCGACGACGAACGCGAGCACGAGCGCGGTCATGACGTCGAGCGCGGGCGGCAGCACGATCTCGGTCGCCGAGCCGCTCGGGGCGGACGCGACCGTGAAGTACGGGGTCAGCCCGGAGCCGCCGCCCTCGGTGAGCGCCTCGAGACTCCGGTCGCTCATCACCGGGGTGAGGAGCCACCGGCTGACGGCGTAGGCGAGGAGGCCGGCGAGGATGGTCGACGCGTACGCGATCGCCGCCGTCAGCCCGAGCCACCGGCCGGCGCCGCGTCCGAGCTCGGCGATCGCGGGCGTCACGAGCCCGACGATGATGAGCGGGACCGAGAATCCGAGCAGGCCCGAGAAGACCGAGTTGTAGGTGAGGAAGACGTTGCCGAGCCACTCCGGCATGACGGGCCCGGTGAGGGTGCCCAGCGCGATCGCGATGACGATCCAGGCGAGGAGGGGGAGGCGGAGGAATGTCATCGGGATCCCGATCGGCCGTCGCGGCGCGCCGGCCCGGCGCCGGCGCGTGCGGCCAGCTCGGCCGCGCAGGTCATCGTAGCCGCGTGGCCGCGGACATCGCGATCTGATAACCTTGACTGTCGCGCGCGTGCGCGCTCTTGGCGTGCCGCCGAGAGCCGCGTAGCGTGGGACAGCACAATCCAATCCACTGCCTCGGCTCATCCGGGGTGCCGTGCGTCGGCCAGCAGGCCCATGGCATCCGAGTCGCGAGGCCCGATCATCCCTCAACAAGGACAACCCACTACATGACTAACGCAACGACCGCCCCGGCCACCAAGCAGGTCGCGATCAACGACATCGGCTCTGCTGAGGACTTCCTGGCCGCGGTCGAGAAGACGCTCAAGTTCTTCAACGACGGCGACATCATCGACGGCACGATCGTCAAGATCGACCGCGACGAGGTCCTCCTCGATGTCGGCTACAAGACCGAGGGCGTCATCCCCTCGCGCGAGCTTTCCATCAAGCACGACGTCGACCCCAACGAGGTCGTCAGCGTCGGCGACCACGTCGAGGCCCTCGTCCTCCAGAAGGAGGACAAGGAAGGCCGTCTGATCCTGTCGAAGAAGCGTGCGCAGTACGAGCGCGCGTGGGGCGACGTGGAGAAGATCAAGGAGAACGACGGCGTCGTCACCGGCACGGTCATCGAGGTCGTCAAGGGTGGTCTCATCGTCGACATCGGGCTGCGCGGCTTCCTCCCCGCGTCGCTCATCGAGCTCCGCCGCGTGCGCGACCTGACGCCGTACCTCGGCCAGGAGATCGAGGCGAAGATCCTCGAGCTCGACAAGAACCGCAACAACGTCGTGCTGTCGCGCCGCGCGCTCCTCGAGGAGACGCAGTCGGCCACGCGCACGCAGTTCCTCAACAACCTGCACAAGGGCCAGGTCCGCAAGGGCGTCGTCTCGTCGATCGTCAACTTCGGTGCGTTCGTCGACCTCGGCGGCGTGGACGGCCTCGTGCACGTCTCCGAGCTGTCGTGGAAGCACATCGAGCACGCCTCCGAGGTCGTCGAGGTCGGCCAGGAGGTCACCGTCGAGATCCTCGAGGTCGACCTCGACCGCGAGCGCGTCTCGCTCTCGCTCAAGGCGACGCAGGAGGACCCCTGGCAGGTCTTCGCCCGCACCCACGCCATCGGCCAGATCACGCCGGGCAAGGTCACGAAGCTCGTGCCGTTCGGTGCGTTCGTCCGCGTCGCGGACGGCATCGAGGGCCTCGTCCACATCTCGGAGCTCTCGAACAAGCACGTCGAGCTCGCCGAGCAGGTCGTCTCGGTCGGCGAGGAGGTCTTCGTCCGCGTCATCGACATCGACCTCGACCGCCGTCGCATCTCGCTCTCGCTCAAGCAGGCGAACGACCTCGTCGACCCCAACGGCACCGAGTTCGACCCGGCGCTGTACGGCATGGCCACCGAGTACGACGAGAACGGCGAGTACAAGTACCCCGAGGGCTTCGACCCCGAGAGCGGCCAGTGGCTCGAGGGCTTCGACGAGGCCCGCGAGAAGTGGGAGCAGGAGTACGCTGCCGCCCAGGCTCGCTGGGAGTCGCACAAGGCCCAGGTCGCCAAGGCCCTCGAGGCCGAGGCCGAGGCCGGCGAGGAGTTCGGCGCGCCGACCTTCTCGAGCGAGTCGACCGGCGCCGGCACGCTCGCCGACGACGAGGCTCTCGCCGCTCTGCGCGAGAAGCTCTCCGGTCGCTGAATCCCGCTGACGCGGCGGATCTGATCCGCTGACGCTGCGATCACACGGCAAAGGGCCGGCTCCTTCGGGAGCCGGCCCTTCGTCGTGCGCGCCGGCTACATGCCGACGACGCCCTCGAAGAGTCCGATGTCGTTGCCGTCCGGATCGCGGAAGACGGCCCACCAGCTCGTCTCGGTGATCGGCGTCTTCTCCATGACGACCGTCGCGCCGGCGGCCTGCGCCTTCACCAGCACGTCGTCGATCGAGTCGACCTCGACGTACGAGCGCGGCTGCGTGAAGTCCGCACTGCGCGGCGCGAGCCCTCCGCCGGAGATCTTGTTCGGCGCCTGCCACATGGGGTACTCCTCGAAGCCCGGAGGCGCCGAGATCTCCCATCCGAACAGCTCGCCGTAGAACGCCGCGGCGCGATCGAGGTCGGACACCGGGATGTCGATGTGGGTGATGTCTCCGTGGGGCATGGCGGTCCTTTCACAGCGGGTGGCGGTGGACGCGGTCACCGTACCGCCGCCGGCGGAGGAGGACAAGGGCACGGCCCGCGAGCGCGCACAGCGGACGCATAGAGAAGGGACACTCGGCACGGAGCCAGGGGCGCTATCTTCGGATCACGAACCCCGACAGGAGGTTGATCATGGGATTCCTCGACCGCATCAGGCAGGCCGCGCGCGACGTCATGGGCGACGAGCGCTCCTCGACCTCCGTCGATCAGGATCGCACGCGCAGCTACGCGCAGACACCGCCTCCGCAGACGACCGCCTTCGGCACGATCGACCCCGACGGGCGGCCCACATCGCGCTCGTACACGACGGCCACCACTCCGCCTCCGCCGGGCGCCGCAGGCCGGAGCGAGGACGAGATCGCCGTCGAGCGCTACCGCTACCTCCTCCGCACGGCCCCGCCCGAGACGATCGAGCAGGTGCACGCCGAGGCGTTCGGCCGGCTCACCGAGGCTCAGCGCCAGCAGGTCCTGGCGGATCTGTCGCAGACCCTGCCCCCGCAGGAGCGTCCTGCGAATGCGGATCCCGCGACCATGGCACGGGCCGCCACGCGGGCCGAGTACCTCAACCCTGGCACGATGGAGCGCACGCTGGGCGGCGGCCGTCAGGGCCCGGGACTCGGGACGATCGTCGGCGGATCCCTGCTCGGGACGGTCGCCGGCTACGTCGTCGGCTCGGCGCTCGTGAGCGCCTTCCTCGCGCCGTCCTTCGCGGGCGGGGAGGACGCCTCGGGCGGCGAGGACGCGTCGGCCGACGCCGGCGGCGCGGATGGCGCCGATGCGGCTGCCGACGGCGGCGCCGCCGACATCGGCGGCTTCGGAGATTTCGGAGGAGATTTCGGCGGCTTCGAGTTCTGACTCGCCGCCTCGGACTCGGGCTCTTTGGGAGAGGAGCCCGTGCTCGGATTCTCGGGAGAGGAATCCGTGGGAGAGAGAAGGGCGCCCCGGCCGGACCACCCCCAACCGGCCGGGGCGCTCGTTCGCGCACGCGCGCCGTGCGCCGAAGATCAGCGCACGCTGGCGGATCGTCTCCGCATGAGGCGGCTCACTCGCCCGTGAGCTCCCGCGCATACGCTGCCGCCGAGCGGCGGTAGCGCGGCAGCGACGGGACGAGCGCCTCGATCGCCGTCCGCAGCGCCTCCGCGTCGCGGCCCGCGCTGTGCAGCGCGAGGGCGAGGAACACCTCCCGCGCGGCACCTGTCGCGGGGTGAGCAGGCGCGGCCTCGAGGAGGGCGATCGCGTCGTCGGCGCGGCCGAGGTTGCGCAGCGTCGATGCGCGCTGGATCGCGAGCTGCGCGGCCCGATCGGGGTCGAGGTCCGCGATCCCCGCGGCGGCAGCCCGCTCGTAGAGCTCGAGGGCCTCCGCCTCGCGGCCGACGCTGTCGTGCGCGCCGCCCAGCTCGAACGCCGCGAGCGCGGGATGCGGCGCATCCGCCGCGACCGCCGCCATCCGCTCGACGAGGGTGGACTCGTCGCCGTCGGCCCAGACGGCCTCGACTCGCTTCTCCCAATCCGCGTTCACAGGCGTGCGATCTCCTGGCGCGGGCGCAGCGCCACATCCGTGATGTGCGCGTCGGCGGGCAGGTCGACGACGTACCGGACCGACGCCGCGACGGTCGCGGGGCGGATGTACCGCTCGGCCGCGTAGCTCTCGGCGGGGATCCCGGCGCGCAGCATGGGCGTGTCGGTCTGGCCGGGGGCGATCGTGACGACGCGCATGCGGTGCCTCTCCTCGTCGAGGCGCAGCACGTCGGCGACGGCTCGGAGGGCGTGCTTCGACGCCGTGTACACCGCGCTGCCGGGCACCGGCCGCGTGCCTGCTCCCGAGCCGATGAACACGACGGTGGCCGCGCTCGCGCGCAGCTGGGGCAGCAGAGCGCGCGTGAGGAGCGCGGGCCCCACGACGTTCGTCGACAGCATCCGCAGCCAGTCGTCCTCCGTCGCGTCCTCGACCGAGATGTGGTCGCCCACCGCGGCGGCGTGCACGAGGACGTCGACGCGGTCGAGGTCGGAAGCGAGATCGGCGAGCGCGTCGCGGTCGGTGACGTCCAGGCGGCGGGGCTCGGCGTGGGTCTCGGCCGCGAGCGCCGCGAGCGCGTCGTCGCGGCGTCCGAGTGCGATGACGCGGTGCGTGCGGACGAGGTCGCGCACGATCTCGGTGCCCATCCCGCCGGTGGCTCCCGTGACGATCGCGACGGGTCGGTTCTCGGTCATGTCGTGCTCCCGTGGTCGGATGCCGCGGCCGCGGCGATGAGGGACCGTGCGACGCGATCGGTCTCGCGCAGCATGGTGGGGTCGGTGCGCGGCATCGGGCTGATGATCGCGTCGTGCATGGTCTCGTCGATCGGGATGCCGGCCACGTGGAACGACGGGTCGACGGTGCCGTCGGCGTGCACAAGGCGCCCCGTGGCGGGCTCGATGTCGAATCCGCCGGTCGCCACGCCGCCCGACGCCCGGGACGGCGCCTCGAACGGGCGGACCCTGCCGTCCGCCGCGAGCGAGCGGACGAGCGGGTCCGCCGTCTCCGCCACGTCGTGGGCGTGCATCCACGCGTCCACGAGCACGGGTGCCGAGACGCCGGAGCCGGAGACCGCGCGCGAGGATGCGTGGAACGCGCCGTCGGCGGACGTCACGGCGGCGCCCGGGCCGATGAAGCGCACGATGCCCGCGCGCATGAGGGCGAGCAGCTGCCGGCTGCGGAACGCGGGCGGCCCCGATCCGACCATCCCGCCGACCGTCATCAGGGATCGGAACCCCGCGGCGCGGGACTCCGCGTCGAAGCCGCCGAACGCGCCGATGCGGCTCACCACGCCGCGGGCGGAGGCGATCGACCACAGCGCCGCCTTGAGCGGGCTGTCGAGGCCGCGCTCGGCCTCGGCGAGGTCGTCGAGGACGAACCGCTCGACCCAGGACGCGTACTCCGCTGGCGACGCCCACGTGGCGCCCTCGCCCGGCAGGATGGCCGCCGCCAGGTCGAGCCGATCCTCCGGATCGGCGACGAACGGGGAGACCGCGTCGGCGAGCACCGAGATCCGCTCGCGGGTCGCGGCGCCCGACGCCTCGAGCGGAGCGGAGCGGATGGCGTCGAGGGCCGCGCGGAGATCCACGGCCTCCGGCTTCACGCGCGCGAGCGTCGTGTGGTAGTCGGCGAACGCGTCGCGCAGGATGAGCGGCCACACACGTCCGTCGAAGTCGATCGGGCGGGGGACGGCCGTCCAGTCGACGGCGCGGAGGTGGTGCTGAGGAGCCCGCGGCGGGAGGGAGCCGTACAGCGTCTTCGCGCGGAACGGCACCCCGCGCCGCGACGTCACGTGGAGCCGGGGCTCGCGCCCCGACGGCTCGTAGCGGAGGCCGCCCGGAGCGTGGGCGTCGTCGGCGAAGCGCCCGCCGCGCCCGACGCTCAGCAGGGCCATGGCGTCGAAGAAGCCCATGCCGAGCCCTCGCACGATCGCCTCGGCGCGGTCGGGCACGCTGTCGAGGGACTGATCGGCGGGCGAGTCGGGGCGGACCCAGATGAGGGAGGGGTGCGCGTCGACCGCACCGAGGATCCTGCGCTCCTCGGCGGTCACCGTGCGCTCGAGCCATCCGGTCGCCGCGACGACCGCGTCGGCCGCGATCTCCCGATCGCCGAGGTCGAGGATGTCGCGCCCGTCGTGACGCCGGGCGCCCACGACGCGCGCGAGGTGCTCGTGGACGCGCACGCCAGCGGGGAGGGTCGCCTTCGCATGCGCGAGGCACCACGCGATGTACTCGCCGTAGAGGGCGCGCGACGGATGCGACTCCGGGCGCTGCGCGCGCAGCTCGGCGCCGTACTCACCCGCGAGGCCGGGACGGACCGGCACACGGGCGAAGGCGGCGACGTGCGCCTCCGGGATGCGCGAGACGACGGCATCCGCGCCGCCGTGGGCGCCGTGCCGGACGAGCTGGCACCACTCGTAGAGGGTCGGGCCGGGGCGGATCGGGCCGGCGATGCTCGCGGCGTCGTCCGTGAAGAGGGTCACGGCGTCGGCGAGCGTGTTCATGCACAGCTCGCGCGGCTGGTCGGTGCGCCAGATCCGGCCGGCTCCGATCTGCGTGTCGTCGATGAGGTGCACGTCGAGCGCGGCGCCGCGAGGGAGGTTCGCGCCGATCCGCTCGAGCAGCGAGACCCCGCGGGGTCCGCCGCCGACGATCGCGATGACGGGTCGGGCAGTGGTGGGCATCCCCTCCATTCTCGCGCGCTCCTAGACTGGCGGCATGCCACTGGTAGCACTGACGGGCGGGATCGCGTCGGGCAAATCGACCATCGCGCGCCGGCTCGCGGAGCACGGCGCGGCCATCGTGGACGCCGACGCGCTCGTCCGAGAGGTGCAGGCGCCCGGCCAGCCCGTGCTCGCGGCGATCGCCGCGGAGTTCGGCGACGACGTGCTCACGGAGGACGGCGCACTCGACCGTGCGGCGCTCGGCGCGATCGTGTTCGGCGACCGGCAGCGGCTCGCGCGCCTCAACGCGATCGTCCACCCGGCCGTCAAGGCCGAGTCGCAGCGCCGCTTCCGCGCCGCGCTCGATGCCGATCCGGATGCCGTGGTCGTCTACGACGTGCCCCTGCTCGCCGAGGCGCGCGGAGCGGGGGAGTGGGATCGGATCGTCGTCGCGCATGCTCCGGCGGACGTGCGCCGTCGTCGCCTGGTGACGGAGCGGGGCATGAGCGAGGCAGACGCCGCCGCCCGGATCGCCAGCCAGGCCGGCGACGACGAGCGGCTCGCCCTCGCCGATGTCGTCATCGACACGTCGGGCTCGCTCGACGAGACGCTCGCCCAGGCCGACGCGCTCTGGCGATCTCTCACGGGCGGCCCGTGATCGACCTCAACGCCGACCTCGGCGAGAACGCGCCTGATCGCGTCGTGAGCGACGACGACGCGATGCTCGCGGTGGTCACGAGCGCGAACGTCTCGTGCGGCGCGCACGCGGGAACGCCCGACGGGATCCGCGCGACGCTCCGCGCGGCGGCCCGGCGCGGCGTCGTCGTCGGCGCGCATCCCGGCTACGAGGACCGAGCGGGATTCGGCCGCCGCCCCGTCGAGATCGGCGCGGCCGCGCTGCAGGAGAGCATCGAGCGCCAGCTGCACGACCTGCAGGCCCTCGCCGACGGCGCGGCCATCCGCTATGTCAAGCCGCACGGCGCGCTGTACAACGACGCCGCGTCCGATCCGGTGCGCGCTGCCGCCGTCGCCGCGGCCGTCCGCGCGGTCGATCCGCGGCTCGTCGTCCTGGGCCTGCCCGCCGGCGCGCTCCTCGCGGCGGCCGCACGGGCGGGCCTCGCCACCGCAGCCGAGGCGTTCGCCGACCGCGGCTACCTGCCCTCGGGCGCGCTCGCACCGCGCGGCGAGGCGGGAGCGCTCCTGCACGACCCCGATGTCGTCGCCCAGCGGGTCCTGCGCCTCGCGCGGGACGGCGAGATCGAGGCCATCGACGGGACCGTCATCCGCGTCCGCCCCGCCTCGGTCTGCGTGCACGGCGACAGCAAGGGGGCCGTCGCCATGGCGACGGCGGTGCGCGCCCTGCTCGAGCGCGAGGGCATCGCGATCGCCCCCTTCGCCGCCCGCCCATGAGGCGCATCCTCACGGCGTCCGACCGTGCCCTCCTCGTCGAGGTGGATGACCTCGAGAGCGCGGTCCGGCTCCACGCGGCGCTCGAGGCGGCGCCGCCCGTCGGGGTCGTCGAGCTCGTCCCGGCCGAGCGCACCGTGCTCGTGCGCTGCGAGCCGCGGCGCCTGCCCGAGGTGCGGGTCGCGCTCGAGCGGATCACGCTCGCCGCGCGCGCGGCCGCCGTCGATCGCTGCGTCGAGATCCCCGTGCACTACGACGGCGACGACCTCGCCGAGGTCGCGGATCACCTCGGCCTCTCGCCCGCCGAGGTCGCGGCCCGCCACCAGACGGCCACCTGGCGCGTCGCGTTCACGGGCTTCGCGCCGGGCTTCGGCTACCTCGTGGGCGACGACCCCGTGTTCGACGTGCCGCGGAAGGCATCGCCTCGCGCGCGCGTCCCCGCGGGCGCGGTCGCGCTCGCCGGCCGGTACTCGGGCGTCTACCCGCGGGAGAGCCCGGGCGGCTGGCAGCTCATCGGGCGCACAGACGCCGCGCTCTGGGACCTCGACCGGGATCCGCCCGCGCTCCTGCTCCCGGGAACGACCGTGCGCTTCGTCGACGCCTCGCGCGCGCATCCCGCGACCGCGGCCGAAGGACGTAGGGGACGTCCGGCTCCGCTCGGAGCGCGCGCGGTCGACATGCCGGGCGATCGCGGCATCGCCCCTGCCGTCGAGGTCATCGAGCCGGGGCTGCAGCTCCTCGTTCAGGATCTCGGCCGACCGGGTCGCGCGCACCTCGGCGTCTCCGCGTCGGGCGCGGCGGACCGCGGGGCCCTTCGCGCGGCCAACGCCGCGGTCGGCAACGGGCACGGCGAGGCCGGCCTCGAGCTGCTCGGCGGCGGAGCGCGGCTGCGCCTCCGCGGCGCGGGCGTCCTCGCGCTCGCGGGCGCGGAGGTCGACGCCGCGCTCGTGCACGCCGACGGCGGGAGCGAGCCGGTGCCGCGGGGCGCGCCGACCGCCTTCCGCGAGGGCGACGAGCTCGTGACGGGCTTCGCGACGCGCGGTGTGCGCGCCCTCGTGGCGTTCCGAGGCGGTCTCGCTCTCACTCCCGTGCTCGGCAGCCTCGCGACCGACACCCTCGCCGGCATCGGGCCGCGCGAGCTCGGCGGACGCGCTCTCCGAGCGGGCGATGTCGTGCCGCTGCGCGGGCTCTCCGGCGTTCGCGACGCGGTCGCGCCATGGTCTCCCGCGCCGCGCGCTCTTCCCGCCCCTGGCGAGACCGTCGACCTGCGGGTCGTGCTCGGGCCGCGCGACGACTGGTTCGCGGCGGACGCCCTCGACGCGCTCCTCGGCGACGAGTGGGCGGCGACGTCCCGCTCGGATCGGGTCGGGATCCGCCTCGAGGGGGCGCGGCCGCTCGCGCGCGCCGTGCCCGGCGAGCTCCCGAGCGAGGGGACGGAGAAGGGGGCCGTCCAGGTGCCGCCGCACGGCCATCCGGTCGTCTTCCTGCCCGACCACCCGCTCACCGGCGGCTATCCCGTGATCGCCTCGGTGGTGGCCGCCGACCTCGACCTGGCGGGGCAGATCCCGCCCGGCGCGCGCGTGCGCTTCAGACTCTCCGGCGCCGATGTCGGACGCCCCTCCTAGGCTGGAGGCATGCAGACCACACGCAGCGTCCGGCCCTTCGAGGTGGTGAGCGAGTACCAGCCCAGCGGCGACCAGCCCAAGGCGATCGCCGAGCTCGCCGCGCGCATCAACGCGGGTGAGACCGACGTGGTCCTGCTCGGCGCGACCGGAACCGGCAAGTCCGCGACGACCGCGTGGCTCATCGAGCAGGTGCAGCGCCCCACGCTCGTCCTCGCGCACAACAAGACCCTCGCGGCGCAGCTCGCGAACGAGTTCCGCGATCTCCTGCCGAACAACGCGGTCGAGTACTTCGTGTCGTACTACGACTACTACCAGCCAGAGGCGTACGTCCCGCAGACCGACACCTTCATCGAGAAGGACTCGTCGATCAACGCGGAGGTCGAGCGGCTGCGGCACTCCACGACGAACACGCTGCTGAGCCGCCGCGACGCCGTCGTCGTGAGCACGGTGTCCTGCATCTACGGCCTCGGCTCGCCCGAGGAGTACCTCCGCGCGCTCGTCGCGCTCCAGGTGGGGGAGCGCTACGACCGCGACGCGATCATCCGCCAGTTCGTGGCGATGCAGTACAACCGCAACGACGTCGACTTCTCGCGCGGCAACTTCCGCGTCCGCGGCGACACGATCGAGATCATCCCCGTATACGAGGAGTTCGCCATCCGGATCGAGCTGTTCGGCGACGAGATCGAGGCGCTCTACAAGCTGCACCCGCTCACGGGCGATGTCATCGAGCGCATGGACGCGGTCGCGATCTTCCCGGCGACGCACTACGCGGCCGGCACCGACACCGTGCAGCGGGCGATCAAGACCATCGAGGAGGAGCTCGCCGAGCGCCTGCAGGAGTTCGAGAAGCAGGGCAAGCTGCTCGAGGCGCAGCGGCTGAAGATGCGCACGACCTTCGACCTCGAGATGCTGCAGCAGCTCGGCTTCTGCTCCGGGATCGAGAACTACTCGCGCCATCTCGACCAGCGCGCGCCGGGCGAGCCGCCGCACACCCTGCTCGACTTCTTCCCCGACGACTTCCTCCTCGTCATCGACGAGTCGCACGTCACGGTGCCGCAGATCGGCGCCATGTACGAGGGAGACGCATCCCGCAAGCGCACGCTCGTCGAGCACGGCTTCCGCCTGCCGAGCGCGATGGACAACCGGCCGCTGCGGTGGGACGAGTTCAAGGAGCGCATCGGGCAGACGGTCTACCTGTCGGCGACCCCCGGCAAGTACGAGATGGGCGTGGCCGACACGGTCGTGGAGCAGATCATCCGCCCGACGGGCCTCGTCGACCCGCGGATCGTCGTCAAGCCGTCCAAGGGGCAGATCGACGACCTCCTCGAGCAGATCCGCCAGCGCGTCGACCGCGACGAGCGCGTGCTCGTCACGACGCTCACGAAGAAGATGGCGGAGGAGCTCACCGACTTCCTCGGCGAGCACGGCGTCCGCGTCCGGTACCTCCACTCCGACGTCGACACGCTGCGACGCGTCGAGCTGCTCACCGAGCTGCGTCAGGGCGTGTACGACGTGCTCGTCGGCATCAACCTGCTGCGCGAGGGGCTCGACCTCCCCGAGGTCTCGCTGGTCGCCATCCTCGACGCCGACAAGGAGGGCTTCCTGCGCTCGGGCACCTCGCTCATCCAGACGATCGGGCGCGCCGCGCGCAACGTGTCCGGCGAGGTGCACATGTACGCCGACAGCATCACCGACTCGATGCGCAAGGCGATCGACGAGACCGAGCGGCGGCGCGAGATCCAGATCGCCTACAACCGCGAGCACGGGATCGACCCGCAGCCCCTGCGCAAGAGGATCGCGGACATCACCGACTCCCTCGCGCGCGAGGAGGCCGACACCGCGAGCCTGCTCTCGAAGCGGGACTCCGCGCGCACCAAGACCGGCAAGGGGCGCGCGCCCACGCCCGTGCGCAAGCGCGAGGGCATCGCCGCGGAGGGGGCGATGCAGCTCGAGGAGGCGATCGCCGACCTCACGCAGCAGATGCTCGTCGCCGCGGAGGAGCTCAAGTTCGAGCTCGCCGCGCGGCTGCGCGACGAGGTCCAGGACCTCAAGAAGGAGCTCCGGCAGATGGAGAAGGCCGGGCACGCGTGAGCGCGCGGTCCGCGTCGGGCGGGGCCCGGCGCGGACGCGACTGCACTCACTCCTCCGGGCAGTAGAGCACGCCGTCGCGCTCGACGTGCTCGACGCGCGTGCGACCGCAGTGCGTGCACGGCGCACCGGGTCCGTCGCCGAGCTGCGCGGGTCCGGCGATGCGGATGAGCACGTCGTTGGCCCACTCGTAGATGCCGCCCGCTTCGCGGATGCGCTCCCGGAGATGCGGGTGGTGGTGCGTTCCGCTCTCCATGATGATCATCTCCTCTCCCTCCAGTGTGCGCCTCCCGGGGCGCCGAGGACAGGGGATGCGCGGCACCGCTCGCCGCGCGCGGATCTTCGAATCCGCTGAGCGAACACGTCGAACAAACGTCCAGATGTCCGTGGGGGTCCGTAGGATTGGATCGTGCCCATCATCCCCGTCGCCTCGCCCGGAAAGATCAGTGTCCGCGGTGCCCGCGTGCACAATCTCAAGAACGTCGACCTCGACATCCCGCGCGACGCGCTCGTCGTGTTCACCGGCCTGTCGGGCTCGGGGAAGTCGAGCCTCGCGTTCGACACGATCTTCGCGGAGGGGCAGCGGCGCTACGTCGAGTCGCTGAGCGCGTACGCGCGCCAGTTCCTCGGCCAGGTCGACCGCCCCGACGTCGACCTCATCGAGGGCCTGAGCCCCGCGGTGTCGATCGACCAGAAGTCGACGAACCGGAACCCGCGCTCGACCGTCGGCACGATCACCGAGATCTACGACTACCTGCGCCTCCTGTGGGCGCGCATCGGCGTGCCGCACTGCCCGCAGTGCGGCGAGCGGATCCAGCGCCAGACCGTGCAGCAGATCGCCGACCAGCTGATGACCCTCGAGGAGGGCACGCGCTACCAGATCGTCGCGCCCGTCGTCACGCAGAAGAAGGGCGAGTTCGTCGACCTCTTCAAGGAGCTCGCGGCGAAGGGCTACTCGCGCGCGGTCGTCGACGGCGAGCTCGTGCAGCTGGCTGAGCCGCCCGTGCTCAAGAAGTCGTACAAGCACGACATCGCGGTCGTCGTCGACCGTCTCGTCGCTCGCGCCGACATCCTCGGCCGCGTGACCGACTCCGTCGAGACCGCGCTCGGCCTCGCGGGCGGCGTCCTCCAGGTCAACTTCGTCGACGAGGAGGGCGACGACGCGTGGCAGTCGTTCTCCGAGAAGCTCGCCTGCCCCAACGGGCACGCGCTCCAGCTCACCGAGATCGAGCCGCGCACGTTCTCGTTCAACGCCCCGTTCGGCGCCTGCCCCGCGTGCTCGGGTCTCGGCACCCGGATGTCCGTCGACGTCGAGCTCATGCTCGGCGATGAGGAGCTCTCGATCCGCGAGGGCGTCATCGTGCCGTGGACGACGCAGGGCAAGGGCCTCTTCCAGTACTACGAGCGTCTCCTCGAGGGCCTCGCCGACGAGATGAGCTTCTCGCTCGACACCCCGTGGCGGGCGCTCCCGCAGATCGTGAAGGACGCGGTCCTGCACGGGCAGGACTACAAGGTCAACGTGCGGTTCAAGAACCGCTGGGGCCGCGAGGTCCGGTACGCGAGCGGCTTCGAGGGCGTCGTGCCCTACATCGAGCGCCAGTACGCGCAGGCCGAGACCGACACCACGCGAGCGCGGTGGGCGGAGTACCTGCGCGAGGTCCCCTGCCCCGTGTGCGAGGGGGCGCGCCTCAAGCCCGAGGTGCTCGCGGTCAAGGTGGGCGGCCGGTCGATCGCCGAGACGGCCGACCTCAGCCTCGAGGACACGCTCGCGATGATGAACCAGGTCACGCTGACCGACCGCGAGAAGCAGATCGCCGCGCAGATCCTGCGCGAGATCCGCGTCCGCCTCGAGTTCCTCATCCAGGTCGGCCTCAACTACCTCACGCTGAGCCGTGCCGCCGGGTCGCTCTCGGGCGGGGAGGCGCAGCGCATCCGGCTCGCGACGCAGATCGGGACGGGCCTGACGGGCGTGCTCTACGTGCTCGACGAGCCGTCGATCGGCCTCCACCAGCGCGACAACCGGCGACTCATCGAGACGCTCGTCACGCTGCGCGACCTCGGCAACACGCTCGTCGTCGTCGAGCACGACGAGGAGACGATCGAGGCGTCCGACTGGGTCGTCGACATCGGCCCGCGCGCGGGCATCGGCGGGGGAGAGGTCATCCACTCCGGTCCGTTCGAGGCGCTCGTCGAGGACGAGCGGTCGCTCACGGGCGACTACCTCGCCGGCCGTCGGATGATCGAGATCCCGCGCAAGCGCCGCCGGATCGACCGCAAGCGCATGCTCTCGGTCGTCGGGGCCCGTGCGAACAACCTCAAGAACGTGACGGCCGAGTTCCCGCTGGGCGTGCTCACGGCGGTCACCGGCGTGAGCGGGTCGGGCAAGTCGACCCTCGTGAACGACATCCTCTACGAGGTGCTCGCGCAGCGCCTCAACGGCGCCCGCACCGTGCCCGGCAAGCACACGCGCGTCACGGGCCTCGAGCACCTCGACAAGGTCGTGCACGTCGACCAGGCGCCGATCGGGCGCACGCCGCGGTCGAACCCCGCGACCTACACGGGCGTCTTCGATCGCATCCGCAACCTGTTCGCGGAGACGCCGGAGGCGAAGGTGCGCGGCTACAAGGCCGGCCGCTTCAGCTTCAATGTCAAGGGCGGGCGGTGCGAGGCGTGCTCGGGCGACGGCACGCTCAAGATCGAGATGAACTTCCTCCCCGACGTCTACGTCGACTGCGAGGTGTGCCACGGCAAGCGCTACAACCGCGACACCCTCCAGGTGCACTACAAGGGCAAGAACATCGCCGAGGTCCTCGAGATGTCGATCGCCGAGGCCGAGGAGTTCTTCGAGCCGATCCAGGCCATCCACCGGTACATGAAGACGCTCGTCGACGTGGGGCTGGGCTACGTCCGGCTCGGGCAGGCGGCGACGACCCTCTCCGGCGGCGAGGCGCAGCGCGTCAAGCTCGCGACCGAGCTGCAGAAGCGCAGCAACGGGCGCTCGATCTACGTGCTCGACGAGCCGACGACGGGTCTGCACTTCGAGGACGTCCGCAAGCTCCTCGAGGTGCTGAACGGGCTCGTCGACAAGGGCAACAGCGTCATCGTGATCGAGCACAACCTCGACGTCATCAAGTCGGCCGACTGGATCGTCGATCTCGGCCCCGAGGGCGGCTCGGGCGGCGGAACGATCGTCGCGACGGGCACGCCCGAGCAGGTCGCGAAGACCGACGGCAGCCACACGGGCGCGTTCCTCGCCGAGGTGCTCGGGATGGCCGAACGGCAGCGCAAGGCCGGCTGACATGGCCGACCAGCTCCCGTACAAGCCGAAGCCGGGGGAGATCCCCGTGAACCCCGGCGTGTACCGCTTCCGCGACGCGCACGGGCGGGTGCTCTACGTCGGGAAGGCGAAGAACCTCCGGCAGCGGCTGTCGAACTACTTCGCGCCGCTGCACACGCTCCACGAGCGCACGCGGCGGATGGTCACGACCGCGTCGTCCGTGGAGTGGACCGTCGTGCCCACCGACGTCGACTCGCTGCAGCTCGAGTACCAGTGGATCAAGGAGTTCGACCCGCCGTACAACGTCCGCTACAAGGACGACAAGTCGTACCCGTTCCTCGCGATCACGCTGGGCGACGAGGCGCCCCGCGTGATGGTGACGCGCAACCGGCGCATCCCCGGCGCGAAGTACTTCGGGCCGTACCCGAAGATCTGGGCCGTGCGCGACACGATCGACCTGATGATCAAGGTGTTCCCGATCCGCACGTGCAGCGACGCCTCCTACAAGCGCGCGATGCAGACGGGGCGGCCGTGCTTCCCCGGGCAGATCGGAAAGTGCGGTGGCCCCTGCTCGCAGCGCGTGACGATCGAGGAGCACCGCGCGATCGTCGACGACTTCATCGCGTTCATGAACGGCGGCGACGAGCGCTTCACGCGCGAGCTGACCGCGCGGATGAAGGCGGCGGCGGCCGCGATGGACTACGAGCAGGCGGCGGTGTACCGCGACAAGCTCGCCTCGATCGACGCCGTCCTCAACAAGAGCGCGCTCGTGCTGCCCGAGGACACCGAGGCGGACCTCTTCGGCGTCGCGGAGGACGAGCTCTCCGCGGCCGTCCACCACTTCGTGATCCGCGGCGGCCGCGTGCGCGGCGTCCACTCGACGACGATCGACAAGGAGCTCGACATCTCGGGCCCCGACCTCGTCGACCAGATCCTGCAGCGCGTGTACGGCGATGCGGCGCCCGCCGACATCCCCCGTCGCGTGCTCGTGCCCGTCCTCCCGCCCGATGCGGCGGAGATCGAGGAGTGGCTCTCCGGCAAGCGCGGCCGCCGCGTGGAGGTGCTCGTCGCGCAGCGCGGCCAGCGCGCCGAGCTGCTGCGCAATGCGACCCTCAACGCCACGCAGGCGCTCATGCGGCACAAGACGCGGCGCACGAGCGACTACGCCGCCCGCTCGCAGGCGCTCAGCGATCTGCAGGAGGCGCTCGGGATGGACGAGGCGCCGCTGCGCATCGAGTGCTACGACATCTCGCACCTGCAGGGCACGAATGTCGTGGCGTCGATGGTCGTGTTCGAGGACGGGCTGCCGCGCAAGGACCAGTACCGGTCGTTCTCGATCGCCGAGACCACCGACGACACCGACTCGATGCACCAGGTGCTCATGCGCCGCCTCGCATACCTCGACCGCCCCGAGGAGGTCGAGCCCGACGCCGCGGAGCTCGCGACGAGCGGCGAGGACGGCGTCGTCACGGCCCCCGCGAAGCGGCGGCGATTCGCGTACCCGCCGCAGCTCCTCATCGTCGACGGCGGGCAGCCGCAGGTCGCGGCCGCCGCCCGCGCGCTCGCGGACTCGGGCCACGAGGAGATCGCGCTGTGCGGGATCGCGAAGCGCCTCGAGGAGCTCTGGCTGCCGGGGGAGGACTACCCCGTGATCCTCCCGCGCACGTCGGAGGCGCTCTACCTCGTCCAGCGTCTGCGCGACGAGGCGCACCGGTTCGCGATCACGCACCAGCGCAAGCGGCGGCGTCGCGACATCCGCACGGTGCTGAGCGAGGTGCCGGGGCTCGGCGACGCGCGCATCCGCTCCCTGCTCCGGCACTTCGGCTCGGTGGCCGCCCTTCGCGAGGGGACGATCGAGCAGATCGAGGAGCTCCCGGGGATCGGCCCGAAGCTCGCGACGACGATCTACGAGCACCTGCACCGCGAGGATGCGCGCGAGCCCGCCGTCGACGCGGCAGGAGCGGATGATCGCTAGGCTGGCGTCGATGACGGAGACAGCGGGCGAGGTCCTGATCGTGACCGGGATGAGCGGCGCGGGCCGCTCGACGGTCGCGAACGCCCTCGAGGACCTCGACTGGTACGTCGTCGACAACCTGCCGCCGCAGATGCTGCGCCCGCTGCTCGACCTCTCCGGGCGCCTCGGCGACCAGCTGCCGCGGATCGCGGCGGTCGTCGACGTGCGCGGCCGCGACCTCTTCGCCGAGCTGCCGGCGGCCACCCAGGCGCTGCGTGAGCGCAACAACCTCCGGATGCTCTTCCTCGACGCGTCGGACGACGTGCTCGTGCGCCGCTTCGAGGCCGTGCGCCGGCCCCATCCGCTGCAGGGCGACGGGACGCTGCTCGACGGCATCCGCCGAGAGCGCGAGATCCTCGCTCCCGTCCGCGGCAGCGCCGACATCATCATCGACACCTCGAGCTACAACATCCACCAGCTCGCCACGCACGTGACCGACCTCCTCCGCGAGGAGGGGGCGCCGCGGCACCGCGTCACCGTCATGAGCTTCGGGTTCAAGTACGGTCTGCCGCCCGACGCGGACCTCGTCGCCGACATGCGCTTCCTCCCCAACCCGTTCTGGAACGACGACCTCCGCGCGCTCACCGGGCAGGACCCTGCGGTCAGCGACTACGTGCTCGATCAGGAGGGTGCGCGCGCGTTCCTCGACGCGTACGCTGAGGCCCTGACACCCGTGCTCGAGGGCTATCAGCGCGAGAACAAGAGCCACTCCACGGTCGCCGTCGGGTGCACGGGCGGCAAGCACCGCTCCGTCGCGATGGCGCTGGCGCTGGCGGAGCGGCTGAAGGATGTCCCGGGTGTCGCGGTCCGCGTGCGGCACCGCGATCTCGGGCGCGAGTAGACGGCGCCGACGGCGCCATAACCCCGTCGGCTGGGAGTTCGCACCCGGTCTCTGCGGGGGTATGGCGGCTAAGCTTGACCCTTGCGCCAAAATGGCCGAATTACCGTCTTCGAGAGTGGGGAAATCCGTGTCACTGACCGCCGATGTCAAGGCAGAGCTGATCACCGTCAGGGACCCGCGTCCTTCGGTTCGGATCGCTGAGACGACGGCGCTGCTGCGGTTCTCGGGCGGCCTCCACTCCATCGCCGGCCGCGTCGCGGTCGAGGCCGAGGTCGACTCGCCCCACCTCGCTCGCCGCGTCGCGCGCGACATCGCCGAGATCTACGGCGTCCGCCCCGAGATCGCGCACATCCAGGGCTCGGGCTCGCGCGACGGCGAGCACTTCGCGGTGCGCGTCGTCGACGGAGGCGAGACGCTCGCGCGCCAGACCGGCCTGCTCGACCAGCGCCGCCGCCCCGTGCGCGGTCTCCCCAACCGGCTGACCACCGGCACGCGCGACGACCTGGCCGCCATCTGGCGCGGCGCCTTCCTCGGCGCCGGCAGCCTGTCCGAGCCGGGGCGCTCGGCGTCGCTCGAGGTCGCCTGCCCGACCGGCGAGGCCGGCATGGCCATCGTCGGAGCGGCCGGGCGCATCGGCATCTCCGCGAAGGCGCGCGAGGTGCGCGGCGTCCCGCGCGTCGTCATCCGCGAAGCCGAGGGCATCCGCGGCATGCTGCAGGCGATCGGCGCCGTCAAGGTCGCGGCCGAGTGGGACCAGATGCGGCAGCGCCGCGAGGTGCGCGCGGGCGTCAACCGGCTCGTGAACTTCGACGACGCCAACCTCCGCCGCTCGGCGCAGGCCGCCGTCGCCGCGTGCGCGCGCGTCGAGCGCGCCCTCGAGATCCTCGGTGAGGACGTTCCCGACCACCTCCGCGAGGCCGGCACGCTCCGACTCGCGCACCGCGACGCGAGCCTCGACGAGCTCGGCCACCACGCCGACCCGCCGCTCACGAAGGACGCCGTCGCCGGCCGCATCCGCCGTCTGCTCGCGATGGCCGACAAGCGCGCCGAGCAGGAGGGCATCCCGGGCACGCAGGCCGCGGTGCCCGTCGGCGCGGAGTAATCCGGCGTCAAGGCCCATCCCCGGTCCTCCCCGCGTCATTAGGATGTGAGGGAACCCTCCGTCCGCGCAGCGGGGAGGCACCGGACAGCGCCGCTCGGCGGCGCCGAGAGATGGGAAGAATCGACGCATGGCGAAGTACACGCTCCCGGAGCTCACCTACGACTACGCAGCCCTCGAGCCGCACATCAGCGGCCGCATCATGGAGCTGCACCACTCGAAGCACCACGCGACGTACGTCGCCGGCGCCAACACCGCGCTCGAGCAGCTCGCTGAGGCCCGTGCGAAGGGCGAGTTCGCGAACGTCAACAAGCTCGAGAAGGACCTCGCGTTCAACCTGGGCGGGCACACCAACCACTCGATCTTCTGGACGAACCTCACGCCCGAGGGCCAGGAGCGCCCCGAGGGCGAGATCGCCGCGGCGATCGACGAGTACTTCGGCGGGTTCGAGGGCTTCCAGGGCCAGTTCAACGCGGCCGCCCTCGGCATCCAGGGGTCCGGTTGGGCGGGCGTCTTCTGGGACTCGATCGGCCAGCAGCTGATCATCCAGCAGTTCTTCGACCAGCAGTCGCAGTTCGCGGCGGGCACGGTCCCCGTCCTGCTGCTGGACATGTGGGAGCACGCCTTCTACCTCGACTACCAGAACGTGAAGGCGGACTACGTCAAGGCGTTCTGGAACATCGTCAACTGGGACAACGTGCAGCAGCGTCTCGCCGCCGCACGCGAGAAGACCGCCGGTCTCCTGGTAGCGTCCTGAGTGACACGGCCGTCCGACGCGGGGTGCGAGCCCGCCCGGACGGCCTTCCCCTCCACAGCGCCTGTGCGGGCGCACCAACGATATTCAGGAGAAGACCCAGTGTCTGTTCGGATCGGAATCAACGGCTTCGGTCGTATCGGCCGCAACTACCTCCGCGCGGCTCTCGCGCAGGGGGCTGACCTCGAGATCGTCGCCGTCAACGACCTCACCGACAACAAGACCCTCGCGCACCTGCTCAAGTACGACTCGATCCTGGGCGTGCTCGACCAGGAGGTCACCTACGACGAGACGTCGATCACGGTCGGCGGCCGCAAGATCGCCGCCCTCGCGGAGCGCGACCCGGCGGCCCTGCCCTGGGGCGAGCTCGGCGTCGACATCGTCATCGAGTCGACCGGTCGCTTCACGAACGCCGACGACGCGCGCAAGCACATCGAGGGCGGCGCGAAGAAGGTCATCATCTCGGCTCCCGCGAAGGGCGAGGACGCGACGTTCGTCCTCGGCGTGAACGAGGACCAGTACGACCACGAGAACCACCACATCATCTCGAACGCGTCGTGCACCACGAACTGCCTCGCTCCCCTCGCGAAGGTGTTCAACGACAAGTTCGGCATCGTCCGCGGCCTCATGACCACGGTCCACGCGTACACGGCGGACCAGAACCTCCAGGACGGTCCGCACTCGGACCTCCGCCGCGCCCGCGCCGCCGCGCTCAACATCGTGCCGACCTCGACCGGCGCTGCCAAGGCCATCGGCCTCGTGCTGCCCGAGCTCAAGGGCAAGCTCGACGGCTTCGCGCTCCGCGTGCCGGTCCCCACCGGCTCGATCACCGACCTCACGGTCGAGACCGAGCGCGAGCTCACGCTCGACGAGATCAAGGCCGCCTACAAGGAGGCCGCGGAGGGCCCGCTCAAGGGCATCCTCAAGTACACCGAGGACGAGATCGTGTCGAGCGACATCACGCACGACCCGCACTCGTCGATCTTCGACGCCGGCCTGCTCCGCGTGCTCGGCACGCAGGTCAAGCTCTCGTCGTGGTACGACAACGAGTGGGGCTACTCGAACCGCCTCGTCGACCTCACCGAGCTGGTCGCCTCGAAGTTCTGACAGACGGACAGCTCCCGGGAAGCCCGTCGGCATGTGGTGTGCACCCGTGCCGGCGGGCTTCCCGCCTGTAGATTGAGAAACGATGTCACTGCGAACACTCGATACCCTCGGCGATCTCGCCGGCAAGCGCGTCATCATCCGATGCGACTTCAACGTCCCGCTCGCGGACGGCGTCATCACCGATGACGGCCGCCTCCGCGCGTCGCTGCCCACGCTGACCGCCCTGCTCGACGCGGGCGCTCGCGTCGTGGCGGTCTCGCACCTCGGGCGCCCCAAGGGCGAGCCCGACCCCCAGTACAGCCTCAAGCCGGTCGCGGACCGTCTCGCCGAGCTGCTCGACCGCCCTGTCGCCTTCGCGACGGACACGGTCGGCGACTCCGCGCGCGAGACCGCCGGCGCACTCGAGGACGGCCAGCTCGCCGTGCTCGAGAACCTGCGCTTCAACGCGGGCGAGACCGCGAAGGACGACGCAGAGCGCGGCGCCTTCGCCGATCAGCTCGCCGAGCTCGCCGACGTGATGGTGTCCGACGGGTTCGGCGTCGTGCACCGCAAGCAGGCGAGCGTCTACGACCTCGCTCAGAAGCTCCCGAGCGCCGCCGGCCTGCTCATCGCCAAGGAGCTCGAGGTGCTGGACACCCTGACCGAGAGCCCGGTGCGCCCGTACACGGTCGTGCTCGGCGGATCGAAGGTGTCCGACAAGCTCGGCGTCATCGACCACCTGCTCCCGCGTGTCGACCGCATCCTCATCGGCGGCGGCATGCTCTTCACGTTCCTCGCCGCGCAGGGCCACAAGGTCGCGTCGAGCCTCCTCGAGGCCGACCAGATCGAGACCGCCCAGGGGTACATCCGCACGGCGGAGGAGAAGGGCGTGCAGCTGATCCTCCCGACCGATGTGGTCGTGGCCTCGAAGTTCGGCGCCGACGCGGAGCACGTCGTGACCGCGGCCGACGCGATCGAGGAGTCGCCCTTCGGCGCCTCGGGCCTCGGGCTCGACATCGGACCGGAGACCTCGGCGGCGTTCGCCGAGGCCATCCGCGGCTCGAAGACCGTGTTCTGGAACGGCCCGATGGGCGTGTTCGAGCTCGAGCCGTTCGCGGCGGGCACGAAGGCCGTGGCGCAGGCGCTCACCGAGGTCGACGGACTCAGCGTCGTCGGCGGCGGAGACTCCGCGGCCGCCGTGCGCCAGCTCGGGTTCGACGACTCGGCGTTCGGTCACATCTCGACCGGCGGCGGCGCCAGCCTCGAGTTCCTCGAGGGCAAGAAGCTTCCCGGACTGGAGGTGCTCGGATGGGCGTGACGAAGAGGACCCCGCTGATCGCGGGGAACTGGAAGATGAACCTCGACCACCTGCAGGCGGTCGCGCTCGTGCAGAAGCTGCACTGGGCTCTCAAGGACGCCAAGCACGAGGACGGCAGCGTCGAGGTGGCGGTCTTCCCGCCGTTCACCGACCTGCGCAGCGTGCAGACGCTCCTCGACGCCGACAAGATCGCGTTCACGCTGGGCGCGCAGGACCTGTCGACGCACGACGAGGGCGCCTACACGGGCGAGATCTCGGGCGCGTTCCTCAAGAAGCTCGCCGTGTCGCAGGTCATCATCGGGCACTCGGAGCGCCGCGAGTACCACGCGGAGACCGACGAGGTCGTCGCCGCGAAGGTCCAGGCCGCGCTGCGCCACGAGCTCGTCCCGGTGATCTGCGTGGGCGAGACGAGCGAGGACCTCGAGAAGCACGGCGCGAGCGCCGTGCCGGTCGCGCAGCTCGAGAAGGCGATCGCGGGCGTGCCCGCTGACGCCGAGATCGTCGTCGCCTACGAGCCGGTCTGGGCGATCGGATCGGGCCAGGCCGCGACGCCGCAGCAGGCGCAGGAGGTGTGCGCGAAGCTCCGCGAGGTGCTCGCCGACAGGCTCGGCGCCGACACCGCGGCGCGCACGCGCGTGCTCTACGGCGGCTCGGTCAAGGCGGCCAACATCGCGAGCTTCATGCGCGAGCCCGACGTCGACGGTGCGCTCGTCGGCGGAGCCAGCATCAAGGTCGACGAGTTCGCCTCGATCATCCGCTTCGAGAAGCACGTCGGCGTGTGAGCGCATGCGGCCCGGGCGCGTGCGCTCGGGCCGCATGCCCCTCGCCGTATACTGAACTCCTGTGCGCGGCGCACGCGCGCACTCACGAAAGGCTCTCCGTGGAAGTTCTCGAGTTCATCCTCCAGGTCATCCTGGGCGTCACCAGCCTCCTGCTGACGCTGCTCATCCTCCTGCACAAGGGTCGCGGCGGCGGGCTCTCCGACATGTTCGGCGGCGGGATGTCGCAGGCCGTGGGCTCGTCGGGCCTCGCCGAGCGCAACCTGAACTACCTGACCGTCATCCTCGCGCTGGTGTGGTTCCTCTCCATCGTCGGCCTGGGCCTCATCACCAAGTTCCAGGTGATCTGATGGCCGTCGGCGGCAACGCGATCCGCGGGACGCGCGTCGGATCGGGCCCTATGGGCGAGCAGGACCACGGCCACCACGCCGATCGCGTGGCGGTGTCGTACTGGGATGCGCTCGGCAACGAGACCGTGCGGTACTACGCGGCGGGCGTGGCCGAGGAGGAGATCCCCGACGTCATCGACCATCCGCACTCCGGACTGCCGGCGGGGCGCGACCGCGAGAACCCGCCGGAGGCCTCGCGCAACGAGCCCTACAAGACGCACCTCGCGTACGTGAAGGAGCGCCGCACGGACGAGGAGGCCGAAGAGCTCCTCGGCGACGCGCTGCAGAAGCTCCGCGAGAAGCGCGGCCAGTAGCCCATCTGCGAGAAGGCCCCCGATCCTGAGGATCGGGGGCCTTCTCGCTGCGCTCGCGATGCGTTTCGCCTCGCTTCGCTCGCTCAACGACCGGACGCGGCTCGCTTCGCTCGCGATGCTTTTCGCCTCGCTTCGCTCGCTCAACGACCGGACGCGGCTCGCTGCGCTCGCGGAGCGTTTCGCCTCGCTTCGCTCGCTCAACGACCGGAGGCGGCTCGCTGCGCTCGCGATGTCTAGTCGGGGTCGATGAGGTCGTCGGGCACCTCGGCGGCCGCGGCCGCATCGGTGAACACGATCGTCTGCTCGGTGCCGTACGCGCCCGCCGCCGGAACGGACGCGTAGCTCGCGCCGGCCATCACGAGCCCGAGAGCCGACGCCTTGTCGGCGCCGGCCAGCACCATCCACACCCGCGCGGAGCCGTTGATGACGGGGCGGGTGAACGTGACGCGCTCGGGCGGCGGCTTGGGGGAGTCGCGCACCGGCAGCACCACGGCGTCGGTCACCGCGACCTCCCCGCGATCGGGGAAGAGCGAGGCGACGTGGCCGTCGGGGCCGACGCCGAGGAAGCACACGTCGAACGCGGGGAAGCGGCGCTCCTCGGACGACGCGAAGCGCGCGAGCTCGTCCGCGTAGGCCGTCGCCGCCTCGTCGAGGG
The DNA here is from genome assembly GCF_053903175.1 of Microbacterium sp. JZ101. Lineage (NCBI taxonomy): Bacteria > Bacillati > Actinomycetota > Actinomycetes > Micrococcales > Microbacteriaceae > Microbacterium > Microbacterium sp. JZ101. The sequence continues at coordinate 1,452,854 of NZ_CP096400.1, forward strand.
TGACCCCGTCGTCGGCTGCCGCCGGCTCGTGGACGTTCTCGGCCGGGATGGCGATGCGGTCGATGAGCGCCGCGCGGGCCTGACCCGCGTTGCGCTCGGCATCGCCGCGCGGCACGAACCGCTCGTCGCTCCACCACAGGTGGACGAGCGACCAGTCGATGTTGTCCCGCCAGGGGTGCGCGGCCGTCGCCTCGAGGACCGCGATGCCCATCGAGCCGCCCGTGAGCGACACGTGCACGGGGCGCGAGAGCTGGGTGAGCTGCGCGAGCAGTCCCACGAAGCGGTTCGCGACGTGCTCCGCGAGCGCGGGCTTGTCGGGCTGGACGACGACCCGCGTGTCGGCGTCGGCCATCAGAATTCCTCCGTGGGCGGCCCCAGGCGCTCCCAGCCGTCCGTGAGGACGCGGCCGTAAAGCAGGTCGGGGTCGAGCCGACGCAGCTCCTCGGCGATGCACTCGCGCAGCGAGCGGCGGGGGAGGAGGAGCACGTGGTCGGGCTGGCCCGGCTGGGTGAGGCGCGCGTGCGTCGCGCTCGTGCGCTCGAGCACGATGTCGCCCCCCGCGCGGTGCAGCACGACGGAGTGGATGCCGTGGTTCCAGCGCTCGGGCGCCTCGTAGCACCACTCGACGGGCACGTCGAGCGCCATCCCGAGCCAGGCGGCGAGGAGGGCGGTCGACGGAGACGTCGAGGCGCCGCGCACCTCGACGGCCGTGACGGGCTCGAACGGCGGCTGGTCGAGCACGGCCGCGAGCTGCTCGCGCCAGCGCGTGAGGCGGGTCCACGCGAGGTCGGTGTCGCCGGGCGTGTAGACGAGGTCGAGCTGGCGCAGGCGGTCCGGCGCGTACGGAGCGGTGGACGTGTCGGTGATGCGCCGCTGGGCGATGCGGCCGAGCGCGTCCTTGCCGGGGCGTGCGGGCGGCTCGTCGGGCCACCACACGACGACGGGCGCGTCGGGCAGCAGCAGGCCGGTGATGAGGGTCTCCTCGTTGCTCGCCGCAGGGCCGAATGCGCGCAGCACGATGACCTCGCTCGCGCCCGCGTCGCCGCCCACGCGGATCTCGGCGTCGAGCCTCGCCTCGCCGCGCGGGTCGGTCACGAGCACGATGACGCGCATCGGGTGCTCGCGCGACGCGTCGTTCGCGGCGTCGATGACGGCCTCGTCGAGCGTCCGCTTCGACTTGATGATGAGCGTGAGCACGCGGCCGAGAGCGACCGCGCCGCCCTCCTCGCGCACGGAGACGAGGCGCTTGGCGACCTCGCTGACGCTGGTGTCGGGAAGGTCGATGATCACGGGCGCCTCCAAACGCGGCCGTCGCGGGCGAGGAGCGCGTCGGCGGATGCCGGCCCCCACGACCCGGAGTCGTACTGCTCGAGCGGCTCGTCGAGCGAAGCCCAGTACTCCTCCACGGGGTCGAGGATGCGCCAGGACAGCTCGACCTCCTCGTGGCGGGGGAACAGGGGCGGGTCGCCGAGCAGCACGTCGAGGATGAGCCGCTCATACGCCTCGGGGCTGGCCTCGGTGAACGCGTGGCCGTACCCGAAGTCCATCGTGACGTCGCGGACGTTCGTGCCGGCGCCCGGGACCTTCGAGCCGAAGCGCAGCGTCACGCCCTCGTCCGGCTGCACGCGGATGACGAGCGCGTTCTGGCCGAGCTCGCTCGTCTGGCCGCGCGAGAACAGGTGCTCGGGGGCGCGCTTGAACACGACCGCGATCTCGGTCACACGACGCCCGAGGCGCTTGCCCGTGCGGACGTAGAACGGCACTCCGGCCCAGCGGCGGGTGTTGATGTCGAGCTTGATGGCCGCGTACGTCTCCGTGCGCGACTCCGGGCTCATCCCGTCCTCCTCGAGGAAGCCGGTCACCTTCTTCCCGCCCTGCCATCCGCCCGCGTACTGCCCGCGCGCGGTCGCCGTGGAGAGGTCGGCCGGCAGCGTGACGGCCGCGAGCACCTTCTCCTTCTCCGCGCGCAGGTGCTCGGCGGAGAGGCTGATCGGCTCCTCCATGGCGGTGAGGGCGAGCAGCTGCAGCAGGTGGTTCTGGATGACGTCGCGCGCCGCGCCGACGCCGTCGTAGTAGCCCGCACGACCGCTCACGCCGATGTCCTCGGCCATCGTGATCTGCACGTGGTCGACGTAGTTGCGGTTCCAGATCGGCTCGTACAGCTCGTTCGCGAAGCGCAGCGCCAGGATGTTCTGGACCGTCTCCTTGCCGAGGTAGTGGTCGATGCGGAAGATCGAGTCGGCCGGGAACGCGGCCTCGAGGGCGTCGTTGAGCTCGCGCGCGGACTCGAGGTCGTGGCCGAACGGCTTCTCGATGACCACGCGGCGCCAGCGGTTGTCGTCGGGCTTGTCGTCGACGAGCCCCGACTCGAGCAGCTGCTGCGCGACGACGGGGAACGACTTCGGCGGGATCGACAGGTAGAACGCGTGGTTGCCCATCGTCCCGCGCTCGACGTCGAGGGTGTCGACGGTCTCGCGCAGACGGCGGAATGCCGCGGGGTCGTCGAACTCGCCCTGCACGAAGCGGATGCCCTGCGCGAGCTGCTGCCAGGTCTCCTCGCGGTATTCGGTGCGCGCGTGCTGCTTGACGGCCTCCTGCACCACCTGGGCGAAGTCCTCGTCCTCCCAGTCACGGCGGGCGAACCCGACCAGTGCGAAGCCGGGGGGCAGCAGGCCGCGGTTGGCCAGGTCGTACACCGCGGGCATGAGCTTCTTGCGCGAGAGATCGCCGGTGACACCGAAGATCACGAGGGCACTGGGCCCCGCGATGCGGTTGAGGCGGCGGTCATCGGGATCGCGCAGCGGATTGACGCCGCGCGAGATGTCAACGGTCATGAAAGGGGGGACTCCTCTTGCCCTTACTGCGCTGCTTCGAACAGCGAGAGAACCTCGGTCTGGGGATCGGTGAGAGTGAGCGTCACGACGGGCCGGCCGAGCGCGGCCAGGACCTTCGCGTCGCCGTCGGCCTGCGCCTCGATGAGCTGCCCGAACGTGAAGGGGAGACCGGGGATCTCGAGGTCGACCGGCGTGCGCTCCGTGATCTGCACGAAGACGCCCTGCGCGGGGCCGCCCTTGTGATACTGCCCGGTCGAGTGGAGGAACCGCGGCCCCCACCCGAAGGTCGCGGGGCGACCCGAGTCGGCGGCGACCATCTCGCGCAGGCCGTCGAGCTGCGGCACCTCGGTGCGCGCGACGTAGGCCTGGATCGAGACGTACCCGTCCTCCGGCAGACGCGCCCACAGCGCGTCCAGGACGCCCGCGATCGTCCCCGACTCGGCGAGTGCGGGGTCGCTCACGCGCACCTCGACGCCGTCCTCCGTGAAGGCGGGGGCGGCGGGCTCGGGACGCTGCGCGAGAAGTCCGCGCGCAGCCTCCTTCGCCGACTCGACGTCGGGCTGATCGAACGGGTTCACCCCGATGAGACGCGACGCGACCGCGACCGCGTACTCCCACACGAGGAACTGCTCGCCGAGCGCTCCGCTCACGAGCACCTCGCCGGGGTTGTGGTGCGGCGCATCGTCGACGTCGTCGACGATGCGCACGAGCTGCATGTCGGACGGCGTCTGCTCGACCTCGGGGGAGACCGGGAGGAGGACGACCGGCAGGATGCCCTTGCCGTCCTTGCCCGTGGACTCGGCGAGCAGCTGCTCGATCCAGTCGGTCAGTCCCTCGAGGCGCGTGCCGTCGGCGATGAGGCCGAGCTTGTCGCGGCGCGGCTCGGTCGCGGCGATCGCCGCTCCCAGCACGAGAGCGGGGTTCGACGGCGAGTCGATCGCGACGTCGAGCATCACGGCCTCCGCTTCGTCGAGCAGCTGCTCGATGTCCGCGCCGGCGAGGCCGCTCGGCACGAGGCCGAACGCCGTGAGGGCCGAGTAGCGGCCGCCCACCTCGGGGTCGGCGGCGAAGACGCGATAGCCGGCCTCTCGGGCAGCCGTGTCGAGCGGCGAGCCCGGGTCGGTCACGACGACGATGCGCTCTGCGGGGTCGATGCCGAGATCGCGGAAGGCGGTCTCGAAGACGCGGCGGTGCGCGTCGGTCTCGATGGTCGAGCCGGACTTCGACGAGACGACGAGCGCCGTGCGCTCGAGGCCGCCGTCCAGAGCGGCCAGCACGTCGCCCGGGGAGGTCGAGTCGAGGATGTCGAGCTCGACGCCGGCCGAGCGCGCGATCACCTCGGGGGCGAGCGACGAGCCGCCCATCCCCGAGAGGACGATGCGGTCCACGCCGCGCGCGCGGAGGTCGTCGCGCAGAGCGACGATCTCCGCCACGAGCGGGCGCGAGTTCGCGACGGCCTGGACCCAGCCGAGCCGGCGCGCCGCCTCGCCCTCCGCCGAGGAGCCCCACAGGGTGGGGTCCTCGGCGGTGATGCCCGATGCGACGAGGTCCGCGACGAGGCCGGGAACGGCCTCCTCTGCGGCGGTCCTCGCCGCACCGGACACGCGGATGGCGAATGTCACTTGGCGGACTCCAGCGCGGTGCGCACGGTCTCCTGGAGGTCGTGCCACGACGCGATGAACTTCTCGACGCCCTCGTCCTCGAGCACCTGGGTCACGTCGGCGAAGTCGACGCCCACGCCCGCGAGCGCGGAGAAGACCTCGCGCGCGTCCTCGTACGCGCCCGTCACGGTGTCGCCCGTGACGACGCCGTGGTCGAACGTGGCCTGGAGCGTCTTCTCGGGCATCGTGTTGACGACGCCCGGCGCGACGAGCTCGGTCACGTAGAGGGTGTCGGGAAGCGCCGGGTCCTTGACGCCGGTCGAGGCCCACAGCGGACGCTGCAGGTTCGCGCCGGCGGCGAGCAGGCCCTTCGCGCGGTCCTCCGCGAACTTCTGCTCGAACAGCTCGTACGCCAGGCGCGCGTTGGCGAGGCCGGCCTTCGACTTGAGCGCGAGCGCCTCGTCCGTGCCGATCGCCGCGAGGCGCTTGTCGACCTCGGTGTCCACGCGCGACACGAAGAACGACGCGACGGAGTGGATGCCCGACAGGTCGTGCCCGGCCTCCTTCGCCTTCTCGAGGCCGGCGAGGTAGGCGTCGATGACCTCGGCGTAGCGCTCGAGGCTGAAGATCAGCGTGACGTTGACGGAGATGCCCGCGCCGATCACCTCGGTGATGGCGGGCAGGCCCGCCTTCGTCGCGGGGATCTTGATGAGGACGTTCTCGCGGTCGACGGCCGCGTGGAGCTGCTTCGCCTGCGCGATCGTGCCCTCGGTGTCGTGGGCCAGGTCGGGGGAGACCTCGATCGACACGCGCCCGTCCACGCCGTTCGTGCGGTCGTAGATCGGACGGAAGATGTCGCAGGCGTCGCTCACGTCGGTCGTCGTGAGCGCGAAGATCGCGTCGTCGGCCGAGGCGCCCGCCGCGGCCTGCGCCGCGATCGAGTCCTCGTAGCCCACGTGCGCCGAGATCGCGCCCTGGAAGATCGTCGGGTTCGTCGTGATGCCGACGACGTCGCGCGTCTCGATGAGCTCGTGCAGGTTGCCCGACGTGATGCGCGAGCGCGACAGGTCGTCGAGCCAGATGCTGACGCCGGCGGCGGACAGGTCTGCGGTGGGGGAGGTCATGCGTTCTCCTTGAGGGTCTCGCGTGCGGCCGCCACGACGGCGTCCGCGGTGATGCCGAACTTCTCGAACAGCGTCTTGTAGTCGGCGGAGGCGCCGAAGTGCTCGATGGAGACCGAGCGGCCCTTGTCGCCGACGATGCCGCGCCACGTGAGCGCGACGCCCGCCTCGACCGAGACGCGCGCGGTGACGGACGAGGGCAGCACGCTCTCGCGGTACTCCTCGCTCTGCTCGGCGAACCACTCGAGCGACGGCGCGGACACGACGCGCGCGTTCACGCCGTCGGCCGCGAGGCGCTCGCGCGCCTCGACGGCGAGCTGCACCTCGGAGCCCGTCGCGATGAGGATGACATCGGGCGTGCCGTTCGGCGCCTCGGCCAGGACGTAGGCGCCCTTGACGGCGTGAGCCGCGGAGGCGAACACGTCGCCGCGCGCCTCCCCGTCGCCGCGCTCGTAGACGGGGATGTTCTGACGCGTGAGCGCGATGCCCGCGGGGCCCTGACGGCGACGCAGGATCTCGAGCCACACGACGCCCGTCTCGTTGGCGTCCGCGGGACGCACGACGGCGAGGTTCGGGATCGAGCGGAGCGTCGCGAGCTGCTCGACGGGCTGGTGCGTCGGGCCGTCCTCGCCGAGGGCGACGGAGTCGTGCGTCCAGACGAACACGCTGGGCACGTTCATGAGCGCCGCGAGACGGACCGCTGGGCGCATGTAGTCGCTGAAGATGAGGAACGTGCCGCCGAAGGCGCGCGTCGGGCCGTGCAGGACGATGCCGTTGAGGATGGCGCCCATCGCGTGCTCGCGGATGCCGAAGTGCAGCACGCGGCCGTAGGGGTTGCCCGACCACTCGTGCGTCGACCACTCGGCGGGGATGAACGACGCGGCGTCCTTGATCGTCGTGAGGTTCGACTCGGCGAGGTCGGCGGAGCCGCCCCACAGCTCGGGCAGCTCGGCCGCGAGGGCGTTGATGACCTGGCCCGACGCGGCGCGCGTGGACACGTCCTTGCCCGCCTCGAACACGGGAAGCGCGCTCTCGATGCCCTCGGGCAGCTCGCCCGCCTGCAGGCGGTCCCACAGCGCCTTGCGCTCGGGGTTCGCCTCGGCCCACGCGTCGAACGCCTTCTGCCACTCTGCGTGCGCGGCGGCGCCGCGCTCGACGAGCTGGCGCGTGTGCGCGATCACGTCGTCGGCGACCGCGAAGTGCTCCTCGGGGTCGAACCCGAGCACCTTCTTCGTCGCGGCGAGCTCCTCGGCGCCGAGCTTCGCGCCGTGGATCTTGCCGGAGTTCTGCTTGCCCGGCGAGGGGTAGCCGATGATCGTCTTCAGGGTGATGAGCGACGGCTTCGAGGTCTCTGCCTTGGCCGCCTCGATCGCCGCGAACAGCTCCTGCACGTCCTCGACGTACTCGCCCGACTTCTTCCAGTCGACCGTGAGCACCTGCCAGCCGTACGCCTCGTAGCGCGCGGCGACATCCTCGGTGAAGGCGACGTTCGTGTCGTCCTCGATCGAGATCTGGTTCGAGTCGTAGATCGCGATGAGGTTGCCGAGCTGCTGGTGGCCCGCGAGCGAGCCGGCCTCGCTCGTGACGCCCTCCTGCAGGTCGCCGTCGCCCGCGATCACGTAGATGTGGTGGTCGAACGGGCTCTCGCCCGCCGGCGCCTCGGGGTCGAACAGGCCGCGCTCGTAGCGCGCCGCGTACGCGAAGCCGACCGACGAGGCCAGGCCCTGACCGAGCGGGCCGGTCGTGATCTCGACGCCCTTCGTGTGGCCGTACTCGGGGTGGCCGGGGGTCAGCGAGCCCCACGTGCGCAGTGCCTTGAGGTCGTCGAGCTCGAGCCCGAAGCCGCCGAGGTACAGCTGCACGTACTGGGTCAGCGAGGAGTGGCCAGCGGACAGGATGAACCGGTCGCGACCGGGCCACTGCGTGTCCGCAGGGTCGTGCCGCAGCACCCGCTGGTACAGGAGGTACGCCGCGGGAGCGAGGCTCATCGCCGTTCCCGGGTGGCCGTTGCCGACCTTCTCCACGGCGTCTGCCGCCAGCAGGCGTGCTGTGTCCACAGCGCGCCGATCGATCTCATCCCAACGCAGTTCCGACACCGGACCGCCTTTCGTGGTGGGGCTTGTGCGCCCGGCTCTCGGTCCGCGGATCCCGTAACACAGGCGAAGCAGACGGCACTCGGGCGCGCGTTTCTGGCCCCAGCATAGCCTCGCGGCGGATGGGGCGTGCCGGTCTGTGACGACCGGTTGCGCCGAGTGTGGCAGAGCGCTGTGACGCGCGGGTGACGTGCGTCTCACGACGCCGGCCGCACGGGTGTGAGGAGGATCCGGGCGGCGCGCCGATGGCCTAGAATCGGATGTGCCTGTGCCAGCCGAGGGGAGACGTGAGCGCATGTCCACGACGATCGTCGATTCGGATCGGACCTCGCGTCAGCGTCTCGGCCGGAAGATCCGCGCGTACGTCGCGCTCACGAAGCCGCGCGTGCTCGAGCTGCTGCTCGTGTCGACCGTGCCGGTCATGTTCCTCGCCGCGAACGGCGTCCCGAACCTCTGGCTCGTGCTCGCGACCGTCATCGGCGGATCGCTGAGCGCCGGCTCCGCGGCCGCGTTCAACATGTACATCGACCGCGACATCGACGCGCACATGGCGCGCACCGAGAACCGGCCGATCGTGACGGGGGAGATCTCGCCCCGCAGCGCGCTCGTGTTCGCGTGGACCCTCGCGATCGTCTCGACCGTCTGGTTCCTGGCGACGACGAATCTCCTGACGGCGTCGCTGTCGGCGTTCGCGATCTTCTTCTACGTCGTGATCTACACGATGATCCTCAAGCGCCGCACCGAGCAGAACATCGTCTGGGGCGGCATCGCCGGGTGCTTCCCGGTGCTCATCGGCTGGGCCGCCGTCACGAACGGCCTGGACTGGGCGCCCTTCATCCTCTTCGCGCTCGTGTTCCTGTGGACGCCGCCGCACTACTGGCCGCTCTCCATCAAGTACGCGGTCGACTACGAGAACACCGACGTCCCGATGCTCGGGGCCACGCGATCGGGATCCCAGGTCGGCCTGCAGATCATCCTCTACGCATGGGCGACCGTCGCGTGCTCGCTCCTGCTCATCCCGGTCGCCGGCATGGGCCTCGTGTACTCGGTGTCGGCGCTCGTCTTCGGCGGCTGGTTCATCTACGAGTCGCACCGGCTCTACAACCGCACGGTGCTCGAGCAGGACGGCGAGAGCCGACCGCGCCCGATGCGCGTCTTCCACGCGTCGATCACGTACCTCACGCTCGTCTTCGTCGCCGTCGCGGTCGACCCGCTGCTGCCGTTCTGACGCGTCCGGCGCGCGCAGGGGTAGCGTTCTGAGTGATGACGAACCCTCCCGCGCAGCCGCCGACCCGCTCCATCCCGATCTCCGACCGCCGCCGGTGGGAGGCGTTCTGGGTCTGCGTGAGCGTGTCGGGCTTCACGATCCTCGACATCTCGAAGGTCAACGTCGCGCTCCCTGCGATCGAGACGGCCTTCGGCGCCGGATCGACCGAGCTCCAGCTCGTCGTCTCGGGATACATCCTCGCGTTCGGGCTCGTGCTCGTGCCGATGGGTCGCCTCGGCGACCAGCGGTCACGCAAGTCGCTCCTGCTCATCGGCCTCGTGCTCTTCACGCTGTCGAGCGCCGCGTGCGCGCTCGCGGGCGACATCTGGGTGCTGCTGGCAGCGCGGCTCCTGCAGGGCGTGGCAGCGGGCATCCAGATGCCGCAGGTGATGGGCACCATCCAGCAGCTGTTCACGGGCAGGGAGCGCGGCACAGCCTTCGGTCTCTTCGGCGCGATGATCGGCCTCGCCACGGCCTTCGGCCCCACGATCGGCGGCCTCCTCATCGCGGTCGGCGGGGAGGCCGACGGATGGCGATGGATCTTCTGGATGAACGTCCCCCTGTTCGCGATCGCGTTCGGGCTCGTCCTGTGGCTGCTGCCGGAGCTGCGCAGGCCGAGCCGCGACCCGGTCTCGCTCGACCCCGTGGGCGTGCTCCTCTTCGGCGTCGCGGTCGTCGCGCTCATGCTGCCCTTCCTCTTCACGACGGGCTCGCCTGACGACGCCCCCGAGCGGTGGTGGACGCTCGTCGTCTTCGTGCTGTTCGCGGCCGCCTTCGTCGCGTGGGAGCGCGGATACGAGCGCAGGGGCGGCTCGCCCCTCATCACGCTGCGCCTGTTCCGCGTGTCGTCGTTCCGCAACGGCACGATCATCATGGCCGCGTACTTCACGGGCCTGCCCGCCCTGTTCCTGCTCACGACCCTCTTCCTGCAGACCGGCCTCGGCGTGTCCGCGCTGCACGCCGGCATGGTCACGATCGGGTTCGCCCTCGCGAGCGCCGTCTCCTCGTGGTTCGGCGGTCAGCTCGTCGGGCGCTTCGGGCGCCCCGTGGTGGTCGTCGGCCTCGTCCTCGTGCTCGCGACGGTCGTCGGGCTCGCCGTGACCGCGCTGTTCATCCCGCCGGCTGCCACGCCCTGGGCGATGGCGGCGGTGATGGTCGTGGGCGGCCTCGGCGGCGGCATGGTCATCTCGCCCAACCAGACGCTCACTCTCGCCGAGATCCCGCCCGTGCAGGGCGGCGTCGCCGGATCGATCGGACAGCTCGGACAGCGCGTCGGCACCGCGATCGGCACGGCGGTCGGTCTCTCGCTCTTCTACGCGACGATCTACCGCGAGACGGCCGAGAAGCCGGCGCTCGAGGTGTACCACGATGCCTACGCGATCGGGCTCATGTCGGTCGCGCTCTTCGTCGCGGTCGCGTTCGCTGTCGCCCTCATCGACATGGGGTCGCGACTGCGCCGCGACCGGTCGGGAGCCGGAGAGGCCTGAGCCTCCCCGGCACCCGACCTGCGCCCTCAGCGGACCTCGGCGGGCTCCGAGACGGCCGGCGCGGTGTGCACGTGCGCGGCGGGCTCATCGGCCGGCTCATCGTCGGCGGGCTGGTCCTCGGCGGACATCGCCGGGGCCTGCGCTTCGGCGGCGCGCGGCGCGACGAGGGCCTTCGCGGCGGCGAGGGCGAGCGCGAGGATCAGCCCGACGGCGCCCGCGCCCACGAGCCCCGCAGCGAGGGTGATCCAGGCCTGGCCGACGTACACCTCCACGCCGGTCGCCGTGCCGTTCAGGAGCATCTCCTCCATGGTGCCGATGCGGGGCAGGGACAGCGCGATGCCGCCCGCGATCGCGAGCACGGATGCGAGCACGAGCGTCCAGTACGCGGCGCTGCGGGTGAGACGGGCGGGGTGAGTCATGATCCTCCTCTGTGCGCCGCATCTCGGCGCGGGGTCCACCCTCGCGACCCGGCCAGGGCGCGGCCGATGCGCGGGCTATGCGTCCTCTGTGAACCGCGGCCCTGGTGGTGGCGCCCTCGCGGGCCTATCGTGCCGCCCATGGGCATCAGGATGGAGAACGTCGGCATCGCCGTCCGCGACCTCGAGGAGGCGATCGCGTTCTTCCGCGATCTCGGCCTCGCCGTCATCGGGCGCGACGAGGTGAGCGGCGAATGGGCGGACACGGCGGTGGGACTCGACGGCAACCACGCGCGGATCGCGATGCTCGAGACGCCGGATGGGAGCGGACGGCTCGAGCTCTTCGAGTACCTCCACCCCGATGCGCTCGAGACGGAGCCGACCCTCCCGAACGAGATCGGGATGCACCGCGTCGCGTTCTCGGTCGACGACCTCGATGCGGCGCTCGAGATCGCCGCCCGGCACGGCTGTCGCCCGCTGCGCGGCGTCGCGGACTACCAGGGGGTCTACCGCCTGACCTACGTGCGCGGCCCGAGCGGCATCCTCGTGATGCTCGCGGAGGAGCAGCGGCGCTCTCGCTAGTCTGGACGCGACGCCGATCGGAAGGAGTCCTGTGTTCTCATACGATCCGTACGCCGAGCTCGCGACGCTGCGCAGCTTCGCGCCGCTCGCGCTCACGAGCACCGACATCGCCGAGGGGCAGCCGCTGCCTCTCGCGCAGTGGGGATCCGCCGGCGGCGGCTCCGACACGTCGCCCCAGCTCAGCTGGTCGGGCGCGCCGGAGGGAACGCGGTCGTACGCCGTGTCGTGCTTCGACCCGGATGCGCCCACGGGCGCCGGCTACTGGCACTGGGCGGTCTACGACGTGCCCGCCGACGTGACGTCGTTCGCGACGGGCGAGGCGGGGCGCACGCCCGGCATCACCCTGCGCAACGAGGCGGGGGTCCCCGGCTACATCGGCGCGGGGCCGCCTCCGGGCACGGGGGTCCACCGCTACTTCTTCGTCGTGGACGCCCTCGACGTCGAGCACCTCGACATCACGTCGGACGCGACGCCGTCGATCCTCGGATTCCAGCGTCATTTCCACTCGCTGGCCCGCGGCATCCTCGTCGCGACCGCGACGGCCGATTAGTCGCGGGGGAGCGCAGCGGGGGTCTTCATCCGCAGCACGACCACCGTGAACGTCGCGGCCGACAGCGCGGCGAGCACCATGTGGATGCCGACGAGCAGCTCGGGCAGGCCGTTCCTCGCCTGGATCACGCCCACGAGGATCTGCACGCCGATCGCGAGCAGCAGCACGGCCGTCCAGCGGCGCGTCGGCAGGCGGAGCGTCCAGGCGGCCGCGAGGAGCACGACGACGAGCCCGAGCAGGATGTAGCCGGGCCAGGAGTGCACATGGGCGAGGACCGTCGCGTCGAACCCGCGGCGGATCACCTCGGCGTCGCCCGAGTGCGGGCCGGAGCCGGTCGTCAGGACGCCGAAGAGGATCGTCACCGCGAGCACGAGGGACGTGACGTGCGTGAGGATCAGGTACCAGCGGGGGACCGCGAGGCTGCGCGGTCCCGGTGCGTCGTACGCGCGGACGAGGAACGCCGCGGTCAGGCACACGAGGGTGAGCGACGCGGCGTAGTGGAAGCCGACGATGAAGGGGTTCAGCCCCGTCCACACGGTGATGCCGCCGACCACGGCCTGCGCGACGATGCCGCCGAGCACGATCGCCGCGAGCGCGAACAGGTCGCGGCGCTCGGCGCGCATCCGCCACACGAGCACGAGCACGGCGAGGGCGACGAGGCCGACGACGCCCGTCATCGTGCGGTTGCCGAACTCGATGAGTCCGTGCACGCCCATCTCGGGGGTCGGAACGAGCGACTCCGGCGTGCACAGCGGCCACTCCGAGCAGCCCAGGCCCGACCCCGTGAGGCGCACGGCGCCGCCCGTGCCGATGATGACCGTCTCGGCGATGAACGACAGCCAGGCCGCGACGCGCACGCGCGCGTCGACCGCGGTCGGAAGCCAGGAGACGAACCGCGTGCGCAGGTCGGCGGCGGCGGATGGTGCGGTGTCGGCGGGCATGGCGAGGCGCCTCCTGCGGTTCGCCTGAGCGTCCGGCGCGAACGGCGCCGAACGAGGCGGAACCTGTAGAATCGTGGGTGACTGAGGATGCGGGCGCGTGCGCTCAGCGCATCCACTAACAGTGTAGGTGCGAGCGATCGCGCCGGAAGCCGGGTCCCACAGACGGCCGCTCCGCTCCGAGCGACCGGGGCGGATGACACCGCTGCGAGACCCCTGAGGAGAGTGTGAAGCGTCATGTCTGATGTGCTGATCGACCGCCCCGAGCTCGAAGGTCTGGGGGTGTACGAGTTCGGATGGCACGATGCCGACGCGGCTGGCGCGAGCGCCAGGCGCGGCCTCAGCGAGGCCGTCGTGCGCGACATCTCGGCCCTCAAGAGCGAGCCGGAATGGATGCTCAAGAACCGTCTCAAGGGCCTCCAGCTCTTCGGACGCAAGCCGATGCCGACGTGGGGCGCCGACCTCAGCGAGATCGACTTCGACAACATCAAGTACTTCGTCCGCTCCACCGAGAAGCAGGCGCAGTCCTGGGAGGACCTCCCCGAGGACATCAAGAACACGTACGAGCGCCTCGGCATCCCCGAGGCCGAGCGCCAGCGCCTCGTCGCGGGCGTCGCTGCTCAGTACGAGTCGGAGGTCGTGTACCACCAGATCCGCGAGGACCTGGAGGCGCAGGGCGTCATCTTCATGGACACCGACACCGCGCTGCGCGAGCACCCCGAGTTCTTCGAGGAGTACTTCGGCACGGTCATCCCGGCCGGCGACAACAAGTTCGCCGCGCTGAACACGGCCGTCTGGTCGGGCGGCTCGTTCGTCTACGTGCCCAAGGGCGTCCACGTCGAGATCCCGCTCCAGGCCTACTTCCGCATCAACACGGAGAACATGGGCCAGTTCGAGCGGACGCTCATCATCGCCGACGAGGACTCGTACGTCCACTACATCGAGGGCTGCACGGCTCCCATCTACAAGAGCGACTCGCTGCACTCGGCGGTCGTCGAGATCATCGTGAAGAAGAACGCTCGCGTGCGCTACACGACGATCCAGAACTGGTCGAACAACGTCTACAACCTCGTCACCAAGCGCGCGATCGCGCACGAGGGCGCGACGATGGAGTGGATCGACGGCAACATCGGCTCCAAGGTGACGATGAAGTACCCGTCGATCTTCCTCATGGGCGAGCGCGCCAAGGGCGAGACCCTCTCGGTCGCCTTCGCGGGCCCCGGCCAGCACCAGGACGCCGGCGCGAAGATGATCCACATGGCGCCGTACACGCAGTCGTCGATCGTCTCGAAGTCGATCGCCCGCGGCGGCGGTCGCGCCGGCTACCGCGGCGAGGTGCGCGTCGACGCGAACGCGCACCACTCGGCGAACACCGTGCGCTGCGACGCGCTCCTGGTCGACACGATCTCGCGCAGCGACACCTACCCGGCGATCGACATCCGCGTCGATGACGTGCAGCTCGGCCACGAGGCGACCGTCTCGAAGGTCAGCGAGGAGCAGCTGTTCTACCTCATGAGCCGCGGCCTCCCCGAGGACGAGGCGATGGCCATGATCGTGCGCGGGTTCATCGAGCCGATCGCGCGCGAGCTGCCCATGGAGTACGCACTGGAGCTCAACAAGCTCATCGAGATGGGCATGGAAGGATCGGTCGGCTAGATGACGACCCCGACGCAGGCGCCGGAGCAGACGGCGCAGGACACGCACGCTCACGTGGACCCGGCCGCGGCTCTCCGCGACGACGCCGTCGTCCCCGTCCAGACGCGCTCGGAGCGGCTCCGCTCCTACGAGCCGGCCGACTTCGGCACGCCCACGGGCCGCGAGGTCAACTGGAAGCACACGCCCGTCGACCGCATCGCGCCGCTCTTCGCGGTCGCCGACGCGAACGACGGCGTGACCACGACCTTCGTCTCGGGCGGGCAGTACGCCGCGGCACCCCTCGCCGCCGGCACGGCGCCGCGCGGCGAGTTCTTCGAGCCCGAGGACCTGCCGGCCGCCGTGGCCTGGCAGGGGGCCGCCGAGGCGCTGCACATCCGCGTCCCGCGCGAGGAGGAGGTCGCCGAGCCGATCGTCGTCCTCGTCGACGGCCAGGGCGCTGACCGCCGCGCTGACGCGCACATCGTGATCGAGGCGCTCGAGCTGTCGAAGGCCACCGTCGTGCTGCGGCACACGGGCACGGCCCAGTACGCGCAGAACGTCGAGATCCTCGTGCGCGACGGCGCCCAGCTCACGGTCGTCTCGGTGCAGCAGTGGGACGACTCGGCCGTGCACGCCGCTGCCCACCAGGCGCGCGTCGACCGCGATGCGACGCTCCGCCACGTCGTCGTGAGCTTCGGCGGCGGCGTCGTCCGGGTGAACCCGAACGTCGAGCTCGCCGGCCAGGGCGCGAACGGCGAGGTCTACGGCCTCGCCTTCGCCGACGACGGGCAGCACCTCGAGAGCCAGGTCTACCTCTTCCACAAGGGCCCGGAGACGACCGGCGACGTGCTCTACAAGGGCGCGCTGCAGGGCCTCACGGCCCGCTCGGTCTGGATCGGCGACGTGCTCATCGGCCCCGACGCGACCGGGACCGACTCCTACGAGGCGAACCGCAACCTCATCCTCACGAACGGCGCGCGCGCGGACTCGATCCCGAACCTCGAGATCCAGACCGGCGACATCAAGGGCGCCGGCCACGCGTCCGCGACCGGTCGATTCGATGACGAGCAGCTGTTCTACCTCCAGGCGCGCGGCATCACCGAGGCCGAGGCGCGCCGCCTCGTCGTCCTCGGCTTCCTGAACGAGATCGCGCAGAAGATCGACGTGCCCGGCCTGCAGGACGAGCTCGTCGCCGCGATCGAGAAGGAGCTCGCAGACGGGGCGGCGGCATGACCGCGTCCCGTGTGTGCTCGTTCAGCGAGCTCGAGCCGGACACCGCGCTGCGGGTCGTCGTCGACGGCGTGCCGATCGCGGTCGTGCGCGACTCGAACGACGAGGTGCACGCGATCGGCGATGTCTGCACGCACGGCGACATCTCGCTGTCCGAGGGCTTCGTCGAGGGCGAATCGCTCGAGTGCTGGGCCCACGGCTCGGCCTTCTCGCTCCGCACGGGCAAGCCCCTGAACCTCCCCGCTTACGAGCCCGTCCCGGTCTACGTCGTCCAGATCGACGGCGACGACGTGCTCATCGACCCGAATGTGAAGAAGGAAATCTGAAATGGCTGTCCTCGAGATCCGCGACCTGCACGTGACGGTCGAGACCGATGAGGGTACGACGCCCATCCTCAACGGCGTCAACCTCACCGTGAAGACGGGCGAGACCCACGCGATCATGGGCCCCAACGGCTCGGGCAAGTCGACCCTCGCGTCGACCATCGCCGGTCACCCGAAGTACACCGTGACCTCCGGCTCGATCACGCTCGACGGCGAGGACGTCCTCGAGATGTCGGTCGACGAGCGCGCCCGCGCCGGCCTGTTCCTCGCGATGCAGTACCCGGTCGAGATCCCCGGCGTGACGGTGACGAACTTCCTCCGCACCGCCAAGACCGCGCTCGACGGCGAGGCGCCGGCGATCCGCACGTGGACCAAGCAGGTCAAGGAGGGCATGAAGAACCTCCGGATGGACGACAGGTTCGCGCAGCGCAACGTCAACGAGGGCTTCTCGGGCGGCGAGAAGAAGCGCCACGAGATCCTCCAGCTCGAGCTCCTCAAGCCGCAGCTGGCCATCCTCGACGAGACCGACTCGGGGCTCGACGTCGACGCGCTCAAGATCGTCTCGGAGGGCGTGAACCGCGCCAAGGAGAACACCGGCCTCGGCGTCCTCCTCATCACGCACTACACGCGCATCCTCCGCTACATCAAGCCGGACTTCGTGCACGTCATGGTCAAGGGCCAGGTCGTCGAGGAGGGCGGGCCGGAGCTCGCCGAGCGCCTCGAGAACGAGGGCTACGACCGGTACTTCGCCCCCGGCGAGCCGATCGAGGCGTAGGCTCGCGACATGTCCGCGACCCTCACCCCGGAGAAGTACGACGAGGTCATCGAGGCCCTCAAGGAGGTCATGGACCCCGAGCTCGGCGTCAACGTCGTCGACCTCGGGCTCATCTACGACCTCGCGTGGGACGACGAGAACGACGCGCTCGTCATCCACATGACGCTCACGAGCGCCGGGTGCCCGCTGACCGACGTGCTCGAGGAGCAGACGGCCCAGGCCCTCGATGGCGTGGTCGACCGCTTCCGCATCAACTGGGTGTGGATGCCGCCGTGGGGTCCCGAGCGGATCACCGACGACGGGCGCGACATGATGCGCGCCCTCGGATTCGCGATCTGAGACCGACCGACACGGAACGACCCGGAGCCGCGGCTCCGGGTCGTTCCGCGTCTAGGCTCGAAGGGTGACCACGCCCCTCGACGCCCTGCCCCTGGAGACCCTGCGCACCCGAACGAGCACGAAGTGGGCGACGTACCCCGCCGACGTCCTGCCGCTCTTCGTGGCCGAGACGGACTTCCCGCTCGCACCGGCCATCTCGCAGGCGCTCAGCGCGGCGGTCGAGCGCGGCGACACGGGGTACGTGCCCCCGCGCACGCGCTATCCGGAGGCGTTCGCGGGCTTCGCGAGCCGCCGCTACGGCTGGGAGGTCGACCCCGCGCGCGTGCGCACGACGTGCGACGTCATGATGGGCGTCGCCGAGGCCATCCGCGCGGTGGCCGGCCCCGGCGAGGGCGTCATCGTCACGCCGCCGGTCTACCCGCCCTTCTTCGCGGTGCACGAGGAGTCGGCCACCGAGGCCATCCGCGTCCCCCTGGTTCGCACCGACGCCGGCTGGCAGCTCGACCTCGACGGCATCGACGCGGCGTTCGCGGCCGGCGCGAAGGCCATCCTGCTCTGCAACCCGCACAATCCGACCGGCACGGTGCACGCGCGCGAGGCGCTCGCGGAGCTGGCCGAGATCGCCGCGCGCCATGGCGCGTGGGTGATCAGCGATGAGATCCACGCGCCGCTCGTGCTGCCCGGCGCGGAGTACACGCCGTTCCTCGCGGCGAGCGAGACGGCGGCCGAGGTCGGCATCGCCCTCACGAGCGCGAGCAAGGCGTTCAACCTCGCGGGGCTCAAATGCGCGCATTTCGTCACGGCCTCCGACGCCGCGCACGCCGTCGTGAGCCGGATCCCCATGGAGGTCGAGTGGCGCACGGGGCTGTTCGGCATCCTCGCGGGGATCGCGGCGTTCGAGGACGGCGACGGATGGCTCGACGCTCTGATCGCGCGACTCGACGCCAACCGCGCGCTGCTCGCGGACCTGCTCGCGGAGCACGTGCCCGGCGCGCGCTATCTGCCGGGCGACGCCGGCTTCCTCGCCTGGGTCGACCTCGGCGCGCTCGGATGGGGCGACGACCCGTCGCGGCGCATCCTCAAGGACGCGAAGGTCGCGCTCAACCCCGGGCCGTCCTTCGGCGCGGAGGGCGCGGGATTCGCGCGCATCAACTACGGCACCGGACCGGAGATCCTCGAGGCGGCCATCCGGCGCATCGGCGCGCTCATCGCGTCGTGAGCGGGGTGGATCCCCGCGCCGCCGCGTCGGGGCAGGTTCCGGTCGTGCCCGCGACCGCGGGGCCGAGCATCTGGCGGAGGCCGTACCTCCTCACGACGCTCGGCGCGGTGGCGCTCATCTTCCTCGCCGCGCTCCAGTCCCTCGCCGTCACCACGGTGATGCTGGTCGTGGCGAGCGACCTGAACGGCGAGGCCCTGTACGCCGTCGCGTTCTCGGGGACGTTCGCGACCGCGGTGATCGGGATGGTCGCGGCCGGCGCGTGGTCGGATCGGACGGGGCCCGTCGCACCGCTCTTCACGGCCGCGCTGTTCTTCGTCGCGGGCCTTGCGATCGACGCGCTCGCGGGCGACATGACGACGCTCGTCGTCGGGCGGCTCATCATGGGACTCGGCTCGGGAGGCCAGGTCGTCGCGCTCTACGTCGTCGTCGCACGTGTCTTCCCCGCGCAGGTGCAGGGTCGGGTCATGGCGGCGTTCTCGGCCGCGTGGATCGTCCCCTCGCTCGTCGGCCCGGTGCTCGCGGGCGCCGTTGCCCAGTATCTCCACTGGCGGTGGGTCTTCGCGGGGATCGCGATCCTCACCGTCGCCGCCTTCGCGATGATCGCGCCCAGCCTGCGGGGCCTTCGCACGTCGCCGGAGGAGCCCCACATGGGCGGCATCGCGCGACGCCTCCTGTTCGCGGTCGTCGTCGCGGTCGGGGCCCTCGCGCTCAGCCTCTCCGGCGAGATCGAGGGGGCGCTCGGCTGGCTCGCGGCGGCCGCATCGCTCGTCGTCGTCGCGGCGTCCATCCTGCCGCTCCTGCCGGCGCGGACGATCCGCCTCGCACGCGGACTGCCGAGCGTCATCGTGATGCGCGGGCTCATCGCGGGCGCGCTCTTCGGCGCCGAGATCTACGTGCCGTACCTGCTCATCGACCGCTTCGGGTTCTCTCCGACGACGGCGGGGGCCGGTCTCACCGTCGCGGCGCTCACCTGGGCTGCAGCGGCAGAGCTGTCGGGGCGATTCGGAGATCGGACGGGGAACCGCCGCATCGCGCTGCTCGGCGCCGCCCTGCTCGCGGTCGCCCTCACCGCGTGCATGCTCACGGCCGCGCTCGGCCTGCCGGCCTGGGTGCCGATCGGCTTCTGGGGCTTCGCGGGACTCGGCATGGGCCTCGTCTACCCTCGGCTCACCGTGCTCACGATCGCCTACTCATCGGCTCGCAACCAGGGGTTCAACTCCTCGGCGCTCCAGATCAG
This sequence comes from Microbacterium sp. JZ101, assembly GCF_053903175.1. NCBI lineage: Bacteria > Bacillati > Actinomycetota > Actinomycetes > Micrococcales > Microbacteriaceae > Microbacterium > Microbacterium sp. JZ101. Next base: position 1,472,501 of record NZ_CP096400.1, read on the forward strand.
CGACTCGGTGGGGGCGTCGGCGACGATGGCGGTCATGGGGCTCGCGTTCACGGCCCTCGGGGGCGCGTCGGGCGCGTTCGCCGCGGTCTTCGGCATCGGGCTCCTGCTCGCGCTGGCCGCGCTCGTCCCCGGGCTGCGCCTGGGCCACGCGCGCGAGGTCTGAGCGCGCTCAGACGGCGCCGAGACCCGCGAGGATCACCGCGACGCCGTGCCGGAAGTCGGCATCCGCTGCGTCGGCGCCGTCACCCGGCACGACACCCAGCTCGGCGGCCTGCAGCCGCTGCTGCACGAGCGACGCGTGCCCGAGGACGAACGGGAGCAGGATGGCGGCCCCGCGGTCGGCGTCGTCCTGCGGGAGCGTCCGGGCGAGCGCCTCGGCGAGCCGTCGGCGGGGCGCGTCCTCGCCGAGCGCGAGCGCCTGCGTGCTCAGCACGACCTCGGCGCCGTCGCGATGCGCGAGAAGCGCGTCGCGGAGGGCGAGCGCGACCTCGGCCGGTGAGGCGTCGTCGTCGACCTCCGCCGCCCGCACGATGCGATCCGCGAGCGCGGCGAGGAGCACCTGCTTGCTGTCGAAGTGCCAGTAGAGCGCGCTGGCGCGCACGTCGAGCTCGGCCGCGAGCCGCCGCATGGTGAGATCGCCCAGTCCGTGGGTGTCGAGGATGCGCAGGGCGGCCTCGACGATGCCGGCGCGATCGTTGCGGGCTGTCGTCGCGTCGGCCATGCCCATGAGTATACTGAACGCCGTTCACGTGAACGCTGTTCAGGACGCGTTCCCCGCCGACAGGAGACCCCCATGACCGTGACGAGCCGTTTCGAGGGCCGCGACATCGCGCGCATCGCCGTGTTCGCCGCTCTCATCATCGCCCTCGGCCTGGTCGGCCCGATCCCGGGCCCGGTCGGCGTGCCGATCACGGCGCAGACGCTGGGCGTTATGCTCGCCGGCGCGGTGCTCGGATGGCGGAACGCGGCCGCCGCGGTGCTCGTGGTCGTCGTGCTGACGGCGGTGGGGCTGCCGGTCCTCGCCGGCGGGCGCGGCGGGCTCGGCGTCTTCGTCGGCCCCACGGCGGGGTATCTGCTCGGCTGGATCCCGGGCGCTGCGGTCGTCGGGCTCATCGCGCACGCGGGCCGTCGCTTCGCGTGGTGGCGGGTGGCCGTCGGCGCCGTCGTCGGCGGGATCGGCGTGATCTACGCGATCGGCGTGCCGGTGCAGGCCCTCGTGATGGGCCTGCCCCTCGGCGATGCTCTCGTCGCGAGCGCCGTGTTCCTGCCGGGCGATCTCATCAAGGCCGCCGTCGCGACGGTGCTCGCGGTCGCGCTGCACCGCGCCTATCCCGTCGCGTTCCCTCGGCGCACGCCGCAGCCCGCCCTGCAGGCCGCCGGTGAGTGACGCGCGCGGGGTCATCCGCCTCGATCGCGTGTCGGTCGAGGTCGGCGGCGCGCGCATCCTGCAGGACGTCTCCGTCGAGCTGCCGCAGCGCCGGATCGCGGTGATCGGCGCGAACGGCTCGGGCAAGTCGACGTTCGCTCGGGTGCTCGACGGCCTCGTCGCGCCGACGGCGGGCGTCGTCTCGGTCCACGGCATCGACGTCGTGCGCGAGCCGAAGCGGCTGCGCGAGGCCGTGGGATTCGTGTTCACCGACCCCGACGCGCAGATCCTCATGCCCACCCCGGCCGAGGACGTCGCCCTCTCGCTCAAGGGGAGCGGGCACGCGCGCAGCGAGGTCGCCGCGGCCGTCGCCCGCGAGCTCGAGCGGCACGGACTCGACGCGCACGCCGACCAGCCCGCCTACAGCCTGTCCGGTGGCCAGAAGCAGCTGCTCGCGCTCGTCTCGGTGCTCATCCGCCGCCCGCGCCTCATCATCGCCGACGAGCCGACGACCCTGCTCGACCTCGGCAACGCGCGTCGCATCGCGGACATCCTCATCGACGAGGTCGCCGCGCAGACCGTGATCGTCACGCACGACCTCGAGCTCGCTGCGCGGTGCGACATCGCGCTCCGGTTCGCGCACGGCCGCCTGATCGAGGTCGGCGAGCCTGACGGCGTGATCGCACGCTACCGAGCGGAGTTCGCGGGGGAGCGCGCGTGATCTCGCTGTACCGGCCCGGCGGCAGCGTCATCCATCGGATGCCCGCGGGCGCGAAGCTCGCGGTCATGGCCGCGCTCGCGCTGGCGATCTCGCTGTGGCCGCACACGCCCCTCACCGCGGTCGCCGCGCTGGTCCTCGTCATCGGGCTCTTCGCCCTCGGCGGCTTCGGGCCACGCGAATGGCTGCGGCAGGTCTGGGCGCTGCGGTGGATCGTCGCCTTCATGGCGGTGACGCAGCTCGTGTTCCTCGGGCCGACGCCGGCGCTCGTCAACACGGTGCGCGTCGCGTCGGTCGTGCTCCTCGCGGCGCTCCTCACGCTCACGACCCGCACGGACGAGCTCCTCGCCGCACTCGAGCGCCTCCTGCGACCGCTCTCGCGGTTCGGCGCGGATCCGTGGCGGATCGCGTTCACGCTCTCCCTCACGATCGCGCTCGTGCCCGTCGTGGCCGCCTTCGCACGGCGCATCCGCGAGGCGCAGCGCGCGCGGGGCGTGAGGCTCGGATTCCGGGCCGTGCTGCCGCTGCTCGTGATGTCGCTGCGCCATGCCGACGGCGTGGCCGACGCGCTGACCGCCCGCGGGGTCGCGTGATGCCCGTGCGCGTGGGGGAGCACCTCGTCCACGGCGCGGTCGTCGACGCTCAGACACGGTGCGCGCACTGGCACGGGCCGCGCGACGTCCTCGCCATCCGCTTCCCGTGCTGCGGCCGCTGGTATCCGTGCCACTCCTGCCATGAGGAGGCGGCCGACCATCCGGGCGAGGTGTGGCCAGCGGATGCCGCGGGTGAGCGCGCGCTCCTGTGCGGCCGCTGCGGCGAGACGTCGACCATCGCGGAGTACCTCTCGTCCTCGACGTGCGCCCGCTGCGGCGGGGCCTTCAACGAGCGCTGCCGCCTCCACCACGACCTCTACTTCGCGTAGGCGCCTCTCCCAGGAGGCCGAGCGGCGCCCCCGCCTATACTGGGAGGCTGGCCGTTCGGCCGCAGAACCCCCGGAGAGAAACTGGTGCCGCTGTGCTCGCCGTGCACGACCTCGAGATCCGCGTCGGAGCCCGACTCCTCATGTCGGGAGTGGACTTCCGCGTCGGCCCCGGCGACAAGGTCGGGCTCGTCGGCCGCAACGGGGCGGGCAAGACGACCCTGACGAAGGTGCTCGCCGGCGATCTCATCCCCTCCGACGGCACGGTCACGAAGTCGGGCGAGATCGGCTACCTGCCGCAGGACCCGCGCTCCGGCGACCCCGAGGAGACCGCGCGCACGCGCATCCTCAACGCGCGCGACCTCGGCGACCTGGCCGCGGGCATCCGCGAGTCGTCGGAGCGGATGGCGGATGACGACGCCGCCGTCGCCGAGAAGGCGATGAAGCGCTATGCGCGCCTCATGGAGCGGTTCGAGGCGCTCGGCGGCTACGCCGCCGAGGCGGAGGCCGCGTCGATCGCGCACAACCTGTCGCTTCCCGACCGCATCCTCGATCAGCCCCTCAAGACGCTGTCAGGCGGTCAGCGGCGTCGCATCGAGCTCGCGCGCATCCTGTTCTCCGATGCCGAGACGATGATCCTCGACGAGCCGACGAACCATCTCGACGCCGACAGCGTCATCTGGCTGCGCGAGTTCCTCAAGACCTACAAGGGCGGGCTGATCGTCATCAGCCACGACGTCGAGCTCGTCGGGGAGACCGTCAACCGGGTCTTCTACCTCGACGCGAACCGCCAGGTCATCGACATCTACAACATGGGCTGGAAGCACTACCAGCGCCAGCGGGTCGCCGACGAGGAGCGCCGCAAGAAGGAGCGCGCGAACGCCGAGAAGAAGGCGTCGGTGCTGCAGCAGCAGGCAGCGCGCTTCGGAGCGAAGGCGTCGAAGGCCGCGGCCGCGCACCAGATGGTGGCACGGGCCGAGAAGCTCCTCGCGGGTCTGGAGGAGGTGCGCCAGGAGGACCGGGTCGCCAAGCTCCGCTTCCCGAAGCCCGCGCCGTGCGGCAAGACGCCGCTCATGGCGTCGAGCCTGTCGAAGTCGTACGGCGCACTCGAGATCTTCGCGGGCGTCGACCTCGCGATCGACCGCGGTTCGAAGGTCGTCGTGCTCGGTCTCAACGGCGCCGGCAAGACGACGCTCCTGCGCATCCTCGCGGGTGTCGACAAGAGCGACACGGGACGCATCGAGCCCGGACACGGCCTGAAGATCGGCTACTACGCGCAGGAGCACGAGAACCTCGACGTCAAGCGGTCGGTGCTCGAGAACATGGTCTCGGCGGCACCGAACCTCAACGAGACCGAGGCGCGCAAGGTGCTCGGGTCGTTCCTGTTCACGGGCGATGACGTGCACAAGCCCGCCGGAGTGCTCTCGGGCGGCGAGAAGACGCGGCTCTCGCTCGCGACGCTCGTCGTGTCGTCTGCGAACGTGCTGCTTCTCGACGAGCCCACCAACAACCTCGACCCCGCGTCGCGCGACGAGATCCTCGGAGCCCTCGCGCACTACGAAGGCGCCGTCGTGCTCGTGTCGCATGACGAGGGCGCGGTCGAGGCGCTGAACCCCGAGCGCGTCCTGCTGCTGCCCGATGGCGTCGAGGACATCTGGAACAAGAGCTACCTCGACCTCATCACCCTCGCGTAGGGGCCGGAGTGGCGCTCGCGCAGCGGGCCGATCAGCGGCCGTCGATGAGGGCGTCCTCCTCGTCGGCGTCGCGATCGCGTCGTCGCGCGCGGCGAGGGGGCGTCGGATCGTCGTCGTCCTCGTCGCCGAGCGCGTCATCGCGCCGTGCGCGGACCTCGGTGCGGATCATGTAGCCGATGAAGACGAACCCCATGATCGCGAAGAGGATCCACTGGATCGCGTACGACAGGTGCGGCCCCGGGTCGATCTCGGGTGCCTCGAGCGCGTGCGGGCGCGTCGCGGGCGCCGGATCCTCCGAGACCATGAGCCCGTAGGCGTCGACGATCGTGGCGTCGCCCGCGAGCTCCGCGACGGACGGGAGATGGATGGTCGGGAGCTGCCCCTCGGGCGCGCTGCGGCCGGAGGAGGGAAGCGGCTCGCCCGGCTTGAGGCGCACGGTCACCTCGACCTGCCCCTCGGGCGGGGCCGGGACGGCGTCGGGCAGGGCCCCCTCTCCGGGCGGGAGCCAGCCCCGGTCCACGACGAGGATCCGCCCGTCGTCCACGGCGAACGGCACGAGCACCTCGAACGCGCTCGTCCCGCCCTGGGCGCGGTTGCGGACGAGGAGCTGCTCGTCGGCGAGGTACTCGCCCGTGAGGACGACCGGCCGCCACTCGTCGGCCGGGTCGAAGCCCTCGCCGGGCGGGAGGACCTCGTCGAGCGGGGCCGTCGGCGCGTCGTAGTTCCGCTCGATGAGCGCGTTCGCCGCGGACCGCTGCTCGTTGCGGTCGAACTGCCACTGCGACAGGAACGCGCAGGCGACCGCGAAGAGGATGGCGATGAGGACGTACACGCCCCACCGGCCGAGCCGTGAGCGGATCACGAGGGCTCTCCCGTCCCGACGCCCTCGACGACCTCGAGGGGGAAGTCACGGCTCGCGAGGAAGTTCCGCAGGAAGTCGACGTGCGCGTCGCACGCGAGCCAGGTCTTCCGGCGGTCGGCCGCGTGGATCTTCGGATTGCGCCAGAGGATGCTCCACGTCGCGCGCTCGCGGCACCCCGCGCGCGAGCACACGGGCTCGTCGAACCCGCCGCCGAATCCGATCACGCGCGCCCGTCCTCGTCCTCGTCGGCGCGAGCCGGGCCATCCTCTCGGCCGCTCTCGGAGATCCGGAAGACGCCGGGGCTCCCGGGCGCCTCGGAAGGCGTCGAAGTCGCGGGGAGCGCCTGCTGCTCGGGCGCCTGCGCATGCGCGACGCGGCCGGCCTGAGCGGCGTTCGCGATCACGACCGCGATGTAGGGGAGCACGACGGCGCCGATGGCGAAGAGGAACGTGTACCAGCCGTAGGGCACGACGACCACCATGAGGACGAGGCAGAGCGTGCGCACGCCCATCGTCAGGAGGTAGGTGCGCATGCGGTGCGACTCGTCATCGCGGGGAGCGCGATCGAGGGAGGTCGCCGACTGCGGCTGCGGCTTGCGGATCTTCACGGTGCTCTCAGCCTACTTCGCGCCGCCGCGCGCGGGCCGTGAGACGGCGGGAGCGCGGCCCGCATAAGCTGGTCCGGTTCCATCGGCCCAGAACACCGGGAGTCCAGCTGTGACCACTGATCGCGTCGTCCTCGTCACCGGCGGCAACCGCGGCATCGGCCGCGCCATCGCCGAGCGCTTCGTGTCGGAGGGGTACCGGGTCGCCGTCACGGCGCGCAGCGGCGAGGGGCCCGAGGGCGCGCTCACGGTCCGCGCCGACGTGACCGACTCCGCATCGCTCGACGCCGCGTTCACCGAGGTCGAGGAGAAGCTCGGCAACGTCGAGATCCTCGTCGCGAACGCGGGCATCACGAAGGACACGCTCATGCTGCGGATGAGCGAGGAGGACTTCGACGCGGTCGTGGGCACGAACCTCGGCGGGTCGTTCCGGGTCGTCAAGCGCGCGCTCAAGGGGATGATCCGGGCTCGCTTCGGGCGCGTCATCCTCATCTCGAGCGTCGTCGGGCTGTACGGCTCCGCCGGCCAGGTGAACTACGCGTCGTCCAAGAGCGCCCTCGTCGGCTTCGCGCGCTCGCTCACGCGCGAGCTCGGCGCCCGCGGGATCACCTCGAACGTCGTCGCCCCGGGGTTCATCGAGACCGACATGACCGCCGAGCTCCCCGAGGAGACGCAGGCCGAGTACCGCAAGGCCATCCCGCTCGGCCGCTACGGAAGCGCCGACGAGGTCGCGGGCGTCACGGCCTGGCTCGCGTCGGACGCCGCGTCGTACATCTCGGGCGCCGTCATCCCGGTCGACGGCGGACTCGGCATGGGGCACTGAGCCCGCTCGTCACGGCAGCAGCGGGATGACCTCGCGCAGGTCGACCGGACCGATGGCGAGGGGCGCCGCCTGACGCACCGCCGGCTTGGCGTTGAAGGCGATGCCGAGCCCGGCGGCCGCGATCATCCGGAGGTCGTTCGCGCCGTCGCCGATCGCGATCGTGCGGCGGAGGGGCACGTCGTGCTCCTCCGCCCAGGCGCGCAGCGACGCCGCCTTCGCGTCGGCGTCGACGATCGCGCCGTCCACCTCGCCCGTGAGCACGCCGTCCTCGGCTCGCAGCCGGTTCGCGCGCCAGACATCGACGCCCAGGTCGGGTGCGACGGTGTCGAGGATCTCGTGGAACCCGCCCGAGACGACCCCGACCATCCCGCCCCGCTCATGCACGGCGGCGACGAGCTCGCGCACTCCCGGTGTCGGCTCGATGCGCGCGAGCACGCGCGCGAAGGATGCGACCGGCACGCCGGCGAGCGCCTTCACGCGCGACCGCAGGCTCTCGGAGAAGTCGACCTCGCCCCGCATCGCGGCCTCGGTGGCCGCCGCGACCTCGGGGCCGCGACCGGCCTCGTCGGCGATCAGCTCGATCACCTCATTGCGGATGAGCGTGGAATCGGCATCGAGGACGACGAGAAAGCGGGTCACGATCAACGAGGGTAGCGGGCGCGCCACGGACGAGCCGACCCGAGCGCCTCGGTAGGCTGGAGGCATGCTCCCCGTGCTCTCGTTCGACGGCGTCGTGGTGCGCCGCAGTGGTCGCAACATCGTCGACGGCATCAGCTGGACCGTCAACGACGACGAACGCTGGGTCGTCCTCGGCCCCAACGGCGCCGGAAAGACCACCCTCCTGCAGATGGCCGACGCGTACCTGCACCCGACCTCCGGCACCGTCGACATCCTCGACGAGCGCCTCGGGCGCACGGATGTCTTCGAGCTGCGTCCGCGCATCGGCTTCGCCTCGAGCGCGCTCGCCAAGCGGATCCCCGCGGAGGAGACCGTGCTGAACACGGTGCTCACGGCGGCGTACTCGGTCACCGGCCGGTGGAACGAGGAGTACGAGGGGATCGACGAGCGCCGCGCCCTGCGCGTGCTCGCCGAGTGGCGACTCGACCACCTCGCCGACCGCGAGTTCGGCACGCTCAGCGACGGGGAGCAGAAGCGCGTGCAGATCGCCCGCGCGATCATGACCGACCCCGAGCTGCTCCTCCTGGATGAGCCCACGGCGAGCCTCGACCTCGGAGCGCGCGAGGTCCTCCTCGAGCTCCTCAGCGGCTACGCGGCCGCTCCCGGGACGCCGGCGATGATCATGGTGACGCACCACGTCGAGGAGATCCCCGTCGGCTTCACGCACGTGCTCCTGCTGCGCGACGGCAAGGCGGTGGCCGCGGGCCCGATCCGCGACACGCTCACGGCCGAGAACCTCACCGCGACGTTCGGTCTCGACATCACGGTCGCCGAGCAGGACGGAAGGTACGCCGCTCGCGCGGTGTCCGCGTCCGACGTCTGATAAGCTTGGGCTTTGGTGCTTCTGCGCCCGCAGACTTTCTCATCCGATCGAATCGATCCCGCAAGGACAACCATGAAGACTGACATCCACCCGACGTACCAGCCGGTCGTTTTCCGTGACCTCGGCTCGGGCGAGACCTTCCTCACCCGTTCGACCGCCACGAGCGACAAGACGATCGAGCTCGACGGCGTCGAGTACCCCGTCATCGACGTGGAGATCTCGTCGGCGTCGCACCCGTTCTACACGGGCAAGCAGCGCATCATGGACTCGGCCGGCCGCGTCGAGAAGTTCAACCAGCGCTTCAAGGGCTTCGGCGGCTCCAAGTAAGTCGTCTCGTCCACGAGGAAAGGCCCCGCTTCGGCGGGGCCTTTCCTCGTCTCGGTCACTCGTCGATCTCGATCGTGACGGTGCCGTCGTCGAAGTCGATGACGCCCGGGCCCTGGTCCGGAGAAGGCGCGGGGACGGGCACGATCTGGAGAGCGTGCCACGCCTGATCCGCTTCGTGCGCGCTGGGGCGCCAGAGGGCGTCGAACCCGCCGGCGATGGCGGAGACGGGGTACTTGCGACGCAGGCGATCATCGTCCATGGGCTCACCCTAGGCGGTCCGTCGGGCGGCGGCGAGGTCGCGCACCCGCCGGAGTCAGGCGACGAGCGCCCAGACGCCGGCGACCGCGGAGGCGGCCGCGAGCACGAGGGCGGCGCCGATGAGCACGGCGTGCACGGTGTAGAAGGCCGTCCTGCGGCCCTGCTCATCGCGTGCACGGGGGTCCGCTGTCACCCGCTTCCAGAAGCGCGGCCACACCACGACGTTGAAGACGGCGTTGACGAGGAGCAGCACGGCGAGGAGGACGGTCACCCTGCGAGTCTACGAGCCGGTTTGTAGGCTCGACGCCATGGCCATCCGCATCCGCCCCGTCGCTCAGCAGGATCTCGCCGATGTCGAGCGGATCGAGAACGAGGCGGATCGCCTGCTCGTCGACCTGCTCGCCCCGGAGCGGTGGGATCCGGCGCCGGCCGGGGCGGATCGGGCTGCGCAGCCCGGGTTCCTCCTGGTCGCGGAGGGTGACGCGCTCGTCGGGTTCGCGCATGTGCTCGAGGTGGACGGAGCCGCGCATCTCGAGCAGCTGTCGGTGCTGCCCGCCTTCGGTCGTCAGGGGATCGGGCGTCGCCTCGTCGATGCCGTGAAGGACGAGGCGCGGCGGCGCGGACACGCATCCATGACCCTGCGGACCTTCGCGGAGGTGCCCTGGAACGCGCCGTTCTACGCGAGGTGCGGGTTCATCGAGGAGCAGCCGACGACGGCGTTCGAGCGAGGTCTCGTGGCCACGGAGCAGCGGCTCGGGCTGGACCAGCTCGGTCGGCGGATCCAGATGCGCGCCGTATTGCATAGGTCATAGATTCGATCGCGAGTTATCCACAGTTTGGGATTGTTCGGTGGAATGTCCGATGGGGTGGGTAGTGTGGGGGTATGTCGAGGACGATGCCGCGGGAGGATGCGGGGGTGGGTTGGGAGCCCACTCCGGCGGAGGTCGCGGTGACGCGTTCGGCGGTGGAGCGGGCGCGTCGGGCGCGGGCTTTGCGGGCGGAGGCGGATGCGCTGGAGATTCAGGCGCTGGCTGAGGCGGGGGAGGTCGCGCGGGCGCAGCTGGCGAGGTCGGGGGCGGTCTCGTCGCGGTATGACTTCCCGTTCCGGGCGATGGCGGGGGAGTTCGCGGCGGCTCTGGGGGAGTCGAAGGGGCGGATGCAGACCCGCCTGGGGGACGCGATGGTGTTGGTGGGGTCGTTCCCGGAGACGTTCGCGGCGCTGGAGGGTGCGCGGATCACGGGTCGGCACGCGGGAGTGATCCGGCAGGTCGGGATGCGGCTGCCGGATGGGCTGCGGGAGGTGTTCGAGGCTGCGGCCGTCGGGTACGCGGAGGGTGCGACGCCGTTCGATACGCGGGTGTTCGCGGAGGCTCTGGCGGAGAGGCTGGATCCGGGGTCGTTCTCGGATCGGCATCGGTCGGCGATGGCGCGGCGGGGTGTGTGGGTGAAGGTGCTCCCGGATGGGACGCAGGCGCTGGAGATCGTGGGCGAGGCGACCCGGATCCAGGCGATCGCCAGGGCCCTGCGCCAGCACGCGCGGGACCTGGCCCGGCAGGAACGCCGCGCCGCCGAAACCGAGACCGGTGGGGGCGCGGGCGCCGCGGGTGCGGGCGTCGCCGGTGGGTCGGGTGTGCGGTTCGAGGATTCGGAGCGGGTCGGTGAGGGTGGGGAGGGGCCGCGGACGGCGATGCAGATCGCGTCGGACCTCGCGGTGGAGGTCCTGTCCGCCCTGTGCGGCGACCCGGACGACACCCCCGCCCCCTGGACCACAGACACGAACTCGGGCGCCACGGATGTCGGCGATGCGAACGCGGGCGCGACGGATGTCGGCGATGCGGACGCGGGCGCGACGGGCCTGGACGTGGATGCCGCGGGTGCGACCGCGGACATGGATTCGGCGGCCCCCGATGCGGGTACCGACGATGCTGACCACGCGCGAGATCGCGGAGCACCTCCATGCGGGGCACCCGCGGACGGATCGCCTCCGGACGTGGGTCCTCCGCGTGGGGCTCTGCCGTCGGTGCGGGGCTTGGTGGGGGATGTGGATCGGGTGCTGTCGCGGGTGCGGGCGGTGGTGCAGGTCACGGTCGCGGCGACGACGCTGGCGGGGTTGGATGATGAGCCGGGGTTCCTGGCCGGGTACGGTCCGATCGACGCGGACACGGCCCGCAAGCTCGCGGGGAACGCGGCGGGGTGGGAGCGGGTGTTCTGCCACCCGGACACCGGGGCGCTGCTCACCGTCGACCGGTACACCCCCACTGCGGCGCAGAAGCGGTACCTCCTCGCCCGCGACGAACGCTGCCGCACCCCCGGGTGCCGCAACCTCGCCCTCACCGCCGACCTGGACCACACCATCCCGTACGCCCAGGGCGGTGTCACGGACGTGGGCAACCTCGCCTGCCTGTGCGAGGGATGCCACCAGGACAAGCACCACACGCCCTGGCAGGTCCGGCAGCTCGGCGACGGGGTCCTGGAATGGACCAGTCCCGCCGGTTACACGTACACCGAGAAGCCACCCCCGCGGGTCCGCGCGGAAGCCACCCCGAACCCGCTCATCGCCGACGCCCTCGCCCGCCACCACCGCGACCGCGAGCACGCCGAGCAGCGCCGCCACGCCCGCCAGCAACAACGCGAACAGGAGCGCGAGCAGGAACAGCACCAGCGCGGGCAGGAACAGCGCCAGCGGGAGCAGGAGGAGCGGGAGAGGGAGCGGCGGCTGCACCTCGAGATCGAACAGGACATCCAGGAATGGCTCCGCCACTACTGGACAACCCCCGAATACCTCGCCCAAGCCCTCCTCGACGCCGACGACATCGCCCACCACGAAGACCTCGACCACCGCACGCCCGCACACATCGAACCGCAACCGCAGCTCGCCACGGCAGCACCCTGAAACCGGCCCGCCAGCGGCCCGCCGGTGCGAATGCGGACGTATGGCGGCGGGATGGCGCCAAGATGAACACGTCGACGACAACACGCCAGGCGCGATGTCTTCGACGGCCGTGTCGAGTCAGATGCTTTGGGGTTCCTCGTTTCGTCCGTAGGTTGCTGCGAGCTCACGACTTCGACCTATGGACGAGGCACCCGGCCCGCGTCGTTCAAGGTATATATGCGGTAGTGCAGAAGCCAGGGCATGAGTACCTACGCTTTCCGTGCCACCGTCAGCAAGCTGGAAGGATGCCAGAGCCGCACTCCGACGCGTCGTTGAAGGTGGGGCGCCGCATCGCCCAGCTGCGACACGCGGCGACCCTGAGCGCGAAGAAGCTGGCGGAGTGCGCAGACCTCGATCTCACCCATCTGCAGCGGATCGAGAAGGGCGCGGGCAACCCGACGCTCTACACCCTGCTCCAGATCGCCGTCGCGCTCGAGGTGGAGGTCGGAGAGCTCCTCGTCGACCTCGACGCGGAAGACCTTCCTCAGGGCCGGCGGCCCTACGGATACTCGCGCCGTGACGAGTTCCGGCGTCAGCCCCGAACCTGGGGCTGACCGCCCTCACGCGTCAGAGACAGAACCGCCAGAGGTACTCATCGTCTTCGCCGGGCCGGAACCAGGCGAGCGTCACGAGCGTCGACGCGAGGGCGCGCTCGCACAGGCAGAGCTCGCAGATCTCCTCCGGCAGCACGAGTCCCCAGTGCTCGCTGGATGGCGGCGTCACATCGTCGTGCACGAACGCCCGCACGAAGTCGGCCGGCTCGCGCGATGCATTGAGCACGCGCGGATGGGCGGGGTCCGCTCGGTCTACGCGCCAGGGCACGCGATACGGGGGATCGAACCGTCGTGAGGGGAGCGGCGTGAGCATGCCGTGACGCTACGAGCGGCCTCGGACGAGCATGCGCGAGGGACGGCGGCCTGTCCACACCCGGAGGCGGCCACGCCGTCGTATCGACGGCTGTGCGCGCGGCGTCGGCTACGGACGCTCGTCTCTCACGTCGCGCTCGTCGCTCGTGTCGACCTCCGCGGCCGGAGTGCCCGCGACATCCGCATCGTCTCGCCGTCCGCGCGGCAGGGCGCGTCCGACCGTATCGCGCCCGAGTCGCGCGACGCCGCGGCCGACGGCTCCGACGCCCGAGCCCATCGAGCCCGCCGCCGCGCGCAGCGAAGCGCCTGCCGTCTGGATCCCTCGCAAGGCGACGCTCTCGATCCGCTCCGCTCCGGGCTTGGGGGCAAGCCACTCCGGAAGCCGCTCCGGGGCCGGGCCGAACGCCTTGCGCGACGCGACGACGACGCGACGACCGAGGAGGTGGTTGCCGACACCGCCCACCGCCGCGCCGACGCCGAACGGCAGGGCCTTGCCGACGACACTCGCGCCCCCGCGCACCGCGAACTGGTGGATGAACGCGGTCTTGAGACGGTCGACGATCGGCGCGAGAGCGGCGCGGGGGAGCGTCTTCGTGATGAGGTCGCCCCAGTGCGCCGACAGCGACGTGCCCTTGCCGACGACCTGCGCGGCGAGGTGCCGCACGAGATCGACGCCCTCCTCGCCCATCATCAGGGTGAGCACGAGCGCGCGGGCGCGATTCGGATCCTCGACGGCGAATCCGTGCAGCTCGGCGAGTGACTGGGCATAGAGGGCCGTCGCCTCGACGAACCCGACCGTCTCGACGCCCGACAGGGCGAGCGTGACGCCGGTGCCGACACCCGGGACCACGGCGGCGGCCCCGACGGCCGCCCCGCCGGACGTGACGCCCAGGAGATAGCGGCGCTCGAGCATCCGCACGATCTGGGCCGGAGTCGCCTCCGGATGCCGCAGCCGGATGGAGCGCAGGTGCGCGAGCACGAGGGGACGCTGCACGCTGAGCACCCGATCGAGCGCGCGGATCGCGAACGGATGCTCCTCCGAGCCGACGGGCGGAAGCCCGCCGCTCCAGGGCGCGTCGTCCGGAAGCGAGTGGATGCGGTGAACCTTGTCGGCCATCACGCCGATGCTACCCGGCCGCCTCCTGGCGGCGGTCAGAGGAGTGCCGCGTTGGCCCGCTCGAGGTCCTCGGCGAAGTCCACCTCGACGGCGTACAGGTCGGACACGTCCATCGGGAGGAGGCGCAGCCCGTCCTCGGCGATCGCGAGCTCGAGGCCGCGCTCGAAGTAGTCCTGGTCGTCGACGCGCGACAGCTGGCGCATGAAGGCTCGCTTGTCCCGCTGCGAGATGTAGTTGATGCCCACGGCCTCGCCGATGCCGCCGACGACGGTCTTCGAGAGCTCGTCGATCCAGCCCTCGGGCGTGACCGTGTACTTGACCTCCTCGTCGCTCACCTTGGCGGTGTTGACGGTCACGAAGGACTGGTCGGCCTGGATGTTGCCGATCGCGCGGTCGAGGATGCGCGGGTCGAAGACGACGTCGCCGTTCATCCAGAGCACGCCGCCGCGGCCGGTCGCCGAGAGGGCGCGGAGGAGGCTCTTCGAGGTGTTGGTCTGGTCGTACCGCTCGTTGTAGACGTAGTTCGCGTCGGGGAAGCGCTCGACGATGTCCTCCGCGCGATAGCCGACCACGGTCGTGATGCGGGCGTCGTCGCCGAAGGCCGCGCGGATGTTCTCGTGCTGCTGCTGCATGATCGAGCGTCCGTCGCTGAGAACCGTGAGGGACTTGGGCAGGACGCGGCCGAGGCGCGATCCCATGCCTGCGGCGAGGATGACGGTCTGGATGGTCATGCGTGACTCCCCTTGATCGGTTCAGTCCGGGTTCATCGAAGATTCACGACGAACTGGCTCTTTCAGGGTAGCGAGGAGGCTGTGGATGAGCGACAATGCGGTCCCCATCGGCGGCACTTTGCCAGGACTCCTCCGGGAGGTCGTGACCGGATCGTGATGACCGGGGGCTCCCGATGCGACTTGATACCGTGGGGCGGTGACCGAGGCAGAGATCCGCGAAACCGAGCCGGGGAGCCCTGCGCTGACGCTCCAGGGCGTGTCCAAGTCGTACGGCGGAACGCATGCCGTCGCCGGCATCGACCTCGAGGTCCCCGCAGGCATGTACTACGGCCTGCTGGGGCCGAATGGCGCGGGGAAGACGACGACGCTGTCGATGATCTCCGGCCTGCTGCGCCCCGACCGCGGCGAGATCCGGGTGTGCGGCGTCGATCTGCGCACGCACCCGCGCGACGCGAAGAAGCGGATGGGAGTGCTCCCCGACCGTCTGCGGACGTTCGATCGGCTCACGGGCCGGCAGCTTCTGTACTACACGGGCATGCTCCGGGGAATGAAGCCCGGGGTGGTCGCGGACCGCACGGCCGACCTCGCGGGCGCGCTCGACCTCGGCGACGCGCTCGGCCGCGTGGTCTCCGACTACTCGGCCGGCATGACGAAGAAGGTGATGCTCGCGGCCGCGATGATCCACTCGCCGCAGCTCCTCGTGCTCGACGAGCCCTTCGAGGCCGTCGACCCGGCGTCTGCGGCGAAGGTGCTCGAGATCCTCGACGCGTACGTCGCGAGCGGTGGCACCGTGCTCCTCTCCAGTCACGGCATGGATCTCATCGAGAAGGTGTGCACGCGCGTGGCGGTGCTCGTCGCCGGACAGGTGCTCGAGGAGGGCACGGTCGACGAGGTCAAGGGCGACCTCACCCTCGAGCAGCGCTTCGTCGAGCTCGCCGGCGGACTCGGCGAGGTGGAGGGGCTCGAGTGGCTGCACACGTTCTCCGACTGAGGGCCGCGCTTCTCGTCGGCGCATTCCGCGAGCCGGGCCGCACGATCCCTCGGGCGATCGGCTTCCTCGCGCTCGTCATCGGCACCGCCGTCACGGCCTCGCGCGCGCTCGCGCTGCCGTCGCTTCCCGACGGCGTCGCGGCGACCGCGCTCGTGCTCTCGGCGGCAGGGCTCGTGCTCTCCTTCGCGATCGCTCCCGCGCTGACGGCGACCGTCGACCCGCTGGATCCGCGCCGGTTCCGCACGCTGGGCGCTGCGCCCGACCCGCTGGCGGCCGTCCTGCTCCTCGCGTCGCTCGTGAGCGTGCCGACGTGGCTGCTGCTCGTCTACGAGGTCGTCGCGACGATCGTCTGGACGCAGCTCGGCGCATCCGCCGGCAGCGCGATCGCGGGCGCAGTCCTCCATCTCCTTGGGTGCGTGCTCGTGGCGCGCGTCGTGATGGCGCTGCGTGCCGCTCTCGGCGGACAGGGACGGCCGGCCGACGCCGCGGGCGTGTTCGTCGTGGCGCTCGTCGTCGCGAGCGTGCCGGCGACGATCGCCTCCGCCGCGGTCTGGTCGCCCGGCGCCGCACGGGCCCTCGGCCGCGTCGCGGGGCTCATCGCGGCGCTCGTGCCGGGGACGGCGCTGCCTGCCGGCGAGGCCTCGGGCAGCGGCTCGGTCGGCCTGGCCGTCGCGATCGGGATCGTCGTCGTCGCCGCGCTCGCGGTCGCGTGGGTCGCGCTCGTCCGCCGCCTCCTCACGACGATCGAGCATCCCGTGGTGGCCCGCGGAGGTGCGGGACTCGGATGGTTCGCGCTGCTTCCTCGGACGGCGACCGGAGCGATCGCGGCGCGCAGCCTCGTGTACGGCGTGCGCGACAGCCGCTACCTCGCGAATCTCCTCGTCATCCCGGTCGCCGGCATCCTGCCGGTCATCCCGCTGCTCGTCGCGGGCGTCCCGATCGAGGTCGCCGCGCTGGTCCCGGTGCCGCTCATGGCTCTCTTCTACGGCTGGCTGCCGCACAACGACCTCGCGTACGACGCCTCCGCCGTATGGCTCCACATCGCGAGCGGCGTGCGCGGCGTCGCCGACCGGGCCGGCCGGCTCGCGCCGGTCGTGCTCATCTCGGTGCCCGTCCTCGCGGTCGCGACCGCCCTCTCCATCCTCGTGAGCGGACGCGGCGACGCCGTGCTGCCGGTCGTCGGGGTCACCGCAGCGCTCCTCCTGTCGGGCTTCGGGCTCTCGAGCATCGCGTCGGTCGTCGCGCCGTACGCCGTGGCGCGGCCCGGCGACGGACCGTTCCAGCAGCCGCAGCGCACCGACTCGACGGGCGCCTGGTCGCAGGCCCTCGTGCTGCTGGGCGCGCTCGCCGCGAGCGCGCCGACCGTCTGGCTCGCGTGGCTCGCGATCGCGGACCGCCAGGTCGAGTCGGTCGCCGTGCTCTGGACGGGACTCGGCTCCGGGGCCGCCGTCCTCCTCATCGGCATCGGGATCGGCGCCGCCGTGTTCGACGTGCGCGGCACCCGCATCATGGAGTTCGCGGGCGCGACCTGACGCCGGAGCCCGCCACGGGCATCCGCCGCGCGATTAGACTGCAGGTCATGAGCACCCCGCTTGACAGTCCCGACCAGGGCGGCACGGCACTCCTCGACCGCGAGCTCGAGGAGCTCCTCCGCGAGGAGACCATCGAGCCCGGAGACCACGAGCGCTTCTCGCACTACGTCAAGAAGGACAAGATCCTCGAGTCGGCGATCACCGGCAAGCCGGTGCGCGCGCTGTGCGGGAAGAAGTGGACTCCCGGGCGCGACCCCGAGAAGTTCCCCGTGTGCCCCACGTGCAAGGAGATCTACGAGTCCATGCAGAAGTGAGACGAGCCGCCGGCGCAGAGGCCGGCGGCTCTTCTCGTCTCAGCGGTCGCCGGCGTCGGCGAACACCGTGGGGATGGCGGGATCGGACTTGCTGAGCGCGAGGGCGCGCACGGGCAGCTCCTCCCGGACGGCGAGGTGATGCGCGCGCGCCGCCTGGACGCCCTCGGGACCCTCGTATGCCGCGTGGAACGCGCCGCGATCGACGAGCGTGACCTGGAGCATGCGCCCGCCCTCGACGTCGGCCGCCGTCGGCAGCTCCTCGAACCCGTCGGCGATCTCGACGTACTCGTCGCGCGCCACGCCGTCCTCGAGGCGGCGGAACGCCCGCTTCCGACCGCCCTGGGAGCCCTTGCCCTCCGCCTTCTTCGCGACCGCGACCCATCCGCCCGACGCGTCCTGACGCGCGACGAGCTTGTAGACCATCCCCGCGGTCGGATAGCCCGACCCCGTGACGACCGAGGTGCCGACGCCGTACGCGTCGACGGGCGATGCGGCGAGAGCGGCGATGGCGTACTCGTCGAGATCGCTCGTGACGGTGATCCGCGTCTCGGTGGCGCCGAGTGCGTCGAGCTGGGCGCGCACCTCGGCTGCGACGATCGGGAGGTCGCCCGAGTCGATCCGCACGCCGCCGAGCCCGGTGCCGGCGACCGCGACCGCGCGCTCCACGCCGCGGCGGATGTCGTAGGTGTCGACGAGCAGGGTCGTGCCGCTGCCGAGGGCCGCGATCTGCGAGCGGAAGGCGTCCTCCTCGGTGTCGTGGAGGAGCGTCCACGAGTGCGCGGCGGTGCCCATGGTCGGGATGCCCCACTGGCGGCCGGCCTCGAGATTGCTCGTCGCACCGAAGCCGGCGATGTAGGCCGCGCGCGCGGCAGCGACCGCCGACTGCTCGGCCGCCCGGCGCGAGCCCATCTCGGCGAGGGGCCGGTCGCCGGCGGCGATGCTCATCCGCGCAGCGGCCGTCGCGACGGCCGCGTCGTGATTCATCACACTCAGAGCAAGCGTCTCGAGGATGACGGCGTCGGCGAACGAGCCCTCGATCGTGAGGATGGGGGAGCCGGGGAAGTAGAGCTCGCCCTCGCGGTAGCCCGTGATGGTCCCGCCGAAGCGGTAGCTCTCGAGGTACCGCACGGTCTCCGCGCTCACGACGTGCTCGTCCCGCAGGAAGCGCAGCTCGTCCTCGCCGAAGCGGAACTCGCGCAGGAGGGAGAGGAGGCGACCCGTGCCCGCCACGACGCCGAAGCGGCGCCCGCCCGAGAGGCGCCGGGCGAAGAGCTCGAAGACGCAGTGCCGGTCGGCGGTGCCGTCGCGCAGCGCGGCGTCGAGCATGGTCAGTTCGTAGCGGTCCGTCAACAGGGCCGTGGAGGCGCTCATGGCGGTCAGCCTACCGGCGTGCGCGAGCTGCTCCGGCCCGGCGGGTACGCTGGGACATCGTGAACAACGCGCCGATCGGGATCTTCGACTCGGGCGTCGGCGGCCTCACGGTGGCCCGTGCGATCGGCGACCAGCTGCCGCGCGAGTCGATGCTGTACATCGGCGACACGCTGCACTCGCCGTACGGGCCGAAGCCGATCGCCGACGTCCGCCGCTATGCGCTCGAGGTGCTCGACACCCTCGTCGACCAGGGCGTGAAGATGCTCGTGATCGCCTGCAACACGGCGTCCGCCGCGATGCTGCGCGATGCGCGCGAGCGGTACGACGTGCCCGTCGTCGAGGTCATCGGGCCGGCCGTGCGCACGGCCATCGCGGCGACCCGCAACGGCCGGATCGGCGTGATCGGCACGGAGGGGACGATCGGCTCCGGCGCGTATCAGGACATGCTCGGCGTGAACCCCGGGGTCGAGGTGTTCACCGCCGCCTGCCCGCGCTTCGTGGAGTTCGTGGAGGCCGGCGTGACCGATTCGCCCGAGCTGCTCGCGGCCGCCGAGGAGTACCTCGCGCCGCTGCGGCGTGCGGGCGTCGACACCCTCGTTCTCGGCTGCACGCACTACCCGTTCCTCAAGGGCGCGATCAGCTACCTCATGGGCGACGGCGTCTCGCTCGTGTCGAGCGACTCCGAGACCGCGAAGGACGTCTACCGCCAGCTCGTGTCGGGCGACCTCCTCGCCGACCCGTCGGCGACGCCCGTCCACACCTACGAGGCGACCGGAGCCGACACCGAGACGTTCACGGCGCTCGCCAACCGCCTGCTCGGCCGCGAGGTGCGCGATGTGCGCCTCGTGCGCACGGGCGCGATCGACCTCCCCCGATGAGAGAAGAGGACACCATGACCCAGCGCGCCGACGGCCGCACCCCCGACCAGCTGCGTCCCATCACGATCGAGCGGGGCTGGAGCAGCCAGGCCGAGGGATCGGCTCTCATCAGCTTCGGGGACACCAAGGTCCTGTGCACGGCCTCCTTCACGAACGGCGTGCCCCGGTGGCTCACCGGCCAGGGGCGCGGCTGGGTCACCGCCGAGTACGCGATGCTCCCGCGCGCCACGAACGAGCGGAACCAGCGCGAGAGCGTGAAGGGCAAGATCGGCGGGCGCACGCACGAGATCTCGCGCCTCATCGGCCGCGCGCTGCGCGCCGTGGTCGACACGAAGGCGCTCGGCGAGAACACGATCGTCATCGACTGCGACGTGCTCCAGGCCGACGGCGGCACCCGGACGGCTGCGATCACGGGCGCGTACGTCGCACTCGCGGACGCGATCGAGTGGGGACGCGACAAGCGGTTCGTCGGGCAGAAATCGCGCGTCCTGCTCGACTCGGTCGCGGCGGTCTCGGTCGGCATCATCGACGGCGTCCCCATGCTCGACCTCCCGTACGTCGAGGACTCGCGCGCCGAGACCGACATGAACGTCGTCGTCACCGGGCGCGGTCTGTTCGTCGAAGTGCAGGGCACGGCCGAGGGCGCGCCGTTCGACAAGCGCGAGCTCGACGCGCTTCTCGAGCTGGGCGTGAACGGGTGCGCTGAGCTGCGCCGCCACCAGCTCGCTGCCCTGGGGCAGGAGGCGTGAGCCGGCGCATCGTCCTCGCGACGCACAACGCCCACAAGGTCGCGGAGTTCCAGGGCATCGTCGCCAGCACGCGACCCGACTTCGAGGTCGTCTCCTATGACGGACCCGAGCCGGTCGAGGACGGCACGACCTTCGCCGAGAACGCGCTCATCAAGGCCCGCGCGGCGGCCGCCCACACGGGGCTCCCCACGCTCGCCGACGACTCCGGCGTGTGCGTCGACGTGCTGGGCGGCTCGCCCGGCGTGTTCTCGGCGTACTGGGCCGGGCACGCGAAGGACGACGCGGCGAACCTCGCGCTCCTGCTGGATCAGATCTCCGACATCTCCGACCCGCACCGTGGCGCGCACTACACGTCGGTGATCGCCCTCGTCACCCCCGACGGCGGCGAGCACGTCGTCGAGGGCATCTGGCCCGGGCGCATCGCCCGCGAACCGCGCGGTGCGGGCGGCTTCGGGTACGACCCCGTGTTCGTGCCGGATGGCCAGGGCGCCGACGAGCGCACGGTCGCGGAGTGGACGGCCGACGAGAAGAACGCGGCGTCGCACCGGGCCCGTGCGTTCACGCAGCTGGGGCCGCTTCTCGCGTCGCTCTGACGTAACGAGAATCATCCCCGTTCCCGACAGCGCGCAGAGCCCCCGAGCGGGCGTCCGACGCGCCTAGCCTGGAGTCATGCACGACCACGCACCGGGCATCCGCGGCGCCGACAGCCGTCGGCTGCTGACGATCTCGCTGACCCTCACGGGCGCGGTGTTCGTCGTGCAGGTCGTCGGAGCGATCATGACGGGATCGCTCGCGCTGCTCGCCGACGCCGTGCACATGCTCACCGACGCCGTGGCCCTCGTCGTCGCGCTCATCGCGAGCGCGGTGGCCGCGCGGCCCGCGGACGACCGGCGGACGTACGGATATCAGCGCGCCGAGGTGCTCGGGGCGCTCGTGAACGCCGTCATCCTCATCGTGCTCTGCGTCACGGTCGCGATCGAGGGCGTGCGGCGCCTCCTCTCGCCCGACGCCCACGAGGTGACCGGCGGATGGATGCTCGTCGTCGCCCTCGCGGGTCTCGTCGCGAACGGGGTGTCGCTGTGGCTGCTGAGCGCCGCGCAGCGGCACAGCATGAACGTGCGCGGCGCGTACCTCGAGGTGCTGGGCGACCTCGTCGGATCGGCGCTCGTGATCGTGGCCGCCGTCGTCATCCTTCTCACCGGATGGATGCCCGCCGACGCGCTCGCGTCGCTCGCGATCGCGGTGCTCATCGTGCCGCGCGCGATCTCGCTCCTGGGGGAGGTCGTCGGCGTGCTCGCGGAGTCGGCGCCGGCGGGGACGAGCGTCGCCGCCATCCGCGCGCACATCCTCGCGGCCCCCGGTGTCGCCGATGTGCACGACGTCCATGTGTGGCAGCTCACGCGCGGCGCGCCGGTCTTCACGGCGCACGTCGTCGTCGAGCAGTCGGTCATCGACGAGGGGCGCAGCGGCGCGGTCCTGAACGGGCTGCAAGAGTGCCTGGCCGAGCACTTCGACGTCGCGCACTCCACGTTCCAGCTGGAGCAGTCGGGCCACGTCGACCGCGACGACGCGCACTCCTGACCGTCAGCTCCAGCCCGCGACGAGCTCGGCGAACAGCTCGGCGACGTCGTCGTGGCGGGTGAGCCCCGCGCTCTGACCCGCCCACAGCGACAGCAGGTCGCCCTGGTCCTGCACGGCGGCCTCGGCCCGGAAGCGCCCGGTGAGCCAGTTCTGCGCCGGGAAGGGGGCGATCGCTCCCGCGTGCTCGATCTCGCGCACGGCGCGGTTCGGGATGCCGCGGGCGAGGCGCCCGCTCATCGCGCGCGTGAGCACGGTGTCGGCTCCCGATGCGATCGCCGCGCGGTGCGACGCGGGCGCGGCCGAGACCGATGTGCGGAGGAAGGCCGTGCCGACCTGGACGCCGTCGGCGCCGAGGGCGCGCGCGGCGGCGACGCCGCGACGGTCGACGATGCCGCCCGCTGCGACGACGGGCACGTCGACCGCGTCGACGACCTGGGGGATGAGGGCGAGCCCGCCCACGAGGGACTCCTCGGGCGGCCGCAGCCACGACACCCGGTGGCCGCCCGCCTCGGCGCCCGTCGCGACGACCGCGTCGACACCGCCGTCGGCGAGGGCGCGCGCCTCGTCGACGGTCGTCGCGGTGCCGAAGATCCGGATGCCCGCGGCGCGCAGGCGCTCGACGTGCGCGGGCGACGGGACCCCGAAGACGACGCTCAGCACATCGGGGCGGGCATCCACGACCGCGTCGAGCTGGTCCTCGAAGGGAGGGAGGAACGTCGACGGCTTCTCGGGGATCTCGATCCCGAGCTCGTCGAAGAATCCGCTCACGGCGGCGACCGCCGCCGTGAGATCGACGTCGTCGGGCGCGACCTCGTCGCCGCGCGGCAGCCACAGGTTCACCGCGACCGGGCGCGCCGTCGCCGCACGCAGAGCAGCGATCGTGTCGCGGATCCGGTCGGGTGCGTAGCCGTACAGCCCGTACGAGCCGAGCCCGCCCGCGTCGCTCACCGCAGCGGTGAGCGCCACGGATGAGACGCCGCCGAACGGCGCGAGGACGACGGGGTGGTCGATGCCGAGCAGGTCTTCGAGGCGTCGGGTCACGGATGCTCCTCCAGATGGTCGCGCAGGACGACGGCGTGGTTGTGCTCGGGGTCGCGGTGCCACGCCGTGCGCAGCTCGGGGCTGGGCGCGACGTCCTTGGCCCACGCGTCGAGCGCCGCGCGCTCGCGGGAGACGCCGCGGGGCCACAGCCGGTCCACGAGCACGCGCCATCCGTCGTCCGCCTCCGCCGCGTCATAGACGCGCTTCAGCCGCGTCACACGGGCCATGCCGGTCCGTCCGCCTCGATACGCTCGAACACGGGATCGACGCTACTCCCACCCGCACCACCCGAGGAGCTCCATGACGACCGTCCGTCATCTCGACATCCGCCCGTCCGTCCTCTACGTGGGGACGCCCGTGATGCTGATCGGCACGGTCAACCCCGACGGCACGCCGAATCTGGCGCCCGCGTCGTCGTACTGGGCGCTCGGGTGGATGCTCGTGCTGGGGCTCGAGAACGACGGCCAGACGCAGCGGAACGTGCGCGAGCGCCCCGAGCTGACCGTGAACTTCCCGTCGCCCGGGCTCTGGAACGCCGTCGAGGCGATCGCGGACACGACGGGGCGCGTCGACGTGCCGCCCGCGAAGGCGGCGCGCTACCGTCACGTCGCCGACAAGTTCGCCGCCGCCGGCCTGACCCCGCAGGCCTCGCATCACGTCGCGCCGCCGCGCGTCGAGGAGTGCGCCCTGCAGCTGGAGGCGCGCGTCGCGCGCATCACCGACGGCCTCGGCGACTACGCGATCGTGGAGGCGGAGGTGCAGGCCGTGCACGCAGACCCGCGGATCGTCGCGCCCGGCACGGATCACATCGATCCACGGCTCTGGGAGCCGACCATCTACAGCTTCCGCCACTACTTCGGCATCGGCGGCGAGCACGGGCACCGGCCCACGAGCGATACCGCCGGGGCCGGTGCCTGACGCTCAGATGACGCCGAGGGCGAGCATCGCGTCGGCGACGTGCGTGAAGCCCGCGATGTTCGCGCCCGCGACGTAGTCGCCGGGAGCCCCGTACTCGTCGGCGGTCTCGAGGCACCGCGCGTGGATCGAGCTCATGATCTCGGACAGGCGCTGCTCGGTGTGCTCGAACGACCACGAGTCGCGTGAGGCGTTCTGCTGCATCTCGAGGGCGCTCGTCGCGACACCGCCCGCGTTCACGGCCTTGCCGGGGGCGAAGACGACGCCGCCCTCGCGCAGCACGCGGGTCGCCTCGGGGGTCGTGGGCATGTTCGCGCCCTCGGCCACGATGAGGCAGCCGTTCCGCACGAGCGCCGCGGCGGCATCGGCGTCGAGCTCGTTCTGGGTCGCGCAGGGCAGCGCGATGTCGCACGGCACATCCCAGATCGATCCGCCTGCCACGAAGTGGGCGCTGTCGCGGCGCGCGGCGTAATCGGAGACCCGCCCGCGGTGGCCGTTCTTGATCTCCTTGAGCAGGTCGAGGTCGATGCCGGCCTCGTCGACGACGTAGCCGCTCGAGTCCGACGTGGCGACGACCTTCGCGCCGAGCGCCTGCGCCTTCTCGGTCGCGTAGATCGCGACGTTGCCCGAGCCCGAGACGACGACACGGCGGCCCTCGAGGTCCATGCCGCGCGCCGCGAGCGCCTCCTTGACGAAGAAGACCGTGCCGTAGCCGGTCGACTCCGTGCGGACCTGCGACCCGCCCCAGGTGATGCCCTTGCCGGTCAGGACGCCCGACTCGTAGCGGTTCGTGATGCGCTTGTACTGGCCGAAGAGGTAGCCGATCTCGCGGCCGCCCACGCCGATGTCGCCCGCGGGGACGTCGGTGTGCTCGCCGATGTGACGGTAGAGCTCGGTCATGAACGACTGGCAGAAGCGCATGACCTCGGCGTCGGAGCGGCCCTTGGGGTCGAAGTCCGAGCCGCCCTTGCCGCCGCCGATCGGCATGCCGGTGAGCGCGTTCTTGAAGATCTGCTCGAAGCCGAGGAACTTGACGATCCCGAGGTAGACCGAGGGATGGAAGCGGATTCCGCCCTTGTACGGGCCCAGCGCCGAGTTGAACTCGACGCGGAAGCCGCGGTTCAGCTGCACGCGCCCGGCGTCGTCGACCCACGGCACGCGGAAGATGATCTGGCGTTCCGGCTCGCACAGCCGGCGGATGATCTCGGCGTCCGCGTACTCGGGCCGCTTGCCGAGCACGGGTCCGAGGCTCTCGAGAACCTCTCGGACCGCCTGGTGGAACTCGGCTTCGCCGGGATTGCGCCGGATCACCTCGTCGAATACGGGCGTCAGGGCGTCATGGAGTGCTGCCATCGTGTTGCTCCTCTCGCTGGCACACAAGCGCCCACGATAGCGGTTCCTCGACACCCGTCGCGTCACGCCTCCGTGCGGACGTCGTCAGGGGCCTTGTCGGGGCGGAGCCCGCGCCAGCGCGCCTGCCGGAGGCTGCCGCTGCGCGTCCACTCCGCGAACTCGACCTCGCCCACGAGCCGGGGCTCCACCCAGGTGGCGTCGCCCGTGTCCTCACGGGGGACGTCCCGCAGCGGACACTCTCGGGTCTCGAGCGGGGCGAGCAGGTCGCGCAGGCGCCGCAGCTCCCGATCGGAGAAGCCCGTGCCGACCCTGCCGACGTACCTCAGGCCATCCGCATCGGGTACGCCGAGGAGGAGCGAGGCGAACGAGCCGGCCCTGCCGCCCCTGCCGCGCCGGAACCCGCCGATGACGACCTCCTGCGTGTGCGTGAGCTTGACCTTGAGCCAGTCCTCGGTGCGCGTGCCTGGCCGGTAGGGCGACGAGCGCCGCTTCGCGACGATGCCCTCGAGGGCGTGCTCGCGCGCGACGTCGAGGGCGATGTCGACGTCGTCGAAGACCGGCGGCACGATCACCGACGGACCGGCCGTCGCCGCCGTCTCCTCGAGCAGGTGCCGGCGCTCCTCCAGCGGCAGCGGCGTGAGGTCGCGGCCGTCGAGCCGCAGGATGTCGAAGAGGTACAGGAGCACGGGCGCCCGTGCGCTCTCGCGGGCGACGTCGTCGGCGCGCTCGAGGTGCATGCGGTTCTGGAGGAGCGAGAAGCTCGGCCGACCCTGCTCGTCGAGCGCGACGATCTCGCCGTCGACGAGCGCGTCCCAGGCGTCGAGGTGCGTGCGGGCCGCTCCCGACAGCTCGGGGTAGCGCTGCGTGATCTCCGCTCCCGAGCGCGCGAAGAGCCGCAGGGCGCCCGAGCGCCACTCGCCGAGCGCGCGCACGCCGTCCCACTTGAACTCGACCCACGGCGGCGACGAGAGCGTCCGGGCGAGCCCCGGCGTGCCGTGCACCGCGAGCATGGGCGCCGGGCGCGCGGGCGGCGCCTCGTCGCGCGCGGGCTCCGCGGCCGCCCCCGGCTGCCGCTTCGTGCGGTGGAGGAGCCACGACGACTTCTCGCCGGATCCCTGGGTGCGGATGAGCGCGATCCGCACCTCGTGGAGCGGGCCGTCCTCGCGTCCGCGGAGCGTCACGATGACCTCGTCGTCGCGCCACTTCTCCGTCTCGTACGTGCCTTCGTCCCAGATGGTCATCGTGCCGGCGCCGTACTCTCCCTTCGGGATCGTCCCGTGGAAGTCGATGTACGCGAGCGGATGGTCCTCGGTCCGCACCGCGAGGCGGTTGCGGTCGGGGGTGTCG
This sequence comes from Microbacterium sp. JZ101, assembly GCF_053903175.1. Classification (NCBI taxonomy): domain Bacteria; kingdom Bacillati; phylum Actinomycetota; class Actinomycetes; order Micrococcales; family Microbacteriaceae; genus Microbacterium; species Microbacterium sp. JZ101. The sequence goes on from NZ_CP096400.1 coordinate 1,499,291, forward strand.
GGAATGCCCTTCGGCACGGCCCAGCAGGCGAGTACGCCGGCGCGCTCGAGCCGGAGGTCCCAGTGGAGCCGGCTCGCGTGGTGCTCATGCACGACGAAGCGCGGGAGATCCCCGTCGTCGGGCTCGGGATGGGGCGTCTCGGGGACCGGCTCCGGCGTGCGCCCCGCCGTGCGCTTGGCGATGTAGGAGCCGAGAGGGCCGGTCGCGGCCGCGGGCGGGTCGATCCCGGCGAGCGGGTCGCCGATCGCGTCGGCGCGCGCGAGCACCTCGTCGAGCTCGAGGTGCCGCAGGTCGGGGTCGTCGAGCTCGTCCCACGTGCGCGGCGCGGCGACCCAGGGCCGCGCGCGTCCGCGCAGCGAGTAGGGCGCGACGGTCGTCTTCTTGCCGTTGTTCTGGCTCCAGTCGACGAACACGCGGCCTGCGCGCAGGTCCTTGCGCATCGCGCTGACCGCGAGGTCGGGATGGTCCGCCTCGAGTGCGCGCGCGAGCTCGCGGGCCAGCGCCGACGCGTCATCGGAGGGGAGCGGGCGGGGGAGCGCGGCGTAGAGGTGGATGCCCTTGCTGCCGCTCGTGACCGGCTGGGGCTCGAGTCCCATCCCCTGCAGGATCCCGCGCGCGAGCCGCGCGACCTCGGCGCACTCCGCGAGCCCCGCACCGGGCCCGGGGTCGAGGTCGAGCACGAGCCGGTCCGCCGGCCCCGGCGATCCATCCGGCGCGAACCGCCACTGCGGCACGTGGAGCTCGAGGCTCGCCACCTGCGCGAGGTAGACGAGTGTCGCGACCTCGCCGACGAGCGGGTAGTCCTTCGGCCCCAAGCTGTGCTGGATGGCCCTGCGCGGCACCCAGGACGGCGCCCCCGGCTCGAGCGCCTTCGCGAAGAACGCCTCCTCGGGCGCCTCCGTCGTCCCGACGCCCTCGACCCAGCGCTTGCGCGTCACGGGTCGCCCGGCGACGTGCGGCAGGAGAAGCGGCGCGATGCGCGTGTAGTACGCGATCACGTCGGCCTTCGTCGTGCCCGTCTCGGGATACATGACGCGCTCGAGGTGCGACACCCGCAGGCGGCGCCCGGCGACCTCGACGGTCTGCTGCTGGGGCACGGGCATGGTTCAGGCTATGCGCGCGCGGCCGATCCGCGTCAACCCCTGGCGGGCGGGGCGTGGGAGCGCTTCACTTGTGCCATGAGATCGATCTGGAAGGGCGCGCTGACGTTCGGCCTCGTCAACGTGCCGGTCAAGGTCTACGCGGCCACGGAGGACCACGACGTGTCGCTCCACCAGGTCCACGCGGCGGATGGCGGCCGCATCCGGTACCAGCGCAAGTGCGAGGTGTGCGGCGAGGTCGTCGCATACCGCGACATCGACAAGGCGTTCGACGACGGCGAGCGCACGGTCGTGCTCACCGACGACGACCTGAAGGCGCTTCCCTCCGAGCGCAGCCGCGAGATCGAGGTGGTCGAGTTCGTGCCCACCGAGCAGGTCGACCCGATCACGTTCGACCGCGCGTACTACCTCGAGCCCGACTCGGCGTCGCCCAAGTCGTACGGCCTCCTGCGCGAGACCCTCGAGCGGACGGACCGGACGGCGATCGTGCGCTTCTCGCTGCGGCAGAAGACGCGGCTCGCGGCGCTGCGCGTGCGCGACGGGGTGCTCATGCTGCAGACGCTGCTGTGGGCCGACGAGGTGCGGCAGGCGTCGTTCCCCGCCCTCGAGGACCCGATCAAGGTCAGCGAGAAGGAGCTCGAGCTCGCCGAGAGCCTCGTGGAGAGCTACTCGTCCGACTTCGACCCGGAGGAGTACGTCGACGAGTACCAGAAGGAGCTCCGCACCCTCATCGAGGCGAAGCTCGAGAAGGGCGACGCGGTCGACACCGAGGCGACCTTCGGCGCCGAGGAGGAGAAGGGTGGCGAGGTCATCGACCTCATGGAGGCGCTGCGGGCGAGCGTCGAGCGATCGCGCGCCGCGCGCGGCGGCAAGAAGGAGGCCGAGGAGGCGGAGCCCGAGAAGGAGGCCAAGCCGCGCAAGCGGTCGAAGAAGGCCTCCTGACCCGATCAGAAGTCGGGCTTGCCGTCTCCGTCGATGTCGGGCGCGCGCTCGAACACCTCGGCGTCGAGCACGAGGTCGTCGGCCGGCGCCGCTTCGGCGGCCTTGCGCGCGCGGCGGCGCTCCTGCAGGTAGTGCCAGAGCACGATGAGCGCGGTGCCGCCCACGGCCGCCAGCAGGATCACGTCGATGTACTCCGTGACGATGTCGCGGACCCACGGGATGTACGCGATCACGTAGCCGAACATCGTGAGGCCGAAGCCCCACAGGAGCGCGCCGATGAGGTTGTAGAGCGAGTATCGCTTCCACGGCATATGACCGATGCCCGCCGCGACCGGCGCGAAGGTGCGGACGATCGGGACGAAGCGCGCGAGCACCACCGTGATGCCGCCGAAGCGCTCGAAGAAGGCGTTGGTCCGCTCGACGTTGTGGCGGCTGAAGACGCCGGAGTCCTTGCGCTCGAACACCGCGGGCCCGCCCTTGTGCCCGATGAGGTACCCGACCTCGCCGCCGACGAACGCGGCGAGCGCGATGAGGCCGCTCACGATCCAGATGTTGACGCCGAAGACGTCGACCGTGTGGGTGAGGAGCCCCGAGATGAGCAGGAGCGTGTCGCCGGGGAGGAGGAAGCCGACGAGCAGGCCGGTCTCGGAGAACACGATGAGGCAGACGACGAGCAGCGCCCACGGCCCTGCCGCGTCGATGATCGCCTGCGGGTCGAGCCACGGGATGAGAGCGATGTGGTGCACGATGCTCCGGATGTCGGTGGGAGGGGTGCGACGCGGGACCGCGTCTCGTGCGGAAGGTGGGACTTGAACCCACACGCCCGGAGGCACAGGAACCTAAATCCTGCGTGTCTGCCAGTTTCACCACTCCCGCGAGTCCGATCAGTCTACGGCGCGGGAGGGAGCGCGACCATGAACGCCGATCACGCCTTCATGTCGGCAGATCCCATCACCCGCTCGACGGCGATCTCGAGGACGACCCGGCGCGGGTTCTCGCGTGGCTGACGGTAGCGCTCCGTGTAGAGGCGCACGGCCTCCGCGACCGCCTCGGGCTCATCCCGCACGCGCGCGGGCCCCTCGAAGCTGATCCAGCGGGCGCCGTCGACGCTGCTCACGGTCGCGCGCCCTGCGCGCGCGGCGTTGACGAACTTCTGCGTGCCGCGCGTGCCGATGATCCGCACGACGCCGTCCCGGTAGGTCATGCCCACCGGGACGGCGTGGATGCGGCCATCGCGGCCGATCGTGGACAGGGTGGCGAGGTGGCGCTCGGAGACGAACGCGAGACCGGCTTCGGAGATCACCTCACCAGCGTGCCAGAGCGATCAGGCGCGGAAGCCCGCGCGGTCGACCTTGCGGTGGTAGCGCATGCCCGCGAGCCCGCCGAGCACCGCTCCGCCGAGGCTCACCAGGAGCGCGCCCACCGCGGTGATGATGCCCACCGTCGTGAGCTCGCCCTCGTTGAAGGGGAGCCGGGGGAACGTGTTGACGTCGGCGAGGATGTTCCACTGCGCGCCCGCGACCGCCGTGACGATCGCGACGACGATCGCGATGACGACGGCCCACAGCCAGACCGCGAGGCCCTGCTTCGCGCCGCTGAACCGCGCCATCCGCCCCGCGACGTACCCGCCCGCGTAGTACGACACGAGCAGGATCACGAGCACCGCGACGGCGCCCGCGATGCCGATCGTGTCGGCGTTCTGGGCTGCCTCATCGGCGGTCACCTGCTCGCCGAGGCCGAGAGCCGCCCCTGCTCCCGCGACGAGGGCGGTCAGCAGCGCCGTCATGCCCATCGCGCACAGCCATCCGAAGAAGGCCGAGCCGAACTTGAAGCCGCCGAACTCCTCCTTCTCGCGCGCCACGACCTCCTCGCGGTCGGCGCGGACGGCCGTGGTGTCGGCGCGGGACGCCGTCGTGTCGTCGCGGACGTCGCGCACGTCGTACGCGCGCGTGGGCTCGTCGCTGCCGTGGCCGGCATCGCCGTCTCCGGCGAGATAGTCCGCGTGCTCCGGGGCGCGCCGGTCGCGGCGCGATTCCGATGAGTTCTCGGGAGTGCTCATGATGCGGTCCTTTCGAGCTCGTCCGTGGTCTCCCCAGTAAGGCATCGGCGCGGCCGCGCACACAGGGCATTGCGCGAACGGCGTCGGCACGGTAGCGGGTCGCGGCTGCGCTGTGGATAACTTTCGAGGCCGTCTCGGCGATTCGGCCAGGATGGCCGCGTGGGTCCCCTCATGAGCGCGGTCGCGGAGCGAGTCAGGGATCGGCTGCGCGCCGACCAGACCGATCCCTCGCGTGCGCCCGAGGCGGTGCTCCGCATCGCGCAGGCGGAGGTGCGCCGGCACAACGACTTCGCCCTCGCCCGCGGTCTCGCGATCGTCGACGACGAGCAGGCGGCCGTGCGCGAGGTGCTCGCCGCCGTGACCGGATACGGCCCCCTGCAGGAGCATCTCGACGACCCGACGGTCGAGGAGCTCTGGATCAACGCCCCCGATCGGATCTTCGTGGCCAGGGACGGCGTGACCGAGCGCCTCCCGCTCGCGCTCACCGACGCGGCGGTCCGCGACCTCGTCGAGCGGATGCTCCACGCGACAGGGCGGCGCATCGACCTCTCGCAGCCGTTCGTCGACGCCGCCCTCCCGGACGGCTCGCGCCTGCACGTCGTCCTCGGCGGGATCGCGCGGAGGCACTGGGCCGTGAACATCCGCAAGTTCCTCCCGCACGTGCGGAGCCTCGATCGCCTCGTGGAGATCGGATCGCTCGCCGCCGAGGCGGCCGACCTCCTGCGCGACGCCATGAGGCAGGGGCGCAGCGTGCTCGTCTCCGGAGCGACGCACGCGGGCAAGACGACCCTCCTGGGTGCTCTCGTCGCCGCGTGTCCGCCTGCGCACCGCATCGTCACGGTCGAGGAGACCTTCGAGCTGGGCGTGGACGCGCCCGACCTCGTCGCGCTGCAGGGTCGGCAGCCGAGCCTCGAGGGCACGGGCGAGATCACCCTCCGCCGCCTCGTCAAGGAGGCCCTGCGGATGCGGCCCGACCGGATCGTCATCGGGGAGGTGCGCGACGCAGAGGCGCTCGACCTCCTGCTCGCGCTGAACACGGGCATCCCTGGCGCCGCGACGATCCACGCGAACTCGGCGGTCGACGCCCTCGCCAAGCTCGCTGCGCTCCCGCTGCTCGCGGGCCGCAACATCGGTCGCGAGTTCGTCGTCCCGGCGATCGCGACGAGCGTGGACCTCGTCGTGCACTGTCAGCGCGCCGAGGACGGGCGGCGCCGCGTCCAGGAGATCATCGCTCCCACGGGGCGCGTCATCGACGACGCTCCCGAGACGCGCACGCTCTACCGGACGGGGGAGCGATGGCGGTGATCCTCGTCCTCGGAGCTGCGCTCGCCGCAGGGCTCCTGCTCGCCCTGTCACCGTGGCTCTGGCCGCCGCGGGAGCGCGCAGTGCGCGAGCGCCCGTCGGCCCTCGCGGCCCTGCTCGAGTCCGCGGGCTTCTCCCATGTCGCCCCGCGCGTGGTCGTCGCGGTGTGCGCAGGCGCGGCGCTCGTCGCGGCGTCCGTCGCGTGGCTCGTGACGACCGTGGGGGTGCTCGCGCTCCTCGCGGGTCTTGCGGGAGCCGCGTGGCCGCTCCTGTGGCTGCGCTCGCGCGCCGCGCGACTCGTCCGCGCCCGCCGCGCGCTCTGGCCCGACGTCTGCGACCTGCTCATCGCCTCGGTCCGCGCGGGGATGTCGCTGCCCGACGCGGTCTCATCGCTCGCGCGATCCGCGCCTCCTGCGCTCCGCGCGGCGTTCGCGGGCTTCGAACGCGATATGGCGGCGTCGGGGCACTTCGACTCGAGCGCCGATCGGCTGAAGTCCGCACTCGCGGATCCGATGGCCGACCGCATCGTGGAGACCCTGCGCATGGCGCGCCAGGTCGGCGGCACCGAGCTCACCCCCGTGCTGCGGGCGCTCGCCGCGTCGGTGCGCGCGGATGCCGCCCTGCGCTCCGAGGTGGAGTCCCGGCAGTCGTGGACGCGCGGGGCCGCGGTGCTCGGCGTCCTCGCGCCGTGGGTGATCGTCGCCCTGCTCGCCATGCGGCCCGAGGGTGCGGAGGCGTACTCGAGCCCCGAGGGCGTGGCCCTCCTGCTCGCGGGAGCGGCGGTGTCGATCGTGGCGTTCCGGGTCATGCTCCGGATCGGCCGGCTGCCCGAGCCCCGGCGGTGGTTCGCGTGAGCTGGGCGACCGACGCGGCGCTCTCGCTCCTCCTGGGCGGGTGCCTCGGTCTCGGCATCTGGGCCCTCCTGATGCTCGCTCCGCGCTGGAGCGCGCCGAGCCTCGCGCGCCGCATCGCGCCGTACCTCCGCGACATCACCGATCCGGCCGGCACGACGGCGTGGTCGGCCGTCGCTGACCCGGGTGCGGCGATCGCGGGTGGGGCCAGAGCGCTGTGGGCGGCGGCGCAGCGTCGGCTGACGGCCCTGCTCGGGGGTGCGGACGGGATCGCGCGCCGACTCGCGCAAGCGGGCCGCCCGGTCGACGTCGCCGCGTTCCGCGGTCGCCAGCTGGCCGCGACCCTGATCGGGCTCGTCGCTGGCGGGCTCGTGGTCGCCGTGCTCGCCGTCGGCGGCACGCTCTCCGGCCCGACGCTGGTGCTGCCGGTCGCGGGCGCCGCCGTCGGGGCTGTCGGCGCGGACCTCGCCCTCACCGGGCGCGCGAAGGCGCGGATGGCGCGGATCGGCGAGGAGCTCCCCACCGTGCTCGAGTTCCTCGCGCTCTGCCTCGCAGCGGGGGAGGGCATCTACGACAGCGTCGGCCGCGTCGCGCGCCTGGGGTCGGGCGAGCTCACGGCCGAGCTGCGCGCGGTCGTCCTCGACGTGCGCACGGGCTCGACCCTGCCCGATGCGCTTCTCGCGATGGCGCGGCGCCTCCAGGTGCCCGCGCTCAGCCGCTCCGTCGAGCACATCGTCGCGGCGCTCGACCGCGGCTCCCCGCTCGCCCAGGCGCTCCAGGCGCAGGCGGCGGACGCGCGCGAGGAGGCCAAGCGCGCGCTCATCGAGCAGGCCGGCCGCAAGGAGATCCTCATGCTCCTCCCGCTCGTGTTCGGCCTGCTGCCCCTCAGCGTCCTCTTCGCCGTCTTCCCGGGCATCGTCATGCTCCGCCTCGGGATCGGCTGACCCCTCGAGAAAGGAAACGACATGAGCAGAATCGACGAGCTCGCCATCCGCCTCCGCACCGCGTGGGGCGACACCCTGCAGGACCTCGCCGAGGACGAACGCGGCGACGTGCCGGGGTGGGTGCTGATCACGCTGATGTCCGCCGGCCTGGTCGTGCTCATCTGGGCCCTCGCCGGGCCTGCGCTCGAGGGGCTGTTCCAGCGGGCGATCAGCAGCGTCGACGGGATCTGACCGTGCTCGGCCCGAGCCTCCGCGACGAGCGCGGCTCGAGCTCGGTCGAGTTCGTCCTCGTGGGCGCCCTGCTCACGGCCCTCACCCTCGCCGTCCTGCAGCTGGGGCTCGCGGTGTACGTCCGCAACGTCCTGCACGATGCGGCCGTCGAGGGCGCGTACCACGCCGCGCTCGCCGACGTGGGGCCCGAAGGCGGGGCCGAGCGGACCCGGCTCGTGATCGCACGCGCGATCGGATCGGCCTACGCGCAGGATGTGAGCGCCGCGGTGTCGGGCGGCGACATCCGGGTCACGGTCCGCTCCGCGACGCCCGTCGTCGGGCTGATCGGCGTGCCAGGGACGCTGGAGGTGACGGCGCGTGCGCCGGTCGAGTCGATGGGCTGACGCGGCCCCGGACGACGAGCGGGGGTCGGCCGCGCTCGAGTTCCTCGTGGGCGGGATCGTGCTGCTCGTCCCGCTGGCCTACCTGGTCGTCGCGCTCGGCGTCGTCCAGGAGCACGCCCTGGGCGTCGAGGCGACGGCACGGCATGCGGCGCACACGCTCGCGCGGACCGGCGGGATCGACGACACGTTCGCGGCGCTGCCCGAGGTGCTCTCGTCGGTGCCGCCCGAGTACGGCATCGCGCCCGACGCCCTCGAGGTGTCCGTGACGTGCGTGCCCGCCCATGTCGGGTGCCCCGAGGCCGGCTCCACGGTCGTCGTGACGATCGGCGCGAGGGTCCCGCTGCCGCTCGTGCCGCCCGTCCTCGGGCTCGATCGCCTCACGAGCATCCCCGTCGAGTCGACGTCCGTGCAGAAGGTCTCGCGCTTCTGGGGCGGCACGTGAGCGCCCGGGGCCTCCTGCGCGACGAGAGCGGGAGCATCCTCCCGCTCACGATCGGGTACGCCGTCCTCGCGCTCGCGCTCATCATCGTGTGCGCGAACGCGACGTCGCTGTATCTCGCGCAGAAGTCCCTCGACGCGGTCGCGGATGCGGCGGCGCTCGCGGGCGCGGACGGCTTCACGCTGTCGCTCGAGGGCGATGCTCCTCTCGCGCGACTCGACGACGGCGCCGTGCGCGCGCAGGCCGAGGCGATCGTGGCGGCCGCACCCGGCGATCAGACCCTCGTGGCGGCGGGGACGCCCGACGGCCTCTCGGCGCGGGTGACCGTCGCGACGACGTGGCACGCGCCGCTGCTCAGCGCGTTCGTCCCGGCCGGGGTCGCACTCGAGGCGACCGCGACGAGTCGCACGGCGCTGCGCTGAATCAGTCGCGCCGCGGGGCGTAGCGGGGCACGTAGCGCACGAACGCCGCGGCGCCGACGAGGCCCACCACGCCGACGAGACCGGTCGCGACCGAGAGCGAAGCGGCGGCCGTCACGGCCGACACGATGAGCGGCGTCAGGGCCGCGCCGCCGTCGGTCAGCGTGCGCCACGCGCCGAGGAACGGCGCAGGGTCGCGCTCGGGGGCCACGTCGGCGCCGAGCGTGAGCAGGATGCCCGACGACAGGCCGTTGCCGACGCCGATGACGAGCGCGAGCACGCCGAACCACAGCACCGCGCTATCGAGGTCGTGCGTGAACGCGAGCGCGCCGAAGCCCGCGCCCATGAGCAGGAGCGCGGGCACCGCCGCCCAGAGGCGGCCGAACCGGTCCATGACCTGCCCGCTCACGTAGAAGAGGGAGAACTCGACCGCTCCCGCGACGCCGACGACGAGGGCGAGGGTCTGCGAGTCCAGGCCGATCGAGACGCCCCACAGCGGCAGCACGGCCTGACGAGCCGAGCGCACGGCCGCGAGCGACGCGGCAGCGGCTCCCAGCCGGGCGAGCACCCCGCGATGGCGGTGCATGGTCCGCAGCACGCCGATCCGCTCGGTCGCCGGGATGGAGCCGGTCACCGGCTCGCCCGTGTCCTCCTCGTCGAGATCGGCGCGCGCGTCGGCACGCTCGCGCGCGGCGAGACGATCGGCGATGAGCGCCTTCTCCTCGGGATCGGGCCCGAAGGCGACGAGCGCCGCGACGCCGAGCAGGCAGACCGCGAAGAACCACACCGAGGCGATCTCGTCGCCGAACAGGGCGAGCAGGCCCGCCGACACGAACGGCCCCGTGAAGCCGCCGAGGCGGAACGAGCCGCCGACGAGGGCGAGCGCGCGGGCGCGGTGAGCGTACGGCACGCGCGTCGTCATGAAGGTGTGGCGGGCCACCGCGAACGACGACGCGCAGAACCCGATGAGCAGCACCGAGAGCCCCAGCAGGGCGATGTGCGGCGCGAGGAGCATCCCCGCGATGCCCACGAGCGACGCGAGCGACGCGATGAGCATCGTGCGCCGCTCCCCGGCCTTCGACACGAGCCAGCCGGCGGGGATGTTGCCGGCGAGCTGACCCACGACGATCGCAGCCGACACGAGCGCGGCGACCGCGAGATCGGCGCCCAGGTCGGCGGCCAGCGCCGGGAGCAGCGGGAGGATGGCTCCCTGGCCGAGCGAGTAGAGGGCCGTCGGCCCGTAGACCATGGGCGCATACCGCCGGATCGGATCGAACGGGGCGTCGGCAGTCGAGGGCATCGGCTTCCACGTTACGCCGAGCAGGATAGGCTGGAGCGTCATGCTTGAGTTCGATCCTTCCGCCGAGATCCAGGCGCTGCGCTCCACGTTCGCGAACATCCGAGAGGTGGTCGACGTCGACAGCGTGCGCGCGGACATCGCGCGTCTCGAGAAGGAGGCGTCGGAGCCCGGCCTGTGGGACGACACCGCGAACGCCCAGCGCGTCACGAGCGCGCTGAGCCACCGCCAGTCCGAGCTCGCGCGCATCGAGGCGGTCGAGCGTCGCCTCGACGACCTCGAGGTGCTCGTCGAGCTCGCCAACGAGATGGGCGACGAGGACTCCGTCGAGGAGGCGCGCAAGGAGATCACCGACCTCGAGCGCGTCATCGGCGACCTCGAGGTGAAGACCCTGCTCGACGGGGAGTACGACGAGCGCGCCGCGGTCGTGACCATCCGCTCGGGTGCGGGCGGCGACGACGCGACCGACTTCGCCGAGATGCTCATGCGCATGTACCTGCGCTGGGCCGAGCGTCACAAGTACCCCGTCAAGGTGATGGACACGTCGTACGCCGAGGGCGCCGGGATCAAGTCGGCCACGTTCGAGGTCGACGCGCCGTACGCCTACGGCATCCTCTCGGTCGAGGCCGGCACGCACCGCCTCGCGCGCATCAGCCCGTTCGGCTCCGCCGACAAGCGCCAGACGAGCTTCGCCGCGGTCGAGGTCATCCCCGTCATGGAGGAGGCCGTCGAGGTCGAGATCCCGGAGAACGACATCCGCGTCGACGTCTTCCGCTCGTCGGGCCCCGGCGGCCAGTCGGTCAACACGACCGACTCCGCCGTCCGCATCACGCACATCCCCACGGGGATCGTCGTGTCGATGCAGAACGAGAAGTCGCAGATCCAGAACCGCGCGGCGGCCATGCGCGTGCTCCAGACCCGACTGCTGCTGCTGCAGCGCGAGGAGGAGGCCGCCAAGAAGAAGGAGCTCGCCGGAACGATCACGGCGAGCTGGGGCGACCAGATGCGCTCGTACTTCCTCTACGGACAGCAGCTCGTGAAGGATCTGCGCACGGGCTTCGAGGTCGGCAACCCCGCGACCGTCTTCGACGGCGACATCGACGGCCTCATCAACGCGGGCATCCGCTGGCGCAAGCGCAAGATCGAGGACTGATCGCCGCGGGCTGACGCCCGCGCCCGGGTGGTCTCCGCGCGTTCACACGCCGCGCGCACGACGGTCGCCGTCCGTTCACCGCGGGCGGCGACGCTCATCGCGTGACGCGCTCTCGTGCCCTCCGCCGGAACCGCTCCCTCGCTCTCCTCGCGCTCGCCGCGGCCCTCCTTCCCGCGTGCGCGACGCCCGCGCCATCCAGCGCCGTCGCCGCGCCGGCCGACGGCGACATCGTCATCGACGAGGTCGGCGCCGGGACGCCGGACGACCCCGCCGCGAGCTTCTTCGAGCTGCGCAATCTGTCGCCGCACGCGGTCGACCTGAGCGGATGGCGCGTGCACCGCTGCACGGGCGACGGCACGCGCCTCGCGGAGGCCGACCACGAGGTCGACCTCGCTGGCGTCGTCCTCGAGCCCGGCGAGCGGATCACGGTCGGGACGGGCGTCGACGCCGACGTCGCGATGCGCGGGCCCTTCTCGAGCGAGGGGTACGGGCTCGTGCTCGAGGATGCGCGGCGGCGAGCCGTCGACTCCTTCGCGGCGTATCCGTCCGAGCCGTGGCCGACGCAGAGCGAGTGCAGCGCGGCCGGCAACGTCCCGGATGCGCTCGGGGCCGCGCTCGACGAGAGCTGGCAGCGGGTCGCGCGCACGGGCCACCTGGCCGCCGACTTCGTGCGCACTCGCGCGACGCCGCGTGAGGCCGCCGCGCCCGCCGTCGAGCCGGCCGAGCCGCGGGCGCTCATCTCGGAGGTCGCGAGCGCGGGCCCCGGCGGCCGTGACGACGACCTCGTCGAGCTGCGCGCCGTCGCCGACGTCGACCTCTCTGGCTGGGCGCTCTACCGCTGCACGCGCACGAACGCGCTCACTCCGGAGACGCTGCAGGCGCGGTTCGCGGACGGGACGGAGCTGCGGGAGGGCGAGCGCCTGGTCGTGGGCGGCCCGGGATTCCGCGGCGACGTCGACATGCGGACGACGACCTCGCTCGCCGACACCGTGTCGGGCGTGCTCCTCGTCGATGCCGAGGGCGCACGCGTCGACGGCGTGAGCGTCTCGAACCACGCCGACACGGCCTGCCAGACGGGCGACGCGAAGCTGCCGTCGGTCCTCGACCACCTGCGCGGCGAGAGCTGGCAGCGGCACGAGGAGACGGGGGAGTTCCTCATCGCCCCGCGCACGCCGGGGCGCGAGAACGCGACGGCCGACGACCGCCTCGAGACCGCCTTCGCGTACGGCGAACCCGGCGTCGCGCTGAGCGAGGTCGCGACCGACCCGGAGCTGCCGCGCGCCGAGCGGCACAACCTCGTCGAGCTCGCGAACTACGGCGACGCCGTCGTCGACCTGAGCGGATGGCGCATCCGCGCGTGCGCGCCGGACGGCTTCCGCGAGCGGACGCCGCTCATCGAGGTGCCGGCCGGCGTCCGGCTCGCGCCCGGGCAGACCTGGCTCGCGGCGCTCGAGGGCACCCGCGCCGCGCAGGGCGCCGACGCGGTGTATGCGACGGCCCTCGGCTACCAGGGATCGGGCGTGTGGATCGAGGACGCTGCCGGAGAGCGCGTCGACAGCGTCGGCATCTTCCACCGCAACGAGCAGGACGCGTCGAACGACGTCGTGAGCCCGTGCACGAAGGGGCTCGCCCTGTCGACCTTCGGAGTCGACCGCCTGGCCGGCGAGACCTGGCAGCGCGTGGGCTTCACGGGCGACGATGCGAACGACTTCCGAGGCGGGCCGTCGAGCCCGGGCGCGCTCGACCTCCACGACGAGACGCCCGTCGGAGAGCTCACAGCCGAGGCTGCGCTCCGGATCGCCGCGGCCACGCCGGCCGATGGCGCACGGGCCGCTCGCGCGGTCGCGGCAGCGGCGGATGAGCCGCAGGCCGTCGACGGCATCGATCCGGTCGTCGCCCGCGCCTTCACCGGAGCGAGCGAGGGCGGGGCCCTCACGGCCGAGGCAGCGGCGGGGGAGCGGCCCGCCGCGCTCGAGACGGCGCGGCTCGCGGCGAGCGACGACGGATGGGCCCACCCCTACATGCGGTTCGAGCTCGCGCGAGCTGCCGACGGGACGGCCACCTGGTCGGGCGAGGTCGCCGGTCCGGCCCCCGCGCGGCTCTCGGCATGGGCCGCCGGGCGCTGGCACGCTATCGACGAGGAGGCCGCCGCTGACGACGGCACGGTGACGCTCTCCGGCACGCTGCCCGAAGGGACCACCGGCCTGCTCGTGCAGGTCGTGCCGAGCGGCCCCGCCATCGCGGACGCCGCCGACGGTCTCGCCGCTCCCGGCACCTACGACTTCGCCGTGAGCCACCTCACCGACACGCAGTACCTCAGCGAGGCCCACCCGGAGGTGTACCGCGAGCAGACGGCGTGGATCGCGGCGAACGCCGGGCCGCGCGACATCGCGTTCGCCGTCCACACGGGCGACCTCGTCCAGAACTGGGTCGACCCCGACCAGGGCGAGGAGCGTGCGCGTCGCGAGTTCGCCGTCGCGTCGGCGGCCCAGGGCGAGCTCGACGCGGCGGGCATCCCGAACAGCGTCCTCCCGGGAAACCACGACAACAAGCGCGGAGCGACGAACGATCTCTTCAACGAGCACTTCGGCCCGCACCGCTACGCCGATGCCCCCTGGTACGGAGGGTCCATCGCCCCCGATGACGGCAGCGCGAACTGGACCTCCTTCACCCGCGAAGGGGCCGAGTTCATCGTGCTGTCTCTGCCCTACGCGTACGCCGAGCGCGAGCTCGCGTGGGCGGAGCACGTGATCGCGGAGCATCCGCGCGCGAACATCATCGTCGCGACGCACGAGCATCTGCTCCCTGAGGACGCCAGCGGCTCGGCCGAGCGGGCGACCGAGAACAGGTGGGTCTCGCGCGCCGACGAGCTGTGGGAGCGCATCGTCGCCCCGCACCGCAGCGTCGTCCTCGTGCTGTCGGGCCACTATCACGGGCTCGCCCGCATCGAGACGGATGACGCGGGCGGCATCCCCGGCCACGACGTCGTGGAGATCCTGGGCGACTACCAGGAGTTCCGCACCGAGACGGGGATGCGCGCGACCGGCTTCCAGCGGCTCCTCCAGGTGTCGCTCGCGACCGGAGAGATCGCCGTCGACACGATCTCGGTGACCCTCGGGGAGCACGCGAGCGCGCCGTTCGACTACCCGCAGGCGGTGGCCGACGACGGCCGCGAGACCACGCTCGCGGCCGATCGGCCGTGGCGGATCGTCGAGGCCGGCGTCCAGGGGCGCTATGACGTCGCCGACGACGACTTCCGCGTGTCCGTCGGCCTGCAGTACCCGAAGGGGCTCGCCACGAGCGGCCTCCGCATCGCGGCGCCGTGAGCCGATAGCCTGGGCTCATGCCGTCCCGCGACGATGACGCCCTCCGCTGGGAGGGCGACGACGACCCCACGCTCGACGCGCGCTCCGAGACCGCGGCCGAGCCCGGCGAGAAGGCCGCGCCGGACGCACCCGGCGAGAAGGATGACCCGTCTGTCCTGCCGGCGGGATGGCGCGCCGTCGGGAAGGGGCGGGAGGCCGTCACGACGGCGGACGCCGGTGACGAGGCCGTCCCGCTCGGGAACGTCGCGCTCGTCTCGCTCGGCGTGATCGGCGGCGTCTACCTCCTGTGGACGATCGGATGGTTCCTCGGAGCGACGCGCCTGCGCGAGCGCATCGAGCAGAGCACGAACGCGGTGGCGGACTTCATGTTCCAGGGCAGCATGTGGCTCGCGATCGCGTCGCCCCTCCTGTGGTTCGCGGTGACCTGGCTCGGCACACGCCGCGCGCCGCTCTGGCGGCGCTTCGCGTGGCTCGCCGCGGGAATCGTGCTGCTCGTGCCGTGGCCGTTCGTGATGGTGGGGGTGGTCGGACAGTGACCTCGACGACGCAGGAGCGCAGGACGCCGGGATGGCTCGTCGCGGTCGTCGCCGGGGTATTCGCCCTCCTCTACGCCTATGCCGTGTGGAGCGCGATCACCTACCTCGTGACGCTCGTGCAGACCACCTCGGCGCAGGGCATCTCGCTGTCGGCCGTCGCCTGGGTCGTGCTGCTGCTCGCGGTTCTCGTGCCGATCGCGGCGTTCGCGATCGCCTTCGGCCTGGGTCGCACACGGGGGATCGGATGGCTGGCCGTCGCGCTGCTCGCGGGTCTCGCGGTCACGGCCGTGTTCTGGCTCGACATGCAGGCCTTCACGTCGAACCCGTCGAACCTCTTCTGACCGGCCCCCGCGTCGCCGGATGACGCGCCCGGCGAGAGCAGGGCGCGCGGCTCCGATAGAGTGGTCGCCGTCGCGCCCCCACGGCGTGTGGCGCGTCGAATCCGCTCCCGCGCGCCCGCGCCCATCCGCATCGAAGGATCCATCCGTGCCGAAGCCCGTCGTGCTCATCGCCGAAGAACTCTCTCCCGCAACGATCGAGGCGCTCGGCCCCGACTTCGACATCCGCAATGTGGACGGCACCGACCGCCCCGCGCTCTTCGACGCGCTCGCGGACGCCGACGCCATCCTCATCCGCTCGGCCACGAAGGTCGACGAGGAGGCCCTGGGCCACGCGAAGAAGCTCAAGGTCGTCGCCCGCGCCGGCGTCGGCCTCGACAACGTCGACATCAAGGCCGCCACGACCGCCGGCGTCATGGTCGTGAACGCGCCGACGTCGAACATCATCTCGGCCGCCGAGCTCACGTGCGGTCACATCCTCAGCCTCGCCCGCCACATCCCGGCGGCGCGCGCCTCGCTGGGCGCCGGGGAGTGGAAGCGCAGCAAGTACACGGGCGTCGAGCTCTTCGAGAAGACGCTGGGCGTCGTCGGCCTCGGCCGGATCGGCGCCCTCGTCGCCGCGCGGATGCAGGGCTTCGGGATGCGCGTCGTCGCATACGACCCGTACGTCACGAGCGCGCGTGCCCAGCAGCTGGGCGTCGAGCTGCTCAGCCTCGACGAGCTCGTCGCGCAGGCCGACTTCCTGACGATCCACATGCCGAAGACGCCCGAGACGACGGGCATGATCGGCGCCGAGCAGCTCAAGGCGATGAAGCCGACGTCGTACGTCGTGAACGTCGCGCGCGGCGGCCTCATCGACGAGGACGCGCTGTACGACGCGCTCGTGAACGGCGAGATCGCGGGCGCCGGCCTCGACGTCTTCACGAGCGAGCCGCCGACCGACACGAAGCTCACGGCCCTGCCGAACGTCGTCGTCACGCCGCACCTCGGGGCGTCGACGTCGGAGGCGCAGGAGAAGGCCGGCATCTCGGTCGCGAAGTCGGTCAAGCTCGCGCTCGAGGGCGACCTCGTGCCCGACGCCGTCAACGTCGCCGGCGGCGTCATCGACCCGTTCGTGCGCCCCGGGATCGCGCTCGTCGAGAAGCTCGGCCAGGTCTTCAGCGGTCTCGCCACGTCGGCGCTCACGAGCCTCGACATCGAGGTGCGCGGCGAGCTCGCCGACTACGACGTGAGCGTCTACCGCCTCGCCGCGCTCAAGGGCATCCTGTCGAACGTCGTGAGCGAGAACGTCTCGTACGTGAACGCCCCCGTCTTCGCCGAGCAGCGCGGCATCGAGACGCGCCTCATCGTGGAGAAGGAGAGCCCCGAGTACCGCAACCTCACGACGCTGCGCGGTGCGCTGTCGGACGGCACGGTGCTCACGGTCGCGGGGACGCTCGCCGGCACGCGGATGGTGCAGAAGATCGTCGGCATCAACGGCCACGAGATCGAGGTGCCGATCGAGAAGCACCACATCGTCATGCTCTACACCGACCGCCCCGGCATCGTCGCGGTCTACGGCCAGAAGTTCGGCGAGGCCGGCATCAACATCGCGGGCATGCAGATCGCGCGCCGCTCGGCCGGCGGCCAGGCCCTGTCGGTGCTCACGGTCGACTCGCGCGTCCCCGAGGACCTGCTCGCCGAGGTCGGCGAGGCGATCGAGGCGACGGTCATCCGGCAGATCGAGATCGCCGAGGCCTGACCCCGGCGCACCGGCGGGGGCGTTCGCGCGTGCTCAGGCGCGCGTCGCCCCCTCGACGAGGCGGATGAGCGCCTCCAGAGCCTCGCCGGTGGGGACCGGGCTCGGAACGTCGTTGAGCAGAGCGGAGTTCACGTACAGGCCGTCGCTCAGCAGGAGCACGAGCTCGAGGGCGGCCTCGTCGCGCACGTGCGGGCGGATGGCGTCTGCCCACGCATCCCGGAGCTCGGCGAGGGCGCCGCGCGCGAGGGCGTTGCCGCCGTGCGCGAGGCGGCCGACCGCCGAGATCGCACGGTCGAACGGCCCGCCGACGTGCGCGGAGGTCGCGATGTAGTACCAGATCGGCCCCTCGGGTGCGTCGTGCAGGGCCGCCATGTCGTCGGCCGCGAGCAGCCGGAGCCGGTCGACGAGGCCCGCATCGAGCGCGTCCCGCGAGCCGAAGTGGTAGAGCAGACCGCCCTTCGACACGCCCGCTCGGCGCGCGACCGCCTCGAGGGTCGCCGCCCTCTCGCCCTCCTCGAGGAGGATGCTCTCGAAGGCGTCGAGGACCTTCTCTCTGGCGTGGGGCGGGCGGCTCATGCAGACGAGCCTCTCACACGGCGCGCGCTGCCCAGGGCGTGCACAGCCATGGCAGTTACTGTACCATCTGGACGGTACAGTAATTGAGACAGGCGGATGAGATGACGACCGGCACGACGACCCAGCCCACGACGACGCAGCGCGCCGGATGGCGGGCATGGGCCGCGCTCGCGGTGCTCATGCTCCCCGTGCTCCTCGTGTCGATCGACAACACGATCCTCAACTTCGCGCTGCCCGCCATCGCGAAGGAGCTCGAGCCCACGAGCGCCGAGCAGCTCTGGATCATCGACGCGTACTCGCTCGTGCTGGCGGGGCTCCTCGTGACGATGGGATCGCTCGGCGACCGGTTCGGGCGCCGCCTGCTGCTCCTCACCGGCGCGATCGGGTTCACGGTCGTCTCCGTCCTCGCGGCCTTCGCCCCGACAGCCGGATGGCTCATCGCGGCGCGCGCCGTCATGGGCCTGTTCGGCGCGACCCTCATGCCGTCGACCATGTCGCTCCTGCGCTCGCTGTTCCCCGAGCGCAACCAGCGGCGCATCGCCGTTGCCGTGTGGGCCGGCATGTTCTCCGCGGGCGGGGCGCTCGGCCCGATCGTCGGCGGCTTCCTCATCGAGCACTTCCCGTGGCAGAGCGTGTTCCTGCTCGCGGTGCCCATGCTCGTCCTCATGCTCGTGCTCGCCCCGCTCTTCGTGAGCGAGAGCCGCGATCCGAACCCCGGCCGGATCGACCTCCCGAGCATCCTGCTCTCGATGCTCGCGCTCGCGCCCCTCGCCTACGGCATCAAGGAGATCGCCGTGCACGGTCTCGCCGGCGGCGCTCCCGTCGTCATCGGCGCCCTGTTCGGATGGCTCTTCGTGCGCCGGCAGCTGCGGATGACGCAGCCGATGCTCGACATGTCGCTGTTCGCGCGGGCCGGGTTCAGCGGCTCGATGCTCGTGAACCTCTTCAGCGTCATCGCGATGGTGGGCTTCCTCTACTTCGTGTCGCAGCACCTGCAGATGATCGTCGGCCTGAGCCCGATGATCGCGGGCCTCGCGCTCCTGCCCGGCGCCCTCACCTCGATCGCCGGCGGCTTCATCGTCACGCCGATCGCGCGGCGTGTGCGCGCGTCGATCGTCATCCCGTCGGCGCTCCTGCTCTCGCTCGCGGCGTACCTCATCGTGGCGCTCGTCGGCGCACACGACGTCGGGATGCTCGTGCTCGGGTTCGCGCTCCTCGGCGCGGGCATCGGCGCGGCCGAGACCGTGTCGGGGGAGCTCATCCTCGCGAACGCTCCCGCGGAGAAGGCGGGCGCCGCGAGCGCCGTCTCGGAGACCGCGTACGAGCTCGGCGCCGTGCTCGGCACATCCATCCTCGGCGGCATCCTCACGTGGTGGTACCGCTCGACCCTCGTCGTGCCGGAGGGGATCCCCGCGGAGCTCGCGCTGCATGCCGAGGAGACGCTCGCCGGAGCGATGAACGCCGCGGACTCGGTCGGGGGAGCGGCGGGAGAGGCGCTCCGGTCCGCGGCGGCGACCGCGTTCGACGGCGGCGTGGCGATCACGTCGCTCATCGGCGCGGGGCTCGTCGTGCTCGCGATGGCGATCGCGGCGACTACCCTGGGAGGACGCCGGGAGCACGCGTCGCACTGACCGGAGCCCCGGCGGATGCCGAGACATCCGAAGGAGAGCAATGCCCCGCGTCGTGAAACTGGCCGTCATCCCCGGTGACGGGATCGGCCCCGAGGTCATCGCCGAGGCCGAGAAGGTGCTCGACGCCGTCACCGCGGGCGGCGACGTCGTCTTCGAGAAGACCCGCTTCTCGCTCGGAGCGGGCCGCTACCTCGAGACCGGCGACACGCTCACCGACGACGACCTCGACGCCATCAAGGCGCACGACGCGATCCTCCTCGGCGCGGTGGGCGGCACGCCCGGCGACCCGCGGCTCGCGGGCGCGAACATCGAGCGCGGCCTGCTCCTGAAGCTCCGCTTCGCGCTGGACCACTACGTGAACCTCCGCCCGTCCAAGCTCTACCCCGGGCAGGACGGCCCGCTCGCCGAGCCCGGCGACATCGACTTCGTCGTCGTGCGCGAGGGCACAGAGGGTCCGTACGTCGGCAACGGCGGCTCGATCCGCCGGGGGACCCCGCACGAGGTCGCGAACGAGACGAGCGTGAACACCGCGTTCGGCGTCGAGCGCGTCGTGCGCTACGCGTTCGCGCTCGCCGAGCGCCGCAGCCGGCGCCTCACGCTCGTGCACAAGACGAACGTGCTCGTCAACGCGGGCCGCCTGTGGCAGCGCATCGTCGACGAGGTCGCGCGGGAGCACCCGGACGTGGCCGTAGACTATCTGCACGTCGACGCCGCGACGATCTTCCTGGTCACGAACCCGGGTCGCTTCGACGTCATCGTCACCGACAACCTCTTCGGCGACATCCTCACAGACCTGGCCGGCGCCGTCACCGGTGGCATCGGACTCGCAGCCTCGGGCAACATCAACCCCGACGGCGACTTCCCCTCGATGTTCGAGCCCGTGCACGGCTCGGCCCCCGACATCGCGGGCACCCAGCAGGCCGACCCGACCGCGGCGATCGGCTCCATCGCCCTCCTGCTCGACCACCTCGGCCTGCAGGACGCGGCCGATCGCGTGTCGCGCGCGATCGAGGACGACATCGCCGCCCGCACGGGCGAGAAGCGCTCGACCGCCGAGATCGGCGACGCGATCGCGTCTCGCCTGAAGGCCTGACACCCACCGACGCGCAGACAGGAATCCGCACATGACGACCACCGACACCACGCTCCCGTCTCTCGACTTCGCGGTCACGAAGAACCTCGCCGCCGTCTCGCCCGCCCAGCGCGCCGAGCTGCTCGAGAACCCGGGCTTCGGCACGATCTTCACCGACCACATGGTCGACATCTGCTGGTCGGTCAAGGGCGGCTGGCACCGTCCGCGCGTGCAGCCCTTCGGTCCGATCAGCCTGTCGCCCGCCGCCGCCGTGCTCCACTACGCGCAGGAGATCTTCGAGGGCCTCAAGGCCTACCGCCACGCCGACGGCGGGATCTACACGTTCCGGCCCGATCAGAACGCGCGCCGCATGCAGCGCAGCGCGCGCCGCCTCGCGATGCCCGAGCTTCCGGAGGAGTACTTCCTGCAGTCTCTGCGCGAGCTCATCGCGGTCGACGGCGCCTGGGTGCCCGAGAAGGCCGACCAGACGCTCTACCTGCGCCCGTTCATGTTCGCGAAGGAGGCGTTCCTCGGCGTCCGCCCCGCGCACAAGTACACGTACTGCCTCATCGCGAGCCCCGCCGGCTCGTACTTCACGGGCGGTGTGAAGCCGGTCAGCATCTGGCTGAGCGAGAACTACGCGCGCGCCGCGAAGGGCGGCACGGGCGCCGCGAAGACCGGCGGCAACTACGCCTCGAGCCTCCTTCCTCAGGCCGAGGCGTACGAGAAGGGGTGCGACCAGGTGGTCTTCCTCGACGCCGACGGGAACGTCGAGGAGCTCGGCGGCATGAACATCGTCTTCGTGAAGAAGGACGGCACGCTCGTCACGCCGGCGTCGGACAGCATCCTCGACGGCATCACCCGCAACTCGCTCCTCGAGCTCGCGGCCGATCGCGGCCTCGCGGTCGAGCGCCGCGCGGTCTCGCTCGCGGAGTGGCGCGACGGCGTCGCGTCGGGCGACATCACCGAGGTGTTCGCGTGCGGCACGGCAGCGGTGGTCACGCCGATCGGCGCGCTCAAGGGCGAGGGCTTCGAGGACGCCCAGCCGCTCGGCGAGCTCGGCCTCTCGCTGCGCGAGGAGCTCACCGACATCCAGTACGGGCGCCGCGAGGACACGAAGGGGTGGCTGTACCGCCTCGACGCCTGAGCGCCCGCTCGCCGCGACGCCCGCCCGGGATGCCCGGGCGGGCGTCGCGCATCACCGTCCGTTCACCTGCGGACGGCACCCTGTCGGGATGATGCGCCGCGCCGGGTTCCGTCGAGACATCCAGGGGCTCAGGGCCATCGCCGTGCTGGCCGTCGTGGCGCAGCACGCGGGCGCGACCTGGGCGCCGGGCGGGTTCATCGGCGTCGACGTGTTCTTCGTCGTGTCGGGCTTCCTCATCACCGGCCTCCTCGTGCGCGAGCTGGCGGAGACCGGCCGCATCGACCTGGCGGCGTTCACGGCGCGCCGGGCGCGCCGCATCCTCCCCGCGGCGCTCGTCGTGGTCGTGCTCACGGTCGTCGGCGCGTACGGGATCGTCTCGCCCCTCCGGCGGGAGACGCTCCTCGCCGACGCGGTCGCCTCGGCCCTGTTCGTGCCGAACTACGCGTTCGCCGTGCGCGACGCGGACTACTTCGGCGACGAGACGCCGTCGCTCTTCCAGCACTACTGGTCGCTCGGAGTCGAGGAGCAGTGGTACCTCGTCTGCCCGGCTCTGCTGCTCGCCGCGTGGGCCGTCGGCCGCAGACTCGGGGGCCGGCGCGGTGCGCGCCGGGCGGTCGCTGTCGCGCTCGGGATCGTCCTCGTGGGGTCCCTCGCCGCGGTCGTCGCCCTCACGCCCGTGTCGCAGCCGTGGGCGTTCTTCGCGCTCTGGACGCGCATGTGGGAGTTCGCCGTCGGCGCGCTCATCGCGCTCGTGCCCGCCGCCGCTGTCGCGCGCATCCCCGGACTCGTGCGCGCCGCGCTCGGCTGGGCGGGCCTCGCCGGCATCCTCGCGGCGATCGCGCTCATCGGAGAGTCCTCCGCGTTCCCGGGCGTGCTCGTGCTGCTGCCTGTCCTCTCGACCGGCGCGGTCATCCTCGCGGGGATCGGGCAGGACGCGCCCCCGCGGGGGAGCGCGGGTGCCGTGATCGGCAACCGGCCGTTCGTCTTCGTCGGCGAGATCTCGTTCTCGCTCTATCTCGTGCACTGGCCGCTGATCGTGGCCGGCGCGCTGCTGGCGCCCGGCCTTCCCTGGCTTCCCGCGGCGCTCGGCGTCGCGAGCATCCCCGTCGCGTGGGCCCTGTTCCGGCTTGTGGAGCAGCCGACGCGCCGCGCGCGGGTGCTCGTCGATGCACGGCCGCGTCGGACGCTCCTCTCGGCGGCGGGCGCGACGGCGGCCGTCGCGCTGGCCGCAGGGACCGCGCTGGCCGTGGCGCCCGAGCCCGCGCTCGCGACGCAGACGCGGGTCGCCCACGCCGAGCCGGCCGTCCCCCCGGAGGTCACGCCCGTCGTCCCGGCCAACCTCGAGCCGGGGCTCGCGGACGCTCCCGACGACGAGTCGGAGGTGTACGACGACGGATGCAACCTCGGCTATCAGGAGGAGCGCCCGCGCCCGTGCTCCTTCGGCGAAGGGGACGAGCGGATGGTCCTCTGGGGTGACTCGCACGCCGCGCACTGGGTCCCGGGGGTGCTCCGCGCCGCGGAGGAGCGGGGGATGGCGCTCACGACGCACACCAAGAGCCGCTGCTCGTCGGCGCTGGCGCGCCACGTGCTCGACGGCAGCGCGTTCGGTGCATGCGACCGCTGGCGCAGCACGGTGCTCGACGAGCTCAGGGAGGATCCGCCGGAGGTCCTCGTGCTCGCCAACTACGCTGACGAGAAGGTGCCGGACGGCATCGACGCAGAGCAGGCGTGGCGAGACGGGCTCCGCGAGGTCGTGGACGCGCTGCCCGAGACGCGCGTGCTCCTCCTCGCCGACACGCCGGATCTCGGCACGAGCCCGCTCGACTGCCTCGCGATGAACCTCGAGCACGCGGCCGTGTGCGCGGTTCCCGAGTCAGAGGCCGTCCGCGGGGCGGGACGCGACGCGGTGAGGGAGGTCGCCCGCGAGACGCGCGCGGAGGAGATCGACCTCCTGCCGTACTTCTGCGCGCCCATCGACGGCGCCGCCTCCGAGGAGCCCTCCTGCGCGCCCATCCTCGGCGGGCTGCTCGTCTACCGCGACTCGCACCACCTCACCGCGACCTTCGCGGAGGCGATGGGCGGCGCCCTGGCCGAGGCGATCGACTCCGCGGTGGACGGTCGTGGATAGGCTGGCAGGGTGAAGATCGCGCGGTTCAGCCACAACGACGCCATCACCTACGGGATCGTCGACGGGTCGGAGCTCGTCGTGCTCGCGGGAGACCCGCTGTTCGCGGGGTTCGAGACCACGGGAGCGCGCGTTCCGGTCACGGACGTCGCGCTGCTCGCGCCGGTCATCCCGCGCTCGAAGGTCGTCGCGGTCGGGCGCAACTACCGCGATCACGCCGCGGAGCTCGGCAACGACGTCCCCGCCGAGCCGCTGCTGTTCCTCAAGCCGAACACCTCGGTGATCGGGCCCGGCGACGCGATCGTCCGGCCGCCGCAGAGCTCCGACACGCAGTACGAGGGCGAGCTCGCGATCGTGATCGGGCGCATCGCGAAGAACGTGCGAGCGGAGGACGCCCTCGATGTCGTGTTCGGATACACCATCGCGAACGACGTGACGGCACGCGACCTGCAGCGCAGCGACGGGCAGTGGGCGCGCGCCAAGGGCTTCGACACGTTCTGCCCGATCGGTCCCGCGATCGAGACCGAGTTCGACCTCGCGCAGGGCTCCCTCACGACCCGCCTCAACGGCGAGGTCGTGCAGGAGGCCCCGCTGTCGGACATGATCTTCGACGTGCCGACGATCATCGCGCACGTGTCGGCGGCGTTCACGCTCCTCCCGGGCGACGTCATCCTCACCGGCACGCCGGCGGGAGTCGGCCCCTTCCAGGCCGGCGACACGGTCGAGGTCGAGATCCCGGGCATCGGGCTGCTGCGCAACACCGTGCGCGACGCGTGACATGACCGCCGTCACGGCTCCCGAGGAGGTCGCGCGGATCCAGGGCCGCGTCGTCCGCGTGCTGGCGCTCGGCCAGGTCCTCGGCGGCGTCGCCTTCGGCGCCACCGTCTCGCTCGGGGCTCTCCTCGCCGCCGACATCTCCGGTCAGGAGTCCCTGTCGGGGTTCGCGACCGCGTCCGTCACCCTCGGGGCCGCGCTGTGCGCCATCCCGCTCGCTCGACTCGCCGCCGCTCGCGGCCGCCGCACGGCGCTGACCCTGGGCAACCTCTTCGCCCTCGTCGGCATCGCGATCGTCGTGACGGCGGCGGCACTGCGCGTCTTCCCGCTCCTCCTCGCGGGGGTCGTGCTCATCGGCGCGGGCAACGCGGGCAATCTGCAGTCCCGGTTCGCGGCGACCGACCTCGCCGCGGGCGAGCGCCGCGGACGCGACCTCGGCACGGTCGTCTGGGCGACGACGGTCGGCGGCGTGCTCGGGCCGCTGCTGCTGACGCCGGGAGAGGCGCTCGGCCGGCTGGTCGGCATGCCGCCGCTCACCGGCGCGTACCTCTTCTCCATCGTCGCGCAGGCGGCCGCGCTCATCCTCTACCTCGTCGCACTGCGCCCTGATCCGCTTCTGCTCGCCCAGCGGATCTCGCGCGACGCCGCGGGAGGCGCGGCGCCGCCGGTCGACGCGGACCGCCCCCTCGCGGCGCGCTATGCGATGTTCGCCGTGGCCGCGTCGCATGTCGTGATGGCGTCGGTCATGGCGATGACGCCCGTGCACCTCCAGCATCTCGCGCACGCCGGGCACGGCGGGGCCGCGGGCGCGAACGAGGCCGTGACCCTCCTCGTCGGCACGACGATCGCGCTCCACGTCCTCGGCATGTACGGGCTGTCGCCCGTGTTCGGCTGGCTGGCCGACCGCTGGGGCCGCGTCGCCGTCGTCCTCCTGGGCCAGGGGGTCCTCGCGTGCGCGCTGCTGCTGGCGACCTTCGGGTCAGACGTGCAGGGCATCGTGATCGTCGCGCTGTTCCTGCTCGGGCTCGGCTGGAGCGCGGCCACGGTGGCGGGCGCGGCGCTCCTCACCGAGAGCACGCCGGTCGACCTCCGCCCGCGCCGGCAGGGGATCGGCGACACGCTGATGACCTCGTCCGCGGCGGTCGGCGCCGTTCTCGCGGGCGTCGTCCTCGGGCAGTGGGGCTACGGGGCGCTCGCGCTCGTCGCCCTCGTGCTCGTCGCGCTCACGACCGTGCTGTCGCCCCTCGCGCGGCGCTGAGCGCTCACGGGCCACCGGGCGCCGCGAACTAGACTGGACGGGATGTCTGCTCCCGATCCCCGCACCACGACCGCCACCGGCGCCGACGTGCGCGTGCGCTTCTGCCCGTCGCCCACCGGCCTCCCTCACGTCGGCCTCGTCCGCACGGCCCTGTTCAACTGGGCCTACGCCCGTCACCACGGCGGCAAGCTCGTCTTCCGCATCGAGGACACCGACGCGGCCCGCGACAGCGAGGAGAGCTACCAGCAGCTCCTCGACGCGCTGCGCTGGCTGCGCATCGACTGGGACGAGGGCGTCGAGACCGGCGGGCCGCACGCGCCGTACCGGCAGTCGCAGCGGCACGACATCTACCGCGAGGTGCTCGACAAGCTCATCGCCGCGGGGCTCGTCTACGAGAGCTTCTCGACCGCCGAGGAGATCGACGCCCGCAACGAGGCCGCCGGCCGCGCCAAGCAGCTCGGCTACGACAACCACGACCGCGACCTCACGGAGGAGCAGAAGGCCGCCTTCCGCGCCGAGGGCCGCCAGCCCGCGCTGCGGCTGCGCGTTCCCGACGAGGACCTCACGTACGTCGACCTCATCCGCGGCGAGGTGACCTTCCCGGCCGGCTCGTTCCCCGACTTCGTCATCGTGCGCCCGAACGGCGTCCCGCTGTACACGTTCGTGAACCCCGTCGACGACGCGCTGATGGGGATCACCCACGTGCTGCGCGGCGAGGACCTCATGCCGTCGACGGCCCGTCAGCTCTCGCTCTACCGCGCGCTCATCGACGCGGGCGTCACGACCTTCATCCCGCGCTTCGGGCACATGCCGCTCGTCCTGGGCGACGGCACGAAGAAGCTCTCGAAGCGCGACCCCCGCGCCGACCTGTTCCTGCAGCGCGAGAAGGGCATGATCCCCGAGGGGCTGCTCAACTACCTCGCGCTGCTCGGCTGGTCCATCGGCCCCGACCGCGACGTGTTCTCGCTCGAGGAGTTCGTCGCCGCGTTCGACATCGAGGACGTCAACCCGAACCCCGCGCGCTTCGACCAGAAGAAGGCCGAGTCGATCAACGGCGACCACATCCGGATGCTCGCGCCCGACGACTTCGCCGAGCGGATCGTGCCGTATCTCGCGCAGGCGGGCCTCGTCGACGCGACCCCGACCGACGACCAGCGCGCGCTGCTCGCGAAGGCCGCGCCGCTCATCCAGGAGCGCCTTCCGCTTCTGGGCGACGCCCCCGGCCTCCTCGGCTTCCTCTTCTCGGACGAGGTCGCGTACGACGACGATGCGCTCGCGGGGCTTCCCGAGAACGCGGGCGTCGTGCTCACGGCGTGCGTCGGGGCCCTCGAGGTCGTGCCGGAGGCGGAGTTCACGGCGCAGGGCATCCAGGACGCGCTGAGCGGCGCGCTCGTCGAGAATCTCGGACTCAAGCCGCGCGTCGCGTACGGCCCGCCGCGCGTCGCGATCACCGGGCGCCGGGTCTCGCCGCCGCTGTTCGAGTCGATGGAGCTGCTCGGCAAGGCCGAGTCGATCCGGCGCCTGAGCGCCCTCGTCCAGAAGCTCGGCTGAGCGGACGCGCGCCGCGTCACCCGGTGACGCGGCGCGCGAAGGCGAGCGCGGGGGACAGGACGACGTCGGGGTCGTCGAGCCCCTGCCACAGGTGGCCCGCCCCCGGCACGAGCTGCAGCGTCGCGTCGGCGCCCGCGGTCACGAGCGCGGCGTGCAGCGCCTCGCTCTGCGCGGCGGGCACGGCCGTGTCGGCGAGCCCGTGCGCGATGTGGAACGGCGGCGCGCCGGGCGCGACCTGACGCGCGGGGCTCGCGGCACGCGCGCGCTCGGGGAGGTCGGCCACGGCGCCGCCCAGCAGCGCCTCCTCGCGCGTCGGGCGCTCATCCGACGCCGCAGGTGCCGGGAACGAGACGAGGTCGCTCGGGCCGTACCAGTCCACGACCCCGCGCACCGCGCCATCCGAGAGCCCCGCGAGCGCCGCGAGGTGCGCGCCCGCCGACTCGCCCCACAGGACGATGCGCGTCGCGTCGACCGCGAGCGCGCCCTGGTGCTCGCGGAGCCATGCGAGCGCTGCCGCGACGTCGTCGAGCGGCGCGGGGAACACCGCCTCGCCGCTCAGACGGTAGTCGATCGAGGCGACGGCGAACCCGTCGGCGACGAGTCGAGGGAACCCGTGCTCGGGGGCGAACGTCGGGCACATGACCCGGCGGCTTCCGACGCGCCAGCCGCCGCCGTGCACGAACACGATCAGCGGGGCGCCGTCGGCCTCGGGCCGATGCAGGTCGAGGGAGAGCGGCCGGAACCCGGGGCGCGTCGCGTAGACGACGTCGCGCAGCGTCCGCTCAGTCGAAGAGCTCATAGCCCTCGACGAAGTTGACGTCGTTCTCGGCGCCCGCGGCCGCCAGCCGCTCGAACGGCGGGATGTGGAAGCGGTCGGGCTCGGGGATCCCGGGGATGTCGGTGGGGGCGCCGACCGCGCGGAAGAAGTCGGTGAAGGGCGCGCTCGTGACGCCGAAGATCCTGCCCGTGCGCTCGATGCGATACGAGTGGACCGTGCCCTTCGGAACGAACCCGAAGCCGCCCGCCTCGAGGATGCGGGTCTCGCGGAAGCCGTTGCGGTCATCCATCCAGAGGCGGATGGCGCCCTCGAGCACGAAGAAGGTCTCGTGCGTGAGCGCGTGGTAGTGCGCGGGCACCGGACGCCCGGGCCGTCCCTCCGTCACGAATGCGTCGAACTGCCCCTCGTTCTGCGTTCCCGTCGTGAGGAGCGTGAAGAGCTGGTCGAACATGACGAGCTTGTCGCCCCGCACCTCGTCGAGGAAGTACGGGGCGGGCGCGCCGGGCAGGGCGCTCGGGATGGCGGGGGCGGTGTCGGACATGGACGACCTCCTTGTCGAGGGGGGAAGGGACGCGTTCAGCCTCGCGCGGGGCGCGGCCGTGCGTCCACGTGGAAGAGGCGCACGCGCATTAGCCGCGGGCTAACATCGACCCATGAACGTGTCGGCGACGCAGCTGCGCTACTTCGTGACGGTCGCCGAGCACCTGCACTTCGGCCGTGCCGCGGCGGCCCTCCACATCTCGGGCCCCACGCTCAGTCAGCAGATCGCGCGCCTCGAGTCCGTGGTCGGCGCGCGGCTGTTCGACCGGACGCCGCGGTCCGTGGCGCTGACCGAACGCGGCCGGGCGTTCCTCCCGCTCGCGGTGGAGGCGGATCGCGCGCATCGGGCGGTGGAGGCGTGGGCGTCGGAGTCGGCAGGGGGTGGCACGCTGCGCGTCGGCGTCGTCGCGGCTGGCGCGGGCCCGATCGTGAGCCGTGCGCTCGCCGAGCTCGTGGCAGCGGACGCCGACCTCGACGTCGAGCTCGTGCGGCTGGGCTTCTTCGCGGGGGCGCAGGCCCTGCGCGACGGCGTCGTCGACGTCGTGATCGCCCCACCGTCCGGCGCGAGGGAGGACGGGGTATCGTCCGAGCAGATCGCGACCGAGCCGCGCGTGCTCGTGCTGCGCGACGACCATCCGCTCGCGGCACGCGACAGCGTGCGCATCGCGGAGACCGACGACCTCCCGTTCGTCGTGGTCGGAGCCGCGGAGGGGCCGGTGCGCTCGTGGTGGCTGGTCGACCCGCGGCCGAGCGGCGTGCGCCCGCGCGTCACCGCTGTCGCCGACGACGTCGAGGGCCTGCTGGAGCTGTGCGCCGCGGGGATCGGCGTGAACATCGCGGCGGCCTCCGTCGCGACGCACTATCGGCGCCCGGGGATCGTGTGCGTGCCGATCGTCGACATCGATCCGGTGCCCATCCTCGCGAGCCGGCGGGCCACCTGCGTCTCGGCCTCGGTCGACGCGTTCCTCGAGGTCGCACGCCGCGTCGCGTGAGCGACACGCCATGGGGAACGCCCCGGTTTGGACGCCCTCGCCGGTTCGGGTAGAGTAGACCCTCGGTACGGCCCAGGCCGGAAACCTCTTGGGGTATGGTGTAATTGGCAACACGGCTGATTCTGGTTCAGTTGTTCTTGGTTCGAGTCCAGGTACCCCAGCTCTGAAGAACCCCCGCTCCGGCGGGGGTTTTCTCGTCGTACGGTGGTGCCTCACATGCTCCTGGTGTGGGTTATCGGCCAGAAAGAGTGGATGGGTCGGGTGTGTCATCCTCGTCCTGCCCACCCAGAGCGGGCCCAGAGGCCTTCGGTGGCGTCGAGGCCTTGCCCGTAGAGGGTGGGGGTGATCTGGTCGTCGTGGCGGGGTTCGGGTCGGGTTTCGGGAGTGATCGGCTGGGCGAGGTCGAGGGCTTGTTCGAGCGGGAGCTCTCGGGTCGCGAGGAACCACTCGACCGCGCGGCGGCGGTGTTCCTCGGTCATGCCGCGGTGGCGGCGCAGGAGATCGCGGATGCGGGCGTTGAGGCTTTCCAGCGCGGAGGTCGTGCGCGGGTTGCCGTAGGTGATGTGGGTGAACAGCACGTCGTTGCGGACAACGAGGCGCACCAGCAGCCAGGCTTTGCGGAGCCGGTCGTGGGTGAATCCGAATCGGCCGTTCTTGAGCAGGGTGCGTTCCCGGGTGAGGTGCCCGAAGGTCTGCCACCACTTCTCGAGCCGCAGCTGCCAGTCGATCGCGGCCTGTTCGTCGAGGATGTCGCTGAGGTCCATGACCAGGCGTCGTAGCGCTCGGCCGGCGTTCGTGCGCGGGTTGCGGGTGAGATGACGGGTGATGTTCATCTGGAGGTGGAACAGGCACCGCTGGTGCTTGGTCTCGGGCCAGGCCTGTCGCAGTGCCGAGGGGAGTCCGGAGCCGCCGTCGGAGACGAGGATCCCCGGGGCGGGGACCTGATCGAGCAGAGCGGTCCATGCGGCGGTGGTCTCGCGGGCGCACCACTGCCAGGCCAGGACGCGTCCGGTGTCGGAGAGCGCGATGAGCAGACACCAGGTGCCGATCCAGATGCCGTCGACGAGGACGGCGTGGTAGATCGTCTCGGCCGGGCCCAGTCGGGGAGACAGATCCCAGCACCAGGCGGTGCGGCGCCGGAACGATCGACCGGAGGCGGTGCCGTCGGCCTCGGCTTGGGTGGCCTTGCCGATCAGCCACGACACGAACTCCCGCAGCTGCTCCCGCCGGGTCACGTCGGGACGCCGACGGGTGCTGGACGCCCCGCAAGACGGACACCGCCAGCGTTGGGTGCCCGAGCGGTGACGGCCGTTCTTGACGAGCTTGATGCCGCATACCAGACAGGTGGTCGAGTTCGTCGCAAGGCCCACGACTAAGGGTCGCGGACCATAGCGATCCCCGTTCTACCGCGAGATTCCGCGGCTAGATCGAGAACCCATCCACTCCTTTTGGCCTATAACCCCCTGGTGTCGGTGGGCTACGGCAGACGCAGGTCGAGGACGACTTCGAAGGGCGGTCTCGCGCCGACCGCGGACCGCATGACCTCGCGATGCTCCGCATCGATGGCGTGCTCGGACCGCTCGGCGACCGCCTTGGCGCGGTCGGCGTCCTCGCTTTCCATCGCGTAGACGAGAATTGGCCCATCTGCGGTGTCCAGTATCACGGCCTTCTCATGGGTGATGCCTTCGGCAGCGAGGGTCGCCAGCGCTTCTGCGCGACGGGGACCGTCGACCTCTCGGAGCCAGTCCGCGAGACGCTCCCGCTGACCGGGCTCGATCTGGCGGATCACGAGGGAGATCATCTGTGCATCGTACGGTGGAGCGATGAGCACCGTGATCGAGGTCGAGGGAGAGACGTTCCGGGTCGACACGCGAGAGCAGCCTGGCGGACTGCGCTGCGTCGATTTCACCTGGCTCACTGGCCCCGCCGACGGCACCTACGGCTTCACGGTCTCCGGATTGCCGCTGGATCGGATCGAGGAGGAGGCCGCCCTCTTCGTGCGCGCGTTCTTCGCGGAAGACGGCATCGGACCCGCCGACTTCCCGGACTTCGTCGCCGATCGTGCCTAGACTCCGTGCATGCCGATGTCGGACTACGTCGCGTCCATCCGCTCCCGCATCGGGACCGACCTCCTGCTGCTTCCCGGCGTCACGGCGGTGATCCGCGACGATGACCGCTTCCTGCTGGCACGGCATCGTCACTCGGGGCTCTGGAGCCTGATCGGAGGCGGTGTCGAGCCGGGGGAGGAGCCGGCCGCGGCGCTGCTGCGCGAGGTCCTCGAGGAGACAGGTGCGCGAGTCCGCGTCCGCGGCATCGTCGGCGTCTACGGCGGCGAGCCCATGATGGTCACCTATCCGAACGGCGACCAGGTCGGCTATGTGACGACCGCGTTCGACTGCGAGCTGCTCTCCGCGGCGACCCCCGACCTCGAGGAGATCCTCGAGCTGAGGTGGTTCCCGCGGGACGCGATCCCATCGCTCCCGCGTCGCGACTGGATCGACCGCGTCATCGCGGACGCGCCCGGCGGCTCCTCTTCCTCCTGAGGCGGTCTCCGCCCGGTCAGGCGCCGAGCCGGTCGTCGAGCTGCGGCACGGGTCCCGTGCGCGGTTCCGGCACGATCTCCGCCGTCGCGACGGGCAGTGCGCTGACCCGTGCGGACGCACCCGGCGCTCCTCGCCTGCGGGCACGCCGCTCGCGTGCCTCCGGCGAGAAGAGCAGGGCGATGAACCCCGAAAGGGCCAGGGCGAGCAGGCTGAGCGTCATCGCGCCGGCCTGTCCCGGGGCGAGCCGACCCAGCGCGCCGAGGAACGCGATCGAGATGAGCCCGGCGGCGAGCGTGCCGACGACGATCAGCGCCCACCCCTCCGGCTTCATGCCTCCATTCTGTGGCTGCCCGGGCATAACAGCCCGCATTGAACCCGGGTCGCGCGTGACGGTGCGTCAGGCACCGTCGCGCGCGACGATGTGCGCGTCGGCTCCCGGGAAGACAAGCCCCTCGTGGCCGTCCTTCCAGCGCACGAAGAACGGCGGGCCGCCGTCCGGTCCGCGCACCTCCAGGACCTCCGCCTCGCGGCGCGGCTCGCTGTCTGTGTGGCCCTCCACGACGAGGCGATCGCCGGGCTTCACCTGCATCGTCCTCACCTCCGGTTCCGCCGAAGCCGATGTGTCTTCCAGCGTGCTCCGCCGAGGCCTCGTCGGCAAGAGGGGGGCACGTTGCGGGAATACCCCCGGGGGGTATACCGTTGGCGCAGGTGACACCCTTCCGAACCTGACGAGAGGACCGAAGATGACGGAGATCGAATACCGCGTGACGGGCATGACCTGCGGGCACTGCGAGATGTCGGTGCGCGAGGAGGTCGGCGAGGTGCCGGGCGTCGAGGGCATCGACGTGAGCGCGCAGACGGGCCGCCTCGTCGTGAGCGGCACGGCCGAGATCGACGACGCGAAGATCCTCGCGGCCGTCGAGGAGGCCGGCTACTCGGCGGAGCGCGTCTGATGAACGCGGGGGCGCGGCTCGCCCTGTACGGCGCCGGACTGGTGGCGGCGTTCGGCGCGGCCTTCGGGGTCGCGGCGGCCGTCGCCCCCGACGCGGTCGTCACCGCATGGAACGAGGAGGACAAGGTGGATGGTCACGGAGGCGGTCACACGACCGCGCCGACGGATGGCACGGCACCGGATGGCGCGCAGAGCGAGAGCGCGCACGGCGCGCCTGGCGAGGGCGCGCACGGCGCGCACGCCCCGCAGGGCGTCTCGCTCAGCGCCGACGGCTACACGCTCACCGCGGTCGCCGCTCCGAGCGGGGCGGGGGAGCAGGGGGAGCTGAGCTTCCAGATCCTCGACAGCGCGGGTGAGCCGCTCACGTCCTACGCGCTCGAGCACGAGAAGGAGCTGCACCTCATCGTGGTGCGCTCCGATGGCGCGCACTTCCGCCACGTCCATCCCGAGCTCGACGCGCACACCGGAGCCTGGAGCATCCCGTGGTCGTGGGACGCGGCCGGCACGTACCGCGTGTACGCCGACTTCACACCGGCAGGCGACGGCGCGCAGGGGCTCACCCTCGCGCGCTCGGTCGAGGTCGCGGGCGACTACGCTCCCGTCGACGCCGAGCCGTCGCGCGTGGACGAGGTGGGCGGGTACACCGTCGAGCTCGCGGGCGACCTCGCTCCGGGTGCCGCACAGGAGCTCACGCTCTCGATCACCCGCGACGGCGAGCCGGTCACCGCGCTCGAGCCGTACCTCGGGGCATTCGGGCACCTCGTCGCGCTGCGCGAGGGCGACCTCGCGTATCTCCATGTGCATCCCGAGGGGGCGGAGCCCGGCGCGGACGACCTCGGCGGTCCGGAGATCGCGTTCGCGGCGGAGGCGCCGACCGTCGGACGCTACCTGCTCTACCTGGACTTCCAGGTCGACGGGCAGGTCCACACCGCGGAGTTCGTGCTCGACGCCGGCGAGGCCGCACCCGGGCACGGGCATGCGCATTCGGGAGGCCACTGATGAGCACGTCCGTCGGGGGCGCCGACATCGAGCTCGAGATCGGGGGCATGACCTGCGCGTCGTGCGCGAACCGGATCGAGCGGAAGCTCAACAAGCTCGAGGGCGTGTCGGCGACCGTCAACTACGCGACCGAGAAGGCGCGCGTCACCGTGCCCGAGGGGTACGACCCGGCGCTGCTCGTCGCCGAGGTGGAGAAGACCGGGTACACGGCCGCCCTTCCGAAGCCGCCCGTCGACGAGCCGTCGGATGACGGCGAGCCGGATGATCCGGAGCTGCGCTCGCTGCGGCAGCGGCTGATCGGGTCGGTCGTGCTCACGCTCCCCGTCATCGCGATGTCGATGATCCCCGCGCTGCAGTTCCCGTACTGGCAGTGGGCGTCGCTCGCCCTCGCCGCACCCGTCATCGTGTGGGCGGCGTGGCCGTTCCACCGTGCCGCGTGGCTCAACCTGCGGCACGGGGCGGCGACCATGGACACGCTCATCTCGATGGGCACCTCGGCGGCGTTCCTGTGGTCGCTCTACGCGCTCTTCCTGGGCACAGCGGGCGAGCCGGGCATGACGCATGCCTTCGAGCTCTCCATCGCGCCCTCGGACGGCGCGGCGAACATCTACCTCGAGGTCGGCGCGGGCGTGACGATGTTCATCCTCGCGGGCCGCTACTTCGAGAAGCGCTCGAAGCGCCAGGCCGGCGCCGCCCTGCGGGCGCTCCTCGAGCTCGGCGCCAAGGACGTCTCGGTGCTGCGCGACGGCGTCGAGACCCGGATCCCCGCGTCGCAGCTCGCCGTCGGCGACGAGTTCGTCGTCCGCCCGGGGGAGAAGATCGCGACCGACGGCGTCGTGGTCTCCGGCACCTCGGCGGTCGACGCCTCGATGCTCACGGGCGAGTCCGTGCCGGTCGAGGTCGGCGAGGGCGACGCGGTGACGGGTGCGACGGTCAACGAGGGCGGGCGGCTCGTCGTGCGCGCGACGCGCGTCGGGGCGGACACGCAGCTCGCCCAGATGGCGCGGATGGTCGAGGACGCCCAGAGCGGGAAGGCCGAGGTCCAGCGGCTCGCGGACCGCATCTCGGGGGTCTTCGTGCCGATCGTCATCGCGATCGCGGTGGTCGCGCTCGGCGCGTGGCTCGGCGCGGGCTTCCCGGCGTCGGCGGCCTTCACGGCAGCCGTGGCGGTCCTCGTGATCGCGTGCCCGTGCGCGCTGGGACTCGCCACGCCGACGGCGCTTCTCGTCGGAACCGGCCGCGGCGCGCAGATGGGCATCCTCATCAAGGGGCCCGAGGTGCTCGAGTCGACGCGCCGGGTCGACACGGTCGTGCTCGACAAGACGGGCACGGTGACCAGCGGGCGGATGACGCTCGTCGACGTCGTGACCGAGCCGGGCGTCGAGCGGGCCGACGTCCTGCGGCTCGCAGGCGCGCTCGAGAGCGCATCGGAGCACCCGATCGCCCAGGCGATCGCACGCGCGGCGACGGCGGAGGTCGGCGCGCTGCCCGTCGTGGAGGGGTTCCAGAACCTCGAGGGAAGGGGCGTCCAGGGGGTCGTCGACGGCGCGGCCGTCGTGGTCGGCCGGGCGTCTCTCCTGTCCGACTGGGCTCTGCACCTCTCCGCCGACGTCGCGGACGCGCAGCGGCGCGAGGAGGCGGACGGTCGCACCGTCGTCGCGGTCGGATGGGACGGACGCGCGCGAGGACTCCTCGTCGTCGCCGACACCGTCAAGCCGACCAGCGCCCAGGCGATCGCCGAGCTGAAGGAGCTGGGTCTCACCCCTGTTCTGCTGACCGGCGACAACCGCGCGGTGGCCGAGCGGATCGCCGCCGAGGTCGGCATCGAGGTCGTCCACGCCGAGGTCCTGCCGCAGGACAAGGTCGAGGTCGTCGCGCGACTGCAGCGCGAGGGCCGCGTCGTCGCGATGGTGGGCGACGGCGTGAACGACGCCCCCGCACTCGCTCAGGCCGATCTCGGGCTCGCGATGGGCACGGGAACCGACGTGGCCATCGAGGCGTCCGACATCACGCTCGTCCGGGGTGACCTGCGAGCCGCGGTCGACGCCATCCGCCTCTCCCGGCGCACGCTCTCGACGATCAAGTCCAACCTGTTCTGGGCGTTCGCGTACAACGTCGCGGCCATCCCGATCGCCGCGCTCGGCATGCTGAACCCCATGCTCGCGGGCGCCGCGATGGCCTTCTCGAGCGTGTTCGTCGTCGGCAACAGCCTGCGCCTGCGCGGCTTCCGCGGCGTCGCGCAGCGGTGACGCGGCGCTGCCCGGCGGGGAGGGCCATCCCCGTCGGGTAGCGTTGCGTTGCCCGTCTCGTGCTCGGACCCGTGGGAGAACACATGTCTGTCGGCCTGCTCGCCGTCGTGGACGACATCCTGACCGCCGCTGTGAAGGCCTCGTCGAAGGCCGCCGGCGTGGTCATCGACGATGCCGCCGTGACCCCGCAGTACGTGCAGGGCATCACGCCCGCGCGCGAGCTGCCGGTCGTGGGCCGCATCGCGCTCGGCTCGCTCGCGAACAAGTTCCTCATCATCATCCCCGTGGCGATGCTGCTCACGACCTTCGCGCCGTGGGTGCTCCCGTTCCTGCTCATCCTGGGCGGTTCGTACCTCTGCTTCGAGGGCGCCGAGAAGGTCCTCGAGTGGTTCGGATTCGGGCACGGCCATGCGGAGGAGGGCGCACGCGACGAGAAGCGCCTCGTGTGGGGCGCGATCCGGACCGACCTCATCCTCTCGACCGAGATCATGCTCATCTCGCTCGCGAGCCTCGATGCGGGAATGGGGTTCTGGCAGACCCTTGCGGTGCTCGCCGTGATCGCGCTGCTCATGACGCTGCTCGTCTACGGGGCGGTCGCGCTGCTCGTGAAGATCGACGACATCGGGATGCGGATGGCCGAGAGCCCGGTCGGCAGCGTGCGGCTCACGGGCGCCCGCATCGTGACGTCCATGCCCGCCGTGTTCCGCGTCATCAGCGTGATCGGCACGGTCGCGATGCTGTGGGTCGGCGGTCACCTCGTGATCGTGAACCTCGGCGAGGTCGGCCTGCACGTCTTCGCGGATGCGCTCCATGCGGTCGAGCACGCGCTCGAGCCGCTCGGCGGCGTGGTGGTCTGGGTCGTCGACACGGCGATCTCCGCGGTGTTCGGCTTCATCGAGGGGCTCGTCATCGTGGGGGTCGTGCTTCTCATCGCGCGCCTGTTCGGCCGCCGTCCGACCTTC
Source organism: Microbacterium sp. JZ101 (assembly GCF_053903175.1). Taxonomy (NCBI): domain Bacteria; kingdom Bacillati; phylum Actinomycetota; class Actinomycetes; order Micrococcales; family Microbacteriaceae; genus Microbacterium; species Microbacterium sp. JZ101. The sequence goes on from NZ_CP096400.1 coordinate 1,536,501, forward strand.
GACGAGGCGCACTCCACCTCGTCGCACTGAGCGCGGCCGCCCGAGGTCTGCGCTCGGGCCGATTTTGCATTGAGAATGATTATCACTAACGTTAGCGTCCATGATGACGCTCGGCGCCGACCGCAGGCGCACTCCGGCGTACGCGCCGCATGACGCTGGCGCGCGCGCACGGCTCGCGCGCCGCACGACGCTCCTCTGTCTCGCGCTCGGCGCTGCCGCCGTCGCCCTGGTCATCGTCTCCGGTTCCGTCGGGTCCGTTCCGGTGACTGTCGCAGAAGCCGCGAAGATCGTCCTCGGCCACGTGCTGCCCGGTATGCCGTGGATGACGGATGGCACGCTCGCCCCGTTGCAGGACCAGGCGGTGTGGCAGTTCCGACTGCCGCGCGCGCTCCTCTCGGCGCTCGCCGGCGGCGGCCTCGCGCTCGCAGGGACGCTCATGCAGGTGACCGTGCGGAATCCGCTGGCGGAGCCCTATATCCTGGGCGTGTCCTCCGGAGCCAGCGTGGGCGCCGTGCTCGTGATCGTCACGGGCTCGGCGGCGCTGGGGGGAGTGTCCATGAACGCTGCGGCCTTCGTCGGCGCGCTCGGCGCATGCGTGTGCGTGTGGGCGCTCGCCCGGAGGGACGGCATGCTGTCGCCCACCCGCATGATCCTCGCCGGAGTGGCGCTCGGCACCCTGCTCAGCGCGGTGACGAGCTACCTCACCATCTCCACAGACGCACAGAACGTCGTCAGCGTGCTCTTCTTCCTCCTCGGCAGTGTGTCCGCGGCGACGATGTCCAGCCTCACCGCCCCCGCGCTGGCGCTTCTCGTCGCAGTGTTCGCGTCGTTCTTCCTCGCTCGCTCGCTCAACGCGCTCATGACCGGCGACGAGTCGGCGACCGCGCTCGGCGTGGACGTCGCGCGGCTCCGCGGTCTCCTCCTCCTCATCGCCTCTCTGCTGACGGGCGTCGTCGTGTCGGTCGCCGGAGGCATCGGGTTCGTGGGCCTCGTCGTCCCCCATCTGGTGCGGATCGCTGTGGGCGCGGATCACCGCAGGGTGCTTCCGGTGACGGTCCTCGGGGGCGCCGTGTTCCTCATGGGCGCCGATCTGCTCGCACGCACCGTCGCTGCGCCGACCGAGATCCCGCTCGGGATCCTCACCGCATTCGTCGGGGCGCCCTTCTTCCTCTGGCTCATGCGCCGCGGTGGCGCCGATCGAGCGGGCTTCGCGCGGTGAGAGTGGTCTTCGAACGCGTGACCGTCGCCCTGGGGGGACGGGAGGTCGTGCACGCCGCGTCGTTCGCTGCCGAGGAGGGAGAGGTCGTGGGGCTCCTCGGCCCCAACGGCAGCGGCAAGTCGTCGCTGCTGCGGACGCTCTACCGGGCCGTGCGACCCGTGAGCGGGAGCGTGCGCGTCGGAGATCGCGATGTGCGGGCTCTGCGCGGTCGCGAGGCCGCGAGGGCGGTGGCCGTCATGCTGCAGGACCCGGCGACGGACTTCGATCTCACCGTGGAGGAGACCGTCCTGCTCGGTCGTGCTCCACACCGCGCGTCATTCGGACGGGACAGCGCCGCGGATCTGCAGATCGCAGAGGATGCGATGCGCAGGACCGAGACCGAGCGCCTGCGCGATCGGATGGTCGCCACGCTCTCAGGCGGCCAGCGGCAGCGCGTCATGCTCGCCCGCGCGCTCGCGCAGCAGAGCCCGGTCCTCGTTCTCGACGAGCCGAGCAATCATCTCGATATCGCCCACCAGCACGAGCTCATGAGCACGGCGCGCGAGCTCGGTCAGACGGTTCTCGCCGCGCTGCACGACCTCAACCTCGCGGCGCAGTACTGCGACCGCGTCGTCCTGCTCGATCAGGGCCGGGTTGTCGCGTCGGGAACGCCGGTCGACGTGCTCGAGCCGGCGGTCATCCGCTCCGTCTTCGGCGTCGAGGCACGTGTCCTCGGCGAGCCGTCCGCTCCCGTCTTCGCCTTCCGGCGTCTCGCCCGTGCGGACGCCTCATCCTCCCTTCCCGCCGATCCAGAGAGCACGCTCATCGCATGACCGTCAGACTCCGCCCCGCTTATGCCCTTCTCGTCGCCACCACCGTCCTCCTCTCCGGGTGCGGGACATCCGTCGCGGTCGACTCGGACCCCGAGGATGCCGTCGGGGAGGTGAGGATCGAGAACTGCGGCCGGGAGATGGTCGTCGAGCAGGCTCCGGAGGCGGTGGTGGGCATGCACCCCGCCCAGACCGAGCTGCTCCTTCGACTCGGTCTGGCCGATCGCCTCGTCGGCCAGGCCCAGGCAGCAGCGCAGGCGCTTCCGGCGGACATCGCGGATCTCGCCGCGGACGTTCCCGCGATCGGGGACGTGATGCCCCCGAGCCGGGAGGACCTCCTCTCCGTGCAGCCGGACTTCGTCTACGCGCCGACGACCTACGAGTTCACCGCCGAACAGGGCTTCGCGAGCATCGAGCAGCTCGAGCAGGCGGGGGCCGACGTGTATGTCGCGGCGGGAGGCTGCCCTGAGCGGCGGATGACCGGCGAGGTCGCCGACCTGCTGATCGATCTCGAGAACCTCGGGAAGATCTTCGGCGTCGAGGAGCAAGCCGCGGCACTCATCCGAAGCAGCGAGCGCGACCTCGAGGAGGTCGCAGCGGCCGTCGCCGACGTCGACCGCCTGAGGGTCGCCCAGGTGTTCGTCGACGGCACGACCCTTCAGGGCATCGGTGCCGGCGTCGAGTACGACATCCTCCAGCGCGCGGGTGCGCAGAGCGTGTTCACGCCCGAACAGCCGGCGTTCTCCGACTTCTTCGCCGCCGCCATCACCCCGGAGGCGCTCGCCGCGGAAGCACCCGACGCCCTGGTGTTCTCCGTCTTCGACGATGAGCACGAGGCTGCGACACGCGAATATCTGTCGGAGACCTTCCCGGACATGCCCGCGGTCGCCGAGGGGCGTCTGATCGCCGTGTCGAGTGCCGACGTCTTCCCCGGCACCCTCGGGAACGTCGCGCTCGTGCGTGAGATCGCCGAGCAGCTCTACCCCGAAGCCTTCTGAGTCGATGATCCATCGGCGGCTTCTGGAACTCGCCGGCGCCGTCTCGGGTGCGATCGCGGGCCTGGCCGCGCTCGGCCTTCTCCTCTCCGGGCTCCATATCGCCTTCGCGCTGGCGATCGCTGCGGTCGTGGCCGCTCGTGTCGGGCGGGCCAGGCGTGGTGGGCTCGGTCGCGGTGCTCGGGGCGGTCGCTGCGGCCCGCGCGCTCGTGATCTGGGTGAGGGACACGACGGCAGCTCGCCTCGGCGCCTCGGTCCGGGTCAGACTGCGTGCGCGTCTTCTCACTCGTGCCGTCGGGATCTCCGCGACGGACCGGGACTCTGGTCGGATCGCCGCGATCGCGATCGACGGCGTCGATGGGCTCGAGGCCTACTTCACGCGCTACCTCCCTCAGCTGCTCGTCGTGCTCGTGGTACCGGCGACGGTCGTGGCGCTGACCGTCGGACGTGCTCCGACAGCGGGCGTCGCTCTCGGCATCGCCGCGGCGGTTGCGGTTATCGCGCCGCGCGCATGGGATGCCCGCCTGCTGCGCACGGGACGGGAGCGCTGGGAGCGGTTCACCCGTCTTTCGTCGGACTTCGTCGAGAGCCTCGAGCACATCCCGCTCCTGAGGATCTTCGGCGCGACGGCGCGCACGGCGGACCGGCTCTCGGCTGAGGGCGATGCTCTGAGGCGCGACACGATGGGTCAGCTGCGACTGTCGCTGGTCGAGACGGCCGTCAGCGCGCTCGCGATGCACCTCGGAGCGGCGGCAGCCGTGATCTCCGCGACCCTGGCGGTGTCCAGCGGAGACGGCGATGGCGCAGCCGCGGTCGCGGTCCTGCTGCTGGCGCGGGAGTGCTTCCGTCCTGTCCAGGATCTCGGGGCGTGCTGGCACGCCGGGTATCTGGGCCTGAACGCGGTCGACGGCCTCGATGAGCTGCAGCGGTCCTCCTCGACGGCGCCCCGCATGGGGAGACGGCCCCGGCCGGCGCCGACCGGGCTCCTCGAGTTCGACGGCGTGTCCTTCACCTATCCGGCGACCGGTCGCGGCGTCCGCGATGTCCGTCTCCGCGTCGAAGCGGCGGAGACGCTGGCCGTGATCGGCCCGTCCGGCGCGGGCAAGAGCACGCTCGCTCGGCTCGTGGAGCGCGACATCGACCCCGATGCCGGCATCATCAGGATCGGCGGCGTCGATATCCGGGACTTCGACCGCGTCGCACTCAGCGCGAGCGTCGCCGTCGTGCCGCAGGACCCCGTGCTCTTCGCATGGTCGGTGCGGGACAATCTGCGGCTCTGCCGGCCGTCGGCCGCCGACGCCGAGGTGGAGCAGGCCGCGCGGGTCGCCGATGTGCACGACGTGATCGCCGGACTGCCGGAGGGCTACGACACCGTCCTCGCCGAGAACGGCGGACAGCTGTCGGGCGGCCAGCGGCAGCGGCTGGCGATCGCGCGTGCGCTCCTGTCGCCGGCGCCCGTGCTCATCCTCGACGAGGCGACCTCGGCGCTCGACGCGGAGTCGGAGCGGCGGATCGTCGACGCCGTGGCGACCGCGGCAGCGGGTTGGCGCACGGTGGTCGTCATCACCCACCGGGCGACCGCGGGAGCACGTGCAGACCACTGGGTCGCCATCGAGGACGGGCGCGTCGCCGCCCGCGGCCGCGGGCCCGTGCCGGCCTCGTGCGGAGCAGTGCTCCGATGAGGCCGCTGCTGCGCCTTCTCCCGGTGGTGGCTGTTCGGCGAGGGCGATTCGTCGAGGCGATCCTGTGGAGCGTCGTCTGTCAAGCGGCAGTGCTCGGGATCGCGATCCTTCTCGCACGCATGGCCGGGCTCGCGGCGGTCGGTTCGCCGCTGTCGTCGTCTGCCCCCGTGATCGCCGTGCTGCTGGCGGTGCTGGCGGCGGCAGCGGCCTGGCGCGAATCCTGGGTGTCTCACGATCTCGCGTACCGCGTGATCGGGGAGCTCCGCTCCCGCGTCTTCGGGGCGCTCCGTCGCGCTCTGCCGTCCCGCAGCCGCCCGCGTCGCACGGGCGACCTCGCGACCACGGTGGTCGCGGACATCGAGACGCTCGAGTGGCTCTTCGCGCACACGATCGCACAGGCGCTCGGGGCCGTCCTCGTGCTCTCGACTGCCGTTGCCGTCTCGATTACGGTGAGCCCTCAGCTCCTGCTGGCCTGGACGCCGCCGCTCCTCATCGGCGTCGTCGTGCCGATGGCGACCCGCCGCCGGGCCGGGCAGGACGGTGCCGCTCTGGCCGCAGATGCGGGCGCACTGCGCGCCGAGCTCGTCGACACGCTCCGAGGCCTGCGCGAACTCGCAGGGGCCGCGGCACTCGAGCGTCAGCTCGATCGTCTCGCGGAGCGGACGCTCCGGCACACCCGCACGCAGGTTCGCGAGGCGTCTCGCATCGGGGCGGAGCGCGCGATCTCGGACCTCGCCATCGCCATCGCCGTCGTGGCTGCGGTGCTCGTCGTGGTCGCGGACACGGGAATCCCGCGCGCGGACATCCCGCTCGCGATCACGCTCGCCGCGGCGGGCGTCGCACCGGCCGCGCAGATCGCGGACCTCCTGCGCGGGGCGGGGACCTTGACCGCCGCAGCGGCGCGCATCGACTCCCTGCTCGCGGAACCGCCTGCGGTGACCTACGAGCTCTCGTCTACCCCGAGGCTCCGAGACGCGAGAGGACTGTGCTTCGACGGCGTCGGCTTCGCGTATCGTGCCGGAGCTCCGGTCCTGCACGACCTCCACCTTCACGTCCGGCCCGGCGAGATCGTCGCGCTGACCGGAGCATCCGGCTCAGGCAAGTCGACGGCGGCGGCGCTCGCCTCGCGGCAATGGGATCCGGACGCGGGAGCGGTGCGGATCGACGGCGTGGACCTGCGCGCTCTGACGGACGACGCACTTCGCGCGCGGATCGCCGTGGTCCCGCAGGGGTCGCCGCTTCTGCGCGGAACGATTCGCTCGAATATCGTCCTCGGCGATCCTCAAGCGCCCGAGGAGCGGATCACGGAGGCCGCGCGCTCGGCGGGGCTCCTCGATGTGCGGTCGGGGCTGCCGCGCGGCCTCGACACCGACGTCGGCGAGCACGGGGCCGGTCTCTCCGGCGGTCAGCGCGCGCGTGTCGCCATCGCTCGCGCGCTCCTGCGGGGCCCTCGCGTCCTCGTTCTCGACGAGGCGACGGCCTCGCTCGACGCCGAGGCCGACGCGGCGATCATGGAGCTCCTGGCCCGTCAGAGCGAACGCGCGGTTCTTCTCATCTCGCATCGGCCGGCGACGATCGCCGCAGCGCATCGCGTCGTCGCACTGAGCGCGGCCGCTAGGCCCCCTCGCGGAGGGTGACGCAGCAGCGGCCGTCCTCCGGCTCGAGGGCGACCACGGGCGAGTGCGGCGCGAGCGCGTCGCCCACTCCGTCGATGAGCGCGCAGTTCATGCCGCACACCAGGTCGCGGTGATCCTGGGCGAGTCGATGGAACGGGCAGTTCCGCAGCACCGTGGTGGGTCCGTCGCGCTCGGGCTCGTATCCCTCGCCGCGCAGGATGTCCTCGGCCGCCTCCCGCGCGGCCGACGCGGAGACGGGCGGCTCGGCGCCGCGCGCCGCGGCGATCGCGCGGCCTCTGGCTCGTGCGACGTCGGCGACCGCCTCCGACACAGGGATGCCGTCGGCCGCGCTGCGGGTGATCGCGCGGGCGAGCAGATCGCCCGCGACGTCGTAGCCACGCGGCGGCACCGAGACGGCGATCTCGCTCTCGACAGGACGGTACCGCTTGGCGGGTCGCCCCGCGCCCGGGCCGGTGCGCCCGGGCGGGCGGGCGTAGTCGACCGTCACGAGGCCGTCCTGCTCGAGGCGGTCGAGGTGGAACTTCGCCTGGTGATGCGGGATGTCGAGCGCGCTCGCGGCCTCGTCGCGCGTGACCGCGTGGCGCTGGCGGCTGAGGAACGCGTAGATGGCGCGGCGGAGCGGATCGGCGAGCCCGCGGATCCGGCGGGTGGCCTCGGAATCGGCATCGGTCATCTCGTCCGCCTTCTTTCGGAGAACCCTCTTGACGAAAGACTACCCCCGTTCTAACGTGCGGAGTAACTTCCGATAGAAAGGACGACGCTCATGTCGACACTCCGCAGTTCCCGAGCAGAGACGCTCACCGGGGTCGGCGATCTCCGCTCACCGACGCACCAGGCGTTCCTGCTGCTCCGCACCGTGTTCACCGTCGCGCCGATCCTCTTCGGGCTCGACAAGTTCACGAATCTCCTCGTCGACTGGACGATCTATCTCGCGCCCTGGATCGACGCGATCCTCCCCGGCGACGACGTGTTCGCCATGCGCGTCGTCGGGGTCGTCGAGATCGCCGCCGGCGTGCTCGTCGCGATTCTCCCGCGCTGGGGCGCGTGGGTCGTGGCGGCGTGGCTGCTCGGGATCATCGTGAATCTGCTGACCCTGCCCGGCTACTTCGACGTGGCGCTGCGTGACTTCGGCCTCCTCGTCGGCGCGGTCGCGCTCGCGCGGCTCGCCGAGGGAGAGCGCAGGGCCCGCGGCGGGCGCTGAGCCGGATGTCAGCGCCAGGCGGGTGCGGCCGCGCCGTACCCGCCGACGTCGCGCTCGATCGAGCGGCGGTCGAGGAGGACCGGGGGAGGGGGCAGGAAGAGCGTGCCGTGCGGGGAGCTGACGTTCACCATCGTCGTCCCCATCGACACCTCGTCGTCGGCCTCGGGCGGCGGCGCAGACGCGAAGAGCGCCCGCGCCGCGCCGAGGAGGCTTGCCCGCACGAGACCGCCGCGCCCCGAGGCGAGGAGCTCGAGCACGCGCGCGGCCAGCACGTATCCGGTCGCGAAGTCGAGCGCCTGCACGGGCAGCGCGCCCGGTCGTCCGTCGGCGTCGGCGCACCGGTCTGCGATCCCCGTCGCCGCCTGGACGACCGAGTCGAATCCCGCACGGGCACCCCAGGGGCCGTCCTCGCCCCACGCCGAGAGGGTCGCGACGATGAGGCCCGGATGATCGGCCGCGAGGGCGGTCGGCGTCAGTCCGAAGCGGTCGAGGGAACCGGGGCGGTAGCCCAGCACGACGACGTCGGCGTCGGCGACGAGAGCCCGCGCGTCGGCGGCGCGGCTCGCGAGATCGAGCTCGATCGAGCGCTTGCCCATCCCGGTCAGGAGGTGCTGCTCGAGGATCTCCGGTCGGCCGGGCGGATCCACCCGCAGCACGTCGGCGCCGAGGCAGGCGAGGAGCTGCGTGCACGTCGGTCCCGCGAGCACCCGGGTGAGATCGAGGACCCGCACGCCCGCGAGCGGGGCGCTGTCGGATGGCCCGATGCGGCTCTCCCCGTCCGGGACGACCTCGCTCCAGGCCGCGTCATGCGTCACGCGTCCGTGCGGATGGTCCTTCCACTCATCGGACGTGCGCACGCGGGCCGCGATGCCGCCCGCCGCGACGACCGCGTCCTCGAGCTCCTGCGCGGGCATGCCGGCAGCGCGCGCGTCGAGGTCGCGCCGCGTCTCGACCCCCAGCGCGCGGCGGATGGCGTCGGCATGGTGCGGGTAGTTGCCGTGCAGACGCGCGAATCCGTCGTCGCAGGCGACGAAGCCCGAGAGCTCAGCCCACGGCGACACGCTCCGGCCGTCGACGCGGGCGTGCTCGACCGTCTCGAACGCCGATCGGATGAGCTCGGAGGAGGTGTCCACCGAGACGGACAGTCCGCGGGTGCGCGCGACAGCACGCGCGCCATCCGCGGCCGCGGAGACCGCCGTGATCGCGAGGCCCTCGACGTCGAGCGGGCCTTGCCACCAGCGGCGGATGCCGATGCTCATGCCGTCCTCTGGGGGCGCACCACGGTGAGAGCAGCGGTGTCGGTGAACTCCCGCTGGATGTCGGAGTTCTCGCGATACGTCGCGAGGCTGACGAGCACGGTCACGAGCATGGCTCCGACGAAGCCGGGAAGCAGCTCGTATACGCCCGTGCCGAGGAGCGGCCATGTGAACACGATCACCGAGCCGGACACCATCCCCGCGAGCGCTCCCCACGCCGTGAGCCTGCGCCAGAACAGGCTCAGGAGGATGATGGGGCCGAACGACGCGCCGAACCCGGCCCACGCGAACGCGACGAGACCCAGGATCGTGTCGTTGGGGCTCACCGCGAGCAGCGCTGCCACGACAGCGACCGCGAGGACGCAGGAGCGCCCGAGGATGACGAGTGTGCGGTCGCCAGGGGGCGTCTTCCGCGCCACCTTGTAGAGGTCCTCGACGAGGGCCGACGAGCACACCACGAGCTGACTCGAGAGAGTGCTCATGATCGCCGCGAGAACCGCGGCGAGGACGAATCCAGCGACGAGCGGGTGAAGAAGGATCTGCGACATCCGCAGCACGACCGTCTCCGGATTCGACAGTGTCTCACCGGAGCGCTCGAAGAACCCTACGCCGACGAGACCGGCCGTGACGGCGCCGACCATCGACAGGACCATCCACGTCATCCCGATCCGGCGTGCCGGCTTGGCGGCCTGCGCGCTCGGAAGGGCCATGAAGCGGACGATGATGTGCGGCTGCCCGAAATAGCCCAGCCCCCAGGCAAGCGCGGAGATCACAGCGAGCACGGTGGCTCCCGTGACCGCCTCTCCGCCTGTCCAGGACATCGCGTCGGGCGCGGCGGAGGAGATCGCCGCTCCGACTTCTCCGAACCCGCCCACCGTGGAGATCGCCACGATCGGGACGAGGATGAGAGCCGTCATCATGAGGAGGCCCTGGGCGACGTCGGTGAGTGACGCGCCGAGGAAGCCGCCGAACAGCGTGTAGGCGAGGGTGACCGCGGTCACGAGGACCATGCCGACGAGGTACTCGCCGTCGAACGTGCTCTCGAAGAACACACCGCCGGCCACCATGCCGGACGAGATGTAGAGCGTGAAGAAGACGAGGATGATGAGAGCCGAGACGATGCGGAGCAGTCGCGACCGATCCTTCAGGCGGTTCTCGAAGAAGCTCGGCACGGTGATCGAGTTGTTGCTGACCTCGGTGTACGCGCGCAGCCGCGGCGCCACGAGGAGCCAGTTCAGGTAGGCGCCGATCGTGAGGCCGACGGCGATCCAGGCCTCGATCAGCCCCGTAGCGTAGATCGCGCCCGGGAGTCCCATGACCAGCCATCCCGACATGTCCGACGCGCCCGCCGAGAGGGCCGCGGCCCACGGCGGCAGGTTGCGCCCCGCGAGCATGTAGTCCTCGTGGTCCTTTGTGCGGCGTGCGGCGAAGAAGCCGATCGCGAGCATGCCCGCGAAGTAGATGCCGAGCGCGATGTAGAGGTAGACCTGGTCGGACATCGTCGTTCCCGCCTTTCCTGTCGAGCGGCCCCGCCGCGCGGGTCTGTCGTGCACAGCACGGTACTCTCCGGCCGCGCGTCGCGGGGAAGGCGCTCCGCCGTGGTCAGCCGGCGCGCGAGAACTCGGAGGCCCGGCGCACCTGATCGGGCGTGGGCGTGATGCCCGTGTACCGGGCGAACTGACGGGCGGCCTGCAAGGCGATTACCTCGGCGCCCGTGATGAGCCGCTTGCTGGCCTCGCGTCCCGCCCGCACGAGCGGCGTCTCCGAGGGGAAGGCGACGACGTCGAAGACGACGTCGGCGGCCTCCACGTGCGCGGGCGAGAAGGCCAGCGCGTCGGCGTCGGGGCCGTCCATGCCGAGCGGCGTCACGTTGACGATCACGCCCTCGCCCGGCTCGGGGTCAGTCGGCGTCCACCGGTACCCGTAGGCGTCGGCGAGGGCCGGTCCGACCTGCGGGTTGCGCGCGACCACGGTCAGGCGGTCGAATCCCGCGCCCCGGAAGGCCGCGACCACGGCCTTGGCCATCCCACCCGAACCCCGCACGACCACCGGGAGTGCGGGGTCCACGTCATGCGCCGCGAGCAGCTCGGCGACGGCCTCGTAGTCGGTGTTCGAGGCGATGAGGCGGCCGCCGTCGTTGACGATCGTGTTCACCGAGGCGATCGCCTCGGCCGAGGGCTCGATCTCGTCGACGAGCGGGATGACGGCCTCCTTGAACGGCATCGACACCGAGCAGCCGCGGATGCCGAGGGCCCGCACGCCGCGGATGGCGCCCTCGATGTCGTCGGTCGTGAAGGCCTTGTACACGAAGTTCAGGCCCAGCTCCTCGTAGAGGTAGTTGTGGAACCGCGTGCCGATGTTCGAGGGTCGGCCCGAGAGCGAGATGCAGACCGACATGTCCTTGTTGAGGATGGGCATGACGCCATTCTGCCCGGGCCGACCCGCGGCTCCCGATCAGCCGACGTCGATCGCGTCGCCCGCGTCGAGGTCGTGGAAGACGCCGCCGCCCTGCTCGGTGGCCCAGCGCAGGCGCCCGCGGTGCATCGCGAGGCCCTGTGCGGACAGCGGCACGTCGTGGGTGCCGAACGCCGCGCGCGGCGCGACCGCGAGGACGAAGTCCATCGCCTCGCCGATCTTGAGCCAGGGCGCGCCGATCGGGGCGGCGAGCAGTGGCACCTCGCGCCCGGGGAGCGCGTATGAGTCACCGGGGTAGTAGAGGAGGTCGTCGACGAAGACGCCGATGTTCTCGACGAGCGGGATCGAGGAGTGGATCTCGTTGTGCACGCCGCCGTGGAACGAGAGGCGGAAGGGGCCGGCGGTCGCGCTGTCGCCCGATGCGACGACGACCGCGTCGCCGTCGAGCTGCGCAGCGACGGCGCGCGTCGTGAAGACGGGAGCCGACGGGTGGCGCGCGCGGAGCGCCGCGAGGTGCTCGGGGGTCCAGTGATCCGGGTGCTCGTGGGTGATGACGATGCCCGCCAGATCGGAGATGTCCGGCAGGGCGGCGGTGAACGATCCCGGGTCGACGACGAGCGTCGCCCCGTCCTTCTCGATGCGGAGGGCGGCATGTTCGTGCTTCGTGACGCGCATGAGGATCAGTCAACCACCGGGAACGCGAAGAAGCCCGGATCCTCGGATCCGGGCTTCTTCTCTACGGTGACCCCAGCGGGATTCGAACCCGCGTTACCGCCGTGAGAGGGCGGCGTACTAGGCCGCTATACGATGGGGCCGTAGTCTGTGTTCAGTTCTTCGTGTTCTTCCCGTTCCCGGGCACCAGAAGAGTATGACACGGAGAGACAGGGGCGGGCAAATCGAGGCCCCCTCCTGCGGTCGCCCGCGCGTGTCTGGCCGATCAGCGCCGGTTTTCCGGAACGGCCTCTCCGCGTGCGCGCCGCCGCCTGCGCAGGCGGACCACGAGCCAGCACGCTCCCGCGACGATCGCGACCGCGCCCAGCCACGGGAGGAGGAAGCCGAGCGCGACGACTGCGCCGCTCACGGCCGCCACGAGGCCGTTCCAGCCCGCGACGAGTCCGTCCTGGAAGCCGGCCGGGTCGGGGGCAGTCACGGGGGGCTCCGTGGTGAGGGTGATCGTGAGGCTCGACATCGCGATCTGGCCCTCGAGGAGCGCGAGCTCCTGCTGGTAGGACTCGAGCTGCGTCTGGCGCTCCGAGAGCGACTGCTCCGCCTCGAGCAGCTCCGAGACAGACCCCGCCTGCGCCATGAGCTCGGTGAGCCGGTCGACCGACGCCTGCGCCGCCGCGATGCGCGCACGCAGATCCACCGCCTGCGTCGTGACGTCCTGCGCCGAGAGCTCCGTGTCGTGGACCTCGCCGACATCGCCGAGCGCGTCGACGACGGCGTCGAGGTCGTCGGCCGGCACGCGCACCGTCACCCAGCTCGCCCCGGGGAGCGCGGCGTCCTCCGCGGTCGCCTCGGTCACGCGGAGCCCCTCGATGTGCCCTCCGTGCCGCTCGACGAGAGCGCGGATGTCGTCGATCGCGTCATCGACGTCGTCGACCTCGACCGAGGCAGATCCCGTGCGGATCACCTCCCTGTCGGCTGCGGCGTCGTCGCCCTCGACCGGCGCCGTAACGCTCTCGCCCTGCAGGGGAGCGGACTCGCCGCCCTCGCTCGAGCTCGCCGAGCCGTCGTAGGCGGCTTCCGAGCCGCGCGGCTGATCGAACCAGGACACGGCGGCCGGGGCGATCGCGAGCGCGACGACGAGCACCGCGGCTCCCGAGACGATCCCCGGCCACATCCGACGCCGTCGCGGTGCCGGACGCAGCGCGCGATCGCGGTCCCGCTCCTCGTCGATCGCCGCGAACACCCGCTCCTCGATGCGGTCGATGACCTCGGCAGGCACCTCGGGCAGCACGGCGTACTCCCTCTCGTCCATCACGACTCCTCTCCGACGACGGCACGCAGGCGCGTGCGGATGCGGGAGAGACGATTGCGGACGACCCCGTGGCCGACGCCGAGCTCCTCGGCGGCCGCGGCATAGGCGTACCCGTCGACCGCGCACAGCCGGAAGATCCGCTGGTCCAGGGGACTCAGCGTGCCGACCTCCTCGACGATGCGCTCGGCGAGCCGCGCGTCGAGCACCTGCTGCTCGACGCTCACGAGGCTCGGAAGCGCCTCGTCGACCTCGTCGGCGGCAGCGCGCCGTCGCGCGCGGATCCGGTTCGCGGCCTGGAAGCGGCAGATCGCGGCGAGCCACGGCAGCAGCGATTCGCCGACGAGCTCGAGCCCCGCGATCTTCCGCCACGCCGTGACGAACGTCTCCTGCGTGACGTCCTCCGCGTCGGCATCGGATCCGACGAGGCGGTGCGCGATCCAGTACACCGGCCGGGCATGCCGACGGTAGAGCGCGCGGAACGCGACCTCGTCGCCCGCCCTCGCGGCGGCGACGAGCTCGGCGTCGCGCTGTGCGTCGTCCATCGCGCCTCCCGATGCGGATACGTCGTCTCTCATCGATCAGGTGTCCGGCGAGAGCGCGTTCGTCTCACATGCAACCATCCGCCCTGGCCGCTTGGGTATCCTGATGGTCGAAGGGGAGTATCCCGTCAACGCCTGCTCGTCATCACGGACCTCGACGGAGGGGTCCCGGTCAGGCACCGTGCGCAGCACGGGGGAGAGACTTTCGCATACCGTCGTCCCCTCCGAAAGGCCCTGAGCTTGGACATCCCTGTCTGGTTCCAGGTCGGATCCCTCGTGATCCTGACCCTCATCCTCATCGCCGACCTCCTCATCATCCTCAAGCGGCCGCACATCCCGTCGACGCGCGAGTCGACGCTGTGGGTCGTGTTCTACGTCACTCTCGCGCTCATCTTCGCCGGCGCCCTCTGGTTCCTCGGCGACGCGCAGCACGCGGGCGAGTTCGTCGCGGGCTGGCTGACGGAGTACAGCCTGTCGATCGACAACCTGTTCGTCTTCGTGCTGATCATGACGCAGTTCTCGGTGCCCCGCCGCTACCAGCAGGAGGTGCTGATGGTGGGCATCATCATCGCGCTCGTGCTGCGCGCCGCGTTCATCCTGCTCGGCGCCGCCCTCATCGAGAACCTCAGCTGGATCTTCTACATCTTCGGCGCGTTCCTCATCTTCACCGCCGTGCGCCAGGCCCTGCCGGAGAAGCACGAGGCCGACGAGCAGACCGAGAGCTTCATCGTCCGGACCCTCCGCCGATTCGTCGACATCAGCGACGAGTACGACGGGGCGAAGCTCCGCACCGTCGTGAACGGCAAGAAGATGCTCACCCCGATGATCATCGTGTTCGTCTCGATCGGCGTGACCGACCTCATGTTCGCGATCGACTCGATCCCCGCGATCTACGGCATCACGCAGGAGCCGTTCCTCGTCTTCGCGGCGAACATCTTCGCGCTCATGGGCCTGCGGCAGCTGTACTTCCTCCTCGGCGACCTGCTCGAGAAGCTCAAGTACCTGCACTACGGCGTCGCGTTCATCCTCGCGTTCATCGGCGTCAAGCTCATCCTGCACGCGCTGCACGTCAACGAGCTGCCGTTCATCAACGGCGGCCACCACATCGACTGGGTGCCCGAGATCAACAACTGGATGTCGCTCGGCGTCATCGTCGGCTCGATGGCCGTGGCCACCATCGCGAGCCTCATCTCGTCCTCGCGCGAGGCACGCCGCGAGAAGGCCGTCACGGAGCCCGGACGCTGACCGGCTGAGCACTCTGACGACGCGGCGCGTCGATCTGCCCACAGGGCGGGTCGGCGCGCCGCGTCGCACTGTGCAGATCTCGCAGATCGACAGGGGTCGGTGAGCACCCTGCTATCCTGAAGGGGTGCGGTGCGCCCGACTTCTCCTTATGCGCCGCGACGGGATCACGCTCTAGGCCTCTCCCCGTCGCGGAGTCCGTCGTAGGCCGACACCGACGACCGCTAGGAGCAGGAAGAGCATGAGCACCAACGACATCCGGGTTCCGGATCGCCCCCGCACGCTGGCCGAGAAGGTCTGGGATGACCACCTCGTCGTGAAGGGCGAGGACGGCCAGCCCGACCTCATCTACATCGATCTCCACCTCGTCCACGAGGTGACGAGCCCGCAGGCTTTCGACGGCCTGCGCGCCGAGGGACGCGGTCTCCGCCGGCTGGATCTGACGATCGCCACGGAGGACCACAACACCCCGACGATCGACATCGACAAGCCGATCGCCGACCTCACGAGCCGCACCCAGATCGAGACGCTGCGTCGCAACGCCGAGGAGTTCGGCGTGCGCCTGCACTCGCTGGGCGACGCCGAGCAGGGCATCGTGCACGTCGTCGGCCCGCAGCTCGGGCTCACGATGCCGGGCATCACGGTCGTGTGCGGCGACAGCCACACGTCGACGCACGGCGCGTTCGGCGCGATGGCGTTCGGCATCGGCACGAGCGAGGTCGAGCACGTGATGGCCACGCAGACCCTCCCGCTGAAGCCCTTCAAGACGATGGCGATCACGGTCGAGGGCGAGCTGAAGCCGGGCGTCACGGCGAAGGACATCATCCTCGCGGTGATCGCGAAGATCGGCACGGGCGGCGGCCAGGGCTACGTCCTCGAGTACCGCGGCAGCGCCATCCGCTCCCTCTCGATGGAGGGGCGCATGACCATCTGCAACATGTCCATCGAGGCCGGGGCGCGCGCCGGCATGGTCGCGCCGGACGAGACGACGTTCGCCTACCTCGAGGGCCGCCCGCACGCACCCCGGGGCAAGGACTGGGACGACGCGGTCGCGTACTGGAAGACGTTGCCCACCGACGAGGGCGCGGTGTTCGACGCCGAGGTCTTCATCGACGCGAACGAGCTCGAGCCGTTCGTCACGTGGGGCACGAACCCCGGTCAGGGCGTCTCGCTGAGCGGCGTCGTGCCGGCCGCCGACGACTTCGAGGACCCGAACGAGCGCGCAGCCGCCGAGCGCGCGCTCGAGTACATGGACCTCGTCCCGGGGACCCCGCTCAAGGAGATCCCGGTCGACGCGGTCTTCATGGGCTCGTGCACGAACAGCCGCATCGAGGACCTGCGCGCCTTCGCGTCGATCATCGAGGGCCGCAAGAAGGCCGACGGCGTGCGCGTCATGGTCGTGCCGGGCTCGGCGCGCGTGCGGCTCCAGGCCGAGGCCGAGGGCATCGACCGGATCGTCAAGGAGTTCGGCGGCGAGTGGCGCTTCGCCGGCTGCTCGATGTGCCTGGGCATGAACCCCGACCAGCTCGCGCCGGGCGAGCGCTGCGCGTCCACCTCGAACCGCAACTTCGAGGGGCGCCAGGGCAAGGGCGGGCGCACGCACCTCGTGTCGCCGCTCGTCGCCGCGGCGACGGCCGTGCGCGGCACGCTGTCGAGCCCGTCCGACCTCGCATCCGCCGACCAGCCGGCCCTGTCGGGCGCGGGAGCGTAAGGAGACCGTCATGGAGAAGTTCACCACCCACACCGGGATCGCCGCTCCGCTGAAGCGCTCGAACGTCGACACCGATCAGATCATCCCCGCGGTGTTCCTCAAGCGCGTGACGAAGACGGGCTTCGACGACGCGCTCTTCCACGGCTGGCGCCAGGACCCCGAGTTCGTCCTGAACCAGGAGCCCTACCAGGGCGCATCCATCCTCGTGGCGGGGCCCGACTTCGGCACCGGATCGAGCCGCGAGCACGCCGTCTGGGCGCTGCGCGACTTCGGGTTCAAGGTCGTGCTGAGCCCGCGCTTCGCGGACATCTTCCGCGGCAACTCGGGCAAGCAGGGCCTGCTGACGGGCATCATCTCGGAGACCGACCTCGAGCGCTTCTGGGCGGCCATCGAGGCGCAGCCCGGCGTGCGGATGACGGTCGACCTCGTCGAGCGAACCGCCGTACTCGGCGACTTCACGGCCGGGTTCGAGATCGACGATTACACTAGGTGGCGGCTCCTCGAGGGGCTCGATGACATCGGGCTCACCCTCCGCAACGAAGACAAGATCGCGGAGTTCGAGGCCCGCCGCGAGGCGTGGCGGCCACGGACGATCCCCGTTCCGTGAGCCCGGGGCTCGGGGCCCCGTCAGCACGGCGGACAACCCGCCAGAACGGTAGTGAGGCCACCAGCACATGACACTCCTGGGCGACACGAAGGTCGCGGGCGCTTCGGCATCCCGCAGCGGCGAAGTGATCGAGATCCGCGGCGGACGTCCGCTGCGCGGGCAGGTCGACGTGCGAGGCGCGAAGAACCTCGCCACCAAGGCCATGGTCGCGTCCCTCCTCGGTGAGACCCCGAGCACCCTGCGCGACGTGCCCGACATCCGCGACGTCGAGGTCGTCCGCTCGCTTCTCGAGGTGCACGGCGTGGCCGTCTCCGAGGGCGAGGAGCCGGGTTCGCTCATCCTCGACCCGAGCGCCGCGAAGTCGGCGAACTTCGAGGAGATCGACGCGCACGCGGGCTCGTCGCGCATCCCGATCCTCTTCTGCGGCCCGCTCCTGCACCTCCTCGGACAGGCGTTCATCCCCGACCTCGGCGGCTGCCGCATCGGGGACCGCCCGATCGACTTCCACCTCGACGCCCTGCGCGCCTTCGGAGCGATCGTCGACAAGCAGCCCAGCGGCATCCGCCTGTCCGCGCCCGAGGGCCTCCACGGCGCCGACATCGAGCTGCCCTACCCGAGCGTGGGCGCGACGGAGCAGGTGCTCCTCACGGCCGTGCGCGCGAACGGCGTCACCGAGCTGCGCAACGCGGCGATCGAGCCCGAGATCATGGACCTGATCGGCGTCCTCCAGAAGATGGGCGCGATCATCTCCTACGAGCCCAACCGCGTCATCTTCATCGAGGGCGTGCAGGAGCTCCGCGGCTACGACCACCGCTCGCTGTTCGACCGCAACGAGGCCGCGTCGTGGGCCTCGGCCGCACTGGCCACCGACGGCGACATCTTCGTCAAGGGCGCGCGCCAGTACGAGATGCTCACGTTCCTCAACGTCTACCGCAAGGTCGGCGGCGACTTCGACATCACCGACGAGGGCATCCGTTTCCGCCGCGGCGAGGCCCCGCTCAAGCCGGTCATCGTCGAGACCGACGTGCACCCCGGCTTCATGACCGACTGGCAGCAGCCGCTCATCGTCGCGCTCACCCAGGCGCACGGCACGTCCGTCGTGCACGAGACCGTCTACGAGAACCGCTTCGGGTTCATCGAGGCGCTCAACCAGATGGGCGCGGACATCGTCGTGCACCCGCGCGGGCTCGACGGCCCCTACCGTCGCGTGCCGCGTCGCGCGCTCGAGCAGGCCGCGGTCATCACGGGGCCGACGCCGCTGCGCGGCGCCGACATCGTCGTCCCCGACCTCCGGGGCGGATACAGCCACGTCATCGCCGCTCTCACGGCGGAGGGCACGTCGCGCGTGTCGGGCGTCGGCATCATCCGCCGCGGATACGAGAAGTTCTTCGAGAAGCTGACCGCTCTCGGCGCCGACTTCGACGTCGTGGGGTGACGGTGGGCGCTCCCGCCTCACCTGAGAAGAGCCGCCCGAGCATCTTCTGGCCGCTCGCGGCGATCGTCATCCCGCTCGTCGGGCTGCTCGCGCGGATCGAGCTCCGCGGCTCCGAGAACCTGCCCCGTCGCGGTGCGTTCGTCCTCGCGCCGAACCACCACAGCGAGATCGACCCGCTCATCGTCGCGATCGCGACGTGGCGGGCCGGGCGCGCGCCCCGGTTCCTCGCGAAGGAGAGCCTGTTCCGCATCCCCGTCGTCGGATGGGTGCTGAAGGCCTCCGGGATGGTCCCGGTCGCGCGATCCCGCGGCGCGGCCGCGCAGGCGCTCGCGCAGGCGAAGGAGCTCGCCTCGAGCGAGCGCGGCGTGATCGTCTACCCGGAGGGCACCCTCACGCGCGACCCCGGGCTGTGGCCGATGCGCGGCAAGTCGGGCGCGATCCGCCTCGCCCTCGCCGGCGACATCCCGCTCATCCCGCTCGCGCAGTGGGGCACGCAGGCGGTCATGCCGCGCTACGGCAAGCTGTCGCTGCTCCCGCTGCGCAAGCCGATCACCGTCCTCATCGGCGAGCCCCTCGACGTGTCCGACCTGCGCGGGCGGACCGACCAGGCCGCCATCCAGGAGGGCACGGAGCGCCTCATGGCCGCGATCACCGCACTGCTCGAGGAGCTGCGCGGCGAGAAGGCCCCGCCCGAGCGGTGGGACCCGACGCAGCACGGCCAGGCCGAGACGGGCAAGCTGTGATCCCCGAGCGCGTCGTCGTCCTCGGCGCGGGCAGCTGGGGCACGACGTTCGGCAAGATCCTCGCCGACGGCGGCGCCCAGGTCACGATGTGGGCCCGTCGCGCCGAGCTCGCGCACGAGATCGACCAGGCCAAGCGCAACTCGCAGTACCTGTCCGGGATCAACCTGCCCCGGTCCATCCGTGCCACCCACGTCCTCCAGAAGGCCGTCGAGGGCGCAGAGCAGATCTACCTCTCGGTGCCGAGCAAGTCGGCCCGCGACACCCTCAAGCAGCTGCGCCCGCTCATCGGCTCGTCCGACGTGCCGGTCGTGAGCCTCATGAAGGGCGTCGAGAAGAAGTCGGGTCTGCGGATGAGCCAGGTCATCGAGCAGGCGCTCGGCTGCGACCCCGCGCGCATCGCCGTCGCGAGCGGCCCGAACCTCGCGCTCGAGATCGCGCGCGAGCAGCCGACCGCGGCGGTCATCTCGTCGTCGAGCCAGGAGACCGCCGACCGGATCGCGCGCACGGCGCGCAACCGGTACTTCCGCAGCTTCGTCAACACCGACGTCATCGGCACCGAGTTCGGCGGCGTGCTGAAGAACCTCATCGCCGTCGCGATCGGCATCGTCGACGGCGTCGGATACGGCGAGAACACGAAGGCGTCGATCATCACGCGCGGCCTCGTCGAGATGACCGACTTCGCGGTGGCGTACGGCGCGCAGGCCGAGACGATGCAGGGCCTCGCGGGGCTCGGCGACCTCATCGCGACGTGCCAGTCGCCCCTCAGCCGGAACAACACGGCGGGACGCCTGCTCGGGCAGGGCTACACGCTGCAGGACGTCGTGAAGCAGATGGAGCAGACCGCCGAGGGCCTCGGCTCGGTCGCCCCCATCCTCAAGCTCGCGAAGGCGAAGGGCGTCGAGATGCCCATCGTCGAGCAGGTGCGGATGGTGCTCGACGGCACGCTCGATCCGCGCGACATCGCGCCGCACCTCACCACAGACGACGACACCCCCCAGGGCGAGAGGACGACGAATGACGACGGCGACAGTGGCGGTGCTCTTCGGCGGGCGCTCCAGCGAGCACTCCATCTCCTCCGCGACGGCGGGCGGGGTGCTGGGAGCGATCGACCGTGACCGCTACCGGGTGATCCCGATCGGCATCACCCGCGACGGCGTCTTCGTGCTCGAGGACGACGACCCCGGCAAGTTCCGGCTCGACGCCGAGAGGCTGCCGGAGGTCGTCGACAACGGCACGCGGGTGATCTGGCCCGCAGGCGGCGGCGACCGCGTGCTGCGCGTGCGCGACGCGGATGGCGTCGAGCGCGAGCTCGGCGCGGTCGACGCGGTGCTGCCCATCCTGCACGGCCTGCACGGCGAGGACGGCACCATCCAGGGCTTCCTCGACATCCTCGAGCTCCCGTACGCGGGCGGCGGCGTGCTCGACTCCGCCCTGTGCATGGACAAGCACTTCATGAAGATCGCGCTGCAGGCGGCGGGCGTGCCCGTCGCGCCGTGGACGACCGTCCGGAGGGCGCGCTGGAGCACGGCGCCCGACGCCGTCCGCGCCGAGGCCGACGCGCTCGGGTACCCGCTGTTCGTGAAGCCAGCGCGCGCGGGCTCGAGCGTGGGCGTCTCGAAGGCGCACGACGCGTCGGAGCTCGACGAGGCCATGCGCATCGCCTTCGCGGAGGACGACAAGGTGCTCGTCGAGAAGGGCATCGGGGGGCGCGAGATCGAGGTCGCGATGCTCGAGGGCCGCGACGGGGGAGAGGCGCGCGCGTCGCTCCCCGGCGAGATCGTGCTCACGACGCGCGACTTCTACGACTTCGAGGGGAAGTACCTCGGCGGCGAGGGCGTCGACGTCGTGTGCCCTGCCGATCTGTCGGAGGGCGAGATCCAGGCGATCCGCGCGGTCGGCATCCGGGCCTTCGAGGCCGTCGACGGACGCGGGCTCGCTCGCGTCGACGTGTTCCTCACGCCCGAGGGCGAGATCGTCGTCAACGAGCTCAACACGATGCCGGGCTTCACGCCGATCTCGATGTTCCCGAAGTGCTGGATCGCGTCCGGGATGACGTACTCGGAGCTCATCACGGAGCTCGTCGAGCTGGGCCGCGCCCGCGCGGCCTGAGCCGAGTCAGTCCTCCGGCTGCGTGCCGGTCGTCGGGGCGTCCTCGCCCTCCGGCGCGGCGTCGGGGTCGGTGCACTGGGCCGCGCGCGGCAGCGTGGAGACCGCGCTGCCGAGCGCGCTGCCCGCGAGCACCGCGTCGGCCGACACGACGGTCGTGTCGACGTAGACCTGCACGGCCGGCTCGCGGCCGTACGTCGTCATGCGCAGATTCGGCCGCTCGCTCTCGTCGACGATCCAGTCGACGCCGTCGATCGTCACGCACTGCTGGGTGGTGGGGGCGGGAGCGTCGTATCCGCACGAGAGGATGACCGCGGTCGGATCGCCCCACGCCGCGGTCGCCTGAGCGTCGGTCCAGCGGCGCTCGAGGCCCGAGACCGAGTCGGGCATGCGCACGGAGACCTCGGCGCACAGCGGGTCGTTCGCGCGCGGAGCCGCCTCGAGGTGAACGGTCGGCGCGCACCCCGTGAGCGCGACGACGGCGGCGAGGCACGAGACGGCGGCGAGGCGGCGGTTCACCCCACCAGCCTACGTTCGGGCGTCCTGGGCGTTCGCCTACGCTGGAGGGATGCATGAGGATCCCACGGTCGGCGAGCTGAGCGAGGGCGAGATCCTCCGACGGATCCTGGCGCGCACGGGCCGCGCGGGCGCGGGCCTCGTCGGGCCCGGCGACGACGCCGCGGTCGTCGCCGCGCCGTCCGGGTCGGTCGTGGCGACGACCGACACGCTCATCCACGGACCGGACTTCCGGCTGGCGTGGTCGAGCGGCTACGACCTCGGCTGGAAGTCGGCCGCCGTCAATCTCGCCGATGTCGCGGCCATGGGGGCGCGGCCGACGGCGCTCCTCGTCGCGCTCGCGATGCCCAACGACACCCGCGCGTCGTTCGTGGAGGCTCTCGCCGACGGCCTCCGCGACGCGTGCGACGCCCTCGCGCCCGGCTGCGCCGTCGTGGGCGGCGACCTCACCGCGAGCGACGTGCTCACGATCGCCGTGACCGCCCTCGGAGACCTCGAGGGACGCGCCCCCGTGCTGCGCTCGGGCGCCCGCGCGGGCGACGTCGTCGCGATCGCGGGGGAGCTCGGCCGAGCCGCGCGGGGCCTGCAGGTGCTCTTCGCGCGCTTCCGCGACGCCGACGGCGCACCTGTGCCCGTCGACCCCGCCCTGCTGCGGGACGGCGACACGGGCGTCCTCGAGGCGCAGCTGCGGCCCGCTCCGCCGATCGGCCTCGGGCCGTTCGCCGCGCGCGCCGGCGCGACCGCCATGATGGACGTCTCGGATGGCCTCGCGCTCGACGCGCGGCGGATGGCCGACGCCTCGGCGGTCACGATCGCGATCGACAGCGGCGACCTCGGGGACGACCCGCGGATCGCGCTCGAGGGCGGGGAGGACCACGCGCTGCTGGCGACCTTCCCGGCAGGCGCCCTGCCCCCCGGATTCCGCCCGATCGGACGCGTCATCCCGCGCGACGAGGCATCGGTCCACGTCGACGGCGTGCCGTACCTCGGCGCGGGCGGCTGGGATCCGTACCGCGATTGGGATGCGGCCGCGGGCTGACGACGCTCAGGCGCTGAGCGGCTCGCCCCACCACAGGGTCGTGTCGCCGTACGCCTTCTCGCGCCACGCGGAGAGGCCGGCGGCGGCCCAGTCGGGGGAACCGGAGCGCGTCGCGCGCTCGACGATCACGAGCGCGCCCGGCGCGAGCAGCGGCGCGAGCAGCGCGAGGTCGTCGTCGAGGTCGCGCTGCGGCAGGTCGTAGGGCGGGTCGAGGAACGCGATGTCGATGCCGGGCGCCGTGCCGCGGAGGAAGGCGCGCACCGCGATGGGGTGGACGCGCACGCGGGGCGCGCTCGAGCCCATCGCGCGCCGCACGACCTCGACGTTCCGCTTCACGATCTCGGCCGCCGGCCGGGACCGCTCGACGAGGTCGACCGACGCGGCGCCGCGACTCGCGCACTCGAGACCGAGCGCGCCCGATCCCGCGTACAGATCGACGACCGCGGCGCCCGCGATGAGGCCGGTGTCCTCGAGCGCGCCGAACAGCGACTCGCGCACGCGGTCGCTCGTGGGGCGGGTGCCCGAGCGCGGCACGTCGAGCCGGGCGCCGCCCGCGCGGCCCGCGATGATCCTCGTCACCCTGCCACGATATCCTCGGCGGGCGCGGCGTCCGCGTCCGGGGCCCCTTCTAGACTCGACGCATGCCGCTCTCGCTCGACTCCTCGCTCACGGAGGCCGTCGGCGCGAAGTCCGCCGGCCTGCTCTCGCGGGCGTTCGGGATGGCGACCGTGGGTGACCTGCTTGCGCACTACCCGCGCCGCTACATGAGCAGGGGCGAGCTCACGCCCATCCGCGACCTCCCGCTCGGTGAGACGGTCACGATCGTCGCCGAGGTGCGGCGCGTGCAGTCGCGTCCCATGCGCAGCCGCGGCGGGCGCCTCCTCGAGGTGATCATCGGCGACGGCCTGGGCGAGATGTCGCTCACGTTCTTCAACCAGGACTGGCGCGAGCGCGAGCTCCGGCCAGGGCGGCGCGGCGTCTTCTCGGGCAAGGTCGGGGAGTACCGTCGCGAGCGTCAGTTCTCGCATCCCGCGTACGAGCTCTTCGACGACGAGGGCGATGCCGATGCGCGCGCGCAGGAGTTCGCCGGCCGGCTCATCCCCGTGTATCCCGCGACCTCCGCGCTCACGAGCTGGGCCATCCAGAAGCTCGTCGAGCAGTGTCTGACCCGCCTCGGCGACGTGCCCGAGCCGCTCCCCGACGACCTGCGGGAGCGGGAGGGGCTCATGGGCGCGCGCGACGCGCTCGACGGCGTGCACCGGCCCGCGAACGAGGGGCACGCCTACAGCGCGCGCAAGGCGCTGCGGTGGCACGAGGCGCTCGTGCTCCAGACGGCGCTCGCTCAGCAGCGCCGTGACGTCAGGGCTCTCGCAGCCACGCGCCGCGAGGCGCAGCCGGGCGGCCTGCTCGAGCGCTTCGACGCGGCGCTGCCGTTCGCGCTGACCGACGACCAGCGCGAGACCGGCGAGCGGATCGCGGCCGACCTCGTCGCCGGATGGCCGATGAACCGGCTCGTGCAGGGCGAGGTGGGGTCGGGCAAGACGCTCGTCGCGCTGCGCGCCATGCTGCAGGTGGCCGAGTCCGGCGGCCAGGCGGCGCTGATCGCGCCGACCGAGGTGCTCGCCGGCCAGCATCTGCGCTCCATCACGCGCATGCTCGGGCCGCAGCTGGCTCCCGAGGTCATGCCCACGCTCCTCACCGGCCAGATGCCGGCGGCGGCGCGACGGAAGGCCGCGCTCCGCGTGGCGTCGGGTCAGTCGCGCATCGTCGTCGGCACGCACGCCCTGCTCAGCGAGGGCACGACGTTCGCCGACCTCGGGCTCGTCGTCGTCGACGAGCAGCACCGGTTCGGCGTCGAGCAGCGGGAGACCCTGCGCGCGAAGGGAACGAGTCCGCACGCCCTCGTCCTCACCGCCACGCCCATCCCGCGCACCGTCGCGATGACGGTCTTCGGCGACCTCGACGTGTCGACCATCCGCACGATGCCCGCGGGCCGCGCCGGCATCGAGACCTTCGTCGCCCCGGTCGCCGAGCGCCCGCGCTGGTTCGACCGGGTCTGGGAGCGCGTCGCCGAGGAGGTCGAGAAGGGGCACCAGGTCTTCGTCGTGTGCCCCGCGATCGACGTCGCGGCGAAGGGCAAGGCCGCCGCCGAGGACGACGCCCCGGAGGCCACCGCGGAGGAGGGCGGCTCCGGCCCGCGCTGGGGCGTCGCGCAGGTCGCCGAGATGCTCGGGCGGCACCCCGCGGTCGGGCGGCTCAGGCTCGCGACCCTGCACGGCCGCATGCCGGGCGAGGAGAAGGACCGCATCATGCAGGAGTTCGCGGCCGCCCGCGTCGACGTGCTCATCGCGACGACCGTGATCGAGGTCGGCGTCGACGTCCCGAACGCGTCGACCATGGTCATCCTCGATGCCGACCGCTTCGGCGTCTCCCAGCTCCACCAGCTGCGCGGACGCGTCGGACGCGGGGGAGTGCCCGGACTCTGCCTGCTCGTGACGGAGGCGACAGAGGGAACGCCGGCGCGCGAGCGCGTCGAGGCGGTCGCGGCGACGCTCGACGGGTTCGCGCTCGCGGAGGTCGATCTCGAGCTGCGCGGCGAGGGCGACGTGCTCGGAGAGGCGCAGTCGGGCGTGCGCTCATCGCTTCGGCTGCTCCGCGTGGTCAAGGACCAGGCGCTCATCGCCCTGGCGCGGGAGGAGGCCGACCGCGTCCTCGCGGCGGACCCCGACCTCGCCCGGCATCCCGGACTCGCCGACGCCCTGGCGCGCCGGGTCACGCAGGAGGAGCGCGCGGCCCTGAGCAAGAGCTGAGCATGCGCCCCGCACGGCGTGTCGCGGGCGCGGCGCTGCCCGGGCGCGGATGGGGCTCCTGGCTAGGCTGGATCGCATGAGCAACCGGATCGCCGTCGTCCCGGGGTCCTTCGACCCGCCCACCCTCGGTCACCTGGACGTCATCCGGCGTGCCGCCTCGCTCTACGACGAGCTCCACGTGCTGGTCGTGCACAACCCCGACAAGGAGGGGATGCTGCCGATCGCGCTGCGGCTGCAGCTCCTCGAGCAGTCGGTCGAGGAGGCGCAGATCCCCGGCAAGGTCATCGTCGGATCGTGGAGCGTGGGCCTGCTCGTCGACTACGCGCAGGAGGTGGGCGCCGGCGTGCTCGTGAAGGGCATCCGCTCGCAGGGCGACGTCGCGTACGAGACCCCCATGGCGGTCGTCAACAACCACCTCGCCGGCGTCGAGACGGTGTTCCTCCTCGCCGATCCCGCCCACTCGGTCGTGTCGAGCTCGCTCGTGCGCCAGGTGGCCGGCCTGGGCGGCGACGTCTCGCCCTACGTGCCGGCGGCGGTCGCCCGCTACCTCCGCAGCGCGACCTCGAAGGACTTCTGACCTCGCGTCCCTGCGCGCGCCACGGCCCTCGTCGTCCCGGGCGCGACTACGATTGATCCCCGTGAGAACGCGTAAAACCGGGCCCTTCGTGCTGCCCGTCCGCGACATCGTCCGCAAGCCGGGCGAGATGCGCGAGCACACGCTGACCATCCCCGCACCCGAGCAGTGGGGCGAGGGGATCGTCTCGATCCCGGAGGGGAAGGAGCTCGAGCTCGACGTCCGTCTCGAATCCGTGCACGAGGGCATCCTCGTGTCGGGGGAGCTCGACACGGAGTTCGAGGGGGTGTGCGGTCGATGCCTTCGCGACATCGCCGAACCGCTCGAAGTCGAGTTCCAGGAGCTTTTCGAGTATCCTGGTGAGGAAACTGCTGACTTCGAGGTTCAAGACGACCACGTGGATCTTGAAACTCTGGTCAGGGATGCGGTCGTCTTGTCGCTTCCGTTTCAGCCGGTGTGTCAGCCGGATTGCCCCGGCCTCGACCCGGTCACGGGCGAGCGGCTGACGCAGAGCCCCGGCACCGCGCAGCAGGCGCCTGTCGATCCTCGGTGGGCCGCGCTCCGAGAACTCACAGACCAGAATGGATCGGCGGACTCCGCCGCCCCGAGCACAGAAGAGAGCTAGTCATGGCAGGTAACCCCCCGAAGCGGAAGGTCTCCCGTTCGAACACCCGCTCGCGTCGCGCGCAGTGGAAGGCGGAGGCTCCGGCCCTCGTCAAGACGGTGGAGAACGGCAAGGTCGTCTACAGCCGCCCGCACCAGGCCAAGGTCGTCACCGACTCGCAGGGCACCGAGCTGTTCCTCGAGTACAAGGGCCGCAAGGTCGCCGACGCCTGAGCGGCGGATACGACTCCGTGGCGCGCATGCGGCCACTCTCCGAGAAGCTCGGCGTCGAGATCGACGCCGAGCTTCTCGCTTTGGCCATGACACACCGCTCGTACGCGTACGAGCACGGCGGCATCCCGCATAACGAGCGACTCGAGTTCCTCGGCGACTCGGTGCTCGGGCTGGCCGTCACCACCATGCTGTATCGCCGGTTCCCCGACCTCGACGAGGGCGCGCTCGCGAAGCGCCGCGCCAGCGTCGTCTCGACCGTCGCCCTCGCGGAGGTCGCACGCGGCATCGGCCTCGGCGAGCACCTCCGTCTCGGCCGCGGCGAGGAGCAGACGGGCGGCCGCGACAAGGACTCGATCCTCGCCGATGCGACCGAAGCCGTGTTCGGCGCCGCGTACCTGTCGGCGGGGCCCGAGGAGGCGTCGGCCCTCGTGCTGCGCCTCATCGAGCCGCTCCTGGAGAACCCCGAGCGCTACGGCGCGGCGATCGACCCGAAGACGAGCCTTCAGGAGCTCGCCGCGCGCCTCGGCCTGGGAGCGCCGTCGTACTCGGTCGCTTCTCGCGGCCCCGACCACGACCGTCGCTTCACCGCCACGGTCGAGGTCGGCGATCACGCCTCGACCGGCGAGGGCACGAGCAAGAAGCAGGCCGAGATGGCCGCGGCTCTCACGGCCTGGCACGCGCTCAGCGCGCGGACCGTCGGTGCCTGAGCTCCCCGAGGTCGAGGTCGTGCGAGCGGGCCTCGAGCCCGCCGTGGTGGGATCGACCATCGCGGGAGTCGAGGTGCTCGACGGCCGTGCGCTCACCCGGCACGTGGGCTCCCACGACGACTTCACCGCGCGCCTGAGCGGACGCGCCGTGACGGCCGCCGTGCGTCGCGGCAAGTTCCTCTGGCTTCTGCTCGAGTCGGCGGCGATCGAGCCGGCGGAGGCGCTCATCGGGCACCTCGGCATGAGCGGGCAGCTGCTCCTGCGCGCACCCGGCGCCCCGCGCGAGCGCCACGAGCGCGTGCGGCTCGCGATCGACCATCCGGCTCACGGCGAGCTCGCCGTCGTGTTCGCGGATCAGCGGACGTTCGGATCGCTCGCCGTCGACGCGCTCGTGCCGACGGCGGATGGCGCGCCGGGCGGATGGGGGAGCGATGCGCCCCTCGTGGCATCGCAGGCCGCGCACATCGCGCGCGATCCGCTGGATCCCGCGTTCGACGACGCCGCGTTCGCGCGAGGGCTCGGCCGCCGCGCGTCGGCGATCAAGCGCGTGCTGCTCGATCAGACGGTCGTGAGCGGCATCGGCAACATCTACGCGGACGAGGCGCTCTGGGCCGCGCGCATCCATCCGGAGACGCCCGCGTCGGCGCTCTCGACGCGGGCCGTCCGCACGCTGCTCGCCGAGATCCGCGCGGTGCTGCAGAAGGCCCTCGCGGAGGGCGGCACGAGCTTCGACGCGCAGTACGTGAACGTCAATGGGCAGGCCGGCTACTTCGCGCGCAGCCTCAACGCCTACGGGCGACACGGCCAGCCCTGCCCGCGCTGCGGCGGAGCGATCCGCCGTGAGGCGTTCATGAACCGCTCGAGTCACTACTGCCCGAGGTGCCAGCGGAAGCGCTAGCAGTCTTGTGCGGGCGTTCGACGATCCCGACGGCCTCAGAACGACCGGCCTATGCTGGCCTCGTGCGTCATCAGCAGATCCTCGACAGGCTCGCGGCGGGCGCGGTCGCCCCGACGGCGCGGGACGAGGTTCGGATCCTGGCGCAGAAGAGCTTCTTCGCTGCGAGGCACCAGGGACTGGAGGGCGCTCAGCACGCAGACGTCGTGCCGGCCGTCAAGGAGCGCTGGCACTTCGCGCTCGACGCGGCCCGCCAGCCGTGCGCACCCGAGAGCAATCGGATGAACGCCTACAAGGCCGCGATCGCCATCGCCACCTCATTGCACGAAGTGGGGCTGGCCGACCGCGAACTCACCGAGCTGGCGATCGACGGGATCCACGCGCTGAACGACGCCGTGTGGCTGGGGGATGACTTCCTGCACCGCACGGACGACATGATCGCGCTGCTGCGCTCCTCGCCGGTCGCGCTCACTCGGAAGCCGACCACACGGGAGACCATCACGTTCACCCGCGGCGGGGACCTCCTCGCGATCAGGCTGCGCGGCCGTTGGGTGGTCGGGCACATCCATCTGGTGGACGGGCCGAACAAGCACCCGCACATCGAGTTGTACGAGCGCACGTTCCATGAGCGGCCCGATCCGTCCGAGGTCATCGGGACGCGCGCCTGGGGGTCCGCCTACGAGGGCCGCGATCGGGCGAACGTCACCCGCCTCATCGTGTCTGGGCTGCGCCACCTGCCGGATCCGGCAGAGCAGATCCACCTCCTCGCGAGCGGAGTCGCCGTCCGGCCGGACAACTCGCACCTGCATGACGAGGGGATCGTCGGCACCCACGTCGACGTGTTCGAGCTGCTCGAGATGGCGCGATCCGTGAACGGCGGGACCTAGCGGCGGCGCTGACCGGTGAAGCACATCGCTGAACGCCTTGCAGAATTAAGCAAATCCGCTTAATTTTGGCTCTGGTTCAGTGATATGCTTCACGGATGGCGGTGGCAGTGATCGCGGACATCATCTCCTCGCGCGCATCGACGTCGAGAGACGCCGTGCAGCGCGAGATCGAGAATGCGGCCGTCGAGGTGGATCGAACATACCCCTGGGCGCTGCAGAAGTGGTACCCGACCGTGGGAGACGAGTTCCAGGCCGCCTTCCGCACGATCGACGACGCCCTGCTGTCGACGCTCTACCTGCAGCTCGCGCTGCCCGACAACGTCGGCTGCCGGTTCGGCATCGGGCTCGGGGGCATCGTCACGGTCGAGTCGAAGCTCGCCGACCGCATCCAGGACGGCCCAGGATGGTGGGCGGCACGCGACGCCGTCAACCGGGCGCACGAGATCGAGCGGTCGCAGCTGTCCGCCGTGCGCTCGTGGTTCCTCGTCGACCCCGACTCGTCTGCGCACGATCGCGCGATGGAGGGGCCGATCAACGCCTACCTCGTCGCGCGCGACAGCCTCATCGCCGACATCTCGCCGCGCGGACGCCGTGCCGTCTTCCTGCAGTGGTGCGGGTACCCGCAGAAGGAGATCGCCCGCATCGAGGGGGTGTCGCCGTCGGCGATCTCGCAGCTGCTCAACAAGCCGTCGGCGCAGGCTCTCCGCCTCGGCACGGAGGCCCTCGAGCTCGGCGTGCGACCGCGGCGCGTCTACTGACTCAGCGTCCGACCGCCGCCGCGAGCGCGAGGGCGTCCGCGGCGACCTGCGCCGACGAGTCGGCGTCGCGCAGCCACAGGGGCGCGGCTCGCGCGGCGATCCCCGCACGCTCGAGCGGCGCGACCTCAGCGGCGTCGGATGTGTCGACGAGCCAGCCGTCGAGCAGGCCGCCGTCGGTGCGCGGGCCGTAGTGACGCGCGACCGCCCCGGCCGACGTGTCGACCCCGATCGCCGCGAGGCAGGCATCGGCCATGCCGCGCACGACGGCGCCCGCGATGATCCCGGACACCCCGACGACGGGAGCTCGCGCCGCGCGCACCGCGTCGCGCATCCCCGGGACCGCGAGCACGGGGCCGATCGACACGACCGGGTTCGACGGCGCGAGGAGGATGGCATCCGCCTCCGCGATCGCCTCGAGCGCTCCCGCGCTTGGCACCGCCGTGGCGATCCCGGCCTGCTCGAATCCGACCGCCGGGAGGCCGGCGCGGTGCCGGACCCACCACTCCTGGAAGTGCATTCGGCGGCCATCCGCCGTGCGCACGTGCGTGTCGATCTCGCTGTCGGTCGCGGGATGAAGCCGCACGCCGAGATCCCAGCGCTGCGCGAGCCGCTGGAAGACCTCGGACACGCTCGCGCCCTCGCGCAGCCAGGCCGTCCGCGCGATGTGGGTGCCGAGGTCGAGATCGCCCAGCGTGAACCACTCGGGAGCGGCGCCCCACGCGGCGAGCTCCGCGGCCACGCGCTCGGTCTCGCCGGCGCGGCCCCAGCCGCGCTCGGCGTCGTTCACGCCGGCGAGCGCGTAGAGCAGGCTGTCGTGATCGGGGGAGATCCGCAGTCCCGACACCCACCAGTCGTCGGCCGTGTTGACGACGACGTCGATCCGGTCGTCGCCGCCCGTCCGCCGGACGTGCTCGCGGAGACCCTTCACGAAGCGGGCGCACCCGACGCCGCCTCCGATGACCGTGTAGCGCACCTGACCACGCTACCCGCGAGCGGATGGCCCGGGCGCGCACCCGGGCCATCCGCGTCACGAGAGGGTCTTCTCCCAGGCCGCCGCGTAGGACGCCGGACGGAACCCGACCGCCTCGTTGACGTCGAGCATGAACCGGTTCTCCTCCGCGTTGAACGTCGACACGCACGGCGACTCCGGAACGGCCTCGTGCCAGCGCCGCAGCCCCACGCACTTCACGATGGCGCCGAGGCGACGCCCGCGGTGCTCGGGCATGACGAGTGTTCCCCACTGGGACGTCGGCCGGGTGCGGTCGGCGCCGATCTGCAGCTCGTTGAACGCCGCGACCTCGCCCGTGGGCGCATGCACGACGAGCGTGACGCCCAGAAGCTGCCCGGCCGCGGCGAGGCGCGCGTCACGCGCGCGGACCCGCTCGGCGTCCCACGCCGACTCCTCGGTGACCATCTCGCCCGCGGGCACGTCGGTGCTCATCCGCGCGATGGCGCGGGCGTAGCCCTCGGCGTGCTCGTCGGGGGTCGCGCCGGTCCACCACACCACCCGGTACTCCGGCCCGGCCTTCTCGAGCGCCGCCTCGAGCAGGCGATCGACCGCATCGTAGGGCCCCTGCAGATCGAAGACGCTGTTGCGCTCGACCTGGCTGAGCGCGAATCCCGCGCGCAGCATGCGCTGCGCGGACGCGTCCTCGGCGGGGATGGCGCCGGCACCCGTCGGCGGGACGAGCTGCTCCCCTTCGACGCCGGCGCGGTGGATGGTCCACCCCTGGAGGACGGAGCGCCCCTGCGCCGCCGCGATCTCCTCGAGCGCCGAGAGGAGCGCGTCCCCTGCCGCGTCGTGCCCGTCGGCGACCTCGACGTCGATCTCGGCGGTGCGCTGCTTCGAGCGCTCGGCGTCGAGCGCGCCCGCAGCGACGATGCGGTCGCCCTCGCGCGCGACGAGCGGCGTGATCACGTGGTAGGTCTGCTCCTGCCAGCGGCTCAGCACGTCGACCGGGTCGTCGTCGTGGAGGTCGGTGCCGGAGTCGCGCCGCCACGCGGCGTTGCCGAGGCGGACGAACTCGAGGAAGTCGGTCGCGTCGGGCGCGTCGAGGCTCTCGGGGGCCGTCAGGCGGTCGATGCGCAGCGTCATGTCAGCTCCTTGGTCCACTCGCCCGTGTACGCGGCGGGGCGGAAGCCCACGGCCTCGTTCACGTCGAGCATGTAGCGGTTCTCCTCGGCGTTGAACGTCCGGACGACGGGGGAGGTCGGGACGAGCTCGCGCCAGCGGCGCAGGCCGACGCACTTGACGATCGTGCCGAGGCGGCGACCGCGGTGCTCGGGCATGACGAGCGTCCCGTAGTTCTCGGTGGGGGCGGTCCGATCGGCGCCGATCACGAGCTCGTTGTACGCCGCGACCTGCCCCGTCGGCTCGTGGATGACGACCGTCACGGCCATCGTCTGCCCGGCGCGGCGCTTGAGGTCCTCCCGATCGCGGACGCGCTGCGCGTCCCAGGGGTCGGCCTCGACGGGCAGCTCTCCGCTCGGGGCGTCCTCGTCCAGCCGCGAGATGGCGGCCGCGTAGCCCTCGATGTGCTCCTCGGGCGTCGGCGTCTGCCACCACGCGACCCGGTAGTCGGGGCCCGCCTTCGCGACCGCGGCCTCGAGAAGCCGGTCGACGGCCTCGAACGAGCCCTGCAGGTCGAACACGCTCGCCCGCTCGACCTGGCCGAGCGCGTAGCCGTTGCGCACGAGGAAGCGCGTCTGCCAGGCATCGCGCGGGAGGGATCCGGATCCGGTGGGAGACGGGAGCCGGTCTCCGCCCGCGTCGGCGGAGGCGAACGCGAAGGCCCGCAGCGACGTGCGCCCGCGCTCGCGCGCGCGGCGCTCGATCTCGGCGAGCAGGGCGTCGGCCTCGTCGTCGTCTCTGCGATCGGGGTGGATCACGATGTCGACGTGCGCCGTGCGCTTCGCAGCGCGCGGGCACGCGAGCCCCGCGAAGCCGACGATCTCCTCGCCGCGTCGCGCGACGATGCCGGACTTGTCGACGTAGGTCGTCTCGCGGAGGCCGACGAGCCACTCCGCCGGGTCCTCGCGGAACAGATCGGTGCCCGAGTCGCTGCGCCACATCGCGTTCGCGGCGCTCGTGAACGCCAGGAACTCGCCCGCGTCGGGCGACTCGACCGATCCGGGAAGGTGCATCGGCGCGAACGCGATCGAGGGGCGACCCGCCGAGCGGGCCGCGGGCCGGCGCCCCGCGGAGTGGGAGGCTCCGCGGGGCGCCGGGTGCGCAGCGGTCGTGCGGGCGCTCATCGCATGCCGCCCAGGCCGTACACGAGGGTGATCCGCTGGATCTGCGCCTCGTGCTCGGCGCGCGCGGCGGCCGCCAGGCGCTGACGCTCGTACCGCGCGCGCGTCTGCTCGGGCGTCTCGGACGGGCGGGTGCTCCACAGGAGCAGCCACAGGCCGATGCGCATCGCGATCCGGTCGGCTGCCGAGGTGCGCGGGGTGCGCTCGGGGATGGCCGAGAGCGCGCGCGGCATGCCGCTCGGTTGCGGGGGATGGGCGGACGGGGACAGGTGAATCGTGTTCACGGTGATTCCTTCGTGGGAGAGAGATGTTCCGGATGGGAACGGGGAGACGACCCCGGGCGATGCCGGGGACGGGTGCGGAGCGCGGGGCGGGAAGCGGCCCGGGTGGCGCTCGGAGACGGACGCCGGAGGCGGCGCGGAGAGACGGCTGTCGCCTGGTCTCAGGGGCGGATGAGCCGCGCGTGCGGGCTCAGGGCAGACCTCTCGCTAGGAGAGTCGGCCTGCGCGGCGGAGTCCGCCTGCGACGATCCCTGCGACCTGACGTCGAGCGAAGCCGACGGGGACGGAAGCCGAGAGCGCGATGCGCGCTGCACCTGGGTTCGTGGTGATATCCATGTCGGCTTCCTCCTCTCGTGCCGGTTCGCTGGGCGGAGCGCCCAGAGGTGATCGTGCGATCACACACGTTACGCAGACGGCGCGGGCCGCGTCAAGCGGATTCCCAGGATTCGTCGCGCCGAGCCGCAGCGCATCGCGTCCCGCGCAGGGGCCGTCCGGTACCGTGAGACCTGATTTTCCAGGGCGACGACAGGGAAGGGAGCCGCGCGGATGCACTTGAAGAGCCTCACGCTCAAGGGCTTCAAGTCGTTCGCTCAGCCCACGACGTTCGCGCTCGAGCCGGGGGTCACGGCGATCGTCGGGCCCAACGGCTCCGGGAAGTCGAACGTCGTCGACGCGCTCGCGTGGGTGATGGGCGAGCAGGGCGCCAAGAC
Source organism: Microbacterium sp. JZ101 (assembly GCF_053903175.1). Lineage (NCBI taxonomy): Bacteria > Bacillati > Actinomycetota > Actinomycetes > Micrococcales > Microbacteriaceae > Microbacterium > Microbacterium sp. JZ101. Next base: position 1,571,345 of record NZ_CP096400.1, read on the forward strand.
CCTCCGCGGCGGCAAGATGGAGGACGTCATCTTCGCCGGCACCGCGACCCGCGGCCCTCTCGGCCGCGCCGAGGTGCAGCTCACGATCGACAACTCGGACGGGGCGCTCCCGATCGAGTACAGCGAGGTCACGATCAGCCGCACGCTGTTCCGCAGCGGCCAGAGCGAGTACGCGATCAACGGCGAGTCCTGTCGGCTCCTCGACGTCCAGGAGCTCCTGAGCGACTCCGGACTCGGCCGCGAGATGCACGTGATCGTGGGACAGGGACGCCTCGACACCGTGCTCCAGGCCTCGCCGGAGGAGCGCCGCGGCTTCGTCGAGGAGGCGGCCGGCATCCTCAAGCACCGTCGCCGCAAGGAGAAGACGGTCCGCAAGCTCGAGGCCATGGAGCAGAACCTCACGCGTCTGAGCGATCTCGCGGGGGAGATCCGCCGACAGCTCAAGCCGCTCGGCCGCCAGGCCGAGATCGCCCGGGAGGCGCAGACGATCGCGGCGGTCGTGCGCGACGCGAAGGCGCGCCTGTACGCCGACGACGTCGTGCAGCTGCGGCACGCGCTCGCCGATCACGCCAGGGACGAGCACGAGCGCCACACCGAGCGCCTCGCGCTGCAGGAGCAGGCCGACGCCGCGAAGGCCCGGATCGCCGCGCTCGAGCGGGAGCAGAACGCCGAGGCGGTGGATGAGGCGCGTCGCATCCTCTTCGGCCTCGAGCAGGTGCAGGAGCGTCTGCGCGGCCTCTACACCCTCGCGAACCAGCGTCTCGCGCTCCTGGGCGAGCGGGACGACGACGCGGACGCGAAGGTCACGGTGAGCCGCGGCGACATCGACGACGCCCGCGCCGAGATCGTGGAGATCGCCGACGGCGTCGGCGCCGCACAGGACGCGGCGCAGGAGGCCACCCGCCAGGTCGCCGCGGCGCGGGCCGAGCTGGATGCGCTCGACGTCGAGATCGCCGAGCAGAGCGCGCTCGTGTCGGCGCACGACATGCGGATCACGACGCTGCGGGGAGCCGCCGAGGCGGCGCAGCAGACCCTCGCGGCGGTGCGCGGCGGCGTGCTGCGGCAGCAGAACGCGCTCGACGCGGCGGAGCAGCGCCGACGCGAGGCGGCGGAGGCGTTCGAGGCGCTCGAGGACATCGCCGTCGCCGAGGGCACCGCAGCCGACCTGCAGGCGCGCTACGAGGACGCGCAGCGCGAGGCGGCCGAGGCGGAGGCCGCCGTGGAGGAGCTCCGCGAGGCGCATCGTGCGGCAGAGCGCGAGGCGGACGCGCTCACGGCGAAGGTGTCGGCGCTGGGCAGCGCGCTCGACGTGCAGGGCGGGGCCGCCGAGCTGATCGCCCGCGGCGGCGCCGGCGTGCGCGGGCTCGTCGGCGAGAGCGTGCACGTCGCGGGCGGGTACGAGGCCGCCGTCGCCGCTGTGCTCGGACCGCTCGCGGAGGGCATGCTCGTCGACGACGAGGAGGCCGCCTTCCAGGCCGCGCGCGACGCGGTCGATGTCGGCGTCGTGGACATCGTGATCGCGGGCGGCCGAGCCGGCGACCCCGTCGCCGCGCCGCGGGGCGCGACGCCCGCGCACGCGGTCGTGACGGCGCCGGACGGCGTCCTCGGGCTGCTCGCCCGCGTCGTCATCGTCGATGACCTCGGGGCGGCGCGGGAGGTGCTCGCGACCGCCGGCTCGGATGACCTCGGCATCACGGTCGTGACACGCGCCGGCGAGGTGTGCACGGCGCGCACCCTGCGCGCCGGCTCCGGCGGCAGCCGCTCGCGCCTCGAGCTCCAGGCCGAGCGCGACGCCGCGTCCGAACGACTCGCCGAGGTGCAGCGCACGCTCGACGACCTCGGACCGCGACGCGAGGAGGCGGCGGAGCGCCTCCAGGCGGCGCGGCGCGCGACGCGCGAGCGGCTCCAGGAGCTCCGCGAGCACGACGCCCAGCTCGCTCAGCACGCCGAGCACGTGAACCGGGTGACCGTGCGCCACGAGGCCGCGATCGCGGAGTGCGAGCGCCTCGAGGCGGGTCTCGCGCAGGCAGCCGGGGCCGTGTCCGACGCCGAGGCGAAGGCCGCAGCGGCCGCCGCGGAGCTCGAGCGCGCCCTCGAGGAGCCCCGCCCCATCCTCGACGCCTCGGCACGGGACGGCCTGCTCGCCGCGGTGGAGGCAGCGCGCGAGCGCGAGATGGCCGCTCGCCTCGAGGTGGAGACCCTCCGCGAGCGGGTGCGCGCGGCGGAGGCGCGCGCCGTCGAGCTCGAGCGGCAGCGCGAGCGCGAGCAGGCGGCCGCCGAGCAGGCCGCGCGGCGAGCGGTCATCCGGCGCGCCCAGCGCGAGGTCGCGGAGGGCGTGACCGCCGAGCTCCCGCGGGTGCTCGACTCCGTGGACCGCTCAGCGGCCGAGGCCCGCCTCGCCCTCGCCGAGGCCGAGAGCGCCCGCTCGGCCGTCACGGCCGAGCTGCGCGACCTGCGCCAGCAGGAGGGGCGCCTGCGCGAGCGGCTCTCGGGACTCACCGAGAGCGTGCACGGCATCGAGCTCCAGATCCACGAGAAGAAGCTCCACCTCACGAGCCTCCTCGAGCGCGTCGCGAGCGAGCTCGGCCTCTCCGAGGAGATCCTCGTCGCGGAGTACGGCCCCGACCAGCCCGTGCCGCGCGACATCGGGGATCTCGGCGCCGCGACGGGAGACGACGACGCCGACGAGCCCTCGACCATCCCCTACGACCGGCGCATGCAGGAGCGCCGCCTCCGCGAGGCCGAGCGGAAGCTGTCGCAGCTGGGGCGCGTCAATCCGCTCGCGCTCGAGGAGTTCGCCGCACTCGAGCAGCGGCACCGCTTCCTCACCGAGCAGCTCGACGATCTCGTCCAGACCCGCAAGGACCTCATGACGATCATCGCCGATCTCGACGAGCGCATGCAGACGATCTTCGCCGCGGCCTTCGAGGACACCCGAGCGGCGTTCCAGGAGGTGTTCCCGATCCTCTTCCCGGGCGGCACCGGCAGCATCTCGCTCACGAACCCCGACGACATGCTCACGACCGGCATCGAGGTCACCGTGCGGCCCGTGGGGAAGAAGATCGAGCGGCTGTCCCTGCTGTCGGGCGGCGAGCGGTCGCTCGCGGCCGTCGCGCTCCTCACCGCGATCTTCAAGGCGCGCCCCAGCCCGTTCTACATCCTCGACGAGGTCGAGGCCGCGCTCGACGACGCGAATCTGGGCCGGCTGCTCGGCGTCTTCGAGCAGCTGCGCGCCTCGAGCCAGCTGCTCGTCATCACGCACCAGAAGCGCACCATGGAGATCGCCGACGCGCTCTACGGCGTGTCGATGCGCCAGGACGGCGTCTCGGCGGTCGTCGGCCAGCGCGTCGGCGATCGCGTGGCCTCGTGAACGCGCTCGAGGCGTTCGACGCGATCGCACCGCGGCTGCGCCGCGCCCCCGACGTCGAGGCGCACGACCTCGTCGCGGCAGACGCGAGCGATCGCCTCATCCTGTCCGAGGCCGACGCGGGCGACGCGCCCGTCGTCGTCATCGGCGACCGATACGGCGGGCTGTCGCTCCCGCTGCTCCGCGCGCACCCGACCAGGGCCATCCGACTGCACCAGGACGCGATCACCGGCCGCCGCGCGCTCGAGCGCAACGCCCGGGCGCTCGACATCGACCTCGCACCCCTCGCGATGCACGCGCTCGACGCCGACCTCGTGCGCGACGCGCGGGTCGTCCTCGTGCAGCTGCCGCGCGCCCTGGACGCCCTCGACGAGATCGCGGGGTTCATCGCGGCGCACGCCGCGCCCGACGTGCGCGTCGTCGCGGGAGGGCGCATCAAGCACATGACGCTCGGCATGAACGACGTGCTCGCGCGGCACTTCCGCGAGGTGAGGGCGAGCAGGGCGGCGAGCAAGAGCCGCGTCCTGCACGCGGCCGGCCCCGATCCGCGGCGATCGGGCGGCTGGCCGCGCTGCGTCCGCCACGACGACGTCGGCATCACGGTGTGCGCGCACGGCGCGGCCTTCGCGGGGGCCTCCGTGGACATCGGCACGCGGTTCCTGCTCGGCTTCCTCCCCGACATGCCCGCCGTCCGGGACGCGATCGACCTCGGCTGCGGGACGGGCGTGCTCGCGACCGCGTACGCGCTCGCGCATCCCGATGCCGCGGTCGTCGCGAGCGACCAGTCGGCGGCCGCGGTCGCGTCCGCCCGCGCGACCGCGGCCGCGAACGGCGCCGACCGCATCGCGGTCGTGCAGGACGACGGCCTCGGCTCGCGTGCAGACGCCTCGGCCGACCTCGTCATCCTCAACCCGCCGTTCCACTCCGGAGCCGCCGTGACCGACGCGATCGCACCGCGCCTCTTCGCCGACGCCGCGCGCGTGCTGCGGCCGGGCGGCGAGCTCTGGTGCGTGTGGAACTCGCACCTCGCGTACCGGCCCGCGCTCGAGCGCATCGTCGGCCCCACGCGCCAGGTCGGCCGCAGCACCCGCTTCACGGTCACCGCGTCGACCCGCCGCTGACGGTCGGCCGCCCGCGCGCCGCGAACTAGGCTGGGAGCATGGCGGAGAAGTGGTCACTCGGGCGCGCGCTGCGCGGGATGTTCGTCAAGCCCACGATCGACGAGGGCACGTGGGAGGACCTCGAGACGGCTCTCATCACGGCGGACTTCGGCCCCGAGATCACCGAGCGCATCGTCGACGAGCTCCGCGAGAAGGTCGATCGGTACCGCACGACCGACCCCAAGGACCTCCAGCGGATGCTGAAGGAGACGCTCGAGGAGCACTTCGCGCGATTCGACACCACGCTCAAGCTCACCGAGCGCCCCGCGGTCGTGCTCGTCGTCGGCGTGAACGGCGTCGGCAAGACCACGACGATCGGCAAGTTCGCGCACTTCCTGCGCCGCTACAACCGGTCGGTGGTGGTCGGCGCGGCCGACACGTTCCGCGCCGCCGCCGTCGACCAGCTCGCGACGTGGGCGGAGCGCGGCGGGGCAGCGATCGTCCGCCCCGAGCGCGAGGGGCAGGATCCGGCGTCCGTCGCCTTCCAGACGATCGACCACGCCAAGCGCACGGGCACGGAGATCGTGCTCGTCGACACCGCCGGCCGCCTGCACACCAAGGGCGGCCTGATGGACGAGCTCACGAAGATCCGGCGCGTGATCGAGAAGCAGGCCCCCATCAGCGAGGTGCTCCTCGTGCTCGACGCGACGACCGGGCAGAACGGCGTGATGCAGGCGCACGCGTTCCTCGAGCACGCCGGGGTCACCGGTCTCGTCCTCACCAAGCTCGACGGATCGGCGAAGGGCGGCTTCGTGCTCGCGGTGCAGGAGCGCACGGGCATCCCCGTCAAGCTGCTCGGTCAGGGCGAGGGGATCGGCGACCTCACGGGCTTCACGCCGCACGTGTTCGCCGCGTCGCTTGTCGACTGACGGCTCGGATGGTTGAGTAAGCGACATGGCGATCGAACACGACTTCTTCGGACTGCTGGAGTCCGGTCCCGACGGCTCGATCTTCTGGTCGGAGAACGTCGAGCTCGGCGACCAGACCGTGTCCGTCGACCTGACGGCGCCCGATCAGGAGGACGTGTCGCAGGAGGCGCTGGACGCCGCCGCGGCGATCGTGTCGTCGCTCGAGGAGGTCGACCGCCGCAGCCGGATCGCCATGCTCGGCGAGGTCGACAACCGCGCGAGCGAGGTGACCGAGTACATCCTCATGCAGCAGGAGACGCTCGGCGACGGCCTCGAGGACTTCCTCGTCGACATCTCCGGCGATCCGGCGGTCGACATCATCCGCTCGCTCAATCTCATGAGCATGACGATCCTCGCGGACGAGCACGGCGGATCCGACCCGTTCGCGGTGCTCGAGTACGCGCTCGACCCCGACGCGACCGACGACGTGCTGCTCGTGAACCTCACGAGCGACGGCAGCATCCACTCGGTCACGAGCGCCGAGTAGCGCGCCTCAGCGCGACGCCGCGATGAGCTCGCGCGTGAAGGGGTGCGCCGGCGAGGCGTAGACGTCCTCGGTGGCGCCCGTCTCGACGATCCGCCCGTCCTGCATCACGGCGACGCGGTCGCTGACGAGGCGCACGACCGCGAGGTCGTGCGAGATGAACACGATGCCGAGGCCCTCGTCGCGCTGGAGGCCGTCGAGCAGCCGGAGGATGCCGGCCTGCGTCGTGACGTCGAGCGCCGAGACCGGCTCGTCGCAGACGAGCACGTCGGGACGGCCCGCGAGAGCCCGGGCGATGGCGACGCGCTGGCGCTGCCCTCCGGACAGCTCCGCCGGGCGCCGCGCGAGGATCGACGCGTCGAGGCCTACCCGCGCGAGCAGCTGTGCGGGCGCGGGTGCGCCATCCCGATGAGAGTGCCGCAGGATGCGCGCGACGTCGTGGCGCGGGTCGAACGAGGCCAGCGGGTCCTGCGGGACGAGGCGCACGCGCGGCGCGGGGTCGGCGAGCACCCGCCGACCCGCATCGGGCGCCTCCGCTCCGATGAGGAGGCGCGCGAGCGTCGACTTGCCCGAGCCCGACTCGCCGACGACGCCGAGCGTCTCGCCGCGGCGCACGACGACGTCCACGCCGTCCACGGCCGCCGTGGGCGCGCCGGATGGCCCGCGATACCGCCGGACGAGGCCCTCGCCCCGCAGCAGCACGGGGCCGGGAGGGGCGGATGGCGCGGGCCGCGGCCCGCGAGGACGCGCCGCGAGCAGCGCGCGCGTGACCGCGTGGGTCGGCGCGGCGAGGACGGTCTCGGCCGCGCCGGCCTCCACGATGCGTCCGGCGTCGAGGACCGCGACGCGGTCCGCGACACGGGCGACCGCGCCGAGGTCGTGGCTGATGAGGAGGAGAGCCGCCCCCTCGTCCCGCAGGCGCGCGAGCAGATCCAGCACGCGGACCGCGGTGGTCGCGTCGAGCGCCGTCGTCGGCTCGTCGGCGACGATGACGCGCGCGCCGCCGACGATGGCGGACGCGATGAGCGCGCGCTGGCGCATGCCGCCCGAGAGCGCACCGGGACGCTGCCGCAGCCGGCCGACGGCATCGGGCAGCCCCGCGCTCTCGAGGGCGGCGATCACGCGGCGCCGGCGCTCGGGCCGCGGCACACGGCGCACCGCGAGCGCCTCGCCGACCTCGTCCTCGATCGTGCGCAGGGGGTCGAGCGACTGCAGCGCGTCCTGCAGGACGAGTGCGATGTCCGCGCCCCGCAGCCGGCGCCATCCGCGCCCGCCGAGCCGCCGCACGTCCCGCCCCGCGAACGCGAGACGCGATGCCGTGACCGCGGCGCCGGGCGTCGTCTGGGGGAGGCCGAGGAGCGTCCGCGCGAGCACGGACTTGCCCGCGCCCGACTCGCCGACGACGGCGAGGCACTCGCCCGCGTCGAGTGCCAGGTCGACCCCCTTCAGCACCTCGCCCGCCCCGCGCAGGCGCACGCGCAGATCGGCGACATCGAGCACGCTCATCGGCCGGCCCCTCCCAGTCGGCGGCCGACGACCGTGAGCGCCGTGGCGGTGGCGACGATCGCGAGGCCGGGGAAGATCGTCAGCCACGGGGCGTACGAGATGTAGACACGGCCCGCGTCGAGCATGGCGCCCCATTCGGGCGACGGCGGCGGCGTGCCCAGCCCGAGGAAGCTGAGGGCCGACACCCACACGATGGCCTGCCCGATGCCGAGGGTCGCCGTCGCGACGAGGGGCCAGAGCGTGTTGGGCGCGATATGGCGCGTGAAGGCGCGCAGAGGAGGGGTCCCCTCGAGGCGCGCGTAGGCGACGTAGTCGCTGCGCGCGACGCCGCGCACCCGCGAGCGGAGGATCCGCGCATAGCCCGGAGCGGTCGCGAGCCCGATCGCGAGGACCGAGCTCTGGGTGCCGGGGCCGAGCACCGCGACGAGGAGGAGCGCCATGACGAGCGTGGGCAGGGCGAACAGCACCTCGACCACGCGCCCGAGGGCCGCCTCGAGCCAGCGCGGACCGAGGCCGGCGGCGAACCCGATCGCGACGCCGAGGCCGATGCCGAGCGCGGTCGCCCAGACGCCGATGCCCGCCGACGCCGCCGCGCCGTGGACGATGCGGACGAGCACATCGCGCCCCGACTCGTCCGTGCCGAGCGGATGGCCGGGGGAAGGCGGGCGGAACGCGGATGCTGGGTCGATCGCGAGCGGATCCTGCGGCGCGAGCACGGACGGCGCGATGATCGCCACGCCGAGGAGGGCGAGGCACGCGAGCGCGGCCGCTCCCGACCAGCCGAGGCGCGACCTCACGAGCCCACCGCCACGTCGGGCATGCGGACGGCACCCGGCCGCGAACCGCGCAGGCGCGGGTCGACGAGCAGCTCGGCCGCGTCGGAGAGGACGACGACCGCGACGTAGAGGAGCGCGACGATCGAGACGGCGCCGATCACGACGGGCACGTCCCGCGCGAGCGCGGCCTCCTGGAGCAGTCGGCCGAGACCCGGGCGCGCGAACAGCACCTCGACGACGACCGCTCCGCTCAGGAGGTTGCCGAAGGCCCATCCCGACAGCGCGATCGCGGGCAGCGCGGCGTGCCGCAGGGTGTGGCGCAGGAGCACGCGCGGCTCGCCGGCGCCCCGAGCCCGCGCCGTGGTCGCGAACGGGGCGCGATCGGCCTCGAGCAGCGCATCGCGGGAGACCTGGGCGAGGAAGCCGGCGATCGGGATCGCGAGCGTCACGACCGGGAGCACGAGCTCGGCGGGCGAGCTGCCGGCGCTCGTGGCGGGGAGGGCGCCGAGCGTCGACGCGAAGACGAGGATGAGCACCGCGCCCAGCCAGAACTGCGGCATGACCGTCGCGGTCACCTCGACGCCGCGGAGAGCGGCGCCGACGACGCGGCCCGCACGGCCGCGGGCCGACGTGGCGACGATCGCGCCGGCGACGGCCAGCACCCACGCGAGACCGAGGGCGAGCACGGCCAGCAGCAGCGTCGAGGGCAGCTGCTGCCCGATGAGCTCGGCCACGCTCTGGCGGCGCGCATAGGAGTCGCCGAGCTGCAGCGTCGCGACCCGCGCGAGCTGCACGGCGTACTGCACGACGAGCGGCTGGTCGAGCCCGTACGCGCGCTCCGCGGCGGCGACCGCCTCGGGCCCGGCCTGGGATCCGGGGCCGCCCAGGATCGCCTCGAGCGGGTCGCCCGTCGCGCGCAGCGCGAAGAAGACGACCGTCGCGACGATCCAGACCACGAGCGCCGCGCGCGCGAGGCGCGCGGCGATCCAGCGCAGGGCGGCCATGCGGCTCAGTCGGCCAGGCGCGCGTTCACGAACGTGGGCGTGGCCACCGTGCCGAGGGTCGTGACGCCCGTCGCGCCGCCCACGAGGAAGTGGTTCTGCTGGTCGTAGAGGGGCAGGATCGCGAAGCTCTCGAGCACGATGCGCTGCGCCTCGGTGTAGCGCTCGGCGCGCTCGTCGGGGTCGAGCGTCGACGCCGCGGCGTCGAGGGCCGCATCGAGCTCGGGCAGCTGGAGCATCGCGTGGTTCGCGAAGTACCCCGACGGCGCGGGGACCGTTCCGGACGAGTGGTAGAGGATGCGCAGCACGTCCGGTCCGACGATCGTGTAGGGCGCGCTCACGGCCTCGTACTCGTGCGCGCCGAGCGCGCCGTACCAGGTGGAGAGGTCGACCGGGTCGAGCACGACGTCGAATCCGACCGCCGCGGCGTTGGCCTGGATCTGCTCGAAGAGCGACTGCTCTGCCGCGGTCGACTGGTCGTTCGAGACGGGGAACCGCACGGTGAGGCGCGCCCCGTCCTTCATCCGCGTCCCGTCGTCGTCGGCATCGGTCCAGCCCGCCTCGTCGAGGAGCGCCGCTGCCGCGTCGGGATCGGTCGCGAAGAGCTCCTCGTCGGAGTAGGCGAGCGGCTCGACGCTCGACAGCGGCGAGTACGACCGCTCGGCCGTGCCGAGGAACAGCGACTGGATGCCGGGGGTGGGGTCGGCGGCGCGGATGAAGGCCTCGCGCACGCGCACGTCGTCGAACGGGGGCTGGGCCGTGTTCAGCTCGATGCGGTTGGACGAGGCGGGGCGGGGCGCGTCGATGTGCTCGATGCCCTGCTGCTCGGCCGCGACGATGTCGGCGGGCAGCGGGTTGTCGATGACGTCGACCTCGCCCGAGGCGAGTGCGGCCTGGCGCGTGGCGGCGTCGGGGATGAAGCGCCACTCGATGCCGTCGAGGTGCGCGGGCCCGTCGTGGTCGGCATGCGGGTTCGACGCGACGTAGTCCTCGTTGCGCGTGAGCGTGACGCTCTGCTGAGGGGTCCACTCCTGCACGACGAAGGGGCCGGTCCCGATCGGGGCGAGGCAGTTCTCCTCCTGCCCGCGTGCGAGGCCCGCCGGCGACTCCATGGCCGTCCAGGGCTGGCTCAGGGCCTCGAGGAGGGCGGACTTCGGCGTCGAGAGGCGGAAGCGGACGTGCGTGTCGTCGACGACCTCGATCTGCTCGATCTGCTCGACGGCCAGGTAGCCCGTCGAGGCCGCCGTGTCCGGGTCCTGCAGGTGCTCGATGTTGGCCTTGACCGACTCGGCGTCGAAGGGCGTTCCGTCGGTGAACGAGACGTCGTCGCGCAGCGTGATGTCCCAGGTCAGTCCGTCCTCCGACGTCTCCCAGTCCGTCGCGAGCCAGGGTCGCATCGTGCCGTCGGCGTCGCGGCCGAAGAGCGGCTCGAGGTACTGCGAGCTGAGCAGGGCCTGCGGGTAGTTGCCGCCCACGTGCGGGTCGAGGCAGGTGGGCTCCGCATCGCCGGTCGCGTAGACGAGCGTTCCGCCGGCGGATGGCGACGCCGCGCCGTCGCCGGGCGCCGCGGGAGCGCAGGCCGCGAGGAGCGCGACGGGGAGGACGAGGACGGCGGCGGACAGGGCGCGTGAGGACATGGCTGCTTTCGACGGGAAAGGTGGACAGCGTCCAACTTTACCGGCGCCGGCAGCCCCGGGGCGCGGCGGCGGGTATTGTTGGACGGGATCCAGAAACACCGAGGAGGAGGCGCCGTGATGGACGTCCTGCTGGCGGGGCTCGCGCCCGACTACGTTCCCTATCTGGAGGGCTGGGCCCTGCAGCGCCGCATCCACGCCGACGTGGTCGCCGGCGAGCGCTCCGACACGCTCATCCTGCTCGAGCACGAGGCCGTGTACACGGCGGGCAAGCGCACCGAGCCGCACGAGCGCCCTCAGGACGGCACTCCCGTCGTCGACGTCGACCGCGGAGGCAAGATCACCTGGCACGGGCCCGGCCAGCTGGTCGGCTACCCGATCCTCCGCCTGCCCGAGCGGTTCGCCGTCGTCGACCACGTGCGGCGGCTCGAGCGGATCCTCATCGGCGTGCTCGCCGAGCACGGTGTGGAGGGGTTCCAGGTCGACGGCCGCAGCGGCGTGTGGGTGCAGGGCGTGCTCCGCGAGGAGAAGGTCGCCGCGATCGGCGTGCGCGTCGCGCAGGGCGTGTCGATGCACGGCTTCGCGATCAACTGCGACAACACGCTCGAGGGGTTCGGCGGCATCATCCCCTGCGGCATCACCGATGCGGGGGTGACGACGATGAGCTCGCACGCCGGCCGGATCATCTCGCCCGCCGACGTCGTCGACTCGGTCGTGTCGGCCTTCGCCGCCGAGGACGCGGAGGTGACCGCGTGAGCGCCGCTCCCGACGGACGCCGCCTGCTGCGGCTCGAGGTGCGCAACGCGCAGACGCCGATCGAGCGCAAGCCGTCCTGGATCAAGACGACAGCCAAGCTGGGCCCCGAGTACCAGGCGCTCCACTCGCTCGTGAAGAGCGAGGACCTGCACACGGTGTGCCAGGAGGCGGGATGCCCCAACATCTTCGAGTGCTGGGAGGACCGCGAGGCGACCTTCCTCATCGGCGGCTCGCAGTGCACCCGCCGCTGCGACTTCTGCCAGATCGACACGGGGAAGCCGGCCGAGTACGACACCGACGAGCCGCGCCGCGTCGCGGAGAGCGTCCAGCGGATGGGCCTGCGCTACGCGACGGTGACGAGCGTGGCCCGCGACGACCTGCCCGACACGGGCGCGTGGCTCAACGCCGAGACCGTGCGGAAGATCCACGAGCTCAACCCGAACACGGGCGTCGAGCTCCTCGCGAACGAGCACAATGCGGATCCCGCGCTCCTGGGGCAGATCTTCGACGCGCGCCCCGAGGTGTTCGCGCACAACGTCGAGACGGTGCCGCGCATCTTCAAGCGGATCCGGCCGGCGTTCCGCTACGAGCGCTCGCTCGACGTCCTCACGCAGGCGCGCGCCGCCGGGCTCATCACGAAGTCGAACCTCATCCTCGGCATGGGCGAGGAGCCGCACGAGGTGGTCCAGGCGCTGCAGGACCTCCACGACGCGGGCTGCGACATCATCACGATCACGCAGTACCTGCGGCCGTCGCCGCGTCACCTCCCCGTGCACCGCTGGGTCAAGCCCGAGGAGTTCATCGGGTTCAAGGAGGAGGCGGAGCGCATCGGGTTCCTCGGCGTGCTCGCGGGTCCGCTCGTGCGGTCGTCGTACCGTGCCGGGCGCCTCTGGGCGCAGTCGATGATCTCGAAGGGGCGGGAGATCCCCGAGCACCTCGCGCACATCGCGGCGTCGGCCGACCTCGGCTTCGCCCAGGCGGTCTGACGGCGGCTAGCCTGGAACGGATGGCCAGGACGAGGGGAGCGGGGCGACCGCGCGCGTCCTCGCTCGAGATGCTCGCCGAGGCCGCGTGCGAGCTCTTCCTCGAGCAGGGCTTCGATGCGACGTCGATCGCCGACATCGCGAACCGCGCGGGCGTGAGCCGCTCCAGCTTCTTCAACTACGCGTCGTCGAAGTCGGCGCTCCTGTGGGCCGGCTTCGACGAGCGCGCCGCGGCCCTCGAGCGCGCGCTGGACGCTCCGGGCGTCGACGGGCCCGCGATCGTCGAGGCGCTGCGCGCCTTCGCCGACGGGCTGCGGCCCGACGCGCTCGCCCTCGCGATCGCGAACGCCGACGCCATGGGCATCGCAGCGGACCTCGAGCGCGAGTCGGCGGTGCGGATGGCGCGGATCGCCGCGACCGTCGCCGCCGCGCTGCGGCACGCCGGTCGCGCGTCCATCCCGGCCGACGTGCTCGGAGCCGCGTACGCCGGGGCCGTGATGAGCGCGCTGCGTCACTGGGCGCACGTCGGGCCCGGAGCGCGCTCTCTCGGCGACGTCGTCGCCGAGGCGCTCGGCTCCGTCCCCGCCGACCCGCCGCGCGCGTCGACGTCCGGCGCCGGGTAAAATCGACCCATCATGGCTACTTTCGGCACGCTCTCCGAGCGCCTCACCGACACCTTCCGCAACCTCCGCACGAAGGGCAAGCTCTCGCCCGCGGACGTCGACGGGACCGTGCGCGAGATCCGCCGCGCACTCCTCGACGCGGATGTCGCGCTGCAGGTGGTCAAGGAGTTCACGGGCCGCGTGCGCGAGCGCGCGCTGGGCGACGACGTCAACCGGGCGCTCAACCCCGCGCAGCAGGTCGTCCAGATCGTCAACGAGGAGCTGGTGGGCATCCTCGGCGGCGAGCAGCGCCGTCTGGCGTTCGCGAAGAACCCGCCGACGGTCATCATGCTCGCGGGCCTGCAGGGCTCGGGCAAGACGACCTTCGCCGGCAAGCTCGCCAAGCGTCTCGAGAAGGACGGCCACACGCCGCTCCTCATCGCCGCCGACCTGCAGCGCCCCAACGCCGTGAACCAGCTCCAGGTCGTCGCCGAGCGCGCGGGGGCCGCGATCTACGCGCCCGAGCCCGGCAACGGCGTCGGCGACCCCGTGCGGGTCGCGCGCGACGGCGTCGAGCACGCGCGCCGCCAGCAGCACGACGTCGTGATCATCGACACCGCCGGCCGTCTCGGCGTCGACGCCGAGCTCATGAAGCAGGCCTCCGACATCCGCCGCGCGACGCAGCCCGACGAGGTGCTCTTCGTCATCGACGCGATGATCGGACAGGACGCGGTCAACACCGCGAAGGCCTTCCAGGACGGTGTGGACTTCACCGGCGTCGTGCTGTCGAAGCTCGACGGCGACGCGCGAGGCGGCGCGGCGCTCTCGGTCGCGTCCGTGACCGGGCGCCCGATCATCTTCGCGTCGACCGGCGAGGGCCTCGACGACCTCGAGGACTTCCACCCCGACCGCATGGCGAGCCGCATCCTCGACCTCGGCGACATCCTCACCCTCATCGAGCAGGCCCAGCAGGCGTTCGACGAGGAGGAGGCGCGGAAGGTCGCCGAGAAGTTCGCGACCGACCAGTTCACCCTCGACGACTTCCTGCAGCAGATGCAGCAGCTGAAGAAGATGGGGTCGATGAAGAAGATGCTCGGGATGCTTCCGGGCATGGGCCAGATGAAGCAGCAGCTCGAGGACTTCGACGAGCGCGAGATCGACCGCACCGAGGCGATCATCCGCTCGATGACGCCCGCGGAGCGCGCGAACACGAAGATCCTCAACGGCTCCCGCCGCCTGCGCATCGCGAAGGGCTCCGGCGTGACGGTCACCGACGTCAACCAGCTCGTGAACCGCTTCGAGCAGGCGGCGAAGATGATGAAGACCGTCGCCCGCGGCGGCACCCCGAGCATCCCCGGCATGGGCGCGATGCCCGGCATGGGCCGGCCGGGTGCCTCCGCCAAGCGCGGCAAGAAGGGCAAGAAGGGTCAGGGGTCGCGCTCGGGCAACCCGGCCAAGCGCGCCGCCGAGAACGCCGCTCTGCCGGCGGCGCCCGCGCCCAGCGGCTCGGGCTTCGGTCTCGGCGCGGGCGCGCCGGCGCCGAGCGAGGCCGATCTCGCCGAGATCCAGAAGCTCTTCGGCAAGGGCTGAGTCAGGCCCCGCCCACGACCTGGGCGCGCCGCGCGGGCACCTGGCCGATGATGAGCGCGCCGAGAGCGAGCGCGATCCCCGCCGCCTGCACGGGCGTGAAGGTCTCGCCGAGCACGGCGACGCCGATGAGCGTCGCTACCACGGGCGAGAGCAGGCCGAGCAGCCCCGCGGCGAATGCCGGCAGCCGCTGGATCCCGCGGAACCACAGGGTGTACGCGACGATGCCGCCCGCCGTCGCGAGCCAGACGTACCCGGCGACCGCAGCGCCGTCGATGCGCGCGGGGACGCCCTCGACGGCGAGCACGGCCGGCAGCAGGACGAGACCGCCCGCCGTCAGCTGCCAGCCGGCGTAGGAGATCGCGCCCACGCCCTCGGGGCGCCCCCAGCGCTTCGTGAGGACGAGCCCGAGCGCCATCGAGGCGGTCCCGCCGATCGCCGCGGCGACGCCGATCGGATCGAGAGCGGCGCTCGGCCCGAGGACGACGAGCGCCACGCCGACCGCGCCGGCCGCGCCGATCGCGAGCGGCCGCGGGCGCACCGGGGTGCGCAGCACCACGGCCGACAGGAGCACGACGATGACCGGCTGCGCGCCGCCGACGGCCGCGGCGACGCCGCCGGGAAGGCGCTCGGCCGCGAGGAAGAGCAGCGGGAAGAACGCGCCGATGTTCAGCGCGCCCAGGAGCGCGGCGCGAGCCCACCAGACGCCGCGGGGCAGCGCGCGGCCGATCGCGAGCGCGAGGAGCCCCGCGGGCAGGGCGCGCAGGAGCGCCGCGAAGAGGGGATGCCCTGGCGGCAGGAGCTCGCTCGTCACGATGTAGGTCGTGCCCCACGCGATCGGCGCGAGGGCGGTGAGGAGGGCGGTGACGGGAGCGCTCATGGCTCCAGCCTCCGCCCCGCCATGGGGATGAGTCCAACGCATCCTTCTCATCTGAATGATGAAGCGGGATCATGGATGCATGGAGCTCCAGCAGATGCGCTACGTCGTCGCCGTGATCGAGGAGGGCGGGTTCACGCGCGCCGCGGCGCGCTGCCACGTGACGCAGTCGGCCCTCAGCCACCAGATCGCTGCGCTCGAGCGCGAGATCGGGACGCGCCTCTTCGCGCGGACGAGCAGGGCGGTGCGCGTGACGGAGGCGGGCGAGGCGTTCGCGGCGCACGCGCGCGAGGCGCTCCTGGCAGTCGACCGCGCCAGGGAGGAGGCCGCGTCGGCCGCCGGAGAGGTGCGCGGGACGCTGCGCATGGGCGTCATCCCGACCGTCACGGCCGTCGACGTCCCGGCGGTGCTCGGGCGCTTCCGCGCGGAGCATCCGCACGTGCGCGTCGAGCTGCGGATGGGCAACAGCGACGAGATGGTGCCCGCCGTGCGCGCGGGCGCGCTCGACGTCGCCCTCCTCGGCCTGCGGGACGGCCTCGTGCCCGAGGGTGTCGCCTCGCGGGTGCTCGCACGGGAGGCCCTGGTCGCGGTGCTGCCGGGCGGCCATCCGCTCGCGTCACGCGCGATCCTCTCGCTCGCCGACCTCGCGGACGCGGTCTTCGCCGACTTCCCCTCCGGCACCTCAGGGCGGGAGCAGTCCGATCATGCGTTCGCGTCGGCCGGCATCGCGCGCGACGTCGCGTTCGAGGCGGGCACGGCCGATCATCTGCGCGGCCTCGCGGCCGCGGGCCTCGCCGTCACGCTCCTGCCGCCGGGGGTCGTCCCGATGGACGACCGGGCGATCGCGGCGGTGCCCGTGAGCGACGGTCCGGTGCGCGCCGAGCACGTCGCGTGGGACGCCCGCGCCCCGCGCGCGGCGGCGCGTGCGCTCCTGCCGCTCATCGTGTGAGACTGGCGCCATGGACCAGCGGATCAGCCTCATCACGCTCGTGGTCGACGACGTCGCGGCCTCGCGGCGGTTCTACATCGACGGACTCGGATGGCGCGCCGAGTTCGAGGCGCCCGGCGAGGTGCTCATGATCCGCGTGGGGGAGCGGCTCCTCCTCTCCCTCTGGGATCGCGCTCACGCCGAGGAGGAGATCGGCGCGGTCACCCGCGGAGGCACACCGCCGGTCACGCTCGCGCACAACGTCGCCGAGCCCGCGCAGGTCGACGCCGTGCTCGCGCAGGCGCGGACGGCCGGCGCGACGGCCGTCGTCGCGGCGCAGCAGCGCGCGTGGGGCGGCTACTCCGGCTACTTCGCCGACCCCGACGGCTTCCGATGGGAGGTCGCGGTCAACCCGTCGCCCCTGGGCGAGAGCCTGCTGCCCTGACACGACGGCGGGCCCGGAGGATCGCTCCTCCGGGCCCGCCGTGCGCACAGGTCACGCGACGTCGTCGTCGACCCAGTCCATCGACTTCGTGACGGCCTTGCGCCACTGCCGCAGCAGGCGGTCGCGCTCGCCCTCGTCCATCGTCGGCTCCCAGCGCTTGTCCTCCTGCCAGTTCGCGGACAGGTCGTCGAGGCCGTTCCAGAAGCCCACGGCGAGGCCCGCGGCGTAGGCAGCGCCGAGCGCCGTCGTCTCGGCGACGACGGGGCGGACGACCGGCACGCCGAGCACGTCGGCCTGGAACTGCATGAGCGCGTCGTTGGCGACCATGCCGCCGTCGACCTTGAGCTCGGTGAGGTCCACGCCCGCGTCGGCGTTCACGGCGTCGAGCACGTCGCGCGTCTGGTACGCCACGGCCTCGAGGGCGGCGCGCGCGATGTGGTTCCGGTTCGCGTAGCGGGTCAGGCCCACGATCGCACCGCGCGCATCCGGCCGCCAGTACGGAGCGAACAGGCCCGAGAACGCGGGGACGATGTACACGCCGCCGTTGTCCTCGACCTGGCGCGCGAGCTCCTCGACCTCGGGCGCCGTCTGGATGATCCCGAGCTGATCCCGCAGCCACTGGATGAGCGAGCCCGTGACCGCGATCGAGCCCTCCAGGGCGTAGTGCGTCGGGCCGTCGCCGAGCTTGTAGCCGACGGTCGTGAGGAGCCCGTTCTTGGAGTGGACGATGTCCTCGCCCGTGTTGAAGATGAGGAAGCAGCCCGTGCCGTAGGTGTTCTTGCTCTCGCCCTTCTGGAAGGCGGCCTGGCCGAAGGTCGCGGCCTGCTGGTCGCCCAGGATGCCGGCGATGGGGGTCTCGCGCAGGAGCGACGAGCTCTCGGCCGCGCCGTAGACCTCGGAGGACGAGCGGATCTCGGGCATCATCGAGCGCGGCACGCCGAACGCCTCGAGGATGTCGTCGCGCCACTCGAGCGTCTCGAGGTCCATGAACATCGTGCGCGAGGCGTTCGTCACGTCGGTGACGTGGACGCCGCCGTCCGTCCCGCCGGTGAGGTTCCAGAGCACCCACGAGTCGGTCGTGCCGAACGCGAGGTCGCCCGCCTCGGCCTTCTCGCGCGCGCCCTCGACGTTCTCGAGGATCCAGGTGATCTTCGTGCCGGAGAAGTAGGTGGCGAGCGGGAGGCCGACGACCTGCTTGAACCGGTCGCCGCCCCCGTCGGCCGCGAGGCGGTCGACGATGTCCTGCGTGCGCGTGTCCTGCCAGACGATCGCGTTGTAGACCGGCTTGCCCGTCGTGCGGTCCCACACGACGGCCGTCTCGCGCTGGTTCGTGATGCCGACCGCCGCGATGTCGTGGCGGGTGAGGTCTGCGCGGCTCAGCGCGAGGCCGATGACCTCCTGCACGTTGCGCCAGATCTCGATCGGGTCGTGCTCGACCCAGCCGGCCTTCGGCAGGATCTGCTCGTGCTCCTTCTGACCGGTCGCGACGATGCTGCCCTTCTTGTCGAAGATGATCGCGCGGCTCGACGTCGTGCCCTGGTCGATCGCGATGATGTAGTCGGCCATGGTGATTCTCCTTTGAACGCGGATGCGGATGGCGGGTGCTCAGGCGGCGAGGCCGAGGAGCGCGGGTGCGGCGAGGGCGGCGATCGCGCCGCCGATGAGCGGGCCCACGACGGGAACCCACGAGTAGCCCCAGTCGCTCGAGCCCTTGCCCTTGATGGGCAGGATGGCGTGCGCGATGCGCGGGCCGAGATCGCGGGCCGGGTTGATCGCGTAGCCCGTGGGGCCGCCGAGCGAGGCGCCGATGCTGACGACGACCAGCGCGACCGGCAGGGCCGTGAGCGGGCCGAGGCCGCCGGGCACGCCCACCTCGATGTCGCCGTAGTCGGCGAACGCGAAGATGATGAACACGAGCACGAACGTGCCGATGATCTCGGTGATGAGGTTGTGGCCGTAGGAGCGGATGGCGGGGCCCGTCGAGAACACGCCCAGCTTGTTCGCGGGGTCCTCCTCGACGTCGAAGTGCTGGCGGTAGGCCGCCCAGCACAGGACAGCGCCGATGATCGCGCCGACGAGCTCGGCGGCCGTGGCCACGAGGAACATCGTGAAGGTGATCTTGCCCGCGAGGAGCAGGCCGATGCCGACGGCGGGGTTGAGGATCGCGCCGGAGTACGCGGAGGCGAGCACGCCCGCGAAGACCGCGAGGCCCCATCCCCAGTTCACCATCAGGAAGCCGCCGCCGAAGCCCTTGTTCTTCGCGAGCACGACGTTCGCGACGACGCCGCATCCGAGCAGGATCAGCATCCCCGTTCCGACCATCTCGGACAGGAAGTAGAGCCCGAGGTTCACTTCGTTCATGTCTTCTTCGACCTTTCGTGAGTGCGGCGGCCCCTCTGCCGTCGCACGGGAGTGAGCGGAGATGTCTCCGGTCGGGGCCCCGAGGAGGGAGGCCCCTGCGACCGTGCGTCAGTGACGCGTGCGGTCGGGGATCGTGAGTCCGTGGAAGTCGTTGAGGATCGTGCGGGCCTGCTCGACCTCATCATCGCGCCGAGCGGCGTCCCAGCCGAGCAGCGGCGCGAGCGCGTCGGCCAGCTCGTCGAGGATGTCCGCGTCCGCGCCTCCGGTGAAGGCGATGCTCGTGCGGCGCAGCACGACGTCGGCGAGGTGGACGACGTGCTCGTCCTGCACCATCCACGCCAGTTCGCGCGTGGAGAGGTCGCCGCGCGCGAGCGGCGCGTCGTCGCCCTGGGCGATGAAGTCCCAGACGGCCGCGGCGCGCGTGCCGTACCGCGTGAGAAGGGCGTCGGCGCGCTCGCCCGCTCCGGCGAGGTGCGCGGAGGTCCACGCCCGGCGGTCGGCCGGCGTGCGCGGGAAGTCGCGGCCGCCGCCGATCGGGCGACCGGCCGTCTTGACGGTGCGGGTGCGGCCGAGGAGGTCGAGGACCGTGTTCGACAGCGACTCGCCGAGCGCGCGGAAGGTCGTCCACTTGCCGCCCACGAGGCTGAGGAGCGGGACGCGCCCCGAGCGGTCGATCTCGACCCGGTAGTCGCGCGAGACGAAGCCGGGTGCGGTGTCCTCGTGGCGGGGGAGCGGGCGGATGCCCGCGAAACGGTAGACGATCTGGCCGCGGTCGACGGCGATCTGGGGGAAGACGTGGTGGATGAGGTCGAAGAAGTAGTCGACCTCCTCCTCGGTGCACACCGCCGGCGTGCTCGGGTCGGCGTCGATGTCGGTCGTCCCCACGAGCACGCGGCCCTTGAGCGGGTAGATGAGCACGATGCGCCCGTCCGAGTGCTCGAAGAAGATCTCGCGCCCCTTGGTCGCCGCGAGCAGCTCGGGGTGATCGAGGACGATGTGCGAGCCCTTCGTGCCGCCCATGAAGCGCGTCTCGGTGCCGAGCGCCTCGTTCGTGAGGTCGGTCCACGGGCCCGACGCGTTCACGACGACGTCCGCCGCGATGGGGAACGTCTCGCCGGTCTCCCGGTCGCGCACGATCACGCCGTCGTCGGTGCGGCCGACGGCCTCGACGTAGTTGAGCGCCTGCGCCCCCGGGTGCGCCGCGATGCCGTCGAGCAGGACGTCGAGCGCGAGGCGCTCGGGGTCGTGCATCGACGCGTCGAAGTACGTCGCCGTGTACTTGATCCTGGGGTCGAGGGCGGGAAGCTCCTCGAGCGACCTGCGGCGGCCGAGGAAGCGGTGCCGCGGCACCATGCCGCCGTCGCGCGAGAAGGTGTCGTAGATAGTCAGGCCGATCTTGATGAGCGCGGCCCCGCGCTCCTGAGGCTTGCCCGATCGGTGCGTGAGGAAGCGCATGGGCGCCGAGAGGATGCCCGAGAAGGTCGAGTAGATCGGGATCGTCGTCTCGAGCGGCTTGACGTAGTGCGGGGCGATCTTGAGGAGTCCGTTGCGCTCCTGGACCGATTCCTGGACGAGGCGGAACTCGCCGTTCTCGAGGTAGCGGATGCCGCCGTGGATCATGTGGCTCGACGCCGAGGAGGCTCCCGAGGCGAAGTCGCCCCGCTCGACGAGCACGACATCGACGCCCTGCAGGGCGAGGTCGCGGAAGGTCGAGATGCCGTTGATGCCGCCGCCGATGATGAGGACCGTCGTGCGGCCGGTCTCGCGGACGGCCGCGACGGACGGGCGCTCGGCGGAAGGACGGGAATCGATCATCGTCGACCTCTCTTCTGTGTCGGTTCGGGTATAGCCTCGGACCCGAGGACACAAGTGCACAACTCGACTGCACATATGTGCAGCGGGGGCGCGGCGGAGAGGTGGCGGAATGGACGCGGAGAGGCCGGGAGCCCGGGATGCGAAGCTCGTGCAGGCGCTCAAGGCCGCGCAGCTCTACTACATGCAGGACCGCACGATGGAGGCGATCGCGCGCGAGCTCGGCACGTCCCGCTCGTCGGTCTCGCGCCTGCTGAGCCACGCGCGGGACATCGGGCTCGTGGACATCCGGATCAACTCGCCGCTCGAGCGCGGGGGCATGCTCGAGCAGCGGGTGAGCGAGCGGTTCCGGGTGGCCGCGCACGTCGTGCCCGTGCCCGCGAACGTGAGCGAGGTCGATCGCCTCGAGCGCGTCGCGATGACGGCCGCGCGTCTGACGGCGCAGTTCGTCGACTCGAACATGATCGTGGGCGTCGCATGGGGATCGACGCTGAGCGCCGTGAGCCGCAACCTCCCCCAGAAGGAGACCCACAACACGACCGTCGTCCAGCTCAACGGCGCGGGCAACACCCAGACGACCGGCGTCGAGTACTCGAGCGAGATCCTGCAGCGGTTCGGGCATGCGTTCGGCGCGAAGGTGCAGCAGTTCCCGGTGCCCGCGTTCTTCGACGACCCGGCCACGCGTGAGGCGATGTGGCGCGAGCGGAGCACCCGGCGGGTGCTCGACCTGCAGGCGCGCATGGATCTCGCGCTCTTCAGCCTGGGCTCGCCGTCCGCCGAGGTCCCCAGCCGGGTCTACGTCGGGGGCTACCTCGACCGGGACGACTACCGGAGCCTCTCGGAGGACCGCGTCATCGGCGACGTCGCGACGGTGTTCTTCCGGGCGGACGGCAGCTGGCGCGACGTGCGGCTCAACGCGCGCGCGACGGGTCCGACGCTCGACCGCCTGCGCCGCGTGCCGCGTCGCGTGTGCGTGGTCGCCGGCGCGCACAAGCTCGCGAGCCTGCGCGCCGCGCTCGGCGCGGGGCTGGCCACCGACGTCGTGCTCGACGAGGCCCTCGCGAACCGCCTCCTCGACGCGAGCTGAGGGCGCCCCCGGTCAGATCTCGGATCGGCCGAGACGCCAGTAGCCCATGAACGCCACGGCGCGGCGGTCGACGCCGTGCTCGCTCACGAGGTGACGCCGCAGCGTCTTGATGCCGGCCGACTCGCCCGCGAGCCACGCGTAGAGCGGAGCGCTCCGGAGCGCCGTCGCGCCCTTCCTCCTCGTCGGCACGTCCCACAGGATCTCGCTGTCGACGTCGATCTCCTCCACCTCGGAGCCGCGGCCCGGCGCGCACAGCGCGGGCGCGACATCCCGCACCGTCTGCACGAGGTGCTCGTTGCGCTGTCGGGAGCCGCGCCCTGTCACGTGCACCGCGAACCCGGGGTGGTCGGGCAGGTAGGCGGCGTCGCGATCGTCCGGCACCTCGAGGACGACCGTGCCCCGCGCGGTGCGGGGGAGCTGCTCGAGGATCACCGCGATCGCGGGCGCGGCCGTCTCGTCTCCCGCGAGCAGGACGTGCTCGACCTCGGCCGGCGGCACGAAGTCGACGCCGAGGCTCACGCCCTCGCGCTCGACCGTCGGCGCGAGGATGAGCAGCTCGTCGCCCACCTGCGCGCTCTGGATCCACGCCGAGGCAGGGCCCGAGACGTCGTGCGCGACCATGTCGACGTCGACCTCGCGGAGGTCGCCGCGCACGGCGCGCGTCGTGTAGGTCCGGAACGGAGGACGGCGATCGACCGGGAGCTCTCGCCAGGTCGTGTACCAGTCCTCGCCCGTCGGCATGTCGTCGATCGACGCCGTCGCGCTCGGGAAGACGACCTTGATGCGCTGGTCGAAGCCGGGGTCGCCGTAGCGGTGCAGCTGCTCGCCCGTGAACGTGAAGCGCCGGAAGCTGGGGGTGAGGTCGGCGATGCGCGCGACGGACACGCGGAAGAACTCCATGTCGGACACGTCAGACTCCTGTCGGGGTGGAGTGCTCGGCCGTGAGCGCGGCGGGGAGCACGTGGTGGCGGCCGCGGGGGAGCACGAGGGGCGTGCCCGAGACCGGGTCGGTGATGACGAGCGCGTCGAGGTCGAACACGTCGGAGATGAGCTCGCTCGTGACGACGTCGCCGGGTGCGCCTGAGGCGATGAGCCGTCCGGCGCGGAGCGCGAAGAGGTGGTCGGCGTACCGGGCCGCGAGGTTGATGTCGTGGAGCACCATGACGATGGTCGTCCCGCGGCGCCGGTTGAGGTCGGTGAGCAGATCGAGCACCTCGATCTGGTGCGTGACGTCGAGGAAGGTCGTGGGCTCGTCGAGGAGGAGGATGCCCGTCTCCTGTGCGAGGGCCATGGCGATCCACACGCGCTGGCGCTGGCCGCCCGACAGCTCGTCGACCGACCGGTCGGCGAGATCGGCGATGCCGGTCGCCTCGAGCGCCTCGGCGACCGCGCGCTCGTCCTCGGCGGTCCACGAGCGGAAGAGCTTCTGGTGCGGATGGCGGCCGCGTCCGACGAGGTCGGCGACGGCGATGCCCTCGGGCGCGATCGGCTGCTGGGGCAGGAGCCCCAGCGTGCGCGCGAGCTGC
Organism: Microbacterium sp. JZ101; assembly: GCF_053903175.1. Lineage (NCBI taxonomy): Bacteria > Bacillati > Actinomycetota > Actinomycetes > Micrococcales > Microbacteriaceae > Microbacterium > Microbacterium sp. JZ101. The sequence goes on from NZ_CP096400.1 coordinate 1,595,145, forward strand.
TTGGTGGGGACCTCGTCGATGCGGCGCCCGTCGAGGACGACGCCGCCGCTGCGCGCGGGGATCAGCCGGGAGATGGTCTTGAGCAGCGTCGACTTGCCGCACGCGTTGGCGCCTACGATGACGCTGATGCGCCCGGCGGGGACGACGAGGTCGACGCCGTCGACGATCGTGCGGCCGCCGTAGCCGGCGACGAGGGACTGTGCTTCGAGGGTGTGCTGCACCGTCATGAGGAACCTCCGAGGCGGCTCGTGCGGACGAGGAGGAAGAGCAGATAGGGGGCGCCGAGGATGCCCGTGATCACGCCGACGGGGAACTTCGTGTCGAACGCGAACTGGCCGAGGAGGTCGGCGCCGAGGACGAGGCAGCCGCCCACGAGGGCCGCCGGCACGGCGAGGGAGGCGCCGGGGCCGACGATGCGCGCGGCGATCGGCCCGGCCAGGAACGCGACGAACGCGATGGGCCCCGTGGTGGCGGTGGCGAAGCACGCGAGCGCGACGGCGGCGAGCACGAGCAGGATGCGCGCGCGGTCGACGCGCACGCCGAGCGCGGTGGCCGAGGCGTCGCCGAGCTCGAGCGCGCGCAGGTCCCGCGAGAGGAGCAGCACGAGGGGCAGGAGGATCGCGACCGCGACGGCGAGCGGCACGACGTCGTCCATCTTGACGCCGTTGAGACTGCCGGTGAGCCAGCGCATCGCGACCGGGACATCCCATTCCGCCGCGCGCGAGATGACGAACGCCACGACCGAGTCGAGCATCGCGCCGATGCCGATCCCGATGAGGATCAGCCGGCCGCCGGTCGACTCCCCGCCCCTGGCCGTCGCGTAGATGACGGCGGCTGTGCCGACTCCCACGACGAGCGAGAGGAGCATCGTCGCGCCGGCCGACCAGTGCAGGACGACGAGGGCGACCACCGCGGCGGCGCTCGCTCCCGACGTGATGCCGATCACGTCGGGGCTCGCGAGCGGATTGCGCAGCATGGTCTGGAAGGTCGAGCCGGCCAGGCCGAACGCGAGCCCCGCGAGCGCCCCGGCGATGACCCGCGGGACGCGCAGCGTGCCGACCGTGAACGACGCGCCGGGGACATCCGCGCCGAGGATCACGGCGAGGACGTCGCCCACGGGGTAGATCGTGCGGCCGAGCATGAGCATCGCGCCGAACAGGGCGACGAGCAGCACCGCGAGCACGGCGACGGCGATCGCGCGGCGCCGTGAGCGGCGCCGGCGGCCGGCGCGCAGCGGCTCGACGACGTCGGGCGTCGTGGGCGCGGGAGCGAGGACGGTCATGGCGGGCTTTCGGTCAGAGGGCCTTCATGCGCGTGCGCCGCGCGATGAGGACGAGGACGGGGGCGCCGAGGAAGGCGGTGACGATGCCGGCCTCGACCTCGCCCGGCGAGCCGATCACGCGGCCGATCGTGTCGGCGAGGGTGAGGAGGACGGCGCCGCCGACGGCGGAGAGGGGGAGAAGCCACCGCTGGTCGGGGCCCGACAGGAGACGCACGACGTGCGGCACCATGAGGCCCACGAAGGCGATGGGCCCTGCGATGGCCGTGACGCCCGCGCACAGGACGACGCCGGCCGCGGCGGCGATGGCCCGGGTGCGCCCGACGCGGACGCCGAGCCCGACCGCCACGTCGTCGCCGAGGGCGAGCGCGTTGAGTGCGGGCGAGGCGAGGAGAGCGACGAGCGCGGCCGCGGTCAGCAGCGGCACGATCACGGCCATCGTGTCCCAGCTCGCGCCGCCCACGCCGCCGACCTGCCAGAAGCGGAACTCGTTCATCGCCTGCGCGCGCGGCAGCAGCACGGCGCTCACGAGCGAGGACAGCGCGGCGGTCGTCGCCGCGCCGGCGAGCGCGAGCTTGATGGGCGTCGCGCCGCCGGGGCCGATCGAGCCGATCACGTAGACGAACGCCGCGGCCAGGCTCGCACCCGCGAGGGCGAGGCCGAGGTACGCCCAGGTCGACGAGATGCCGAGGAAGGCGATGCCGCACACCACGAACAGCGAGGCACCGGTGTTGACGCCGAGGATGCCCGGATCCGCGATGGGATTGCGCGTGACCGCCTGCATGAGAGCGCCGGAGAGCGCGAGAGCGGCCCCCGCGGCGAGCGCGAGCACGGTCCGGGGGATGCGCTCCTGCACGGCGATCGCGCCGAGCTGCTGCGCGACCTCCCCCCGCGTCCAGGCCGCGAGGCCCTCGAGGATCTCCGGAAGGGCGACCGTCCGCGAGCCGAACGCGAGCGAGAGGACGGCGGCGACGGCGATCGCGAGGACGCCGCCGATGACGAGGGCGACGCGCCGCACCGCCTCCGGCTTCGAGACGGAGGCGGTGCGGTGCTCCGCGAGCGTCACTCGGCCTTCGCCGCCGCGTCGCTCAGCAGCCCGACGTACTCGTCGAGCATCCACGGGATGGACAGGGCGGTCGGCGAGACCGCGCTGGAGAGGGCGTCGCCCATGCCGACGGCGACGACCGCGCCGTTCTGGACCGCGGGGATCGTGCTCCACAGCGGGTCGGCCTGGAGGGCCGGGAGGAGGTCGTCGCCGCCGTACGCGACGATCACGTCGACGTCGGAGAGGCGGTCGACGTTCTCGGCGCTGAAGTCGGCGTAGAACGACCCGTCGGCTCCGGCCTCCTCGACGATGGTCGGCGTGTCGAAGCCGAGGTCGCCGAGGAACGCGGCGCGCGTGTCGCCCGCGGCGTACACGGAGCCGGTTGAGAGGTCGGCCGCGCTGAGCGACAGGAATGCGGCCGTCTTGCCCTCGAAGCCCGCGTCCGCGGTCGCCTCGGCGATCTGCTCGTCGATGTCGGCGATGAGGGCCTCGGCCTCGTCGGCGAGCCCGAGGGCCGCGCCGTCGAGGCGGATCGTCTCGCGCCACGGCGTGTACCAGGGCACGTCCGGGTACGCGACGACCGGCGCGATCTCGCTGAGCGTCGCGTAGTCGTCCTCGGTGATCCCGGAGTGAGCGGCCAGGATCACGTCGGGCGCGGTGTCGGCGATCGCCTCGAAGTCGATGCCGGCGGACGTGTCGAAGATCACCGGCTCGTCGGCGCCGAGCTCCTCGTACGCGTCGAGCGACCACTCGTAGAGGCCGAGCCCGTCGCTCTGGTCGAACGACCAGGTCTGGTCGTCGGCGCCCACAGGGGCCACGCCGAGGGCGAGGGCCGCGTCGTGGTTGCCCCATCCGATCGCGGCGACGCGCTCGGGCGCGCTCTCGATCGTCGTCGTGCCGAGCGCGTGCTCGATCTCGACCGGGAAGGAGCCCTCGGCCGGCGAACCCGCGTCCGCGTCGGGGTCGGTGGTCGCTGAGGAGGAGGCGCAGGCCGTCAGGGCGGCGGCGGCGGTGAGGGTCGCGGCGAGCGCGACAGCACGTGTGGAACGCACAGGGGTGCCTTTCATCGTGAGGCCGGAGCCTCGGGCGTCGGGTACTGAGCTTAGGCTACCCTAATGCACCCGCCGCCCGTGCATCACCCCCGCGGGGTGGGAGGGAGCGCGCGCCCCTGCGCGAACTCCGCCATGAGGTGCGCGACGACGGCGCGCAGGTCTCCGCCCGTCGCATCGGCGACCGCGGCCTGCCGTGCGTAGCTCGCTCCGCCCTCGAGCATGTCGCCGATGCCCGCGAGCTCGGCCGCGCATCCGAGCTGCTCCGCGATGGGGAGCAGATCATCGAGCGCCTCCGCGAGATGGTCCCGCACCGGCCGCTGCGCGCCCGACCGATCCACGACGACATCGGCGTCGAGTCCGTACCGCGCGGCCCGCCACTTGTTCTCGCGCACGTACCAGGGCTGCAGGACGAGAGGGGTCCGCCCGGAGTCGAGTGCGCGCGAGAAGGCCTCCACGAGCGTCTGGGTGAAGGCGGCGACCGCGGCGAGCTCGGCGGCCGTCGACATCCCATCGCACACCCTCACCTCGACCGTGCCCCAGCGCGGCGCCGGGCGGATGTCCCAGCGGACCTCGGTCTCGTCGGCCATGACCCCCGCTCGCGTCATGTCGTCGACGTACCCCTCGAAGTCCGACCACGCGTCCAGCTGCCAGGGGAGCCCCGCGGTCGGCAGCTGCTGGAAGACGAGGGCGCGGTTCGAGGCGTACCCCGTGCGCTCGCCCGCCCAGAACGGGCTCGACGCGGAGAGGGCCTGGAAATGCGGGAGGAACGTCGTGAGCGCGCCGACGATCGGCATGACCTTGGCGACGTCCTCCACGCCGACGTGCACGTGCACGCCCCAGATCATCATGTTGCGCCCCCACCACTGCGTGCGCTCGATGAGGGAGTGATATCGCGTCTTGTCGGTGACGGTCTGGTCGTACCACTGCGCGAACGGATGGCTCCCCGCCGACAGCAGCGCCACGCCGAGCGGGTCGGCGTGGGCGCGGACGACGTCGACGGCGGCGGAGATGTCGTCGAGGGCCTCGGCGACCGTCGTGCCCACGCCGCTGGTCACCTCGACCGTGTTGGTCAGGAGCTCGCCGGTGACCGTGAAGCGCTCGCGCTCGGTCGCCGCGGCGAGCGCGTCGACGATCTCAGGCCCGCGCCCGACGAGCTCGCCGCTGTCGCGATCGGCGAGCATGAGTTCCCACTCGACGCCCACGGACGAGCGGGCGGAGCGGGCGAAGGGCAGCGTCATGCGCTCAGCCTCGCACAGACGACTCGCGTGGCGGATGGTTCGCGCCTCGGTGCGTCATCTGGCAGAATGGAGGGTCGGACCAGCTGCTCGACCCTCTATCCAGCAGCCGGACCACCCTCAGAGCTTCCGCCGGCGTGCACCCCACGCGCAGGGCGACGTTCGATCCCTCTTCACCACACAGGAGAATCGTGGCTGTCAAGATCCGTCTCAAGCGCCTGGGCAAGATCCGTGCGCCCTACTACCGCATCGTCGTCGCCGACTCGCGCACCAAGCGCGATGGTCGCGTGATCGAGGAGATCGGCAAGTACCACCCGACCGAGGAGCCCTCGTTCATCGAGGTCGACTCGGAGCGTGCGCAGTACTGGCTCTCCGTGGGCGCTCAGCCCACCGAGCAGGTCCGCGCCATCCTCAAGATCACGGGCGACTGGGGCACGTTCAAGGGCGACAAGGACGCCAAGAGCACGCTGAAGACCGCCGAGGAGAAGGCCGCGTACGCGCCCGACTCGTCGAAGAAGTCGGTCGTCAAGCCGCAGGCGCCGAAGAAGGCGGAGGAGCCCGCCGAGGCTCCCGCCGCCGAGGCCGACGCCGAGTCGGCAGAGTAGTCGTCGTGCTGGCTGCCGCGCTCGAGCACGTCGTCAAGGGGATCGTGGATCACCCGGACGACGTGAGGATCGTCGCCTCGTCTTCGCCGCGGGGGGATGTGCTGGAAGTGCACGTCCACGCGGATGACCGGGGGCGCGTCATCGGGCGCGGCGGCCGCACGGCCAAGGCTCTTCGCACCGTGATCTCGGCGCTCGCCGACGGACGGCGCGTGCGCGTCGACGTGGCGGACGACTGATGGCCGACCGGTCCGGCTCCGCGAAGAACCAGCTGCGCGTCGGGCGCATCCTCAAGGCCCACGGCCTCAAGGGCGCCCTCAAGCTCGAGCTGTACACCGACGACCCCGACGGACGATTCGTCCCGGGAGCCTCGTTCGCCCTCCAGGTGCCCGAGCAGTCGAAGTGGCACGGCCGCTCCGTCATGGTCCGCGAGTTCCGCTGGATGAACTCCGCCCCCGTCGTGTTCTTCGAGGGCGTCGACGACCGCGACGAGGCGGAGAGCCTCGTCCGCGCCATCCTCTGGATCGACCAGGACGACGACGCCGAGCAGCCCGAGCCGGACGCGTGGTACGACCACCAGCTCGTGGGCCTCGACGTCGTCCGCGACGGCGTCTCGGTCGGCCGCGTGGCGCGCGTCGACCACCTCCCCGCACAGGATCTCCTCATCGTGAAGTCCGGCGAGCGCGAGGTGATGGTCCCGTTCGTCTCGGCCATCGTCCCCGAGGTCGACATCGCCGCGGGGCGCATCGCGATCACGCCACCCGCGGGGCTCTTCGAGGACCTCGCCGACGACGACGCCTCGACGGAGAGCGCGCCCGCGTCGGAGTGACCTGAGGCGCGCCGCGCGCGGCGCCTCACAATCGGCCTGCGCCGCCCGTGCGGCGAACGTCACGACGGGGAAACGGCGCGGGAAAGGGAGCGGAACCTCCCTCGCGCATCATCGGTGCATGCCCTCACGCACCGTCTGCTCCTACTGCGGCGTGGGCTGCGGCATCGTCGTCGAGACGCGACCCGACGCGTCGGGCCGCGCGGCGGTCGCGACCGTGTCGGGCGACCGCGCGCACCCGACGAACCGCGGCCGCCTCTGCACGAAGGGCGCCACGCACGCCGAGCTGATGGCGGCGCCCGGGCGCATGACGACGGCCCTGCTGCGGCCCTCGCGCGGCGCCGACGCGGTGCCCGTGCCACGGGACACCGCGATCGAGGAGGCGGGACGACGCCTGCGCGCGATCATCGACGAGCACGGCCCCGACGCGGTCGCGGTCTACGTCTCGGGCCAGATGTCGATGGAGGCGCAGTACCTCTCCAACAAGCTCGTCAAGGGATGGATCCGCGGGATCCACATCGAGTCGAACTCGCGGCTGTGCATGGCCTCTGCCGGGACCGGCTACAAGCAGTCCCTCGGCGCGGACGGCCCTCCCGGCTCGTACGAGGACATCGACCGCGCCGACCTCTTCCTCGTGATCGGATCGAACACGGCCGACTGCCATCCGATCCTCTTCCTCCGGATGGCCGACCGCCTGAAGGCGGGCGCGCGCCTCATCGTCGTCGACCCGCGCCGCACGGCCACCGCCGACCGGGCCGACCTGTTCCTCCAGATCGCGCCGGGGACCGACCTGGCCCTGCTCAACGGCCTGCTGCACCTGCTCGTCGCGGAGGGCGCGATCGACGAGCGGTTCATCGCCGAGCACACCGAGGGATGGGACGCGATGGCGCCCCTCCTGGCCGACTACCCGCCCGACGCGGTGGCGCGCATCACGGGCCTCGCCGAGGAGGACATCCGCACCGCCGCCCGGTGGATCGCGGAGGCGGGCGAGTGGATGACGCTCTGGACGATGGGGCTCAACCAGTCGACGCACGGCACGTGGAGCACGAACGCCATCTGCAACCTCCACCTCGCCACGGGCGCGATCTGCCGTCCCGGCAGCGGCCCGTTCTCCCTCACGGGCCAGCCGAACGCCATGGGCGGGCGCGAGATGGGCTACATGGGACCGGGTCTCCCCGGACAGCGTGCGGTCTTCAGCGCAGAGGACCGGGCGTTCGCCGAGGGGATCTGGGGGCTCGAGGCGGGCGCGATCCGCGCGGAGTCGGGCACGGGCACGATCGACATGTACCGCGACATGGCGGATGGCCGGATCAAGGCCGCGTGGATCATCTGCACGAATCCGGTCGCATCCGTCGCGAACCGCGACACGGTCATCCGCGCGCTCGAGACCGCCGAGCTCGTGATCGTGCAGGACGTGTTCGCGCAGACCGCGACCGCCGCGTACGCCGACATCCTCCTGCCTGCGACGCTGTGGGTCGAGTCGGAGGGCGTGACGGTGAACTCCGACCGGACGCTGACGCTCGTCCAGGCGGTCGCGGACGCGCCGGGCGATGCCCGGCCCGACTGGCAGACGATCTGCGACGTCGCACGAGCGATGGGGTACGAGCGCGGGTTCGCGTTCGCGTCGGCGGAAGAGGTCTTCGACGAGATCCGGCGGTTCTGGAACCCGCAGACGGGGTGGGACGTTCGCGGCATCGACTACGTGCGGCTCCGGGGCGGCCCCGTGCAGTGGCCGTGCCCTCCCGAGGACGCCGCCGAACGCCATCCGATCCGCTACCTGAACGACGGCGTGAGCCAGCGCCCGCACACGGCGTCCGACGGCACCACGCCGCGTCTGGCGTTCCCGACGCCGTCGCGGCGCGCGCAGTTCCTGCCGCGGCCGCATGTCGCGCCCGCCGAGATGCCCGACGACGCGTTCCCCTTCGTGCTCAACACCGGACGCCTCCAGCACCAGTGGCACACGATGACGAAGACCGGGCGGATCGCGAAGCTGAACCGGCTGAATCCGGGCCCGTTCGTGGAGATCCACCCCGCGGATGCCGAGGGGCTCGGGATCGGCGACGGCGACGAGCTCGAGGTCGCGTCGCGGCGCGGGCGATTCGTCGCGCCCGCCGTCGTCACCGACCGCGTGCGCCCCGGCGGCCTGTTCGCGCCGTTCCACTGGAACGACGAGCACGGCGAGGACCGCACCGTGAACGCCGTGACGAGCGACGCGGTCGACGCCGACTCCCGCCAGCCCGAGTTCAAGATCGCCGCGGTCTCGGTGCGCCGGATCGCGCCTGCCGCGTCCGCCGCTCCCGCGGCGCCGGAGGCGACCGCGGCGCCGGGCCTGCCGGCCTTCGCGGTCGCGGCGCCCGAGCCAGCGCCCGCCGAGCAGGTCTACCTCGCCGGCTTCCTCTCGGGGCTGGCCTCGACCCCGCCGCCGGCCGGGCTCGTGCCGGTGCTGCCCGCGACGGCTCCGCTCTCCGACGACGTGCGCGCATGGTTCGACGGGGTGCTCGCGGGCGTCTACTCGCGCGTCCCGGCGGCGCGCGCCGAGCCGACGGGACCCGAGGTGACCGTGCTGTGGGCGTCGCAGACGGGCAACGCCGAGGAGTTCGCGCACGCGTGCGTCGCGGCCGTCGCCGAGCGCGGCATGCGCGGGCGGCTCGTCGGGATGGACGCGTTCCGCGCCGCGGACCTGGCCGATGTCGAGCGCCTCCTCGTCGTGACCTCGACCTTCGGCACCGGGGGGCCGCCGGACAACGGCTCCGCCTTCTGGGATGAGCTGCGCGGAGAGGACGCGCCCCGGCTGGACGGCCTGCCGTACGCCGTGCTCGCGATGGGCGACTCGACCTACGACGACTTCTGCGGGCACGGGCGCAGCATCGACCAGCGCCTGCGCGAGCTGGGCGCGGTCGCGCTCGTCGAGCGCGTGGACTGCGAGCCGTTCGACGATCTCCCCGCGGCGCAGTGGCTCGAGCGGGCGCTCTCCGCGATCGCGGGAGCCGAGGCGCCGCCGGCGGCGGCACCCGCTGCGCCCGCACCCGCTCCCGCGGCGCCGTTCACGCGACGCAACCCGCTCGGCGCGCCCCTCGCGCTCAACGTCCTGCTGAGCGGAGACGGCTCGCAGAAGGAGGTCCGGCGCATCGGGTTCGACCTCGCCGAGGCGGGCGTCTCGTACGAGGCCGGCGACGCGCTCGGCGTGGTGTGCGACAACGCCCCCGAGGTCGTCGCCGACTGGCTCGACGCCGCCGGACTCGACCCGGCGGCCGTGGTGCACGTCGACGGGCAGGACCAGCTCTTCGAGCACGTGCTCCGCACGCGGTTCGACATCACCCGGATCGGGCCGGACCTCCTCGCCTTCGTGTCCGAGCGCAATCGCGACACGACGCTCGCCGCGCTCCTGCGCCGCGACAGCCGGCACCGCCTCGAGCAGCACCTGTGGGGCATGCACGCGGCCGACCTGCTGCGGGAGTTCCCTGTGACGGCCGCTCCCGAGGAGTGGGTCGAGGTGCTCGGGCGGCTCGCGCCGCGGCAGTACTCGATCTCGTCGAGCCCGAAGGAGGGGCACGGCCGCGTCGAGCTGACGGTGTCGGTGGTCCGCTTCCGCACGGACGACGACCGCGCGCGCGGCGGCGTGTGCTCGACCTTCCTCGCCGACCGGGCGCAGGAGGGCGCCGTGCCGATCTACCTGCAGCGCTCGGCCCACTTCCGGCCCCCGGCCGATCCCGCCGCTCCCATGATCATGATCGGCCCTGGCACGGGCATCGCGCCCTTCCGGGGCTTCCTCCACGACCGACGCGCCGACGGGCACACGGGGCGCAACTGGCTGTTCTTCGGCGAGCAGCACGAGGCGACGGACTTCTACTACCGCGACGAGCTCGTCGGCATGCACGAGGACGGCTTCCTCACCCGGCTCGACACCGCGTTCTCGCGCGATCAGCGTCAGAAGATCTACGTGCAGGACCGCATGCGCGAGCACGGCGCCGAGCTGTGGCGCTGGCTCCAGGAGGGCGCGAGCGTCTTCGTCTGCGGCGACGCCGAGCGGATGGCCAAGGACGTCGACCACGCGCTGCTGGAGATCGCGCGGGTGCACGGTGGCCTGGACGAGGACGACGCCCTGCAGTTCAAGAAGGAGCTGACGGCCGACCGCCGGTACGTGCGCGACGTCTACTGAGCGCGGATACGACGATGGCCCGGTCACGAGACCGGGCCATCGTCGTATCCGCGCGGAGCTCAGATGCGGTGACGCGCGAGCGACGCGCGCGGCACGGCGTACACGAGCGCCGTGATCGCGAGCAGCGCGGCATAGAGGGCGATGAAGCCCCAGAAGGCGAGCGTGTAGCCGCCCGTCGCGGCCTGCGAGGCGTTAAGCACCTGAGGGATGACGAAGCCGCCGTAGGCGCCGATCGCCGAGATGAGCCCGAGCGCCGCCGAGGCCTTGCGCTGGGTGCCGACCGAGTGCGCCTCTCCGGCCGTGGCCGCGCCGCGCGCGGCGAAGATGCTCGGGATCATCCGGTACGTCGCGCCGTTGCCGATGCCCGTCGCGAGGAACAGCACGAGGAAGCACGCGAGGAAGATCCAGAAGCTCCCGAGGGGGAGGGTGAGGATGAGCGCGAGCGTGGCGGCGATCATGAGCGCGAACGCGGCGATGGTCATCCGCGCGCCGCCGATGCGGTCGGCGAGCCGGCCGCCGTACGGGCGGGCGACCGATCCGACGAGCGCTCCGAGGAAGGCGAGCGTGAGCGACGCCGAGCCGACCTGGAAGGTCGAGAACGCGGGGAACTGATCGGCGATGAGCTTGGGGAACACGCTCGCGAAGCCGATGAACGAGCCGAACGTGCCGATGTAGAGCAGGGCCATGAGCCACAGGTGCGGCTCGCGGAGCGCGGCGGCCGCGCCCGCGACGTCGGCCTTCGCCGTCGAGAGGTTGTCCATGAAGCGCCATGCGCCCCACATCGCGACGAGGATGAGCGGAACCCACATCCATCCGGCGAGCTGGATGTTCAGCGTGCCGGCCGCGCCGAGCGTCACGACGATCGGGACGAGCAGCTGCGCGACCGACGTGCCGATGTTTCCGCCCGCGGCGTTCAGGCCGAGCGCCCAGCCCTTCTCCCGCTGGGGGAAGAAGTAGGTGATGTTCGCCATCGAGCTCGCGAAGTTGCCGCCGCCGACGCCCGCGAGCGCGGCGACGAGGAGCAGCACGCCGAACGGGGTGTCCGGGTTCTGGACGACGATCCCGAGCAGGATCGTCGGGACGAGCAGGAGCCCCGCCGACACGATCGTCCAGTTGCGGCCGCCGAAGCGCGCGACCGCGAAGGTGTACGGGAAGCGCAGCGTCGCGCCGACGAGGCTCGGCAGGGAGATGAGCCAGAACTGCTCGCCGCTCGCGAGCGCGAACCCGGCGCTCGGCAGCATCACGACGACGATGCTCCAGAGCTGCCAGACGATGAAGCCGAGGAACTCGGCGAAGATCGACCATCCGAGGTTGCGCCGCGCGATGCGCCGGCCGGTGCTCTGCCAGAACGCCGGATCCTCGGCGTCCCAGCCGTCGACCCAGCGGCCGGGGCGGACGACGAGAGACGAGGCGGATGAGGGGAGGGTGGTGCTCTCGGGGGTGGTGCTCGTTGGCGTGGCCATGGCGTCTCCTGATGAGAGGTCCGACAGCGGAAAGGGATGCGCCTCCGACGCTAGGGGGCGCATGTTTCCGCGTGCGGGGGAGGCGGTGACGGACGCATCACCGTCCCGTCACGCGCCGCGCCCGGCCGCGATGACCGTCGTGTGACATGCCGGAAACACGGCTCCGGCGCTCCTAGACTGGGGGGATGCGCATCGACATCGTCACGATCTTCCCGGCGTTCTTCGATGTGCTCGACGTCTCCCTCATCGGCAAGGCGCGCGATCGCGGGCTGCTCGACCTGCGCGTCCACGATCTGCGCGATGCGACGCACGACCGGCACCGCACGGTCGACGACACGCCGTACGGCGGCGGGGCCGGCATGGTCATGAAGCCCGAGCCGTGGGGCGAGATGCTCGACGACGTGCTCGGCGACGACGCGGTGCTCATCGTCCCGTCGCCCGCGGGGGAGCGGTTCACGCAGGCCGTCGCGCGCGAGCTCGCCGACGAGCGCCAGCTCGTCTTCGCGTGCGGGCGCTACGAGGGGATCGACCAGCGGGTCATCGACCACTACGCCGAGCGCGGTCGCGTGCGGCTCGTGAGCCTCGGCGACTACGTCCTCAACGGGGGCGAGGTCGCCGCGATGGCGATGATCGAGGCCGTCGCGCGGCTCGTGCCGGGGGTCGTCGGCAACCCGGAGAGCCTCGTGGAGGAGTCGCACGAGATCGGGCTGCTCGAGTACCCGATCTACACGAAGCCCGCCGTCTGGCGCGGCCTCGAGGTGCCGCCCGTGCTGCTGAGCGGGAACCACGGTGCGGTCGACGCCTGGCGCAGGGAGCAGAGCATCGAGCGGACGCGCCGCGTCCGCCCCGACCTCCTGCCGGACGAGCTCCGCGCGGGCGAGTAGCGCCGCGAGGCGGCCCTACCGAGCCGCGCCGTCGCGCCACTGCGCGGCGAGAGCCGCGACGAGGCGCACGGCAGCCTCCGCCTCGTCGGCGGATCCGCCGCGCCGTCCTGCCGCGAGGCCCGCGAGGAAGGCGCTCACGGGCGCGGCCGGCCGCGCGACGTCGTGGGCCACATCGCGCGCGAGGTCGAGGACGAGCGCGATCGAGACCTCCTCGCGCGGCAGCTCGAGCCGCTCGCACACGGCGTCGACCCAGGTGTCGAGTGCCTCCGGAGGGAGGGTCCGGTCAGTGGTCTCGGTCATGGTGCCGCCCTTCGCCGCGTGCCCGCTCCAGATCCTGCCAGGTGTCGACGTCGGCGACCACTCCCTCATGCGCGCGGACGACCGAGATCGAGAGCTCGGCGATGAGCTCGCGGAACGACGCACCGGCGACGGGAATGCGCTTGGCGCGCTCGCGCAGCGCGCGCGTGCGGTAGCGGCCCACGAGCCACTGCGGACGCCCGCTCTCGTCGGCGAGGCACACGCCGTCGCCCGGGGGCAGGAGCGCCGCCGCGTCGTCGAGCACTCGGACCGCCTCCTCGACGCGAGGGAGGTCGGTGGCGAGCACGAGCACGCTCTCGGCGTCGACATGCGGCAGCGCGGCGGCCACCGCGGCGACGGGGCCGCCGTACTCCGGCTCCTCGCGCACCCAGAGGACGCCCTCGACTCCCGGACGCGGAGGGCCCACGACGACGACCGGGGCGCAGCCCGCGGCGGCGTCGAGCGCGCGGGCGAGGAGGGAGCGCCCATCGACGTCGAGCAGGGGCTTGTCGACGCCGCCGAGCCGGGACGCCCGCCCGCCCGCGAGGAGGATGGCCGCGGTCATGCCGCGGGCAGGAGCGCGAGCGCGTCGCGGTACCGCTCCGCCACGATGGCCGCGACGCGGCGGTCCGCGCCGAGCGGCGCGGTCACGACGTCGGCGCCGGCCTGGCGCACGAGGTTCGCGAAGAAGCCGGGCGCGAGGACGTAGCTCGCCGCGATGACGCGCGTTGCACCGGCCGCGCGGGCGGCCTCGACGGCGTCGGGGATGCGCGGATCGGCCCCCGCCGCGTACCCGATCGTCACGGGGACGGGCAGCACGCGACGCAGGCGCGCGGCGACCGCCTCGACATCGGCGACCGAAGCCGGGTTGGTCGATCCCGCCGCCGCGAGCACGACGTGATCGCCGTCGCGTCGGCCGGCCTCTGGCGCGTCGGCCTCGTCGAGTCGGGCCTCGAGGACGAGCGCGAGCAGGTCGTGGGGCCCGAGCGCCGGGGCCTTGACCACGTGCGGGAACGGCGCCACGGCGCGCGCGATGTCGACCTCGGTGTGGAACCCGGTCGAGAGGAGGAGCGGGACGACGACGGCGGGCCCGTCGGCTGCCACCCGGGCGACGACGTCGCCGACCTCGGGCTCCTCGACGTCGACGAACGCCTGCTCGACGCGCACATCCGGCAGGAGCGTGCGCACCTCGTCGACGAGCGCCCGCACGGCCTCGCGGCCCTCCTCGAAGCGGGTGCCGTGCGAGCACGCGATGAGCGTCGTCATTCCTGGTCCTCCACGTTGAGACGATAGCCGCGCTTGACCACCGTCTTGATGACATCCGGCACCCCGAGCGCCTCGCGCAGGCGCGCCACGGCCATCTCGACCGCATGCGAGTTCTGGCTCGAGCGCGGGAGGGCGTGCTGCAGCTCGGCGCGCGTGACGACCGCGCCGCGCGCGCGGAACAGCATGTCGAGCACGTCGATGCCCGTGCGCGAGAGCGGCACGAAGCGCCCCTCGATCACGGCGCCGCCGCTGCGCAGCTCGAAGCGGCCGGCGCTCGTCTGCGCGTGCGGGGCACCGCCCGCGCCGAAGTAGGCGACGACCGTGCGCACGAGGGAGCCGAGCCGACCCCGCTCGGCGACGACGGGGTGGAGTCGCGCGTCCTGCAGGGGGCCGGCCGTGATCGGTCCCACGGCGGCGAGGAGGAGCCGGCCCTGGGCTGCGCGGTCGCGGATGTCCTCGAGCGCGTGCGCCGCGGAGGCCGCGGCGACCCACTCGGCCGCGCCCGGCGCGGACGTGAAGAGCACGGCGTCGACCTCGCCGTCGCCGGCCTGGATGACCGACCGCAGCACGACCTGGGGGTCGGGCGGCGGGCCCCATCGGTACACGGTGAGGCTCACGACGTCGGCGCCGTGGCTCTCGAACAGCTCGTCGAGGCCGTCGGCGCCCGATCCATGGTGCTGCACGGCGATCCTGCGCCCCTCGACGCCCTGCGTCACGAGGTACTCGCCGAGCTCCGCGGACGTCTCGGACTCCGCGACCCAGTCCGCGGTGAAGCCCGCCTGCTGGACCGCGCCGCGCGCCTTCGGGCCGCGCGCGACGATCTGCGCGCGTGAGAGGGCGGCCGCGAGCTCGTCGGCGAGATCCGCCTCGAAGGCGGCCTCCATCCAGCCGCGGAAGCCGACTCCGGTCGTGGCGACGACGATGTCGGGCGGGTTGGCGATGAGCGCGCGCGTCGCGTCGACGAGCGCCTCGTCGTCGATGTGGGAGACGATCGTCACCGCGGGCGCCTGGCGCACCTGCGCTCCGTGGCGCTCGAGCGCGGCGGCGAGCTCGCCCGCGCGACGGTCGACGGCGATGACGACGGTGCAGCCGTCGAGGGCTGCGGAGAGGGGAGGACGTGCGGTCACGTGGTGGTGTCACCTGCCAGCTCGGGTTCGGGGAGGAGGAGGGATGCGCGCGCGACGTCTCCGATGACGATCACGGCCGGGTTGCGGACCCCCGCGGCGCGTGCATCGGCGACCGCGGCGGCAAGGGTCGTGCGTGTCGTGCGCTGCTGCGGGGTGTGCCCGCTCTCGACGATCGCCACCGGGCGGTCCTCCGGCACGCCGTGCGCGAGCGCCGCCGCGACGATGCGCGGGAGCGCCGCGACGCCCATGAGGAAGACCGTCGTGACAGCGGCATCGGAGAGCGCGGCGAGCGTCGTGTCGGCGATCTCGCCCTGGCCGTTCACGATGTGCACGGACGCGGCGGTTCCGCGGTGCGTGACCGGGATGCCCGCCGCCTGCGGCACGGAGACGGCGCTCGTCGGCCCGGGGACCACCTCGACCGGCACGCCGGCCGCGAGGCAGGCGGCGAGCTCCTCACCGCCGCGGCCGAAGACGAAGGGGTCGCCGCCCTTCAGCCGGACCACGCGGCGCCCGGCCTGCGCATGCGCCACGAGGAGCCGGTTGATCTCGTCCTGCGGCACGGGATGGTGGCCGGGGCGCTTCCCCACATCGATGACGAGCACGTCGGGGTCGAGCTCGGGCAGCAGCGCATCCGCCGGGCCGAGCCGGTCGGCGACGACGACGTCGGCCTCGGCGAGGAGCCGCCGCGCCCGCACGGTCATGAGGTCGACGGGGCCCGGGCCCCCTCCGACGAGGTCGACGCGGCCGGCCGCGCCGCCGCGGCGTCGGCGCAGCGGGAGGCGTCCCGAGACGAGGAGCCGCTCGATCGCGTCGCGGAGGCGCGCCGCGCGACCCGGGTCGACCCCGGCGTCGGACATCACGCCGACGACCACGTCGCCCGAGCGCGTGTCGGCGGCGATCCGCGCGGTGCCGTGCGCGCCATCCGATGCGTTGACGCACAGGACGCGCTGCGCCTCGCAGAGCGCGGCCACGCGCAGGTCGACCTGCAGGTCGCCCGTCGCCGTGTGCACGAGCCACGCTCCGTCGAGGTCCTCGCGGCGGAACCGCCGCGGCGCCCAGGGCACGCCGTGAGCCTCCACGAGGTCGCGGACCGCGGGCGAGAGGTCGGGGGCGACGACACGCGGGAGGGCGCCGTCGTCGAGGAAGCGCTGGAGCCGCCGCGCCGTGACCGCGCCGCCGCCGACGAGGAGCACATCGCGACCGGACAGCGAGACGCCGAGCATCGTGGTCATCGGCTCACTCCCATCGGATGTAGACGTCGTCGCCCTGCTGCGACACGGGCCAGACCCGCAGCGAGCGGGGATCCTTGCCCTGCGTGTCGAGGCACGCCCCCGTCCGGAGGTCGAACACCTGCTTGTACATCGGGGACGCGACGGTGGGGGTGTCCTGCCCCGACTCGACGTCCTGTCCGGTCTCGACGAAACGCCTTGTGCCGACGATACCGCGAGACATGACGTGCGCGTCGCTGTACGGGTCCAGGTTCGACACGGCGTGGATGGCGCCGCCGGGCAGGAGGAACAGGGCGATCTGCGTGTCGCCGATGAGCGCGGCGCGGCCGCGCTCGACCTCGAGGTCGGAGACGGCGCACACGCGCACCCAGGAGCGGGCGACGGGGGCCGTCGCGGGATCGGTCTGCGTGAGCGTCATCGACGCACCTCCAGGGTCGTGCCGGCGATGAGGACGCCGCCGGCGGCGCGCTCCTCGGGGCTGGCGGGGCGGATCTGACCGCGTTCCGGCACGAACGCGATCGAGGGATCGGGGGTGTCGGGGGCGTTCACGAAGGACTGGAAGCGCTTGAGCTTCTCGGGGTCGCGGAGCGTGGCCGCCCACTCGTCCTCGTAGTTGTCGATGTGCGCCGCCATCGCCGCGTCGAGGTCGGCGCAGATGCCGAGGCTGTCCTCGAAGATGACCTCCCTGAGGCCCTCGATGCCGCCCTCGAGCTCCTCGAACCACGGCGCCGTGCGCTGCAGGCGGTCGGCCGTGCGGATGTAGTACATGAAGAAGCGGTCGATGGCCGTGAGCAGCTCGGCGTCGCTGAGGCCCTCGGCGAGGAGCTGCGCGTGGCGCGGGGTGAAGCCGCCGTTGCCGCCCACGTACATGTTCCATCCCGTCTCGGTCGCGATCACGCCGACGTCCTTGCCGCGGGCCTCTGCGCACTCGCGCGCGCATCCCGAGACGCCGAGCTTGAGCTTGTGCGGGGCGCGCAGGCCGCGGTAGCGCAGCTCGAGCTGCACCGCCATGCCGACCGAGTCGAGGACGCCGTACCGGCACCAGGTCGATCCGACGCACGACTTCACCGTGCGCAGCGACTTGCCGTAGGCGTGGCCCGACTCGAACCCGGCGTCGATCAGCCGTGCCCAGATGGCGGGCAGCTGCTCGAGCCGCGCGCCGAACATGTCCACGCGCTGCCCGCCCGTGATCTTCGTGTACAGGCCGAAGTCGCGCGCGATCTCTCCGACCGCGATGAGGCCCTCCGGCGTGACCTCGCCGCCGGGCATCCGCGGGACGACCGAGTAGGTGCCGTCCTTCTGCATGTTGGCCATGACGTGGTCGTTCGTGTCCTGCAGCGTCGCGTTCTCGCCGTCGAGCACGTGGCGGCCGACGAGGACGGACAGGATGCTCGCGAGAGCGGGCTTGCAGATGTCGCAGCCGCGCCCCCGCCCGAAGCGCTCGATGACGGCGGAGAACGTGTCGAGACCCGAGACGCGGACGGCGTCGAAGAGCTGCCGCCGGGACATGTCGAAGTGCTCACAGAGCGCGTTCGAGACGGTCTGTCCCATCTTCGCGAGCTCCTGGCCGACGATCTTCTTCACCGTGGTGAGACACGAGCCGCACGTGGCCCCCGCCTTCGTGCACGCCTTCACCTCGCCAGCGTCGGTGCAGCCGTCGTCGTGCACGGCCGAGCGGATGCGCCCCGCCGTGACGCTCGAGCACGAGCAGATGATCGCCTCGTCAGGGAGGTCGCCGCCGGGAGCCTCGACTCCGCCCTCGGGCATGAGGTAGGCGACGGGGTCGGCGCCCAGCGCGCTGCCCAGAAGCGGGCGCAGCGAGCCGTATGCCGACGCGTCGCCGACGAGGATGCCGCCGAGCAGGGTCTTGGCGTCGTCCGACAGCACGAGCTTCTTGTACACGCCGGCCACCGGGTCGGCGTAGCTGACGTCGAGAGCGCCCGGCGTGCGCGCGAACGCGTCGCCGAAGCTCGCGACGTCGACGCCCGAGAGCTTGAGCTTGGTGGAGTCGTCGAAGCCGGGGAAGGTCGCGTCGCCGCCCAGCAGCTGCGTCGCCGCGACCTCGGCCATGGCGTACCCGGGTGCGACGAGGCCGATGCACTGGCCGTCGAAGCTCGCGACCTCGCCGATCGCGAGGATCGACGGGTCGGCCGTGCGGCAGCGGTCGTCGATGACGACCCCGCCGCGTGGGTCCGCGGGGAGCCCGGCGGCACGGGCGAGCTCGTCGCGCGGGCGGACGCCCACCGTGAACACGACGATGTCGGCGCCGACGTAGGAGCCGTCCTGGAACTCGAGCCCCGCGACGTTGCCCGAGCGGTCGGGGTCGAGGCGGGTCGTGCGGGCCTGGGTCAGCACCTCGATCCCGCGCGCCTCGATGAGGCGCCGCAGCGCGTTGCCGCCGGCGAGATCGAGCTGGGCCGACATGAGGCGGTCGGACGACTGCACGACCGTGCAGGCGACGTCGAGACCCTGGAGCGCTCCTGCCGCCTCGAGCCCGAGGAGCCCGCCGCCGATCACCTTGCCGACGAGCGGCCTGCCCAGCTGCGCCGACCGCGCGGCGACGAAGTCGCGCATGCGCTGCACGTCGTCGATCGTCCGGTAGACGAAGCAGCCGGGGAGGTCGGAGCCGTCGACGGCGACCTTCGCGGCGTAGGAGCCCGTCGCGAGGACGAGCGTGTCATAGGGGATGTCGCGGCGCGCGGCGGTCGTGACGGTGCGCTCCGCGCGGTTGATGCGGATGACCGGCTCTCCGGGGAGGAGCTCGACCCGATCGTCGTCGAAGACGCCGGGGTCGAGGGTCAGGTCGTCGGGGGTGGCTCCCGAGAAGAACGACGTGAGGCCGACCCGGTCGTAGGGCAGCCGGCGCTCCTCGCCGAGCACGGTCACGTGCCAGGGGGCCGTCGTGCGGCTGAGGAGGCTCTCGACGAAGCGATGCGCCACCATCCCGGCGCCGACGACGACGATGCGAGAGGGGAGGGGGTCCACGGCGGTCATGGCGGCTCCTGCGTTCGAGGGTCACTTCGAGGTCGTGACACGAACGTAGGAGCGCGGTGTTTCCCGTCTGCGCGGCCGGGGGTTTCCCCGAGCGAACGTTTCGCTCACAACCGCCTGAGCGGCGGATGTGAGGACGGCGTCAGAGGTGCGAGCGGTCCGTCAGGACGATCGGGCCGTCCTCCGTGATCGCGATGGTGTGCTCGCTGTGCGCGCCGCGCGAGCCGTCCGCGCTGCGCAGCGTCCAGCCATCCGGGTCGGTGACGAGCTCGTCGGTGCTCTGCAGGAACCACGGCTCGATCGCGATGACGAGACCCGGCTTGAGCGGGAATCCGCGCCCGGGGCGGCCGTCGTTCGGGATGTGCGGGTCGCCGTGCATGATGCGGCCCACGCCGTGGCCGCCGAAGTCGGTGTTGATCGAGAGGCCGTCGGCACGCGCGATCTGCGAGATGGCCGCGGAGATGTCGCCCACGCGATTGCCCACCGTCGCGGCGGCGATCGCGGCGTCGAGCGCGCGCTCGGTCGTGTCGATGAGGGCGAGGTCCTCGTCGCGCGGGGTGCCGACGACGAACGAGACAGCGGAGTCGGCGACCCAGCCGTCGATCGAGACCGCGAAGTCGAGCGTGACGAGGTCGCCGTCGCGCAGCGCGTAGTCGTGCGGGAGCCCGTGGAGGACCGCGTCGTTGATCGACGTGCAGATGACCTTGCCGAACGGGCTCGCGCCGAACGACGGGTGGTAGTCGATGTAGCACGACTCGGCCCCTGCCCGGCGGATGAGCTCGTGCGCGCGACGGTCGATCGCGAGGAGGTTCGTGCCGACCTTCGTCTCCTCGCGGAGCGTCGCGAGGGTCTCCGCGACGAACCGGCCAGCCGGCCGCATCTGCTCGATCTCGGCCGGGGTGCGCAGTTCGATCATGGGTGTGTCCTCTCGCTCGAACCTCCATTCTCCCCGATGCGCGGCGAGGGGCGGCACCCGCGGATCGTGGCGCGGGTCCTGGTGTGAGACAATGGGATGTCGTGCTGTGACGACCGCGCCCGTCGGCGCGGGCCGTTTCGCGCTCTGCCGCAGGGGAGCCGAGGGTCCACGGGATCCCACATGCACGTGCGATACCCCATTTTCGAAGGCGGTCGACCTGAGGCGGCCGCAGGAAGAGAACCGTCATGCACATTCTCGACGCCGTCGATGCGGCTTCGCTCCGCTCCGACGTCCCCGCGTTCGGCCCCGGCGACACCGTCAAGGTGCACGTGAACATCGTCGAGGGCAGCCGCTCGCGCATCCAGGTGTTCCAGGGCGTCGTCATCCGCCGCCAGGGCTCGGGCGTGCGCGAGACCTTCACGGTCCGCAAGATCAGCTTCCAGGTCGGCGTGGAGCGCACGTTCCCCGTGCACTCGCCGGTCATCGACCACATCGAGGTCGTCACGCGCGGTGACGTGCGTCGCGCGAAGCTGTACTACCTGCGCGAGCTGCGCGGCAAGAAGGCGAAGATCAAGGAGAAGCGCGAGAACGCCTGATCTCACGCGATCCGAGCAGACACCCCGTGCCCCGCGGCACGGGGTGTCTGCGTTCATGTGAGATTCTGGAGGAACGCCCCCGTCACCTCGGCGGCGCGGACGCGAAGGACCCCATGACGAGCGACACCACGACCGCCGAGCAGCCGGAGCAGCGCGGACGGGGCATCCTGATGTTCCTGCGCGACATCGCCGTCATCGTGGTGGTCGCGCTGGTGGTGTCGTTCCTCATCAAGACGTTCATCGTCCGGTCGTTCTTCATCCCGTCGGCGTCGATGGAGGACACGCTCCAGATCGACGACCGCATCCTCGTGGACGAGCTCACGCCGCTGTGGACGGGCTACGAGCGCGGGGACATCGTCGTGTTCGAGGATCCGGGCGGCTGGCTCGATCCGCAGCCGAAGGCGCCCGAGCAGTCGCCGTTCATGGAGGCCGTCGACGGGCTCCTGACCCTCGTGGGGCTGTCGGCCGGCGATTCGGACGACCACCTCGTGAAGCGCATCATCGGGCTGCCGGGCGATCACGTCGAGTGCTGCAACGCGCTGGGGCAGATCACCGTCAACGGGGTCCCGGTCGACGAGCTCGGCTACCTCAAGCTGCCCGAGGGCGACACCCAGGCCTCGAACGACCCGTTCGACGTCGTCGTGCCGGAGGGTGCCCTGTGGGTGCTCGGCGACAACCGCGACAACTCGCGCGATGCGCGCTTCCACACGGACCAGCCCGGCGGCGGGTTCGTGCCGATCGACAACGTCGTGGGCCGGGTGTTCCTCCTCACCTGGCCGCTCGACCGCTTCGGGACGGTCGACGGGCATCACGAGGTGTTCCGGGGCATCCCCGACCGCGAGGACGAGGCCGAGGAGGAGAAGGCGAGCGCAGCGGGATGACCGTCGTCGCGCCGACCATCGCGCACGAGCGGGCGCTCCTCGCGGAGGCGCCGCTCGTCTTCGCGCTCGACGAGGTCGGGCGCGGCGCCCTCGCCGGGCCCGTGACCATCGGGGCATCCGTCGTGGACGCGGAGGCCGTCGCCTGTACGGTTCCCGAGGGGCTGCGCGACTCGAAGCTCGTCCCCGCCGGACGCCGCGCGGACGTCGCCGACCGCGCGGCCGCGTGGGTCAGGGCCAGCGCGCTCGGCTGGGCGACGGCCGCGGAGGTCGACGAGATCGGGATCATCCGCGCCCTGGGCCTCGCGGCCGTCCGCGCGCTCGCGTCGCTCGAGGAGCAGGGCTACGCGCCCGCGGCCGGGGTCGTGCTCCTCGACGGCAACCACGACTACATCTCGCCCGTGCGCGGCGCGGGGCTCGACATCCGCACGGTGGTCAAGGGCGACCGCGACTGCGCGTCGCTCGCTGCGGCATCGGTCATCGCGAAGGTCGCGCGCGACGGCCTCATGACCGGACTCCACGATGAGCTCCCGGTCTACGAATGGGCCAGCAACAAGGGCTACGCGAGCGCGACGCACCGTGCCGCGATCCGCGAGCACGGTCTGAGTGCGCACCACCGCCGGTCGTGGGCGATCGCCGACGCGCCCGCCCTGTTCTGAGCCGCCTTCGAGCGGCGCGACGCGGCATCCCGGACGCCTAGGATGGGAGGACCATGGATGACGATGTCTTCGAGGATTACGACCGCGAGCTCGAGCTGGCTCTGTTCCGCGAGTACCGCGACGTGGTCTCGCAGTTCCAGTTCGTGATCGAGACCGAGCGCCGCTTCTACCTCGCGAACGAGGTCGACGTCGTCCGTCACGACACCGAGACCGACTTCTACTTCGAGATCACGATGAAGGACGTCTGGGTCTGGGACATCTACCGCTCGGACCGCTTCGTGAAGTCGGTGCGCGTGCTCACGTTCAAGGACGTGAACATCGAGGAGCTGTCGCGCCGCGACTTCGAGCTGCCCGACGAGCTCTCGCTCGACGGCAAGTAGCATCCCCGCGCGGCGACGCCGTCTGCACAGGCGCGCCCCGCGGCGCGCCGTCTCCCCAGCCGGCCGTCCGCCGCCGCATCCGGTCGTCCGTCCAGGCAGTCTGCCGTCATGGCACGGAAGGACGACCTCGGTCGAGCGGGCGAGGAGCGCGCGGCGCAGTACCTCTCATCGATCGGGTACGAGATCCTCGACCGCAACTGGCGGTGCGCTGACGGGGAGATCGACATCGTCGCGTGCCGCGGCACACGGCTCGCGGTCGTCGAGGTCAAGACGCGCACGGGCACGGCCTTCGGCCATCCGCTCGAGGCCGTCGACCGGCGCAAGCTGCGTCGGCTGTGGCGGCTCGCGGCGGCGTGGACGCGCGCGCACCCCGGAGCGCTGCTCGGCCGATCCCTCCGGATCGACGCGGTCGCGATCGTGGGCGCCGATCCCGGGACGGGCGCCCTCGAGCATCTCGAGGACCTCCGATGACGGTCGCGCGGACGTGGGCGGTCGCGCTCACCGGGCTCACGGGCGAGCTCGTCGAGGTGGAGGCCGACGTCACGTCGCATCAGCCGGAGATCCGGATCATCGGCCTCGCCGACCGCGCGCTCGGCGAGGCCGCGCGCCGGGTCACGAGCGCGTGCGAGAACAGCGGGCTCATGCTCCCGTACCGACGCCTCACCGTGAACCTGTCACCGGCGGGGCTCCCGAAGCACGGGACCGCGTTCGATCTCGCGATCGCGGTGACCGCGCTCGCGACCGACGACCGCCTGCGCCGGTCATCGGCGGCCGAGGTGGTGCATCTCGGCGAGCTGGGGCTGGACGGGCGCCTGCGGCCCGTGCCGGGCATCCTGCCGGCCGTGCGCGCCGCGGTCGCCGCGGGCCGCACCCGGGTCGTGGTCCCCTGGGCGAACCGGGAGGAGGCCGAGCTCGTCGCGGGCGCCGAGGTGCGCGGGGCGATCTCGCTCGCTCAGGTCGCGGCGTGGCACGGCTCAGAGGTGGAGGTGCCGGACCTCCCGCCGATCCCCGGCCCGCCGGCGCCCGAGGCCGACGAGGACGACGTCGACCTCGCTGACGTCGTGGGGCAGCGCGACGCCGTCGAGGCGCTCGTCGTGGCCGCGGCGGGCGGTCACCACGTGCTCATGTCGGGCCCGCCGGGAGCGGGCAAGACCATGCTCGCCCGCCGTCTGCCCGGCATCCTCCCGCCGCTCGACGACGAGGCAGCCCTCGAGGCCGCATCGCTGCGATCGCTCGCGGGGGAGCGGGTCGTGCGCCTCGACCGGCGGCCGCCGTTCGAGGCGCCCCACCACTCGGCGTCGACCGCCGCGCTCATCGGCGGCGGGTCGCGCACCGTGCGGCCGGGTGCGATCGCGCGCGCGAGCCGCGGGGTGCTGTTCATCGACGAGGCGACCGAGGCGTCGTCGTCGACGCTCGACGCGCTGCGCCAGCCGCTCGAGCAGGGGCGCATCGACATCCACCGCGCGGGGTTCTCCGCGCGCTTCCCGGCGCGCTTCCAGCTCGTCCTCGCGATGAATCCCTGTCCGTGCGGGGAGTACGGCGTGCGCGGCGGGTCGTGCACGTGCTCTCCGCACATCATCCGCCGGTACGCGCAGCGCCTCTCGGCTCCGCTGCTCGACCGCATCGACATCGATCTGCGCGTCGAGCGGATCGCGAGCATCGCGCAGACGCGCGCGGGAGACGCCATGTCATCGGAGGAGGGGCGGCAGCGCGTGCTCGCGGCGCGGGATCGGGCGCGGGAGCGGCTGTCGGGAACGCCCTGGCGCATCAACGCCGAGGTCCCCGGGACGTGGCTGCGGCGCGGGCCGCGAGCGCCCGACGCCGCGGCGCTGCGGGGGCTCGACGCCGCGCTCCAGCGCGGGCTCATCACCCTGAGGGGCTACGACCGCGTGCTGCGGGTCGCCTGGACGGTCGCCGATCTGGCCGGCAGGGACCGACCGGACGCGGCGGATGTGGGCAGGGCGCTGTTCCTGAAGAAGGGGGTTGTGGCATGACGCTGCTCGACGACGATCGCGTGCGCCGAGCGGGCGCGCCGCACAGCCGGGAGGATCCGGCCCGTCTGGCGCGCGCGGTGTGGACCGCCATCGTCGAGCCGGGCGACGGGACCGCGGGCGCGCTCGTCGCGGCGCACGGTCCGGATGAGGCTCTGCGGATGGTCGAGGCGGGGCTGCACGACGGATCGCTCACGGAGCTGGGGCTGGGCGCGCAGGCGCTCGCGGCCGCTCGGTCGCGGTGGCAGCCGCGGCTCGACCCCGCGCACGTCGCGCAGGCCCTCGCGCAGGGCGCTCGCGCCGGGCTGGTGCTCGTGACCCCGGAGGACGCGGGGTGGCCCGAGCAGCTGACCGACCTCGGCACGCACGCGCCGCTCGCTCTGTGGACGAGAGGCGACGTGACGGGCCTCTCGCGCATCGCACGCTCGGTCGCGATCGTGGGCGCACGCGCGGCGACGCCATACGGGGAGCACGTCGCGGCCGAGCTCGCGGGCGAGCTCGCGTCTCGCGGCATCGGCGTGATCTCGGGCGCCGCGTACGGCATCGACGGCGCTGCCCATCGCGCGACGCTCGGCGTCGGCGGGCTGACGGTCGCGGTCGTCGCCGGCGGCGCCGACCGCGTGTATCCCGCCGGGCACGCTCGCCTGTTCGCCGACATCGCGCGCGTCGGCGCGATCGTGAGCGAGACGGCGCCGGGCGCGACGCCGACCAAGTGGCGGTTCCTCCAGCGGAATCGGTGCATCGCCGCGCTGAGCGCCGCGACGGTCGTCGTCGAGGCCGGCGCGCGCAGCGGCACGCTGAACACGGCAGGGCACGCCGCGGCGCTCGGGCGACCGCTCGGAGCCGTGCCCGGACCCGTGACGAGTGCGACCTCGGCCGGCTGTCATCGCCTGCTGCGCGAGTTCGACGCGCAGTGCGTCACGTCGGCCGCCGACGTCCTCGAGCTGATCGGCGAGGGAGCCGACGACGCGACCGCTCTGGGCGGTCCATCCGCGGAGGAGGTCCGCGTCCGCGATGCGCTCGCCTCCCGCTCCCCACGCGATGTCGATGAGATCGCACGGCGCAGCGGGATGGCCGTGGAGGCCGTGCAGGCCGCGCTCGGCCTGCTCGAGCTGGCCGGCGCGGTGCGACGGACGGACGGCGGCTGGGTGCTCGCCTGAGATCCGAGGGTTCCTGCGCTCACGACCCTCCGGCGATCGCCGCAGCCAGCCAGCGGCCGAGCTCTCCGAGACTCGGGCCGTCTCCGTCACCCCGCGTGCGGTGGGCGCCGTCGAGAAGGGCGGCATCCGGGTGCGGGCCGCCGTTGACGATCGCGACCAGCTCGAGATAGCGGCCCTCGGTCGTGCGGTACTCCTCGTCCTCAAGGGCCTCGAGGGTGAGGCTGTCGACCGTGCGATAGCGCTCGGCGAGCCGTGCGCGGACGTCGTCGTCGGCCGCGACGCCGAACGTCCCGGCGAGCTCGTCGACCAGCTGTGCGGCGAGGGAGGCCACGTGGGGATCGTCCGCCGCGAGACCCGCCTGGTGAGCGGCCGTGAGCCGGCGCATCAGGTCGGCGCCTGCCGAGTGGATGAAGTCCTGCACGGGAGGCGAGGACATCTCCGGACCGGGGAACTGCGCGTACGTCGCGTGCAGGTAGGAGCGGATCGCCGCGCGGAACCGATGGTCCTGCAGGAGCTCCGCGAGGCTCAGCCAGGCGTCGAGCTGCTCGGGGGCCGGGTCGGGCGGCAGCACCGGCCGCACGTCGCGGATGCGCTCGGACGCCTCCTGCGGAAGGCCGGCGGTGACCTCGTCGAGGAAGTCGTCGATGAGCCGCTGACGCTCGGCATCGGGCATCGTCACGAGCCTGCGCAGGAGGTTCGCGCGCTCCGCCGTGCCCTCCTGTCGCACGAGCGCGCGGAGGACGGCGCGCTTCGCGTCCAGATCCGCGGCCCGCGTCTCGATCACGTGGAGATGCTCGGCGAGCACATCCCGCAGCGAGCTCGTCCCGGCGAGCACGCGGCGCACCTGCGGCAGACCGGTCTCGAGGTCGCGCAGCGTGCGGACGAGCTCGAGCCGCGCGATCGCGTCCACGTCGTAGAGGCGATGGCCTCCGTCGGTGGCGTCGGTCGCGTCGACGAGTCCCTCGTCGTCGTAGTAGCGGATGGCGCTGACGCTGAGTCCGGTGCGATGCGCCACCTCGCCGATGGAGGAGAGAGCGTTCTCGGAAGTGTTCATGTCCTCACCCTGAGGCCTCAAGCGGCTTGAGATGCAACCCCGATCTCCCGACAGCGGCTCCTCCCTCTCAGTGCGCGTGCCCGCCGTGCATCTCGCCGTGCGGCACCGCGTGCGTCCCGGGCTCGGTGAGCGACAGGGCAGGCGTCGTGACGGCGGCCACGAGCGTCGCGCCCACGAGCATGCCGAGGACGGCGCGCGCGGTGCCGCCGGGCGCGGCGCAGGCCCTGCGGCGCACGGCGCGCGCGGCGGCCGCCGCCACGACGAGCAGGAGCGCGATCGCGACGGCCATCGGAGCGGGACCCATCCCGCCCGCGACGCCGATCGCCGTCGTCAGGAGGGCGAGGGCGAGCGAGCCGCCGAGTGCCGCGCGCGACGCGACGATGCGCCCGGCACGCAGGGCGGCTGCGCCCCAGCCCAGCTCGGCGACTCCGGCGGCGCACAGGAGAGCCAGCAGCCACCAGGGGGACCCCGCGGCGACGGCGAGATGGGCCAGGCCCGCCCCGCACGCGGCGAGGGCGGGCCAGGTGCCGGTGAACGTCACGCGATCGACTCCCGCCCCACGGACCGCTCGGCGCCGAGCCCCACCGCGAGGAGCACGAGAGCGCTCGCGAGGTGCAGGACGTGGTCTGCGGTGTTGAGCGCGAGGATGTTCAGCGCCGTGCCGACGAGGAAGAAGCCCGCGATCCCGAGGAGGAGGTACGCGGCGCCGACGGTCGCGTTCACGGCCCTCGCCGCACGGACCCCCGCCATCCCGGC
The DNA here is from genome assembly GCF_053903175.1 of Microbacterium sp. JZ101. NCBI lineage: Bacteria > Bacillati > Actinomycetota > Actinomycetes > Micrococcales > Microbacteriaceae > Microbacterium > Microbacterium sp. JZ101. Next base: position 1,622,990 of record NZ_CP096400.1, read on the forward strand.
CGCGACGAGCGCGGCGCCGATCGCGAGGTGCGCGATGTTGTGGAGCGGATTCACCTGGAAGATCCCGAGCAGCAGCCCGCCCTCCGTGGCGAGGAATCCGACGCCGCCCGTCACGGCGAAGCCGAGCAGCCCGACGAGGACGTACACGGCTCCGAAGACGGTGGCGACGATCCGATTGACTGAGGTGCGCATGAGCTTGCTCCGTTCTGGCACGGTCCATCCGTGTCGATCTCTCTTCGGAGCCGCCGCCGATCCGGATGGGCAGCGTGCGAACCGGCGCGGCGCGCCCGGTCCCCGCGCGGGCCGGGGCACCATCGGAGGATGCAGCTGCTCCGCGCGATCGACGCGTTCGGCGCGCATCTCGAGACGGTGCGGCGCCTCTCGCCCGCGACCGTCCGCGCCTACCGGGCCGACCTCGCCGATCTCGCCGATGCGGTCGGCGATCGCGAGCTCGCCGACGTCGACCTCGACGCACTGCGCGACTGGCTGTGGCGCGCGACGCAGCGCGGCGACGCGCGCTCGACCGTCGCCCGGCGCACGTCGTCGGCGCGCGCGCTCTTCCGCTGGGCTCGCGAGGAGGGCCTCATCGAGGTGGACCCGAGCCTGCGCCTGGTCACGCCGAAGCGCGGCCGGACCCTGCCGCACGTCGCAGCGGCACCTGCCCTCGACGAGCTCCTGCGCCGGATGGCCGCGGCTGCGGCCGACGGCGACCCGCTCGCGCTGCGCGACCACGCGCTCATCGAGCTCCTCTACGGCGCGGGCGTGCGGGTCTCGGAGCTGTGCGGCCTCGACGTCGACGACGTCGATCTCGATCGCGCCACGGCGCGCGTCGTCGGCAAGGGCGCTAAGGAGCGTGTCGTGCCGTTCGGAGCGCCGGCCGCGCGCGCGATCGCCGCGTACCTCACGCGCGGGCGCCCGGCCCTGGCCGCGCGCGGAGATGGAGCAGGCGCCGCGCTCTTCCTCGGCGCCCGCGGTCGGCGCGTGGGGCCGCGCACGGTCTACGAGCTCGTCGCCCGCACCGTCGCGCCCGCGATGGGCGTCGAGACGGTGGGGCCGCACGCCCTGCGGCATTCCGCCGCGACGCACCTCCTGAATGGCGGCGCCGACCTCCGCGCGGTGCAGGAGATCCTCGGTCACGCGAGTCTCGGCACGACCCAGATCTACACGCACGTCTCCTCCGAGCGCCTCGCGGCGGCCTACCGCCTCGCGCATCCGCGCGCCTGACGCGCGATCGCCCGGAGGCGAGCCGCGCTCAACAGCAGGGGAGGAGCACCGCCCGGGGAACCCCGCCGAGCAGGAGGAGCGGGTTGATGTACTCGCCGTGGAGGCGCACCCCGAAGTGCACCGCGCCGGGCGCGGCGTGGCCGCCCGACGCGAGCGCGCCGATCTCCTGCCCGCGGGAGACCGCGTCGCCCACGGCGAGCTCGGTCGTCGCGGGCTCGAGCGTCGTGACGAGCCCGTCGCCGTGGTCGATCGTCAGGAGCGGCCGGTCGACCACGACCCCCGCGAATGCGATCACTCCCGACGCCGGGGCGCGCAGGGGAGCGGCATCGGCCGCGAGGTCGATGCCGCGGTGCCCCGGACCGTAGCGGTGCGGCGGCGCCTCGAAGGGGCGGACGATCCGGACGTCCTGGCTCACGGGCCACACCCACTGCTCGGCGGTCTCGATGCGGACCTCGGTGTCGGCCGGTGCCGCGGACGGCGCATGCGCCGCCGCGGGAGCCGCGCCGGCGCACACGAGTGCGACCAGGAGGACGAGGACGGAGCGGGCTGTGCGCTGCATGTCCTCAGCCTCGGCGCGCGCGGCGGCCCGCTTCGCTCGAATGCGCGGCGGGGGACGAGGGAGCCGCGTGTCGCGCGCCTGTGCACGCGCCGTGGGGGAGACGAGCGCCTGGTATGCTGGGGGATGCATCCCGTCTCGGGATGACTACGCGTGCCCTCAGCGACCTCGTCTCCGGACGATCGTCGTGGCGCGACTCCCCTCGGTCCCTTCTCGAAGGGCGGGAGTGCGTCGGGCACCAGGCTCGCCGATCGTCCGATCGGCGGAATCAACCGCATGGCGCGCGAGCGCCCAGATCAAGGAGCACGACCATGGCCGTCGTCACCATCCGCCAGCTGCTCGACAGCGGCGTCCACTTCGGACACCAGACCCGTCGCTGGAACCCGAAGGTCAAGCGCTTCATCCTCACGGAGCGCAGCGGCATCCACATCATCGACCTCCAGCAGTCGCTCGGCTACATCGACAAGGCCTACGACTTCGTCAAGGAGACCGTCGCGCGCGGCGGCACCATCCTCTTCGTCGGTACGAAGAAGCAGGCGCAGGAGGTGCTCGCCGAGCAGGCGACCCGCGTGGGCCAGCCCTACGTCAACGAGCGCTGGCTCGGCGGTCTGCTCACCAACTTCTCGACCGTGTCGAAGCGCCTCGCGCGCATGAAGGAGCTCGAGGAGCTCGACTTCGACGACCCGGCCGGCACGGGCTTCACCAAGAAGGAGCTCCTCCTCAAGCGCCGCGAGCTCGACAAGCTCCACAAGTCGCTCGGCGGCATCCGCAACCTCAGCAAGACGCCGTCGGCCCTGTGGGTCGTCGACGCCAAGCGCGAGCACCTCGCGATCGACGAGGCGAAGAAGCTCGGGATCCCCGTCATCGGCATCCTCGACACGAACGTCGACCCCGACGACCTGCAGTACCCGATCCCGGGCAACGACGACGCCATCCGCTCGGTCTCGCTGCTGACGCGCATCATCGCCGACGCCGCCGCCGAGGGCCTCCAGCAGAAGCACAACCCCGAGGGCGAGGCCGAGCCTCTCGCCGAGTGGGAGCGCGAGCTCCTCGAGCAGGGCTCGACCGAGGCGCCCGCCGAGGTCGCGGAGGCTCCCGCCGCCGAGGCCGCGCCGGCCGAGGCTCCCGCAGCGGAGTAATGCTCGACGAGGCGGGCCCCACCGGGCCCGCCTCGCTCAGGTCACCGTTCCACCACGAACAAGGAGAGCCAGCACCCATGGCCAACTTCAGCATCGCCGACATCAAGGCTCTGCGCGAGCAGCTCGGCACCGGCATGGTCGACACCAAGAAGGCGCTCGAGGAGGCTGACGGCGACGTCGAGAAGGCCGTCGAGATCCTCCGCCTCAAGGGCGCCAAGGGCAACGCGAAGCGCGCCGACCGCGCGACGAGCGAGGGCCTCGTGGTCGCCCGCGAGCAGGGCGGCAAGGCGACGCTCGTCGAGCTCGCGTGCGAGACCGACTTCGTCGCGAAGAACGACCGCTTCATCGCGCTCGCCGACAAGGTCGCCGACGCCGCCGCCGCGGCCGCCGCCGACTCGGTCGAGGAGGCCCTCGCGGCCACCGCGGGCGACCAGACGGTCGAGCAGCTCATCTCCGATGAGGCCGCGATCATCGGCGAGAAGGTCGAGCTCCGCCGCGTCCGCACCCTCGAGGGCGACGCGTTCCAGGTCTACCTGCACCGCACGAGCAAGGACCTGCCCCCGCAGGTCGGCGTCATCGTCGCGTACACGGGCGACGACGCGGAGACGGCGCGCAGCATCGCGCAGCACATCTCCTTCGCGAACCCGTCCTACCTCTCGCGCGACGAGGTCCCCGCGGCCGACGTCGAGAAGGAGCGCGAGATCGTCACCGAGATCTCCCGCAACGAGGGCAAGCCCGAGGCCGCCCTCCCGAAGATCGTCGAGGGACGCGTGAACGCGTTCTTCAAGCAGGTCGCGCTGCTCGACCAGGACTACGCGAAGGACAACAAGCTGTCCGTCGCGAAGGTCGCGCAGGACGCCGGCATCACGATCACGGGCTTCGCGCGTTTCAAGGTGGGCGCGTAACGACGTGACGGAAGGGGGCTCGGATCCGCGGATCCGAGCCCCCTTTCTCTGCGCGCGGAGGTCGACACGCGACATCCGCGTGCCTGCACAGGGAGCTGCCGCCTGCGACCGGTAGCGTGTATCGGCGACGAGAGGATCCACAGTGAGCGAAGTGACCAAGCGGCGGGTGCTGCTGAAGCTGTCCGGCGAGGCGTTCGGGGGAGGGCAGCTCGGGGTCAACCCGGATGTCGTCAGCCAGATCGCGCGCGAGATCGCAGAGGCGTCACAGGACGTCGAGGTCGCGGTCGTCGTCGGCGGAGGCAACTTCTTCCGCGGCGCTGAGCTCTCCAAGAGCGGCATGGACCGGGCGCGCGCCGACTACATGGGCATGCTCGGGACGGTCATGAACGCCCTCGCCCTGCAGGACTTCCTCGAGCAGGCGGGCGCCGCCACGCGCGTGCAGTCCGCGATCGAGATGCGCCAGGTCGCCGAGCCGTACATCCCGCTGCGCGCGGAGCGCCACCTCGAGAAGGGCCGCGTCGTCATCTTCGGCGCGGGCGCCGGCCTGCCCTACTTCTCGACCGACACGGTCGCCGCGCAGCGGGCCCTCGAGATCCGCGCGACCGAGGTGCTCGTCGCGAAGAACGGCGTCGACGGCGTCTACACGGCCGATCCGCGCACGGACGCGACGGCGACGCGACTCGACCACGTCACCTACTCGGACGCCCTCATGCGCGGCCTCAAGGTCGTCGACGCGACGGCCTTCAGCCTCTGCATGGACAACGGGATGAACATGCGCGTGTTCGGCATGGAGCCCGCCGGCAACGTCACGGCCGCCCTGCGCGGCGAGCCCATCGGCACGCTCGTCACGGCGTGACCTCGCCGGGCGCCGGCACGGCGCCCACTAGACTTTTCCCAGCACCACCGACGAATGGAGTCACCGTGATCGCGGACGTTCTTGCCGATGCCACTGCCCGGATGGATCGGGCCGTCGAGGCGGCGAAGGAGGACTTCGCGACCGTGCGGACCGGCCGCGCGAACCCGCAGCTCTTCCAGCGCATCCTCGTCGACTACTACGGCACGCCCACGCCGCTCCAGCAGCTCGCGTCGCTCGCGAACCCCGAGGCGCGCACGCTCATCGTCACGCCCTACGACAAGTCGGCCCTCAAGGCGATCGAGGACGCGATCCGCGAGATGCCGAACCTCGGCGCCAACCCGACGAACGACGGCAACATCGTGCGCATCACGATGCCGGAGCTCACGCAGGAGCGCCGCAAGGAGTTCGTCAAGATCGTGCGCACGAAGGGCGAGGACGCCAAGGTCCGCCTGCGCGGCATCCGCCGTCAGGTGAAGGACGACCTCGACGCGCTCCGCGACGAGATCGGCGAGGACGACATCGTGCGCGGCGAGAAGGAGCTCGACGCCATCACCAAGGCGCACGTGGACAAGATCGACGAGGCGCTGAAGCACAAAGAGGCAGAGCTCCTCGAGGTCTGACCTGGCGATGACGGACGTCCCCGGATCGGAGCCCCCGAGCGAGCCGCGCGGCGAGCAGGGCACGTTCCACGAGCGCGTGCACGCGGCGCGCGGCGAGTTCGAGCATCAGGTCGCGCATGCGCGCGAGCAGTTCGAGGAGAAGAACGAGCGCATCAAGCAGCGCACGGGGCGCGACCTCATCGCGGCGATCCTCGTCGGCGTCGCAGCGGGCGCGGCGGTCGTCGTCTCGCTGCTCGTCGTGAAGTGGCTCTTCGCCGTCGTCGCGCTGCTCGTGTCGGTGCTCGGCGTGCACGAGCTGTGGCGCGCGCTGCGCGACGGCGGCCGGCGCATCGACCTCGCTCCGCAGCTCGCGGCGGTCGTCCTCATCCTCGCCGCCGGCTACTTCGCCGACCTCTGGCTGCACTGGGTCGCCCTCTTCGCCGCCATGGCGCTCATCGTCGTGTGGCGCCTCCTCGCGCAGATGACGGCGCAGGACGGCCGCACGCCGCAGGACGTGCTGGCCGACGTGCTCGTCGGGGCATTCGTGCCGCTGTACGTCCCGTTCCTCGCGAGCCTCGCGCTCGTGCTCCTCCGCGAGGACCGCGGCGAGTGGTGGATCCTCGCGTTCCTCATCGTCGCGGTGGTCGCCGACACCGCGGCGTACGCATCCGGACTCGCGTTCGGCCGCCATCCGATGGCCCCGCGCATCAGCCCGAAGAAGACCTGGGAGGGATTCGCGGGCGCTGCCCTGGGTGCGCTCGTGGCGGGCGCGCTCCTCGCGCAGTTCATGCTGGGGATCCCGTGGTGGGCCGGTCTCGTCTTCGGCGCGGTCATCCTCTGCACGGCGACCGCGGGTGATCTCGGCGAGTCGATGATCAAGCGCGATCTGGGCATCAAGGACATGTCGTCCGCGCTCCCCGGCCACGGCGGAGTGCTCGACCGGCTCGACAGCATCCTGCCGTCGGCGGTGGCGACGCTCGCCCTGCACTTCCTCCTCTCACCTCTGGCGGTATCGTGACGGACTCCTCGACCACCCTGCCGTTCCCCCTCGCGACGGGCCGCGAGAAGGGGTACCAGCGCGACGCGGTGGATGCCTTCCTCGCTCGCGCCCGTGCCGCCTTCGAGCAGCAGGGGGACGACGAACTCGATGCCGAGCAGGTGCGCTCGGCGGCCTTCCCGCTCGTGCGCGGCGGATACCGGATCTCCGCGGTCGATGCGGCCCTCGCCCGAGTCGAGGACGCGTTCGCCGCTCGGGAGCGCGAGCGCGCCGTCAGGACGGAGGGCGCCGACGCCTGGGTCGAGCGCACCCGCCGCGAGGCGCAGGTGGTGCTGGACCGACTCCAGCGGCCCGAGGGGGAGCGCTTCGCGCGCGTCGGCCTCCTGCGGTACGGATACGCCCGCTCCGAGGTCGACCTCGTGGCCGATCGCATCGTCGCCTACCTCGCGCAGGGCGCCCCGCTCACGGTCGAGCAGATCCGCCAGACGGCGTTCCGGATGACGCGCGACGGCTACCGCGAGGAGCAGGTCGACGCGGTCCTGGACGCGGTCATCGAGATCATGCTCGCCGTGCGCTGACCACCCGGGGGCCGGGTATGTCACAGTCGCATAACACACGCTAGACTCGAGGAACTGTGACTTCCGGACCCGAGCAGACCCGAGCCCTCACGCGCCGCGAGGCGCGCGCCATCGCGACCCAGCACGCGGCGCTCCTGCAGACGTCGACGCACGAGCGCACGCCCCGGCGTCGCGTGATGTCGGTGCTCGCGGGGCTCGCGGCCTTCGGCCTCCTGGGCGGCACGATCGTCACGACCGGCGCCTCGATGGCGCAGGCCGAGCAGGCGACCGAGGGGACGTCGTCGTTCGCCACGGCAGCCGACGAGGCGCAGGTCTACATCGCCGCGGCGGACCTCGCGCACGCGGGCAGCCTCGACTTCGGCGCCTACGAGGTGTACGTCAAGCCGACCCCCACGCCGACGCCCACCCCCGAGGTCGCGGAGGTCCCCGAGGGCGGCCAGCAGGCCCCTCAGCAGGAGAGCTGGGCCGCGCCGTTCGTCGCACCCGACCCCGGCACCGCGCAGGCGATCGCCTACGAGATGGTGACCGGCCGCGGCTGGAACGACAGCGAGTTCGCCTGCCTCGTCGCGCTCTGGAACCGCGAGTCGGGGTGGAACGTGAGCGCGTACAACCCGTCCAGCGGCGCCTACGGCATCCCGCAGTCGCTCCCGGGCAGCAAGATGGCGAGCCACGGCGCCGACTGGCAGACGAATCCCGCGACGCAGATCGCGTGGGGGCTGGACTACATCGGCGGGCGCTACGGCACGCCCTGCGGCGCGTGGGGGCACTCCGAGTCGGTCGGCTGGTACTGAGCCGTGCCGCGGTCGAACCGCCGCCGGCGCGACAGCGGCGGCGACGCCTCGCTCGACCGCCTCATCGCCGGCTGGCGTCGCACGGAGTTCCGGCGCGGACACGAGTGGTCGGTGCAGCCGGTCGGTCCCGGCCGCTCGGAGAAGACGTACGCCTGCCCCGGCTGCGCGAACCTCATCGAGATCGGCGCCGCGCACGTCGTGGTGTGGCGCGAGGACGGCGTCCTCGGCCCCCAGGCGGATCTCGCGGCGCGCCGTCACTGGCACACCCACTGCTGGAAGCTGTTCTGAGGAGGACCGGATGGAGATCCGCGGAGCCGCCCTGCTGCCCGCGCGCCGCGAGGACATCGAGCTGCGCACGTCCGACGGGCTGACGCTCGTCGGCGAGCTCGCGACGCCGCTCGAGCGCGAGCCGGTCGCGACCCTCGTCACGCTCCACCCGCTGCCCACGGCGGGCGGCTTCATGGACTCGCACATCATCCGGAAGGCCGCAGCGCGCCTCCCCGCGCTCGCGGACCTCGCTGTCCTGCGCTTCAACACACGAGGGACGACGTCCCCGCGCGGTACGAGCGAGGGGGCCTTCGGAGACGGCGTCGCGGAGGCGGCCGACCTCGCGGCCGCCATGGACCTCGTCGCAGAGCGCGGTCTTCCCCGCCCCTGGCTTCTCGGATGGTCCTTCGGGACCGAGGTCGCGCTCAAGCACGGCCGTCCGCATCCGATCGAGGGCGCCATCCTGCTCTCCCCGCCGCTGCACCGGGCCGGGGACGACGACCTGCGCGCCTGGCAGGGCGACCCCCGGCCGCTCGTCGCGCTCATCCCCGAGTTCGACGACTACCTCCGCCCCGCGGAGGCCGCCGAGCGCTTCGCGCTCATCCCGCACCTCCGGCTCGTGCCCGTCGAGGGCGGCAAGCACCTGTGGGTGGGCGAGAAGCAGACCGCGCGCGTGCTGAACGAGATCGTCGAGGTCGTGAATCCCGCCGCGGCCCCCCTGCCGACGGAGTGGCCCGACGCCTGATCAGCGCGCGTTCATGCGCGGGATGAGCACCTGCCGGTAGATGATCAGCACGCTCGCGGCCACCGGGATCGCGATGAGCGCGCCGAGGAGGCCCAGCAGCGCGCCGCCCGCGAGCGCCGCGATCACGACGACGCCGCCGGGGACGGAGACCGCCCGGCTCATGATGCGGGGAGACAGGACGTACGCCTCGATCTGCATGTACACGAGGTAGTAGACGGCGGCGATGATCGCCGTCGTGGGGGAGCCGAGTCCGGGGATCAGACAGGTGAGAGCGATGATCGTCGAGCCCGAGATCGTGCCGACGAGCGGGATCATCGAGCCCAGGAAAGCGACGACCGCGAGGACGGTCGGGTAGGGGGCGTCGATGATCGTGAGGAAGATCGCGCTGAGCACGCCGTTGATCGCGGCGAGCGTGATCTGGCCCATGACGTAGTAGCCGACCGAGTCGGTGATCTGCTCGGCGATGTTCGTGAAGCCCTCGCGCTTCGACGCGGGCACCATGCGGTAGAGGGCCGACTTGAGCGACGGGGTCGACGCCGTGAGGTAGATCGTCAGGATGAGCACGATGAACGCGCCGAAGAGACCCTGGACGACATTGAGCGTGACGCCCACGACGCCTTCGCTGATCGTGTCGATGTTGCTCGTGAGCCAGTCGTTCACGAAGTCGAGGACGGTGTCGATCTCGAGCGTCGGGAAGGTCACGAGCGACCACTCGCGCAGATCGTCGAGGAAGGTCCCGCGGTTGACGATGAGCGTGATCTGGCCCACCAGCTGCCCGATCTGATCGACGAGCACCGGCAGGATGATCAGGACGATCCCGGTGAAGAGCCCGAGGACGGCGAGGATCGCGATCGTGACGGCCAGCCAGCGCGGGAGGTGGCGGCGCTCGAGCCACGAGACCACGGGGTCGAGGCCGAGCGAGATGAACAGCGCCGTCCCCACGTAGAGGATGATCGTCGAGAGCGACTGCAGGCCCTCGATGAGCAGCAGCCCCAGGCCGACGCCGAGCGTCGCGACGAGCGCGAGCCGGAACGGGTTGTGGATCTTCATACGCGCCCTTCTCCCGGCCGACGGCTGCGCGCCGCGGGCCTCTCGCCAGGATAGGGGTGCGTCGGCGCCGCGCCCGAGAGCGACCTGCTCGTGGGCGCCTTTCAGTTCGATTCGCTAACCTGAGCAGTCGGATGTCGAGACCCGCCGCCCTCGCGCGGGTCGGCGAGGAGTCATTTCGTGCGTTTCGTGTGGGCGGTTCTGGCCTTCGTGCTCGCGGCGGCGTCGTTCGGCGCCGGACTGGCGCAGCGCACCGTGTTCCTGGGCCCCGAGTCCGCCGAGCAGACCGTCTCGGTCGACGAGGAGCTGCCGTACCTCGTGATCGACGGCGACGCGTTCGCGCTGCGCCCCGGCGCGCAGACCCTCACGGTCCGGGGAGAGGGCCCCCTCTACACGGCCTACGGCCGCACCGCCGATCTCGAGGCGTGGCTCTCGGACCAGCGCTACAACCGCGTGAGCGCCGGCGACGGCGACGAGCTCGTGACGAGCGTCGTCGAGCCGGAGGTCGAGCCCACCGACGGCACCGAGGGGCGGAACCCGCAGGGATCCGACCTCTGGATCGAGGAGCAGACCGCCGAGGACGAGATCGTCCGGACGGATCAGCTCCCCGAGGGGATGAGCATGCTCGTCGCGGTCGACGGCAGCCAGCCGGCGCCGTCGGACGTGTCGATCGTGTGGCCGCTCGACCAGAAGACCCCCTGGTTCGGGCCGCTCATGGTCCTCGGCGGCATCTTCCTGGTGACGGGCCTCGTGCTGTACATCCTGGCGCTGCGCCACACCCGACGCCGGCGCGGCCCCATCCGCAAGGGCCCGGCCCTTCCTCCTGCCGAGGGAGACGACGACGGCGCATCGAAGGGCGTCATCTCGACGTCGCGCCGCGGTCGGCGGGCGCTCGTCGCCGTGCCCGCACTCGGCCTCTCCGTCGGCCTGCTCGCAGGGTGCACGGCAGACTCGTGGCCCGAGCTCGGCGGCGCCCCGACGCCGACCCCGACCCCGACGGCGACCGCCACGCTCGCGCCCGATCAGCAGCCGTCCTCCCTCACCGAGGCCCAGGCCGACCGCATTGTCGGCGAGATCTCGGAGACCGTCGCCGCGGCCGACGAGAGCCTCGACATCGACCTCGCCTCGCACCGCCTCTCGGGCCTCGCGCTCGAGACGCGCGAGGTCAACTACCGGCTCCGCGCCGAGATCGAGGACTACCCGCAGGCGGTCTCGATCCCGACCGGCCCCGCGAGCATCGTCCTGCCGCAGGCCGTCGAGGGATGGCCGCGGACGGCGCTGCTCATCGTCGCCGACGAGGACGACACGACGGTCGCCCCCACGATCCTCTCGATGACGCAGGACGACCCGTGGTCGCGCTACCGGGTCACCTACCTCGCCAACCTCGAGGCGGCGGCCGAGACGCCGCAGCTCGCGCCCGCGTGGCTGGGTGCCGCGCTCGTCGCCCCCGACTCGCCGTTCCTCGCGCTGGCGCCCGATCAGGTGGCGGCGGCCTACGCCGACATCATCGGCCGCGGCGAGGAGAGCGAGTACGCCGATCTCTTCGACATCTCGAACGACGGCTTCCTGACCGCCGTGGCCGAGAAGCGCCAGGCGACGATCGACAGCTTCAACGAGACCGGCGCCGAGACGGGCACGATCGAGTACGCGCAGGGGGCGAACCCGACGCCTCCGATCGCGCTGGCCACGCTCGACAGCGGCGCGATCGTCGCGGTCGGCGTCGACGAGACCGAGACCGTCCGCCCGACGAACGAGGACGCCGTCATCCGCTTCGAGGATGACGCGGCCCTCTCCCTCCTCACGGGGGAGACCGAGTCGCCCACGGGCGTCGAGACGCGCTACACCGATCAGCTCTTCTTCTTCGTGCCCGCGCAGGGGTCGGACGAGCGGATCCGCCTGCTCGGCTACACGTCCGCCATCCAGTCGGCCGAGCTCCTGCCCGAGCCCGAGGACGCCGAGGCCTCGGAGGGCGACGCCGACGCCCCGGAAGGCGAATAGGCTCGAAGTCTCCCCATCCCCGTCTCGGAAGGTGATCCATGAGTGACGTCGCCCCCGGCGCCGTGCTGCGCGGCGCTGTCGACCTGTCGACGCTGAAGAACCGCCCGGCCGCGCCCGCGTCGCCCCCGGCGGGCGGAGCGCCCGGCGCGCCGGCGCCGGCGCTCGTCTTCGATGTCACCGACGCGACCTTCGGCGAGGTCCTCGAGCTCTCCCAGCGCGTGCCGGTCGTCGTCGACCTGTGGGCCGAGTGGTGCGGCCCCTGCAAGCAGCTGAGCCCCGTTCTCGAGAAGGTCGTCGTCGAGCACGGCGGCCGGCTCGTCCTCGCGAAGGTCGACGTCGACGCGAACCCGCAGCTCTCGCAGGCGTTCCGCGCGCAGTCGATCCCGATGGTCGTCGCCCTGGTCGCCGGACAGCCCGTCCCGCTGTTCACCGGCGCCGTCCCGGAGGAGCAGGTGCGCCAGGTGTTCGCGCAGCTGCTGCAGCTCGCGGCGCAGAACGGGGTCACCGGGACGGTCCCCGTGCCGTCCGACGGCGATGCGCCGGCGGACGAGGCGGCCGCGCCCGCCCTGCCGCCGCTCCACCAGGAGGCGTTCGACGCGATCGAGGCGGGCGACTACACCCGCGCCGCCGACGCCTACGAGCGCGCGCTCAAGGAGAACCCGCGCGACGCGGAGGCCTCGGCCGGCCTCGCGCAGGTGCGGCTGCTGCACCGGATCCAGGGCGTCGACCTCCACGCGGCGCGCGCAGCCGCCGCCGCGGCGCCGGAGGACGTCGATGCCCAGCTCCTCGTGGCGGACCTCGACGTCGCGGGCGGGCACGTCGACGACGCCTTCGACCGGCTGCTGGACCTCTTCGCAGCGCTCCCGTCCGATCGGCGCGCCCCCGTGCAGGAGCGCCTCGTGGAGCTCTTCGGCGTCATCGGAGCCACCGACGCGCGGGTCGTCCGCGCGCGCGGGCGCCTGAGCTCGCTGCTGTTCTGACCGCGCGGTCGCTGTGAGCGCGTACCTCGACCACGCCGCGACCACGCCGCTGCGTCCCGAGGCGCGCGAGGCGTGGATCGAGGCGAGTGCGCTCGTGGGCAACGCGTCATCCGTGCACGGCGCGGGGCAGCGCGCGCGACGCGCGCTCGAGGACGCTCGCGAGCGCATCGCGCGCGCACTCGGATGCGAGCCGATCGAGGTCGTCCTGACCTCGGGCGGGACCGAGTCCGTCAACCTCGCCCTCAAGGGCCTCTGGTGGGCGCGCGCGGAGGGGCGCGACGTGATCGTGCTGCCAGACGGAGAGCACCACGCCGTGCTCGACACGGTGGACTGGCTTCGACGCGTCGAGGGCGCCGAGGTCGCGCCGGTCCCGATCGACGACCGTGCGCGCATCGATCCCGCGGCCTTCGCGCGCGTCGCCGCCGATCCGCGCGTCGCGCTCGCGACCGCGCTCGTCGCGAACAACGAGACGGGAACCGTGCAGGATGCGCCCGCCCTGAGCGCGGGCGCGGCGGAGGCGGGCGTGCCCCTTCACCTCGACGCGGTCGCCGCGCTCGGGCACCTCCCGGTCGACTTCCGCGCGTGGCGCGGTTCCGTCGACGGCGCGCGCGGACTGGTCGCGCTGAGCGTCTCCGGCCACAAGGTGGGAGCGCCGGTCGGCACAGGCGCGCTCGTCGTCTCGCGCGCGGCTGCGCCGCACGCTCTGCTCCACGGCGGCGGGCAGCAGCGCGCGCTGCGCTCGGGGACCCAGGACGTCGCGGGCGCCGCGGCCCTCGCGGTCGCCGTGGAGCTCGCGGAGCGCGAGCGCGAGACCGAGACCATCCGGATGGAGAGGCTACGCGCCCGCGTCGTCGGCCGCCTGCGGACCGAGCTCCCGGAGGCGGTGGTGCTGGGAGATGAGGAGCACCAACTTCCCTCCACCCTCCATCTCCTGCTCCCCGGCGCGGCCGGGGAGTCGATGCTCTTCCTGCTCGACCAGGTGGGGATCGCCGTCTCGACGGGGTCGGCGTGCCAGGCGGGCGTCAGCGAGCCCTCGCACGTGGTGCTCGCGACGGGCCGCACCGAGCAGGAGGCGCGGCAGGTCCTGCGCATCTCGTTCGGGCGCACCTCCGTCGAGGCCGACGCGGAGGCGATCGCGACGGCGCTGCCCGCGGCGTACCGCCGCCTCGTCGCACGCTCTGGCCCCTCCTCAGGCGGGCGCTCGTAGACTGGAGGGCATGCGCGTCCTGGCGGCCATGAGCGGCGGAGTCGACTCCGCGGTCGCCGCTGCGCGCGCCGTCGAGGCCGGCCACGACGTCGTCGGCGTGCACCTCGCGCTCTCGCGTGCCGGGGGCACCCTGCGCACCGGCAGCCGGGGCTGCTGCACCATCGAGGACGCGATGGACGCGCGGCGCGTCGCCGACCGCCTCGGCATCCCGTTCTACGTGTGGGACTTCTCCGAGCGGTTCCGCGACGACGTCATCGACGACTTCCTGAGCGAGTACCGCGCGGGGCGCACCCCGAACCCGTGCATGCGCTGCAACGAGCGCATCAAGTTCGCCGCTCTCCTCGATCGCGCGCTCGAGCTGGGCTTCGACGCTGTCTGCACGGGCCACTACGCGATCCTGCGCGATGGGCCGCGCGGCCTCGAGCTGCACCGATCGAGCGAGGAGGCGAAGGACCAGTCCTACGTCCTCGGGGTGCTCACGGCCGAGCAGCTCGCGCACACGTACTTCCCGCTCGGCGACACGCCATCGAAGGCGCTCGTGCGCGCCGAGGCCGTGGCTCGCGGCTTCTCCGTCGCGTCCAAGCCCGACAGCTACGACATCTGCTTCATCCCCGACGGGGACACCCGCGGCTACCTGGCCGAGCGCATGGGGGCGGCTCCCGGCGACATCGTCGACCGCACGGGCTCGGTCGTCGGCAGCCATGAGGGGGCGCACGCGTTCACCGTGGGGCAGCGCAGGGGGCTGCGGCTCGGCGTGCCGGCACCCGACGGGAAGCCGCGCTTCGTCCTCGAGGTCCGCCCGGTGTCCAACGAGGTCGTCGTCGGCCCGAAGGAGGCGCTCGCGACCGCCGAGATCGCGGGCGCGCGCTACACGTGGGCCGGTGCGGCGCCCGAGACGCCCGACGAGCCGTTCGCGTGCGACGTGCAGATCCGCGCGCACGCCGACCCGGTCCCCGCCATCGCCGTCGTGCGCGGGGGAGAGCTCGTCGTCACGCCGGAAGCGCCCCTCGACGGCGTCGCGCCCGGTCAGACCGCCGTCATCTACGACGGCACGCGCGTCGTCGGCCAGTGCACGATCGACCGGACCGTGAGCGCCGTGCCCGTCGAGGCGTGACACGCCGCGGATGTCCGACCCGGTTCCTAGACTGAGAGCGTGACCGACGGCGACTTCGAGCTCCCCGACCTGACCCTCGACGAGGCGCGCGCCGAGGCGGCGACCCTCACCGAGCAGATCCTCCGCGCACGCGACGCGTACTACGGCGAGGACGCGGCCCTCGTCGACGACGCGACCTACGACGGATGGCTGCAGCGGCTCGAGGCGATCGAGCGGCGCCATCCGGAGCTGCAGGGACAGGACTCGCCCACCCAGACCGTCGGCGCGGCCGACGCCACGATGCTCGCGCCCGTCCAGCACGCCGAGCGCATGCTGAGCCTCGACAACGTCTTCTCCCTCGAGGAGCTCGCGGAGTGGTGCGCGAAGACCCAGGCGTCGGCGGGGCGCGCCGTGCGCTGGCTGACCGAGCTCAAGATCGACGGGCTGGCGATCGCGCTGCGCTATGAGCACGGCGTCCTCACCTCGGCGGCCACGCGCGGCGACGGACGCGTCGGCGAGGATGTCCGCGTCAACGCGCTGCGGGTCGCCGGGATCCCCGAGCGGCTCTCGGGGACGGGCCATCCGCCGCTCGTGGAGGTGCGCGGCGAGGTGTTCATCCCGGTCGCGGCGTTCGAGGAGCTGAACGCGCTGCAGGCCCGCCTGCGCGAGCGCGTCGTCTCCGAGGCGGCGGCGCGCCCCGGATTCGACGAGGAGAAGGCTCGCCGCAGCGCCGACCGGCGCTTCCCGGCGTTCGCCAACCCGCGCAACGCCGCCAGCGGCGGCCTCCGGCAGCAGCTCGACAAGAAGGATGGGCTCGAGCTCGAAGCGGGCATCGCGCGGATCGAGTCGCTGCGGCTGTATGTGCACGGGATCGGCGCGTGGCCCGATCCGCCGGTCGCGTCGCAGAGCGAGGTCTACGGCCTGCTCGCCGAGTGGGGTCTGCCGACGAGCCCCTATCTGCGCACGTCGGACGACGTGGACGGCGTCCTGGATTTCGTCGCGCACTACGGAGAGCACCGGCACTCGGTCGAGCACGAGCTCGACGGCATCGTCATCAAGGTCGACGAGCTCGCCCTGCACGACGAGCTCGGCGCGACGAGCCGCGCGCCGCGGTGGGCGATCGCCTACAAGTACCCTCCCGAGCAGGTGAACACCGAGCTCCTCGACATCGTGGTCTCGGTGGGGCGCACAGGGCGCGCGACACCGTACGCCGTCATGAAGCCCGTTCTCGTGGCGGGCAGCGTCGTCCGCCAGGCGACGCTGCACAACCAGGACGTCGTGAAGGCCAAGGGCGTGCTGATCGGCGACACGGTCGTGCTGCGCAAGGCGGGAGACGTCATCCCCGAGGTGCTCGGCCCGGTGGCCGAGCTGCGCGACGGCTCGGAGCGGGCGTTCGTCATGCCCGAGACGTGCCCCGAGTGCGGCACGCCGCTGCGCCCCATGAAGGAGGGCGACATCGACCTCCGGTGCCCCAACGCGAAGGACTGCCCCGCCCAGGTGCGCGGTCGCGTCGAGCACATCGGCTCGCGCGGCGCGCTCGACATCGAGGCGCTCGGCGAGGTCACGGCGGCCGCGCTCACCCAGCCGTCCGTTCCCGCAGAGCCGCCGCTGCGCACCGAGGCCGGGCTGTTCGAGCTCACCATGGAGCAGCTCGTGCCGATCGAGGTGATCGTGCGCGACGCCGAGACCGGCGAGAAGCGCGTCGATGAGGCGACCGGCGAGTTCGTGCGCCGCGCCCCGTTCCAGCGGCGGGAGCTGACCTACCCGCCGGGCTGGGAGGATGCGACGCCGTCCGAGCGGCGAGCGGCGGGCGTCCGCAAGGACCACGTCGTGCTCCACCCGTCCGCTCAGGCCGAGAAGCTCCTCGAGGAGCTCGAGAAGGCCAAGACGAAGGAGCTGTGGCGCCTGCTCGTCGCGCTCAACATCCGTCACGTCGGCCCCGTCGCCGCGCGCGCCCTCGCCGGCTGGTTCGGCTCGCTCGATGCGATCCGCGCGGCATCGCGCGACGAGCTCGCCGCGGTCGACGGCGTCGGCGGGATCATCGCCGACTCGCTCCTGGACTGGTTCGACGTGGAGTGGCATCGCGAGATCGTCGACCGGTGGACGGCGGCGGGCGTGCGCTTCCACACGCCCGGCCATCCGGGGCCCGGGGCGGCCGAGGCGGAGGGCGGTGTGCTCTCGGGTCTCACGGTCGTCGCGACCGGCAGCCTCGAGGGCTACACGCGCGAGGGCGCCCAGGAGGCGATCATGCGAGCCGGGGGGAAGGCCGCGTCGAGCGTGAGCAAGAAGACCGACTTCGTCGCGGCCGGGCCGGGGGCGGGGTCGAAGCTCGCGAAGGCGGAGGCGCTCGGCGTGCGCATCATCGACGCCGCGCAGTTCCACCTTCTCGTGACGGAGGGGCCCGCCGCGCTGGGGGAGTGAGGCCGGTCAGCCGCCCGACGTGAGCGCGAGGAGCCGCTCCCGCACCTCGCGGCGCAGCACCTTGCCGATCATCGAGGTCGGCAGCTCGTCGACGACGAAGACCCGACGGGGGACCTTGTACGGCGTGAGGATCCCGCGCGCGAACGCCCGGACATCCTCTTCGTCGACCTCGGCTCCCTCGTCGAGGACGATCGCGGCGACGACCTCCTCCCCGCTGTGCGCGCTCGGCAGCCCCACCACGGCGGCGTCGGCAACGGACGGATGCTGGCGGAGCGCGATCTCGACCTCGGTCGGCGACACGTTGAAGCCGCCCGTGATGATGAGCTCCTTGATCCGGTCGACGATCGAGATGAAGCCGTCGTCGTCCATCGTCACGACGTCGCCCGTGCGGAACCAGTCCTCGTGGAAGACCGCGGCGGTGGCCTCCGGCCGGCCGTAGTACCCGCCGAAGACCTGCGGACCCCGTACGAGCAGCTCGCCGGGGGCGCCCGGCGCGGCATCGCGCGACGGGTCGTCCGGGTCGGCGACCCGCACCTCGGTGCCCGGGAGCGGCAGGCCGATCGCGCCGGCCTTCCGGTTCTCCGAGACGGGATTGACGATGAGCACGGGCGAGCACTCGGAGAGGCCGTAGCCCTCGACGAGGTAGCCGCCCGTCTCCTCCTCCCACGGCACGACGAGCTGCTCGTCGAGCGCCATCGCGCCCGAGACGCCGATGCGCGTCCCGGCGAGCGACACGCCCTTCTCCCGCGCGCGCTTGAGCAGGCGCTCTGCGATCGGCGGGACGAGGGGCAGCACCGTCGCGGGGTGGCGTCGCGTCACGGCGAGCACCATGTCGGGATCGAACTTCGGGAAGAGCACGAGGCGCGCGGCCTGCGACATGGCGAAGGTGAGACACAGGGTCAGGCCGTAGGCGTGGAACATCGGGAGCACGGCGTACACGACCGTCCCCTCGCCGCGCGCGACGCCCGGCGTCCACGCGCGCGCCTGCGCGGCGTTGGCGAGCAGATTGCGGTGCGTGAGCGCCGCGCCCTTGGGATCGCCGGTCGTGCCGCTCGTGTACTGGATGATCGCGAGGTCGTCGGTCGCGGGCCGCGGGTGAGACGCCGGCAGCGGGTCGTGCCGGACGACGTCCTCCCACGCGTCGGCGCCCCGCACGGACGTCGTGAGCTGGGCACGCGTCTCGCGCAGCTTCGACACGGGCAGCCGCAGCGCGAGCTGCATGAGACGCGGCATGCCGCGCGTGATGTCGACCGAGATCAGCGTCTTCACGGCGAGGTCGGCGGGGAACCCGCGCACGGTGTCGACGAGGGTGCTCCACACGATGGCGTGCTTCGCGCCGTGATCCTCGAACTGCTTGCGCAGCTCGCGCGGCGTGTAGAGCGGGTTGTGCTCGACGACCACGGCCCCGATCCGGAGCACGGCGTAGAAGGCGACGATGTGCTGCGGGCAGTTCGGCAGGATGATCGCGACGGGGTCGCCCTTGCGGACGCCTCGGGCGAGGAGGCCGGCGGCGGCCCGGTCGATCTGGGCGCGGAGGTCGGCGTAGTCCACGACCCGCCCGAAGAACTGCAGCGCGGGGGCGCCGGGGAAGTCCCGTGCCGAGGCGTCGACGAGGTCGAGGAGCGATCCGCTGATCGGAGGCAGATCGTGGGGCACGCCCTCCGCGTAGGAGGAAACCCAGGGACGGGGCGGGTCGAACGGCTGCGTCACGCCTCCAGCCTAGGGGCGCGCAGCCGGAGCGCAGACCGCCACCGCCTAGACTTGTCGGGTGTCTGAAATCACCCCTGATCTCGTGCGCCATCTCGGTGTGCTCGCCCGGATCCAGCTCGACGACGAGGAGGTGACCCGCCTCACCGGAGAGCTCGACGCGATCGTCGACAACATCGCGAAGGTCGGCGAGGTCGCGACCTCCGACGTCCCGGCGACGAGCCATCCCATCCCGATGCAGAACGTCTTCCGCGCCGACGAGGTCGGCCGCATGCTCACGACCGAGCAGGCGCTGCAGAACGCGCCGGACGCCGACGGCGCCCGGTTCCGCGTGACGGCCATCCTGGGCGAGGAGCAGCAGTGAGCGACATCATCCGACTGACCGCCGCCGACCTCGCCGAGAAGCTCGCGGCGGGCGAGATCTCGAGCGTCGAGGCCACGCAGGCGCACCTCGACCGCATCGCCGAGGTGGACGGCGACGTGCACGCCTTCCTCCACGTGAGCGATCACGCGCTCGAGGCCGCCGAGGCCATCGACCGCCGTCGCGCGGCGGGCGAGGAGCTCGGACCAGTCGCGGGCGTCCCGCTCGCGATCAAGGACGTGCTCGTGACGACCGACATGCCGTCGACGTCCGGCTCGCGCATCCTCGAGGGGTACATGTCGCCGTTCGACGCGACGGTCGTCGCCCGGGCGCGCGCGGCCGGCCTCGTGCCGCTCGGCAAGACGAACATGGACGAGTTCGCGATGGGCTCGTCGACCGAGCACTCGGCTTACGGGCCCACGCGCAACCCGTGGGACCTCGACCGCATCCCCGGCGGATCGGGCGGCGGGTCCGCCGCCGCCGTCGCGGCCTTCGAGGCGCCGCTCGCGCTCGGCTCCGACACGGGCGGATCGATCCGCCAGCCCGCGCACGTCACCGGCACGGTCGGCGTGAAGCCGACCTACGGCGGCGTGAGCCGCTACGGCGCGATCGCCCTCGCATCGTCGCTCGACCAGATCGGCCCGGTCACCCGGACGGTGCTCGACTCCGCGCTCCTGCACGACGTCGTGGGCGGGCACGACCCGCACGACGCGACGTCGCTCGCGGACGCGTGGCCCTCGTTCGCCGACGCGGCCCGCGAGGGCGCGCGCGGCGATGTGCTGAAGGGCCTGCGCGTCGGCGTCGTGAAGGAGCTTCCCGACAGCGGCTTCCAGCCGGGCGTCGCGGAGTCGTTCCGGGCGGCGCTCGAGACGCTCGAGGCGCAGGGCGCGGAGATCGTCGAGGTCAGTGCCCCGCACTTCGAGTACGCGGTCGCCGCGTACTACCTCATCCTCCCCGCCGAGGCCTCGAGCAACCTCGCGAAGTTCGACTCCGTGCGCTTCGGCATGCGCGTCGACGTCCCCGGAGGGACGGTCGAGGACGTCATGTCGGCCACGCGCGACGCGGGCTTCGGGCCCGAGGTCAAGCGCCGCATCATCCTCGGCACCTATGCGCTGTCCGCCGGGTACTACGACGCCTACTACGGCAGCGCGCAGAAGGTCCGCACGCTCATCCAGCAGGACTTCGCGCGCGCGTTCGCGGACGTCGACGTCATCGCGACGCCGACCGCGCCGACGACCGCGTTCCGCATCGGCGAGAAGATCGACGACCCGCTCTCGATGTACCTCAACGACCTCACGACGATCCCCGCCAACCTCGCGGGCGTGCCCGGCATCTCGATCCCGTCCGGTCTCGCGTCGGACGACGGGCTGCCCACCGGCATCCAGTTCCTCGCGCCGGCGCGCGAGGACGCCCGCCTCTACCGCGTCGGGGCCGCCCTCGAGGCGCTGCTCGTCGACGCGTGGGGCGGCCCGCTGCTGGACCGCGCGCCGCGACTGGGCGGATCGCTGCTCGAAGGAGGGGCCCGCTGATGGCCAAGGACAAGCTGATGGACTTCGACAAGGCCCTCGAGCTCTTCGAGCCCGTGATCGGCCTCGAGGTCCACGTCGAGCTCAACACGAAGACGAAGATGTTCTCCGAGGCGGGCAACCCCGCCCACTCGGCGTTCCACGACGCCGAGCCGAACACGCTCGTGGCGCCCGTCGACCTGGGCCTTCCCGGCTCCATGCCGACGGTCAACGCGGAGGCCATCCGCTCGTCGATCAGCCTCGGGCTCGCGCTGGGCTGCTCGATCGCGCCGTCGAGCCGGTTCGCGCGCAAGAACTACTTCTATCCCGATCTCGGGAAGAACTACCAGATCAGCCAGTACGACGAGCCCATCGCCTACGAGGGCGAGATCGAGGTGGAGCTCGAGGGCGGCGACGTCTTCCGCATCCCGATCGAGCGCGCGCACATGGAGGAGGATGCGGGCAAGCTCACGCACGTGGGCGGCTCGACCGGCCGCATCCAGGGAGCGGAGTACTCGCTCGTCGACTACAACCGGGCGGGCGTGCCGCTCGTCGAGATCGTCACGAAGCCGATCTTCGGGGCGGAGCATCGCGCACCCGAGCTCGCGAAGGCGTACCTCGCGACGATCCGCGAGATCGCGCGCGGTCTGGGCATCTCCGAGGCGCGCATGGAGCGCGGGAACATCCGGTGCGACGCGAACGTCTCGCTCCGCCCGCGCGGCGCCGAGCGGCTCGGCACCCGCACCGAGACGAAGAACGTGAACTCGATGCGCTCGGTCGAGCGCGCCGTGCGCTACGAGATCCGGCGTCAGGCCGCGATCCTCGCCGAGGGCGGCACGATCATCCAGGAGACCCGGCACTGGCACGAGGACACCGGCACGACCTCGCCGGGCCGTCCGAAGTCGGACGCCGACGACTACCGGTACTTCCCGGAACCCGACCTCCTGCCGGTCGAGCCGACCGAGGCCCTCATCGAGGAGCTGCGCGCTGCGCTGCCGGAGCCGCCCGCGGCACGCCGTCGTCGTCTCAAGACGGAGTGGGGCTTCACCGACCTCGAGTTCCAGGACGTCGCGAACGGCGGGCTGCTCGCGGAGGTCGAGGCCACGGTCGCCGCCGGCGCGTCGCCCGCTGCCGCTCGCAAGTGGTGGACGGGCGAGATCACCCGCATCGCGAACGCGGAGGGTCGCGAGCCCGCCGAGCTCGTGGCCCCGACCGACGTCGCGGCCCTCCAGGGGCTCGTCGAGGCGGGCACGCTCACCGACAAGCTCGCGCGCCAGGTGCTCGAGGGCGTCATCGCGGGCGAGGGCACCCCGCAGGAGGTCGTCGACGCCCGCGGACTCGCGGTCGTGTCGGACGACGGCGCCCTCGTGGCCGCGATCGACGACGCCCTCGCCGCGCAGCCGGATGTGCTCGCGAAGATCAAGGACGGCAAGGTCCAGGCCGCGGGCGCCATCATCGGCGCCGTCATGAAGGCCATGAAGGGCCAGGCCGACGCCGCGCGCGTGCGCGAGCTCATCCTCGAGCGCGCGCAGCAGTAGCGCCACACGGGAGTCCGCGCCTCGGCGCGGGCTCCCGTCCGTGCGTCAACGCGCGTGCCGACCCCGGCTCATCCGGGCCTCGCGCCGAGCGGGGAGGCCCTGCCGCGGCGCTCGGCGCGCGCACCGTCGCCGGGCGCCGGCGTGCTGTCTCGACGGTTCGAGCGCGTGCGACGGGGCCTGTGCCCCCGGGCGTCGCGGTGTGCACGTCGTGCGTCGTCCGGCGCGTCGCGTCCACAGCGGCGCCTCGGCGCGGATGCGGCGTCGACGAGACCAGAGCCTGATGTCATGTCCGAGCTCGTCTCTCCGCAGATCCTGCCCTCGCCGATCCTGCCCTCGCCGATCCCGCTGCTCCTGCCGCGCGACTCGGATGTCCGTCTCGACCGCGCGCAGCAGCGGGGCAGGCTCGTGCGCCTCTTCCGCGGGGTGTACGCCGAGGCTGCGGCGTATCGCGGACTGAGACCGTGGGAGCGCTACCTCGCGCGCGTGCACGCCTTCGCCCTCCTCCATCCCGAGGCCGTCCTCTGTCTCGAATCCGCGGCGGCTCTGCAGGGCGCACCCGTCTTCGGCCACCCCGACGAGGTGCACGTGCTGACGGCGAACGGGACCTCCCGCGCGACCGCGGGAGTCCGAGCGCACCGGAGCGCCCGGCCGCGAGAGCTCGTCAGCGCCGCGGGCGTCACGGCGGTCGGCCCGGCCGACACCGCGCTCGATGTCGCTCGCCTCCGGCACCCTGTCATCGGAACGGCGATGCTCGACGCGCTCCTGCGACGCGCGGACGCACCGGATGGCGCCGAGCTGCTCCGACGGAACGCGCGGTGGAGGGGTGCCCGCGGCCGCGCGAAGGCGGAGGAGGCCATCCGATTCGCGGACGGACTCGCCGAGACCCCGCTGGAGAGCGCGAGCCGGTGCGTCGTGGCGTGGTCCGGTTTCGACGTCCCGGAGCTCCAGGTCGTCGTGCCGACGCGCGGTGGGGACTTCCGCGTCGACATGCGGTGGCGCGCGGAGCGCATCACCGGCGAGGCGGACGGCGCTCTCAAGTACGACGGCTCGCGGGGCGCTCCCGCGGAGGCCATCCTCGCCGAGAAGCGGCGAGAGCGCTTCCTTCGCGAGTGCGGCGAGGTCGTGCGGTGGGGATGGTCGGAGGTGCGGGCGCCCGCGGAGCTGATCGCCGCGCTCCGCACCGTGGGGCTGCCGCAGCGTCGCGCACCCCGCGACGCTCTGCTCATGACGCTTCCCGCTGCGCTCGGCGCGCGCCCGTGAGACCGCGAACCAGCGCCGAGACTGCGCCCGGGCGCGCACTCTCGGCGCCGGGCCGCACTCTCGGCGCCGAGGCCGGCGTGTCGGCGGCGGGGACGGATCCGCCGCAGGGGTTCCGGCGCGGGGTCCCGGGGCGGATGCCACGGGCGCGTAGCGTGGAGGCATGCGCGTGCTCGGCATCGACCCCGGACTCACCCGCTGCGGAGTGGGCGTCGTCGACGTGCAGCGCGATCGCACCGCCGCGCTCGTGCACGTGGGCGTCGTCCGGTCGCCCGTCGAGGCGACCGTGGCCGAGCGGCTCGCGATCATCGCGCGCGGCATCCGCGAGGTGCTGGCCGCGCACGCGCCCGACGTCGTGGCCGTGGAGCGCGTGTTCGCGCAGCAGAACCGCTCGACCGTGATGGGAACGGCCCAGGCGGCCGGCGTCGCGCTCCTCCTCGCCGCGGAGGCGGGCCTGCCGACAGCGACCCACACGCCCAGCGAGGTCAAGGCGGCGATAACGGGCTACGGGTCGGCCGACAAGCTCCAGGTGCAGACGATGGTCGCGCGGGTCCTGCGGCTCGACGAGCTGCCGCGCCCGGCCGACGCCGCCGACGCGCTCGCGCTCGCGCTCTGCCACGCATGGCGGGGCGGCCCCGCTCCGACCGCGGCGACGGCGGACGCGCTCACCCCCGCCCAGCGGGCCTGGGCGGCCGCGGAGCGGCGCACGCGCGGCGCGGTCGCGCGGTGAGCGTGTCGTCTCGAACATAGGTACGACGCACCGTAGGGTGGAGGGATGATCTCGTCTCTGCGCGGAACCGTGCTGCACACCGGCGCCGACAGCGTCGTCGTCGAGGTCGGGGGCGTCGGCCTGTCCGTGGCGGTCCCCGTCGACGTCGCCCGCACCGCGCGGACGGGGGAGCAGATCCTCCTGCACACGCACCTCATCGTCCGCGAGGATCAGCTCGCGCTGTTCGGGTTCGCCGAGCGCGATGAGCTCGAGGTGTTCGCGATCCTCCTCGGCGTGACGGGCGTGGGCCCCAAGTCGGCGCTCGGCGTGCTGTCGGGCCTCACGATCGACCAGATCGCCGAGGCCGTCGCGAATGAGGACGACAAGCCGTTCCGGAAGGTGTCCGGCATCGGGCCGAAGACCGCCAAGCTCATCGCCCTGCAGCTCCAGGGCAAGCTCGCCGCCCCCGCGCCGTCGGCGGCGCGCGTCGGCGGCGCCCCGCACGACGTCGTGTCGCAGCTCACGCAGGCGGTGACGGGGCTCGGATGGCCTGAGCGCGTCGCCGCCGATGCGGTGGCCGCGGCCGCGGAGACCGCGTCCGTCGCGGATCGCGCCTCGGTCCAGGCGCTGCTGCGCCTCACGCTCGCGGCGCTGGGCCCCGCGCAGCCGGGAGGCGCACGTGGCTGAGCGCGACATCGCATCGCCCGAGCCCGCAGACGACACCGAGCTCGCGATCGAGGGGGCGCTGCGTCCCGCGAGCCTCGAGGAGTTCGTCGGCCAGCACAAGGTGCGCGGCCAGCTCCAGCTCCTCCTCGACGCCGCGCGCATCCAGGACCGCCCCGCCGACCACATCCTCCTGGCCGGACCGCCCGGCCTCGGCAAGACGACGCTCGCCATGATCGTCGCGCACGAGAGCGGCCGCCCGCTGCGGATGTCGAGCGGCCCGGCCATCCAGCACGCGGGCGACCTCGCGGCGCTCCTGTCGAGCCTCGTGCCGGGGGAGGTGCTCTTCATCGACGAGATCCACCGGATGGCCCGCACGGCCGAGGAGATGCTCTACCTCGCGATGGAGGACTTCCGGATCGACATCATGGTCGGCAAGGGCGCGGGCGCGACGAGCATCCCGCTCGACCTGGCGCCGTTCACCCTCGTGGGCGCGACGACGCGATCGGGAATGCTGCCGAACCCGCTGCGCGACCGGTTCGGCTTCACGGCGCACCTCGAGTACTACGAGCCCGAGGAGCTCGAGCAGGTCATCGCGCGCTCGGCGCGCGTGATCGGGATGGACCTCGCCGGCCCGCAGCGCGAGGAGATCGCCCGCCGATCGCGCGGGACGCCCCGCATCGCCAACCGGCTGCTGCGGCGCGTGCGCGACTTCGCGCTCGTGCGCGCAGGGGGCAGGGCGGCCTCCCTCGAGGACGTCCGCGCCGCGCTCGAGCTGTACGACGTCGACCGCATCGGGCTCGATCGCCTCGACCGGGCGGTGCTCGACGCGCTCGTGCGGCGGTTCCGCGGCGGCCCCGTCGGGCTCGGCACGCTCGCGGTGTCGGTCGGGGAGGAGGCCGACACGGTCGAGAGCGTGGTCGAGCCGTACCTCGTCCGCATCGGCTTCATGGGGCGCACGCCCCGGGGCCGGATCGCGACCCCCGAGGCCTATGCGCACCTCGGCGTCGCCCACGCCGCGCACGGGCAGACGCCGCTGAAACTCGATGACCTATAATCGCTGAAGACTTCGCGTCGGGCTCTCCGGCGTCGTCACCCTCCCGAGCCGATGACGGCTCACGCACGTCTGAAAGGCGCTTCCTCCATGGATATCCTCCTCCTCGTCGTCCTGGCCGCGCTGCTGGTGTTCATGTTCATCAGCTCGCGCCGCCGCACCAAGAAGATGAAGGAGGAGCAGGAGCGCCGCCAGCTGCAGATGGTGCCCGGCGCGCGCATCATGACGCGCAGCGGCCTGTTCGGCACGATCGTCGCCTTCGACCCCGAGGACCTCACGAAGCCCGCCGAGGTCGAGATCGCGCCCGGCGTCGTGATCGAGGTGCACGCCCAGGCGATCGACCTCGCTCCCGAGACGGCCGTCGCGGAGACGGCCGACGAGGACGCTCCGGCGGACGAGGAGCCGGCCGACGCCGAGGAGGAGCTGCTCAACCTCAGCGGCGCCGACGTCGAGAAGCCCACGACCGACGACCGCGCGCCGGACGCCGACGGCACGGGCTCGACCGAGCTCCCGGGCGACGACAAGCCCAAGAACTGACATCTCCCTGACCGGCCGGCCCGCGGAGAGCGGGGCGGTCGGCCGACCGGAAAGCTGACGTCCCGTGGCGACATCCTCACCGACGCGCAGAGCGCTGCGCACTCTCACCGGCCTCCTCGCCCTGACCGCGGTGCTCTTCGGCATCAACGCGCTCGGCGTGCACGTGTTCCAGAAGAGCTCGTGGGTCCCCGAGCTCGCGCTCGACCTCCAGGGCGGCACGCAGATCGTCCTCGAAGCGCAGACCGACGGCGCGACCCCGACCGACGAGCAGATGCGCCAGGCGGTGACGATCATCCGCCAGCGCGTGGACGCATCCGGCGTCTCCGAGGCCGAGGTGACGACGCAGGGCGCGAGCAACATCGTCGTGCAGATCCCCGGCGTCGCCGACGACGCGACGCGCGAGCGCGTGCAGGCGAGCGCGCAGATGCAGCTGCGCAAGGTGCTGTACGCCAACCAGGCGTCCAACACGTTCGTGGGCGAGGACGGCGAGACGACGCCCTACCCGACGCCCGACCCGTCGCTTCCCGCCACGCCCACGGCCGAGCCGACCGCGGGCAACGACCCCGCGTGGATCACGCCGCGGCTCCAGGCGGAGTACCTCGCCTACGACTGCGCCCAGCCGAGCGACCCGGCCGCGGCGTCGCCCGATCAGCCGCTCATCGCGTGCGACGAGTCGGGCACGGCCAAGTACCTCCTCGGGCCGCTCGAGATGGACGGCTCGTCGATCACCGACGCGCAGGCGGTCGTGCAGCAGCAGAACGGCCAGTGGGCCGTGCAGCTGCGCTTCGACGCGGAGGGCACCGAGACCTTCGGCGAGGTCAGCCAGGCGCTCTACGGCCAGACCCAGCCATACAACATGTTCGCGTTCGTGCTGGACGGGAAGGTCATCTCGGCGCCGACCATGGACGCCGTGATCACCGACGGGCGCCCGAGCATCTCGGGCCAGGGCATCACGCAGGAGACGGCGCAGACCCTCGCCGATCAGCTGAAGTTCGGCGCCCTGCCGATCAGCTTCGAGGTCGTCTCGTCCGACACGATCTCCGCGACGCTCGGCTCGCAGCAGCTGCAGATCGGCCTCATCGCCGGCCTCATCGGTCTCGGGCTCGTCGCGCTGTACGTCGTCGCCATCAGCTACCGGGCGCTCGGCTTCGTGATCATCGCGTCGCTCGCCGTGATGGCGGTGCTCACCTACATCCTCCTCTGCATCCTCTCGTGGCGCCTCGGCTACCGGCTCTCGCTCGCGGGCGTCGCGGGCCTCATCGTGACGATCGGCTTCACCGCCGACTCGTTCATCGTCTACTTCGAGCGCATCCGAGACGAGCTGCGCGACGGGAAGACGATCACCGGGGCGGTCGAGGACGGCTGGGCGCGCGCGAAGCGCACGATCTACATCTCGAAGTCGATCAACATCCTCGCCGCCGTGGTGCTGTACATCCTCGCCGACGCGACCGTGAAGGGCTTCGCGTTCACCCTGGGCCTCACGACCGTCCTCGACGTGCTGATCTTCGTGATCTTCACGCACCCGGTCATGCAGCTGCTCGCGCGCACGCGCTTCTTCGGCGGCGGCCATCCGCTGTCCGGTCTCGACCCCGAGGCGCTCGGCGCCGTGTACCGCGGGCGCGCCCAGTTCCGCGAGCCCGTCGCCGTCGCGCCGCGCGCGCAGCGCGCGCGAGGGGAAGCGGAGCGACGCCAGACCATCGCGGAACGGAAGGAAGCCGAGCGCCTCGCAGCCGAGCGCGTCGGCAAGGAGGAGAACGTCTGATGCGCTCGATGGCACAGTGGGGCAACGACCTCTACACGGGCAAGGCGTCGGTTCCGTTCGTCGGCCGCCGCAGGACCTGGTTCATCCTCGCGATCGCGCTCATCGCGCTCTCGGTGCTCGCGCCGTTCGTGCGCGGCGTCGAGCTGTCGATCGAGTTCACCGGCGGGTCGCAGTACACCGTGTCGGCGCCGTCGAGCACCGACCAGTCGATCGCGACCGAGGCGGTCCACTCGGTCGTCCCGGACGCCGAGGCGAAGGTGACGGTCGTCGGCGGCGCCGACATCCGCGTGCAGACCTCGCAGATGTCGCAGGACGAGACGCGCGAGGTCTCCGCCGCCCTCGCCGAGGGGTACGGCGTCGATCAGGCCGAGGTGACCGACTCGTTCATCGGCCCGACCTGGGGCGCCGACGTGACCCGCCAGTCGCTGTGGGGTCTCGGCGTCTTCCTCCTGCTGACGTTCGTCATCCTGGCGATCTACTTCCGCACGTGGAAGATGTCCGTCGCGGCGATCATCGGCCTCGTCGACGTTCTCGTCATCACGATCGGGATCTACTCGCTCGCGGGCTTCGCGATCTCGCCCGCCGCCGTGATCGGCTTCCTGACGATCCTCGGCTACTCGCTGTACGACACGACCGTCGTGTTCGACAAGATCCGCGAGAACACCGCGGAGGACGGCGAGATCTCCGGCCGCACGTTCGGCGAGTCGGTGAACCTCGGCGTCAACCAGACCCTCATCCGCTCGATCAACACGTCGATCGTCGCCGCCCTGCCGGTGGCCGCGATCCTCTTCATCGGCGTGTTCTGGCTGGGCGCGGAGACCCTCTCCGACATCTCGCTGTCGATCTTCGTGGGCATCATCGTGGCCACGTACTCGACGCTGTTCGTGTCGGCCCCGCTGTACTCGCTCATGCGCGAGAAGGAGCCCGCCATCGCGCAGCGCGACGCGCGCGTGCTCGAGGCCCGGGCTTGACCGCGACCCCCGCACCGGCGCGTGTCCGGCCGGGCGTAGGATGATGTCCACGCCCGGCGGGCGCGGGAGGAGAGCGATGGCGGACAGCATCTCGAGCCCGACGAGCCTGCGCCGGCTCGTGCCGCGGATCTTCTCGAGGGCACCCCGCTACGCCGACCTCTCCAAGCTCCTCACCTCCGTGCGCGCGAACCACCCGCGCGGCGACATCGCGATCATCGAGCGCGCGTACCAGGTCGCGGCGGAGAAGCACCGGGGCCAGAAGCGCCAGAGCGGCGAGCCGTACATCACGCACCCGCTCGCGGTGGCCGAGATCCTCGCGGATCTCGGGCTCGGCCCGAAGGCGATCGCGGCGGCGCTGCTGCACGACACCGTCGAGGACACGGGGTACCCGCTCGAGGACCTCCGCGCCGAGTTCGGCGACGAGGTGGCGCTCCTCGTCGACGGCGTCACGAAGCTCGACAAGGTCAAGTACGGCGAGAGCGCCCAGGCCGAGACCGTCCGCAAGATGATCGTCGCGATGTCCAAGGACATCCGGGTGCTCGTCATCAAGCTCGCCGACCGCCTGCACAACGCGCGCACGTGGGGCTTCGTGCCCCCCGAGAAGGCGAAGAAGAAGGCGACGGAGACCCTCGAGATCTACGCGCCGCTCGCGCACCGACTGGGCATCCAGGCGATCAAGTCCGAGCTCGAGGACCTCTCCTTCGCCGTGCTGTACCCCAAGATCTACAACGAGATCGACAGCCTCGTGAAGCAGCGCACCCCGCAGCGCGAGCAGTACGTGCAGCGCGTCATCGACGACGTGAGCATCGACCTGCACGAGCTCCGGATCCGCGGGACCGTCGTCGGCCGTCCGAAGCAGCTCTACTCGGTGTACCAGAAGATGGTCGTGCGCGGACGCGAGTTCGACGACATCTACGACCTCATCGGCATCCGGGTGATCGTGAGCAGCGTGCGCGACTGCTACGCGGTGCTCGGCGCGATCCACGCGCGCTGGACCCCGCTTCCCGGGCGCTTCAAGGACTACATCGCGACCCCCAAGTTCAATCTCTACCGGTCCCTGCACACGACCGTGATCGGCCCGGGCGGGCGCACGGTCGAGATCCAGATCCGCACGCAGGAGATGCACCAGCAGGCGGAGTACGGCGTCGCCGCGCACTGGAAGTACAAGGAGCGGATGGCCTCGGGGCAGGTCGACGAGCGGCTGTCCGACACCGACATGGCCTGGGTCGCGCGCCTGAGCGACTGGCAGGCGGAGACGAAGGATCCGGGCGAGTTCCTCGACTCGCTGCGCTTCGAGATCGGCGCGAAGGAGGTCTACGTCTTCACGCCGAAGGGACGCGTGATCGGACTGCCCGCGGGCGCGACCCCCGTCGACTTCGCCTACGCCGTGCACACCGAGATCGGCCATCGCACGATGGGCGCCAAGGTCAACGGACGTCTCGTGCCGCTGGACTCCCAGCTGAACTCGGGCGACATCGTCGAGGTCTTCACCTCGAAGAACCCCGACGCGGGCCCGAGCCAGGACTGGCTCGCGTTCGTCAAGAGTTCGCGCGCGCGCAACAAGATCCGCGGCTGGTTCACGAAGGAGCGCCGCGACGAGGCCATCGAGCAGGGCAAGGAGGCCATCGCGCGCGCGATGCGCCGCCACAACATGCCGCTGCAGAACCTCAAGGACTCGCTCGCAGAGGTCGCGCACCAGCTGCGCCTCGAGGACGTCTCCGCGCTCTACGCCGCGGTCGGCGAGGGGCACACCTCGACGCAGTCGGTGCTCGAGAAGGTCACCGCGCTGCACCAGACGGTCGAGCCCGCCACGGGTCCGCTCGACCTGCCGGCGACCGCGTCGCAGCGGAAGGTGCACGGCGGGGACTCGGGGGTCCTCGTGCGCGGGGCCGACGACATCCTCGTGAAGCTCGCGAAGTGCTGCACGCCCGTGCCCGGGGACGAGATCGTCGGCTTCATCACGCGCGGGCAGGGCGTCTCGGTGCACCGCGCGGACTGCACGAACGTCCGTGCGCTCAAGGACAACCCCGAGCGGATGATCGACGTCGAGTGGGCGCCGACGACCAAGAGCGTCTTCCTCGTGCAGATCCAGGTCGAGGCCCTCGACCGCGCAGGCCTCCTGTCCGACATCACGCGCGTGCTCAGCGAGCATCACGTCAACATCCTGTCGGCGAACGTGTCCACGACGCGCGAGCGCCTCGCGATCTCGCGATACGTGTTCGAGATGGGCGACACGGTGCATCTCGATCGCGTGCTGAACGCCGTGCGCCGCATCGACGGCGTCTACGACGTCTACCGCGTGACGTCCTCCTGATCGGCCGCGCCCCGGCCGTCCGGTCCGAGCTCGTGGAGGAGGGCGACGGCCGCGACCGCGTGGGTGCGCCGAGGATGCGCGCGGAACCACGCGAGCGCCGCGCGCCGCGTGGACTCGTCGGCGGCCAGGCGCGCCACGGCATCGGCTGATCCGCGGTGTCGTGGATCGGGACGCGCGGCGTCCCGCGCCAGGTCGGCGAGGGTGCGCGCCGGCGTGGCGACCGCGGTGTCGCCGAGGAGAGCGACGTCGGCGGGGGAGAGCTCCTGGTCGTGGAAGCGGAGACGCCGATCGACGACGCGGGTGATGCGCCAGGGGACCGCTCGCTGCACGTCGAGCGGGTCCGGCGGCTCGCCGGTCGCCCCGTGGATCCAGGCCGCCGCCATCCCGACGAACGCGCAGCTCGGCGACAGAAGCGGCGCGAGCGCCGCGGCCCGGACGAGCGGCGGGGTGGGCGCGTCCGCGGGCAGGAAGCCCTCCCCGAACGGGACGAGCTCGCCGTCGAGGCACGCCGCGCGCAGCTCCGCGACGCTGAAGCGCCGCCCGGGGAAGAGGACGGCGGTGCTCATGCGGGCCAGTGTCCCGCGCGCGTCGGGGGTCGCGTGGATGCCTGTGGACGACGAAGCGGCCCCCGTCCGGTGGACGAGGGCCGCTTGCGGAGCGCGGTCAGCCGCCGATCGCGCGCAGCCAGGCCTGTCGGGCCTCGAGCGCCTCCTTGGCGTCGGCGATCGCCTTGCGGTCGCCCTTCGCCTCGGCGGCGGCGAGCTCCTCCTGGAGCTTCTCGATCGCCTCGCGGAGCTGGCTGCCGAGGTCGTTGGCGCGGGCCTTCGTCTCGGGGTTGTTGCGCTTCCAGTCGAGGTCCTCGCGCTGCTTGAGCTCCTGCTCGATCTTGCGGAGCTGGTCGTCGAGCCCGCGCTCGACGTCGCGCGGGAAGATGCGGCCCACCTCGTCCCAGCGGCGCTGGATGCCCGTCAGGATGCGGCGCGCCTCGGTCAGGTCCTTCGTGTCCGGGACGACCTTCGCCTCCTCGAGCAGGGCCTTGCGCGCCTCGATGCGGGGAGCCGACTCGGCCTGCTCGGCGGCGTCGCGCTCGGCGCGCGCCTGGTACAGGGCGTCGCCGGCCGCCTTGAAGCGCGCCCAGAGCGCGTCGTCGGCCTTGCGGCCTGCGCGGCCCGAGCGCTTCCACTCGTCGAGGAGCGTGCGGTAGGCGGGGATGCCCTCCTCGCCGCGCGGCGCGAGCGCCTCGGCCCGCTCGATGAGGCGGTTCTTCGCGTCCCGCGCGGCCTTGTGCACCTCGTCGAGCTCGGCGAAGAACGCGCGACGCTGACGCTCGACCGTCGAGCGGGCATCGCGGAATCGCTTCCACAGCGCCTGCGCCTGCGCCTTGGGCAGGCGCGGCCCGTTCTGCTGGTGGTTCTGCCAGGCCGCGAAGAGGTCGGACAGCTCGGCCGTCGCCTGCTTCCACTGGACCGTCTTGGGATCGCGCGCCGCGAGGGCCTCGGCCTTCTCGACGATCGCGGTGCGCTCGACGATCGCGGCCTCGACGGCGGCGCGGGCGGCCGCGGCCTCCTCGGCCGTCGCCTCGGCGAGCGCCTCGATGAGCGTCGTCAGCCGCTTCTCGAGGCCGGCGAGGTCGCCCACGGCCGTCGCACCGACGACGTCCTTCTGAAGGCGGGTGGCCTGACCGCGCAGGTCGCTCGCGGAGGCGCCGCCGCGCGTGTGGCGCTGCTCGAGGGTCGCGACCTTGAACTCGAGGTCGGCGAACTTGCGCACGAAGTAGTCGAGCGCCTCCTGCGGCGTGCCGTCGGGGAACTCGCCGACGACGCGCCACTGGTCGCCCTCGCGGACGGACACGACGCCGTTCTCGGTCACGCGGCCCCAGGTCTCCTCGACGACGACAGCGCCGGGCTCGGTCGGCTCGGCGGGCGCCGCGGGAGCCGGAGGACCCGGACGCGGCGACGGAACGGGGGCGGGCGCCGCGGCGGCCGGCGCAGGCTCGGGCTCGATCGGGGTCTCGTCCGTCGGAACGGGTGCGTCCTCGGCGGGCGTCTCGTCGGCGGGAGCCGCCGGGCTCGCGGCGTCATCGCCGTCGGGGGCGGGGACCTCGCCGGCCTCGACGACGGCGCTGTCGGCGATGGCCTTCTCCGTGAGCGCGTCCGCGTCGGCGGTCGTCGCTTCGACGTCGGCCGCGACGGCCGCCTCCTCGGGCGTGGATTCGGTCTGGGGGGTGTGCTCGGGAATCGACACAGGAATCTCCTTGCGCGGGCATCCGCGGGAGGGGAACAGGACGCGCCCCAGCCTAGTACGGGCCGTGGCCGCGGTCTGCGGCGGACGTCATTCCGCTGCGGGCGTCTCCGAGGGTGCGGGCGTCGTGGCCGCGGGCGTCTCGAGCGGCGCCGGGACGGTGGTCCCGGTCGGCGACGGCGACGGCGTCGGGGTCGGCTCCGGTGCGCCGGGGCCGACGGAGTAGAACAGCGCCTGCGCCGCGATGGCGCCCGCGATGACGACGGCGGCGGCGCTCAGGGCGATGACGTTGTCGCGTCGACGTCGGGCGACCTGCGCCTCGTGGAGACGCCTGCGGGCCTCGTACAGACGCGCGCGCTCACGCGCCTCGCGCTCGGCACGGTTCTTCCCGTTGGCCAACGGATTCTCCTTCGTTCACGGTCTGAGCCGGGCAAGAGACTACGCCGCCGCCCCGCGGGCTCCCAAACCCGTGCCGTGTCGCCCTGGCCCAGGCCGGTGTCGGCGGTCCGGACTAGCCTGGAACGATGACCTCCGCCTCCGCGCTCTTCCAGGGGCAGACGCCGCTCGCCGTGCGCATGCGCCCGACGTCGCTGAGCGAGGTCGCCGGCCAGGCGCACCTGCTGCGGCCGGGCTCGCCGATCGTCGCCCTCGCCGATCCGAACGCGACCAAGCCCGGCACCGTCTCGGTCATCCTCTGGGGGCCTCCCGGCACGGGGAAGACGACGCTCGCGCAGGCCATCGCGCGCTCGTCGGGCCGCCGCTTCGTCGAGCTGTCGGCGATCACCGCGGGCGTGAAGGATGTGCGCGAGGTCATGCAGGAGGCGCTCAATCAGCGCGACCTGTACGGGCAGTCGACCATCCTCTTCCTCGACGAGATCCACCGGTTCACGAAGGCGCAGCAGGACGCGCTCCTCCCTGGCGTCGAGAACGGCTGGGTCATCCTCATCGCGGCGACCACCGAGAACCCGTCGTTCTCGGTGATCTCGCCGCTGCTGTCGCGCTCGCTCCTCCTCACGCTCCAGCCGCTCACCGACGACGACCTCGGCTCGCTCATCGACCGCGCCGTGTCCGATGCGCGCGGACTCGCCGACGCGGTCGTGCTGGCGCCCGAGGCGCGCGCCGCGCTCATCCAGCTCGCGTCGGGCGACGCGCGACGGGCGCTCACGGCGCTCGAGGCGAGCGCGGGGGTCGCCGCGTCGGAGGCGGCGGACGACCGCGCGACGGCAGAGGAGCGAGACGCCGACGTCCGGCCCCTGATCACCGCCGACCACGTGTCCCAGGCCGTCGACCGCGCGCTCCTGCGGTACGACCGCCAGGGCGACGAGCACTACGACGTCATCAGCGCGTTCATCAAGTCGATCAGGGGCTCCGACCCCGACGCCGCCGTGCACTACCTCGCGCGGATGATCGAGGCGGGGGAGGATCCGCGCTTCATCGCGCGCCGCCTCGTCGTCCACGCCGCGGAGGACATCGGTCTCGCCGACCCGCAGGCGCTCCAGATCGCGGTCGCCGCGGCCGACGCGGTCGCCTTCATCGGCATGCCGGAGGGGCGCATCCCGCTCGCCGAGGCGACGATCTACCTCGCGACCGCGGCGAAGTCGAACGCCGCGTACCGTGCGATCAGCTCGGCGATCGCGGATGTGAAGGCCGGGCGGATGGGGCCCGTGCCGAAGCACCTCCGTGACGCGCACTACGCGGGGGCGAAGCGCCTGGGGCACGGCAAGGGCTACCTCTATCCGCACGACAGCGACGTCGGCGTCGTGCCGCAGCAGTACCTGCCGGATGAGCTCGTCGGCACGCGCTACTACGAACCGACGAACCACGGCGGCGAGCGCGAGGTGTCGGCACGGCTCGAGCGCATCCGCCGCATCCTCGAGGGCTGATCGCCGAGCGGCGTCGCCGGCGCGGTCTGATAAGCTGAGTCGGCTCGAAATCCGGGCACATCCCTCTTCGCATTCCTCCGGGCAGTCCGGCGTACGCCCACAACGGGAGAAGAGCGATGTACGTCCGTGTGTCCGCGACAGTCGCGGCCACGTGAAAGGAAACCATGGTCACCAAGTCCCAGGACCGCCGCAAGGTCCGCCTCTCGCGCGCGCTCGGCGTCGCGCTCACCCCGAAGGCCGCGCGCTACCTCGAGAAGCGCCCCTACGGCCCCGGCCAGCACGGCCGCACCAAGCGCAAGGCCGACAGCGACTACGCCGTCCGCCTGCGTGAGAAGCAGCGTCTGCGCGAGCAGTACGGCATCCGCGAGAAGCAGCTGCGCATCGCGTTCAACGAGGCCCGTCGCCAGGACGGCCTGACCGGTGAGAACCTCGTCGAGCTCCTCGAGATGCGCCTCGACGCCCTCGTGCTGCGTTCGGGCTTCGCCCGCACGACGGCGCAGGCTCGCCAGTTCGTGGTGCACCGCCACATCCTCGTCGACGGCAAGATCGTCGACCGTCCCTCGTTCCGCGTGAAGCCGGGCCAGACCATCGAGGTCAAGGCCAAGAGCGAGGCGCTGGAGCCCTTCCAGGTCGCAGCGGCCGGCGGTCACGCCGAGGTCCTGCCCCCGGTCCCGGGCTACATCGAGGTCGAGCTCGACAAGCTCCAGGCGAAGCTCGTGCGTCGTCCGAAGCGCGTCGAGGTGCCCGTCACCTGCGACGTGCAGCTCGTCGTCGAGTACTACGCGGCGCGCTGATCGCGCATCGCGACACGCGTCGGGAGGGCGTCGGGGCTTCGGCCCCGGCGCCCTCTCGCTTTCGCGCTCCCTTTCGGAACTAGGATGGGAGGACGCCGCGCCGCACGCGCGGCGCCGACGGACGCGACGGGCGCGAGGACGGATGACATGAAGAAGCTGCTGTGGTTCCTGCTCGGCATCGGGGGCGGCCTCGTCGTCGCGCACCTCATGAACAAGGACCCCCGCGGCCACGAGCTCCTCGCGGCGATCGACGCGCGCATCGACGAGTTCACCGAGCGCATGTCGGATGCCTACAACGCGGAGGCAGCCCGCCGCGGCGCCGCCGTCGACGCCTGACCCTCGACGTTCCCGCGGCCGCCCGATCGGCGGCCGCTTTCGCACGTACAGCAAGGACGAATCCCCACCTCATGAAGACCGCGGAGATCGCGCAGCGCTACCTCGACTACTTCGAGAAGAACGACCACACCATCGTGCCCTCGGCGTCGCTCGTGAGCGACGACCCGTCGATCATGTTCACGATCGCGGGCATGGTGCCGTTCATCCCGTACCTGACGGGAGTGGTGCCCGCACCGTACCCGCGCGCGGCCGATGTGCAGAAGTGCATCCGGACGAACGACATCGAGGAGGTCGGCAAGACCGCCCGCCACGGCACGTTCTTCCAGATGCTCGGCAACTGGTCGTTCGGCGACTACTTCAAGGAGGGCGCGATCGCGTACGCGTGGGAGCTCCTCACGACGAGCGAGGCGGATGGCGGGCTCGGGTTCGCCGAGCGCGACCTGTGGGTCACGGTGTACGAGGACGACGACGAGGCCGCCGCGCTGTGGCGGAAGGTCGCCGGCATCCCCGCCGAGCGCATCCAGCGACTCGGGCGCGCGGACAACTTCTGGACGACCGGCCAGCCGGGACCGGCCGGACCGTGCTCGGAGATCTACGTCGACCGGGGCCCCGCCTACGGCCGCGACGGCGGGCCCGCGGTCGACGACAGTCGCTTCCTCGAGATCTGGAACCTCGTGTTCATGCAGAACGCGATCGAGAACGTGCGGTCCAAGACCGAGTTCGACATCGTCGGCGAGCTGCCGAAGAAGAACATCGACACGGGCATGGGTCTCGAGCGCGTCGCGTTCCTCAAGCAGGGCGTCGAGAACATGTACGAGACCGACCAGGTGCGTCCCGTGCTCGACCGCGCGGTCGAGCTCTCCGGCCGCCGCTACGGGGTCGACCACGGCGACGACGTGCGCTTCCGCGTGATCGCCGACCACGTGCGCTCGTCGCTCATGCTCCTCAGCGACGGCGTCACGCCGTCGAACGAGGGTCGGGGCTACATCCTGCGCCGGCTCATGCGGCGCACGGTCCGCTCGATGCGCCTGCTCGGCGTCGAGGAGGCCACCTTCCCCGCGCTCTTCGAGGCGTCGCGCGACGCCATGAAGGCCGGCTACCCCGAGGTCGAGTCCGACTGGCAGCGGATCTCGTCGTACGCCTTCGCCGAGGAGGAGACCTTCCTGCGCACGCTCACGGCGGGCTCGACCATCCTCGACACGGCCGTGTCGAAGACGAAGGCGGCCGGCGGCACGACGCTCGCGGGCCCCGAGGCGTTCCTCCTGCACGACACCTACGGCTTCCCGATCGACCTCACCCTCGAGATCGCCGAGGAGGCCGGACTCGGCGTCGACCGCGACGCCTTCGACGCGCTCATGCAGGAGCAGAAGCAGCGCGCGAAGGCCGACGCCCGCTCCCGCAAGCGCGCGATCGCCGACGTCGGCGTGTACCGCGAGTTCCGCGCGCTCGGCGAGACCCAGTTCACGGGGTACACCGATCTCGAGACCGAGTCGACCGTGCTCGGCGTGCTCGTCGACGGCCTCAGCGTGCCGCAGGCGCTCCAGGGGCAGATCGCCGAGGTCATCCTCGCGGAGACCTCGCTGTACGCCGAGTCGGGCGGACAGGTCGCCGACAAGGGCACGATCGTCGGCCCGGGCTTCGAGCTCGAGGTGCTCGACGTCCAGCGCCCGGTCGCGGGCCTCGTGAGCCACACGGTCGAGGTCACGCGCGGCGAGGTCGGCGTCGGCCAGCCCGCGACGACGGTCGTCGACGCGGCGAACCGCCGCGCCGCGACGCAGGCGCACTCCGCGACGCACCTCGTGCACGCCGCGCTGCGCGACACGCTCGGCAAGGGCGCGACGCAGGCCGGCTCGCTCAATCGCGCGGGATACCTCCGCTTCGACTTCACGTGGGGGCAGGCGCTGAGCCCCGCCACGCGGAGCGAGATCGAGGAGATCGCCAACAACGCCGTGCGGGACAACCTCGAGGTGACCACGCGCGTGCTGTCGCTGGACGAGGCGAAGGCCGCGGGCGCGATGGCCCTGTTCGGCGAGAAGTACGGCGAGAAGGTCCGGATGGTCGACATCGGCGGACCGTGGTCGCGCGAGCTCTGCGGCGGCACGCACGTGTCGACGTCGGCGGAGGTGGGGCTCATCAGCATCACGGGCGAGTCCTCGGTCGGCGCGTCCAACCGCCGGGTCGAGGCCCTGGTCGGGCTCGACGCGTTCCGCGAGCTGACCGCCGAGCGCGCTCTCGTGAACGAGCTCACGGCCGCCCTCAAGACGCCGAAGGAGCAGCTGCCGGCGCGGGTCTCCGAGCTCGCCGCCGCCCTCAAGGCGGCTGAGAAGCGGATCGCCCAGTTCGAGGCGAAGGCCCTCGCCGAGCGCGTGCCGGCCCTCGCGGACGCCGCGGTGCGCACGGGCGCCTACCGGGTCGTCGCGGAGTCCCTCGGATCGGTCGGCTCGCCCGACGACGTGCGCGCCCTCGTGACGCAGGTGCGCGACCGGCTCGGGGCGGATGCGGCCGTGGTGGCCCTCGGCGCCGAGGTGTCGGGACGGCCCGTCGTCATCGTCGCGACCAACGAGGCGGCGCGGAGCGCCGGCGCGAAGGCAGGAGCGCTCGCGAAGGCCGCAGCCGCCGCTCTCGGCGGCGGCGGAGGCGGGCGCGACGACATGGCGCAGGGCGGCGGCGCCGACGCGACCGCCCTGCCGGCCGCGCTCGACGCGGTGCGCGCGGGTCTCGCTGCATGACCGGGTTCCGCCGGGGCATCCGCCTCGGCGTCGACGTGGGGAAGGCGCGCGTCGGCGTCGCGCGGTGCGACCCCGACGGGATGCTCGCCGTGCCGGTCGAGACCGTGCCGCGCGACGACCGCTCGATCGCGCGGCTCGTCGAGCTCGCGGCCGAGCACGAGCCGGTCGAGATCGTCGTCGGGCTCCCGCTCAACATGCGCGGCGACGACACGCCCTCGACGCAGGACGCACGGGACTTCGCCGCCGAGCTCGCGACCGCGCAGGCGGCGCCCGTGCGCATGGTCGACGAGCGGCTCAGCACCGTGAGCGCTCACACGGCGCTGCGGCAGTCCGGCCGATCCCAGAAGGGGTCGCGTAGCATTGTCGACCAGGT
The DNA here is from genome assembly GCF_053903175.1 of Microbacterium sp. JZ101. Classification (NCBI taxonomy): domain Bacteria; kingdom Bacillati; phylum Actinomycetota; class Actinomycetes; order Micrococcales; family Microbacteriaceae; genus Microbacterium; species Microbacterium sp. JZ101. The sequence continues at coordinate 1,663,127 of NZ_CP096400.1, forward strand.
CGCCGCGGTCGTGCTGCTGCAGCACGCGGTCGACACGGAGAAGCAGACGGGGGTCCCCCCCGGGATCGCCGTCCGCACCGGTTTGGAGTAGACATCCGCATGCCCGATTCCCCCGATCCCCGCGCCGAGCGCGCCCTCACCCGGCGCGAGCGCCGTGAGCGCGAGCTCGCGGCGGAGGCGCGGCGCAAGCTGCCCAGCGCCGCGGCGCACGACGTCGCGGGCGCCGCCGCGCCCCTCGCCGCTCCGGCCCCCGAACGGCAGGCGGCGGAGCCCGCACCCGAGGACCGGCGTCCGGCCGGCCTCGAGGACCTGTTCGCCCCCGAGCACGCGGAGCGCCCGGCGAAGCGCAGGGGAAGCCGGCTCGGCTGCCTCATCTCCGCGCTCATCGTCCTCCTCCTGCTCGGCGGCGTCGTCGCGGGCGGTCTGTGGGTCTGGAGCGCATACGGCGAGCGCATCGCGTCGGTGATGGGATGGGACGGCCCGCACGACTACGAGGAGGGGCAGGCGACCGGCGAGGCGCTCGTCACGATCTCCGAGGGCGACACCGGAGAGGCCATCTCGCAGACGCTGCACGAGGCCGGCGTCACGCTCGAGAGCGACTCCTTCTACCGCCACCTCATCGAGACCGGCGACGAGACGACCTTCCAGCCCGGCGTGTACCAGCTGCAGAGGAAGATGACCTCGGCTGCCGCGCTCGAGGCTCTGAACGACCCCGCGACGCGCCTCGAGAACACGGTGCTCATCACGGAGGGCAGCTTCGCCGCCGACGCGCTCGAGAACATCGCGGAGGTCACCGACATCCCGCTCGAGGAGCTCCAGGCCGCGGCGGAGGACTACACGCGCTTCGGCATCCCCGAAGAGGCGCCGAGCATCGAGGGATACCTGTTCCCCGCGACGTACACGTTCGATCCCGACGCGACCGCGGACGACGTCATCCGCGTGCTCGTGGACGAGATGTTCGAGCGCCTCGACGCACAGGGCGTCGCGCCCGAGAACCGCTTCGAGATCCTCACGATGGCCGCGCTCGTGCAGCGCGAGGCCGGCGGCGAGGACGACATGCCCAAGATCGCGCGCGTGTTCTACAACCGCGTCGAGCAGGGCATGCTCCTGCAGTCCGACGCGACGGTCGCCTACGGCGCCGACAGCACCCACACCGTGTGGACGACCGACGAGCAGCGCGCCGACGCGTCGAACCCGTACAACACGTACGTGCACGAGGGGCTGCCCGCAGGACCCATCGGCCTCCCCGGCGAGGCCGCGATCGCCGCGGCCATCTCGCCCGCGGAAGGGGACTGGCTGTACTTCGTGCCGGTCGACCTCGCCACCGGCGAGACCGTGTTCTCGAGCACCCTCGCCGAGCACGAGGCCGCCGTGGCACGCCTCCAGGAGTGGTGCAGGGCGAGCGAGGAGAACTCGACCTACTGTGAGTGAGATCCGTCTCGAGGTCTGGGGCGACCCGATCGCGCACAGCCGCTCGCCGCAGCTCCACGGGGCCGCGTACCGCGTGCTCGGGCTCGACTGGGTCTTCGAGCGGCGGCGGGTCTCCCGCGACGCGTTCGACGCCGCTCTCGCGGAGCGCGCATGGCGCGGTCTCGCCGTGACGATGCCGCTCAAGGAGCAGGCGCACCGCGCGGCGGCGTGGCGCGGGCGACGCGCCGAGCTCACGGGCGCGGTCAACACGTTGTTCTTCGGCACGCCGTCACCCGACCTGCCGGGCATCGCGCAGTGGGACGGCGAGGGGCCGCTCGGGTTCAACACCGACGTCGGCGGGATCGTCCGCGCGCTCGACGAGCTCGGCATCAGGCGGCTCGAGACCGCGCGCATCGCGGGGGCGGGCGCGACCGCGTCCTCCGCGCTCGTCGCGGTGGGGGAGATGGGCGCGCGTCGCGTCGACGTCGTCGCCCGCAGCGCCGAGCGCGCGGCGCCGCTCGTGGCGATCGGCGAGCGCGCGGGGATCGACGTGCGGGTGTCGTCGTTCGACCATCCGCACGCGCCGGTCGACCTCACCATCGCGACGCTCCCCGGCGGGGCGGAGCTGCCCGGTGCGCAGGCCGACCGCCTCGCGGCGGCCGGAGGGCCGCTCTTCGACGTGGCGTACGCGCCGTGGCCCTCGGCGCTCGCCCGACGCTGGGCGGACGGCGATGCGCACTCGGGTCTCGGGATGCTGCTGCATCAGGCGGTTCTGCAGGTGCGGATCTTCACGACGGGCGACCCCGAGGCGCCCCTCGACCGCGAGGACGAGGTCGTGGCCGCGATGCGCTCCGCGCTCATGGGAGACTAGTGGCCATGCTCCGCGTGCTGACCGCCGGCGAATCGCACGGCCCCGAACTCATCGCCATCATGGAGGGACTGCCCGCAGGCGTCCCCGTCACGGCCTCCGCCATCCAGGAAGACCTGCAGCGCCGCAAGCTGGGCTACGGGCGCGGATCGCGCATGAAGTTCGAGCAGGACGAGCTGTCGATCTCGGGCGGCATCCGCCACGGCCTCAGCATGGGCAGCCCGATCGCCCTGCGCATCGGCAACACCGAGTGGCCGAAGTGGACCGAGGTGATGAGCGCGGAGCCCGTCGAGCTCACCGAGAAGTCGCGCGGGCGCGGCGCCCCGCTCACCCGGCCGCGCCCCGGGCACGCCGACCTCGTGGGCATGCAGAAGTACGGCTTCGACGAGGCACGGCCGATCCTCGAGCGCGCGAGCGCCCGCGAGACCGCCGCCCGCGTCGCACTCGGCGCCGTGGCGCGGTGCTTCCTCGGCGAGCTGGGCATCCGCCTCGTGAGCCACACGCTGTCGATCGGCCCCGTGCGCGTGCCGGAGGACGCGCCGCTGCCCGCGCCCGACGACGTCGCAGCGCTCGACGCGGATCCGCTGCGCTGCTTCGACGCGGACACGAGCGCGCGGATGGTCGCGGAGGTCGATGCCGCCAAGAAGGACGGCGACACGCTCGGCGGCATCGTCGAGGTGCTCGCGTACGGTCTGCCCCCGGGGCTCGGCTCGCACGTGCACTGGGACCGCCGCCTCGACGCGAAGCTCGCGCAGGCGCTCATGAGCATCCAGGCGATCAAGGGCGTCGAGGTCGGCGACGGCTTCGAGACCACCCGGCGCCGCGGGTCGCAGGCGCACGACGAGCTGTTCGCCGGCGACGACGGCATCGTGCGCGGCTCCGACCGCGCGGGCGGCACCGAGGGCGGGATGTCCACGGGCACGGTCCTGCGCGTGCGGGCCGGCATGAAGCCGATCGCGACCGTGCCGCACGCGCTCCGGACGATCGACGTCGCGACCGGCGACACCGCGTCGGCGCATCACCAGCGCTCCGACGTCTGCGCCGTGCCGGCTGCCGGCGTCGTCGCCGAGGCGATGACGGCGATCGTGCTGGCCGAGGCCGTGCTCGAGAAGTTCGGCGGCGACTCGGTCGCCGAGACGCGCCGCAACCTCGAGGCCTACCTCGCCGCGATCCCCGAGACGCAGCGCACGGCCGCCCTCGCGCATGACGCCGTCCTCTGACGGCCACGCGGCAGGCGCGATCGTCTTCGTCGGCCCCATGGGCGCCGGCAAGTCGAGCCTCGGCAAGCGCGTCGCGCGCGCGCTCGGTCTCCCGTTCACCGACACCGACACCGCGATCGTGCGCGCGCATGGCCCGATCGCCGAGCTCTTCGCGCGCGAGGGCGAGGCGCGGTTCCGCGAGATCGAGCGCGAGGCCGTGCGCACGGCGCTCGAGGGGGGCGGCGTCGTGGCGCTCGGGGGAGGCGCCGTCCTCTCCGCCGAGACGCGCGAGCGCCTGCGCGCGCACCGCGTCGTGCTCCTGACGGTCGATGAGACCGCGATCGCCCACCGCATCCGGGGGCACAAGCGCCCGCTGCTCAACGGCGACGTCGATCCGGTGGCCGAGTGGGCGCGCATCCGCGCCGAGCGCGAGCCCCTGTACGCGGAGGTGGCGGACGCCGTGTTCGACACGTCGCGCGGCCCGACCCAGCGCACGGTCGAGCGGATCGTGGCGTGGCTGCGCGGCGACGAGCCGGCCGACGACGAGACGACAGCGCGCGCGGCGCGCACGGAGGAGGAGTCATGAGCGACACCGTGATCAGCGTGGCCGGCACGCCAGGGTACGACGTCATCGTCGGCAGCGGGGTGCTCGCGCGCCTCGGCGAGGTGCTCCCGCCGGCTGCGAAGAAGGTGCTCGTCGTGCACCAGCCCTCGCTCGGGGCGCGCGCGGAGGAGCTGCGCGAGCGCCTCATGGGCGACACGGTGCGCGAGGTCCTCCTCGCCGAGGTTCCCGACGCGGAGCAGGCCAAGCGCGTCGAGGTCGCCGCGTTCTGCTGGCAGATCATGGGCCAGGCCGACTTCACGCGCACGGACGCGGTCGTCGGGCTCGGCGGCGGCGCCGTGACCGACCTCGCGGGCTTCGTGGCGGCCACGTGGCTGCGCGGCGTCGACGTCGTGCAGATCCCCACGACCGTGCTCGGCATGGTCGATGCGGCCGTCGGCGGCAAGACCGGCATCAACACCGCGGAGGGCAAGAACCTCGTCGGGGCGTTCTGGGCGCCCCGCGCCGTGCTGTGCGACCTCGACCTGCTCGCGACCCTGCCGCAGAACGAGGCCGTCGCGGGATTCGCCGAGGTCGTGAAGGCCGGCTTCATCCGGTACCCGGAGATCCTCGACATCGTCGAGGCCGATCCAGCCCGTGCGACCGACCCGTCGACCCCCGAGTTCCGCCGCTGCATCGAGCTCGCGATCCGGATGAAGGCCGACGTCGTGGGGGAGGACTTCCGCGAGTCGGGCGTGCGCGAGACGCTCAACTACGGCCACACCCTGGGCCACGCGATCGAGCACGCGGAGCGCTACCGCTGGCGGCACGGCGCGGCCGTCTCGATCGGCATGATGTACGCCGCCGAGCTGTCGCGACTCGCCGGCCGGCTCTCGGATGCCGCCGTCGACCGCCACCGCGCCATCCTCACCGCGCTCGGGCTGCCCACGACGTACCGGATGGGCGCGTGGACGCAGCTGCTGGCCACCATGCAGCGCGACAAGAAGGCGCGCGCGGGCATGCTGCGGTTCGTGCTCCTCGACGACATCGGGAAGCCGACGGTCGCGCAGGCGCCGGACGAGTCGCTCCTCTTCGCGGCATACCAGGAGATCGGCGAGGAGGACGCGGGTCGCATCCTCCAGGCCGGCCGACCCCGTGACTAGGATGGCCCAACAGCACCCGAGAGTCCCTCTCGTCACCCAGAAGGAAGGCGTCGCGATGATGCAGCTCCGCTCCCGTGCGATCACCGCACTGCTCGTCACCGGCACGGCCGGCCTCGCCCTCGCAGGATGCGCCTCCGGCGCCGGCGAGGAGCCGGCCGAGGAGGGCGGCGTCTCCCTCGTCGAGCCCGGCACGTTCACCGTCTGCTCCGACATCCCCTACGAGCCGTTCGAGTTCATCGACGACAACGGCGACACCGTCGGCTTCGACATCGACATCGCCAACGAGATCGCGGCCGACCTGGACGCCGAGCTCGAGGTGATCGTCGACTCGTTCGAGTCCATCCAGTCGGGCCTGTCGTTCGACAAGTGCGACGCGGCGATCTCCTCGATCTCGATCACCGAGGAGCGCAAGGGCAACATGGACTTCTCCGAGCCCTACATGGACGACGACCTCACGCTCATCGCGAGCGCGGACTCCGGCATCACCGACCTCGAGTCGGCGGTCGGCAAGCAGGTCGGCGTGCAGTCGGGGACGACGGGCGAGGCGTACGCGCAGGAGAACGGCATCTCGCCGATCGGCTTCGAGAACGCCGGCCTCCAGCTCGAGGCGCTCAAGGCCGGGACGGTCGACGCCGTGCTCGGGAACGTCTCGGTCCTCGCGTACGGCGTGAAGGACGAGGAGGGCTTCGAGCGCGTGGCCGACTTCGAGACCGGCGAGAAGCTCGGCATCGCGGTCGAGAAGGGCGACACGGCGCTGCTCGAGGTCGTGAACGGCACCCTGCAGCGCCTGACCGAGTCCGGCGAGCTCGACGAGCTCAAGGCGACCTGGTTCGGCGAGGGCTCCTAGGCGGGGCGCCCGATGGCACTCACCGCACGCCAGCGCGCGCGGACGGCGCAGTACGTGCAGGCCGGGGTCTTCGTCGCGCTGATCGTCGTCCTGGCGATCGTCATCGACTGGCCGCGGATCCTCGACTCGTTCTTCGACTTCCCGGCCGTCGCGGGGATGTTCCCCGGGATCATCCTCGTCGGGCTCAAGAACACGATCGTCTACACGATCGTGTCCTTCGCGCTCGGCCTCGCGCTCGGGATGCTCCTGGCGCTCATGAAGCTGTCGTCGTTCGCGCCGTACCGCTGGATCGCGACCGCGTACATCGAGTTCTTCCGCGGCATCCCCGCGCTGCTCGTGTTCATCGCCTTCGGGTTCGGCGTGCCGGCCGCGTTCCCGGGGACGCGCTGGCCGACGATCCTCGTCGTGATGCTCTCGCTCGGGATCGTCGCCGCCGCGTACATCGCCGAGACGCTCAGGGCGGGCCTGCAGGCCGTCCCGCGCGGCCAGTACGAGGCCGCGCGGTCGCTCGGGATGCCCGGATGGCGCGCGATGCTCACGATCGTCATCCCGCAGGCGTTCCGGATGGTGCTGCCCCCGCTGACGAACGAGTTCATCCTCGTCACGAAGGACACGTCGCTCATCTACGTGATCGGCCTCGCCGCCGAGAGCTTCGAGCTCACCAAGCTCGGCCGCGACGGCATCCTGCAGTACGGCGCCGGCATCACCCCGCTCGTCGTCGCGGGCGCCATGTACCTCATCATCACGCTGCCGCTCAGCCAGCTGTCGCGGCGCTTCGAGTCGCGCTCGGCGCGGACCAGGCGATAGACGTCGGAGGACGAGACATGACCGGCACATCCGAGAACGCCGCGCAGTTCGGCGTCGTGATCCGCGGCCTGCGGAAGTCGTACGGCTCGAACGAGGTGCTCAAGGGCATCGACCTCGAGGTCGCTCCCGGGGAGGTCGTGTGCCTCATCGGGCCGTCGGGCTCGGGCAAGTCGACGCTGCTGCGCTGCGTCAACCTCCTCGAGGAGCCGACCGGCGGCGCGATCGAGGTCGGCGGCCGCGAGGTCACCGACCCCGACCTCGACATCGACGAGCTGCGCCGCCACGTGGGGATGGTGTTCCAGCAGTTCAACCTGTTTCCGCACCTCACGGTGCTCGAGAACTGCACGGTCGCGCAGCTCAAGGTCCTGCGGCGGCCGAAGGCGGAGGCCGAGCGCATCGCGCAGGCCAACCTCGACCGCGTGGGGCTGGGCGCCCTCGCGGGACGGTACCCCGACCAGCTGTCGGGCGGCCAGCAGCAGCGCGTCGCGATCGCGCGATCGCTCTCGATGGACCCCCACCTCATGCTGTTCGACGAGCCGACATCGGCTCTCGATCCCGAGACGGTCGGCGACGTGCTCGCGATCATGCGGCAGCTGGCCGACGACGGCATGACGATGCTCGTCGTCACCCACGAGATGGAGTTCGCGCGGGTCGTCGCGGACCGCGTCGTCTTCATGGACGGCGGCGTCGTCGTGGAGGAGGGCCCGGCGGCGCAGGTGATCGGCAACCCGCAGACCCCGCGCATGCAGGACTTCCTGAAGCGGGTCATCCATCCGACGCACGTCGATCTGAACTAGGATCTTCTCTCGGCCCGTCCGCGGGCCCTGAGTTCTCTCGACGAATCCACACGAACGGATCACTTACGCACATGGCATCCACCGCAGACATCAAGAACGGCGTCGTCCTCGCCATCGACGGACAGCTCTGGAGCGTGGTGGAGTTCCAGCACGTCAAGCCCGGCAAGGGCGGCGCGTTCGTGCGCACCAAGCTGAAGAACGTCGTGTCCGGCAAGGTGGTCGACCGCACGTTCAACGCGGGCGCCAAGGTCGACATCCAGAACGTCGACCGCCGCGACTTCACGTACCTCTACAACGACGGCGACTCGTTCGTCTTCATGGACGCGACGGACTACGACCAGATCAACGTGCCGGCCGCCGTCGTCGGCGACGCGTCGAACTACCTGCTCGAGAACCAGCTCGTCACGATCGCGCTGCACGACGGCCAGCCGCTGTACCTCGACATGCCGGCGTCGGTCGTGCTCGAGATCACGTACACCGAGCCCGGCCTGCAGGGCGACCGCTCGTCGGCCGGCACGAAGCCCGCGACCGTCGAGACGGGCGCGGAGATCCAGGTCCCGCTGTTCCTCGAGACCGGCACGAAGGTCAAGGTCGACACCCGCACGGGCGACTACCTCGGCCGCGTGAACTGAAGCCGCGCGAGTGAGCGCACGCACCAAGGCGCGCAAGCGCGCCCTCGACATCCTCTTCTCCTCGGACGTCCGCGGCGACGCCCTCGAGGTGACGCTCGCCGCGGAGGCGAAGCGCGCGGCGGGGGAGCCCGCCCGACAGGCGTCGTGGCTGTACGCGCGCGACATCGTCGACGGCGTGATCGACCACCGCGACGAGATCGACGAGCAGATCACGACGCACAGCCGCGACTGGAGGCTCGAGCGCATGCCCGCGGTCGACCGGGCGCTGCTGCGCATCGGCACGTGGGAGATCCTCTTCAACGACGAGGTCCCGACGGCCGTCGCGATCGACGAGGCCGTGGAGCTCGCCAAGGAGCTCTCCACCGAGGAGTCCGGCGCCTTCGTGCACGGCGTCCTCGCGCGCATCGCGCGCTCGAACTGACCTCGGTCCGCTCCGCGTGCCCGCGCCGTACGTCCCCGTCGACGCCATCCGCAGGATGGCGGACGACGGAGCGTACGCGCGCGGGCTCGCGTACTTCCAGGAGGGCGCGGTCGAGCACGCGCGGTGGATGACCGACGGCGTCACCCTGACCGCGCGCGTCGCCGGATCGTCGGCGCGCAGCTACACCGTGCGGGTGCGGTTCGACGCGCGGACGTCGGCGATCGTCGCATCGCAGTGCAGCTGCCCCCTGCGCAGCCGCTGCAAGCACGTCGTCGCGGCGCTGCTCGCGGGCAACGCGCAGCAGCGGAACGCCGCGCAGGGGCGGCGCCCCGACGGAGCCGGCGCCTCGTGGCGCAGCCTCGTGACGCCCGCCGAGACCGCGACGGCGCCCGACACGGTCCCGCTCGCGCTCGGGGTCGAGCTGCGGCACCGGCCAGCGCGCTCGGCGAGCGGATGGCAGGCGCGGCGCGCCGAGGCCGCGCATCCGCGTCAGCTCGAGCGCGGCACGGCCGGCGAGCTGTTCGTGGGGCTGCGGCCGCTCCTGCGCAGCGACCGCTCGGGCGCGTGGATCAAGGGCGATGCGTCGTGGGACGCGGTCCGACGCCCCGGCAGCCGATTCCCGCACGCGCAGTCGCGCTGGTTCGCCGAGCTCTACAGCATCGCGCGCGACGTGTTCCGGCTCGACGCGTTCGGCGATGGATCGGAGTGGCTCACGCTCGACTCGATCCCGTCCGCCCTGCTCTGGACGCACCTGCGCGTGGCCGACGGCCTCGGCATCCCCCTCGTGCCGACGCAGAAGCTCCTCGACGTGCGGCTCGCGCGGTCGGCGTCCGCGCGGGTGCGCATCGACGAGGCGGACGACGGCGCGCTGAGCGTGCGGGCGGAGATCGAGATCGACGGCGCGCCGGTCGACCTCGCCTCGGTCCGCCCTGTCGCGCGCTCGGGCGTCTACGCGTTCGCTTCTGAGGGCGGACGCATCTCCCTCACGCTCGCACCGGTCGCGCTGGCCGATCCGGTCGCCCTCCTCGTCGGCGCGCAGGGCGAGCTCGACGTGCCGGCCGAGGATGCGGAGGAGTTCGTCCGCGACGCCCTGCCCGTGATCGCGCGCCGGGTCGAGGTGCGTGCTCCCGAGGGCATCGAGGTGCCGGAGCGGCCGGCTCCGCAGGCGGTGATCGCCGTGACGTTCCATCCCGGCGACCGCACGACGTATGCGCTGTCGTGCGCCTACGCGGGGCTCGCGCGCCATCCGCTGGGCGAGCCGGGCGGCCCGGCCTCGCCGGACCCGGATCGGGACGGCGCGGCCGAGGCGGCGCTCGCGGAGCGCATCGCGCGCGCGTGGGAGGGCGCTGCCGACGTGCCGTTCGCCCCGTCGGGCGAGCTGCGCGACGTCGACGCGGCGGAGTTCTCGGAGCGCATCCTGCCCGCGCTCGAGGCGGAGGGCGTCCGCGTCGAGACGAGCGGCTCGCGGCGGCGGTACCGCGAGCTCGCCGGCGTGCCAGAGATCTCGGTCTCGACCGTCGAGAGCACCGACGCCGACTGGTTCGATCTCGGCGTCGTCGTGACCATCGACGGCCGCCGCATCCCGTTCGCCCCGCTCTTCACCGCGATCAGCCAGCGCCGCAAGAAGCTGCTGCTCGCCGACGGCGACTACTTCTCGCTCGCGCACCCGGCGCTGCAGCGGCTCCGCGATCTCGTGGACGAGGCCGCGACACTGTCGGAGTGGGAGGCCGGACCGCGCATCAGCCGCTATCAGACGGCGCTCTGGGCGGACTTCGAGGACCTCGCAGACGAGTCCGCGCCGGCGGCGTCGTGGCGCGCGACGGCCGAGGGCCTGCGCGACATCGACCGGATCGAGCCGACCCCGCCGCCTGCGGGGCTCGCGGCACGTCTGCGGCCCTACCAGCAGGCGGGTCTCGACTGGCTCGCGTTCCTGTGGCGGCATCGCCTGGGCGGGATCCTCGCCGACGACATGGGGCTCGGCAAGACGATCCAGATGCTCGCGCTCATCCTGCACACGCGCGAGGCGGGGGAGCGGCGCCCGTTCCTCGTCGTCGCGCCCACGTCCGTCACCGCGACCTGGCGCGACGAGGCGGCGCGCTTCGCGCCATCGCTGCGCGTCCACCGGATCGACGCGACGCGCACGAAGCGGTCGGGCACGCTCGCCGACGCCGCGGCCGAGGCCGACATCGTCGTGACGTCGTATGCGCTGCTGCGGCTCGACGCGGCGGAGTACGCGGGGGTCGAGTGGGCGGGCCTCATCCTCGACGAGGCGCAGTTCGCGAAGAACCCGCAGACGGGCGTGCACCGGGCAGCGGCCGACCTCAGAGCCGACGTGACGTTCGCCGTGACGGGCACCCCGCTCGAGAACGGGCTCTCCGAGCTCTGGGCGCTCCTCTCGCTCGCGGCCCCCGGGCTGTTCCCCTCGGCACGGCGGTTCCGCGAGGAGTACATCGGGCCGATCGAGAAGGGGAAGGTCCCCGAGAACCAGGAGGGCGCCGACTACCGCGAGCGCCGCCTCGCCCGCTTGCGCCGCCGCATCCGCCCCCTCATGCTCCGGCGCACGAAGGAGCTCGTCGCGGACGACCTGCCGCCCAAGCAGGAGCAGAGGCTGCACGTCGAGCTGAGCGCCGCGCACCGCGAGGTGTACGACACCGTGCTGCAGCGCGAGCGCCAGAAGGTCCTCGGGCTGCTCGACGACCTCGACCGCAATCGCTTCATCGTGTTCCGGTCGCTCACCCTCCTGCGCCTGCTGAGCCTCGCGCCCGAGCTCGTCGATCCCGCGCACGCGCACATCCCCTCGAGCAAGCTCGACGCGCTCGTCGAGCAGCTGTCCGAGGTCATCGCCGAGGGGCACAGGGCGCTCGTCTTCAGCCAGTTCACGTCGTACCTCGACATCGTCGCCGCGCGACTCGATCGCGAGGGCATCGCGCACGCGCACCTCGACGGCTCGACCCGCGACCGTCCCGCCGTCGTGGAGTCCTTCCGCTCGGGCGACGCGCCGGTCTTCCTCATCAGCCTCAAGGCCGGCGGATTCGGGCTCACGCTCACGGAAGCCGACTACGTGTACCTCCTCGACCCCTGGTGGAACCCCGCGGCTGAGGCGCAGGCCGTCGACCGCGCGCATCGCATCGGGCAGACCAAGCAGGTGATGGTCTACCGGATGATCGCGGCCGACACGATCGAGGAGAAGGTCATGGCCCTGCAGGAGCGCAAGGCGCGCCTGTTCTCGGCGGTCATGGACGACGACGCGCTCTTCTCGCAGGCGCTCACGGCCGACGACATCCGCGGCCTGCTCGAGCCCTGACGCGCACCCGGTAGACTGGAGCCATCTGCACCTTTAACACCGTCCCGTGAGGCGGAGAAGGGAGCGGCGGATGAGCACGAGAACCGTGCTGCATGACGCTGACATCGCCCGTGCCCTGACGCGGATCGCCCACGAGATCCTCGAGTCCAACAAGGGCCCCGACGACCTCGTCCTCCTCGGCATCCCGACCAGGGGCGTCACGCTCGCCCGTCGTCTCGCGGCGCTCGTCGAGCGCTTCGGCGGCCGCCCCGTGCCCGTCGGCTCGCTCGATGTCACGATGTACCGCGACGACCTCGCGAAGCACCCCACGCGCGCGCCGCGCCCGACCGAGATCCCGCCCGGGGGCATCGACGGCCGGACCGTCGTCCTCGTCGACGACGTGCTCTTCTCGGGCCGCAGCATCCGCGCTGCGCTGGACGCCCTCAACGACATCGGCCGCCCGTCCGCCGTGCGCCTCGCGATCCTCGTCGACCGCGGCCACCGCGAGCTCCCGATCCGCCCCGACTTCGTCGGCAAGAACCTCCCGTCCTCGCGCGCCGAGCGCGTGAACGTGCGCCTCGCCGACGTCGACGGGGAAGAGCACGTGTCGATCGAGACGGCCGGCTGATGCGGCACCTGCTCGACACCCGCACGCTCGGCCGCGCTGACGCCATCCGCATCCTCGACGTCGCGGAGGACATGGCCGACACCCAGGAGCGCGAGGTCAAGAAGCTGCCGACCCTGCGCGGCCGCACGGTCGTCAACCTCTTCTTCGAGGACTCGACCCGCACGCGCATCTCGTTCGAGGCCGCCGCGAAGCGCCTCTCCGCCGACGTCATCAACTTCTCGGCGAAGGGATCGAGCGTCTCGAAGGGCGAGAGCCTCCAGGACACCGCGCAGACCCTGCAGGCGATGGGCGCCGACGCCGTCGTCATCCGGCACGGCGCGTCCGGAGCGCCGCGCACGCTCGCGACGAGCGGCTGGATCTCGGCCGGCGTCGTGAACGCGGGCGACGGGACGCACGAGCACCCGACGCAGGCGCTCCTGGACGCCTTCACGATGCGCAAGCGCCGGTACGGGGCGGCCAGTCGCGGTCGCGACCTCGCGGGCTACCGCGTCGCGATCGTCGGCGACATCCTGCACTCGCGCGTCGCGCGGTCGAATGTCTGGCTCCTCGCCACCCTCGGCGCCGAGGTCACGCTCGTCGCGCCGCCGACGCTCCTCCCGCAGGACGTGTCGCAGTGGCCCGTGACCGTGCGCTACGACCTCGACGAGGCCATCGCCGCGCGGCCCGACGCGCTCATGATGCTGCGGATCCAGCTCGAGCGGATGAACGCCGCCTATTTCCCCTCGGAGCGGGAGTATTCGCGGCGCTGGGGCCTCGACCCCGAGCGCTTCGCCACGCTGCCGGAGGATACGATTGTCATGCACCCCGGGCCCATGAACCGGGGACTGGAGATCTCCGCAGCCGCAGCCGACTCGCCCCGGGCCACCGTGCTCGAGCAGGTGCGAGCCGGCGTGTCGGTGCGGATGGCCGTGCTCTACCTGCTGCTCGCGGGGGAGCGGGAGAGCGAGGGAACGAAGTGACCGAGTCGACATCCCTTCTCATCCGAGGAGCCGCGATCGAGGGCGGCGAGACGGCCGACATCCTCGTCGAGGACGGCCGCATCGCCGAGGTCGGCACGGGCCTCAGCCGGGCCGGCGCCCGCATCATCGACGCCGCAGGGCTCATCGCGCTGCCCGGTCTGGTCGACCTCCACACCCACCTGCGCGAGCCCGGCTACGAGGCGAGCGAGACCATCCTCACCGGCACCCGTGCCGCGGCCGCTGGCGGCTTCACGGCCGTGTTCGCGATGCCCAACACCTCTCCCGTCGCGGATGTCGCGGGCGTCGTCGAGCAGGAGCTCGCGCTCGGCGAGGCGGCGGGCTACGCGACCGTGCAGCCGATCGGCGCCGTGACCGTCGGCCAGAAGGGCGAGCGCCTCGCCGAGCTCGGCGCGATGGCCGACTCGCGTGCGCGCGTGCGCGTCTTCAGCGACGACGGGTTCTGCGTGTGGGATCCGCTCATCATGCGCCGGGCGCTCGAGTACGTGAAGGCGTTCGACGGCGTCGTCGCCCAGCACGCGCAGGACCCCCGCCTCACGGAGGGCGCCCAGATGAACGAGGGCGTCGTCTCGGCCGAGCTGGGGCTCGCGGGATGGCCGGCGGTCGCCGAGGAGTCGATCATCGCGCGCGACGTGCTCCTCGCCGAGCACGTGGGCTCGCGCCTGCACGTCTGCCACCTGTCGACCGCGGGGTCGGTCGACATCATCCGATGGGCGAAGAAGCGCGGCATCGACGTGACCGCCGAGGTCACGCCGCACCACCTCCTCCTCACGGACGAGCTCGTGCGCGGGTACGACGCGCGCTTCAAGGTCAATCCGCCGCTGCGGCGCGAGGAGGACGTCCTGGCCGTGCGCGAGGGCCTCGCGGACGGCACGATCGACATCGTCGCCACCGACCACGCGCCGCATCCCGCCGAGAGCAAGAGCTGCGAGTGGGCGGCCGCGGCCAACGGCATGGTCGGCCTTGAGAGCGCGCTGCGCGTCGTGCACGAGGCGATGGTCGCGACGGACCTCATCGGATGGCAGGACGTCGCGCGGGTCCTGTCGAAGGCGCCCGCCCGGATCGGGCGGCTCGCGGGGCACGGCACGCCGATCGCGGCCGGCGAGCCGGCCGAGATCGCGCTCTACGACCCGCGGCCGTCCGCCCCGTTCGGCGCAGCCGACCTGCGCGGACGCAGCGCGAACTCGCCCTACCTCGGGCGCGAGCTGCCCGGTCGCGTGATGTGGACCATCCACCGCGGCTCCCTCACGCTCGCCGACGGCGAGCTCGTCGAGCGGGAGGGCGCATGAGCGCGTACCTCCCCGGCCTCCTCATGATGGCGGCGATCGCGGCGGTCATCCTCGGCGCGATGGCGTGGGGATGGCGCCGACGATCCCGGCGGGACGCCGGCACCTCCGCGCCCGTGCGCGCGGCGGAGGGCGCCGAGACGGCCCGCTTCGACGGCCTCTACGTGGCCACGACCCGCCACGACCAGCCGCTCGATCGGCTCGCCGTGCGGCACCTCGAGTTCCGGGCGAAGGCCGGCGTCACGGTGACGGACCGCGGCGTCGCCCTCGACCTCGCCGGGGCGCCCGGCATCTTCCTCCGCGCGGACGAGCTCGTCGGCGCGGGCCGCGCGACCTGGACCATCGACCGCGTCGTCGAGACGGACGGCCTCGTGCTCATCGCGTGGCGCGCCTCCGACGGCACCATCTGCGATTCCTATGTGCGCCTTCAGGGCGGCGATCCCGACGCGCTCGTCGCGGCGATCGAAGACCTGCGCACCTCCCCGACCCCCACAGGAGCGACCTCATGACCTCTCTGCTCGACCGCGACCCCGCGGTCCTCGTCCTCGAAGACGGCACGCGCTTCGCCGGTTACGCCTACGGTGCGCGCGGCACGACCCTCGGCGAGGTCGTCTTCTCGACCGGCATGACCGGCTACCAGGAGACGCTCACCGACCCCTCGTACGCGGGTCAGATCGTGCTGCAGACCGCGCCGCACATCGGGAACACCGGCGTCAACACCGAGGACCCCGAGTCCCGCCGCATCTGGGTGTCCGGCTACATCGTGCGCGACCCCAGCCGGGTCGTGTCGAACTGGCGCGCGGAGGAGCCGCTCGACGCGGCGCTCGAGCGCGACGGCGTCGTCGGGATCAGCGGCATCGACACGCGCGCCGTGACCCGTCACATCCGCTCGGCCGGCTCGATGCGCGGCGGCGTGTTCTCGGGCGAGGCCGCCGGCCTCGCCGCCGACGAGCAGCTGCGCATCGTGACCGAGGCGCCCGCGATGGCCGGCCGCAACCTCTCGGCCGAGGTCTCGGTCGATGTCGCCGCCGTCACGCCCGCGCAGGGCGACCGCATCGGCAGCCTCGCCGTCATCGACCTCGGCATCAAGCAGGCGACGGTGGAGAACCTCGCCCGACGCGGCTTCGAGGTGCACGTGCTGCCGCAGAGCACGACCTTCGAGGAGCTCAAGGCCATCGACCCCGTCGCGGTGTTCTACTCGAACGGCCCCGGCGACCCCGCCGCGAGCGACGCCCACGTCGCCCTCCTGCAGAGCGTGCTGCGCGACGGCCTGCCGTTCTTCGGCATCTGCTTCGGCAACCAGCTCCTCGGCCGCGCGCTCGGCCTCGGCACCTACAAGCTGCCCTTCGGCCACCGCGGGATCAACCAGCCGGTGCGCGACAAGCTCACGGGCCGCGTCGAGATCACGGCGCACAACCACGGGTTCGCCGTGGACGCCCCGATCGACGAGGTCTTCGAGAGCCCCGCCGGGTTCGGCCGCGTCGAGGTCAGCCACGTGGGCCTCAACGACGACGTCGTGGAGGGCCTGCGCGCCCTCGACATCCCCGCGTTCTCCGTGCAGTACCACCCCGAGGCCGCGGGCGGTCCGCACGATGCCAACTACCTCTTCGACCGCTTCGTCGACATGGTGCGCGACACCATCTCGGCTCGCTCCGCTCGCTCAACGTCCGAGGAAGACAATGCCTAAGCGCCCCGACATCCAGTCCGTGCTCGTCATCGGGTCGGGCCCGATCGTGATCGGCCAGGCCTGCGAGTTCGACTACTCCGGCACCCAGGCGTGCCGCGTGCTCCGGGAGGAGGGCGTCCGCGTCATCCTCGTGAACTCGAACCCCGCGACGATCATGACCGACCCCGACTTCGCCGACGCGACGTACATCGAGCCGATCACGCCCGAGGTCATCGAGACGATCATCGCGAAGGAGAAGCCCGACGCGATCCTGCCGACCCTGGGCGGCCAGACCGCGCTGAACGCGGCGATGGCCCTGCACGAGCGCGGCATCCTCGAGAAGTACGACGTCGAGCTCATCGGCGCCAAGGTCGACGCCATCCGCAAGGGCGAGGACCGCCAGGTGTTCAAGGAGCTCGTCGTCGAGGCGGGCGCCGAGGTCGCGCGCAGCCGCATCGCCCACACGATGGAGGAGGTGCTCGAGGCGGCAGAGGACCTCGGCTACCCGCTCGTCGTGCGCCCCTCGTTCACGATGGGCGGCCTGGGGTCGGGCTTCGCCTACGACGAGGCGGACCTGCGCCGCATCGCGGGCGCGGGCCTGCACGAGTCGTCCACGACCGAGGTGCTCCTCGAGGAGTCGATTCTCGGCTGGAAGGAGTACGAGCTCGAGCTCATGCGCGACACGGCCGACAACACGGTCGTCGTCTGCACGATCGAGAACGTCGACCCGGTCGGCGTGCACACGGGCGACTCGATCACGGTCGCCCCATCGCTCACGCTCACCGACCGCGAGTACCAGCGCCTGCGCGACATCGGCATCGACATCATCCGCGCCGTGGGCGTCGACACCGGCGGCTGCAACATCCAGTTCGCGATCAACCCCGAGAACGGGCGCATCATCGTCATCGAGATGAACCCGCGCGTCTCCCGCTCGTCGGCGCTCGCGTCGAAGGCGACGGGCTTCCCGATCGCCAAGCTCGCGGCCAAGCTGGCCCTGGGCTACCGCCTCGACGAGGTGCCCAACGACATCACGCAGGTCACGCCGGCCTCGTTCGAGCCCACGCTCGACTACGTCGTCGTCAAGGTCCCGCGCTTCGCGTTCGAGAAGTTCCCGGCCGCCGACCCCACGCTCACCACGACCATGAAGTCGGTCGGCGAGGCCATGGCGATCGGCCGCAACTACACGACCGCCCTGCAGAAGGCGCTCCGCTCCGTCGAGAAGCGCGGCTCGAGCTTCCACTGGGGTGAGGAGACGCGCTCGGTCGAGGAGCTCCTCGAGACGATCAAGACGCCCACCGACGGCCGCATCGTCGACGTGCAGCAGGCGCTGCGCCTCGGCGCGACGGTCGAGCAGGTGTTCGCGTCGACGGCCATCGACCCGTGGTTCCTCGACCAGATCGTCCTCATCAACGAGGTCGCGCAGGCCGTCGCCGACGCCGCGGAGCTCGACGAGCAGGCCATCCGCCTGGCCAAGGACCACGGATTCTCGGACGTCCAGATCGCGCAGCTGCGCGGCCTGTCCGAGGCGGAGGTGCGCGGCATCCGCCACGGCCTCGGCATCCGCCCGGTGTTCAAGACGGTCGACACGTGCGCGGGCGAGTTCCCCGCGCAGACGCCGTACCACTACTCGAGCTACGAGTCCGAGACCGAGGTCACGCCGTCCGACCGCCGCAAGGTCGTCATCATCGGCTCGGGCCCGAACCGCATCGGCCAGGGCGTCGAGTTCGACTACTCGTGCGTGCACGCCTCGTTCGCGATGAGCGACGCCGGATTCGAGACGGTCATGGTCAACTGCAACCCGGAGACGGTGTCCACCGACTACGACACCTCCGACCGCCTGTACTTCGAGCCGCTCACGCTCGAGGACGTGCTCGAGGTCCTTCACGCCGAGGCCCAGTCGGGCGAGATCTTCGGCGTCATCTGCCAGCTCGGCGGGCAGACGCCCCTCGGGCTCGCGAAGGGCATCGAGGACGCGGGCTACCGCATCCTCGGCACGAGCCCCGCGGCGATCGACCTCGCCGAGGAGCGCGGCCTGTTCTCCGAGATCCTCGAGCGCGCCGCCCTCGTCGCGCCCCGCAACGGCACCGCGACCGACGTCGAGGGCGCCGTCGCGATCGCCGAGGAGATCGGCTACCCCGTGCTCGTGCGCCCGAGCTTCGTGCTCGGCGGGCGCGGCATGGAGATCGTGTACGACACGGCGAGCCTGCGCGACTACTTCGTCCGCATCGCCGACCAGGCCATCATCGGCCCCGGCCAGCCGCTCCTCGTCGACCGCTTCCTCGACGACGCCGTGGAGATCGACGTCGACGCGCTCTACGACGGGCACGAGCTCTACGTGGGCGGCATCATGGAGCACCTCGAGGAGGCCGGCATCCACTCGGGCGACTCGAGCTGCACGCTGCCGCCGATGTCGCTCGGCCGCACCGAGATCGACCGCGTGCGCGAGGCGACCCTCGCGATCGCCCAGGGCGTGGGCGTGCGCGGGCTGCTGAACGTGCAGTTCGCGATCAGCGCCGGCGTGCTCTACGTCATCGAGGCGAACCCCCGCGCGAGCCGCACGGTGCCGTTCGTGTCGAAGGCGCTCGGCATCCCGCTCGCGAAGGCGGCGAGCCGGGTCATGGCGGGCACGACGATCGCCGAGCTCAAGGCGGAGGGCATGCTGCCTGAGCAGGACGGCTCGCGGGTCTCGCTCGACACGCCCGTCGCCGTCAAGGAGGCCGTGCTGCCGTTCAAGCGCTTCCGCACGCGCGAGGGCGCGGTGGTCGACTCCGTGCTCGGCCCGGAGATGCGCTCGACGGGAGAGGTCATGGGCATCGACCGCGACTTCCCGACCGCGTTCGCGAAGAGCCAGGCGGCCGCGTACGGCGGGATCCCGCTGTCGGGCACCGTGTTCATCTCGGTGGCCGACAGCGACAAGCGCGACGTCATCCTGCCCGCGCACCGTCTGCGCCAGCTGGGCTTCCGCCTGCTCGCGACCGAGGGCACCGCCGAGATCCTCATGCGCAACGGCATCGAGGTCGAGGTGGTCCGCAAGTACAGCGAGACGCAGGACTCGGGCGTGCCGAACATCGTCGACCTCATCAACGAGGGGCGCGTGGACATCATCGTGAACACCCCCAGCGGGATGTCGGCGCGCGCGGACGGCTACGAGATCCGCGCCGCGGCGGTGGGCGCCGACAAGGCGCTCTTCACGACCATCTCGGTGCTCGGCGCCGCGGTGAGCGCGATGGACTCGATGGGCGGCGGCTTCGGCGTGCGCAGCCTGCAGGAGTACGCCTCCGACCGCGTCCAGCGCGAGGCGGCGGTGAGCGCGTAGTGCCGTCGTTCGGAGAGCGGGTCCGCGCCGTCCTCGACGCGCGCGGCCCGCTCTGCGTCGGGATCGACCCGCACCTTCCGCTGCTCGCGCAGTGGGGTCTCGAGGCGGATGCCGCGGGCGCGCGGGCGTTCGGGCTGCGCGTCGTCGAGGCGGCCGCGGGGCGCGCGGGCTTCGTCAAGCCGCAGGTGTCGTTCTACGAGCGCTTCGGGTCGGCGGGGATCGCCGCTCTCGAGGACGTGCTCGCGGCGGCGCGCGCGGCCGATCTCGTGGTGATCGCGGACGCCAAGCGCGGCGACATCGGATCGACCATGGACGCGTACGGCGCGGCGTGGCTCACGCCGGGGTCGCCGCTCGAGGCCAACGCGCTCACGGTGAGCCCGTATCTGGGCGTGGGCGCGCTCGAGGGCACGCTGGCCCTCGCGGATGAGCACGGCAAGGGCGCGTTCGTCCTCGCCGCAACGAGCAACCCCGAGGCGACCGCCCTCCAGCGTGCGACCGCCGACGGCTCGAGCGTCGCGGCGGCGATCGTGGCCGAGGTGTCGGCGCGCAACGCGCGCGTCGCGCGCGAGGGGGAGTGGGGCAGCACGGGCTTCGTCATCGGCGCCACGGTCGACTGGCACGCGGCGGGGCTGGCGCCGTTCGCTCCGCCCGCGCCCATCCTCGCGCCAGGGTTCGGGTTCCAGGGCGCCGCCGCGGCCGCGCTGCCCGAGGTCTTCCGCGAGATGGCGCCGTGCGTCATCGCATCCGAGAGCCGCAGCATCCTCGCCGCCGGCCCGGACGGCCTCGCCCAGGCGATCGCCGACGCCGCGGCCGCCTACCGGGGATCGTCGGAGGGAGAAGCCGATGTCTGAGAGCACCGCACCGGGCCGTCCGAAGCCGCCCGAGGTGGACCGCGCCGCCGCATCGCGGAAGGCGGTCGCCGCGCGGCGTGCGCGGGCGAGCCTCAAGCGCGACCTCGCGACCCGCGTCGTCACGCCGCAGGAGGTCCTGCGCCGGGCCGAGGCCGACCCGCAGTCCGCGGCCGGCACGATGCGCGTGCCCGAGTTCCTCATGGCGCTCCCCGCGATCGGCGAGGGCAAGCGCGACCGCGTGCTCGAGGAGCTGGCGATCTCGCCGGTCAAGCGGCTGGGCGGCCTCGGCAGCCGGCAGCGGCACGCTCTGCGCGGCTGGCTCGATAGTCGGATGCCCGAGCCGCAGGCGCGGCCCGGCCGGAGCCGGCTCATCGTCCTCGCCGGGCCGACCGCGGTGGGCAAGGGAACGGTCGCGGCGCACATCCGCGAGCACCACCCGGAGCTCCTCATCTCGGTCTCCGCGACCACGCGCGCGCCGCGGCCGGGGGAGGTCGACGGCCAGCACTACTACTTCGTCGACGACGCCGAGTTCGATCGGCTCATCGCGGACGGCGAGCTGCTCGAGTACGCGGTCGTGCACAACCGGCACCGCTACGGCACGCCGCGCAAGCCGATCGAGCGGGCCCTCGCCGAGGGGCGCGCCGTGCTGCTCGAGATCGACCTGCAGGGCGCCCGTCAGGTGCGCGCGGCCGATCCGTCGGCGACGCTCGTCTTCCTTCTCCCGCCGAGCTGGGACGAGCTGACCGCGCGGCTGGTCGGGCGCGGCACCGAGGACGAGGAGGAGCGGGCCCGTCGCCTGCGCACGGCGCGCACCGAGCTCGCCGCGCAGAACGAGTTCGATTTCCGCATCGTGAACGAGTCGGTCGCCGAGGCCGCGCGCCAGGTCGTAGACTTGGTGCAGGCGTCCGCGCGCTGACACCCGCGCGCCATCCCGCCATGGTCTCGACGAGCGACCGACGTCGCCGAACAGGAGGACTGCTATGAGCAGTGAGCACAAGGGCATCATCGACCCGCCCATCGACGAGCTTCTCGACAAGGTCGACTCGAAGTACCAGCTGGTGATCTACGGCGCCAAGCGCGCGCGTCAGATCAACGACTACTACACGGACCTCCACGAGGGGAACCTGTTCGACAACGTCGGGCCCCTCGTCGACTCGTCGGTCGAGGACAAGCCGCTGACGATCGCGCTGCACGAGATCCACCAGGACAAGCTGCGCCTGCGCCCCGCGGAGTGACCGCGTAAGAACTCGTCACACCGACAGGGCCTCCGTCACCGCGTGTCGGGGGCCCTCGTCATACTGGAGGGCGCGGTGCCCGCAGGCGCCGCGCCCGCCCGATCGTCTGGAGCCGCCATGAGCCTGCGTCTGTTCACGTCCGAGTCGGTCACCGAAGGACACCCCGACAAGATCTGCGACCAGATCTCGGACAGCATCCTCGACGGGCTCCTGGCGGTCGACCGCGACAGCCGCGTGGCCGTCGAGACGCTCGTGACGACCGGGCTCGTGCACGTCGCGGGCGAGATCCGCACCGACGGCTACGTCGAGATCCCCGCGATCGTGCGGCGCGTGATCAACCGCATCGGCTACACCTCGAGCGACATGGGCTTCGACGGAGACTCGTGCGGCGTGAGCGTCTCGGTCGGCGAGCAGTCGAGCGACATCGCGCACGGCGTCGACAAGGCGCTCGAGCAGCGCGAGGGCGACTCGATCGACCGCTTCGACGTGCTCGGAGCGGGAGACCAGGGCATCATGTTCGGCTTCGCCACGAACGAGACCCCGCAGCTCATGCCGATGGCGGCATGGACGGCGCACCGGCTCGCCGAGCGCCTCACGGAGGTGCGGCGCAGCGGCGAGCTGCCGTTCCTGCGCCCCGACGGCAAGACCCAGGTCACGCTCGGCTACGAGGGATTCACCCCCCGGACGATCGACGCGGTCGTGCTCTCGACGCAGCACCACCCGAAGATGACGCAGGAGGAGCTCCGCGACGAGGTCGAGAGGTCGGTCATCCGCCCCGTCCTCGAGCAGACCGGGCTCGACGCCGAGGGCGTCAAGCTCTACATCAACCCCGCAGGGCCGTTCGTGACGGGCGGTCCGAAGGGCGACGCGGGCCTCACGGGGCGCAAGATCATCATCGACACGTACGGCGGCGCGTCGCGCCACGGCGGCGGCGCCTTCAGCGGCAAGGACCCGTCGAAGGTCGACCGCTCGGCCGCATACGCCATGCGGTGGGTCGCGAAGAACGCGGTGGCGGCGGGACTCGCCGATCGCCTCGAGGTGCAGGTCGCGTACGCGATCGGCAAGGCGAACCCGGTGGGCCTGTACGTCGAGTCCTTCGGGACGGGCAAGGTCTCGGACGACGTGATCATCCGCGCGATCGAGCAGGTCTTCGACCTGCGCCCCGCGGCGATCATCGAGCACCTCGACCTGCTGCGCCCGATCTACGCGCAGACCGCCGCGTACGGCCACTTCGGCCGCGAGCTGCCCGACTTCACCTGGGAGCAGACCACGCGCGTCGAGGAGCTGCGGCGCGCCGCAGGGCTCTGACGACGGGACGCGGGCGATGACACGCCGCATCGCGCGCGTGCAGCTCGACTCCCCGCTGCCGCAGCTCGACCGGCTCTTCGACTACGCGATCCCGCGCGAGCTCCTCGACGACGTCGCGCAGGGCGTGCGGGTGAAAGTGCCCCTGCGGACGGCCGGGCGGGTCGTCGAGGGCTTCGTCGTCGAGATCGACGACGAGGACGATGCCGACCGGCCGCTGTCGGAGATCGACCAGGTCGTCTCGAGCGCGCCCGTTCTGCCCGAGCGCCTCTACCGTCTCGCGCGCGCGGTCGCCGACCGTGCGGCGGGCTCCGCCGCGGACGTCCTGCGCCTCGCCGTGCCCAAGCGGATGGTGAGGGCCGAGAAGGCGTGGCTCGCGTCAGAGGCGCGCACGGCGCCGGTGGTGCTGTCGGCGGAGCGGCGGCGGGCCGAGGCCGTGCTCGAGGAGTTCCCGACGCTGCGCGAGCAGCTGCTCGCGGGGGAGCGCGTCGCGGTGGATGCGCCGCCGCGGCTCGTCGACGGCCGGCCGGCGTGGGCGCGCCTGCTCGCGGCCGCCGCCGCCACGATGCTCGCCGCCGGACGCTCGGCGATCGTCGCGGTCCCCGACCACCGAGATCTCGACCTCCTGCAGGAGCAGCTCCTCCCGCTGGTCCCGGACGGGGCGATCGTCCGCCACGATGCGGGTCAGTCCGGCCCCGAGCGCTACGCGGGATACCTGCGCACGCTCGAGGCCGCGCCGTGCATCGTGATCGGCAACCGCTCGGCCGTCTACGCACCCGTGAGCGACGCGGGGCTCGTCGCGATCTGGGACGACGGCGACCCCCTGCTCGAGGAGCCGCTCGCGCCGTACGCCCACGCGCGCGACGTCGCTCTCGTGCGTCAGAGCATCGACGGCTGCGCGCTCCTGTTCGCCGGGCACACGCGGACGACCGACGTCGAGCGGCTCGTGTCGATCGGGTTCGTCGGGGAGGTGCAGGCGCCGCGCCGGATCGCGCCGCGCGTGGTGCTCAGCACGGCTCCCGAGCACGAGCAGGTCGCCGCGCGCATCCCGTCGGCGAGCTTCCGCGCCGTGCGCGAGGCGATCGCCGAGGGACCCGTGCTCGTCCAGGTCGCGCGTCCGGGCTATGCGCCGTCGCTCGTGTGCGCGGACTGCCGCACGCCGACGCGCTGCGCCCACTGCGGAGGACCGCTCCACGCGCGAGCGCGCGGTGCGACGCCCGTGTGCGCGTGGTGCGGGCGGTCGGCTCATGCGTGGTCCTGCCCGCAGTGCTCATCGACGCGGCTCCGGCTCGCGTCATCGGGCAGCGAGCGCACGGCCGACGAGCTCGGTCGCGCGTTCCCCGGTGCGCGGGTCGTCGTGGCCGACAGCGCGCATCCCGTCCGGGAGGTCGACGACCGGCCGGCGCTCGTCGTCGCGACGCGCGGCGCCGAGCCGCTCGCGCCGGGCGGCTACCGCGCCGTGCTCCTCCTGGACGGCGACCGCATGCTCCAGGCGCCCGACCTCAGGATCGGCGAGCACTGCCTGCGCTGGTGGTCGAACGCCGCGGCCCTCGCGGCGCCCGACGCGCCCGTGCATCTCGTCGGGGTGACGGGGCCGGTCGGCCGAGCCCTCGCGAGCTGGACGCAGCCGCACTACGCCCGGCTGGAGCTCGGCGAGCGCGCGCCCCTGCGCATGCCGCCGGCCTCGCGCGTGGCCCGGCTGGAGGGCGACACGTCGGCCGTCGACGCGGCGCTCCGCTCGCTCGCGGAGGACGTGCCGGGGCTCCCGCTCGACGCGATCCTCGGGCCGGTGCCGATCGATCGCGACGGGTATCCGGGCTCGCGCGCGCTCATCCGCTTCGACTACGGCCGCGGACCGGCGGTGACCCGGTCGCTGCGCGCGTCGGTCGTCGCGGCGGCCATGAAGGCCCGCGGCCGCGCGAAGGACTCACGAAGCCGCAAGGCGGCCCGCAATACACTCGCAGTGCGCGTCGACATCGCCGACCCCGAGCTCTGAAGGACCAGCCGTCATGACCTCCCCTCGCCCGCTCCGGCTCGTGTTCGCCGGCACCCCCGACGTCGCCGTGCCCTCGCTGCGCGCCCTGCACGCGGCGGGTCACGACATCGCGGCCGTCGTCACGCGCCCCGACGCGCCGCTCGGCCGCAAGCGCGTGCTCACCCCGTCGCCCGTCGCGCAGGCGGCCGACGAGCTCGGCCTGCGCGTGATCAGGGCCGCGCGCCTCGACGCCGATGCGACCGACGCGATCACCGCTCTGGCCCCCGAGCTCGCCGTCGTCGTCGCCTACGGCGGCCTGGTGCGCGAGCCCCTCCTGTCGGCTCCGCGGCACGGATGGATCAACCTCCACTTCTCGCTCCTGCCGCGCTGGCGCGGGGCCGCCCCCGTGCAGCACGCGCTCATCGCGGGCGACGCCGAGCTCGGGACCGCCGTGTTCCAGCTCGTGCGCGAGCTCGACGCGGGCGACGTCTACGCGCAGGAGGCCGTGCCGCTTGCCGACGACGCGACGGCGGGGGAGGCCCTCGCGGTCCTCGCCGAGGCCGGCGCGGCGCAGCTCGTCGACGTCGTGTCGACGATCGCCGCGGGGAACGCGCAGGCGAGGCCGCAGGAGGGCGACCCGACCCCGGCACCCAAGCTCGAGCTCGCCGACGGCCTCCTCGAGTGGACCGAGCCCGCGGACCGCGTGTTCGCGCGGTACCGGGGCGTGACGCCCGAGCCGGGCGCGCACACGACGCTCGACGGCGCGCGCTTCAAGGTCCTGCGGATGGCGAGGGCGGGCGCGGGCGCGCCGCTCGCGCCGGGGGAGACCGCGGCGGCGAAGGACGGCGTCCTCGTCGGCACCGGGACCGAGCCGCTTCTGCTAACCCGCGTCCAGCCGGCGGGCAAGGGGGCGATGGCCGCGGCCGACTGGTTCCGGGGGCTGCGCGAGACGGCGCGGCTGGGCGTATGAGCGCCGCACCACGCCGCGGCGACCGCCGCACCGTCGTCCGGGTGCAGCCGGCCCGCCAGGTCGCGTTCGCCGTGCTGCGCGCGGTGTCGTCGTCCGACGCGTACGCGAACCTCCTGCTGCCGCGCGAGATCGAGCGCGCGGGCCTCACAGGACCCGACGCGGGCCTCGCGACCGAGCTCGCGTACGGCACGCTCCGCCGTCTCGGGACGTACGACGCGATCATCCGGCTCGCAGCCGATCGCGAGCCGGATGCGATCGATGCGCCCGTGCTCGATGCCCTGCGCCTCGGCGCGCACCAGCTCCTCGCGACGCGCGTGGCGCCGCATGCCGCCGTCAACGAGTCGGTCCAGCTCGTGCGCGACGAGGCGGGGCCGCGCGCCGCGGGCTTCGCGAATGCCGTGCTGCGGAGGATCGGCCAGGACGATCTCGCCTCGTGGACCGACCGGGCGGCCGCGTCGGCCCGATCCGACGACGAGCGCCTCGCGATCGCGTCCGCGCACCCGGTGTGGGTGATCCGCGCGCTGCGGCGCGCCCTCGCGGCCGAGGGGCGCGAGACCGAGCTCGACGCGCTGCTCGCGGCCGACAACGCCTCGCCGTCGGTGACGATGGCGGCGCTGCCCGGTCTCGCGGAGGCGCAGGGCGAGCCGACGCCGCACTCCCCGGTGGGCTTCCGCCTGGGCGGCGGCGATCCCGAGCCCCTCGTGCGCGCATCGGCCGGAGCCCTGCGCGTGCAGGACGAGGGCTCGCAGCTCGTCGCGCTCGCGCTGTCGCGCCTCGCACCGGTCGCGCCAGGCGAGCGGTGGCTCGACCTGTGCGCGGGCCCGGGCGGCAAGACCGCGCTCCTCGCCGCGGAGGCGCTCGCGGGCGGCGCGCGCCTCGAGGCGAACGAGGTCGTGCCCGCGCGGGCCGGCCTCGTGCGCAGGGCGCTCGCCCCTGTGCCGCTCGAGGTCGTCGTGCACGAGAGGGACGGGCGGGAGCTCGCTGCCGCCCAGCCCGGCTCGTTCGACCGGATCCTCGTCGACGCGCCGTGCACGGGGCTCGGCGCTCTCCGTCGGCGGCCGGAGGCGCGGTGGCGCAAGCAGCCGTCCGATGTCGCCGAGCTCGCCGCCATCCAGGCACAGCTGCTCGACGCCGCGGTCACCGCGCTCGCGCCGGGCGGCACGGTCGCGTACGTGACGTGCTCCCCGCATCTCGCGGAGACGGCGGCGATCGTGCGCGAGGTCGTCGAGCGACGCGGATCCGACGTCGAGGAGCTCGACGCCCGCGCCGCGCTGCAGGCGGTCGCCCGCACGCCCCTCGACCTCCCCGCCCCGGTAGACGGGTCGGGCCACGCGCAGCTGTGGCCGCATCGGCACGGGACCGACGCGATGTTCCTCGCGCTCCTGCGGAGGCGGTGACCCGCCGCGGCGCGCGATAATGGCCGGGTGACACTCCCCGGCGCGCCGCGCATCAACCCGAGCATCCTGTCCGCCGACTTCGTCAACATGCAGGCCGACCTCGAGCGGATCGCGACGGCCGACTTCGTGCATGTGGACGTCATGGACAACCACTTCGTGCCGAACCTCACGTTCGGACCGCAGATGGTGCAGCGCATCCAGGAGACGAGCCCCGTGCCGCTCGACGTCCACCTCATGATCACGGATGCGAACCGGTGGGCGCCGGGCTACGCCGAGCTGGGGGCGGCGTCGGTGACGTTCCACCTCGAGGCGTCGCACGACCCGGTCGCGCTCGCCCGCCGCCTGCGCGGCATCGGCGCGAGGGCCGGTGTCGCCCTCAAGCCCGGCACGCCGGCCGACGCCCTCTACGAGCACCTGCACGAGTTCGACCAGATCCTCGTGATGACGGTCGAGCCCGGGTTCGGCGGCCAGTCGTTCATGCCCGAGATGATGCCCAAGCTCCGGGCGCTCGCCGAGGAGGCGCGTCGCGTCGGGGCGCCGGTGTGGTTCCAGGTGGACGGCGGCATCTCCGAGTCCACGATCGCGCAGGCCGCCGAGGCCGGCGCCGACACGTTCGTCGCGGGCTCCGCGGTGTTCGGCGCCGCCGACATCGACGTCGCGATCGCCGACCTCCGCGCCCTCGCCGCGGAGCACGTGCACGCGAACCGGTAGCCTTGACGGGTGAAGAACTTCGACGACCTGTTCGCCGAGCTGGCTGAGAAGGCCCAGACGCGTCCGGAGGGCTCCGGGACCGTCAAGGAGCTCGACGCCGGCATCCACTTCATCGGCAAGAAGATCGTGGAAGAGGCCGCCGAGGTGTGGATGGCCGCGGAGTACGAGTCCGACGCCGAGGCCGCGGAGGAGATCTCGCAGCTGCTGTACCACCTCCAGGTGCTCATGCTCGCGAAGGGCCTCACCCTCGAGGACGTGTACCGACATCTGTGAGCCGCACCGCTCATCCGTCTGACACCCCGATCGAAAGACCTCGCATGCTCCGCATCGCCGTTCCCAACAAGGGCTCGCTCTCCGAGACCGCCGCCGAGATGCTCGCGGAGGCCGGCTACGCCGGTCGCCGCGACTCGAAGTCGCTGCACCTCATCGACGCCGCCAACGACGTCGAGTTCTTCTACCTGCGCCCGCGCGACATCGCCACGTACGTCTCCGCCGGTGCGCTCGACGTCGGCATCACCGGCCGCGACCTGCTCCTGGACGTGCGGATGTCCGCCCGGGAGATCGAGACGCTCGGCTTCGCGACGTCGACGTTCCGCTTCGCCGCCCCTCCCGGGCGCTTCGCGGGCGTGGCCGATCTCGACGGCGCGCGCATCGCGACGTCGTACCCCGGGCTCGTCGACTCGTTCCTCGACAGCCACGGCGTCGCCGCCGACCTCGTGCCGCTGGACGGCGCCGTGGAGTCGGCCGTCGAGCTCGGCGTCGCCGACGCGATCGCCGACGTCGTCGAGACCGGCACGACCCTCCGGCAGGCCGGACTCGACATCTTCGGGCCCGTGATCCTCGAGTCCGAGGCCGTCCTCATCCAGGGCCCGCGCGAGCACGCGGGCATCGAGACGCTCCTGCGCCGCCTGCGCGGCGTGATGGTCGCCCGGCAGTACGTCATGCTCGACTACGACCTCCCCGCGGCGCTCGTCGACCGCGCCGTGGAGATCGCCTCCGGCATCGAGTCGCCCACCGTGTCGCCGCTGCGCGACCCCGAGTGGGTGGCCGTGCGCGTCATGGTCCCGCGCCGCGGCGTGAACCGCGTGATGGACGAGCTCTACGGCATCGGCGCGCGCGCGATCCTCGTCACGGCCATCCACAACGCGCGCCTCTGATGAGCGTCGTCACCCGGGTCATCCCGTGCCTCGACGTGGCCGGCGGCCGCGTCGTCAAGGGCGTCAACTTCGAGAACCTCCGCGAGATGGGCGACCCCGTCGAGCTCGCCCGCCGGTACTTCGAGCAGGGCGCCGACGAGCTCACCTTCCTCGACGTCACGGCGACGGTCGACGAGCGCGCCACGACCTACGATGTCGTGCGGCGCACGGCCGAGGAGGTCTTCATCCCGCTCACGGTGGGCGGCGGCGTCCGCTCGGTCGACGACGTCGCGCGGCTCCAGGGCGTGGGCGCCGACAAGGTGGGCGTCAACTCGGCCGCGATCGCCCGCCCCGGGCTGCTGGACGAGATCGCCGACCGGTTCGGCGCGCAGGCGCTCGTCCTCTCGCTCGATGTCAAGCGCTCGCCCCGAACGCCCTCCGGGTTCGTCGTGACGACGCACGGCGGCAAGAAGGAGACCGACCTCGACGCGCTCGCGTGGGCGCGCGAGGCGATCGAGCGCGGCGCGGGCGAGCTGCTCGTGAACTCGATCGACGCCGACGGCACGAAGGCCGGCTTCGACCTCGAGCTCGTGGGGCTCATGCGCGAGCTCGCGAGCGTGCCCGTGATCGCGTCGGGCGGGGCAGGCGACGTGTCGCACTTCGCGCCCGCCGTGCGCGCGGGCGCCGACGCGGTGCTCGCGGCCAGCGTCTTCCACTCGGGCCAGATGACGATCGGCGAGGTCAAGCAGGCGCTGCGCGCCGACGGGATCGAGACGCGATGAGCGAGGTCGACGACCGCATCGCGCGCGTGGCGTTCGGCCCCGACGGGCTCGTCCCCGCGATCGTGCAGCAGTGGGACACGCGCGAGGTGCTGATGCTCGCGTGGATGGACGCCGAGGCCCTGCGCCGCACGCTGACCTCGGGACGGGTGACGTACTGGTCGCGGTCGCGGCGCGAGTACTGGCGCAAGGGCGACACGTCCGGGCACATCCAGATCGTCAAGGGCGCGAAGCTCGACTGCGACGGCGACGTCGTCCTGCTCGAGATCGACCAGATCGGGCCCGCGTGCCACACGAACACGCGCACGTGCTTCGACAGCGACACCTCCCGCCCCGAGGTGGGCGACCGCGACCTCCACCCGGTGGTCGGATGACCGACGGGCGGATGGGCGCGGCACCCGGCGAGGGGGCGCTCGCGCGGCGCGGGCGGATGATCGCGGTGCTCGCGGCGCTCTCGGGCGCGGCGCTCGCGCTGATCGGATCGACGCAGACGTGGCTCACCGCCTCGGTCGCCGGCACGACGCTCCCGGTCGCCGGCTCCGAGGCGGTCTCGGTGCTCCAGCCACTCTCGCTCGCGGCCCTCGCGCTGTCGCTCGTGCTCGCGATCGTGGGCCCGGTCGTCCGCTACGTCCTCGCGGCGCTCGCGGTCGCGGCCGGCGGGGGGATCGCGTGGCTGAGCGCCGCGCTCGTGGCGGCACCGCGCGCGACGGCGGCGTCGGCCGTCGTCACCGAGCACACCGGCATCGCCGGGGAGTCGGCGATCGAGGACCTCGTGCAGGGGATGGCCCTCACCCCGTGGCCGGCGGCGACCATCGTCGCGGGCGCGCTCATCGCGCTCGCGGGCCTGTGGACCCTCGGCACCGCTCACGCATGGCGGCGCGCGGGGCGCCGCTACGAGAAGCGCTCCGCCCGCACGGCCGCGGCCGACGACGCCCCGCTCGATGCGATCGACTCGTGGGACGACCTGTCCCGCGGCGACGACCCCACCCGCTGACGGCGGCAGGGGCCAGCGCGCGGCCCCGATAGACTGGACGACGTTCCCAGCAGCACGGAGGATGACACGACATGACCCACTCGATCGACGACCCCGGACACGGACACTCGCCCGCCGCCTGGAGCGCTGTGCTCATCATGCTCCTCGGGCTCTCCGTCGCCGCGGTCGCGCTGTTCCTGTGGGTGCCGTGGCTGCTCATCGCCTCGGCCGCGGTCTTCCTGATCGGACCCATCGTGGGCTTCATCCTCACGAAGGCGGGCTACGGCGCAGGCGGATCCAAGTACCAGCCCAAGGCGCACTGATGTCGCTCCTGGCCGAGCTCACGGCCGGGGCCGTCGAGGACGCCGAGGCGCGCAGGGCCGAGCGGCCCTCGGCCGTCGTCGAGAGCGCAGCCGCCGCACAGGCGCCTGCGCTCGACGTCGTCTCCGCGCTCCGTCCCGACGCCCGGGTGAAGATCATCGCCGAGGTGAAGCGCGCGAGCCCCTCGCGCGGCGACCTCGCCGCGATCCCCGACCCCGCGCTGCAGGCGGGGCTGTACGAGCAGGGCGGAGCGTCGGCCATCTCGGTGCTCACCGAGCAGCGCCGGTTCAAGGGCAGTCTCGCCGACCTCGCGGCGGTGCGCGCCCGCGTCTCGCTCCCGGTGCTCCGCAAGGACTTCATCGCGACGCCGTACCAGGTGCTCGAGGCCCGCGCGGCCGGCGCCGACATCGTGCTGCTCATCGTGGCGGCGCTCGAGCAGCCCGTGCTCGAGGAGCTCTACCGGCTCACGATCGAGCTCGGGATGACGCCCCTCGTCGAGGCCCACTCCGCCGAGGAGGTCGCGCGCGCCGCGGATCTGGGCGCCGATCTCATCGGCGTGAACGCACGCGACCTGTCGACCTTCGAGCTCGACCGCGACCTGTTCGGGCGGCTCGTCGACGGCTTCCCCGCCGGCGCGATCCGCATCGCCGAGTCGGCGGTGCTCGCTCCCGATGACGTCGCGCACTACCGCGAGGCAGGCGCGGATGTCGTGCTCGTGGGCGAAGCGCTCGTCACGGGCGACCCGGTTTCCACGCTCGGCGCGTTCCTCGCCGCCGGCGACTTCGCAGCAGGGGAGAGGCGCGCATGAGCCTTCGCGAGCAGCCCGGCCCGTTCTTCGGCGACTTCGGCGGGCGCTACATGCCCGAGTCGCTCATCGCGGCGATCGACGAGCTCGCGGTCGCGCACGAGGAGGCGATGGCCGACCCCGCCTTCCACGCAGAGCTGAACGCGCTCCTCGCGGACTACGCCGGCCGCCCGTCGGCCCTCACGGAGGTGCCGCGCTTCGCGGAGCATGCGGGCGGCGCCCGCATCTTCCTCAAGCGCGAGGATCTCAACCACACGGGCAGTCACAAGATCAACAACGTCCTCGGCCAGGCGCTGCTCACGAGGCGGCTCGGCAAGACGCGCGTGATCGCCGAGACGGGCGCCGGCCAGCACGGCGTCGCCACGGCGACCGCGGCCGCGCTCTTCGGGCTCGAGTGCCGCATCTACATGGGCGAGGTCGACACCGAGCGCCAGGCGCTCAACGTGGCGCGCATGCGCCTGCTGGGCGCCGAGGTCGTGGCCGTCAAGACCGGCTCGCGCACCCTCAAGGACGCGATCAACGAGGCGTACCGCGAGTGGGTGTCGAGCGTCGAGACGACGAACTACATCTTCGGCACGGCCGCGGGCCCGCACCCGTTCCCCGCGATGGTCCGCGACTTCCAGAAGATCATCTCCGACGAGGCGCGCGCGCAGCTCCTCGAGCGCGTCGGGCGCCTGCCCGACGCCGTCCTGGCGTGCGTCGGAGGCGGATCGAACGCGATCGGCATGTTCGACGCGTTCATCGACGACCCCGGCGTGCGGCTCTTCGGCGTCGAGGCGGCAGGCGACGGCGTCGACACCCCGCGTCACGCCGCGTCGATCGAGCGCGGTCGTCCGGGCGTCCTGCACGGCGCGCGCACCTTCGTGCTGCAGGACGAGGACGGCCAGACCGTCGAGTCGCACTCGATCTCCGCCGGCCTGGACTATCCCGGCGTCGGCCCCGAGCACTCGTGGCTCGCCTCGATCGGGCGCGCGGAGTACATCCCCGCGACCGACGCCGAGGCGATGGACGCGCTGCGCCTGCTGAGCCGGACCGAGGGCATCATCCCCGCGATCGAGTCGGCCCATGCGCTCGCCGGCGCGCTGCGGATCGGGCGCGAGCTCGGGCCGGACGCCGTGCTCGCGGTGTGCCTCTCCGGCCGCGGCGACAAGGACATGGACACGGCCGCCCGCTGGTTCGGCCTCTACGACGAGGGAGCCGACGCGTGAGCCGTGTCGAGGACGCGATCGCCCGGGCCGCTGCCGACGGACGAGGAGCCTTCATCGGCTACCTCCCTGTGGGGTTCCCCGACCTGCAGACGAGCATCGACGCGGCCGTCGCCCTCGCCGAGAACGGCGTCGACATCATCGAGCTGGGCCCGCCCTACAGCGACCCCGTGATGGACGGCCCCATCATCCAGGAGGCGACGAACGCGGCGCTCGAGGCGGGCTTCCGCACCGAGCACCTCTTCACGGCGCTGCGCGAGATCACGGCGCGCACCGATGTGCCCGTGCTCGTCATGACGTACTGGAACCTCGTCGTCCAGCGCGGGGTCGACCGCTACGCCGACGAGGTGCGCGCCGCGGGCGGCGCGGGGCTCATCACGCCGGACATCACGCCGGACGCCGCGGCCGACTGGATCGCCGCGTCCGAGCGCACGGGACTGGACCGCGTGTTCCTCGCGGCGCCGACCTCGACCGACGACCGGCTCGATCTCATCGTCGGCGCGACGACGGGCTTCGTCTACACCGTCTCGACCATGGGGATCACGGGGGAGCGCGCGGAGCTCGACAAGGCCGCCAGGGCGCTCGTGGGCCGCCTGCGCGCGCACGGCGCCGCACGCGCGTGCGTCGGCATCGGCGTCTCGAGCGCCGAGCACATCGCGAGCATCGTGGAGTATGCCGACGGCGCGATCGTGGGCACCGCCCTCGTGCGCGCGCTGCGGGACGGCGGGGTCGAGGGCCTCGCCGAGAAGACCCGCGAGCTCGCGGCGGGCACCGTGCGTCACGGAGCCGCACCCGAGAGGAATTAGACTCTCGATCATGCTGTCCTCCGCCCTGACGAGCGTCGTCGCGAGCATCCCCAGCCCCCCGGAGTCGTTCTTCGAGATCGGCCCGCTGCGAATCCACTACTACGCCCTGTGCATCATCACGGGCATCGTCGTGGCGACGCTCATCACGAACCGCCGTCTCACGCGGCGCGGGGCGGAGCCGTGGGTCGTCATCGACATCGCGCTCCTCGCGGTGCCGCTCGCGATCGTGGGCGCGCGCGCCTACCACGTGCTCACGCACTGGGGCTTCTACTTCGGCGAGGGCGCCAACCCGTGGAACCCGCTCGAGCCCGGCTCGGTGTGGGCGATCTGGGAGGGCGGCATCGCGATCTTCGGCGCGCTGCTGGGCGGCGCGCTCGGCGCGTGGCTCGGCTGCCGGTGGACCGGCATCCGGTTCTGGACGTTCGCCGACGCGCTCGCGCCCGGCCTCCTGCTCGCGCAGGCGCTCGGCCGCTTCGGCAACTGGTTCAACCACGAGCTGTTCGGCTGGCCGACCGACCTCCCCTGGGGCCTCGAGATCGAGCCCGACAACCCCGCCTTCCCGCCGGGGCTGCCCGACGACACGCTGTTCCACCCGACCTTCCTCTACGAGATCGTCTGGAACGTCATCGGCGTCGTCCTGCTCTTCTGGCTCGGCCGGAGCCTCGCGTTCCAGTGGGGACGGCTGTTCGCGGTCTACCTCATCTGGTACGGCGCGGGCCGCGTCGTCTGGGAGACCATCCGCATCGACCCGAGCGAGATCATCCTCGGCCTGCGCACGAACGTCTGGGGCGCGATCGCCGCGGTCGTCGTGGGCGCCGTCGTCCTCGTCGTGCAGGCGCGGCACACGGGCCTCGAGCCCAGCCCCTACCGACCGGGCCGCGAGCGGGCCGACGCGGACGCGCTACAATCGCAGGGCGACTTCGTCGATGTCAGCGAACCCCCCGCGTCGGAAGCCGCTCTGAAGCCGTCGCCACAAGCACCGTAGCGATGATCCCGCCCCTCTGCTGTCCTTTCGGAAAGGGCACGAGGATGATCGAGCGCGCGAGACGGCGTCCACTGGGCCAACGTCGTCCCGCGCTACGCAACCGACCCCGAGGACGGTAGACACATGTACTTCCAGCCCCCTTACGGAGCCTCCGGCGCGTACCCCCCGAAGCAGGGGATGTACAACCCGGCGTTCGAGAAGGACGCCTGCGGCCTGGCCATGGTCGCGACCCTGCGCGGCGAGGCGGGGCACGACATCGTCGACCTCGCTCTCGAGGCGCTGCGCAACCTCGAGCACCGCGGCGCCATCGGCTCCGATGCGGGCACGGGCGACGGCGCGGGCATCCTCACGCAGATGCCCGACGGCTTCCTCCGCGCGGTCGTCGACTTCGACCTCCCGGTCGTCGGCGAGTACGCGGCCGGCCTCTCGTTCCTCCCGACGGACGGCGCGGCGCGCGCCGCGCAGAAGGACGGCATCGCCGCCATCGCCGCCGAGGAGGGGCTCTCGATCCTCGGCTGGCGCGAGGTGCCGGTCGACCCGGAGCACCTCGGACGCCTGGCCGGCGAGGCCCGCCCCGCGATCGAGCAGATCTTCCTCACGAGCGCGCCGGTCGACGGCCGCCCCGCTCTCTCCGGGATCGACCTCGACCGCCGCGCCTACCGTCTCCGCAAGCGCGCCCAGCACGAGCTCGACGCCTACTTCGTGTCGCTCTCGAGCCGCACCCTCGGCTACAAGGGCATGGTCACGACGCTCCAGCTCGAGCCGTTCTACCTCGACCTGCAGGACGAGCGCTTCACGACCGAGCTCGCCGTCGTGCACTCGCGCTACTCGACGAACACGTTCCCGTCGTGGCCGCTCGCTCAGCCGCTGCGCATGATGGCGCACAACGGCGAGATCAACACCGTCGGCGGCAACCGCAACTGGATGCGCGCGCGCCAGTCGCAGCTCGAGAGCGAGCTGCTCGGCGACATCCGCCCGCTCCTGCCGATCTGCAGCGACACCGAGAGCGACTCGGCGTCGTTCGACGAGGTGCTTGAGCTGCTCACGCTCACGGGCCGCTCGCTTCCGCACGCGATGCTCATGATGGTGCCGGAGGCCTACGAGAAGAAGGCGTACGTCGACCCCGACCTCCGCGCGTTCTACGAGTACCACGCGGGCCAGATGGAGCCGTGGGACGGCCCCGCCGCCCTCATCGCGACCGACGGCACGCTCGTGTGCGCGACGCTCGACCGCAACGGCCTGCGGCCCGGCCGCTGGACCGTGACGAAGGACGGCCTCGTCGTGATCGGCTCGGAGACGGGCGTCCTCGACTTCGCCCCCGAGCGCATCGAGCGCCGCGGACGCCTGCGCCCCGGCACGATGTTCGTCGTCGACACCGCCGAGCGCCGCATCATCGCGGACGACGAGGTCAAGGCCCAGCTCGCGAAGCTCGAGCCCTGGCAGGAGTGGCTCGACAAGGGCACCGTCCGCCTCGCCGACCTCCCCGAGCGCGAGCACCTCGTGCACCCGATCGCGTCGATCACGCGCCGTCAGCGGACCTTCGGCTACACCGAGGAGGAGGTCCGGATCCTCCTGCGCCCCATGGGCCAGACGGGCGTCGAGCCCCTCGGCGCCATGGGGTCGGACACGCCGATCGCCGTGCTCAGCAAGCGCCCGCGCCTGCTGTTCGACTACTTCACGCAGCAGTTCGCGCAGGTCACGAACCCGCCGCTCGACTCCATCCGCGAAGAGGTCGTGACGAGCCTCAAGCTCGGCCTCGGCCCCGAGCCGAACCTGCTCTCGTGGGGGCCGGAGCACGCGCGCAGCGTCATCCTCGACTTCCCGGTCATCGACAACGACGAGCTCGCGAAGATCCAGCACATCGACAGCGCCCTGCCCGGGCGCACGTCGGTCACGCTGCGCTCGCTCTACCGCGTGTCGGCGGGCGAGAAGGGCCTGCAGAAGCGCCTCGAGCAGATGTGCGCCGAGGCCGACCGCGCGATCGAGGACGGCGCGGAGTTCATCGTCATCAGCGACCGCGACTCGAACCAGGACCTCGCGCCCATCCCGTCGCTGCTCGCGGTCTCGGCCGTGCACCACCACCTCATCCGCCGCGAGACCCGGATGAAGGTCGGGCTCGTGGTCGAGGCGGGCGACGTGCGCGAGGTGCACCACGTCGCGACGCTGCTCGGCTACGGCGCGACCGCCGTGAACCCGTACCTCGCCATGGAGACGGTGGAGTACCTCGTCCGCTCCGGCGCGATCGCGGGCGTCACGCCGCAGAAGGCCGTCAAGAACCTCATCTACGCGCTCGGCAAGGGCGTGCTGAAGATCATGTCCAAGATGGGCATCTCGACCGTGTCGTCGTACTCGGGCGCGCAGGTGTTCGAGGCCGTGGGCCTCGCGCAGCCGTTCGTCGACCAGTACTTCACCGGGACCGAGTCGAAGATCGGCGGCATCGGGCTCTCGCACATCGCGCGCGAGAACGCCGAGCGTCACGCGTTCGCGTACCCCGAGGACCCGGCCGTGCGCACGCACGAGCGCCTGTGGACCGGCGGCGAGTACCAGTGGCGCCGCGACGGGTCGCCGCACCTCTTCACGCCCGAGACGATCTTCCGCCTGCAGCACTCCACGCGCACGGGCAGCTACGAGATCTTCCGCGAGTACACCCGTCTCGTCGACGAGCAGGCGGAGGAGCTCAAGACGCTCCGCGGCCTCTTCGCGTTCAAGAAGGGGGTGCGCCCGCCGGTGCCGATCGACGAGGTCGAGCCGGTCTCCGAGATCGTGAAGCGGTTCTCGACGGGCGCCATGAGCTACGGCTCCATCTCGCGCGAGGCGCACGAGACCCTCGCGATCGCGATGAACCGCCTCGGCGCGAAGTCGAACACGGGCGAGGGCGGCGAGGACGTCGACCGCCTCCTCGATCCCGAGCGCCGCAGCGCCATCAAGCAGGTCGCCTCGGGCCGCTTCGGCGTCACGAGCATGTACCTCACGCACGCGGACGACATCCAGATCAAGCTCGCGCAGGGCGCCAAGCCCGGCGAGGGCGGTCAGCTGCCGCCCGGCAAGGTGTACCCGTGGGTCGCGCGCACGCGGCACGCGACCGCGGGCGTGGGCCTCATCTCGCCGCCCCCGCACCACGACATCTACTCGATCGAGGACCTGAAGCAGCTCATCTTCGACCTCAAGCGGTCGAACCCCGAGGCGCGCATCCACACGAAGCTCGTGAGCCAGTCGGGCATCGGCGCGGTCGCCGCTGGCGTCGCGAAGGCGCTCAGCGACGTCATCCTCGTGTCGGGCCACGACGGCGGGACGGGCGCGAGCCCGCTCAACTCGCTCAAGCACGCCGGCACGCCGTGGGAGCTGGGTCTCGCCGAGACGCAGCAGACGCTCATGCTCAACGGCATGCGCGACCGCGTCGTCGTGCAGGTCGACGGCCAGATGAAGACCGGCCGCGACGTCGTCATCGGCGCCCTGCTGGGTGCCGAGGAGTTCGGCTTCGCGACGGCGCCGCTCGTCGTGAGCGGCTGCATCATGATGCGCGTCTGCCACCTGGACACGTGCCCCGTGGGCGTCGCGACCCAGAACCCGCTGCTGCGCAGCCGCTTCACGGGCAAGGCCGAGCACGTCGTGAACTTCATGCAGTTCATCGCGCAGGAGGTGCGCGAGTACCTCGCCGAGCTCGGCTTCCGCTCGATCGACGAGGCGGTCGGCCACGTCGAGGTGCTCGACGTGGATCGCGCGATCGACCACTGGAAGGCCGACGGTCTCGACCTGTCGCCGGTCCTCGAGGGGCCCGCGTTCGCGGACGACGAGCCGCGCCGCCACGCCCGTGCGCAGGACCACGAGCTGGACGAGCACTTCGATGTGCAGCTCATCGAGCGCGCGCGCGACGTCATCGAGAACGGGGGAGAGATCACGATCGACCTCCCGGTGCGGAACACCGCGCGCGCGGTCGGCACGCTGCTCGGCCACCACGTCACGAAGGCGCAGGGGGAGCACGGTCTCAAGGCCGGCTCGATCACCGTCAACCTGACCGGCTCGGCCGGGCAGTCCTTCGGGGCGTTCCTGCCGAACGGCATCACGCTGCGCCTCGAGGGCGACTCGAACGACTACGTCGGCAAGGGCCTCTCGGGCGGCCAGATCGTCGTGCGCCCCGCGCGCGGCGCGACATTCGACGCCGCCGAGAACGTCATCGCCGGCAACGTCATCGGCTACGGCGCCACGCAGGGGACCCTCTTCCTGCGCGGCATGGTCGGCGAGCGCTTCTTCGTGCGCAACTCCGGCGCGACCGCGGTCGTCGAGGGCGTGGGCGACCACGCGCTCGAGTACATGACCGGCGGCCTCGCGGTCATCCTGGGCCGCACGGGGCGCAACCTCGGCGCCGGCATGTCGGGCGGGACCGCCTACGTCCACCGCCTCGACGAGAAGCTCGTGAACCGCGAGGCTCTCGCATCGGGCGAGCTCACGCTCGGCCCCCTCGGATCCGGCGACGCCGAGATCCTGCGCGATCTGCTCCAGCAGCACGTCGCGGAGACCGAGTCCGAGCTGGCCCAGCGCATGCTCGACGACTTCGAGAACGCCGTCGAGGAGTTCGTGCGGGTCCTCCCGCGCGACTACGCCGCCGTGCTCGAGACGCGTCAGGCGGCCGAGGCCGAGGGACTCGACCCCGACGGCGACGTCGTCTGGAACCGCATCATGGAGGTGACGGGTGGCTGACCCGAAGGGCTTTCTGAAGATCACCGAGCGCGAGCTGCCCGCTCGCCGGCCGGTGCCCGTGCGCATCCTCGACTGGAAGGAGGTGTACGAGCCGGGCGACTCGGCC
Source organism: Microbacterium sp. JZ101 (assembly GCF_053903175.1). NCBI lineage: Bacteria > Bacillati > Actinomycetota > Actinomycetes > Micrococcales > Microbacteriaceae > Microbacterium > Microbacterium sp. JZ101. The sequence continues at coordinate 1,703,226 of NZ_CP096400.1, forward strand.
GTGCTCCGCCGCCAGGCCGGGCGCTGCATGGACTGCGGCGTGCCGTTCTGCCACCAGGGATGCCCGCTGGGCAACCTCATCCCGGAGTGGAACGACCTCATGTGGCGCGGCGAGGGCCGCACCGCGATCGAGCGCCTGCACGCGACGAACAACTTCCCGGAGTTCACCGGGCGTCTGTGCCCTGCGCCCTGCGAGAGCGCGTGCGTGCTCGGCATCAACCAGCCGGCCGTCACGATCAAGCAGATCGAGGTCTCGACGATCGACGAGGCGTTCGCCAACGGGTGGGTCGAGCCCAAGCCGCCGGCGCGCCTCACCGGCAAGACCGTCGCGGTGGTCGGCTCGGGCCCCGCGGGGCTCGCGGCAGCTCAGCAGCTGACGCGCGCGGGCCACACGGTCGCCGTGTACGAGCGCGACGACCGCATCGGCGGCCTCCTGCGCTACGGCATCCCCGACTTCAAGATGGAGAAGCGGCACCTCGAGGCGCGCCTGCGCCAGATGCAGGACGAGGGCACGCGCTTCCGGGCGGGCGTCGAGATCGGCGTGGACATCACGTGGGACGACCTCCGCGCGCGCTACGACGCCGTCGTGGTCGCCACGGGCGCCACGGTGCCGCGCGACCTGCCGATCCCGGGTCGCGAGCTCGACGGCGTGCACTTCGCGATGGAGTACCTCGTCGAGTCGAACAAGGTCGTCGCGGGCGACCAGGTCGCGAACCAGATCTCAGCCGAGGGCAAGCACGTCGTCGTCATCGGCGGCGGCGACACCGGCGCGGACTGCATCGGCACGGCGCACCGCCAGGGCGCGCTGAGCGTGACGAACCTCGCGATCGGCAAGCGGCCGTCCGACGACCGCCCTGAGCACCAGCCGTGGCCGATGATGCCGCAGGTGTTCGAGGTCTCGTCGGCGCACGAGGAGGGCGGCGAGCGCCACTACCTGGCCTCGACGGTCGAGTTCGTGGCCAACGACGCGGGCGAGGTCCGCGGTCTCGTCGTCGCGGAGACGCAGTTCGTCGACGGCCGTCGCGTGCCCAAGCCCGGCACCGAGCGCGAGATCCCCGCTGACCTCGTCCTCATCGCGATGGGCTTCACGGGCCCCGAGCGCGAGCACCTCGAGGCGCAGCTGCAGGCGCAGTTCACCTCGCGCGGGAACGTCGATCGCGACGCGTCGTTCCAGGCGACCGCGCCCGGCGTGTTCGTCGCGGGCGACGCCGGCCGCGGCCAGTCGCTCATCGTGTGGGCGATCGCCGAGGGCCGCTCGGTGGCCGCCGAGGTCGACGCCTTCCTCATGGGCGAGACGCAGCTGCCGGCGCCGGTCCGCCCGACCGACGTCGCCATCGGCGTCTGACTCCGACACGCGTGGACGGCGGCCGGGAGCACACGATGCTCCCGGCCGCCGTCGTGTGCGCGTGAATCGGATGGCCGGGTGCGCGTAGTGTGGGGTGTGCATCCGGTGGAACCGCGATGGGCCTCGTGCGGAGCGCCCATCGACCCGACGGACGCGGATGCGTCCACAACAGAAGAAGCAAGCAGTGCGGAAGGCAAGCTTTTGAGACGTGCCAAGATCGTCGCCACGCTGGGACCCGCCACCTCGACCAAGGAGACCGTGAAGTCTCTCATCGAGGCCGGACTCGACGTGGCGCGCTTCAACCTCAGCCACGGTGACTACACCGTCCACGACAACAACTTCGCGAACGTGCGCGCGGCCGCCGAGGAGCTCGGCAAGCCGGTCGCGATCCTCGTCGACCTGCAGGGACCCAAGATCCGACTCGGCAAGTTCGAGAACGGCCCGCACGAGCTGGCCGAGGGCGACATCTTCAAGATCACGACCGAGGACATCCTCGGCACCAAGGAGATCGTCGGGACGACGTTCAAGGGCCTCCCGAACGACGTGAAGCCCGGCGACTTCCTCCTCATCGACGACGGCAAGGTCCGCGTCAAGGTCCTCGAGACCGACGGCACGGTCGTGACGACCGAGGTCGTCGTCGCCGGCGCGGTCTCGAACAACAAGGGCATCAACCTGCCCGGCGTCGCGGTGAACGTGCCCGCGCTCAGCGAGAAGGACGAGGCGGACCTCCGCTACGGCCTCCGCAACGGCGCCGACATCATCGCCCTCTCGTTCGTGCGCAACGCGAAGGACGTGCAGCGCGCGCACGTGATCATGGCGGAGGAGGGGCGCCGCGTCCCGATCATCGCCAAGATCGAGAAGCCGCAGGCGGTCGACCACCTCGAGGAGATCATCGACGCGTTCGACGGCATCATGGTCGCGCGCGGCGACCTCGGCGTCGAGCTGCCGCTCGAGGCCGTGCCGATCGTGCAGAAGCACGCGGTCGAGCTCGCGCGCCGGATGGCCAAGCCGGTCATCGTCGCGACGCAGATGCTCGAGTCCATGATCTCGAGCCCGGTGCCGACCCGCGCCGAGACGAGCGACGTCGCGAACGCGGTCCTCGACGGCGCGGACGCGGTCATGCTCTCGGGCGAGACGAGCGTGGGCGAGTACCCCGCGATCACCGTGCAGACCATGGCGCGCATCATCGAGTCGACCGAGGACCACGGTCTCGAGCGCATCGCGCCGCTCACGGCCAAGCCCCGCACGCAGGGCGGCGCCATCACGCTGGCCGCGATCGAGGTCGCCGACTTCGTCGACGCGAAGTTCCTGTGCGTGTTCACGCAGTCGGGCGACTCGGCGCGCCGCATGTCGCGCCTGCGCTCCCCGCGGCCGATGATCGCCTTCACGCAGGACGAGGCCATCCGCCGCCGGATGGCGCTCACGTGGGGCATCCGCTCGGCTCTCGTCGAGCAGGTCGAGCACACCGACCGGATGTTCCTCCAGGTCGACGACTACCTGCTCGCGAACGACCTCGCGAAGGTCGGCGACAAGGTCATCGTCATCTCGGGATCTCCTCCCGGGATCTCGGGCTCGACCAACGACCTGCGCGTGCACCGCGTGGGCGACGCGGTGCACGGCGCCGCGCCCGTCTACAAGAACGCCTAGCGCGACGCGCCAGCGACGGGGTCCGGTTCAGCACCGGACCCCGTTTGCCGTATCGTCGGGGATGCATGCCGGTGTGGCGGAATGGCAGACGCGGAGCACTCAAAATGCTCTGTCCGAAAGGGCGTGTGGGTTCGACCCCCACCACCGGCACGAACTCCCAGCCACGAGACCTCTAGGATGGAACGGTGACCGAAGAGCAGACCGAGAAGAGCACCGCGACGGCGCCCCGTCGTGTGGTGGTCGCCGAAGACGAGTCCCTCATCCGCCTCGACATCGTGGAGATCCTCCGCGACAACGGGTACGACGTCGTGGGCGAGGCCGGCGACGGCGAGACCGCGGTGCAGCTGGCGACCGAGCTGCGGCCCGACCTCGTCATCATGGACGTCAAGATGCCCCAGCTCGACGGCATCAGCGCCGCGGAGAAGCTCAGCAAGAACCACATCGCGCCCGTCGTCCTGCTCACGGCCTTCAGCCAGAAGGAGCTCGTCGAGCGCGCGAGCGAGGCCGGCGCCCTCGCGTACGTCGTGAAGCCGTTCACGCCCAACGACCTGCTCCCCGCGATCGAGATCGCGCTGGCCCGTCACGACCAGATCATCACGCTCGAGGCCGAGGTGAGCGACATGGTCGAGCGCTTCGAGACCCGCAAGCTCGTCGACCGCGCGAAGGGCCTCCTCAACGAGAAGATGGGGCTGTCCGAGCCCGAGGCGTTCCGCTGGATCCAGAAGGCCTCCATGGACCGCCGCCTCACGATGCAGGACGTCGCGAAGGCCATCATCGAGCAGCTCGCTCCGAAGAAGAGCTGAGCAGCAGCACACGCACGACGGGCCGGACCTCCTCGGAGGTCCGGCCCGTTCGCGTTCCGCGTGCGCGTTTCGTCGTCAGCGTGCGACGTCTCGTCTCGCTCCGCTCGCTCGACGACCGGGGCGGTTCGCTTCGCTCACCGGTCCTTGATGATGTTCGTGATCCGGACGGTCGAGCAGCGCCGGCCCTCCTCGTTCGTGACGACGATCTCGTGCACGGTGAGCGTGCGCCCGAGGTGGATCGGCGTGCACACGCCCGTCACGCGTCCGCTCGTCGCCGAGGCGGTGTGGGTCGCGTTGATGTCGACGCCCACGGCGAGCTTGTCGGGGCCCGCGAAGAGGTTGGCGGCCATCGATCCGAGCGACTCGCCGAGCACGACGTAGGCGCCGCCGTGCAGGAGGCCGACCGGCTGGGTGTTGCCCTCGACGGGCATCGTCGCGACCGCGCGCTCCACGGTGAACTCCGTGAACTCGATCCCCATCCGCTCGGCGAGCGCGCCCATCCCGCGCGCCTTCGCCCACGCCATCCCGTCGATCAGCTCCGTCATCCTGCTCCTGTCGTTCGGATGTCGCCACCCCTCGTTACGCTGGACGGGTGACGGACTCCACGAAGCCTACTCTGCTCGTCGTCGACGGCCATTCGCTCGCCTTCCGGGCGTTCTTCGCCCTCCCGGTCGAGAACTTCTCCACATCCGACGGTCAGCACACGAACGCCATCCACGGCTTCCTGTCGATGTTCATCAACCTCCTGCGCGACGAGGACCCGACCCACGTCGCGGTCGCCTTCGACGTGTCGCGCGAGTCGTTCCGCACGCGGGAGTACGCGGAGTACAAGGGCACGCGCGCCGACACGCCCGCCGAGTTCAAGGGCCAGATCCCGCTCCTGCAGGAGTGCCTGCGGGCCATGAACGTGACCGTCCTCGAGAAGCCCGACTACGAGGCGGACGACATCCTCGCGACGCTCGCGACGCGCGGCGCCGAGGCGGGCTGGAACGTGCTCGTCTGCTCGGGAGACCGCGACACCATCCAGCTCGTGAACGACGACATCACCCTGCTGTACCCCTCGGTGCAGGGCGTATCGAAGCTCAAGCGATACGACCCCGCGGCGGTCGTCGAGAAGTACGGCCTGCCGCCCGAGATGTACCCCGACATCGCGGCGCTCGTCGGCGAGACGAGCGACAACCTGCCCGGCGTGCCCAAGGTGGGCGAGAAGACGGCGGTCAAGTGGCTCACGCAGTTCGGCTCGCTCGACGCGCTGCTCGAGGGAGCCGACTCGATCAAGGGCGTCGTCGGCGGCAATCTGCGCGAGCACATCGAGGACGTGCGCCGCAACCGGCGCCTCAACCGCCTGCTGCGCGACGTCGAGCTGCCCGTCGAGCTCGACGACCTGAAGCGCGACGGCATCGACGCGCAGGCCCTGCGCGACGTGTTCGCGCGGCTCGAGTTCCGCGCGCTCATGAGCCGCGTGCTGCAGGTCGCGGGCGCCCCGGCCGACGGCGTCGAGGCGGAGCCCGCTGTCGAGGTGCCCGCGCCGACCGAGATCCCCGCGGCCGAGCTCGCCGCGTGGGTCGACGCGGCGGCCGACGGCGAGGTCGGCGTCACGCTCGTGATCGCGGGCGGCCTTCCCGTGCGCGTGGGCCTCGCGACCGAGGCCTCGATCGTCGAGGCCGAGTGGAGCGACGACGTGCGCGACGCGCTCGCGCCCTGGCTCGCGTCCGACGCCCCGAAGGTGCTCGCCGATGCGAAGCCGCAGGTCAAGGCGCTGCGGCGCGCGGGGCTCGACGTGGCGGGGCTGGCCTTCGACGTGCTGCTGGGCGGATGGCTCCTGAGGCCGAGCTTCCCCGACAAGACGCTCGCGAACCTCGTCGACACGTACCTGCAGGAGAAGCTGCCGGAAGCCGACCCCTCGCAGCTCGTGCCCGAGAACGAGGGGGCGACGCCCGGCCAGCGCTCGTGGTTCACCGTGCGCGTGGCGCAGGCCCTGCGGGCGGCGCTGCCCGAGTCGGTCGTCCCCGTCCTCACCGACATCGAGCTGCCGACCCTCCTCGCCCTCGCCGACATGGAGCTCGCGGGGGTGGCCGTCTCGCACGAGAAGCTGTCGGCGTTCTCGAGCGAGCTGGGCGCCCGCGCGCAGCAGCTCGCGCAGGACGCCTACGCCACGATCGGGCACGAGGTGAATCTCGGGTCGCCCAAGCAGCTGCAGGAGGTGCTGTTCGTCGAGCTCGACCTGCCGAAGACCCGCAAGACGAAGACGGGGTACACGACCGACGCCGGCGCGCTCGCGGAGCTGCAGGAGAAGGCCGACCACCCGTTCCTCGGCCTCCTGCTCGCGCACCGCGAGGCGACGAAGCTCAAGCAGATCATCGACGGACTCGACCTCGCGATCGGCGACGACCACCGCGTCCACACGACCTACGTGCAGACCGGGTCGCAGACCGGCCGCCTGTCGAGCACCGACCCGAACCTGCAGAACATCCCGGTGCGCACCGAGGAGTCGCGCCGCATCCGCTCGGCCTTCGAGGTCGGCGAGGGCTTCGACACGCTGCTGACCGCCGACTACTCGCAGATCGAGATGCGCATCATGGCGCACCTCTCGGGCGACCCCGGTCTGATCGAGGCGTTCAACGCGGGGGAGGACCTGCACCGGTTCGTCGGCGCGCGCGTCTTCGGCGTCGCCCCCGAGGAGGTCACGAGCGAGATGCGCACGAAGGTCAAGGCGATGTCGTACGGCCTCGTGTACGGCCTCTCGGCATTCGGCCTGTCCAAGCAGCTGCGCATCGAGCAGTCCGAGGCGAAGACCCTCATGCTCGAGTACTTCGCCCGGTTCGGCGCGGTCCGCGACTACCTCCGCTCGTCGGTCGAGAAGGCCCGGGTCGACGGCTACACCGAGACGATCTTCGGCCGTCGTCGCCCGTTCCCCGACCTGATGAGCCCGAACCGCGTGCTGCGGGAGAACGCCGAGCGCGCCGCGCTCAACGCCCCCATCCAGGGCTCCGCTGCCGACATCATGAAGATCGCGCTCTTCCGCGTGCACCAGGACCTCCTCGGTCTCCGCTCGCGGCTGCTCCTGCAGATCCACGATGAGATCGTCGTCGAGGTCGCGCCGGGCGAGCGCGACGAGGTCGAGCGCATCGTGCGCGAGCGGATGGCGGGAGCCGCCGAGCTCACCGTCCCGCTCGACGTGCAGATCGGCCTCGGCGCCGACTGGAACCAGGCAGCCCACTGACATGGAGGAGAACGCCATGACGCCCGACGCGCGCCCGCAGACCGAGATCGACCGCATCGCGGAGGGCTGGGTCGACACGCTCGTCGAGCTGTCGCCCATCCTCGCGACGTACATCGGGCGCGACGAGGCGAACGACCGCTACGACGACTTCAGCCCCGAGGGGGTGGAGCGTCACGCCGAAGCGGCTCGCTCGGCCCTCGCAGCTCTCGAAGCCGCCGAGCCCGTCGACGACGTCGACCGGGTCACCCGGGCAGACCTCTCGAGCGAGCTCCGACTGGGCCTCGAGCTGCACGAGGCGCGGTGGCACCTGCGCGACCTCAATGTCATCGCGAGCGCGCCCCAGGACATCCGCCAGGTCTACGACCTCATGCCGACCGGCACGGCCGACGAGTGGGCCGTCATCGCGCGGCGCCTGGGCGCCGTGCCCGCGGCTATCGACGGGTACATCGCGACGCTGCGCGAGGGCATCGCGCAGGGCGTGGTGCCCGCCGTGCGGCAGGTGCGCGAGGTGGCAGCGCAGATCCCGCGCTACACGGCCGCCGACGGGTTCTTCGCGGGCCTCGCCTCCGACGCGACGGCCGACGGCGCCGAGCTGCCGGGCGCGCTCGCGTCCGACCTGGAGCGGGGCTCGCGCGCGGCACGCGAGGCCTACGATCGCCTCGAACGGTTCCTGACCGCGGAGCTCGCCGGAGCGGCCGGCGAGGACGACGCCGTGGGGCGCGAGCTCTACGCCCTCAACTCGCGCCGCTTCCTGGGCGCGACGATCGACCTCGACGAGACGTACGAGTGGGGCATCGAGGAGCTCGCCCGCATGGTCGCCGAGCAGGAGTCGATCGCGCGCGAGATCGTGCCGGGAGCGAGCGTCGCGGAGGCCGTCGCATTCCTCGAGGCCGATCCGTCGCGGAAGCTCGTGGGGACCGAGGCGCTGCGGGAGTGGATGCAGGAGACGAGCGATCGCGCGGTCGCGGAGCTGGGCCGTTCGCACTTCGACATCCCCAAGCCCGTCCGACGGCTCGAGTGCATGATCGCCCCCACGCAGGAGGGCGGCATCTACTACACGGGCCCGACGGACGACTTCTCGCGGCCCGGGCGCATGTGGTGGTCCGTGCCGGAGGGCGTCACCGAGTTCGACACGTGGCGCGAGCTGACGACCGTGTACCACGAGGGTGTCCCGGGGCATCACCTGCAGATAGGGCAGGCCGTGCACAACCGCGCCGAGCTCAACAGCTGGCGGCGACTGCTGGCCGGCACCTCGGGCCACGCGGAGGGGTGGGCGCTGTACGCCGAGCGGCTCATGGAGCAGCTGGGCTACCTCGACGATCCGGCTGACCGCCTCGGGATGCTCGATGGCCAGCGCATGCGCGCGGCTCGGGTCGTGCTCGACATCGGCGTGCACCTCGGCAAGCCGCGCCCCGACGGCGAGGGCACGTGGGACGCCGATTTCGCGCTCGGGTTCCTGCGCGAGAACGTCAACATGTCCGACGAGTTCGTGCGGTTCGAGGTGAACCGGTACCTCGGCTGGCCCGGCCAGGCGCCCGCGTACAAGGTCGGCCAGCGCATCTGGGAGCAGGTGCGCGACGCCTATGCCGCACAGCGCGGCGACGCGTTCTCGATCAAGGAGTTCCACCGGCGCGCGCTCGACATGGGCGGCGTGGGCCTCGACACGCTCAAGACCGCGCTGCTCGCCTGAGGGAATGCGGCCGCGGTCGGCGCGGTTCATGCGGATGAATAGAGAGGATCCGACATGGACATCGAACTCGGGCTCGACACCTTCGGCGACGTCACGCGCGGCGCCGACGGCGAGCTGATCTCCCACGCCCAGACCATCCGCAACGTCGTCGCGCAGGCGCAGCTCGCCGACGAGGTCGGGCTGCACTTCTTCGGCGTGGGCGAGCACCATCGGCGCGACTTCGCGGTCTCGAGTCCTGAGACGGTCCTCGCCGCGATCGCGGCGACCACGACCCGGATCCGGATCGGCAGCGCCGTCACGGTGCTCTCGAGCGACGACCCGGTCCGGGTGTTCGAGCGGTTCGCGACGCTCGACGCGCTCTCGAACGGCCGGGCGGAGGTCGTCGCGGGTCGCGGCTCGTTCGTCGAGTCGTTCCCGCTGTTCGGCTACGACCTGCGCGACTACGAGGCGCTCTTCGAGGAGAAGCTCGACCTCCTCGTCCGGCTGCTGCGCGAGGAGCCGGTCACCTGGACCGGCACGATGCGCCCCGCGCTCGAGAGCGCGGACGTCTTCCCCAAGACCGAGCACGGCGTGCCGCTGTGGGTCGGCGTGGGCGGGTCGCCCGAGTCGGTCGTGCGGGCGGCCCGGCACGGCGCGCGGCTCATGCTCGCCATCATCGGCGGTGCGCCGCGGCGGTTCGCGCCGTTCGTCGACCTCTACCGCCGTTCGCTCGCGTCGTTCGAGAAGCCCGACCTGCCCGTCGCCGTGCACTCGCCGGGGCATGTCGCGGAGACCGACGAGCAGGCGTGGGAGGAGGCGTACCCGGGCTTCCAGGCGATGCACGACACGATCGGCGCCGAGCGCGGGTGGCCGCCGTACAGCCGCATGCGGTTCCAGCACGAGGTCGGGCCCGAAGGCGCCGTGTACGCGGGGTCGCCGGAGACCGTCGCCCGCAAGATCGCCGACACCGTGCGCGCGCTGGGCGTGCAGCGCTTCGACCTGAAGTACGCCACCGGCACGATGCCGCACGAGCTCATGATGAAGAGCATCGAGCTCTACGGCACCCGCGTGCTCCCGCGCGTGCGCGAGCTGCTGGCCGAGGCGGGCTGACCCTCAGCGCTCCCCGCGCGGCTTGTCGAGGCCCATCCGGATCCGCGTGCGCTTGCGCTCGCGGATGATGAACGCCGCGCCCACGAGCCAGATCGGGATCTGCGTGAGGAACGCGATCCGGAACGCCCCGAGCGAGTAGGCCGAGGGGTCGCTCGCGCCCTGCAGGTCGAGGGCGACGCCGATGAACAGGATCGCGAGGAGGCCGGCGAGGAAGCCTCCGACGTTCGTGATGCCCGTCGCGGTGCTCAGCTGGTGCGAGGGGTTGAAGGTCCGCGCGTGGTCGAACGCGATCATCGACGCCGGGCCGCCGAGCGCGAGCGCGACGGCGAGCAGGAGGAGCACCGCGAACGGGGCGGGTCCGGACCACGCGAGCACGGCGATCCATGCGATGAGCTGGATGGCGACGATCGGCAGGACGAGGAGGTGCGAGCGGCGCGTGGGGTTGCGCGAGGACAGGATGCCGATGAGCGGCCCGAACACGATGCCCATGAGCACGAAGACGCTCTGCACGGTCGACGCCTGAGCGGCCGAGAGCCCCTCGCCTGAGGTGAGGAACGGGAAGCCCCACAGCATGACGAACGCCGTGCCCGCGAACGGGGTCGTGAAGTGCGACCAGAAGGCCAGGCGCGTGCCCGGGTTCGCCCAGGCGGCGCGGATGCCGACGCGCGTGTCGATCGCGCTCGTGACGACCCGGATCGCGCCCGTCTCGGTGTCCACGGACACGTCGGCCTCGCGCTCGGGCGGGTGGTTCCGCACGAGCGCCACGATGAGGATCGTGAAGAGCACGGCGAGGCCGGCGAGGCTCCCGAACGCGATCGACCACGACGTGGCATGCAGGAGGGCGGCGAGGGGGAGGATGGCCACGAGCTGGCCCATCTGCCCGACGATGCCCGTGAGCTGCACCATGATCGGGTTGCGCTGGGCGGGGAACCACGTCGCGACGAGACGGAGCGCGCTCGGGAAGATCGCGGCGTCGCCGGCTCCCAGCAGCATGCGCGCGAAGATCGCGACGCCCACGTTGGGGGAGACCGCCATGATGAGCTGACCGGCCGCCATCACGGCCATCCCGATCGCCATGATCGGGCGCGCGCCGAACCGGTCGAGCCAGAGGCCGATCGGGATCTGCATGAGGCCGTAGACGCCGAGCTGCAGCACCGCGAACATCGACAGCGTCGACGCGTCGGCGCTGAAGTGCTCGGCGGCATCGACGCCGACGGCGGACAGCGAGGTGCGGTTCGCGACCGAGAGCACATACGCGAGGACCGCGACGATCCAGATCGTCCACATCCACGCGGCTGACGGGGGCGCGATGCGGGCTCTCACATGTCCTCCGGGTGTTGGGGAAGTCGTCCTCTCAGGCTACTCCTGGCCGCGCGCGCTTCATGTCGAGGTGACACTAACCTGGAGGCATGGCGAACCCCTCTGCGCGTCTGGATGACCTCCCGTTCAACCGGCAGCATGCGCGGCTCCTCACGGGATCCGGCATCGGGTGGGCGCTCGACGCGATGGACGTCGGCCTCATCTCGTTCATCATCGCCGCGCTCACGGCGCAGTGGGGGATCACGGGCGCCGAGGCGGGGCTCATCACCTCGGTCGGCTTCGTCGGGATGGCCGTGGGCGCGAGCCTCGGGGGCCTGCTCGCCGACAGGCTGGGGCGCCGCCAGGTCTTCGCGCTCACGCTGCTCGTCTACGGCGTCGCGACCGGGGCCAGCGCGCTCGTCGGCGGCGTCGCGATGCTCATCGTGCTGCGGTTCTTCGTGGGGCTCGGACTCGGGTCCGAGCTGCCCGTCGCGTCGACGTACGTCGCCGAGTTCGCGCCCGCGCGCATCCGGGGGCGCCTCGTGGTCGTGCTCGAGGCGTTCTGGGCCGTCGGCTGGACGCTCGCGGCGCTCATCGGGACGTTCGTCGTCGGGGCCTCCGACGACGGATGGCGGTGGGCGTTCCTGCTCGGCGCCGTCCCGGCGGCGTACGCGCTCGTCATCCGCTGGGGGATGCCGGAGTCCCCGCGCTGGCTCGAGTCGAAGGGGCGGCACGCCGAGGCCGATGCGATCGTGCGGCGCTTCGAGGCCGCGTCGCGGCGGCCCGCACCGAGCGCTGCTCCCGCACCGAAGCCGACCCCGTACGCCGCGGCCCCGCTTCAGGGGGCATCGGCCGTCGGCGCGCTGTGGTCGCCCGCGCTCCGCGTGCGCACGAGCGCGATCTGGCTCGTGTGGTTCTGCGTGAACTTCTCCTACTACGGGGCGTTCATCTGGATCCCGACGATCCTCGTGCAGCAGGGCTACGACCTCGTCCGCTCGTTCGAGTTCACGCTGCTCATCACCCTCGCGCAGCTGCCCGGCTACGCGGTCGCCGCCTGGCTCATCGAGGTCTGGGGGCGCCGCATCACGCTCTCGACGTTCCTCGTCGGATCCGCGGTCGCGGCCATCCTCTACGGCACGTCGGGCGAGCTGTGGCAGATCCTCCTCTACGGCTCGCTGCTGTCGTTCTTCAACCTCGGCGCGTGGGGTGCGCTCTACGCGGTGACCCCCGAGCTCTACCCGACGAGCGTGCGGGCGACGGGCGCGGGCTGGGCGGCCGGCGCCGGGCGGATCGCATCCATCATCGCCCCGCTGTTCACTCCGTGGGCGCTGACCGTCGGCGGCGCGGGCCTCGTGTTCACGGTGTTCTCGGCGTTCTTCGCGATCGCGGCGCTCGGGACCATCCCGCTCGCCGACAAGCGCGGGGAGGTGCTCGAGGCCACGCTCGCGGACGCTCGATAGCCTGGGGGGATGACGATCCGCTACGTCGCCATCGGCGACTCGTTCACAGAGGGCGTGGGAGACGAGCTGCCGGACGGCCGCCCGCGCGGGTGGGCCGACATCGCCGCCCAGGGATGGGCCGACAGCCTCGGCGAGCCAATCGAGTACGCGAACCTGGCCATCCGCGGGCGGCTCGCCTGGCCGATCGTCGAGGAGCAGCTCGAGCCGGCGCTCGCCCTGCGCCCCACGCACCTGTCGTTCAACGGGGGCGGCAACGACATGCTGCGCCCGGGCGTCGCGATCGAGAGCATCGCGGACGCCTTCTCGCGCGTGCTCGCGCGCTGCGACGAGGAGGGCGTGCGCCTCATCCTGCTGTCGGGGGCGAATCCGTCGGCCGGGCTGCCGCTGTCGGGCCTCATCCAGCGACGCGGCGACGAGCTGTCGGCGGCGGTGCTCCGCCGGATCGAGGGGCGGGGCGACGTCATCCAGGCACTCAACTGGCCCGATCGCGTGCTGTCGCGGCCCGAGTTCTGGTCTGCCGACCGGCTGCACATGAACGTGCGCGGGCATCACCGTGTCGCGGCGCGCGTCCTCACCGCGCTCGGCGCGGACGCGCCCGAGACCTGGTGGGATCTCCCACACGAGGGCGTCGTGCACCTCGAGCGCACGCGGTACTACCGCGAGCACGTTCTCCCGTGGGTGAAGCGCCGCTTGACGCGCCGCTCGTCGGGAGACGGACGTCAGGCGAAGTACGCGAGCTGGACGACGATCGCCCCCGCGACCTGACCTATTCAATGGAATAAAACGCGCAGCACCCGTGGTTGCATGGTGACGTGAAGCGCATCGGATTCCTCTCCTTCGGCCATTGGACGCCGCACCCCGAGTCGGCGACGCGCAGCGCGGCCGACGTGCTGCTGCAGTCCATCGAGCTCGCACAGGCGGCCGAGGACCTCGGCGCCGACGGCGCGTACTTCCGCGTCCACCACTTCGCGCGGCAGCTCGCGTCGCCCTTCCCGCTGCTCGCCGCCGCGGGCGCGAAGACGAGCCGCATCGAGCTCGGCACGGGCGTGATCGACATGCGGTACGAGAACCCGATGTACATGGTCGAGGACGCCGGAGCCGCCGACCTGATCTCGGGCGGCCGACTGCAGCTCGGCATCTCGCGCGGGTCACCCGAGCAGGTGATCGACGGATGGCGCTACTTCGGCTACCAGGCGGCCGAGGACGATCCGTCGGGGGCGCAGGCCGCCCGCCAGAAGACCGAGCTCCTGCTCACGCTGCTCGAGGGCCAGGGCTTCGCCGAGCCGAACCCGCGCCCGATGTTCCCGAACCCGCCGGGGCTGCTCCGGCTCGAGCCGCACTCGGAGGGACTCCGGCAGCGGATCTGGTGGGGTGCGGGCTCGAATGCGACGGCGGCGTGGGCGGCCCAGCACGGCATGAACCTCATGAGCTCGACGCTCAAGGACGACGAGAGCGGCGAGCCCTTCCACGTGCAGCAGGCCGCGCAGATCCGGGCGTTCCGCGAGGAGTGGGCGCGTCACGATCACGGGTTCGAGCCGCGCGTCTCGGTCTCACGGTCGATCTTCGCGATCGTCGACGACCGAGATCGCCGCTACTTCCTGGGCAGCGGCGAGCGCGACGACCAGTTCGGCTACATCGACAGCACGCGCTCGGTCTTCGGGCGCTCGTATGCGGGCGAGCCCGACGAGCTGATCGAGGAGCTCGCGGGGGATGAGGCGATCGCCGAGGCCGACACGCTGCTCCTGACGGTGCCCAACCAGCTCGGCGTCGAGTACAACGCGCACGCGATCGAGTCGATCCTCCGTCACGTCGCTCCGGGCCTCGGCTGGCGCTGAGCGGCCGTAGTCTCGGATCATGACGAGTCCCGAGGTCAATGCGCTCGCCTTCAACGTGTCGATCCCCGAGCATCTGCGCTGGCGCGACGAACGGCGCGGCGAGGAGTTCGAGCTGCAGAGCATCACGGTGCGGCTGCTGCCGGACGGCTCGCTCGCCGCGAAGGCGTACGGTCGGCCCACGGCCGGCGGCCGCGGGGCGTACGTGTCCTTCGCGGTCCGGCGCGACGCCGAGATCGACGCGCTCATCGATGCCGCGGCCGGCGAGGCGGCACGCCTCTGGGCCGGGCATCGCGGGCTCGACGGCTGAGAATCAGCGCCCGCCGGTGACGCGGATGGTCGCGCCGGCCGCGTAGGACGCGTCGGGGGAGAGGGCGAAGGCGACCACTCCGGCGACCTCCTCGGGTCGGCCGGCGCGCCCCAGCGGATGCGCGGCCGCGACGCGTGCCGGGCGCCCGGGGTCGCCCGCATCGGCGTGGATGTCGGTCTCGATCGTTCCGGGCGCGACGCCGATGACGCGGATCCCTCGCGCGGCGGCCTCGATCGCGAGACCCTTCGTGAGGGCGTCGACGCCGGCCTTCGCGGCGGCGTAGTGGACGTACTCGCCGGGCGAGCCGGTCGTCGCCGCCCCGGATGAGATGTTCACGAGGACGCCGCCGTCGGGCAGCTGGGACACGGCGCGGCGCGCGACGAGGACCGCCGCGGTGAGGTTGAGGTCGATGACCGTCCGGATGACGTCGACCGGGGTGTCGACGAGAGGGCCGATGTGGAGCGTCGCGCCCGCGTTGTTGACGACGCCGGTGAGGCGCGCGGGATCGGCGGCCGCGAACAGCGTCTCGATGCCGGTGTCGGTGGTCACGTCGGCCCGCACCACGCGGCACCGCGCGCCGAGATCCTCCATCTCGGCGCGCGTGCGCGCAGCGGCGCCCTCGTCCCGCGTGAAGCCGAGGACGAGATCGTGGCCGTCGGATGCGAGGCGTCGCGCGATCGCGGCGCCGATCCCGCGCGTGCCTCCGGTGATCAGGGTGAGAGGGCGTGACACGCCTCTCACGTTAGTCGTCGGCGGGTTCGGGACGGCCATCCGGGACGAGCTTGAGGCCCACGACCGCGAGGATGATGCCCGCGAGGAAGACGACCTTCCACAGCGACACCGGCTCGACCCCGGTGGCCATGGCCCACACGACGGTGAGGGCCGCCCCGATGCCGGTCCAGACCGCGTAGGCGGTGCCGATCGGGATGCGCTTCACGGCCCAGCCGAGGCCGACCATGCTGAGGACGGCGGAGAGGGCGAAGACGAGAGTCGGGAGCGGCTGCGTGAAGCCCTCGGAGAGGCCGAGCGCCGTCGCCCACACGGCCTCGAGGAGGCCGCTCGCGATGAGGATGAGCCACGCCATGTCAGCTCACCGCCTTGAGGCCCGCGATGCAGGCCACGAGCAGCACGAGCAGGGCGATGCGCGCGGCACTCGCCTTCTCCTGCTTGGTCACGATCGCCCAGACCACCGTCAGCGTCGCGCCCACGCCGACCCAGACCGCGTACGCGGTGCCGGTGGGCAGCTCGTTCATCGCCCACGCGAGGCCGCAGAGGCTGAGCAGCATGGTCGCGAAGAACAGCAGAGTGGGCTTCCATCTCCGGAAGCCCTTCGATGCGGCGAGCGCCGAGGCCCATACGGCCTCCAGGACGCCCGAGAGGATGAGGATGACCCAAGCCATTCTCGGCCCTTCTGAGTCCGTCTTGTC
This sequence comes from Microbacterium sp. JZ101, assembly GCF_053903175.1. Lineage (NCBI taxonomy): Bacteria > Bacillati > Actinomycetota > Actinomycetes > Micrococcales > Microbacteriaceae > Microbacterium > Microbacterium sp. JZ101. The sequence goes on from NZ_CP096400.1 coordinate 1,719,350, forward strand.
GTGGTGCGGGTACGGCCCCCTCGTCCGCGGGCCGGGTGCCGGCCCCGCGAACGAGGATATCGACGGCGTCCGAGCATCCGCTGGGCAGCGGATGCTCCGCGGGGGCAGATCCGTCGGAAGAGGGATGTCCGCCGACAGGGCGAGACGTAGCGTCGGAGCATGCTGATCGTCGAGGAACTCCACCTGCTGCTCACGAACGCCGCCGGCACCCAGGAGCGCCCGGGCACGATGCGCGCCTACGGAGAGGCGGCCGCGCTCATCACGGATCTCGTGCTCGCGGGGCGGGTGAGCCTCACGGACGAGAAGAAGCCTCGGATCCGCGTGCTCTCGGACGCGCCCACGGGCCATCCCGTGCTCGACGAGGCCATGATCCGCCTGCGGGCGAAGGACGGCGCACGGCTGGAGTCGGTCATCACCTGGTCGAAGCTCGATCCCGAGCGGGAGGTGGTCGCGTCCCTCGTGAAGGCCGGGGTGCTCGAGGTCGGCGAGCGCACCTTCTGGGGGCTCGGCAAGCCGCGCACGCCGGAACGGGACGGCGCGCCGGAGGCGAGCCTGCGGGCGCGGCTCGCGGCCGTCCTCGACGGCGCGGCGGACCCCGGGGTCGCGGACACGACCATCCTCGCCATCCTCCAGGGGCTCGACGTGGCCCGGCACGTGCTCGCCGACGAGGCGGGCGGGCGGCGCCCGCGGGCGCTCAAGGCGCGCATCGGGGAGATCGTGGAGTCGTCGCCGGCGGGCACGGCAGTCGAGCGGGCGGTGCAGGCGATGAACGCGGCGATCATGACGGCGGCGATCATGCCCGCGATGATCGCCGGGGCGAGCGCCGCGAGCTGAACGCGGCGACAATGGGGGAGTGAGCTCCGTCGACTTCGAGATGGCGTCGATCGCGCCCGGCACCGTCACCCTGCACGATGCGCGCCGGAAGGAGCGCCGCACGGTCGCGCTCCAGCCGTTCGGGATCGGGGTCTATCCCGTGACCGAGGAGCAGCTCGCCGAGCTCCTCGGCGTGACGGCGACGCATCCGGCCTGCGTGAGCTGGCAGCGCGCCGTCCGCTTCTGCAACGCGGCATCCGAGTGGGAGGGCCTCGACCCCGTCTACACGTTCGACGGGGAAGAGGTGCACTGGGACGTCGGCGCCGACGGCTATCGCCTGCCGACGGAGGCCGAGTGGGAGTTCGCGTGCCGTGCCGGCTCGAAGGGCCCGCACTACGGCGAGCTCTCGGACGTCGCGTGGACCGCGGCGGACGGGGTGACCGCCCCGCAGGAGGTCGGCGGCAAGATGCCGAACCTGAACGGGCTGTTCGACACGCTCGGCAACGTCTGGGAGTGGTGCTGGGACCTGCTCGACCCCGCGCGGTACGACGACTGCCGCGTGTTCCGCGGCGGCGGATTCGCCGACGACGCGTGGAGCGTGCGCGCCTCGGTGCGGCGCGGCGGCGCCCCGCGCATGCACCACGAGGATGTGGGCTTCCGCCTGGCGCGCGGCGCGTACGACGGCGAGGACGCTGCCCAGGGATGGTCGGCCGAGGCGGACCGCGAACGGGCCCTCGCGGATGGGCCCCTCCCGTCTGGCTGGACGCCGCGCCGCTGAGGTCAGGCGGGGAGGAGGGCGGAGCTCACGATGACCAGCCCCTCGCCGTGGCGATCGTCGAGCTCCGCCTGGAGGCTGCCGTCGTCGTGGACGACGGTGATGCCGACCGTGCCCGCGATCCCGTCGACACCGCCGCCGAGAACGCCGGGGCCGTCGATGATCTCCTGGAGGAGCGCCACGAGCTCGGCCTCCGTGCGCTCGGCACGCGTGACGCACAGCATCCCGCCCCACAGGGCCCGGATGGACGCCTCTGCGGCAGCCGGATCGCCCGCGACGGCGACGTTGAGGATCGTATGACGCGGGTCGCTCAACTGCGCCTCGACCGCGGGATCCAGGGGATCCGCGCCCGCTGCCGGATTCCGGGACATGTCCACCCAGGTCGCCGCATACCCCTCGACCGTGGAAGCGTGCGCGGTGGCGGCGTGGAAGTCGTCGAGAGAGACGCGCGACTCGTCGACGACCCGCCATCCGCCATCCGGCTCCGCGCACGGTGTCCCGATGGGCTCGTCCGAGGGAGAATCCGGCGGCTGGGGAATCTCCGCGGCCGGGACGACCTCGACCGGCGTGAACTGGCCGGCGTCGGCGTCGTACGAGCCGGTGACGGCGAAGTCGCCCCACCGCACGCCGCCCTGCTCCTCGTATTCACCGTCGAGCGCGCTCCAGTCCCACTCGACCAGCGGCACACCCGCGCACTGCGGGGGCAGCGACTCGGCGACGCCGCCGAGGCAGAGGTGGGCTCCGTCGCCGGGATCGATGACCGTGACGGCACCGCGCGTCGCCAGCAGGCCGGAAGGTCGGGTCGCCGCCGGCTTCTCCGAGACCACCGGATCGGTGGGCGCGGTGGCGCATCCCGCGAATAGCACCGCTCCGGTGGCGACGACAGCGACCGCGAGTCCTCGAGCGAAGGTGGTCATACTCGGGAGTGTCCCACACGACGTGTCCGTCTCAGGGTCGCTGCTCTCGATCCTCCTGGAGGGGCCCGACGAAGCGATGGCGCGCCATGATGAAGCCGCCGTTGCGGGCGACGTCGAGCAGCTCGAGGTCGTATCGGCGGGGGAGGAGCGGCCGCCCTGCGCCGAGGGTCACCGGAGCGATCGACGAGATGATCTCGTCGAGCAGACCCTCGTCGGCGAACTGCCCGACGAGATCGCCGCCGCCGACGACCCACAGGTCCTTCCCTTCCGCGGCGTCGACCATTTCCTCGTAGACCGCGCGGACGCCGCCGGAGCGGAACCGGATGTCGGCGGCGTCGACCTCGGGCAGCGCGAGCGTGCGCGAGGTCATCACCCACGCGGGCATCGTGTAGAGCCATTGCCCGGGGTGGTGCCGCACGACCCACTCGTAGGTCGTCGAGCCCATGACGATCGCGCCGATCCCCTCGATGAAGGCGTCGTAGTCGTTGGCCCCGCCCTTGTCGAGCGGCTGCCGGAGCAGCCAGTCCAGCGAGTCGTCCGGATCCGCGAGGAATCCGTCGAGCGTGGTCGCTGTGTAGTAGACGAGCTTGGTCATGTGTCCTCCCGGCGTCGATGTCAGGCCATCCTGCCGCACACCTCCGACATCGGCCGGGCGCTCAGACCGCGTACGCCTGTGCGAACTCCGGTGACGGCTCGATCGGCTGGATGACGTCGATGAGCACGCCGTCCGGACCCTCGAGGATGGCGTGCCGCTGGCCGAACGCCTCGTCGCGCAGGGGGAGCACCACGTGGACGTCGGACGGCATCTCGGCCATCACGGCGTCGACATCCGTGACCTCGAGGTTCAGGATCACGCCCGCGGGAGGACGACCGAAGCCACGCGGGATCGTCTCATGCGCGTGATCGAGGATCGCGAGCTCTGCGTCCCCGCGGCGGAGGCTGACGTACCAGTCGGCCTCGAACGTCGCCTCGAAGCCGAGGACGCGCCGGTAGAACGCGCTCGTCGTCGCGACGTCGGTGGTCATCAGCACGGGATAGAAGCTCGTCACGGTCATGATGGTCCTTTACGTACAGTGTGTATGTATTGTGCGGCTAGGATACATACACCACGTACGTAAAGGAAGGGCCATGCCGAGATCATCCGCCGCAGACGCGGCCGCCACCGCCCGGCGGATCCTCGCCGTCGCGACCCGGGCCTTCGCGACGCACGGGTTCGCCGACGCGTCTGTGGACGACATCGCCCGCTCCGCCGACGTGACGCGCGGCGCGGTCTACCACCACTTCGCCTCGAAGCGCGGGCTGTTCGACGCGGCCGCGGCGCGGCTGCAGGAGGACGTCGCGGCCGCCGTCATCACGGCGGCCGAAGCCGCGGGGGAGGACCCCCGCGCCCAGCTCGTCGCCGGCAGTCACGCCTTCGTCGACGCGATCACCGAGGGTGAGGCTGCGCGGGTGCTTCTCGTCGAGGCGCCGGCCGCGATGGGATGGAGCCAGTGGCGCGCGCAGGACGACGCGGCGTCGGGTGTGCACCTTCTCGACGCCCTGCGTGCGTGCGGGCTGCGCGGCCAGGAGGCCGAGGCGCTGGCGCGCCAGCTCTCCGGTGCGATGAACGAGGCGGCGCTGTGGATCGTGGAGAAGGGCGGCGGCGCCGCGATCCGACGGCAGGCCCACCTCGCACTCGAGCGCCTGCTCGCGGCGGTCGTGTGAGGCTCAGTCGTCGGCGGCGAACACGAGCTCGAAGCGCTCGCACAGCACCGGCATGTCGGGCGAGAAGGGTCGGCCGCTCTCTCCGTGCTCGGACCAGAATCTCTCGTGGATCGCGCGCCATGCGGCGAGGGTGCGGTCGCCCTCGCCCTCGGCGTGCGCGTGCTCCGCGTCCACCTCGTCGAAGGGCACGACGCGCACGCTCGTGGTGCGGATGACCGCGCGCGGTGCCCCCGAGCCGTCCAGGATGACGCTGAGGTCGCCCGCCTGCGGCAGGCGGTCTCCGGTCGCCTCGTAGTCCCAGAGCGCGGAGGCGGTGCCGGTCTTCACGCCGGCCAGCACGAGAGCGAGCAGGCCGTCGGCGTGCTCTGGCGTCGCGCCGAAGGCCCAGCTCTCGGTGGGAGCAGCGGGGAGATCCGCGACCGCCCTTCTCGCCCGCTCCCAGAACTCCTCGACGGTCGGCGCTGCGCTCATCCTCCGACCCTATCCGCCGTCGGCGCGCCATCCTTCCGCGCCCACGCGATAGCGTGACCGGCATGGGCGAACTCGACCTGGACATCCGTGAGATCCGCGAAGAGGACGCGGGAGAGGTGATGACCCTTCAGCGCGCGGCATTCGTCTCGGAGGCGCAGATCTACGGAAGCGCGGACATGCCGCCGCTCACCCAGACCCTCGACGAGGTGCGCTGGGAGCTGCGGGAGAATCTCGGCTGCGTCGCGCTGGACGGCGGGCGGATGGTCGGGGCTCTCCGCGCGCGGATCGACGGCGAGCTCCTCCTCATCGGACGGATCGCGATCGCGCCCGACGTGCAGGGACATGGAATCGGGTCGCGGCTGCTCGACGCCGTCGAAGTCAGGGGAGCGTCCGCCGGCGCTCGTGAAGCGGAGCTCTTCACGGGCTCGCTGAGCGAGGCGAACATCCGGCTCTACGAGCGGCAGGGATACCGCGAGACGGAGCGGATCGAGGAGGGCGACGGGACGGCCCAGGTCTTCCTCCGAAAGCGGCTGGGCTGACCGGGACGGAGGAGGGTCGCGACTCGAACGGAACTCAAGAACCCGCTGGCAAGACGCTGGATCGGTTTGTTATCTGTTCGTGATCTCTGCCTAAGGTGGCCACCTTGAACCGCGAAGGATGGCCGTCGAGTCCGCCCCGAGAGTCCTTCGTTCCCTGAAATCGACAGATTTACCGGTCGGGCGGTCGCTGCACGCGAGGTGCGCGCAGCGAGACGGGGCCGCGGAGTTCAGAGTGCACCCGAACAGGAATACCCGACCCGTCACCCGCACGACCCGACGCCTGCGGGGTGGCTTCGCTGTCGCGGGAGTCGCCGCTGCGGCAGCAGCGGCGACGTTCATCCCGACGGCCGCGAATGCGGCCGACGGCGCCACGTGGGACGCCCTCGCGCAGTGCGAGTCCGGCGGCAACTGGGCGATCGACACCGGCAACGGATACTACGGCGGCCTGCAGTTCTCGATGGAGACGTGGCAGGCGAACGGCGGCACGGGCAACCCGGCCGCTGCGTCGCGCGAGGAGCAGATCCGGGTCGCCGAGAACGTGCTCGCAACACAGGGCTGGGGCGCCTGGCCCACCTGCTCGGCGCAGATCGGCGCGACCGGCGGTGCCGACACGAGCGGCTCGGAGCAGTCGGCGCCCGCGGCACCGGCCGAGAACACCGCGCCGGCCGAGAACTCGGCACCGGCGGAGGAGTCCGCCCCCGCCGAGACTGCTGCGCCGGCGGAGGAGCCGGCAGCGGCCGCTCCCGCCGAGCCGACGTATGACCTCCCGGACGTCGAGCCGTCGGACGAGACCTACACGGTTCAGGCCGGCGACACGCTCTTCGAGATCGCGGAGGCGAACGGCATCGAGAGCGGCTGGCTCGGCATCTTCGCGGTCAACCAGGACATCCTCTCGAACCCGGACCTCATCGAGGTCGACCAGGAGCTCGTGCTGCCTGCGCAGTGAGGTGACCTATCGGAGGCGCGCGGCCCGATGGCCGCGCGCCTCCGGCGTGCTCAGACGGCGAGTGCGCGCGTCCAGATGTCCACGTGCTCCTCGACGAAGGACGTCACGGTTCGCCAATGCCGGCCGTGACCCTCGACATGCATCGTCGCCCACGGCTCGCGCCCGTCCGCATGCGCCTCGGCGAGGAGGCGGTGCATGGCCGCAGCGCGAGCGGCCATCGCCTGGGGCAGCGCGTCGCGCAGATCGGCGTCGGCGCCGTACCCGTCGACGAAGGCGCGGAGGCAGGCGGCCGCCTCGAGCGGCGGCTGCGCGGCGTCGTTGAGCGTGAAGGCCTGAGCCGAGTACGCGAGGTCCCACAGGCGCGTGCTCGGGCCCGCGCCGTCCCAGTCGATGAAAACCCATCGCTCGCCGATGACGAGATTCCAGGGAGCGAGGTCGTTGTGGCAGAGGAGATCCCCGTCCGCTGCCGGGATGAGCACATCCCAGTCGTGCGTGCCATCCATCGGGATGGTCGCGCTCGCGTCGTGGATCTCGCGAACCATGCGACCGACTCGAGCCAGCTCGGAGAGCGTGAGCGGATCGCCTTCGAGCGCGGTCGTGCCTCCGATGTACTCCAGGACCATCCGCCCCCGGTCGTCGCGCGGGAGCGGCCGGGGCGCGTCGACACCCTGCGCGCGGAGCGCGGAGAGGAACGTCGCGATGCGTGCGGAGTTCCGCGTCCAGGGCTTGCGCACCGTGTCTCCGACGCGGACGACGTCGCCGGTTGCGTTGCCGCCCGTGAGCGGCACCTCCGTGCACTCTGTCATGCGATCCCGGTGTCGTGCCGGTAGACGTACACCTCGGTGCCCTGGTGCAGGTCGAGGTCCGTTCGACTGCGCGTGTCCGGGTCGTGGTCGAGGATCTCCTCGAGGCGGGAGAGCATATCGGCGCGCGTGTCCTCATCGGCGGCGCGTGCCGTGCTGACCGTCATCCAGCGGGCGAGGTAGTCGTCACGCGTGATGCGCTCGCTCCACGGGATCCAGGCGGACGTCACGGGGCGGAAACCGGGGAGGGGCGACATCGCGGGCGGGAGGGTCCGCTCGGAGATCTGGTCGGACCATCCTGGATGCAGCACTCGGGCGCAGGCGCGATCCCATGCGCACTCGGGGTCGTAGGTGTTCCACAGGAGGGCCAGCGCACCGCCTGGCCGGAGCACGCGCGCGATCTCGGCGCACGCGAGCGACTCATCGAACCAGTGGAACGCCTGTGCGACCGTCACGAGGTCCTGACTCTGATCGGGCGCGGGGATGTCCTCGGCGGTGCCGACGCGGACGTCGACGGCCGGCAGGATCATGCGCAGCTGGTCGAGCATCGGCTCCGAGGGGTCGACGGCGACCACGCGATCGGCCAGCGGGACGAGCTTGCGGGTGAGCTTTCCCGTCCCCGCGCCCAGATCGAGGACGTCGCCGAGACGCTCCGAGGCGAACACGGCGACCGCGTCGTCCGGGAACCCGGGACGGTAGCGCTCGTATTCGGCGCCCATGTCGAGGAAAGTGCGTGCGAGCTCCGGCTGCATGCTCCTCATGCTAGGTGCGGATGCACGGCGCGGGGGAGTGTGCGGCATAGGCTCGGGGGAGTGCGCCGCATAGGCTCGGGGCGTGAGCGACGGGCGAGACGAGCGGGTGGGACACGCGCTCGAGGGGCTGATGCCGCGATGACCTTGCGCGGCGTGATCTTCGACCTCGACGGCACGCTCCTCGATACGCGGTCGGCGCAGGACGCGGCCGCACGCGCCTGGGCGACGGAGCAGAGACACACCGCCGCGGACGTCGCGGAGCGGTGGCACCTCATCGCCGAGCGCCATTACCGGCGGTACCAGCTGCGTGAGATCGGGTTCGAGGATCAGCGGCGCGAGCGCGTCCGGGAGTTCCTCGGGCTGGAGCTGACCGATGCCGAGGCGTCCGAGCTGTTCTCGACCTACCTCGAGCGGTATGAAGCGGGCTGGCAGCGGTACGCGGACGCCCTTCCCGCTCTGCAGAGAGCGCGTGCGGCCTCATTGCGGATCGTCGTGCTGTCGAACGGCCAGGCGGCCCAGCAGATGCGGAAGCTCGAGCGGTTCGGGCTCGCCGAGGCCATCGATGCGGCCGTGTTCAGCAGCGAGCTTCCGGCCGGCAAGCCTGACCCGCGGGCGTTCCATGCGGCGCTCGGGGCGATCGACGTCGACGCTCGTGACGCGTGGATGGTGGGGGACAACTGGGACGCCGACGTCTGCGGGGCACGAGGTGCGGGGGTGTTCCCGGTGTACCTCGATCGTGAGAACTCGCGGCCGACGACCGAGTGCCGGAGGGTGACGAGTCTCGCCGAGCTCGAGTTCACCTGAGGCATGACGGGCGGGTCAGGCAGCGCTTCAGGAGCGCGAAGCGCCTCCGCCATCGAAGCCGTCCTCCGCACCGAGGGGCTGAACAGACGGGCCGTCTGGCACATTCCAGCGGAAGAGAACCAGGTGCCAGAGAGGCGGCCGCTTTCGTGAAGGGTCGATGAGTCCCTGCGCTCCGGCGGATACGAGGCGGTCTCGAACGTGCCACGACGGCGGCGTCTCGCCGACTTCGACCTTCTCCTGCCATGGGGCTGTCGCGTCAGACGGATCGATGCCGAGTGATTCCATCGCAGAGGTGTTGCGGAGATCGGCGATGCGGGAAGCGGTGACCTCCACGGCCACGATGTCGAGTTGTGCAGCCCGCGCGCCACGGTGCGCGATCATGGCGGCCTCGACGCCTTCGCGGGTAGCGCTGAGGTAGAGCGTCGGCTGGTGGGATCGTGAGTAGCGACCGGGAGCGCGAGAGCCGGCCAGCGCGGCAGCCCGGAATCGGCGGTCGATCGCGCGGTAGAAGATGCCGCGTACGTCAATGAGAACGCTCGTCTCGCCCATCCCCTGATGATCCCATCGGCCGGTACCGGTACGGCTGTGCCCATTGCTACGCTCGGCCAGGTGGATCCACAACTGAACCCGCTGATCCCGGCCTGGACCGACATCGCGTGGTCCTCATGCGTCGCGGCCGCCGTGGTTCTGGCCATCCTCGCACTGGTGTCGATCGCGCGGATGCGGCGACGAGCCCCTGGCTACGGGGATCTCCTGTGGGGTGCGCTCGTCGTCATCGTGCCTGTGTTCGGAGCCATCGCGTGGTTCGTCGTGGGACGACGACGGCACATGCTTCAGCGCTGACTGCCATGATGACGCCATGGAGATGCTGATCCGGCGTCCGCTGCCTGCCGACGCTCCCGTGCTCGCGCGACTGCATGTGCTCACGTGGCGCGAGACGTACGGGCATCTGCTTCCAAGCGACTTCTTCGGTGACGCGCACCTGGAGATGCGTCAGACGATGTGGGAGCGCATCCTCGCGAACCCGCGACCCGAATGGACGGTGCTCACCGCCGCGTTGGGGGATGAGCTCGTCGGCTTCGTCTCCGCCGGACCGGGCAGCGAGAGCGGGACCGACTCCTCTTCACGCCAGCTGTACACGCTCTACGTGCGCTCTCGATGGCACGGTGCAGGGATCGGGCAGGCGCTCTTCGACGCCGCGGTCGGCCACGATGCGTGTGTACTGTGGGTGGCGAAGGAGAACCCGCGAGCCATCGCGTTCTACCGCAAGAACGGGTTCGAGTTCGATGGCCAGGAACAGGCCGATGATGCCGTTCCTGGGATCGTCGAGGCGCGGATGCGCCGCGCGTCGCGGGACGCAACGGGGTGACATCCTCGTCGCGGCGCGACACACTCGTTCCATGACTCCGGTTCCCTGGGTGCTGCACGTCGACATGGACCAGTTCATCGCCGCGGTCGAGGTGCTGCGACGTCCGGAGCTCGCCGGAAAGCCGGTCATCGTCGGCGGGCGGGGCGACCCGACTGAGCGGGCCGTCGTCTCGACGGCCTCGTACGAGGCACGGAAATTCGGAATCGGGTCGGGGATGCCGCTCAAGATCGCGGCGCGAAAGGCGCCCGATGACGCCGTCTTCCTCCCCGTCGACCACGCTGCCTATGAAGCGGCGTCGGAGGAGGTGATGAGCACCCTTCGCGGCCTTCCGGGTGTGGTGCTCGACGTGATCGGATGGGACGAGTGCTTCCTCGGGGTCACGAGCGATGACCCCGAGAGGGTCGCTCGAGAGGCGCAGGCTGCGGTGCTCGAGGCGACATCGCTGCACTGCTCGGTAGGTATCGGCGACAACAAGGTGCGCGCGAAGATCGCAACGGAGTTCGGGAAACCGCGCGGGATGTTCCGACTCACGGCCGAGAACTGGTTCGAGGTGATGGGGGAGAAGCCCACCCGGGACCTCTGGGGCGTCGGACCGAAGGTGCAGAAGCGCCTCGCCGATCACGGCATCGAAACGGTGCGTCAGCTCGCCGATGCGGATCGTCAGGAACTCGTGACGGAGTTCGGTCCGAAGATGGGCGTCTGGTATCACGAGCTCGGGTCGGGGCTCGGTCCAGCGGTGGTCGATGACACGCCCTGGATCGCGCGCAGCCACAGCCGGGAGACGACGTATCAGCACAACCTGACCACGCCGGACGAGGTGGAGTCGGCGTTGCGCGAGCTCGCGGCCGAGGCGTTCGCCGACTGCGAGGCCGAAGGGCGCGCCGTGACCCGTGTGAACCTGAAGGTGCGCTACGCGCCATTCATCACGAAGACGTTCGGCCGGAAGCTGGCAGAGCCGACGCTGGATCGCGACGTCGTCGTCGCCGCGGCGGTTGCGCTCGGTGAGACGCTGGACCACGAGCGCGAGGTGCGCCTTCTCGGCGTGCGCGCTGAGATGGTCATGCCCGAGGGAGGCGACCCCGTCGAGCGGACTCCCGTCCGCGGTCGCATCTGACCCGTCCCGGCACACACGAACCTGCCCCTGAAGTCGGCGTCTCGGCCCGCGGTCAGAAGGGTGGTGGTTCGTCGTCGGGTGGGGTGAAGCGGGCGACGGGTGGTGGGGTGTCGGTGTAGACGTGCCCGTTGGGGGAGGTCCATTCGAGCACGCCGCCTTCTGTCTGGGTGACGGTCCATTGGGTCATCTGCTCGAGCATGTGATGCGTTTCACACAAGTACTCGAGATTCCGGACGTTGGTGGGCCCGCCGCGGGAGTGGGGGTGGGTGTGGTCGATGTCGACGTAGTGCTTGCGGATGGCCTGCCGGCACCCGGGGAACCGGCACCGCTCGTCCCGGGCTTTCAGGAATCGCCGCTGCGCGGTGGTGGGGAATCTCTGGTCGACGGTGAGGAGGGCCCCGGTGTTCGCGTCGGTGAAGGCCCGGTTCCAGATGGTGGCGTCGGCGGCGATCTGCTTGGCGTCGATGATGGGGATGGGTCCTGCTCCGGCGAGGGTGGCGCCTTCGGTTCTGTGGGTGGGGTCGGCGAGCGCGGTGGCGGGGATGGTGATGTGCACGCTCCCGCGGATCGCGCCGAGCCCGACAGGCTTCGGGGCCGGGCCGAACGCCGAAACCGCGCCAGAGCCCGAGCCCGTGCAGGGCGCTGCGCCCGCGCCGGCACCGGCGTCGGCCGTGGCGCCCATCGCGCCGAGTCCGACATCCCCGCCCTTCGCGTCCGCGGCCGCGGCGCCCGTGCCGTCCCTGGTGGCGCCGAGTCCGGCGTCGGTGTCCTTGTCCTTCGCGTCGGCCCCTGCGTCGGGCGTCTGGGGGAAGGTGGCGCCGTAGAGGTGGTCGTGGCCGGTGGGGGTGCCGGTGAGGGTGAGGTCGGTGAAGATGTCCGCCCGGATCTCATCCAGCGAGCGGTCATCCGCGAGCGCGGCCGGGTCGCCGGCGCGGCGGGCGGCGGCGCGGGCGGTGATGACGGTCTTGGCCATCTGGTCGATGCGGTCCATCATCCCGACCCCGAGCACGTTCGCGACCTCCGCGTCGAACGCGCCCATCGCGTCCTCCCCGGGACGGAACCCCACCCGCCGCCTCCGCCTGGCGGCCTTGTGGCGGTCGCTGATCGAGACCGGGTCCAGTTCCTGCGCGATCTTCCGCGCCACCTCCGCCAACGCGGCCGCGGTCATCGGCACCCGGTCCAGCCGCTCCAGCACCCGCACCTCGAACACGCGGCGGGTCTCGTCGTCGTCGATGCGGTCCCCGCACAGCACGATCGTGCGCGCGTGCGGGAGCGACACCGTCCCTTCCGCGAGCCGGTTCCGCACCACCGGGAAGCGGGAGACGAGGACCGTCGCGTCGTTCATCTGCCGCTCCACCGACCGGCCCGGGGTGTGCGTGGCCGCGGCGATCTCCTCCGCGATCGCCCGATGCGCCCACGCCCGCGACGAGCCCCCGGCCGCGACCTGCCGCTCATGCTGCGCCCACGCCACCCGAGACGCCGACGCCAACGCCATCTGACGCGCCGCCTGCGCATGAGCGATCACCCTGTCCGCCGCCCGGATCGCCTCGATCGCCGACTCCACCGCCGCACGCTCCGAAGCCGTCGGGCACGGACCATCCCCTTCACCCCACACAGCCCCATCGCTCATGAAACCAGTGTCCCGCCCACCACCGACATTCGAAGACCCCTACGATCCCGACGGCCACAGAAAAGGTCACAGAACGATAACGACTCTGCCTTGGTGTGACCGAGCGCAAGCGTGGGGCAGGGGAGCGTCAGCGTGTCCGGCGGTAGCGCTCGTAGATCACACGGGAGTCGAACGTGCGCGTCTCGATGAGGTCGAGGGGGAGCGGTTGGGCGAGCGGGGGAAGGAACGGCGGACCACCGCCGACGATGATGGGGTACCGGAAGATCCTGATCTCGTCGATCAGGTCGAGTTCGAAGGCATGAGCGGCGAGATCCGCCCCGCCGATCTCCACGTCCTTGGGTGTGGATTCGGTGACCGCCGCGACCTCCTCGGCCAAGGTGCCCTCAGCGAGTCGGGCGTTCCCTTCGACGCCCTCGAGCGTGTGGCTGAACACGACCTTCGGAAGGGCGGTCCAGACGTCGGCGAAGGCGTTCGCATCAGGAGAGTCGCGGAACGACGGATCGGTCTCCCAGACCCGCATCGTCTCGTACAGGCGACGTCCGAGGAGTGTGGCGCCGAGTTCGCTGACCCGATCGAGGTGGAATCGGAACAGGTCATCGCTCGGCACCGACCAGTCGAACGATCCGAAGCGGTCGGCGATGAACCCATCGACCGACACGCCCATCGAGTAGATCAGCATGCTTGAAGGGTTCCATGGCGCCGAGGAGTGGGCAAGAGCCATTCGCACTTGTCGATGTGCGGCCATCCGCTCGTCATGATCACCGACCCGGCCGCTCGTCGAATCGCACGGGGAGCGACAGGGCCCCGCGCAGCGTGGCCGCATAGGCAGCGCGTGCGTCGTCGCCGACCCAAGATGAATCTCGGTGGCGGAGGTACAGCTCGTCGCCGGCATAGCGGGGGAAGACGTGAACATGCAGATGCCACACGTCCTGGTCGCCGGCGGGTTCGTTGTGCTGCCGGATCGAGGTGCCCTCGGCGCCGTAGGCGAATCGGATCGCGGTCGCCACCTGCTGGGTGAGGTCCCACGCGGCGTGGCCATCCTCTGGCGCGAGGGCGTAGATGCTCTCGACGTGTGCACGCGGCATCACGAGCGCAGAGCCCGCGTTGCCCGGCCACCACTTGGGCGCAATGCGCGCATAGGCCCGCTCGGTCACCGCGACGATGTCGGAGGACCGGTTGTGCTCGTCCTCGATGCCCCGCTGGAGACGACAGAACGGGCACGCGTAGCCGCCGGGCGCGTAGGACGGGGCAGGATGTCCGTTCATGCGCCGGTCCGCGCAGGCACACGGCTCATCGTGTCAGGCGTCCCTGCAGACATCGACGATCAGGCCGCGGGGGCCGCGGAGGTACGCCGCCTCGGTGCCCCAGTCCGTGAGCAGAGGGCCGCGCAGCAGCTCGGCTCCGGCGGCGACAGCGCGCGAGGTGGCCGCGGCCACGTCCTCGACGTAGTGATGCAGGATGACGCCATCCGTCCTGCCCCAGGGCACCATCGCATCGCGAGACAGCATGACCCGGAGCCCTCCCGCGTCGAGCTCACCGAAGTGCGGGCCGTCCGTGAGCACGGTCCATCCGTATGCCTCGGACAGCAGTCTCGTCGCCGCCGGGACGTCGTCCACCTGGATGTCGATCGCTTGCACGCCCATGGCGAGAGGCTATCGTGGCGGGGGTGCGTTGCCGGCGTCCTTCTTCCCGACGCCCTGCGCTGGCTCTGGAGCGACGTGCGCCGGTGAGCGAGCGACCCGCACAGGATCAGTCCTGGATGACCGGATCCTCCAGCTGTGCACGATTCTCGTCCAGCGACTCGGCGTCGCGAGCGAGGAAGCGCCGGAGAATCGCGTCGATGAGAGCACCGACCGCCGTCGCGACGCACACCGCGAGAAGGATGGCGACGAGCGGCTGGTCGTGCAGCCATCGGCCCGCGACGATGCCGAAGAGCGCGGAGTACGCGGCCCACGCGGTTCCGGCCGCGACGGAGAGCGGCACGAAGCGCCGCGCCGGGTAGCCGGTGGCTCCTGCGGTCATGTTCACCGCGATGCGCCCGACCGGGATGTAGCGGGCCGCGAAGATGAGGAGTGCCGCCCGATGCCGCAGGCCGCGGCGAGCCCATCCGATCGCGGCCGCGACGCGAGGGGTGCGCATCCATCGGAAGCGTGTCGTGCCGATCGCTCGCCCGAGCTGATACGCGACGTTGTCGCCGGCGATCGCGCCGAGTGCGGCAGTCGCGATGAGAAGCAGCAGATGCGGCTCGCCGGAAGCGACCGAGATCGTCGCTGCGCCGACGACGACCGTCTCACTGGGCACGGGCGGAAAGAAGCCGTCGATGAAGCACACTCCGAACACCACGAGGTACACCCACGGCGATGCGGCGAGGTCGGTCACCAGCGCGGTGAGGAGGTCGATGAAGTCCATGCAGCCGACGCTATGGATCGGCTTTCGCGAGCGAATCGGTCGAACGGCAGGAGGAGTCCTTACTTTCGTCAGGTCTGCGCGCGACACCCGCTCCCTACGATGAATGCATGCGGCGCATCACCGATCACGTGCGACAGTCGTGGCCGAATGCCCTCGGGGTCGCTCTCCTCGGCGTGGCGGTCGCGACGTCATTGCCGGTGGCACGCTGGGGCGATTCCGCCGTCGTGCTTCTCCTTCTGCCTGCCTCGGTGTGCGCTTACCTCGCCGGTCGTCGCATGCGATCGCTGGCGGCAGCCATCCTCACCATCGCGCTGACGCTCGTCGCGCTCTTGCCGCTCTCGATCATCCTGCCCGGAGGGTCTGCCGGCGATTGGATGGCAGCGTCGCTCATCACCATCCTGACGGCGGTCGGTCCCTGGTGGATCGGGCGATATCGGCGGCTGCGCGCCGAGCAGCGCGAGTCCGACGCGCGGGTGCTGGCCGAGCGCGCCCAGGCCGAGGAGAGGGCTCGCATCGCAGATGACCTGCACGACACCATCGGCCATGAGCTCGCTCTCATCGCGGTCCAGGCGGGTGCGCTCGAGCTCGGCCGGGGACTGGACGAGGCGCAGCGGGAGCGATTCGCTGAGCTCCGGGAAGCGGCGGTGCGTGCGAGCAGTCGGCTTCACGACGTCGTCCGCATGACCCGACCCGCTTCCAGTGGTCGGCTCGAGCCCCTCGGCAAGGACGACATCGCGGCGCTCGTGAATGGGGCGCAGCAGGCCGGCGTTCCCGTCGAGGCGCGCCTCGACTCGGCCGTGCTCGACCGCCTGCACCCCCTGATGATCGAACTCACGGCGCGCACGCTGCGTGAGGGTCTCACGAATGCCTCGCGCCACGCACCCGGAGCGGCCGTCCAGGTGGAGCTCGCTGCGGATGGCGCTGAGCACCTCGACCTGAAGGTGCGGTCGGGCGCGCCATCCCGGCAGGGGACGCAGGGGAGTGGGCACGGGATCCCCAGTCTCCAGCGCCGTGCGGCCCTGCTCGGCGCGTCCGTCGAGGCGGGAGCGGTCGCGAACGGCTTCGAGCTGCGGCTCCGGGCGCCCCTCCGTCCTGAGCCGCGGACGGACACGAACGACCGCGTGTGGGATGCGGCACTGATCTCGAACTCGCAGGAGACCCGCCGACGGATCCTGCAGTCGGCTGTGGTTCCTGCGTCCGTCCTCGGGCTCGCCATCGTCGGCATCCTCGTCGTGCAGGCGGTCACCGTGACTCAGACGGCGATCCCGTCGAGCGTCTACGAGCAGATCGAACTGGGCGTCTCCCGTTCGGAGCTCGCACCCCGCTTGCCCGCGGGCATCCCCGCGCCGCCGCCGATCGTCGTGGAGGAGGACGCGCCACCGAGCGGGGCTCGGTGCGAGTACTTCGCGGCACGCGACGGGTGGCTCCACTTCACCGACGCGGTGTATCGCCTCTGCTTCGAGGACGGCGTGCTCGTCGAGAAGACCCTCCTGGGTGCGTCGTGATCCGCGTCCTCCTTGCGGACGACGAGCCCATGATCCGGGCAGGGGCGCGGGCGATCCTCGAGTCCGACGCTGGAATCGAGGTCGTGTTCGAGGCAGGGGATGGCCGGAGCGCGATCGACGGCGTGCGGCAGCATCGTCCGGACGTCGCGGTCCTCGACATCCGCATGCCGGGCGTGGACGGACTCACCGCGGCCGCGGAGATCGCGCGGGCGGCACCGAGCACGAGGGTCGTGATCCTCACGACCTTCGGCGAGGACGAGTACATCGAGCGCGCGCTGGGCGAGGGCGCGCTGGGCTTCCTCGTCAAGGCCGCTGATCCGCGAGAGCTCATCGCGGGCGTCCGTGCCGTCGCGGACGGGGGAGCCTATCTGTCGCCGACGATCGCCCGAAGGGTCATCGCGCCCTACCGCGGAGGAGAGCGGATGCGCGACGCGGCCGCGCGGGAGGCGCTTGCGGGATTGACCGAGCGGGAGAAGGCGGTGCTCGCGCTGCTCGGCGCGGGGGCGTCGAATGCGGAGATCGGCGCGCAGCTGCATCTCGTCGAGGGAACAGTCAAAGGCCACGTCAGCGCGATCCTCGGGAAGCTCGGCGCGCGCAATCGTGTCGAAGCCGCGGTGATCGCGCATCGCGCGGGGCTGGTCACCGCCGAGTGAGGGGAGCCGCGCGCATCTCGCCGCGGACCATCCCTCAACGCGAACTGACATAATGTGCATTATCGGATGAACCCGCCAGCGAGGCGCCGCCCTCAGACCAGCCACTCGCCATCCGGCATGAGCATCCGTCCGGGGAACTCGTCCACTTCGCGCCAGGACTGGATGCGCGTCGGGCGCAGCACGAGGAACACGTAGCCTGCGAGGCCGCGCGGGTCCCAGTCCGCCTGCGCGGCGTACGCGTGCCCGATGCTCTCGACGTCGTCGACGCCGTGCGTCGCGTCGAGCGACGCGTCGATCAGGACGACATCTCTCGTCTGGCCGACACCGAGCCGCGCGACGCCCGAGGACGCGATATTCCGCGCCGTGAGAGACGAGCCCTCGAGCGCGACGATGATGCGATCGTCCGCCCACGCGATCGACAGCGGCACGAGATGGGGTCGCCCGTCCGGCGACGCCGTCGCCACCCATCCGTCCGCCGCAGGTGCGGTCAGCTGGCGGAGCGCATCGGCCTTGCGCGTCGCGCGGTCGCGCGGCGGCGCGGAGCCACTCATCGCGTCAGTCTGCTTCCGTGACAGCCGGCGCGCCGACGTACTGCGCCAGATGCTCGCCGGTGAGCGTCGACCTCGCGGCGACGAGCTCGGCCGGCGTGCCCTCGAAGACGATGCGCCCGCCGTCGTGACCGGCCCCCGGACCGAGGTCGATGATCCAGTCCGCATGAGCCATCACCGCCTGGTGGTGCTCGATCACGATCACGCTCTTGCCGGCGTCGACGAGCCGATCCAGCAGCCCGAGGAGGTTCTCGACGTCGGCAAGGTGGAGACCCGTCGTCGGCTCGTCGAGCACGTAGACCTCGGCCTTCTCCCCCATCTCGTTCGCGAGCTTGATCCGCTGACGTTCGCCGCCCGACAGCGTCGAGAGCGGCTGGCCGAGCGTCAGGTAGCCGAGACCGACGTCCTCGAGCCTGCCCAGGATGGCCGCGGCAGCGGGGATCCGCGCCTCGCCCTCGGAGAAGAACGCGCGTGCCTCCGCGACGGGAAGGTCGAGCACCTCGGTGATATCGCGCCCGCCGAGCTTGTATTCGAGCACGCCCGCCTGGAACCGCTTGCCACCGCAGTCCTCGCACGGCGTCTCGACGGTCTCCATGAACCCCAGTTCGGTGACGATGACGCCGGCGCCCTTGCATGTCGGGCACGCGCCCTCGGAGTTCGCGCTGAAGAGCGCGGGCTTGACGCCGTTCGCCTTCGCGAAGGCCTTGCGGATGGGATCGAGGAGGCCTGTGTAGGTGGCGGGATTGCTGCGCCGCGATCCGCGGATCGCACCCTGGTCGATCGAGACGACGCCCTCGCGTCGCGCGACCGACCCGTGGATCAGCGAGCTCTTGCCCGACCCCGCGACGCCCGTGACGACCGTGAGGACGCCGAGCGGGACGTCCACGTCGACATCCTGCAGGTTGTTCTCGCTCGCACCGCGCACCTCGATGGCACCCTTCGGCTCTCGAACGCTCGGCTTGATCTGCGCGCGGTCGTCGAGGTGCTTCCCGGTCAGGCTTCCGCTGGCCTTCAGCCCGTCGACCGTCCCCTCGTAGCAGATCGTTCCGCCGGCGCTGCCCGCGCCGGGCCCGAGATCGACGACGCGGTCGGCGATCGCGATGGCCTCGGGTTTGTGCTCCACGACGAGCACCGTGTTCCCCTTGTCGCGCAGCTGCAGCAGGAGTGTGTTCATGCGCTGGATGTCGTGCGGGTGCAGGCCGATCGTCGGCTCGTCGAACACGTACGTGACATCGGTGAGCGCGGAGCCGAGGTGACGCAGCATCTTGATGCGCTGCGCCTCGCCGCCCGACAGCGTGCCGGATGGCCGGTCGAGGCTCAGATAGCCCAGGCCGAGGGTCACGAACGCGTCGAGATTCGCGCCGAGCGCCGCGAGGAGCGGGCCTGCGCCGGGCTTGTCCAGCCCGCGCACCCATTCGGCGAGGTCCGTCACCTGCATGCGGCACGCGTCGGCGATGCTCACGCCGTCGATCTTCGAGCCGCGCGCCGCCTCGGTCAGACGGGTGCCGTCGCACTCCGGGCACGTCGCGAAGGTCGCCACGCGCTGCACGAAGGCGCGGATGTGCGGCTGCAGCGCGTCGATGTCCTTCGAGAGCATCGACTTCGTGATCTTGGGGATGAGCCCCTCGTACGTCATGTTGATGCCGGCGATCTTGACCTTGGTCACCTCGCCGTAGAGGAACGTGTGCCGCTGCTTCTCGGTGAACTGGGCGATCGGCTTGTCCGACGGGTAGAACCCGGACTGCGAGAACCCCTTCACCATCCAACCGTCCGGCGTGTAGCCGGGCACCATGATCGCGCCCTCATCGAGCGACTTCGACTCGTCCACGACCTGGGAGAGGTCGATGTCGGACACCGCTCCCCTCCCCTCGCACCGCGGGCACATGCCGCCGAGGTACACGACGTCCTTGACGATGGTCTTCTCCCCCGTCGCCGACGTCATCACGCCGCTCGCCTTCTGCGTGGGGATGTTGAACGAGAACGCGGTCGGGCCGCCGATGTGCGGCTCCCCGAGCCGGCTGAACAGGATGCGCAGCATCGCGTTCGCGTCGGTGACGGTGCCCACGGTCGAACGCGGATTCGCTCCGAGCCGCTCCTGGTCCACGAGGATGGCCGTCGTGAGCCCCTCCAGGACGTCGACGTCGGGGCGCGGCACCGACGGCATGAACCCCTGCACGAACGCGCTGTAGGTCTCGTCGATGAGGCGGCGCGACTCGGCGGCGATCGTGTCGAACACGAGCGAGCTCTTGCCCGACCCCGAGACGCCCGTGAACACCGTCAGCCGCCGTTTCGGGATCTCGATGCTGACGTTCTTGAGGTTGTTCTCCCGCGCGCCCTGCACGCGGATGACGTCGTGCGTGTCGGCGACGTGAGCGGAGGTGCTGTCGGAGGCTGCGGTCATCGTCTCTCCAGGTCGGCAGAAGGGGCTCGGGGCGGTCAGGGGCGCTGCTGCAGGCGGATCATGTTGCCCGCCGGGTCGCGGAACGCCGCGTCGCGAACGCCGTACGGCTGGTCCATGGGCTCCTGCACGACGTCGACGCCCAGGGCCTCGAGCCGCGCGAACTCGGCGTCGACGTCGGGCGTCGCGAGCAGGAGGCTCGCATACGTGCCCTTGGCGATCATCTCGAGGATGGTGCGGCGCTCGTCATCGGTGATCCCGCTCTCGACGGCGGGCGGGTAGAGCACGATGTTCGTGTCGGGCTGGTCAGCCGGGCCCACGGTGAGCCAGCGCAGCCCCTCGTAGCCCACGTCGTTGCGCACCTCGAAGCCGAGGGCGTCGCGGTAGAAGCCCAGAGCGGCTTCAGGGTCGGTCTGCGGGAGGAAGCTGGAGTGGATCGTGATGGTCATGTCGCTCACGCTATCCGCGGGTCGGATGGTCGCGCTTCTCGATTCCTGATCGGTCGCGTCACGTGCTTGGTGATGAGGGTGGGAACGCCCGCGAGGTCGCCCTCGGACCGTCGCCGGTACTCGCTCGGCGGCATTCCCACGAGCTCGGCGAAGCGCGTGCTGAACGTGCCGAGCGAACCGAAGCCGACCTCGAAGCAGATCTCGGTGACGGTCAGATCGCCGCGTCGCAGGAGCGACATCGCCCTCTCGATCCGCCGCGTCATGAGGTAGGAGTACGGCGACTCCCCGTACGCGAGCTTGAACTGCCGGCTGAGGTGGCCAGCGGACATGCCCACGCCGCGCGCGAGGGCCTCGACGTCGAGTGGCTGGGCGAACTCGCGGTCCATCCGGTCGCGCACCCGGCGGAGGAGGGCGAGGTCCCGAAGCCGGTCTGCGGGGGCGGGTGGGCTCGTCACGTAGGCGATCCTGCCATGCCCCGCCGACGTCGCCGGGTCAGGGGCGCGGCGCGGGCGACCCCCACTTCGGTGCCGGCGGCTCCCATGTCTCGAGGGCGTCGAGCAGCGTGCCCGCGTCGTCCGCCACGATCAGGGTGTCGCGGAACGCGGAGCGGACGAAGCCCTCCGTCGTCATGTGGTCGAGGGCATCGAGCAGCGGGCGCCAGAAGCCGGCGACATCGAGGAGGGCGACCGGCTTGCGGTGGATCCCGAGCTGCAGCCAGGTCCACGCTTCGAAGAGCTCCTCGAGCGTGCCCGCTCCCCCGGGCAGCGCCACGAAGGCGTCGCCGAGCTCGGCCATGCGCAGCTTGCGCGCGTGCATGTCGGGCACGATCTCGAGAGCGGTCAGCCCCGGGTGCGAGATCTCGGCGTCCACGAGGTCCTGGGGCATGACCCCGATCGCCTCTCCGCCCGCCTCGGATGCGGCGTCGGCGACCGTGCCCATGAGCCCGACCCGCCCGCCGCCGTAGACGAGCCCCGTGCCCCGCGCCGCGAGCGCACGGCCGAACGCGGTCGCGGCCTCCGCGTAGTCCGGCCGCACACCCGTCGCCGACCCCAGGAACACCGTCACGCGCTCGATTCCGCTCACCCCGCGAGCCTATCCAGCGCACGGGGCGCATCGCCGCGGGGCGTAGGTTGGAGGGGTGAGAGAGACCCCCGCATGATCGACGTCCTCACCGGCTTCGCGGTCGTCGGCGTGGCGATCCTCACCGGCTACGTCGTCGGGCGCGTCGACCTCCTCGGGCCGCAGGGCCGATTCGTGCTCAGCCGACTCTGCTTCTTCGTGCTGAACCCGTTCCTGCTCTTCACCGTGCTGGCAGAGGCCGATCTCGGCGTGCTGTTCTCGGCTCTGCTGCCCGTCTCCGCGCTCGCGGCCGCGGCGATCTTCATCCTCTACGGCCTCGTCGCCCGGCTCGGCTGGCGTCGCGGCTGGGGCGTCACGGCGGTCGGCGCGCTGGGAGCCGGGTACGTGAACGGCAACAACATCGGCATCCCGATCGCCACCTACGTGCTCGGCGACGCCGCGTACGCCGCGCCCATCCTGCTCCTGCAGCTCCTCGTGTTCACGCCGATCGTGCTCGCCATCCTCGACGGCTCGTCGTCGGGCGAAGCGTCTTTCGGGGCGATCGCGCGGCGGACGCTGCGCAACCCCATGATCATCGGCGCGGCCCTCGGGGTTCTCGTGGCGCTCCTCGACGTCGAGCTCCCGCCCATCGTCATGGACCCGCTGCGGCTCCTCGCGGGCGGAGCCGTGCCCGTGCTCCTCATCAGCTTCGGCATGTCGCTCTACGGCCAGCGCGTGCTCACGCAGGTCGGCACGCGCCGCGACATCGCCCTCGCGACGGTCTGCAAGCTCGCGCTCATGCCGCTCGTGGCATGGGCCATCGGCCGATTCGCCTTCCAGCTCGACGACCACGCGCTGCTCGCGGTGGTCGTGCTCGCCGCGCTCCCCAGCGCGCAGAACGTCTTCAACTACGCGCAGCGCTACGAGGTCGGCGAGGTGGTCGCCCGCGACACCGTGTTCCTCACGACGCTGGGATGCCTGCCGGCTCTGTTCGCGTGCGCTCTGCTTCTGGGCTGAGCGAGCGCTGACGCAGGGCGATCACGCGATCGATCGCGATCCCGAGCACGATCGCGATGCCTGCGCCGATCGCGGCGCCCAGGAGCGGCTGCTCGCGGAGCCAGGTGCCGGCGATGAGGCCGATGCCGACGGAGTACGCCGCCCAGGCGGCCGCCGCGACGAGCGCGAGCGGCACGAAGCGGCGGGGCGGATAGCGCGTCGCGCCGGCGGTCAGGTTCACGGCGACGCGCCCCACGGGGATGTAGCGCGCGATGAGGATGAGCGAGGCGCCGCGCCGATCGAGGCCCGCCTGCGCCCACTCGATCGTCCGCCGCACGCGCCCGATCCGCATCCATCCGAAGCGCTCCGTCCCGATCGCGCGCCCCACGAGGTAGGTGAGCCCGTCGCCGACGAAGGCGCCGCACGCCGCGAGGAGCGCGATGAGCCAGGGCACCGGCTCCCCCGTCGCTGCGCCGATCGCCGCAGCCGACACGATCACCGTCTCGCTCGGGACGGGCGGGAACAGCCCGTCGACCGCGCACACGGCGAACGCGACGAGGTAGATCCAGGGCGAGGTCGCGGTGTCGAGCAGCACCGTGGCGACGAGGTCGAAGAACGCGGTCATGGGGATCCCTCCGGGTCGCTTACGACGCTACGGAGGGGCGTGTGGCGCGTCGTCACCCCGTGGGTGCGTTCCCATCCCCCTGGAGGATGACTCGTGTCCGTCCGGGACGGCCGCGCGAGCGATGCGCGGCCGTCCCGGACGGGCTCGGCTCAGGCAGCGGCGGCCGTGAGAGAGCGGATGGTCTCGCTCCCCTCGGCGAGGACGCGGTAGACCCGCTCGTACCCCTCGGCCATCACCGGCAGATCGAACCGCGTCTCCGCATCGCGGCGGCAGGCCGCGGGATCGAGATCGCCCGCGCGCTGGATCGCCTGCGCGAGGGCGTCGAGGCCGTCGACGACGAACCCGGTCTCGCCGTGCCGGACGATCTCGGGCACGCTGCCGCGCGGCGTCGCGACGACGGGCGTGCCGCACGCGAGCGCTTCGGCCATCACCATGCCGAACGGCTCCTCCCACTGGATCGGGAAGACGAGGCAGGCGGCGCTCGCGAACAGCTCGCGCTTCACGCTCGCGTCCGCCTCGCCCACGTACTCGGCGTCTCGGCCCAGCAGGGGGCGCACGGCGTCGGCGAAGTACTCGCGCTCGGCGGTCTCGTTGAGCTTGCCGGCGAGCACGATGCGACGCCCCGCACGCCGCGCGGCCTCGATGGCGAGATGCGCCCCCTTGTCGGGGCTGAAGCGCCCGATCCAGAGCACGTGATCCTCCTTGTGCGGGCGGAACGGAAAGCTCGGCACGTCGATCGCGTTGTGCACCGTCCCGACCCAGTTCAGATCAGGAGCCTGACGGCGCTGGGCGTCGGAGATCGCGACGAGGTCGACGCTCGACCCGAGCCGGCGGTAGTAGTCGCCGTTGTCACCCGTCACCGGCCCATGCATCGTCACGAGCGTCGGGATGGCGCGCGAGCGGGCGAGCAGGGGCCCCGCCGCGGAGTTGTCGTGGACGATGTCGAGCTCGCGCTCGTCGAGCGAGCGCGCCGCCTCGGCCGCGAGCACGACCTCGGGCATGACGCTCGACCCCAGCAGGTGCGAGGGCGGCTCGTCGTACACCCGCACGTGGCGCTGCGCGCGTGTGCGGCGCTCCCCCGAGGCGACGAGGGTCACCTCGTGTCCGCGGGCGACGAGCTGGTCCACGAGGGCCGCGACGACGGCCTCGGTTCCCCCGTAGCCGCGCGGCGGGAGCTCGAACCACGGCGGCGCGATCATCCCGATCCGCAGCGGGCGCGTGGCCACCTCGTCCTCCGGTGTGCCCTCTCGTTCGACGATCAGCGACATGCGCGTACCTCCTCCTCCATCGGCGCTATCGCAAGGTGGGGTGAAGAGCTCGACGTTGAGCCGTCGCTTGTCAGGTTATTGAGAGGAAACCTACGATTGCAAGTGAAGGTTTTCAGAGCGCCCGTCAGAGAGGAGCACCGTGACCGACATCGTGTCGTCCCCCGTCGAGACCGCAGACGACGTGGAGCCGCGGACCTCCCGGCCGCCCATCGACGACGATCGCACCCGGCCCCGAGGACTCGGCACCGTGCAGCAGCCGCAGGTATCCGTGACCCTCGTCGAGGGATCGTCGTTCTGCGTCTCCCGCCCCGATGGCGACATCGTCCCTCGTCAGGCCGATGGCCTCTTCGTGCAGGACACGCGCGTGCTGTCTCAGTGGGAGCTGCGCATCGACGGCCATTCGGTCGAGCCGCTCGGGATCATCCCGGCAGAGCCCTTCGAGACGCGCTTCATCGGCCGCGTTCCGGCCCGCCCCGGCAACATCGAGCCGACGATCATCGTCGAGCGGCGCCGGCTCGTCGGCAGCGGCATGCGCGAGGACCTCGCGATCTCGAACTACGGGAGCGAGCCGGCGGGTCTCGACGTCGTCCTCCACGTCGACGCGGACTTCGCCGACCTCTTCCAGGTCAAGGAACGCCGGGCCGAGCGGCCGGCGGGCGTGACGGGCGGGTTCGACCGGGACGGACTCCACTTCCGCCTGGAGGGCGAGGGGACGGCCCAGCGGGGCGTGCGCGTGTCGGCGCCCGGAGCGCAGGCCGCCTCGGGAGCGCTCGCCTTCCGCATCGTCGTCGAGCCGGGCGGCACGTGGCGGGGCAGCATCGAGGTTCGACCGGCCGTGGACGGCAGCGAGCTGGCCGCGTCCTTCCCGCTCGGCGACCCGGTGGAGGGCACGCAGCCGGCGCTGCGCATGCGCGGGTGGCACGACGCGACACCCTCGATCTCGGTGGCGAACACGGTGCTGGCGGCCGCACTCGCGACAAGCGAGCGCGACCTCGGTGCGCTCCGCATCGTCGACCCGTCCCATCCCGAGGACGAGGTCGTCGCGGCGGGAGCGCCGTGGTTCATGGCCCTCTTCGGCCGGGACTCTCTGCTCACCAGCGCGATGATGATGCCCTTCGCGCCGAGTCTCGCACTCGGGACCCTGCGCGCCCTCGCTCGGCTGCAGGGCGCGCGCGAGTCGGCGATGACGGAGGAGCAGCCCGGGCGCATCCTCCATGAGGTGCGGCTGGGAGCGGACCTGTCGCTCGCCCTCGGCGGCGATCGGGTCTACTACGGATCGATCGATTCGACCCCGCTCTTCGCGATGCTCGTCGGCCAGGCGCGGCGCTGGGGAGCTCCCCGCGAGGCCATCGAGGAGCTGTGGCCGCATGTCCGACGCGCCATCGCGTGGATCGACCGCTTCGGCGACCGCGACGGCGACGGGTTCGTCGAGTACCAGCGCAGCACCGACCGCGGGCTCGCGAACCAGGGATGGAAGGACAGCTCGGATGCCATCGCCCACCGCGACGGCACCGACGCGCAGGCGCCCATCGCGCTCGCCGAGGTCCAGGGCTACTGCTACGCGGCGCGGCTCGCGGCCGCCGAGATCGCGGAGACGCTGGGCGAGGCGGCGTACGCGGCCGAGCAGCGCTCGCGGGCCGCTGATCTGCAGGCGCGCTTCCACGAGGCGTTCTGGCTGCCCGACGAGGGCTTCTACGCGCTCGCGCTCGACGCGCGCAAGGAGCCGGTGCGCGTGCTCTCCTCGAACGTCGGGCACTGCCTCTGGACCGGCATCGTGCCCGACGAGGTCGCCGACCGGGTGATCGACCGCCTGCTGCAGCCCGATCTCTTCACCGGCTTCGGCATCCGGACCCTCTCGTCGCGGTCGCGGCGATTCAACCCCGCGAGCTACCACAACGGGTCGGTCTGGCCGCATGACACCGTGCTCGCGGCCGCAGGCATGGCCCGGTACGGGCGCCGGGATGCCGCGGTCGAGGTCGCGACCGGTCTCCTCGATGCGCTCGAGGCGTTCGACGGGCGTCTCCCCGAGCTCTTCTGCGGCTTCGCGCGCGAAGACAAGCCCCTGCCGATCCCCTACCCGACGTCGTGCTCCCCGCAGGCGTGGGCCGCCGCGACGCCGTTCGAGATCCTCCGGATCTGCCTCGGGCTGGATGCCGACGTTCCCGAAGGCCGCCTCGACATCCGATCCGTGCCGCCCGCGATCGGCCGCGTCGAGATCACCGGCCTGCCGATCGGGCCGTGGCGGCTCGACCTCCGCGCAGATGAGACCCGCACCGAGGTCTCCGGACTGCCTGAAGGGATGGGGACATGAGCGATGACGCCGAGACGAGCGACGGCGAGCCTGCGTCGCCCCTGGACGACCAGACCGCGCCGTTCTACACGATCGGGCAGGTCTCGTCGCTGCTCGGGATGCCGCAGGCTGCGCTGCGTCGCCTCGACGACCAGGACATCGTCTCGCCCGAGCGCTCCGAGGGCGGCCAGCGCCGGTACTCGCGGAACGAGGTCGATCGACTGCGCGAGGTGGCGACGCTGACGGAGGAGGGTGTCACCCTGCCCGGCGTGCGGAAGGTGCTCGCCCTCCGGCGCCGCGTCGAGGCCCTCGAAGAGGAGATCGCCGACCTCCGCGCGCGCCGCCCGGAGTGAGGCCTCGGGGCAGGATCGGGCAGGCCGCCGACAGCCGCACGGCGAGCGCGGCGAGGAGCGCGGAGAGGAGGGCCGTCGCGGGGCCGAGCCCGAGCGCGAGCACCGCGGCGACCGCGGCCGCCCCCGTGAGGGTCGCGAGGGCCGCGCGCCCTGCCTGCTCGGTGACCGGCTCCGCACCCGAGCGCGCGTGCCGCGCCTCGAAGCGGCTCGCGGCCCAGGCCACCGCGCCCACGACGACCGCGCCGAGCACGAGCCACGCCGGGCGGTCCAGCCACCATGCGGGAGATGCGGGCGCCGGAAGATCGGCGCCGGTGACGAGGGCGCTCCCCGCGACGGCTCCCGCGACCGCCGCGAGCGCCGGCATGTGCCACAGGTAGACGGTCATCGCGCGGCCGCCGATCGCATCCACCGCTCGTGCGACCGGCGGCTGCCCTGCCCACCGGCGCAGAGTCGCGCGGGCGAGCGTGAACAGGGTCACCTGCGCGAAGGCGAACAGAGCGAGCGCGACCGTCGGCGGATTGAGGTTCACGTACATGTCCGCCGCGTAGGCGCCCGACACGACGAGGACGAGGAGGACGCCGACGGCGCCCGCGGCCATCCGCCAGCGCACGCGCGCCGCGATCGCGTCAGCGCGGCCATCCTCGATCCAGAAGCCGAGCTGCTGCACCGTGAGCCACACGGAGGCGAGACCGAGCAGGCCGAGAGCCTCGACGCCGCTCGTCATCCGGAGGACGTCCCCGGCGACCACGGCCGCGGCGAGCACGGCGAGCGTGACGACGGGAGCGCGATCATGCGCGGCGACCAGCGCGGGCACGAGCGCCTGCGCGAAGACGAACACCCCGAGGAACCACAGCGGCTGCGACATCCGGAATCCCGCGACCGCGACGAGATCGCCCGGGACCCCCGCGACGAGCAGCGCCGAGAGGCCCGCCGCCAGGACGAGCATGACGAGCGGGAGGGGCCGCAGGAGACGCCGCACGCGGGTGGCGGCGAACGCCGCACGGGAGGCCCCGCGAGCGCGCGAGCGTCGGAACGAGCGGGCAGCGGTGAATCCCCCCGCCGCGAAGAACAGGGGCATCACCTGCACGAGCCAGCTCCAGGGAGCGAACCCGTCGATGTCGAGCGCGTTCGAGAACACGGGGCGACCGCCCTGCACGTCGATGCCGACCATCGTGGCGTGCAGGAGCACGACGACGACGAGGGCGCCCGCGCGGGCGAGATCGATGCTGCGGTCCCGATCGGGACCGGGAAGCGGTGGGGCGGATGGTGCGGTGGCGGCGGGCGCGGACATGCGGGTCTCCTCGACGGTCGGTGTCGGGGAACCGTACGGAGGCGACCGCGCCCAGCGGATCACCCCGGGGGTCGATCTGCGCGGCGGCGCTGCCCTCCCTCGGGGTGAGCGCGGGCGTCAGGCCGGGGTGACGAGCCCCGCGTCGTAGGCGAAGATGACCGCGTGCACGCGGTCCCGCGCGCCGAGCTTCTGGAGGACCCTCCGCACGTGCGTCTTCACGGTCTGCTCGGCGATGAAGAGCGCGCTCGCGATCTCGCCGTTCGACAGACCGCGGCCCATGAGCGTGAGCACCTCGCGCTCCCGCTCGGTGAGCCCAGCGAGGTCGAGCCGTGCGCGCGTGGGCGGGGCGGGTCGCCGGGTGACGACGTCCTCGATGAGCCGTCGCGTGATGCTCGGCGCGAGCAGTGCATCGCCGGCGGCGACGACGCGCACCGCCTGGACGAGCTCGTCCGGCCGGGCGTCCTTGAGGAGGAATCCGCTCGCCCCCGCGCTCAGCGCGTCATAGACGTACTCGTCGATGTCGAACGTCGTGAGCATGATGACGCGCGGCGGCGATGGCCGCGGGTGCCGCGGCTGCAGGATCGCGCGCGTCGCCTCGATCCCGTTCTGCACGGGCATCCGCACGTCCATGAGGACGATGTCGGGGTGCGTCTCATTGACGAGCCGAACGGCCTCCTCGCCGTCCCCGGCCTGGCCGACCACGCGGAAGTCGGGCTGAGCGGCGAGGATCGCCGCGAATCCTGCGCGCACCATGGCCTGGTCGTCGACGACCGCGATCGTGATCATGCCTCGCCCCTCTCCCCCGCGACGTCGACCGGGAGCTCCGCGTGCACGCGGAAGCCGCCCTCTGCCGTGGGGCGGGCGTCGACCGTTCCGCCGACGAGCGCGGCGCGCTCCCGCATCCCCCGGAGCCCGAGGCCGGCTCCTGGAGACGCCTCGACCGCGGCGGCCGGCCGCGAGTTCTCGACCTCGATCACGAGCATGCCGCCATCCTCCCGCACCGTCACGGTGGTCGCGCTCCCCGGTGCGTGGCGGAGCGCGTTGCTCAGCGCCTCCTGCACGATCCGGTAGGCCGCGAGCTGCAGCGAGGCGGGCAGGTCGTCGCCGTGCGCGCCGCTGCGTAGCGTGACCGCCGCACCGGCGTCGACCGCGTCGCGCGCGAGTGCGGGGATGTCGGCGAGGCCCGCGACGGGCGCGAGCGCCGCCTGCTCGTCGCCTGAGCGCAGCACGCCGAGCAGACGGCGCATCTCGCCGAGGGAGCGGCGTGCGGCACCGCCGATCTCCTCGAACTCCGCCGCGGCCGCGTCGTCGAGCTCGGGGAGCCGGAAGCGCGCGGTCGCGGCCTGCACCTGGATGAGCGACAGGCCGTGCGCGACGACATCGTGCAGCTCGCGTGCGATCCGCTGACGCTCCTCGGCCTGAACGCGCGCGGCGTGCTCGTCCTCGGCGATTGCGCGCTCGCGGGCGAGGGCGGCGCCGAGCGCGCGTCGCTCGCCGAGCAGCGCGGCGACGCCCAGTGCCCCGGCCCCGATCGAGAGCGCCACGATCACGTTCGCCGGCACCGCGTCACCGCGGGCCGTGAGCACGTGCGACGACACGAGCGCCCCGGGGAGCACCAGCGCCCAGATGCCCGTGCGCCAGCCTCGGCGGAGAGCCACGAGCCCGCACAGCAGCGCGAACCCGATGATGCCCGTGACCGACCAGGGCCACGGCACGCCGACCGGGGGCGCCCACAGGGCGAGTGCCGCCGACGCGCCGGCGAACGCGACGATGGCCGGCCAGGGCGCGACCGGCGCCACCGCGATCGCGCCGGCCTGCAGGAGGGCGAGTGCGAGCGCCCAGCCCGGCGGGACGCCGTGCACGGCGGCCTCGAACGGCGCTCCGACGGCCGCGAGAGCGGCGCTCGCGCACCCGATGGCGACCCACCAGGCGGGCGAGAGCCCCCGCGCGCTGTCGGTCACTCCGTGCCGCGGAACCCGCTGATGTCGCCGACGATGCGCTCGTTGTCCGCGGGGATCGGGTCGACGATCGCCTGCGCGATCTCGGCGGCGAACTCCGAGACGTTGTAGAGGCGACCCGCCTCCTCGCGCCGCGCCGCGATCGCGCCGGGGTTCACGCGCTCCAGGAGCGTCGCGGTGATCGTGCCCTCGATCATGTCGCCCGAGACCACGACGAAGTCGATGCCCTTCTCGGTGAGGGCGGGGATGCGCTCGCGCAGCGCGTCCTCGCCCGCGCGCTTCGACAGGGCCACGGGCGCGTACGCGTCCATCGTGGGCGTCGTGCGGATGAAGTGCGCCTGGTGGCTCGTGACGAACACGACGCGTCCGCCCGCGGGGATGATCGGCAGCGCGGTCTCGAGGACGTTCACCTGGGCATCGCGGTTGAGTCGGAGCGCGTAGTCCTCGCCGACGCCCGTCTCCATGCCGCCCGAGGCGTTGAGCACGAGCACGTCGAGCGACCCGAACTCCTCCTTGACCGCGTCGATCATCGCCGAGACCGAGCCCGGGTCGGTCAGGTCCGCGCCGACGACGAGCGCCTTGACGCCGAGCTCGCGCACCTCGGCGGCGAGCTTCTCGGCGCGGGGGGCCTTGTTGCGGAAGTTGATGACGACGTTCGCCCCCGCCTGCGCCGCGTAGCGCACGGTGTCGGCGCCGATCCCTCGTGACGACCCCGTCACGAGGACGGTCTTGCCGGCGAGGGACTGCGGTGCGAGAGGCTGCGACACGAGGACTCCGAGAGCGTGGGGACGGGAACCGTCCGACCCTACCAAGTGCGGTCTGCGCGCGGGAATCGCAACGCGATATCCCGGGCGGATCAGACGTCGCGCGTGCGTGATAGGTTCCGAGCAGAGCCCGCCCCGAGGAGGTCCCATGGAAGCGATCGAGCAGTTCGCCTGGATCGGATGGCTGGCGCTCATCGCGATCTTCCTCGCGGTCGAGATGGTCTCGGGCGAGCTCACGTTCCTCATGCTCGGCCTCGGCGGCGTGTTCGGCCTCGGATCCGGGCTTCTGGGCGCGCCGCTGTGGCTCCAGGTGATCGTCGCGGCCGCCGCGGCCGTCGCCCTGCTCGTCTTCGTGCGCCCGCCGCTTCTGCGGCGCCTGCGCCGCGGCGCCGACCCGAAGGCGTTCAACGTCGACGCCCTCGTGGGGCTGTCCGGCGTCGTGACCGAGACGGTCACCGCGATGTCGGGCCGCGTCAAGCTCGTCAACGGCGACTCGTGGTCCGCGCGCGTGCGCGGCGACCGGTCGCTGGCCCCGCAGACCCCGATCACCGTCGAGTCCATCCAGGGCGCGACCGCGTTCGTCACGACCCGCACGCCCGAGGAGAGCTGAAATGGACGACAGCAACGTCATGGCGATGGTGCTCACCTGGATCCTGGTGATCGCCGTCGTCATCTTCGTGATCACCATCCTGGTCCGGTCCATCCGGATCGTGCCGCAGAGCGACTCCGTCATCGTGGAGCGCCTCGGCAAGTACCACCGCACCCTGTTCGGCGGGCCGCACCTGATCGTGCCGTTCATCGACCGCGCACGCACGCGCGTCGACCTCCGCGAGCAGGTCGTCACCTTTCCGCCGCAGCAGGTCATCACCGAGGACAACCTCTCGGTGGCCGTCGACACGGTCGTCTACTTCCGCGTCACCGATCCGCGCTCGGCGACCTACGAGATCGCGAACTACCTCGGCGCGGTGGAGCAGCTCACCATCACCACACTGAGGAACGTCGTCGGAAGCCTCAACCTCGAGGAGGCGCTCGTGAGCCGCGACGTGATCAACGGCAAGCTCAGCGCCGTGCTCGATGAGGCGACCGGGCAGTGGGGCATCAAGGTGAGCCGCGTCGAGCTCAAGGCGATCGATCCGCCCGCGACGCTGCAGGACGCGATGGAGAAGCAGATGCGCGCCGAGCGCGACCGTCGCGCGGCCATCCTCACCGCCGAGGGCCAGAAGCAGTCGCAGGTGCTCGTCGCGGAGGGCGCGCGGCAGGCCGCGATCCTCAAGGCCGAGGGCGACAAGCAGGCGCAGGTCCTGCGCGCCCAGGGCGAGTCGGAGGCGATCACGACGGTCTTCCATGCGATCCACGAGGGGCGCCCCGACGACAAGCTGCTCGCCTACCAGTACCTGCAGACCCTGCCGAAGATCGCGGAGGGCGAGGCGAGCAAGCTCTGGATCATCCCGAGCGAGCTGACGGAGGCCCTCAAGGGCATCTCGGGCGGTTTCGCCGGACGGATCCCGGGGCTGGGCGACCGCACCCCGCCGCCCGCGTGACGCATCCGTACCTGGCGGGCACGCGCCATCCGCGCGTGCTCGCCCATCGCGGACTCGTGACGGCCGACATGGCCGCCGACGGCATCGTCGAGAACTCGGTCGCGGCGATCGCGGCCGCGCAGGCGGCGGGTGTCGAGTACGTCGAGTCCGACTGCCATGTCACGGCGGATGGCGTCGTCGTCCTCTTCCACGACGACACGCTCGAGCGCGTGACGGGAGACCCGCGCGCGATCGCCGACGTGACGCTGCGGGAGCTCGACGAGATCATGGCGCCGCGCGGCGGCCTCGCGCAGCTCGCCGATGTGCTGCGGGACTTCCCGTCGACGCGCTTCAACATCGACGTGAAGGCCGCGGCCGCCGCCGAGGGCGCCGGCCGCATCGCCGCCGAGCATGCCGACCGCGTTCTCCTCACGAGCTTCGACGAGGCGCGGCGCGTGGCGGCCATGGCCGCTGCGTTCCCTGCGCGGCCGGCCACGAGCGCGAGCTCGGCGATCATCGCGCGCCTCGTTCTCGCGGCCGCGCTCGGGGCACGGCGGCGCGCACGACGGCTGCTCGCCGGAGTCGACGCCCTGCAGATCCCCGAGCGGCGCGGCATCGTGCCCGTGCTCACCCGCCGGCTCGTCCGCTGGGCGCATGAGGAGGGGGTCGAGGTGCACATCTGGACCGTCGACGATCCCGCGCGGATGAGGACGCTCGTGCGGCGCGGGGTCGACGGGATCGTCACGGATCGCGCCGACCTGGCGCTGGCCGCTCTGACGCCCTGAACGTCGCCTGGGAATAGCGCATCCGGCGCCGTCCGTTCGGATGATCCGCTCAGCCGGACGCGTTACAAATGGTGACCGACGAGAGGACTTCACCATGGCAGATCGCAGCCTTCGTGGTATCCGACTCGGCGCCCAGAGTCTTCAGAGCGAAGAGGGCGTCGTGTTCATGGAGCGCAAGGAGCAGACGTACGTCTGTGCTGCCTGCGGGCGCGAGACGACGCTCATGTTCGCAGCGGACGCCGAAGCTCCCGAGACGTGGGAGTGCCGCACGTGCGGCGGCGAGGCGCTGCTCAAGCTCGAGAAGGGCACGGTCGAGGTCGACCACTCCGGCGACAAGGCCGCGCGCACGCACTGGGACATGCTCCTGGAGCGCCGTTCGATCGAGGAGCTCGAGGAGATCCTCGCCGAGCGCCTCGCGTTCATCCGCGAGCGCCGCGGAGCGGGCCAGGACCCGACGCGGGTTAAGAGCGCGTAACGCGCACGTCTGCAGACGCCGGTCTCGATGAGGCCGGCGTCTTCTTCGTGTCCGGAGGCTCCGCGCGCTCCCAGTAAGCTGTCAGCATGGCGAAGACTGTGGATCGTGCTGTCGGAATCGACATCGGCGGGACCGGCATGAAGGCCGGCATCGTCGACCTCTCGGAGGGCACGCTGCTGAGTGACCGGGTGCGCATCGACACCCCCAAGGGCGCGCACCCGAAGGACGTGCTCCAGACCGCGCACGACCTGCTCGAGCTCCTCGGCGAGGACGCGGCCGGGCTCCCCCTCGGCGTCTGCTTCCCCGCCATCGTCAAGGACGGCCGCACGCTCTCGGCGGCCAACATCTCCGACGAGTGGATCGACTTCGAGGCCGAGAAGTTCTTCCAGGACGGCCTCGGCCGCGACATCCACTTCGTGAACGACGCCGACGCCGCCGGCCTCTCGGAGGCGCGCTTCGGCGCCGCGAAGGGCCAGAAGGGCCTCACGATCCTCACGACCCTCGGCACGGGCATCGGCTCGGCGTTCATCTACGACGGGGTCCTCATCCCGAACACCGAGCTCGGCCACCTCATCTGGAAGGGCGAGTCGATCGAGCGCTACGCCGCCGCGACGGCGCGCGAGCGCGAGGGCCTCTCGTGGGAGAAGTGGGGCCACCGCCTCCAGAAGTTCTACGCGCACGTCGAGTTCCTCTTCTCCCCCGACCTCCTCGTCGTGGGCGGCGGCGTCTCGAAGAACCCCGAGAAGTTCATGCCGTACATCACCACGCGCGCCAAGATGGTCACCGCCGTGCACCGCAACAACGCGGGCATCATCGGCGCCGCCTCGCTCGCGAACGCCTGACCCCTCGACCGCACAGCGCCCCGGCTCCGCATGGAGCCGGGGCGCTTCTCGTCCAGGGCGAATGGGCCGGCCTGTACGCCGGGTTCTGTTCCGGGGCTCGCGCCCCATCGACGGCCATCTCTCTCGGCGACACGTTGCCGTGCCGCTCCAGCGGTCTACCCGAGGACTCGGCGGGCCGCGTCATCATCCTCTGTCTGACCTTGCTCCGGGCGAGGTTTACCTGGCGGGCCATGTCGCCATGGCCCCCGGTGGTCTCTTACACCGCCGTTTCACCCTTACCGGGACGGATCCCGGCGGTCTGTTCTCTGTGGCACTGTCTCGCGGATCGCTCCGGGTGGGTGTTACCCACCGCCCTGCCCTGCGGAGCCCGGACGTTCCTCGGCGCGAGGCGGCGAACCGCTCGCGACGCGACCGTCCGGCCGACCCATTCGCCCCTCCATTCTACGGCGGCTGGGCGGGATCACTTCGCGGCGGACTCGTCGATGCGCACGTCGAGCGGGAAGTCGATGGGGAACGTCCCGAACAGCAGCCGACCCGCGGCATCCGCAGCGGAGCGGATGGCCGCCGCCACGTCGTCGGCGAGATCCGCCGGCGCATGCACGAGGACCTCGTCATGCAGGAAGAACGCCAGGTGCGGACGTCGGGAGAACACCGGGCCCGACGCCGAAGCCGATCGGTCGGCGCCGACGGCTCCGAGCGCGGCGAGGCGCAGGCGCAGGTCGGCGAGCCACGCGAGCGACCACTCGGCCGCCGTGCCCTGCACGACGAAGTTGCGGGTGAATCGCCCGCGGTCGCGTGCCGCGCGCCGCGCCCGCGTCTCGTCGGCGGCCGAGGCATCCGAACCGCTCGCCCGGGCCTGCTGCTGCACCCACGCCGGATCCGGCGCCGGGGAGGTGCGCCCCAGCCACGTGCGCACCACTCCCCCGTCCTCGCCCGTGCGCGCCGCGGCGTCGACGAGCGCCATCGCCGCCGGGAACACCTTGCGAAGCCGCGGCACGAGGCGGCCCGCGTCGCCCGTCGTCGCGCCGTACATCGCGCCGAGGACGGCGATCTTGGCCTCCGCGCGGGTCGCGACCGCGCCGCTGGCCACGATGCCCTCGTAGAGGTCCGCGCCCGCGGCGGCCCGGGCCATCCGCTCGTCGCGTGCCATGCCCGCGAGGACGCGGGGCTCGAGCTGAGCGACATCGGCGGAGACGATGCGCCACCCCGCGTCGGCCCTGACAGCGCCGCGCAGCGCGCGCGGGATCTGCAGAGCGCCTCCTCCGGAGGACGCCCACCGGCCGGTGACGACGCCGCCCGGCACATAGACCGGTCGGAAGCGGCCTTCGTGGACCCACTCGTCGAGCCAGGACCATCCGTTGGCGGTGAGGAGGCGCGCCATGCTCTTGTACTCGAGCAGCGGTGCGACGACGGGATGATCGTGCTCGGCCAGCTCCCACTTGCTCGTCGAGTCGACGTGCACGCCCGCGTTGCGGAGCGCGCGCAGAAGACGCGGCGGCGAGTCGAGGCTCACGCGCGGATCGCCCAGCGCCTCGCGGACGCGCGCGGCGGTCTCCTCCATGCGCGCAGGGAGGCCGCCGCCCCGTCGTGGGCCGAGCGCCTCCGTGAGGATGGCGTCGTGCCTGCGGACATCCCAGGGCAGGCCGGCCGCCCGCATCTCGGCGGCCACGAGGGCGCCCGCCGACTCCGCCGCGAGGAGGAGCCGCATGCGCGCCGGATCCTCCGCGCGCGCGAGGAGGCCCTGCTGCGCGTGCGCCTCGGCGACGGTCGCGTCGAGGTCGTGCATCGACTCCCCCGCGACGCGCGTCGGCTCGACGTCGAACAGCGCCGGCTGCGTCGCGACCTCGGACTCGGCCGGTGCAGCGTCCCACGGGTGCGCGGAAGCATCGGGGGTGACGGCGTGATGGAGGATGCGGTGACGCAGGCGCAGGTCGTCGCAGCGCGCGACCCGCACGCCCTCCGCGAGCAGACGCGGGTACCACTCCGCGGTGTCCGACCAGACCCAGCGCGGGGCGTCCGCCTCCTCGCGTGCGGCGACCCACCGAGCGAGCGCGGCGTCGTCGCCCGCCCGTGCGATGCGCTCGGCGTCGCCCTCCGCGATCGCGTCGGCGTCACGCGCGACCGCGACGATGTCGTCGCCCGCGCGGCCGAGGACGACGGATGGCGTCAGAGCCCGGACTCCTCGGTGCGCACGAGGATGCACCCGCACTCGGGGCAGTTCGCCACCGCATCGGCGGGCACGGAGCGGAGCGCCTGCAGATCGCTCGGCGCGAGCATCACATGGCAGCCTCCGCACGCACCGCGCGTGAACGGCGCGGCGGCGACGATACCCCGGGCCGCCAGGCGGTCGTAGGCGGACACGAGTGGGTCGGGGATGCGCCCGGCGACGGCGCCGCGGTCGCGCGTGAGCGTCTCGATCTCGCGGCCGGCCACCTCGACCTGGGCCTTGCCCTCGGCGCTCAGCCGCTGGCCCTCGGCCGTCGTCTCGTTCAGGATCGCCTGCTGCTCGGCGACCGACGCCTCTGCGGCCTCCAGGCGCTCCATGAGCTCGAGCTCGGCATCCTCGAGCGCGCTCAGCCGCTGGGTGAGCGCGGCGATCTCGCGCTCGAGCGCCTGCGCGTCCTTCGCGTTCGCCGAGCCCTCGAGGCGCGCCCGGTCGCGGTCGCGCCGCTGCTGCGCGAGCGCGACATCCGACTCGATGCGCGAGACCTCGGCCTGCAGCTCGTCGCGCGCGCCGACGCGCACGGCGAGCTCATGGCTCTGCGCGGTGCGCTGCGCGACGAGCTCCTGCACCCGCGCTGCCTGCGGCGGGTTGCGGCGCGCGGCCTCCGCCTGCCGAAGTCGGCGGTCGAGGTCGGCGAGGTCGAGGAGGAGGCGCTGGTCGGCGGGGCTGGCGTTCACCTCTCCAGCCTACGGTCGGATGGCGACATCCCGTGCGCCTAGAATCGTCGGGAGGGGCCTTTAGCTCAGCTGGTAGAGCGCCACGTTTACACCGTGGATGTCGTCGGTTCGATCCCGGCAGGGCCCACCGTCCCGCCTCCCGCCGAATCCCCCGACCGCTCGGTGCCATCGCGGCATGGCCCGGCGTCGCAAGATCTCCTCCCCCGGCGCCTCGGCCGTGCGCACCCTGCTCGCCGGCGACTAGCCAGAGCGGAGCCCTCGGTCAAGCGCCTGGGCTGCCTCGCCCGCCGCCCCTAGCGTGAGCAGCACCTCACGCGAAAGGACGAGATCATGTCGAACCCCTACCCCGCTCCGTACCCTCTGCCCGACGACGGCGAGAGCGGCGACGACCTGCCCACGACCGAGGTCGACGGCGACGAGGTGCTCGACCCCGATGCGAACCACGACCTCATCGACAGCGCCGACGCCGACCGTCTCGCGGCGGGCGACGACGACGTCGACGACGAGGTCTGAGCACCGCGCTGACCCGCTCAGGGGCCGGGTCTACCGCCTGTCGGCGCTCCTGAGTACAGTGCGGATATGAGAGCCTTCGACCGCGATTTCATCGACGCCGCCATCCAGACGACGCAGCTCGTGACCGTGGGCGGCAGTCTCTACTCGTTCGAGCCGACGCCGGTCCAGAGCACCATCTGGTACCCCGACCTGCGCGTGAAGCGCGACCGGCGACCGTGGGGCTGGGTCGTCGCCGAGGGCGACGGCTCGTACGCGATCCACGTCGCCGAGCAGCCCGGCGACATCCCCGCGAAGGTGGGCCGCGGCGTGACGGTCGAGCAGGCGATCCGCGCCGCGCTCTGAGCCGTCACGTCGAGCAGCTCAGTCGAGCAGCTCCACGCTGTCGCCGAGGCGGACGGTGCCGCCTCCCTCGGCGGGCAGCAGCAGGATGCCGAGGGTGGGCTCCGCCTGGCCGAAGACGCGGGTGAGGGTCTTCAGGAGCGGGGCGTCCCGCTCTCCCGAATCGGGGTCGGCGTGGATCGCGAGGCAGCGGATGATCGGGCGCTGCACCGCGAAGACCACCTCCCCGATCCGCACGCGGCCACGCCAGTCGAGCTCGCTCCACGGCTCGAGACCGTCGACGACGATGTTCGAGCGGAAGCGGCGGTCGTCGACGACGGCGTCCGGAGTGACCTCGTCGACCGCGCGCACCGACGGGCGACCGTGCAGCGACACGAAGCCGCGCGGCCGATCCTGGAAGCGCGACGTCCGACCATCCCCCACGAGGACGAGCGGCAGGCGGCCACCCCGCTCCAGGCGCCGCCCGTCGGGCGTCGACAGGACGAACCGCGCGATCCGCTCGGAGGCCTCGCGTCGCCCCTCGGCATCCAGCGTCGTCTCGAGCACGAGCTCGTCATCCAGGCGGACGGAGAGCCGACCGAGGTCCTCGTCGAAGCGCAGGCGGAGGCGCGCGAGGGAGGGGAAGTCCATGAGCGCGAGACCCTTGGACTTCGGCCAGTAGTCCAGTCCGTCATGCTCCTCGGGCGTGGCCGCGTCCGCGAAGCGGAAGGCCAGCACGCGATCGCCCTCGATGCGGCCGTCGGCCTGGACGACGAGGGCGTCGCGCTCCTCGGCGGTGAAGCCCTTGACGGGGTGACGGTAGAGCGCGGAGACGTGGGGCACTCCCCGATTCTGCCGCGTCCGGGCGAGGGCGCGCGACCGGAGAGCGCTTGCCGAGAGCCGACGCCACCCTGGCCGCGCGTGCCCGCCCCTCCTCGGAAGGACTAGGCTGTCCCCGATACGCGTGCATCGGCCCGACCGGGCTCCGGCACGCCTCGTCCCGTTTCCGCGGCACGATCTGCCCGCCAGACGAAAGGTCACCTGTGGCTGTTCACGACCAGGATCCGTACTCGCAGGGTGCGCACGACAGCGACCCGGAGGAGACCAGCGAGTGGCAGCAGTCCCTCGACGAGCTGGTGGACGTCAAGGGCCACCAGCGCGGCCGCGAGGTCATGCTGAGCCTCCTCCAGCGCTCGAAGCAGCTGCGTCTCGGTGTGCCCATGGTGCCGACGACCGACTACGTCAACACCATCGCGCCCGAGGACGAGCCCGAGTTCCCCGGTGACGAGGAGCTCGAGCGCCGGTACCGCCACTGGATCCGCTGGAACGCCGCGATCACCGTGCACCGCGCGCAGCGCCCCGGCATCGGCGTCGGCGGGCACATCTCGACGTACGCATCGGCGGCGTCGCTCTACGAGGTCGGGTTCAACCACTTCTTCCGCGGCCAGGACCACCCGTCCGGCGGCGACCAGATCTTCTACCAGGGCCACGCCTCGCCCGGCGCCTATGCGCGCGCCTACCTCGAGGGCCGCATGAGCGAGGCGCAGCTCGACGCGTTCCGCCAGGAGAAGTCGGGCGCGCCGAACGGCATCCCGTCGTACCCCCACCCGCGCATGATGCGCGACTTCTGGCAGTTCCCCACGGTGTCGATGGGCCTCGGCCCGATCAACGCCATCTACCAGGCGATGACGAACAAGTACCTCGCCAACCGCGGGATCAAGGATGTCTCGGACTCGCACGTCTGGGCTTTCCTCGGCGACGGCGAGATGGACGAGGTGGAGTCGCGCGGTCAGCTCCAGGTCGCCGCGAACGAGGGCCTCGACAACCTCACGTTCGTGATCAACTGCAACCTCCAGCGTCTCGACGGCCCGGTCCGCGGCAACGGCAAGATCATCCAGGAGCTCGAGAGCTTCTTCCGCGGCGCCGGCTGGAACGTCATCAAGGTCGTGTGGGGCCGCGAGTGGGACGACCTGCTCGCGCGGGACACCGACGGCGCGCTCCTGAACCTCATGAACGTGACGCCGGACGGCGACTTCCAGACCTACAAGGCGGAGTCGGGCGCCTACGTGCGCGAGAACTTCTTCGGCCGCGACCCCCGCGCGCTCGAGCTCGTCAAGGACCTCTCCGACGACGACGTGTGGCGCCTGCGCCGCGGCGGCCACGACTACCGCAAGGTGTACGCGGCCTACAAGGCGGCCATGGAGCACAAGGGCCAGCCGACGGTCATCCTCGCGAAGACCGTCAAGGGCTACGGCCTCGGCCCGCACTTCGAGGGGCGCAACGCGACGCACCAGATGAAGAAGATGACGCTGGACGACCTCAAGCTGTTCCGCGACACGATGCAGATCCCGGTGTCCGACGCTCAGCTCGAAGCCGACCCGTACCGCCCGCCCTACTACCACCCGGGTGCGCAGGACGAGACCATCCAGTACATGCTCGAGCGCCGCCGCGCGCTCGGCGGCTTCCTCCCCGAGCGCCGCAGCACGCACATCCCCCTCAACATGCCCGAGGACAAGGACTACGCGTTCCCGAAGAAGGGGTCGGGCAACCAGGAGGTCGCCACGACGATGGCGTTCGTCCGGATGCTCAAGGACCTCATGCGGGTCAAGGGCTTCGGCAACCGCA
Organism: Microbacterium sp. JZ101; assembly: GCF_053903175.1. Taxonomy (NCBI): domain Bacteria; kingdom Bacillati; phylum Actinomycetota; class Actinomycetes; order Micrococcales; family Microbacteriaceae; genus Microbacterium; species Microbacterium sp. JZ101. The sequence goes on from NZ_CP096400.1 coordinate 1,760,532, forward strand.
TCGTGCCGATTATCCCCGACGAGGCGCGCACGTTCGGCATGGACTCGTACTTCCCGTCGGCGAAGATCTACAACCCGAACGGCCAGAACTACACCTCGGTCGACCGCGAGCTGCTCCTGGCCTACAAGGAGAGCCCGCAGGGCCAGATCATGCACGTCGGCATCAACGAGGCCGGCGCCGCCGCGGCCTTCACCGCGACCGGAACGTCCTACGCCACGCACGGCGAGCCGCTCATCCCGGTCTACATCTTCTACTCGATGTTCGGGTACCAGCGCACGGGCGACGCGTTCTGGGCGGCCGGCGACCAGCTCGCGCGCGGGTTCATCATCGGCGCGACCGCGGGCCGCACGACGCTCACGGGCGAGGGCACGCAGCACGCGGACGGCCACTCGCCGCTCCTCGCGTCGACGAACCCCGCGACCCTCACGTACGACCCGGCCTTCGGCTACGAGGTGTCGCACATCGTGCAGGCCGGTGTCGAGCGCATGTACGGCGGATCGCACCCCGACCCCGACGTCATGTACTACATCACGGTCTACAACGAGCCGATGCGCCAGCCGGCCGAGCCTGCCGACGTCGACGCAGAGGGCATCGTCAAGGGCATCCACCGTGTCTCGGTCGGCACGGGAGACGGTCCGCGCGTCCAGCTCCTCGCGTCGGGCGTGGGCGTGCCGTGGGCGCTCGAGGCCCAGGAGCTCCTCAAGAGCGACTGGGGCGTCGTCGCCGACGTGTGGTCGGTGACCTCGTGGTCGGAGCTGCGCCGTGACGGCCTCGCCGCCGACGAGCACAACTTCCTCCACCCCGAGGAGGAGCCGCGCACGGCGTACCTCACGCAGAAGCTGCAGGGCGCCGAGGGGCCGTTCATCGCGACGAGCGACTACATGCACGCCGTGCAGGACCAGATCCGGCAGTGGATCCCCGGCCCGTACTACACGCTCGGCGCCGACGGCTTCGGCTTCGCCGACACGCGCGCCGCGGCTCGCCGGTTCTTCAAGATCGACGGCCCGTCGATGGTTGTGCGCGCGCTGCAGTCGCTCGCCGACCAGGGCGCCGTCGACCGCTCGGTCATCGGGCAGGCGATCGAGAAGTACCGCATCCACGATGTGACGGCCGGCACGTCCGGCAACGCAGGCGGAGATTCCTGAACCGCGTGAGCGGAACGGCAGACGGCGGGGCCCCCGGCAGGCGGGGCCCCGCCCCTGTGTCGACGGAGGAGAGGGCGACGATGGACAAGGCGGCGACGCTGGCGTGGCTGCGCCGCATCTCCGGCGACGTCGCCACCGCCGTGCTGCAGCGCCTCGAGGAGTCGCTGCCCTGGTACACCGAGATGCCTCCGGCTCGTCGGTCGGCTGTCGGGCTCGTCGCGCAGGCCGGGATCAGCTCGTTCATCGAGTGGTACGAGGATCCGACGAGCACACCCTCGATCGCCGCGGACATCTTCGACGCGGCCCCGCGCGAGCTGCTGCGCAGCGTCAGCCTCCAGCAGACCCTGCAGCTCGTCCGCGCGACCGTGGATGTCATGGAAGAGCGCGTCGTCGGACGCGGCGAGCAGCTGCGCGAGTCGATCCTCCTCTATTCGCGGGAGGTCGCGTTCACGGCGGCCGACGTCTACGCCAGGGCCGCGGAGTCGCGCGGACTCTGGGATGCCCGACTCGAGGCGCTCGTGGTGGACTCGATCCTCACGGGCGAGACCGATGAGGAGCTCCCGAGCCGCATCGCGGCGCTCGGCTGGCACGGACACGGCGAGGTGTCGGTGCTCGTGGGCACCACTCCCCCGCTGTTCGACGTCGACCAGGTGCGGCGCACGGCGCGCAAGCTCGGGGTCGACGTGCTCATCGGCGTGCAGGGCTCGCGCCTCGTGCTCGTGCTCGGCCGTGCGCACGCCCCCGGCAAGGAGCAGTCGGAGCCGAACGGCGAGCTGAGCTTCGTGGAGATCGCCGATGCGCTGGAGCCCTGCTTCGGCGCCGGGCACCTCGTCCTCGGTCCGGCCGTCCCGGCCCTCGTCGACGCGAGCCGCAGCGCCCGCGCAGCCCTCGCCGGCTTCGCCGTCGCACGTGCGTGGCGTCATGCGCCGCGCCCGGTCGAGGCGGATGACCTCCTTCCGGAGCGCGCGCTCGCGGGCGACCCGCTGGCGAAGAAGACCCTCATCGAGCGGATCTTCCGCCCGCTCGAGGCGCACTCGACCGACCTCGTCACGACGCTGTGGAGCTACCTCGACAACGGGCGCTCGCTCGAGGCGACCGCGCGGGAGCTGTTCGTGCACCCGAACACCGTGCGCTACCGCCTCAAGCGCGTGAGCGACGTGATCGGCTGGGACGCGACCGGCCCGCGTGAGGCGCTCATCCTGCAGACGGCGCTCATCCTCGGCTCGATCGGCCCCAAGGATGCTGTCCGGCGCCCGGTCCGCCGCCCGCGCGACGGGCGACGATGACCATCCGAGGTGTCCGCCACGCACAACGGATCCGAGGATTCTTGTGACGATCTCGCCAGCGAGCCGCCGTTCAGGTTGGCATGATGGTCAGGTGATCGTCGCCGCATTCCCCGGACAGGGGTCCCAGACGCCCGGATTCCTCAGCCCCTGGCTCGAGCTCGACGGGGTGCGCGAGCGCCTCGAGGCCGCCTCCGACGCCGCTCAGGTCGACCTCATCGCGGCCGGAACGGAGTGGGACGCCGACCGCATCCGCGACACGCGGGTCGCTCAGCCGCTCATCGTCGCAGCGAGCCTCGTCTCGTACGAGGCCCTGCAGGCGCGCGCGTCCGCCCCGGGCGGGGTGGCCGGCCACTCGGTCGGCGAGATCGGCGCGCTCGTCGCCGCCGGCGTGATCGGATTCGAGGACGGCATGCGGCTCGTCGGCCTGCGCGGCCGCGCGATGGCCGAGGCGGCCGCCCAGGCGGAGACGGGCATGAGCGCTGTCGTGGGCGGCGTCGAGGAGCAGGTGCTCCAGGCGATCGCCGACGCGGGCCTCGAGCCCGCCAACTACAACGGCGGCGGGCAGATCGTCGCGGCCGGAGCGACGGACGCTCTCGCCGCCCTCGCCGCGTCCGCTCCGCGTGGAGCGCGGGTCATCCCGCTTCAGGTGGCCGGCGCCTTCCACACCTCGTACATGGCTCCCGCCACGGGCCCGCTGCAGGAGGCCGTCGAGGGGATCGCCGAGGTGGGCGATCCCGCGCTCCCTCTCTGGACCAACAGCGACGGCACGACGGTGGCGACCGGGCGCCGTGCGCTCGAGCTCATCGTCCACCAGGTGAGCCACCCGGTGCGGTGGGACCTGTGCATGACATCGTTCGCCGACGCGGAGATCTCGGGGCTCATCGAGCTCGCGCCCGCGGGCGCTCTCGTCGGGCTCGCGAAGCGCGGGCTCAAGGGCGTGCCGACGGTCGCGGTGAAGACGCCGGATGATCTCGACGCGGCAGCGGCGCTGCTCGCGTGAGTGAGGAGAAGAAGAGCAGGATGACGACCCCCACGCTGAAGGAAGCCACCGGCAGCGCCCACTCGCGCATCTACGCCTACGGCGCCGCGCGCGGCCAGAACGCCGTGCCCAACGACGACCTCGTCGGGCCGATCGACTCGAGCGACGAGTGGATCCGCCAGCGCACCGGCATCATCACGCGCGTGCGCGCCGACAAGGCGACGACGGCCGTCGAGCTCGCGGCCGACGCGGCGACCGAGGCCATCCAGCGCTCGGGCGTCGATCCCTCCGAGATCGACCTCGTCATCGTCGCCACGATCAGCAACCCGCGGCAGACGCCATCCGTCTCGGCGATCGTGGCCGACCGCGTCGGCGCGAACCCGGCCGCGGCGTACGACATCAACGCCGCGTGCGCGGGCTTCTGCTACGCGGTGGCGCAGGCCGACGCGCTGATCCGCTCGGGCGCGGCGCGGTACGCGCTCGTCATCGGCACGGAGAAGCTCAGCGACATCGTCGATCCCACCGATCGCTCGATCTCGTTCCTCCTCGGCGACGGTGCGGGTGCCGCCCTGCTCGGCCCGAGCGAGACGCCCGGGGTGTCCCAGACCCTGTGGGGCTCCGACGGGTCGAAGTCGGAGGCCGTGCGCATGAACGCGACGCTCACGGCGTTCCGCGACGGCGAGGCGGAGTGGCCGACGCTGCGCCAGGAGGGCCAGACGGTCTTCCGCTGGGCGGTGTGGGAGATGGCGAAGGTCGCCAAGCAGACGCTCGAGGCGGCAGGCGTCGAGCCGTCGGACCTCGCGGCGTTCATCCCCCACCAGGCGAACATGCGGATCGTCGACGAGTTCGCCAAGCAGCTCGGGCTGCCCGACACGGTCGCGATCGCTCGTGACATCGCCGACACGGGCAACACGTCTGCCGCGTCCATCCCGCTCGCGACGCACCGCCTGCTCGAGGAGAACCCCGAGCTCTCGGGCGGTCTCGCGCTCCAGATCGGCTTCGGTGCGGGGCTCGTCTTCGCCGCTCAGGTCGTCGTCCTGCCCTGACGTTCCACGGATCGGGCCGCCTCCGCCTCTAGACTGATGGGCGGTTCCCGACCCGGATTCTGATCACCCAACCCTGAAAGAGAGAAACCCATGGCATTCACGAACGACGAGGTCCTCGCCGGACTGGCTGAGCTCATCACCGACGAGACCGGCATCGACGCTTCCGAGGTCGCCCTCGAGAAGTCGTTCACGGACGACCTCGACATCGACTCGATCTCGATGATGACGATCGTGGTCAACGCCGAGGAGAAGTTCGGCGTGACCATCCCCGACGAGGAGGTCAAGAACCTCAAGACGGTGAAGGACGCCGTCGACTTCATCACCGCCAACCAGTGAGGCTTCCGGGCGTCACGCCGCGCGGTTGCGCCGACTCGGCGTGACGCCCGATCTGCACTTCCGAGGAACACAGGGAACCAAGCCATGACCAAGCGCATCGTCGTCACGGGCCTCGGCGCGTCGTCCGCCATCGGCGGCAACGTCGAGGACAACTGGCGCAATCTCCTCGCAGGCGTCTCCGGCGCCCGCACGCTCGAGCACGACTGGGTCGAGAAGTACCAGCTCCCGGTGACCTTCGCCGCTGAGGCGATCGTCCGGCCCGAGGAGGTGCTCCCCCGCCACGAGGCCAAGCGCCTCGACCCCTCGACGCAGTTCGCGCTCATCGCGGCACGCGAGGCCTGGGCGGACGCCGGCGAGCCCGAGGTCGCGCCCGAGCGCCTCGGCGTCGACTTCGCGACCGGCATCGGCGGCGTGTGGACGCTGCTGGACGCATGGGACACCCTGCGTGAGAAGGGCCCCCGCCGCGTCATGCCGCTCACGGTGCCCATGCTCATGCCGAACGCGGCTGCCGGCAACCTCTCGCTCCAGTTCAACGCGAAGGCGTACGCGCGCACGGTCGTGAGCGCCTGCGCATCGAGCACGGAGTCGCTCTACAACGCCTACGAGCACCTCCAGCAGGGGCTCGCCGACGTCGTCATCGCCGGCGGCGCCGAGTCGGCCATCCACCCGATCACGGTGGCCTCCTTCGCCTCCGCGCAGGCTCTCTCGCGCCGGAACGACGATCCCGCAACGGCATCGCGTCCGGGCAGCATCGACCGCGACGGCTTCGTCATGGGCGAGGGCGCGGCCGCGCTCGTGCTCGAGACCGAGGAGCACGCGAAGGCCCGCGGTGCGCGGATCTACGCGTACCTCGTGGGAGGCGGCGTCACCGCGGACTCGTATCACATCACGGGCAACGACCCCGAGGGCTGGGGTGCGGCGCGCGCCGTGCAGCAGGCTCTGGAGGTCGCGGGCGCTCAGCCCGACGACGTCACCCACATCAACGCGCACGCGACCTCGACGCCGGTCGGCGATCCGAACGAGTACGTCGCCCTCAAGCGCGTGTTCGGCGACCGCATCGACGAGATCCCCGTCTCCGCCACGAAGGCGTCCACCGGGCACCTCCTCGGCGGCACGGGCGCTCTCGAGGCGGTCTACACGGTGCTCGCGCTGCGCGACCGCGTCGCTCCGCCGACGATCAACATCACCGAGCAGGACCCCGAGGTGCCGTTCAAGCTGTCCGGCGAGCCTCAGCCGCTCGGTGACGGCCCCCAGCTCGCGATCAGCAACTCGTTCGGCTTCGGCGGACACAACGCGGTCATCGCGTTCGCCTCGTACGACGGCTGATCCCACAGCGGACAGCGAGACGCCCCAGGAGTTCTCTCCTGGGGCGTCTGCAGTCTGCGGACGGCGGGACGCGGTTCCCGCCGCGGGCTCAGCCGACCTGGTGCAGCCACACGACCGGCGAGTCGTCGCCGGCGGTGCGGAAGGCCTCGAGCTCCTGATCCCATGCGCTGCCGAGGGCGACGTCCAGCTCGCGACGGAGCTCGAACGGGTCGGAGCCCGCGATCTCCATCGCGTAGCGCACGCGATCCTCGGGGATCACGACATTGCCCGCCGAGTCCATCTGCGCGTAGTGGATGCCGAGATCGGGCGTGTGCATCCAGCGGCCGCCGTCACTGCGCGGAGTGGGATCCTCCGTGACCTCGAACCGGAGGTGCTCCCATCCGCGGATGGCGGTCGCGAGGGCGGCGCCGGTGCCGGCGGGACCCTCCCAGTAGTACTCCGTGCGACGCGCGCCGTGCAGCACCGGCTGGTCCTGCCACTCGAAGTTCACGGCTCGGCCGAGAGATCGGCCGACCGCCCACTCCAGGTGCGGACACAGCGCTCGTGGCGCCGAGTGGATATAGACCACTCCGCGCGCGATGGGTGTCGCCATGATCTTCTCCGTTCGTCAGGTGCGTCTTCCCCTACGACCTGACCGGGCGATCCGGCGATTCCTCTTCAGTTCTCCCTGCATTATGACCCGCCCGCGCGTCAAATCACAAGCGTGTCGTTCCATCCGCCCGCCTCGCTGTCACCGATGGTCCCATGCGCATCCGATGATGCACTGCTGTGCGCGGAGTGCGCACTGCTGTGCTCTATAGTGGGCGGAGCTTTCGAAGGGAGCTGTTCAATGACGAATCAGGCGACGACGCCGCCCTCCACCACCACGACCGCGCTGCCGCTCGGCACCCAGCTGCTGCGACGGAAGTCGATCGACGCGATCCTCTCCGACAGCGAGGGACACGACCCGGGTCAGAGGCTCCGCCGATCTCTCGGCGTGTGGCAGCTCACGATGATCAGCGTGGGAGCGACGCTCGGCACCGGCATCCTCGTCGTCCTCGGCACGGCTGTGCCCATGGCGGGGCCGGCCGTGTGGATCGCCTTCCTTCTCGCAGGCGTCGCGGCGTTCCTCTCCGCCCTGTCGTACGCCGAGATGGCCGGGGCCGTGCCGGTTTCCGGCTCCAGCTATTCGTATTCCTACGCGACCATGGGCGAGGGCATCGCCTGGGTCTGCGGCTGGTGCCTCGTCCTCGAGTACGGCGTGTCGGTCGCCGCGATCGCGGTGGGAGCCGGCCAGTACGTGAACGACACCCTCCTGATCTTCGGGATCGAGATACCGGCCATGTGGATGCAGCCTCCGGGTGCGGGCGGGGTCTTCAACGTGCCGGCCGCGGTCGTCGTGCTGCTCGGGACGGTGCTCCTCCTGCGCGGCGCCAAGGAAGCCGCGTGGGCCAACACGATCATGGTCATCATCAAGATCGGCATCCTCGTGCTCTTCATCGTCGTGGCGTTCACCGCATTCCAGGGCGGCAACTTCGAGCCCCTCGCGCCGATGGGCGCCGCCGGCATCGCGGCGGGCGCGTCGCGGCTGTTCTTCTCGTACATCGGGTTCGACGCGGCCTCGACAGCGGGCGACGAGGCGAAGGACCCCCGGCGCGACCTTCCGCGGGCCATCATCATGTCCATGGTCATCGTCACCGGGCTCTACATGCTCGTCGCGATCGCCGCGATCGGCGCGAAGCCGTGGACGCAGTTCAGCGATGCCGAGGCGACGCTCGTCGGCATCCTCGTCGACATCACGCACCAGCCGTGGATCGCGCTTCTCTTCGCCGTGGGTGCGGTCGTCGCGATCATGAGCGTCGTGCTCACCGTCCTGTATGGCCAGACCCGCATCCTGCTGACGATGTCGCGCGACGGCCTCGTGCCATCCGTCTTCGGCCGCGTCTCCGAGCGGACGCGCACACCGGTCGCGAACACGCTCATCGTGGGCGTCGCGATCGCCGTGACCGCCGCGCTCATTCCGCTCGGCCAGCTTGCGGACGCGACGAGCATCGGCACGCTCTTCGCGTTCGCGCTCGTCAACCTCTCGGTGATCTACCTTCGACGCAACCGCCCTGACCTGCAGCGGACGTACCGCGTTCCGCTTTACCCTGTGGTGCCCGTCCTCGGCTTCCTCTTCTGCCTGCTGCTCATGGTGACCCTCGGGCTCACCACCTGGATCGTCTTCGGCGCCTGGCTGGCCGTCGGCGCCGTGCTGTACCTCGCATACGGACGTCGGAACTCGCGCGTCGGCCTGCTCACGCAGGACGAGTACGCCTCGAGCGCGACCGCGGCGACGTACACCCTCAAGCGCCGTGCGCGCCGGTAGGTCAGTCGCCGTGCGTCTCGGAGGCCTTCGGCGATCCGACGCCCGGCTCGAAGACGGAAAGCGTGAACCGCGCGGGGGCCGTGCCGGGGTTGGCGTACGCATGCGGCGCGTCGCCCGAGAAGGCGATGACATCGCCGGTAGCGAGCGGGTGAGTCTGCTCGCCGACCGTGACCTCGATGTCGCCGTCGAGCACCTGCAGGAGCTCCTTCGTCCCGGTCGCGTGCTCCTCGCTCTCGTGCCGTTCTCCGGGCTGCAGCGTCCAGTCCCAGAGCTCGAGCACGTCGGGCGACTCGGTTCCCGACAGGAGGACACCCACCCCTCCCCTGTCGCCGCGCCAGAGAATCGATCCCTCGCCCCTGCGCGTCACCTTCACGGCGGCGACCTGCGGATTCTCCACGAGGGCGGGCAGCCCGATGCCGAGCGCCTGGCTGATCCGGAGCAGGATCCCGACGCTCGGGTTGGTCGCGCCCTGCTCCACGTTCACGAGCATGCGACGGCTCACGCCCGCGGTCTCAGCGAGCGCGTCCAGAGTCCAGCGGCGGGCCTGCCGCTCCTGGCGCACGCGCGCGCCGATCGCCGCAGACAGGGCCGTCGTCGTCACATCCATACCGTGCACCATACTGCACCGAAGCCCCATTCCCTCGACAAGGAGCCACATTGAGCACCTCGACATCCGCGACGCGCATGCACGAGATCACCGCCGAGAACCGCAAGGTCGTCGACCTCGTGCTGAGCTACTCCCGCGAGCGACTCCTCGCGGAGGACACCCCCCTCGACAAGCCGCAGACCGAGGCGGCACTCGACGCCCTCGTCGGACAGACGATCAGCGAGGAAGGCCTCGGCGCCGAGCAGGCCCTCGCGCACTTCACGGAGACGCTCGCGCCCGCGTGCATCACGACAGACGACCCGAGCTACCTCTCCTTCATCCCGTGTGCGCCGACGAAGGCGGCCGCCGCATTCGACGTCGTCGTGTCGGCGAGCGGGCTCTACGGAGGGTCCTGGCTCGAGGGCGCCGGCGCCGTCTACGCCGAGAACCAGGTGCTGTCGTGGCTCGCAGCGGAATTCGGCCTGCCCGCGACCGCCGGCGGGGTCTTCGTGCAGGGCGGCACGCTCGGCAATCTCTCGGCACTCGTCGCCGCGCGGGAGTCTGCGCGCTCGGCGGGGCGCACGGTTGCCCGCTGGAAAGTCGTCTGCAGCGAGGAGGCGCACTCCTCGATCGCATCGGCGGCCCGGGTGATGGACGTCGACGTCGTGGGTGTCGCGCCCGATGCCGACGGAGTCCTGCGCGGCGACGCCGTGCGGGCGGCGCTCGACGAGCACGGCGAGAGCGTGTTCGCCGTCGTCGCCACGACGGGCTCGACGAACTTCGGCATCGTCGACGATGTGGCGTCGATCTCCGAGGTGACGCGCGCACGGGGCATCTGGCTCCACGTCGATGGCGCGTACGGCCTCTCGGCGATGCTCGCGCCATCCCATCGCCACCTCTTCGCGGGCGTCGAGCATGCGGATTCGGTGATCGTCGACCCGCACAAGTGGCTCTTCGCGCCGTTCGACGCGTGCGCGCTGATCTACAGCGACCCCGAGAAGGGGCGCCGTGCGCACACTCAGCACGCCGCGTACCTCGACACGCTCACCGAGAAGGCCGACTGGAGCCCGTCGGACTTCGCTGCCCACCTGACGCGCCGCCCGCGCGGGCTCCCGCTCTGGTTCTCGCTCGCCTCCTACGGCGCCGCCGCGTACCGCTCGGCCATCTCCGCGTCCCTCGAGCTCGCGCAGGAGATCGCCGACGAGATCGAGCGGCGTCCGTATCTCACGCTCCTGCGCCGCCCGCAGCTCTCGGTCGTGGTGTTCGAGCGCGACGGATGGTCGAAGGATGATTACGAGGACTGGTCCGCTCGCCTGCTCGACGAGCAGCGGGCCTTCGTCACGCCGAGCGGGCATGAGGGGCGGACGAACGCCCGCTTCGCCATCATCAACCCGCGCACGACCATCGAGGCGCTGCGCGGCATCCTGGATTCGATGGCGGGCTGATCACTCCGCCGGCGCGACCGCGCGAGACTCCCGGACCAGATCGAGGATGGCCGGTGCTCCGGCTTCGATGAGCGAGAGCGTCTCCTCGAAGTCGGAGCGGTCGCCGTACCAGGGATCCGTGACATCGCGAGTCTCGGCACCGGGGACGAACTCCATCCACAGACGGTTGCGCGCGGGGTCCGCGCCCTGGCGCAGAAGCGACGCGCGGTGAAGCTCCGTCATCGCGAGCAGCAGGTCGGCGTCGAGGTCGTCATGGCTCACGACCTGCGCGGTCCGGGTCGGGACCGGATAGCCGCTCTCGGCGAGGACGGATGCCGCACGCGGGTCGATCGGGTTTCCGAGCTCCTCCGCGCTGATGCCGGCTGAGCGCAGCGTGACGTCGATCCCGGCGGATGCGAAGCGGTCGCGCAGCACGACCTCCCCCATCGGCGACCGGCAGATGTTCCCCGTGCACACGACGACGATCGTGCGGATCATGCGACTCCCTGTCTCTCGGCTCACGACGCGAATCTAGTGCATGCCCGGCGGCTCCGTTCGCGGATGCTCGCTGCGCCGCGCGGAGACGTCAACCCCATCGACACATCCCGCGGTGTCCGCGACCCTCGAGACATGGCAGAGACGGTTGCTCGGAGCCCGCGACGTCACGACGTCATCGTGATCGGCGGCGGAAACGGGGGCATGTCGCTCGCTGCGCGACTGCGGAAGCGCGGATGCCCGGACGTCGCGCTCATCGAGCCGTCGGCGCACCATGTCTACAAGCCGCTGCAGAACTACGTCGCCGGCGGTCTCGCTCGGCGTGACGAACTCGTGCGGGCGCAGACCTCACTTGTCCCCCAGGGCGTGCGCCTCTATCCGTCGGCGGCGCAGCGGGTCGATGCGGGCCGCCGGGAGGTCATGCTCGCGGACGGCACGGTCCTCGTCGCTGGGGATGTCGTCATCGCGTGCGGCGCCGAGACCGACTGGGAGTCGCTCCCGGGCGCGCGGCGGGCGCTTCGAGACGGCATCGCTTGCACATCGTTCGAGCTCGAGCATGTCGAACGCACCTGGGACAGGATCCGCGCTCTCGACCGCGGGACGGCCGTGTTCACGCTGCACGGGCAGCCCGCCTCGGGTCGGGAGACCGCGCTGAAACCTCTCTTCCTGGCCTGCGACCACTGGCGACGCCGGGGCGTGCTCAGCGACCTCCGGGTCGTGCTCGTGCACGACGCCGACCGCCTCCATCCCGTCGACGAGATCGCTGGGGCCATCCGGACGGCGATCGACGACTACGGAGTCGAGGTCCTGGCCTCGACCCGCGTCGAGAGCATCGAACAGGACGCGCTGGCCGTCGACGGACCCGAGGGAACAGCTCGGATCGCAGCGGACCTCATCCATCTGCTCCCGCCGTACCGCGCTCCCGCCTTCGTCGGCGAATCGGGGCTCGCCGGTGAGCAGACGCAGGGATTCGTCGACGTGGACCCACGCACCCTGCAGCACCGCGACCATCCGCACATCTGGGCACTCGGCGACGCGGCCGACCTCGGCGATGCCCGCACGGGCGGCGCACTCCGTCACCAGGTCAAGACGGTGGTCAAGAACATCCCTCGGCGCCGCTCCGGTCGGCCGCTGCTCGAGTACGACGGCTATACCGTCGCACCCATCACGACGTCGCGGCGCGCACTCGTGTTCGGCGAGTACGACAGCCGCACTCACCGCGTCATGCGGACCATCCCGCTGCTCGACCCGCTCCGGCCGCGCCCGTGGTGGTTGGCACTCGATCGGTGGGTGCTCCCCCAGCTGTACTGGCACGGCATCGTCCGCGGGAGAGTCTGAGCGCCACCCGTCGAGATGGGGCACATGACCCACGCACGACGCCATGCGGGAGTAGGGCGGGTCGGACTTGAACCGACGATCGTTGGGTTATGAGCCCACTGCCTTAACCAGCTTGGCCACCGCCCCGTACAGCCCTAGAGCCTATCGCGCGTCGAGGCCCGAGCCCTCGTCGCGGTCTCGCGGCCCGTTGCGCCGCGAGAGGAGATCCTCGGGGTCGCGCGCCGCGCGCAGCGCGTCCAGCGCCGACGACCCGCTCTGGCCATCCGCTCGGTCGCCGTCCGCGCCATCCGAGCCGCGTCGGATCGACAGCTCCTGGCTCTCGCTGACGACCTGCGGATGGTGCCGCGCGAGGAGGAAGACGCCGAGCGACGCGACCGCTCCGACCACGACGAAGACGATGAGCGCCCACAGCGGGGCATTCGCCGCCTCGCCGAGGACGATCGCGCCGATGAGCACCGCGACGATCGGGTCGATCACCGTGAGGCCGGCGATCACGAGGTCGGGCGGCCCCGACGCGTACGCGGTCTGCACGAAGTACCCGCCCGCGGCAGCGGCGGCGACGAGCGCGACGATGCAGAGCCAGACGGTCCAGTCCACGTCGCCGGCCTGGAAGCGCTTGATGACGATCTTCGCGAGCGTCGCGACGAACCCGTAGAGCGCGCCGGCCGCCGTGATGTAGAAGAGCGCGCCGATCCGGCGGCGCAGGATGAGCCAAGCCGCGCCGAGAAGGATGATCACGGCGAGCAGGATCGCGAGCACCACGAGCAGCTCGAAGTCGGTGATCGAGCGCTCGGTCGCGAAGAGCGCCGCGACGAGCACGAAGACGAGGATGCCGCCGACACACAATCCGATGGCGGTGATCGAGTTCCGGGTCGGCATGTGACCCGTGATCTGCGCGTTCAGCAGGGTCGTGATGACGAGGGAGATCGCTCCGAGCGGCTGCACGACGATGAGCGGCGCGACAGCGAGCGCGCTCAGCTGGCAGATGATCGCGACGCCGAGCAGGATCGTCCCGATGATCCACGACGGGCGGGACATGAGGCGCAGGAGGTGCGCGGCCCCGAGGCCTGCGCGGCCCTCGGCGCCGGCGAGCCGCTCGACCTTCTTCACGCCGCGGCTCTGGTACTGGGCGCCGAGCGACATGAAGACGGCACCCGCGATCGCGAGCGGGATGCCGAGCAGCAGGCCGGGGTTCTCGAATGCGCCGACGAGCTGCTCGCCGATGTCCGCCGCTGCCAGGCTCATGGCCTCCGAGGTTCCCCAGGTCACCCACCGAGACTAACGCCCGATCGCGCCGACTACCCTGAAGGGATGGCCGTTCTGCCGATTCGCATCTGGGGCGATCCCGTCCTGCACGCCCCCGCTTCGCCCGTCGACGAGATCACCGACGAGATCCGCACGCTCGTCCGCGACATGTACGAGACCATGGACGCCGCGCCCGGTGTCGGCCTCGCGGCGCCGCAGGTCGGCGTCGGCCTGCGCATCTACACCTACACGTACGAGGACGACGACGGGAACCCCTGGCGCGGCGAGATCATCAACCCCGAGCTCTGGATGGTTCCGCTCGAGCCGGGCGACCCCGACGAGGACCTCGAGTCGGAGGGCTGCCTCTCGTTCCCCGGCGAGCGCTTCCCGCTGCGCCGTTCCGACCGGGTCGTCGTCACGGGGATCGACCTCGAGGGTGCTCCGGTCCGCATCGAGGTCGACGGATGGCGCGCGCGCATCATGCAGCACGAGTTCGACCACCTCGAGGGCGTCGTCTACGTCGACCGCCTCTCCGAGCGGGACTGGAAGACGGCGCAGAAGATCTCGAAGAAGCGCGGGTGGGGCCGTCCTGGCGTGAGCTGGATGCCCGGCGTCGACGACCTCGACGCCTGAGCGCCGCCGCGCGGAAGGGCTCTTCCGAGCCTGCTCGCTTTGCGCGAGGATCGAGGCGACGCGTAGCGTTCTGAGTGGGGTGCGGGCGTGAGGCTTCTGGTGCCCCGACCTACGCACACAGGAGAGTGACCCCATGATTCGCACCAACCCGACCCATCGCGTCCTCGTCGCGGGCGCCGCCGTCGCCCTGGCCTTCTCGCTCGGCGGGTGCTCGAGCATCGCCAACCTGCTCAACGGCGAGACCGCCGCGCGCGACGAGGAGACGCAGGAAGTCACCGAGGGCGGCACGGTCGACGTCTTCTCGCTCGAGGTCGGCGACTGCACCGGCGCCACCGCCGAAGGCGAGGTGACCGACATCGAGGTCGTCCCGTGCGACGAGCCGCACGACTCCGAGGTCTACCACGAGTTCGAGATGGAGGACGGCGAGTGGCCCGGCGAGGCCGCCGTCGACACCGCGGCGGAGGAAGGCTGCACGGGCGAGGCGTTCGAGGCCTTCATCGGGCTCCCCTACGACCAGTCCGAGCTCTACGTGACCTACCTCACGCCGCTCGAGGACACGTGGAGCGACCCCTCGGTCGCCGACCGGCTCATCCAGTGCATGGCCTACATGCCCGGCGAGGAGCTCACCGGAACGCTGCGCGACTCCAACCGCTGAGCGCAAGGGCGTTTCGCTCGCCCCCATGCCCGCCTACGGTGGGGCGCATGGCCTCGCACCATCCGCGCCCGCCGCAGGCGGCACCATCCGCCCCCATCGAGGACTACGCGCTCGTCGGCGACCTCCACACCGCGGCGCTCGTCTCGCGGACGGGCAGCATCGACTGGCTCTGCCTGCCGCGCTTCGACTCCTCATCTCTGTTCGCCGCGCTCCTGGACGACGAGCGCGCGGGCCGCTGGTCTGTCCGCCCTGTCGACGAGACGGCGACGTCGAGACGCTCGTACATCGACGACACCTTCGTTCTGCGGACCACCTGGCAGACGCCCGACGGCGAGGCCGAGGTGCTCGACTTCATGCCGCTCGGCGACAGCCGGCCCAATCTCGTGCGGCGCATCCGCGGGCTGCGCGGCTCGGTCGCGTTCTCGGAGCGGTTCGCGGTGCGATTCGACTACGGCGCCGCGCTTCCCTGGGTCCGTCAGATCGAGTACGGAGACCGACCCGCGATCCTCGCGACAGCGGGGCCCGACTCGATCATCCGGCGCGGGCCGCGCGTGCGGGCGCAGGGGCTCGAGCACCGCGGTGAGCACGCGGTGTCTGAGGGTCAGACGATCGACATCGTGCTCACGTGGTACCCGTCGCATCGTCGTCCGCCGAAGCCGCTCGACGTCGACGCAGCGCTCGATCTCACACTCGACTGGTGGCGCGAGTGGGCGCGACGCAGTGCGCCACCCGCCCCGTACGCGCAGGAGGTGCGACGCTCGCTGCTCGTGCTCCGGGCGCTCACCGACGAGGACACCGGCGGCATCTCGGCGGCCGCCACGACGAGCCTGCCCGAGACCGAGGGCGGCGTGCGCAACTGGGACTACCGATACGTCTGGCTGCGCGACGCGGCGCTCACGATCGCCGTGCTGCTGACGCACGGCTACCGCGAGGAGGCGGAGGAATGGCGCGGATGGCTGCTGCGCGCCATCGCCGGGGATCCCGCGGATGTCCAGATCATGTACGGGATCGGGGGCGAGCGCCGCCTGCCGGAGTTCGAGCTCGAAGGACTGCGCGGCCATGGCGGCGCTCGACCGGTGCGCATCGGCAACGGCGCATACCGGCAGCGTCAATGGGACATCTTCGGCGAGGTCATGGTGGCGCTGCACGGCGCTCGCGTCGCAGGCCTTGAGGAGACAGCCGCGTCGTGGCCGCTGCAGCGGGCGCTGCTGGCGTTCCTCGCCGACAACTGGCAGCGGCCCGATCACGGGATCTGGGAGATCCGCGGCGACGAGCGGCACTTCACGCACTCCCGCGCGATGGTCTGGGCCGCCTTCGATCGCGGGGCGCGCGGTGTGCGCGAGTTCGGCCTGCCCGGTGACGCCGACCGGTGGCAGGAGCTCGCCGACACCATCCGCGCGGAGATCCTCGCGCGCGGATTCGACGAGCGGCGCGGCTCGTTCCGGCAGCACTACGACACCGACGAGGTCGACGCCGCGCTGCTCCAGCTGCCGCAGATCGGATTCCTCGCTCCGGACGACGAGCGCATGACGGGCACGGTGGCCGCGATCGAAGAGGACCTCATGGCTAACGGACTGCTGCTGCGCTATCGGACCTCGTCCGGGGTCGACGGTCTCGCGGGTGAGGAGCATCCGTTCCTCGCGTGCTCCTTCTGGCTCGTCGAGCAGTACGCGGGATCGGGGCGCCTCGAGGACGCCGAGGCGCTCATGGCACGAGCGCTGGAGGCCGTCAACGACGTGGGCCTGCTCGCCGAGGAGTACGACCCCGTGCGCCGTCGGCAGATGGGCAACACCCCGCAGGCGCTCTCCCACCTCGCGCTGGTCCGCGCCGCGGACGCGATCGACATCGCGCGGCGCGGGCGCGACGACGTGGCCCCGCACGTGCGCGGCGAGAGCGAAGGCGATGCGGAGGCGACCGGCACGCGCGAGAAGGAGCCGACGCCCGCCGAGGCGCGCGAGAGCTCGGGGACGCCTCTGCCCGCTCGCGACCCGGTCGAGTGACGGGTCAGCCCGCCGCGGTCCCCCATCCGTCGGGGCCCGCGCTGCCGGCCGCATAGTCCTCGAGCGGCACGCGACCCTCGCGCCACGCGTCGAGAACCGGGGCGACAATGCGCCAGCACTCCTCCGCGATGTCTCCGCGGACCGAGAGCAGCGGGTCGCCGTCGAGGATGCCCTCGAGCACCTGCCCGTACGGGAGGAGGTCGCCGGGGGCCTTGTCGGTGGACAGGCGCGTCTGCTCGAGGGTGAACGGATCGCCGCTCCCGTTCATGGAGAGGTCGAGGGCGACCTCGCCCGAGAGCAGGTCGAGCACGATGCTGTCGCTCTTCGGCTCGCCGATGAACCCCGGGATCTCCGGCGCCGGCTTGAAGCGGACGGTCACCGTGGTGCGATCGGCCGAGATGGCCTTTCCCGACCGGAGGACGAACGGCACCCCGCGCCAGCGCGGCGTGTCGACGGCGCACGTGATCTGAGCGAGCGTCTCGGTCTCGCGGGCCGGGTCCACACCCTCTTCATCGACGTAGGACGGGAGGTCCCGCTCCCCCACGCGCCCGGCCGTGTACCGCGCGCGCTTCGACGCGGCGACGGGGTCGTCGTCCCAGACGCGGGTGCTGCGCAGCACCTGCGCGATGTTGGAGCGGAGCTCGGCCTGGTCGAGTCGCGGGAGCGGCTCCAGCGCGACGAGCGACAGCACCTCGAGCAGGTGGCTCTGGAGCATGTCGACGAGGGCGCCCGCGCTGTCGTAGTACCCGCCACGGCCCTCGAGCGCGAGCGTCTCGTCGAAGACGATCTCGACGCGCTCGACATGCTCGGCACGCCATGCGCCCTCGAGCACGCGATTCGCGAACCGCAGGCCCAGCACGTTCAGCACCATCGACATCCCGAGGAAGTGGTCGATGCGGAAGATCTGCTCCTCGGGGACGAGCAGCGTGAGCAGGCGATTGAGTCGCCTCGCGCTCTCGAGGTCGGTGCCGAACGGCTTCTCGAGAGCGAGTCGCGTGCCCTCGGGCAGCTCGACCTCGCGCAGCGCCTCGCAGACCTTGGCGCTCACCGCGGGCGGCAGCGCGAAGTAGATGACGGGCGTGTGCGCGCACGCATCGAGGAGTCGCTTCAGGTCCTCGGCGCTCGTCGCGTCGGCGGGGATGTACTCGGTGGAATCGAGGAGCGCGTCGGGGTCGGCTCCGACGTCGGCGGCCTCGAAGCTCGTGCGGACGATCTCGTCCCACACATCGCTGCGGTCGTCGAGGCCCGCCCCGATCACCTGGACGTCGTACTCGCGTCGGGTGAGAAGGCTCGCCAGCCCGGGCAGCAGGAGCCGCTTCGTGAGATCGCCGCCTGCGCCGAGGATGAGGATGCTCGCACTCGTCTTGGTCATGCCTGCGACGCTATCGAGAGCGCGCCACGCGCGTCGAGGGGTTGCATGAGCGTGTCGGTTGACGCCGAGCGTGTTCGCTGGCGCCGAGCGTGTTCGCTGGCGCCGAGCGGGGCGGCGTCGGTGCGGCGCTCGGCGCGGGTTCGGCACATGGAGCGGGCGTGCGGCGCTCGGTGCGACGGCACGGGGCCGGCCGGAGACTCCCGACCGGCCCCGCATCCGCGCGCGACGTCAGCCGCAGCTGGTGGCCTCGGTCGGGATGTCGCGCTGCACCTCGACCTGCTCTCCGTCCACGGTCGCCGTCGCCGTGACCGTCAGCGAGCCCGCGTCGACCTGCGAGTGCCGCGTGTTGATCGCGGCCGACCTCGCGGCACCGGGATCGACGGCGCCCAGCTCACGCCGTCCGAACGCGGACTCGACGACGAAGGTCGCCGCGACATCGTCCTCGTTCACCACCCGCACGGTCTGCATGATCTGCTTGCCGGCCAGGCAGCGGTCGAGCACCTCGACGGAGAAGGCGAGCGCGTCGTCCGCCGCGAACGCCCAGTTGTCCACCTCCAGCAGATCCGCGTCCGCTGCCGCGCCATCCGCCCCGGCGAACACGAAGAACACGTCGTGCTCGCCGGTCGCGCCGGTGACCGGCGCCTCGACCGTCGTCCACTCCCCGAGCGTGCCGTCGACGGGGATCTCAGCGACGACCTGTCCGTCGACATCGTCGAGACGCACCTGGACGCTGGCGCCTTCGACGAGCGGCTTGACCCGTGCGGACACCGTCTTCGCCCCGTCGCCGAAGTCGACGCCGGCGACCGCGGCGAAGTCGCCATCGTTCACGTCGGCGAGCAGCATGTTGCCGCCGCCGTTGTGCTCGGGGAACTCCACGGACGGGGCGTCGGCCTGCTCGGTGCTGATGCCCAGCTGCCACGCGAGCGTCTCCGCCTCGAAGGTGCGATACGGATCGAAGCTCTCGACCTGATCGACGCCCGCGCGCGTGCCCTGGACCGGCTTGATCGTGCCGTCCTCGTTGAACTCGAGCTTGTCGATGTGGACCGAGCGGTATCCCTGGGTGGCACCCGGCGTGCCGAGCGCCGCGGCCCACGCGGCACCGCGGGTCTGGGCGTGGTAGGTGAGGTACGTCTCGCCCTTGAACGTGAACATGTCGGAGTGGTTGTTGCCGCCGTTGCCCGCGCCGAAGTGCACGGCGGGGTTCTGGAACGCCACACCCGCGTACTTCGCGGAGGACAGGTCCATCGGATCGTCCGTCATCATGTACGCGATCGCTCCGCGCTCGGGGTACTTGCCGGGCTCTGGCGTCACCTGGAAGTTCGACGAGTACGAGTAGTAGTACCGGCCATCGTGCTTGAACATGCTCGAGGCCTCGAAGATGCCCGGGGCGTCGATCTCGACGGGGTCGCCGGCGAGCGTCACCATGTCGTCTTCCAGCTTGGCCACGCGCGTCGACTTCGGGTTCTGGGGCCCCTGCTGGTTGGGGCTCGTGCCGATGACAGAGTTGCCGCCGAAGTACAGGTACCCCTGACCGTCGTCGTCGATGAACACCTCGGGGTCGAACAGCCACATGCCCGCGGGGAAGCCGC
This sequence comes from Microbacterium sp. JZ101, assembly GCF_053903175.1. Taxonomy (NCBI): domain Bacteria; kingdom Bacillati; phylum Actinomycetota; class Actinomycetes; order Micrococcales; family Microbacteriaceae; genus Microbacterium; species Microbacterium sp. JZ101. The sequence continues at coordinate 1,780,334 of NZ_CP096400.1, forward strand.
CGTTCGCGATGTACTCCGGTGAGACCGTGTCGGGGATGATCTTCTTGCCCACCGGGTCCGTCCAGGGGCCGAGCGGCGACCCTCCGACGACGACCGCGGTCCCTGTGCCGCTGTCGCAGAAGTAGAGGTAGACCTTGCCATCCTTCTCGATGGCGGCGGGCGCCCACGAGTTGCGCGCCCACGGAGCCGCACCTCCCTCGCGCGCGATCGGAACGCTGCCGTGGTCGACCCAGTTGACCATGTCGCTGGTCGACATGACGTTCAGACGGGTGATCGCTCCGTAGCCGTTCGGCTGAGTCGGGAGTCCGTTCGCGTCCTTGCTGTTCGCCTCGTACTGCTGGCTGTCGTCCGTGGAGTAGATGTAGAGCCGGCCGTTGTAGATCAGGTGGTGCGGATCGGCCCCGAACTTGTGTCCCACGAGGGGGTTGTGGTCGCCGATCGGCTTCGTCTGGACCGACTCCAGGTTCGTGTACGCCGGCGCCTCAGGCGCGTCGGCGATCTTCACCAGCGAGAGCTCGTCGACCTTGAAATCCTGAAGGGCCGACGACCCCCACGGCGTCTCGACGAAGAACCACGAGGCTGCGACGTGGCGATCCTCGGCCGTGAACTCCCGCGTGAACGTGCCCCACTGGCCCTTGGTGAACGAGTTCCCGTAGTCGACGCACCCGTTGAAGTTCGACGGGCAGAACGTGAAGTTGAACTGCTGTGCGGCGGCGCCCTCGTCGTACTTGAGCTTCCCGGTCATGCGGTACGTCGCGCCGAGCTCGAGCTTCCCCGCGACGTCGGCGAACGGACCCGACTGGGTGTTCTCGCGATTGGTCACCGAGAGGGAGTGCGCGCCGCTCGCCGCGTCGTCGCTGAGGGCGAGCGTGCCACCGCGCTGGCTGGTCCAGCCGGAGGCGTCCTCCACGAATCGCCCATCCGGCAGGAGGCTGCCGGGAACGGCGGGCGGCTCCGGCGCGGTGCCGAGTTGCGCCGGCACGGGCGCCGCGATCGCCTCCGGCGCCGCATAGGCGACCTGGCCGGCCAGCGTGACCGACGACGCGATCAGCGTCGCGATGCCGAGAGCCGCCGCTGCGCGGCGGCGCCGCCCGCGGGAACGGATGTGTCGTGATCTCACTTGCTGCACTCCTTTGTCCATGGTGGATGTCACGGGGGTCGTGCCTCGCGCATGGCCCGAGAAGGCGCACGAAGGCAGCGGGATCCGGAGATCCCGCAAGCGGTTCAGGCGCCGAAGTGACCCTCGCGACGGATCGATATCGTTTTCGTTGACGGCACTTCTGCACCCTCCTCCTCGAGGTGCACACGACCGCGTCGGCGCCTGCCTGGATGTTACCGGGAACAATGCGCGCGGAGCAAGCCTCGAACAATGCGTGGGGAGCAAGCCTCCGCGAGGCCGATTCCCCCGGGATGCGGGTCACGCGCTGAAGCGCCGAGGGCAAAGGGAAAGGGCCCGTCCGATGGACGGGCCCTTCTCAGCTCCCCGGCTTGGACTCGAACCAAGAACCTGCCGGTTAACAGCCGGCTGCTCTGCCAATTGAGCTACCGAGGATCACTCGCCGCCCCGCGGGGCAACTCCCCTAGCTTAGCAAACGCGCGAGCGCACACGGAAACCGAGCCGTGCACGCGGGCGTGTCGTCACGCGATGAGCAGCGTCTCGGTGCTCTTCATGCCCGGCGTCCAGTCCAGATGCTCGGCGTCGCCGGCGGCCACCACGTGCCCCGAGCGCAGGATGAGGCGATCGGCGTCGAGCTCGCGCGCGAGGTCCGCATCGTTCGTCACGAGCAGCGCGGCCATCCCCCACTCCTGCTGACGGTGGATGATCGCGTCGAAGATGACGTGCCGCACCTCGAGCCCGATGTTGGCGAGCGGCTCGTCGGCGATGAGCACCCGCGGATCGAGGATGAGCGCGCGCGCGAACGCGACGCGCTGGCGCATGCCAGCGCTCAGCTCGTACGGGAACTTCGACGCCGCGCCGAGCGGCAGGTGCATCTCGTCGAGCAGCGCAGCCACGCGCACCGCGAGGGCCCGCTGATTCACGCGCCGGTCGCGTGACGTGATCGGCTCCGTGATGACCTCGGAGACGGTCAGGCGCGAGGGCAGGGCGGCTCCCCCGCCCTGCGGCACGTAGCCCGTGCGATACGTCAGCACGCGGTGCGCGCGACCGGGGCGGCGCACCGAGATGCCCGTGACGAACGCGTCACCTCCCGACACGGCGATCGAGCGGTCGCGCGTCCCGGCGAGGACGGACGCCAGGCTCGACTTGCCCGAGCCGGTCGGGCCCGAGACGCACAGCGTCCCGCCGACGGGAAGCGTCGCGGTCACGCCGTCCACGGCGCGGATGGCCTGGCCGCGGCCCGAGCGGGACACGCTCAGGTCGACGCAGCGGACGGCGTTCTCGGTGTCGTCGGGCACGCGCATTGTTCCATCCTGCCTTGCCGTCTAGGACTCGTCGAGCAGCTGGCGCCGCTCGATGTCGAGATCGCGCAGCCGCACGCGCACGGCGCGGCCCTCCTCGGACTCGGGAGCCACGCGCTGCACCGCGCCGAGCAGCTCGTTCTTCTCGGCATCGATCGCCCGCAGGACGATCCGGCGGCACAGATCGTTCACCGAGAGCACGGCGCGCTCCTCGTTGAGCGCCGGGAAGTCGCGCGTGATGAGCTCGGCCGCGAGCGAGCGGTAGGGCTCCCGCACCATCTCGACCGCGGCGACCGACCATCCGATCTTCGTGCGGTCGACGGCCTCGACCGCCACCCGCACCGCCTCGAGAGCCGGCGTGCGGAACGGCAGCGAGAGCGCGCGATGCAGGAGATTCGGCTCGACGCGGTGCCCGTACTGGAGGATGCCCGTGAGCGCGTCGCGCTCGATGGCCGTGTCGGTGCCGCGCGGCAGCGTCGCGAGCGTCACGCGCACCACGGGCGCGGCCTCGCCCTCGGGCACCTCTGTCCGGGCCGGCTCCGGGCGGCGCTGCGTGTCGCCCGACGTCTGCCGTGCGGCGCGCTCGACCTCCCCGTGGACGTCGGTCGGGTCCATGCCCAGTCGCCGCGCGAGGACGCGCTCGTAGCCGGGGCGCAGAAGCCGGTCGCGGATCTCAGCCACGATGGGCGCTGCGGCGCGCAGGGCGCCGACACGGCCCTCCACCGTCCCCAGGTCGAACCGCGAGACGGCGCGGTCGATCACGAACTCGAACATCGGGACCTTGTGGTCGACGAGACTGCGCACCGCCCCGTCGCCTCTCTGCAGGCGCAGGTCGCACGGATCGAGCCCGTCGGGTGCGACCGCGACGAAGGTCTGCGCGTTGAAGCTCTTCGCGTCGGTGAAGGCGCGGATGGCGGCCTTCTGGCCTGCGGCGTCGCCGTCGAAGGTGAACACCACCTCGCCCGAGGCAGAGGAGTCGCCCATGACGCGGCGCAGCACCGTCACGTGCTCGGCCCCGAAGGCCGTGCCGCACGTCGCGATCGCGGTCGTGACGCCCGCGAGGTGGCACGCCATGACGTCGGTGTAGCCCTCGACGACCACGACCCGCCGAGGGTCGCCGCGCGAGATGTCGCGCTTCGCGAGGTCCAGGCCGTAGAGCACCTGCGACTTCTTGTAGATGGGCGTCTCGGGGGTGTTGAGGTACTTCGGGCCCTGGTCGTCGTCGTAGAGCTTGCGGGCGCCGAACCCGACGGTCTGGCCGGTCACATCCCGGATGGGCCAGATCACGCGCCCGCGGAACCGGTCGTAGACGCCTCCGCGCTGATTCGTGGAGACGAGCCCCGCCGTCGTCAGCTCCTCGCGCGTGAAGCCCTTCGCCGTGAGCGCGTCGAGCATGTGGTCCCAGCCCTTGGGTGCGTATCCGACGCCGAAGTGCGCCGCCGCGCCCGCATCGAACCCGCGCTCTCCCAGGAAGCGGCGCGCGGCATCCGCTTCGGGCGACATGAGCTGCGCGCGGAAGAACTCCGCAGCGGCGGCGTTCGCGGCGAACAGGCGTGCGCGGCCGCTCGTCTCGGGCGCGGGCCCGCCGTCCTCGTAGTGCAGCGTGTAGCCGATGCGCGCGGCCAGCTTCTCCACGGCCTCCGTGAACGAGACGTGGTCCATCTCGCGCAGGAAGGTGTAGACGTCGCCCGACTCGCCGCAGCCGAAGCAGTGGTAGAAGCCCACCTGAGGGCGCACGTGGAAGCTCGGGCTCTTCTCGTCGTGGAAGGGGCAGAGCCCCTTGAGCGACCCCACGCCCGCGGACTTCAGCGCGACCCGCTCCCCGATGATGTCGGCGATGTTCGTCCGGGCCTTGACCTCGTCGACGTCGGCCTGCCGGATGCGCGGCATCAGGCCACCTGCGACGCGCGCGCGGCCTTCGAGGGCGCCCCGCGGCGCGCGTGACGAGGGGCCCAGATGCCGACCTCGGCGGGGTCGACCTCGCCGACGAGCCGGTTGTGCCAGGCGACGGCGGTCTGATCGGTCAGGGAGGCGACCTGGTCCACGACCACGCGGGTGCGCGCGGCGTCGCTGTCGGCGGCGAGGAAGTCGGCCGCGAACGCCGGCTCGAGGGCGTCGGCGCCGGTCGACCACAGCGCGTCCGTCGAGACGAGGGCGTCTGCGATGCGCTTGAGCACGCGCCGCTGCTCGGCGTAGATGTGCCGGCGTTCGTCGATCGTCACGATCGTCGCGCCCATGAGGCCCTTGAGCACGGCGATCTCGACCTCGATCTCGCGCGGAACCACGACGTGGCCGCCGTAGCGCGTGAGCGACGCCGCGGGGTACGCCGCACGCGTCGCGTCCACCGCGGCGCGGGCGAACCGGCCGATGAGATCGCTCGTGAGGTTCTTCAGACGGGCGAGGTCGCGCCGTGAGCGGTCGAAGGCGCGCATCCACATCGGGATGCGCGTGAGGCGGTAGAGGGCGTCGGCGAGCTCATCGCGCGGGTAGTCGTATCCGACCCACTGCTGCACCTGGCCGATGAGCGGATGGTGCGCGACCGGATCGCTGACGTGGGCGAGATCGAGATACCCGTTCACCACCGCGTCCTCGAAGTCGTGCACGGAGTACGCGATGTCGTCGGAGAGGTCCATCACCTCCGCCTCGATGCAGCGCTCCTTGGCCGGGGCGCCCTCGCGCAGCCAGCGGAACACGTCCTCGTCCTCGGGGTACACGCCGAACTTCAGGCGCCCGCCCGGATCGGCCACCGGGTCGGCGACCGTCCACGGGTACTTGCACGCGGCGTCGAGCGTCGCGCGGGTCAGGTTGAGCCCGTACGAGCGCTCGTCGTCGAGCACCTTCGACTCGAGCCGGGTGAGGATGCGCAGGCTCTGGGCATTGCCCTCGAACCCGCCGATCTCGGACGCCCATTCGTTGAGCGCCTTCTCGCCGTTGTGCCCGAAGGGCGGATGACCCAGGTCGTGGCTGAGGCATGCCGCGTCCACGACGTCCTCCGCGAGCCCGAGCGCGGTGCCGAGCTCGCGCCCGACCTGCGCGACCTCGAGCGAGTGGGTGAGGCGGTTGCGCGCGAAGTCCGCGGGACTCGCGGGACTGAGCACCTGCGTCTTCGCGGCGAGCTGCCGCAGCGCAGCGGAGTGCAGCACGCGCGCACGGTCGCGCGCGAAGTCATCGCGCTGCGAGCGATGCGTCTCGCGGTGGAAGCGCTCGGCATCGGCGTCCGTGTAGCCGGCGGGGCGGGGCGCGGCGCCCGTGCCCTCAGCCGCCACTGGTGTCCAGCTCCGCTTCGCGCAGCTCGCAGCTCGCGGCCTCGCCCAGCTCGCGCGAGTCGAGCCATCCCTCGGGCAGCACGGGGCGCTTGGGCGTGCCCGCGCGACCGCGCTGGCCCTCCGCGGCCTCGCCCGGATACGGTGCGTCGTGGTCGAGCTCGGCGAGCAGGTCGTCGATCTCGGCGAGACTCGACGCCGTCGCCAGTCGCGCACGCAGGTCGCCGCCCACGGGGTATCCCTTGAAGTACCAGGCGACGTGCTTGCGGATGTCGCGGCATCCGCGATCCTCGTCGTCGAAGAACTCGACGAGCAGCTCCGCGTGGCGGCGGAAGGCCTGCGCGACGAACCCGAGGGTCGCGTCGACCTCGCGTTTCGTCTCGCTGCGCTCGCTCAACGACCGGAGGCCGCTCGCTCCGCTCGCCGAGTGCTTCGCCTCGCTGCGCTCGCTCAACGACCGGGGGCCGCTCGCTCCGCTCGCCGAGTATCCTCGCGCCCCGAACGCGCGCGCGAGGTCGCCGAACAGCCACGGACGCCCGAGGCACCCGCGCCCGACGACGACCCCGTCGCACCCGGTCTCGTCCATCATCCGCACGGCGTCGTCGGCCGACCAGATGTCGCCGTTGCCGAGCACGGGGATGCTCGTCACGGCCTCCTTGAGCTTCGCGATCGCCGACCAGTCGGCGTGGCCCGAGTAGAACTCCGACGCCGTCCGCGCGTGCAGCGCCACGGCGGCGGCGCCCGCGTCCTCCGCGATGCGGCCCGCATCGAGATACGTGAGGTGATCGGCGTCGATGCCCTTGCGCATCTTCACCGTGAGCGGGATGTGGCCGGCGGCCTCGACCGCCTGCTCGACGATGTCGCGGAACAGGCCGAGCTTCCAGGGCAGAGCGGACCCGCCGCCCTTGCGCGTGACCTTGGGCACCGGGCAGCCGAAGTTCAGGTCGATGTGGTCGGCCCTGTCCTCCTCGGCGATGATCCGCGCGGCGGCCGCGATCGTCTGGGGGTCGACGCCGTACAGCTGGATCGAGCGCGGCTTCTCGGACTCGTGGTGCCGGATGAGGCGCATCGTCGCGGCGTTGCGCTCGACGAGCGCGCGCGACGTGATCATCTCGCTGACGTAGAGGCCGCCGCCGTACTCGCGGCACAGCCGGCGGAACGCCGTGTTGGTGATGCCGGCCATGGGGGCGAGCACGACGGGCACGCCGATGTCGAGCGGGCCGATCCGCAGCGTGCGCGCAGGCGTGAGGACGGTGGTCACCCCTCGATTCTTCCAGACCCCAGCCGAGGCGGAGCCGAGTGTGCACAGCCGTCTTAGGCTGGGGCCATGACCGCCCCCGATGATCTCCGCCGTATCCCGTTCCGCGACGCGGACGGCGTCGAGAAGACGCTCGCCGACTACGGCGACGGTGTCCTGCTCGTCGTCAACGTCGCGTCGAAGTGCGGCCTCACGCCGCAGTACGAGCAGCTCGAGGCGCTCCAGCGGACCTACGGTGACCGGGGCCTGACAGTGCTCGGCTTCCCGTGCAATCAGTTCCTCGGCCAGGAGCCGGGGTCGCTCGAGGAGATCCTCGACTACTGCGCCACGACGTGGGGCGTCAGCTTCCCGATCCACGAGAAGGTGAACGTCAACGGCGCGCACGCCGCTGCGCTCTACAAGGCGCTCAAGAAGACCCGCGACGGCGTGGGCCTGGCCGGGCCGGTCGCCTGGAACTTCGAGAAGTTCCTCGTGCTCCCCTCGGGAGAGGTGCGCCGGTTCCGGCCGCCGGTCAAGCCGGACGCGCCCGAGATCGTCGAGGCGATCGAGGCCGCGCTCCCCCGCTGATCAGGCAGCGGGTTCTCCCGCCGCACGGCGCTCGGCCCACACCTGGCGAGCGACCTGCGCGAACGCCTGCGGCGGCTGAGCGCCGCTCACGCCGTACTTCCCGTCGATGACGAAGAACGGCACGCCGTTGATGCCGTATGCGCGGGCCTGCTCCTGGTCCCGACGGACGTCGGGCAGGTGACGACCCGACTCGAGGGCCTCGCGCGCGCCATCCGGATCGAGCCCCGCCTCCGCCGCGATGTCGACGAGGTCGTCGATGCGCCCGACGTGGCGCCCCTCCGTGAAGTAGGCCCGCATGAGGCGCTCGGTCACCTCGAGCTGCCTTCCGTTCGCCTTCGCGTGGTGGATGAGCTCATGCGCCTTGACCGTGTTCGTGTGCTGCAGGATGTCGAACCGGTACGCGAGCCCCGCGCCCGCCGCGACATCCGTCACGCGCTCGAGCATCTGCTCGACCTGCTCTCGCGCCATGCCCTTGTGGGCGACGAGGAAGTCGAGCTCGGAGCCGTCGAAGTCCACGGGGGTGTCGGGCGCGAGCTCGAACGAGTGGAACGTCACCTCGACGCGCGGCGCGTCGTCGTCGCCGGCCACCTCCGCGAGCCCGGTCTCCAGGTTCCGCTTGCCGATGTAGCACCAGGGGCAGGCGATGTCGCTCCACACGTCGATCTTGATCGCATCCGTCACACCGGTTGCAACGGGCCGCGACGCGTCGGCATTCCCCTCACGCCTTCGGCGCGTCGACCGCCCCGCCATACCGCCGGTCGCGACTGTGGAAGATGCGGATGGCCTCCCACAGGTCCTCGCGCGTGAAGTCCGGCCAGAGGCGGTCGAGGAAGACCATCTCGGCGTACGCGGCCTCCCAGAGCATGAAGTTCGACGTGCGCTGCTCTCCGCTCGAGCGGACGAAGAGGTCGACGTCCGGCATGTCGGGCACGTAGAGCCGCTTCGCGATCGACTTCTCGGAGATCGCCGACGGCTTGAGCCGCCCGGCCCTGACCTCCTCCGCGAGCTCGCGCACGGCGTCGACGATCTCGTACCGGCCGCCGTAGTTCACGCACATCGTGAAGGTCATCGTCTTGTTGGAGGCCGTGAGCTTCTCGGCTTCCTGCAGATCCTTGATGACGGAGCCCCACAGTCGCGGCTTGCGCCCGGCCCAGCGGATGCGCACACCCCACTCGTTGAGCTGGTCGCGGTAGCGGTGCAGCACGATCCGACTGAAGTTCATGAGGAAGCGCACCTCCTCGGGCGAGCGCTTCCAGTTCTCGGTGGAGAACGCGTAGACCGACAGGTGCTTCACCCCCGCCTGCACCGCGCCCGCGACGACGTCGAGCAGCTGCTCGATGCCCTGTCGGTGACCCTCGACGCGCGGCAGGCCCTGCCGGTTCGCCCAGCGGCCGTTGCCGTCCATGACGATCGCGACATGGTGCGGCACGGGACCGGCGAACGCCGGCGGCTGGAGCCCCGTCCAGTCGAGGGGCTTGTACGGCTCGGCGTCGGGGTGGGTGTAGGGCTTGGGGCTCATGTGCTCTCTCGCGGGGTCGTCAACGGTGCTTCTCGACGTGGCTGAACGAGCGGATGGCGCGCTCGAGGTGGAACTGCGCGTACGCCGCGACGAGACCGGAGGCCGCGGACAGCTCGCCCGCGGGCGTGGCGTCCGCGCGCTCCCAGTCGCCCTCGAGAAGCGCCGCGAGGAGGCTCAGGGTGGCCCGGCTCACGCGGGGGCTCCCGGCCGGCGCGCACGCCTCGCACACGACGCCGCCCAGCTGCGCGACGAACCGATCGTGCGGCCCCGCGGCGCCGCAGCGCGCGCAGTCCTCGAACGAGGGGGCCCATCCGGAGAGCGCCATCGTGCGCAGCAGGTACGAGTCCATGATCGCGTTCGGAGCGTGCTCGCCGCGCGACAGCGAGCGCAGCGCGCCCACGAGCAGGAAGAACTGCTGCGGCGTCGACTCCGCCTCGTTCACGCGGTCGGCCGCCTCGACCATGGCGCTCGCGGCCGTGTAGCGCTCGTAGTCGGCGACGATGTCGGCACCGTAGGCGCCCAGCGAGTCGGCCTGCTGCACGATGTCGAGGCTGCGGCCGATGTAGAACTGCGCGTCGACCACCATGAACGGCTCGAGGCGCGCACCGAACTTCGACGAGGTGCGGCGCACGCCCTTCGCGACGGCCCGCACCCGCCCGTGCTGCTTCGTCAGCAGCGTGACGATGCGGTCGGCCTCGCCCAGCTTGTGGGTGCGGAGCACGACGGCTTCGTCTCGATAGGTGGGCACCGTTCGATTATCGAGCCTGTGCGCGAGGATGGACGCGTGACCGAGCCGCTCTTCGTCATCCCGCTCTGGGCCGACCTCCTCGCCGTCGGCCTCGGCGGCATCCAGGGCGCGCTGTTCGCGTCGGGCTTCCGCGGGCGCGCGCGACTGGACCTCCTCGGCGTCGCGATCATCGGCACGATGATCGGGATGGGCGGAGGGATCATCCGCGACATCCTGCTCGGACTCGCCCCCGCGACCCTCCAGAACAACTGGTACCTCGTGACCGCCGTGGGCGCCTCGCTCGTCGGCATGCTGCTCGCGGGCATCTTCGACCGCCTGAACAAGGTCATCGTCATGCTCGACGCGGTCGTGATCGGGATGTTCGGCGCGTTCGGCACGGCGAAGGCGATCGCGAACGGCATCCCGCTCATCCCCGCGATCTTCATCGGCGCGTGCGCCGCGGTCGGCGGCAGCGTGATCCGCGACATCGCGATGGGGCTCCCGGTCGCGATCATGCACGTCGGGTCGCTCTACGCGGTCGCCGCGGTCGTCGGCAACGCCGCGCTCGCGGTCTCGTATGCGCTCGGCCTGCCGATCGTCGCCGCCGCGATCCTCGGCATCGTGCTCACGACGATCATCCGCGTGCTCGCGGTGGTGTTCGACCTGTCGCTGCCGGAGCAGCGGCGCCTTAACCGCCGCCGGGTCGCTCTCGAGACGCGCGAGATCCCCGTCATCTCCGCAGGCGACATCCCCGCGGCGGCCGATCTCGGGCACACCGGCGCGATCATCCTCCCCGACGACATCACGAGGCCGCGCGAGGACGACTGATCCCGCACGTTCGGAGCGGGCCGGGCCCCGAAGGACCCGACCCGCTCCGATGTCGCCGGATCAGGCGCCGACGAGCTCGCCCTCGCGGGCGCGGATCGAGCGGTTGACGGCCGAGATGATCGCCTTGAGCGATGCCGTCGAGATGTCGCCGTCGATGCCGACGCCCCACAGGCGCTCGCCGTCGACCTGCAGCTCGACGTAGGCGGCCGCCTGCGCGTCGGCCGAGGCGCTCATCGCGTGCTCGACGTAGTCGTAGAGCGTGACGTCGATGCCCTGCTCGCGCACGATCTCGAGGAACGCGGCGATGGGTCCGTTGCCTGCGGCAGACGCCTCGACCGTCGCGTCGCCGTCGCGGAGCGTCACCGAGAGCGTGCCCTCACCCGACGCGTCGCGGTTCGAGCGGGTTCCGAGCAGCTCGAACCGGCCCCAGCGCTGCTCGTCGACGGGCGACGGCAGGTACTCGTCCTGGAAGATCGCCCAGATCTGGTCGCTCGTGACCTCGCCGCCCTCCTGATCGGTCTTCGCCTGGACGACGCCGGAGAACTCGATCTGCAGCTTGCGCGGCAGGTCGAGCGCGTGGTCGGCCTTCAGGAGGTACGCGACGCCGCCCTTGCCGGACTGCGAGTTGACGCGGATGACGGCCTCGTAGGAGCGCCCCAGGTCCTTCGGGTCCACCGGCAGGTACGGGACGGCCCACTCGATCTCGTCGACCGAGACGCCCTGGGCCTTCGCCTGCGCGTCCATGGCCTCGAAGCCCTTCTTGATCGCATCCTGGTGCGATCCGCTGAAGGCGGTGAACACGAGGTCGCCGGCCCACGGGCTGCGCTCGGGAACCGGCAGCTGGTTGCAGTACTCGACCGTGCGCTTGACCTGGTCGATGTCGCTGAAGTCGATCTGCGGGTCGATCCCCTGCGTGAACATGTTGATGCCCAGTGCGACGAGGTCGACGTTGCCCGTCCGCTCGCCGTTGCCGAACAGGCAGCCCTCGATGCGGTCGGCGCCCGCCAGGTAGCCCAGCTCCGCCGCGGCGACGGCCGTCCCGCGGTCGTTGTGCGGGTGCAGCGACAGGATGACGTTCTCGCGGTTGTCGAGGTGGCGGCTCATCCACTCGATCGAGTCGGCGTACACGTTCGGCGTCGTCATCTCTACCGTCGCCGGCAGGTTGAGGATGATCTTGCGCTCGGGCGTCGGCACGAGCACCTTCATGACCTCGTTGCAGATCTCGACGGCGAACTCGAGCTCGGTGCCGGTGTACGACTCGGGCGAGTACTCGTAGTAGACCGTCGTCTCGGGAACGGTCTCCTCGTACTGCTTGCACCAGCGCGCGCCGGCCAGGGCGATGTCGATGATGCCCTGCTTGTCGGTGCGGAACACGACCTCGCGCTGGAGCACGCTCGTCGAGTTGTAGAGGTGCACGATCGCCTGCTTCGCGCCCTTGATCGCCTCGTAGGTGCGGGCGATGAGGTGCTCGCGCGCCTGCGTGAGGACCTGGATCGTCACATCGTCGGGGATGAGATCCTCTTCGATGAGCTGGCGCACGAAGTCGAAGTCGGTCTGGCTGGCCGACGGGAAGCCGACCTCGATCTCCTTGTATCCCATCTTGACGAGGAGGTCGAACATCACGCGCTTGCGCTCAGGGCTCATGGGATCGATGAGCGCCTGGTTCCCGTCGCGCAGGTCGACGGCGCACCACCGGGGCGCCTTCTCGATGCGCTTGCCCGGCCACGTGCGGTCCGGGAGGTCCACGGCGATCTGCTCGTGGAAGGGCCGATAGCGGTGGATCGGCATGGCGCTGGGCTTCTGGTTGTTCTTCATGTTCGATGCTTCTTCCGGGTTCTGCAGACGAGATCGGGCCGACAGAAAGCTCCGCGACGAGGGGCCCTAGATCGAGATCTCGTCGCGGCAGCTAAGAAGAAGCAGACCGCCACAGCGCATGCATCTACCGTAACACGCAGAGTGCACAGTCGGAGCCGCGGGTTTCCCCTCTTGCCTGAGCACTCTGATCTACCACGACGCGACTTGCCGAGCAGGCTGCTGCACTCAGCCCGCGACGATGCCGGGCAGGCGCTCGAACACGTCGCTCACGCCCCCGAAATGGCTCGTGCCCGCGCGCACGAGGAGGAAGCCGATGATCCCGACGATCCAGGCGGTCATCTCGCCTGCCTGCCGGGTGAGCCAGGCGTTCACGCGACGCAGGAGCGGCTCCACAGCGGCATGCGCGACCACGCGCAGCACGAGGAGCGCGAGCGCGGGGGCCACCATGACGAGGCAGTACGCGGCGAGCAGGCCGAGGTGCGCGGCGGGCGGGAGCCGGGCGGCGTCCATGATCCCGATCGCCATGAGGTACGGCAGCAGGGTGGCGATCTCGATCGCCGTCGCGGCGAGGGCGAGCAGGATGAGCGGGCGGATGGGCCCGTCCTCCGCTCCGACGGCGCGCTCGCGCCAGGCGAGCAGGCGCGGCGACGGACCGGCGTCCTTCCTCGTCCCGGTGAGGATCGCGCCGGCGAGCAGCACGCCGCCCACCACGAGCATCGCGATCGCGCCGCCGTCCGACGCGAGCCAGTCCCGGACCCCGTCGAGGAGGAGGCGGGCCCCGATCGACAGCAGGACGCCCATCGCCAGGTAGAACCCCGCCACCGTCGCGAGATAGGCGAGCATGCGCGAGGGGCGGGGCCGCGAGCTCGCGAGCAGCAGCCAGAGGGGGATGAGCAGCGTGCCGAAGCTCGTCGAGTCGGCGAGGGCGAGCAGCGCGAGGGTGCCGATCGTCGTGATGTCCATGTCGACAGCGTCGCGTGACGCCCGCAGGCGCGCATCGGCCGAAGGTGGCGGTCCCCGCGCCGCCGTCTCCGTCTTTCGGAGGAGGGCGAGCCGCCGGATCGATGCTGGGATGGGAGCATGGCGCGCGCTCCCTTCGACGAGTGGGTCCTCCCCTTCGTCCGCTACCGCTCGATGGCGGGCGACCTCGCGAACGCGGGCATCGTCCTCCTGCTCGGCGCCGTCGCCTCCTGGGCGGGCGTCGTCCCCGGCGGCGACGGCGACCGCCCGCTCGGCCAGCCCTGGATGCCGTGGGTGCTCGCCGTCGCGTGCCTCGTCCCGCTCCTGCTCAAGCGGCGTCTGCCGACGGTCTCCGTCGCCTCGGCGGGCGCGATCCTCGTCGTCAGCGTGCACCTCGTGTCGGGATCGATCGCCTTCGTGCCGACCGTCGCCATGTTCGACGCGCTCTACGCGGCCGCGCTCCTGCTCGATGCGCGTCGCATGCGCGTCGTCCTCGCGATCGCCGTCGCCGTCCTCGCCGCGCTGGCGATCGCCGCGCCGATCGAGGGCCTCGTTGCGGTCATCCTCACCTACGGCGCGCTGCTCGGCCTCCCGATCGCGTGGGGCACATCGGTGCGCCAGCGCGACGCGCTGGTCCGCCTCGAGCGCGAGCGCGCCGACGCCGTCGCCCACGCCGCCGAGTTCGACCGGACCGCGGCCGTGCGCGCCGAGCGCGCCCGACTCGCGGCCGCGCTGCATGACGAGATTGCCGCGCGCCTCAGCGCGATCTCACTCCAGACGAGCGCGCTCGGCGCGCGGGGAGGCCTCGACGCGCGCACCGGGGCATCCGTCGACGCGGTGCGTGCCGCGAGCCGCGAGGCGCTCGCCGAGCTCCGTGCGCTGATCTCACTGCTCGCCGCCGACCGCGAGGAGCCGGCGCTGCCGCCTGCCGACGACCCCGTGCGCGCCCTTCAGCGCACCGCCGACGCCTTCGGAGTCGCGCTCCGCGTCGCCTCCGACCGCCCGCCGCTCGCGCCCGACGTCTCGGCCGTGCTCGCGCAGATCGGCCGAGAGGCGATCGTCAACGCCGCCCGCCATGCGCCGGGCGCTCCCGTCGACGCGTCGCTGCACGCAGACGGCTCCGTCGTCGTGCTGGAGATCGACAACCCTCTCGTCGGCGCGCCGTCGACGGGTGCTCGCGGACTCGGGCTCGACCTGATGGAGAGGCGCTGGTCGGCGATCGGCGCGCGCGGCTCGGCCGGACCCATCGACGCGCGCTGGCGGGTGCGGGTGGAGGCGCCGCTGTCGGCGACAGCCGGGACGACGGGGGCGCCCGCATGACCATCCGCGTCCTGGTCGCCGACGATCATGCAGCGGTGCGCGCCGGCATCGCGGCCGTCCTGTCCACCGCCTCCGACATCGAGGTCGTCGGCGAGGCCGCCGACGGTCAGGTGGCCATCCGGCAGGCCGCGGCGCTTGAGCCCGACGTCGTGCTGATGGACGTGCGGATGCCGCGCATCGACGGCATCGAGGCGACCGCCGCGCTGACCGCACGCGGGTTCCCCGTGCTCGTGCTCACGACGTTCGCGGTGGACGCCTACGTCGACGGCGCCCTCGCGGCAGGCGCCTCCGGCTACCTCCTGAAGACCGCGGAGGCGGACGAGATCATCGCGGGCGTCCGCCGCGTGGCGGCCGGCGAGGGCGTCCTCGCGCCCGAGGTGACGCTGCGGGTCATCCGGAGCGTCGGACGCGCACCGGAGCGGCCCGAGCCTCCCGCCGAGCTCGACCTGCTCACGCCGCGCGAGCGCGAGGTGCTCGTCGGGCTCGGCGCCGGCCGGTCCAACTCCGAGATCGCGCGCGAGCTGCACGTGTCGGAGACGACCGTCAAGAGCCATGTCTCGCACGTGCTCGCGAAGCTGGGCGTCGCGAGCCGGATGGCCGCGGCCGTGATCGCGCGCGACGCCGGGCTCGCGTAGCGATCGCGTCAGAAGCCGAGGCGCCTCAGCTGCTTGGGGTCGCGCTGCCACTCCTTCGCGACGCGCACGTGAAGCGAGAGGAACACCCGCGTGCCGAGCAGCGGCTCGAGCTGCGCTCGCGCGCGCGAGCCCACCTCCTTGAGCCGCGTGCCCTTCCGGCCGATGATGATGGCCTTCTGACTGTCTCGCTCGACCACGAGGTCGGCCCAGACGTCGGTCAGCTCGGGATTGTCCTCCCGCGGGGCGATGTCGGAGATCATGACGGCGATCGAATGCGGCAGCTCGTCGCGCACGCCCTCGAGCGCGGCCTCGCGGATGATCTCTGCGACGCGGTCCTCGGTCGACTCGTCGGTGACGACGCCGTCGGGGTAGAGCGCAGGGCCCTCGGGCATGAGGGCGAGCAGCTCATCCGTCAGCACGTCGAGGCGCTCTCCGGTGATCGACGACAGGGGGATGACCGCGGCCCAGTCCTCGCGGAGGGCGTCGACCTCGAGAAGGCGCTCCATGATCTGCTCGTGCGACGACGCGTCGGTCTTCGTGACGATGGCGACCTTCTTCGCGCGAGGATAGCCGTCGAGCGATTCGGCGATCCGGCGGTCGCCCGGTCCGACCTTCTCCTGCGCGGGCACGCAGAAGGCGATGACGTCGACGTCGCCGAGCACCGATTCGACGAGGTCGTTCAGACGCTGGCCGAGGAGCGTGCGCGGGCGGTGGATGCCCGGTGTGTCGACCACGATGAGCTGACCGCCGGGGCGGTTCAGGATGCCGCGGATGGCGCGGCGCGTGGTCTGCGGCTTCTCGCTCGTGATCGCGACCTTCTCGCCGACGAGCGCGTTCATGAGCGTCGACTTGCCCACGTTCGGCCGGCCGACGAAGGTCACGAACCCGCTCCGGCTCGTGTGCTCCGGGGAATCAGTCATGGGGTTCGTCCTTCCTCGCGGCGTCGTCCGAGCGGCCGCCGTTCCTCTTCGCCGCGGGCTTCCGTCCGCCGCTCTTCTTCGCCGGCTCGCGCACGGTCGGCACCTCCACCGTCACCGGCAGCGCGAGCTCGCCCGTGCGCGGGTGACGGCCGCGCACCTCGTCGACAGCGCGCAGAGCAGGGCTCCGGTCGACGAACACGGTCGCGATCCCCCGTCCGCGGCCGCGCGACGTGCCGCCGGTGAGGATGAGGCCCTCGACCTCGGCCATGTCGCCCGGCTGCGGCACGCGGCCGATGTGCTTGCCGAGGAGCCCGCCGATCGAGTCGACGTCGTCGTCCTCGAGCTCGATGCCGAACAGCTCGCCCACCTCGTCGAGCCCGAGGCTCGCGCTCACCCGGAAGGTGCCGTCCGGGAGATCGACGATCTCCTTCGACGGCTGGTCGTACTCGTCGGAGATGTCGCCGACGAGCTCCTCGATGAGGTCCTCGAGGGTCACGAGGCCCGCGACGCCGCCGTACTCGTCGACGACGATGCAGACGTGCACGGCGTCGCGCTTCATCTGCTGCAGGAGCGTCTCGGCGCGCATCTGCTCCGGGACGAACACGGCAGGTCGCGCGAGGGCCCGGGCGGTCGTGCCCTCGTGCCACGCGGCGCCCTCGCGGAACGCATGCAGGACGAGGTCTTTCAGATACAGGACCCCGACGACGTCGTCGATCTCCCCGTCGACCACCGGCAGGCGCGACATGCCGCGCTGGAGGAAGATCGTCATGGCCTCGCGCGCGGTGGCGTCGGCCTCGACCGTGACCATCTCGGTGCGCGGCACCATGACGACGCGCACGACCTGGTCGGTGAAATCGAACACCGAGTGGATGAGGTCGCGATCGTCGGCCTCGATGAGGTCGTTCGACGCGGCTTCGTCGACCATGCTCAGCAGCTGGTCCTCCGACTCGAAGCTGCGCCGGCCGCCGCCCGGCGTGATCGCGTTGCCGACCACGACGAGCGCCTTCACGAGGGGCCCGAGCACGATGCGCACACCGCGCACGAGCGGAGCGAACCAGGACAGCAGCGCCTCCGCATGCCGGCGCCCCGCGGAGCGCGGACTCGAGGCGACCGCGACGAACGAGAAGCCCGTCATGACGACGACCGTCGCGAGCACGGCCCACCAGACGCTGTCGAACAGCAGGATGAACGCGACCGTCGCGAACACGGCGGCGCCGGTCTCCGCGAGCACCCTCAGGAAGCCGATCGCGTTCGCGTGGCTGTCGGGGTCGTCGGCGATGTGGGCGAGCGCCCGCGCGTTGCGGCCCTCGGTCGCGAGGTCGACGAGGTCGGCCCGCGAGCTGACCGACAGCGCGGCGTCGAGTGCGGACATGAGGCCCCCGACCGCGACGAGCACGACGGCCCCGATCAGCAGCAGCGTCTCGATCATGTGCGCGGGCGTCTGCGTTCCTCGGCGGCGAAGCTCGCGATGAGCCGATCCTGGAGCCCGAACATGACGCGGTGCTCCTCGGGCTCGGCGTGGTCGTACCCGAGCAGGTGGAGCAGCCCGTGGGTCGTGAGCAGGATGAGCTCGTCCATGAGCGAGTGGCCGGCCTTCTCGGCCTGGCCTTCCGCGACCTGCGGGCACAGCACGATGTCGCCCAGGAGTCCCGCGGGCGTCGGCATGTCGTCGGTGCCCGGTCGGAGCTCGTCCATCGGGAAGCTCAGGACGTCGGTCGGGCCGGGCTCGTCCATCCACTGCACGTGCAGCGCCTCCATGGCGCCCTCGTCGACGAGGACGATCGCGACCTCGGCGTCGGGGCTGACGTGCAGCTGCGCGAGGTTGTGCTGCGTCAGACGCAGCAGGACGCTCTCGTCGACCGCGATGGCGGACTCGTTGTTGATGTCGATCATCGGATCCCCCGCTTCGGCTTGCGGTCGCGCGGACCGCCCGTGCGCGACGCGCCGCGCCGCTCGGCGCGGTTCGCGAACTCGCGCGCCTCGTCCAGCTCCGCTCGGTGCGCGGCGCGCTTCTCGTCGTACTCGCTGTAGGCGTCGACGATGCGGCCCACGAGCGTGTGGCGCACGACGTCATCGCTCGAGAGCCGTGCGAAGTGGATGTCGTCGACGCCGTCGAGGATGCGCGTGACGAGCCGCAGCCCCGACGTCCCACCCGGCAGGTCGACCTGCGTGATGTCGCCCGTGACGACCATCCGGGTGCCGAACCCGAGGCGCGTGAGGAACATCTTCATCTGCTCGGGGGTCGTGTTCTGGGCCTCGTCGAGGACGACGAACGAGTCGTTGAGCGTGCGCCCGCGCATGTAGGCGAGCGGCGCGACCTCGATCGTCCCGCTCGCCATGAGCTTCGGCACGAGCTCGGGGTCCATCATCTCGTTGAGCGCGTCGTACAGCGGCCGGAGGTACGGGTCGATCTTGTCGGTCAGCGTTCCCGGCAGGAAGCCGAGCCGCTCCCCCGCCTCGACCGCGGGGCGCGTGAGGATGATGCGGTTCACCTCGCGGCGCTGCAGGGCCTGCACGGCCTTCGCCATCGCGAGGTAGGTCTTCCCCGTGCCCGCAGGGCCGATGCCGAAGACGATCGTGTTCTCGTCGATCGCGTCGACGTACTTCTTCTGGCCGAGGGTCTTCGGGCGGATGACCTTGCCGCGGGTCGACAGGATCGCCTCGCCGAGCACCTCGCTCGGGCGCGGCCCGCCCTGCTCGAGGATGCGGTTCGACGTCGCGATGTCGGCGGGGCCGAGGTCGTGCCCCTCGCGCGTGAGCTGCAGCAGCTCGTCGACGAGGGCGCGCGCGGCGCGCACGGCGGAGGCCGACCCGCGCAGGGTGATCTCGTTGCCGCGCACGAGGACGTCGACGGCGGGGTGCTCGCGCTCGACCATGCGCAGGAGGCGGTCCTGCGGTCCGAGGAGCTGCACCATCGCGACGCCGTCGGCGTGGATGGTCTGGGTGACGACGTCGTCGTCCGGCTGGGCGGCGCCCATGGGGTCAGTGGCCAACGAGGCTCTTCTCCTGGAGTTCTCCGGCGAGCACGTGCGCGTGCACGTGGAACACGGTCTGGCCCGCGTCTGCGCCGGTGTTGAAGATCAGACGGAACTGCCCGCCGGCGTGGTCCTCGGCGACCGCCTTCGCGGTCTGGACCATCTCGGCGAGGAGCGAGGGGTCGCCCGCCGCGAGTTCGACGACGTCGCGGTACTCCTGCGTCTTCGGGATGACGAGGAGGTGGACGGGCGCCTGCGGGCTGATGTCCTGCAGCACGAACACGCGCTCGGTCTCGGCGACGATGGTTCCCGGGATCTCGCCCTGCAGGATGCGCGTGAAGATCGACGGCTCGCTCATGCGGTCGAGTCTATCCACCGCGGTCACCAGCGCCCGAGCTTCGCGTTGAGGACGGCGAGGGCCGCCGGGCCCGCGGTCGAGGTCCTCAGGATGGTGTCGCCGAGGCGCACGCGCTCGGCGCCGGCGGCCGCGAGGCGCTCCAGCTCGTCGGGCGCGATGCCGCCCTCGGGGCCGACGACGAGCACGAGATCGCGGGCGTCGTCGACGTCGATCGAGGTCAGAGCGGCCTGCGCGGTCGGGTCGAGCACGAGCACGCGCGCCGACGCCGCGCGCTCTGCGACCTGCGCGGTCGTCGCGATCGGCGAGACCTCCGCGATCCACGCCCGGTGCGCCTGCTTCGCGGCCTCGCGGACGATCGAGGCCCAGCGGGCGCGGCCCTTCTCCGCCTTCAGCCCCTGCCAGCGCGAGACGCTGCGCGCCGCCTGCCACGGCACGACCTCGTCGATGCCGAGCTCGGTCGCCGCCTGCACCGCGAGCTCGTCGCGATCGCCCTTCGCGAGCGCCTGCACGAGCACGAGCCGCGGGGACTGGGGCGGCAGATCCTGGCGCGAGGCGATCCGCATGACGACGCGCTGCGGCGAGACGCTCTCGCACGTGCCCGCGAGCCACGCGCCGCGGCCATCCGTGACCGTGACCTCCTCGCCGACGCGCACGCGGCGCACGGATGCGGCGTGGTGCGCCTCCGCACCCGTGAGCTCGAGCTCGCCGCCGGGCGAGACCGCCCCCGCGCGCTCGTCGTGGAAGTGCAGCGCCATGGGACCTAGCCGCGGAACCGGTCGCGGAGCTTCGAGAACAGCCCCTGGTGGAACTCGGCCAGGCGCGGCGCGGGCGCCTTCGTGCGCCGCGCGAGCTCCTCGAGGAGCTGACGCGTGCGGTGATCGACCTTCGTCGGCGTGACGACCTGGACGCCCACGCGCAGGTCGCCGCGACGCGAGGTGCGCAGCCCCGTGATCCCGCGCTCCTTGATCGTCAGCACCTCGCCCGACTGGATGCCAGGGCGCACCTCGACCTCGACCTCGCCGTCGAGCCCGGCGATGGTGGTCGTCGTGCCGAGGATGGCGTCGGTCATCGACACCTCGAGGGTTGCGAGCAGGTCGTCGCCGTCGCGGCTGAACACCCGGTGCGGGGCGACCGTGACCTCGACGTACAGGTCGCCGTTCGGGCCGCCGGCGGGGCCCACCTCGCCCGAGCCCGGCAGCTGCAGACGCAGGCCCGTCTCGACGCCCGCGGGGATGTCGAGCGACACGGTGCGGCGCGAGCGCACGCGGCCCTGGCCGCCGCAGGTCGCGCACGGGTGCGGGATGACGGTGCCGTAGCCCTGGCACGCGCCGCAGGGCTGCGACGTCACCATGTTGCCGAGGAGGCTGCGCACCTGGCGCTGCACGTGGCCCGTGCCGCCGCAGATGTCGCACGTCGCGGGGCTCGTCCCCGGCTGGCAGCAGGACCCCTGGCAGGTCTCGCAGAGCACAGCCGTGTCGACCTCGATGTCGCGATGCGTGCCGAACACGACATCGCCGAGCTCGAGCGTCACGCGGACGAGCGCGTCCTGTCCGCGCTCTCGGCGCGAGCGCGGCCGACCGCCGCGACCGCCGCCCGAGGCGCCGAAGAACGTCTCGAAGATGTCGCCGAATCCGCCGAAGCCCGCGCCGCCGAACGGCGACTCGTCGCCGCCCATGTCGTAGCGGCGGCGCTGCTCGGGGTCGCTGAGCACGTCGTACGCGTGCGTGACCGACTTGAACTCCTCCGCGGCCTCGGGCGCGGGGTTCACATCCGGGTGCAGGCGACGCGCGAGCTTGCGGTACGCCTTCTTGATGTCCTCCTGCGACGCGTCCTTCGACACGCCGAGGGTCTCGTAGTGATCAGCCACATCAGCCTTCCTGCGGGCGTCGTGCGCCCGTGCTCCGATCCGTCGGGCGACGCGTCAGCGCCGGCCCTCGTCCTCGTCCAGCAGCCTCGTCAGGTAGCGGGCGACCGCCCGCGCCGCAGCGAGGTTGCGGGGGTAGTCCATGCGCGTGGGCCCCATGATGCCGATGCGCGCCGCGCCGACGGCCGAGTCGTACTCGCTCGCGACGATCGACGCCTCGGAGAGCCCGAAGGCCGCGTTCTCGCGGCCGATGCTCGCCGAGAGACCCTGCTCGTCGGCGACCATCTCGCTCATGAGCCGCAGCAGCGTCACCTGCTCCTCGATCGCCTCGAGGAGCGGATGGATGCTGCCGCGGAAGTCCTGCTCGCGCTTCGCGAGGGTCGCCGAGCCCGCCAGCACGAGGCGGTTCTGGCGGAACTCGTCGAGCTCCTCGGCTGCCGCCTGCGCGATCCTGTGCAGCGCGCGATCGACGGCGCTGACGGGAGCGGCAGCGAGCTCGGCGCCGCGCTGCAGCTGCTCGGCCGCGTCGGCCACGGAGCGGCCGGCGAGGAGGGGCACGAGGCGCGCGGCGACCCGCTCGATCGACTCCGCGTCGAGCTCGTCGGCAAGGCCCGTGATGCGCTGCGACACGCGGCCGGTGTCGGTCACGATGATGACGAGCACGCGGCGGCCGTCGAGCGGCACGAGCTGCACGTGCGTCACGCTCGCCCGGGCGAAGGACGGGTACTGCACGAGCGCGACCTGTCCGGTGAGCTGCGTGAGGAGGCGGACGGTGCGCGCGAGGAGGTCGTCGAGGTCGGCCGGGTCGCCCAGGAACGACGCGATCGCCGACCGCTGGGCCGATGACAGCGGGCGCAGCTCGGCGAGGTGGTCGACGAAGACGCGGTAGCCCTTGTCCGTCGGAACGCGGCCCGACGACGTATGCGGCTGGGCGATGAGCTCCTCGTCCTCGAGGAGCGCCATGTCGTTGCGGATGGTCGCCGCCGAGACGCCGAAGGAGTGCCGCTCGACGATGGAGCGGCTGCCGACCGGCTCGTGCGTGTCGACGTAGTCCTGCACGATGGCCCGGAGCACCTGCAGTCCGCGGTCGCTGACCATGTGCGCGCTCCTCTCCTGGCACTCGATGTCTCGGAGTGCCAGTCTACCGACCCGAGGCCGGGAACGGCATGCGCGCCGGCCGCCTGCGCGGCTCGGCCGACCTCAGTCCGTGAGTGCCCGCACTACGGCGTCCGCGAGAAGGCGGCCGCGGAGGGTGAGCACGATCCGCCCGCGGAGTGCCGCCCCCGGCTCGATGAGGCCGTCGGCGATGAGGCCGGCCACCGCACGCCGCGCGTCATCCGGCAGCGCGTCGATCGCGAGCCCCTCGCGGATGCGGCTGTGCAGCAGCACGCGCTCGAGCTGCTGCGCGGCCGCGTCGGGGCGCTCCCGACCGGCGGCCGGCGACTCCCCCGCGGCGAGCCGCTGCGCGTACGCGGCGGGATGCTTGACGTTCCACCAGCGCAGACCCGCGACGTGGCTGTGCGCACCCGGACCGAAGCCCCACCAGTCGGCGCCGCGCCAGTACGCGAGGTTGTGGCGCGAGCGACGGCCGTCGCCGCGCGCCCAGTTCGACACCTCGTACCACGCGAAGCCCGCGTCGGCGAGCATGCGGTCGGCGAGCTCGTACATGTCGGCCTGGAGGTCGTCGTCGGGCGCGGGCACCTCGCCGCGGCGGATCTGCCGCGCGAGCTTCGTCCCGTCCTCGATGATGAGCGCGTACGCCGAGACGTGGTCGGGTTCGAGCGCGAGCGCGGCCTCGAGCGACGCGCGCCAGTCGTCGATCGACTCGCCGGGGGCGCCGTAGATGAGGTCGACGCTCACGTCGAGCCCGACCGAGCGCCCTGCCTCGACCGCCGTCCGCACGTTCGACGGCGTGTGCGTGCGATCGAGCGCCGCGAGCACGTGCGGCACGGCCGACTGCATGCCCACCGACATGCGGGTGACCCCCGCCCGCGCGAGCTCCTCCGCGACCGCGGGGGTCACCGTGTCGGGGTTCGCCTCGACGGTGATCTCCGCGCCGTCCGCGATGCCGAACGCGCCGCGCACGCCCTCGAGCATGCGCGCGAGGTCGCCGGCGGGCAGCAGCGTCGGCGTGCCGCCGCCGAAGAACACCGTCTGCGCGGGACGCAGCGCGCCCGCCTCGGCGAGCACGTCGCGCGCGAGCGCGACCTCGCGCAGGAGGACGTCGGCGTACTCGTCCTGTCGGGCTCCGCGCAGCTCCTCGGAGGTGTACGTGTTGAAGTCGCAGTACCCGCAGCGCACCCGGCAGAACGGCACGTGCAGGTAGACGCCGAGATCCGTCGCCGGATCGATCGGCAGATCGCGCGGGAGGCGGCCGTCGGCGGGAGCGGGATCGCCGACGGGGAGGGCGCCGGCCATCAGGAGCCGGTGTGGAACAGCGGCGAGATCGCGCGGAGGTACCCCGCGAAGAGCGCCTTGCGACGGCGGCGCACGAGCGTCTTGAACAGGCGGTTCCAGAACGTCATGGGGCGGTCGAACGCGCGCACCTCGAACCACACCTCGTCGTTCTCGCGCCACTCGATCATGAACGACTCCTCGCCGCTCACCACCGAGTCGCCGACGGTGCCGAGAGCGAAGCCCACCCGACGCGCCTCCTCGATCACGAAGATGACCCGCAGCTCGGCGTCCGCGCGCGAGCCGCCCACCTTGCCGTGCACGGTGACGGTCGTGCCCGCCCCGACGTACGGCGTTCCGTCCGCGTCGAACCGCTGGTCGGCATCCGATCGGCTCGGCGCGACGGCGTTGCCCGCCTCGTCGAAGCTGACGCCCGTGTAGGTCGGGCCGGGAGCGGGCCGGACGTCGCTCAGCGTGAGCCCCGCGCCCTTCAGCGCACCCCACGACAGGAGGGCGTCGACCGCGGTGCGGAAGCGCTCCTCGCCGCTGCCGATCCGCCAGGCGGACGCCGCGGGGATGCTGTGCTCCGGCGGGTACTGGAGCAGGTCAGGAGCCTGCGTCGCCCCGACGGCGGCATAGTCGACCGTCTCGTCTCGGAAGGTCTCCCGGCGCATGGTGTCCACCCTAACCGCAGCCCCTGGCTACTTCCCGGCCTTCGACTCGACGTCTCCGGAGAGCGCGGCGATGAAGGCCTCCTGGGGCACCTCGACCCGGCCGACCATCTTCATGCGCTTCTTGCCCTCCTTCTGCTTCTCGAGCAGCTTCCGCTTGCGCGAGATGTCGCCGCCGTAGCACTTCGCGAGGACGTCCTTGCGCATCGCGCGGATGTTCTCGCGCGCGATCACGCGCGCGCCGATGGCGGCCTGGATGGGAACCTCGAACTGCTGGCGCGGGATGAGCTTGCGCAGGCGCTCGGTCATCGTCGTGCCGTAGGAGTAGGCCTTCTCGCGGTGGACGATCGCGCTGAACGCGTCCACGCGCTCGCCCTGGAGGAGGATGTCGACCTTCACGAGGTCGGCCTCCTGCTGGCCCTCGGGCTCGTAGTCGAAGCTCGCGTAGCCCTGCGTGCGGCTCTTGAGCTGGTCGAAGAAGTCGAACACGATCTCGCCGAGCGGCATCGTGTACTTCAGCTCGACGCGCTCCTCGGAGAGGTAGTCCATGCCGAGCATCGTGCCGCGGCGCTGCTGGCACAGCTCCATCACGGTGCCGACGTACTCCTTGGGCGCGAGGATCGAGGCCTTGACGATCGGCTCGGACACCGCCCCGATCTTGCCGTCGGGGTACTCGCTGGGGTTCGTGACGACGATCTTCTCCCCGGTCTCGGTCGTGACCTCGTAGACGACGCTGGGCGCCGTCGTGATGAGGTCGAGACCGAACTCGCGCGAGAGCCGCTCGGTGACGATCTCGAGGTGCAGGAGCCCCAGGAAGCCGCATCGGAAGCCGAAGCCCAGGGCGACGGATGTCTCGGGCTCGTACGCGAGCGAGGCATCCGAGAGCTTGAGCTTGTCGAGCGCCTCGCGGAGGTCGGGGTAGTCGCTCGCGTCGATCGGGTAGAGCCCCGAGAACACCATCGGCTTCGGGTCGGTGTAGCCGGGGAGCGGCTCGGTCGCGGGCGTGCGCTGGTTGGTCACCGTGTCGCCGACCTTCGACTGGCGGACGTCCTTCACGCCGGTGATGAGGTACCCGACCTCGCCGACGGAGAGGCCCTTCGAGGGCGTCGGCTCGGGGCTGGAGACGCCGATCTCGAGGAGCTCGTGCGTCGCGCGCGTCGACATCATCTGGATGCGCTCGCGCGGAGAGAGGCGCCCGTCGACCATCCGCACGTAGGTGACGACGCCGCGGTAGGCGTCGTAGACGGAGTCGAAGATCATCGCGCGGGCGGGTGCATCGGCGTCGCCCCGGGGTGCCGGGATCTCGGCGACGAGGCGGTCCAGCAGCTCCGCCACGCCCTGACCGGTCTTGCCCGACACGCGCAGGACATCGGCCGGGTCGCCGCCGATGAGGTCTGCGAGCTCCTTGGCGAAGCGGTCGGGATCGGCCGCGGGGAGATCGATCTTGTTGAGCACGGGGATGATCGTGAGGTCGTTCTCGAGCGCGAGGTAGAGGTTCGCGAGCGTCTGCGCCTCGATCCCCTGCGCGGCGTCGACGAGCAGCACCGCGCCCTCGCACGCCGCGAGCGAGCGCGAGACCTCGTAGGTGAAGTCGACGTGCCCCGGCGTGTCGATCATGTTCAGCGCATAGGTGTCGCCGTCGAGCTGCCACGGAAGACGCACCGCCTGGCTCTTGACGGTGATGCCGCGCTCGCGCTCGATGTCCATCCGGTCGAGGTACTGCGCGCGCATGTCGCGGTCGGACACGACGCCGGTGAGCTGCAGCATGCGGTCGGCGAGCGTCGACTTGCCGTGATCGATGTGAGCGATGATGCAGAAGTTGCGGATGCGCTCAGGCGGTGTCGCGGCAGGCGGGAGCGGAGTCGTGGCACGAGGGGACATATCCGTCTGATTCTACGGGCCGCGCGCCGTCGCGCGTGCCCGGGTCGCCGCGCGACGCGCCGCCGCTTCCGCGCGAGATCCCGGTAACCGGCCGTTCATGCGACGACGATTGCCTGACATCCTCCCGTGCGGCGACCGCCGCGCCCTCCTGCACATCCGAAGGAGACCATCGTGCAGCAGTCCTCTCCCCCGCGCCGCACCCGGCGCCTGTGCGCCGCGGCAGCGACCGCATCGGTCGCGGCCGCGCTGCTCGCCCCCGTCGCGGCTCATGCCGCCGTCTCTCCCGGCGACGGCGTCCTCATCAACGAGGTGTACGGCGGCGGCGGCAACAGCGGCGCCGCATTCAGCCGGGACTTCGTCGAGATCGTGAACACGACCGACGCCCCGCAGAGCCTCGCCGGCTGGAGCGTCCAGTACGCCTCGGCGACGGGCGCGACGTGGCAGGTCACGCCGCTCGGCGATGTCGTGCTGCCGCCCGACGAGACGCTCGTGGTCGGGCAGGCCTACGGCTCGAACACCGCCCTCCCCGACGTCGAGGCGGATGTCGACGGCGGCATCGCGATGAGCGGATCCCAGGGCAAGGTGGCGCTCGTCTCGCAGGTGACGCCGCTGTCGGGTGCGACCGGCCTCGCGACGGCGGCGCCCGTCGTGGACTACGTGGGCTGGGGCGGCGCGACCGACTTCGCCGGCTCCGCAGCGCCCGCCACGACGAACGCGACGGCGATCGCCCGCACGGGAGGCGCGAACACGGCCGACAACGGCGCGGACTTCGTCACGGGTGCGCCCACGCCCGAGCCGCTCGGCGGCGACACGACGCCCACTCCCACGCCCACTCCGACGCCCACTCCGACGCCCGGGGAGCCCGTCGAGATCGCGGAGATCCAGGGCACCGGCGACGCCTCGCCCCTCGTCGGGCAGACCGTGACGACGACGGGCGTCGTCACGGCCCACTACCCGACGGGCGGGTTCGACGGCTACGTCCTCCAGACCCCCGGCACCGGCGGCGAGCTCGACCCGGCCGCGCATGTCGCGTCGGACGCGATCTTCATCTACTCGGCCGCCACCGTGGGCGCGGTCGCGATCGGCGACACCGTGCGGGTCACCGGCGAGGTCAAGGAGCACTACGGCCTGACCGAGCTCGTCGTCGGCGCGGGAGGCGCCGAGATCGTCGCCGACGCCGCGCCGGTCGAGCCCGCCGTCGTGGGCTGGCCCGCGACCGACGCGGAGCGCGAGCGCCTGGAGTCGATGCTCGTCGCGCCCGCCGGCGAGTTCACCGTCTCCGACACCTACGCGACGAACACGTTCGGGGAGGTCGTGCTCGCCGCGGGCCCGGATCCCCTGCGCCAGCCGACCGACGTCGCGCGCCCCGGCTCGCCCGAGGCAGAGGCCGTCGCGGCCGACAACGCCGCGCGGCGCGTCGCCCTCGACGATGGATCGACCGCGAGCTTCTCGCGCAACCGCGACCTCACGCCCGCGTACATCTCGCTCGTCGAGCCCATCCGGGTCGGTGCGTCCGTCACGTTCGCGGAGCCCCACATCGTCGACTTCCGCAACGACGCATGGAAGCTGAACCCCACCGAGCCGATCGTCGCCGACGGATCGGGTGTCGACGGCGTCGTGTTCGAGAACACCCGGACCGCGGCCCCCGAGCCGGTGGGCGGCGACGTGTCGGTGGCCTCGTTCAACGTCCTGAACTACTTCACGACCCTCGGGATCGAGGACCCGTCGTGCGTGCCGTACCGCGACCGCGCGGGCGACGGCGTCACGGTCGACGAGGGCTGCGATCAGCGCGGCGCGTGGGACGCGGAGGACTTCGGCCGCCAGGAGGCCCGCATCGTCGCCGCGATCGAAGGGCTCGACGCGAGCGTCGTCGGGCTCATGGAGATCGAGAACTCCGCGCGTCTGGGCGAGCCCGCCGATGAGGCGCTCGCCACGCTCGTCGCCGCACTGAACGAGGCCGCGGGCACCGAGAAGTGGGCGTTCGTGCCCTCGCCCGCGAACCTGCCCGACGCGAGCGAGCAGGACGTGATCACGTCGGCGATCATCTACCAGCCTGCCCTCGTCTCCCCGGTCGGCGCCTCCGCCGCGCTCGACACGAGCGACGACGAGATCGACGCGTTCCAGAACGCGCGCGAGCCCATCGCGCAGACCTTCGCGCCGACCGCGGGCGGCGAGCCCTTCACGGTCGTCGTGAACCACTTCAAGTCGAAGGGGTCCGCAGGGCCGTGGCCTGGGGACGCGGACCAGGGCGACGGACAGGGCGCATCCACGCAGTCGCGCGTCTATCAGGCGCAGGCCCTCGCGGACTGGATGGCCGGCGACCCGACGGGAACGGGCGCCGAGGCCGCGCTGCTCGTGGGCGACTTCAACTCCTACACGCAGGAGGACCCGATGCAGGTGCTCTACGAGGCGGGCTACGTCGACGCCGAGAGCGCGTTCGGGTCGACTGAGAGCAGCTACGTGTACCAGGCGCTCTCGGGCTCCCTGGACCATGTGCTCCTCAACCCGGCGGCCGCCGAGCTCGCGACCGGTGCGGACATCTGGTCGATCAACAGCGGCGAGGCCGTCGCGCTCGAGTACAGCCGCTACAACAGCCACGGCACGCTCTTCTACGCGCCCGACGCCTACCGCTCGAGCGACCACGACCCGGTCATCGTCGGGCTCGATGCCGTCGCCGACGCCCCCGCGGCGGAGACCGTCACGACGCTGCGCACGACGCCTCCCGGCCAGGCGAAGAAGGGCGCGCCGAACCTGCTCACCGCCACCGTCCGGACGGTCGACGGCGCTGCGGCGACCGGCGAGGTCGAGTTCCTCATCGACGGCGCTTCCGTGGGTGCGGCTGTGCTCGACGGCGGCTCTGCCGTGCTCGAGGTGCCCGCCGACCTGGCCCGCGGCAACCACCGCGTCGTCGCCGTCTTCGCGCCGGATTCCGCGAGCATGCTTCCCTCGGAGAGCGGGGAGCGCACGCTCGTCCTGCGCTGACGCGACTGCGCAGGATGGCCAGGAGGGGCGGACCGCGGTCCGCCCCTCCTTGGCATTCTGCCCATCGTCCAGAAATCCCGACGCAACTTCCGCCAAGACCAGCACAGATCGATAACGCTTTTCGGCACGGTGCGCCCGGGATGGTCGACTTGAGTCAACCGGGGGTAGAGTCGACGCTCAACGTGTGCGATGACCGCGCCAGAAGCGCGCGATCGCAGTCCGAAGAAGGAAATCCACGACCTTGATCCGATACCTGCTCCGCCGCATCCTGGGGTGGCTGCTCATCATCGCCGTGGCGACGAACCTGACGTACTTCCTCGCGTGGCTCTACCTCGACCCGCGCAGCAACTACGTCGGCCGCCGCCCGCCGCTGTCCGAGCAGCAGATCGTCGCCCTGCTCGAGCCGCGCAACCTCAGCGACACCGTCCCGCTCGTCGAGAGGTGGTGGACCTGGCTCTCCGCGATCATCACGCGCTGGGACTGGGGCGTGAGCCCGACGGGCGGCTCGGTGAACGAGCAGGTCGCGTATCGGATGTGGATCTCCGCGGAGCTCGTGCTCGGTGCGACGATCCTCACCGCGGTCGTCGGCATCGCGATCGGCGTCTACACGGCATCCCGGCAGTACAAGCTCGCGGACCGGATCGGCCAGGCGACGTCGATCATCACGATGAACATCCCCGTGGTCGTCGCGGCGCTCGGCATCGTGCTCCTCGCGATCTCGATCAACCAGGCCGTCGGCACGCGCGTGTTCTATGTCACCGGCTCGGCGAGCCTCGGCGTCGAGGGCTTCTTCCCGATGCTCGTCGACGTCGTCCAGCACCTCACGCTGCCGACCCTCGGCCTCGTGCTGACCGGCTACGCGGGCTACCACTTCCTGCAGCGCTCCCTGCTGCTCGACAACATCAGCGCCGACTACGTCCGCACGGCGCGCGCGAAGGGCCTGACGAAGTCGCAGGCCATCCGCCGGCACGCGCTGCGGACGTCGCTCATCCCCGTGACGACGCAGGTCGCGTTCAACATCCCCGCCGCCTTCACGGGCGCGATCCTCACCGAGACGATCTTCGGCTGGAGCGGCATGGGGCAGTACTTCTCCCAGACGATCGCGACGAACGACATCCACGGGACCGTGGCGACGGCCGCGTTCGGCGCCTTCATGACCTTCATCGGCGCGATGCTCGCGGATGTCGCGGTCGTCGCCCTCGACCCTCGAGTGCGGGTGAGCTGACATGACGATGCAGACCGATATGCGCGACCCGCTCGAGCACGGCGACAACCCGCCGCCGAGCGAGACGGTGCTGACCGCAGGCCGCAGCAAGCCGATGCGGAAGTCCGCGCTCTACACGCGGCGCTTCATGCGCAACAAGCCCGCCGTGGGCGGCCTCGTGATCTTCGTGCTCCTCGCGCTGTTCGCGGTCGTCGGGCCGGTGTTCCAGCAGTACGACCACATCGAGCTCGACTTCCTGGCGCTGTCCGATCCGCCGAGCGCCGAGCACTGGTTCGGCACGAACAACTCGGGCAACGATCTCTACGCGATGGTCGTCGTCGGCCTCCAGCGCTCGCTGATGATCGCCGTGCTCGTGTCGATCGGCACGACGGTCATCTCGGCGCTCGTCGGCGCCACCGCGGCCTACTTCGGCGGCTGGTACGAGCGCGGGGCGCTCGCGGTCATCCACTTCCTCATGGCCGTGCCGACGTTCCTCATCATCGCGATGATCTCGAACGACTCGGGCGGCGACTGGAGGATGATCACGATCATCCTCATCCTGACGAACTGGTTCATCGCGGCTCGCACGATCTGGACGCTCTCCCTCTCGCTGCGCGAGCGCGAGTACATCCAGGCGGCCCGCTACATGGGCGTCAGCGGATTCCGCATCGTGCTGCGCCACATGATCCCGAACATCGGCTCGCTCCTCGTCATCAACTTCACCCTCGGCGTCGTGAGCGCCGTGATGCTCGAGACCGGCCTGTCGTTCCTCGGCTTCGGCGTGAAGCTCCCCGATGTCTCGCTCGGCTCCCTCATCGGAACCGGCTCGGGGATCATCACGAGCGCACCCTGGATGTTCTACTTCCCCGCCGGCGCCCTCACGCTGCTGACCGTCTCCATGGCGCTCGTCGCCGACGGACTGCGCGACGCCCTCGACCCGACTTCGGCGGCTGGAGGCCGCGCATGACCGAACCCGTTCTCTCCGTCCGCGACCTCCGGGTCAGCTTCGCCTCCGAGGCGGGAAGGGTCGACGCCGTGCGCGGCGTCTCCTTCGACCTCCTCCCCGGCCAGACCCTCGGCATCGTCGGCGAGTCCGGCTCGGGCAAGTCCGTGACCTCGCTCGCGATCATGGGCCTCCTCGCCGAGACCGCTCACGTCACCGGATCGATCGTCTTCCAGGGCGACGAGCTCATCGGCAAGACCGACAAGCAGATGTCCGCCATCCGCGGCAACGGCCTGGCGATGATCTTCCAGGACCCGCTCACGTCGCTCACGCCGGTCTACACGATCGGCGACCAGCTCGTCGAGGCGCTCGTCGTGCACAACGCGGGGATGGGCCGCAAGCGCGCGTGGGAGCGCGGCATCGAGCTCCTCACGCTCGTCGGGATCACCGATCCCGAGCGCCGCATGAAGGCCTTCCCCCACGAGTTCTCGGGCGGCATGCGCCAGCGCGTCGTCATCGCGATCGCCATGGCGAACAATCCGAAGCTCATCATCGCCGACGAGCCCACGACGGCTCTCGATGTGACGATCCAGGCGCAGATCCTCGATCTGATCCGCACGGCGCAGCGCGAGACCGGGGCCGCGGTCATCATGATCACCCACGACATGGGCGTCGTCGCGAACATCGCCGATGACGTGCTCGTCATGTACGCGGGCAAGCCGATCGAGCAGGCGTCGGCCGTCGACCTCTTCGACGACACGCGCATGCCGTACACGATCGGCCTCCTCGGCGCGATCCCGCGCGTCGACAAGAAGGAGAAGCAGCCGCTCGTCGCGATCAAGGGCAATCCGCCGCTGCTCATCGACCTGCCGGATGCGTGCCCCTTCGCCGACCGCTGCCCGATCGTGCTCGATGCGTGCCGCGTCGGCGAGCCCGAGCTTCTCCAGGTCAGCGGCGACGCGGACCACCGCGCCGCGTGCATCCGTGCCGACGAGATCCATGCGGGGCTGATCGGCGGTCGCCCCGTGTACCCCGTGCCGGTGATCCCCGAGAGCGACCTGGTGCGCACGCCCCGCGAGGAGCGCAAGACGGTCCTCGAGGTGTCGCACCTGTCGAAGACGTTCCCGATCCTCAAGGGCATCCTCAAGCGCAAGGTCGGCGAGGTGCAGGCCGTCAAGGACATCTCGTTCGACATCAAGGAGGGCGAGACCCTCGCGATCGTCGGCGAGTCGGGCTCGGGCAAGACCACGACGCTCCTCGAGATCATGGAGTTCGCGGCGCCCGAGGGCGGCGACATCCGGATCAACGGAACGAGCGTGCGCGAGCTCAGGGGACGCCATCGTGAGCGCGCGGCCCGCCGCGACATCCAGATCGTCTTCCAGGACCCGATGGGCGCCCTCGACCCGCGCATGACGGTGTTCGACATCATCGCGGAGCCGCTGCAGACGATCGGCACCTCGAAGGAGCGCACACACGAGCGCGTCGACGAGCTCATGGGGCTCGTCGGGCTGAACCCCGCCCACAGCGACCGCTTCCCGCAGGCGTTCTCGGGCGGTCAGCGCCAGCGCATCGGCATCGCCCGCGCGCTCGCGACCGAGCCGAAGCTCGTGGTGCTCGATGAGCCGGTCTCGGCGCTCGACGTGTCGATCCAGGCCGGTGTGCTGAACCTGCTCGACGAGCTGAAGATGCGACTCGGCATCAGCTACCTGTTCGTCGCGCACGATCTCTCGGTGGTCCGGCACCTCGCCGACCGCGTGGCGGTCATGTACCGCGGCGACTTCGTCGAGTTCGGCGACGTCGACGACGTGTTCGACACCCCGCAGCACCCGTACACGCAGGCGCTGCTGTCGGCCATCCCGATCCCCGATCCGAAGGTGGAGCGCGGCCGGACGCGCGTCGAGCTCGACCACGACCTCCTCAGCCGCGGGCAGATGTCCACCGGCTGATCCATCGTGGGGTCACGGCGCGTCGTGCGAAGACGACGGCGCGCCGCGCCCCGCTCGGGACGAGACCCGCAGGTCACGGCTCGCTCACGTTCTCACAAGCGCGCGCGGCCCGCGGTTAGCCTCGATCTCATCTCTCCCATATCCCGACGCCTACAAGGCGCGAAAGGAGCACCATGAAGAAGCAGCAGAAGTGGATCGGGGCGGCGGCCGCAGCCGGCGCGCTCGCCCTCGTCCTCGCGGGCTGTGCCGGTGGCGGCAACGACGGCGGCAACGGCGGCGGGTCCGGCGGAGGCAACGAGGGCGCCACCGAGATCACCGGTGCCGACTACAACCCGCAGCCCCGCGAGAACCTCCAGCAGGGCGGCGAGGCGGTCTTCCCGATCACGGAGATCCCCGAGCAGCTGAACGCGAACCACTCGGACGGCTCGGTCGACACGGCGACCCTGTGGGAGTGGTACAACCCCCAGACGATCCTCATGACGCCCGAGGGCGAGGCGTACGCCAACCCCAACTACCTCACCGACTGGACGACCGAGGAGGTCGACGGCAAGACGGTCGTCACCTACACCATCAACCCCGACGCGGTCTGGAACGACGGCACCCCGATCACGTGGGAGGCCTACAACCAGACCTGGATCGCCAACCGCTCGCTCGACGAGGGCTACATCCCCAACTCGACCGACGGCTACTCGCTCATCGAGTCCGTCGAGCAGGGTGAGGACGAGCGCCAGGCGGTCGTGACCTTCAAGCAGGTCTACCCCTGGACGGACGGCCTCTTCTGGCACCTCGTGAACCCGGCGATCAATACGCCCGAGCTCTTCAACGAGGCGTACGTCAACCAGGTGCACCCCGAGTGGGGCGCGGGCCCGTACACGGTCGACGAGTTCGATGCGAACGGCGGCACGATCACGTTCGTCCCGAACGAGAACTGGTGGGGCGACGAGCCACTCCTCGACAAGGTGACCTTCCGCGTGCTCGACGACACGGCCGAGATCAACGCGTTCCGCAATGGCGAGATCGACATGGCGCTGACCAACACCGAGGACCGCCTCGCTCAGGTCGCCGACATGGAGGGTGTCGTCACCTACCGCGCGCAGCGGACCGCGACGAACCTCATCCAGATCAACGCGGAGCGTGAGCAGTTCGCCGACTTGGAGGTGCGCAAGGCGCTCTTCATGGCGATCGACCGCGAGCAGATCAAGGAGGTCGTCTGGAACGGTCTCGACTACACCGAGCCCGACGCCGGATCGCTGATGCTCTTCCCGTTCCAGGAGGGCTACACCGACGCGCTGACCGAGGCGGGCTGGGAGTACAACGTCGACGAGGCGAACGCGATCCTCGACGAGGCCGGCTGGGTCATGGGCGAGGACGGGGTGCGCGAGAAGGACGGCGTCCGGCTCGAGGGCGTGCTCCCGCTCTTCGGCGACGACCCGATCGTCGAGGCGCGCGGTCGCATCGTCCAGACGCAGCTCGCCGAGGTGGGCGCCGCGATCACCCCCGAGGTGCGCCCGTCGTCCGACTTCTCGAACGACCTCACGACGAAGAACTGGGACCTCGTCATGCTCGGCTTCTCGTCGAGCGACCCGTACGGCGTCGCGTACATGTGCCAGGTCTACTGCTCGGACAGCGGCCTCAACCTCTCGTCCACGAGCACGCCCGAGATCGACGAGCGCATCGCGAACGAGGTCTCGGCGCTGCCGACGGCGGAGGAGCAGACCGAGGCGGGCATGAAGCTCGAGGCCGAGATCATGGCCGAGACATGGGGCGTGTTCCCGCTCTACGCCGGCCCGCAGATCATGACGGTCAAGGAGGGTCTGGCGAACCTGACCCCCGAGACCTACACGGGCCTCGACCTCTTCGGCCTCCAGCCGGTGGAGAACGTGGGCTGGGAGAAGGAGTGATCCTCCCTCTCTGACCCGAAGGGGCCGGCGGCTTTCGAAGCCGTCGGCCCCTTCGCCTGTCCGGATACGATGGCGCGCATGAGCGGTGTCCAGGTCGTCCTCGTTCACGGCATCCGGACATCCGCCACCATGTGGCGCACGCAGGTCCTCCATCTGCAGGGGCGCGGCGTCGACGTGCACGCGCTGGACCTGCCCGGCCACGGCTCGCGCATGGACGAGGAATGGTCGCTCGAGGAGGCCTTCGCGACGCTGGATCGCGCCCTCCGCTCGGCCGGCGACGCGGGCCCGGTCCTGCTCGTCGGGCATTCCATGGGCGGCATCCTCTCGACGGCGTATCTCGCGCGAGACGACGCCGCTCCCGTCGCCGCCTTCGTCGCCGTGGGCGCGACCGCGCTCCCCCGCGGCGCCGGGCTCGCGCTGTACCGGATGCTCCTGCGCGGCATGCAGCGGATGCCCGGCAACGGCATGTGGCTCGTGCAGCGGATCCTCCGCGCGACGCTCCCCGAGGAGACGCGAACCGACCTCGGCGCGGGCGGCTATGCCCTCCGCTCCGAGGACGCGGCCCTCGCGAGCCTCGCGACCCTGGACATCCGCACCGCGCTCACGCGTCTGACGATGCCCGTGTGGTTCGTCAACGGCGAATGGGATCAGCTCCGCCTGCACGAGCGCCTCTTCACGCGCCTGGTGCCCCACGCGGAGCTCATCGTCGTCCCGCGGTCGACGCACCTCGTGACGACGATGCGCCCCGCGGCGTTCTCGGCCGTGCTGGATCTCGCGATCGCGGTCGTCGAGAGCACAGCCGCCCAGGCGTGACCTGGTAGCATTGACCCTTGGCTTGCGTGTGGGGCCACCCACACAGCCGTACGACGCCCCTCTCTCGTCACGCGGCAACTGAAGAAGCACACTCGGATGGCCGTCATACGACCATCCGAATCACTCCGAACGAAAGTCATTCGACGTGGCAAACATCAAGTCGCAGATCAAGCGCATCAAGACCAACGAGAAGGCGCGCGAGCGCAACAAGGCCGTCAAGAGCGAGCTGAAGTCGCTCGTCCGCAAGACGCGCGAGGCCATCGCCGCCGGCGACAAGGCCGCCGCCGAGGCCGCCCTCGCCAAGGCGTCGAAGAAGCTCGACAAGGCCGTGAGCAAGGGCGTCATCCACAAGAACCAGGCCGCGAACCGCAAGTCGGGCATCGCGAAGCAGGTCTCGTCGCTCTGAGCCGCGTGCATGTCGAAGGCCCGTCCCGCGTCAGCGGGGCGGGCCTTCTGCTGTACGCGGCGTTCTGCCTCAGCGCCCGAACGGAGCGCGCGTCGCCACGACCGTGACCATCCGCTCGAGGGCGAAGACGGGGTCGCGCGACGCGCCCTTGACCTCGGCATCGGCCCGCGCGATCGCCTGGATGGCCAGCGCGAGCGCGCGGTCGTTCCAGCCCGACTGGAGATCGCGGCGCGCGCGGTCGACCTGCCAGTCCTTCATCCCGAGCCGGTTCGCGAGCTGCCGCGACGGCTCGCGCGAGCCCGCGACGCGCGCCATCGTGCGCACCTTCATCGCGAACGCGGCGACGAGCGGCACGGGATCCGCCCCGGAGTCGAGGGCGTGCCGCAGCGCGACGAGCGCCTCTCCGTAGCGTCCGGCGATCGCGGTGTCGGCGACCGTGAAGGCGTTCGTCTCGACGCGTCCGCCGTAGTAGCGCGACACGACGTCCTCGGTGATGTCGCCCTCGACGTCCGAGATGAGCTGCTGGCACGCGGCCGCGAGCTCGGCCAGCTCGCCCGTGAACGCCTGCGTGAGCGCCTGGAGGGCCTTCGGGGCGATGCGCCGTTCGGCGGCCTTGAACTCCCCCGCCGCGAAGTCGAACCGGTCGGCGTCGCGCTTGACGGCCGGGCACGGAACCTCGACCCCGCCCCCGACGCCCGAGCGGATGGCGTCGAGCAGCTTCTTGCCGCGGACGGTCGCGCCGTTGTGGCGCAGGATGAGCGTCGCGCCCTCCTGCGGCGCCTCGATGTACGCGAGCGCCTCGGTGAGGAACGCGTCGCTGCACTTCTCGACGCCGGACACCCGCACGAGGCGCGGCTCGCCGAAGAGCGAGGGCGAGGTGACCGCGAGCAGCATGCCGGACGTGTAGTCCGACGCGACGATGTCGGTGATCTCGAGTGACGGATCCTCGGCCTTGAGGTAGTCGCGCACACCCGCGATCGCGCGCTCGGCGCAGACCTCCTCGGGGCCGGACACGAGCACGATCGGCGCGGGCTCCGGGCGCCGCCACGGCAGCTGCGGGATGGCCGTCTTCGTCGCCTTCGCGGGAGTCTTGCGGGGTGCAGCGGCCATTCATCCAGCCTACCGGCGCGTGCCGACACCGACCCGGGAGCGACCGCTACTCGGGGAGGTCGGCACGGGCCGCGTCGACCGCGGCCTGAGCCTCTGCGTCGCGCTTCTCGGCGTCCGCCACCTGGGCGTCGAGGTCGTCGATCCGCTCGAGCGCCGCAGCCAGATCCCGCTCGGCCGATGCGAGATCGCGGCGCAGCTTCTCCACGCGCTCCTCGAGCGCTTCTGCCTTCTCGTGCGCGCGCTCGCGTCGCTCGGCGGCCTCGGCGAGAGACCGAGCTGACGCCGCGGCGTCCTTCTCGGCCGCACGGACGGCCCGCTCGGCCTTCGCCCGCGACCGCGCGACGGCGGCGCTCTCCTTCGCGGAGCGCGGCGAGTCCTTCCGCGGCGGCGAGACGGGCGCGTCCGCTGCCCCACCCGCGATCGCTCCCTCGAGGTCGACGGAGAACCCGCCCGACGCCTCGAGCGGGCGCGTCAGCCGTCCCGACGCGACGGCGGCCGCGGCATCCGCGTCGAACACCGCCGCGTTGAGCGTCTCGCGCACGGCCTCGACCGTGCTCGGTGAGAGCCGCTCCCCGCGGGCCTCCGCCAGCTGCGAGACGAGCTCCGTCAGCTTCTCGACGACGCTCCGGCGCTCCCGTCCGAGCTCCGCCAG
Source organism: Microbacterium sp. JZ101 (assembly GCF_053903175.1). Lineage (NCBI taxonomy): Bacteria > Bacillati > Actinomycetota > Actinomycetes > Micrococcales > Microbacteriaceae > Microbacterium > Microbacterium sp. JZ101. The sequence goes on from NZ_CP096400.1 coordinate 1,818,664, forward strand.
CCGGCGGACGTCCAGAGCCGATTGCGCGTCGCGGAGCGCCGAAGCCACCTCGAGAAGCCGGTCGAGCTCCGCACGCCGCTCCTGAGCGAGCACGTTGACCGCCCACGCAGCGAGAACGGGCTTGCGCAGCGCCTTCACCTCGGACGCGAGCGCCCGGTCGTCGATCTGCTTCGCCCGGGCCGCGCGCGCGGAGACGAAATCCCGCGGCGGGACGACCGAGAGCTCGGCCGCGATCGCGTTGAGGGTCGCGTCGGAGTCCGCGGGCATGGAGCCATTGTGCCGGACGCCGGACGCCGGACGGCCGCGGCCGGGGGCGCCTCTGTCATGATGGGGCCATGGCCCTGCTTCGCGTGATCCTCAACGTCATCTGGCTCGTGCTCGCGGGCCTGCCGCTCGCGATCGGCTACTTCCTCGCGGGCATCCTCTGCTGCATCCTCATCGTGACCATCCCGTGGGGCATCGCCTCGTTCCGCATCGCGAACTACGTGCTGTGGCCGTTCGGGCGCACGGTCATCGATCGCCCCACGGCCGGTGTCGCGTCGACGATCGGCAACGTGATCTGGATCCTCGTCGCGGGCATCTGGCTCGTCATCGGGCACATCCTGAGCGCCGCAGCGCTCGCCGTGACGATCATCGGCATCCCGCTCGCGATCGCGGAGATCAAGATCATCCCCGTGACGCTCACGCCTCTCGGCAAGCGCATCGTGCCGAGCGACCAGGCCTTCGCGACGCTCGGCTCGATGCGGATCTGAGCAAGCGACCGGACCTGGCCCTGCGCCCTGCGAGCCGACGTGGAACCGCGCACCCAGCCCACGACGCGGCGGTCAGCGGCCGCCGGGGTCATTCGAGTGTCGGCCCTTCTCCTCTCGGCCATCGCCGTTGTCGCCGCGGGCGTCACCCTGTACTCGTGGATTGACCGCGCCGAGAGCGTCGAGGTCAACTCCCCCTTCCTGGCCGTGACGATCGCCGACGGGGAGAGCGACGAGTACGTCGCGCTCCTGAGAGAGCTCGTCGGGGACCATTCGGTCACGAGCTTCTGGGCGGATGACAGCGGCACGCGGGTCGACGGCGTCGAGCGAGTGCAGATCGCAGCTCCCACTGACGACCGGGGAGAGATCGAAAGGGCCCTCCGCGCCTCGGGCCTGGCCATCGCCGACCTGCCCGTGCGATTCCTCGCGAGCTGAGGCATCTGAGGCCGCAGCTCAGTTCGACGTCATGCCCTCGGCCGCCGCGGGCTCGCGCACGCCGCGATTCAGGACGTCGATGACGGCGGCACCGCCATCCGTCGCGATGAGAACAGACAGCAGGCCCCGTGAGAGCGTGTCTGCGTCGGTGGAGTCGCCTTCCACGACCTTCCGCAGGAACTCCCCGACAGGCACTTCGCGGACACGACCGAGCTCCTCGGGCTCGCGGCTTGTTGCGCCGTCCCGTCGAGCCGACAGCGCGAGCACCAGGTGCTTCCTGCGGTTCGCGTTCGCTGCAAGCCACTCGGAGCCCAGGTACACGAGCCTCTCGGCCAGATAGCCCGTCTCCTCGAGGAGCTCACGCCGTGCAGCGTCCAGGGGCGACTCGCCCTCATCGACGTAGCCCCCCGGAACCTCGTCGAGGACGACGCCTGCACCGACCCGGAACTGCTCGAAGACCACGACCCGCAGCTCCGCCGTGAGCGCCAGGACCGCGACCGAGTCGGGGCTCACGACGACGTCCCAGTCCGACACGCGGCCATCCGGGAGTTCGTAGGTGCGCCGGTCGACCTTCGTGAATCCGTCGTACGCGCGACGGGTCGCGACGAGCGTCCATTCCCCGACCCGCTCCGGCTCGTGCTCCGTCATCGCCGCCTCGACTTCCTCTGCGCGGTTCATCATCTTCTCTCGCGAGAACGTGCACTGACATCATCGTCCAGGGGTTCCGCGGGCTCCGACTCGCGCGGCCGTTCCCGCCACACCCAGGGCACACCGTCCTCGCGCTGGCCGACGAGAACCAGACCGTCCTCGTCGGTGCGAGCCACGGTGGCGCCGACGGCCCGCAGCTCCGCGAGGATGCTCGCGGCCGGATGGCCGTAGTCGTTGTCCGCGCCCACGCCGATGAGCGCGAGCGCGGGACGCGCGATCCGATAGAGCTCGGCGTCCTGATCCGCGCTGCCGTGGTGCGCGACCTTCACGACGTCGTACCTCCCCGACACGCCGCCGGTCGCCCGCAGCGCCGACTGCGACGACGCGCCGAGATCGCCGAGCAGAAGCGATCGCGGGATGCCGCCTCCCGCGATCTCGAGCACCACGCTCGCATCGTTCCCCTCGGGGAACGCGCGGCTCTCGGGCTGAGGCCAGAGCACCCGCCATGCGGCGCCGCCGAGCACGCCGCTCATCCCGAGCGATGCGTCGACGAGGCGCGCTTCATCCACGTGCGCGAGCCACTGCGCCCCATCCGCTCCGAGCGGGCCGTGAAGAGCCGTGTCCACGCGCCCGCTCACGGCCGCGATCCCGCCGACGTGATCGAGATCGAAGTGCGTGACGACGAGCAGGTCGATCCGCCCGACGCCCAGACGGTTCAGGCATGAGGCGAGACGCTCGGGTTCCGGCCCGGTGTCGACGAGCGCAACGGCCCCCTCCGAGCGCAGCAGCACGGCGTCGCCCTGGCCGATGTCGCACAGGGCGACACTCCAGCTCGTCGGCGCTGTGAGCGGCCCGGCGACGCCCGTGAGCGCCGTCGAGCCGGACACGACGCCCACGACGACCGCGAGCGATGCGCCGGCAGCGCGCCGCACTCGCGCGGGAACAGTCTCGGGACGCACGAGCACGATGACCACGCACACGCCGACCAGCGCGAGCGAGGCGAAGCCGGCAGCGCCGCCCCACCATGGCACGGAGGCCGTCGGCAGGCCCGAGAACAGCACCGCGGTCTGCGCGATCCAGGCGGAAGGCACCCAGGCGATCGCGGCGAGCCCGTCGGCGACCACCGGCACACCCTGCAGGACGCACGCGAGCATCCCGACCACCGTCGCAAGCGGGGCCGCTGGCGCCGCGATCATGTTCGCCACGACGCCGTACACGGGCACCGCGGGCGCGAGCAGGACGATCACGGGTGCGCATGCGATCTGCGCGGCGAGCGGGACCGCGATCCCCAGGGCGAGCGCGCGAGGCAGCCAGCGCTCGAGCCCGCGTGCGAGCGGCCCCGCGAGCAGCAGCAGCGCACCCGTCGCGAGCGCCGAGAGCACGAACCCGAACGACGTCGCGAGCCACGGGTCGAGAAGCAGCAGGACGATCGCGGCGCCTCCCAGTGCCGCGGCGCCCGCGCCCGCGCGGCCCAGGAGCAGCCCGAGCATCGCGATCACGGCCATCGTCGCCGCCCGCACCACGCTCGGCTCGGGCGTCACGAGCAGCACGAACCCGCCCAGCGCGGCGAGCGCCGCCCCGGCGCGAGCCCACCGAGGCAATCGGATCAGCGCCGCGAGTGCGAACGCGAGCCCGGTCACGATCGCGCAGTTCGCCCCGCTGACCGCGGTCAGATGCGTGAGCGACGAGGCCTTCATCGCGGCGTCGAGGTCGGCCGACACCGCGCGGGTGTCGCCGACCGCGAGGCCGGGGAGCAGCCCGGCGCCCGGCTCGGGAAGCCCCGCCGCGACGTCGTGGACGAAGCCGTCGCGCAGGTCGCTCATCACCCCGAGCACGTGCGGCGGGCCGCGCACGACGGAGCCGCGGTCGGCGAACAGGACGAGCACGGCCCGGTCGCCCGGGTCGGGGGCCCGAGCGCCTCCCCGCAGCGCGACGGTCGACCCCAGGTCGAGCGCAGCACCCGCGAGCGCGTCGCCCTCGACCGAGACCGTCACGGTGGCGGCCGCCGCACGCTGCTCCCTGCCCACGCGGATGGCCGTGGTCTCGACCTCGAACCACAGCGCGTCCCGCAGGGGCCGGACCTTGCTCGACACGACACCGTCGATCTCCACGACGCGGCCCGCTCGCGCGACGAGAGCGGTCAGCTCGCCGCGTGCGGGGGCCGCGAGCCCGACGTGCGTCGAGACGGCGGCTCCCAGGGCGAGTGCGATCGCGAGCAGGGGCGCCGCCGCGCGACGCGCCCTTCGTCCGCGAGCCGCGCACAGCCATCCGCATGCCGTGGCAGACACGCACCAGAGCGCGACCGCGATCGCGGTCGCGGCGTCGGGCCACAGCACGCTCGCGAACGCCGCACCCCACACGACCCCGGCGATCACGAGGAGTCGCACGTCGCGCACGCCGGTCACAGCGTCACCAGCGGTCGCAGCGTCTCGAGCATCTTGTCGCCGATCCCCGGCACCGCGAGCAGGTCCTCGATCGCCGTGAACGGGCCGTTCTCGTCGCGCCACAAGATGATGCGCTCGGCGAGCGCCGGGCCGATGCGCGGCAGCGTCTCGAGCGCGGCCTGGTCCGCGCTGTTGAGCGAGACGAGCGCGCCTGTGCCGCCTGGGGCGGCCGTGCCTCCGGCCGGCGGCACGGGAGGGGCCTCGCCCACGACGGGCACCGCGAGCTGCTCGCCGTCGGCGAGCGGACGCGCGAGGTTCACCGCCCCCGAGTCCGCATCGTCGGCGAAGCCGCCCGCGGCGGAGATCGCATCGACGACGCGCGCGCCCGCCTCGAGCACGTACAGGCCGGGTTCGGCGACCGCGCCGTGCACATGCACGTACAGCTGCCCGGGCTCGACCGCGACGGCGCTCGCGCTCGGAGCGGGGGTGACGACGACCTCCTCGACGGGCGAGGCCGCGCCGCGCCACACGCCGAGCGCGACCGTCACCCCGAGAGCGCCCAGCACCAGCAGGACGACCCCGCCGGCGCCGAGACGGGCGCGCGGCGAGCGGAAGCCCATCTCTGCCGTCACTCCGCCACGCTACGGCGGCCGATTCGGCGTACTCGGGGCGACCGGCGCCTCCTGCCGCGACGCGCCGCGCGCACGACCCTGTGCACACGGCGAGGCCGGCACCCCGCCTGGGATGCCGGCCTCGTCGGACGCGTCCTACTTCGTCGAGAAGCTCACGACCTTCGGCGGACGGACGATCGCGCGCGTGATGGCGCGGTCGCCGAGCGCGCGCGTGATGCGCTCGTCCGAGCGTGCGAGGTGCTCGAGCGACGGCCCGTCGATCTTGGCCGGCACCTCGAGCGTCGCGCGCACCTTGCCGTCGATCTGCACGACCGCGGTGACCTTGTCCTCGACGAGGAGCGTCGGGTCGGCGTTCCGCCACGTGACGAGTCCCACCGAGGGCTCGTACCCGAGGATCTCCCACATCTCCTCCGCCGTGTGCGGAGCGAAGAGGTCGAGGACCATCGCCGTGACCTCGGCCGCCTCGCGGACGGCCGGGTCGGCCGCGCCGGCACCCGAGTCGATCGTCTTGCGGATGGCGTTGACGAGCTCCATGAGGCGCGCGACGACGACGTTGAACTTCGTCTGCTCGACGAGCGTCGGCGCCTCCGCGAGCAGGCGGTGCGTGACCCGGCGCAGCGCGACGTCGCCCTCGGCCCAGACGACGTCGGTCGGGCTCGACACCTCGTGCGCGATGCGCAGCGCGCGCTGCAGGAACTTGTGCGCGCCGGTCGTCGAGACGTCCTTCCAGTCCTTGTCGTCCTCGACCGGGCCCGCGAACGCGAGCGCGACGCGCAGGACGTCGGCGCCGTGCGCGGCGAGCTCGTCGCTGAAGAGCACGAGGTTGCCCTTCGACTTCGACATCTTGGCGCCGTCGAGGATGACCATGCCCTGGTTGATGAGCGACGAGAACGGCTCGGTGAAGTCGACCCTGCCCATGTCGAACAGCACCTTCGTGATGAAGCGCGCGTACAGCAGGTGCAGGATGGCGTGCTCGACGCCGCCGATGTAGGCGTCCACGGGCGCCCAGCGGTCGGCGTCCTGCGGGGCGAACGGAGCGTCCTTCAGACCCGGCGACAGGAAGCGCAGGAAGTACCACGAGCTGTCGACGAACGTGTCCATCGTGTCGGGGTCGCGCAGCGCGGGCGCGCCCGTCTCGGGCTCGGTCGTCGTCACCCACTCGGTCGCGGCGCCGAGCGGCGATTTGCCCTTCGGCTTGAGGTCGAGGCCCTCGGCGCTCGGCAGGCGCACCGGCAGCTGGTCCTCGGGCACCGGCACGACGCGGCCGTCCTCCGTGTGCAGCATCGGGATGGGCGTGCCCCAGTACCGCTGACGCGAGATCAGCCAGTCGCGCAGGCGGTACTGCTTGGCCGCGCGCCCCGTTCCCGCGGCTTCGAGCTGCTCGATGACGCGCGTGATCGCGTTGCGCTTCGACAGGCCGTCGAGCGCGCCCGAGTTGATGAGACGACCCTCGCCCGTGAGCGCGACGCCCGTCTCCTTGGGGTCGTCGAGCGGCATGGGGTCGATCGGCACGCCGTCCTCGTCGACCTCGATCACGGGGATCGCGCCGGTCACGGGCGCCGTGGTGTCGACGACCACGCGCACGGGCAGGTCGAAGGCGATCGCGAAGTCGAGGTCGCGCTGGTCGTGCGCGGGCACGGCCATGACGGCGCCGTGCCCGTAGTCGGCCAGCACGTAGTCGGCGGCCCAGATCGGCAGGCGCTCCCCGTTGACGGGGTTGATCGCGTAGCGGTCGAGGAACACGCCCGTCTTCGGCCGGTCGGTGTTCTGACGCTCGATCTCGGTCTGCTTGCGCACCTGGTCGAGGTAGTCCTGGAAGGCCATCCGCACCTCGGGCGACGAGCCGGCCGCGAGCTCGGCGGCGAGGTCGCTGTCGGGCGCGACGACCATGAAGGTGGCGCCGTGCAGCGTGTCGGGGCGCGTCGAGAAGACCGTGACCTTCTCGTCACGGCCCTCGATCTCGAAGTCGATGTCGGCGCCGACCGAGCGGCCGATCCAGTTGCGCTGCATCTGCAGCACCTTGTGCGGCCAGAATCCCTCGAGCTGGTTCAGATCGTCCAGCAGGCGATCGGCGTACTCCGTGATCTTGAAGTACCACTGCGTGAGCTTCTTCTTCACGACCTCGGCGCCGCAGCGCTCGCAGTGGCCGTCGACGACCTGCTCGTTCGCGAGCACCGTCTGGTCGTTGGGGCACCAGTTGACCGGGCTCTCCTTGCGGTAGGCCAGGCCGCGCTCGTGCAGCTGCAGGAACAGCCACTGGTTCCAGCGGTAGTAGTCCTCGTCGCTCGTGTGGAGCACGCGGCTCCAGTCGAACGAGACGCCGTACGCCTTCAGGCTCTCGCGCTGCTGCGCGATGTTGTCGTACGTCCAGCGGCTCGGGTCGGCCCCGCGCTGGATGGCCGCGTTCTCGGCGGGCAGGCCGAACGAGTCCCAGCCGATCGGCTGCAGGACGTTGTAGCCGCGGTGACGCCAGAAGCGCGCGACGATGTCGCTGTAGAGGTAGTTCTCGGCGTGCCCCATGTGCAGGTCGCCCGAGGGGTACGGGAACATCGCGAGCACGTACTTGCGCGGACGGGTGTCGGCGTCCCCGCCGGCGAGGAACGTCCCGTGGTCGTTCCAGTAGCGCTGCCACTTCGCCTGGACGGCGTGGATGTCGTTCTCGGGATGCTCTGCGGGGTTCTGCGACACGGTGCGATGAAGCCAATCGGAATCGAAACGTGCCGCGCGGGGAGCCGCGCGGCGGGAGATCGGGAGACTCCAGGTTAGCGCGCGCCGTCGTCTCGTATGCTCGGCACGTGATCAACGAGATCCTCCTGTGGATCCTGGACGTCGTGGGGTCGGTCGACCCCGTCCTGAGAACCGCGCTCGCGGGGCTCGCGATCATGCTCGAGACGAGCGTCCTCGTCGGGCTCGTCGTCCCCGGCGACACCGTCGTCATCGTCGCCGCGACCGCGGTCGCCTCGCCCGTCGAGGGGGTCGTCCTCGGCGCCGCCGTCGTGCTCGGCGCGCTCGTCGGCGAGAGCATCGGCTTCGCTCTCGGGCGCTGGCTCGGGCCGCGCATCCGGCACTCCTGGCTCGGCCGGCGCATCGGCGAGCGCAACTGGCAGCGGTCGGAGCGCTATCTGCGCCGGCGCGGCGGGATCGCGATCTTCCTCTCGCGGTTCCTGCCCGTCCTGCACTCCCTCGTCCCCCTCACGGTCGGGATGAGCGGCTACGGCTACCGGCGCTTCATCGCGTGGACGCTGCCCGCCTGCGTCCTGTGGTCGTCGCTCTACGTCTCGATCGCGGCGGGCGCCGCGACCGGCTTCCGCGAGATCGCCGACCAGGCCCACTACGCGGGCTACCTCTTCGTCGGCGCGATCGCGGTGTTCCTCCTGCTCGTGCTCCTCGGGAAGCGGATCATCGCGCGCCTCGAGCACCGCCACCTCCACGCGGGCGACGACGACCCATCCGGGGACCACGCCGGGCCCGGCGCCGACGGAGCACCCGGGCGCATGGAAGACTGAGGGCGATGCCCTCCACGACGCCCGCCCCAGGCAAGATCCACTGGGTCGCCCGCCTCGAGCGCCGCTTCCATGCGTGGCGCGAGCGCGTCGCGCGCCGGAAGGGCCGCACGCCGACCGCTGTCCCCTTCTCCGGCTACGGCGGGGAGGGATGGATCCGGGTCGTCGGCCGCGTGCTCATCGTCCCCGCGCCCAAGCACACGCCCGAGGGCGAGGCGGCGAGCGTGCGCGGCTGGCGCTCGTTCGCGGGCATCCCCATCGCGTTCGCCCAGGTGACGGTGACCGTGGGCGGCGAGACGCACGAGGTGGTCGCCGACCGCGGCGGCGTCGTCGACGCGGTCATCCCCGCCGACCTCCCGTCGGGATGGCAGACCTTCCACATGTCGGTCGAGGGCGGCACGCCCACCCCGGGCAGGGTCTTCGTCGTCGACCCCGCTGTCCGCTTCGGGATCGTGTCCGACATCGACGACACCGTCATGGTCACCGCGCTGCCGCGCCCCCTGCTCGCGGCGTGGAACTCGTTCGTCCTGCACACGCACGCGCGCCAGCCCGTGCCCGGCATGGCGGTGCTGCTCGAGCGCATCGTGCGCGAGAACCCGGGTTCCCCCATGCTCTACCTCTCGACGGGCGCGTGGAACGTCGCCCCGACCCTGACGGGCTTCCTGTCGCGTCATCTCTTCCCGCCCGGCGCCATGCTCCTCACCGACTGGGGGCCGACGCACGACCGGTGGTTCCGCAGCGGCACCGACCACAAGCGCACGAACCTGCGCCGGCTCGCCGACGAGTTCCCCGACATCGCGTGGCTGCTCATCGGCGACGACGGGCAGCACGACGACGAGATCTACACCGAGTTCACGCGCGAGCATCCCTCGTCGGTCTCGGCCGTGGCCATCCGCCGGCTCTCGCCCGCTCAGGCGGTGCTCGCGGGCGGCCGCACGGTCGTCGACGACCACAGCGCGGCCGGCGTGCCGTGGGTGACGGCCGACGATGGTGCGGGGCTCGCCGAGCGGCTCGAGGCCGTCGGCATCCTGAAGGCGTAGCCTGCCAGCGTGTGCGGACGCTTCGTGGTGGCCCGGGTGGGCTCGGAACTGGTCGGCCAGCTGCGCGTGGACCTCGTGTCCGACGACCTGCCTGCGCCCTCCTTCAACGTGGCGCCCACGGCGCGCGCCGCGATCGTCCTCGACTCCGCGAAGACCGACCCGCCGACGCGGAGACTCGAGCCGGCGCGCTGGGGCCTCGTGCCCTCCTGGGCCAAGGACCCGTCGATCGGCTCGCGCGCCTTCAACGCGCGCGCCGAGGAGCTCGAGGAGAAGCGGATGTTCGCTCCCGCGCTCCAGAAGCGGCGCGCGGTCGTCCCGGTGAGCGGCTACTACGAGTGGCAGGTCACGGAGGACGGCAAGATCCCGCTCTTCATCCACCCGTCGGACGATGAGGCCCTGCTGCTAGCCGGCCTCTACGAGTGGTGGAAGGATCCGTCGAAGGCGGACGACGACCCCGCCCGCTGGATGCTGAGCTTCACGATCCTCACGCGCGACGCGATCGGCCAGCTCGGCTCCGTCCACCAGCGGATGCCCGTCTTCCTCGACGCCGACCACGCCGACGCGTGGCTCGACACCGACGTGGACTACCCCCTCGACATCCTCGACGCGGCGCTCGACGACGCGCCGCGCGTCGCAGAAGGGCTCTCCTTCCACCGCGTGAGCGCGGCCGTGGGCAACGTGCGCAACGACTCGCCCGACCTCATCGAGCCGGTCGACTGACGACCGCCGTCGTCGAACCGGTCGATACCCTGGAGGGATGACCGTCCCCGCCGCCGCACGCGCCCACATCGAGGATCTCGCCGCCTTCGTCACGGCTTCGCCGTCGTCGTATCACGCGGCCGACGAGATCGCCCGCCGCCTCGTCGCGAGCGGGTTCGCTCGGCTCGCGGAGACGGACGCGTGGGACATCGCCGCCGGCGGGCGGTATGTCGTCGTGCGCGACGGCTCCGCGATCGCCTTCGCGGTGCCCGAGGCCGCCGGCGCCACGACGCCGTTCGCGATCGTGGGCGCCCACACGGACTCCCCCGGCTTCAAGCTCAAGCCGAAGCCCACGACCTTCGGACCGGGCGGATGGTGGCAGCTCGGCGTCGAGGTCTACGGCGGGCCGCTCCTCAACTCCTGGCTCGACCGCGAGCTCGAGCTCGCGGGGCGGGTCGTGACGGCGGATGGCGACGAGCACCTCGTGCGCACCGGCGCGCTCCTGCGCATCCCCCAGCTGGCCGTGCACCTCGACCGCTCGGTGAACGAGGGCCTCGCCCTCGACAAGCAGCGCCACACCCAGCCCGTGTGGGGCTTCGGCGACCGCGAGAGCGCCGACATCCTCGCAGCGCTCGCGTCGCTCGCCGGCACGGCGCCCGACCGCATCGACGGGTACGATCTCGTCGTCGCCGACACCCAGGAGCCGCGCGTGTTCGGTGCCGACGGCCGACTGTTCGCGTCGGGCCGTCTCGACAACCTGCTCTCGGCGCACGCCGCCGTCACGGCCATCCGCGACGCCCGCCCCGTCTCCGCGATCGCGATGCTCGCCGCGTTCGACCACGAGGAGATCGGCAGCGCCTCCCGCTCAGGAGCGGCCGGCCCGTTCCACGAGGAGGTGCTCGTGCGCATCTCGACCGCGCTCGGGGCCGGCCCCGAGGAGAGGGCGCGCGCCTACGCGGCGTCGCTGCACGTGTCGAGCGATGTGGGTCACGCCGTGCACCCCAACTACGCCGAGCGCCACGACCCCGCGAATCAGCCCGTGGTCGGCGGCGGCCCCATCCTGAAGATCAACGCGAACCAGCGCTACGCGACCGACGCGCACGGCGCCGCGGCCTGGACGGCCGCGTGCCGCACCGCGGGCATCCCGACGCAGGAGTTCGTCTCGAACAACGCCATCCCCTGCGGCTCGACCATCGGGCCCATCTCGGCGACCCGACTGGGCATCCGCACGGTCGACGTCGGCGTGCCCATCCTCTCGATGCACTCGGCCCGCGAGCTCACCGCGGTCGTCGACCCCTGGTACCTCTCGCGCGGCATGGCCGCCGTCCTCGCGCGCTGACATGGCCGCCGTCGCGACCGCCGCTCCCGCGCGCCTCTCGCGCGCGCAGTGGCGCGCGCGAGAGGAGGCGCATCGGGAGCGCGCCGATGCCCTCACTGCCGGGCACCGCGAGCGCGCGATCCGCGGAGAGAAGCACCCCGTGTGGGACTTCCTCTTCACGTACTACTCGTACAAGCCCGCTGTGCTGAGGCGCTGGCACCCCGGCGCGGGTGTCGAGCTCGACGACGCGGCCGCCGACGAGCGCGCGCAGTGGCGCTGGTACGCCGCGGGGGCGCATCCGGGCGGGCTCGTCGTCGACCGCGCGGGGTTCGAGGCGGCCAAGCCGCAGCTCGTCGGGCTCATCGACGCGATCCTGCGCCGCACCGCGGCGCGCCCGGGGCAGTTCGGCTGCTTCGGCCTCCACGAGTGGGCGATGGTCTATCGGCAGGGTGCGCGCCGACATCCGCAGCCCCTCCGGCTCGGCCAGGACGGCACCGACGCCGTCGTCGACGCGCACGAGCTGCGCTGCACGCACTTCGACGCGTTCCGGTTCTTCACTCCCGAGGCCGTTCCGCGCAACCGCGAGGCCCTCACGCGCGACGGGCAGCCCGAGCGCGAGCAGCCCGGCTGCCTGCACGCGGGGATGGACGTCTACAAGTGGGCGATCAAGCTCGGCCCGCTCGTGCCCGGCGAGCTCCTGCTCGACGCCTTCGAGCTCGCCAGAGACATCCGACGTCTCGACATGGAGGCGTCACCGTACGACCTCGCAGACTGGGGCTTCGAGCCCGTGCCGATCGAGACGCCCGAGGGCAAGGCGGAGTACGTGCGGCGCCAGCGCGCGTTCGCGGAGCGCGGGAACGCGCTGCGTCGCCGGATCCTGGAGGCGTGGCAGGGCGCGCCTCCGTCATCCGATCAGCTCTGAGGCGCCGCGCACTCCCCCTCGCACGGCAGGAACGACCGCCCGGAGCCGGCGACCTGCAGGCGCAGCGCGACGACGCGCGTGGCCGCCTCGGCGAGCCGCTCCTCGGGGAGCGTTCCCGCCGCCACCGCCGCGGCGATGCCCGCGGCCATGTCCGGAGCGGTCTGTGCGTTCGAGCTCGCGACGCTGAGGACGAGGTCGGCCCCGGCGGAGATCGCGGTGACCGCGTTCTGCACCGGGTCCTGGTACGCGGGGACGCGGCTCTGGACGAGCATCCCCAGGTCATCGGTCACCGCGACGCCCTCGAAGCCGAGCTCCTCCCGGAGGATGCGGTACCACTCCGGCGAGAGCGACGCGGGCGCCGCGTCGACCGCCGTGTAGGCGAGATGCCCGGTCATCACGAGCGGCACCTGCGCCGAGATGCCCGCGGAGAACGGACGCGCGTCGCGCGAGCGCCACTGCGACAGCGGCGTGTCGGTCGTGGGGATGGTGAAGTGCGAGTCCTCGCGGACGGCCCCGTGACCCGGGAAGTGCTTGAGCGCCGAGAGCGCATACGGGGCCTCGCCCGTCACCGCGGCGGCCACACGCGAGGTCGCGTCGCTCGGCGTCTCGCCGAGCACACGGCGCCAGATGAACGACCCCATGTCGGACGTCGTGTCGGCGACGATGCCGAAGTTCACGCCGATGCCGGCACGCGCCACGAGGGCGCCTCGCGTCGCGAACGCATCCTCGGTCGCGCCCGGCGACTCGTCGCGCAGCGCACGCGCGGAGTCGGCGCGATCCCAGTAGAGCCGCGACACGGAGCCGCCCTCCTGGTCGACGGCGATGAGCGGCGGCAGAGCGGGGTCGACGACCATGGCGTCGGTGAGCGAGCGGACCTGCTCCTCCCAGCCGACGTTCGCTCCCATGAGCAGGAACCCGCCGAGATCGCTGTCGGCGAGATAGGCGCGCACGGTGTCGGCGTCGCGCGAGGGGATGTGCCCCATCACCACCGTGCCGGCGCGCTGCTCGGGGGTCATGTCCGCGACGATCTGCGCCGCTCGCTGGGTGTACGCGTCGGCATCGGCCGCCTCGACGCGGACGGTCTGCTCCGCGGGCGGCTCCGGTGCCTCGGTGGGCGCCTCGCTCGGGCTCTCCGAGGGCGCGGGGGTCGCGCCCTCCTCGGCGGGCGCGTCGGTTTCCGACGGCGCCGCGGTGCCGGTCGGCGACGCCGTCGGCGTCGGCGTCGGCGCGGCCGAGGGCGCTGCGGTCGCGGGCGCCGCGCCGAGCAGGATCGCGGTGAGGGCGATGGCGGCCGCCGCTCTCGTGAGCCCCTGAATCCCGCCGCGCCCGCCGTGTGCCATCCCCATAGCGCAATGCTAAGCCGGGCCGCGGTTTGTGACGGTCTTGTAAACACCCGCGGCGGCTCACTTCCCAGGTCCCGGCGCTGTGAAAACCCTGTGCGAGGATTCTCGGGTCAGCGCCGACGAACCCGTTCGGCGCTCCTTTCGATGTGCGAAGCATCAGGAAAGAGGAAAGTTCCATGACGACTGTCCACAACGGCGTCCGACGTCGGGCCTGGATCACGGCGGTCCCCGCCGTCGCGGCGATCGCCCTCGCGGGCTGCGCGGGCGGCCAGGGCGGCGGCGGCGAGGAGCCCGCAGCGGGCGAGAACCAGATCCTCGTCGGCACGACCGACAAGGTCACGACGCTCGACCCGGCAGGCTCCTACGACAACGGGTCGCTCGCGGTCCAGACGCAGGTGTTCCCGTACCTCGTGAACACCGCGCCCGGCAGCACGGAGGTCGTGCCCGACCTCGCCGAGAGCGCCGAGTTCACGTCGCCGACGCAGTACACGGTGACCCTGCCCGAGGGCCTCGAGTTCGCCAACGGCAACCCGCTCACCTCGAGCGACGTGAAGTTCTCGTTCGAGCGCCAGATCGCGATCGCCGACCCGAACGGCGCCTCGTCGCTGCTCTACAACCTGGACTCGATCGACACCCCCGACGAGACGACCGTGGTCTTCAACCTGAAGACCGAGAACGACCAGGTGTTCCCGTACATCCTCACGAGCTTCCCCGGCGCGATCGTCGACGAGGACGTCTTCGCCGCCGACGCGCTCACGCCCGACGAGGACATCGTCGAGGCCGAGGCGTTCGCGGGACCGTACTCGATCACGTCCTACACGTTCAACGAGATCATCGAGTTCACGCCGAACGAGGCCTACCAGGGCCTCATCGACGTGCCCGCGAACGACGGCGTCATCCTGAACTACTACGCCGAGTCGTCGAACCTCAAGCTCGCGGTGCAGCAGGGCGATGTGGACGTGGCGTACCGCAGCCTGTCCCCCGCCGACGTCGCCGATCTCTCGGGCGACGACGCGCTCACGGTCCACGAGGGCCCGGGCGGCGAGATCCGCTACATCGTGTTCAACTTCCACACGCAGCCCTACGGCTCGGAGACGGAGGACGCCGACGAGGCCAAGGCGCTCGCCGTGCGGCAGGCGGTCGCGTCGCTCATCGACCGCGACGAGCTGAGCGAGCAGGTCTACAACGGCACGTACACGCCCCTCTACTCGTACGTTCCCGAGGGATTCATCGGCGCGACCGAGGTCCTGAAGGACCTCTACGGCGACGGCGACGGCGGCCCCGACGCGGCGAGCGCCGAGCAGATCCTCTCCGACGCGGGGGTGGAGACGCCCGTCGCGCTGAGCCTGCAGTACAGTCCCGATCACTACGGGCCGAACTCGGGCGACGAGTACGCCCTCATCGAGAAGCAGCTCGAGGCGGACGGCCTCTTCGACGTCTCACTGAACTCGACCGAGTGGACGCAGTACTCGGAGGACCGCGTCGCCGACGTGTACCCCGCGTACCAGCTCGGATGGTTCCCCGACTACTCGGACGCCGACAACTACCTCACGCCGTTCTTCCTCACGGAGAACTTCCTCGTGAACCACTACGAGAACCCCGAGGTCAACGACCTCATCCTCCAGCAGGCCGTCACGCCCGACGAGGGCGAGCGCACGGCGCTCATCGAGCAGATCCAGGCGATGGTCGCCGAGGATCTCTCGACCGTGCCGTACCTCCAGGGCGCGCAGACCCTCGTCAGCGCGTCCGACATCGAGGGCGTGCTCCTCGACACCTCGTTCAAGCTGCGCTTCGCACCCCTGACGCGCTGACCGCCGAGGAGAGGGCGGGCCGGACGACCTCCGGCCCGCCCTCTCCGGCATGATGGAGAACCTCCTGTGACCGACACCCTCACTCCGCCGGAGGCGACCACAGCGTCGCTCGTCCGGCGTGCGAGCGGAGGGCACGGCCTCTGGCGCTACGTGCTCGTCCGCTTCCTGCTCATCTTCCCGACCGTCCTCATCCTCGTGACGACCGTGTTCGTGCTCATGCGCGCGACCGGCGATCCGATCACCGCCGCGCTCGGCGGCCAGCTCACGCCCGCGCAGCTCCAGGAGCGCATCGAGGCGGCCGGCTACGACCGGCCCATCCTGGTGCAGTACCTCGAGTACCTCGGCCGCATCGCGGTGGGCGACTTCGGCACGACGCTCGACAACCAGCCCGTCGGCGACGTGCTGCTCCGCTACGGCGGCGCGACGCTCGAGCTCGCGGTCTATGCGCTCATCGTGGCGTTCGCCGTCGGCATCCCGCTCGGCATGATCGCGGCGGCCGTCCGCGACCGCTGGGGCGACGCCGTGCTGCGCGTGTTCGCGATCCTCTGCTACGCGACGCCCGTGTTCTTCGCGGGGATCCTGCTCAAGCTCGTCTTCTCGGTCTGGCTCGGCGTCCTGCCGACCTCGGGTCGCGCGTCCCCGCGCGTGGAGATCGGGCTCAACCGCCTCGACGGCGCGACCGGGATCTACACGATCGACGCCATCCGCAGCGGCAACCCCGCCTACATCTCCGACGTGCTCTCGCACGCGGTGCTGCCGGGCCTGGCGCTCGGGCTCCTCACCGCGGGCGTGTTCCTCCGCCTCGTGCGGACGAACGTCATCGGCACGCTGTCGATGCCGTACATCGACGCGGCGCGCTCCCGCGGCGTCCGCGAGCGGCGCCTCGTCGCGACGCACGCGTATCGTCCTGCGCTCATCCCGATCGTGACGGTCATCGGCCTCCAGATCGCGATGCTCCTCGGCGGCGCCGTGCTCACCGAGACGACGTTCGAGTGGACGGGCCTGGGCTTCCAGCTCGCCGAGTTCCTCCGGGCACGCGACTTCGTCGCGGTGCAGGGCATCGTCGCCCTGCTGGCCGTCATCGTCGCGCTGTCCAACTTCATCGTCGACATCATCGCGGCGTTCATCGACCCGAGGGTGAGGTACTGACATGGCGAGGGAATCCCTCTTCGCGCGTCTCCCCGTCGTCCGCTCGTACCGGCAGTCGGTGGGTCTCCAGCGGGGCATGCTCACCGCGGGCCTCGCGATCTGCGCGGTGTTCCTCCTCACGGCGATCCTCGCGCCGGTGCTCGCCCCGTACGGCTTCTCGCAGCTGTCGGATGCCGACGGCACCTTCGGCGCGCGACAGGCGCCGAGCGCCGAGCACGTCCTCGGAACGACCGCCGGCGGCTTCGATGTGCTGTCCCGCGTCATCTGGGGCACGCAGACCGCGCTGTTCGCGATCGTCGTCTCGGTCGCGATGTCGATCTTCATCGGCATCCTGCTCGGCGTGGTCTCCGGCTATCTCGGCGGCTGGCTCGACCGCGTGCTCGTCGTGATCTGCGACGCGATCTACGCGTTCCCCACGCTCCTGCTCGCGATCGTCGCGGCGATCGTCATCTCGGGCGGTCAGTCGAGCCTCGTCGGCGGCGTCTTCGCCGCCGCCATCTCGATCACGGTCGTGTTCATCCCGCAGTACTTCCGCGTCGTCCGAGCGGAGACCGTGCGCATCAAGTCGGAGGCGTTCGTCGAGTCGGCGAAGGTCATCGGCGCGTCGCCATGGCGGATCATGATGCGCCACGTGCTGCGCAACGCGACCCGCACGCTGCCGCTCATCTTCACGCTCAACGCGTCGGAGGCGATCCTCACGCTCGCGGGGCTGGGCTTCCTCGGGTTCGGCATCGAGCCGACCGCGGCAGCCGAGTGGGGCTACGACCTCAACCGCTCGATCGAGGACGTCACGAGCGGCGTGTGGTGGACATCGATCTTCCCCGGCGTCGCCATCGTGCTCGTGGTGCTCGGCATCACGCTCGTCGGCGAGAGCCTCAACGACCTCGCCGACCCGCGACTGCGCACGCGCCGTGCGGTCGCGAAGAGGGCCGCCGTGGCGGCCGAAGGAGGAGTGAGCGCATGACGCAGGAGCAGTCCGCCGTCCGCATCCAGAGTCTCGACGTCACCTTCGCGACCGACGGCGGCGACGTCCACGCGGTGCACGGCATCGACCTCGACGTCCGCTCCGGCGAGGTGCTCGCCGTCGTCGGCGAGTCGGGCAGCGGCAAGACCGTCACGGCACGCGCGATCCTCGGGCTCCTGCCCGAGACCGCGCGCGTCGACGGCGCCGTCGTGCTGTCGGGGCAGGATGTCGTGGCGCTGTCGCCCGATCGCCTGCGCGCGGTGCGCGGCACCGAGGCGGCGATGATCTTCCAGGAGCCGATGACCGCGCTCAATCCCGTCTTCACGGTGGGATGGCAGATCGCCGAGGGCATCAGGGCCCACGAGCGCATCGGGCGGAAGGAGGCGCGCGAGCGCGCCGTCGAGATCCTGCGCAAGGTCGGCATCCCCGACCCCGAGCGCCGCGTCGACGACTACCCTCACCAGTTCTCGGGCGGGCAGAAGCAGCGCATCGTGATCGCGCAGGCCCTCGTCCTGGGACCGAAGGTGATCATCGCCGACGAGCCGACGACGGCTCTCGACGTGACCGTGCAGGCCGAGATCCTCGACCTCCTGCGCCGGGCCCGCGACGAGTTCGGCACCGAGATCGTCCTCATCACCCACAACATGGGGGTCGTGGCCGATCTCGCCGACCGGGTCGCCGTCATGTACCGCGGCGACATCGTCGAGACTGCGCGCGCCGTGGACCTGTTCGCCCGACCTCAGCACGCGTACACGCAGCGCCTGCTCGCGGCCGTGCCGCGGCTCGCCATCGCCGATCGCCCGTACACGGGCGACGCCGACGCCGAGCCCGTCGTCCGCGCCGAGGGACTCGAGATCGAGTACCCCGGCCGCTTCGGGGCGCGCGGCTTCCGCGCGGTCGACGGCGTGAGCTTCGACATCCGCCCGGGCGAGGTGCTCGGGCTCGTCGGGGAGTCGGGATCGGGCAAGACGACGATCGGCCGGGCGATGGCCGCGCTCGCTCCCGTCACGGGCGGCTCGCTGCGCGTGCTCGGGGCGGAGCTCAACGGCATCCGCGAACGGGACTTCCGGGCGCGTCGGAGGGAGATCGGCTTCGTCTTCCAGGACCCGGCGTCGAGCTTCAACCCGCTGCTCACGATCGGCGCCTGCGTCGCCGAGCCGCTGCGCGTGCACGGCGTCGGGCAGAGCGAGGCCGACGACCGCGTCGCCGAGCTGCTCGAGGCGGTGCACCTGCCACCCGAGGTCGCACGGCGGTTCCCGCACGAGCTCTCGGGCGGCCAGCGGCAGCGCGCGAGCCTCGCGCGGGCGCTCGTGCTCGAGCCCAAGCTCGTGATCGCCGACGAGCCGACGAGCGCGCTCGACGTCTCGGTCCAGGCGCGCGTGCTCGAGCTCTTCACGGAGCTGCAGGAGCGATTCGGCTTCGCTGCCCTGTTCATCACGCACGACCTCGCCGTGGTCGACCTGCTCGCGCATCGCGTCGTCGTGCTCCACAGGGGCCGCATCGCCGAGCAGGGCCGCACCGCCGACGTGCTGGGCGCGCCGCAGGATCCGTACACCCGCCGGCTCATCGCGTCGCTGCCCGTGCCCGACCCCGTGCTGCAGGCGCAGCGGCGCGCGGAGTGGGAGCGCGTCGCGGCAGCGGGCTGACCGCTCCCGGTCGCCGGGCTCCGGCTCGGCGACCGGGGCTCAGCCGCCGATCGCGTTCATCCCGCGTGCGGGCTGCAGGAACGACGGATCGTCGATCGCGTGGCCGGGCAGCTTGCGGATGATGCAGCCGCGCAGCATCGCGTCGAGGTGCTGCTCCTCGACGCCCGGCGCGTGCCCCGCGCGCAGGATCGGCAGCAGGTCGAACTCGGTCGTCGAGAAGAGGCAGTTGCGCAGCTGGCCGTCGGCCGTGAGCCGCAGCCGGTCGCAGGTGCCGCAGAACGGCGCCGTGACCGAGGCGATGACGCCGACCGAGTGCGGCCCGCCGTCGAGGAGCCAGGTCTCCGCCGGAGCGCCCCCGCGCCCGGGCACGGGCGTGAGCTCCCACCGCGCGGACAGCGCGTCGAGGATCTCCTCGCGCGTGACCATCCGCTCGCGCGACCACGTGTGGCCCGCGTCGAGCGGCATCTGCTCGATGAACCGCATCTGCGCGCCGTGGCCGACCGCGAACGCGACGAGGTCGACGAGCTCGTCGACGTTGACATCGCGCATCGCGACGGCGTTGAGCTTGAGCGGACGCAGCGGCGACGCCGCGGCCGCAGCGATGCCCTCGAGCACGTCGCCGAGGCGATCCCGGCGCGTGAGCTCCCGGAACCGCTCGCGGTCGAGCGTGTCGATCGAGATGTTCAGGCGGCTCAGCCCCGCTGCGACGAGACCGGGCAGGAACTCCGGGAGGCGGATGCCGTTCGTCGTCATCGCGATCTGCACGGGGCCATCCGGGCCTTCGAGCCGTGCGAGCCGCCGCACGACCTCGACGATGTCGGAGCGCAGCAGGGGCTCCCCGCCCGTGAGGCGGAACGTGGTGATGCCCGCGGCCGCGGCCACCGCCGCCACGCGCACGATCTCGTCGAGGGAGAGGATGCTCGTGCGCGCGAGCCACTCGTTCCCCTGCTCGGGCATGCAGTACGTGCAGCGCAGCGAGCAGCGGTCGGTCAGCGAGATGCGCAGGTCCCGGTGGACACGGCCGTGCGTGTCGACGAGAGGCGGTGAGCTGCGCATCCGTCCAGCGTAGGCCCGCTGCGGCGCGAGGAGGCGCGCCGCCGCCGTCAGGCCGGCCGCACGCGGACGTCCGACGGGTCGACCGAGAGCCAGATCGGGTCGTCGCGCTGCAGGCGCAGCTCCGCGAGGCGAGCGGATGTCAGGTCGACCGCGATCTCGGGAGCGCTCGTGCGCACGCGGCCGCCCGCGGGCAGGGGCTCGATCCGCGCGACGCGCGAGAGCCAGCGGCCGGGCGACGCCGGGCTGTCCCCCGCCACGCGCACCGCGCCGGTCCAGGTGCTCTCTGCCGTGTGCTCGACGCGGACCGACCGCATCGGGAAGATCGCCGCGGCCGGGGCGCCCTCGGCGACATGCGTGCGGTGGGACGACGCGAGAAGCGGCCCGGGGCCGGATTCGCGCGGCGTCCAGTGGCCATCCGCGAACACGCCCTCGAGCCGGTTGAGTCCCGCGATCTCCGCGACGTAGGCGGTCGCGGGAGCCGCGAGCACGGCGGGGATCCGGTCCGACTGCGTCACGCGCCCCCGCTCGAGGACGACCATCCGCTGCGCGAGCGCGACGGCGTCGACGAGATCGCGCGAGACGACGAGGGCGGTCGTCAGGGTCGCCGCGAGCTGCTCGCGGAGCATCTGGCGCACGTCGTCCGCCTCGCGTGCGTCGAGCCGCGCGAGCGGGTCGTCGAGGAGGAGCACCCGCGGTGCCGCCGCGAGGGCGCGCGCGACCGCGACCCGCACCCGGCCGCCGGGCGAGAGCTCGCGCGGGTGGTGGTCGCCCGCTCCGGGGAGCCCGACGTGCCACAGCCACTCGTCCGCCTCCTGGCGAGCGAGACCGCGCGGGATCCTCCGATGCCGCAGCCCGTCGGCGACGATGTCCCGGAGGCGGAGGTGCTCGGGCAGGTCCGGCGCGCCGGCGACGAGCGCGATGCCCCGCTGCGCGGGGCGGAGGTGCCGACGGCGGTCGATCCGGATGCCCGCATCGAGCTCGATCGAGCCGTCGGACAGGCGGATGGTCCCGGCGAGCGCACCGAGGAGCGTCGAGGCGCCCGAGCCGCGGGGCCCCATCACCGCGACGACCTCGCCGTGGTGCAGCTCGATCCGCGCGTTGAGCGCGAGCGCGCGGCTCCGGTCGACGCGCACGTGCGCGCGGAGCACGGGCGGGCTCAGCCGCAGAGCGCCGGTGTCCACCGGCACGGTGTGCGCGCCCCTGCGCATCCGGACCGATTCCCCCATGAGCCCCTCCCCCTTTCCGATCCTGCCTCGGCGATGCCCAGAAGGGAATGGATCGCCCGAGAATCGCGGGCGACGCGGACGCCGTACCCTGATCCCATGCCGTTCCCGCCGCTCGTCGAGCCCGTCCCCGCGCTGAGCGCCGCCGAGCAGCGGCGCACGGCCCGCCACCGCTCGCTCGCTGCGCTCGGCGATGACGGGCAGCGCCGGCTCGCGGCGGGGCACGTCGCGATCGTCGGCGCGGGCGGGCTCGGGTCCCCGGCCGTGCTCGCCCTCGCCGCCGCCGGTGTCGGGACGCTCACGGTGATCGACGACGACGACGTGGAGCTGACCAACCTGCAGCGGCAGGTCATCCACCGCCTCTCCGACGTCGGGGCGCCGAAGGTCGACAGCGCCGTGCGCGTCGCGGGCGAGATCGCACCGGAGGTGCGGGTGCGGGCCGTCCGGGAGCGCCTCACGGACGAGAGCGCGGCGCGCCTCCTCGAGGGCGCCGACGTCGTGCTCGACGGCTCCGACCTCTTCTCGACGCGCTCGGCCGTCGCGGCGGCCTGCGCGACATCGGGCACGCCGCTCGTCTGGGGCACCGTCCAGGAGACCGACGCGCAGCTCACGGTCTTCTGGTCGCGCCCTCCCGCTGGCGTCGCGCCCGTCGTGCTCGACGACCTCTACCCGCCTGATCGCGTCGGCGAGCCGCCCACGTGCGCCGCCGTGGGCGTGCTCGGGCCCCTCTGCCTGCAGCTCGGAGCCCTCATGGCGACGCAGGCGATCGCGCTCCTCGCGGGCGTCGGCGACCCGCTCGTCGGCCGCCTACTGCTCATCGACGCGCTCGGCACGCGCTTCCGCGAGATCCCGCTGCGCGGTGCGCCGCAGTCGCCCGAGGGCGCCGCGACCAGCCCGCGCCGCACGGTGACCGCGCCCGGCTCTCCCGCGCACCCGGTCGAGATCGTGCCGGTCGACGCCGCGGCTGCCGAGCTCGCGGGCCCCACCGCCCCGATCGTGATCGACGTGCGCGAGGCCGAGGAGCTCGAGGCGGGCATCGTGCCCGGCTCGCGCCACATCCCCCTCGCCGAGCTGCTCGACGCGCCCGAGCGCGTCGCCCGCGAGGTCGGCGACCGCCCCGTGCTCATCGTGTGCCAGATCGGCGGCCGAGCGCGGCGGGCGGCGACGGCCCTCGCCCCCTTCACGCGAGCGAGGGTGCTCGATGGCGGCTACGCGGCATGGCGCGAGAGGGAGGACGCGCGGTGAGCGGCCGCCTGCGCACCGTGGAGGAGCATCTCGCGGCCGTCCTCAGGGAGGTCCGCGCCCTCGACCCGGTCGAGGTCCCGCTCGCCGCAGCGGGCGGGCGCGTGCTCGCCGAGGCGCTGCGGGGGCGCGTCGACATCCCGGTGTTCGACAACTCGGCGATGGACGGCTTCGCGGTCCGCTTCGACGACGTCGCCGAGGCGAGCCCGGAGCACGCCGTCACCCTCCGCGTCGTCGCCGATCTGCCCGCGGGCGACCCTGCCGACCCGGCGCTCGACGCGGGGGAGGCCATCCGCATCATGACCGGGGCGCCCGTGCCCACGGCTGCCGACGCGATCGTGCCGTTCGAGGACACGCGCGACGGCCTCGCCGCGTCGCTCGGCGAGATCGCGGTGCTCCGTGCGCCGCGCCGCCGGGGCGCTCACATCCGGAGACAGGGCGAGGACCTCCGCGCGGGCGACGAGGTGCTCCCGGCCGGGACCGTGCTCACTCCCCATGCCCTCGGCGCCGCGGCCGCCGCCGGCGTCGGCGGTGCGGTGCGGGTGCACCGCCGCCCTCGGGTCGTGGTCCTCTCCACCGGCAGCGAGCTCGTGCCGTCGGGCGAGCCCCTCGCCCGCGGCCAGATCCCCGAGTCCAACTCGACCCTGCTCGCGGGGCTCGCCGCCGCGGCAGGCGCCGAGATCGTGCGCGTGGCCGTGTCGTCCGACGACGAGCAGGCGTTCGGCGAGCTCCTGCACGCGGCACACGACGCGGATGCGGTGATCACCTCCGGTGGGGTCAGCGCGGGCGCGTACGAGGTCGTGAAGAACGCGCTCGCGGCGCAGGTCGCCTTCGTCAAGGTCGCGATGCAGCCCGGTAAGCCGCAGGCCTTCGGCCGGCTCGCCGACGGCCCGCTGCTGTTCGGCCTCCCGGGCAATCCCGTGAGCGCCGCGGTGTCGTTCGAGGTGTTCGCGCGCCCCGCGCTGCGCGCGATGCAGGGCATCCGGGACACCGCTCGCCCCGTCATCCGGCTGCCCGCCGCGGTCGGATGGCGCACGCCCGCCGGGCGACGCCAGTACCTGCCGGCGATCGTTGACACATCGGACCCCGCGCGCTGGTCGGTGCGCCCGGCCGCACCGGGCGGATCGGGCTCTCATCTCGCGGGGAGCCTCGCGGCGGCGACGGCGTACGCGGTCGTGCCCGCGGAGGTCGACGCTGTCGCGGCGGGCGACCCCGTGGATGTCATGCTGTTGTCATGACCTTCACGCACCTGGATGCCGCGGGCCACGCCCGCATGGTCGACGTCACGGCCAAGCAGCCCACGGTCCGCTCCGCGACAGCACGCGGCTTCGTGCGCTGCGCACGCGCGACGGCCGACGCCCTGCGCGACGGCGCCGTGCCGAAGGGCGACGTCCTGGCTGTCGCGCGCATCGCGGGGATCCAGGGAGCCAAGCGCTGCGCCGAGCTCCTGCCGCTCGCGCACGTGATCGGCGTGCACGGTGCACGCGTCGACCTCGCCGTGGAGGACGAGGGCGTCGCGATCGAGGCGGAGGTCCGCACCGCCGACCGGACGGGCGTCGAGATGGAGGCCCTCACGGCCGTGACGGTGGCGGCGCTCGCGGTCGTCGACATGATCAAGGGCATCGACCGATCCGCGGCGATCGAGAGCGCACGCATCGTCGCGAAGTCCGGCGGGCGCTCCGGCGACTGGATGCGCGAGGGCGAGGCACCGGCATGACGCGTGTGCGCTACTTCGCCGCCGCGGAGGAGGCCGCGGGCGTCGCCGAGGAGGAGCGCACGGAGGCGACGCTCGACGCGCTCCGCGCGGCGCTCGTCGCCGACCACCCGGCCCTCGGGTCCGTGCTGCCGCGCTGCGCCGTCCTCGTCGACGGCGAGCGCCGCGACGACGACGCTCCGCTGGCGGGCGCCGTGCACGTGGACGTGCTGCCGCCGTTCGCGGGCGGGTGAGCCTCAGCCCCCGATGCCCTTCCAGGCGGCCGTGCCGTCGGCCTCGACCTGGCGCTTCCACACGGGGAGCTCGCGCTTGATGTCCTCGATGAGCTGACGGCACGCCGCGAACGCCTCGGCACGGTGCGCGGACGCGGCCGCGATGACCACCGCCGCGTCGCCCACGCCCAGGCGCCCGACGCGGTGGCTCACGGCGACCGTCGCGCCGTGGTCCGCGGCGGCCCGCTCGGCGAGCGATGCGAGCACGCGCTCGGCGTCCGGATGCGCGGTGTACTCGAGCGCCACGACCGCTCCCCCGGCGTCCGGGTCGTGGTCGCGCACACGGCCGACGAACGACGTCTCCGCGCCTGCGCGCGGATCGTCGACGGCCGCGAGGTGCGCGGCGACGTCGAGCGGCTCGGCGCTGATGCGCGCGATCGCGACCCGACCGGCGCCGGTCACGCGTGGTCTCCGCCGTCGAGCTGCGACACGACGTGCCCGGCGACCGAGAGCACGACCGGCATCCCGCTGTCCACGGCGCGCGGCGCACCGGGCAGGTTCACGACGAGCGCCGCCCCGGCGATGCCCGCGAGGCCGCGGGTCAGCATGCCGGCCGGCTTCTCCTGCGCGCCGCGACGGCGCAGCTCCTCGGCGATCCCGGGCACCTCCCGATCGAGCACCGCGCGCGTGCCCTCGGGCGTCCGATCGCGCGGCCCGACGCCCGTGCCGCCCGTCGTCACGACGAGGCGCGCGCCGTCTGCGACCGCCTGCCGCAGAGCCTCCGAGACGGAGGCCTCGCCATCCGGGACGACCCGCGCGGGCTCGCACCGCCATCCCGCGGCACGCAGGGCGTCGACGGCCCGCGGGCCCGCGGCGTCCTCGCGCTCCCCCGCCGCCGAGCGGTCGCTCACGGTCACGACGACCGCGAGCGGCGGCGTCTTCTCGTCCGACATCACAGCGACCAGCCTAGGGCGCGATGCGGCGCGATACGCTCGTGGCCATGTCGTCCGCGCACGCACAGCTCCCGGCGTCGACGGCGCGCGCGCAGCTCGAGGCGCTCGCGGCCGACCCGGGGTTCGAAGGCCCGTGGGCGCGCGAGCGGGCGCAGCTCATGGCGGGCGCCACTCGGCCCGCGGCCGTCCTCGTGCTGTTCGGCGTCCTGGACGCGCTCCCCGCATCCGCCGGGCACGATCGCTGCGCGGTCTCGAGCGACCTCGACGTGCTGCTGCTCGCGCGCGCGACCACCCTGCGCTCCCATGCAGGGCAGATCGCCTTCCCGGGCGGCCGCGTGGAGCCCGGCGACCGCGACATCGTCGCGGCGGCCCTGCGGGAGGCGCGCGAGGAGACGGGGCTCGACCCCGCCGGCGTCGACGTCCTCGGCGCGCTCCGCGAGATCCCCGTGCCGGTCTCGGGCCACCTCGTGACCCCGGTGCTCGCCTGGTGGCGGCGCCCCTCGCCTGTTCGCGCGGTCGACGCGGCCGAGTCGTCGTCCGTGTTCCGCGCTCCGGTCGCGGATCTCCTCGCCCCTGAGAACCGCCGCACCTCCGTCACCCGTCGCGGCGGCCGCGAGTGGCGCGGCCCCGCGTTCGTGCTCGCGGATCCGCGCACGCGCGAGGAGCGCATCGTGTGGGGCTTCACGGCGGGTGTGCTCGACGCGATGTTCGATCGGCTCGGCTGGACCGAGCCGTGGGACGAGGGCCGGATCATCGACGTGCCGGTGTGACCCCGCGATCGGGGAGGATGGAGCGGTGACCCTCGGACTCCTCCTCGACGTCGACGGCCCGCTCGCGAGCACCGTCACCCGCACCCTGCGCGTGCCATCGATCGCGCCCGACCTCGTCGCCCTCGCTCATGCGGGTGCGCCCGTGGTGTTCAACACCGGGCGCTCGCACGCCTTCCTCGTGGAGCGGGTCATCCCGGCGCTCGCGGATGCGGGGCTCCGCGCCGACGCCCCGGTCTGGGGCGTCGGAGAGAAGGGCGCGACGTGGTTCGCGCTCGACGCGTCGGCCGAGACGCCGCGCGCCGGGCAGGTGCACGCCGACGAGGCGCTGCGGCCGCCGCAGGAGCTGCTCGACGCCATCCGCGCGCACGCCGAGCGCGAGCGCGACCTCATGTTCTGGGACGACACCAAGCGGACGATGATCTCCGTCGAGCAGAACGTCGACACGGCCAACGCCGACTACCTCGCGGCGCAGCCCGCGTTCGTCGCGGCCTGCCAGGCCGTGATCGACGAGCTGGGGCTCGCCTCCGACTTCCACATCGTCCCGACGATCATCTCGGTCGACATCGAGCATGTGACGGCGGGCAAGGCCCTCGGCGCCGAGCGCGCGCTCGGCCTCATCGAGGAGCGGATGGTCGCGCCGCGCCGCTGGTTCACGGCGGGAGACTCCCCGAGCGACTACGACATGGCCGCCTGGCTGCACGCGCGGGGCGACGAGGTCGTGCACCTCGACGTGCGCCCTGCGGGCGGCGTCCCCGCCGTCGAGTTCGAGGTCATCCGCGACATCCCCACCGCGGAGCGCGCCGAGGACGACCTGACCGCCGCGCACCTCACGCGCCTGCGCGGCGACCTCGGCGCCTGACGGCCCCTCTGCTCCCCGCGCGACGTAGCCTGGTGACGCGGAGGTGATGGCGATGGCAGCACGCGAGCGCGAGCAGCCCGACGACCCGCGGCTCGCGGCCGCCCAGTACCGGATCGACCGCATCCGCGAGGAGCTCGGCGAGCCGGCGGATGAGGACGACCGCCGCAGCAGGGCGGGCTCCACGACCCCGGCCGATCGGCATGCCTACGTCGAGATGGTCATCCAGCAGGCGATGCGCCGCGGCGAGTTCGACGACCTGCCGGGAGCGGGCCGCCCGATCGAGGGACTCGGGACGTCGCACGACCCGGACTGGTGGATCCGCCGCAAGATCGAGCGCGAGGGGCTCACCGGGATCGGCCCGCCCGCTCTCCAGCTGCGCACCGAGCATGCCGCATTGCACGAGACCCTCGACGGCTTCTCGCGCGAGGCCGACGTGCGCGGGCATCTCGACGACTTCAACCGACGCGTGAAACTCGCCCGGATGCAGCTGCTCGGCGGGCCTCCCGTCGTGACGCCCATGGTCGACATCGACACCGAGGTCGCGGCGTGGGCGGAGCGCCGCGACGAGCGTCGTCGCGCCGCCGCGCGTCCGGCAGCCCCCGAGGAGCCCCCGCGCCGGAGCTTCCTCCGCCGTCGCCGCACCTGACTCCTCCTCCGGTCTCGTAGCATCGTCCCGATGACCGATGCACCTTCCGGCGGCCCCACGGCCGGCGCACACGACCCCCGCACCGCCCGGCGCGTGCCCGAGGCGCTCGACGCGTACCAGCAGCGCGAGCGGAACCCGGAGTACCGCGTCGACGTCGAGCGGATCCGCTTCTCGCCGTACTACTCGCGGCTGTCGGCCGTGACGCAGGTCATCGCGCAGGCCGGCGCCGGCCTCGCGGTGCACAACCGGCTCACGCACTCGGTCAAGGTGGCCGCCGTGGCCCGCGGGATCGCCGTGCAGCTCGCGAACGGCGAGCATGCCGCGCTCGTGGATCGGCTCGGCGGATGCGACCCCGTCGTCGTGCAGGCGGCCGCTGCGGCCCACGACCTCGGCCATCCGCCCTTCGGGCACCTCGGCGAGCAGACCCTCGACCGGCTCGCGAAGGACCGCTTCGGCCTCCGCGAGGGCTTCGAGGGCAACGCCCAGACGTTCCGCATCATCACGCGCCTCGACGAGTACGACCGCGCGGGCGCGGGGCTCAATCTCACGGCGGCCGTGCGCGCGGCCGTGCTGAAGTACCCGTGGCTGCGGGGCGAGGGCGACGACTGGTTCGGCCGCGACGAGGCTCCGCGCGGGATCACGCCCGCGAGCCCCGGCACGGGCGCGTACAAGTTCTCGGCCTTCGCGCTCGACGTGCACGAGATGCACGAGGCCCGCGCGGCGTACCCCGAGATCGCTCCCCTCCAGCAGACCGTCGAGTGCTCGGTCATGGACATCGCCGACGACATCGCCTACTCGCTCCACGACCTCGACGACTTCTACCGTGCCGGTCTGCTCAACCAGTCCACGATCTCAGCCGAGTTCCGGGCATGGCGCCGTGAGCGCGCCGAGCTGCACGCCGCCGAGCAGGGCGATCTCGTCCTCTCCCAGCGTGCTCCGGGCCGCGCCCTCGAGCTCCTGTGGCGCCGTCTCGCCGCGAAGGATCCGTGGATCGCCGACGAGGACGCGTTCGCGGACGCGGTCGCGCGCGTGAACGACGAGGTCATCGACGGCCTGCTCGCTGTCCCCTTCGACGGCTCGATGCTCACCGAGCGCACGCTCTCGCAGTTCACGGCCGCGTGGATCGCGCGCCTGCAGCACTCGATCGCGGTCACCGCGACCCCGCCCATCCGCTCGGGTCACGTGAGCCTCGACCGCACCGCGTGGCACGAGGTCGCTGTGCTGAAGTTCCTGCACCAGCGGTTCATCCTCGAGCGGCCCGATCTCGCGCTGTACCAGCGCGGACAGGCGAGCGTGCTCGAGCGGCTCGTCGACGGCTTCGCCGCGTGGCTCGACGATCCGCGCGACGTGCGCCGGGCGCCGCGCCGTCTGCTCGATCTCGTCGATCTCGCGGCAGAGGACTACGCGCGGGTGCGCCGCGAGGCGCCGGAGCTCGCCGACGCGTCGGATGGCGCCGAGCTCCGGCGGCGCGCCACCGGGCGCGGGATCGTCGACTACGTCGCGTCGCTCACCGACGCCCAGGCCATGCACATCGACGCGCTCATCAACGGCTCCCCCGAGCGCCTGTGGGACGCCGGCCAGGGGCTCTGAGCGCCCGCAGCGCGGCGTCCGCGCCCGCGGCGATCGCGACGCCGACGGCGTACCAGGCGAGGTCTGCGGCCGAGAACACCGTGCCGAGCACGAGCAGGAGGGGCGGGAAGGCCGCGCCCCAGCGCGCGGGGAGCCCGGACAGCTGCAGCAGCTCGACGGCCGTGCACCAGGCGAGAGCCGCTGCCGCGACGACGAGCAGGCGCGCGCGGGGAGCCGCGAACGCCGCGAGCAGGTACACGAGCACCGCGTAGAGCGCGTCGCCCGCCGCGTCGGACGCCGCGGTCTCGGGCAGAGCCGTGTGCACGAGGAGCCCCGCCGCGACCGTGAGCGCCCCCGCGACGGCGAGCGCGACGCGCCTCACCGCGCCGCGAGCGCCTCGTCGATGGGCGTCGCTCCGTTGCCGAACGGGATGGAGCGATCCGCCGTGGCGTCATCGGCCAGCACGGCCGCGGCGACCGCCGCGACGTCGCCTCGCGTCACGCGCCCCGTGCCCGGCTCCGCCGTCTCGATGAGACCGGTCGGCTCGTCGAGCGTGAGGGGCCCCGGCTGGAGGATCGTGTACGCGAGCCCGCTCGCGCGCAGGTGCTCGTCGGCGGCGGCCTTCGACTCCGCATACGCGAAGAACGGCTCGTCGCGCGGAACGCCGTGATCGGGTCGTGAGCCGAGATACGACACCATGACGTAGCGGTCGACGCCCGCCGCACGCGCGGCGTCCATCGAGCGGATGGCCGCGTCGCGGTCCACCGCGTAGGTCCGGGCCGGATTCCCGCCGCCGGCTCCCGCCGACCACACGATCGCGTCGTGGCCGCGCACGAGCTGCGCGAGCGCATCGACGTCGAGCGTCTCGACGTCGGCCACGCGGGGCTCCGCGCCGGTCGCTGCGACCTCGTCGGCGTGCCCGCGATTGCGGATCACGCTCGTCACCTCGTCTCCGCGGTGCGCGAGGAGCGGCGCCAGCAGGAGCGCGACCTTGCCGTGCCCTCCGAAGATCAGGATGCGGGCCATGGGATCCCCTTCCGTTCGCGTCCTCCCACCCTACGGTCGCGCGGGGCCGCAGGCGCGGAGACGCCGAGAGCCCGTGCCGGTCGGCACGGGCTCTCGCGAAGCGGCGGCTCAGGCGCCGCAGAGCTCGGTGAGCTCGGACTGCGCCTCGGTGAGCGCGGTCGACGCGGCCGTCATGTCCTCGCTCACCTTGGTCATCGCCTCGGTGTCGGTCATGTCGAGCTCGCCCATGCCCTCGATCTGCGTCGTGAGGTCGCCGAAGGCGCCCGCGAACTTCTCGTAGACCGGGGCGACCTCCTCGTTGGTGACCTTCTCGCCGATCGCGGCGACCTCGTCGTTGATGGCCGAGACCTGCTCGCTGAGCGCCTCGGTGTCGCCGCTCGTCATCGCGGTGGAGAGCTCGCTCATGCTCGAGTTCATGTCCGAGGTGCCCGAGGTGATGAGCTCGCACGCGTCGGCGACCGACTGCCCGCCGGCGCCGCAGGCGGCCAGGCCGGGAAGGAGGGCGAGCGCGGCGGCTGCGGCGAGGACGGTCTTGGTGGTGCGGCGGATGGCCATGAGTGCTCCTGTCGTCGTGTGCGGCGAGCCGCGCAGACGACACCACGCCGAGCACGATGCCGGCGACCCCCGCGATCGACCCTATCGGACGCGGTCGGCGCCGCGGGAGTCGCCCGGACGCCCGGGCGTGGGGACAACTCCCCCGTCGAGATCGACGCGCTCGGCCCCTGCGTACACGTTCATCGTGTCGCCTCGGAGGAACCCGACGAGCCCGATGCCCCGGCTCGCGGCGAGCTCGACCGCGAGCGACGACGGCGCCGACACGGCCGCGAGCAGGGGGACGCCGGCCATCGCGGCCTTCTGCACGAGCTCGAAGCTCGCGCGCCCCGACACCATGAGCACGGTGCCGCGCAGCGGCAGCATCCCCCGCGCGAGCGCCCATCCGACGACCTTGTCGACCGCGTTGTGGCGCCCCACGTCCTCGCGCACGACGAGGGGCTCGCCACCCTCGGCGGGGAACAGCGCCGCCGCGTGCAGGCCGCCTGTCCGGTCGAAGAGCGCCTGCGCGGATCGGAGGCGGTCGGGCAGGGTCGCGAGAACCCGTGCCGCGACGCGCGTCGGATCCGAGCGGATGTCGAACGCCGACACGGTCTCGACGGCCTCGATCGAGGCCTTGCCGCACACGCCGCACGAGCTCGTCGTGTAGAAGCCGCGTGCGACGGGAGGACGGATCCCTGGCGCGAGGGCGACATCGAGCACGTTGTAGGTGTTCTCGGTGCCCCCGGTCCCTGGCCCTCCGCAGTGGATGGCCGCGCGCACGTCGTCCGGCGCATGCACGGCCCCCTCCGAGACGAGGAAGCCGGAGGCGAGCTCGACATCATGGCCCGGGGTCCGCATCGTGACGGCGACCGGCTCGCCCGCGACGCGGATCTCGAGGGGCTCCTCGACGGCGAGCGCGTCGGGCCGTCGCGCGGCCGATGCGCCGTCGTCGCCGAGACGGACGCGGACCACCGGGCGGTGCGCCGTGAGGCGGCCCATGCTCAGCGCGCCTCGAGCCGCACGACGACGGCCTTCGACGTGGGGGTCCCGCTCGTGTCGGCGACCGAGTCGAGCGGCACGAGGACGTTCGTCTCGGGGTAGTACGCGGCCGCGTTGCCGCGCGGCGTGTCGTAGGCGACGAGCCGGAACGCCTCGGCGCGACGCTCCTCGCGGCCGAGCGGGCCATCCCACTCCGAGACGAGATCGACGATGTCTCCCTCCGCGAACCCGAGCGCGCGGATGTCGTCGGCGTGCGCGAAGACGACGCGACGCCCGCCGCGGATGCCGCGATAGCGGTCGTCGTGGCCGTAGACCGTGGTGTTGTACTGATCGTGCGAGCGGAGGGTCTGCAGCAGCAGCCGCCCCTCCGGGATGCGCGTGTGCTCGAGCGCATTCGCCGTGAACACCGCTCGCCCCGTCGGGGTGTCGAAGCGGCGCGCGTCGCGCGGCCCGTTCGGCAGCAGGAAGGTGCGGCCCTTCTCGATGCGGCGCTCCTAGTCGTCGAACCCGGGCACGACGCGCGCGATGTGCGCGCGCACGCGCGCGTAGTCGTCCTCGAGCGCGCGCCAGTCGGCACGAGGCGCGTTCGGCCGGTCCGCGAACACGCGCTCCGCGAGGCGCGCGATGATCGCGACCTCGCTGAGCAGGTCGCCGCTCGGCGGGGCCAGGCGCCCGCGCGAGGCGTGCACGGCGCCCATCGAGTCCTCGACGGTCACGCGCTGCTCGCCGCGCCCGCGGCGGTCGCGGTCGGTGCGGCCGAGCGTCGGCAGGATGACTGCGCGGCGGCCGTGCACGACGTGCGACCGGTTCAGCTTGGTGGACACGTGCACGGTGAGGTCGACGCGCGACATCGCCGCCTCGACGACGGCGGTGTCGGGCGTCGCCGAGACGAAGTTGCCGCCCATCCCGAGGAACACCCGCACGCGTCCGTCCCGCATCGCGCGGATCGCCGCCACCGTGTCGTGCCCGTGCGCGCGCGGGGCGCGGAACCCGAACTCGGCGTCGAGCGCCGCGAGGAACGTCTCGGACGGCTTCTCGTAGATGCCCATCGTCCGGTCGCCCTGCACGTTCGAGTGGCCGCGCACGGGGCAGACGCCCGCTCCGGGACGCCCGATGTCGCCGCGCAGGAGCAGCACGTTGACGACGTCGCGCAGCGTCGCGACGGAGTGCTTGTGCTGCGTGAGGCCCATCGCCCAGCAGACGATCGTGCCGCGCGAGCGCCGCACGCGCTCCGCCGTCGCCCGGATCGTCCGCTCGTCGAGCCCCGTCGCCTCCTCGATCTGCGGCCAGCCGACCTCCGCGACCGCCGCGGCGTACGCGTCGAAGCCCGTGGTGAAGCCCTGGATGAAGGCCCGGTCGAGGACGCCGCCCTCCTCCGCCTCGCGCTCGAGCAGGTGCTTGCCGATGCCCTGGAACAGCGCCTGGTCGCCGCCGAGCCGGATCTGCAGGAACTCGTCGGCGATGCGCGTGCCGCCGAGCACGAGCCCGTGCGGGGTCTGCGGATTGCGGAACCGGATGAGCCCGGCCTCGGGCAGCGGGTTGACGGCGATGATCGTCGCGCCGCGCCGCTTCGCCTTCTCGAGGGCCGACAGCATCCGGGGGTGGTTCGTGCCGGGGTTCTGCCCCGCCACGATGAGCAGGTCGGCCTCGTGGATGTCCTCGATCGAGACGGTCCCCTTGCCGATGCCGATGGTCTCCGTGAGCGCCGACCCGCTGGACTCGTGGCACATGTTCGAGCAGTCGGGGAGGTTGTTCGTGCCGAACCCCCGCACGAGCAGCTGATAGAGGAAGGCCGCCTCGTTCGATGTGCGCCCCGACGTGTAGAAGACCGCCTCGTCCGGGTCGTCCAGGCTCGTCAGCGCGCCCGCGACGAGATCGAGGGCCTCGTCCCACCCCGCCTCCCGGTAGTGCGTCGAGCCCTCGTCGAGCACCATCGGGGTCGTCAGGCGGCCCTGCTGGCCGAGCCACCAGTCATCGTGGCCGCGGAGCTCGTCGACGGAGTGCTCGGCGAAGAACGACGGCTCGACGCGGCGCAGCGTCGCCTCCTCGGCCACCGCCTTCGCACCGTTCTCGCAGAACTCCGCGACATGGCGCCTGTCCTCTTCGGGCCATGCGCAGCCGGGGCAGTCGAAGCCGTCCTTCTGATTCACGCGCAGGAGCGTCCGCGCGCTCCGGACGACGCCCATCTGCTCGAGCGACGTCTTCATCGCGTGGTACACGCCCGGCACGCCGACCGCGGAGGTCTCCCGCTCCCCGACGACCAGCCGCGTCTCGTCGATGTCCGCCCGGGGTGCCCTCTTCGCCATTCCGCCATGCTACGGCGGGTTTCCCTGCGTTACACGGCGGCGTGACGGGCGCGGCGAGGGACCGTACCGTGGTCGAAACGCCCGACCGCACCCGTCGACAGGAGCATCCCGTGACCAGCCCCCTCCGCGTCTCCGCCGAGCACACCGTCGTGTGCCTGCACGAGGCCGGCGCCCTCTGCGCCGAGGTCGGACCGGGTCACGACCTGCACCTCATCCAGCGACGCATCGTCGCCGCGACCCCGAGCCGCTGGATCGACGCGATCGCGGGTGCCGTGGACGCCGACGGATGGCTCGAGCTGCGCGATCTCGAGGGTCGCGCGCTCACGCGCGTGTGGCACCACGCGCCGCTGGCGTCGATCGTGGCGCCCGGCGAGCCCGTCGCCCTGCACGCCGGCTACCACGTGCTCTCGGCAGCGGGCACGTGGCTGAACGTGCGCGACGAGCGCGGCTGAGCCGCGCCCGTCGCATCCGGCCCGCCGCGCCTCACATCGAGGCCGAGCTCATGCTCTTCATCATGGCGTCGCACGCGTTCGCGCAGTCCATGCACGCCTGAGCGCACATCCGCATCGCCTCGCTCGTCTCGGCGTGCTTCATGCACTCGTCGTAGCACGCCATCGCCATGGTCTTCATCGCCTCGTGCATGGCCATCATCGCGCCCATCTGCATGCCCATCGGGCGGAGCATCATGCGCATCATCGTGTGGCACATGTCGGCGCAGCTCATGCACATGCTGCGGCACATCGACATCTCGGCGCCCGACTCCATGTCGGCGGCCATCGTGCACGCCTGCTCGCACGCCATGCACGCCTCCATGCAGGCCTGCATGACGTCGTGGTCCATCGGCATCATCGTGTCCGAATCGGCCATCATGTCGGTCATGGTCTTCATGTCCATGTCAGCCCGCTCCCTGCGCTTCGCGCGAGCCGACGGCCGACCCGGTGGACGCGAAGCGCCTCCTTGTGGGCGATGCTACGACCGCTCCCGCGCCGTGTCGATGCTCACTTGAGCCCGGTCGTCGCGATGCCCTGGACGAGGTACTTCTGACCCGCGATGAAGAACCCGACGATCGGCAGGAGCGACACGACCGACATCGCGAACATCGGCCCCCACGACGCCTGGCCCTCCGAGTCCATGAACTGGCGCAGCGCGAGCGGCACCGGGTACAGGTCGGTGTCCGTGATGTAGATGAGCGGCGAGAAGAAGTCGTTCCAGGTCGCGATGAAGGTGAAGATCGCCGTCGTCGCGAACGCGGGCGTGCACAGCGGGAGGATGATCCGCCAGAAGATGCCGAAGGTCCCGCATCCGTCGATGCGCGCGGCGTCGTCGAGCTCCCGCGGCAGCGCGCGCATGAACTGCACCATGAGGAAGGTGTAGAACGCGTTCGATGCGAGGAAGTGCGGCACGACGAGCGGCAGGTACGTGTTCACCCATCCGAGCTCGGCGAAGATGATGTACTGCGGGATGAGCAGCACGTGGCCAGGGAGCATGAGCGTTCCCAGCGTGAGCGCGAACATGAGGCGCCGCCCCGGGAAGTTCAGCCGGGCGAACGCGAACGCCGCGAGCGCGGTGGACACGAGGGTGCCGATGATGCTGAGGACCACGATGATGAGCGAGTTCACGAGGTACACGTCGAACGGATGCTCGAGGGCCTTCCAGCCGTCCGTGTAGTTCGCGAGATCCCACTCGGCGGGCCACAGGCCCTGCTCGGTGAAGATCCTGTCGTCGGGCTTGAAGGAGCTCGAGAGCATCCACAGCAGCGGGTAGAGCATGAAGAGCCCCACCCCCGCGATCACGACGTGCCGGAGGAAGCGCGAGCGGGCCGTCGCGCGACGGCGGCCGACCGCGCGGACATCCTGCGGGGGCCGGCTCCAGCGACGGGGCCGGACGACGGTCTGGACCTCGGTGACGGTCATCGCTCCTCCGCGTCCTCGTAGAACACCCAGTGCTTCTGGGCGACGAAGTTGACCGCGGTGAGCGCGGCGATGATGAGCAGCAGCAGCCACGCGAGCGCCGACGCGTATCCCATGTTGAAGCGTCCGAATCCCTCGATGTAGAGGTTGAGATTGAAGAAGAGCGTCGATCCGGCCGGGCCGCCCGACCCGTTGCTCATGACGTAGCCCTGCGTGAAGGTCTGCAGCGACCCGATGATCGACAGGACGAGGTTGAAGAAGATGATCGGGCTGATGAGCGGCACGGTGATGTAGCGGAACTGCCACCACTTCGTCGCTCCGTCGACCGCCGCGGCCTCGTAGTACATGGCGGGCACCTGCCGGAGCGCCGCGAGGAAGATCACCATGGGCGACCCGAACGTCCAGATGTTCAGCATGATGAGCACGCTGAGCGCGGTGTCGGGATCGGACACCCAGGCGGGGCCGTCGATCCCGAGCCAGCCGAGCGCCGTGTTCACGACGCCGCGCGTGCCGAACAGCTCGCGCCACAGCATCACGATCGCGACGCTCGACCCCAGCAGGGAGGGCAGGTAGTAGATCGCGCGGTAGAACGAGAGGCCGCGCAGACCCTGGTTGAGCGCCATCGCGACGCCGAGCGCCGCGACGAGCGACAGCGGGACCGACACGAACGTGTAGACGAAGGTCACGATGAGCGACTGCCCGACCCGGGGATCCGAGAGCATCTCGGCGAAGTTCTCGAAGCCCACGAAGACGGGGGCGTTCAGGAGGTTGTAGTCGGTGAAAGCGAGGTACAGCGAGGCGCCGAACGGGATGATCGTGAGGAGCATCCCGCCGTACCACGGGATGAGGAAGAGGTAGCCGGACCAGTCGATCCGGCCGGCCCTCGTCGGCTTCCGCCGGCGGCGCACGACCGGCGCCGTCGGCGGAAGGGTGCGCTCGCCGCGGGGCGGCGCATCCACGGTGGCGACCATCGTCAGGCCTGCCCGAGGGCTTCGCTCGCCGCGGCGATGACCTGCTTCGCGGCCTCCTGAGCCGTGATGCGGCCGAAGGTGACCTCGGTCGCGATGTCGGTCAGCGCATCCTGCACGGCCTGGCCTCCGATGGGGTCGGGGCGCGAGTCCGGCAGCTCCTCCTCGGCGAGGGCCGTGATGTACGCGATCGAGCGCTGGTCCTCGGGGGTGAGGGAGTCCGCGATCGCCTCCGCCACGACCGTGCTCGCCGGGAGGCCGCGGGTGGCGCCGACGGCCTCGTTGCCCTCGACGCTGTTGACGATGAAGTCGAGCAGCTCGAGCGCCATCTCCTGATTCGGCGACTCCTGGCCGATCGACCAGTACATCGACGTGTCGATCGACATGCCGCGCCGAGCGCCCTGGACCTCGCCCGGCATGCGCAGCAGCTCGAGCGCGCCGCCCGACGCGTCGTTGTAGGCCTTGAGGTTGTTCGTCGGGATGACCTGCCCCGCGACGAGACCGGCGGCGAGCGGCGACTGCTCGGCCGAGCTGCCGACCGTCTCGATGTGCCCGGCCGGGGCGAGCGCGCCGGCCGCGCGCTGCTCGACCGACATCGCGAACCAGTCCGTGAGCGTCTTCTCGCTCGCGCCGAACGAGCCGTCCTCGCTGTAGAGCTCCTCACCCGTCTGACGCACGAAGACGACGAGGTTCTGCACGGTGTCGAAGGCCATGTCGACGCCGTAGACCTGACCGCCCGACGCGTCGGTGACCGCCTTGCTGAACGCCCAGAGGTCGTCCCACGACCACGTGTCGCCGTCGGGGATCTCGACGCCGTACTGGTCGGTGAGGTTCCGGTTGATGACGAAGCCGACCGCGTTGAGGCCGGCGGGGATGCCGTAGAGCGCGTCGCCCACCACGCCGAGCGGCGCCGTCTTGGGGACGTCGTCGAGGTTCAGCACGTCGAGGTGCTGGTTGAGGTCGAGCAGCGCGCCGCGGTCGGCGTACTCGCGCAGGCTGTCACGGCGCTGGTTGAACAGGTCGGGGATGTCGCCGGCCGCGAAGCGGGTCGCCATCTTGTCGGCGTAGGGGCCAGAGTCCTGGTACTCGGTCTTGATCGTGAGGCCGTCGTGCTCCTTCGTGAAGACCGCGAGCATCGCCTCCGTCGCCTCGGCGCGGGCCGCGTCGCCCCACCAGATCATGTTGAGCGTGGACGCCGCCGCCGACGGCTCGGTGCTGATGCCGAAGCGGTTGCAGCCGGCCAGCATGAGCGCCGTGGCGCCCAGTCCGAGCCCGAGGAGTGTCCGACGGCTCATCTCCACACGTGATGCGCTCACTGTCTTCCCTTTCGCGTCGTTGCGAGGACGAGAACCGGAGAAACCGGTTTCTGGCATCATAGGCGCACCCTCGGGGGTCGTGTCAAGCACGACGGGCGCCCGGGTCATCCTGCCTGTCGACCACCTGCTTTGCAACGTGGGAACACGAGGCGCGCGCAGACGGCGAGGCGCCCCGCAGGCGTGCCTGCGGGGCGCCTCGCGCGGGTCGCGGTCAGATGAGCTCGATCACGGCGCTCTCGTTGTTGAGGACGATCACGGGCGTCACGGTGGGATGGCCGGCCGCGCGGATGCGGTCGAGGTCGACGCGCAGCAGCGGGGTCCCCGCGGTCACACGCGCCCCGGCCTCGACGAGGGTCTGGAAGCCCTCGCCCTTCATCGCGACGGTGTCGATGCCGACGTGGATGAGCAGCTCCGTTCCGTCGTCGAGCACGAGGGCGATCGCGTGCCCCGTCTCGAAGACGTGCCCGACGGTCGCGTCGACCGGGGCGACGACCGTGTCACCGGTCGGCTCGATCGCGACGCCCGGGCCCATGATGCCCTGGGCGAACGTGGCGTCGGGCACTGACGAGAGCGGCACGACGGCACCCTCGATCGGCTGACGCAGCCGCACCGTCGCGGGAGCGGCGACCGCGGTCGCCGTCTGCGGCGGGGCCGCGACCGGCTCGGCGGTCGGCGCGGACGGCGCCGGCGCCTCGGCGCGCCCCGACATGATCTGCTCCATGGCGTCCTTCACGAACTGCACGTTGAGGCCGTAGATCACCTGGTACGAGCGCCCGCCGGGCTTCATCACGCCCGCCGCGCCCGCGCGCTTGAGCGCGGCCTCGTCGGCCTTCGCGACGTCACCCAGCTCCATCCGGAGCCGGGTCGCGCAGTTCTCGAGCTCCACGATGTTGTCGCGCCCGCCGAGCGCGTCGATGAAGCGCGCGGCCGTCGCGAGGTAGCCCCCGTCGGCCGTCGTCGCGTCGGCCCCGTCGAGCGCGGCGTCGTCGTCCTCGCGGCCCGGCGTCTTCAGGTTGAACCTCAGGATGACGAATCGGAACACGAGGAAGTAGACGACGAACCAGAACACGCCCATGACGAGGATGAGCCACGGGTTCTGCGCCATCGGGTTCACCCATCCCAGGAGCAGGTCGATCCCGCCGCCGGAGAAGCCGAAGCCCATCCGGACCGGGAGGATCGCGCTGACGGCGAGCGAGATGCCCATGAAGACGGCGTGGATGAGGTAGAGGACCGGGGCGAGGAACATGAACGCGAACTCGAGGGGCTCGGTCACGCCGACGACGAACGACGAGATCGCGCCGGAGAGGAGCAGACCCGCGGCGACCTTCTTGCGCGCGCTCTTCGCGGTGACGTACATCGCGAGCGCCGCACCGGGGAGGCCGAACATCATCACGGGGAAGAATCCGGTCATGTATTGGCCGGTGACGCCGTACTCGCCCGTGCCCGAGAGGAAGTTGTTGAGGTCGTTGATGCCGGCCACGTCGAACCAGAACACCGAGTTCAGCGCGTGGTGCAGCCCGAGCGGGATGAGCAGGCGGTTCATGAAGCCGTAGATGCCCGCGCCCACCGGGCCGAGCGTCGCGATGAACTCGCCGAAGGCGACGAGACCGCTGTACACGAACGGCCAGATGAAGAAGAGGAGGATCACGACGAGGAGCGAGATGCCGGCGGCGACGATCGCGACCGAGCGCTTGCCCGAGAAGAAGGCCAGGGCGTCGGGCAGCTTGACGTCCTTGAAGCGGTTGTACGCGAACGCGCCGATGAGGCCCGCGATGATGCCGACGAAGACGTTGTTGATGACGCCGAAGGCCGGGTTGACCTCGGCGGCCTCGACCCCCTGGAAGAGGGCGACGGTGTCGGTGCTCAGGAGCGTCGTGATCGTGAGCCACGAGACGAGGCCCGCGAGCGCCGACGTGCCGTCGGTCTTCGTCGCCATGCCGAGTGAGACGCCGATCGCGAAGAGGATCGGCATGTTGCCGAGCAGCGCACCGCCCGCGCCGTTGAGGAACGTCACGGCGATGTTGTCGCCTGCGACGTTCTGGATCCAGTACCCGACGCCCATCAGGATCGCGGCGATCGGGAGGACGGCGACCGGCAGCATGAACGACCTGCCGAGCCTCTGGAAGAACTTCATCGGTACCTCCTGGAAGGGGCGCACGTCGGGCGTGCGCGTGCTGTGATGCGCATGACGGTACACGCTCGCGGATGCCGCGCCAAGCTAATCGTTAAAATCCCTTACAAATCCGCGCGGGGCGTCGTGACGCGGATCGGAGGGCGCGCGGTCCTATGCTGTGGGAGGTGGCAGGCACGGAGATCTCACAGTCCGGCGATGACGAGGTGGACCTCATCATCGACGCGTGGTCGACGATCCTCCCCGACGTGGACCTCTCCCCTCTCGACGTGATGTCGCGCCTGCGACGCGTGGCGCGCGATCTGCAGCGCGTCCGCGAATCCGCCTTCTCCGCGTCGGGTCTGCGCGCATGGGAGTTCGACATCCTCTCCCTCCTCCGCCGCTCCCCCGACGACCTGTCCATGACGCCGTCGCAGCTCGCCGCGTGGACGACGGCGACGAGCGGCACGATCACGTACCGGATCGAGCGCCTCGAGGATCGCGGCTACGTCGCGCGCACCGACAACCCCGCCGACCAGCGCAGCCGCATCGTCACCCTCCTCCCCGCGGGTCGCGAGCGCGTCGAGTCCGCCATGCGCACCCTCGTCGCGGCCGAGGCGCGCCTGCTCGAGGGCCTCTCCTGGAACCAGGTCGCGGCGCTCATCGACGCGCTGCGCACGGTCGGCGCCTCCGCCGAGCGCGACGCGCGACCGTGACGCGCTCGCGCCGGAGCGTCCGCGGGAGGATGCTGACACCATGAGCCTTCGCCACGCCCTCATCGCCGAGCTGCTGCGCGGCCGCCGGGCAGAGCTGCAGCCCGAGGACGTCGGGATCCCCCGCGGCGACGGCCGCCGCGTTCCGGGCCTCCGCCGCGAGGAGGTCGCCGAGCTCGCCGGGATCAACCGCGACTACTACATCCGCCTCGAGCAGGCGCACGGGCACCTCCCGTCGCCTCAGGTCGTCTCGGCGCTCTCGCGCGCCCTGCAGCTGGATCCCGACACCACCGAGTACTTCCAGCAGCTCGCGCAGACGAGCGCGACGCGCGCCCTGTCGACGCGCGAGGGCCTCCCGGCCGGCGCGTTCGCCATCCTGCGCCTCGTCGAGCCGCACCCGGCCTACATCACGAACGGCGTCCACGACGTGCTCGTCGTGAACCGCTCGTGCGCGGGCATCGCGAAGGGATTCCTGGACGAGGGGCGGAACCTTCTGATCGAGGTCTTCGAGCACGAGCACGAGGCGCCGTCCGCCGAGGAATGGCGCGCGACGGCGACGCGCCTCGTCGACTCGATGCGCTTCCACACAGCGCCCGACGAACCGCGGTTCCAGGAGCTGCTCGCGCTCCTGCGGCGCCGGTACCCCGCCTTCCGGGAGCTGTGGTCACGCCAGCGGGCGCGGAAGCTCACGTTCGGCACGAGCCTCTTCTACGACGCCGAGCACGGCTGGCAGCGCGCGACCTGGCAGACCCTCATCGTGCCGGACCACCCCGACTCGCTGCTGACGATCATCCATCCGTGACGCGCGCGGCCTCGGCCGGCCCCGAGCGCCGTCGAAGCAGCTTGAGCGCGACGTGGAGCACGCTCCTGCGCACGCCGTCCGCGAGCTCCGCGCGGACCGGCTCGGGCAGGTTCTCGAGACGGTAGTAGAGCGTCGTGCGATGGAGGTGCAGCCGCCGGCAGGCCTCGGAGACCCGCGCACCCGCGTCGAGATACGCCTCGACCGTGTCGAGCTGCTGGCGATCCCCCGCACGCCACAGCGCGAATGCACCGGGCGACGCGCGCCGGATCAGGTCGATCGGCACCGGGAGCTCGTCCAGGAGCGCCCGGATGCCCGCCGGCGTGACGTGTTCGGGGTCTTCGAGGAGCAGCCGCGCCTCCCGCACGGCGGGCCGGATGTCGTCCTCGTCCGGCGCGACGGCCGCGGTCGCGAAGCGCGCGGCGGGATGGCCATGGCGGTGAGCCGCCGACGCGAGGACCTCCTCGACGTCGCCGTCGAGCCTGCTCCGGGAGACGACGAGGACCGGATGGTCGGCGAGATCGCCGATGTGCCACGTCGCGCCGCGCCCGTCGGACTGGATCGCCGTCGCGAGACGGCGCCGCTCGTCGTCCGATCCGACGGTGTCGAGGAGCGCGACGACGAGGCCCTCCGAGCGGTCGAGCCAGCGGCGATCGGCCGCCTGGGCGAGCGCGCGCACGCGCACAGCGCGTTCGTCGTCGAGGAGCCTCCGGAAGACGTGGACGCGAGCGCCTGACGTCGCGTCCCCTGAGATGTGCCCGATGCCTTCGCGCGATCCTCGCGTCTGAGACGTCACTGCCGCTCCGCCATGTCCTGCTCACCTCACGCCGCGCGCACGCGGCGCTGTCCTTCCCCTCGACGGTAGGACGACGCGACGGCCCGGCGCGTGCCCTTGACGCACCCACCCCGGCGTCCGCGCGGTCCGCGAGGGCGCTTTTCCGACGATCGTCGGAAAAGCGCGCGCCTCCCGCGTCGGTGTGTCGCGGTCGTCCCCCGCGCCACGAGCGGGAGCGCACCTTTCCGGCGGTCTGCCGCGCGGCCGCGCGGGCCGAGCGGTGCGCGGCGGCCCGGTCTAGCGTGACCGCCATGGGAGTGCTCTACTACGGCGCGAACGCCTCCGCCATCCACATCGACGACCGTGCGCTCGCGCACATCAAGGTCGTCATCATCAGCAAGCTGCGCCGTGACGAGAGCTTCTCGGTCTCGTGGCGACACCCCGACGAGCGCGAGGGCGGCCGCAGCACGATCTGGATCCACCCCGCGATCCCGCTGCGCTTCGAGTTCGACGAGGCCGATGCGCCGACGCTCAACCGCGAGTGGCTCGAGGAGCTCGCGGTCTCCGCGAACGCCCTCGGCGGCATCCAGCTCGTCGAGGAGCACATCCGGACGCCCGAGAAGCACTGACGGCGCGACACGGCCCCCGCACTCCGATCACCGGAGCGGCGGGGGCCGATCTGCGCGTATCAGTCGATGTCGCCGCGCCACGCACCGGTCTCGGTGCCGCGGGACTCGATGAACTCCTTGAACTTCCGCAGGTCCTTCTTGACGGCGTGGTCGTCGATGCCGAGGGCTGCGCCGACCTTCTCGGTGAGGTCCGTCGGCTCCCAGTCGAGCTGCACGGTCACGCGCGTGCTCGCGTCGCCGAGCCGGTGGAAGGTCACGACGCCGGCGTGATCCGCCTCACCCGCGACGCTCGTCCACGCGACGCGCTCGTCGGGGTGCTGCTCGGTGATCTTGGCGGTGAACTCGCGCTCGGCGCCGCCGATGTTCACCTTCCAGGCGAGCGTCTCGTCGTCGATCTGCCGGATCGACTCGACGAAGCTCAGGAACTGCGGGAACGTCTCGAACTGCGTCCACTGGTCGTACGCCGTCGTGACGTCGACGTCGACATCGATGCTCTCCGTGATGCGAGCCATGGGGGTGTCCTTCCGATCGTTGGGTTGGGCTCCATCGTGTGCCGCGCTCGGATGACGCGTCACGGGGGTTGCCACATCGCGAGCCCTCGGGTATCGGGCGTCCCGCCGCACGCGGGCCCTCGTAAGCTGTCGGCAGGACGCACGTCTCGAGGAGGGTGAGGACGCATGGCGCTTCCCGACCGGATCGGGCCCCGCGACGAGGATGCGCGCCGCGCGGTCTTCGCGTTCGACCAGGCCGTCGACGCGCTCGCCGAGGAGTCGGCGTTCCTGTCCGTCGGCCCCGACCGCCAGGCGGCCCGCTACCTCGCGGACGCGCATCGGACGCTCGACGGCGTGCGCACGTCGATGCACCGCATCGCGGCACGCGCCTCCGACGCGGGCCTCCGCAAGGGGGCGCGGCGGCGCCTGCAGGCCCTCGCGGCGGATCTCGCCCAGGCCGGGCTGCGCGACGCCGAGCACGCGCGGGCAGCGGCGCAGCGGCTGCGCGCCACCGCCGTCGCGCCGACCGGCAGCTGGGGTGCGACCCTCAGGCACCAGACCGCGCGGGCGACCGCGTGGGGCGTCGAGAAGTGGACGGGCTCGCCGCTCGCGCCGGTCGAGCTGCGAGCACGAAGGCGGCTGCGCTCGCCGAGTCGTCGGCCGACGCGATCGCGCAGCGCGGCCGCGCACCCGCCCGCTCCCGCGTGCGGACGTGGCTCATTGTCGCGGGGTCGGCCGCCGCCGCAGCG
The DNA here is from genome assembly GCF_053903175.1 of Microbacterium sp. JZ101. Lineage (NCBI taxonomy): Bacteria > Bacillati > Actinomycetota > Actinomycetes > Micrococcales > Microbacteriaceae > Microbacterium > Microbacterium sp. JZ101. The sequence continues at coordinate 1,863,476 of NZ_CP096400.1, forward strand.
GTGATCGGCGGCGCCTCGCTGGCCGTGTACGGCGCCTGGAGCCTCATCGGGCTCCTCTTCGGCGCGGGCTGACGCAGGACAGCGGGCGGGCTCCGCGGAGCCCGCCCGCCGTCCTGCCGGAGTCAGCTTCCCTGCACGTTGTCGCGCGCCTCCTGGGCGCGCCCGGCCACCGCGTCGGCCGAGCCCTGAGCCTCCGACTTCACATGCTCGGCGGCCTCGGTCGCGGTGTCCCTGATCGACTCCGCCGCCTGCTGGGCCGGCTCCCTGAGGTGCGCGCCGACCTCCTGTGCGACGTCCTTGACCTCGTCGACGAGCGGCTGAGCCTGCTCCCTGACATCCTGCGCGATCCGCTTCTCCCTGCCGGACGCGGGGATGAGCGACGAGGCGAGCAGCCCCACGCCGAAGGCGATGAGGCCGACAGCCATGGGGTTGCCCTCGGCCTTCGCCGCGGCGCGGTGCGTCGCGTCGGCGACCGTCTCACCGGCGTCGTGCACGCTCGAGCCGGCGTCGTCGGCCGCTCCCATCACGCGCTCGCGCAGCGATCCGAAGGCCCCCTTGAGCCTGCTCGTCTGCCTGTCCATGATCTTCGAAGGCGTCACCTTGTCGACGAGGGCGTCGGCGTCGCGGCCCAGCTCGCGGCGCGTGCGCTCGATGTCGGCGCGGATGGCGTCGGGTGAATCGGTCATCGGTTCTCCTCATCTCTCCCCAGAGCGCCGGGGATCTTCTTGAGCGACTCCACGGTCTGCGGAGCGCCCTTCACGTTCTTCAGGTCCTTGCGGCCGATCGCGAACATCACGGCCGCGGCGATCGCCCAGAGGACGGCGACGATGACGGCCGACCACCCGAGGCCCGTGAGCAGGCCGATGGCCCACCACAGCGCCACGGACAGGAAGAACACCGCCATGAGCGCGGAGTACGCGGCGCCGCTCAGCAGGCCGGCGCCCTTCCCCGCGCGGGTCGCCGACTCCCGCAGCTCCGCCTTGGCGAGCTCGAGCTCCTGCCTCATCAGCAGGGACATGTCGCTCGTCACCTCGGACAGGAGGTCGCCGAGCGAGGTCGTCGCCGCCTTCTGCTCCGACGGGGTCGGCTGGTCAGAGGTCATTCCCGATCCCCTCCCCCGGGCGCGCGCGCTCGGCGCGCGAGCGGTCGTAGACGGGCGTGCCCTCCTCGCGCGACGGCGGAAGGTCCGACGGCGTGGCGAGCGGGTCCGACACCGGCGCGCCCGGCTCGCCGTATCCGCCCGGGGCTGCCGCCGACGGCGTGCCGTCGCCCGCGGTCGTCGTCGGTGCGGCGGCCGGCACGGCGGGAGCCGTCGGAGCCGCGGCGACGTCGTCCGTGCGCTCGGCCGACGCGCCCTGCGCGCTCTCCGCACCGCTCTCCGCCAGCGCGCGCGTGAGGCGCCCGGCGGCGAGCCCCGCGAGCAGCGCGCCCGCGATGAACACCCCGGGGCGACGGCGGGCGAACGAGGTGACCTCGTGCATGAGCGAGCCGGGGTCGCGGTCGTCGAGCCAGGTGGACGCGCCCTTCAGACGGGTCGAGGCCTGACGCACGATGTCCGTCGCGACGCCGGGATTCTCGGAGCCCGCGGCGAGCGACTCGAGCTCGTCGCCGACCGAGCGGAGCCCCTCGGCGACGCGCCGCTGCTGCGCGGCGGCCTGATCCCGCAGCTCGCGCTGCGTCTGGCTGTAGACGTCCTTGAGCTGCGCCTTCGCCTCGTGGGCGACATGCGACGCCTCCTGCTTGGCGGTGTCGACGACGTGGCCGGCCTCGGCCCTGGCCGTCTCCGTGACGTCGGCGGCCTCCTGTCGCGCCGTGTCGACGGCGCCCGTGGGGCGGCTGTCCGCCTCGGTCGGCACCTGACCAGAGAACTGAGACATGGGGGACTTCCTTTCCGTTACCGCTGCGGATGGATTCACCGGCGATGCAACACCGTCCCGCGTCCGATTTCGCGAGGGTTGACGGACCCCCTCCGCGTGTGGCACGCGCGGCGCGCGATCGAGAGGTCGCCGCCTCCGGCCGCCCGCGTCAACCCCGAGACACCGTCCGCCCGGAACGGGAGACTGGGTCCATGACGACCGACCGACTCGTGCGCGTGGCCGATGCGACGTTCCGCGTGCGCACGCGCGGGCGGCCCGGCTCCGGTCGTCCGCCGATCGTGCTCGTGCACGGGATCGGCATCTCGCACCGCGCCTTCTCCCGGCTCGCCGAGGTGCTCGCCGCAGACGACGTCGTGCACGTCCTCGATATGCCGGGCTTCGGCGACCTGCCGCGTCCCGCGCACTCCCCCGACGTGCCCGCGATGGCCGAGCTGCTCGCCGACGTGGTCGCCGGCCTCGGCGACGGCCCGTTCGCGGTCGTCGGCAACTCGATGGGCACGCAGTGGGCGATCGAGCTCGCCTGCCGGCACCCCGGCCTCGTGTCGCGCGTCGTCGCGATCGGGCCGGTCGTCGACGAGCGGCGTCGCTCCGCCCCGCGGCAGGCCCTGGCTCTCGCCCACGACTGCCTGCGCGAGACCGTCTCCGCGAACGCGATCGTGCTGAGCGACTACGTGCGCTGCGGGCCGCGCTGGTACTTCCGCCAGCTCCCGCACATGCTCGCGTACCGGCCGGAGGAGCGCGTGACCGCTCTCCGTCGGCCGCTGCTCATCGTGCGCGGAGAGCGCGACCCGGTCGCCCGACGGGCGTGGTGCGCGCGCCTGCGCGACGCCGCGCAGGACGGCAGGCTCGTCGAGATCGCCGGCCAGCCCCACCTCGTGCAGCACACCGCACCCCGCGCCGTCGCCGCCGTGCTGCGGCCGTTCCTCGCCGCCGACCGGGAGCCGTCGCGCGCGGGGGACGCGGAGGGCCCGTGATCGGGCCGCTGCGGCGGCTCGCCTGGTGGGCGGCCGACTACGCCTACGCGGCCCTCGCTCAGCTGCGCGCCCTCACGCGGCGTCGCTCAGCGGCCGAGTTCCGCTCGGGCTCCCTCGCACCGGTGGTCGTGATCCCCGGGGTGTACGAGTCGTGGCGATTCCTCACCCCGCTCGTCGTCGCCCTGCACGCACGCGGCCATCCCGTGCACGTCGTCGAGCCGCTCCGGCACAACCGCATGCCGTTCTCGGCCGGAGCGGACCTCGTGGCCGAGCTCCTCGAGACGCGCGAGCTGCGCGACGTCGTCCTCGTCGCGCACAGCAAGGGCGGGCTCATCGGGAAGCGCGCGATGTCGCTTCCGGCCGCCGCCCGGCGCGTGCACGGGATGGTCGCGGTCGCGACGCCGTTCGGCGGCTCGCGCTATGCGCGCTTCCTCGCCGCCCCCACTCTCCGCGCATTCTCGCCGCGCGACGCGGCCCTCCGTGCGCTCGCGCAGGCGACCGAGGTCAACGCGCGGATCGTGTCGGTGTACGCGCGCTTCGACCCGCACATCCCCGAGGGCAGCGAGCTCCTCGGTGCGCGCAACGTCGTGCTCGAGACGGGCGGCCACTTCCGGGTGCTCGCGCATCCGCGGGTCATCGCGGAGGTGGCCGCCCTCGCCGAGACGGCGGATCGATGAGCGCCTACTCGCGGTGCAGCCTGTCCTGCGCCGCGCCCGCGATCCGCTCGACCGTGTTCGGGACGTCCGTCGTGCCGTAGAAGCGCGCGTCCGGGTGCGTGGGCGCCGGCATCGGAGCCGTCGTCGTGGGCCCGTCGTGGTAGGTGAACTCGCCCTTCCCGTCGGGCGTCGGGCCCGACGCCCACGATCCGTCGCGGGCGGCCGCGCCGTCGCTGAAGTTCAGGTACTGGTAGGAGACCTCGCGGTCCTCCTTCGCCAGCGGGAAGTTGCTCGGCACGGGAAGCTCCTCGATCCCCTCCGACTTCAGCTCCTCCGCCGCCGCGAGCCACTGGTTCTGGTGCATCGTGTCGCGCGCGAGGAGGAACGCGAGCAGGTCGCGCACGCCGTGGTCATCCGTCATGTGGTACAGCCGCGCGACCTGCAGCCTGCCCTGCATCTCGGCGTTGGCATTGGCCGTGAAGTCGGCGAGCAGGTTGCCGCTCGCGGTGATGTACGAGCCCGACCACGGGTTGCCGTTGCTGTCGACGGGGCGCGCGCCGGCGCCGGCGACGATGCCCTGCTGGACGTCGGTGCCGCCGACCACCGCCGCCACCGTCGGGTCGCTCTGCACGGCGTCCTCCGTGATCCCGAGCGGCGACTTCTCGAGGAGCTGCGCGATCATCACCGCGAGCATCTCGACATGGCCCATCTCCTCCGCGCCGATGCCGAAGACGAGGTCGCGGTACTTGCCCGGCATGTGCATGTTCCATCCCTGGAACTGGTACTGCAGGGCGACGGTGATCTCGCCGTACTGGCCGCCGAGCACCTCCTGCAGCTTCCGCGCGTACACCGCGTCGGGAGCGTCTGGCTTGGCTGCGTGCTGGAGTTCCTGCCTGTGGAGAAACATGGATCGCCTTCCGTGTGTCGTCGGTTTCGGGCGCCAGTCAAGCTCGCGCGCCCCGTCGGCGACACGGGGTTCCGGATGGCCCGGCCACGTGACACAATCGCGCTCCGCTCGGAGGGGCGGCCTCGCGCGCGCTGCTTCTACTCCTCCTTCTCCTTCTCCGCAAGCCACTTCTGACGGGCGCCGCTCCTTCGCTTCAGTGGGAGCCAGACCTCTCCGCGAGCACTGCTCCGGAGCCGCAGACACCGCCCGCGCCACGGGCCGCACGCGTGCAGACGCGGTGCCCGAGCGCGCCCTCGCAACGCTTCGAAAGAGGTGCCCCATGCCCGTCTCCGCCATCGCTCCGACACCGGCTCCCGCCCGCCGCGCCCCGCGAGCGCAGGAGGATCGCAACGCCCGTGCGGTCGCGCTCCTCGAACGCGCGCGGTCCGCGCCCGAGGCCGAGCGGACGCGGCTCCAGCAGCAGGTGGTCGTGGAGTACCTCGACGTCGCCGACGCGGTCGCGAGCCGGTACGTCTCGCGACCGCAGGACGCGGGCGACGTGCGGCAGGTCGCGTATCTCGGCCTCACGAAGGCGGTCCAGCGCTTCGCGCCCGACCGCGGCGCGGACATCGTGTCCTTCGCCGTCCCGACGATCGCGGGTGAGATCAAACGGCATCTGCGCGACACGAGCTGGGTGGTGCGCCCGCCCCGGCAACTCCAGGAGCTGCACGCAGAGCTCCGCACGGCCGTCCCCCGCATCGCCCAGCAGCTCGGGCACGACCCGTCTCCCGCCGAGATCGCCGCGGAGACGGGGTTCGCGGTCGAGCACGTGGTCGAGGCGATCGACTGCGGACAGGGCCGCCAGCCGGCCTCGCTCGACGCGCCGCACGCCGCGACCCCGGACGGGTCGCTCACCCTGGGCGACACGCTGCACGCGAGCGGCGCCGACTTCGCCCGCGCGGAGGTGAGCGCCGCGCTCGCCGCCGCCTGCCGCACCCTGAGCCCGCGCGAGCGGAGGATCCTCTACCTGCGCTTCTTCCACGAGCAGACGCAGGCGGAGATCGCGCGGGAGTGCGGGGTCACGCAGATGCAGATCTCGCGCCTTCTGACCAAGATCCTCTCGACCCTGCGCGGGCAGCTGACCCCCGACCTCCTCGCGGCCTGAGGAGAGCGCGGATGGCGGCCGGATTCCCCCTCCCCTCAGCGACGCACCGAGCGGGCCGCGGCGATCACCTCGTCTGCCTGGACGGCGAGCAGCGCAGGGTCGGGGGTCGCCGCGAACGCGTCGCCTCGGCGAGCGGCCGGGTCGGTGAGGGCGATGTGCGGCCCATCCGGCGGCCCCCATTCCTCGACCGGCGCCGGCCCGAACACGACGACCGACGGCGTGCGGTATGCGGAGGCGAGATGCGCCGCGCCGGTGTCGGCGGACACGACGACCGACGCGTCGGCCACGAGGGCCGCGAGCTCATCGAGGCGCGTCCGGTCCGCGAGCACCGCGTCCTCGTCGAGACCCGCGGCCGACGCGACGGCCTCCGCGCGCTCGCGGTCGGCCGCGCCGCCGGTCAGCACGATCCGGAGGCCGTCCGACCGGAGTGCGCGCGCGACCGCGGCGAACCGATCGACGGGCCACTGCCGCGATCCGTAGAACGCGCCCACGTGCAGCACCGCGGCGCCCGGGGCGGGCGATGCCGTCGTCGGGAGGGCGATGGCGACGTCGTCCTCATCGGCGGTCGCTCCGTACGCCGAGACGAGTCGCGCCCAGCGGCGTCGTTCCAGGATCCCGTCGAGCCACTCGGGGCCGTCCGGGTCGCTCGGCGAGCGGTGCACGATCCGGACACGGGCGCCCAGCGCGTCGATCAGCGCCCGCGATTCCGGGCCGTTGCCATGGAGGTTCGCGGCCACGTCGACGACTCCCGCGTCGAGCGGCAGGGGGTCGTCGAGGCCCGGCGTCGGCAGCAGCGCATCGACGCTGCCGACGAGCGCGGCGACCGGCGCCAGCCACCCGGGAGCGGCGAGCACGACCTCGTGGTCGGGGTGCGCACGCCGCAGACCGTGCAGCGCGGGCACCGCGACGAGCAGGTCGCCCAGCTTGAGGGCCCGCAGCGCGAGGACGATGGGGCGAGCGGACGGCTCGGTGAAGATGCGCACGGACCCATCGTGAACCGGCCCGCACGCCATCCGAACCCCCTTGCGCCGCGGCCAGGGCGGATGGCAGGAGCGCGGGACGCGAGGAGAAGTTCGCACCGGGGCGTTTGCCTCGCGGTGCGCGGGGGAAGTGCTTCTCGTATGGACGACCGTGACCGACCGCTCCGCGCGATCCTCTTCGATCGCGACGACACGCTCGTCGTCGACGTGCCGTACAACGGCGACCCCGACCGGGTCTCCCCCATGCCGACCGCTGTCGAGGCGCTGCGGCTCGTGCGCGCCCGCGGCCTGCGCACGGGGGTCGTCAGCAATCAGTCCGGCATCGCCCGCGGCATGCTGTCCGCCGACGAGGTGCGCCGAGTCAACGCGCGCGTGGACGAGGTGCTCGGCCCCTTCGACGTCTGGCGGTTCTGCCCGCACGGGCCGGACGACGGCTGCGCGTGCCGGAAGCCGCGGCCGGGCCTCGTCCTGTCCGCGGCCGACGCGCTCGGCTTCGCGCCGGCCCAGCTCGCGGTGATCGGCGACATCGGCGCCGACATGGGCGCCGCCGCTGCCGCCGGGGCGCGTGCGGTGCTCGTGCCGACCGCCCGCACGCTGCCCGACGAGATCGCCGCGGCGCCGCGGGTCGCGCCGGATCTGGCCGCGGCCGTCGCACTCCTGCTCGGGGAGTCGGTGCCCGCAGGGAGGGCGGCCTCATGAGGCGGCGCGTCCTCGTCGCGCGGCTCGACAGCATGGGCGACGTCCTGCTGGCGGGGCCGGCCGTCCGCGCCGTCGCGCGCGAGGCCGAGGTCATCATGCTGTGCGGGCCCCGGGGCGCCGCGGCGGGAGCGCTTCTGCCGGGTGTGCGCGACGTCATGGTCTGGGACGCCCCGTGGATCTCCGATCCGGCGCCCGCGGTGACCGGTGGACGCATCGACCAGCTCATCCACCGTCTGCGCACCGCGCGCATCGACGAGGCCGTGATCCTCACGTCGTTCCATCAGTCTCCGCTCCCCCTTGCCCTCCTCCTCCGGCTCGCGGGCGTGGACCGGATCGCGGGGGCCTCCGTCGACTACCCGGGCTCCCTCCTCGACGTCCGCCTGCGCCCCGGAGAGGATCTTCCCGAGGACATCCCCGAGGTGGACCGCGCGTGCGCGATCGCCGAGGCCGCCGGCTTCCCGGCCGAGGCCGACCGGCGCCTGCGCGTGCGCGACGTGGCCGACGCGTCCGCCCTCGTCGGCGACGGGCGCTACATCGTCCTCCACCCGGGAGCGGCCGTGGGCGCGCGCCGCTGGCCGGCCGAGGGGTTCGCCGGAGCGGCGCGGCTCCTGGCCGAGTCAGGGCGCCGGGTCGTCGTGACCGGCGCGGAGGGCGAGCGCGACCTCACGGCGCTCGTCGCGAGGGCGGCCGGCCCGCACGCCGTCGACCTCGCGGGAGCCTGCGACCTGCGGCTGCTGGCCGGCGTGCTCGCCGGCGCCGACGCCGTCGTCGTCGGGAACACCGGGCCCGCTCACCTCGCCGCAGCGGTCGGGACGCCGGTGGTGAGCCTGTTCTCGCCCGTCGTGCCGGCCGTCCGCTGGGCGCCGTACGGCGTGCCCGTCGCGCTGCTGGGCGATCAGGATGCGCCCTGTCGCGGGACGCGCGCCCGCGACTGCCCCGTGCCCGGCCACCCCTGCCTCGCCGACGTCGCCCCCGCGGAGGTCGCGACAGCGGCCATCCGCCTCGCCGACGCTCGCGAGGCCCACCCGATCGACACGAAGGACGGAGCGATCAGATGAGGATCCTGGTCTGGCACGTGCACGGCGGATGGATGAACGCCTTCCTCCGCGGGACGCACGAGTACGTCGTGCCCCGCCCAGACGACGAAGCGACGCCTCCGCATTTGCCGGAGTGCGCGCGGGCCGTGGCCGAATCGGCGCTGCGCGGCGAGGAGGTCGACCTCGTCGTGCTGCAGCGTCTCGAGGAGCTGGAGGCCGTCGAGCGCCTCCTGGGGCGCGTCCCCGGCCGCGACGTGCCCGCGGTCTTCGTCGAGCACAACACGCCGAAGGAGCGGCCGATCGACCAGCGTCACCCGCTCGCGGAGCAGCGCGCCATCCCGATCGTGCACGTCACGCACTTCAACCGGCTCGTCTGGGACAGCGGCGACGCGCCCACAGCGGTCATCGAGCACGGCGTGCCCGATCCCGGTGCCCTCTACACGGGCGCCCTCCCCGCGCTCGGCGTGGTGGTCAACGAGCCCGTGCGGCGCGGGAGGGCCACCGGGACGGATCTGCTGCCGGCCTTCGCCGAGATCGCGCCGCTGCACGCGTTCGGCATCGACACCGACCTCCTCCCAGGCGCGCTGGGCCTCGGTCCGGACCGGCTGCAGGTCGTCGGCGACCTGCCGACGCCCCTCCTGCACGGCGAGCTCGCGCGGCGGCGCGCGTACCTCCACCCGCTGCGGTGGACGTCGCTCGGCCTCTCCCTCCTCGAGGCGATGAGCCTCGGGATGCCCGTGCTCGTCCTCGCGACCACCGAGGCGGTCCGCGCCGTGCCGCCCGAGGCGGGTGCGATCTCGTCGGATCCGGACGACCTGCGCGCTGCCGCGCGGACGCTCATGGACGATCCGGACGAGGCGCGCCGCCGCGGGCTCGCCGCACGCGCGTTCGCCCGCGCGCACTACGGCCTCGAGCGCTTCCTGCAGGACTGGGACGCGCTGTTCGAGGAGCACGTCGCGGCGCACGCCGCGGCGCGACGCAGACGAGCGCGCTCGCTCGCGGGTGCCACGCAGCCCGCGCTCGTCTCGATCATGGAAGGAACGGACCGATGAAGATCTCGATGGTCTCCGAGCACGCGAGTCCTCTGGCCGCGCCGGGAAGCGTGGACGCGGGCGGACAGAACGTCCACGTCGCCGCGCTCTCGCGAGCACTCGCGCGGCGCGGGCACACCGTGACGGTCTGCACGCGCCGCGACGACCCCTCCCTGCCCCGTCGGGTCCGGCTCGATGACGGCGTCGAGGTCGTCCACATCGACGCGGGCCCGGCCGAGCACGTCGCGAAGGACGATCTCCTGCCGTTCATGGGCGAGCTCGCCGCCGGCCTCGCCGAGGAATGGCGGGACGACCGCCCCGACGTCGTCCACAGCCACTTCTGGATGTCGGGGCTCGCCGCGCTCGACGGCGTCGCCGCCCTCCGCGGCGCAGCTGCTCCGCCGCCCGTGCTGCACACCTTCCACGCCCTCGGGGTCGTGAAGCGCCGCCACCAGGGCGCCGCCGATACGAGCCCGCCCGAGCGGGAATGGCTCGAGCCCCGGGTCGGCCGCGAGGTCGACATGGTCGTGGCCACCTGCTCGGACGAGGCGTTCGAGCTCCGCGCGCTGGGCGTCCCGTCGCGACGCATCTCGATCGCGCCCTGCGGCGTCGACCTCGACCTCTTCCGGCCGCAGGGCTCGGTCGACGAGCGCGGAGCCCGCCATCGCGTGCTCAGCGTCGGGCGGCTCGTGCCCCGCAAGGGCGTCGACCTCGTGGTGCGGGCGATCGCCCGCCTCCGCGCCGAGGGGGTCGACGACGTCGAGCTCGTCGTCGTCGGCTCCGACGGCGCGGCAGGCGCCGCCGATCCCGAGGCGGCCCGACTGCGGGCGCTCGCGGCCGACCTGGGCGTCGCCGACCGCATCGTGTTCCGAGGCCAGGTGAGCCGCGACGACATGCCGGCTCTCCTGCGCTCGTCCGACGTCGTCGTGTGCGCGCCCTGGTACGAGCCGTTCGGCATCGTGCCGCTCGAGGCGATGGCGTGCGGCACCCCCGTCATCGCAGCGTCCGTCGGCGGACTCATCGACACGGTCGTCGACGGCGCGACCGGGCTGCACGTGCCGCCGCGCGATGCCGACGCGATCGCCGCCGCGCTCCGGCGCCTGCTGCCCGACCGCGACCTCCTCCGCGCGTTCGGCACGGCGGGGCGCGAGCGCGTCGAGGCGCGCTACTCGTGGGATCGGGTCGCCGCGCAGACCGAGCGCATCTATGCGAGCACACTGTCCCGCGCCCGCCGAGCGGGCGGCCGACTGGAAGGAGCGGCGCTGTGACCATCGCCGAGACCCGAGGCGCGGCGCGCGTGGGCGCCCCCGCGCGTGTCGACCCCGTCCGCGACCACCTCCGCGGCCTCGGCGCGGCCCTCGCGTCGGCGGAGCGTCATGCCGAGCAGCTCGAGGCCTGGGGCGTCGAGCTCGCCGCCCGACTGCGGCGCGGCCAGCGCGTGCTCGTGGCGGGCAACGGCGGCTCCGCCGCCGAGGCGCAGCATCTGACCGCGGAGCTCGTCGGCCGCTACCGCGAGGAGCGTCCGGCGTACTCCGCGATCGCCCTCAACGCCGAGACCTCGAGCGTGACGGCGATCGGCAACGACTACGGGTTCGACGAGGTGTTCGCGCGGCAGGTGCGCGCGCACGCCCGCGCAGGCGACATCGTGCTCCTGCTGTCCACGAGCGGCGCGAGCCCGAACCTGCTCCACGCCGCCCGCGCGGGTCGCCTCGCCGGCGCGGCCACCTGGGCGCTCACCGGCCCCGGCCCGAACCCGCTCGCGGAGGTGTGCGACGAGGCCGTCTGCCTCGATGGACCGTCGCCGCACGTCCAGGAGTGCCAGCTCGCCGCGATCCACGCGGTGTGCCGCGTGTTCGACGCGATCGTCATGGATGAGGAAGGACGCAGCTCATGAACATCGTCGTGGTCGGGGACGTGCTCCTCGACGAGGACGTCGACGGCGCGTCGACGAGGATGTCGCCGGACGCCCCGGTGCCGGTGATCGACGTCGCGTCGCGCACGCAGCGGGCCGGCGGGGCAGGACTCGTCGCGACGCTGCTCGCGCGCGACGGGCACGACGTCGCCCTCGTCACGGCGCTGTCCGACGACCCCTCCGCCGACCGCGTGCGCGCGTGCCTCGCGGGTGTCCGGATCGTCGCCGGCGCCTCGCACGCGCCGACACCCGTGAAGTCCCGCATCCGCGCCAACGGCCATCCGATCGGGCGGCTCGACGACGGCTGCGGGCCGGCCCCGGAGCCCGAGGTCACCGACGAGATGCTCACGGCGATCGCGGAGGCGGATGCGATCGTGGTGGCCGACTACGGCAGGGGGCTCGCGGCGCGCGCGCCGCTGCGGAGCGCGCTCGCGCGCCGCGCCGCGCACGCGCCGCTCGTGTGGGACCCGCATCCGCGCGGCGCGCAGCCCGTGCCGCAGGCCCGCCTCGTCACGCCGAACCTCGCCGAGGCGACGAGCGCATCGGGCGAGGGCGATCCCGAGGACGCGGCACGCCGTCTCCGCGATCTCTGGGGATGCGCGGCCGTCGCCGTGACGGCGGGTGAGCAGGGCGCTGTGCTCGCGACGGGCGACGGCGCGATCCGGCTGCCCGCGCTGCCCGTGGTGACGAGCGATCCGTGCGGAGCGGGCGACCGGTTCGCCGCGACGGCAGCCGTGGCCCTCGCCCGCGGCGACGATGAGCGCACGGCCGTCCGCGCGGCGGTCGACGCGGCGGGGGCCTTCCTCGCGGCGGGCGGCGTGTCGACGCTGGACGCGGCCGCCCTCTCCCGCCTTCCCGACGGCCGACGCGACGCGCGCGCGGTCGCCGAAGCGGTGCGGAGCCGAGGCGGCACCGTGGTCGCGACGGGCGGCTGCTTTGACCTCGTCCACGCGGGCCACGTGCGGACCCTCGAGGCGGCGCGCGCCCTGGGCGACTGCCTCATCGTCTGCCTCAACTCCGACGCCTCCGTCCGCCGACTCAAGGGTCCGCAGCGCCCGATCATCGGCGAGAGCGACCGCGTCGAGCTGCTCAGCGCCCTGGCGTGCGTCGATGCCGTCGTCGTGTTCGACGAGGACGGTCCCGAGCGCGCGATCGAGGGCATCCGGCCCGACCTCTGGGTCAAGGGCGGCGACTACAGCGCCGAGAGCCTTCCCGAGGCGCGCATCCTCGAGCGCTGGGGCGGCCGCGCTCTCACGCTCCCGTACCACCTCGCCCGTTCGACCACCGCGCTCGCCTCGGCGCTCGCGAAGGTCGGCTGAGCCATCCCGATCGCCGGCGTCAGCCGGAGAAGGAGGAACCACATGCAGGACACCTATCCGCGCCCCCTCGGCCGCGTGCTCGTGACCGGAGGCGGCTCGGGCCTCGGCGAGGCCGTCGTCCGCGCCGTCGCCGACGGCGGCGGAACGCCGGCCGTCATCGACCGGGATGTCTCGGGGATCGTCGGCGCGATCACGACCCGGCAGGCGGATGTCTCGGACCGGCTCGCGGTCGAGCGCGCGGTCGCGGAGATCGCCGAGGAGCTCGGCGGCATCGACGCGGTCGTGACGGCCGCGGGAATCGACCGCTGCGGACGCCTCGACGCCGTCGCCGCCGAGGAGTGGGAGCGCGTGATCGGCGTCAATCTGCTCGGCACGGTCTCCGTGGTCCGCGCCGCGCTGCCGCACATCGAGCGGGCCCACGGACGCGTCGTGACGGTGGCGTCGTCGCTCGCGCTGCGGGCGCTCCCCGATGCCACGGCGTACTGCGCATCGAAGTTCGGCGTGCTGGGATTCTCCCGGGCGCTCGCCGCGGAGACGCGCGGTCGCATCGGGGTCACGACGCTCATCCCGGCGGGGATGCGCACGCGCTTCTTCGACGACCGCGACGAGCAGTATCGACCGGGTCCCGACGCGCAGCTCAACGACCCCGCCGAGGTGGCGCGCACGGTGGTCTTCGCGCTGCAGCAGCCGCGGGGCTGCGAGGTCCGCGAGCTCGTCGTCTGCCCCGAGGAGGAGCCGTCGTGGCCGTGATCCGGTGAGACCCGCCGGGCCCCGCTGACCGGAGGGGCCCGGCGGGTCTCACCGCGCGCGCTCCGCCGCGGCGTCCTCGAGGAGGCGCAGCGCGTCGTCGCGCACGGCGGCCACCGGCACATCGGCGACGAACGAGACATCGTGCGCGCACCGCTCGGCGGTCCATCCGACCTGTGTCGCGTCCCGCCCGCACACGGGGCAGTGCGTCGTCCACCCCAGCTGCACGCGGTGACGTCCCCGGCCGAGGGGCCCCGCGTTCACGACGTTGCCGAACCAGTACACCGCGGCGGTCCGGGCGCCGACCGCCTGCGCGAGGTGGCGCGGGCCGCTGTCGTTCCCGATCACGACCGCGGCGTGGGCGAGGACGCCGGCGAGCGCGCCGAGATCGAGCGCGCCGGACAAATCCCGCACGCGGTCGGACGGCGCGTCGACCGCGGCGGCGATGCGGCCGCACAGATGGGCGTCCTCGCCATCGCCGACGAGGACCACGCGGGCTCCCGCGCCCACGAGCGCGGCGGCGACCGCGGCGAAGCGCTCGGCGGGCCATCGGCGTCGCGGGTCCGTCGCGCCGGGATGGATCACGGCGACGGGGCGATCCGCTCCGCACCGCTCCGCCGCGTGGGCGCGCTCGCGCGCGGACGTGCCGAGGCGCGGCTCGAGAGCGACCGGCGCGGCGCCGGCGAGGCCGGCGACCTCGAGGCCGCGGAGCATCTCGTGCTGGTAGTAGACGTAGTCGATCGTGCGCTCGAGGGGCGCGGCATCATCCGTGCGCGTGCCGACCGTGTGCCGCGCTCCGAGCGACAGCAGGAACGGGTTGGAGAAGCGCCCTCCCCCGTGCAGCTGGACGGCCAGATCCCACCCTTCCTCCCGCTGCTCGGCCGCGAACCGCTCGATCTCCCGGACGTCCGCCGCGACGTCGGGCGCCGCGCCCACGCCCGGGATCGCCGGCAGGACGCGCACGCGATGCGGCGCGCCGTCGCGCCCCGGAAGGAGGGCGCGCGCGACGGGCGCGCCGAGCAGCGTCACCTCGGCCTCGGGATACGACGCCATGAGCGCCTGCATCGCCGGCACGGCGAAGAGGAGGTCGCCGAGGCCGCCCGCGCGCAGCACGGCGATGCGCCGCACGCCGGCGAATCGGTCGCGCGGCGGCGCGACCGCCGGAGCGGGTGCCGCGGGGCGGGTGCCCAGCGGATCGGCGAGCGCTGTCTCCGGCGTCATGTGCGGCTCCTTCTCGTGCGGCAGGGTTCCTCTCCTCCTTCCGTTCCCCCGCGCCGCGCACGGCAAACCCCGGCGAGCGCGGTGTGTGAACGCGCGGCGCAGTGGGTACGTGGGGAGGAGGAGCACGCGAGCGGAAGGAGCAGGACGATGAGCGGCGACACAGCCATCCGGACGCGAGACGAGATCGTGATCAGGGATCCGCGCGACGGAACGGTGACCGGGTCGGTGCCCGTCGCCGATGTCGCGGAGGTCCGTGCCGCCGTCGCGAGGGCGAGGGCCGCGCAGCCCGCCTGGCGCGCGACCCCGGCCGCCGAGCGAGGTCGAGCGCTGCGGGCCGCCGCGCACGCGCTCGCTGAACGCAGCGCGGAGCTCGCGGAGGTCGAGCAGCGCGACAACGGGCGTCTGCGCGCCGATGCCGACGGCGGCATCGCGGCGGCCGTGGACACGCTCCTGCAGTATGCCGAGAGCGCTCCGCTGCACCGCGGCCGCAGCCTCCGCGGCGCCCCCGACGCGCTCGACCTCACGCGCGCGGAGCCGCGCGGCGTGGTGGCCGCCGTCACGCCGTGGAACGATCCCATCGCCGTGGCCGCCGGCCTCATCGGCGCCGCCGTCGCGACGGGCAACACCGTCGTCCACAAGCCGAGCGAGCGCTGCCCGCACGCCGGGCGCCTGCTCGGCGAGATCCTCGCCGCCGCCCTTCCCCCGGATGTGCTCGTGACGGTGCTCGGGGGCGCCGACGTGGGCGAGGCGCTGGTCAGCTCGCCCGGGGTCGACGTCGTGGCGCATGTCGGGTCGACGGCTGCGGGCGAGCGCATCGCGCGCATGACGGCGCTGACGGGCGCGCACCTCGTGCGCGAGAACGGCGGCAACGACGCGCTCATCGTCGACGCCGACGTCGACCCGCGCTGGGCGGCGGCCCAGGCGGCACTCGGGGCGTTCGCGAACAGCGGCCAGATCTGCACGGCCGTCGAGCGCATCTTCGTGCACCGTGCGGTCGCGCAGGAGTTCACGAGCGCCCTCGTGGCGGAGGCGGAGAGCCGGACCCTCGCGCCGCTCGTCGACGCGCGGATGCGCGACGAGGTGCATGCGCAGGTGACGGCGTCGCTCGCCGACGGCGCCCGGGCCCTCACCGGCGGGACGATGCCGGACGGCCCGGGCTTCCGCTACCCCGCGACGGTCCTCGTCGGCTGCACGCCCGACACCGCGGTCTTCCGCCAGGAGACCTTCGGCCCGGTCGCCCCGGTCATGGTCGTGGACGACTTCGACTCGGCTCTGCGCCACGCCGTGCAGGACGCGTACGGTCTGGCCGCGACCGTGCTCACGGGCGACATCGCGCACGCGCATCGCGCGATCGACGCGCTGCCGGTCGGCACCGTGAAGATCAACGCCGTCTTCGGCGGAGCTCCGGGCGGCTCCGCCCAGCCGCGCGGCCGCAGCGGATCCGGCTTCGGGTACGGACCGGAGCTCCTCGACGAGATGACGAGCGTCAAGGTGGTCCACATGGCACCGGCGGTGACGCGGTGAGCGCGCTCGACGCCCTCGCCGCGATCCGCGACCGTGCGCCGCGCGTGACGGTCATCGGCGACTTCCTCCTCGACGGCTGGTGGAGCGGCGGCATCTCGCGGCTCGCCCGCGAAGCGCCGGCGCCCGTCGTCGAGGTCGCCGAGCGCGCCTGGGCGCCCGGCGGCGCCGCCAACACCGCGATGAACCTCGCCGCGCTCGGCGCCCGCGTGAGCGCCGTGGGGCTCATCGGCGCCGACCACGCGGGACGACTGCTGCGCGAGCGGCTCGCCGCGGCCGGCATCGACACGGCGCGACTGCGCGAGGTGGCCGATGCGCGGACGACGACGAAGATCCGCGTCGTGTCGGGCGATCAGGTGATGCTGCGTCTCGACGAGACCCAGGATTCACCGTGGCCGGCGGATGCCCTCGCTCGTCTCGTCGAGGATGCGCGCCACGCGAGCGCGGACGCGGACGCGCAGCTCATCTGCGACTACGCGTCGACCCTCCTCGCCGACGAGGTCGTCGAGGCGCTGGCTCGGCTGCCGCGGCCGCCTCTGCGCGTCGTCGACGCGCACGATGCGGCGCGCTGGCGGCGAGCCGAACCGGACGTGATCACGCCCAACGCCGCGGAGGCCGAGCGCCTCGTCGGAGCCGAGCTCGGCACGGGCGAGGAGCGGGTCGAGCGGGCCGCCGCCGTGGCCGACCGGCTGCGCGCGGCGGCGGGCGCGGGCGCCGCTGTCGTCACGCTCGACCGCAGCGGGACGGTGCTCCTGCGCCCCGGCCATCCGCCCGTCCGCACGCGCGCGCACCCGACGCCGGAGAAGCAGGCGTCGGGCGCAGGCGACGTGTTCGTGGCCGCGCTCACGGTCGCCGTGGCCTCGGGAGCGCCCCTGCCCCTCGCGACGGAGCTCGCGCAGGCCGCGGCCGACGTCGCGGTGAGGAAGCCCGGGACCTGCGTGTGCTCCCTCGACGAGCTCGCGGCCTGGGCGGGCCGCCCTTCGGATGCGGCTCTCGACGGCGACGAGCTCGCCGAGCGCATCGCGGCGCACCGGCGAGCCGGCGAGCGGGTCGTCTTCACCAACGGGTGCTTCGACGTCCTGCACCGTGGCCACACGAGCTACCTCCGCCAGGCCAGGCGCCTCGGCGACGTGCTCGTCGTGGCGGTGAACGGCGACGCGTCCGTGCGACGGCTCAAGGGGCCCGGCCGCCCGGTCAACAGCGCCTCGGACCGTGCGAACGTCCTCGCCGCCCTCGAGTGCGTCGACTACGTGACGGTCTTCGACGAGGACACGCCCGCCGCGCTCATCCGGCGTCTGCGCCCGGACGTGTACGCGAAGGGCGGCGACTACACACCGGAGATGCTGGCCGAGACCGCCGACGTGCACGCGGTCGGCGGAGAGGTCGCGATCCTCGACTACGTCTCCGATCACTCGACGACCGAGATCATCGGACGGATCCGGTCCCGCCCCGCGCCGGCGGGTCTGGCTCGCGAGGGGCGGCGCTGATGAGGAGCAGACGCGGAGCGGCGCGGTGGGCCCTCGCACCGCAGCCCGCGCCGCCGGCAGTCGACGTGCTGGTGCCCACCGCCGGCCGCACGTCGGCGCTCGCCGTGACGCTCGCCGGCCTCGCCGCGCAGGACGACCCGGTCTTCCGGGTGATCGTGAGCGACCAGTCGCCCTCCACGCCTGTCGACGCAGACCCCGCCGTGCGCGCGATGTTCCGCGTCCTCCGGGCCCAGGGGCGCGAGGTCGTGCTGCTTCGTCACCTTCCCCGCCGCGGGATGGCAGAGCAGCGCCAGTTCCTGCTCGACGCGTCCCGCGCGCCGCGGGTGCTCTTCCTCGACGACGACGTATGGCTCGAGCCGGGCGCGCTGGAGCGGCTCGACGCCGCGCTGACCGAGTCGGGCGGCGGCTTCGCGGGGTACGCGGTGCAGGGACTGTCGCATCTCGACGACGTGCGCCCGCACGAGCGCGAGGCGTTCGAGCCGTGGGGGCCGGCGGGCGTGCGCCCCGAGCGGATGCGCCGCGGCGCACCGGGCTTCGAGCGGTGGCGTCTGCACAACGCCGCGAACATGGCGCACGAGGCCGCCGATCGCGGGCTCGACGACGACGCGCGGCTGGCCTACCGCATCGCATGGGTCGGCGGGTGCGTGCTCTTCGAGCGCGCGGAGCTGCTCGCCGCCGGCGGGTTCCGCTTCTGGCGCGACCTGCCGGCGGCGCACGCGGGCGAGGACGTCGTGGCGCAGTGGCGCGTCATGGAGCGTGCGGGCGGCGCCGGCGTGCTGCCGAGCGGGGCCGTCCACCTCGAGGCCCCCACCACCGTCGTCGACCGCGGGACGGAGGCGAGCGAGATCGTCTTCGCGGGCGAGTCGGCGCAGCAGGGCCCCGCGGGGCCCGAACGAGAGAGGAGAGAGAAGGATGAGCGACACGCCAGGCCCCATCCAGGTGCAGAAGTTCCTGGGCGGCATCGACTATCCCGCGAGCAAGGAGGACATCCTCGCATCGGCGCGGGACGCGGGCGCGGATGACGCCGTGCTCGATGCGCTCGGCCGCATCCCCGATCGCGAGTACGACGCGCCGACGGCCGTCAGCTCGGCCGTGAGCGACGCGGAGTGACGCGAGGGGGCGCCGGCCGACGTCGGCGCTCCCTCTCCGCTCGGCACCATGAGGCATAGACTGCGGTCTATGCCCGCCGCGACCTCCCCCGCTCTCCTCGCGACGGTCGCCGACCCGACGCGCGCCCGGATTATCCGGCTCATCCTCGACTCCCCCGAGGGCCGCGTGAGCGTGACCGAGCTCGCCGTCGAGCTCGGACTGCGCCAGCCGACCGTCAGCCACCACATGCGCGCGCTCGCGTCGGCGGGTGTCGTCGAGCGGCGGCAGGAGGGACGCCGCGCGTGGTTCTCGCTCGCACCGGGTCGCGCCGATGAGGTGATCGGCCTCGTGGGCCATGCCCCCGCCGCCGGCCCGGACCTCGAGCGCATCGCCGCGGACCTCACCGAGCGGTACCAGGGCGTGCACGGCGCCGAGACCGTGTCGCTCTTCGTGCGGACGAGCCATGAGCTCCTCCGCCGACAGGAGCGCACCCCGGCCCGCCTCGCCTCGCGGGTGTCGGCCCTCGCCGTCGAGCGCCTCGACGCGCTCACGCGCTCCCGATCCGTCGACCGCGGCGTGCCCGAGGTGCTCTTCGTCTGCGTGCGCAACGCGGGCCGCTCGCAGCTCGCCGCGGCGATCCTGCGGCATCTCGCCGGCGACCGGGTCCGCGCCCGCACGGCCGGCTCAGAGCCGGCCGAGGAGGTCAAGGCGCACGTCGTCGCGGTGCTCGACGAGATCGGGGTGCCGCTGGGCGACGAGTTCCCCAAGCCGCTGACCGCAGAGGCCCTGCGCGCGGCCGACGTCGTCGTCACGATGGGGTGCGGCGACGCGTGCCCCGTGCTCCCGGGCAAGACCTACCTCGACTGGCCGCTCGACGATCCC
The DNA here is from genome assembly GCF_053903175.1 of Microbacterium sp. JZ101. Lineage (NCBI taxonomy): Bacteria > Bacillati > Actinomycetota > Actinomycetes > Micrococcales > Microbacteriaceae > Microbacterium > Microbacterium sp. JZ101. The sequence continues at coordinate 1,882,959 of NZ_CP096400.1, forward strand.
GCCGACCAGCCGCTCCCGCGCGTCCGCGCCATCCGCGACGAGATCGAGCGCCGCGTGCGCGGTCTTCTCGGGGATCTCCTTCCCATCACATAGACAACGGTCTATACTTTGAGGCGACCCGCCCCGGAGGAGCCATGACCGAGACCACCCGCCCCGCCGTCCTCTTCGTCTGCGTGCACAACGCGGGCCGCTCGCAGATGGCCGCGGGCTATCTGCAGGCGCTCGCGGGCGACCGCATCGACGTGCTCTCCGCGGGTTCGGAGCCCAAGGACCAGATCAATCCGGTGGCCGTCGCCGCCATGGCCGAGGAGGGCATCGACATCTCGGCGGCCACCCCGAAGGTGCTGACCGTCGACGCCGTCCGGGAGTCCGACGTCGTCATCACGATGGGCTGCGGCGACGCCTGCCCGATCTTCCCGGGGAAGCGCTACGAGGACTGGCAGCTCGACGACCCGGCCGGGCAGGGCATCGAGGCGGTCCGGCCGATCCGGGACGAGATCCGGGCGCGCGTCGAGAGCCTCGTCGCGGAGATCGCGCCCGCCTGAGAGCGGGCATCATCGAGGACCTCCCGGCCCGCGGCAACCCCCTGTTCGCGGCGTTCCCCCGCACCTAGTGTGCGGGGGAATGCCGACGACACAGGAGGTCCACATGACGCGCTTCGGATACACGCTGATGACCGAGCAGAGCGGCCCGCGAGAGCTCGTCGCCTACGCGCAGGCCGCGGAGGCGGCGGGGTACGACTACCTCGCGTGCAGCGACCACTACTCCCCGTGGCTCGTGAGCCAGGGCCACGCCCCCTACGCGTGGACGGTGCTCGGCGCGGTCGCCCAGGCCACGTCGCGCGTCGAGCTCATGACGTATGTGACGTGCCCCACGATGCGGTACCACCCCGCCGTGGTCGCGCAGAAGGCCGCGACGATGCAGGTGCTCTCGGACGGGCGGTTCACGCTCGGACTGGGATCGGGCGAGAACCTCAACGAGCACGTCGTGGGCGAGGGATGGCCTGCTGTGCACGCGCGCCAGGACATGCTCGCGGAGGCGATCGAGATCATCCGCGCGCTGCACACGGGTGACCTCGTGACCTACGAGGGCGAGTGGTTCCGCGTCGACTCCGCACGCGTGTGGGACGCCCCGGACGGCGGCGTGCCGATCGGCGTCGCGGTGTCCGGAGACAGCTCGGTCGCGGAGTTCGCGCCGCTCGCCGACCACCTCATCACGACCGCTCCCGACGCCGACCTCCTCGCCTCCTGGGACGAGGCTCGGGGAGGCCGCGCATCCCGCAAGATCGGGCAGATCCCGATCTCCTGGGACCCCGACCGAGACGCGGCCGTCGCGCGAGCGCACGAGCAGTTCCGCTGGTTCGCGGGCGGCTGGGCCGTGAACGCCGACCTGCCCACGCCCGCCGGCTTCGAGGGTGCCAGCGCGTATGTGCGCCCCGAGGACGTCGCGGCCTCGATCGCGTGCGGACCCGACCTCGACGCCCTCGCGGAGAGCGTGCGCCCGTTCGTCGACGCCGGCTTCACGGATGTCGCGATCGTCCAGGTGGGAGACGCTCAGCAGGAGCGCTTCCTCGCCGAGGTCGCGGAGCCGCTGCTCGAGCGACTCCGCGCACTCTGACGGTTCCCCGGCAGCGCGGGGCCGGCGCGGATCAGCCGGACGGGTTGTCGAGCGGCAGCCCCCGCTCGTCGGTGGTGTCCGGCAGCATCTCGTCGGCCACCTCGGCCGCGTCGGCCCCGCTCTGCTCGTCGCTCGCGACCCCCGTCGGCTCGCTGTCGACGACCCGGTGCGGCACCCCGAGGCGCTCGGCGAGCGCGCGCCCGGCCTCGATGGCCTCCTCCCTGCTCGCCGAGCTCTGCGAGAGCTCGCTGTCGCCGGCGACCCGGCTGATCCACTGCCCGCGCTTGGCGAACGTCTCCACGTGCGTTCCGGTCATGCTGCGTCCTCCCTCGTCGATGTCGGGAGCGACGCTACGACGGGCGCCGGGATGACGACAGGGGGTTGCGCCCTGGCCAGGTGCGGCTCACGCCGTGCGCGAGCAGCGTCAGCCGAGAGCGGAGTCCGACCCTGCGAGCAGGCGTCGCGCGACCGTCGCGCCCGCGCCGAGGTGCTCGACGAGCGCGTCCGCGGCGGCCTCCAGCTCGGCATCCGACGTCGGCGCGAGAGCGTCGAGGATGAACAGGGCCGTGCGCGTGCCGTCGGTCAGCCGCGTGCGGCGGCCCTGACGCCAGTTCCATCGGCGGCACGTCACGCCCTCGCCGTCGCACCAGACGACCTCACCGGGGTCGGGGTGCTCGACGACCGGGTCTCCGCCGGCCACCGTGTCGAAGGGCTCCGACCCCGTCGCGCGCACGAGGCGCGGCGCACCCACGTACCGGTCGAGATCCTCACCGCCGAGCGGGAGCCCATGGAGGACCGAGACGGCGTTGTACACGTCGGTGAGGCGATTCACTCGCGGCAGCGCATCCGCCGCACGGCGGGTGAGCGCTTCGAGGCTGTTGCGCGTCCGCTGCGGCTTCGCCCCGAACGCCCGGTAGGCCTCGCGCCACGACGCGATGTGCGGCTCATCCTCGATCGGCCCGGCGGCGACCAGGCGCCGGGCGTGCTCCTCGGCACGGACGAGCAGCGCCTCGCTCTCCGCGTCGCCTGCCGCCGGAGCGATCCCCTCGATCACGACGAGCATCGCCCGGTAGTCGGGGCGGAGGGCGAACACCTCCTCGTGGACGAAGCTGTCCTCGAGGATCCTGTCGATCCGCGTCGTTCCCGCCATGAGCTCCTCCTCGGTCTCCCGTTCCCCCCGAGCATAGTGCACGAAAATGCACTGAAATGGCCAGGCTCCGAGAAACCGGTATCGACGCGCCCGCAGGCGGGTGATTGACTCTCCGGGAGATGTCTCCTACGGTCGAGACACGCATATATTTAGATACTCAATCATCCGGGCGTCGATGCCCGGAGAGAGAACGAGGAACAGTGACACAGCAGTCCTCCCCCACTCCCGCTCGTCGCATCCGTGCAGGCGTCGTCGGAATCGGATGGGCCGGCCAGCAGCACATGGCGGCGTACGCCGCCCGCCCGGAGGTCGACCTCGTCGCGATCGCCGGGAAGGAAGACGACGTCCGCGCGCAGCTCGCGGAGACCTACGGCATCGACGAGACGTACGCCGACTGGGAGGAGATGATCGGCCGCGGCGACCTCGACGTCGTCAGCGTCGCGGTGCCGACCTTCCTCCACGCGCCGATCAGCATCGCGGCGCTGCGCGCCGGCGCGCACGTCCTGTGCGAGAAGCCGATCGCCCGCACGGGCGACGAGGGCCAGAGCATGGTCGACGCCGCGCGCGAGGCCGGGCGCATCCTCGAGATCACCTTCAACCACCGCCGCCGCGGCGACATCGAGGCGATCCGCGCGGCCGTCGACGACGGCACGATCGGTCGCCCCTACCACGCGCGCGCCATGTGGCTGCGGCGCTCGGGCATCCCGGCTCTCGGGAGCTGGTTCACGAACGCCGAGATGTCGGGAGGCGGGCCGCTCGTCGACCTCGGTGTGCATGTGCTCGACTGGACGCTCCACCTCATGGGAGAGCCCCGCGTGACCGCGGTGTCCGCCGTCACGCACTCCGAGCTCGGCCCGCGCGGCCTGGGCGGCTCGGGAGGCGTCAAGCACGGGACCGGTCACGCGTACGAGGTCGAGGACCTCGCCACCGCGCTCCTGCGCCTCGAGGGCGGCGGGTCGATCGTGCTGGAGACGAGCTGGGCGTCGCACCGCTCGACCCCCGATCAGTTCGGCATCGCGCTGTACGGCACCGACGGCGGCGCCGACCTCTCCGTCGTGGACTACGCCCCGTCGGGCGAGCTGACGATCTTCACGGGCGATGGCGCGTCGCGCCAGGACACCCCGATCCAGGCGCCCGCAGGTCGCGGTCACGCCGCCGTCGTGGAGACGTTCCTCGACCACGTCGCCGATCCCGCCACGTGGGCCGAACACGACGGGAGCGTCGGGCTCAGCCGCGCGCGCCTCGTCGACGCCTGCTACGCGTCGGCCGCCGCCGGGCGCGAGATCGCCCTCGACACCGACCTCAACATCATCGGAGGAACAGCATGACCATCCGCGCCCTCGTCTGGAACGAGAACGTCCACGAGACGACGCAGGACGACATCCGCGCCATCTATCCCGACGGGATCCACGGCGCGATCGCGCAGGGCCTCGCCGAGCTGCTCGGCGACGACGTCGCGGTGCGCACGGCGACGCTCGCGGAGCCCGAGCATGGCCTGACGGAAGATGCCCTCGCGGCCGCGGACGTGCTCCTGTGGTGGGGCCACATCGCGCATGATCAGGTGGCGGACGAGGTCGTGGCGCGCGTGCAGCGCCATGTCCTCGGCGGGATGGGCCTCATCGTGCTGCATTCCGGCCACTTCTCGAAGATCTTCACGCGACTGCTCGGCACGACGTGCTCCCTCGCCTGGCGCAACGACGGAGAGCGCGAGCTGGTCTGGACGACCGCGCCCGGGCATCCGATCGCGGAGGGCGTCGAGAATCCGATCGTCATCGAGCGACAGGAGATGTACGGCGAGCACTTCGACATCCCGAACCCCGACGACCAGGTGTTCATCAGCTCGTTCGAGGGCGGCGAGGTGTTCCGCTCGGGCGTGACCTTCACGCGCGGCCGCGGGCGGATCTTCTACTTCAGCCCCGGCGATCAGGAGTACCCCGTCTACTTCCACCCTCAGGTGCGCCGCGTGCTCGCGAACGCCGTCCGCTGGACGGCCCCGACGCCGGGCGAGCGCCGACAGCCGGAGGTGAGCAACCCCGCGCGGAGGACGTGGTCCTGACGCCGTCTGCCCGATCGCGGCGACCGTGTCAAGCCTCGAGCCCCGTCTTGGAGAGGAGGCGGCGCGGTCGGTAGACATCTTCTATCGCCGCACCCCGCGGCACCGAGAACGGAGGACAGATGTCGCTGATCGCAGAGACAGCCCCGCAGGCCCCCGCACGCACCGCGTCGACCATGAGGACCGGTCACCCGAGCCTCGGACGCGCGCCGGAAGCCGTCCTCATCCCCATCAGCCTCACGTGCTACCAGGTGGCGCTCGCAGACCAGGTGAAGGGGTACATCTGCGTCAAGGGACGCGAGTGGGAGTGCTTCGCCGGCGCGCACATGGCCGACGCGCGCTCGATCGGGACCCGCGCGAGCCTCACCGTCGCCATCCGCGATCTCGTGACCGACATCCCGCACGGTCTCACGGCCGTCTGACCGATCGCGACGAGGAGGCGCCGCCCCGATCGCCGGGCGGCGCCTCCTCGTCTGTGCAGACCCTCAGGCGAGAGCGCCGAACGCGGACATCACGGCCAGCGCGGTGCCCGCCACGACCGCGGAGAGGATCGCGCCGAGCCCCAGCGGGCGCCACCCGGCTCGGAGCACGGCTCGGATGTCGGTCGAGAGGCCCACACCCGCGAGCGCGGCCGCGATGAGGAACCCGCTCGCCTGCGAGACCGCGTCCTGCATCCCGGCCGGGATCCATCCGGCCGACCGGGCGAGCGCGAGGAGCGCGAACCCGATGAGGAACCACGGCACGAGCGTCGCCGCGCGGCTCGGGGTCAGCGGGCTCCCTCCCCCGCCCCGTCGGCTCTCGCCGATCGAGAGCGCGATGCTCAGCGGGATGATCGCGAGGGTGCGGACGAGCTTGACGGCGACCGCCACGGCGAGTGCGCCTCCGCCGAACACCCCCGCCGCCGCGATGACCGAGCTCGTGTCGTTCACGGCGGTGCCCGCGAGCACCCCGAACGCGTGCGCGTCGAGCCCCAGCGCGTGCCCGAGCACGGGGAACACGACGACCGCGAGGAGGTTGAAGAGGAAGATCGTCGACATCGCGTAGGCGATCTCGGCGCTCGAGGCGCCGATCACGGGGGCGATCGCGGCGATGGCGGACGCGCCGCAGATCCCGGTGCCCGCGCCGACGAGGGTCCGCAGCCGCCGCCCCACGCCGAGCACCCGGCCGACGACCACCGTCGCGAGCGCGCACGCCGCGAGCGTGGCGGCCATGACGGGAAGCGCCTCGGCACCGGCCGCGACGACGCTCTGGATCGGGAGGCCCGCGCCGAGGAGCACGATGGCGACCCGCAGGCCCGGGCCGCTCGCCCACGCCATCCCGGGGTGCAGCGCAGGCCCCGGAGCGCGGAGCACCGCGCAGCCGACGCCGAGGGCGATCGCAGGCGCCGCGCTGCCGACCGCGGGGGCTGCGCGGCCGATCACGAGGGAGACGAGGGCGATCGCGCCGCAGGCCGCGAGGCCGGGGGCCGCCCGCATCGTGCGGTGCAGAAGGAGCTGGGGCATGCTCCCACGGTCGCCGGAGCACGGGGCGCGCGGTATCCGGCTGGCGTGCGTGGGGGTACAGGGCCAGACTGTAGGGACCATGCGACACGTGCCCTCGATCGACGCCCTCGAGCTCCTGAGCGCCGTCGCGCACCACGGCTCGATCTCGGCCGCGGCCCGCGAGACCGGCTGCACGCAGCAGTCCGCGTCGGCGCGCATCCGCTCGCTCGAGCGCACGCTCGGCCTCGAGCTCGTGACGCGCTCCCCGCACGGCGTGGCACTCACCGCGAGCGGACGCCGGGTGCTGACCTGGACCGACGACCTGCTCGCGGCCGCTGAGCGGTTCCGCGCGGGCGTCGAGCGGCTGCGCGGGGAGAGCACGCGCGCGCTCGTCGTCGCCGCGAGTCAGACGGTCGCCGCGCACATGCTGCCCGCGTGGCTCCTCGCGCTGCGCGCCGCGCAGCTCGAGGACGGGAGGGAGCCGACCTCGGTTCGCCTCGTGACGGCGAACAGCGACGAGACGGCCGAGCTCGTGCGCACGGGCAAGGCGGACCTCGGGTTCGTCGAGAGTCCGGACATCCCGGACGACCTGTCGAGCTCGACGGTCGCGGACGATGTGCTCGTCCTCGTCACGGCGCCCTCGCACCCGTGGACCGACCACGGGAGCGTGTCGCTCGACGACGTCGCCGACACCGCGCTCATCGCGCGCGAGGACGGCAGCGGCACGCGGAGGGCGTGGGAGTCCGCGGTCCGCAAGCGGCTCGGACGCACGCCGGTCGCGCCGGCCATGGTCCTGTCCACCTCGGCGGCGATCCGGTCTGCGGTCGCCGAGGGCATCGCCCCCGCCGTTCTGAGCGACCTCGTCGTGGCGGACGATGTGCGCCTGGCGCGTCTGCGGCGGATCGCGATCGCCGGGCCCGCCATCTCGCGCCCGATCACGGCGCTCTGGCGCGGCACACCGCGCGACCTCGCACCGACGAGCCGCGACCTGCTCGAAGCCGCGGTTCGGCGCGGCATCCCGACCTGAGTCACCGGGCGAGCGCAGAGCTCCGCAGGTGCCCGACGACCCGCCCGGCCGGCGTCGGGCCGACGGCGATGGGCCGCCCCGGGCTCTGCACCCACCGGCTCCACGAGCCCGAGAAGACCCGCGCCTCGATCCCCGCTGTCGCGAGGGCGAGGGCACTGTGGGCGGATGCGACGCCCGACGCGCAGTACAGCCCGATCTCGCGGCCCGGTCGAGCCCCGATCCGCGCGAAGGCCGTGAGGATCTCGGCCGGCGTGCGCAGCGTGCCGTCCGGTCGGATGTGCGTCACGGCGGGGAGGCTGACGGCGCCCGGGATGTGGCCGGCCGTCGGATCGGCTCCCGCATGCGCACCGCGATATCGCTCAGGGGACCGCACATCGACGAGCACGCCGCGGCTCGGCAGGGTCGCCGCCTCGTCGATCGGCAGCTCCCCGGGATCGACGTCGCGCAACGTGGCGTCACCGCGGGGCGGAGCGACGTCGCCCGTGTCGAGGAGGTGTCCGGCGGCGATCCAGGCGCGCAGACCTCCGTCGAGGACGCGGACCTCGAGCCCGGTGCGCCGAAGCAGCCACCACGCCCGCGCGGCGGCGACCGAGTCGTTGTCGTCGTAGACGACCACGAGGTCGCCGCGGCGCACGCCCCATCGGATGGCCGCGCGCTCGAGATCGCGGTGGGCCGGACGCGGATGCCGGCCCTCCTCCGGATGCCCGCGACGGGCGAGCTCGGTCTCGAGGTCGACGTACACCGCGCCGGGGAGATGACCCGAGAGGTAGGCGGGTCGGCCCTCCGGGAGGTCGAGCCGCCAGCGGACGTCGAGAAGGCTCACGCGTGCGCCGCCGGAGAGCCTTTCGTGCAGGTCGGCAGCGGAGATGAGAGGCGACATGAGGCCATCCTCACCCCGCGCACGGCATTCCCGATCATTCCGATAGGGAATATGACGTCGTGCGTCGTCGGCCCGGGGCGCTACACGCCCGCGGCCACCGGGGACGACGTGGCGAGAGCCGCGCGCACCGACGGCAGCCCCCGACGCACCGTGAGCTCGAGCCGGTCGTGCAGAGCCGCCGAGGCGATGCGACCGTCCGTGAAGTCGGTGTCCCGCGCGTAGACCGCGAGCGGGAGCGTGAGGGACTGGAAGAACGCGAAGAGCGGGCGGAACTGATGCTCGAGCGCGAGGGCATGCCGATCGCTCCCGCCGGTCGCGGCGAGCTGCACGGGCGTGTCGACGAGGGCGTACTGGTCGACGAAGTCGAACACGTGCTTGAACAGCCCCGTGAACGAGGCGCGGTAGACGGGGCTCGCGACGACGAGGAGGGACGCGCTCTCGATGCGGCGCAGGGCCTCTTCCGCGCGCACCGACAGCTCATCGCGGCGCAGCGCGCCGCTGAACTCGCGACCGAGTTCGCTGAGCTCGATCACGTCGGTCGTGACGAGATGCTCGTCGCCGAGGGCGTCGGCATACGCGGTGAGGATGTCGCGCGCGAGAACGCTCGTGCGCGAGGGCGACTGGAGGCTGCCGGAGACGGCGACGAGGGAGACGGTGACCATGCGAGCACGCTACGAGCGCATCCGCGTCGTCGGGGCCGAGCGCGTAGCCGGGCGACGAACTCGGTAACACGACGTCACCGGCGCACGTCGCGGCTCAGTCCCCTGCGGCGCGATCCGCGTGCCCGAGCGACTTGCCCGGCGCGATGAGGTCGCGCACGCGCCGCTTCAGGTCGGCGATCTCCGGGAAGCCGCCGTCGCGCTTCCGGTTCCACACGTCCACCTCGCCGACATCGATCCGGAACACGCCGCCCGTCGCCGGCACGAGCGCGACCTCGCCGATCTCGTCCTCGAACGACTGGAGGAGCTCACCCGCGTACCACTGGGCGCGCAGCAGCCAGCGGCACTGGGTGCAGTAGGTGATGACGATGCGAGGGGAGGCCATGCACCCACGGTATCGACTCGTCGGAGGAGGCTACGGCGTCGCGGCGCCCCCGTGCACGTGCGCGCGCTGCCCATGACGGCCGACGAGGCTCAGGTACTCGACGGCTCCCGCGCTCGTCGCGCCGAACCAGTGCGGGGTGCGCGTGTCGAACTCCACCGCCTCGCCCGCGTGGAGAAGGAGGTCCTGGTCGCCGAGGACGAGCCGGAGCGTCCCGTTGAGGACGTACGCCCAGTCGTGCCCCTCATGCGAGCGGAGATCGGGAGCCCGGTCGTCCCGGTCGGCCGGCAGCACGAACTTGAACGCCTGCACCCCACCGGGGCGCCGGGTGAGCGGGATGATGACCGAGCCGTCGCCGCAGGAGATCGGGCGCAGGTCCACCCGGGGGTCGGCCGTGCGCGGGGCGTCGACGAGGGAGTCGATCGTGACGCCGTAGTACCGGGCGAGGGGCAGGAGCTGCTCGAGGGTGGGCCGGCGCAGACCGGCCTCGAGCCGCGACAGCGTGCTGACGGAGATCCCGGTCGCCTCCGCGAGCGCCGTGAGCGTGATGTCGCGCCGCAGCCGAAGGTGCTTGAGCCTCGGCCCGACCGCGTCGAGAGTCTGGTCCGCTGATGGTCGCATGGCGCCATTTTGCCATTCGGCAAGAATATTTGCCACCGTGAGCTCCGGGATGGGACGCTCTTCCCGCACCCCGCGCACGGTCGGGGAGAAGGAGATGAGCATGCACGACTTCGACAAGGCCTTCTGGGAGGATCACTGGTCCGCCCACGGCCCTTCGGATCCCGGGCTCGACGCACCCCACCCGTACCTGGACAGGGAGATCGGCGGCCTCGCGCCCGGCACGGCGCTCGACGCAGGGTGCGGGACCGGGGCCGAGGCGGTGTGGCTCGCCGAACGAGGATGGCAGGTCACCGGCGTCGACCTCTCCGCGAACGCACTGGCAGCGGCCGCGCGTCGCGCCGCCGCTGCGGGGGTCGCGGACCGGATCGACTGGGTCGAGGCGGACATCGCACGATGGCGACCGAGGCGGACGTGGAGCCTCGTCCTGACGAGCTACGCGCACGCCGACATCGGCCAGCTCGACCTCTTCAGGCTCCTCGCGTCACAGGTCGCACCGGGCGGCACGCTCCTCGTCGTCGCCCACGCGCCTTCGCCCGCCCACGGGCATGGCACCGTCCCGCATCCCGCGCACGCGACCGCCTCGCCCGGCGACATCGCGTCGCTGCTGACCGCGCCCGAATGGCAGGTCGACAGCCGGTACACGTCGTCCCGGGCGCTGACGATCGGCACCCACCGGCAGCATCTCCGCGACGTCGTCGTGCGCGCTCATCGTGTCCACTGAACCGGAAAGGCCCGCTCCATGACCTCGACCTCCCCCGTCCGCGTCCATCCGCCATCCCTCGTCGTCGACGATCCGCGGCGACGACGCGCGATCCTCTGGGCTGTCGGCATCGCGCTCATGGCCGTCGTCGCGTCCGTCTCCGGGCTCAACGTCGCGCAGCCGCAGCTCGCGAGCGCGTTCGCCGCGTCGCAGGGCGACGTGCTCTGGATCATCAACACCTACACGCTCACGCTCGCTGCCCTCCTGCTTCCTCTCGGCGCCGCAGGAGACCGACTGGGACGACGCCGCGTGCTCCTGCTCGGGCTCGCCCTCTTCGGGCTCGCCAACATCGCCGGCGCCGTCGCGCCCGTGCTCGAGGCGATGCTCGCCGCGCGGCTCCTGGCGGGGCTCGGCGCCGCGATGATCATGCCGGTGACGCTCGCGGTCATCACGGCCACCTTCCCCGAGGGCGAGCGCTCGCGCGCGATCGGCATCTGGAGCGCGGTCGCGGCGAGCGGCGGCCTCCTCGGCATGTACCTCTCGGCCCTCCTCGTCGACCTCGCCTCGTGGCGATGGCTCTTCGCGCTGCCCATCGCGCTGACGATCGCGGCGCTCCTCGTCGCCATCCGAGCGGTGCCGGACTCGCGCGAGGTCGCGAGCGGCCGTTTCGACCTCGTCGGCGCCGTGACCTCGGTCGTCGCCGCCGTGGGATTCACGTTCGCGCTGCACGAGGCTCCGACGCACGGCTGGACCGATCCGGTCGTGCTCATCGCACTCGCGGCGGCCGCGCTCGCCGCCGTCGCGTTCGCGGTGTGGGAGCTCCGCGCGGACGACCCCCTGCTCGACCTGCGGTTCTTCCGCCGGCGCGGCCTCTCCTCCGGGTCCGCGATCCTCCTCGTGCTGTTCGGCGTGCAGGGCGGCGTCTCGCTGATGCTCTATCCGTTCCTCCAGGTCGCGCTCGGGTGGAGCGGCCTCCTCGCCACGCTCGGCCTGATGCCGCTGGCGCTCATGATGATGCTCGCGTCCGGCCTCGCTCCGCGGTTCGCTGCGCGCGTCGGCACACGGACTGCGATGGTCGCGGGCCTCGGGATGTCGGCGGCGGGTCTCGCGCTCATGGCGGGCCTCGTGTCCGCGGACGGAGGCTACCTCAGCGTTCTGCCGGGCCTCGTCGTCCTGGGCGTCGGCGCAGGGCTCGCGATGACCCCGTCGACCGAGGCGATCACCTCGTCGCTTCCCGAGGAGCGTCAGGGAGTCGCATCGGCCGTCAACGACCTCGCACGCGAGCTCGGCGCGGCCCTCGGCATCGCCCTGCTCGGCGGGCTCCTCGTCGCCGGCTACCGCGACGCGATCTCGGTGCGGCTGGACGGCGTCCCGGCGGAGTGGGCCGGCGCCGCGAGCGAGGGCATCGCGACCGCCGCCGCGATCGCGACGGAGGCCGGTCCCCATGCGGCGCAGATCCTCGATGCCGCCCGCGTCGCGTTCGTCGTGGGCTGGCAGCAGACGATGTGGGCGGGCGCCGCGGTCCTGGGCGCGGTCGCCATCGCCATCCTCGTGCGCGGACCGGTATCCGCTGTCGACCGCTCGCCGTCCGCGGACGCGAGCTGAGCCGGGACCTCGCCTCACAACGCGAGAGCGCCCCGTCTTCCGACGGGGCGCTCTCGCTCTTCTGGTGGACCTGAGGGGACTCGAACCCCTGACCCCCTGCATGCCATGCAGGTGCGCTACCAGCTGCGCCACAGGCCCAGACGCTGTCCGGTAGAAGCCCCGGACAACTCCTTTAGCTTACATGACGGTTTCCGCGCGGTGAAATCCGCTCAGTCCGCCGGGCGCGTCGCGGGGAGGTCGATCGGCACCACGGGGCAGTCCTTCCAGAGGCGCTCGAGCGCATAGAACGACCGCTCCTCCTGGTGGAAGATGTGCGCCACGAGGTCGCCGAAGTCGAGGAGCACCCAGCGCGCCTCCGAGCGGCCCTCGCGGCGCAGGCACTTGTGGCCCGCCTCGAGGAGCTTGTCCTCGATCTCGTCGGCGATGGCCGCGACGTTGCGCTCGCTGCGCCCCGTCGCCAGGAGGAAGATGTCCACGAGCGGAAGGGGCTGCGAGACGTCGAGCGCGACGAGATCCTCGGCGCCCTTGGAATCCGCCGCGGCGGCGGCGATCTGCAGCATGTCGATGGACGACTGTGTTGCCATCAGCCGAATACTCCTGTCGCGTAGGCGATGACGACGGCCGCGACGACGGCGATGCCGAGGCCTCCTGCGGTGATGCCGAGCGTCAAGATGAGCTTGTGGTTCTTCTCGGGTGCGGGAGGGCGGATGACCTCTCCCGGGCTCTTCGAGGTCGACACCGCGTCGCTCGCGGCGATCGGCGTCGGGGACGAGGAGAGCGGGATCTCGCCGTCGATGAGCACCGCGTCGACCTCGCGGCCGTCGGTCGTGCCCTTCGCGGCACCGCTCGAGCCGAAGCCCTCGGGGAGCTTGTGCGAGCTCGTGATGAGCAGCTCGCCGGTCGCCGTGATCGGCGCGCTGAGCGCCGCGGTCGCCGGGATCTCATCGAGGACGAGGGTGCTCGGGGCCGAGCTGGAGCCGCTCGTCTCCTGCGGCTGAGTGAGGAGCTCGTCGAACGACGCCGGCGAGTGCGTGATCGCCTCGACCTCGACGCCCTCTCCGAAGTCCGGACGGAGCGTGGCCTGCTGCTCCCCCGCGTCCTCCGCGGTCGGCGCCTCGGACGACGCGCGCGGGGTCGGCGACGCGGCAGGGGCCTCATCCTCGACGGGCGCTTCCTCGACGGGCGCTTCCGGAGTCTGCTCCACGAGCTCGACGTCGACCGTGGCGGGCGCCGCCGTCTGCGGCACCTCGTCGGTGACGATGGTGGCCTCGATCGTCTCCGGCTCGGCCTGCGTCTCCGGCTCGGCCTGCTCGGCGTTCACCGTGGGGGTCGCGTTGGTGCGCAGACGCTCCTGCTCGCGCAGCTGACGGCGCGTCAGGACCGGGTGAGCGGGAGCGGGCGACGGGGCGCTCTCCCCCTCGGACGATGTCCGGTCGTCGGGCGTCGCCGACGCAGTGGGCTCAGCGTCCACGAGCTCAGCGGGCTCGTCCACGGGCTCAGCGGACTCGGGGTCCGCGGTCTGCGCCTCCTCGCGCTCCTCTTCGGCGACGGCCGGCACGACCTCGAGCTCCTCGACCTCGTCGGTCGCCTCGCCGTCGTCCGACGCGGGGGCGGGGTTCTCGTCGGACGGCTCGTCGATCGCGGGCGCTGCCGCTTCCTCCTCGACGGCTCTCGCGTCGCGGTCGGCCGCGATGTCGTCCCCGGTGAGGATCGGCGTCTGTCCGGTCTGGCGCAGCTCACGCAGCTGACGTCGTGTGAGGGGACGACCGTCTGATGTGCTCATGACTTGCTCCGATACAGATGATGCTTCGCGATGTACTGCACCACGCCATCCGGCACGAGGTACCAGACGGGAAGATCGCGTCTCACGCGGTCCCGGCAATCGGTGGAGGAGATCGCCAGTGCGGGGATCTCCAGGCGACTCACGCCGTCGTCGGGCAGTCCATCCGTGCTGAGCACGTGACCGGGACGCGAGACGGCGACGAAGTGGGCGAGCTCCCACAGCTCATGATGGTCCCGCCAGCTGAGAATCTGCGCCACGGCGTCGGCGCCGGAGATGAAGAACAGCTCGGCGTCGGGGCGCTCGGCCTTCAGGTCGCGCAGCGTGTCGACCGTGTAGGTGAGCCCTCCGCGGTCGATGTCGACGCGGCTGACCGTGAAGCGCGGGTTCGACGCGGTCGCGATGACCGTCATCTCGTACCGCGCCTGCGCGGGCGACACCTTCTCCTTCTGCCACGGCTGCCCCGTCGGCACGAAGACGACCTCGTCGAGGTCGAACGACGTCGCGACCTCGCTCGCGGCGACGAGGTGACCGTGGTGGATGGGATCGAACGTCCCGCCCATCACCCCGATCCGAGGAGCACGCGTCGTGGTCGTCACCTTCCGAGGCCTAGTGGCCGTGCCCTGCTTCGCCGTCGACGTGCTCGCTCGCGTCGGCGTGGCGGTTGGCGACGTTGCGGTACGACGCGGCCACGAGCGCGAGGACGCCGAAGATCCCGAAGGCGACGAGTCCGAAGGGCAGGGTCTCCAGGGCGACGTTGCCGTGCTCGGATTCTGCGGCGAGGGTCGCGATCGCGGTGGCGAAGTGCATAGATGTTCCGTTCTACGGTCGGGCGGACCCTTCCAGCTTACCGTCAGCCCCGCACCTGGCCGGAGCCACGCCCGACCCACTTGGTGCTGGTCAGCTCGGGAAGGCCCATCGGCCCCCGCGCGTGCAGCTTCTGCGTCGAGATGCCGACCTCGGCGCCGAACCCGAACTCGCCGCCGTCCGTGAAGCGCGTCGACGCGTTCGCGAAGACGGCCGCCGAGTCGACCTCGTCGAGGAAGCGCTCGGCATTGCGCACGTCGGCCGTGACGATCGACTCCGTGTGGCCCGTGCTGTACCGGCGGATGTGCGCGATCGCGTCGTCGAGCGTGTCGACCACGCGCATCGCGATGTCGAGGCTCAGGTACTCGGTCTCCCAGTCCTCCTCCGTCGCGGGGACGATGCCGGAAGCGAGCGCCGCGACAGCCTCGTCGCCGTGGACGGTCACGCCCTCCGCCTGCAGCGCCGCGACGACCGAGGGGATGAGCCGGTCGGCCGCCTCGCGGACGACGAGCACGGTCTCCGCCGCGTTGCACACGCTCGGGCGCTGCACCTTGGCGTTCACGACGATGTCGCGGGCCCAGTCCTCCGGGGCCGACGCATCGAGCACGACGTGCACGTTGCCCGCGCCGGTCTCGATCACCGGCACGATCGACTCCGTGACGACCGTCTCGATGAGACCTGCGCTCCCCCGCGGGACGAGGACGTCGACCAGCCCGCGGCCGCGCATGAGGGCGCGCGCGCCGTCGCGCCCGAAGTCGTCGACCGTCTGCACCGCGTCGCCCACGACGCCCTGTGCCTCGAGAGCGCGGCGCATCACGTCGACGAGGACCGTGTTCGACGACCGGGCGGCGCTACCGCCGCGCAGGACGACGGCGTTCCCCGACTGCAGCGCGAGCGCCGCGATGTCGACGGTGACGTTGGGGCGCGCCTCGTAGATCACGCCGACGACGCCGAACGGCACACGGCGCTGCTCGAGCAGCACCCCGTTGTACATCCGCTGCCCCCGGACGAGCTCGCCCACGGGGTCGGGCAGCGCGGCGACCTGGCGCACGGCGGCCGCGAGCGCGTCGATGCGCGCCTCGTCGAGGCGCAGGCGGTCCAGGAGCGATGCGCCGATCTGCTGCTCCTCGCCGCGGCGCAGATCCTCGGCGTTCGCGGCGATGATCTCGGCGCGGTGCGCGATGAGCGCATCGGCGATCGCATGCAGCGCGGCCTTCTTCTCGTCGCTCGTCAGACGCGCCACCGCGCGCGACGCCTCCTTGGCGCGCCGCAGGCGGTCCTCGGGGACCTCGACCGCGGTGTGCTCGGGGGCGATGAGTGCGTCTGTCGTCATCCGCCCATTCTAGCGAGCGGGCCGGTCGCGACGGCCCCTCCGTCGGACGGCGCGAACCACGTGCCGACGGGCGCGCCCGCGAGGGCGTCGACGACCTGGTCAGCGCTCGTGACGAGCACGCCGATGCCGGCGCTCGAGGCGAGACGCGCGGCCGAGGCCTTGGTCGCCGCTCCCCCGGTGCCGACGCTGTTGACGACCTTCGAGCCGAAGGCGTACGACGACAGATCGTCGTCCGGCTCGATGACGTGGATCGGCTCGGCCCCCGGCTCCCCCGGCGGGCGCGTGTACAGCGCCGTGATGTCGCTCAGGAGAACGAGCGCGTCGGCTCCGACGAGACGCGCGACGAGGGCGGCCAGGCGGTCGTTGTCCCCGAACCGGATCTCGTGCGTGGCGACCGTGTCGTTCTCGTTGATGATCGGGAGGATGCGCAGTCCGAGCAGGCGCTCGATCGCGCGGCGCGCGTTGCTGCGGTGCGTCGGGTCCTCCATGTCGTGGGCGGTGAGCAGCACCTGCCCCGCCATGATGTCGAAGGGCCGCAGCGCCTCGAGGTAGCGGTACACGAGGACGTTCTGGCCGACGGCGGCGGCGGCCTGCTGCGTCGCGAGGTCGTGCGGGCGGGACTCCAGGTCGAGGAACGGCATCCCCGTCGCGATCGCCCCGGACGAGACGAGGAGCACCTCGGCGCCGCGCGCGTGCGCGGCTGCGAGGGCCTCGACGAGAACCGGGATCCGCCACGCGGCCTCGCCGCTGATCGACGACGAGCCGACCTTCACGACGATGCGACCCGCGGTCGCCAGCTCGCTCCTGTGCCGCACCGTCATTCGGCGTCGTCCTCCTCGTCGTCGCGACGCGCCCGGCGGCGCTCCTCCTCCATCGCCCGCTCGAGCGTGCGGGCATCCTGACGGGCGTAGTACTGCTCGCGGCGCTCGGCCGTCGTGCGCCGGCGGTTCGGGTCCAGGCGCGGGTCCAGCCCGCGCGGCGCCTGGATGAGCTCCGCCGCCGACGCGATCGACGGCTCCCAGTCGAACACGATGCCGGCGTCGCCGCCGATCACCACCGTGGAGCCGGGCACGGCGCCGAGCCGGAACAGCTCGTCCTCGACGCCGAGCTTCTCGAGGCGGTCGGCGAGGAAGCCCACGGCCTCCTCGTTCTGGAAGTCGGTCTGCTGCACCCAGCGCAGGGGCTTCTCGCCGAGCACGTGGTACACGTTCCCGTACGTTCCGCCCTCGACGCGCACCGTGAACTCCTTCTCGGAGCCCTTGGGGCGGATGACGACCCGTTCCCGCGGAGGCTCGACCGGCGCGGCCTTCCGGTGCTCGTCGATGATCTCGCCGAGGGCGAAGGTCAGCTCGCGGAGCCCGCGCCGCGCGACCGTCGAGATCTCGAACACGCGATAGCCGAGCGCCTCGAGGTCGGGCCGCACGAACTCGGCGAGCTCATGCGCGTCGGGCACGTCGACCTTGTTGAGCACGACGATCTGCGGGCGCTCGAGGAGCGGCACCTGGCCGTCCGCCACCGGATAGTTCGCGAGCTCCTGGCGGATGGTCTCGAGGTCGGTGATCGGGTCGCGTCCGGGCTCGAGCGTGGCGCAGTCGAGCACGTGGACGAGCGCGGTGCACCGCTCGACGTGGCGGAGGAACTCCAGGCCGAGCCCGCGCCCCTCGCTCGCACCCTCGATGAGACCGGGCACGTCGGCGACCGTGTAGCGGATGTCGCCGGCCTGGACGACGCCGAGATTCGGGTGCAGCGTCGTGAAGGGGTAGTCGGCGATCTTGGGCCGCGCGGCGGAGATCGCCGCGATGAGGCTCGACTTGCCCGCCGACGGGAACCCGACGAGCGCGACGTCGGCGACGGTCTTCAGCTCGAGGACGACGTCGCCCTCCCAGCCGGGGGTGCCGAGGAGCGCGAACCCCGGCGCCTTCCGCTTGGGCGACGCGAGCGCCGCGTTGCCCAGCCCGCCGCGGCCGCCGGGGGCCGCGATGAAGCGCATCCCCGGCTCGATGAGATCGACGAGCACCTCGCCGTCGGGCGACTTCACGACCGTGCCGACCGGAACCGGCAGCTCGAGGTCCTCGCCCTGCGCGCCCGATCGGTGGTCGCCCATCCCGAAGCCGCCGTTGCCCGCCGAGCGATGCGGCGAGTGGTGGTAGCTCAGGAGGGTGGTCGTCTGCGGATCAGCGACGAGCACGATGTCGCCGCCGTCTCCGCCGTTGCCGCCGTCGGGGCCGCCGAGCGGCTTGAACTTCTCACGGTGCACCGAGACGCAGCCGTTGCCGCCCTTGCCTGCGCGCAGGTGCAGCGTCACCTCGTCGACGAACGTGACCATGTCGGTTCCTGACCTCTCGCGGGAGCGTCCCGGACGAACCGGGGGAAAGAGAACGGGGCGGGCCGAAGCCCGCCCCGTCCAGATGCATGTGCGTCTGCGGTGATTACTCGCCCGCGACGATGTTGACGACCTTGCGGCCGCCCTTGGTGCCGAACTCCACGGCACCGGCAGCGAGCGCGAAGAGCGTGTCGTCGCCGCCGCGGCCCACGTTGGCGCCCGGGTGGAAGTGCGTGCCGCGCTGACGGACGAGGATCTCGCCCGCGTTGACGGTCTGGCCGCCGAAGCGCTTGACGCCGAGGCGCTGCGCGTTCGAGTCGCGGCCGTTGCGGGTGGAGCTTGCGCCCTTCTTATGTGCCATCTCTGGAGCCTCTTCCGCTTACTTGATGCCGGTGACCTTGACGCGCGTCAGGTCCTGACGGTGACCCTGGCGCTTCTTGTAGCCGGTCTTGTTCTTGTACTTCTGGATGACGATCTTGGGGCCGCGCAGGTCGCCGAGGACCTCGGCGGTGACCTTGACCTTCGCCAGCTTCTTGGCGTCGGTCGTCACGGTGTCGCCGTCGACGAAGAGGACGGCGGGCAGCTCGATCGTCTCACCCTCGGCAGCCTTGAGGCGGTCGAGCGTCACGATGGTCCCGACCTCGACCTTCTCCTGCCGGCCACCGGCGCGAACAACTGCGTAAACCACGTTCATACCTGTTTCATTGGGGAAGCCATGCGGCTTCCGAATCTCACGGGAAGACTTCGCTTGCGGGTCGCACCGGATGTGCGAGGTGCGTCTCGGGCAAGACTTTCGTCGCGCCGCCAGTGGGAGAGCGCGCGACAGGGGACGCACCAAAGGAATACTTTACCCGATGTCGGGCGGTTCGGCCAAAAGCGGCAACGCGGCGCGTCGGGCGCGGATGTCCGTAGGCTGGATGGCCATGACCGTTCTCGTCGACCAGGCGATGTGGCCCGCACACGGCCGCCTGTGGGCCCATCTCGTGAGCGACGAGAGCCTCGCCGAGCTGCATGCCTTCGCAGCGGCGAACGACATCCCACGGCGGGCGTTCGACCGCGACCACTACGACGTGCCGGCGGATGCGCTCCCCCGGCTCGTCGCGGCGGGCGCCACCGCGGTCTCGGCGCACGAGCTCACGCGCGCCCTCATCGCCTCCGGCCTGCGGGTGCGCGCTCGGGACCGCCGCTGAGGCCCCGAGCGCGCGTGACGTCACTCCCCGTCGCGGGTCGCGGGGTTGACGGTGACCGCTGTGCCGAGCAGCGCGGCCGTCGTGACACGACGGCGGGCACGGCCCTGGCCGGGCGCCTTCGGCTCGGGCAGCGCCTCGAGCACGGAGTCGAGCAGCTGGGCGGCCTCCGACGTCGGCGCGACCGACGGGGGCTTCTCGACCGAGCGCTTCTTGCGCGGTCGCCGCGGGCGCTCGCGCTCCTCGCTCTGGGCGCCGCCGCGCGGCCCCTCGGGGAGCTCGATGCCGAGTGACGCGAGGTCGGCCGGCTGCTCCGCGCGCGCGGGCTGCTCGGGGCGCTGCGGCTCCGACGCCTCGGACTCCGGCTTCGCGATCGTCGACGCGGCGATCTGCGCGAGCGCCGACTTCACGCCGTCCGTGATGACGTGCGCGGCCGACGACGGCTGCGCGGGCGCGGCGCTCTGGGACGACTGTCCGCCGCGCGAGCGACGGCCGGAGCCGTTCGAGCCGTTCGAGCCTGCGCCGTTCGAGCGGTGCTTGACCACCGGGTCGTGATGGACGATGACGCCGCGGCCCGCGCACACCTCGCACGGCTCGCTGAACGTCTCGAGCAGGCCCAGACCGAGCTTCTTGCGGGTCATCTGCACGAGGCCGAGCGAGGTGACCTCGGCGACCTGGTGCTTCGTCCGGTCCCGGCTCAGGCACTCGATGAGGCGCCGCAGGACGAGGTCACGGTTGGACTCGAGCACCATGTCGATGAAGTCGACGACGATGATGCCGCCGATGTCGCGCAGCCGGAGCTGGCGGACGATCTCCTCGGCCGCCTCGAGGTTGTTCTTCGTGACGGTCTCCTCGAGGTTGCCCCCCGAGCCGACGAACTTGCCCGTGTTCACGTCGACGACCGTCATCGCCTCGGTGCGGTCGATGACGAGCGAGCCGCCCGACGGCAGCCAGACCTTGCGGTCGAGCGCCTTCTCGATCTGCTCCGTGATGCGGTACTCGTCGAAGGGGTCGCGGTCGCCCTCGTAGTGCTCGACACGGTCGAGCAGGTCGGGCGCGACGCCCGTGAGGTAGTCGACGATCGTCCGCTGCGCCTCCGCGCCCTGGATGAGGAGCTTCGTGAAGTCCTCGTTGAAGACATCGCGGATGATCTTGACGAGCAGGTCGGGCTCGCTGTGCAGCAGCGCGGGTGCGTTGCCCTTCTGCACGAGCTCGTTGATGTGCGCCCACTGCGAGGTGAGGCGGTTGACGTCGCGGGTCAGCTGCTCCTCGGTGGCCCCCTCCGCGGCGGTGCGGACGATGACGCCCGACGACTCGGGGAGCACCTCCTTGAGGATCTTCTTGAGGCGCGCCCGCTCGGTGTCGGGCAGCTTGCGCGAGATGCCGTTCATGGCGCCGCCCGGCACGTACACGAGGTAGCGGCCCGGGAGCGAGATCTGGCTGGTCAGGCGCGCGCCCTTGTGGCCCACGGGGTCCTTCGTGACCTGCACGAGGACGCGGTCGCCCTGCTTGAGCGCGAGCTCGATGCGACGCGGCTGGTTGCCGGTCTCGACGGCATCCCAGTCGACCTCGCCCGAGTACAGCACGGCGTTGCGGCCGCGGCCGATGTCGACGAACGCGGCCTCCATGCTGGGCAGCACGTTCTGCACGCGGCCGAGGTACACGTTGCCGATGAGCGATGCGTCCTGGTTGCGCGCCACGTAGTGCTCGACGAGCACGTTGTCCTCGAGCACGGCGATCTGGATGCGTCCGTTCTTCGAGCGGACGATCATCTGGCGGTCCACCGCCTCGCGGCGGGCGAGGAACTCGGCCTCGGTCACGACAGGGCGACGGCGGCCCGCCTCCCGGCCGTCCCGACGGCGCTGCTTCTTCGCCTCGAGGCGCGTCGAGCCCTTGATGCGCTGCGGCTCGGTGATCACCTCGACGACGCGCTGCCGGCGGCGCGGCTCGTCCTGCGGCGCCTCGTCGACCCCGTCGGATCCGCCGCGACGGCGCCGACGGCGCGACGAGCGCCCGCCCTGCTGCTCCTCGGGCTCGGGCTCGGGGAGCGCGGGCAGCGGCGTGATGTCGGGCGCGTAGAAGTGCAGGTCCGTCGTGACGCGCGAGACGAAGTCGGCCGGGAGGAGGCCGAGGCTCACCGCGGTCACCGGCTCGGGCTCGGGCTCGGGCTCAGGCTCCTCCGCCGGCACCTCGTCCTCCGCCGGCGCGTCGGAGTCCTCGGAGTCCGCGGATCCGGCTTCCGAGCTCTCGCCCTCGGGCGCGTCGGTCTCGGCGGCCGGCTCCGCGCCATCCGATGCCTGCTCGACCTTCTCGACGTGCGGTGCGTCTGGCGCGTCCGGCGTCTCGTCCGCGGCGCTCTCGCGCTGCGCGTCGGGCTGCGTCGTGGGCTCGACAGCCGCCTCGTCGCCTCCGTTCGCGTCGAAGGTTCCGTCTGTGTCGTTGTTCACTTCAGCCATCGCTGGCGTACTCCCTGCGGGGCGGAGGTCCGCCCGAGAATCTCGTGCGGCCCCGCATCGCGCGGCCGCGAACTCCATCGGCATGCGACCGGCACTTCGCTCTGGTCGCGCGGGGCAGCCGTTGCCCCGAAGTCTTGTCACTCGACGGCTCCCCGACCTCGCCGGGGTGCACGTCGGGACCATTATCTCACTACCTGCTGTTCACCCGCACCCTGAGGCGCGAGGGAGGGTGCCCGGGCGCGCCGCACGGACGGCGCGCGCAGTCCGCGATGCGATAATCCGACCATGCCCGAGACTCGCACGCGCCCCACTGCTCTGGCCATCTGGCTCGTCGTCGCCGGCGTCATCGGCTGGTGGGCGGCGTTCTCGCTCACGGTCGAGAAGTTCCACCTGCTGGAGAACCCGAGTGCGGCGCTCGGCTGCGACTTCAACGTGCTCGTCCAGTGCGCGGCGAACCTCGACGCCTGGCAGGGCTCCGTGTTCGGCTTCCCGAACCCGCTGCTCGGGGTCACCGGATGGGTCGCCCCGGTCGTCGTCGGGATGGCGCTCCTCGCCGGCGCGCGCTTCTCCCGCTGGTTCTGGGCCCTGTTCACGCTCGGGATGGCGTTCGCGTTCGGCTTCGTGTGCTGGCTCATCGGCCAGAGCATCTTCGTCATCGGGACGCTGTGCCCGTGGTGCATGGTCACGTGGGTCGTCACCATCCCCTCGTTCTACGCGGTGCTGCTCCACGCCATCCGGATCGGGGCGATCCCCCTCCCGCGTCCTGTGCGCAGGGGCGCCGACGCGCTCATCGGCTGGCTGCCGCTTCTCGCCGTGCTGAGCTACGTCGCCATCGCGGTCATGGCCCAGCTGCGCCTCGACGTCCTCGGGATGCTGTTCTAGGCCGACGCACGCAGAGAGCCGGCATCGGGAGCGTTCCCGATGCCGGCTCTCCGGGGGCGGCTCGCTCGGCTCGCTGAGCGTCTAGAACCAGATCTCGAGCTCGCGGGCGGCGGACTCGGGGCTGTCCGAGCCGTGCACGAGGTTCTGCTGCACGGCGAGGCCCCAGTCGCGGCCGAGGTCGCCGCGGATGGTGCCCGGGGCGGCGGTCGTCGGGTCGGTCGTGCCGGCGAGCGCGCGGAAGCCCTCAATCACGCGGTTCCCGGCGACGCGGATCGCGACGACGGGGCCCGACAGCATGAACTCGAGGAGCGGCTCGTAGAACGGCTTGCCCTCGTGCTCGGCGTAGTGCCGGGCGAGCAGGTCGCGGCTCGGCTCGACGAGCTTGATGTCGACGAGCGAGTAGCCCTTCGCCTCGATGCGGCGGAGGATCTCGCCGGTGAGGCCGCGGGCGACGCCATCGGGCTTGACGAGGACGAGGGTCTCTTCGGTGGCCATGGGAGTGCCTTTCTCGTGGAACGGGTGGTGCGGGTGCCGGTCAGTCGGTCTCGGACTCGGCCGCGGCGCGCTGCGCGGAGACGCGCCGCTCGATCCGCGCCCCTCCGATCGTCGCATACGCCCACATGCCGCCGAACACGAGCGTGACGAGCAGGATCGCGGGCACGAAGAGCGCGCCCAGGGCGGTCGCGACCTGGAGCGCCCATCCGACGGCGAACGCCCAGCGGTGCCGGAGCAGGCCGCTCGTGAGCACCATCAGGATGGCGACGACGGCGCCCGCGACGATCCCCCACCACGGGGCGATCGGCTCGGGAAGCGCGCGGAGCCCATAGATCGACAGGCCGGCGAGGAACACGACGACCGCCTCGAACACGAGGACGATCGAGCCGATCTTCTCGGGCAGGGCGCGGTAGCGCGGCGCCCGGCGCGCGGCGCCCGTCACGCTCCGCTCACCGGCTTCCACTCCTCCTCCTGCGCGAGCAGGACGGCCTCTCCCGCGAGCACGACCGAGCCCGCGATCGCGACCGCGCGCCGCGGCGCCTCCTGCGCCCACGCGCGAGCCGCCTCTGCCGCGTCGTAGACGCCGGAGTGCACCGTGACGCGGAGGCCCGCGGCCTCCGCGATGTCGGCGAGTCGATCCGCGTCGCTCGCGCGGTCCGACGACGGAACCGTGGCGAAGACGTGCGCGGCGACCGGGGCGAGCGCGGCCACGATGCCCGCGGCGTCCTTGTCGTCGAGGACGCCGAGGACGACGCCCCACTCGTCGAAGTCGAACGACTCCTTCAGCGCGGCCGCGAGGGCGCGCGCGCCGTGCGGGTTGTGCGCGGCGTCCACGACGACGGTCGGCTCGATGCCGACGAGCTGGAGCCGACCCGGCGAGGTCGCCTGCTGGAGCCCGTCGGTGAGCACGCCCGACGCGATCGCCTGGCTGCCCGCGCCGATCAGCGCCTCGACCGCCGCGATCGCGACCGCGGCGTTCTGCCCCTGATGACGCCCGTAGAGCGGGAGGTACTCCTCGTCGTACGAGCCGGCGAGGCCCTTGACGGAGATGAGCTGGCCGCCGACCGCGAGCCGGTCGTCGACGAGGGCGAAGTCCTGCCCCTCGAACGCGACGGTCGCGTTCCTCTGCGCGGCGACGCGGCGGATGACGGCCTCGGCCTCGGGACGCTGGACGGCGGAGACGACCGACGCGCCGTCCTTGATGATGCCGGCCTTGACCTCGGCGATCTCCTCCACGGTCGATCCCAGGCGGCTCACGTGGTCGATGTCGATGGGCGTGAGCACCGCGACGTCGCCGTCGGCCGTGTTCGTGGAGTCCCAGCTGCCGCCCATGCCCACCTCGAGCACGAGCACGTCGACGGGCGCGTCCGCGCACGCGACGAACGCGAGCACGGTGAGGAGCTCGAAGAACGTCAGGCGCGCGTCGCCGCGGGCCTCGAGCTCGGCGTCGACGATCCCGACGAAGGGCTCGATCTCGTCCCAGGCGTCGGCGATCGCCGCATCCGCGATCGGCTCGCCGTCGATGAGGATCCGCTCGGTGAAGCGGGTGAGATGCGGGCTCGTGAACAGCCCCGTGCGGAGGCCGTGCGCGCGGATGAGGCTCTCGATGATGCGCGCCGTCGAGGTCTTCCCGTTCGTCCCCGTGATGTGCACGACCCGGTAGGTGCGCTGTGGGTCGTCGAGGAGCTCGAGGATGCGGCCGACGCGCTCGACACGCGGCTGCACCCACTGCTCCCCCGCCCTCGCCAGCAGCGCGTCGTAGACGGCGTCGGCCCTGGCCCGGTCGTTCGCGCTCACGCGGCGCTCCCCACTCGCGAGACGGCGACGGCGAAGTCGCCCGCGTTCGCGTAGGTTCCCGCGGGCACGGTCGCCGTGTGCTCCGCGGCGTCGGTCGTCGAGCCCTCGACGACCGTGTGCTCGACGGCGAGGGTCTCCCCCGCGACGTCGGCGACATCCCACGCGCGGCGCACGGCAGCGGCGTCGTCGGCCGACGCGAACGCGAGCTGCAGGCGGATGCGGTCGCTCACCTCGAAGCCCGCGGCCTTGCGCGTGTCCTGCACGGCGCGCACGACGTCGCGGGCGAGGCCCTCGGCCTCGAGCTCGGGCGTCGTCGTCGTGTCGAGCAGCACGAAGCCGCCCGACGGCAGGGTCGCGATCGCCTCGCCATCCGGCCGGCCCGACGTGTCGAGTGCGAGCTCGTACTCCCCCGGCTCGAGGGCGATGCCGTCGGCGGTCACGACGCCGTCCTGCTCGGTCCAGGCGCCCGACTTCGCGGCGCGGATGACCTGCTGCACCTGCTTGCCCAGACGCGGTCCCGCGGCACGCGCGTTGATCGTGAGGCGGTGCGAGATGCCGTACTGGGCCGCCGTGTCGTCGCCGAGCTCCACGAGCTCGACGGCCTTCACGTTGAGCTCGTCGCGCAGGATGTCGTCGAACTGCGCGAGCGCCTCTGCGTTCGCGGTCACCACGGTCAGCTTGGCGAGCGGAAGGCGCACGCGCAGCCCCTCCTTCTTGCGGAGCGCGTTCGCGACGCTCGAGGCCTCGCGCACGGCGTCCATGGCCGTCCGGATGTCGGCCGCATCGGCGAACTCGGCGGCATCGGGCCAGTCCTCGAGGTGCACGCTGCGTCCGCCCGTGAGCCCCTGCCACACGCGCTCGCTCACGAGCGGGATGAGCGGCGCCGCGACGCGCGTGAGCGTCTCGAGCACGGTGTAGAGCGTGTCGAAGGCCTCGCGGCTGCGCGGGTCGTCCGTGACGCCGAGCCAGAAGCGGTCCCGCGAGCGGCGGATGTACCAGTTCGTGAGGACCTCGGCGAAGTCGCGCAGCCGCGCCGAGGCCGTCGTGGAGTCGAGCTGGTCGAGGTCGGCCGCGACGTCGCGCACGAGGTCGCCCGTGAGCGCGAGGATGTAGCGGTCGAGCACATCCGTCGAGTCCGTGCGCCGCGTGGCCTCGTAGCCCGCGCCATCCGGGCCCGCTGCGGCGTTCGCGTACGTCGCGAAGAAGTACCACGAGTTCCACAGCGGGAGGAGGAACTCGCGCACGCCCGAGCGGATTCCCTCCTCGGTCACGACGAGGTTGCCGCCGCGCAGCACGCTCGACGACATGAGGAACCAGCGCATGGCATCCGACCCGTCGCGGTCGAAGACCTCCGACACGTCGGGGTAGTTCCGCAGCGACTTCGACATCTTCTGGCCGTCGTTGCCGAGCACGATGCCGTGGCACGAGACGCCCGTGAAGGCGGGCCGGTCGAACAGCGCGCCCGAGAGCACGTGCATGACGTAGAACCAGCCGCGCGTCTGCCCGATGTACTCGACGATGAAGTCGGCCGGGGCGTGCGTCTCGAACCAGTCCTTGTTCTCGAACGGGTAGTGCACCTGCGCGAACGGCATCGAGCCCGAGTCGAACCAGACGTCGAAGACGTCCTCGATCCGGCGCATCGTGCTCTTCCCCGTCGGGTCGTCGGGGTTCGGGCGCGTGAGCTCGTCGATGTACGGGCGGTGCAGGTCGACCTCGCCCTTCTCGTTGCGCGGGAGGCGGCCGAAGTCGCGCTCGAGCTCCTCGAGCGAGCCGTAGGCGTCCACGCGGGGGTGATTCGGGTCATCCGACTTCCACACGGGGATCGGCGAGCCCCAGAAGCGGTTGCGGCTGATCGACCAGTCGCGCGCGCCCTCGACCCACTTCCCGAACTGGCCGTGCTTGACGTTCTCGGGCGCCCACGTGATCTGCTCGTTGAGCTCGACGAGGCGGTCGCGGAAGTCGGTCACCCGGATGAACCAGCTCGACACGGCCTTGTAGATGAGCGGGTTCCGGCATCGCCAGCAGTGTGGGTACGAGTGCTCGTACGACTGCAGGCGCAGGAGCCGCCCGCCCTGGCGCAGCAGGCGCACGAGCGGGGTGTTCGCGTCGAGCCAGAGCTCGCCGGCGACGTCCGGGACGATGTCGAGGAAGCGGCCGTCGTCGCCGAGCGACACGATGGTGGGGATGCCCGCGGCCTCGTTGAGGCGCTTGTCGTCCTCACCGTAGGCGGGAGCCTGGTGGACGATGCCCGTGCCGTCGCCGGTGGTGACGTAGTCGTCGACGAGGATCCGCCACGCGCGCTGCGTGCCCCAGGTCTCGGCGTCGGCGAAGTAGTCCCACAGCCGCTCGTAGGCGACGTCGCGGAGCTGCTCGCCCGTGACGCGGACGCGCACGGCCTCGCGCGCGGCGGCCGCGTCGTCGTAGCCGAGGTCCTTGGCATAGCCGCCGAGGAGGTCCTCCGCGAGCAGGAACTCCGCGCCATCCGCCGCCTCGCCTGCCCCGTTCGGGCCGACCGGGACGACCGCGTACACGATGTCCGGGCCGACCGCGAGGGACATGTTCGTCGGCAGCGTCCACGGGGTCGTCGTCCAGGCCAGGGCGCGCGCGCCCTCGATGCCCAGCGCCGCTGCCTTCTCGCCGACGAGCGGGAAGGTCACCGTGACCGACGGGTCCTGCCGCATCTTGTAGACGTCGTCGTCCATGCGCAGCTCGTGGTTCGACAGCGGCGTCTGGTCGCGCCAGCAGTACGGGAGCACGCGGTAGCCCTCGTAGGCGAGGCCCTTGTCGAACAGCGTCTTGAACGCCCAGAGGACGCTCTCCATGTACGTCGTGTCGAGCGTCTTGTAGCCGCGCTCGAAGTCGACCCAACGCGCCTGGCGGGTGACGTAGTCCTCCCACTCGCGCGTGTAGGCGAGCACGGAGTCGCGGGCCTTGGCGTTGAACGCGTCGATCCCCATCTCGAGGATCTCGTGCTTCTCGGTGATGCCGAGCTGCTTCATCGCCTCGAGCTCGGCGGGGAGCCCGTGGGTGTCCCAGCCGAACACGCGGTCGACCTTGCGCCCGCGCATCGTCTGGAAGCGCGGGAAGAGGTCCTTCGCGTACCCGGTGAGGAGGTGCCCGTAGTGCGGCAGGCCGTTCGCGAACGGCGGCCCGTCGTAGAAGACCCACTCCTCGGCGCCCTCGCGTTGCGCGATCGACGCACGGAAGGTGTCGTCCGCGGCCCAGAAGTCGAGGATCTCGCGCTCGATCTCGGGGAAGCGGGGGCTCGGCACGACGGTGCTCTTGTCGGCGGCGGGGCCGAACGAGGACTTCGGGTAGGTCATCTCACTCCAGCAGTTCCATGGGGACTGCGAGGACGACCTCCGCCGACGAGACGGCAGGAGCCGCGGTACCACCCCGCGTTGCGCCGCATGCGACGCCGCTCTCACTGCGGCTGTGACGGGCCTGCCCCGCGCGGTTCTACTGAGGTCCTTGCGTTCCCGTTCTTCCGCGAGCTCCCCGGTGATGGCCGGATCGGTGCCGATGCCCCCATCCTACCGCCGCCGGGCGCCGGTGCGCACGGCGTGTCGGCGCGGGCGCGTAGGGTCGACGGATGGCCAGGAAGCAGGGTCGCCCGATCGCCCCGCGCGTGAGCGCACCGGATCTGCCGGACGCCCTCGAGGACGCCGTCCCTCGGCGATACGCGGACCTGCAGCGGTCGCGCCTGGCGGGTCTCGCGGGCGACGTCGACCTCGAGCACGCGTCGCTCGAGGAGTGCGTCATCGCCGCTCCGTCGGTCGAGACCCTCGCCCTGCGCGGCGCGACGCTCATCGACGTCGAGATCTCCGACATCCGCGCCGTCTCCGTCGTCGCCCGCGACGCGACCATCCGTCGGCTGCGCATCGCGGGCGGACGCATCGGGACGCTCGACCTCGCGGACGCGGGCGTCGCGGAGCTCGAGCTGCGCGACGTGCGCGTGGACTACCTCTCGTTCGCGGGCGCACGACTGGAGGATGTGCGCATCGTCGACAGCACCATCCGCGCGATCGATCTGCCGCAGGCGCGCCTGACGCGGGTGGCGTTCGAGGGCTGTCGGGCCGACGAGGTCGACCCGCGCGGCATGCGCGCCGCCGACCTCGACCTGCGCGGGCTCGACGCGCTGTCCTACCTCGACGTGCTCGCCCTGCGCGGCGCCACGCTCACGGACGACCAGGTGCGGATGCTCGCTCCCGCGTTCGCGGCGGCCGCGGGCATCGACGTGAAGGGCTGAGGCGCGAGGGGCTGAGGCGGTCGCATCCCGGTTCGCCGCAGACCGCGTCCACCCCGAGGCTGATCGCCGCATTCCGAGGCAGGTCAACATGAAACTCGCCACAGAACGCGGCGAACGGATTGCGGATCGCCGCGATTCGAGGCAAGGCCGAAGTGCGCCGTCAGCGGCGCCGTGCGATCGCCGCTCGCACATCCGCGAGCAGCCGACGCGGGTCGTCGAGATCCGCCTGCGTCACCGGGATGTAGACCCATCCGAGCGCCTCGATCCTGCGTCGACGTGCAAGATCGCGCCGCCACCGCTCCTTGTCCCGGTGGTGATCGCCCTCGTACTCGATCGCGATCCTCAGCGGGGTGAGCGCGAGGTCGACGCGAGCGACGAAGCGGCCTTCATCGTCGAAGAGCTCGAAGTTCGTCTCGAGGGTTCCGAGCCCCTCCTCGACGAGGAGGATGCGAAGCTCCGACTCCTTGGGCGACTCCGCACCGGGATCGACGAGCTCGACCGCACGGCCGAGCTTCGCCGACCCCCGCCCGCGGGGAACCGCCTGCGCCGCGCGGCGCAGTGCCTCCGCCCCGCACATGCGCGCCGCCGCGTCGCCGAGCGCGACGAGCTCCGCCAGCGTCAGGGCACCGGCGAGGTCGCAGAAGGTGCGCGCGGGCGTGGTCACGGGAACGCCGCGCAGCACCTCCACCGCATCAGCGGGAAGACTTCGCTCGTGTCCGATGATCCGCCGCCCGCGGCGCGCGCGCACGCCGGTGGGAGTCGTGATATGCACCCGGCCCGGGGCGGTGAGCCGGCGAGGCAGGGGAAGCGCCAGGAGCCGGGCGGCCGTCTCATGACTGAACGCCGCCGACGGAGGCATCGTCAGGAGAACGGCCCGGCAGATGCTCTCGAGGTCGGTGAGCTGCGTCGGCAGGCGCACCCCCTGCGCGGGAATCCAGAGATCGCCGGCGCGGAGTCGCGCTGACGACAACTCCGGCACCTCCTCCACGCGGAAGGCGCGACCGGAGACACGCTGCGGCAACGGGGACGGCGATCGCGACATGCTTCGACTCTGCGCCCGGACCGGGGCGAGTCGACGGCTCTCCCCAGCCGGAGCAGGCGGCACGCCGTCGTCGCGCTCCTGTGCACACGGCGTGCGGCCGGCGACCGGCGCGGCAGCTCGATCGCGCACGCCGCGGAATGCGGCGAAGCGGCGCGGGTTCGCCGCAGAACGGGGCGGATGTTCGCGGGACCTGCCCCGAAACGCGGCGAACGCCATCCGAATCGCCGCGAAACGCGGCGAACGCGCGGCGAACCCCGCCCGCTCCCCCGCCCCCCGCCGACCCCCGCCCTCCCGGGCCACTCCACCCCGCCCCGGTACACTGGTCGGGCACCCACACTCAGGCACGCAGACACCGTGCCGTACATAGCGCGCGAGGAGATCCCATGGCCGCCATTCCCGACAAGCCCGCACTCGAGGGTCTCGAAGCGAAGTGGGGTGAGTCCTGGGAGCAGCAGGGCACCTACCTCTTCGACCGCGACGCCGCCCGCGCGAAGGGGCGCGCCGGCGTCTTCTCGGTCGACACCCCGCCGCCGACCGCGAGCGGCAGCCTCCACATCGGCCACGTGTTCTCGTACACGCACACCGACGTGAAGACCCGCTACGAGCGCATGCGCGGCAAGACGGTGTTCTACCCGATCGGCTGGGACGACAACGGCCTGCCCACCGAGCGCCGCGTGCAGAACTACTACGGCGTGCGCTGCGACCCGTCGCTGCCCTACGACCCCGACTTCACGCCGCCGTTCGAGGGGACGACGAAGACGATCAAGGCCGCCGACCAGATCCCGGTGAGCCGCCGCAACTTCATCGAGCTGTGCGAGAAGCTCACGGTCGAGGACGAGAAGACCTTCGAGGACCTGTGGCGCACCCTCGGGCTCTCGGTCGACTGGACGCAGACCTACCGGACGATCTCCGACGACACCATCCGCACGAGCCAGCTCGCCTTCCTGAAGAACCTCGAGCGGGGCGAGGCCTACCAGGACCTCGCTCCCACCCTGTGGGACGTCGACTTCCGCTCCGCGATCGCGCAGGCGGAGCTCGAGGATCGCGACCAGCAGGCCGCCTACCACCGCCTCGCGTTCCACCGGACGGATGGCTCGGGCGACATCCACATCGAGACGACGCGACCCGAGCTGCTCGCGGCGTGCGTCGCCCTCGTCGCCCACCCCGACGACGAGCGCTACCAGCCCGTCTTCGGCTCGACCGTGACGACGCCCGTGTTCGGCGTCGAGGTCCCCGTCCTCGCGCACCCGCTCGCGCAGCCCGACAAAGGCTCGGGCATCGCGATGATCTGCACGTTCGGCGACGTGACCGACATCATCTGGTGGCGGGAGCTCGACCTCCCCAACCGGACCATCATCGGCAAGGACGGCCGCGTCGTCGCCGACGCGCCCGAGGCGATCACGTCGGATGGCGGCAGGGCCGCGTTCGCGGAGATCGCCGGCAAGACGGTCTTCAGCGCCAAGAAGCGGATGGTCGAGCTGCTGGAGGAGTCCGGCGAGCTCACGAGCGTGTCGGCCCCGTTCACGCATCCCGTGAAGTTCTTCGAGAAGGGCGACCGACCGCTCGAGATCGTCTCGACGCGCCAGTGGTACATCCGCAACGGAGCGCGCGACGCCGAGCTGCGCGAGCGGCTCCTCGCGCTCGGCCAGGAGATCGAGTGGCACCCCGAGTTCATGCGGGTCCGCTACGAGAACTGGGTGAACGGCCTCACGGGCGACTGGCTCGTGTCGCGTCAGCGCTTCTTCGGCGTGCCGATCCCGGTCTGGTACGGCCTCGACGAGAACGGCGAGCGCGACTACGCGCGCGTCCTCGTGCCCGACGCCGCGAGCCTCCCGGTCGACCCGTCGAGCGACGTCCCGCCGGGCTACACCGAGGACCAGCGCGGCGTGCCGGGCGGATTCGAGGCGGAGACCGACGTCTTCGACACGTGGGCGACGTCGTCGCTGACCCCGCAGCTCGCGGGCGGATGGCAGCGCGACGAGGATCTGTGGAGCCTCGTGGCGCCGTTCGACCTGCGCCCGCAGGGCCAGGACATCATCCGCACGTGGCTCTTCTCGACCCTGCTGCGCAGCGCTCTCGAGGACGACCGTGCGCCGTGGGCGCACGCCGCGATCTCCGGCTTCATCGTGGACCCGGACCGCAAGAAGATGTCGAAGTCGAAGGGCAACGTCGTCACGCCCGCCGACATCCTCGAGAAGCACGGGTCCGACGCCGTCCGGTACTGGGCCGCGTCGAGCCGCCTCGGGACGGATGCCGCGTTCGACCCGCAGAACCCGACGCAGATCAAGATCGGACGCCGCCTCGCGATCAAGGTCCTCAACGCCGCGAAGTTCGTGCTGGGCTTCGAGGCGCCCGAGGGCGCCTCGGTCACCGAGCCGCTCGATCTGTCGATGCTCGCCGCGCTCGACGACGTCGTGGTGCAGACCACGGCTGCGCTCGACGCGTACGACCACGCCCGCGCCCTCGAGCTCTCGGAGTCGTTCTTCTGGACGTTCTGCGACGACTACCTCGAGCTCGTGAAGGAGCGCGCGTACGCGGGCGGCGACGCGGGCGCCTCGGCGGCGGTCGCGCTGCGCACCGCGCTCTCGACGCTCCTGCGCCTGCTCGCGCCCGTCGTCGTCTTCGCCGCGGAGGAGGCGTGGTCCTGGTTCGAGACCGGCTCCGTGCATCGCGCAGCCTGGCCCGAGCCGACCGGGCTCGGCGGCGACACGGCCGTGCTCGCCGCCGCGAGCGAGGCCCTGATCGGCATCCGCCGCGCGAAGACCGAGGCGAAGGCCTCGCAGAAGACGCCCGTCGCCCGCGCAGTCGTCGCGGCTCCCGCCGAGCGCGCGGCCGCCCTGCGGCTCGCCGCCGACGACCTCAGGGCCGTCGGCCGGATCGCCGCGCTCGAGATCGAGGACGCCGACGCGTTCGCGGTCACCGACATCCAGCTGGCCGAGGAGGCCTGATGCAGCTCGGAACGCGCTGGTCGGCCGGCTCGGAGCCGCCGGCCAGCGTGCCCGCCTCGCTGCGCGCGGAGATCTCGCGCGTCGAGGCGGAGCTGCCGGATGACGCTCCGCGGCCGTCGTGGACGCTCACGTGGCTCGAGGGACGGCCGATCGCCGAGCTCGACACGGCGATCGAGGTCGTCATCGGCCCCGACGGGGTCGCGATCTCGCGCCCGTTCTCCGACTGAGAGGCGCCGCCGACGTCGTCGGCGGCGCCTCACCAGCGCAGCGCTGCGACGCCGTTCGCGGCCGCGGCGCGATCGCCGGCGCGCCGCGACTCCGCGATGAGCCCCTCGCGGGCGAGATCCGCCGCGATGCGCGCCGTCCGCGCGGCCGCGCGCCGGTGCACGCGCGCCTGGAGGCCCTCGGCGACGCGCAGCGCCAGCCGCTCCCCCGCGCCGAGCGCGAGCGGCGGCGCCGCGTCGGGCATCGTGACCGACAGCGTCACGGTGAGCGTGGTCATGATCCTGCTCCTCTCTGCGGAAGGGGGAAGAGGTCGGCGCGCAGAGACACGCTCCGCACACCCTCGCCCTCCTGCCCGCGGTAGCGGTCGACGTACTCGCTGAACAGCGCGTCCGCGCGCTCGGCGAGCTCCTTGAGCTGCGCCGCGGTGAGATGGGCGGTCGACGTCGTCGAGACGCTCGCGTCGCGCCATTCCTCGGGCTCGTCGTCGTACCCGCCCGTGAAGTAGTCGAACATCTCCTGGAAGCGCGCCCGGTGGTACTCGGCGACGGCCACCTGGAGCACGGCTCTGCCGGCCGGCGAGTCGCCGACCGACTCGCTGCCGAAGGCGATCCGGCCGCGGGGCCGCTCCCACCACCGCTCCCGGCCGCCGCGCCCCGCGACCTCGCGGACGAGATCGTGGCGCGCGAGCATCCGCAGGTGGTAGCTCGTCGAGCCGGATGACTCCCCCGTGAGCGCGGCGAGCGAGCTCGCGGTCTGCGGCCCCTCCCTGCTCAGCAGGTCGAGGATGCGCACCCGCAGCGGATGTGCGAGCGCACGCAGCGCCGCCGTGTCGAGCACGCGCGTCTCGCGCTCCTCGGACACCTTCGCCTGTTCGTCGGTCATAACGCAAAGATATCTTTGCAAACGTCTCTTTGCAAGCATCTCTTTGCATGACGCGGCGCGTGCCGCGCCGAGCACGACGGCCCTGGATAGGCTGACGGGATGACCGCGCCCGTGTTCAACCCCCTGCTCGCGCCCTCGCCCCTCCCCTACGGACTGCCCGACTACGCGGCCATCGAGCCCGGTCACTACCTGCCCGCGTTCGAGCGCGCCTTCGCCGAGCACCGCGCCGAGATCGACGCGATCACGGCCAACCCGGACGCCCCGACCTTCGAGAACACGCTCGAGCCGCTCGAGCGCTCCGGCGCGCTTCTCGACGCGGTCTCGCGTGCGTTCTACACCGTGAACTCGGCACACGCGACGGCGGAGATCCAGGAGATCGACGAGCAGCTCGCACCGCTCATGTCGGCGCACTCCGACGCGATCGAGCTCGACGCGGGGCTGTACGCGCGGATCGGGTCCGTCCGCGACCGGCTCGACGAGCTCGACCTCACCGCGGAGCAGCGCCGCCTCGTCGAGCGACGCCACACCGAGATGACGCGCGCCGGCGCCGCCCTCGACGACACGGCCAAGGAGCGGCTCACCGAGCTCAACGCGCGCCTGTCGACCCTCACCACGCGATTCGAGAAGAACCTCCTCGCCGACACGAACGACCTCGCGGTCGTCTTCGACAGCGCAGAGGAGCTCGAGGGCCTCGCGCCCGGCGAGCTGTCCGCCGCGGCCGAGGCCGCCCGCGAGCGAGGGCTCGATGGGCGCTATGCGGTCACCCTCACGCTCTTCACGGGCCATCCGCACCTGTCTTCGCTGGTCCGCAGAGACGCGCGCGAGCGCATCCTCGCCGCCTCCCGCGCCCGGGCGTCGCGAGGCAACGCGAACGACAGCTCCGAGGTCGTCCGCGAGATCGTGCGGCTCCGCGCCGAGCGCGCCGCGCTGCTCGGGTACCCCTCGCACGCGGCGTACGTGACCTCCGACGAGACCGCCGGATCTCCCGAGGCCGTGCGCGCTCTGCTGCGTCGCCTCGCCGGGCCGGCGGCGCGCAACGCGCAGCGGGAGAAGGCCGCGCTCCAGCGCATCGTCGACGAGACGGAGCCCGAGCCCTTCCCGCTCGCAGCGCACGACTGGGCCTTCTACACGGAGAAGGTGCGTCAGGCCGAGTACGACATCGACACGGCGGCTCTGCGGCCCTGGTTCGAAGCCGAGCGCGTCCTCCGCGACGGCGTGTTCCACGCGGCGCACGAGCTCTACGGGCTCTCCTTCCGCGAGCGCGCCGACCTCCCGAGCTACCACCCGGACGTGCGCGCCTTCGAGGTCCTCGACGCCGACGGCACGCCCCTCGGCCTCTACCTGCTCGACCTCTACACGCGCGACACGAAGCGCGGCGGCGCCTGGATGAACTCGCTCGTTGCGCAGTCCGCGCTCCGCGGCACGAAGCCGGTCGTCGTGAACAACCTCAACGTCGTCAAGCCGGCCGCCGGCGAGCCGACCCTCCTCACGCTCGACAACGTGACGACCCTCTTCCACGAGTTCGGCCACGCCCTGCACGGGCTCTTCGCGCGCGTGACGTACCCGCACTTCGCGGGCACGGCCGTCCACCGGGACTTCGTCGAGTTCCCCAGCCAGGTGAACGAGATGTGGCTCCTCTGGCCCGAGGTGCTCGCGAACTACGCGGTCCACCACGAGACCGGCGAGCCCCTCCCCGCGGACGTCGTCGAACGGCTCCGCGCGAGCGAGACGTTCAACCAGGGCTTCGAGACGAGCGAGTACCTCGCGGCCGCCTGGCTCGATCAGGCGTGGCACGCGCTGTCGCCGTCGGAGGCGGCGGCGGTGACCGACGTGGCGGCCTTCGAGGCCGCCGCGCTCGCCGACATCGGCCTGGACGAGCCGACCGTGCCCACGCGGTACTCCTCGACCTACTTCCAGCACATCTTCGCGGGCGGGTACAGCGCGGGGTACTACTCCTACATCTGGGCCGAGGTGCTCGATGCCGACACCGTCGAGTGGTTCCGTGAGAACGGCGGGCTCTCGCGCGCTGGCGGCGACCGCTTCCGCGCGCGGCTGCTCGGCGTGGGCGGTGCGAAGGATCCGCTCGAGGCGTACCGCGACTTCCGCGGGCGCGACGCCGAGATCGCCCCGCTGCTGAAGCGCCGCGGCCTCGACGCGTGACGCCTCAGGGCCGGTAGCGGTACCCGAGCCCCGGCTCCGTCAGCAGATGGCGGGGCCGGGCCGGGTCCGCCTCGAGCTTGCGCCGCAGCTGGCTCATGTAGAGGCGGAGGTAGGCGTCCTCCCCCGTGTACGCCGGGCCCCAGACGGCCGTGAGGAGCTCGCGCTTCCCGACGAGGCGGCCCACGTTGCGCAGCAGCACCTCGAGCATCGACCACTCGGTCGCGGTGAGGTGCACCGGCTCCCCGTCGCGCGTGGCCGTGTGCGCCACGAGGTCGATCTGGGAGGGGCCGATCGCGTGCCGATCGGCCTCCTCGGATGGCGCGGGCGCGGTCCGCAGGAGGGCGCGCACGCGCGCGAGCAGCTCATCGACCGCGAACGGCTTCGTGACGTAGTCGTTGGCGCCCGCGTCGAGCGCCGCGACCTTCTCCGCCGTCTGCGACCGTCCGCTGAGCACGAGGATGGGCATCCGGTGCGCGCCGCGCACCGTGGTGATGACCCCCACGCCGTCGAGCGCCGGGAGCCCCAGGTCGAGGATGACGAGAGCGGGCTCGTTCCGAGCGATCTCCCTGACCGCTTCGGCGCCGTCCGCCGCCTCGCGCACCTCGTACCCGCGCGCCTCGAGGTTGAGGGCGAGCGTGCGGCGGATCGCCGCGTCGTCCTCGACGATGAGGATGGTCATGCGACGCCCCCATCCCGCGGCGCGACAGGGGCGATGGGCAGCTCGAGCACGCACGTGAGCCCTCCGCCCTCCGACGGGCGCAGCTCGAGCGTGCCGCCCATCGCCTCCGCGAACCCGCGCGAGAGCGAGAGACCGAGCCCCGCGCCGGACCCGCTGTCGTCGAGGCGACGGAATGCGCGGAACGCCTCCTCGCGCGACGCGGCCGGGATCCCCGGGCCGTGGTCGACGACCGCGAGCTCCACGCGCGCCCCGGCCGTGCGGATCCTCACCGCGACGTCGCCGCCGCCGTGGCGGAGGGCGTTGCCCACGAGGTTCGCGACGATCCGCTGCACGAGCACGGGATCGGCCAGCGCGTCCGGCACCCCGGGCGCCACCGTGACGGCGACGGCGCCCTCGTCGCCCAGCTCATCCAGCGCGAGCGCGACGGCGTCCTCGACCCGCATGGGCTCGATCGAGACCGGCAGCACGCCCGCGTCGAGCCGCGACGAGTCGAGCAGGTCGTCGAGCAGCCGCTCGAGGCGAGCGAGCGAGGCGATCGTCGTGCCGAGGAGCTCGCCCCGCTGGTCGGGGGTCCAGACGACGTCGGAGCTGGCGAGGCTCGTCGCCGCGGCCGATGCGGCGGCGAGCGGAGTGCGGAGGTCGTGCCCGACGGCCGCGAGGAGGGCGCTGCGCAGCCGGTCCGCCTCCTGCGCGGCGTCGGCTCGGCTCTGCGCCTCGAGCGCCTGACGCGCGAGCAGGAGGCGCGCCTCCGACTGCCCGACGACGAGGCTCACGATCACGCCCGCCGCGACGAACACGCCGATCGCGACGAGCTGCGCGCCGTCGGTCACGTGCAGGGTGTGCACGGGCTCCGCGAAGAAGTAGATGAGGAGCGGCCCCGCAGCGATCGACGCGACGAGGGCGACGACGATCCCACCCAGCACGGCGCCCACGACGACGATGAGCAGGTACAGGAGCGCCGCGACGACGAGGTCCTGCGCGTCGACCGAAGCGGCGACCGCCGCCGTCGCTCCCACGAGCGCCGCCGTGACCACGGCCGCGGCGGCGAGCTGCCGTCGCACGGGGAGCATCGCGAACCGCTGCACAGAGGAAGTCTCGCGGCTCCGGTCGGGCTGACGACGGCGGCGCGCGCGGGCGGCGGAAATCCTGACGGAATCCTGACGCGAAGGCGGGTCCCGCGAGCCGCGACGGGACTAGCGTCGTCCGGTGTCCAGATCGAGAGGCGGAGAAGAGATGCTCGTCGAGAGCGCAGTGCCCCCGGACGTCACCGGGGAGTCCACATCGGAGATCGACTCCGGGAGGGGCGCGCCGTGGTGGCGCGTCATGTGCCTCACGGGCGTCGACTACTTCTCGACCCTCGGCTACCAGCCGGCGATCGCAGCCCTCGCCGCGGGCCTTCTCTCCCCCATCGCGACGCTCGTGCTCATCCTCGTCACGCTGCTGGGCGCCCTGCCGGTCTATCGGCGCGTGGCGAAGGAGAGCCCGCACGGCGAGGGGTCGATCGCCATGCTCGAGCGCCTCCTTCCCTGGTGGGGCGGGAAGCTCCTCGTGCTCGTCCTGCTCGGCTTCGCCGCCACCGACTTCATGATCACCATCACCCTGTCGGCCGCCGACGCGACGGCGCACATCGTCGAGAACCCGTTCGCCCCGGACGAATGGGAGGGGATGGAGATCCCGATCACCCTGTTCCTCGTGGCGCTCCTGGGGGCGGTGTTCCTCAAGGGCTTCCGCGGCGCGATCTCGATCGCGGTGGCGCTCGTCGGGGTCTTCCTCGCGCTGAACGCGGTGGTCGTGCTCGTGTCCTTCGCCGAGGTGGCCGCACGTCCCGAGGTCGTCGGCGACTGGACGGCCGCGCTCACCACCGCGCACGGGAGCCCGCTCGCGGCCATCGCCGTGGCGCTCCTCGTCTTCCCGCAGCTCGCGCTCGGCCTCTCCGGCTTCGAGACGGGCGTCGCCGTGATGCCGCAGATCCGCGGCATCCGCGGCGACACGGAGGCGCGGCCGGTCGGCCGCATCCGCGGGGCCCGCAAGCTGCTCACGGCCGCCGCGCTCACGATGAGCGCGTTCCTGCTCGGCTCGAGCGTCGTCACGACGCTGCTCATCCCCCAGGAGGAGTTCGCGCCCGGCGGCTCGGCGAACGGCCGGGCGCTCGCGTATCTGGCCCACGGCCTGCTCGGGGAGGGCTTCGGCACCGCCTACGACATCGCGACCGTGCTCATCCTCTGGTTCGCGGGCGCGTCGGCGATGGCGGGCCTGCTGAACCTCGTGCCCCGCTACCTGCCGCGCTACGGCATGGCCCCGCGCTGGGCGGCCGCCACGCGCCCCCTCGTCATCGTGTTCACCGCGATCGCGTTCGCCGTCACGCTCGCCTTCGAGGCCGACGTCGACGCCCAGAGCGGCGCCTACGCGACCGGCGTGCTCGTGCTCATCACCTCGGCGTCGATCGCGGTGGCGCTGTCCGCGCGTCGGCGGCGGCACCCGCGCGCGGCCGCCGGCTACGCGGTCATCGCCGCCGTGTTCCTCGCCACGACCGCGGTCAACGTCGTCGAGCGGCCCGACGGGGTCAAGATCGCCGCCCTGTTCATCCTCGGCATCGTGACGGTGTCCGTGCTGTCGCGCATCCCGCGGTCGTTCCAGCTCCGCGCGCGCTCGGTCGTCTTCGACGAGGCGGCCCTCGCGTTCGTCCGTCACGACGCGGAGCACCACGGTGCGATCCGCGTCGTGCCCAAGGAGCCGGGCTCCGGGACGGCGGCCGAGTTCGCCGACAAGCTCCGCAACGAGCGGCGCTTCAACGGCATCCCCCGCTCGGCGCAGGTGGTGTTCCTGCAGGTCATCCTCGGCGACTCGTCGGACTTCGAGGACGACCTCGTCGTCCGCGGCGAGGAGCACGCGGGGCACCGCATCCTCAGCGTCCATGCCACGAGCGTGCCGAACGCGATCGCCGCGGTGCTCCTCGCCATCCGGGACGAGACCGGCGTCGTCCCCGACGTCTACTTCGAGTGGAGCGAGGGCAATCCGGCGTCGAACATGCTGCGCTTCCTCGTCTTCGGGACGGGCGAGATCGCGCCGGTCACGCGCGAGGTGCTGCGGCGCGTGGAGCCCAAGCGGCGTCTCCGCCCCGACGTGCACGTGGGCTGAGCGGCTCCGGGCCGAGGATCCTCGATCCCCGGCCCGGAGGCGTCCGCTCGGCTACGCGCTCTTCTTGCGCTGCCGCAGCACGACCGTGGGGGGCGCGCCCTCCTCGACGGCAGCGCGGGTGACGATGACCTTGGCGACGTCGTCGGTGGACGGGATCTCGAACATGATCGGCCCGAGCACCTCCTCGAGGATGGCACGCAGCCCGCGGGCTCCCGTCTTGCGCCCGACGGCGAGGTCGGCGATCGCGCGCAGCGCGTCCTCCTCGAAATCGAGCGCGACGCCGTCGAGCTCGAACATCCGCTGGTACTGCTTCACGAGCGCGTTCCGCGGGACGGTGAGGATCTCCATGAGCGCCTCCTGGTCGAGCGCGCCGACCGACGCGATGACGGGAAGGCGGCCGATGAACTCCGGGATGAGCCCGAACTTGTGGAGGTCCTCCGGGAGCACCTCCGCGTAGAGCCCGCCGTCGTCGCGCTTGTCCTGGAGCGGCGCGCCGAACCCGACGCCGTGGCGCCCGACGCGCGCCGAGATGATGTCCTCGAGCCCGGCGAACGCGCCGGCCACGATGAACAGCACGTTCGTCGTGTCGATCTGGATGAACTCCTGATGCGGGTGCTTGCGCCCGCCCTGCGGAGGGACGGACGCCACCGTGCCCTCGAGGATCTTCAGGAGCGCCTGCTGCACGCCCTCGCCCGACACATCGCGCGTGATCGACGGGTTCTCCGCCTTGCGGGCGATCTTGTCGACCTCGTCGATGTAGATGATGCCGGTCTCGGCGCGCTTGACGTCGAAGTCGGCGGCCTGGAGGAGCTTGAGGAGGATGTTCTCGACGTCCTCGCCCACGTAGCCCGCCTCGGTGAGGGCCGTCGCGTCGGCGACGGCGAACGGGACGTTGAGCCGCTTCGCGAGCGTCTGCGCGAGGTAGGTCTTGCCCGACCCGGTCGGCCCGAGCATGAGGATGTTGCTCTTGGCGATGTCGACGTCCTCGGCCTTCTGCTCGGCCGTCTTGATCTCGCCGCGTGCGCGGACGCGCTTGTAGTGGTTGTACACCGCCACCGCGAGCGCGCGCTTGGCGGGCTCCTGGCCGACGACGTACTCCTCGAGGAAGCCGAAGATCTCCCGCGGCTTCGGCAGGTCGAACTCCGCGACCCCGCCGTCGGCGTTGGACTCGGCCATCCGCTCTTCGATGATCTCGTTGCAGAGCTCGACGCATTCGTCGCAGATGTAGACGCCGGGTCCGGCGATCAGCTGCTGGACCTGCTTCTGGCTCTTCCCGCAGAAGGAGCACTTGAACAGGTCGGCACTCTCACCGATGCGAGCCATGGTCCTTCTCCTCCTGGGTCCCGGAAGGGGGTCTTCTTCGAGCCTAACCGCTGCCGCGGACACCGACGCCGTCCGACGCGGCATGGATGCGGGATGCCCCGGCCGTGCGAGCGCGCGACCGGGGCATCCTGCAGGATCCTGCTCGTCCTACTTCGTCAGCGGCGTGCGCTTGCGCGACGTGAGGACCTGGTCGACGAGGCCGTACTCGACCGCCTCGGTGCCACCCAGGATCTTGTCGCGGTCGATGTCCTTGTGGACCTCGGCCTGCGACTTGTTCGAGTGCTTCGCGAGCGTCTCCTCGAGCCACGTGCGCATGCGCAGGATCTCGGCCGCCTGGATCTCGATGTCCGACGCCTGCCCGTGGCCGGACTCGCCGACCGCGGGCTGGTGGATGAGGATCCGCGCGTTGGGCAGCGCGAGGCGCTTGCCCGGCGCGCCGGCCGCGAGCAGCACGGCCGCCGCCGAGGCGGCCTGACCCAGCACGACGGTCTGGATCTGGGGCGAGATGTACTGCATCGTGTCGTAGATCGCCGTCATGGCCGTGAACGAGCCGCCGGGCGAGTTGATGTACATGATGATGTCGCGATCGGGGTCCTGGCTCTCGAGCACGAGCAGCTGCGCCATGACGTCGTCCGCCGACGCGTCGTCGACCTGGACGCCCAGGAAGATCACGCGGTCCTCGAAGAGCTTGTTGTACGGGTCCTGGCGCTTGTAGCCGTACGCCGTGCGCTCCTCGAACTGCGGCAGGATGTAGCGGCTGCTCGGGAGCTGGAAGCCCTGCGGGGTCGCCGCGCCGGTGTAGGGGGTGTTCATCGTGTGCGTCCTCGTCTCTCGGCTCACTGCGCGTCGCGGTCGGTGCCGCCCGCGCCCGTCACGTCCGCCGCATGCTCGCGGATGTGGTCCACGAACCCGTACTCGAGCGCCTCGTCGGCGGTGAACCAGCGGTCGCGGTCGCCGTCCTCGTTGATCTGCTCGACGGTCTTCCCGGTCTGCGCCGCGGTGATCTCGGCGAGGCGGTTCTTCATCGAGACGATGAGCTCGGCCTGCGTCTGGATGTCGCTCGCGGTGCCGCCGAAGCCGCCGTGCGGCTGGTGCAGCAGGACGCGTGCGTTGGGCGTGATGTACCGCTTGCCCTTCGTCCCGCTCGTGAGC
Organism: Microbacterium sp. JZ101; assembly: GCF_053903175.1. Lineage (NCBI taxonomy): Bacteria > Bacillati > Actinomycetota > Actinomycetes > Micrococcales > Microbacteriaceae > Microbacterium > Microbacterium sp. JZ101. The sequence continues at coordinate 1,925,992 of NZ_CP096400.1, forward strand.
AGGAGCTGCCCCATCGAGGCGGCCATGCCGATGCCCACCGTGACGATGTCGTTGGGCACGAACTGCATGGTGTCGTAGATCGCCATGCCGGCCGTGATCGAGCCGCCGGGCGAGTTGATGTAGAGGTAGATGTCCTTCTCGGAGTCCTCCGCGGCGAGAAGGAGGATCTTCGCGCAGATCTCGTTCGCGTTCTCGTCGCGCACCTCCGAGCCCAGCCAGATGATGCGGTCCTTGAGAAGCCTGTCGAAGACACTCTGTGCCATCAGCGGTTCGGCCATGAAATCACTCCATTTCGGTGATGCGTCGAGATCGACCCTACCGGCGCCGTTTCAGCGGTCCGGTCGTGTTCGCCCTGGGCATATCGGGTGTCGCATGCCCTGTCGGACCTCCCTTCCGCAAGCCCTTCCCTCCGGCACGTCGCGCCCGTTAGCGTGGCGGCATCGGCGCGGATCAACGGAGGGGTCCGCCCCGGGAGCCTCCGGACCGCGAGGAAGGCGCGCATGAACACCTGGCCCGGAAACCCCTACCCCCTCGGAGCGTCGTACGACGGCGACGGGACGAACTTCGCCCTCTTCAGCGAGGTCGCCGAGCGCGTCGAGCTCTGCCTCTTCGACGATGCGGGGGCCGAGACCCGCGTCGAGCTCACGGAGGTCGACGCGTTCGTCTGGCATGCGTACCTCCCGGATGTCGGCCCCGGCCAGCGCTACGGCTACCGCGTGCACGGGCCGCGCGATCCCGCCCAGGGACTCCGGTGCAACCCGCACAAGCTGCTCGTCGACCCGTACGCGAAGGCGCTCTCCGGTGCGGTCGACTGGGACGCGTCGCTCTACGACTACGACTTCGACGACCCGGAGAAGCCGAACGAGGCCGATTCCGCGGGCCACACGCTGCTCGCGGTCGTCGTCAACCCGTATTTCGACTGGCGGGACGACCGGCCGCCGTCCGTCCCGTACGACCGCACGCTCATCTACGAGGCGCATGTGAAGGGTCTCACGGCGCTGCACCCCGACGTCCCCGAGGCGCAGCGCGGCACCTACGCGGGCATAGCCCATCCGAGCGTCATCGCCCACCTGCGCAAGCTCGGCGTGACCGCGATCGAGCTCATGCCGGTCCATCAGTTCGTGCACGACGGTCACCTGATCGAGCGGGGCCTGCGCAACTACTGGGGGTACAACACCCTCGGCTTCTTCGCGCCGCACAACGAGTACTCCTCATCGGGCGACGCCGGCGCGCAGGTCCAGGAGTTCAAGGGGATGGTCCGCGCACTGCACGCGGCCGGCATCGAGGTCATCCTCGACGTCGTCTACAACCACACCGCGGAGGGCAACCACCTCGGCCCGACCCTGTCGTTCCGCGGGATCGACAACCGCGCGTACTACCGGCTCGTCGACGACGACCCGTCCTTCTACATGGACTACACCGGCACGGGCAACAGCCTCAACGTGCGCAACCCGCACGCGCTCCAGCTCCTCATGGACTCGCTCCGGTACTGGGTCACCGAGATGCACGTCGACGGCTTCCGCTTCGACCTCGCGGCGACGCTCGCGCGCGAGTTCTACGACGTCGACCGGCTGTCGAGCTTCTTCGACCTCGTGCAGCAGGACCCGGTCGTCTCGCAGGTCAAGCTCATCGCCGAGCCGTGGGACGTCGGACCCGGCGGCTACCAGGTCGGCAACTTCCCTCCGCAGTGGACGGAGTGGAACGGCAAGTACCGCGACACCGTGCGCGACTTCTGGCGCGGCGAGCCCGCGACGCTCGGCGAGTTCGCGTCGCGCATCACCGGGTCGGCCGACCTCTACGAGACCTCGGCACGGCTCCCGTCGGCCTCGATCAACTTCGTCACGGCGCACGACGGGTTCACGCTCAACGACCTCGTGTCGTACAACGAGAAGCACAACGAGGCCAACGGGGAGGGCGGGCGCGACGGCGAGTCCCACAACCGCTCGTACAACCTGGGAGTCGAGGGGCCGACCGACGACCCCGCTGTCCTCGAGCTGCGCGCGCGCCAGCAGCGCAACTTCCTCGCGACCCTCCTGCTCTCGCAGGGCGTTCCCATGCTTCCCCACGGGGACGAGCTCGGACGCACGCAGCGCGGCAACAACAACGGCTACGCGCAGGACAGCGAGCTCACGTGGGTGCACTGGGACGAGGCGGACGGCCCGCTCATCGAGTTCACGGCCGCCGTGTCGCGCCTGCGCCGGCGGCACCCGGCGTTCCGACGACTGCGGTTCTTCGACGGGCGGCCCGTCCGCCGCGGCAAGGGCGACCCCCTGCCCGACATCGTGTGGCTGCGCCCCGGCGGCGACCCCATGGAGCCCGAGGACTGGGAGACCGCGTACGCGCGCTCGCTCGGCGTCTTCCTGAACGGGCAGGGCATCGGCGGCCGCGGCCCGCGCGGCGAGCGGATCGTCGACGTGCACTTCCTCATCTGCTTCAACGCGCATGACAGCGAGGTGGAGTTCACGCTGCCGCCCGACGAGTACTGCCCCCAGTGGGAGATCGTGCTCGACACCGCGGACGGCGCAGATCCGACGCCGCGCGCGGCGGGGTCGTCGCTCGCCGTGACGGCCCGCTCGATGCTCGTGCTCCGCGAGCACCGTGCACCGGAGGAGTCGCCCGATCACTCCCCCGCGGCATCGGTGCGGCTCCGGCTCGAGCGCGCCGCGGAAGAGGACGGCGCGTGACCCCGCGAACGCCGCGCTCGACGTACCGCCTGCAGATCAGCGCGGACTTCGACCTCGATGACGCGGCGGGTGCCGTCGCGTATGTGCGCGCACTCGGGGCAGACTGGCTCTACCTCTCGCCCTTGCTCGCGGCGGAACCCGGCTCGAACCACGGCTACGACGTCGTCGACCACACGCGCGTGGACCCGCTGCGCGGCGGAGCCGACGGGCTCGCCCGTCTCTCCGCGGCCGCACGGGAGGCCGGGCTCGGCGTGCTCGTCGACGTCGTCCCGAACCACATGGGCGTCGCGACGCCGGCGAACAACCCCTGGTGGTGGGATGTCCTCGCGCACGGCCGGGCGTCCCAGTGGGCGGATGCGTTCGACATCGACTGGGCCGCGGGCGGCGGACGCGTGCGCCTGCCCGTGCTCGGCGACGACAGCCCGCCGCTTCGGATCGAGGACGGCGAGCTGCGCTGCGGCGATCAGAGATTCCCCCTTGCCCCGGGATCGGCCGACGACGGCGCCGATCCCGAGACCGTGCACGGCCGCCAGCACTACGAGCTCGTCGACTGGCGGCGCGGCGACGCGGAGCTGAACTACCGCCGGTTCTTCGCGGTCTCCTCGCTCGCGGCGATCCGCGTCGAGGAGCCGTGGGTGTTCGACGCATCGCACGCCGAGATCCTCCGCTGGCTCCGCGACGGCCTCGTGGACGGGCTCCGCATCGACCATCCGGACGGCCTCGCCGACCCGGGAGGGTACCTCGCGCGCCTCGCGGACGCGACCGGGGGCCGCTACGTCGTCGTCGAGAAGATCCTCGAGGCCGGAGAGCACCTGCCCGCGCACTGGGCGACGGCCGGCACGACCGGGTACGAGGCGCTCGGAGACGTCGATCGCGTGCTCGTCGACCCGGCCGGCCGCGCCCAGCTCGACGCGCTCGAGGAGGAGCTGCGCGGCTCGCGCGCCGCGTGGGACGACCTCGTCCACGACGGCAAGCGCGCGGCGGCCGACGGCATCCTCGCGTCCGAGGTGCGTCGGCTCGTGCGGCTCCTGCCGGACCGGGCCCTGCCCGGCGGCGCGGACGCCGCCGACGCGCTCGCCGAGATCCTCGCCTGCTTCCCCGTGTACCGGTCGTATCTGCCCGCCGGAGCCGAGCACCTCCACGCCGCCGTCGCCGAGGCGGCGCGGAGACGGCCCGACCTGGCGGCGGCCGTCGAGGAGCTCCTCCCGGTCCTCTCCGACCCCGCGGAGCCCGCCGCGGCGCGCCTCCAGCAGACCTCGGGCGCCGTGATGGCCAAGGGCGTCGAGGACACCGTGTTCTACCGCGTCGCGCGACTCGCCTCGCTTGCGGAGGTGGGCGGCGATCCCTCGGAGTTCGCGATCGATGTCGCCGAGTTCCACCGGCGCCAGATCGAGCGTCAGGCGCGCACACCCGCGTCGCTCACGACGCTCTCGACGCACGACACGAAGCGGGGCGAGGACACCCGCGCGCGGATCGATGCGCTCGCCGAGGTGCCGGAGCTCTGGCGCACGACCCTCGCGACGCTTCTCGCGCGCGCTCCCCTGGGCGACGCCCCGCTCGCGGCGCTCCTGTGGAGCACGCTCGCGGGCGCGTGGCCCGTCTCCCGCGAACGCGCTCACGCCTACGCGGAGAAGGCCGCACGGGAGGCCGCGACCGGCACATCGTGGCGCTCTCCCGACGCGGACTTCGAGGGGCGGCTCCACGCCCTCGTCGACGCGGCATTCGACGACCCCGAGGCGGCCGCCGCCCTCGAGGGCCTCGTGGACGCCATCCGCCCGGCCGGCTGGTCGAACGGCCTCTCCGCGAAGCTGCTGCAGCTCGCGATGCCCGGCGTGCCCGACGTGTACCAGGGCGCGGAGCTCTGGAACCGCTCGCTGGTCGATCCCGACAACCGGCGCCCCGTCGACTTCGGCGAGCGGCGCGCCCTGCTCGCGCAGCTCGATGCCGGGCCGCCACCGCCCCTCGACGAGAGCGGCGCGGCGAAGCTGCTCGTCACCTCGCGCGCGCTGAGGGCGCGACGCGATCGACCCGAGCTCTTCACGCGCTACGCGCCGCTGACTGTGATCGGCGACACGGGGCGGCACGCGATCGCGTTCGACCGCGGCGGGGCCGTCGCGATCGCTACCCGCCTCCCGATCGGCCTCGCCCGCGCCGGCGGATGGGGCAGCGCATCCGTGCTCCTCCCTCCCGGCCGATACGCGGATGCCCTCACCGGCGCCGAGACCGAGGGCGGTGCCGTCCCCCTCGCCGAGCTTCTGCGCACCTACCCCGTCGCCCTGCTTCTGAGGCAGGCGCCGTGAGCTTCGAGGTGTGGGCGCCGCACGCGCGGACCGCGACGCTCGTGCTCGACGGATCGCGGCTCGCGATGCGAGCAGCGCCCGACGGATGGTGGACGTCCGACGCCGAGCCGCGGCACGGCGCCGCCTACGGCTACCTGCTCGACGACGACACGCCCCTGCCCGATCCGCGCTCGCGCTGGCAGCCCGACGGCGTCGACGGGCTCAGCCGCGTGCACGACCCGTCGGCACACGCGTGGCAGGACAGCGGATGGACGGGCCGGCAGCTCGCGGGCGGCCTCATCTACGAGCTGCACGTGGGCACGTTCACGCCCGAGGGGACGCTCGACGCCGCCGCGGCGCGTCTGCCGCACCTCGTCGACCTCGGCGTCGACTTCGTCGAGCTCCTGCCCGTGAACGCCTTCGACGGCCCGCGCAACTGGGGCTACGACGGCGTCCTCTGGTACGCGGTCGACGAGAGCTACGGCGGCCCGGACGCCTACCAGCGGTTCGTCGACGCCTGCCACGCCGCGGGCGTCGGCGTGATCCAGGACGTCGTCTACAACCACCTCGGGCCGAGCGGCAACCACCTCCCCCGGTTCGGGCCGTACCTGCGCGAGGACGACGAGAACACGTGGGGCGCAGGCGTCGACCTGCGTCTGCCCGCCGTGCGCGCGCATATCGTCGAGAACGCGCTCATGTGGCTGCGGGACCACCATGTCGACGCCCTTCGGCTCGACGCCGTCCACGCGCTCGTCGACGACAGCCCGACGCACATCCTCCAGGAGCTCGCCGAGGAGGTCGACGCGCTCAGTGCGCACCTGCGTCGGCCGCTCACGCTCATCGCCGAATCGGACCTCAACGATCCGACCCTCATCTCGCCCCGAGAGGCGGGCGGGTACGGCGTGCACGCGCAGTGGAGCGATGACTACCACCACGCTGTCCACGTCGCGCTCACGGGCGAGACGCACGGCTACTACGCCGACTTCGCTCCGCTGTCGGCCCTCGCGAAGGCGGCGACCCGCGGATTCTTCCACGACGGCACGTGGTCGTCCTTCCGCGGACGCGCGCACGGCCGCCCCCTCCCGCCGGGCACTCCCGCGTGGCGGCTCGTCACCTACACGCAGAATCACGACCAGATCGGCAACCGCGCGACGGGCGATCGCCTGGCCGCCGCACTCGACGAGGACCTGCTCGCCGTCGCGGCCCTCCTCTGCCTCGCGTCGCCGTTCACGCCGATGCTCTTCATGGGCGAGGAGTGGGCAGCGTCCACGCCCTGGCAGTTCTTCACGTCGCATCCCGATCCGCAGCTCGGGGAGGCGACCAGGGAGGGGCGCAGGGAGGAGTTCGCGCGGATGGGATGGGAGCGCGAGATCGTGCCCGACCCGCAGGACCCCGCGACGTTCGCGCGCTCGCGGCTCGACTGGAGAGAGCCCTATCCCGCGGATGGCGCTCCGACGCGGCACACGCGCATCCTCGCCGTCCATCGCGCGCTCGCGCGCCTGCGCAGGGCGGAGCCGGACCTCGTCGATCCGCGTCTCGAGCGGGTGTCGGCGGAGTGGAGCGATGACGAGCGCTGGATCCGGCTCCGACGGGGCGGCCTGGAGATCGTCGTCAACCTGGCGGACGAGCCGCTGCGCATCCGGCCGACCGCGGACGTCGTCTTCGCGACGGCGCCGCTCGATGACGACGACGGCGCGATGCTCGTGCCGCCGCGCGCGGGAGCCGTCGTGCGGATCTGAGTCCGCAGACGCGAGGAGGGCGGGTGCCGAAGCACCCGCCCTCCTCGGGATCCGCTCAGATCACTCGGCCTCGTCGGCCGCCTTCGCGGTCTTGCGCGTGCGCTTGGGCTTCTTCTCGGCCGCGGGAGCCTCCTCGGCCGGAGCCTCCTCCGCAGCGGGAGCCTCCTCGGCCGGAGCCTCCTCCGCAGCGGGAGCCTCCTCGGCCGCACCAGCCTCGTCGGCCGGAGCCTCCTCCGCGGCAGCCTCTTCGGCCTCGGGCTCGTCGTCGACGGCCGCGAAGTCGCTCACGTCGACCGGGTTGCCCGCGGTGTCGACGACGGACACCTTGCCGAGGACGATCGCGATCGCCTTGTTGCGCGCGACGTCGCCCATGAGAGCCGGCAGCTGGTTGCCCTGCTGGAGCGCCTGCACGAAGTCCTGCGGCGACATGCCGTACTGGCCCGACGCCTGGATGAGGTACTGCGTGAACTCGTCCTGCGAGACCTGCACGTCGAGCTTCTCGGCGATCGCGTCGAAGAGGATCTGCGTGCGGAACTGCTTCTCGCTCGCCTCGGTCACCTCGGCGCGGTGCTCGTCGTCCTCGAGGCGGTTCTCCTGCTCGAGGTGACGGTGCACCTCGTCCTCGATGAGGCTCGCGGGAACCGGGATCTCGACCGCCTCGAGCAGCGTCTCGACGAGCTTGTCGCGCGCGGCGGAGCCCTGCGAGAACGCTCCGCGCGTCGCGGCCGTCTCCTTGAGCGACTCGCGCAGCTCGGCGATCGTGTCGAACTCGCTCGCCATCTGCGCGAAGTCGTCGTCGGCCTCGGGAAGCTCGCGCTCCTTGACCGCCTTGACGGTCACGGCGACCTCGGCCTCCTCGCCCGCGTGGTCTCCACCCACGAGCTTGGAGCGGAACGTGGTCTCCTCGCCGGCGGTGAGCGACTCGACGGCCTCGTCGATGCCGTCGAGCAGCTCGCCCGAGCCGACCTCGTACGACACGCCCTCGGCGCGGTCGATCTCCTGGCCGTCGATCTTGGCGACGAGGTCGAGCTCGACGAAGTCGCCCTTCGCGGCCGGGCGGTCCACGGGGACGAGCGTGCCGAAGCGGGCGCGCAGGCTGTCGAGCTCCTCGTCGATCTTCGCGTCGTCGATCTCGACGGCGTCGACCGTGACGGTGAGGCCCTCGTAGGCGGGGATCTCGAACTCGGGGCGCACGTCGACCTCGACGTCGACGACGAGGTCGCCCGAGAAGTCCTTGTCGCTCGGCCACTCGACGATGTCCGCCTGCGGGCGCCCGAGGATCTTCACGTCGTTCTCGGCGACCGCGGCGCGGAAGAACCCGTCGAGGCCCTCGTTGACGGCGTGCTCGATGACCGCGCCGCGGCCGACGCGCTGGTCGATGATCGGAGCGGGAACCTTGCCCTTGCGGAAGCCGGGGACCTGCACGTCGCGCGCGATGTGCTCGTACGCGTGCTGGATGCTCGGCTTGAGGTCTTCGGGGCTGACCGTGATGTGAAGCTTCACCCGCGTCGGGCTGAGCTTCTCGACGGTGCTGTTCACCATGCTGGTTCGTTTCTCCTTGTGACGGACCCGCACGCCGGTCGCGACGCGGGCTGAGGTCTGGATGGGCCGTTGGTCGGGGCGACAGGATTTGAACCTGCGGCCTCCCGCTCCCAAAGCGGGCGCTCTACCAAGCTGAGCTACGCCCCGCGGATATCCCCGCGCACGGGAACACGAAACGGCCTCGGAAAGTCTAGCCGACCGATCGGGCGGGACTCGCCACCCGGGGCGGCGAGAGAGGAGATGGAGGGGATGACGGGAATCGAACCCGCGTGACCAGTTTGGAAGACTGGGGCTCTACCATTGAGCTACATCCCCGGAACTGCGTCCGGCAGCGTGAACGATCCTATCCCACGCGCGCACGTGCTTCCGACACGGCACGGTCTGAGGTACCTCATCCGGCTCGTCCGGCCCCGGGAATACGGCGTTCTGCCGATGCTCCGGCGCCGCCTCAGGGACGACCGTGGAGTCATGTTCATCGATCCTCTCCACAGCCTCTCCGTCCACCGCGCCGAGATCGAGGAGGCCGAGCGCCGTGCGGCTCGCGAGCGCTCGATCCGCGAGCGACTCGAGGCCGACGCCGCACAGGGCGATCGGATCCCGACTCGGCGAGCATCCCGGGCGCGTCGACTCCTCCCGCGCCTCTCGTCGTGACGTCCGCCGTCCGCCGCGATGTCGACGGTCCGTGTGATGATGACGCGGTGACGATCAGGACCAGTCCGCGCACGGTCGGGCGCGAGAGCGAGCACGCTCAGCTCGTCGCGCTCTTCGAGGCCGCCGAGCGCGGCGAGCCCGCGCTCGCGCTCGTCTCGGGCGAGGCCGGCATCGGCAAGTCGCGGCTCGTCTCCGATCTCGCGGCCGCGGTCGGCGGCCGCGCGCGCGTCCTCGTGGGCCACTGCGTCGACCTCGGTCGCGTCGGCGAGGCGTACACGCCCTTCACCGCCGCGCTGCGGGTGCTCATCGCCGACCTCGGCGTCGACCGCGTGCGCGAGCTGGCGGGCCCCGGGGCCGCCGCCCTCTCGGGCATGGCGCCCGCGCTCGCGAGCGAGGCGGAGCCGACCGGCCAGCAGCCCTACGAGGCGCTCGCCCATCTGCTCGAGACGGCGAGCCGCGAGCAGCCGGTCGTGCTCGTCCTCGAGGACGTGCACTGGATGGACAGGGCGAGCCTCGGCGTGCTCGCCTACCTCGCGCGGGTCTCGCTCGACGCCCGTCTGCTCGTCGTGGCCACGTACCGGCCCGAGGACATCGGCCGCACGCACCCCGCGCGCGATCTGCTCGGCGAGCTGGCGCGCAGCCGTGCCACGACGCGCGTCGAGCTGGGCCGCCTGGACCGCGAGGACGTCCGCGCGCTCGTCGGCGAGCTGACCGGCACGGCGGTCGCGGGGCCGCAGCTCGACGCGATCGCCGCCCGCAGCGACGGCGTGCCCTTCTATCTCGAGGAGCTCGTCGCCGTGGAGGGCTGCGACGACGAGCGCGCCCTCCCCGGCGGCCTGCGGAGCCTGCTGCTCGCGCGGTACGAGCGGCTGTCCGATCCGGCACGAGCGCTTGCGCGCGCTCTCTCGGTCGGCGGGCTGTCCGTCGCGCACGCGCTCCTCGAGAGGGTCGACGGCCTCGACGCGACCGCGCGCGACGCCGCCCTCCGCGAGGCCCTCGACGCGGGCCTCCTCGTCCTCACGGACGACGGCTACGCGTTCCGGCACGCGCTCGTGCGCGAGGCCATCCTCGAGGACGCCCTTCCCGGCGAGCGCGAGCGGCTCCACGAGCGCTACGCCGAGGCGCTCGAGGAGCGTGCCGCATCCGGCGCGCGCGTGGCAGCGGCCGTCGCGCACCACCTGGCGTCGACGCGAGACGCCGCGCGGGCGTTCCCCGCCTCGATCCGCGCGATGCAGGAGGCGCGGGCGAGCTCCGCCTACGCGTCCGCCGCGCAGCACGCCGAGCAGGCGCTCGCGATGTGGGATGCCGTTCCCGACGCCGAGAGCACGGCCGGGATGCCGTGGCTCGAGCTCATGGGGAGGGCCGCGACCTACCTCCGCAACGCCGGCGAGACCGAGCGCAGCATCGCCGTGTCGCGCTCCGCGCTGGCCGCGTGCCCTCCCGATTCCATCCACCACGTCCGCCTCACGCGCAATCTCGCGCGCGCCCTCTCCAACGCCGCCCGTCCGGGCTCCATCGAGGCGTATCGCGACGCCCTCGCGACCGTCGAGCGGATCGGCGGGCACGAGGAGCTGCGCGTCGATCTGCTCATCTCCCTCGCCGGGCGGCTCATGCTGGCCGGCGAGCGCGCCGATGCCCGCCGCCTCGCTCTCGAGGGCGCCGCCGTCGCGGAGCGGCTCGGAGCGACCGCGCTCGTCTCGAACGCGATGAACGTCGCCGGGCTCTGCCTCGCGCACGGCGGCGACCTCGCAGCGGGGTGGGCGGAGCTCGAGCAGGCACGGCAGCTGGCAGGCGACGATCGCGCCGCGCGCCTGCGGTACTGGGTCAACGCGTCGGATCTCGCGCAGCGGGCCGGAGACCCGGATCGCGCGCTCGAGCTCGCGCGGCTCGGGATGGCCGAGGCTCAGGCCTACGGCCTCGAGCGCACCTCGGGCACCGTCCTCGCGTCGAACGCCGCCGACCCGCTCGCGAGCCTCGGCCGGTGGGACGAGGTCGACGCCCTCATCGACCGCGCTCTGGCCGCCTCGCCCCCGTCGGTCAACGTGACGTACCTCGCGGTCGTCCGCGCGTGGTCCCTCGTCTGGCGGGGCGATCTCGCCGCCGCGGCCGCGACGCTCGAACCGCACCGAGCCGTGCTCCGCTCGACCGCCGAGAACGAGATCCAGGCCCTCCTCACCGTGGCGCGCGTCGACATGGAGCTCGCGCTCGCGGACGGGCGGCCCGAGGTCTCGTGGGACGCGGCGGCGGGCGTGCGGGCCGTGCCCGTGGAGCGACTCGCGCTGAACTCGGGCAACGCGGTGCCGCTGGCCTGGTCGTTCGCCCGCGTCGCGCGTCTCGCCGGAAGGCGCGGCGGACACGCGTTCGGGCAGGAGGCTGGCCGGCTCGCCGAGCGCCTGATCGACCAGTTCGCGGGCTGGCCGACGCACGGCGTGTGGAGTGCGCTCACCCGCGCCGAGCTCGCCGACGACGAGCCGTCATGGCGCGCGGCCGCGGCAGCAGCGGAGGGCCGCGAGGCGCCGGTCGGGCTGCTGCCCTACGCGCTCGCCCAGCAGGTGCGGGCACGGGTCGAGGCCGGAGACCGCGCGGGCGCCCGGGCTCTCGTTCCGTCCGCACGCGCGGCCGCGCGCGAACGCGGCGTCCTCGGCGTCCTGCGCGACCTGGATGCACTGGCCGACGAGGCCGGTCTCCAGGGACGCGACGGGCACGCCGATCCGGTGCTCACGGCGCGCGAGCTCCAGGTCCTCGAGCTCGTCGCCGAGGGCCTCAGCAACGGCCAGATCGGGCAGCGCCTGTTCATCAGCACGAAGACCGTCAGCGTGCACGTCTCCGCGATCCTCCGCAAGCTCGGAGCGGCGACGCGCACGGAGGCCGCACACCGGGCGGCCGACCTGCTCGGCGCGACCGCGCCCTGATCAGCGCTCGCCGTCGCGGAGCGCCGCCTCATGGCGCGCCGCGTGCGCGAGGTAGTTCTCGGCGTTCCGGAGGAGTCCGGCGACCTCCTCGTCCGTGAGTGCGCGGCGGACCTTCGCGGGCACTCCCGCGACAAGACTCCGCGGCGGCACGACCGTGCCCTCGAGCACGACCGCTCCCCCGGCGACGAGGCACTCGGCCCCGATCTCGGCGCCCTGCAGCACGACGGCGCCCATGCCGATGAGCGACCGGTCGCCGATGCGGCAGCCGTGCACCACGGCGTTGTGCCCGACCGACACGTCGTCGCCGATCTCGGTGTCGAAGCCGCCGCCGACGTGCACCGAGACGCTGTCCTGGAGGTTGCTGCGCGCGCCCACGCGGATGGCGCCGGTGTCGCCCCGGAGGACAGCGTTGTACCAGACGCTCGTCTGAGGGCCGAGCACGACGTCGCCGACGACGCGCGCTCCGTCGGCGAGGAACGCATCGGGCGGGACGACCGGCCGCACGCCGTCGAGAGGCAGGACCGTGGCACGGGGCGAGACGCTCATGGTCCGACGATACGTCCGCGCGCTCCCTCTCGCTTTCGATGCCAGGTTCGGCAAGCCTAACTTTCGCCCGATCATCTGCGATTTAGCCGAGCCTCTGCTTGCTTGCGGAATGCCAGCCGACGAGTAGCGTTGTCTTCAGCGACAGGGCGCGACACGCGCCCGGCAAGACGAAGGAGAATCCTCATGAGCGACGCACAGACCATCTCCGCGACCGCCGCCGACCCGACCGTCGCCGCCGGCTCGGCCCAGTTCCTCTCTCCCGTCGTCCTCGGCCTCCAGGCTCTCGGCGTCAACGGCAAGCAGGCGCACTGGCACGTGCGCGGCGCCAACTTCATCGGCGTGCACGAGTTCCTCGACACGCTCGTCGACCACGTGCAGGAGTGGGCGGACCTCGCCGCCGAGCGCATCGTGGCCCTGGGCCTCCCCATCGACGCGCGCCTCGCCGCCGTCGCCGGCAAGGTCCCGACCACCGGCGCGCCCGCGGGCTTCGCCCAGTCGGACGCCGTCATCCGCGGCATCGTCTCCGACATCGACGCCGTTCTGGCCGACCTCCAGGCCGCCATCGACGGTCTCGACGAGGTCGACCTCACGAGCCAGGACGTCGCCATCGAGATCAAGGCGGGCCTCGAGAAGGACCGCTGGTTCCTCGTGGCGCACATCGCCGAGTGACCCTCGCTCTCCTCGTCAGAAGGCCTCGCTCCGCTCGGAGCGAGGCCTTCGACGTGTCACGGCGCGGTGGGCGCGCGGCTCCCTAGCCGAGGTGCGTGAGGCGCCCGTCGACGAGAGTCGCGTGCACCGGCATGGCACGCAGCGCGTCGGCTCCCGAAGTCAGCGGGTCGTGCCCGACGAGTGCCAGGTCAGCCGGCTCGCCGGGCAGGACCCGCGCCGGATCCGCCGTGCCGCCGTCGGTCGAGGCGGCGAGAGCCGTGCGGGCGTCGAGAGCCTGATCGACCCGCCAGGGCTCGCTCGCGTCGCGGGTGCGGAAGACCGCGGCGGCCATCTGGACCCACGGGTCGAGGGGCGAGACCGGCGCGTCGGACCCGAGCAGCAGGCAGGCTCCGGCCTCGACCAGCTCGCGGAGCGGATAGGCGACCGCCGTCTGCGCAGCCCACTCGACGGCGGCGAGCTCGCGATCGTCGAGGGCATGCTCGGGCTGCACGCTGGCCTCGACGCCGAGGCGGGCGAACCGCGCGATGTCGGTGCGCGCGACGAGCTGGACGTGCTCGATGCGCCCGGGCACGTCGGCGGCCGCGAACGCGTCGAGCGCGTGCCGGGCCGCGACGTCTCCGATCGCGTGGATCGTCGTCGCGATGCCCGCGCTCGCGGCGCGCGCCACGAGCTCGATGAGCGCGCGCGGCTCGACGTTCAGGCGCCCGCGGCTGACGCCGTCGGCGTACGGGGCGCTCGTCGCGGCTGTCCGCGTGCCCAGCGACCCGTCGGAGATGACCTTGAGCATCCCGAAGGACACGCGGTCCGACCCGTCGAGCGCCTCGCCGGTCGACAGCCCCTCGGAGATCGCCCGGTCCAGGTCGTCGGGATACACGTCGAAGCGCACGCGGACGCGCTCGTCGCCCCGCGCCATCCGCCGTCGCCACCGGTCGGCGTTCCACCCGATCTCGAGGTCCTGCACGCCGACGACGCCCCTCGCGGCCGCGGCCGCGAGCATCCGGTCCAGCGCGGCGTCCTCGTCCTCCGGGGCGAGCTGCTTGAGACGCTGCTCGACGAGGAAGGCGGCGCCCTCGCGCACGAGACCCGCGACGTCGGCCGCGAGGCCCTCACGCCGCGCGGCGGCCGAGTTCAGCCAGACGCCGTGGAGATCGGAGCTCACGAGATAGGTCGGGATGTCGCCGGTCACCTCGTCGAGGAGGCCCAGGTCGGCGGCATCCGACCAGAGGCCGTCACGCAGGCGCGCGACGACCCGGCGCCCGTCTGCTCGGACCGGGGCGGCCGCGGCCGCGCGCGCGGCCTCCTCGGCGGACGCGGCGTGCTCGACCGACGGCGTGCCCTGCGCGAGCGCGCACTCGAGCGTGTGGACGTGATGGTCCCAGAGGCCGGGGACGAGCCATCCGCCCGCGCCGTCGAGCACCGCGCCGCTTCGGCGGATCGCGCCAGCGGGCGCGATGTCGGCGATCCGTCCGTCCGCGAGCCACACGTCGTACACGCCGTCGACGTCGTACTCGGGGTGGGCGAGCAGCTCGCGCCCCTCGCCCCCGATGCGGACATCTGCAATGACGTCGACCCGGTCGCCTTGGCTCAGCGCTGGCATGTCGGGCACCAGTAGAGCTTGCGCGCCTGCATCTCCTCGAGCACGATCTCCGTGCCGCAGACCCGGCAGGGCAGGCCCGCGCGGTGGTAGACCCAGTGGCGGTCGTCCCTGCTCGCCATCGCGCGACGCCAGGCGTCGCCCTCGAGCCCGTCCATGGTCATCATCTGCCCCGTCTCGACGCCGATGCGCAGGAGCACGACCCAGTCGCGCCACAGCCTGCGCACCGTCTCCTCGGGGATGTCCTTCCCCGGCGTGTGCGGGTCGAGCCCCGCGCGGAAGAGCATCTCAGCGCGGTAGACGTTGCCGATGCCGCTCACGACCGACTGGTCCATGAGCAGCTGGCCGATCGCGACATTCCGGCGGCGGACCGCCGCAAGGAAGCGCTCCTCGCCCTCACCGACGTCGCCGACGAGCGGGTCGGGGCCGAGCTTGGCGATCACGCGGGCGATCTCGTCCGGCCGCTGCACGACGCATGCGGTGGGTCCGCGGAGGTCCGCGCAGGTCGTCTCCGTGAGCAGGCGGACGCGCACCTGGCCGACGACGGGCGGCGGCCACTCGGCGTCGGAGGCGGCCAGGCCGTCCGGCTCGTCGAGCCCTCGCGTCTGCTCGGACATCCGCACGTGCACGCGCGTGCGACGCGGGGCGCCGATCGACGCGAGGGAGTTCTCGCCGGCGTCGTCGAACACGCGGTCGGCGTCGGAGAGGTCGGTGCCGCGCTGATTCGTCTGCCCCATCCGCCCGTTCGCGGACGCGATCGTCGGGTCGACGAGGATCTCGCCGGCGAAGTCCCACGCTCCGTACAGGCCGAGGTGCACGCGCAGCCAGACATCCTCGTCGAACTCGAGGAACATCTGCTTGCCGACCGCCTCGGCGCGCGTCATCGTGCGACCGTCGAGGATGGCCGCACCCTCCGCGAAGCGCCCCTGCGGGCTCGTCGCCCCGACCGGGCGGCCGACGAAGTTGCGCGCGAACTGCCGCGTGATCCGGTGGACGGAATGACCCTCGGGCATCCGCTAGGACATCGTGCGCGGAGCGGGCCCGTCGACGAGGGCGCCGTCGCGCTCGTAGGCGCCGATCTGCGCGATCCGGCGGACGTGACGCTCGTCGTTCGAGAACGGCGTCTGGATGAAGCGGTCGATGAAGCGCGTGACGTCCTCGAACGTGTGCTGGCGCGCGCCGATGGCGATGACGTTCGCGTCGTTGTGCTCGCGCGCGAGCTCGGCGGTCGAGAGGTTCCACACGAGCGCCGCGCGGATGCCCTCGACCTTGTTCGCCGCGATCTGCTCGCCGTTGCCCGAGCCGCCGAAGACGACGCCGAGCGCGGGGACGCCGGCGCGCTGGTCGTCG
This sequence comes from Microbacterium sp. JZ101, assembly GCF_053903175.1. Classification (NCBI taxonomy): domain Bacteria; kingdom Bacillati; phylum Actinomycetota; class Actinomycetes; order Micrococcales; family Microbacteriaceae; genus Microbacterium; species Microbacterium sp. JZ101. Next base: position 1,941,958 of record NZ_CP096400.1, read on the forward strand.
ACGACCGCCTGCGCCGCGCGGATGCAGAACGCGGGGTAGTCGTCGAGCGGGTCGTACTCGACCGGCCCGTGGTCGACGACCTCGTGGCCCTGGGAGGCGAGGTGGTGCTGCAGCTGGGTCGAGAACTCGAGACCCGCGTGATCGGTCGCGATGTGGATGCGCATGGAGACGATTCTCCCCTACCTGCGGGGGTGCCCGTGCACGGTCAGGGCGCGACGCCCGCCGCGGCCGGCAGGAAGCCCAGCCGCGCGTTCTCGCAGTCGCCGGGGCGCGCCACGTCGTACCAGGGCCCCAGGTCGGTCAGGTGCGGCCGCTCGCTCGCGGGCGTTCCGTGCAGGCGCTCCTCCACGAGGTCGACGAGACCCGCCACGAACGCCGGATGCGTGCCGGGCGTGCGCGTGCGGACCGCGCGGATGCCGGCCTCCGCGGCCGACGCCATCGCCTCGTTGTCGAGGTCCCAGAGGACCTCCATGTGGTCGCTCACGAAGCCGAGCGGCACGATCGCGACGGCCTCGACACCCTGCGCGGGCAGCCCGGCGATCACGTCGTTGACGTCGGGCTCGAGCCACGGCTGCGACGCGGGGCCCGATCGCGACTGGAAGACGAGGTCCCATCCGGTCCTCGCTGCGGCCGGGATCTCGTCGGCGAGGCGCTGCATGATGTGCGCCGCCACGGCCCGGTGCTGCGCCGCGTACGCTCCCCCCTCGGGCCAGGAGCGATCGCGCGGACCGGAGCGGTCGGCGTCGGCGGTCGGGATCGAGTGCGTCGAGAACAGCACGCGCACCGCCCCGGCGCCCACCCCGTCCGCGAGGAACCCGGCGACCGCGTCGCGCACGCCCTCGTAGAAGGGCTCGACGAAGCCGGGGTGGTCGAAGAACAGGCGCACCTTGTCGATCGTCACGGGGTCGTCCCCCGTTCCCAGGCCCGTCTCGGCGAGGACGCGTGCGTAGTCCTCGCGGTACTGACGGTCGCTCGAGTACGAGCTGTAGGCGCTCGTGGCGATCGCGAGCAGGGTGCGGTGCCCGTCGGCGTGAGCGGCCCGAACGGCGTCATCGAGGTACGGCGCCCAGTTGCGGTTGCCCCAGTAGACCGGCAGGTCGAGGCCCCGCCGGGCGATCTCGGCCTCCAGCGCGGCCTTGAGCGCGCGGTTCTGGGCGTTGATCGGGCTCACGCCGCCGAAGTGGCGGTAGTGGACGGCGACCTCCTCGAGACGCTCGTCGGGGATCCCCCTGCCGTGCGTCACGTTGCGCAGGAAGGGGATGACGTCGTCCTGCCCCTCGGGGCCGCCGAAGCTCGAGAGCACGATCGCGTCGTAGGCGACGGGGGCCTCGACGAACGGGTCTCCCCCGGCCGCGGCCGGGGAGGCGAAGGGGACCGCTGACTGCGTCGGGGGGCTGCTCGTCGTCACCCCTCCATCTTCGCACCCGCGTAGAAATCAGGGTGTTCAGGCGGCGTTCAGGGTCCCGTCACGGGCGGTCCCGCCGCGATTCCCGTGAGCGGAGCCCGTCGAGCACGTAGGCTGTTCAGGTTGCCGCAGGCGTCACCCGCGCGCCCGGAGATCTTTCGTCCCCTACCCCATGGGAGTGAAACAGTGCCTGGAGAGAACCTCACCCGCGTCGAGGCGCAGGAGCGCCGCGCGATCGTCGAGACGCAGACGTACGAGATCGCGCTCGACCTGACCAAGGGCGCAGAGGTGTTCGGATCGCGCAGCGTGGTGCGATTCGCCGCGACGCCGGGAGCGAGCACCTTCATCGACCTCATCGCGCGCGACGTGCGGGAGATCACCCTGAACGGCCGCGAGATCGACCCGTCATCCGCCTACGCCGACGCGCGCATCCGACTCGACGACCTGGAGGCCGAGAACGAGCTCGTCGTCGACGCCGACTGCCTGTACACGAACACGGGCGAGGGCCTCCACCGCTTCGTCGACCCCGTCGACGGCGAGGTGTACCTCTATTCCCAGTTCGAGGTGCCGGACTCGCGGCGCGTCTTCGCGGTGTTCGAGCAGCCCGACCTCAAGGCGACGTTCCAGTTCACGGTGACCGCGCCGGCGTCGTGGAAGGTCGTGTCGAACCAGCCCACGCCCGAGCCCATCCCGCACGACGACGGCGTCAACGCGACGTGGGGCTTCGAGCCCACCCCGCGCATCTCGTCCTACATCACGGCGCTCATCGCGGGCCCGTACGAGGAGACCCGCTCGGAGCTGACGTCGGCGTCCGGCCGCGTCATCCCGCTGGGCATCTTCGCCCGCAAGAGCCTGTGGCAGCACATGGACGCCGACTACGTCTTCGAGAAGACCCGTCAGGGCTTCGCGTACTTCGAGGAGAAGTTCGGATACCCGTACCCGTTCGCGAAGTACGACCAGCTCTTCGTCCCCGAGTTCAACGCGGGCGCGATGGAGAACGCGGGAGCGGTCACCTTCACCGAGACGTACGTGTTCCGCAGCAAGGTCACCGACGCCGTGAGGGAGCGTCGCGTCGTCACGATCCTGCACGAGCTGGCTCACATGTGGTTCGGCGACCTCGTGACCATGAAGTGGTGGAACGACCTGTGGCTCAACGAGTCGTTCGCCGAGTGGGCGTCGACGATCGCCACGGCCGAGGCCACCGAGTGGACCGAGGCGTGGACGACGTTCAACGCCATGGAGAAGACCTGGGCGTACCGCCAGGATCAGCTCCCCTCGACGCATCCGATCGTCGCCGAGATCAACGACCTCGAGGATGTCCAGGTCAACTTCGACGGGATCACGTACGCCAAGGGCGGCTCGGTCCTCAAGCAGCTGGCCGCGTGGGTCGGCATCGACGCGTTCTTCCAGGGCGTCGGCGCCTACTTCCAGAAGCACGCGTACGGGAACACCACCCTCTCCGACCTCCTCGTCGAGCTCGAGAAGACGAGCGGCCGCGACCTCGCCCCGTGGTCTCGCAAGTGGCTCGAGACGGCAGGCGTCAACACGCTCTCCCCCGTCGTCGACGACGACCACGACGGCCGCATCACGCGCTTCGCGATCACGCAGACGGCCCCGGCGGACTACCCGACCATCCGCCCGCACCGCCTCGGCATCGGCTTCTACGACCTGCAGGACGGCGCCCTGACGCGCACGCACAGCGTCGAGATCGACGTGGACGGCGACCTCACCGAGGTGCCGCAGCTCAAGGGCATGCGCCGCCCCGCCCTCGTCCTCCTCAACGACGGAGACCTCGCCTACGCGAAGATCCGCCTCGACGACCGCAGCCTCGCGACGGCGATCGACCACCTCGCCGACATCGCGGACCCGCTCGCGCGCTCGCTCGTCTGGGGCGCCGCGTGGGATCAGACGCGCGACGCCGAGACCGCGGCGAGCGACTACGTCGACCTCGTCCTGCGCAACATCGGCCGCGAGACCGAGTCGACGACCATCCGCACGACCCTCACGCAGCTCCAGCTCGCGGCGAACAGCTACGTCGCACCCGAGACGCGCACCGAGACGCGCCGCAAGGTCGCCGACGGCCTGTGGGCGCTCCTGCAGGACGCCGAGCCCGGCAGCGACCTCCAACTGCAGCTGACGACGGCCTTCGCCTCCGCCGCCTCCGAGCCCGCGCACTGGGATCGGGTCCGCGCGCTGCGCGACGGCGAGATCGTGCTCGAGGGACTCGAGATCGACACCGACCTCTCGTGGCAGCTGCTCGTCTCGCTCGCCGCCGGCGGCCGCGCCGACGACGCGGCGATCGACGCGGCACTGGCCGCCGACAACACGGCCAAGGGCGCCGAGTCCGCGGCCCAGGCGCGCGCCGCGCTCCCGACGGCCGAGGGGAAGGCCGCCGCGTGGGCGTCGCTCATCGACAGCGACGCGCTTCCCAACACCGTCGTCCGCTCGGCGGCGCTCGGGTTCGTCCACCCCGCGACGCGCGACCAGCTCGAGCCGTTCGTCGAGAAGTACTTCGAGATGCTGATCCCCGTGTGGGAGTCCCGCACGTTCCAGATCGCGTCGTACCTCATCGAGCTGCTGTACCCCGCGCCGCTCGCGAACGCCGACCTGCGCAAGGCGACGCGCGCGTGGCTCGGCGAGCACGCCGATGCGCCCGCCGCGCTGCGCCGGATCGTCGCCGAGAACCTCGCCGGCGTCGAGCGCGCGATCGCCGCGCAGGAGCGCGACGCCGAGTAGCCCCCGCTCACAGCGAGCCCCGGTGCGATCCAGAGGATCCACCGGGGCTCGCGCCGTACGATCGAGGTGATGATGACGCCCACGAACGTGAACGACCTCGCCGACCCGGACTTCTGGCAGCAGATCCTCGCCGCCCTCGGCGCGTTCGGTCTGAGACTCATCGGAGCCGTCGGCGCCGTCCTCGCGTGCGTGATCGTCGCGTGGATCCTCCGCCTCGTCATCCGACGCGTCGTGAAGCGCATCGTCGAGGGCGCGAAGAGCAAGGCGAAGGTCGACGACACGCGCGCGCTCGAGCGGTCGCCGCTCGCATCCGTGCGCGTCGTGCAGCGCACGCGCACGCTCGGCTCGATCCTCACGAACGTCGTCAACATCGCGATGGTCGTCGTCGCGCTCGTCCTCGTCGCCTCGATCCTCGTGCCGAACGTGCTGGCGTCGCTCTCGCTGCTCACCGCCGCTGTCGGCGCGGGCCTCGGCTTCGGCGCGCAGAACATCGTCAAGGACGTCCTCAACGGCATCTTCATCGTCGCGGAGGACCAGATCGGCATCGGCGACGTCGTCGACCTCGGCCTCGCGACCGGTGTCGTGGAGTTCGTCAGCGTGCGCATCACGCACGTCCGCGACGTCAACGGGGTGCTCTGGTACGTCCGCAACGGCGAGATCACGCGCATCGGCAACATGACCCAGGGATGGTCGCGGGTCGTCCTCGACCTGACCCTCCCGAAGGACATCGTGATCGAGGATGTCGAGAGCCTCATCGCCGACACCTCGCTCGGACTCGCGCACGATCCGCGCTGGCGCTCGCGCGTCATCGGCGAGCCGGAGGTCTGGGGCCTCGAGTCGCTCGAGGGCGAGACCCTCGTCGTCCGCCTCGTGATCAAGGCCAAGCCGACCGCGAAGGACGACGTCGCGCGCGAACTGCGCGAGCGCCTGCGCGCGGTCCTCCTCACCGAGGGCATCGACGTCACGGGCATCGCCCGCGCGACGCTCGAGGGCGCGGAGGGCGCCCTCCGCGTGCGCGGGGCGAACCCGCCGACGATCACGAGCGAGCTCCCCGAGAGGCCGACGTGGCGACCGCGACGGCGCGACGAGAAGAGCCCGACGGCGCCCGCGGGGCGCCAGGAGGGCGGACAGGACGAGGAAGAGGGAGCCGACACGTGAGCGAGCCGAAGAGCCTGCGCCCCCTCGGCGTGGGGACGTTCTACGAGCAGGTCGGCGGGCGCCCGACATTCCAGAGGCTCGTCGCCGCCTTCTACCGCGGCGTCGCGGACGACGAGGTGCTGAAGCCGATGTACCCCGAGGAGGACCTGGGCCCCGCCGAGGAGCGCCTGCTGCTCTTCCTCGAGCAGTACTGGGGCGGTCCGACGACGTACAGCGAGACCCGAGGCCACCCGCGCCTGCGCATGCGCCACGTCGGGTTCCACATCGACCCCGAGGCGCGCGACCGATGGCTGGCCCACATGCGCGCAGCCGTCGACGAGCTCGGCCTGTCGCCGGTCCACGAGGCGACGCTCTGGGACTACCTCGAGCGCGCCGCGCACGCCATGGTGAACACGTTCGAGCCCCAGCCCGGACGCTGACGGGTCAGCGCTCCCGGCTCAGCGCGCGCCCGTCTCCCGGACCGGCGTGAGGCCGACCGCCGCGGGCCCGCGGGTGAGGATGTGACCCCGCTCGAGCGTCACGCGGGTCCAGCGGCCCGCGGTCGACACGCGCGCCTCCTCCTCGCCGCCGATGAACCCGAACGAGAACGCGGCGAACGCGACGCCCCGCGGCAGACCGCCGAGCTCCTCGTCCGGCTCGCCCCAGACGCTGCCGCGCACCTGGCGGACGACGTCCTCCCCCGGCTGGTCCGGGAGCGCGTGCGCGACCGCGGCGATGCCCCACTGCGCGCGGCTCGCGAGCGACGCGGCGGCGATGCCGCCCGTGCGGGTCCAGCCGCCGCGAGGCGGCGACACCCCTGCCCACGCGGGCGCGAGCGCGGTGTCGGGCAGCGCGAGGGCGCGGGGGTCCTCGGTCTCCGTGAGCGACGCCACGGTGAGGTCGCACTGCAGCTCGGGATCGGCTCGCAGGACCCGCATCGCGAGGACGGTCGGCGTGCGGTCGAGCAGTCCCTGAGGCGCCAGCGCGGCCGAGGACATGACGAGGACGCCCTCCGACGCCTGCAGCCGCACGCCCTCGTCCCCGATGCGGGAAGCGCGACCGGCGAAGGTCAGCGCATCGCGGGCGGTCTGGTCGTCGGCGAGCACGAGGCGAGCGGTCACCCGCTCTAAACTAGCAAGGCACGCCTCGGCTGCGTGCGCTCGCGCTCACGAGGCGCGGGCGGAGCGGCGAACGGAGACCCGAGTGACCATCGACGCACGGACCGACGACCCCGTCCAGACGATGCTCGACGTGATCGAGCTCGAGCGGATGGAGGCCCGCACGCACGAGGACATCTTCCTCGGCCGCTCGCACTTCATGCCGAGCGGGCGCGTGTTCGGCGGCCAGGTGCTCTCGCAGGTGGTGTCCGCCGCCGCGCGCACGATCGCCGACGACCGCCACGTGCACTCGCTCCACGGCTACTTCCTGCGGCCGGGCGACATGCGCAAGGACATCACCTTCGGCGTCGACCGCATCCACGACGGACGATCCTTCGCCCGCCGGCGCGTGCAGGGATATCAGGACGGCGTGCCGATCTTCTCGGGCATCCTCTCCTTCCAGGACGAGGACGAAGGGGTAGAGCACCAGCTGCCGATGCCCGAGGTCCCCGCGCCCGAGGACCTGCCCGATCCGCTCCGGGAGCTCGACCGCCATCCGCACTCGCAGCGTCTTCTCGCGGCGAATCCGATCGAGGTGCGGCACGTCGAGGGAAGCCTCCTCGTGGAGCCGACGGGCGGCGCTCGACCGACGCAGGCCGTCTGGACGCGCGTGCGGCGCCCGATCGGCGACAGCCGCCTGCTCCATCAGGCGGCGCTCGCCTATCTCAGCGACTACACGATCCAGGAGCCGTCGATGCGCGGCGCGGGCGTCGCGTGGTCGACGCCCGGGCTGAAGGTCGCGAGCCTCGACCACGCGATGTGGTGGCATCGGCCGGCGCGCGCCGACGACTGGCTGCTCTACGTGCAGGAGTCACCGGGAGCGCAGGGCGGCCGCGGTCTCGCGTTCGGCCGCCTCTACACGCGCGACGGCGCGCTCGTCGCGTCGGTCGCGCAGGAGATCATGCTCCGCGTGCCGGCGTCCGACGCAGTCAGCCCGCCTGCCTGAGATCGGCTTCGAGGGCGACCCAGCCGAGCATGGCGCACTTGATGCGCATGACGTACTTCGCGACGCCTTGCAGGGCCGCGGCGTCGCCGAGCGCCTCGGACGGCGCGATCGACCCGCGCGAGCGCAGCATGGTCCGGAACTCGTCGATGCGCGCGAGCGCCTCCTCGCGCGTCGCGTGCTCGAGCAGCCCCGTCATGATCGACGCCGAGGCCATCGAGATCGAGCAGCCGTGGCCATCCCACACGATCGAGGCGATCGCGTCGTCGTCGTCGAGGCTCACGCCGACCGTGATCTCGTCTCCGCACGACGGGTTGAGCTCGTGGTGCGTGTAGTCGAGCGGCGTCGGGTCGCCCTTGCCCTCGGGATCGCGCGCGTGGTCCAGGATCAGCTCCTGGTACAGGCTCTGCAGGTCTGCGCTCATCGGTCCGCTCCGAAGAATCCGCGGACCTCGCGCAGCGCGTCTCGCAGCGCCGCGATCTCGTCCGACGTCGTGTAGAGATAGACGCTCGCGCGCGTCGTCGCCGCGACCCCGAGACGACGGTGCAGCGGCTGGGCGCAGTGGTGCCCCGTCCGCACCGTGATGCCGCGGTCGTCGAGGAACTGGCCGACGTCGTGCGCGTGCACGCCGTCGACGATGAAGCTCGCGAGCGCGGCGCGCTCGGCTCCGGGCTCGGGGCCGACGAGCCGCACGCCGGGAACCGACGCGACGGCGTCGACGAGCTCGCCGGCGAGCTGCGCCTCATGCGCGTGCACGGCGTCCATCCCGATGCCCTCGAGGTAGTCGACGGCTGCTCCCAGGCCCACGACCTGCGTGACGGGCTGGGTGCCGGCCTCGAAGCGCTGCGGTGCGGGAAGGAACTCGGCGTCCTCCATCGTGACGGTCGTGATCGTGGAGCCGCCCGTGCGTGCGGGGGGCAGCTCGTCGAGGAGCTCGGCGCGCCCGTACAGCACCCCGATGCCGTTCGGGCCGAGCATCTTGTGCCCCGAGAACGCCGCGAAGTCGACTCCGAGCGCGCCCAGGTTGAGCGGCAGATGCGGCGCCGACTGGCACGCGTCGAGCACGCTGAGCGCGCCGACGTCACGCGCGAGCGACGCGATCTCGGCCGCCGGCGCGATCATCCCGGTGACGTTCGACACGTGCGCGAACGCGACGACCCTGGTCCGCGCGGTCAGCTGCGCGCGCAGGTCGTCGATCGTCCAGAGGCCGCGGTCGTCGACCGGCACCCAGCGCAGCGTCGCGCCCGTCCGGCGCGCGAGCCGCTGCCACGGGATGAGGTCGGCATGGTGCTCGGCCTCGGTGACGAGGATCTCGTCGCCGGCGCGCAGCGCGAAGCGCTCTCCGCCGAGGCCGGCCGACGCGTCCGCGATCCCGAGCGCGACCATGTTGAGCGCGTCGGTGGCGTTCTCGGTCCAGACGACCTCGCGCTCCCCCGCGCCGACGAACGCTGCGACGCGCTCGCGCGCGGTCTCGAAGGCGAACGTCGCCTCGCCGGTCGCGAGGCTCGATCCCCGGTGCACGGCCGCGTAGTCGTGGCGCGCGAAGTCGGCCTCGGCGGAGATCACGGCCTCCGGACGCTGCGACGTCGCGGCCGAGTCGAGGTACACGCGGTCGGGGCGTCCCGAGATCCCGGGGAAGTCCGCACGGACGTCCTCGCGGACGGGTGCGGGCGTGACGTCTGGCATGGATGGCTCCCTGCAGGGGTGGAGGAGGGCGTCTTCCAGTCTCTCATCCGCAGGGCCGGTCGTCTCCGTCACCGACGGGTGAAGGCCACCGGCTCCTCCAGGAACGGCTCCCATGCGGCGCGCATCTCGGGGGTGAGGCGAACCGGTCGGCCGGTCGCGATGTCGACGAGCACGACGACGGCGTCGGCTCGCGCGTACACGACGCGCTCCTCCTCGCCGACCGCGCTGTGCACCTCGTAGCAGACGTCGATGCTCGACCCGCCGATGCGCCCGAGCCAGAGCTGCACGTCGAGCGGGCGGTGACGGTACGGCACGGGCCGCAGGTACTCGATGCTCTGCCGCGCGATCAGCGTCACGACCCCCGTGGGCGACCCGAGGACCTCGGGATCGAACACGGCGGTCGGCGGGATGTCGTCGTCGGAGTCCTCAGCGCGGAAGAACGCGCGGCACCGGGCCTCCTCGAGCAGGCGCAGCATCGAGGCGTTGTTGACATGGCCGAAGGCGTCGAGGTCGCCCCAGCGCAGCTGGATGGGCACGTGCACGCGGGTCATCGGGCTCCTCTCCGGCCCGGACGGACCGCGGCCGGTAACGATACGGTCACGGTCGCGACCGGTCATCCTCGTCCGACGATACCCCGTCCTTCCGCATGATCACGCGGATCGCGGCGGAGCGGTCGACGTGGGAGCGCGCCCGCGGCGCCGCCATCCGGCTTGCTAGGGTGACCGAGGTCGTCCTGCCGCAGCGCGGGACGCGCCTCACACCGCCGGCGACGCGTCCGACACGACCGGGGTGTTCCGCCCAGGACCGCGGATGCCGCCATGTCGCGGCATGCGTATGGCAGACGATCCAGTCGTCAACCCGGACGACTGCGCCAGGAGCCTCGTGCCCGGCCCGTCGCCTGCCCGGACCGCAACCGATGACCGAACGCGGATCGCGCTGCCCTGAGTCTCCGCGCTCGGCACAGGGGACACGTGACCGAGAACGACACTTCCATCGCCCTGCGCGCGGAGGGCCTCTACAAGGTCTTCGGGCGCCGACCGCACGACGCCGTCGAGCGGCTGCGCGCCGGAACCCCGCGCGATGAGCTCGACGGCGCCACGGCGGCCGTGATCGACGCCTCCTTCGAGGTCCGCCGCGGCGAGATCTTCGTCGTGATGGGGCTCTCCGGCTCCGGCAAGTCGACGCTCATCCGCATGCTCAACGGCCTGCACGACATCACCGCCGGGACGATCACCGTGAACGGGGAGCCGATCGCGGGGATCCCGGCGAGTCGGCTGCGCGCGACCCGGCGCGAGCACGTCTCGATGGTGTTCCAGCACTTCGCCCTGCTCCCCCATCGCACGGTGGCCGCGAACGTCGCGTACCCGCTCGAGCTCAAGGGCGTCGACCGCCGCTCTCGCGAGGCGAAGGCGACCGAGATCCTCGCCATGGTGGGCCTCGAGGGATGGGGCGACAAGCTCCCCGCCGAGCTCTCCGGAGGGATGCAGCAGCGGGTCGGCATCGCGCGCGCTCTGGCCGCCGACACCGACATCCTGCTCATGGACGAGGCGTTCAGCGCCCTGGACCCGCTCATCCGCCGGGAGATGCAGGACCAGCTCATCGAGCTGCAGCAGCGCCTGCAGAAGACGATCGTCTTCATCACGCACGATCTCAATGAGGCCATGTACCTGGGCGACCGCATCGCGGTGATGCGCGACGGCCGCATCGTCCAGATCGGCACGCCGGAGGACATCCTCACCGACCCCGCGAACGACTACGTCGAGCAGTTCGTCCAGGACGTCGATCGTGCCCGCGTGCTGACCGCCGGCAATGTCATGGAGCGCCCTCGACCCGTCGTCGCCGAGGGCGCCGGCCCGCGCACGGCGCTGCGCACGATGCGCGACGCCTACACGTCGGCGGCCTATGTCGTCGGCCGCGATCGTCGCCTCGCCGGGATGATCACCGACCGCGACGCGATGAAGCTCATCCGCCGCGGCGAGAGCGCGCTCGCGTCGATCCTGAAGCCGGTTCCGCAGGCCGTGAGCCAGGACGACGTCCTGATGGACCTGTTCGTGCCCGCCGTCGAGTCGCCGCTCCCGCTCGCGGTGACCGATGACACGGGTCGCCTCGTGGGCGTCATCCCCCGTGTCACCCTGCTCGCCGCCCTCGGGCCCGGCCCCGGATCCACCGAGGAGATCACCGTGCTCCAGCCGCCCATCCCCTCGGCCGTGATCGATCAGGTGCTCGCGGAGGCCGATGCCGCCGCGGCGGCCGCCGCCGACGCCGAGGAGGTGCGCTGATGGACGGGTTCCGCCTCCCGATCGGCGACGCGGTCTCCGCCGCCGTCGACTGGGCCAAGGACAACCTCGAGGGCCTCCTCGACGTCGTCGCGCTCGTCGTGCGCACCCTCGTGGACGGCCTCACCGACGCGCTCGTCGGGACGCCCTTCCCCCTCACGATCGCGGTCGCCGCGCTCCTCGCGTGGCTCGTCCGCTCGTGGCAGCTCGCGGTCGGCACGGCGATCTCGTTCGCCGTGATCGTCGGCATGGACCTCTGGGAGCCCGCGATGCAGACGCTCGCGCTCGTGGTCGTCGCCGCGTTCGTCGCGGTCCTGATCGGCGTGCCGCTCGGCATCTGGTCGGCGCGCAGCGATGCCGTCCGCGCCGTCCTCAAGCCCGTGCTCGACTTCATGCAGACGATGCCGGCGATGGTGTACCTCATCCCCGCGATCGTCTTCTTCAGCATCGGCGTCGTCCCCGGCCTCGTCGCGACCGTGATCTTCGCTCTCCCTCCCGGCGTGCGCCTCACCGAGCTCGGCATCCGCGGCGTCGACGCCGAGACGGTCGAGGCCGGGCACGCGTTCGGCGCGACACCCGGGCAGATCCTGCGAGGCGTCCAGCTCCCGCTCGCGATGCCGACCATCATGGCCGGGGTCAACCAGGTGATCATGCTCGCGCTCTCGATGGCCGTGATCGCCGGGATGGCGGGAGCCGACGGCCTCGGGAAGATGGTCGTGCAGGCGATCTCCACCGTGAACACCGGTCAGGGAGTCGAGGCCGGGCTCGGCGTCGTCCTGCTCGCCGTGTTCCTCGATCGCTTCACCGCGGCCCTCGGCACGCCGAGCGAGTACCCGTCCTCGCTTCTGGGCCTCCTGTCGCGCCGACGCGCGGCGCAGCGCGCGGCGACATCGGACGACGTCGCGATCGCACATGCCCCCGACGCCCGCACCGCCGTGCCCACGCCATGACCATCCGCACCCAGCGACCATCCGAAACGCACGACATCACACGCAACGAGAGAAGGAACGCGAACATGACGAAGCGACGCATCACGGCCATCCTGGCCCTCGGCGCCACCACGGCCCTGGCCCTCGCGGGCTGTGCGAGCGGCGACGGCGACGCCGCCGGCGCAGGCGAGGGAGACAAGGGCACGATCACGCTCGGGTTCCTGCCCGCCTGGACGGATGGCCTCAGCACGGCCTACCTGCTCCAGGATCAGCTCGAGAAGCTCGGCTACACGGTCGAGATGCAGACGCTCACCGAGGCCGGCCCGCTGTACGCGGGACTCGCGCAGGGCGACGTCGACATCTACCCCTCCGCCTGGCCCGAGCTCACACACCGCGACTACATGGAGCAGTACGGCGACGACATCGAGGATCTCGGCGCCTACTACGACAACGCGAAGCTCACGATCGCGGTGCCGACCTACATGGACGACGTGAACTCGATCGAGGACCTCGCGGGTCAGGCCGACCGCTTCGACGGCAAGATCTACGGCATCGAGCCCGGCGCGGGCCTGACCAAGCAGACGCAGGAGGTCATGATGCCCGAGTACGGCCTCGATGCCGACTACGAGCTCGTGACGTCGTCGACCGCGGCCATGCTGACCGAGCTCGGCAGCGCCATCGACGCGCAGGAGGACATCGCGGTCACGCTGTGGCGTCCGTTCTGGGCGAACGACGCCTACGACATCAAGGATCTCGAGGACCCGAAGGGCGCGATGGGCGACCCCGAGGCGCTGCACTTCCTCGGCACCGCCGGCTTCGCGGAGGAGTTCCCCGAGGCGGCGGAGCTCATCGCCGGCATCCAGCTCGACGACGCCGAATACGGCTCGCTCGAGGACCTCGTCGTGAACGAGTTCGGCGAGGGCAAGGAGGCGGAGGCCGTCGACGCATGGCTCGAGGAGCACCCCGACGCCTTCGACACGATCGTCGCCGACTGACGGACACCCACGACGAAGCCGCCCCGGGAGAACCCGGGGCGGCTTCGTCGTGTCGGCGCGACGCCGCTCAGTCGCGCGTGAGCTTGCGGTGCGTCGTGCGGTGCGGGCGCGCGGCGTCCGGACCGAGCCGGTCGATCTTGTTCGCCTCGTACGCCTCGAAGTTGCCCTCGAACCAGTGCCAGTTGGCCGGGTTCTCGTCGGTGCCCTCGTACGCGAGGATGTGCGTGGCGATGCGGTCGAGGAACCACCGGTCGTGGGTGATCACGACGGCGCAGCCGGGGAACTCGAGCAGCGCGTTCTCGAGCGAGCCGAGCGTCTCGACGTCGAGGTCGTTCGTCGGCTCGTCGAGGAGGAGCAGGTTGCCGCCCTCCTTGAGCGTGAGCGCGAGGTTGAGTCGGTTCCGCTCGCCGCCCGAGAGGACGCCGGCCTTCTTCTGCTGGTCGGGGCCCTTGAAGCCGAACTTCGACACGTAGGCGCGCGAGGGGATCTCGGTCTTGCCGACCGTGATGTAGTCGAGCCCGTCCGAGACGACCTCCCAGAGCGTCTTCTCCGGGTCGATGTTCGCGCGCGACTGGTCGACGTAGCTGATCTTCACCGTCTCGCCGATCTTGAGGTCACCGCCGTCGAGCGGCTCGAGGCCCACGATCGTCTTGAAGAGCGTCGTCTTGCCGACGCCGTTCGGGCCGATGACGCCGACGATGCCGTTCGGCGGGAGGCTGAAGCTGAGGCCGTCGATGAGCGTGCGCCCGTCGAAGCCCTTCTGCAGGTTCTTCGCCTCGATCACGACGTTGCCCAGACGCGGGCCGGCGGGGATCTGGATCTCCTCGAAGTCGAGCTTCCGCGTGCGCTCGGCCTCGTTCGCCATCTCCTCGTAGCGCGCGAGACGCGCCTTCGACTTCGCCTGGCGGCCCTTCGCGTTCGAGCGGACCCACTCCAGCTCCTCCTTGAGGCGCTTCTGGAGCTTGGCGTCCTTCTTGCCCTGCACCTCGAGGCGCTCTGCCTTCTTCTCGAGGTAGGTGGAGTAGTTGCCCTCGTACGGATAGAGACGCCCGCGGTCGACCTCGGCGATCCACTCCGCGACATGGTCGAGGAAGTACCGGTCGTGGGTGATCGCGATCACGGCGCCCTTGTAGGACTGCAGGTGCTGCTCGAGCCACAGCACGCTCTCGGCGTCGAGGTGGTTCGTGGGCTCGTCGAGGAGCAGGAGGTCGGGCTTCTGCAGCAGGAGCTTGGCGAGCGCGACGCGGCGCTTCTCACCGCCGGAGAGCGGCGCGATGGCGGCATCGGCAGGCGGCGTGCGGAGAGCGTCCATGGCCTGCTCGAGCTGGGAGTCGAGGTCCCAGCCGTCCGCGGCGTCGATCTCCTCCTGCAGCGCGCCCATCTCGGCGAGAAGCGCGTCGAAGTCAGCGTCGGGCTCGGCCATGAGGCCCGAGATCTCGTTGAACCGGTCGAGCTTCGCCTTGATCGCGATGCCGTCCTGGATGTTCTCGATCACGGTCTTCGACTCGTCGAGCTCGGGCTCCTGCATGAGGATGCCGACGGAGTACCCGGGGGTCAGGGTCGCGTCGCCGTTCGACGGCTGATCGAGCCCCGCCATGATCTTGAGGATCGTCGACTTGCCGGCGCCGTTGGGGCCCACCATGCCGATCTTGGCACCGGGCAGGAACGCCATCGTGACGTCGTCGAGGATGAGCTTGTCGCCCACCGACTTGCGGGCGCGCACCATTTGATAGATGTATTCAGCCATTTGGCATCCAGTCTAGGGGCCGCTCCCGCGGCGGACCGAGAGCCTCGCACGGGTTCTGAGACGATCCTCCGGTTCGCGGACACCCGACAGTGAGAGTTGCACGCCGACGACGATGCTGGAGGCCGACATGCGCACCCCCGACCGCGAGCCGACGACCATGGGGATTCCCCGCCGCCGAGGAGGCCGCACGGCCGGCGGATGGGCCGCGGCGGTCGCGTGCGCCGTCCTCCTCTCCGGCTGCGCGACGCCGGGAGCCCGGCCGGGCCCCGATGCGGACGGCGACCCGTCGCCGTCGGCGACCATCCCGGCCTACGACGTCGAGCCGGGCCAGACGCTCCGCTGCGGTGGCCTCTCGTTCTCGTCCGACGCGCTGGTGAAGCCCGTCCCCCTCTCCCGCGCCGATGAGCACGTCCGCGAGGCCGTGGAATCCGCGGCCGACGATGCGGGCATGCCGCTCGCTGCGGCCGAAGCGCCCGAGACCTGGCTGGTCGCGAGCGCGGACGACCGTCAGATCGCCCTTCTCCATCCGCGTGCCGAAGCCGAGGGCTCGGCACCCGCCTTCGAGCAGGTCACCCTGCTCTGGCACGAGGCGGGATCCGACCGGCCCGCCGAGTGGACCGTCGCATCGTCGGGGCCGTGCGCGCCGCGGGCAGACGCGGGCGAGCTGAACGCGGCCGCCATCGCTCTGGACCCCGAGCAGCCGCCGGCCCCCTCGGACACGACCGTGCACCTGCTCGTGACGGAGCTCGCCTGCCACGGCGGTGAGGACGCCGAGGGCCGCGTCGAGCTCGCGAGCCTCATCGAGACGGAGGAGTCGGTCGAGATCGTCATCGGAGTCCGACCGGATGAGACCGCCGACGCCTGGACCTGTCAGAGCAACCCGGCCACCCCGTTCGCGCTCGAGCTGGACGCGCCCCTCGGCGACCGCGACATCGTCGACGTGGGGGTCGTTCCCGCGCAGACCCTCGAGCCTGTCGACACCGCGGGCTGACGCTCAGAACGGCGTCGCCGCGGGCTCTCCCTCCGGAACGGTGACGACCTCCCAGGCGGCATCGGACGAGGCCTCATCGATGGCGCTGTCGTCGCGTGTGTCCCGCTGTCCGCGGCTGTCGCTGCCCGCGAAGCTGTTGCGCGACACGCTGGCCGTCGCGAACTGGAGGTCGATGCCGATCGCGTCGGCGATGATCTCGATCCCCGTGCCCTTGCCTCTGTCGTTCTCCCAGGAGCGGACGCGCAGCCGGCCGCAGACGACCACCCGCATGCCCTTCGCGAGCGACAGGGCGCCGTTGGCGGCGAGCGACCGATACGCGCTCACCGAGTAGAAGTTCGCCGCCTCCTCGACGTACGTGTCCTTCTCCCGGTCGAAGCGCCGATGATTCGTCGCGAGCCGGAAGCTCAGGGCAGCGGTCCCGGATGGCAGCGTGCTCGACGTCGGGTCGGTCGCGATGTTCCCGACGACGGCGATCTGGTCCTTCATGGCGATCCCTCCTGCCGGGGGCTGTCCCCGGCGTGATCTCACCAGGACAGCGGCTCCCTCCTGCCGGCGGAGCAGGACCAGCGCATCTGTGGATGCGCAGAGCCCCTCCGCGCCGCTGTGCACACGGCGTCGGAGGGGCTCGGCGTCAGACGGCGTACTCCGCGAAGCGCGCGCGCACCTTGTTCACCTTCGGAACGGCGACCGCGAGGCAGTACCCCTGCGTCGGGTTCTTCGCGAAGAAGTCCTGGTGGTAGTCCTCGGCGTCGTAGAACTCGCCCAGGGGCTCGAGGCGGGTCACGATCGTGCCCTCCTCCTCCCCGATGGGAGCATCCCAGATCTCGGCGGCCCGCTCCCGCGCGGCCGCGAAGAGGGCCTTCTGCTCCTCGTCGGCGTAGAACATCGCGCTGCGGTACTGCGTGCCGCGATCGGCGCCCTGATGGTTCAGCTGGCGGGGGTCGTGCATCGTGAAGAACGCGTCCAGGACGACGTCGGGCGCGATCACCTCGGGATCGAACGAGATCTTCACCGCCTCGGCGTGACCGGTCGCGCCCGTGCACACCTGCTCGTAGGTCGGGTGCGGACGCTGCCCTCCCGTGTAGCCCGACACCACGGACTCGACGCCCCTCAGGGCGCGATATGCGGCGTCGAGGCACCAGAAGCAGCCTCCCGCGACGACGAACGTCTCTGTCATGTGCACTCCTCAGAACGGATGTCGGTGCCCCCTCCTATCGTCGCAGAGGACACGGAAGGAGCACTGATGTCGAACGCCGCCGCACTCATCGCCATTCCCCTCGCGACGCCGCGCCTGGCGCGTGCACGGGCGCGCCTCACGCGAGCGGGAGCATCTCTCTGGCGTGTCGTCGGCCTCGACGAGCGGGTCGCGGGCCACCTGCGCGCGGTCGAGTCGGAGCTCGGAATGCGGTACCGCGCGGAGCGCTTCCACCCCGCGTCGGGCGCCCTGCTTCCGATCGGCGAGTTCTGGACGCCCGATGAGGCCGTGGAGACGCTCCTGCTGTCTCGGTGAGCGTCACACGAGCGCGTCAGACATCCGCTCGGCGAGCGCCGCGGTCGGCTCGTCGACGACCTCCGCCCACGCCTCCTCGAGGATGCCCGCACCCCGCTCGAGCACCTCAGGCGCGGCCGTGAAGGGGATGCGCAGATGACGCTCGTGACCGCCGCCCACCGAGAAGCGCGGGCCCGCCGAGAGAAGCAGTCCGCGACGGCGCGCGGCGAGCACGAGCGCGGAGCTGCGCGCGAGCCCGAGCTCGACCCACAGGGCGACACCGCCCTGTGCGGCGTGCACGCGCCACTCCGGGAGCCGCTCGGAGAGCGCGGAGACGAGCGCGTCGCGCCCCGCGCGAAGCGACTCCGCGCGCTGAGCGACGATCTCGGGCATGAGCGGGATGAGCCGTTCGACGACGGACTGCTCGAAGTCGGGCGTGCCCAGGTCGCCGACGGGGCGCGCCGCGAGAAGCCGACGGATCATGTCCTCGTCCGCTCGGATCCAGCCGACGCGCAGTCCTCCCCACACCGTCTTGCCGGTCGACCCGACGGTGATGATCTCCGCGCCCGACGGAGCGGCAGCGGCGAACGGCACGGCAGCCCCGCCCCGATCGATGTCGAGCTCCGCCGTCGTCTCGTCGATGACGAGCACGGTTCCCGAATCCCGTGCCACGCCGGCGATGTGGGCGATCTCGTCGCGCGACATCGACTCGCCCGTGGGGTTGTGGAAGTCGGGCATCAGATACGCCATGACGGGGGCGGCACGGCGGAACGCGTCCTCGGCCCGATCGAGGTCCCAGCCGGAGCCCGGCGTCACGGGAATGCCCACCAGCCGCGCTCCCGCGGCGGCATAGCATTCGGCGGCGTGCGGGTAGGTGGGCGTCTCGATGATCACGCGGTCACCGCGCGACACGAGCAGCCGGGCGGTGAGGGCGATCGCGCTCTGCGCCCCGTTGACCACCATGATCTGCTCGGCGGAGGTGGGGAGCCCGCGCGCGGTGTACCGATCCGCGAGCGCGGCACGGAGACTCCGCAGGCCGTGCATCTCGTAGCCCGAGCGTGCGACGAGGCGCGGGGCGTCGGCGGCGGCCTCGGCGTACACGGCGGGCAGCCCCGGCCACGCGGCAGGGCTCGCCTGCTGCAGATCGAGCGCGCCATCGACGTCGCTCGCACGGCCCAGATCCCGCCGCCCGAGCGCCAGGGTCACACTGCCGGAGCCGCGGATGCTCTCGATGTGCCCGCTCTCTCGCAGACTGCGGTATGCCGCCGCGACCGTGGTCCGGCTGACCCCGAGCCGTGCCGCGAGCTCGCGCTCGGCCGGCAGCGCCGTCCGCGGCGCGATCCGGTTGTCGAGGCAGAGCAGGCGGATGGCGTCGGCGAGCGCCTCGTAGGCGGGCTCGCGCGTCCGCCATGGGCCGAGGCGGTCGCTCAGCGCCCTCGCGCTGAGCCGTGAGTCCATCATGCGGACCACCGTAGCAGGATTGGCATCTTGCAAGCAGTCCACTTCTCGGGTGGCATGGAGGGCATGCCATTCGCACCCCACCCTCTCACCGTTCGCCTGGCCCGACTTCTCGTGGGCCTGCCTCTCTATGGGGTCGGATGCGCCCTCACGGTCGCCGCCGGCCTGGGCGTCGACCCCTGGACCGTGCTCGCGGAGGGGATCTCCCTGCGCACGGGTCTCGGCGTCGGGTGGGTGACGAACGCGCTCGGCGCGCTGATCCTCCTCGCGTGGATCCCGCTGCGCCAGCGTCCCGGCATCGGAACCGTGCTCAACGTGCTCCTCGTGGGCACGAGCATGCAGATCACCCTCGACCTGCTCCCGCCCATCGAGCATGTGCTCCTGCGCGTGCTCGCCCTTCTCGCGGGCATCGCCCTCGTGGCGGTCGCGTCCGGCATCTACCTCGGCGCCGCTCTCGGCGCCGGCCCGCGCGACGGCCTCATGACGGGGCTCAGCCGGCGGACCGGATGGCCGGTCTGGCGGTCCCGCGCCAGCGTCGAGCTGACGGTGCTCGCGCTCGGATGGGTGCTGGGCGGCACGGTCGGCGTGGGCACGATCGTCTTCGCGCTCGGCATCGGCCCCGCCGTGCATCTCGCGATGCGCCTCCTCGCTCCGGGCGCGCGCGAGAGCGGCTCCCGCGCGGTCGAGAGCGTCCCGGCCGCGCGGGCGGCGCGGTGACCCGGCGCGTCAGTGGCGCCGGAACTCCGGGCGCTCGGCGCCCGGCTTGAGGTGAGCGTGCAGCGCGCGCTTGGCGATCTCCAGCTCCGGGTACGTGCCGACGGGCTCGTCGACTCCGACCATCCGGACCTCGAAGCTGCCGTCGACCTCCCTGATCGAACCGACCGCTCCCACGGCGCCGTGCGCCACCCACAGGCGACTCGTCTGCGTCATCGTCATCCTCGACTCCCTCCGCTGGTCCCCCTGTCGACGACGGTACGTCGCCGCCCGCCGAGAAGCCAGACCTTGACAGGGCCACCCGCGGCTGGTGGGGCCCGAGATGATCCGCCGAGGCGAACCCGGTAACCTGAGGGCACCGCCCCCAGTAGCTCAGTGGATAGAGCAACGAACTTCTAATTCGCAGGTCGCACG
Organism: Microbacterium sp. JZ101; assembly: GCF_053903175.1. Lineage (NCBI taxonomy): Bacteria > Bacillati > Actinomycetota > Actinomycetes > Micrococcales > Microbacteriaceae > Microbacterium > Microbacterium sp. JZ101. The sequence continues at coordinate 1,962,035 of NZ_CP096400.1, forward strand.
TTCGAGTCGTGCCTGGGGGACCGATACGGCGACGTCCCACCCCCTCGATAGGCTGGGGGGATGGTAGGCGCCTCCGAGAACGACCGGCTCGTCTGGATCGACTGCGAGATGACGGGTCTCGACCTCACGGTCGACGAGCTCGTGGAGATCGCGATCGTCGTGACCGACTTCGAGCTCCGCATCCTCGACCCGGGATTCCAGGTCGTCATCAAGCCCTCGCAGGCCGCCCTCGACCACATGGGCGACTTCGTGACGGAGATGCACCGCAGCTCCGGCCTGCTCGACGAGATCCCCCACGGCGTCTCCCTCGAGGAGGCGGAGCGGCAGTCCCTCGAGTACATCCGCCGGTTCGTGCCGCTCGAGCGGAAGGCGCCCCTCGCGGGCAACACGATCGGGACGGATCGGATGTTCCTGGCCCGGTACATGCCGAGCGTCGACAGCCACCTGCACTACCGCAACGTCGATGTGTCCAGCGTCAAGGAGCTCTCGCGACGCTGGTACCCCCGCGCCTACTTCCAGGCGCCGGGGAAGGACGGCGGGCACCGCGCGCTGGCCGACATCCTCGAGTCGATCCGTGAGCTCGAGTACTACCGTCGTGCGGTCTTCGTCGCCGAGCCCGGGCCCACCTCCGACGAGGCGCGCGACATCGCGACCCGCGTCGTGTCGTCATTCGCTCCGAACGTATGACAGAATAGAGAAGTTGCCCCGGCAGGCCGGGGAGACATGGTGGCTATAGCTCAGTTGGTAGAGCACCTGGTTGTGGTCCAGGGGGTCGCCGGTTCAAGCCCGGTTAGCCACCCCAGCCCGCACGAGGCCCGGGGTTCCCGCAAGGGGAGCTGCCGGGCCTCGTGCCTTTTCCACGGCCACCGACCGCGATGCGCACGCGACTAGACTCGGAAGCCGATGATGGACATGGATGCCGACGCCTTCGAGGCGCTCGTCGTGGATGAGCTCGATCAGCTCCCCGATGAGATGGTCGACGGCCTCGACAACGTGATCTTCGTCGTCGAGGACCGCTCCGAGGACGGTGAGGACCTCCTCGGGCTGTACGACGGCCTCGCCCTCACCGAGCGCGGCCGGTACGGCATGGGCGAGCTTCCCGACCGCATCATCGTGTACCGGGAATCCCATCTCGCGCGATGCGAGACCGAGAGCGAGCTGCGCGACGAGGTCCACACGACCCTCGTGCACGAGATCGCGCACTTCTACGGCATCGACGATGAGCGTCTCCATGAGCTGGGGTGGGCATGACCACCGCGCACACGGTCTTCGCGTCGACGGCGGTCGAGGAGGAGCTGGACCGCGTCGAGGCACCCGCGCACGCGACCCCATGGCAGACCGTCGTGTGGGACGACCCCGTCAACCTCATGAGCTACGTGGTCCGCGTCTTCCGCGAGTACTTCGGCTACGACGAGGAGCACGCCACGCGTCTCATGCTCGCCGTCCACAACGAGGGGCACGCCGTCGTCGCCGAGGGCGCGCGCGAGCAGATGGAGCTGCACGCCCAGGCCATGCACGACTACGGACTGTGGGCGACCGTCCGCAGAGCGCCGATGTGAGGACACCGCACCCCATGACCGAACGACTCGTGATCCTCACCCTGACGCGCATCGAGGCCGCGCATCTCCGCGACCTCGTGACGCAGTTCGCGACCCTGGTCGAGAGCACGCCGACGGCGGCGGACCCGGCGCTCGAGCGCCTCACCCCCGACGCGTACCCGGACGATCCCGACGCGGCGGACGACTTCCGCAGCGTCACGCGCGGAGACCTCCTCGGCCGCCGCGCACAGGACGCGGCGACCGTTCTGCGCGACCTCTCCGCGATCGAGGAGGCGCCGCTCGAAGACGCGCTCTCCCCCGTCGACGTCTCCATCGCCGGCGACGCGCTCGAGGCATGGCTGCGGACGCTCGCGGCCGTGCGCCTCGTGCTCGCGAGCCGACTCGGCATCGAGAGCGCGGAGGATCACGACGACGAGGACCCGCGCTTCGCCCTCTACGACTGGCTCGGCTACCGTCTCGACGGACTGCTCCAGGCCGCCGACAGCGCCTGACCAGGCACCCTCACCCGCACCGCCTGCGCGAAAGCGCGCGTGGCGGATGGTGGGGGCTGGGTTGTCTCAGAAGGGTGGGGGTTCGGGTGGGGGCTGGGGGTCGTGGATGGCGTGGTGTCGCCTCCGGGGTTCGGGCTCGGTGACGTACACGTGCCCGAGCGGGCTGGTCCACTCGATGCCGCCGTCCTCGAGCGCCCGCGGAGACCACCTCGTGTGATGCCGCAGGTAGTGATGCGGCCGGCACAGCGCCTCGAGGTTCTCCGCGCTCGTCGGCCCGCCGCGGGAGTACTCCCGGACATGGTCCTTCTCGCACCCCGGGGCCGGGCGCGAACAGCCCGGGAACCGGCAGCACTCGTCCCGCAGCTCGACCAGACGACGGATCGCCGCCGTCGGCTGATAGTGATCGACGGTCAGCAGAGCACCGGTGTCGGGGTTCTGGAAGATCCGCTCCCACCCCGGCGCATACCGCGCGAGCCGGCGGGCGGTCTCCGCCGGGACCGGCCCGTACCCCGCCAGCATCGCCGGCCCGTCATCCAGCCCGACCAGACTCGTCACCGGCACCGTCACCGCGACCGTCCCGCGCACCCCCGCCAGCCGCTCCGGATCCCCATCGATCGGATACCCCGTCGGCGCCCCCGTCAGCAGCAGGTTCCCCGCCAGATCCGCCCGCCGCTGCGTGCGCGTCACCCGCACCCGCTCCGCCTCCCGAGCCCCGTCCCGCTCCCCCGGCGCGCACCGCCCAGAGAACAGCCCCGCATCCCGCACCGCCAGCCCCGGATCGACCGCCGACACCACCGGGTCCGGGGCACCGCCGGGCACCCGCACCGCGCCCTGGTCGATCCGGTTCCCCTCCCGATCCACCCGGAACCCCAACCCGTCCCTCGTCACTCCCACCGCCGCATCCGCCGCATCCCGCGCGTCCCGCGCCTGCCGCGCCGCGTCCTGCGCTTCCCGGTCCGCGCGGCGCTCATCGGCCTCGACCAGACGCGCCATCTGATCCAGCCGGTCCGCGACCGCCGCGATCACCGACGCCTCGTCCCGCATCACGAACTCACCCAGCCCACCCGGCAGAGCCCGCGTCCACGTGCCCCGCTTCTCCCGCACCGCCGCCTGACCCTCCGCCACCGGAACCGGATGCAGCACCGCCGCCAGCTCGCTCGCGAACACCCGCAACTGCCGCGGCGTGGCCTCCTCCGCGAACCCCAGCACCCGCCGCAGGAACTCCCCCAGCACCGCATCCGGCAACCCCTGCGCGACCTCCCGGATCACATCCGCATGCTTGCGCGTGATCCGCCCCGCCGACAGCGCCACCCGCACCTGAGGCAACCGCGCCTCCAGCAGCTCCGCATCCGCCATCCGCGCCTCCACCTCCCCCACCGGCACATGCAACGCCACCGCGAGCTCAGCCGCGACCGCCCGCCACGGGAACGCGAACTCCGAATCCGACCCCGACCGCTCCATCTGCGCCCGCGCCACCCGCGCCGCCACCGCGAACGCCTGCACCTCCGCCGCCGCAGCCGACGCCACCGCCCGCCGAAAACCCGTCAACGTCTCCCGCACATTCGACAGCACCCACCGCTCCTCCACCGTCGCATCCCACGACAACGGATCCACAAACCGCGGCTTCCTGCTCGTCACACCCCCATCATCGACCCCACCACCGACATCCGAACGGGATGCGCGTGCCCCTGATCAGCGGGTCAGGAGGGCGAGATCCGCACGCGCCTCGGGCGCCTCGCTCGCGATGTGCGCGTCCTCCTGCGCAGCCCACATGTCCCAGTAGGGCGCGAAGCCGTCGCCGTCGCGCGCGAGAGCGCGCTCGCGACGCAGCGCGGCCTCGGCATCGAGCCAGACGCTCGCATCCGCGACCTCTGCGGAGGCGGGTGTGAGCGCGCCGCATCCCTCCACGACGAGGGGCCGATCCGGATCGACACGGACCTCGGCGCCCGCGAACGTGCCGAGGGCCCAGTCGAAGCGCCGGTACCGTCCGACGGAGCCGGCGGCGTGCGGAGCCAGCACGAGGGCGCACGCGAGCGCCGCGCCCTCCCGCAGTCCGCCCCACCCGGGGTAGAGCTCGTCGAGCGAGACGAGCTGCGCTCCCGGCCACGCCTCCACGACGAGCCGCGCGAGCGTCGTCTTCCCGGCGCCGCTGCGGCCGTCGACGACCACCCTCCGCGCCGCCCTCGCGTCGATGAGCGCGCGCACGCGGTGCGCCGCCTCCGTGATCGCGACCTCGGCGCGCTCGCTACTTCTTGAGGGCACGGATGAGCTTGGCGAGCACGCGGCCGGTGACCCACACGAGCGGGATCGCGACCGCGAGCGTCGCGATGAGGTTCGGCTCGAAGCGCAGCTCGCCGTCGCGTCGCACGTACGCGCCCACGGGCGCCGAGAAGCCGCCGCCTCCGCCTCCGCCGTTGCCGGCCTCGTCGGAGCCGCCGCCGAAGCCGGTCCACGTCGCCGCGACGGGGACGAAGCGCTCGCCGTCGAGCTCCTGGGGCTCGCCGTAGGCGGCGGTGACGCCGAGGTTCGCGGAGATCTTGCCGATTTCGAGGGCGATGTTGGGCATGTCCCCCACGCTACCGGGGCGAGCCGCGCCTGTCAGTCGGAATCCTCCGGCGGGCGCGGCGTGCGGGGCACCTCCGGATGCCGCTCCGCACGCCCGAGGAAGGCCGCGCGCGTCACAGCGCCGTCGCCGAAACGGCTCACGGCGTCGTCGAGCGTGCCCTCCACGCGCTTCCAGTCGGCGTCTTCATCCCACAGGGCGAGGGCCGACGAGCCCGCCTCGCGGAGGCGCTCGGCGCGGACGCCGATGAGACGCACGGCCTGGCGCAGCTCGACCGACCCGAGCAGCTCGCGCGCGACCTCGCCGATCCGCTGGCCGAGCGCGGTCGGCTCGGCCAGCGCCTGGGAGCGCGTGATCGTCGCGAAGTCGGCGAAGCGCACCTTGATCGCGACGCCGCCCGCCTCCACGCCTCCACGGCGCAGCCGCACGGCGACCCGATCGGCGAGGCGCAGCAGCTCGGCTCGGAGCAGCTCGACGTCGGAGACGTCGGTGTGGAACGTCTCCTCATGCGAGATGCTCTTCTCGACGCGCGTCGTCTCGACCTCTCGTGCGTCCTCGCCGCGTGCGAGCGCGTGCAGCCTGTGGGCGGACGCCTGCCCCAGGGCGCGCGCGAGGACGGGCAGCGGCGTGTCGCGCAGATCGGCGATCGTCCGGATGCCGCGCCCTTCCAGCACCTCGGCCGCCTTCGGCCCCACACCCCACATCGCGCGCACGGGCCGCGCCCCGAGGAACTCGAGGGTCCGGTGCCCGGGGACGACGAGCATCCCGTCGGGCTTCGAGATCGTCGATGCCATCTTCGCGACGTGCTTGGTCGCGGCGACGCCGACGCTGCACGTGATGCCCGCCTCGTCCTTCACGCGCGCGCGGATGAGCTGCGCGATGCGCCCCGGGCTCCCCCAGAGCCGGCGGGCGCCGCGCACGTCGAGGAACGCCTCGTCGATCGAGAGCTGCTCGACGAGCGGCGTGAAGCTGCGGAAGATCTCCATCACCTGGGCCGAGACGGCCCGGTAGCGGTCGAAATGGGGTGGCACGATGAGCGCGTGCGGGCACAGGCGGATGGCCTGGCTCACGGGCATCGCGGACCTCACCCCGTAGCGGCGCGCCTCGTACGACGCGCTCGAGACGACCGAGCGGCCATCCGGAGCGCCGATGATGATCGGCTTGCCCGCCAGGGTCGGGTCGTCGAGCACCTCGACCGCCGCGTAGAACGCGTCCATGTCGACGTGCAGGATCCCGGTGCCGCTGTCATCGGCCCCGTCGGCCGACACGAGCCTGCCCGTGCCGTCTGCCCGCCCCATGCGTCCATCCTCCCCGTCACCGCCGACATCCGCCCCGGACGGAGCGAGGGCGGAGGCTCGCGCCTCCGCCCTCGCTCACCGGGATCCGGTCGTCACTCGTCGTCTTCCTCGAGCTCGGCCTGCACCTCGGGCGTCAGGTCCATGTTCGTGAAGACGTTCTGCACGTCGTCGCTGTCCTCGAGCGCGTCGATGAGGCGGAACACCTTGCGCGCGGTCTCGGCGTCGACCTCGACCTTGAGGTTCGGCACGAACTCGGCGTCGGCCGACTCGTACTCGATGCCCGCCTCCTGCAGCGCGGTGCGGACGGCGACCATGTCGCTCGCCTCGGTGATGATCTCGAATCCGGCGGGGTGCGGCTCGATCTCCTGCGCGCCGGCCTCGAGCGCGGCCAGCATGACGTCGTCCTCGCTGACGCCCTCCGAGGAGGCGACGATGACGCCCTTGCGCTCGAAGTTGTACGCGACGCTGCCGGGGTCGGCCATGTTGCCGCCGTTGCGCGTCATCGCCGTGCGCACCTCGGCGGCCGCGCGGTTCTTGTTGTCGGTGAGGCACTCGATGAGCATCGCGATGCCGCCGGGGGCGTAGCCCTCGTACATGATCGACGTGTACTCGACCGCCTCGCCGCCGATGCCGGCGCCGCGCTTGATCGCGCGGTCGATGTTGTCCTTCGGGACCGACGTCTTCTTCGCCTTGAGGACGGCGTCGAAGAGGGTCGGGTTGCCCTGCAGGTCGGGGCCGCCGAGCTTGGCCGCGACCTCGATGTTCTTGATCAGCTTGGCCCACGACTTGGCACGCTTGGCGTCGATGACCGCCTTCTTGTGCTTGGTCGTGGCCCACTTGGAATGCCCGGACATAGATCTCCCGCTCGTCTGACTGCGCGACCGCGCGCTGCGCGCGCCGTCCAGGACAATTCTATTCGCTCGCGCCGAACTGCTCGTGCGGGCGGCGCACGGCGCTCACTCGCGGATGTAGACGGGGGTCCCCGCGGGCAGCTCGGCCAGGCGCGCGATCGCCTCGCCGCCCAGGCGGATGCATCCGTTCGAGATGGGTCCCGACCGCACGTCGTGGTAGTGGAAGGCGGTCACGGCGACGCTCTGCCCGTCGAACCCGTCGAGCGTCGGCGACTGCGCCGACAGGTAGACGATCGGCAGTCCCGCCGTGTACGCGAGCTCCGGCACGGCCCGCGTGAGCATGATGAAGGAGCGCCCGAGAGGCGTGGGCGTCGCCGTCGTCCCCGATGCGAAGTCCGTCGCGACGCGCTCGGCGCCATCCGGCGTGACGATGTCGATCGTGCGGTCGCCGAGGTCGACCTCGACGCGCGCGGCGTTCGCGCTCAGCTCGACGTCGGCCATCCGGAGCCATCCCGCGACCTGGCGCGCGTCGCCCTGCGACGGCGTGCTCTGGCGCCCGACGAGGAGCACCTTGACCCAGTGCTCCTCTCGCTCGACGACCGGGACGACCGTGCCTTCGAAGGGCAGCTCGCGCGCGAGCGCCGCGACCGGCTCGCCCTCGGGATCCGCGAAGACCGGGGCGCCCTCGCCGAGCGGGCGAGCGGACAGCGACGCGGTCTCGCCGTCGGGGTCGTCGTCCAGCGGGAGCTCGGGGATCACCGCGAAGACGTCGAGCGCCGGCAGCGCCCCGAGGTCGTACTCCTCGGTGTTCGCCGGATGCCCCGTGGGCGTCGGAGTCGGAGTCGGCGTGGGCGTGGGCGTCGTCGAGACCGACGCGGATGGCGTCGGCTGCGCGGCCGGCTCGGCCTGCGGCTGCAGGACGGACCAGAGGAACACCGCCACGAGGCCCAGCACCACGAGCCCGATCGCGCTCCACGCGATCGCGACCCCGCGTCGACGCCCGTCCACGGCTTCCCCCCTCGTCCGCGTCCATTCCACCACGCCGATCGGACGCGCGGGCGGCGATGAGATGATCTCAGGATGAAGATCCTCTCGATCCAGTCGGCCGTCGCGTACGGGCACGCCGGCAACTCCGCCGCCGTCTTCCCCATGCAGCGCATCGGCGTCGAGGTGCTCCCCGTCTACACGGTCAACTTCTCCAACCACACCGGCTACGGCGCGTGGCGGGGCCCGCTCGTCCCGCCGGCCGACGTGGCCGAGGTCATCCGCGGCGTCGAGGAGCGCGGCGCCTTCGCGTCGCTGGACGCGGTGCTCTCGGGATACCAGGGCAGCGAGGGCATCGCGGATGTGATCATCGACGCCGTGGCACGCGTCAAGGAGGCCAATCCCGCCGCCGTCTACGCGTGCGACCCCGTCATGGGCAACGCGAAGTCGGGCTGCTTCGTCGCCCCGGCGATCCCCGACCTCCTGCGCGAGAAGGTCGTGCCCGTCGCCGACATCATCACGCCCAATCAGTTCGAGCTGGGCTTCCTGACCGGCACGGCGCCCGACACGCTCGAGTCCACGGTCGCAGCGGCCGACGCCGCGCGCGACATGGGCCCCCGCACGGTGCTCGTCACCTCGGTCGAGCGCCCCGACCGGCCCGAGGGCACGATCGAGATGATGGTGGTCGACGACGACGGCGCGTGGGTCGTGCAGACGCCGCACCTCCCCATGAAGGCGAACGGCTCCGGCGACGTGACGGCCGCCCTCTTCACCTCGCACTATCTCGCGACGCGGTCCGCGCCCGATGCGCTCGCGCGCACCGCGTCGAGCGTCTTCGGCCTTCTCGAGCAGACGCTCGCCGCGGGCGACCGCGAGCTCCAGCTCGTGCAGGCGCAGGAGCACTTCGCGCATCCGCGACTCGAGTTCGCGGTTCGCCAGGTGCGCTGACGCCGCAGCGGCAGGGCCCGCCGTGCGGACCCTGCCGCGCTCAGGCCGCGCGCTGCACGCGAGCGAGGAAGCGGCGGTGCAGCCGCTCCTCCCCCGAGACCTCCGGGTGGAAGGAGATGCCGAGGAGGCCATCCTGCTCCACCGCGACCACGCGGCCGTCCGGGAGCGCAGCGATCGCCTCGGCGTGCGCGCCGACCTGCTCGACCACCGGCGCGCGGATGAACGTCGCGTGCACGGGAGGGGCGCCGAGGACCGGCATCGACAGCTCCGTCTCGAACGACTCGACCTGTCCGCCGAACGCGTTCCTGCGCACGGTGACGTCGAGCCCGCCGAACGTCTGCTGACCCTCGATGCCGTCGCTGATCCGGTCGGCGAGCAGGATGAGCCCGGCGCACGTCCCGAATGCGGGCATCCCCGTGCGGAGGGCCGCCACGAGGGGCTCGCGGACGTCGAAGGCGCGCGCGAGCTTGTCGATCACACTCGACTCGCCACCGGGGAGGACGATGCCGTCGATCTCGTCGAGCTGCTCGGGCCGACGCACGCGCACGACGTGCGCGCCGAGGTGCTCGAGCACGGCGACGTGCTCGCGCACATCCCCCTGCAGCGCGAGCACCCCGACGCGCGGTGCGGTGGGCACGGCTACCAGCCGCGCTCGGCGAGGCGGTGCGGCGCCGGCAGGTCGGAGACGTTGATGCCGACCATGGCCTCGCCGAGGCCGCGCGACGCCTCTGCGACGACCTTGGGGTCGTCGTAGAACGTCGTGGCCTTGACGATCGCCGCCGCGCGCTTGGCCGGCTCGCCCGACTTGAAGATGCCGGAGCCGACGAAGACGCCGTCCGCGCCGAGCTGCATCATGAGGGCCGCGTCGGCGGGGGTCGCCACACCGCCGGCCGTGAAGAGCACGACCGGCAGCTTGCCCGTCTCCGCGATCTCCGCGACGAGCTCGTAGGGCGCCTGCAGCTCCTTGGCCGCGACGTAGAGCTCGTCCTTGGTCTTCGAGCGGAGCACGTTGATGTCGCTCGTGATCCGGCGGATGTGCTTGGTCGCCTCGGAGACGTCGCCCGTGCCGGCCTCGCCCTTCGAGCGGATCATCGCCGCGCCCTCGGTGATGCGGCGCAGTGCCTCGCCGAGGTTCGTCGCGCCGCACACGAACGGCACGGTGAATCCCCACTTGTCGATGTGGTTGACGTAGTCGGCCGGCGAGAGCACCTCGGACTCGTCGATGTAGTCGACGCCGAGCTCCTGCAGCACCTGCGCCTCGACGAAGTGCCCGATGCGCGCCTTGGCCATCACCGGGATCGAGACGGACGCGATGATCTCGTCGATGAGGTCGGGGTCGCTCATGCGGGCGACGCCGCCCTGCGCGCGGATGTCCGCGGGCACGCGCTCGAGCGCCATGACGGCGACCGCTCCCGCGTCCTCGGCGATGCGCGCCTGCTCGGCCGTCACGACGTCCATGATGACGCCGCCCTTGAGCATCTCGGCGAGTCCGCGCTTGACGCGCCCGGTTCCAGTGGTGGCAGTGGCCACGGTGCTTCCTTTCACGTCGTCGCCGTCCGGCGACGGTCGGGTACATTCGGGCTTTTGACCTAGGTCAAACCGTAGCACGGTGCGGGCCGTAGACTCGGCGGAATGGAACAGGGCGTCATCGAGATCACGGGCCGCTCCGCGTCGGACATCGCCGACAGCGTGCGCGCCCTCCTCGAACGCGGCCGGCTCCGGCCCGGCGACGCGCTTCCCCCGGTCCGCTCGCTCGCCGAGCAGCTCGGCGTGAACCGCAACACCGCCGTCGCCGCGTACCGTCAGCTCGCCCAGGCGGGGATCGTCCTCACGCAGGGGCGGGCGGGCACGCGGATCGCCGACCGCTCCCCCGTCGCTCAGGAGGGCTATGCGACCGACAGCGTGCTGCGCGACGTCGGGACGGGCAATCCCGATCCCGCTCTCATCCCCGACATGTCGCACGCGCTCGCCTCGCTCGCCGGCCGCCCCGTGCTCTACGGAGAGCCCGTCATCGACCGAGAGCTCGAGGAGCGCGCCCGCGCGTGGATGAGCCAGGACCTCGCACCGGCAGGCCCTCCGCATCTCACGATCACGAGCGGCGCCGTCGACGCGGTCGAGCGCCTCCTCGCACAGGCCCTCATGCGCGACGACGCGGTCGCCCTCGAGGACCCGTGCTTCCTCGCGAGCATCCAGACCGTCCGACTCGGCGGCTACCGCGCGGTGCCCGTGCCGGTGGACGGCGAGGGGATGACGGTCGACGGACTGCGTCACGCGCTCGAGCAGGGGGTGCGCGCGATCGTCTGCACCCCGCGCGCGCAGAACCCGACCGGCGCCGGGCTGTCACCCGCGCGCGCAGCGGACCTCCGCGCCGTGCTGTCCGACCATCCGTACGTCCTCGTGATCGAGGACGACCACTTCTCTCTCCTGTCGCGCAGGCCGTACCACTCGATCATCGGCCCCGCGCACCGGCGCTGGGCGCTCGTGCGCTCGGTCTCCAAGTTCCTCGGGCCCGACATGTGCCTCGCGGTGACCGCGTCCGACCCCGAGACGGCGGACCGTCTCGCGCTGCGGCTGAGCCCCGGGACGACGTGGGTCAGTCATCTCCTCCAGCGACTGACCGTCGCGCTCCTCACCGACCCGGTCGCGCTCGCGACCATCGAGCGCGCCGGCGCGCACTACGCCGAGCGGAACGCGGCGTTCGCGCAGCGCCTGTCGCGCCACGGCATCGAGGTCGACCCCGGTGACGGGCTGAGCCTCTGGGTGCCGCTCCCGGCGCCGGCGCGCGCAGTCTCCGAGCAGCTCATGCGCCGCGGCTGGCTGGCGCGGACGGGTGACGACTTCGTGCTCGACGACGCCGCGACGCCGTCGCACCACCTCCGTCTGACGGTGCACGGTCTCGCCGACGACGATGCCGAGGCGCTCGCCCGAGACCTTGCCGCCGCGTGCCGGGCGGCGCGCTGACCGGGGCTTCCGTTTCGACTCCTCGCTGGCGCTCGTCGCTCAACGACCGGGGGCGGCTCGCTGCGCTCGCTGAGTCGCGTTTCGACTCCTCGCTGGCGCTCGTCGCTCAACGACCGGGGGCGGCTCGCTGCGCGCGCTGAGTCGCGTTTCGACTCCTCGCTGGCGCTCGTCGCTCAACGACCGGGGGCGGCTCGCTGCGCTCGCTGAGTCTCAGTGGTACTCGGGCCAGGCGCCGGCGATGGCCGAGCGAACCTCGCCGAGGAGCTGCGGAAGCGCCTTCGTCTTCGCGATGATCGGGAAGAAGTTCGCGTCGCTGGCCCAGCGGGGCACCACGTGCTGGTGGAGGTGCTCCTCGACGCCCGCGCCCGCGACGTGGCCCTGGTTCATCCCGATGTTGAAGCCGTCGCACCGGGACACGGAGCGGAGCACGCGCATCGCCGTCTGCGTGAGATAGGCGATCTCGGCCGTCTCGTGCGGGTCCGCCTCGTCGTACAGGCCGATGTGGCGATACGGGCACACGAGCAGGTGCCCCGAGTTGTACGGGAAGAGGTTGAGCAGCACGAAGGCGTGTTCTCCCCTGTGCACGATGAGGGCGTCCTCGTCGCTCTTGCCCGGCGCCGCGCAGAACGGGCAGCCCGTGCCGCGGTTCGCGTCCGCGCCCGCGTTGATGTACGCCATCCGGTGCGGCGTCCAGAGTCGCTGGAACGCATCGGCCGACGACGGGAAGTCAGACGACGGCTCGAGGCGCGCGAACTCCTCGCGCGCCTCGTGCTCCTCGGTCATGTCAGAGGTCCTCGTCCGTCAGGATGAGCTTCTTCTCGGCGATCGCGCCCGTGACGAGGCGCACCGCCTCGTCGATCGGGACGCCGTTGCGCTGCGATCCGTCGCGGAAGCGGAACGACACCGTGCCGGCCGAGCGGTCCTGCTCCCCCGCGATGAGGATGAGCGGAACCTTGCCGGTCGAGTGCGTCCGGATCTTCTTCTGCATGCGGTCGTCGGACCGATCGACCTCCACGCGCACGCCCTCGGCCCGCAGGCGCTGGGCGACGTCCTCGAGGTAGGGCGCGAACTCGTCGGCCACGGGCACGGCCACGACCTGCTGCGGCGCGAGCCAGACCGGGAAGTCGCCCGCGTAGTGCTCGAGGAGGATCGCGAAGAAGCGCTCGATCGAGCCGAACAAAGCTCGGTGGATCATGATCGGCCGCTGCTTCGACCCATCCGCCGCGGTGTACTCGAGGTCGAAGCGCTCCGGGAGGTTCGGGTCGACCTGGACGGTCGACAGCTGCCACACACGGCCGATCGCGTCGCGCGTCTTGAGGTCGATCTTGGGACCGTAGAACGCGGCCTCTCCGGGGACCTCGGTGAGCTTGAGCCCGCTCGCGACCGCGACATTGCGCAGGGCGTTCGTCGAGTACTCCCAGAACTCGTCCGAGCCGATCCACTTGGCCTTCTCGTCATCGCGCATCGACAGCTCGAGCTCGAAGTCGTCGAGGCCGAAGTCGCGCAGCATCGAGATGATGAACTCGAGCACCTTCGTCACCTCGGCCTCGAGCTGCTCGGGCGTCACGAAGAGGTGGGAGTCGTCCTGCGTGAAGCCGCGCACGCGCGTGAGTCCGTGCAGCGCGCCGGACAGCTCGTTGCGGTAGACCGTCCCGTTCTCCGCGAACCGCAGCGGGAGGTCGCGGTAGCTGCGCGCGCGCTCCTTGTAGATGAGGATGTGCATCGGGCAGTTCATGGGCTTCAGGTAGTAGTCCTGGCCCTGCTTCGTGATGTTGCCGTCCTCGTCGCGCTCCTCGTCCATGACGATCGGCGGGAACATCCCGTCCTTGTACGTGACGAGGTGGTTCGAGGTGAGGAACAGGTCCTCCTTCGAGATGTGCGGCGTGTAGACGTAGGTGTAGCCGCCCTCGATGTGACGTCGACGCGCGTGCTGCTCCATCTCGCCGCGCACGATCCCTCCGCGCGGGTGCCAGACCGACAGGCCCGACCCGATCTCGTCGGGGAACGAGAAGAGGTCGAGCTCCTTGCCGAGCTTGCGGTGGTCGCGACGCGCGGCCTCCGCGAGGCGGTCCTGATAGGCCTTCAGGTCATCCTTGGTGGGCCACGCCGTGCCGTAGATGCGCTGGAGCTGCGGGTTCTTCTCGCTGCCGCGCCAGTACGCGCCCGCGACCCGCACGATGTCCCAGCCGTTGCCGAGCAGGCGCGTGGAGGGCACGTGAGGGCCGCGGCAGAGGTCCTTCCACTGCGTCTCGCCGCTCTTCGCGTCGACGTTGTCGTAGATGGTCAGCTCGCCGGCGCCGACCTCGACGCTCGCCCCCTCCGCGGCCTCCTTCTTGCCGCCCTTGAGGCCGATGAGCTCGAGCTTGAACGGCTCGTCGGCGAGCTCGGCCTGCGCCTCCTCGTCCGTGACCACCCGGCGGACGAACCGCTGGCCCTCCTTGACGATGCGCTGCATCTCCTTCTTGATCGCCTTGAGGTCGTCGGGGGTGAACGGCTCGTCGACGCCGAAGTCGTAGTAGAAGCCGTCGGCGATGAACGGGCCGATGCCGAGCTTCGCGGCGGGGTTGATCTTCTGCACCGCCTGCGCGAGCACGTGCGCGGTGGAGTGGCGCAGGATGTTCAGTCCGTCGGGGCTGTCGATCGTCACCGGCTCCGTCGTCTGCGTCTCCGCGACCTCGGCTGCGAGGTCCTTCAGCTCACCGTCGACGCGCATGGCGACGACGTTCTTCTCGGGGTACAGGTCGAATCCGGTGGTCACTCGACCATCCTAGTTGCGCCGCCTCCGTGGGCTCGCACCGCGTGCACCCGCGAGAACGACGAAACCCCCGCCGAAGCGGGGGTTCTCGAGTGGGCGATACTGGGATCGAACCAGTGACCTCTTCCGTGTCAGGGAAGCGCGCTACCGCTGCGCCAATCGCCCAAAGGAACAGGGCCCCACGAGGGGGCCCTGTGCGCGAGCGGATGACGAGACTCGAACTCGCGACCCTCACCTTGGCAAGGTGATGCGCTACCAACTGCGCTACATCCGCGTGCGCGATACTGGGATCGAACCAGTGACCTCTTCCGTGTCAGGGAAGCGCGCTACCGCTGCGCCAATCGCGCTCATCAAGAGCTATTCAGTTGTCGAGCGAGGTGGCGACGGGATTCGAACCCGTGTAAACGGCTTTGCAGGCCGGTGCCTCGCCTCTCGGCCACGCCACCGCGGGGATCGAACCCACGTGCCTGGATCCCTTTCGGAACCCCTGCACTCGAGCGGATGACGAGACTCGAACTCGCGACCCTCACCTTGGCAAGGTGATGCGCTACCAACTGCGCTACATCCGCATTTCGCCCCCGGAGTCTCGCTCCGGGCACTTGCACCACTTTAGCCCACGTTCCACGACCGGCCAAACCACGACCCGGATCCGGGCGTGTCACCGACCGTTCACGCGCGACACGCGAGACGGGCGACCCGGTTCGCCTGCGCCGATCCGATCCGGTATGCTCGACACCTGTGCCGCCGAGGCACGACAACTCCACATGGGCGATTGGCGCAGTTGGTAGCGCGCTTCCTTCACACGGAAGAGGTCATCAGTTCGAGTCTGGTATCGCCCACCATGAGAAGCCCCCGGTCCCGCCGGGGGCTTCGTCGTCTTCCCCGCCCGCGCGGTACGCGAGCAGGGCCGTGCGGTGACCGGCATCGCATGAGAGACCATTGCCCTCCCTCCGGAGCATGCTATATGTTGGCACTCCCAACGAATAGGAGGCCTCCCATGGACCGCATCGCCGAACCGCCACCCACGATGACCGTGCTTGCCGCGCAGGACGAGGACGTGCGCAGTCTGCTCTCGGGCGGGTGGATCCGGTATCGGACCTCTCCCGCCCTCCAGGACCTCTCGTGGAGAGCGCACGCGCTGTGCGCGCGGATCGGACGGATCTACCACGACGATCTCGACGAGGCTCGCCATCTGTTCCGCGAGCTCGTGCCGGGCGCCGGAGACGGGATCGACTTCCGGCCGCCGCTGAGCATCGACTACGGCGAGCGGCTCGTGATCGGCGACCGCACGTTCATCAACGCTGACTTCCTCGTCGTCGGAGGCGGGCTCGTCACGATCGGCGAGGACACGCTCATCGGCCCCCGCTGCGCGATCTACACCCCCAACCACGCGGAGGACATCGCGAGCAGGGTCGAGGGCTGGGAGCTGCCAGAGCCCGTGACGATCGGCAGCAGGGTGTGGCTCGGAGGCTCCGTCACGATCACCCCTGGCGTCACGATCGGGGACGACGCCATCGTCGGGGCGGGATCCGTCGTCACCCGCGATATCCCCGCCGGCGTCGTCGCCGTCGGGAATCCGTGTCGCCCGGTTCGCGAGATCACGACCGCCCGGCGTGCGCCCGGCTCAGCTCAGGAGACGGCCGATGCGCTGTCATGACTGCGACACCGTCGGCGTCGAGAGGGTGGCACTCGCGGTCTGCACCGAATGCGGCGCGGGCCTGTGCTCGGCCCACGCGCACGAGCTCACCACCGAGGTGCAGGCCCTGACCCTGGGGAACCCGACGGTGCGCACGGTGCGCCGACTCCGGTGCGGCCCGTGCGCCTACTCCCCCGTGCGCCAGCCGTAGCGGCGCACGAGCTCCTGAGCGACGCGCTCGAACCGTCGACGGTCGAGCTCCGCCGCCTCGCGCCGCATCCCGTCGACGTGGACGCTGTAGAGCTGATCGAGATCGACCCAGGACTCGCGGCCCTGGGCATCCCACTCCCCCGAGCCGATCGAGACGTACTCGCGGTCGCCGTCGTGCGACTTGCTCGTGAGCTTCACGGCGTACGAGCGATCGGACGAGTGCCGGCCGAGGACGAGGACGGGCCGGTCCTTGCCTCTCCCGTCGTTCTCGGCGTACGGCACCCAGGTCCAGATGATCTCGCCGCCGTCGGGCGCGCCGTCGCGATCGGGAGCGTAGGTGAGGACGAGGTCTCGGACGTCGCTCGGATCCACCTCGACCGTCTGCACGCCGGAGCGCGCGTCGGCCGCCTGCGGCGGGACCTCGCGCGCCGCCTCGCGCGCGGGACGCGGCGCGCGAGGGGCCGAGGGCCGGTCATCGTCGCGCTTCCGCGTGGACCCTGCCTTCCGCTGAGGCTTCGTCGCCTGCGCGAGGACGTCGAGCGCGATGCCGGCGAGCATGCCGAGGACTCCCTGTCTTGCCACGCCGTCACCCTACCGGTGCCGACGCGCACGAGGACGCCCCGACCATCCGGCCGGGGCGTCCTGGAGAGGAGATGGGATCAGCGCACGTCGAGGACGTACCCCTCCTCGCCGTGCAGAACGGTGTCGATGCCGGCGACCTCGTCCTCGTTCTTCACGCGGAAGCCGATCGTCTTCTCGATCGCGAAGCCGATGATGTAGGCGAGCACGAAGGAGTAGATGAGGACGGCGACCGCCGCGATCACCTGGACGAGCAGCTGCGCGCCGTTGCCGCCCATGAACAGGCCGGTCTCGTTCGCGAAGAAGCCGAGGTAGATGGTTCCGATGAGGCCGCCCACGAGGTGGATGCCCACGACGTCGAGCGAGTCGTCGAAGCCCCAGCGGTACTTCAGCTCGATCGCGAGCGCGCACACCGCGCCCGAGATGAGGCCGAGCAGGATGGCCCAGATCGGGTGGACCGACGCGCAGGCCGGCGTGATCGCGACGAGGCCCGCGACGGCGCCCGAGGCAGCGCCGACCGAGGTCGCCTTGCCCTCCTTGATCTTCTCGACGACGAGCCAGGCCAGGAGCGCGGCAGCGGGTGCGGCGATCGTGTTGACGAAGGCGAGGGCGGCAGTGCCGTCCGCGGCGAGCTCGGAGCCGGCGTTGAAGCCGAACCAGCCGAACCACAGCAGCCCGGCGCCGAGCAGCACGAACGGCGGGTTGTGCGGAACGTGCGCGCCCTTCTGGAAGCCGACGCGCTTGCCGAGCACGAGCGAGAGCGCGAGGGCCGCGGCACCCGCGTTGATGTGCACGGCGGTGCCGCCCGCGAAGTCGATCGCGCCGACGCCGAACACCTCCTGCATGCCGTAGGTGATCCATCCGCCGTATGCGAACGAGCCGTCGTCGGCGAGACCGAAGTTGAAGACCCAGCTCGCGACCGGGAAGTAGACGACGGTGGCCCAGATGCCCGCGAACGTCATCCACGCGCCGAACTTCGCGCGGTCGGCGATCGCGCCGGACACGAGGGCGACCGTGAGGATCGCGAACGTCGCCTGGAACGCGACGAACGCGAGCGGCGGGTACGCCGCGTCCTCGGGCGTCTCGAGCAGGCTGTCGAGGCCGAGCGCCGTCCAGTCGATCGACCACGGTGCGACGAGGCCCTCGGCGCCGGGGAACGCCACGGCATAGCCGTAGAGCACCCAGAGGACCCCGATGAGGCCCATCGCCCCGATGCTCAGCATCATCATGCTGATGACGCTCTTGGCCTTCACGAGTCCGCCGTAGAAGAACGCCAGCCCGGGCGTCATCAGCAGGACGAACGCCGCGGCGATCAGCATGAACGCTGTGTTGCCTTGATCCATGTGCTTCTCCAGATCGAGTGTGGGGACCCCGGCGAGCCGTCGGGTCGAGAGGTTCGCTCGACCGGGTGGACTCAGTGTCCCGACAGCGCGTTACCCGTCTGGTGCGGCTGGTGTTTCCGATGTGTTACGAGGATCGGCGTTCCGTAAACATCGTGTTTCGCCGCCCTGGGGAGGACCTCGGGCGGCAGCGCGTCACGCGTGCGTCGAGGCGACGAGACGCGAGATCGCGCGGAGGTACTTCTTGCGGTAGCCCCCCGCGAGCATGTCGGCGCCGAACACGTCCTCGAGCGGTGCGCCCGTGGCGCGGATCGGCAGCTCGGCGTCGTAGACGCGGTCGACGAACGCGACGAAGCGCAGCGCCTCCGACTGGTCGGTGAGCTGACGCACGTCGCGCAGACCCACGGCGCTGAGGCCGTCGATGAGGCGGATGTAGCGCGAGGGGTGCACGCGGGCGAGGTGCGAGATGAGCGCATCGAAGCCGTCGTCGGAGGCCGAGCCGCCCGCGCCCGCGAGCGCCGCGTCGTACTCCGCGTCGTCGAGGACGACGGCGTGCCCGTCGAGGGATCGCTGGCGGAAGTCGACGCCGTCGATCCTCAGGGTGCGGAAGCTGTCGGACATCGCGTGGATCTCGCGGAGGAAGTCCTGCGCGGCGAAGCGCCCCTCGCCGAGCGCGTTCGGCGGGGTGTTGCTCGTCGCCGCCAGACGCGTCCCCGACGCCACGAGCTCGCCGAGGAGCCGCGTCATCACCATCGTGTCGCCCGGGTCGTCGAGCTCGAACTCGTCGATGCACAGCAGCGCCGATCCGCGCAGCAGGTCGACCGTGTTCTTGTAGCCCAGCGCGCCGACGAGGGCGGTGTACTCGATGAACGAGCCGAAGTGCTTCCGGCGGGCGGGGACCGCGTGGTAGATCGCCGCGAGCAGGTGCGTCTTGCCGACGCCGAACCCGCCGTCGAGGTACACGCCGGGCTTGGTCTCCGGGAGCTTGGGCCTGCGCGAGAAGAGCCCCCCGCGCCGCGCGGGCTGGGCCCCCGTCGCGAACCGCTCGAGCTCCTCCTTCGCTTCCTGCTGCGAGGGGTAGTCGGGGTCGACGCGGTACGACGCGAACGTCGCGTCGTCGAACTGCCGCGGCGGCACGAGGCTGGCGAGCATCTCCTCGCCGGACAGCTGCGGATGGCGGTCGGCGAGGTGGACGATCTCGGTCGCGGTGGAGGTCATGGGTCCTCAGATGTCTGTCGGTTACGCGCCCCGGCCGACAGGCCGAGCCGCACCGTGCTCGCGGGCCGTAGGCTCGAAGACGGGTCCCCACAACGATAACGAGGAGCAGCTATGGCCGTCGCACCGGATGGGTCGCAGGAGAAGTTCGCCGCGTACGCCGAGCCGTGGCGGCTGGTCTCGACCCAATGGCTCGAAGAGCACCGCGGCGAGCCGGGTCTCGTGGTCGTCGAGTCGGACGAGGACGTCCTCCTCTACGAGACCGGCCACATCCCGGGCGCGGTCAAGATCGACTGGCACACGGAGCTGAACGACCCGGTCGTGCGCGACTACCTCGACGGCGCGGGCTTCGCCGAGCTGCTCGGCCGCAAGGGCATCTCCCGTGACGACACGGTGGTGATCTACGGCGACAAGAGCAACTGGTGGGCCGCCTACGCCCTCTGGGTGTTCTCGCTCTTCGGGCACGAGGACGTCCGCCTCCTCGACGGAGGGCGCGATCGCTGGATCGCCGAGGGCCGGGAGCTCACGACCGAGCGCACGGTGCGCGCGGCCGTCGAGTACCCCGTCGTCGAGCGCGACGACGCCACCCTGCGCGCGTTCAAGGACGACGTCCTCGCGCATCTCGGCGCGGGTCCGCTCGTCGACGTGCGCTCTCCCGAGGAGTACACCGGCGAGCGCACGACCGCTCCCGCGTACCCCGAGGAGGGGGCGCTCCGCGCCGGCCACATCCCCACGGCCCGCAGCGTGCCGTGGGGGCGCGCCGTCGCGGAGGACGGCGGCTTCCGCCCGCGCGCCGAGCTCGAGGCGATCTACCGCGACGAGATCGGCCTGCAGGACGACGACGACATCGTCGCGTACTGCCGCATCGGCGAGCGCTCGAGCCACACGTGGTTCGTCCTCAAGCACCTCCTCGGCTTCCCGAAGGTCCGCAACTACGACGGATCCTGGACCGAGTGGGGCAGCGCCGTCCGGGTGCCGATCGCGACGGGCGGCGAGCCAGGGGCGCTCCCCGCGCAGTAGTCTGGGGCGGATGACCGACCACGCGCTCCCCGACGCCCTCGCGGAGATCCGCGACGAGTTCCTCGCGCTCGACGAGCCCGAGCGTCTCCAGCTCCTCCTCGAGTTCGCGAACGAGCTCCCGGAGATCCCCGCGCGCTACGCCGATCACCCGGAGCTCACCGAGCGCGTCGCGGAATGCCAGTCGCCCGTGTTCATCGTGCTCGAGGTCGACGCCGATCGCCGCGTCGCGATGCACGCCACCGCGCCCGCAGAGGCACCCACGACGCGCGGCTTCGCGAGCATCCTCGCTCAGGGGCTCACGGGCCTCACCGCCGACGAGGCCCTCGCGGTGCCCGATGACTTCCCGCAGACCCTCGGCCTCACCCGCGTCGTGTCGCCGCTGCGGATCTCGGGAATGACCGGGATGCTCCTGCGCGCCAAGCGGCAGATCCGCTCGCGTCTCGTCTGAGGCGGCTCAGGCCCCGCCGACGTCGGGCACGAACGCCTGAGTGCGCAGCCAGGAGCGGATCGCGCTGTTCCAGCGGTGCTCGTCGAAGTTCCACAGCTTCGTGTGGCGCGCCGTGTGGAAGCGCTCGAGCGTCACGAGGTCGGGGCGCTCGGACGCGAGCCGGTGCGAGGCGTCGGACGGCACGAACCCGTCGTCGTCGCTGTGCAGGAGCAGAATCGGATGCCGCAGCTCCTCCGCGCGGGACACGATGTCGAGGTCGTCGAGCGAGATCGGGTCGCCGTGGCGCACGACCCGTGACGTCCACTCCTGTCCGAGCGCGCCCATCGCGAGCCGGGTGAAGGGCGACGGGACGCGCAGCTCGCGCGCCTGGAATCCCAGCACGAGCCGCCAGTCCACGACCGGCGACTCCAGCATGACGCCCGCGATCGCGTCGGCGTGCGCCGAGTTGAGCGCGACCTGGAGGACGATCGCCCCGCCCATCGACCACCCCATCAGGACGATCCGGCGGGCTCCGCGCCGCAGCGCCCACGCGACGGCGGCGTCGACGTCGCGCCACTCGGTCGCGCCGAGACCGTACCGGCCCGAGCGGCTGCGCGGCGCCTCGCCGTCGTTCCGGTACGAGACGCACAGGACGGGGAGCCCCTCCTCATGGAGGACGGGAACCGCGCGGAGCACCTCGGCGCGGGTCGTCCCGCGCCCGTGGACCGCGACGACCCACGTGTCCGCATCGGGATCCTCGGCCGGGAAGTACCACGCGGGGCACGGCCCGACCGGGGCGCCGATGAACTCGGTCGTGAACGGGAGGTGGAGCTCCTCGGCGCGCTCCCAGTACCAGCCGCTGAAGGCCGCGTACGGCCCGATCTGCGAGCTCGAGTCGACCTGCGTGAGCAGCTTCCTCCGCACGCGCTGCCCGTCCTCCGCGAGGACCGCGCCGAGCTTCAGGTAGTGCTCCGATCCGCCCGTGAAGAGCCCGTAGCGCCCGGGGAGGACCGTATCGGGCGTGCGCGAGAGCGTGATCGTCTGCGCGCCGGTGTCGAACCCGTGGACGGCGACGTCGGCCACGCGCGGGCCGGGCGTGACCGCCTTGCGCGCGATCCGCAGCGAGACGTAGGCGACGGCGCCCGCCACGCCGGCGAGCATGGCGGCGAGCACGGTGAGAGCGGAGCGGAGACCGATGAGGACCGGGGATGCGGCGCGCCTGGGGGTGTTCATGGCACCCTCACTCTAATCTGTCGACGTGACGGGAGATCGGGCGCGCTCAGACGCCTTCGCGGAGGCGGAGGCGGCCGTGCGCTCGGCGACGTTCCGGGGCGATCTCACCGTGCGCGACATCCCGTCGCCGCAGGGTCTGGCGCCCTTCAGCATCGCCCTCGCCGCCGATGTCCGACCCGACGACCACGGCGACTCGCCGTACGGGACCGGCCGGCTCATCCTGCTCCACGACCCCGACGGGCAGGAGTCATGGGGCGGCAGCTGGCGCATCGTGACGTTCGCCCAGGCTCCCCTCGAACCCGAGATCGGGACCGATCCGCTCCTCGCGGATGTCACCTGGTCGTGGCTCGTCGACGCGCTGGAGACCCGCGGGGCGCCGTACCACTCCCCCTCCGGCACCGCGACGAAGATCCTGTCGAAGGGGTTCGGGGCACTCGCCGCCGAGGGCGACGGCGCGCAGATCGAGCTGCGCGCCTCGTGGTCGCCCGTCGGATCGTTCCGCTCCCACGTCGAGGCCTGGGCCGAGCTCGTCTGCATGCTCGCCGGCCTCCCGCCGGGGTCGGAGGACATCGCCGTGTTCGGCGCCCGGAGGCCCAGATGACCGACCAGCAGCCGGCAGCGGACTTCCCCGTGATCGACGACCCCGCGGTCTTCGCCGAGGCTGTCGAGCGCCTGGCCGCGGGCACCGGCCCCGTGGCCGTCGACGTCGAGCGCGCCTCCGGTTTCCGCTACTCGCAGCGCGCCTACCTCGTGCAGCTCTACCGTCGCGACGGCGGCGTCCTGCTCGTCGACCCGATCGCGGTTCCCGACGTGACGGCCATCCAGCGCCTCCTGGGCGACGAGGAATGGGTGTTCCACGCGGCGAGCCAGGACCTGCCCTCCCTTCGCGAGCTGGGGCTCGACCCTCGGCGCATCTTCGACACGGAGCTCGCCGCCCGCCTCCTCGGCTGGGAGCGCGTCGGCCTCGGCGCCGTCGTCGAGGCCGCGCTCGGGATCGAGCTCGCGAAGGCGCACTCGGCCGCCGACTGGTCGACCCGGCCCCTCCCGCGCGCGTGGCTCGAGTACGCGGCGCTCGACGTCCTCCACCTCGTCGACGTGCGCGACCGGCTGGAGGCAGAGCTCGAGGCGTCGGGCAAGGCCGAGTTCGCCCGTCAGGAGTTCGAGGCGACGCTCGCGCGCGAGCCGAAGGCGCCGCGCCCCGACCCGTGGCGGCGCCTGAGCGGACTGCACAAGGTGCGCGGCCGTCGCAACCTCGCGGTCGCGCGCGAGCTGTGGCGCGCGCGCGAGGAGCTCGCGCAGGCTCAGGACGTCTCGCCCGGTCGACTCGTGCCCGATCGCGCGCTCGTCGCCGCGGTGCTGGCCATGCCGCGCACGAAGCAGGCCCTCGCCGGCATCCGCGAGTTCACCGGCCGCGCGAGCCGGACCGAGCTCGACCGCTGGTGGAACGCGATCGTCGCCGGACGCGAGAGCGACGACCTCCCTGCCGAGCGGGTCCCGAGCGATGCGCTGCCGCCCCATCGGGCATGGGCCGACCGCAACCCCGAGGCCGACCAGCGGCTCAAGCAGGCTCGGCCCGACGTCGAGGCGAAGGCCGCCGAGCTGTCGATGCCCACGGAGAACCTCCTCACCCCCGAGACGCTGCGCCGGGTGGCGTGGGAGCCGCCCTCCTTCGTGGATGCCGTCACGGTCGGCGACGCCCTCCGCGCGCAGGGAGCCCGCCCCTGGCAGATCGAGGCCACCGCCGACCTCATCGCCGCCGCGTTTGTGCGCGCCGCGCAAACGCCCGGAGAGCAGGGCGATCCGGCTTCGTAGGTTCATCCCAATCGATGCGGAGACGCGCGCCCGCCCGTGCCTAGGCTGAGGTCAACTGACACAGGGAGGCAGAGTGGCCGAGCTTTCGGATGTCTACTTCGTCGATGGTGTGCGGACCCCGTTCGGGCGCGCCGGCGAGAAGGGCATGTACGCCAACACCCGAGCCGACGACCTCGTCGTCAAGGCGATGATCGGGCTCATGGAGCGCAACGGCGGCGTCCCCGCCGACAGGATCGACGACGTCGCCATCGCGGCCACGTCGCAGACAGGAGACCAGGGCCTGACCCTCGGCCGCACCGCGGCCATCCTCGCGGGACTCCCGCAGACCGTGCCGGGCCTCGCGATCGAGCGGATGTGCGCGGGCGCGATGACGGCGGTCACCACGATGGGCGCGTCGATCGGCGTCGGCATGTACGACCTCGCCATCGCGGGCGGAGTCGAGCACATGGGCCGGCACCCCATCGGGTCGAACGCCGATCCGAATCCGCGCTTCGTCGCCGAGAAGCTCGTCGATCCCGGCGCGCTCAACATGGGCGTCACCGCCGAGCGCATCCACGACCGGTTCCCGCACCTCACGAAGGAGCGCGCCGACCGCTTCGGCATGCTGAGCCAGCAGAAGGTTCAGGCCGCCTACGACGCCGGGCGCATCCAGCCCGATCTCGTCCCGGTCGCGGTGGCGCGCCCTGACGGAGCGTGGGCGCTCGCCACCGAGGACGAGGGACGCCGCCCCGAGACGACGATGGAGGGCCTCGCCTCGCTCAAGACGCCGTTCCGGCCGCACGGGCGCGTCACCGCGGGGACGTCGTCGCCGCTCACCGACGGCGCGACCGTGAGCCTGCTCGCCGGGTCGGCCGCGGTCAAGGAGCTCGGCCTCGCGCCCAAGATGCGGATGGTCTCCTTCGCGTTCGCGGGCGTCCAGCCGGAGATCATGGGCATCGGCCCCATCCCCTCGACCGAGAAGGCCCTCGCGAAGGCGGGGCTCACGATCGACGACATCGGCCTGTTCGAGCTCAACGAGGCCTTCGCGATCCAGGTGCTCTCCTTCCTCGACCACTTCGGGATCGCCGACGACGACCCGCGGGTCAACCCCTGGGGCGGCGCCATCGCGGTCGGGCATCCCCTCGCGGCATCCGGCGTGCGCCTCATGATCCAGCTCGCTGCGCAGTTCGCCGAGCACCCCGAGGTGCGCTACGGCCTCACCGCGATGTGCGTCGGGCTCGGTCAGGGCGGCAGCGTCGTGTGGGAGAACCCGCACTACACCGGCAAGAAGAAGCGGAAGTGAGCACGATGACCGACTACTCCTCCATCGACTTCTCCGGGCTCGAGGCGCTCACTGCCGACGAGGTCGTCACGCACTCCCTCGTCAGCGACATCCGCACGCGCGGGGGTCGCACGATCGCGCTCATCACGCTCCACAACGGGCGCGACCACAAGCGGCCGAACACGATCGGCCCGCGCACGCTCGCGGAGCTCGACGGCGTGCTCGAGACGCTGCGGGCGCGCGCCGCGGCCGGCGAGATCGATGCGGTGGCGATCACGGGCAAGCCGTACATCTTCGCCGCAGGGGCCGACCTGTCGCAGATCAGCGCTCTGCGCGAGCGGAAGGACGCGCTGCTCATCGCGCAGCAGGGCCACCACGTCCTCGGCAAGCTGTCGGACCTCGGCGTGCCGTCGTTCGCGTTCGTGAACGGGCTGGCGCTCGGCGGCGGGACGGAGATCGCCCTCAACTCCACCTACCGGACCGTCGACTCGTCGGCCGCCGCGATCGCGCTGCCCGAGGTGTTCCTCGGGCTCGTCCCCGGCTGGGGCGGCGCCTATCTCCTCCCGAACCTCATCGGGATCGAGAACGCGCTCGAGGTGGTCATCTCGAACCCGCTCAAGCAGAACCGCACGCTCAAGCCGCAGCAGGCGTTCGAGCTCGGCATCTTCGACGCGATCTTCCCACCCGCGAACTACCTCGAGGACTCTCTCGCTTGGGCCGACGGCGTGCTCGCCGGGACGATCAAGGTCGAGCGCAGGAACGCTCCCGGCAAGATCGAGCGCCTGACGAAGTGGCCGGTCGCGATCAAGGTCGCGCGCGGGATGCTCGAGAGCCGCATCGGCACGGTCCCCCGCGCGCCCTACCGCGCGCTCGATCTGCTCGACAAGGCGCGCTCCGGCACCCGCGCCGAGGGATTCGCGCGCGAGGACGAGGCGCTCGCCGACCTCATCGCGGGCGATCAGTTCGCCGCGTCGATGTACGCGTTCGACCTCGTGCAGAAGCGCGCGAAGCGGCCCGTGGGCGCCCCCGACCGCTCGCTCGCCCGCAAGGTCACGAAGGTCGGCGTCATCGGCGCGGGCCTCATGGCGAGCCAGTTCGCACTCCTGTTCCTGCGTCGGCTTGAGGTGCCCGTGCTCATCACCGACGTCGATCAGGCGCGTGTCGACAAGGGTCTCGCGTACATCCACGAGGAGATCGCGAAGCTCGAGCAGAAGGGGAGGCTGGACGGCGACGCCGCGAATCGCGTCCGCGCGCTCGTGCACGGCACGATCGACAAGGCCGAGTACGCGGACTGCGACTTCGTCATCGAGGCCGTGTTCGAGGAGACGAAGGTCAAGCAGGGCGTCTTCGCCGAGATCGAGCGGATCGTCTCGCCGGAGGCGATCCTCGCGACGAACACGTCGTCGCTCTCGGTCGAGGAGATCGGCTCGGTGCTCGCGCACCCCGAGCGCCTCGTCGGCTTCCACTTCTTCAACCCGGTCGCGGTCATGCCGCTCATCGAGGTCGTCCGCACGCCGCAGGCGAGCGAGGAGGCGCTCGCGACGGCATACGCGGTCGCGAAGGACCTCCGCAAGAACGCGATCGGCTCGGCCGACGCTCCGGGCTTCATCGTCAACCGCCTGCTCGCGAAGGTCATGGGCGAGGCTGCACGCGCGATCGACGAGGGCACGCCGCTGATGACGGTCGAGCGCGCCTTCGCGCCCCTCGGCCTTCCGATGACGCCGTTCCAGCTCATCGACCTCGTCGGCTGGAAGGTCGCAGCCCACGTGCAGGACACGATGGTGTCGCACTTCCCCGACCGCTTCCACGCCTCGGCGAACCTGCACGCTCTCGCCGACCTGCCCCAGGCGGTCGAGAAGGACAGGTCCGGTCGGGTCACCGGCTGGACGAAGGACGCGCAGAAGGCGCTCTCGGTCGGCTCCTCCCCCGTCTCCGAGCAGGAGATCCTCCGTCGAGTCGAGGACGAGCTCGCCCGCGAGATCCGGATCATGCTCGACGAGGGCGTCGTCCCCGAGGTCGAGGACATCGACCTCGCGCTCATCCTGGGCGCCGGATGGCCGTTCATCGACGGCGGCGCCTCGGTCTACCTCGACCGCGTCGGCGCATCCGAGCGCGTGTTCGGCGGCACGTTCCACGATCCCGTGATCCGCGGCGTCGACGCCTGAGACGGCGATCGAGGCGACGACAGCGGGGCGCACCGACACGGTGCGCCCCGCTGTAGCGTCTCAGGAGCTGTTCGCGATGCGGCCGATCTGACCGGTCACGGTCGGCACGCCGCGGCCGTCCTTCTCCGGCCGCGCGACGGGCACGCGGGTGCCGAGCACCTGCGCGACGACGTCCTGGGCGATCTTCGCGGGCGTGAGGCCCGCATCCGCGAGCACCTGATCGCGCGAGGCGTGGTCGATGAAGGCGTCGGGAAGCCCCAGCTCGTCCACCGCGGTGTCGACGCCCGCCTCGCGCAGCACCTGGCGCACGCGCGTCCCGATGCCGCCGACGCGGATGCCGTCCTCGAGGGTGATGACCAGTCGGTGACGCGAGGCGAGCTCGACGATCGACGCGGGAACCGGGACGACCCAGCGCGGGTCGACGACGGTCGCGCCGATGCCCTGTGCCCTGAGCCGCCGTGCGACGTCGAGCGCGGTCTCGGCGAAGGTGCCGATCGCGACGATGAGGACGTCCTCCTCGTCACCGCGCGCGAGCACGTCCACGCCGTCGGCGAGACGCTCGATCGCGGGGATCTCCTCGCCGACCGCGCCCTTCGGGAAGCGGACCACGGTGGGCGCGTCATCGACCGCGACGGCCTCGCGCAGCTCCTCGCGCAGCCGCTCCCCGTCGCGGGGCGCGGCGAGGCGGATGTGCGGGACGATGTGCAGGAGCGCGAGGTCCCACATGCCGTGGTGGCTCGGCCCGTCGGGGCCGGTGACGCCTGCGCGGTCGAGGACGAACGTCACCCCGGCGCGGTGCAGGGCGACGTCCATGAGGACCTGGTCGAACGCGCGGTTCACGAAGGTCGAGTACAGGGCGACGACGGGGTGCAGGCCGCCGTAGGCGAGCCCCGCGGCTGACGCGACCGCGTGCTGCTCGGCGATGCCGACGTCGTACACGCGATCGGGGAACCGCTCGGCGAACGGAGCGAGTCCCGTGGGCCGTAGCATCGCGGCTGTGATCGCGATCACCTCGGGGCGCTCCTCGCCCACCTGCACGAGCTCGTCGGCGAACACCTCGGTCCAGCCGCGGCCAGCGGAGGCGCCGATCGGGTCGCCCGTGGCGGGGTCGATGCGCCCGACGGCATGGAACTGGTCGGCCTCGTCGTCGAGGGCGGGCTGGTACCCGCGCCCCTTCTCCGTGATCGCGTGCACGATCACGGGCGCGCCGAACGCCTTCGCGAGCTCGAGCGTCTCGATGAGCGCAGGCAGGTCGTGGCCGTCGACCGGGCCGAGGTACTTGATGTCGAGCTGCGAGTACAGCTGACTGTTGTTCGTGAGACGCGACAGGAAGCCGTGGGTCCCCCCGCGCACGCCGCGATACAGTGCGCGGCCGGCCGCGCCGAACTTGCCCGCGAGCCGACCGGACTTCTCGCCGAGGTCGCGGTACACCTCGCCCGTGCGCACGCGGTTCAGGTAGCGGGCCATGCCGCCGATGGTCGGCGCATACGACCGGCCGTTGTCGTTCACGACGATGACGAGGTTGCGCTCGTTGTCGTCGGTGATGTTGTTGAGCGCCTCCCAGGTCATGCCGCCCGTGAGCGCGCCGTCGCCGACGACGGCCACGACATGCCGATCGCTGCGGCCCGTGCGCTGGAACGCGCGGGAGATGCCGTCCGCCCAGCTCAGCGAGCTCGACGCGTGGGAGGACTCGACGACGTCGTGCTCGCTCTCCGAGCGCTGCGGGTAGCCCGCGAGGCCGCCTCGGGAGCGGAGGCCGGAGAAGTCCTGCCGACCGGTCAGGACCTTGTGCACGTAGGACTGGTGCCCCGTGTCCCAGATGATCGGGTCGCTCGGGGAGTCGAAGACGCGGTGCAGCGCGATCGTCAGCTCCACGACGCCGAGGTTCGGTCCGAGGTGGCCGCCGGTGCGCGCGACGTTCTCGATGAGGAACGCGCGCACCTCCTCCGCGAGCGTCGCGAGCTCATCGTGCGAGAGCGCGTCGAGGTCGCGGGGCCCCCGGATGCGGTCGAGCAGAGTCATGCTCCGAGCCTACGCCGGGCACCTGGGAGACGGCGCGCGACGGGCCCGGCGACGACGACGGCCCCGGGATCGCTCCCGGGGCCGTCGATGCGCGCGACGCGATGCGTCAGACGAGGCTGCGCAGCACGTACTGCAGGATGCCGCCGTTGCGGTAGTAGTCGGCCTCACCGGGGGTGTCGATGCGGACGACCGCGTCGAACTCCACGGTCTCCTTGCCGGGAGCGGAGTGCTCGCTCGGCGCGGCGGTGACCTTCACGGTCTTCGGCGTGACGCCCTCGTTGAGCTGCTCGAGGCCCTCGATCGAGACGATCTCGGTGCCGTCGAGGCCGAGCGACTCCCAGCTCTCGCCGGCGGGGAACTGCAGCGGGACGACACCCATGCCGATGAGGTTCGAGCGGTGGATGCGCTCGAAGCTCTCCGTGATCACGGCCTTCACGCCGAGCAGGCGCGTGCCCTTGGCCGCCCAGTCGCGCGACGACCCGGAGCCGTACTCCTTGCCACCGAAGATGACCAGCGGCGTGCCCTGGGCCTGGTAGTTCTGGCTCGCGTCGTAGATGAACGACTGCGGACCCTCGGGCTGCGTGAAGTCGCGCGTGTAGCCGCCCTCGATCTGCTGGCCGTCGTTGACCGCCTTCACGAGCGCGTTCTTCAGGCGGATGTTCGCGAACGTGCCCCGGATCATCACCTCGTGGTTGCCACGGCGCGAGCCGTACGAGTTGAAGTCGCGCTGCGCGACGCCGTGCTCGGTCAGGTACTGCGCGGCCGGCGTGCCGGCCTTGATGTTGCCCGCGGGGCTGATGTGGTCGGTCGTCACGGAGTCGCCGAGCGTCGCGAGCACGCGAGCGCCGGTGATGTCCTCGACCGGCGTGAGCTCCATCGTCATGCCGTCGAAGTACGGGGCCTTGCGCACGTACGTCGAGCTCTCGTCCCACTCGAAGACCGGGCCGGTCGGGGTGGGCAGGTTCTTCCAGCGCTCGTCGCCGTCGAACACGGTGGCGTACTGCTTGATGAACTGCTCGCGGGAGATCGACGAGTCGATGATCTCCTGCACCTCGTCGGGCGAGGGCCACACGTCCTTGAGGAAGACGTCGTCGCCGTTCTCGTCCTTGCCGAGCGGGTCGGTCTCGAAGTCGAAGTTCATCGAGCCGGCCAGAGCGTAGGCCACCACGAGCGGCGGGCTCGCGAGGTAGTTCATCTTCACGTCGGGGCTGATGCGACCCTCGAAGTTGCGGTTGCCCGAGAGGACGGCCGTGACGGCCAGGTCGTTCTCGTTGATCGCCTCGGAGACCTCCTCGATGAGCGGTCCCGAGTTGCCGATGCAGATCGTGCAACCGTAGCCGACGGTGTAGAAGCCGAGGCCCTCGAGGTCCTTGTCGAGGCCCGACTTCTCGTAGTAGTCCGTCACGACCTTCGAGCCGGGGCCCAGCGTCGTCTTCACCCACGGCTTGCGGGTGAGGCCCTTCTCGCGCGCCTTGCGGGCGAGGAGGCCTGCGGCGATCATGACCGACGGGTTCGAGGTGTTGGTGCACGACGTGATGGCGGCCAGGGTGACCGCGCCGTTGTCGAGGAGGTACGACTCGCCCTCGGGCGTGGTCACCTTCACCGGCTGCGACGCCGCGTGCCGCTCGCCGCTCGCGAGTAGGCCTGCCGCCGCGTGCTCGGCGTGCGCCGCGTGCTGCTCCTCGTGCTGGTGCGACACGCCGTTGGCGGGCACGTGCTCGTGCTCCACGCCGGGGGTGCTGCCGGGGTCGGACGCCGGGAAGGTGCCCTCGACCTCGACCGTGTCCTCGGGGAGCGAGGCGTAGTTGAGGATGTCCTTCTGGAACTGCGGCTTGGCCTCCGACAGCAGGATGCGGTCCTGCGGGCGCTTCGGACCCGCGATCGAGGGCACGACGGTGCCGAGGTCGAGCTCCATGTACTCGCTGAAGACGAGCTCGCGCGACGGGTCGTGCCAGAGGTGCTGCTCCTTGGCGTACGCCTCGACCAGGGCGACCGTCTGCTCGTCGCGCCCGGTGAGGCGCAGGTAGTCGAGCGTGACGTCGTCGATCGGGAACATGGCCGCCGTCGAGCCGAACTCGGGGCTCATGTTGCCGATGGTGGCGCGGTTGGCCAGCGGCACCGAGGCGACGCCCTCGCCGTAGAACTCGACGAACTTGCCCACCACGCCGTGCTTGCGCAGCATGTCGGTGATCGTGAGCACGACGTCGGTCGCGGTCACGCCGGCGGGGATGTCGCCCGTGAGCTTGAAGCCCACGACGCGCGGGATGAGCATCGACACCGGCTGGCCGAGCATGGCGGCCTCGGCCTCGATGCCGCCGACGCCCCAGCCCAGCACGCCGAGGCCGTTGACCATGGTCGTGTGCGAGTCGGTGCCGACGCAGGTGTCGGGGTACGCGCGCAGCACGCCGTCGACGGTGCGGTCGTAGACGACCTTCGCCAGGTGCTCGATGTTCACCTGGTGGACGATGCCGGTACCGGGGGGAACGACCTTGAAGTCCTGGAACGCGGTCTGGCCCCAGCGGAGGAACTGGTAGCGCTCGCCGTTGCGCTCGTACTCGATCTCGACGTTGCGCTCGAGGGCGTTCTCGGTGCCGAAGAGGTCGGCGATGACCGAGTGGTCGATGACCATCTCGGCGGGCGAGAGCGGGTTGATCCTGTCGGGGTCGCCACCGAGGGCCGTGACGGCCTCGCGCATGGTCGCGAGGTCGACGATGCAGGGCACGCCCGTGAAGTCCTGCATCACGACGCGAGCCGGCGTGAACTGGATCTCCGTGTTCGGCTCGGCATTCGGGTCCCACGAGCCCAGGGCGCTGATCTGCTCCTTGGTGATGTTCGCGCCGTCCTCGGTGCGAAGCAGGTTCTCGAGGAGGACCTTGAGGCTGAAGGGGAGCTTCTCGAAGCCGGCGACCGCGTCGAGGCGGAAGATCTCGTAGTCGGTGCTGCCGACCGTCAGGGTGCTCTTCGCACCGAAGCTGTTCACCGTGGACACGGGCTGTCTCCTCCTGGTCGACCGCGCACTTACGCCCCCATCATGCTCGCCGCTGAGCGCGTCGGCTAGGAAGGCGGACCTTACCGGCCGCGGCCGGGCGACAGGTTCCCCGAAGTGCGCAATTTATCTCGATGTCAAGATAAATCTACCACGCGCCCGCGGTCGGTCCCCGTCGCGCCGCGCTCAACCTTCGCGTCGGCCGTACAGCGCGCGCACGGCGAGCCAGGTGACGGCGACCATGGGCGCGAACAGCGGCAGCCCCATGACGATCTTGAGGGTGCCGAGGGCCGTGACGTCGCCCGCGAAGTAGAGCGGCAGCTGCACGGCGAGCCGCGCGAAGAAGAGCGCGGCCCATGCGATGCCCAGCCAGAAGAACACCCGCCGCTTGCGCCGGTCGGCGCGCCACGCCGTCCCCTCGCCCATCAGGAAGCCGGCCGCGAGGCCGATGAGCGACCAGCCGACGAGCGCCGAGACGAGCAGCGCCGTGCCGTAGAGGCCGTTCGTCAGGAACCCCGGGACGAAGTTGTCCTCGCCGCGCCCCGTCCACAGCGCGAGCGCCGCCGCCGCGGCGGCCGCGACGAGGCCTCCGATCGCGGCGGAAGGGGGCGACTTCTGGACGAGACGCACGACCGTGAACACCGCCGCGACGCCGACCGAGACCCCGAGCGCGAGAGCGAGGGCGTCGGGCCGCAGCGTGAAGAGGACGACGAAGGCGAGGCTCGGCAGCACCGACTCGAGCACGCCGCGCCAGCCGCCCATCGCCTTCCAGACGACGTGGCCGGTGCTCCGCTCCTCAGCGGGGTCCAGCCCCATGCGGCGCGCGGCATCGCCGAGTGCCGCTCCGAGTGCGTCGGACGCGCGCGGCGGCTCGAGGGGCGTCTCGTCCCCCCGGTCGTCCTGTCCGGTCACGCCGCGCCCGGCGTCTGCGGCATCTTGAGCGGGATGAGGTCGCGCGGCGGCATGGGAGCGCCGCCGCGCACGACGACGATCGAGCGGAAGAGGTCCTCGATCCGCTCCGCCGCCTCGGGGTCGCTCGTCGCGCGCCCGCCCACGACGCCGCGCAGGAACCAGCGCGGGCCGTCCACTCCGATGAAGCGGGCGAGGCGCTTCTCCGCGCTGCCGCCGCCCGCGACGACCGGCACCTCGGCGAGGAGCTCGGGGCCGAGGGGTCCCTCGCGCTCCTCGACTCGCCCGCCCTGCTGACGCACCTGGTCGCGGATCTGGTCTCGCGTCTCATCCCACAGTCCGCTAGACCGCGGCGCCGCGAACGGCTGGACCTGGAGCGTGGACTCGGCGTAGTCGAGCCCGACCGCGACGATGCGCTTGGACTGCTCCTCGACCTCGAGCCGGAGGTTGAGGCCCTCGCGCGGCAGGATCTTGATGCCGCCGAGATCGATGTACGGGCGGACCGGGTTGGCCTCGCTCTCGTCGAACGGCCCCTCCTCGGCGCGGTTGCGGGTCGTCGCGGGCGCGGCCTCGCCCTCGGGGACGGCGATCTCGTCGTTCTGCGGCGCGCTCTCGTCGCTCATGCCACTCCTCGTGTCTCGTAGCCGGTCGAGCCGAATCCGCCGACCCCGCGCACGGAGTCGGGCAGCTCGTCGACCGGGATGAATCGGGCGCGCGGGACGGGCATCAGGATGAGCTGAGCGATGCGGTCCCCCGCGGTGATCTGGTACGCCTCTCGGGCGTCGGTGTTCAGGAGGGCGACCTTGATCTCGCCCCGGTAGCCCGCATCGATCGTGCCCGGCGCGTTCACGATCGTGATGCCGTGCTTGGCCGCGAGCCCGCTGCGCGGGACGACGAACGCGGCGTAGCCCTCGGGCAGCGCGATGCGCACGCCGGTGCCGACGAGCGCACGCTCTCCCGGCTCGAGGAGCACCGACTCGCTCGCGACGAGGTCCGCCCCGGCGTCGCCGGGGTGCGCGTACGCGGGAGCCTCTGATGCGACAATGGGGACGTCAACGATATCGGTCACGCAACGAGGGTAATGCAGAACACAGTGTCGTCCCCGAACAGCGCGTCGGCCGCAGGCGCCGCCGCCGTCTACCGCGAGCGGCTCTCCCCGTCGCTCTGGCTGCTCGCGTCGGCCGCGATCGCCGCGCCCATGGTGTCGCTCGTCTTCGTGCGCCTCGATCCGTCGATCGCCCTCGCGCTGGGGGCGATCGTGGCCGTCGGCGTCATCGCCCTGCTCATCGCATCGTCGCCCGTCGTGGAGGTGCGCGACGGCATGCTGCGCGCAGGGCGGGCGCGCATCGAGGTAGAGCTCCTCGGCGAGCCGGCGGCGCTCACGGGCGACGAGGCGAAGGCGGCGCGGGGAGCCGGGCTCGACCCGCGCGGGTGGTATCTCGTGCGAGGCGGGATCGACCCGATCGTCGTGGTCCCGGTCATCGACCCGGACGATCCCGTCTCGTCGTGGACGATCTCCACGCGCACCCCCGACCGCCTCGCGGCGGCCGTGGTGCGCGCGCAGATCACGCAGCGCAGTCGCGGCAGATAGGCCCGTCGGCGCCGTCGTGGTCGAGCTGCGAGCGGTGCTTCACGAGGAAGCAGCTCATGCAGGTGAACTCATCCTCCTGCGGCGGGAGCACGACGACATCGAGCTCGACATTGGACAGGTCGGCGCCCGGCAGGTCGAAGCTCGACGGGTTGTCCGCGTCCTCCGAGTCGATGGATCCCGCGTTATCGGGGCGGCGCGCCTTGAGCGCCTCGATCGACTCGTTGTTGTCGTCTTCGCTCTTGCGTGGGGCGTCGTAGTCGGTTGCCATCGGAGGGCGTCACTTCTTTCGTCATCGGGTGTTGCACATCCCCGCCATCGGGCGGGGCGGCGATAGTTTGCACGACGCCCGCGGCTTTCGCAAATGCTCAGCGCGTCGCCGTCGGGCGTCCGTCCGTGCTCGCGATGAAACTCGCGGCGCGCCCGCGGTATTCCCGCCTGCGAGCCACCGCGCGTGAAACCATGTTGGGACACCGATTGTCATCGTGTGAGGAGCAAGAGCATGGATCAGCTCACGATCGTGGGGACCGAGGACGGCAAGCTCGTCCTGGCGAACGAGTCGGGGCAGCGCTTCACGCTCCCCGTGGACGACCTGCTGCGTTCCGAGCTGCGCCGGATCGACCGCGCGGCGCATCGCGAGGAGTCCCACGCGCCGACCGCGAGCCCTCGCGACATCCAGCAGCACATCCGCGCGGGACTCACGGCCGAGCAGGTCGCGGATCTCCTCGGCGCGCGCGTCGAGGACGTCCGCCGCTTCGAGGGCCCCGTGCTCGCCGAGCGCGAGCACATCGTGGGCCGTGCCCTCGCCGTTCCCGTGCTCATGGGGGTCGACCTCGCCGGCGACCAGAATCCGACCTTCGGCGAGGCCATCCGCTCGAAGCTCGCGGACCTCGACGCCTCGGGCGAGCGCTGGACGAGCTGGAAGGACGAGACCGGCTGGATCGTCAAGCTCGAGTTCTCGGCCGCGGAGGTCGACCACGACGCCCGGTGGAGCTTCGACCCGCGGCGCAGCGCCCTCGCTCCCCTCAACGGCGACGCCACGCAGCTGTCGCGTCAGGGCCCGCTGCCGAAGGGGCTCATCCCCCGCCTGCGCGCGCTCGAGGTCGTCGAGACGGCCGACGAGGATCGCTTCGACTCCGGCGCCTTCGGGCCTCGCAGGCTCCCCGAGCAGGACACGGCGACCGACGGCATGACCCGGTCGATCCCGTCGGTGCGCGAGGCCGCGACGAAGCGCGCGCCCAGCGCGGAGGGGCCGAGCTCCGAGACCGCCGACCTCCTGGAGGCGCTGCGCCGCCGCCGGGGCCAGCGCGAGAGCGCTCCCGTCCTCGAGATGGAGGAGACGCCGCCGGCCGAGGCCGATGGCGAGGATCACGGGCCCGCTCCGGTCGCGCTCTTCGATGCGCTCGAGCCGGGCTACCGCTCGGAGTCGGAGCCGGAGCAGCCCGCACCGCAGCCCGAGCCGGAGACCCCGCGTCGTCGAGGGCGCGCGTCCATGCCCTCGTGGGACGAGATCGTCTTCGGAGCCCGCGCGGACGACTGAGCCTCAGCGCGCGTAGGAGCCGAGGCGGATCAGCGGCACGGTCATCTCCTCGGGGGTCGTCGACCCGTGCTGGCCCACCATGTCCTGCGGACGCTTGTCGTCCAGGCGGTCGTCGTAGAACGCCCACGTCCCGCGCGCCGCGACGAGCACGTCGCCGATGCGCGCCTCGACATCAGGATGGACGTCGCCGAAGAGACCGGCGGCGATCGCCTCCGCGCGCGTGGCGATGTCGGCGGTCCCCTCGTCCGCGCGGCGCCAGACGTCCGCGACCTCGTCGGCCCGCGCGTCGTCCTCGAGGTAGAGATGGAGCAGGCGCGGCTCGCCGCCGACGAGCGCCACCCCGTCGAGTCGCGGGTCTCCGTCGCGGAGGAGGATGTGCCGGTGCCGGGGCACGTCGATCATCCCGTGGTCGGCGGTCACGACGACGCCGACGCCCGCGGGGACGGGCGCGGCGAACGCGGCATCGATGTCTTCCAGCGCGGCGACCCACGCGTCCGAGGCGACGCCGTGCCGGTGGCCGGCCTTGTCGACCTCGGGCAGGTAGCAGTAGACGACCGAGCCGGGGTGAGCGCTCGCGAGCCCGTACGCGGTCGCGAGGCGCGCCCGGACGCCGTCCTCCGCGATGTAGCGCGCGCCGCGCAGGACGGCAGCGGTGAAGCCGCTGCCCGCGAACTCCGCGAGCCCGACCGCGAACGCCGCGCGGCCGTCGGCGTGCGCGCGCTCGAAGACGGTCGTCGCGCGCTGCCACGTGACGGGGTCGAGGCCGTCGCGCTCGTAGCCGTTCAGCTGGTTGGCGAGCACCCCCTGCGCGGGGTCGAGGACGCGGTAGCCGACGAGTCCGTGCTCTCCCGGCCAGGCGCCGGTGAGCGTGCTCGTGAGCGCCGCGGCCGTCGTCGACGGGAACACGCTGCGCGCGACATCCTTCTTGGCCATGGCGCCCGCGAGACGTCGCGCATGCCCGGCATGGGCTCGCAGCTGGATCGATCCGAGGCCGTCGACGACGACGATGACCGCGGAGGTCGCGGCGGGCAGCCACTCCCCTCCTCCGTCGAGCGATCGGAGGGACTCCTGCGCGACCTCGGTGAGGCTCCGGGCGTTCAGGGGGCCCGCCGGTACGATGAGGGACATCCGGGCCAGTCTCCCACAGCGGAGCTGCGCGCCGTCGCCCTCCGCCCGCGGGCGCGCGCCGCACGGCCCGGGATCCGTCCCACCCGAGGAGAGGGCTGAATGGCGCGCAAGCAGGCATCCGACGCCACGCCGGTCGAGGAGCGCATCGAGGACATCGACCTCGAGTCGGAGATGCAGGGGTCGTACCTCGAGTACGCCTACTCCGTCATCTACTCGCGCGCCCTGCCGGATGCGCGCGACGGCCTCAAGCCCGTGCAGCGCCGCATCCTCTACCAGATGGCCGAGATGGGGCTGCGCCCCGACCGCGGCCATGTGAAGAGCGCGCGCGTCGTCGGCGAGGTGATGGGAAAGCTCCACCCGCACGGCGACACCGCCATCTACGACGCCCTCGTGCGCCTCGCGCAGGACTTCGCGCTGCGCGTGCCGCTCGTCGACGGGCACGGCAACTTCGGCTCGCTCGACGACGGCCCCGCGGCGGCCCGGTACACCGAGGCGCGCCTCGCGGCCGCCGCCATGGCGATGACCGAGAACCTCGACGAGGATGTCGTCGACTTCATCCCCAACTACGACGGGCAGTTCCAGCAGCCCGACGTCCTGCCGGCCGCCTACCCGAACCTCCTCGTGAACGGCACGACGGGGATCGCCGTCGGCATGGCGACGAACATGGCGCCGCACAACCTCACCGAGGTCGTCGCGGCCGCCAACTTCCTCCTCGAGAATCCCGACGCGACCCTCGACCAGCTCATGGAGTTCGTCCCGGGGCCGGACTTCCCCTCGGGCGGCATCGTCGTCGGCCTCGACGGGATCCGAGACGCGTACGAGACGGGCCGCGGCGCGATCAAGGTGCGGGGGAAGGTGTCGATCGAGCAGATCGGCCCGCGCCGCACGGGCATCGTCGTCACGGAGCTGCCCTACATGGTCGGGCCCGAGCGCGTGATCGAGAAGCTCAAGGACGCCGTCCAGTCCAAGAAGCTCCAGGGCATCAGCGATGTCACCGACCTCACCGACCGCAACAACGGTCTGCGCATCGTCATCGGGGTGAAGACGGGCTTCGACCCGCAGGCCGTGCTCGAGCGGCTCTACCGCCTCACGCCGCTCGAGGACTCCTTCAACTTCAACAACGTCGCCCTCGTCGGCGGGCGGCCGCACACGCTCGGCCTCGTCGAGCTCCTGCGGGTCTACGTCGAGCACCGCCTGCAGGTGGTCACGCGCCGCAGCCGCTTCCGCCTCGCGCGGCGTCAGGAGCGCCTGCACCTCGTGCGCGGCCTGCTCGTGGCCATCCTCGACATCGACGAGGTCATCCAGGTCATCCGCACGTCTGACGACTCCGAGCAGGCCCGCACGCGCCTGTGCCAGGTGTTCGATCTCGACGACGTGCAGGCCGAGTACATCCTCGAGCTGCGCCTGCGCCGCCTCACGAAGTTCTCGCGCATCGAGCTCGAGAAGGAGCGCGACGAGCTGCTCGCCGAGATCGCGCACCTCGAGGAGCTCCTCGGCTCCGATGCGCTGCTGCGCAGGCAGGTGGCGACGGAGCTGGACGCGGTCGTCGACAAGTACGGCACGCCGCGGCGCACGCTCCTCATGAACGCGAAGCCCGCCGCGGCGCGCACGCGGCAGACCTCGGATGTCGACCTCCAGATCGCGGATGGCCCCACGCTCGTGGCGCTGTCGACGACGGGGCGCGCGGTGCGCGTCGAGATCCCGGAGGGCCAGCAGCTCGCGGCGCCGTCGAGGCGGAGCAAGCACGATGCGATCCTCTCGACGGTCCAGACCACCGTCCGCGGCGAGGCCGGCGCGCTCACGAACCGCGGGCGCATCGTGCGGTTCCACCCCGTCGACCTGCCGTCGGTGCCGCCGAACGCGGTGCAGCTGGGCGTGGGCGTCAAGCTGCACGACTACATCGGGCTCGCCGACCGCAGCGAGCGGATCCTCGCGCTCGTGAAGCTCGACGACGACGCTCCGGTCGCCATCGGCACCGCGCAGGGCGTCGTGAAGCGGATCGTCCCGTCCGCGCTCCCGGCGAAGCCCGAGCTCGAGGTCATCGCGCTCAAGCCCGGCGACGAGGTCGTGGGCGCGGCGTCGGCACCCGACGACGCCGAGCTCGTCTTCATCACGACCGACGCGCAGCTGCTGCGCTTCGCCGCCTCCTCGGTGCGCCCCCAGGGGGCCGCGGCAGGCGGCATGGCCGGGATCAAGCTCAGCGCGAAGGGCGCCGTGCTCTTCTTCGGCGCGGCGACCGGCGACGACACGGTCGTCGTCACGGTGTCGGGCGCCGAGGGGATGCTCGCGGGCGCCGACACGGGGCGGGCGAAGATCTCGGACTTCTCGGAGTTCCCCGGCAAGGGCCGCGCGACGGGCGGCGTCCGCGCGCACGCCTTCCTCCGGGGCGAGGACCGGCTGACGCTCGCGTGGGTCGGCCCCGACCCCGCCCTCGCGGTGGACGCGAACGGGTCGGTGCGGAAGCTCCCGCAGACCCTCTCGAAGCGCGACGCGTCGGGGCAGCCGCTCGATTCCGTCGTCGCCTCGATCGGCCGGACGCTCGTCTAGGACGGGCGCTCGACCGAGCGCCCGTCCTAGACGTCGATCGACTCGCGGTCCAGGCGGTCGGCGGAGTCGATGATGAACTCGCGGCGCGGGGCGACCTCGTTGCCCATGAGCATCTCGAACACGCGGCCCGCGGCCTCGGCGTCCTCCATGCGCACGCGGCGCAGGAGGCGGCCGTCGCGCTGCATCGTCGTCTCCGCGAGCTGGTCCGCGTCCATCTCGCCGAGTCCCTTGTAGCGCTGGATGGGCTCCTGCCAGCGCTTGCCCTGCTTCTGCAGTCGCGCGAGGAGGCGCGTGAGCTCGGCGTCGCTGTAGGTGTAGATCGTCTCATTGGGCTTCGAGCCGGGGTTCATGACGATCACGCGGTGCAGCGGCGGAACGGCCGCGTACACCCTGCCGTGCTCGATGAGGGGCCGGAGGTACCGGTAGAAGAGGGTCAGCAGCAGGGTGCGGATGTGCGCGCCGTCGACGTCGGCGTCGCTCATCATGATGACCTTGCCGTAGCGCGCGGCGTCGATGTCGAACGTCCGCCCGGAGCCCGCGCCTACGACCTGGATGATCGAGGCGCACTCGGCGTTCGAGAGCATGTCGCCGATCGAGGCCTTCTGCGTGTTGAGGATCTTCCCGCGGATGGGCAGAAGGGCCTGGAACTCGCTGTCGCGAGCGCGGCGGGCCGTGCCGAGCGCCGAATCGCCCTCGACGATGAACAGCTCGGAGTTCGACACGTCGCTCGAGCGGCAGTCGATGAGCTTGGCCGGGAGCGACGAGCTCTCGAGCGCGTTCTTGCGGCGCTGCGTCTCCTTGTGGGCGCGCGCCGACACACGTGCCTTCATCTCGGCGACGACCTTGTCGAGGAGCATCGACGTCTGGTTCTTGTCGTCGCGGCGCGTCGAGGTGAAGCGCTCCTTGAGGCCCTCGCGGACGACCTTCGCGACGATCGCGCGGACGGCGGGCGTCCCGAGCACCTCCTTCGTCTGGCCCTCGAACTGCGGCTCCGGCACCGACACCGTGAGGACCGCCGTGAGACCGGCCAGCACGTCGTCCTTCTCGATGCGGTCGTTCTGGCCGACCTTGAGACGCCGTGCGTTCTTCTCGACCTCCGCGCGCAGCTGCTTGAGCAGCTCCTGCTCGAAGCCCTGCTGGTGCGTGCCGCCCTTGGGTGTGGAGATGATGTTGACGAACGAGCGGATGATCGTGTCGTACCCCGTGCCCCAGCGCAGCGCGATGTCGACGCTGCACTCGCGCTGGACATCCGTGGATCGCATCGATCCGTCGGGCTGCAGCATCGGCACCGTCTCGGTGTACGTGCCGGAGCCTTGGAAGCGCCAGTCGTCGGTCACGGGCGCGTCGGTCGCGAGGAAGTGCACGAACTCGGAGATGCCGCCGTCGAAGCGGTACGACGTCTCCGTCGGCTCGTCTCCGCGCTCGTCGCGGATCACGATCTCGAGCCCCGGCACGAGGAACGCCGTCTGCCGCGCGCGCGTGACGAGCTCGTCGACCTGGAACGCCGCATCCTTCGTGAAGATCTGCCGGTCGGCCCAGTACCGCACACGCGTGCCGGTGACGCCCTTGGCGACCTTGCCGACGACGCGCAGCTCGCTGCGCTCCTCGAAGGGCGTGAACGGTGCCTCGGGCGTCGGCTCGCCGGTGTCCGCGAAGCGCCCGGGCTCGCCGCGGTGGAACGACATCGCCCAGGTCCTGCCGTCGCGGTCGACCTCGACGTCGAGGCGCTCGGACAGGGCGTTCACGACCGACGCGCCGACGCCGTGGAGTCCGCCGGAGGCGGCGTACGAGCCGCCGCCGAACTTCCCGCCCGCGTGGAGCTTCGTGTAGACGACCTCGACGCCGGACAGGCCCGTGCGGGGCTCGACGTCGACCGGCACGCCGCGGCCGCGGTCCTGGACCTCGACGCTGCCGTCGCCGTGCAGGATGACGTCGATGCGCGTGCCGTTGCCGGCGACCGCCTCGTCCACGGCGTTGTCGATGATCTCCCACAGGCAGTGCATGAGGCCGGGCGATCCGTTCGACCCGATGTACATGCCGGGGCGCTTGCGGACGGCCTCGAGGCCTTCCAGCACCTGGAGATGATGAGCGGAGTACTCGGAGGTCACGATCTTCGATCATACTTTCGACGTGCCCGGAAGAGCCTGCGACACTCCCCCGATGCGCGCTCCCACGAGGACATCCGGCGCGCTCGCGTCCAGCCCGTACGCGCAGAGCGAAACATGCGGCCATGCGGGCATGATTCCGAGGTCCCCGTGGTTTCATACAGTGAATCGGAAGAGTCGAGACCGAGATCGACAGGTTCGAACAGGGAGGCAGACCATGACCGCGACATCCACACCCGAAGCCCCTGTCTCGTACCGTCTCACCGCGGCCGACCGCTGCGACAGCTGCGGGGCGCAGGCGTACATCGCCGCCGAGGTCAACGGCAGCCAGCTGCTCTACTGCGCCCACCACGGTCGCAAGTACGAGGAGAAGCTGCGCGCCGTGGCGACCTCGTGGCTCGACGAGACGGCCCGTCTCGCCGAGACGGACTGACACCAGGCTTCCGAGGCGCCCGTCCCCGTGAGGGGGCGGGCGCTTCGCCGTTCCCGCGCCTCAGACGTACACGCGCGGGGTGAGGGGCGACACGCGCAGGAGGGGCTCCTCGCCGACCGTGCCGATCGCCTCGGCGATGGTCGTCGACGTGCTCTCGCCGCGATCGCCCGCGCCGAACAGCACGACCTCGTCGCCGACGGCCGCGCCGTCCCATCCGTCGATCGTCGACGTCGTCTCGCGCACCGCGCGCAGCCGGCGCGCGCCCGCGGGCGTGCCCACCGACATCCGACCGGCGAGCGTGGAGAACAGGCCGTCGAGCGAGCCGACGCCCACCTCGACCGTGTCGCCGTGCACCGCGGTCACCTCGCTCACGAGGGAGGCGGATGGCGCGGTGCCGGGGATCTCCGGCCCCTCGGCCGAGCGGATGCCGTAGCAGAAGGCGCCGACCCGGACGAGGTCGCACCGGAACTCCGCGCGATGCCACGCGGCCGCGCTGGCCGCGAGGTGGCGCACCTCGGGCCGCAGGCCGGCCGCTCGCGCCGCCGCGACCGCCTCGTCGAAGAGAGCGCGCGCGGCGTCGTCCTCCTCGTCGCTCGCCTCGGCGATGTGGCTCCAGATCCCGGCGACCCGCACCTCGTTCTCCGCCTCGAGCGCGGCCGCGCGGGCCGCGAACGCCGGCCACGCCTCGACGCGCACGCCGTTGCGGTGGAGGCCCGTGTCGATCTTGAGGTGGACGACCGCGGTCTCGCCGCGGGCGGCGGCCACGCGGCCGACGCGCTCGAGATAGCCCGCGTCGCCCACGCCGAGCTCGACGCCCGCCTCGAGGGCCTCCGCGATCTCGTCCTCGTCGACGGTCAGCCACGAGAACACCCGCGCGCGGTCGCCGGTCACGGCCTTGGCGCGCACGCCGGTCGCGATGTCGAATGCGCCGAGCCAGCGCACGCCCTCCGCGGCGGCCGCGTCCGCGATGGCCTCCACGCCGTGGGCGTAGGCGTCGTCCTTGACGACCACCATGAGGTCGGCCGGCGCGACGCGGGCCCTGACGGCGCGCACGTTCTCCCGGAACCTGCCCAGATCGATCCGCAGGGCGCTCACGCGACGACCTCCCTCTCCACGCCGAGGCCGACCCGCGCCACCAGCTCGGCGGCCGTCAGACCCGTCACCGTCGTCCACTCCGCGATCTCGTCGCGCACAGCGCCCGATCCGAAGAAGACGACCTCGTCGCCCGGCTGCGCGCCATCCGCCCCGCCGACGTCCACGACGCACACGTCCATCGCGACGCGCCCGACGATCGCGCAGCGGCGTCCGCGGATGTCGACGTGTGCGCGGCTGCCGAGCGCGCGCACGACGCCCTGCGCGTACCCGCCGGGGACGAGCGCGATCTGCGTGTCGGCGGGCGCGCGGTGGACGAAGCCGTACGACACGCCCTCGCCCGCGAGGAGCGGCTTCGTCGACAGGACGCGCGAAGCGAGCGACAGGACCGG
This sequence comes from Microbacterium sp. JZ101, assembly GCF_053903175.1. NCBI lineage: Bacteria > Bacillati > Actinomycetota > Actinomycetes > Micrococcales > Microbacteriaceae > Microbacterium > Microbacterium sp. JZ101. The sequence continues at coordinate 2,006,085 of NZ_CP096400.1, forward strand.
CTGTCCGCCGGAGCCGGGAAGGCCCAGGACGCGGGCCATGGGCAGCGTCGGCTCTTCGGCGGTCACGACGAGGCCGAGATCCTCGACGATCGCGACATCCGGCGCGTCCGCGCGCACCGCGCGGACACCCGCCGCGTGCAGGGCGCGCGCCACGGTGACGAGGCCGTGGCCCCACGCATCGCGCCGGACGTCGCCGATCGCGTCGGGCGGCGTGTCACGCAGGTTCGCGGCCAGGGCCGCTGCCGACACGCGCGCGCGGGGCGCGGACGTCCGAAGGCGCTGCGAAGTCACCCGATCTAGACTAGCCAGGCCCATCGCAAGCGACCTGGAGGACGCCCGTATGCCCTCGACCGGCCTGAGCCTCGGCCCCAAGCTCCGCTACCTCGTGGAGCGCGCGCGCCGCATCGACGTCGGGTCGGTGATCGAACGCGCCAAGGAGGTGCACGAGCAGCACGGCAAGGCGGTCCCGCTCGTCGTCGCCGACATGCTGTGGTCCGCCGCACGGCGCGACGTCGCGTTCCAGGACTACGTCGACTACGACTTCGCGATCCTCACGCGCGAGGAGCGGGCGACGTTCATGACCCACCCGGTGTCGATGCAGCTCGCCGCGAAGTACGCGCACCCCGACCACCGCGTCCTCTTCGAGAACAAGATCGAGTTCAACCGGCGCTTCGACCGCTTCCTGCGGCGCGAGTGGCTCGTCGTCGAGGCGGGGAACGCGGACGCGGTCCGCGCGTTCGTCGAGAAGCACGGCACGATCGTCGCCAAGGTGCCCGTGAGCCACATGGGCCTCGGAGTGCACCGCTACCACGCCGAGGAGGTGCAGGACTGGGCGGCGTTCCACCGCGGTCTCCTCGAGCGCGACGAGATCCTCCTCGAGGAGGTCATCGTGCAGCATCCGGACCTCGCCGCCGTCTGCCCCGGAACGGTCAACACGACGCGCATCACGGCGTTCAACGACGGAAGCGACGTACACATCCTCGCGATCGCGCAGAAGTTCGGCCGCGGAGCGGTGAGCGACCAGATGTCGTTCGGCGGCTTCTACACGATGCTCGACGACGCGGGGCACGCGATCGGCGCGGGGTACGACTCCCACGGCCACGTCCACGAGAAGCACCCCGACACGGGCTTCCCGATCGCGCAGTTCCAGCTGCCGTTCATGGAGGAGGTGCGCGCGTTCATCGACCAGGTCGCGCGCATCGTGCCGCAGGTGCAGTACGTGGGCTGGGACGTCGTCGTCTCCCCCGACGGCCCCGTGCTCGTCGAGGGCAACTGGGGCGCCGGCGTCTACGAGAACAAGCCGTCCGTGACGGGCATCCGCACGGGGCACAAGCCCCGCTACCGCGCGGCGATCGGCTTCTGACGGAACGCAGAACGGACCGGACCCCGAGGGGTCCGGCCCGTTCTCGCGCGTCTGATCAGCGACCGGCCGGCGCGGTGACCTTCCGGATGATGCCGAGCGGGGTCGACTGGTGCCCCTGCCCGAGCGGGTTGTCGCCGAGGATGCGCACGAGGCGCTTCTCGCCGGCCTTGTCGAGCGTCGAGCCGAGGATGTTCCCGCCGATGTCGTTGATGTCGACCACGGCGACGTCGGCGTCCACCCCGAGCAGCGAGCGCACGTGCTCGGCGACCTCGCGCGGACGCTCGGGGCCGAGCACGACCGCCCGGTTGTAGGGCGGGATGGTGCCGGGGGTCGGCCCGTCGATCGCGCGCGCCTTGTCTCCCGCGATGCGGTAGAAGTCGCCGCGGCGGCCGAGGAGCTTCGTCACGGCCGACACGGCGGCCGCGAAGAGGATGCGCGGCGTGCCGACCTCGCGCAGCGCCATCTCCATCGTCTCGGGGATGCCCAGGCCGATGCCGTACGCGGTCTTCGTGACGTACTTCGAGAGGAAGGTCGCCAGCTTCCGCGGCCGGATCTCGTCCATCATGTACGAGCGGCCCTGCGTGATCGCGACGATCTTCTCCGTCACGAACAGGAGGTCTCCCGGCTCGACGGCGTCCTTCGCGTACTCCGCGATGATCGCGTCGATCTCGTCATCCGGCATGACCACCTTCGTGCGCAGGGGGATGCGCGCGTAGCGGACGCCGTCGACCTCGACCTCGAGGTGCTTGCCCTCGTTCGCCTCCGCCATCACTCGAGGTAGTCCCGGAGCGACTGCGAGCGGCTCGGGTGGCGCAGCTTCGCCATGGTCTTCGACTCGATCTGGCGGATGCGCTCGCGCGTCACGCCGAAGGTGTCGCCGATCTGGTCGAGCGTCTTGGGCTGCCCGTCGCCGAGACCGAAGCGCATGCGGATGACGCCGGCCTCGCGCTCGGAGAGCGAGTCGAGCAGGCTCTCGAGCTGACGCTGCAGCATCGTGAAGCCCACCGCGTCCGCGGGGACCACGGCCTCGGTGTCCTCGATGAGATCGCCGAACTCGCTGTCGCCGTCCTCGCCGAGGGGCGTGTGCAGCGAGATGGGCTCGCGACCGTACTTCTGGACCTCGATGACCTTCTCGGGGGTCATGTCGAGCTCCTTGGAGAGCTCCTCGGGCGTGGGCTCGCGACCGAGGTCCTGCAGCATCTGCCGCTGGACGCGGGCGAGCTTGTTGATGACCTCGACCATGTGGACCGGGATGCGGATGGTGCGCGCCTGGTCGGCCATCGCGCGCGTGATCGCCTGGCGGATCCACCACGTCGCATAAGTCGAGAACTTGAAGCCCTTGGTGTAGTCGAACTTCTCGACCGCGCGGATGAGACCGAGGTTGCCCTCCTGGATGAGGTCCAGGAACTGCATGCCGCGGCCCGTGTAGCGCTTCGCGAGCGAGACGACGAGGCGCAGGTTGGCGCCGAGCAGGTGGCTCTTCGCCCGCTGGCCGTCGCGCGCGACCCACTGGAGGTCGAGGCCGAGCTGGCTCGACTTCTCGGCGGCCGACATCTTGGAGAGCTTCTCCTCGGCGAACAGACCGGCCTCGATGCGCATCGCGAGGTCGACCTCCTCCGCCGCGTTGAGGAGGGGCACCTTGCCGATCTGCTTCAGGTAGTCCTTGACGGGGTCGGCCGTCGCGCCCGTGATCTGCGTCGAGTAGACGGGAACGTCCTCCTCGTCGCTCGAGCTGATGACGATCGCGCCGGTCGGAAGCGGCTCGACGGCCGGCTTCTTCTCGTCCTTCTCGTCGCCCTTGGCGTCGTCCTTCACCTCGTCGGCGTCGGTCTCCGCGTCGGCGTCCACGTCGATGTCCTCGACGTCGACGTCCTCCTCGATCTCGGCGTCCTCGTCGGACCCCTTCTTCGCTGTGCTCTTGGCCGCCTTCGTCTTCTTCGTCGACGCGGTCTTCGCTGCGGTCTTCTTGGTCGTCTTCTTCGCCGTGGAGCCCTGAGCCGTCTCGTCGACGACCTCTTCCGCGGCGGCTTCGTCCTTCTTCGCGGTACTCCGCGAAGCCTTCGTGGCAGTTGTCACGTTCTCGCCTTTCACCGACGGCGCTGCGCGCGTCGCCCCCGGGTGTCTTCGGGCACTAGTAAGACCCTTGTCAAGTCCCGCGCCTCGACAGCACGGACTCGACAACGGGTCGTGCACTCATTCTCTCATACCTGAGCCGCGTCCTCCGCCGCGGCTCGATCCGCTCCGATGAGGGAAACAGCCCGGCCCCCGCCCACATTCCCGGCGGGGTCAGTTCGGCTTGTCCTCGTCGCCGTTCGGACGGGAGGCGAGGTACCGCTCGAGCTCGGCGGCGAGCTCGTCGGCGCTCGGGATGTCGCTCTCGTGGATGAGGCCGGCCGAGCTCGGCGCTCCGCCGTCCGACAGATTGGCCATGTAGGCGTCGTATCGCTCCTCGAGCCCCGTCACCATCCGCGCGAGCTCGTCGTTGCCGTGGATCTGCTCCTCGACCTTCGCGAGGTACTCGAGGTTGTCGTCGCGGAGTCCGTCGAGATCGAACACGCGCCCCGTGGACGACGCGATCCGGTCGATCGCCGACAGCGTCGCCGCGGGGTAGTCGGTCTCGGCGAGGTAGTGCGGCACGAGGAGGACGAACCCGGCCACGAGCAGCCCGGCGGCCGACGCACGATACTCCAGGAGGTGCCCCGCGGTCGCCGGCACCTGCGTGCGGGGCTGCCAGATCGACTGCGCGGCGATCAGCTCGGTGCGGTTGCCGCTCACTGTGACGCCCAGCTCGCGGGTGTGCGGGACCGGCATCGCGATCGCGTGCACCCAGGTGAGCCCCGACACGTCGAATTCGCGCGCGAAGGCGATCACGGTCTCGGCGAACGCGTCCCACACGAAGTCGGGCTCGTACCCGGACAGGAGGAGGAAGGGCTGGCCGAGCGCGTCGTGGACGAGGGAGAGCTCGAGACGCGGCGGGCGGAATTCGGTCAGGTGGTCCTTGTCGAAGGTGACGATCGGGCGACGCGCCCGGTAGTCGAGGAGCACGTCGTTCGAGAACACCGCGATGACGTGCGGATCGAGGTCCTCCCGCATGTAGTCGATCGCGCCCGACACGGCGCCGCCGGCGTCGGTGAACCCGGTCAGGAGCACGACGAGCGGCAGGCCACCGGGAACCACGGGGGCGTCGGCGAGTCGTTCGAAGAGATCTCGATGAGCGGGCATTCCTCCATGCTACGAGTCGCACGGCCCGCGCGGGCGGTCGTCGGGTGGGGCGAGCGCGAACCTAGGATGGAGGAATGCCTCACCCCGAGATCGAGCTGTCCGCAGCCACGTTCCCCGCAGAGGGCGCCGATGCCCTCGTGATCGCGATCCCCGATCTGACGGGCGACGGGCCGGGGCCGGCCGGGCTCGCCGACCTCCTCCCCGCGCTCGATGCCATCGGCTTCACGGGGGCCCGCAACGCGTTCGCGCGGGTCTACGCGCCGGGCTTCTCGGACGCCCCGCTCGCGGTGGTCGGCCTCGGGCGGCGCCCCGATGCGGACGCCGTCCGCGACGCCGTGGGGACGGCCATCCGCTCGCTCACGGGCTTCGACACGATCGCCGTCTCCGTCGCCGCCGAGGTGGAGGACGGATGGCGCGCGGCCGCCGAGGGCGCGGCGCTCGGCGGATACGCGTTCGCGGGATACAAGTCCGACTCGCAGGACAAGAAGGACAAGCGCCGTCGGGCGTCGCGCGTCGTCGTGCACGCGCCGGAAGGCGCGGACGACGCGGCCCTCGCCGCGGTGCGCGCAGGAGCCGAGGCCGTCGCCCTCGTGAAGGACCTCGTGTCGACGCCCGCCGAGTGGCAGAGCCCTGCGCAGCTGGCCGACACGGCCGTCGAGACGACGCAGGGTCTGCCGATCGACGTCACCGTGTGGGACGAGAGCGCTCTCGCGGAGGCCGGCTTCGGCGGCATCCTCGGCGTCGGGAAGGGATCCGACCGGCCGCCGCGCCTCGTCCGCCTCGACTACGCCCCGGCGGGCGCGGAGCGCCACATCGCGCTCGTCGGCAAGGGCATCACCTTCGACACGGGCGGGCTCTCTCTGAAGCCCGCGGCGTCGATGGTCGGCATGCAGGAGGACATGACGGGCGCCGCCGAGGTGCTCGCGGTCGTCCGCGCCGCCGCCCAGCTCGAGCTTCCCGTGCGGGTGACGGCGTGGATGTGCATCGCCGACAACATGCCGTCCGGTCGCGCGACGCGCCCCGGCGACGTGCTCGTGATGGCCGACGGCACGACCGTCGAGGTGACCAACACCGACGCGGAGGGGCGGCTCGTGCTCGCCGACGGCCTCATCGCCGCGAGCAGGGAGAACCCCGATGTCATCGTCGACGTCGCGACCCTCACCGGGGCGATGATCGTCGCCCTCGGCACGCGCCACACGGGCGTGATGGGGCACGGCGACGCTGTCGACGCGTTCCTCCGCTCCGCCGATCGGACCGGCGAGCTCGCGTGGGCGCTCCCCCTGCCCGAGCACATCGCCGAGGAGCTCGAGTCGCGTGTGGCCGACATGCGCAACGCGAACGTCGGGAACCGCGCGGGCGGCGCGCTCTTCGCGGGGCTGTTCCTGCAGCGCTTCGTGGGCCGCACCGGCGAGGGAGACGACGCCCCGCGCATCCCGTGGGTGCACCTCGACATCGCGGGCTCGTCGATGAGCACCGGCAGCGCCTTCGGCTTCACGGACAAGGGTCCGACCGGCGCCACCGTCCGCGCGCTCATCGACTTCGTCGCGGCGGGGGGTGAGGTGCGATGACCGAGCAGGTCTTCGACGTCGTCGTCCTCGGCGGCGGCAGCGGCGGCTACGCCGCCGCGCTGCGCGCCGCCGAGCTCGGCAAGCGCGTGGCGATCGTGGAGAAGGACAAGGTCGGCGGCACCTGCCTGCATCGGGGGTGCATCCCCACGAAGGCGCTGCTGCACGCGGCGGAGGTCGCCGACACCGTGCGCGGCGCGGCCGAGTTCGGCGTGACCGCCGAGCTCTCGGGCATCGACGCCGCGCAGGTGGCGGCCTACCGCGACGGCATCGTGGCGAAGAAGCACAAGGGCCTCGAGGGCCTCATCAAGGCGCGCGGCATCACGGTCGTCGCCGGCGAGGGGCGTCTCGAGGCGGGCCCGGCCGTCCGCGTCGGCGACGATCTCCTGCGTGCGCAGGACGTCGTCCTCGCGACGGGCTCGTACAGCCGGACGCTGCCCGGGCTCGAGCTCGGGGGCCGGATCATGGCGAGCGAGGGCGCCCTCGCCCTGGATGAGATCCCGTCGAGCGCGATCATCCTCGGCGGCGGGGTGATCGGCGTCGAGTTCGCGAGCGTCTGGCGGTCTTTCGGCGCCGAAGTGACGATCGTGGAGGCCCTCGAGCATCTCGCGCCCAACGAGGACATCGCGCTCAGCAAGGGTCTCGAGCGCGCCTACCGCCGCCGCGGCATCCGCACCTCGCTCGGCGTCCGCTTCGCGTCGGCGTCGCAGACCGCCGACGCCGTCACCGTGACGCTCGAGAACGGCGAGACGCACACGGCCGACGTGCTGCTCGTCGCCGTCGGTCGCGGCCCCGCGACCGACGGCCTCGGTCTCGACGAGGCCGGCGTCCGGCGGGATCGCGGCTTCGTCGTCGTCGACGACGAGCTGCGCACGAGCGCACGCGGCGTGTGGGCCGTGGGCGACATCGTGCCGGGCCTGCAGCTGGCCCACCGCAGCTTCCAGCAGGGCATCGCCGTCGCCGAGCGCATCGCGGGTCTCGCGAGCGCCCCGGTTCCCGATGCCCAGCTCCCCCGCGTGACCTACTCCCACCCCGAGCTCGCCTCTGTCGGCGTGACCGAGGCGCAGGCGATCGCGGAGCACGGCGTCGACGGGATCGAGACCGCCGAGTTCAATCTCGCGGGCAACGCGAAGAGCGAGATCATCGGGACCGGCGGACTCGTGAAGGTCGTGCGCCGCAAGGACGGCCCCGTCCTCGGCGTGCACCTCATCGGCGACCGCGTGGGCGAGCTCATCACCGAGGGCCAGCTGGCCGTCGCGTGGGAAGCCCACCCCGACGACCTGGCGCCCCTCATCCATGCGCATCCGACGCAGAGCGAAGCGCTCGGCGAGGCCTTCCTGGCGCTCGCGGGCAAGCCGCTCCACGCGCTGTGACGCCGCCCCCGGACCCCAACAACACTAAGCTAGACAAGAATTCGACATTCCGAAGGAGACTCCTGACATGAGCACTTCCGTCGTCCTCCCCGCTCTCGGAGAGAGCGTGACCGAGGGTACGGTCACCCGCTGGCTGAAGCAGGTCGGTGACACCGTCGCAGCGGACGAGCCGCTTCTCGAGGTGTCGACCGACAAGGTCGACACCGAGATCCCCTCGCCGGTGAGCGGCGTCCTGGAGACCATCCTCGTGCAGGAGGACGAGACGGTCGAGGTCGGTGCTGAGCTCGCCCGTGTCGGCGACGGCTCCGGCGCGGCCGAGGCTCCTGCGGCACCGGCGGCCGAGGCGGCGCCCGCCGAGGCCGCCCCCGCCCAGGCTGCCCCCGCGGAGGCTCCGACCGCCCAGGCTGCGCCTGCCGCGGAGGCTCCCGCGGCCGCGCCCGCCGCGAGCGGCGACTCCTCCGACGTCGTGCTCCCCGAGCTGGGCGAGAGCGTGACCGAGGGCACCGTCACCCGCTGGCTCAAGCAGGTCGGCGACTCCGTCGAGGTCGACGAGCCGCTGCTGGAGATCTCCACGGACAAGGTCGACACCGAGATCCCGTCGCCGGTCGCCGGCACGGTCCAGGAGATCCTCGTCCAGGAGGACGAGACGGTCGAGGTCGGGTCGGTGCTCGCTCGCGTCGGCAGCGGAGCCCCGGCTGCTCCCGCCGCCCCGGCTGCCGCCCCCGCGGCCCCCGCCGAGGCCGAGGCGCCTGCGGCCCCCGCCCCCGCCGCTCCGGCGCCGGCTGCCGCTGCTCCCGCCGCCCCGGCTGCTCCTGCTCCGGCTGCTGCTCCCGCCGCCCCGGCTGCTCCCGCTCCGGCTGCTGCTCCGGCCGCGCCTGCGGCGCCGGCCGCGCCCGCCGGCGAGGACGAGAAGCTCTACGTGACGCCGCTCGTGCGCCGTCTCGCGGCGCAGAACAATGTCGACCTGTCCACGGTGAAGGGCACGGGCGTCGGCGGCCGCATCCGCAAGGAGGACGTCCTCAAGGCCGCGGAGGGCGCTGCCGCCGCTCCGGCTGCCGCGCCGGCTGCCGCTGCGGCGGTCAAGCCCGAGCCGTCGCCGCTGCGCGGCACGACCGCCCCGATGTCGCGCCTGCGCAAGGTGCTGGCGTCGCGCGCCGTCGAGTCGATGCAGAAGACCGCTCAGCTGACCACGGTCGTCGAGGTCGACGTCACGAAGCTCGCCGCCTTCCGCGACGAGGTCAAGGGCACGTTCCTCGAGAAGACCGGCGACAAGCTGTCGTTCCTGCCGTTCTTCGCCCTCGCCGCGGCCGAGGCGCTGCAGGCGTACCCGATCGTCAACGCGACGGTCGACGGCGAGAACAACATCGTCTACCCGCCGACGGAGAACCTCTCCATCGCGGTCGACACCGAGCGCGGTCTCCTCACCCCGGTCGTCCGCGACGCCGGGTCGAAGAATCTCGCGCAGATCGCCCACGAGATCGCCGACCTCGCCGCGCGCACGCGCGACAACAAGCTGAAGCCGGACGAGCTCTCGGGCGGCACCTTCACCCTGACGAACACCGGATCGCGCGGCGCGCTGTTCGACACGCCGGTCGTGTTCCTGCCGCAGTCGGCGATCCTCGGCACGGGCGTCGTCTTCAAGCGCCCCGGCGTCGTGAAGGTCGACGGGGTCGAGGCCATCGGCATCCGCTCGTACGTGTACCTCGCGCTCTCGTACGACCACCGCACGATCGACGGCGCGGACGCCGCCCGCTTCCTGTCGGCGGTCAAGGCGCGCCTCGAGGCGGCGGACTTCGCGGGCGACCTCGGCATCTGAGGTCGACGCGCCCCGCGCGAAGGGGGCCGGATGGACGCACCGCGTTCATCCGGCCCCCTTCGCCGTGTCGTAGACCTGGCGCAGGCGCCATGCGCCGTCGACCCGCTCGAGCACGACGTGCCGGGTCTCGCCGTCCACCACGGCGCGGGTGACGGCGACATCCCCGAAGTCGTCGAGAAGGGCCACGGTGGCGTCATCCGCCCCCTCGACGAGCCGCGCCGTCGCCTGCTCGGGCGTCTCGTCGTCGGCCCCTTCCGCCTCGGGGCCGTGCTCGCTCTCGGGCCGGCCCGCGGCATCCGCCGGCTCGGCAGCCGCGGCCGGCTCCTCTGCGGCGCCCGCGCCGGGCGACGCGTCCGACGGCCACAGGGCTCCGGCGAGGAGGACCGCGGCCGCGCATGCGCCTCCGACGAGAAGCGGAGCGCGACGCGAGCCCGTGCGCGCGCCGCGCGGCCGCAGACGGGCTCGGATGAGCGCCGCCCCCTCGCGCAGCCCCTCCCACGCACGCGTCGCCAGCATCCCCACGCCCGCATCGACGTGCCGGTCGATCCAGTCGCTCCAGGCTGGCATCGCCGCGCGGTCCGGCTGGTCCGCGCCCTGACGCCGTTCGGGCGTGGCTGCCGCGTCCGAGTTCTCGGCGCCGTCGTCCGCTCGGAGCAGAGGTCGCGGCGCGCAGGCGTCGAAGAGCCGCGACTCGAGCTCGGGGAGCGCGCGGTGGAGCCCGCGCGGGCGCTCGAGCGCGGTCGCGCACTCGTCGAGCGCGCGCCGCACGACGCGGTCGCCCGATGCCTCGCTCACGGTCGCCAGCACGCGCCGCGCGGAGGCCTCGGCGGCATCCCCGGCACCGAGAGCGAGCACCGGGCGCGCCTCGTCGGTGAGCCACCACTCGCCGCTCGGCCCGTGCTCATCCCCCGCGCGGCCCGCCCAGGCCTCCTGCACGCCGCGGAGGACGCTCACCGCGAGCGTCACGATCTCCCCGCCCGCGAGCGCCGGCCCGCGTGCGAGCCGTCCGGCGAGCCAGGTCTCCAGGCGCGCGACGCACCACGGCAGCGCGAGCGCGTGGCCATCCGGAAGCCGCACGATGTCGACGGGAGCGAGCACGTGCTGCGCGCCGGCGGCACGCCATCCGTCCCACCCTTCCGCCGCTTCGGTCCGCACGAGCTGGACCACATCGTCGCCGGCAGCCGCGAGCTCGCCCGCGAGCGGCGCACCGGGTGGAGCCACGTGTCGGATCAGCCGATACGCGCCTGTCCCCTCGGAGATGCCCGGCTCCCCCGAGATCACGTCGTCCCACCCCATGCGCCCACTCTCGCCCGCAGGAGCCGGGAGCCGCGCGGCGGATCGCGCCGACGCGCCCGACGCGCCGTCCCGAGGCGCCTGTGCACGCGTCGTCGGCCACTCAGCGGGACTCGGGCGCACCCGCGCGCCGGTAGGCTTGTCCCATGGCACGCAGCACTTCCGCCGAGAAGCGACCCGGCTTCTTCTCGCAGATCAGGTCACTGTTCACGTTCACCCGTGAGGCCTTCCCCTGGCTCGGCTGGCTGCTCGCCGGGATCGTGGTGCTCGGCGTCGCCCTCGGCGTCGTCGTCGGCTTCCTGCTGCAGCCGCAGTGGTGGGGCATCCTCCTCTGGGGCATCACCGGACTCATGGTCGGCGCGCTCGCTGCCATGATGACCATGACGCGCTTCTCGACGCGCGCGATGTACCGCAAGCTCGACGGCATGCCCGGCGCCAGCGGCCACGTCCTCTCGAACATGCTCGGCCGCAACTGGCGCGGCGAGGAGATGCCGGTCGGCATCAACCCCAAGACGCAGGAGGCGGTCTACCGCGCCGTGGGCCGCGGCGGCATCGTCGTCGTCGGAGAGGGCTCCAAGGGCCGGCTCACGCGCCTCATGCGCGACGAGCGGATGCGCGCCCAGCGTGTGGCGTCGGGGGTCCCGGTCCACGAGTTCTACGTCGGCCACGGCGAGGGCGAGGTGCCGATCGACCAGCTCGCGAAGACGATCAAGGCCCTGCCGAAGGCGATCGACCGCGCCACGATGGGCGCCGTGCTGCAGCGCATCGAGTCGGTGTCGCAGTCGATCACGTCGCTGCCCATCCCGAAGGGCATCGACCCGACGAAGGTCCGCTCGCAGCGGCCGCGCTGATCCTCTGACATGACGATGCCCTCGCCGCGCGGCGAGGGCATCGTCATGTCAGAGGCGTCACGCGCGCAGGAGGACCGTCCCGGCGGCCTTGTCATGCAGGCCCCGCTGGTCCTGGTCCCACACGACGGCCGGGATCACGAGCATGAGGAGCGCGGTGCGCACGATCGGCCGCCAGACGCCCGTCCACGCGCCATCCGCTCGGACCAGGCGCATGCCGACGAGCCGGTGCCCTGGGCTCCCGCCGAGCATGGGGATGAAGAGCACCTGCAGCGCCGCGAATACCATGAGCGGCGTGAACATCGTGAGACCGGCCTCGCTGGGCAGAGCGAACTGGTCGTACCCGAAGAAGGCGGATGCGATGAGGGTCGCCGCCGCGTAGTCGATCGCGAGCGCGGCGATGCGGCGGCCAGGACGGGCGATCGAGCCGGCGCCCGATGCCGGCAGGCCCAGGCTGGCCCCCGGGTGGTCGGCGTGGGTGGGGGATGTCACCCGACGAGCCTAGAGGAACCGGGCTGTGTAACATGCCGGAAACATAAGGGACATGACGAGGCAACGCCGGAGCCGTAGGTTTGCCGCGTCGTCCGTTCCACGGATTGCCCCACCCGAGATCCCACAACTGGAGCCTCAATGTTCAAAGATTCCTCCGAGGTCCTGAAGTTCATCAAGGACGAGGACGTCAAGTTCCTCGACATCCGCTTCACGGACCTTCCCGGCGTCCAGCAGCACTTCAACATCCCGGCTTCCACCGTGGACGAGGAGTTCTTCACGGTCGGCCAGCTCTTCGACGGCTCCTCGATCCGCGGGTTCGCGAACATCCACGAGTCGGACATGCAGCTCATCCCCGACGTGTCGACGGCATACCTCGACCCGTTCCGCGAGGCGAAGACGCTCGTGATGGTCTTCGACATCTACAACCCGCGCAACGGCGAGATCTACGCGAAGGACCCGCGCCAGGTCGCCAAGAAGGCCGAGAAGTACCTCGCCTCCACCGGCATCGCCGACACCGCGTACTTCGCTCCCGAGGCCGAGTTCTACATCTTCGACGACGTGCGCTACGAGGTGAAGCAGAACGCGAGCTTCTACTCGGTGGACTCCGAGGAGGGCGCGTGGAACACGGGCCGCGCCGAAGAGGGCGGCAACCTGGCCAACAAGACCCCGTACAAGGGCGGCTACTTCCCGGTGTCCCCCGTCGACAAGACGGCTGACCTCCGCGACGACATCAGCCTCAAGCTCATCGAGGCCGGCCTCGAGCTCGAGCGCGCGCACCACGAGGTGGGCACGGGCGGCCAGCAGGAGATCAACTACCGCTTCGACACCATGGTGCACGCGGCCGACGACATCCTGAAGTTCAAGTACATCGTCAAGAACACGGCCGAGGAGTGGGGCAAGGTCGCGACCTTCATGCCAAAGCCGCTCTTCGGCGACAACGGCTCCGGCATGCACACGCACCAGTCGCTGTGGGCCGACGGCAAGCCCCTCTTCTACGACGAGACCGGCTACGGCGGCCTGAGCGACATCGCCCGCTGGTACATCGGCGGCATCCTCGCGCACGCTCCCGCAGTCCTCGCGTTCACGAACCCGACGCTGAACAGCTACCACCGTCTCGTCAAGGGCTTCGAGGCTCCCGTGAACCTCGTCTACTCCGCCGGCAACCGCTCCGCGGCCATCCGCATCCCGATCACCGGCTCGAACCCGAAGGCCAAGCGCATCGAGTTCCGCGCCCCCGACGCGTCGGGCAACCCGTACCTCGCTTTCGCCGCGCAGCTCATGGCCGGCCTCGACGGCATCAAGAACCGCATCGAGCCGCACGAGCCGGTCGACAAGGACCTGTACGAGCTCCCCGCCGAGGAGGCCAAGGGCATCCCCCAGGTCCCGAACTCGCTGCAGGACTCGCTCGACGCGCTCCGCGAGGACCACGCGTTCCTCCTCGAGGGCGGCGTGTTCACGCAGGAGCTCATCGACACCTGGATCGAGTACAAGGAGGAGAACGAGATCAAGCCGCTCGCGCAGCGTCCTCACCCCTTCGAGTACGAGCTGTACTTCGGCGTCTGAGCCCGTCGCCGCCCGCAGAGGGCCCACCTCCCGAATCCCTGGGAGGTGGGCCCTCTGCCGTTCGCGCCGACGCCGGTCAGCCGTGGAGGAAGTCCGTGCGTGGCTGCACCTTCTCGGGCTCGAGGAACAGCTTCACGACGGCGCGACCGCCCGCCTCGATGACGAGAGCATCTGCCGTCTGCTCCCACGTGACCGTCTCGCGCGACCCGAGCAGCGAGACCTCCCGGATCGGGCGAGAGAGAAGCCCTGCGGCGCGCCCGAATGCGCGGATCCTGAGTCGGCCATCGGGCGGATCCGCGAGCGGGATCGCGTAGACGTACTCCCCGGTCACGTGCTTCCGCGCCGTGAACCGGAAGTCGGCACCGGTGAAGGTCGCGGCCTCTCCGTCGACGAATGATCCGACCGCGACCTCGGTGGGACCCTCAGCCGGGATGATCCATGGCCGGGTGCCGTAGATCGCCTCGCCGTTGCGCGCGAGCCACGCGCCGAGCGACCTCAGGATGGCCTGTTCCTCGTCGGGGATGGTCCCGTCGGGCTTGGGCCCGATGTTCAGCAGGAGCACGCCGTTCTTCGACACGACGTCCGCGAGATCCGCGATGAGCTCGTCGACGGACTTGTACTCATGATTTCGCACCCACGACCACGACGTCTTTGAGACCGAGGTGTCGTTCTGCCACACGACTGGCCGGATGCCGCCCATGGTTCCGCGCTCGATGTCGTACACCGCGGTGCCCTCGGCGAACGCATCCCACTTGTAGTTGATGACGACCTCGCGCCCCCATTGCGCCGCCCTGTTGTAGTAGTAGGCCGCGAGCATCTTCAGATAGGGCGCGAACGCGGGGTGCTCGATCCACCAGTCGAACCAGAGCACCTGAGGGCGGTAGCGGTCGATGATCTCGACGGTCCTGAGCAGCCAATCCTCGAGGAAGCGCTCATGAGGCGCGGTCTCCTCGCGCTGGGCGGGGCCGTAGAAGTCCTGATAGTCGGGGTCGAGCACGTCGGACTCGAAACGCGCGCCGCCATTCATGAAGAACCAGTGCTCCGCCCGGTGGGACGAGGCGCCGCGCACCATCCAGGCACGATCCGTCGCCGCCATCAGCTCGCCGAAGACATCCCGTCTCGGACCCATGTTCACGGCGTTCCATCGGGACCGCGCGGTGTCGTACATGGCGAAACCGTCGTGGTGCTCGGCCACCGGAACGACGAATTGGGCCCCCGCCTGACGGAAGAGCATCGCCCACGCCTCGGGGTCGAACCGCTCCATCGTGAAGGACGGGATGAAGTCCTTGTACCCGAAGTCGCGATGCTCGCCGTAGACGGCGGCGTGGTGCTCGAATTCCACTGTTCCCTCGCGGTACATGTAGCGCGCGTACCACTCGTTGTTGAACGCGGGGACCGAGTAGACCCCCCAGTGGATGAAGATGCCGAACTTCGCGTCCTCGTACCATCGAGGCGGACGATAGCCGCTGAGCGATCGCCAGCTGTCCGCGAATGGTCCTGCTTCGATCACCCTTCGGACCTCGGCCAGCGCCTCCGTGTTGTCGGATACGTCGACGGGTGCCGGAAGGGCAGACGGGTCGATCGGTGTCGGCGATCCGGGCGGCGTTGCGTACCGGGCCATGGTTCTCTCTCCCTCATCGAGGACGTCGCCCGCGGCGAACCGAAGACGAAACGTTGCGTGTTTCCGATGGAGCGTAGGGAGGGCAATCGACACTGTCAAGAGCCCTCCCCAGACCGACCGCCCCTAGACGCATGCCGCATCGACTCGTATCGTGAAGCGAAACCTTTCGCCAGAGGAGTTGGGACGCGTCGATGGAAGCTGGGATCACCGGAGTGGGAGGCTCGACCGCCCTGCGTGAGCGTCGACTGCGGGGCGGGGATCCGATCCCGGCCATCGGAATCGGCACCTTCGGGTCCGACCGCTACGGCGAGGAAGCGGTCGGGGCAGCCGTCGAGTTGGCCGTGCGCACCGGCTACCGGCTCATCGACTGCGCATCGGTCTACGGCAACGAACGGGGCGTCGGCGATGCCATCCGCCGCTGTATCGAGGACGACGTGGTGACGCGCGACGATCTCTTCGTGATGTCGAAGATCTGGAACGATGCGCACGAGCCCGCCGACGCGGTCGCCTCCGTCGAGCGCTCGCTCCAAGACCTGGGTCTGAGCCGACTCGACGCGGTCTTCGTGCACTGGCCGTTTCCGAATCACCATGCGCCGTTCGCCGACGCGGCAGATCGCGATCCCCGCGCCCGCCCGTACATCCACGCGGACTACATGCGCACGTGGGCTGCCCTCGAAGAGCTGGTCGATCACGGCGTCGTCCGTCATCTGGGCACATCGAACGTGACCATCCCCAAGCTGGAGCGCATCCTCGCGGATGCCCGGATCCCCCCGGCGCTCAATGAGATGGAGCTGCATCCCTGCTTCCAGCAGCCGGAGCTCTTCCGCTTCTGCCTCGACCACGCCATCCAGCCCGTCGGCTACTCGCCTCTCGGCTCGCCCTCGCGTCCCGCTCGGGACCGCACGGAGGCGGACCACGCGGATGTCGACGACCCCGTCGTCCGCCGGATCGCACGCGACCACGGGGTCCACCCCTCGGCCGTCTGCATCGCGTGGGCGGTGGCCCGGGGTCAGATCCCCATCCCGTTCTCGGTGAAACGCGACCAGCTCGCGGCGAATCTCGCGGCAGCATCCCTGCACCTCACACCGCACGAGATCGAGGATCTGCGCGGCGTCGACCGAAACGACCGGCTCATCAAGGGACAGGTGTTCCTCTGGCAGGGAAGCTCCGACTGGAGGGATCTGTGGGACGTCGACGGCACGATTCCCGGATGGGCCGGCTACGGCTCCCCCGAGGCGGGAAGCGCGCATGGCGACGTATAAGGACATCCGGGCGATCACCGGGCTGTCCCTGTCGACGATCTCGAAGTACTTCAACGGCCTTCCCGTGCGCGAGCAGAACCGCGCCCTGATCGAAGAGGCCGCGCGGTCGCTCGGATTCCGCGTCAACGGCTTCGCACGAGGTCTGCGCTCACGACGCTCCCGGGCCGTCGGCGTTCTGCTGCCCGCCCTCGACAACGACTTCCACCTGACGATCATCGCCGGGATCGAGGCCGCACTCCGCGAGGACGATGTGAGCGTGGTGGTCTGCGCGAGCCGAGGCACGCCGGGAGAGGCAGTGGACTTCCTGATGAGCCGGATGGTCGACGGGATCATCGCCGTTCCCGTCGCGAGCGAGGTGGGGGCGCTCCGTGAGGCGGCTGCGCAGGGAATGCCAGTCGTGGCTATCGATTGGACGGCGGATGATCTCGAGAGCGATCGCGTCGTGCTGGACAACGCCGCCGCCGGCGCCACGGTAGCCCGCCACCTCGCCGACCACGGCCACACCAAGATCGGACTGGTCGGCGGCGACACGGCGATCTCCACGATGCGCGAGCGGACGAGGGGCTTCGTGGACGCCCTCGCCGACCGGGGTATCGAGATGCCCGCTGCCGCCATCGCGTCCGGACCGCTCACGGTGGAAAGCGGGCAGGCATCGACGGAACGGCTGCTCGCCCTCGCCGACCGTCCGACCGCTCTCTTCGCGGTGAATCAGGAGCTCACGCTGGGCATGCTCATCGCCGTGAACGAGTCCGGTCTGCGCGTCCCGGCCGACGTCTCTCTCGTGGGCTTCGATGCCGCCGAGATCGGCCGCGCCGTCCGCCCGCGGCTCACGGTCTTCCAGCAGCCGACGCGCTCCCTCGCCGACGAGGCCGCCCGCCTCATGCGCGACCGGCTGTCGACCGGCGACGCGGGCACCGGGCAGACCGTCACGCTGCCGGGTCGGCTTCTCGTCGGCTCATCGGTTGCCGCGGTGCATGGCGACGAAGAGAATCCGCGCCACTGAGGGTCCCGTGGCCCGCCCCGATCCGCCGTTCGCGATCGGCGCTCCCCGGGGCGCTCCCGCGTCCGTGGAAGGATGGCGCCATGAGCGACTCGCGCGTGATCGCTGTCTTCAGCACGAAGGGCGGCGTCGGGAAGACGACGACCGCCGTGAACCTCGCCTGGCAGGCCGCAGCGGACGGGCATCGCGTCCTCCTGTGGGACCTCGATCCGCAGGCGGCCGCGACGTGGCTGCTCGGTGTGCGCCAGAAGCTGCGCGGCGGCGCGGAGGCGGTCCTCTCGGGCGCGCGCTCGGCCGCCAAGGCCATCCGGGAGACGTCGGTCGAGGGGGTGGACGTCCTGCCCGCCGACGCCTCGTACCGCGACCTCGACATCGCCCTGGACGCGACGAAGAAGTCGGGGTCGCGCCTCGCGCGCGTCCTGAAGCCGCTGCGCGACGACTACGACGTCGTGATCCTCGACTGCCCGCCGGGCGCATCGCTCGTCGCCGAGAACGCCCTTCGTGCGGCCGACGTCGTGCTCGCGCCGCTCGCGCCGTCGCTGCTCTCGCTGCGGTCCTTCGACCAGGTGCGCGACCTGCTCGCCGAGGACGGGCGCGACGCCGCGCTCGTGGCGTTCCTCACGATGGTCGACCGGCGCAAGCGCAGCCATCGCGACGCCGCTGAGGAGCTGCCGTCGCGCGTCGCCGAGATCACCGACATCGTCGTGCCGTTCACGGTCGTCGCGGAGCGCATGGGCGAGAAGCACGCGGCGATCGGCGCCTTCGCTCCGCGCTCAGAGGCCGCGAAGGCCTACGCGGCGCTGTGGCACCGGGTCGCGCGCGCGTGACGGGCCGTCCGCCCGTCGGCCGCTAGGCGGGATCGCCGTAGAAGAGGCGCTCGAACACCTTCCGCGACCGTCGCGACGCGCGCAGCCAGTCCTCCTCGACGTCGTTCGCCGAGTACGGCGGGTACTCGAGGATGCGTCCGATGCCGTCGAGCGCGCGACGGTCCGTCGGCAGCACGTCGCTCGTGTTGCCGGAGTACAGCGTGTTCGCCGAGCGCAGGCGGGCGGCGAGCCGCCACGCCGCCGCCAGCTGCTCGGCGTCGGCCTCCGACACGAGGCCTGCCTCCCTGGCCGCCGTGAGCCCCGCGATCGTGGACGTCGTCCGCAGCTCGGGGCGCGCGTGGCCGTGCTCGAGCTGCAGCAGCTGGACCAGCCACTCGACGTCGCTCAGGCCGCCCGGACCGAGCTTGAGGTGCCGGGTGCGGTCGATCCGCTGCGGCATGCGCTCGTTCTCGACACGGGCCTTGATCCGCTTGATCTCCCGCGTCGAGGCGAGGTCGATGCGCTCGGGGTACCGGATCTCGTCGGCCATCGCCATGAAGTCGCCGATGAGCTTCGCCGAGCCGGCCACGCCGCGCGCGCGGAGCAGCGCCTGCGCCTCCCACGAGAGCGACCAGCGCCGGTAGTACTCGGCGTACGCGTCGAGCGACCGCACGATGGGGCCGCTTCTGCCCTCGGGGCGCAGCTCCGCGTCGAGATCGAGCGGCAGCCGGAAGTCCTCCGACACGCGACGCAGCTCCGACACGATCCGCGCGGCGAGGTCGTGCGCACGCGTGGGATCGACCTGCTCGGCCCGGTACACGTAGAGGACGTCGGCGTCCGATCCGAACCCGAGCTCGGCTCCGCCGAAGCGGCCCATCCCGATGATCGCGAAGTCGAGCGAGTCGTCCTCCGGCGGCACGACGTCCCGCCGCACGGCGCGCAGCGTCGCCTGGATCGTGACCTCCGTGATGGTGGTCAGCGCGTCGCCCAGCTCCTCGATCGTGATCGCGCCGAGCACCGCGCCCATGGCGGTTCGCAGCATCTCGCGGCGGCGGAGGGCGCGCACGGCGGCCATCGCCTCCTCGAGCCCCGCATGGCGGTCCTGGATGGCGCGCGCCTCCGCCCGCAGGACGTCGCCGGCTCGCGGGCGCAGCCGCTCCTGATCGTCGAGCCACGCGACCGACTCGGGGATCCACTCCATGAGATCGCCGATGTACCGCGACCCCGACAGCATCTTCGTGAGCCCCTCGGCGGCGCCCGTCGAGTCGCGGAGCATGCGCAGGAACCACGGGGTGTCGCCGAGGCGCTCGCTGATGCGCCGGTACGAGACGAGGCCGTGGTCGGGGTCGACGCCGTCCGCGAACCAGCGGAGCATGACCGGCATGAGGTGGCGCTGGATGGTCGCCTTCCGGCTGAGACCCGAGGTGAGCGCGCGGATGTGCCGCAGCGCGCCGCCCGGGTCGCGGAGGCCGATCGCGGCGAGTCTGGCGTGCGCCTCGTCGGCCGTGAGGCTGCGCTGATCCTCGGGGAGCGCCGCGACCGCGGACAGCAGAGGACGGTAGAACAGGCGCACGTGCACGTCGCGCACCTCGCGCTTGATCCGCTCCCAGAGGCGCTGGACCCCCTCCCCCGTGTCGGCGAGTCCGCTCGCGCGCGCGAGCACGCGCAGGCCCTCGTCCGTGCGCGGCATGAGGTGCGTGCGCGTGAGGCCGATCAGCTGGAGACGGTGCTCGAGCAGCCGGAGCATGCGGTAGTCGCGCGCGAACGTCGCGGCGTCCTGTCGCCCGATGTACCCCTCGGCGACCAGCGCGTCGAGGGCCTCGAGCGTTCCCGCGATGCGGATCGTCGTGTCGGCGACTCCGTGGACGAGCTGGATGAGCTGGACCGTGAACTCGACGTCCCGGATGCCGCCGGGGCCGAGCTTCAGCTGGTAGGGGACGTCAGCGGGCGGGATGTGCTCCATGACGCGCTCGCGCATCCCCTGCACGCTGTCGACGAAGTTCTCGCGCCCCGCGCTCGCCCAGACCTTGGGCTGCGTCCCCGCGACGTACGCGGCGCCCAGGTCGCGGTCTCCCGCGAGCGGCCGCGCCTTGAGGAGGGCCTGGAACTCCCACGAGTGCGCCCATCGGTCGTAGTAGGCGAGGTGCGAGGCGAGGCTGCGCACGAGCGCGCCCTGCTTGCCCTCGGGGCGGAGATTCGCGTCGACCTCCCACAGCGGGGGCTCGACCTCCATCTCCGAGATCCCGCGCATGGTCTGGACCGCGAGGCGGTGCGCGATGTCGAGGGCTCGCGCCTCCGTGATCTCGGCGTCGTCGGCGACTCCCCCGACGAAGATGACGTCGACGTCGGAGACGTAGTTGAGCTCGCGCGCCCCCGCCTTCCCCATCCCGATCACGGCCAGGCGCATCTGCGCGACCTCGCCGCGCGGGAAGAGACCTGCCCCGGCCGCGCCCGTCGCCGCGCGCGCACGCGCGACCGCGAGAGACGCCTCGAGAGCGGCGCCCGCGGCGTCGGCGAGCGCCGCCGAGACATCCCTCACGGCGTCGACCGGGTCCTCGGAGAGCAGGTCGTAGGCCGCGATGCGCGCGAGCTGCTCGCGGTAGGCGACGCGCAGCGCCACCCACGCCGACTCGTCGGCGGTCGCGGCGAAGCCGTCCTCCGCGCCGACCGCGCCGAGCAGGGCGCCGCGCAGCGCGGCATCGTCCGGGAGCACGTCGCCCGCGTCGACGAGCGCCGGGAACGACCCGGGCCGTCGCAGGTAGAAGTCGGCGAAGCCGCGGGACGCCCCGAGCAGACGCCAGGCGACGGCCCTGCCGCGCGGATCCGCGAGCGTGGCGGCGACCTCCTCGGGTGCTCGACGGGCGATCCGGAGGAGGCCGTCCAGCGCCTCGTCCGGATCGGCTGCGCCGCCCGCGTGCTCGAGCAGCGCCTCACGCGGCAGACCCGCGAGCTGCGACAGCTCCGAGATCTCCGCGTCGGCGCGCTCGAGACGGCTGAACCCCATCCGCGCGAGCCCGGTCAGACCGGTGGCGCGGCTGCCCGTCGTCATCGCGATGCGCCCGGCGTCAGATGACGTCGAGCGTCGACTTCAGCTCGTACTGCGTCACCTGCGCGCGGTACGCGTCGTACTCGCGGCGCTTGTTCGCGAGCACGTAGCGGAACACCTGCTCGCCGAGCGTCTCGGCGACGAGCTCGCTGTCCTCCATGAGCTTGATCGCGTCGTACATGCTCGTCGGGAGCGACTGGTACCCGAGGGCGCGGCGCTCGGCGCTCGAGAGCGCGCCCACGTTGTCCTCGGCCTCGGGAGCGAGCTCGTACTCCTCCTGGATGCCCTTGAGGCCCGCGGCGAGCATGAGCGAGTACGCGAGGTACGGGTTCGCCGCGGAGTCGATCGCGCGGTACTCGACGCGGGCCGAGCCGCCCTTGCCGGGCTTGTAGAGCGGCACGCGGATGAGCGCCGACCGGTTGTTGTGCCCCCACGTGACGTAGCTGGGCGCCTCGTCCCCGCCCCACAGGCGCTTGTACGAGTTGACGAACTGGTTCGTGACGAGAGCGATCTCGTTCGCGTGGCGCATGAGACCCGCGATGAACTGTCGCCCGACCCGGGAGAGCTGGTACTGCGCGCCCTCCTCGAAGAACGCGTTCACGTCGCCCTCGAAGAGCGACATGTGGGTGTGCATGCCGCTGCCCGGCTCGCCCGCGAGCGGCTTGGGCATGAAGGTCGCGTGCACGCCCTCCTCGATCGCGACCTCCTTGACGACCGTGCGGAAGGTCATGATGTTGTCCGCCATCGTCAGCGCGTCGGCGTAGCGCAGGTCGATCTCGTTCTGCCCGGGGCCGACCTCGTGGTGGCTGTACTCGACCGAGATCCCGAGGTCCTCGAGCATGCGCACCGCACGGCGGCGGAAGTCGTGCGCCGTGCCGCCGGGCACGTTGTCGAAGTAGCCGGCCCGGTCGACGGGCTCAGGGCCCTCGGCGCCGAAGCTGCTCGACTTGAGGAGGTAGAACTCGATCTCCGGGTGCGTGTAGAACGTGAAGCCCGCATCGGCCGCCTTCGCGAGCGTGCGCTTCAGGACGTTGCGCGGCTCAGCGGGAGCGGGCTGGCCGTCGGGCGTCGTGATGTCGCAGAACATGCGCGCCGTCGGGTCGACCTCGCCGCGCCACGGCAGGATCTGGAACGTCGACGGATCCGGGAACGCGAGGAGATCCGACTCGTACGAGCGGGTCAGGCCCTCGATCGCGGAGCCGTCGAAGCCGATGCCCTCCCGGAAGGCGCCCTCCACCTCGGCCGGCGCGATCGCGACCGACTTCAGGGTGCCGAGCACATCGGTGAACCACAGGCGCACGAACTTGACGCCGCGCTCCTCGATCGTGCGGAGCACGAAGTCCCTCTGCTTGTCCATCGGATCCTCTCTGCGACCTGACGTCCGCTCGCGCGGCGCGTTCTCAGACTACTGGTCCGCCGAGCCGTCTCGACGCGCCGACCAGTCGTCCTCGCGCGCGTCCTCCTCGGCCCATGCGCGCGAGCGCGCTTCGAGCACCTCGGGAGCCTTCGCTGCCTCCTCGGCGGTGTCGAACGGGCCTGCCCGGTCGACGGCCGGCGAGACGAGGCCGAACTCCACCTCGCCCGTGCGCAGGTTGTACCAGTACTTCTTCTCGGGGTCGTCGTCGAAGCTCATGTCCCGATCCTAGGCACGTCGGCGACGGCGGGCCAGGAGCCCGGCCGCGGCGACGAGGACGAGCCCGAACGCCATGGCGCCCTGGACCCACGGCCCCACGACGACGCCGGCCGTCGTGCCCTCGCGCAGCTCGACATCGGCGATCATCGCCCCCGCCTCGTCGATCGGGAGGGCGTCGACCACCGAGCCGTCGGCCGCGATGATCTGGCTCGTGCCGGTCGTCGACAGGTTCACGACGCTCCGGCCCGTCTCGATCGCGCGCATGCGCGCGAACGCGAGCTGCTGCAGATTCTCGTCGGTCCCCCGGAAGTCGGCGTTGTTCGTCTGGAACATGAACACCTCGGCGCCGTCTGCGATGCCCTCCGCGATGAGGGAGTCCGAGATCACGTCGAAGCAGATCGCGAGGCCGATGCCCACGCCGCCGACGTCGAACACCGGCGAGTCGTCACCGGGGGTGTACTCCCGCTGGATGAGCCCGATGAGGTCGGGGGCGAGGGCCTCGAAGAGCGGTCGGTCGGGCACGTACTCCCCGAACGGCACCGGATGGCGCTTGGAGTGCAGCTGCGTCGCGCCATCCTCGGTCCACAGCATCGACGTGTTGTAGATCGGGTCGTCGCCCGAGGTGGGATCTCCCCCGCGGGCGGACGCGGCGTTCATGAGCAGCGGCGCATCGAGCGCACCCACGACGGTGTCGAGATAGAGCGCGGTCGTCTCGTTGTAGAGGGGGTCGCTGTCGACGCCGCCCTCGGGCCACAGCACGACGTCGACATCGGCGTCCCGCAGCGGCTCCGACGCCGTGATCTGCGCGTTCAGCACGTCATACGGCTCCCGTGCGTCGAGATAGGCGGCCGGGCCGTTCCCCTGCACGGCCCCGACCGAGATCTCCCCCGCGGGCGCGGTCGGGAACGGCGGGACGAGCATGAGCACACCGAGCAGCGCAGCGGGCGCGACGAGGGCCAGCACGCGCCGGCCCGCGCGATGAGCCGAGCGCGCCATCCGCACGGCCTCGATCGCGAGGGCGCACACGAGGACGATGACGAAGGTGATCCCGCTCACGCCGATCCACGACGACAGCGGCGCGAGCGGGCTCTCGGACTGGCTCATGCCGACGCGCCCCCACGCGAATCCGCCGTACGGCCACGAGCCGAGGGTCGCCTCGCGCCACGTCCACAGCATGGCGACGGCGACGGGCAGCACGACGAGGCGGACGGCCCCGGCGCGCGACGCGCGCGGGAGCCACCGGTAGGCGAGGGCGAGCGGGATGGCGCCGATCGCCATGAGCGCGGCCTCCACGACGGCGAGCGCGACCCACGGCACCCAGGCGAACGGGTTGTCGCCGAGGAACCCCGCGGCCCACGAGACGTGCGGCAGGTAGAACGCGAGCGCGAAGACGAAGCCCACGAGCAGCGCCGAGGCGATGCGGCGTCCGACGAGGGACGCGAGCGACAGGGCGACGGCGGGGAACGCGAGCGGCCAGATCCCGACCGCGGGGAAGGCGGCGTCGAGGGCGAGCCCGCCCGCGGCCGCCGCGACGGCCGCCGCCCACAGCGGCAGCAGGGGGCGTTCGGGCATAGGCGACAGCCTATTGCCCGCGCCTCGGCGACTGCCTGGACGAGGCGCCTCCCGCGCTCACACGGAGCTGTAGGCCACGATGCCCCGTCGCACGGCGTCGAGCGCGGTCCGCGCAGTGCGCGCGAGATCGCCCTCCGCGACGATCGACAGCTGGTCGAGCAGGTCGATCGTCTGCTTGGCCCAGCGCACGAAGTCGCCTGCCGCCATGTCGGCGGCCGTCAGCACCCGATCGAGGGCCTGGCCGCGCGCCCACATGTGCATGGCGGTAGCGAGCGCGGTCGCGGGCGGGTTCGATCCCGGCAGCCCGTGATCGCGCTCGAGGTCGTCGAGTCGGCTCCAGAGCTCCTCGGTCGCGGCGAGCGCCTCCCGGAAGGCTCCCCGTGGCAGGCCGTGCGCCTCGGGCGCCTCGTCGCGCCGCGGCTCGTAGACGAGCGCACAGGCGAGGGACGCGAGACCCGCGGCGTCGAGCCGGCTCCAGAGCCCCTGCCGGAGCGACTCCGCCACGAGCAGGTCGCGCTCGCCGTAGATCCGCCGCATCCTCCGGCCGGCGGCGGTCAGCGCGAGGCCGGCCTCTCCCGGCTCGACGTACTCGAGCTCCGCGAGCACGTCGAGGATGCGGTCGAACTGGCGCGCGACGCTCCCCGTGCGCCCCTCGATCTGACGACGCAGCTTCGCGACGTCGCGACGCAGTCGCCAGAACCGCTCGCCCCAGCGCGCGTGCTTCTCCCGGTCGGGGCACTGGTGGCAGGGGTGCCGCTGCATGCGCTTGCGCAGACTCTGGATGCGGTCCAGGCGCTGCTGACGCCGAGCGCGCGACGCGCTCACGTCCTTGCGGTCGGCCTTCTCGAGGTCGCTGAGCTCGCGCCGGATCCCCGCGTACTCGGCGAAGTCGCCGCGATCGCACGCCATGGCCTTCTCGTATCCGGCGAGGGACTCCTCGGCCTCCTTGACCTGCCGTGCGAGGCCCACCACGGCGCGGTCGGCCTGGAACTGGGCGAAGGACGACTCCAGGATCTCCCGAGCGCGCTCCTTGCCGAACTGGTCGATGAGGTTGACCGCCATGTTGTACGTGGGGCGGAAGCTCGAGTTGAGCGGATACGTGCGCCGCGACGCGAGCGACGCCACCGCCTGCGGGTCGAGCCCGTCGGTCCACTGCACGACCGCGTGGCCCTCCACATCGATCCCGCGGCGGCCCGCCCTGCCCGTCAGCTGGGTGTACTCCCCCGATGTGATCGGCACGCGGGCCTCGCCGTTGAACTTCTCGAGCTTCTCGAGCACGACCGTGCGCGCGGGCATGTTGATGCCGAGCGCGAGCGTCTCCGTCGCGAAGACGGCCTTCACGAGCTTGCGCTGGAAGAGCTCCTCGACGACCTCCTTGAAGGCCGGCAGGAGTCCCGCGTGGTGCGCCGCGACGCCGCGCTCGAGATCCTCGCGCCACTCCCAGAACCCGAGGACACCGAGGTCCTCGTCGGGCAGGCTGGCCATCCGCTTGTCCACGATGCGCCGGATCTCGGCGCGCTCGTCCTGCGTCGTGAGCCGCACACCCGATCGGCGCACCTGCTGCACCGCCTGGTCGCAGCCCATCCGGCTGAAGATGAAGAAGATGGCGGGGAGCAGGTTCTGGCGCCCGAGCAGCTCGATCACCTGCGGCCGGTCGATCCGCTCCATGCGCCCGGCGGGCCCCGGCCGCCGGTACGACGGCCGCCGACCGCGGCGCCGCTTGTCGAAGAAGTCCTCGTTGGCCCGATGGCTCTGCGCGAACGACGAGCGCACGCGCATGAGCTCCTGGTTGACCTGCGCGGCCGCGGCACCCGCCCTCTCGTCGAACAGCGGCAGGAGGTCGCCGCGCACGAGGACGTGCTGCTCGAGCGGAACGGGCCGCGTCTCGGACACGATGACCTCGGTGTCGCCGCGCACGGTGTCGAGCCAGTCGCCGAACTCCTCGGCGTTCGACACGGTCGCGCTGAGGGAGACGAGCCGCACGCCCTGCGGGAGGTGGATGATGACCTCCTCCCACACCGCGCCGCGGAACCGGTCGGCGAGGTAGTGCACCTCGTCCATCACGACGTAGCGGAGCCCGCGCAGCGCCGAGGAGCCGGCGTAGATCATGTTGCGGAGCACCTCGGTCGTCATCACGACCACGCGCGCGTGCGCGTTGATGTTCGTGTCGCCCGTGAGCAGGCCGACCTCGTCCTCGCCGTAGACCTGCTGCAGCTCGCGGAACTTCTGGTTCGACAGCGCCTTCATGGGCGTCGTGTAGAAGGCCTTCTCCCCCGGCGTCCGCATCGCGAGGTGCACGGCGAACTCGCCGACGATGGTCTTGCCCGCGCCCGTGGGCGCGGCGACCAGCACGCTGCGCCCGTCTTCGAGCGCCTGGCAGCCCGCCACCTGGAACGGGTCGAGCTCGAAGCGCTGCGCCTCGGCGAAGGCCGTCGTGATCGGGTGCCGACGGCTCTCGCGGGCTGCGGCGTAGCTTTCGGATGGGCTCAGGCCGCTCATGCTCGAAGACTATCGCGCGCGCATGCGGCCGGCGCCGCTCACACCTCGGGGTCGACGAACATCTCCGGATGGCGCTTGCGCTTGCGCCGGTCGAACAGCATCGACAGGAGCCCCGCGAGCACGTACAGGACGATGAGGATGCCCGCGAGCAGGAGCATGGACGTGATGTCGGCCGCGGGCGTCGAGATCGCGGCGAACGCGGTCGCCACGACCACCGCCACCCGCCATCCCTTGAGGATGGCCTTGCCCGTGATGATGCCCGCGAGATTGAGCGCCACGAGGAACACGGGGCTCACGAACGCGACGCCCAGGACGAGCAGGAGCTTGAAGACGAAGTCGTAGTAGTAGTCGTACTTGTAGAACTGCGCACCCGCCTCGGGCACGAACGACGCCATCAGCTCGATGATGTGGGGCATGATGACGAGGCCCACGTAGCAGCCCGCGAAGAAGAGCGGAATCGCCGTGGCCATGAAGCCGACCGTGTAGCGGACCTCCTTGCGCGTGAGGCCCGGCATGATGAACGCCCAGATCTGCCACAGCCAGACCGGCGCCGACATGAGCAGACCGAGCGCGAACGCGATGCGCATGCGCATGTCGAACCCCGCCGTGACGGAGTCGAAGTTCAGCTGCGCGAAGTCGTCTCCCCGCCTCTCGGCGACCAGCGCGATCGGCTGCGTGAGGAGGTGGATGACGGGATCGGTGATGAGGAAGGCCACCACCATGCCGACGACGAGCGCGGCGGCCGCGATCATGAGCCGCTTGCGCAGCTCGAGCAGATGCGCCGCGAGGGTCATCTTGCGGTCGCGGTACGGCCCGTCCTCCGGCATGGCGACCTCCGTGTCGGTCGTCGCCATGCGCGGCTAGCTCTGCGGCGTGGTGCCGGCGGAGCCATCCGCCTTCGGCCGCTCGACGGTCTCGCCGTTCAGCGTGTACCCCGGCTCGGCGGCCTTCTTCGTGTCGTCCTCCCCGCTCTCCTCCTTCATCTGCTTCATCTCGCCCTTGAAGACGCGCGCCGACTGGCCGACGCTCTTGGCGAGGGCAGGGAGACGTGCCGCGCCGAAGAGGAGGAGGATGACGGCCAGCAGGATGAGCAGGTGCCAGCCGTTGAGATTGCCGAGCATGAGGGGTCTCCATCGATCGGAAGTCTGGGTTCGAGGCGATTCTAGCCCGTCGACCCGACGCGCCGAGGTCGGCCCGGCGATCGGAAACTGTTTTCCTCGAGGACGCTCAGCCGACTCCGTACAGCGCGAGCCCCGCGCGGGCCCACTCGGCCGCCGCGCGGCGCGCCTGCGGCGGCGACACGATCTCGAGCCGCCCGCCGAGCCGGGCGGCGAGTCGGCGCAGCGTCTGCGCGTCGGCGATGCGGATGCGGGCGGTCGCGGTGCCGCCCTCCTCGGACACCTCGGCGTGCCTGAGGTAGTCGCCGAGGAGCGCAGCGGCATCCGCGGGGTACCGCACGACCGCGATCTGATCGCCGTCGACCTGCCCGAAGCCCGCCTCCCCTGCGTGCTCGTCGCGATGCTCGATCGGGATGTCGGTCAGGCGCGCCTCGCTCACCCGGTCGAGATGGAACGTCCGCACCGCGCGCCGCAGGTGGCACCATCCCTGGAGGTACCACTGCCCGTTCGTGATGAGGACGCTCATGGGGTCGACGGTGCGCGTCGTCGGCCCGGCGTCGGGTGCGCGGTAGGTGAACGACAGCGCGACCCGCGCCGTGAGCGCGTTCGAGACGAGCGATCGCACCTCGTCGACCGGCTCGGGCGCGACGACGAGCTCGGCGGGCGCTCCTGACGCACCGCGCGCGAGCTTCTCGACGAGGCGGGCGTACACCTCGGTGTCGGCGACCCCGGGGATGCCGCGAGCGAGCTGCAGACCCGCGAGCAGCGCGGCGGCCTCGCGCGCGGTGAGCCGCGGCGCGCGGTCGAGCGCGACCTTCTCCTTGATGAGGATGACGTCGTGCTCCTCGAGGAGGTCCCAGTCGATGTCGAACATCTCGTTCGGCATCTGGTACCAGCCGTCCTCGCCGGGGAGTCCGATGAGCGGCAGGCGCCGCACGAGCCGGCGCATCTGCGCCGGCGTCACGTCGAACTCGGCCGCCGCGTCGTCGACGGACACCTCGCCGCGCTCGAACAGGAACGGCACGAGCGTCAGGAGGATGCGGACCTGGTCGCTCGCGAGGAGGTTCGGTCGCTGGACGGTCATCGTGCCTCCCCCTCGTGCAGCGCGGCGACCGCGCGCAGGCGCTCGATGACGGCCTCGCGCAGGTCCGCGGGCTCCACGACGCGCACCTCGGGACCGTACGAGGCGAGCTCGTCGGCGAAGATGTGCCGGTCGACGTAGGGGACGCGGTAGCCCTGCACGGCGGGCGCCGCGCGGCGCAGCAGGCGGAGGGCGCCCTCGCTGCCCGGCGTGACCTCGACGAGGGCGCGCTGCCTCGCCGCGACCTCCTCGAGCCCGGACAGGGCGCGCTCGCCCGCTCCCTCGCGTGCGGATCGGTCGAAGGTCTCCGCCGTCGTCTCGACGTCGCCCGTGATGCGGCTGAGGAGGAACGTCCGGTCCGCGTCCGCGTCGAGGTCGCGGCCGTAGACGTGCCAGCGCCCCTCGTACTCGACGAGCGCGAGGGGCGCCAGCCGCCGACGGCGTGCGCGCTCCTCCCCCGGCTTGAGGTACGCGAACGTCACGACGCGGGATGCCTCGATGGCCGACTGGAGCGGCGCGAACGCGGGCTCGTGCGCCGTGAGCCGTGGCGCGAAGCCGAGGATCGGCTCATCCACGTCGATGCCGAGCGCGCGGATCTTCCGCAGCCCGGAGCGCGCCTCGGCCGACAGCGATCCCGAGCTCCACACCTCGCCGGCGAGGCTCAGCACGGCGAGCTCCGACGGCGAGAACGAGATGTCCTCGGGGAGGTGGTACTCCGACTTCGGGATGCGGTACCGGGCGTCGCGGAGGTCGTTCGGATCCGTGCTCGAGGGGATGGTCTCGAGGGGAACGCCGAGCGCGCGGAGGTCGTCCTTGTCGCGCTCGAACATCTTGTCGAGCGCGTCGGACCGCGCGCCGGCGCGCTGCCGGTACCCCGACACGCTGTCGAGGATCTGCTGCTTCGTGAGGCCGATCTCGGTCGCCACGAGGGCGACCACGAGATTCATCAGTCGCTCTTCCGCTGGGATCCGCTCGGCCACGAGAGCCATCCTAGGGATCCCCGCGGGGCGAGGGGCGCACCCGCTACGGGGTGGGCGCGTCCTGCACGCCGAGGATGTCCACGACGAACACGAGCGTCGCGCCGCCGGGGATCGTGCCCTGGCCCTCGTCGCCGTATCCGAGCTCCGGGGGCACGACGATCATGACCTGCGAGCCGATCGTCTGGCCCACGAGGCCCTTCGTGAAGCCCTCGATGACGCCGTCGAGCGGGAACGGGACGGGCGATCCGTTCTCCCACGACGAGTCGAAGACCGTCTTCTCGTCCCACAGGACGCCCGTGTAGTGCACGAGCGGCGTGTCGTCGGCGGTCAGCTTCTCGCCGTCGCCCTTGATGAGCGTCTGGACGACGAGCTCCTCGGGCGCGGGCGCGTCGGGGACGACGATGCCCGGGCGTCCGTCGGGATCGCGCACGACGCTCGGCAGGCCGAACCCGTCGTTGTACTGGAGCGTCCCCGAGGCGGCTGCCGGGTAGACCTTGCGCACGTCGACCACCGCGACGATCGAGCCCTCCTGCGGGAAGCCCGCCTGGGCGTACGTCTGCCGCGCCTCGGGGGCCACGTCGTCCTCGGCGAGCGCGGCGATCACGCGCGAGCCCTCGGTCGCGCATTCGAGCGCGTCCTCGAGGCCCGGGAACTGCGTGGTCCACTGCGACAGGGCGCCGACGCTCGAGAGGTCGCCCGAGTACGACGTGCCGATGATCATCTCGCCGGTCGTGCCGTCGTAGAGGGTCATGTCGAGCACGCCGGCCTGGTCCATCGTCGCGATGGCGGGGCCGTCGCCCACCTCGACGTCGGCATACGCCGTCTCGTCGACGTGGAACGGCGACCGCATGTCGACCTGCGGCGCCTCGTCGAGTGCTCCGTCGACCTGGACGAGGTCGGGAAGCGTCGGGTCGGCGCCCTCTGCACGGTCGCACGACGATGCGCCGGATCCTCCGACGGGGCTGCAGCCGGCCAGGGCGAGCGTGGTCAGGGCGGCGACGGAGAGGAGAGCGGGGGTCTTGCGCACGGGCATCAGTCTAAGCACCCTGCTCGCCCTCCCCCGACACCGCACCGGCCGCGAGGCGAGCGCCCTCCGCCGCGCGCTGCGCCTCGCGCACCCGCTTGCGGAGGTTCTTGTCGGTGATGTCGCGGTCCCCGACGGCGCCGGGGGTCCAGATCTCGAGGTCCTCGTCGGTGTAGCTCTTCTTCGACGCCCTGCGCTTCACCTCGGGGGGCACGACGCCCGGGGCGAGGCGGCGCGCCGTGATGAGGAAGCCCGTGTGCGCGACCATGCGGTGATCCGGTCGCACCGCGAGCCCGTCGACGTGCCATCCGCGCACCATCGTCTCGCTCGCCTCCGGCTCCGTGAAGCAGCCCAGCCCGCGCAGGAACTCGGCCACGCGCGACAGCTGCGTCGCGGTCGCGACGTAGCAGATGACGACGCCGCCGGGAGCGAGCGCGTCGGCGACCGGCTCGAGCACCTCCCACGGTGCGAGCATGTCGAGCACGACGCGGTCGACGCTGCCCGGCTCGACCGCGCCGGGGAGCGCCTCGGCGAGATCGCCCTCGACGACCGACCAGTGCGCAGGGCGCTCGCCGAAGAAGGTCTCGACGTTCGCCATCGCGACCTCGGCGAACTCCATGCGCCGTTCGAACGAGATGAGCCGTCCGGACGCTCCCACCGCACGCAGCAGCGACAGCGACAGCGCTCCCGAGCCGACGCCGGCCTCGACGACGACCGCGCCGGGGAAGATGTCGGCCTGCGCGACGATCGCCGCCGCGTCCTTGGGGTAGACGATCGCGGCGCCGCGCGGCATCGACATCACGAAGTCGCGGAGCAGGGGCCGCAGCGCGAGGTACTCGTGTCCGCTCGAGTTCTCCACGACCGAGCCGTCGGGCTGGCCGACGAGCTGCTCGTGCCGGAGCACGCCGTGATGGGTGTGGAGCTCGCCGCGTTCGCGGAGCGTGATGGTGTGCATCTTGCCCTTCGGGCCGGTGAGCTGCACACGGTCGCCGAAGCGGAAGGGGCCGCGAGGCGCGGTCATGGGTGTCCTCCGGGAGATGGGGGTCAGGAGCGGTGGGCGCTGTACAGCGCGGTGATGTCGGCGATGCCGCGGCCCTCGAGGGTCGGCCACAGCTCGTGTGCGCCGACGCCGTCGAGACCGACGAAGTGCGGCACTCCGAGCGACACGGCGCCCGACGAGACGGCGGCGCGCAGGCCGTTCGGCGAGTCCTCGATCGCGACCGTGTGGGCGATGTCGACGTCGAGCAGCTCGGCGGCGCGCAGGTACGGGTCGGGGTGCGGCTTCGGCATCGGCACGTCGTCTCCGCCGAGCACGAGGTCGAAGGCGTCGAACTCGAGCAGCTCGACGATCGCGGCTGCCATGCGGTGCATCGACATCGTGACGAGCGCGGTCTTCACGCCGGCCGCGCGCAGCTCGCGCAGGAGCTCCTGCGCGCCAGGGCGGAAGGGGACGCCGAGCTCGCCCATCTGGCGCAGCACGTCGTCGGTGAGGTGCTCGACGATCGCGTCGACCTCCATCCGCACGCCCGCTCCCTGCAGGACGCGCGCGGCGTCGTGCAGGCCGAGGCCCACGAGCTGCAGAGCCTGCTCGTGGTCCCACGTGCCGCCGAAGCTCTCCACGAGCGGCGTCTCCGCGGCCATCCAGTACGGCTCGGAGTCGATGAGGGTGCCATCCATGTCCCAGAGCACGGCGTGGGGCTGCTTCACTGTCACCGGTTCAGCCTACTGGGGCGGCATCCGGGACTAACCTGGACGGACACCCGCGCTGCGGGAGGAGGGAACCCGGTGCAGACACTCGGACGCAGGATCATCGTCGCCGCCTTCGACGGCTGGAACGACGCCGGAGAAGCCGCCACGGGAGCCGTGCGGCAGCTGCGCGAGGAGGCCGACCTCAGACCCGCGTTCTCGGTCGACCCCGAGCTCTACTTCGACTACCAGTACACGCGGCCGCAGATCGAGTCCGACGGGGAGGGCGGCCGCAGCCTCCGCTGGCCCGAGGCGACGCTGCACCGCCCCGAGCAGGGCACCGGCGACGTGTGGTTCTGGACGATCACGGGAAGCGAGCCGGCCCGCGCGTGGCGCTCGTTCGCGAGCGAGTTCGTCGACCGCGCGCTCACGGAGGGCATCACGGGCCTCGTGACGCTCGGATCGATGATGTCGGATGTGCCGCACACGCGGCCGATCTCGGTGTTCGCAAGCAGCGAGAACGCCGAGGTCCGGGCGCAGCTGGGCCTCGAGCGCTCGACGTACGAGGGGCCGGTCGGCATCCTGACCGTGCTCGGCGACGCCGCCGAGCGCGCGGGCATCCCGACGCTGTCGCTGTGGGCGAGCGTGCCGCACTACGTCGCGGGCGCGACGCCGTCGCCCAAGGCGACGCTCGCACTGCTCACGCGACTCGAGGAGCTCACGGGCGCGATCGTCCCCAAGGGGACCCTCGCGACCGACGCCGCCGCGTGGGAGGCCACGATCGACGCGGCGGCCGCGGACGACGAGGAGATGAGCGAGTACATCCGCCAGCTCGAGCAGACGCGCGACACCGTGGACTCGCCCGACGCATCGGGCGACGCGATCGCGAAGGCGTTCGAGCGGTACCTCCACCGCGACGACCCGCGCGACGGACGCGACGGCCGCCGCTGAGCGGAAGGGGCGCCGCACCTGGGCGCCCCTTCCCGATCAGTACGCGGTGAGGACGCCGGTCGCGAGCAGGGCGAACAGCACGAGGCCGAGGCCCACGCGGTACAGCACGAACGGCAGGAAGCTGCCGCGCTTGAGGTACCGCATGAGGTACGCGATGACGATCCAGCCCACGACGAACGCGATCACTGTCGCGACGAGCGTCTCGGCCATCCCGTAGCCCTGCTCGCCGGGCTCGGTGAGCGCGTGCATGAGCTCGTAGAGGCCGCTGCCGAAGACCGCGGGGACGGCGAGCAGGAAGGAGAACTCGGCCGCCGCCGTGCGGTTGTAGCCGAGCGCGCGAGCGGCGGTCGTCGTGGCCCCCGAACGCGACACGCCGGGGATGAGCGCGAGCGCCTGCGCGACGCCGAGCGTGAGCCCGTGCGGATAGGTGATGTGCGCCATGTCGCGCTCGCGACGCCCGTAGCGGTCGGCGAGACCGAGGATGATGCCGAAGACGATGAGGACGGTCGCGACGAGCCAGAGGTTGCGGAAGACGTCGCGGATGACGTCCTGGAAGAGGAAGCCGAGCACGCCGATCGGGAGCGTGCCGATGATGACGAGCCATCCCATCCGCGCGTCCGGGTCGTTGCGCGGCACGCGTCCGGACAGAGACAGGGCCCACTGCTTCACGATGTGGACGATCTTCTTCCAGAAGTACACGAGCACCGCGAGCTCGGTGCCGATCTGGGTGATCGCGGTGAAGGTCGCTCCCGGGTCCGATGCAGACGGCAGGAACTCGCCGACGACGCGGATGTGCGCGCTCGAGGAGATCGGGAGGAACTCGGTCAGGCCCTGCACGAGCCCGAGGATGATGGCTTCGATGAACGACATGGGGTCTTTCTCTCGCGATGCCGCGGCGGAGCGCGCGACGTCACGACTTTAGGCGACGGCTGCTGATGATCGCGTCAGACTCCCGGATGACCGGGGAGCGCGGCTAGTACGTACGGATGAGGTCGGTCAGCACCCGCTGGCCGAACTCCAGGGCGTCGACCGGGACGCGCTCGTCGACCCCGTGGAACATCCCCGTGAAGTCGAGGTCGCGCGGCAGCCGCAGCGGGGCGAAGCCGTAGCCGGCGATGCCGATCGTCGAGAGCGCCTTGTTGTCCGTGCCCGCGCCGAGCAGGTACGGCAGCACGGGGACGCCGGGATCGTGCCGCCCGAGGGCGCCGACCATGGCCTCGACGAGCGGGCCCTCGAACGGGATCTCCATGCCGATGTCGCGCAGGAACATCCGGATCTCGATGTCGGGGCCGACGATGCGCTGGACCTCCGCGAGGACGGCGTCCTCCGATCCGGGGAGGACGCGGATGTCCACGGTCGCGGAGGCCGCGTCGGGGATCACGTTGTGCTTGTACCCGGCGGTGAGCCCCGTGGGGTTGGCGACCGTGCGGAACGTCGACTTCACGAAGGCCTCGGCCGGGCCCGTGTGCGCAGCGAGCGCGTCGGGGTCGCGCGTGGGGTCGCCCGTGATCTCCCCGATCCCCTCGAGCAGGCGGCGGGTCGTCTCGGTGAGCTCGACCGGCCAGGTGCGCGCACCAAGGGCCGCGACGGCCTCGGCGAGCCGCGTGACGGCGTTCTCGGGGTGGAACCTGCTGCCGTGCCCCGCGCGTCCGCGGGCGACCAGCGTGACCCACATGAGGGCCTTCTCGCCGACCTGCAGGAGATAGGCGCTGCGGTCGCCCACGGGGATCGAGTACCCGCCGACCTCGCTGATCGCCTCCGTGGCGCCGTCGAACCACTCGGGGCGGTCGCGCACGACGAGCTGGGACCCCTCGACGCCGCCGTTCTCCTCGTCGGCGAAGAACGCGAGCACGAGGTCGCGCTCGGGCTGCTCCCCCGCGCGCAGCAGCTCGGCGACCGACGTGAGGATCATCGCGTCCATGTTCTTCATGTCGACCGCGCCGCGACCCCAGAGCATGCCGTCGCGGATCTCGCCCGCGAACGGATCGACCGACCAGTCGTCGGCCATCGCCGGCACGACGTCGAGGTGCCCGTGCAGCACGAGCGCCGGCTTGTCGGGATTGCGCCCCCGCACGCGCGCGCAGACGTTCGTGCGGCGCGGGATCGGCTCGTGGTACGCGGTCTCGAGGCCGAGGCCTTCGAGGTAGGTGCCCACGTACTCGGCCGCCTCGCGCTCGCCCCTCGCGTCGCCGCCGCCGAAGTTCGTCGTGTCGATCCGGATGAGATCGGCGGCGATGCGGGCGACTTCGGGGATCTCGGCTTCGGGCATGCGCTCCACGCTACCCGGAAACGGCGAAGGCCCCGGTCTCTCGACCGGGGCCTTCCGCTGTGCGCGAGGGGGGACTTGAACCCCCACGCCCTAATACGGGCACTAGCACCTCAAGCTAGCGCGTCTACCTATTCCGCCACCCGCGCATTGGGTGTGATCCGTTCTCCGGAGCTTCTCACTCCGTTTCCCGAACCGAGAGACAACATTACCACCCCTCCGGGACCCCGACGAACCGGGGCGCACCCCGGGCGCGTCACCCGAGCGACACGCCGAACAGGAGACCGAGCAGATACGTCACGGCGGCCGCCCCGAAGCCGATGCCGAGCTGCCGCAGGCCGCGCCGAAGCGGCGATCCCCCGGACAGGAGGCCGACCGTCGCACCGGTCAGCATGAGCGCGATCCCGACGAGGACGAGGGCGAGCAGCACCGCGGGCAGTCCACCGAGCCCGAGCAGCCACGGCAGGACCGGGATGATCGCACCCGACGCGAAGAAGAGGAAGCTCGAGAGCGCGGCGCGCCACGCCCCGCCGACGACCTCGTGGGCGTCGCCGTGCCGCGCGCGAGCGGGCATGCTGCCGCGCTTCGCATCCTCGATGACGGTGCGCGCGCGCTCAAGCGCCTCCTGCTCGCCGAGGCCGCGCGCCCGGTAGACGAGCGCGAGCTCGTTCGCCTCGAGGTCGAGATCGGGCAGACCCCCGTCGGCGTAGCCGCTCGGCTCCGTCGACTCGAGCAGCTCGCGCTGCGAGCGGACCGACACGAACTCCCCGGCGCCCATGGAGAGCGCCCCCGCGAGGAGTCCCGCGATGCCGCTCAGCAGCACGAACTCGGGGGCGACCCCGGCCGCTCCGATCCCGAGGACCAGGGCGAAGTTGCTGACGAGCCCGTCGTTGGCGCCGAAGACGGCCGCGCGGAACGTGCCGGACAGCCGACGGCGCCCCTTCGCGGCGAGGCCGCGCACGACCTCGTGGTGGATCTTCTCGTCGGCGCGCATCGCCGCGGTCGCCGACGGCTCGCTGTCGTAGGGCGAGCGCGCCTCGGCGTTCTGCGCGAGAGCGAGCACGAACACCGAGCCGAAGCGCCCGGCCATCCACCCGAGCAGGCGCGTGCGCACGCTCGCGGACGGCAGCTTCGACGGCTCGCCGCCCAGCAGCTCGACCCAGTGCGCCTCATGGCGCCCCTCGGCCTCCGCGAGGGCGAGGAGGATCTCCCTCTCCTCGCCCGAGCGCCGCCGCGCGAGCTGCTCGTAGACGGCGGCCTCCGCGCGCTCGTCGACGAGGTACTGCGCCCACCTGCGGCGGTCGGCTGGGGTCGGGGCGAGCGGATGGTCGGAGGGCGCGGCCAACGTCGGGCTCCTTCGTGGAGAGGTGAGGGGGGATGCCTCCACGCTAGTTCGCGGCCCGCCGCGTCACCGCGTCAGGACGCGGATTGACAGCATTTCGGAGCGCCGAACGAGCCTCAGCTGTGCACGCGCCGGCGAAGCGTGTCGATGCGCTTCTGCAGCTGCGCGACGGTCGCCTGTGCGACGGCCGGACCGCCGCACGTCTTCCGGAGCCAGGCGTGGATCGCGCCATGCGGCTCGCCCGACTGGCGCGCGTAGACGCCCACGAGGCTGTTCAGCAGCTGGCGCTGCTCCTTGAGGGTGCGGTGCAGCGGAGCGGGGAGGGTCGTCTCCTCCCCCGTCGACTGCGTGCGCGCCTCGCGCGCCTCCCGGTGCTTCGACTGGCGGCTCTGCCGCTGCATGAGCAGCTCGTGCACGTGCTCGGGCTCGAGCAGGCCTGGCAGCCCGATGAACTCGAGCTCCTCGTCGGTTCCCGGTTCCGCGAGCTGTCCGAACTGCTGCCCCTCGAACACGACGCTGTCGAAGTGCGCGACGGAGCCGAGCGACTGGAACTCGAACTCCTGCGTGAGCGCGTCGGACGCCTTGTCGCCGCGCTCCGCCGCCTCGAGCAGCGCGTCGTCGAGCCCGTCCTCGTCCTTCTCGCCGCGGTCGAGGACGTGGTCGCGCTGCCGCTCCATCTCGGTCGCGAGGGCCATGAGCACGGGGATGTTCGGCAGGAAGACGCTCGCGGCCTCTCCCCTGCGGCGAGCGCGCACGAAGCGCCCGATCGCCTGCGCGAAGAACAGCGGGGTCGACGACGACGTCGCGTAGACCCCGACCGCGAGCCGCGGCACGTCGACGCCCTCCGACACCATCCGCACCGCGACCATCCAGCGCGTGGTGTTCGCGGAGAACTGCTCGATGCGGCTCGATGCCTCGGCCTCGTCGGAGAGCACGACCGTCGGGCGCTGGCCCGTGATCTCGTGCAGGATCTTCGCGTACGCGCGGGCGTTCGTCTGGTCGGTGGCGATGACGAGGCCGCCCGCATCGGGCACGTGGTGCCGGATCTCGGTGAGCCGCTTGTCCGCGGAGCGCAGGACAGCGGGCATCCAGTCGCCGTTCGGATCGAGCGCCGTCCGCCACGCCTGCGACGTGATGTCCTTCGTGTTGTCCTGGCCCAGGTGCGCCTCGAGCTCGTCTCCGGCCTTCGTGCGCCAGGTCATGTGGCCCGAGTAGACATGGAAGAGTACGGGGCGCACGACGCCGTCGGCGAGCGCGCGGCCGTATCCGTAGCTGTAGTCGGTGATCGAGGTGCGCAGGCCCTGTGCGTCGGGCGCGTACTCGACGAACGGGATCGGCGCCTCGTCGCTGCGGAACGGCGTTCCGCTGAGGGAGAGGCGCCGGACCGCGGGCGTGTACGCCTCGCGGATGCCGTCGCCCCAGCTGAGGGCGTCACCGCCGTGATGCACCTCGTCGAGGATGACGAGCGTGCGCGCGCTCTTCGTGAGCTCGCGATGCACCTCGGGCTTCATCGCGACCTGCGCATAGGTCACGACGACCCCGTGATAGTGGCGCGCGGGCTGCCAGTGGCTGTTCTTGAACTCGGGATCGAGGCGGATGCTCACGCGCGCCGCGGCGTCGGCCCACTGCGTCTTGAGGTGCTCGGTCGGGCACACGACGATGATCCGATCGACCTCGCCGCGATGGCGCAGCTCGTTCGCGAGGGTCAGCGCGAAGGTCGTCTTGCCGGCGCCGGGGGTGGCGGCGACGAGGAAGTCACGGCGGTCGGGCTGCGCGAAGTAGATGTCGAGCGCCTCCTGCTGCCACGCGCGCAGCTTGCCCGCCGTCCCCCAGGGAGCTCTCTGCGGATAGGACGGACTCAGCACGGGGATCAACCCTAGACGGTGCCGCGGACACGATCTCCAGCGTTCGTCGAGACTAGCCCCGGGCGCCGAAACCGGTGCGGGGTGCGCTGGTCTCGACGACCGGGACTAGTCTCGATAGGCGCGGACGAGGCACGGAGGCGAGGGACCATGGCGACGGGCGACGAGACGCGGATGGCGGCGGCCGACAACGAGGGAGTCCACCCCTGGCGGCGCTATGTCGCTCTCGGCGACTCGTTCACCGAGGGGATCGGCGACCCGGATCCTGCGGCGCCGGGCGGCCATCGCGGATGGGCGGATCGCGTCGCCGAGGTGCTCGCGACGCAGGTCGACGACTTCGCCTACGCCAACCTCGCCGTGCGCGGGCGCCTCATCGGCCAGATCGTCGACGAGCAGGTCGAGCCGGCGATCGCGCTGCGCCCCGACCTCGTGACGTTCTGCGCGGGCGGCAACGACGTCATCCGCCCCGGCACCGATCCCGACGCGATCGCCGCCCAGTTCGAGGCAGCCGTCGAGCGCCTGGGCTCTCAGGGCGCGACGATCGTCGTCTTCACCGGGATCGACGTCGCGTGGACGCCGGTCTTCCGCCCGTTCCGCGGCAAGATCGCGATCTACAACGAGAACATCCGGGCGATCGCCGACCGCCACGACTGCGTCGTCGCCGACCAGTGGGCGCTCAAGGAGATCCAGGATCCGCGCTTCTTCGCGGCCGACCGGCTGCACATGAACCCGCTCGGGCACCACGAGGTCGCCCGCATGGTGCTGCGCGCGCTCAACGTCCCGAACGATC
Organism: Microbacterium sp. JZ101; assembly: GCF_053903175.1. Lineage (NCBI taxonomy): Bacteria > Bacillati > Actinomycetota > Actinomycetes > Micrococcales > Microbacteriaceae > Microbacterium > Microbacterium sp. JZ101. Next base: position 2,046,159 of record NZ_CP096400.1, read on the forward strand.
TGCAGCCGCTCCAGCCCGACCCGCGGCCCGCGACCTCCTGGCGGGCTGCGCGGCAGAACGATCTCGTATGGGCCCGCAGCCACCTCGTCCCGTGGGTGCTGCGGCGGCTCCGCCATCAGTCCTCGGGAGACTTCGTCTCGGCGAAGCGCCCGCAGCCCGGCCCGGTCTCGATCGCGGAGGACTGACCGTCAGCCGGCGGGCGGGTGCTGCAGCGCCCACAGCGCCACCGCAGCCGCCGACGCGACGTTGAGCGAGTCGACGCCGCCCGCCATGGGGATCGTCACGACGGTGTCGGCCGCTGCGAGCGCGCGACGGCTGAGCCCGTCGCCCTCGGAGCCCATCGCGAACGCGACCCGCTCCGGGCGGCGGGCGGCGAAGGCATCGAGCGGCACCGCGTCGTCGGCGAGCGCCATGGCGGCCAGGTGGAAGCCCGACGCGGTGAGCAGCTCGCGCGCGCCCACGCCCTCCCGAGGCGCCCACTCCGGCAGCCGCGTCCAGGGCACCTGGAACACCGTTCCCATGCTCACCCGCACGCTGCGACGGTAGAGCGGGTCCGCGCACCGCGGCGTCACGAGCACGGCGTCCGCACCGAGACCTGCGGCCGCGCGGAAGGCGGCGCCGACGTTGGTGTGGTCGACGATGTCCTCGAGTACGAGCACTGTCCTCGCGTGAGCGAGCACCTCGGCGACCGCGGGCGGCTCAGGACGCTGCATGGCCGCGAGCATGCCCCGGTGCACCGCGAACCCCGTCACCTGCTCGGCGACCTCGTCGGGGACGACGTACACCGGGACATCCCGATCGCCCACGAGCCGTTCGACGTCCGGAAGCCACTTGCGCGCCGTGAGCACCGACCGCGGCGCGTGGCCCGCGGCGAGCGCACGGCCGAGCACCTTCGCGGACTCGGCCATGTAGAGGCCGCGCTCGGGCTCGCTGACGCGGCGCAGCGCCACGTCGGTGAGGTCGCGGTAGTCGGCGAGGCGCTCGTCGGCGGGGTCGTCGATCGGGTGCAGGATCATCCGTCCATCGTCCCATCCGGGCGCGGGATGAGCCGTCCGTAACCTCCGCGAAAGACAGCGCGCCTAGACTCGGCCACGAGGAGGCTCCATGGTTCTCACCGAGCGGATCGACGCGGGCGCGGCCGCCGGCGTCCGGCAGGCGATCGAGGTGCTCGCGGGGCGCCGCATCGCCGTGCTGACCGGTGCCGGCGTGTCGACGGACTCCGGCATCCCCGACTACCGCGGCGAGGGTGCGCCCCGCCGCACGCCGATGACGGCGCAGACGTTCCTCTCCGACGAGGCGGCGCGGCGGCGCTACTGGGTCGGATCGCACCTCGGCTGGAAGGCGTTCGCGGCCGCCGAGCCCAACGCGGGGCACGCCGCGATCGCCGCTCTCGAGCGCACGGGGGTCGCCACGGGCGTCGTCACCCAGAACGTCGACGGGCTCCACCTGCGCGCGGGATCGCGCAGGGTCGTCGAGCTGCACGGCACGATGCGCCGGGTTCTCTGCACGCACTGCGGGCAGGTGTTCGACCGCCGCGACGTCGGCGAGCGCCTCGAGCGGGAGAACCCCTGGATCACTGTGCCGGACCGCGTGCAGCTCGGGCCGGACGGCGATGTCCTCCCCGCGTCGTCGGAGGGCTTCGTCGTCCCGGACTGCACGGTGTGCGGAGGCGTCCTGAAGCCCGAGGTCGTGTTCTTCGGCGAGTTCATCCCCGCGGAGAAGTTCCGGGAGGCCGAGCAGCTCGTGGCCACGAGCGGGGCCCTGCTCGTGGCGGGCTCCTCGCTCGTCGTGAACTCGGGCATCCGGCTCGTCGAGCGCGCACGGCGTCGTCGGATCCCCGTCGTGATCGTCAACCGCGGGGAGACCCGCGCCGACCGGCGCGCGACGGTGAAGGTCGACGCGGGCACGAGCGAGGTGCTCGCCGCGCTGGCCGACGAGCTGCCGGCCCTTCGAGGATCCGGCGCTCTCTGAGGCGCGTGCCCCTAGGCTCGAGGGGTGACCGTCATCACCCTCGTCCGCCATGGGCAGACCGACTGGAACATGCTCGGCCGCGTGCAGGGCCGCACCGACATCCCGCTCAACGACACCGGACGCGCTCAGGCGCGCGAGGCCGCTGAGGCGCTGCGCCACGGCGGATACGCGGCGGTCGTGTCGAGCCCGCTGAGCCGCGCACGAGAGACCGCCGAGATCATCGCCGGCGTCCTGGGGGTGCCGGGGCCCGCCCTGTACGACGGGCTCGTCGAGCGCGACTACGCCTCGGCCGAGGGCATGACCTCGGAGGACCTCTGGAAGCTCCAGCGCCGCGCCATGGGTCCTGACGCCGAGAGCGACGAGGCGGTTGCGACCAGGGCCGTGGCCGCGCTGCGCGACGCCGCTGCGGCGCACGCGCATGTCGACGGACCGCTCATCGCGGTCGCGCACGGGTCGCTCATCCGGGTGCTCATCGCCCTCGCTTCGGACGGCGAGTTCCCCCGCCCCGGCGAGCGCGTCGAGAACGGGTCGCAGCACGCGTTCCGCCTGGACGACGAGGGCCTCTCGCTCCTGTCGTACTCCGCTGTCCCTGCCGACTGACGCACGCGTCTCTCCCACGGCAACCGAGACACGCCGATCTGGCGTCTCAGCTCACGGCGTCGATGAAGGCCTCGAGGCCCATCCCGTAGTCGATCCGCACGCGCGGGAGGGCGAGCTTGTCGGCGCCCGGACGGACGAACCCCGGCTCGATCGTCACCGCCATCTCGAAACCCGCGTCGGCGACGCCCTGCTTGCTCCGCTCGTCGTAATGGCCGAACGGGTAGGCGACCACCTCCGCCGCCCCGAGGATGTCCGCCGACGTGCGCAGATCCGCGGCGATCTCCTCGGGGGTCCAGTTGACCATCCGTCCGCGCCCGTCCGCACCCGGATCGTGCATGTCGTGCGTGTGCGAGCGCTGCAGCACGTACGGCGACGGCGTCGGCTCCGAACGCCACTTCGTGATGACGAACGACGTCGCGAGCACGCCGTGCTCGTCGAGCACGGGCACCGCGAGGTCGAACCAGGACGCGTGCGCGTCGTCGTCCGTGACGATGACCGAGCGCTCGGGCAGCCGCAGCCGCCCGTCGATGAACGCCGACAGCTCGCGCCAGCTCGGCAGGTAGTAGCCCTCGTCGGCGAGATAGGCCATGTGCTGCTCGAAGTCGCCCGCGTACGCCCAGTTGAGCCGGAGGGGGTCGTCGACGCCGGCGGGGTCGGCGGTGAACTGGTGGTACATGAGGATCGGCACCCCGACGTCGGCGGCTGCGGTCTCCTCGGGTGTCGTCCACGCGGCGTGCAGCGGGAGCCTGCGGTCCTCGTCGCATGAGACGACGTCGGCGATGTTCACGCGCTGCGCGACGTCGAGGGCCGCCGCCGCCTCGGCGTCGAGGTACCAGCCGGCGAACACCGCGCCCTCGCGCTCCGGCAGCGGCAGCTCGGCGACGTGCGCGCCCTCGGTGGCGAGAACGGGATCGAGCGCGATGCCCTCCCCCGCGAAGGTGACAGCGCACGCGGCAGGGTCGCCGGCCTCCTCGAGCAGCGCGGCGGCCGCATCGGGCGCTGCGGTCGGGCTCGACGGTGCCGATGCACCGGGGGCGGATGCACCGGGCTCGGATGGCGAGGACGAGGACGGCGCGGATGGCGCGCACGAGAGCACGAGGACCGCTGCCGCGGCGACGACGGGAAGCGCGAGGAGGCGGCGGCGGGAAGCTCTCATATCCCGGTCAGGATAGCCGCTCGCGCAGTCACGGCCGTGTCGGCCGGGGTTCCGGACCAGCACGCGCAATCGATCCGATAACGACTGAGCAGGATGCGCAATCGCGCGACGGCCCGGGTGCTACCGTCTCTCTCTATGGCCTCCCTCGATCACGTCGATCTCGAGCTCCTCGCCGCGCTCTCCGAGGACCCGCGGGCGACGGTCGTCGCGCTCGCGGAGCGCCTTCGCCTCTCCCGCAACACCGTGCAGGCCCGCATGGCGCGCCTCGAGCGCGCGGGCGTGTTCCACTCGTTCGAGCGCGCGATCTCGACCGAGGGCCTGGGCTTCCCGCTCCAGGCGTTCCTGTCGATCGGCGTGCGCCAGCCCGAGCTCCCTGCGATCACGGACGAGCTGCGGCGCATCCCCGAGGTCATCCAGGTCTACGGCGTGAGCGGGCAGGTCGACCTGCTCGCGCTCGTCGCGTGCCGCGACGCGCGCCACCTCTTCGACGTCGACGCCCGCATCCTCTCCGTCTCGGGCGTCGAGCGCACCGAGACGTCCCTCGTGATGAGCGAGGCCATCCCCTACCGCGTGAGCGGCCTCATGGAGCTCGCGCGCCGCGAGCGCTGAGCGCGCCTCACACGAACGAGCGGATGGCCTCGGCCGCTTCCGCGGGCCTCTCGTAGTGGATGAGGTGGCCGACGTCGGCCAGCTCGACGAGCCGCGCATCGGGGAACAGCCCGCGCAGCGCGCGCTCGGCCTCGATCGGCGTGATGTCGTCGCGGTCGGCGGCGATGAGCAGCGTGGGCTGGGCGATGCGCGGGGCGAACGCGCGCACATCGTGCGACACGCTCGTGACGAACGCCTCGCGCAGCGCCTGCCGGTCGGAGAACCTCGAGAAGAAGCGATCATGCTGGTCGTGGATCCAGCGGCGCAGGGCCCTGTCGCGCGTCTTCGCCATCGCGATGCTCATGATCCGCACGATCACCGGCCAGCGCAGGAGCCACGTGCCGACGGGATCGGGCAGCCGAGCGCCCGCCGCGTAGTAGAGCACCGCCAGGCGCGTCATCACGCCCCGGGGTCCCTCGAGCGCGGGCGCGCCGATCGGGTTCACGAGGATCAGCCGCGGTGTCGGCAGTCCGCGGGCGACGGCCGCGGACGCGACGATCGATCCGAACGAGTGCCCGAGCACGACGGCGCCCGGCGCGACCTCGGCGGCGAAGGCGGTGAGCCACGCGACGAACGCATCCAGGTCGAGGGGCCGGCCCGGCACGGGCGGCGTCTCGCCGAAGCCCGGCAGGTCGGGCATGACGACGCGCACGCCGGGCAGATGCGCGACGACCGGCTCGAGCCCGTGGTGGTCTCCGCGGAACCCGTGCACCGCCAGGATGCTCGTCTCGGCGTCGTCGGGCCCGTACACCCAGTAGGCCGTCCGCGTGCCCAGGACCTCGACCTCCGCGCGGCGGACGGGGATGCGGGCGAGGCGGGACGCGTACGGGGAGGCGACGGGCACCGCACGAGTCTACGTTCGCCGGGGTGGCATACGCGGGTTTGTCCCCGCTGCGCCCTACATTCTCCCTATGGCGACATCATGGCCGGATCCGCCGCCCCTGTTCGAGCTCGATGACGCGGGCGAGCGCCCCACCTGGTTCGCCGCGCCCGGCGGGCGCCTGGATCGCCTCGGGGTGTTCGACCTCGAGACGACGGGCGTCGACGTCGAGTCCGACCGTATCGTCACGGCCTACGTCGGACTCCTCTCGGCCGACGGCACGGTCCTGCGGTCGCGTCACTGGATGGCCGACCCGGGCATCGACATCCCCGAGGGAGCGACCGCGGTCCACGGCATCACGACCGAGCGGGCGCGCGCGGAAGGGCGGCCGGCAGCCGAGGTCGTCGCCGAGGTCGTGTCGGCGCTCCGCGCGATCTTCGCCGAGGGCGTGCCGATCGTCGCGTACAACGCGCCCTTCGACTTCTCCCTGCTCAAGCACGAGGCCCTGCGCCACGGCGTCGAGCCGATCGCGTCGCCCACCCCCGTGCTCGATCCGCTCGTCGTCGACAAGACGTGCGACCGGTATCGCCGCGGCAAGCGCACGCTCGCGACCGTCGCGGCGCACTACGACGTGGTCCTCGAGGCCGCGCACGACGCGTCGGCCGACGCCGTGGCCGCGGGGCGGCTCGCCTTCGCGCTCGTCGAGCGCTACGCGGGGATGCTCCCCGAGGATGTCGCGGAGCTGCACGACCGGCAGATCGGCTGGGCGCGCGAGCAGGCGGAGAGCCTCACCGAGTACTTCGTGAAGATCGGCCGGCTCGACCCCGCCGACGCGCTCGACGGCAGCTGGCCGATCCGCTGAGGATCAGGACGACGAGCGCGCGCGCCACTCCTCCCAGCTCGCCATGAGCTGCTCGATGGCGGCGTGGAACTTCGCCGTGGCGATCCCCGGCGTCGTGTCGCCGAAGTAGTGAGCGACCCAGTGCGCGAGGCGCTGCGCTGCCTCAGGGTCCTCGCGCACGCGCTCGACGTGCGCGACGATGTCCGGGGCGTCGGCCGGCTCGAGCCATTCGCACGCCGACAGGTAGCCGCCCTCGTCGATCTCCGCAGCGGGGTCGGCGGGCCTCGTGATGAGCAGGGGCTTGCCGACCGCGAGCCGGTCGTAGACCATCGCCGAGATGTCGACGATCGCGACATCGGCCGCCGCGAGCTGCCATCCGAGCTCCGGCCGATCGTCGTAGACGTGCTGCGCGGACGGGTCCTTCTGGTTGGCCGCGCGGATGGCCTGGATGATCCGCTCGTTCGCCTCCCCGAACGCCGCGTTCACGACACCGCTGCGCGGATGCGGACGGTAGATGACGCGGTGGCGGCCGGTCGCGAGCAGCGCCGCGACGAGCGCCTCCCCGTGCGACGCCACCGAGCCGTAGCGCGCGGCGGGGCGGTCGCCCTCCCAGGTCGGCGCGTAGAGCACGACCGTGCGCTCGTCGGGCGTGTAGGGCAGCTCGCCCGAGTAGTGATCGGCCTGCGGGCGGCCGATCTCGATCGTGCGCGCATCGACGTCGTAGTCCCACAGCACGCGGGAGAGGCGGTCGCGCGCCGCCTGGCCCGCGACGAGAGCACGGTCGTAGGCCTTGTACTGATTGGTCGTCATGTACATCTTGTCGGACTCGCCGTGGTTGATGAACACGTGCCAGCGCTCGCCGTACCGGAACATCTGGAAGTTGCGCGTGTTCTGGTTCACGTAGAGCACGATGCGGATGTCCTGCGCCTCGAGGAACCGCTCGATGCTCGTCACGCTCGGGGTGAACGCCACCGGCAGCGCGCCGTCGTCGAGAAGCGCCTGCGCCCCGAGCGAGTTGCGCGCCATGACGACGACCGGCCAGCGCTCGGCGAGCTCCTGCAGCGGTCGGTACCACTGGCGCATCTGGTACATGTTGACCGCGCCGTCGGCGAAGTACACCGCGATCCGGAACCTCCGCGGGGTGAGCGGGGGCCGCGTGGCGAGCGTGCGGCGCACCGTCCTGTGTGCGTTCCGCGTCGCGACGGCCTTCCGGAGGAGCTTGATCGCCTTCTTCACATCGCGCGTCACACCCACCCGACCAGGCTACCGGGGGCTTTCCCGGCGGCCGTCATGGGATGATCGTCGAATGCGTAACGATCCCCTGCCGGGCCCCCGCGCGCCTCGGAGGGACGCGCCGTCGGTCCCGCTCGACGCGGGTGTGTCGTTCGTGATGCCGGTTCTCAACGAGGCCCCGTACCTGCGCCGCGCGGTCGAGTCGACCCTCGCGCAGGAGATCCCCGGGCCCGTCGAGCTCGTCCTCGCGCTCGGACCCTCGTCCGACGGCACGACCGAGCTCGCGCGCGCTCTCGCGGAGGAGGACGAGCGCATCGTCCTCGTCGACAACCCCGCCGCCGACATCCCGGTCGGGCTCAACGCGGCCATCCGCGCGAGCACGCACCCCACGATCATCCGCGTCGACGCCCACTCGGAGCTCACGCCGGGCTACGCGGCCCGCGCTCTGGAGACGCTCGCCCGCACCCGCGCGGGCAACGTCGGCGGCGTCATGCGGGCAGACGGACGGACGCCGTTCCAGCGCGCAGCCGCCTGGGCGTACAACTCCCCCGTGGGGCTCGGCGGCGGCGCGTACCACGGAGGGTCGCGCGAGGGCGAGGCCGAGTCGGCGTACCTCGGCGTCATGCGACGCGCCGTTCTCGAGGAGGTCGGGCTCTTCGACGAGACCATCCGCCGCGGCGAGGACTGGGAGCTCAATCTGCGCATTCGCACGGCGGGCTACCGCGTCTGGTTCGATCCCGCGCTGTCGGTGACCTACTGGCCGCGCGAGCGGTGGACGCGCCTCGCGCAGCAGTTCCTCGCCACCGGCCGCTGGCGCGGTGAGCTCTTCCGCCGCTACGGACGCCGCAACTCGCTCAAGTACTTCGCGCCGCCCGCGCTCGTGATCCTCGTGGCGCTCGCCGCGATCAGCGGGGCGCTGCAGCTCGCCGGCGTGCCCGCGCCCGGTCTCGCCATCGCGACGTGGGCCCTGTGCGCGCCGCTCGTCGCCTACGCCGCGCTCGTCGCGGCGGTCGCGATCGGCGCGCGGGCGCCCGGGCCGTTCGGATGGCGGGAGCGGGCATGGCTGCTCGCGGTGCTGCCGACCATGCACCTGTCGTGGGGAACCGGGTTCCTCACGGGCGCGGTGCGCGGCGCGCACGACACCGTCGACACCTCGCGCCTCTCCGGGCGCAACACGCCGCTGCCGTAGCGGGTCAGCCGACCGGCAGGAGCCCCTGGTCGATGAGGCGCGCGACCACGCGCTCGGCGGCACGGCCGTCCTCGCGCGCGTTGAAGGCGCGTCGCCACGCCGCGTAGCGCTCGGCGTACTCCGCGGGATCCGCCGCGAGCGCGGCGAGGAGGCCGTCCATGTCCTGCACGAGCGGGCCGGGGGCGCGCGCGGCGAGGTCGAAGTAGAACCCGCGCAGAGCGCCCCGGTAGTGGGCGAGATCGGGCACGAGGAAGTACATGGGCTTCCCCGTGACGCTGAAGTCGAACATCACCGACGAGTAGTCGGTGATGAGCGCATCGGCGGCGAGGAGGAGCTCTGACGTGTCGGGGTACGCCGTGACGTCGACGACCCGCGGACCCGCGACGTCGCGCCCGGGGATGAGGGTGCGCGAGTGCCCGCGGACGAGCACGACGGCGTCCGCCTCGACCGCGAGTCGCGCCGGGTCGATGAACGCCACGATCTCGTCGCGGTCGTCGCGCCAGGTCGGCGCGTACAGCAGCACGCGCTCCCCCGGCTCGATGCCGAGGCGCTCGCGCACGGCGAGCGGGTCGCCCGTGACGAGCGCGTCGTTGCGCGGGTAGCCCTCGACCCAGACGGGCTTGCGGAAGAAGGCGTAGGCGCGCGCGAGGATCCTCGCGGCGTACGGATTCTGCGCGAGGAGCACGTCCCACCGGCGCGACTCCTTGATGACCGCTCCCCATCGGCGCGGCGCGAACCCCTTGCGGTGGAGGGCGAGGCGCTTGAGCGGCGTGCCGTGCCAGGTCTGCAGCACGCGCTGGCCATCACGGCGGGCGAACGCGCGGCGGAGCCAGTCGTTGACGATCACGAGCTTCGCGACGCTCCGGGCGCGCCACCACTCGGGGCTCCCCTCGACGACCGCGACCGCGCCTTCCGGGACCGCCACGGAGAGATCGACCACGCTCCAGTAGCGGGTGACCCCCGGGGCGCGGAGCGCGATCTCCCGGTCGAGCGCGAGCGGGTTGCAGCTCGCGCTGCGCCCGTAGAAGCTCTCGAAGAAGACCGCGTCCTCGAGCGGCGCGGTGTGCGAGAGGTAGCGGCGCTCGAGCGAGCCCTGCGCCTCTCCGCCGTCGTACACGGGGTCGACGGGCGGGCCGACGAGCACCGTGTCGCCGTCGAGCTGCGCGCGCAGCGTGCCCAGCATCTCCACCGGCAGCGTCGCATCGAGCTCGGCGCCGGCGACGGCCACGCGATAGCGTCCGGACGGGAGCGGTCGCTCGGGCCCGCCCCAGCGTGCGGCGACGAGCGCGAAGCGCACCGACCATCCGCCCCCGCTCGCGGAGACCGCGCCCTCGACCGCCGCGCGCGAGCCCTCGAGGCGCGCCGAGGCGGGCGCGTCCCCCTCTCCCTCCACGACGAGGGCGGGGCCGTCCTGCTCGAACCGGGCGGTCGTCATCGGTTTCCTCTCCTCGGGCCCCTGGCCCGCGCGCGTCGAGCGACGATCGCATCGTGCACACGGCGAGCGCTGCCGCCGTCGCGGAACGCGTGCACGCGCTCGCTCAGTCTCGCAGACCGCGCGGTGCGATCTGCGAGCGCCGCGGGGTCGGAGGCGACCTCCGTCAGCTGCGCGACGAGGCCGGGCCAGCCGGTCGCGTAGTCCTCGCCGGCGACGTCCTCGTATCGGCCGTAGAAGCCCCGTCGCGCGCGGTACGCCTCCAGATCGGGGGCCAGGTACAGCACGGGCAGGGGCACGAGGCCCGCGTCGTACGCGAGCGACGAGTAGTCCGTCACGAGGACATCCAGTCCGGGCAGCGCCGCCGTGACGTCGCGCAGCCGATCGGAGCCGAGGTCGCGCACCCGGTCCGTCGGGAAAGGCGGCACGTACGCGCCCGCCCCCAGGCGGTGCGAGCGGACGAGCAGCACGAGGTCGGCCGCGGCGAGCGCGTCCACGATCTCGCGCCACTCCTCGGCCGTGGGAACGGCCGGGTCGGGCTCGCCGTCGCGCCAGGTCGGGGCGTAGAGCACGAGACGCGCGCCGTCGGGAAGATCGCCGACCGCCGCACGCAGGAGCTGCCGCGCGCGAGCCCTGCGCTCGTCCGCGGTGCCCGCGCTCAGCACGTCGACCCGGGGCTCCCCCGTCACCACCACGCGGTCATCCGGCAGCGCGAATGCCGACTCGAGGCGCCCCCGCACGAGGTGCGACGCGGCAGGGAGCAGCCGGATCCGGCGCTGCGCTCCCCGATACAGCCGGGCCAGCAGCCCGCGGACGAGCGTCGAGTCGGGCAGCAGCGCCGAGCGGACCGTCTCGGGCGAGTCGAGGCCGATGCGCTTGAGCGGGATGCCGTGCCAGAGCTGCACGAGGAATCCGCCCGACACGGCATACGGGTTCACATCGCCCGTGCCGTAGGACACGACGAGGACGCCGCCACGCGCGGTCGCCCAGAACCCGCGCCAGGAGAGCTTCGGGAGGGTCGGGATGCCCCGCGCGGCCGCCTCCTCCGCCTCGCGCGAGTCCGACGTCAGCCACACGGCACGGTGACCCTCGGCGGCCGCCACCTCCCACAGCGCGAGCGGCCCGTCGCCGACGCCCGCGCCGCATCCGAAGACCCAGCGGTCGCCGCGCGGGATCGCGAGCGTCGCGATCCTCCCCAGCGCATACAGGGGCAGGCGCAGGAGCTTCGCCGCGTTGCCCGCACCGAACGAGAAGGACGCCACCCCACGAGCGTACTGGTGGGGCGGCGTCCTTCCGGTCAGCCCGCTCTCACGGGCGCGGGGTGGTCACTCGAGGGTGCCGAGCTCGACCGTCGCGGTGTGCTCCTCGCCGTCGCGGACGTAGACCACCTCTGCCTCGCTGCCGCCGGCGGCCGCGCGGACCTGGGCGGTGAGGTCGACGGCGTCGTTGATCTTGGCGCCGTTGAACCGCGTGACGATGTCGCCCTCCTGCAGTCCGGCGGCCTCGGCGGCACCGCCCTCGACGACCTCGGCGATGTACGCGCCCGTGATGGTCGCGCCCTCGACCTGGCTCGAGGGCTGCACGCTCGCGCCGAGGAGGCCGTGCGTCGCGGTGCCGTTCTCGATGATCTCGTTCGCCACCCGCTCGACGACGTTCGACGGGATCGCGAAGCCGACGCCGATCGATCCGGACTCCGACGAGCTCTGATCGGCCGTCGCGATCGCGACGTTCACGCCGATGAGCTTGCCCTCGCTGTCGACGAGCGCGCCGCCGGAGTTGCCAGGGTTGATCGCGGCGTCGGTCTGGATGACCGAGATCGCGATGGACTCGCTCGCCTGCGCCTGCTGGTCCTCCTGGCCGGGGATGTCGAAGAACCAGGGACTCGATCCCTCTCCCTGCCCCTCGTCCTCGCCCTCGACGCTGTCGCCCTCGGGCGCCGCGGCCGACGCGATCTCGATGCTGCGGTTGAGCGCGCTCACGATGCCGGTGGTGACCGTGTTGGCGAGTCCGAGGGGCGCGCCGACGGCGACCGTCGTGGCGCCCACGTTGAGCTTCGACGAGTCGGCGAACTCGATCGGCGTGAGACCGGACGCGCCCTCGAGCTTGATCACCGCGAGGTCGTACGTCGGGTCGGTGCCGACGATCGTGGCGTCGTAGATGCGGCCGTCGCTCGCCGTGACACGCACGGTCGCGTCGGCCGCCGTGCCGCCGAGGGTCACGACGTGCGTGTTCGTGACGACGTAGCCGTCCTCGCTGATGACGACGCCCGATCCGCTGCCCGACGACTGCCCGCCGGCCACCTCGATCGTGACGACGCTCGGCAGCACCTCGGTCGCGACCGCCGTGGCCTCGTTGACCGACCCGGGGTTGTTCACCGTGATATTCGACGGCGCGCTGCCCGACTCCGCGACCGATCCGCCGCCGGCCGTCAGGGAGTTCGAGACCCAGCCGCCGCCGAAGCCCGCGCCGCCGCCGACGAGAGCGGCCACGAGGATGGCCGCGGCCACGCGGCCGCCGCCCTTCGACTTCCGCTCCTCCGCGCGCGGCTGCGGCGCCCACACGGCCTGCGGCGCGCCGTCGTGCGGAAGCGGCTGCGTGGGCTGCGTCGCGCCGAACGCCGCGCCCTGCCCCTCGCCATGCGCCTCGTACGCGCTCTGCGCGCGGTAGGGAGCCCCCGGGTGACCGGGAGCGGCGTGCGGCGGAGCGGCGTGCGGCGGCGTCGGCTGCGCGGGAGCCTCCTGCGGCCGCCCGTAGCCCGTCGGCGGCGCCGGCCGCGGCGGGATGTTCAGAGGGGTGTCTTCGGAACGCTGCTCGTCCATGGGTGCTCCTTCTTCCACGTCCTCTTCAGGGTGATCCCGCAGTCTGTGTGCTTCCTATGATGCGCGTATGCCGCGGGCGTGACTTCGCGCGCGGGTAGCCTGAGCGGATGCGACACGTCAGCGGCGCCTGGAGGCGCACCGCCGCAGGAGCCGGGCTGCTCGGGGCAGACGGCTCGCCCGCCCCCACGATCTTCGCCGAGATGTCGGCCCTCGCGACCGCCACGGGCGCCCTCAACCTCGGGCAGGGCTTCCCCGACGAGGATGGCCCCGCCGAGGTGCTCGACGCGGCGCGGGCGGCCATCGCCGGGGGCCGCAACCAGTACCCGCCGGGGCGCGGCGTGCCCGAGCTGCTCGAGGCGATCGCCGAGCACCAGCGCCGCTTCTACGGGCTGGAGCTCGATCCCGCGCGGGAGGTGCTCGTGACGGCCGGCGCGACCGAGGCGCTCGCCGCGACGCTGCTGGCGCTCGTGGACGGGCCCGACGACGAGGTCGTCGTCTTCGAGCCGCACTACGACTCCTACGCCGCGTGCGTCGCGCTGTCCGGGGCACGCTTGCGCACCGTGCCGCTGCGCTGGCCCGACTTCCAGCCGGACCTCGACGAGCTCGAGGCGGCCGTCACCGACCGCACCCGGATCATCCTCGTGAACGATCCGCACAACCCCACGGGGGCGGTGTTCTCGCGGGAGGCACTCGAGCGGATCGTGGCGCTGGCGGACCGCCATGACGCCGTCATCGTCACCGACGAGGTGTACGAGCACCTCGTGCACCACGGTCCGCATGTGCCCATCGCGACGCTGCCCGGCGCCGCAGCGCGCACGCTCACCATCTCGTCTGCGGGCAAGACCTTCCGGACGACCGGGTGGAAGATCGGCTGGGTCTCGGGGCCGGCCGAGCTCGTGGACGCGGTTCTCGCCGTCAAGCAGTTCCTCACGTACGTCAACGGCTCGCCGTTCCAGCCCGCCATCGCGGTCGGGCTCGGCCTGCCCGACGCGTTCTTCCGCGGGGTGTCCGCCGACATGCGACGCAAGAGCGAGATCCTCGGCGAAGGGCTGCGCGCGGCGGGCTTCGACGTCTCGACCCCGGCCGGCTCGTACTTCACCGTCGCGGATGCCGCGGCTCTGGGCGCGAGCGACGCGGCGGAGTTCTGCCGCGCGCTCCCCGAGCGCGCGGGCGTCGTCGCGATCCCCCTCACCGCGTTCGCGACGCGGGAGCGGCGCGACGAGTACCGCACGCTCGTGCGCTTCGCCGCCTGCAAGCGGGACGAGGTCCTCCAGGACGCGGCGACCCGCCTGAGCGCGCTGCGGAGCTGAGGCTCAGCGCGGGGCCACGCGGTAGCGCCGGAGCGCGAGCGCCGGGTTGACCCGCCGCACGTTGTCGATCGCCGATCGCTCGGCGAATGCCACGGCGACGTCGGTCGTCGTGCCCACGCTCGCGACCGCCGTCCCCTGCGGGTCGACGATGAGCGAGCTGCCGACCGCGAGCGGAGGCGTGTGGTCGGCCGCGGCGACGTACATCGTGTTCTCGATCGCGCGCGCGGTGACGAGCGTCCGCCAGTGATGCTCCTTGAGCGGACCGCGCACCCACTGCGCGGGAACGAGCGCGACGTCGACACCCGCATCCGCGAGGACGCGCGCCGACTCGGGGAAGCGCAGGTCGTAGCAGGTCATGAGGCCGCACACGAGGCCGTCGACCTCGAACGTCTCGGGCTCCGTCAGCGCCCCCGGCTCCACCCAGTCGGACTCGCGCTGACCGAACGCGTCGTAGAGGTGGGCCTTGCGGTACGTCGCGCGCACGCCATCCGCGTCGACCGCGACGACCGTGTTGCGCACGCGACGCGGGTCGTCGGCGCGCTCGAGGAGCCCCGCCACGATCACGAGGCCGTGGTCGGCGGCGACGCGGGCGAGGTGCTGCGCGAACGGGCCGTCGAGCGTCTCCGCGCGTTCGACGAGCGTCTCGTCGAACGGGTGGATGAAGCTGCTCGCATACTCGGGGAAGAGGACCACTCTCGCCCCTCGCTCGGCGGCGCGCTCGGCGAGCGCCGCGATGTCCTCGCGGTTGGCGCGGGGCTCGGCGCCCGGCGAGAACTGGGCGACGGCGACTCCGACGGCGTGCTCCGACATGCCGCCAGCCTATTGCGCCGGTCGCGGGGCGGCGTCGGCGGGGGCGCCGCTCTCCCCCGGCCGCGGAGGGCGCGTGCGCAGGAGGAGCGGCAGCGCGACCCAGAGGACCAGCATCACACCGCCGAGGATCCCTCCCGCGAGCCAGGCGGCCTGATCGCTCACGACGACGTCGAAGATGAAGCCGACCACGCCGACGAGGAGGACGGAGACGACGACGAGCGCCGACAGGAGCGCGATGTGCCCGAAGCGCACGGTGAGCCCCTTCCTCCCCTCGCGGAAGAGCACGCGGTGCAGCGCGACGGGCGCCAGCGCGATCACGGCGCTCACGGCGGAGAGCACGACGAGCACGAGGTAGAACACCCGCTGGCCGGCGGTGAGGTCGGCGAAGGCCGGCTGGAACGCGAGGGCGAGGAGGAAGCCCGTGATGATCTGGGTGCCGGTCTGCAGGACGCGCAGCTCCTGGAGCACCTCGTTCCAGTTGCGGTCGAAGCGCTCCGCCGCGCTCTCCCCCGGACGCAGTCCCGCCGCCCGTGCCGTGTCAGCCGTCATGCCCTCCATCATTCGCGCCACGCCCGGGGCGCGCAAAGGGGGCCGCTCGATTCGCCCTCTCCGCGACGCCGTGTTAGGCTGTTCATGTGCCGCGGGGTGGAGCAGTTCGGTAGCTCGCTGGGCTCATAACCCAGAGGTCGTAGGTTCAAATCCTGCCCCCGCAACCAAGTGAAGGCCCGGATCCGAGAGGATCCGGGCCTTCTGCCTTTTCTGCATGCGCTGCCTGCCCGGCGCTGGCCATCCCCTTCCTCGCGCGAGCGCAGGAGGATCCGCCCGCTGCAGGACGCCGATCGCCGCCGCCGTCCTGCAGCCATCCGATTCTCCTGCTGCGGGGCGGCGCACACGACCGGAGACGCGGAGCGGCCCCGCAGGATCGCTCCTGCGGGGCCGCGTGCGTGCGCGCTGCGCCGGCTTACTCGGCCGGGGCCTCCTCGGCCGCACCCGTGTCATCGACGAACGCGAGCAGGCGCTCGACGGCCTCGGTGAGGTCGGCGTCGGCCTCCGCGTACGCGACCATGTCGCCCTCCTCGAGCGCGGCCTTCTTCGCCTCGATCGCCGTCTGCGCATCGGCGAGAGCCTGCTCATAGGTGTCGCTCGACGGCGGCGTCGGCTGCGTCGGCTCCTCCGGCTGCTCGGGCTCGGTCGGCTGCTCGGTCTCCGGGTCGACGGGCGTGACATCCTCATCACCCGTGTCGGCACCCGAGTCGCCGCCGAACAGCTCGTCGAGCGCCTCGGCGAGGGTGTCCTCGAAGGCGAGCTGGTCGCCGAACGCGACGAGCACCTTGCGCAGGAGCGGGTACGACGTGCCGCCGGTCGACTGCACGTAGACGGGCTGCACGTAGAGCAGGCCGCCGCCGACGGGCAGTGTCAGCAGGTTGCCGAGGCTCACATCCGACGCGCCGATGGTGAGGATGTTCATCTCGTTCGCGATCTGCGAGTCCGAGTTGAACGAGTTCTGCACCTGACCCGGCCCCGGCACGGTCGTGTCGGCCGAGATCTCGAGCATCGTCAGCTTGCCGTAGTCCTCGCGCACGCTGCCGGCGTCGGCGCCCGCGTCGGAGTCGACCGCGAGGTAGCCCATGAGCACGTTGCGCGTGCCGCCGTCGGGGATGAACGTCGTGAACATCGAGAACGTGGCCTCGTCCTGCCCCGGCATCCGCATCGACAGATAGTACGGCGGCTGCAGCTGCTGGTCGCTGGTCGGGTCGTTCGGCGTCGTCCAGGCGTTGTCGCGCTGGTAGAACGCCCGGGCGTTGTCGACGTGGTACGTGCCGAGCATCGCGCGCTGGACCTTGAAGAGGTCCGTCGGGTAGCGCACGTGGCTCATGAGCTCGCCCGACATCTCGTCGATCGGCTTGATCGTGTTCGGGTAGATCTTCTGCCAGGTCTCGAGGACCGGGTCCTCCTCGTCCCACGCGTACAGCGTGACGCTGCCGTCGTAGGCGTCGACCGTGGCCTTGACCGAGTTGCGGATGTAGTTGATCTCGTCGATCAGCAGGTTCGGCGTCGGGTTGGTCGAGTCGCTGATCGCCTGCGACAGGCTGACCTGCGACGAGTAGGGGTAGGTCGCGCTCGTCGTGTAGCCGTCCACGATCCACACGATCCGGCCGTCGACGACGCTCGGGTACGGGTCGTTGTCGAGGGTGAGGTACGGCGCGGCCTTCTGCACGCGCGTGAGCGGATCGCGGTCGTAGAGGATCTGCGACTCCTCGTTCACGTAGTCCGAGAAGAGGATCTGCTCGGACTGGAACTTGAGCGCGTACAGCACGCGGTTGAAGAAGCTGCCGACGCTCGGGCCGCCGTCGCCGGAGAACGTCGTGTTCGTCTGCGACGCGCCCTCCTCGCCGGCGGGGTAGTCGAGCTCGACGGGGTCGGCGCCCTCGGGCGCTCCGACGATCGAGTACTCCGGGTTGTTCTCGCCGAAGTACACGCGCGGCTCGTACTCGAGGTCGCTCAGCGCGCCGCTGGACGGGATGCCGCCCTCGATGAAGACCGGCTCGCCCTCGTTCGTGCGCTCGTTGCCCTTGGCGGCGACCATGCCGTAGCCGTGCGTGTAGACGAGGGTCGTGTTGTTCCAGGTGCGCGCGTCGGCGTCGAGCTCGTCCATGTCGAGCTCGCGCACCGCGACCACGGTGTCCTGCGTCTCACCGTCGACCTCGTAGCGGTCGACGTCGAGCGTGTCCTCGAAGCCGTAGTACGCGCGGTACTGCTGCAGCTGCTGGACGGTCGGGCCGATGATGCCCGGGTCCATGAGGCGGATGGACGCCGTCGTGTCCGCGTCGTCGCGCAGCTGACCGGCGGCCGCGTCGGTCTCGGCCGCGAACGGCACCTTCTCGATGCCGTCGAGGCCGTACGCGGCGCGGGTGGCGTCGACGTTGCGCTGGTAGTAGTCCATCTCGAGCGCCTGCTCGTTGGGGCGGACCTGGAAGGTCGTCACGGCCCACGGGTAGCCGACGCCGATGACGAGCGAGGTCACGATGAGCAGGGCGGTCGCGATGAGCGGGTAGCGCCAGCGGCCGATGACCGCGGTCACGAAGAAGAGGATGGCCACGAGCGCCGCGACGATCGAGAGGATCGTCTGCGCGGGGATCACGGCGTTGACGCCCGCGTAGCCCGGGCCCGTGATGCGGCTGCCCTGCTCGACCATCGTGAAGTAGCGGTCGAGCCAGAGGCTGGCCGCCTGCACGAGGAGGTAGACGCCGGCCGTGATCGCGAGCTGGATCCGCGCGGGCTTCGAGATGCGCAGCTCGCCCTGCCCGATGCGGACCGACCCGTAGAGGTAGGCCACGAGCGCGGTGACGAGGAGGCTGATGAGGACGGTCGCCGATGCGAACCCGACGACGCCCGCGTAGAACGGCATCGCGAACATGTAGAAGCCCGTGTCGAGCCCGAACAGCGGGTCGGCGTCGCTCGTCGGCGTGCCGTTGGCCCACAGCCAGGCGGTCTCCCACTGCGACGAGGCCGCGAAGCCCGCGAAGAAGCCGAAGAACACCGGGATGCCCCACATCGCGAGGCGGCGGAGCGGCTCGACGACCTCCTGGTACCGGTCGAGCTGCGAGCTCAGGCGCGCATAGACCGGGCGCAGGCGGTAGGCGAGGAAGATCGCGAGCCAGACCGGCACCGCCATCCCCGCGAAGCCCACGACGAACATCACGACCCGAGCCGTCCACTGCGTCAGCAGCACCGACTCGAAGCCGAGCTGATCGAACCAGAGGAAGTCGGTGTAGAGCGATGCGAACACGAAGAAGGCGACGACGAGCGCAGCGATGACCGCAAGCGAGATCGTGACGATTCTTCGGAACGGAGACGGGGTCGTGGCCGGAGTCGGCGCTGAGGTCGAGGTCACCATTCCATCCTAGGCATGCGCATCACGCGCATCGCCCGGTCATGGGGAATGCTCAGCCGGCCGTGCACGTGGGCAGGTCGCCCGTCTCCCCCTGCGCGATCGCCTCGACGGCCGTCATGGCGTCGTCGAGTGTCTCGATCGAGAAGACCTCGAGACCCGCCGGGACATGTCCCACGACCTCGTCGCAGTTCGACGCCGGCGCGAGGAAGAAGTCGGCGCCCGCGCCGCGCGCCCCGTAGAGCTTCTGCCGGATCCCGCCGATCGGGCCGACCGTCCCCGCCGCGTCGATCGTGCCGGTGCCGGCGATCTCCTCGCCGCCGGTCAGCGACCCGGGCGTGAGGGTGTCGATGATGCCCAGCGCGAACATCGTGCCGGCGCTCGGGCCGCCGACGTCGTCGAGCTGGATCGTGACGTCGATCGGGAAGTCGAACGTCGTCGTGAGGTAGACGCCGATCAGCCACGTCGTCCTGCCGTCGACCTCGCCCTCCTCCGGCGTGATCTCGAGGTCCTCCTCCGCGCCGTCGCGCTGGACGGTGAGCGTCACGGGAGCGCCCTCGCCCTCCGCGACGATCTCCTTGAGCCGATCGATGTCGGCCACGTCCTCGCCGTTCGCGGCGACGATCACGTCGCCCTCCTCGACGACGCCGCTCGCAGGCGAGTCGTCGCTCGTGGGCCGCACGACCTCGAGGCGGGCGCCGACGTCGTAGCCCAGCTGCGAGAGCGCGGCGGCCGTCGCCTCGGCCTGCGAGTCGACCATGAGCGCGGCGTTCTGCTCCTCGCGCTGCTCGCTCGTCTGCCCCTCGGGGAACACCGCGTCGATCGGCACCACCGCGCGCGAGCCGTCGAGCCACGCGAGTGCGAGCTCGAACCACGACGGCGTGCGCTCGCGGTTGCCGACGACCTGCACGGTCGTGAGGTCGAGCGATCCCGACGTCTCGTACGTCTGCGCCCCCTCGACCGAGATGAGCGGCTTCTCCTCGCCGTCGTGGTCGGGCGCCGTCCCGATCGTGTCGTACACGGGCCCCGGCTGCTGGATGACGTACGACGTCGGCAGGAAGGTGATCGCGACGAGGGCGACGAGGGCGACCACGAGCGCCCAGATGCCCGCGACGGTGCGCCGTGACGCGGGCGAGGACGGCGTGCGGGCAGACCGGGAGTGCGGGGCGTCGATGAGTGTCACGGGGATCCTTCCGCCGTCGTTCGCGGGTGGCGTAAGCGCATCCGCCTCACTGCGGGAGGAGCACGGACCGGCGCGATTAGCCTAGATCGCACGGACCGAGACCGGCTGAAAGGCGGCTGACGTGGCTGACGACGACAGGACTCCCGACGACGACCTGCAGGAGCTCCTGCGCCGCCTCATGAACGGCGGCGCGATCGACCCCGAGCAGCTGTCGCGCATGGCGGGCATGCCCGTCGACCCGGCGACGCTGTCGCAGATGATGCAGCAGTTCCAGGGCATGTTCGCCGGCGCGCAGGACGGCTCGATCTCGTGGGACGCGACGAAGCGCCAGGCGCTCCACATCGCCAACCAGGACGGTCTCGGCGTGACGGACGGGCAGCGCACCGATCTCGACCAGGCCTTCGCTCTCGCCGGGCTGTGGCTCGGCGAGGTGACGACCCTCTCGCCGACCGCCGAGCTGCCGCGCGCGATCACGCGCGGCCAGTGGGTCGAGCAGACGCTGCCCGTGTGGCAGGAGGTGGCGGAGCCGGTCGCGACGAGCATCGCCGACGCGCTCACGGAGGCCCTGCGCTCGCAGGTGCCCGAGGAGATGCAGGACATCGTGCAGAGCGCAGGGCGCCTCATGCGCGGGGTCGGCGGCACGCTGTTCGCGACGCAGCTCGGCCAGGTCGTCGGCAAGCTCTCCCTCGAGGTCGTGAGCGGCGCGGATGTGGGGATCCCGGTGATCCCGGCCGGCAGCGCCGTGCTCCTTCCGCAGAACTTCGCGGAGCTGGGGGCCGGCCTGGAGATCCCGGAGGATCAGCTCGCGCTCTACATCGCGGCCCGAGAGCTCGCCTCGGCGCGCCTGTTCCGGCACGCGAAGTGGCTGCGCCTGCACATCCTCTCCCAGATCGACGACTACGCGCGCGGCATCAGCGTCGACACGGACGCGCTCGAGGAGATGGCGTCGCGCCTGGATCCCTCGAACCCGGAGGAGCTCCGCCAGGCGCTCGAGAGCGGCGCTCTGCTCCCCCAGCAGTCCGAGGCGCAGAAGCTCGCCCTCGCCCGCCTCGAGAACCTCCTCGCGCTCGTCGAGGGCTGGATCGACGTCGTGACCGCCGACGCGACCGCGCGCGTGCCGCATCTCGAGCGCATCGCCGAGGCCATCCGCCGCCGCCGCGCCGAGGGCGGGCCGGCCGAGGACGCGCTCGGCGCGCTCGTCGGGCTGCGCCTGCGTCCCCGGCGACTGCGCGAGGCGGCCGCCATGTGGCGCGCCGTCGGGGACGCCGTGGGCATCGCCGCGCGCGACAGCCTGTGGGACTACCCCGACCTCATGCCCACCTCGGAGGACATCGACGATCCGGCCGGTCTCATCGCGCGGCTCGAGGCGCAGGCCCGCGGCGAGCAGCCGGAGGCCGACGACATGGACGACGCGCTCGCGCGCCTGCTCGCCGAGGAGGCCGAGCGCACCGAGGGCGACGCCGACCGCGATGCGCCGGCGCCGCCGTCCGACGACGACGAGGGCCATCCGCGGCCCGAGGGCGACCAGCCCGTGTGACGTCTCCTCCACAGGCGGCCCGACCTGCGCGCGCAGGTCGGGCCGCCTGTGGACAGTCCGCTCGCGCCGGCGTCGCGCGGAGCAGAATCGCGCTATGGCGCACCTCAGCCTCGACCCCGCGCGGCTCCCGCTCTGGCGCGACGCCGCGACGATCCAGCTCGGACTCGACGGCGGCGTCCGGATCCGCGAGCCGGCGCCCTGGCAGGAGCGCCTCCTCGTCCGGCTCGCGGACGGCGTCGACGAGCACGACGACCTCGCGGGTGCGGTCGGCGTCGACGAGGTGCGCCTGCGGACGTTCCTCGCGCACATCGCCCCCGCGCTGCGGCGCGAGGAGGACCCCGGGCTCCTGCACATCCTCACCGCCGACGGCGTCTCCGCGGCGACGGTCACGGCGCTGTGCGACGCCCTCGCCGCGTGCGGATGGGCGCCGGAGTGGGTCACGCTCGCGGCCGTGAGCGTGCACGTCCCCGTCGCGCTCGTCGCCCATCACGCCGTCGCGCCAAGTGCGTGGGTGCCGCTCGTGCGCGACGACGTCGTCCATGCGCCGATCGTCTTCGCCCGCGAGAGCGCCGAGGTGGGGCCGCTCGTCCGCCCCGGCGAGACGCCCTGCCTCGGCTGCCTCGCAGCGCATGAGCGCGAGCGCGACCCGGCCTGGCCCGTGCTCGCGCTGCAGCTGCTCGCGCGCCGCCCGCCCGAGACGCCGTCGCCCCTCGTCGCGGCGACGGCGACGCTCCTGACCGAGCTCCTGCGCGCCCCGGCGGGCGACGACGCCGCGCGGTCCGCGCGCGTCAGCGGCGACGGGCGCCGGCAGTGGCGGAGCCACCGGCACCACGCAGAGTGCCTGTGCCGATCTCCGCGAGGAAGCGCGACGGCTCTCGCTGCAGCCGACCCGACGCCGACGCGCGAGGCCACGACAGCGACAGCGATCGCCCTGCGCGCGTGATGCCGACGTACGCGAGGCGCCTCTCCTCGTCGACCCCGTCGAGCGACGTCGCGTACGAGATCGGCAGGAGCCCCTCGGCGAGTCCCAGGAGATGCACGTGCGGCCACTCCAGGCCCTTGGCGGCGTGCAGGGTCGAGAGGGTCACCGTCTGCAGCGTGGGCTCGTGCTGGTCCTTCGCGCGGGCGAGAAGCCCCTCCGTGAACGCGCGGAGGGTCGTGCCCGGCGGGGCCTCCTCGGCGAGGCGCAGGATGGCGGCGCGCGCCTCCCACGCGTCGCGCAGGGCACCGCCCGCGGCCGGCGGCTCCTCGGCGTGGCCGAGGCTGCGCAGCACGTCGCGCACGAGGTCGGCGAAGCCCTGATCGGTCGGCGCGACCGACGCCCCGCGGAGGGCGAGCAGCGCCTGGCGCACCTCGGGCATGTCGAAGAACCGCCGCCCGCCGAGGACGGTCGTCGGGATCCCCCGCCGCGCGAGCGCGTCCTGGATCTCGGCGGACTGGGCGTGCGAGCGGTAGAGCACGGCGATGTCGGCCGGCGGCACCGACTCGAGCTGACGGGCGATGGCGTCGGCCACGCCCTCGGCCTCGAAGTGCTCGTCGTGGTAGCCCGTGACGACCGGCATCTCACCGGATGTCGCCGCGGCGGACGCCTCGAGCCGGAGCGCACCGGGACGACCGCGCATGAGCGCGTTCGCGACATCCACGATCGCCGGCGTCGAGCGGTAGTTGCGCTCGAGCCGCACGACCGTCGCATCCGGGTACCGGCGCTCGAAGTCGAGCAGGAAGCGCGCCTCGGCGCCCGTGAACGAGTAGATCGTCTGGCTCGCGTCGCCCACGACGCAGATGTCGCGGCGATCGCCGAGCCACAGCTCGAGGAGCCGGTTCTGCAGCGGCGAGACGTCCTGGTACTCGTCGACCGTGAAGTGGCGGTACTGCTCCCGCACGGCCCGCGTCACCTGCGGCTCCGCCTCGAGCATGCCCGCGCACGCGAGCAGGACGTCCTCGAAGTCGAGCTGCCGCCGGGAGTCCTTGAGCTTCTCATACGCGCGCATGAGGTCGACGAGTGCCGACGGGCGGATGCTGCCGACGGAGCGCTGCAGGGTCGCGTACTGCTCGATCGAGCGCATCGTGACCTTGCGCCACTCGATCTGCGCCGCGATGTCGCGCAGCGTCGCCTTGTCCGGACGCAGGCGCAGCTCGTCGGCGGCGTGCGCGAGCAGGCGCACCTTGTTGTCCACGATGGTCGGGGCGACGTCGCCCGTCACGGTGGGCCAGAAGAAGTTCAGCTGCGCGAGCGCCGCCGCGTGGAAGGTCTTGGCCTGCACGCCCTCGACGCCGAGCGCCCGCAGCCGCCCGCGCAGCTCGCCGGCCGCCTTGGCCGTGAAGGTGAGCGCCATGACGCGCTGCGGCGTGTACGCGCCCGTGTCGACCCCGTGCGCGATCCGGTGCGTGATGACGCGCGTCTTCCCGGCGCCGGCTCCTGCGAGCACGGCGACGGGGCCGCGCAGGATCGACGCTGCCCTGCGCTGCTGCTCGTCGAGGGCGTCGAGTGCGCTCACGCGGCCTCGTACCAGGCTCGGATGAGGCGGTGCGCGATCGAGACCGCGCCGGGCAGAGCGACGGGGCCGCGCCCGGCCAGGCCCTCGCCGATCTCCTCGCGGGTGAACCAGCGGACATCGAGGATCTCGGTGCCGTCGGCGCGCGCCTCGGCGTCATCGACGGCGGCCGCGTGGAACCCGAGCATGAGGGAGCGCGGATACGGCCACGGCTGCGAGCCGAGGTAGCGGATGCCGTCGACGCGGACGCCGGCCTCCTCGCGGATCTCCCGGTGGATCGTCGTCTCGAGCGACTCCCCCGCCTCGACGAACCCCGCGAAGCAGGAGTACATCCGCCCCTGCCACGAGGCGTTCGCGCCGAGCAGGAGGCGCTCTCCGTCGGCGCTCGTGATCGCGACGATCACCGCGGGGTCGGTGCGCGGGAAGTGCTCGCGGCCGCAGCCGGGGCACAGCCGAGACCATCCGGCCTGACGCACCTCCGTGCGCGAGCCGCAGGCCGGGCAGAACGGCGCGTCCACGAGCCAGCGGCCGAGGGCGACCGCGACGACGAGGACGTCGAGCTGCCCGGCGGGAAGGAGCGCGCCGGACGTCCGGATGGTGCTCCACTCCGCGTCCACGAGCAGGGCGTCGGCGTCCTGCGGGAACGCGGCCAGGAGCACCGCCGCGCCCGACGCATCGCGCCCGAGGAAGGCCCAGGTCGCGCCGTCGCGGACGTCGCCCGGCTCGACGAGCGCGAGCGCAGGCGCGGGGTCCGCCGCGACCGGGGCCGCGTCGCCGCGGACGGCGAGGACGCGCGTCGCGGGATCGGCGATCGCCGTCTCGAGCAGGCCGGGCGCGTCGCGCTCCTCCGCGCTCCTGTCGATCCTCGCAGGGGCGGAATGGACGGGCATCCGGTACCTCTCTCGCGGGCGTGGCGCGGTGGGACGAGCACGGCGGCGACCTAACCTGGTACCCATGCCACGCTCACTCCTCACTCTAGCCGCGGCCGCGACGGCCGCCGTGCCCGGTGCGGAGGTCACGGGCGTCAGGTCCCTCACGGCCGGCGGCGCCGGCCGCTTCGACGCGGCGGTCGCGACGCTCGCCGACGGGCGCGAGCTCGTCGTCCGCGTGCCCGTCGACGAGGCCGCCGAGCGCGAGATCTCGGCCGAGATCGTGGCGCTGCGCGCGCTCACGTCGGGCGTGCGCGAGCTCCTCGGCTTCGACGCCCCCGAGTTCCACGGCGCCGTGCCGTTCGACGGGACGAGCGCGGTGGTCACGGGCTACGTGCGCGGCTACCAGGTCGAGGCGAGCGAGATCCCGCCCGGGCGCGGGGTCGCGGAGTCGCTCGGCCGCGCGATGGCCGTGCTGCACGCGCTGCCCGGCTCGGTCGTCCGGTCGGCCGGGCTCCCGGTGCGCACGCCGGACCAGTCGCGCGCCGACATCGAGCGGGTGCTCGACGCCGCGGGCGCGAGCGGGCGCGTCCCCGTCCGGCTCATGGTGCGCTGGCGCGAGGCCGTCGAGGACGACCGACTCTGGGCGTTCGAGTCGTCCGTGTGCCTCGGCGGAACGCAGTCCACCTCGTTCGTGCTGACCGACGACGTCGCGGGCGTCCCGCGCGTCGCAGGCGTGCTCGACTGGCACGGCCTGTCGATCGACGACCCCGCCGTCGACCTGCGCTGGGTGGCGTCCGCGCCCGACGCCGCCGAGGACATCCACGAGGCGTACGCGGCGGCCGCGCACCGCGCGCCCGACGCCGCGCTGCGGGTGCGCGCCCGACTGCACGCCGAGCTCGAGTTCGCCCGATGGCTCGTGCACGGCCTCGAGGCGCACCGTCCGGACGTCGTCGACGACGCGGCGGCCCTGCTCGAGTCGCTGTCGGACGGCGTGCGCGACGACCGCCTGCTCGCGGGCCTCGGCGCCGCCTCGTCGGACGTCGACGACGCCCTCGCGGCGATCGGCCGAGTGCCCGAGACGACGCCGGCGGCGGTCGACACCTCGATGCAGACCGACGCGTACGACCCCGCTCAGCTCTCCCTCGACGGAGACGGCCACTGGGGCGAGCGGTGGGACGACGCGGACGCCGCCGAAGCCCGGATCACGACCGACACCGTCCCCGAGGTGCGCCTTCCGACGGCGCAGCCGGCGGACGATCCGTCGGGCGCGACGGTGCCGCTCGACATGGAGGCGTATATCGCCCAGGAGCGCGAGCAGCGCGGCGACTGACCGGCGCTAGCCGACGCGCGCCGCCGTGCGCCCCTGGGTCTCCTGCCAGCGCGCGGCGAGCTCCTCGGCGGTGTACACGCGGTCGCCCCGCAGGACGAGGTCGTCGGCGACGTAGTACAGGGCCACGTCGATCTCCTCCAGGGGCACCCCGTGCCGCCGGTGGTAGGCGAGCCGGTAGAGCGCGAGCTGCAGCATCCGCTCGTCGCGCTCGGCCGCCGTCTGCGGGGCTCGTCCGGTCTTCCAGTCGACGATCTCGATCCGCCCCCCGCGATCCTCCCGGCGGTAGACCGCGTCGAGCTTGCAGATCACGATGTGCTGCGGCGCGCCGCCGAGGGAGGGAAGGGGGAAGTCGATCTCCGTCTCGACCTCGAGGGGGCGCAGCGACGCCCACTCGCTGCGCAGGAACGTCTCCCGGAGTCGCTCGAGCGCCGCCTCGTCCTCGGCGGACACCTCGGTGCCCGCTGCGTCGTGATCGCTCCACAGCTCCTCGTCGCTCTCCCAGAGGGCGTCGTCGACGGACGATCCGGCGCCGGCCGCACCGGAGCGCGCCTCGACCCACTGATGGAACAGCGTCCCGATACGGGTCTGCTGGTACGGCCGCTCGGGCATGGGCCGCGCGATCTGCGACACCGTCCCCGAGAAATCGGACACGTAGTCCTTGAACCGCGACGCCGGCACGCGCGTGGGCACGCCGAACCGGCGCCCGCGCTCCCGCTCGGCGCGCTCGGCCAGCAGCAGGGCGAGCTCGTCCGAGGGCTCGGCGCTCGTCGCCGCGGCCACGGCCGCCGCGGCCGCCGCGACCCGTGCCCTCCGCGAGCCGAGCGGATCCATGGGCCAGGTCCTGGTCATCGACGCGCCCTCGTACGGGTTGTCGTCCGGATCGACGTCGCCGATCGGGTCGAGGCCCTGCTCGTCGATGATCTCGAGGAGGTAGTCGCTCGGCGTCCGCGGCGTCTTCTGACCCGCCCAGTGCGAGCCGGTCAGCAGCAGGTCGCGACGTGCGCGCGTGATCGCCACGTACGCCAGGCGCCGCTCCTCCTCGCGCTGATAGTCGCCGTTGGCTCTCTTGAACGCGGTGATCGCCGTCGCGAGCGCCTTCTCAGCGGCTCTGAACCGCTTGGCGGGGTCGTCGCCCGCTGACTCCATCGCGGCCTGAGGATCCCAGGCGAGCTGCGGAAGCGCCGTCCGGTCGCCGCGCAGGGCGAACGGCAGCACGCCGAAGCCGAGCCATCCGGAGGCGTCGGTCACGCGGCTGGGCAGCTCGTCCTTCACGAGGCGCACGACGGCCACCGCGTCCCACTCGAGACCCTTCGAGCCGTGGATCGTCAGCAGCTGCACGACCCCGGGCTCTGGCGGCTCCGGCCGCGGCACGAGCTCGTCCGTGCGCTCGGCCTTGTCGAGCCAGGCGAGAAGGCTCCCGATCGTGCCCCGCTCGTCCGCGGAGAGGAACGCGCGCACCTCGTCGCCGAAGGCGCGCAGCTGGGTGGCCGCGACGCGCGCCGGTCCGCGCGACTCGTTCGCGGCGAGCTCGATGTCGAGACGCAGCTCGAGCTCGATGAGGCGGATGAGCTCCGGGATCGGCTGGCCCGCGGCGCGACGGAGTCGCTCGAGCATCTCCCCGGCCGCGCGGAGCCGCGCGCGCCCTTCGGGGCTGATGCTCTCGAGCAGGCGGTAGTCGTCGCGGGCCGTGCGGATGAACTCGACCGCGTCGACGATCGACACCGCCTCGTCGGCCCCGCGCGACGCCCGAAGCCGATCGCGGACGTCGTCCGGCAGCGGATTCAGCGAGCCGTCCCGCTGCGCGAGCGCGGTCGCGAGGTCGTGGAGCGCCGCCATGTCGGCGACGCCGACCGCGAAGCGCGGGCCGACGAGCAGCCGGATGAGCGGGGAGCCCGATGTCGGGTCGTGGATGACCCGCAGCACCGAGACGACGTCGGTGACCTCCGGTGTGGACAGCAGTCCGCCGAGCCCGAGGATGCGGTGCGGGATGCCGCGGCGGCCCAGCGCGGACGCGAACGTCTGCATGTGCCGCTTCGACCGGAAGAGGATGGCCCCCGTGTGCGGGCGATCTGCTCCCGACGCGGCGTGCTCGGCGCGCACCGCGTCGAACCAGGCGGCCACCTCGTCGGCCTCGTCGTCGACGGTCTGGGCGAACCGCACGCCGACGCGGCCCTCGCCGGCGCCGGGCCGCGCCTCGAGCGCCGGCACCGCGAACGCCCCTGCGCCCTGCAGCGGGCGGAGCACGCGGTTCGCGGCGTCGAGGATGCGACGGTCGTTGCGCCAGCTCGTCATGAGGCTGTACGACGTGGCCGCGCTGTCGCGCGCGAACGCGCGCGCGAACGCGTACAGGTTGTCGGCGCTCGCGCCGCGCCATCCGTAGATCGACTGGTGCGGGTCGCCGACGGCCATCACCGCGCTGTCGCGGAAGAGCTCGGCGAGGAACCGGGTCTGGATGACCGAGGTGTCCTGGTACTCGTCGAGGAGGACAACGCGGTACTGCTCGCGCAGCTGCGCGCGCACGTCGGGGGCTCCCTCGACGATGTCGTACGCACCGCCCACCTGGTCGGCGAAGTCCAGCACGCCTCGGCGCGTCTTCTCGGCCATGTACGCCCTGACGAGCTGCACGAGCACGGGCATGGCGTGCAGATGCCGCCACGCCTTCTCGATGTCGCGGTCCTTCGCGTCGTCGACGTACGGCGCGATCGCCGCCTCCTCCGCCGCGCACACGCGCTCGAGCTCGTCGAGATCGACCCGGTGGTCGAGCACGTCGGCGGCGAGGCGCTGCACGGCGTCGATGAGCGTCGAGAGCGCCTTGTCGATGTCCTCGAGGCCGCCGATGTCGGCACGCAGCACGACCGCACGCGCGATGAGCCACGACGCCGACTGGCTGAGCATCGCGGCGTCGGGATCGCGGCCGATGCGCGCGGCGTGCTCGCGGACGATGGAGTCGGCGAACGCGTTGTACGTCGCGACCCGGGGCCGGATCATGAGGTCGTCCGCCGTGCGGGGCGCGGACGGATCCCAGCCGGTGGCGAAGCGCGCCGCGAGCTCGTCGAGCACCTGCCGCCGGATCGTCTCGCGCTGGCGCGGCGCGACGGCCGTCTCGACGCGCGCGAGCGCTCCCTCGGCGACGATGCGCGGCAGGTGCGGCAGCAGCCCCCTGCGGCCGAACTCGTCGATCACGGCCAGGCGCGCCGCGATCCGCTCCGCCAGCTCGCCGGCCGCCTTCCGCGTGAAGGTGAGCCCGAGGATCTCGTCGCGGCGCACGTGGCCGTTCGCGACGAGCCAGACCACGCGCGCGGCCATCGTCTCGGTCTTGCCGCTGCCCGCGCCTGCGACGACGAGCGCCGGCGTCTGCGGCGCCTCGATGACCCGCTGCTGGGCAGGCGTCGGCGTCGGCTGTCCGAGCGCCGCCGCGATGTCGGTAGCGCTGATGCCGTGCCCGCCCGGCCATCCGCCGGCCCGGCGGGTGTCGTCGGCGTGCAGGGTCTCGACGCCCATCGTCATGAGCTCACCGCCTCGATCGTGTGGATGCGGCACGGATGCACGCGCTGCTGGGTATCGGCGCAGTGCGCCTCGACCTGGGCGGTGAAGCTCGCGGCCGACATGCCGCGCGCCGCCTCGGCGACCCGGCGGAGGAACGCCGCGCGCGTCTCGGGTCCCAGTGCGTGCTGATGCGCGACCCGGTAGTCGCTCTTCGCGAGCGTCTGGGACACGATCACGAGCCGAGCTCCGCCGAGGGCGTCCGCAGGGGCGCCGTCGACGAGCCCCTCCTGCACCGCGATCTGGTAGGCCGCGAGCTGCGCGTGCTCCACGACAGCCGAGTCCGACGGCTTCTCGCTCTTGCCGGTCTTGAGATCGACCACGACGACGCTGCGCTCGGACGCGGCCTGGCGCATGGGCTCCCAGCCTCGGGCGCGCGCCGGGGCATGCTCGCCCGCTCCGGGCGGGTAGGACTCCACACGGTCGATGACGCCGCTCACGACCGCGCGATGCGGCGCCGCGATGTCCTCGCCCACGTGCACGGCGGGCGCGTCGTCCGCCGCGCGCGGCGACGTCTCGACCGCGAAGCGGAACGGGGCCTCGGACGCGATGACGTTTCCCCCGTCCGCGCGCACCCCGCGCAGGTAGGCGTGGAGGCGGTCCACGTAGAGGTCGGCACGGCGCCGCTCCTTCGCCGCGATCCAGGGGGTCTCGAAGTCGAGCTCGGGCCAGTGCTCCTCGACGACGGCGCGCAGCACGGCGAGGTCGCCGTCGGGCGCGCGCTCCATCGCCTCGTGCAGGATCGTCCCGATGCCCGCCGACGGGGGCGCGACGGTGTCGCCGCCGAGGGCCGCGATCACCCAGCCGAGACCGCACTCCTCGAACGCCTCGACGCGCGAGGGCGAGACCCGCGCGGGGCCGGCCGCGAGATCGCGCAGCGGCGCATCCGTCGTGGGGGCGAGCATGCCGTACCACTCGTGCGGGTCGGCGCCCGGGACGCCGGCTTCCGCGAGCACCCTGAGCTGCCCGGCCGCCGCCGCGCGGGCGGCCTCGTCGGCATCGTCGGTGAGCGTCCGCCGATGCCGGGCGACGAGGCCCCTCAGCGTGAGCGGGTGCTCCGCGCGCTCGCCGTCGTCGTCGCGCGGCGGAGGGAGGAAGGAGAACAGCGCGCTCGGCCCCGTATCGTCGTCGTCGACGGCGGTCACGAGCAGACGACGCCGGGCGCGCGAGATCGCGCGGACGAACAGGCGCAGCTCGTCGTGCAGTGCCGCGCGCCGCCGGTCGAGCACCCCGAGCGCATCCGCGCGGGCGCGCCCGGCGCGGTGCGCCTCGACCGCCTCCGCCAGCCGCCACGTGTCGAGGAGCCCGCCGCGCAGCCGCACGTTCGGCCACACCCCGTCCTGGACGCCCGCCACCACGACCGCGTCGAACTCTGCGCCGAGCGCGTTCGCCGGCGTGAGCAGGGTGACGGCGTCGTCGCGCTCGGGGGCCGAGAGGGTGTCCTCCGGGACGTCGCTGTCGAGGATCTCGCGGATGAAGGGCAGCGGCCCCTCCTGCGGGTTGCGCTCGATCGCCCGCTTGGCCGCGTCGAACAGCGCGACGAGGCCGTCGAGCGCGCGCCCCGCCTCCGCCGCGAGAGGGCCCTGTCCGAGCGCGAGGTCGCGCCACGCGCGGTCGAGCCGGCGTCCGTCGCCCGTGCGCGCGCGGTCCCACACGGTCCACAGGAGCTCGTGCACGGTCGCGCCGCGCGCGCCCTCGTCGTGCACGATCGAGAGCGTGCGCGCGAAGCGGGCGGCGGTGCGCCCCTCCGGGGTGTCGAGGAGGTCGAGCAGCACGGGCTGCGCGAGCGCCTCCCGCAGGAGAACGCGCGCCGGCCGACTGCCCCCCTCCGAGAGCTCGGCGTGACGCAGACGCGCGCGCAGCCGACGCAGACCCACACCGTCGAGACCGCCGAACGGCGAGCGCAGCGCCTCGAGCAGCTTGTCATCATCGCGGTCCTGAGCCTCCTGCAGGCCGAGGCGGACGATCTCGACGATGTCGCGGACGACCGCCTCGGCGCCGAGCGGGCGCTGCACCCCGGCCGCCCGCGTGGGCACCTCGCGCGCCGCGAGCTCGGCCTCGAGCGACGTGATCTGCCGCGTGTCATGCGCGATGACGGCCATCCGCTCCCACGGCACGCCCTCGACGAGGTGCCACTGACGCAGCGCACGCGCGATGCGGTCGGCCTCCTCGTACGGCGACGCCGCATGGCAGGTCTCCACCGTCCCGCCGGACGGCTCCTCGGGGCCGGGCGGCCTGCGGTGGTCGATCACGCCGGCCGCCCCGATGGCCTGGGTCACGCTGCGCGCGAGCCGCGTCAGCGCCGTCGTGCCCCGATGCGCCTCGTCGAGGACGTGACGCGGGCCCAGCGACGCCGCGAGGCGCGCGAACAGCTCGGGCGTCGCGCCGCGGAACGCCCCGGAGCCGATATCGGGATCGCCGAACGCGAGCACCGCTGCGCCCTGCGCGTGCAGGGCCTCGACGAGGGCGACGCCGCCGCGCGTGAGCTCCTGCGCGTCGTCGACCAGGACGACCCGCAGGCGCTCGAGCCCGGGCACGCGCGCGCCGTCGCGCACGGCGGCCGCGGCCTCCGCGTACAGCTCCGAGACGTCGCGATGCGGAGAGCGCATGCGATCGAGGACAGCCCGGTAGTCGCGGAGGAACCCGGCCACCGCCGTCCACGCATCGACGCCGAGCCGCGCCAGCTCGGCGGGCGTCGTCCCGAGTTCGGTCATCTCGGCGATGAACGCGCGCAGCTCCGAGCGGAACCCCTTCGTCGCGCGCACGGGCGCGCCGAGATGCGCGGGCCACCGCGATGCTCCGTCGCGCTCGTCCTCCTCGTCGCCGAGCAGGATGTCGGCGATGATGCGGTCCTGGTCGGCGCCGGTGAGGAGCTTGGGCGGCTCCCCGCCCCGCCGCACGGCGTCGGCTCTGACGACCTGGTACGCGAACGATCCCACCGAGCGCGCGAGCGGCCCGGGGCTCGCGACGTCGACGCGGAGCCCGAGCTCGTCCCGCAGACGCGTCGCCGACGCGCGCGTGGGCGTCAGGACGACGAGCTCGTCCGGCGCGACGCCGGCCGCGACGAGGGCGGCGACCCTGCCGACGAGCACCGCCGTCTTGCCGGTGCCGGGCGCCCCGACGACCGTGCCCGATGCGCCGTGGGGCAGCTCCACGACAGCGCGCTGCGCGTCATCCCATTCCGTGCTCGGCATGGACTCCACGGTACCCAGCGCCGCCGACATCCCCGGTCGGAGGCGCGGGCGTTCGCCCTGAGCGTTCGCGCGGCCGGGCGCATCCCGCCGTGCCGTAGGCTTTCGATGCAACGAACCGCAGACGAAAGGCAGTCACCGTGGAGATCCGAATCGGCATCACGAATTCCGGCCGCGAGCTGACCTTCGAGACGACCGAGAGCGCGGACGCCGTGAAGTCGGCCGTCGCCGCGGCCCTCGACGAGGGCGCGAGCCACCTCTCCTTCACCGACGTCAAGGGCAACTCGTACTTCGTCCCGTCGGCGAACCTCGCGTTCGTGGAGATCGGCACCGGCGAGACGCGTCGCGTCGGCTTCGTCGGCTGAGCCCGGGCGGGACGGCCGTGTACATCCTGCTCGCGATCATCGCCGCCGCGGCGATCGGCGTCGCGGCGCACTACGCGCTCCCGCACCGGGAGCTGCGCGGCGTCGCGCTGGTCCCGGCGGTGGGAACGGCCGTCGCCGCCGCTCTCTACGCGATCCTGACCTGGGCCGGGCCCGGCGAGGCCAGCCCCTGGCTGTGGATCGCCGTGCTCGCGGCCGGGGCGGTCGCCGCCGTCGCGACGGCGCTCGCATCCACGCGCATCCGCGCCCGGTCCGACGCGGCGGCTGCCGCGGCAGCCGGGATCCGCTGACCGCGCGCCGCGGCACTCCCGCTCAGGCCGCGAGGCCCAGCGCGTCCATGCGCCGCGCGTGCGCGGCCATGAGCGCGGTGAAGACGGGCTCGACGACCTTCTCGACGTCCTCGCCCCCGCGGGCCTGCGCGTCGGCCATCCCGCCCCGCAGCGCACTGCGGGCCACGAGCAGCGTGTCGCCGACGAGGCGGCGCGCCCACATCGACAGCAGAGCCCGCCACTCGTCGTCGCTCTCGATCGTGCGCACGAGGAGCTCGGCGATCTGCTGGCGGTCGTGGTCGGCGCGGAGCACCTTCGCGACCCTGCGTCCGCGCTCGCCGTAGCTCGAGGCGAGCGCGAGGTAGAAGTCGTCGAGCATGCCGGCAGTGATGTGCACGGTCAGCATGGTCTCGCGAGGCCGGGCCCCGAGCGTCTCGCGCCGGAAGGCGTCGAGAGGCTCCTGGAACGGCGCCATGAGCGCGGTGGGGTCGTCGCCGCCCTCTCGGATGATGTCGACGAGGCCGAGGTGCTTGCGCAGCGCCGCGCCCGCGGCCAGCGAGAGCGCCTCCTTCTCGTGCAGATCGGGCGTCGCCCGGATGAGCCGCGTGAGCGTCTCGAAGTAGCCGAGCTGGAGGTAGGCCGCCTGGCCGAGGAACGTGCGCACATCGGGCGCCAGCTCCTGGAAGTCGACGCGCACCGCGTCGGAGAGCTCTCCGCGCGGTCGCAGGCGGAGGATCCGCGCGGGCGTGGGCCGCTTCCAGAACTGCCAGTTCACCACGCCGAAAGCCTACGTCCTGCTCCCCTGCCCCGCCGCCATCCTCGCCTCCACGCGCCGCGGAGCCGCTGGCGCTAAGGTGGAGACGGCCCCGACGACGGCTCGGGGCACCGCGCCTGTGGCTGAGAAGGGCGTGGACGCATCCAGCGGCGCGGCCCCGTCCGGCATCCGCCGACCGGCCCGCCGAGACAGGCACACAACTCCATGACGTCATTCGCCGAACTCGGCATCGACCAGGACATCGTCGACGCGCTGGCCGCCAAGGGCATCGTCGACACCTTCCCCATCCAGGAGCAGACGATCCCCCTGTCCCTCCCGGGTCAGGACGTGATCGGCCAGGCCAAGACGGGAACGGGCAAGACCTTCGGCTTCGGGATCCCCGTCGTCCAGCGGCTGGGCCTCGACCCCGAGCCCGGAGTCAAGGCCCTCATCGTCGTGCCGACGCGCGAGCTCGCCGTGCAGGTCTACGAGGACATGGACCTGCTCACGTCCGGCCGCTCCACGAACGTCGTCGCGATCTACGGCGGAAAGGCCTACGAGGGCCAGATCGAGCAGCTCAAGGCGGGCGCGCAGATCGTCGTCGGCACGCCGGGCCGCCTCATCGACCTCGCGGGGCAGCGCCTGCTCGACCTCTCGCACGCGACCGAGGTCGTGCTCGACGAGGCCGACAAGATGCTCGACCTGGGCTTCCTCCCCGACATCGAGAAGATCTTCCAGCGCGTGCCGGCCAAGCGCCACACGCAGCTCTTCAGCGCGACGATGCCGGGCCCGATCATCGCGCTCGCGCGCCGCTTCATGGTGAACCCCATCCACATCCGCGCGACCGACCCCGACGAGGGCCTCACGCAGGC
Organism: Microbacterium sp. JZ101; assembly: GCF_053903175.1. NCBI lineage: Bacteria > Bacillati > Actinomycetota > Actinomycetes > Micrococcales > Microbacteriaceae > Microbacterium > Microbacterium sp. JZ101. Next base: position 2,081,309 of record NZ_CP096400.1, read on the forward strand.
CAACATCCGCCACATCGTCTACCGCGCGCACGCGCTGGACAAGGTCGAGATCGTCGCGCGCATCCTGCAGGCCGAAGGGCGCGGCAAGACCGTCATCTTCACCCGCACGAAGCGCGCGGCGCAGAAGCTCGTCGACGAGCTCAACGACCGCGGCTTCAACGCCGCGGCCGTCCACGGCGACATGGGCCAGGAGCAGCGCGAGCGCTCGATGGCCTCGTTCAAGACGGGCAAGAAGGACGTGCTCATCGCGACGGATGTCGCCGCGCGCGGCATCGACGTCGACGACGTCACGCACGTGATCAACCACACGATCCCCGAGGACGAGAAGGCCTATCTCCACCGCGTGGGGCGCACGGGCCGCGCCGGCCGCACGGGCATCGCCGTGACGTTCGTCGACTGGGACGACCTGCACAAGTGGGCGCTCATCAACCGGGCACTCGACTTCGGGCAGCCCGAGCCCACCGAGACGTACTCGTCGAGCCCGCACCTCTACACGGACCTCGACATCCCCGCCGGCACGAAGGGCCGCCTGACGAAGGCGCCCGCCACGGGCGCCGTCCGCACCGCCAAGGCCGACGGCGAGGGCGCATCGCGCCCGCGTCGCCGTCGGCGCGCCGAAGGCGACGCACCGCGCGAGGGCGCGGCGCACGAGGCCGGCGAGGGGCGCGGCACGCACGACGGAGCCGGCAAGGAGCATCACGACGGCAAGCCCGCTCCTGCGCGCCGCCGTCGCCGGCGCCGCGCGTCAGGTCAGCCGCAGCAGGGAGCCTGAGCGCTCAGGCCCGCACAGGACGGGAGCCGACGCCGGCCGCGATGATCCGCTCGACCATCGCGGCCGGCGTCGTGTTCTCGCCAGGGAGGTTGGGCTTGCCGAGCCCGTGGTAGTCGCTCGAGCCCGTCGCGATGAGGTCGCGCTCGGCCACGAGCCGCTGCAGCACCTCCCGGCCGTCGGCGGTGTTCTCGCGATGGTCCACCTCGAAGCCGGCGAGCCCGGCGTCGACGAGATCGTGCAGCGTGCGCAGGGGGATCATCCCCGACCGCCCGGATGTCGCGGGGTGCGCGATCACGGGGACGCCGCCGGCCGCGCGCACGATCTCGATCGCGCGGAACGTGTCGGGCGCGTAGTGCGGAACGTAGTAGCCCTCGCGCGGGTGGAGGATGCCGTCGAAGGCCTCTCCGCGGTCGGCCACGATCCCCCGGGCAACGAGCGCGTCGGCGATGTGCGGGCGCCCGACCGTCGCGCCCGTCTGGGTCTGCGCGACGACGTCGTCCCAGACGAGGTCGTAGTCGCGCGAGATGTTCGCGACGATCCGCTCGGCACGGCCCATGCGATCGCCGCGCACCTCCTCCATCTGCGCCCGCAGCGCCGGGTCGTCGGGATCGAAGAGGTAGGCGAGCAGGTGCACGCTGCGCCAGTCGAGACGCGTGGAGAGCTCGGATCCCGGCAGGAACGTCATCCCGAGCGACACCGCCGCGTCGGCCGCCTCGGCCCACCCCGCCGTCGTGTCGTGGTCGGTCAGCGCGAGAGTGCGCACGCCGTGCGCGTGCGCCGAGCGGACGACCTCGGCGGGCGGCTCCGTCCCATCCGATCGGTTCGAGTGGAGGTGCAGGTCGGCCGGCTCCTCCACGCGGCGCGCACCCGAGACATCCATGGACCTCATCGTACGGCGTGCACGGAGGTCGCTCTCGGCCCCCACGGCGCGTGCTCGCGACGCTTTCCCAGCGGGTGCGCCTAGGGTCGGATCCGTGCTGCGCTTGCTCGGGATCCTCGTGACCGTGCTGTTCGCGATCGCGACGGCCGTCCTCACGTGGCCCGGCTTCTTCCGCCTCGAGCAGACCTTCCCGATCGCTCAGCTCGCCGCCCTCCGGGGGCTCGTCGTCGTCGCTCTCGCGATCATCACGATCCTCTTCCTGCTCGTCGCCTTCATCCGCCCGATGCGCGGTTTCGCGCTCTCGATGGCGCTCGTCTCGGCCATCGGCGCGATCTCGGGCGGCGTCGTCCTCGGCATGCGCGGCTACGGCACGGACGCCCTCCCCGCGGCGACCGACACGAGCGTGCGCGTGATGACCTGGAACACGGCGGGCAACGCCATGGGCGCCGACGAGATCGCGGAGACCGCCGTTGCCATGGGCGTCGACATCGTGGCGCTCCCCGAGACCGCGGACTTCGTCGGCGAGGAGGTCGCCGTCGCGATGCGCGACCTCGGCAGCCCCATGTGGGTGCATCACGTCGCGCTGCGGCCCGACGTCGAGGACGGGCCGCAGGCGTGGCAGACCACGCTGCTCATCTCGCCCGAGCTCGGCGACTACTCCGTGATCGAGGCGTCGAGCGACCTCACGAGCAACACCGAGGTCGTGCCGAGCGTCGTCGCGATGCCCGTCGACGGCCAGGGCCCGATCGTCGTCGCCGTGCACGCCGTGTCTCCGCAGCCGGAGTACATGGACGAGTGGGCCGACGACCTGCGCTGGGTCTCTGACCAGTGCGTCGACGGCAACGTCATCCTCGCGGGCGACTTCAACGCCACGATCGACCACATGGCCTCGCTCGGGGTCGACGGCGCCGACCTGGGCTACTGCTCAGACGCCGCGGCGACCACCGGGAACGGCGCGGTGGGCACGTGGCCGACCGACATCCCGGCCCTCCTGTCCGCGCCGATCGACCACGTCATGCACTCGGCGTCCTGGAAGGCGACCGGCTCCCTCGTGCTCACGAACCTCGACGACGCCGGCAGCGATCACCGGCCGCTCGTCGTGCAGCTCGAGCCCGCCGGCTGACTCACTGCGCTGACGGGCGCCTCCGGGCGCGCGCCGAGCGCAGGGCGTGCACGGCGAGGCGCCAGCCGACGAGGAAGACGAGCAGCACGATCGCCGTCACGACGACGAACGGGATCGCCGCGCCGCCGCCCGTGATCACGCGCAGCGCGAGGCCGCCGAGCGCCGTCATCGCCCACAGCGGGAGGCCCTTCCGCACGGGAGCAGAGGGATCCGTCCAGACGCGCAGCGCGAGCCATCCGGCGAGGAGCGCGACCGCGAACGGCCACGCGACGCGCACGAGGCCGGCGGGGTCCACGGCGCCCTCGTGGCTGGCCAGCCCGAGCGCCGCGAACACGATCACGAGCACGATGTCGGCGGCGAGAGCGGCAGGGGCGGAGGAGGACGTCGAGCGGGCCATGGTCATCCACCCTACGGGCCTCCTCCGCTGAGCTGCGGTGAGAGACTGGTGCCATGACCACCGGCGAGACGAACACCCAGGCAGAGGCCCAGAAGGCCGCCGACTCCAACACCAACCGTCGCCAGCCCTACCCCCAGGGCTTCCTCGACGTGATCTCGAGCGGATGGGCCGAGCGCCCCGAGCCCCTGCCGGAGCCGCGCGCCCAGGCGCCGTTCGCGGCGCGACGGCGCGACGCCGTCTCGGCCGCGTTCCCCGGGAAGCGCCTCGTCATCCCCGCCGGCTCGTTCAAGCAGCGCAGCAACGACACCGACTACCCGTTCCGTGCGCACTCGGCCTTCGCGCACCTCACGGGCTGGGCGGTGGACGCCGTGCCCGACTCCGTGCTCGTGTTCGAGCCGGCGGGCGACGACCACGATGTCACGCTGTACCTCCGCGATCGTGCCACGCGGGAGAGGCCCGAGTTCTACCGGGACGCGACGATCGGCGAGTTCTGGGTGGGTCCGCGCCCCTCGCTCGCGCAGGTGTCCGCCGACCTCGGCATCCGCACCGCCCACGTCGACGCGTTCGCGCGCTCCGACGAGGACCTCGTGCTCGAGGAGGACGAGGAGCTCACGCGCTTCGTCTCCGAGCTGCGCCTCGTGAAGGACGCGTACGAGATCGATCAGATGCGACTCGCGGTCGAGGTGACGGCCGCGGGATTCGACGACATCGTCCGGGAGCTGCCCCGCATCGTCGAGCACCCGCGCGGGGAGCGCGTGGTCGAGGGCGTCTTCCACCAGCGCGCCCGCAGCGACGGCAACTGGGAGGGCTACGACACCATCGCGGCGTCGGGCCCGCACGCCTGCTACCTGCACTGGACGCGCAACGACGGCGCGGTCGTCCCGGGAGATCTCATCCTCATCGACGCGGGGGTCGAGGTCGACAGCCTCTACACCGCCGACATCACGCGCACTCTGCCCGTGAGCGGGACGTTCACCGACATCCAGCGGAAGATCTACGAGGCCGTGCGCGAGGCGGCCGACGCGGCGTTCGCGGCCGCGCGCCCCGGCGTGCGCTTCCGCGCCGTGCACGAGGCCGCGATGGAGGTCATCGCCGCGCGCACGGCCGAGTGGGGGCTGCTGCCGGTGTCGGTGGAGGAGGCGCTCGACGCCGACCGCGGCGGCCAGCAGCGCCGCTACATGGTGCACGGCACGAGCCACCACCTGGGCATCGACGTGCACGACTGCGCGCAGGCGCGCCGCGAGATGTACTACGACGGAGAGCTCGCACCGGGCATGGTGTTCACGATCGAGCCCGGGCTCTACTTCCAGATCGACGACCTCACGGTGCCCGAGGAGTACCGCGGGATCGGCGTGCGGATCGAGGACGACATCCTCATGACCGAGGACGGCCCGGTCAACCTCTCGGCGGGCATCCCCCGCACCGCCGACGAGGTCGAGGCCTGGATCGCGCGTCTGCGCGGCTGAGCCGAGCGGTCAGCCGCGCGAGCGCTGCCGGATGAACCGCACGACGGGGTCGGCGAGCGATGCGCCGATCTCGTCGGCGGGCCGCCGCCGGCCCTTGACCTCGAAGGCGTGGGTGCCACCCGCGATCCACTCCACGGTCGCGTCCTGACAGGAGGCGACGGCGTCGTCGAACTGCGCGCGGGGCTGGATGAACGGGTCGTTCTCGCCCTCGACGAACAGCTGCGGCGGTGCGACAGCGGGCAGATGCTCGGCGCGCGGCTTCTCGGGCCTGCCCGGCGGGTGGAGCGGGTACGCGAGGTACACGAGCCCCGCGACGTCGAACGCGCCCTCCGCGGCCGCCATCGACGCCATCCGCCCGCCGTACGACTTGCCGCAGGCCCACAGGGGCGCAGGCAGGCTCGCCGCGGCGAAGCCCGCCACCGCGCGCCACGCGGCGATCGCGTGGGCGGCGGGCCCTGGCATCCGCCGACCCGCGACGATGTACGGGAAGTCGAACCGCACGGTGGCGATGCCGGCGTCGCGGACCGCGGCGGCGAATCCGACGAGGAATGGATGGTCCTTGCCCGCTCCGGCGCCGTGCGCGATCGCGAGCGTCGCCCAGGCTCCGTCGGGGGCGCCGACGGCGGCGGGCAGCTCGACGGCCCCCGCGGGCAGCTCGACGCGGATGGCGGCGGCGCGCTCCTCGGTCACGCGCGCTCGTCGGGACGCGCGGGCCGGTCCGACTCCGCGCTCTGCGGCTCGGAGGACGCCGCATCGGCCGGCGGCGCCGGCTCCGCGCTCTGCGGCTCGGAGGACGGCGCGGTGTCGGCGGACGCCGGCGCGACCGGCGCGCCCGTGCGCGGGTCGATGCGGACGCCGAACCGCGGCGGCTCCGTGAGCGAGACCGGGTCGATCCGCTCGGTCCGCGTCGGCGCGGTGCCGAGCACCTGGCGCGCCTTCGCGACGCTCGCGCGCTCGACCGCGACCTCGTAGTGGTCGGCGGTCACCTGCATGACGCTCGCGAAGTCGCGGCGGCGGCGCACGATCATGTAGTTGACGAGGCCGAAGACCATGCCCATCGCGACGCCGAGCAGGAGCATGCCGACGAACGCGCCCATCGGGAGGGCCGGGGTCCAGATGACGACCATCGCCCCGAGGAGCAGGCCGAGGAGCACGCCGTTGAGGGCGCCTGCCCACGCGGCCTGCGCCCAGCCGAGTCGACCCGTGACCTTCTCGATCGAGCGCAGCGCCGTGCCGACGATCGCGATGTCGCGCGCCGGGACCTCCGCGGCGATCAGCTTCGACACCGCCTTCAGCGCGCCGTCGTAGTCGCGGAAGCTCGCGACCGTCTCGCCGACCTCGGGGGCTCGGCCCCGCCCGCTCCACATGCTCATGTCGGCATTCTCCCATGCGGCCGCGCGCCTCAGCCTGTGCCCTGGCGATGCGCCGCCTGTGAGGGCGCGGCTCCCCTGAACATCGCGTGACGCCCGCGTCGCGGGAGGAGCGCGCGCATTACGCTGGGTGGGTGAGTACGCAGAGGGTTTTCGTGGCGCGCCTGGCCGGCTGCCCCGTGTTCGACCCCACGGGCGACCGTCTCGGCAGGGTCCGTGACGTCGTCGTCGTGTACCGAAGTACCGCGGCCCCGCGCGTCATCGGCCTCGTCTGCGAGATCCCGGGCCGTCGCCACGTGTTCGTCGCGATCGGACGCATCACCTCGATCGCCCAGGGCCAGGTCATCACGACCGGTCTCATCAACGTGCGCCGCTTCCAGCCCCGCGCCGACGAGGTGCGCGTCATGGCCGAGCTCGTCGGGCGCCGCGTCGACTTCAAGGACGGCTCCGGGTCGGCCGTGATCGAGGACGTCGCGATCGAGCCGAACCGCATCGGCGAGTGGGCCGTCGGGCAGCTGTTCCTCCGCAAGCCGAAGACGAGCGCCTCCCCCTTCGCGAAGGGTCCGACGACGTTCGCGACCTGGAGCCAGGTGCGCGAGCACCGCGCTCCTGGCGAGGCGCAGTCGGCCGAGCACCTCGCCGCGAGCTACGCCGAACTGCGCGCGGCCGACCTCGCGAACACGCTCCTCGACCTCCCGGAGGAGCGGATGATCCAGGTCGCCGGCGAGCTCTCCGACGACCGCCTCGCCGACGCCCTCGAGGAGATGCCCGAAGAGGACCAGGTCCACATCCTCGAGCGCCTGGGCGACGAGCGAGCGGCGGACGTCCTCGACGCGATGGATCCCGACGACGCCGCCGACCTCCTCGCCGAGCTCGCGCCGCAGCGCAGCGAGGAGCTCCTCGACCTCATGGAGCCCGAGGAGGCCGAGGACGTCCGCATGCTCCTCCGCTACGGCGCCGACACGGCGGGCGGCCTGATGACCACCGAGCCGATCATCCTCCCCGCCGACGCGACGATCGCGGAGGCGCTCGCGCTCATCCGCCGGCACGAGCTGCATCCCGCCCTCGCCGCGAGCGTGTACGTGACGCTGCCGCCCTACGAGACGCCCACGGGCCGCTTCCTCGGCGCCGTGCACTTCCAGCGCATGCTGCGCTACCCGCCCCACGAGCGGATCGGCGCGATCATCGACGAGACCATCGAGCCGGTCCCCGTGACGGGCTCGGCCTCGGAGGTGGCGCGCCGGCTCGCGAGCTACGACCTCGTCGCCCTGCCCGTGACCGACGCGGCGCACCGTCTCGTCGGCGCCGTGACGATCGACGACGTGCTCGACTACCTGCTCCCGGAGGACTGGCGCTCGCAGGACGCGGATGAGGAGATCCCGCGCGATCCCACGACGGGCGCGATCCGGACGGTGCGCGGATGATGGCCCGCGCCTCGGAGCTGCGCGGGCGGCGGCCGCGGATGGACACCGCGGGCGGGGCGCGCGATCGCGACCGGTTCGGGCGCGCGACCGAGTGGATCGCCCGTGCCATGGGGACGCCCTGGTTCCTGATCGGGCTCACGCTGTTCTGCGTCGCGTGGATGGCGTGGAACTCGCTCATGCCCGAGCAGTGGCGCTTCGACTCCGCCGCCCTCGGGTTCACGGCGCTCACCCTCATGCTGTCGCTGCAGGCCTCGTACGCGGCCCCGCTCATCCTCCTCGCGCAGAACCGCCAGGACGACCGCGACCGCGTCGCGATGGAGCAGGACCGCCAGCGCGCCGAGCGAAACCTCGCCGACACCGAGTACCTCGCACGCGAGATCGTCGCACTCCGGATGGCGCTGACCGAGGTCGAGGAGCGGATCGTCTCCCGCGACGCCCTGCGCGAGGAGCTGCGGGCCCTGCTCGAGCGCCTCGACGAGCGCGACGCCGAGCGCGGCGGCGAACCGCGAGCGACGGCGGGCGACGCATGACCGGCCTGCCCACCGAGGTCGTCGACGCGGTCCGCTCGGCCGTCGGCGCCGTCAGCGACCCCGAGCTGCGGCGGCCGCTCGCCGACCTCGACATGGTGCGCGACGTGCGTGCCGACGGCGATGCCGTGCGCGTCGAGATCGACCTCACGATCGTCGGATGCCCCGCGGCCGACCGCATCGAGCGCGACGTGCGGCGGGCGGCCGAGAGCGCAGCGCAGGGCGCCGCCATCGTGCTCGAGATCGGCGTGATGTCGCCCGCCCAGCGCAAGGCCCTCACGGAGCGCCTGCGCGGCGGAGCGGCCCGCGTCATGCCGTTCGGCCCCGACTCGCTCACGCGCGTGATCGCCGTGACGAGCGGCAAGGGCGGCGTCGGCAAGTCGACCGTCACGGCGAACCTCGCGGTGGCTCTCGCCGCCCGCGGGCTCAAGGTCGGCCTGATCGACGCCGACGTGCACGGCTTCTCGATCCCCGCGCTCCTGGGGCTCGTCGAGGGCGGCGTCGCGCCGTCCCCCACCCAGGTGGGCGACCTCATCCTGCCGCCCGTTGCGCACGGCGTGAAGGCGATCTCGATCGGGATGTTCCTGCGCAGCGGCGAGGAGGTCGTCGCGTGGCGCGGGCCCATGCTCCACCGCACGGTGCAGCAGTTCCTCACCGACGTGTTCTTCGGCGACCTCGACGTCCTCCTCATCGACATGCCGCCCGGCACGGGCGACATCGCGATCTCGGTGGGCCAGCTGCTCCCCCACGCCGACGTCCTCGTCGTGACGACGCCGCAGGCCGCGGCCTCCGACGTCGCCGTGCGCAGCGGCCTCGTCGCACGGCAGACCGGGCAGCGGGTCATCGGCGTGATCGAGAACATGGCCGCCCTGACCCTGCCCGACGGAACGTCGCTCGCGCTCTTCGGCGAAGGCGGCGGCGCCGCGGTGGCCGCGGCGCTGTCGGCAGATGGGCACGAGGTGCCGCTGCTCGCGTCGGTGCCGCTCAGCCCCGCCCTGCGCGCGGGCGGCGATGCCGGCGACCCGGTCGTGGTGTCGCACCCCGAGGATCCCGCGGCGCTCGCGATCGCAGAGGTCGCTGCCCGCCTCGCGGCCGAGCCGCGCCGCCTCGCGGGGCGGAAGCTGCCGGTCTCGCTCGCCTGACGCGGGTCAGGTCGCCTCGGAGTCGAACGGGGGCGGCGTCTCCGCCGTGAAGGTGCGGCGCGCGAGCGGCGTCGTCCGCGGCTGCCGGACGGGCGCCTGCGGAGCCGACGACGCGGATGGTGCGGGTGACGCCGGCGCGACGGGCGCGTCCTCGAGGAGGGCCTCGCGGATGATCCGGCGCGGGTCGTACTGCCGCGGGTCGAGCTTGCGCCAGTCGACGTCGTCGAGCTCGTCGCCCATCTCCTCCTTCATGCGCGTGCGCGCCCCCTGCACCCACTCGCGGGTGCGGCGCGTGAACTGCGCGAGGGTCTCGGCGTAGCGCGGAAGGCGCTCGGGCCCGATGATGAGCGCCGCGATGACGCCGATCAGCATCACCTTCTCGATCGTCAGGCCGAAGAACATGATCTCAGGGTACCGGGCCTCGTCGTGCGGTCCCGGCAGGGGCGGCGGCTTAGGCTGGAGAGATCGTCAGGAGGAACCCATGAGCGAACTGGACGCCGTCGCGCGCTTCGCCCGAGAGACCGTCGTCGAACCCGATCACATCGCTCGCGCCCGTCAGCACGCCCTCGAGCTCGGCGCCGCTCCGATCAGTCCGTCGATCGGAGCGCAGTGCGCCGTCATCGCGGCCGCCACGGGCGCCCGGTCGATCATCGAGATCGGCACCGGGGCCGGCGTGTCCGCCCTGTGGCTCCTGCACGGCGCCCCGCACGCGACCCTGACCACGATCGACAGCGAGCCCGAGCACCTCTCCGCGGCGCGCACCGCCTTCCAGAGCGCGCGGCTCCCCGTCGCCCGCACGCGCCTCATCACGGGGCGGGCGGCCGATGTCCTGCCCCGTATGAACGATGCGGCATACGACATCGTCCTCATCGACGCCGACGCGAAGGGCGTCATCGACTACGTCGAGCACGGCCTGCGCCTCGCCCGACCGGGCGGGACCGTGCTCGTGCCGCGCGTGCTCCACGGCGGCAGGGTCGCCGACCCCGTGCAGCGCGACGAGATCACGCGCACGTACCGCACGCTCCTCCAGGAGACGCAGGCGTCGAATGCCGTGATCGCCGCCCTCTCGACCGTGAACGAGGGCCTCCTGCAGCTGCACGTCTCACCGCGCCTCTGACGCGTCCGCACATGAGAAGAGCGGATGGCCGGAGTCGTTACCGACTCCGACCATCCGCTCTGTGACGGTCGTGATCGCTAGGCGTTCACGACGTCGCCCAGGACGCCGTACAGCTCCCGAGCCTCCTCGTCATTGACGGAGACGACCAGGCGCCCGCCCCCCTCGAGCGGCACGCGCACGATGATGAGGCGCCCCTCCTTCACGGCCTCCATGGGTCCGTCTCCGGTTCTCGGCTTCATCGCTGCCATCGCGGCATCCTTTCCGTTGTGGTCAGATGTCCAGTTTATCGGTCGACTGCACGCCCACCGACACGCGAGACGCGCGATGTCGCGCGCAGATCGCGTCACGGGATGAGCCAGAAGGTGTTCCCGAGGCCGTACATGCCGTGGATCCAGGCCCACTGCCCCGCGAGGCAGAGCGCGAGGGAGGCGAACCGGTACCCGCGGCCGCGCGGAACCGCCAGCGCCGCGCAGGCGAGCGGTGCAAGCGGCAGGAGCAGGCGGAAGACGCTCGACTGCGGGAAGAACACCGCGAGGAGGTAGACGAGGTAGCTGAGCGCCCACAGCTGCAGCTCGCCGCCCGCGCGGCGCGCCTGCGGCGCGAGCAGGATGGCCGCGACGGCGCCCACGACGAGGACGACGAGCAGGGCGTAGCCGGCCCAGGCCGGGATCCCCCAGATGCCCGCCCACACGGCCGCGGCCTGCGGCCACCCCTCGAACGGGATGAACCCGCCGGAGTCCCCCGTCCACGACCGTCGCCACGCGAGCTCGGTCGCGAGGTACGCGCCCGGGTCGCCCGTCACGACGCCCGCGATGTGCTGCCAGGAGAAGCCGACCGCGGTCGCGATCGCCCCCAGGGCGATGATGTGCACGACCTCCCAGCGCGTCGGTCCCCCGAGCGTGCGCCGCCGCTCGGGCGCGAGTCGCCAGAGGCCGTAGAGGCCGAGGAACAGCGCGAAGGCGAGGACGCCGGGGCGCGTGAACCCCATCAGCGGCACGAGCAGGTACAGGCCGCGCCACTGCCGCCGGACGACGCACAGCAGCGAGGCGATGAGGAGCAGGAGGAACAGCGACTCGGCGTAGCCGACCTGGAACAGCGCGGCGAGCGGGCCGGAGGCGAGCAGGACGACGCCCCACATCGCCTGGTCCTCGTCGAGGCGCTCCCTGAGGAGCGCGTGGAGCGCGACGCACGCGCCGTATCCCGCGGCGAGCGAGACGAGGAGGGCGCCCACCCACCAGGCTCCCGCCCCGAAGACGTTGCCGGCCAGGCGCGCGAGGTGGGCGTAGACCGGCATGAACGCCCACGCGTTCTGCGCGACCTCGCCGGTCTCGGTGAGCGGCAGCTCCGCCGGGTAGCCGCTCACGGCGACCGTCCAGTACCACTGGGCGTCCCATCCGAGGATGTAGTCGACGAGCGTCGGGTCGGGCCCGTGCCGCGAGGAGGACGGCGACTGCTGCGCCGTCAGCAGCATGAGCGCCGTCGTCACGAGCCGCGCCGCGAGATAGACCGCGGCCACCCGCGCGGGTGCGGGCCATGCGCGCCAGCCTGCCGCGGGTGCGGTCTCGGTCACCCCGCCGTGAGCCATGCGCGCAGGCTCCGCTCGCAGCTCTCGATCTGGGCGACCGCGACGCGCTCCTCGTCGTGGTGCGCGAGGCTCGGGTCGCCCGGCCCGTAGTTGACCGCAGGAACCCCGAGCGCCGAGAAGCGAGCCACGTCGGTCCATCCGTACTTCGGCTGCGGGACCGCGCCCACCGCCCGCACGAAGTCCTGGGCGATCGGCGAGTCGAGCCCGGGGCGCGCGCCCTGCGCGAGGTCGGTCACCTCGACCTCGAAGCCGTCGAAGACCTCGCGCACGTGATCGGCGGCCTCGGCGGCGGATCGGCTCGGCGCGAACCGGAAGTTGACCTCGACCTCGCACAGGTCGGGGATGACGTTGCCCGCGACTCCGCCCGAGACCCGCACCGCGTTCAGGCCCTCGCGGTAGGCGAGGCCGTCGACGACGATCTCCTGGGGCTCGTACGCCGCGAGGCGGGCGAGCACGGGCGCCGCGGCGTGGATCGCGTTGACGCCCATCCACGCGCGTGCGGAGTGCGAGCGCCGGCCGTGCGTGCGGACGACCGCCCGGAGCGTCCCGTTGCAGCCGCCCTCCACCTGCCCGTTGGACGGCTCTCCGAGGATCGCGAAGTCGCCCTCGAAGAGATCGGGCCGAGTCGCGGCGAGGCGCGTGAGCCCGCTGCGCGACGCCTCCACCTCCTCGTGGTCGTACCAGATCCACGTGATGTCGACGACCGGGTCCGACAGCTCGGCGGCGAGCTTCAGCTGCACCGCCGTGCCCGCCTTCATGTCCACCGTTCCCCGCCCCCAGATGAAGGGCTCGCCGTCGATCTCGATGTCGCGCGTGGGGAGGTTGCCGTTGAGCGGGACGGTGTCGATGTGGCCCGCGATCACGACGCGCTGCGCGCGCCCGAGCGCCGTGCGCGCGACGATCGTGTCGCCGTCGCGATGCACCTCGAGGTGCGGGAGCGGGCGGATGGCCGCCTCGATCGCGTCGGCGAGCATGCGCTCGTCGTCGGAGACGCTCGGGATGTCGCAGATCGCGCGGGTGATGTCGGCGGCGGACAGGGACAGGTCGAGCGTCGGCATGCCGTCGAGTCTATCGAGCGCGTCCGCGCGGCCCTCCGTCCGGGGAGGCCGGTCCCGCTCGCCCGATAGCCTGGTGTGCATGAGCGATGAACGAAAGGTCTGGGGCGTCGGCCTCGCGACCACCGCCGGCGATGGCACGGTTCTGGACACCTGGTACGGCGAGCTGGGCACGGGCGCGGCCGACGAGGCCGCGGTCGCGACCGCCCTCGAGCGCGTGGCCGCCTCGGCGGGCCCCGACGAGCGCCGCAACGTGACCGTCGACGCCGTGCGCGTCGAGATCGACCTCGACGAGGCGCCCGCGTCCACATCGGACGCGTACCTCCGCCTGCACGCCCTCTCTCACCGCCTCGTGAAGCCCAACGAGCTGAACCTCGACGGGATCTTCGCGCACCTCCCGAACGTCGCATGGACGACCGCAGGCCCCATGCATCCGGACGACCTCACCCGGCTGCGTCCCGCGCTCCAGCGCGCGGCCATCCAGGTGCAGTCCCTCGACAAGTTCCCGCGTCTGACCGACTACGTCCTCCCGCCCGGCGTGCGCATCGCGGACACCTCGCGCGTGCGCCTCGGGGCGCACCTGTCGCCGGGGACGACGGTGATGCACGAGGGATTCGTGAACTTCAACGCCGGCACGCTCGGCGCCTCGATGGTGGAGGGCCGCATCTCCCAGGGTGTCGTGGTCGGCGACGGCAGCGACGTCGGCGGCGGCTCCTCGATCATGGGGACGCTGTCGGGCGGCGGCACGCACCGCGTGTCGATCGGCCGGCGCACGCTGCTCGGCGCGAACGCCGGCATCGGCATCTCGCTCGGCGACGACTGCGTCGTCGAGGCGGGCCTCTACGTCACGGCGGGCACGAAGGTGCTGCTCGTCGACGAGCCGCCCACCGCCGACGGCACGCCCCGTGTCGTGAAGGCCGCGACGCTGCACGGAGCCGACGGCATCCTCTTCCTCCGGAACTCGACGACCGGGGCGATCGAGGCCCGACGTCGCAAGGGCGTCGGCGTGACGCTCAACGAGGCCCTGCACGCCTGAGCGGGGCCTCGCCGGAACGCGAAGAGGGCCGGACGTCGCACGACGTCCGGCCCTCTTCGCGTTCCGCTACGCGGTCGGGTACTGCCGCTCGGGCGAGCCCGTGAAGAGCTGCTGGGGGCGGCCGATCTTCGTCTTCGGGTCGAGCGTGAGCTCGCGCCAGTGGGCGAGCCAGCCCGGCAGGCGCCCGATCGCGAACAGCACCGTGAACATCCGCGTCGGGAAGCCCATCGCCTTGTAGATGACGCCGGTGTAGAAGTCGACGTTCGGGTAGAGGCGGCGCTCCTTGAAGTAGTCGTCGTTGAGGGCGATCTCCTCGAGCTCCTTCGCGAGGTCGAGGAGCGGATCGGTCACGCCCAGCGCCGTGAGGACCTCGTCCGCCGACTCCTTGACGAGCTTCGCGCGCGGGTCGTAGTTCTTGTAGACGCGGTGACCGAAGCCCATGAGCTTCACGCCGTCTTCCTTGTTCTTGACGCGCTCGACGAAGCGCTGCACGCTCTGACCGGAGTCGCGGATCTGCGCGAGCATCTTGAGCACGGCCTCGTTCGCGCCGCCGTGGAGCGGCCCCGAGAGGGCGTGGATGCCGGCCGACACCGACGCGAACTGGTCGGCGCCCGTCGAGCCGACCAGGCGCACGGTCGACGTCGACGCGTTCTGCTCGTGGTCCTCGTGCAGGATGAGGAGGCGCTCGAGAGCCCGCGACATGACCGGGTTCACCTCGTACGGCTCGCTCATGACGCCGAAGTTCAGACGGAGGAAGTTGTCGACGAAGCTCAGCGAGTTGTCCGGGTACAGGAACGCCTGCCCGATCGACTTCTTGTGCGCGTAGGCCGCGATGACGGGGAGCTTCGCGAGCAGGCGGATGATGTTGAGCTCGACGTGCTCGGGGTTCGCCGGGTCGGACTGGTGCTCGTAGTAGGTCGAGAGGGCCGAGACCGCCGACGAGAGGACGGCCATCGGGTGGGCGCCGTCGGGCAGCGCCGAGAAGAAGCGCTTGAGGTCCTCGTGGAGGAGCGTGTGACGGCGGATGCGGTCGTCGAAGTCGGCCAGCTCGGACGCCGAGGGCAGCTCGCCGTAGATGAGCAGCCAGGCCACCTCGAGGAAGCTCGAGTTCTTCGCGATCTGCTCGATCGGGTAGCCCCGGTAGCGCAGGATCCCCTGGTCTCCGTCGATGTACGTGATGGCAGACGCGGTCGAGGCGGTGTTGACGAACCCGTAGTCGAGGGTCGTGTGTCCCGTCTGACGCATGAGCGTCGAGATGTCGATGCTCGGGAGTCCGGACCTGCCCTGCAGGACCGGGAACTCCGCCGTCTTGTCACCGATCGTGAGGGTGGCCTTGTCGGCCGGGATTCCCGCGTCGCTCACAGCGCCTCCTGGCGGATCGTCTTCGCGACTTCTTCGGTCGCCTTGGATCTCGGTCGGCCGCCGGTCAGGCGGCACGGCACATGCCCGGTCGAGTGCGCGAGCCCTGTGCTTCTACAGCCTATCGGTCGTCCCGCCTACCTGTGAAAACTCCCAAACGGCCGGGCGATGCGTGGAGGATTCCTACGAAGACGCGCCCGCGAGACGATGCGCCGCGGCGGCGATGCGCTCGTCGCTCGCCGTGAGCGAGAACCGCACGTGCTGCGGGAAGTGCGGGCCGTAGAAGACGCCGGGGCCCGCGAGGATGCCGAGATCCGCGAGCCGGCCGATCGACTCCCACGCGTCGCGCCCCTCGGTCGCCCAGAGGTAGAGCCCGGCCTCGCTGCGGTCGATCCGGAAGCCGGCCGCCTCGACGGCGGGGCGGAGGATGTCGCGACGGGAGCGGTAGCGCGCCTTCTGCTCCTCGACGTGCGCGTCGTCGCGGAGCGCGACGGCCATCGCGTGCTGCACGGGCGCGGGCGGCATCAGCCCGAGGTGCTTGCGCGCGGTGAGGAGCTCGCCCACGATGCGCCCGCACCCGGCGATGAAGGCCGCGCGGTAGCCGGCGAGGTTCGACTGCTTGCTCAGCGAGTACACGCTGAGCAGACCGGCGCGGCTGCCGCCCGTGACCCGGGGGTCGAGGACCGACGGCACGGGCTCGCTCGCCCACGGGCCGTCCCAGCCGAGCTCGGCGTAGCACTCGTCGCTCGCGAGCACGGCGCCGATCTCGCGGGCGCGGCGCACGGCGGCCGCGAGCTCGTCCACGGTCCACGTGCGCCCGTCGGGGTTGCCCGGGGTGTTGATCCAGATGAGCTTCGCGCCCTCCGGCCATTCGGCGGGGTCGTCGACGGCGACCGGCGTCGCGTTCGCGACGCGCGCGCCGACCTCGTACGTCGGGTACGCGGCGCGCGGATGCACGACGATGTCGCCCTCGCCGAGGCCGAGCAGCGTCGGCAGGAGCGCCACGAGCTCCTTCGACCCGATCGTCGGCAGGACGTTGCGGGGTGCGAGGTCGGGCACGCCGCGGCGGCGCGCGTACCACTCGACGATCGCCTCGCGCAGCGCGGGGGTGCCCACGGTCTGCGGGTACGCGTGCGCATCGGTGGCCTCCGCGAGCGCGTCGCGGACGATCGCGGGGGTCGGGTCGACGGGCGAGCCGATCGAGAGGTCGACGAGCCCGTCGGGGTGAGCGGCAGCCCGCTCACGATACGGGACCACGGCGTCCCAGGGGTAGTCGTCGAGGTCGCGGACGCCCATCCGCTTACTCGCCCTGGGGCGGGAGGGCGGCGATGAGCGGGTGGTCCTTCTCGATCACGCCGACCTTCGACGCGCCACCGGGCGAGCCGATGTCGTCGAAGAACTCCACGTTCGCCTTGTAGTAGTCCTGCCACTCATCGGGCAGGTCGTCCTCGTAGTAGATCGCCTCCACCGGGCACACCGGCTCGCACGCACCGCAGTCGACGCACTCGTCCGGATGGATGTACAGCGACCGCTCGCCCTCGTAGATGCAGTCGACCGGGCACTCATCGATGCACGCGCGGTCCTTGACGTCCACGCAGGGAAGGGCGATCACGTAAGTCACGCCCTCAATCCTACGCGCGCGCGAGGCCCGTCGCCCGGAAGGCGAGCCTAAGCCGAGCCGGACGCCATCCGGCGCAGCTTCGCCATGTCGGGCCACGCGACAGCGACGAGGACGATCCCGGCGAGGAGGAAGGTCCACACATAGCCGAAGGGGAACTCCCCCTCCGCCGGCATCGGGACGACGACGGAGCCGCCGGGGCCTCGCCCCGAGTAGATCGTGAGCGCTCCGAGCATGCCGATGCCCGCCGCGAGAGCCGACCACCGATCATCCGTCAGGAGCCGCAACGACGTGAGCAGCCCGCCGCACGCGATCGCGGCCAGCACCATCCCGACGGGCACGGCGCCCCACGTGAAGGAATGGGCGATCGTGCTCGCGACGCCGAACACCGCGCCCGCGCAGAGCGCGACGAGCCACGTGACGACGTGCGCGAGACGATCGCCCCTCATGCTCAGCCCTGGCGCTTGAGGCGCGAGGCGGCGCGGGCGCGCTCGGTGGCGTCGAGGATCACCTTGCGGATGCGGACGGCCTCGGGCGTCACCTCGACGCACTCGTCCTCGCGCGCGAACTCGAGCGACTCCTCGAGCGAGAGCAGACGCGGGGGCGTCATGGACTCGAACGAGTCGGCCGTGGAGGAGCGCATGTTGGTGAGCTTCTTCTCCTTGGTGATGTTCACGTCCATGTCGTCGGCGCGCGAGTTCTCGCCCACGACCATGCCCTCGTACACCTCATCGGTCGGCTTGACGAAGAACGTCATGCGCTCCTGCAGCGCGATCATCGCGAACGGCGTCGCGACACCCGCGCGGTCGGCCACGATCGAGCCGTTCTGACGCGCGACGATCTGCCCGGCCCATTCGCCGTAGCCGTGCGAGATCGCGTTGGCGATGCCGGTTCCACGGGTGATCGAGAGGAACTCGGTGCGGAAGCCGATGAGGCCGCGCGACGGCACGATGAACTCCATGCGGATCCAGCCGGTGCCGTGGTTGATCATGTTGTCCATGCGGCCCTTGCGGTTCGCCATGAGCTGCGTCACGGCGCCGAGGTGCTCTTCGGGGACGTCGATCGTGAGGTGCTCGTAGGGCTCCTCGACCTTGCCGTCCGCGCTCTTGCGCGTGACGACCTGGGGCTTGCCGACCGTGAGCTCGAAGCCCTCGCGGCGCATGTTCTCGACGAGGATGGCGAGCTGCAGCTCGCCGCGGCCCTGCACCTCCCAGGCGTCGGGCTTGCCGATGTCGAGCACGCGGATCGACACGTTGCCGATGAGCTCGCGGTCCAGGCGGTCCTTGACCATCCGCGCGGTGAGCTTGTGGCCCTTGACCTTGCCGACGAGCGGCGAGGTGTTCGTGCCGATGGTCATCGAGATCGAGGGCTCGTCGACCGTGATCTGCGGCAGCGGGCGCACGTCCTCCGGGTCGGCGATCGTCTCGCCGATCATGATGTCGGGGAAGCCCGCGATGACCGCGATGTCGCCGGGGCCGGCCTCCTCGGCCGGGTACCGGTCGAGGGCCTTCGTCATGAGCAGCTCGGTGATGCGCGCGTTCTGCGTCGTGCCGTCCTGACGCACCCAGGCGACGGTCTGGCCCTTCTTGAGGGTCCCGTTGAACACGCGCAGCAGCGCGAGTCGGCCGAGGAACGCCGACGAGTCGAGGTTCGTGACCCACGCCTGCAGGGGCGCCTCGTCGTCGTACGACGGAGCCGGCACATGCTCGAGGATCGCCTCGAACAGCGGCTCGAGGTCGGCGTTGTCGGGCAGCGATCCGTCGGCGGGGCGGTTGCGCGACGCGGCGCCGGCACGGCCCGAGGCGTAGACGACCGGGACGTCGAGGAGCGCGTCGACGTCGAGGTCGGGGACGTCGTCCTGGAGGTCGCTCGCGAGCCCGAGCAGGAGGTCGTGCGCCTCCTCCTCGACCGCCGCGATGCGCGCGTCGGGGCGGTCGGTCTTGTTCACGAGGAGGATGACGGGGAGCTTCGCCTCAAGAGCCTTCCGCAGCACGAAGCGGGTCTGCGGAAGGGGACCCTCGGACGCGTCGACGAGGAGGACGACGCCGTCGACCATCGACAGGCCGCGCTCGACCTCGCCGCCGAAGTCGGCGTGGCCCGGGGTGTCGATGACGTTGATCGTCACGGGCACGTCGGTGTGCGCCCCGTTGTAGGTGATCGCCGTGTTCTTGGCGAGGATCGTGATGCCCTTCTCGCGCTCGAGGTCGTTCGAGTCCATCGCGCGCTCTTCCACGTGCGCGTGCTCGCCGAACGAGCCGGTCTGGCGCAGCATGGCGTCCACGAGGGTCGTCTTGCCGTGGTCGACGTGCGCGACGATCGCGACGTTGCGGAGATCGGAACGGTGGGCGAGCGCCATGAAGGGATCCTTCTGATGTGGGGGTTCCGCCCCGAAAGCGGGGCGTTCCATCCTATAGCGCGCTCGCGAGCGGGCGCTCAGGCTGCTCGGAGGCGGCCGGTCAGCCGGTGACGATCCCGCCCGTGACGCTGAGCGACCAGGCCGCCCACGCCGCGATCCCGGCGAGGACCAGCAGCGTCGGGATGTGCCATCCGCGGCGGACAGGGAGATCGGTCGGCCGCGCCCGCTCCCGGAAGAGCTCGAGCGTCGCGGCCTGGTCGTCGCCGGGCTGCTCGCGGCGGTTGATGTGCAGGTGGCGGCTGGCCGCGCCGGTCGCCGCGACGACCGTTCCGTCGTCGAGCGCGATCTCGAGCTGCCAGCGCATCCGGATGGCCCGCACGCGCGACCACGGGATCTCGACCACCCTCAGGCCGCCGCGCACGCGAAGGAGATCGTCGGTCGCGGTGACGCTCGGGGCGGCGAGGAGCACGTAGACGCCCCAGCAGAGCGCGAGGAGCCACGGCGCCACGAGGAGCGCGTCGAAGGGCCGCCCCCGCAGGACCGCGTCGCCGAGGAGGAGCACCGTCAGCAGGGCGGCGCACGCGAAGGCGACCCAGCCCGACGGGCGCCGGAACGAGACGCGGTACTCGGAGTCGCGCGAGCCGCTCATCGGGTCACCGCGACCGACACGGCTGCCCAGATGAGGATGGCCGCGAGCAGGCCGATCTCGCGCGCGTTCCAGGACGTGCGCACCTCTCCCCCGTCAGCCGGCGCCGCGCCATCCGCCGCGGCCTCGCGCAGCTCCCGGAGGATCTCGAGCTCGCGCTCGGCGGGCTGCGGGGTGTGAGCCCTGCCGCTCGGGCGCTTCGCGGCGGCTGCCCACGCCTGCAGGTCGCGGTCATCCGCGAGGACGAACGCGATCTGCCAGCGCAGCACGATGTCGCGCACCGCGCTCCAGGGCGCGCGCGTCGTGCGCAGCGGGTTGCGCACGACGACGCCGTCCTCGTCGGCGTGGACGCTCGGCGCGAAGAGGAACGTCCAGACGAACCAGACCGGCAGGAGCAGCCAGGGCGCGATGAGCACGGCGTCGACCGCGCTCCCGCGGACGACGACGTCGCCCAGCAGGAACACGACCACCGCCGACGTGGCGAGGAGCCAGACGATCCCGGCGCTGCCGCGGATCGTCCGGCTCCTCTGCTCGGGAGGCGTCATCGGCCGCCGAGCTCGACGGTCTGGCCGGGGATCGCGTCGAGGAGGCGACGCGTGTACTCCTGCTGCGGGTCGGCAAAGATCTGGTCCACGGCGCCCTGCTCGACGACCCGCCCGTGCTCCATGACGCACACGAGATCGGCCGCCACGCGCACGACCGCGAGGTCGTGGGTGATGAACAGGTAGGTGAGCCCCAGCTCCGACTGCAGCTCGGCGAGCAGCTTCAGGATCTGATCCTGCACGAGCACGTCGAGCGCCGAGACCGCCTCGTCGAGCACGACGATGTCGGGCTTGAGCGCGAGGGCGCGCGCGATCGCGACACGCTGACGCTGGCCGCCGGACAGCTCGTTGGGGTACCGCCATGCGAGCTCGCGCGGCAGGGCGACCTGCTCGAGCAGCTCGAACACGCGGTCCCTGCGCGACGCGGCGTCGCCCACCTTGTGCACGCTCAGCGGCTCGGAGATGAGCGCGCCGATCGAGCGCAGGGGGTCGAGCGACCCGTATGGGTCCTGGAACACCGGCTGCATCCGGCCGCGCAGCGAGAAGATCTCGCGCGAGGACAGCGTCGTCGCGTCCACCCCGTCGATGAGGATGTGCCCGCTCGTCGCCTGCTCGAGCTGGAGCACCATCTTGGCGACGGTCGACTTGCCCGATCCCGACTCGCCGACGAGGGCGAGCGTCTTCCCCTTGGGGATCTGGAACGAGACGCTGTCGACGGCCCGGAACGGCTCGCTGCGGAAGCCGCCGCGCCGGATGCGGTAGTCCTTCACGAGATCGCGCACCTCGACGACGGGTGCCGCGGCGTGCAGCACCTGGGTCGTCGTCTCGATGCCCCGGTCCTCGACGCTCGCCTGGATGCGCTGCGACGCGAGGCTCGGAGCCGCGGCGACGAGGCGCTGCGTGTACGGGTGCTGCGGGTCCTCGAGGATCTCGCGGCTCGGCCCCGACTCGACGATCTCGCCCTGGTTCATCACGACGATCGTGTCGGCGCGATCGGCGGCGAGGCCGAGATCGTGCGTGATGAAGAGGACCGAGGTCCCCTTCTCGCGCGTGAGCGAGGCGAGGTGGTCGAGGATGACCCGCTGCACCGTGACGTCGAGCGCGCTCGTCGGCTCATCGGCGATGAGGAGCGCGGGGTCGGCCGCGAGGCCGATGCCGATGAGCGCTCGCTGGCGCATGCCGCCCGAGAACTGATGCGGGAACTGGTGCAGGCGCCGCTCGGCGTCCGCGAGTCCCGCCTGCTTCAGCACCTCGATCGCGCGCTGCTCGACCTCCTTGCGGCCGGTGGCGATGCCGTTCGCGCGGATCGCCTCCTTCACCTGGAAGCCGATCGACCAGACCGGGTTGAGGTTCGACATCGGGTCCTGCGGGACGTAGCCGATGCGGCGTCCGCGGATGTCCTCCATCTCGCGGCGCCCGATCTTGGCGAGGTCGACGCCCTCCAGCTCGATCGAGCCCGCGGTGACCTTCCCGGTGCCGGGGAGGAGGTCGATGATCGCCGTCGCGGTCGTCGACTTGCCCGACCCCGACTCGCCCACGATCGCGACGGTCTCGCCGCGGTGGATGTCGAGATCCACGCCGTGGACGACCTCGCGCTGCTTCTTTCCGGTGCCGAACGCGACCTTCAGCCCGCGCACGCGCAGGAGAGGCTCGGTCATGGGTGTGCCCTTCGTGAGATCGGTCATCGCTGCGCCCTCGCCTTCGGGTCGAGCGCGTCGCGCAGCAGCTCGCCGAGCGTGATGAACGCGAGCACCGCGATCGTCAGCGCGAGCGACGGCCAGAACAGCGCCATCGGCGAGGTGCGGATGGAGGTCTGCGCCTGGCTGATGTCGTTGCCCCACGACATGGTGGTGCCACCGAGGCCGACGCCGAGGAACGACAGCGTCGCCTCGGCGACGATCGCCTGCCCGAGACTGATCGTCGCGACGACGATCACCGGGGCCATGGCATTCGGCAGGACGTGCACGAGAAGCGTCTTGAACCGCGACAGGCCGAGTGCGATGGAGCCCATCACGTAGTCCGCCTGCTTCACGCGGAGCACCTCCGCGCGCATGATGCGCGCGGTCGACGCCCATGAGAACCCGCCGATCGCGAACGCGAGGACGAGCTCGTTGCGCTGCTCCTGGAGCACCGTCATCACGACGATCGCCGCGACGATGTAGGGGATCGTGAAGAAGATGTCGCCGATGCGCGACAGCAGCGAGTCGAGCCATCCGCCGTAGAACGCCGCGAGCGCGCCCATGATGACGCCGATCACGGTGCCGATGATCGTGGCGAGCAGACCGACGACCATCGACGTCCGGGTTCCCCACACGAGCCGCGACCAGATGTCGCAGCCCTGGCGGGTGAATCCGAGCGGGTGCCCGGCGGTCGGGCCGCCGTTGCTGTTGGCGAGCTCGCACCCGAGGTAGGGCGAGGTCTGCGTGAAGAGGGTGGGCCAGGCGGCGATGAGCACGATGAGCGCGCTCACCGCGAGCGCGACCCAGAACGACGGGCGACGGCGCAGGTCGCGCCATGCGTCGAGCCAGAGGTTGCTCTTCCTCTCATCGACGCGGACCGCGTCGACGACGATGGTCTGCTTCACGGGGGCGACGAAGCGCGTGTTACTTGACATAGCGGATCCTCGGGTCGAGCAGACCGTAGAGCAGGTCGACGAGCAGGTTGATGAGCACGTACACGACCACGAAGATCGTCACGAACGAGACGACCGTGGGCGTCTCGTGCCGGATGATCGCCTGGAAGAGCGTGTTGCCGACGCCGGGCACGTTGAAGATGCCCTCCGTGACCGTCGCGCCGACCATGAGGATGCCGAACTGGGTCGCGGTGTCGGTCACCATGGGGATGAGCGAGTTGCGCAGCACGTGAACGGGGATCACGCGTCGTCGCGGGAGCCCCTTCCCGTAGGCCGTGCGGACCCAGTCCTGACCGAGGGTCTCGATCATCGACGAGCGCGTCAGGCGCATGCTCGCGGCGTAGATGCTGAAGCCGAGCACGAGCGCGGGCAGCCAGAGGTCGCCCCAGTCGTTGTTCGCGCCGACGGTCGGCTTGAACCACGCGAGCTGCACGCCCAGGAAGTACTGCGCGATGAACGAGAGCACGAAGATCGGCACCGCCACGAAGACGAGCGCGATGACGAGCATGAGGTTGTCGTACACGCCGCCCTTGAGCAGGGCCGATGTGGCGCCGACCACGATCGACAGCACGAAGGCGATCGCGACCGCCATGACCGCGAGCCGCAGCGTCACGGGGAACGTGCGCGCGAGCACCGTCATCACGTCCTGACCGGAGAACGTCACGCCGAAGTCGAGGCGGAGGATGCCGCCGAGGTAGTTGAGGTACTGCACGATGAACGGCTGGTCGAGCATGTACTGCCGACGCAGGTTCTCGATCACGGCGTCCGGCGGCTGCTTCTCGCCGAAGAGAGCCGCGATCGGGTCGCCGGGCATGGCGAAGACCATGAAGTAGATGAGCAGGGTGGCGCCGAGGAACACCGGTATCACCTGCAGGAGCCGTCTGAGGACGTAGCTGGCCATCCTCTTCCTTCCTGTGGATTGAGAGATCCGTGTCGGGTCACGGAAAAGGCACCGATCATTCGGTGCCGGAGTCGGGCCCCATCATCGCCCGGCGCTTCTGAGAGCGCGCTGGGGCGAGGCATGGGGCGAGGCGGCGACGGTGACCGTCGCCGCCTCGCGGGGAGAGAGCCTGCGGCTCTCCCGTCACTCGGCCTTGGTGATCTCGCTGTAGATCGGGACCGAGTTCCAGCCGAACTCGACGTTGTCGACGGTCTCGCTCCAGCCGCCGGTCACGTTCGAGTACCACAGGGGGATGGCGGGGAGATCGGTCAGCAGGACGGTCTGCGCCTGCTGGAAGATCTCGTTCGCCTCTTCGGGGTCGGTGGCGCTGATGCCCTCGGCGATCAGCGAGTCGAACTCCTCGCTCGAGTAGTCGCCGTCGTTCGAGCCGGCGCCGGTGGCGTAGAGCGGGCCGAGGAAGTTGTACAGACCCGGGTAGTCCGCCTGCCATCCGGAGCGGAAGGCGCCGACCTGCTTGTTGTCGCGCGCGTCGAGGTACGTGGCGAAGTCGGGGTACGGCTCGCCGATCGCGGTGATCCCGAGCGTGTTCGAGATCGAGTTCGCGACCGCGTCGACCCAGGCCTGGTGGCCGCCGTCGGCGTTGTACGAGATCGTGAACTCGTCGCCGCTGTACGGGCTGATCTCGTCGGCCTGCGCCCAGAGCTCCTTCGCGAGGTCGGGGTCGTACTCGAGGACCTCGCCGCCCTCGAGCGACTCGCTCCACCCGTCGATCACGGGCGACGTGAAGTCGCTCGCGGGCGTGCGCGTGCCCTGGAAGATGACGTCGGTGATCTCCTCGCGGTTGATCGCGTGCGAGATCGCCGCGCGGCGGAGGCGCCCCTCCTCATCCGTGGCGAAGTGCTCCTGCCACTCGGGGATCGTGAGCGACTGGAAGATCGCGGCCGGCTGGTTCACCCAGCGGTCGGGCAGGTCGCTCTCGAACGTCTCGAGCGCCGAGTCCGGGATCGCGTCGAGCACGTCGACGTTGCCCGCGAGCAGGTCCTGGTAGGCGGCGTCCTGCGTCGCGTAGAAGACGATGTTCAGGCCGCCGTTCTTCGCGGCGCGGGGGCCGTCGTAGTCGGGGTTGACGACGAGGTCGATGCCCTCGTCGTGCTGCCACGCGTCCTCGCTGGCGAGCATGTAGGGGCCGTTCCCGATCGGGCTCTCGCCGAACGCCTCCATGTCCTCGAACGCGACGTCGGGGAGCGGGTAGTACGCCGAGTAGCCGAGACGCTGTGCGAAGTCGGCCGCAGGCTTGTTGAGCGTGATGGTGAACGTGTAGTCGTCGACCTGCTCGAGGCCAGTGAGCTCGGAGTCCTCGTCCCAGCTGAAGCCCTCGATGTCCTCGAAGAAGTACGAGGCGTTCTGCGCGTTCGACAGCAGCGCGCCGTAGTTCCAGGCCTTGATGAAGTTGTCGACAGTGACCTCTTCGCCGTTCGTGAACGTCAGGCCCTCGCGGATCTTCACCGTGAGCTGCGTGGGCGAGTCGACCGTGATCTCCTCGGCGACGTCGTTCACGACGGAGCCGTCGGCCTCGTACGAGATGAGGCCCGCGAAGATCGAGTCGACGATCTTGCCGCCACCGGTCTCGTTCGTGTGGGTCGGGAGCAGCGGGTTCTGAGGCTCCGAGCCGTTGGTCGTGATGACGGCGGTCGATGCGCCGTCCGTCGGCGTCTCCTCGCCGGTGTCGCCGGATCCGCTTGCGCAGCCGGCGAGCGTGATGCCGCCGACCGAGAGCAGCGCGAGCCCCGCGAGGGCGATCTTGTTGCGCTTCACAGTGATTCCTCCGATGGAAGGGGTTGTAGGTGCCTTCACGGAGCCTCGGGAGTCTCCGTGAATGCGATGAGTGAAATCTAGGCTCCGATGCGGTCTGTGACAAACCTTCAGCGGAACCGTTACAGACCCTTTACTGGAGGGGCTCTCGATTTGGCAATCTGCGCCAACACGCCGTCGACTTCATGCACATGCATCGACGGCGTTTCGCACGGTCGCATCCCCGCGCTGTGCGAGTCTCGTGGTATGAGCGCTCCCCTCCCCGCCGCGCGGCCTTCGCGACGTCGCCTCGCCTGGGAGGTCGCGATCGTCCTCGCCCTGACCCTCGGGCAGTCGGCCCTCTACTCGGTGCTCTCGCTCGTGCGCGCTCTCCTGCGGCCGGTCGCGCTCGCAGACCAGTCCGCGGCTCTGAATCCCGCGCGCGCCGAGGAGCCGCCGTGGGACGCGGTCTACCGGATCCTCGACGTCTTCTTCGACCTCGCCCTCGTCGCCCTGGTGGTGTACCTGCTCTGGGAGCCGGGGCGGAGCGCCCTGCGGCGCATCGGGCTCGATCTGCGCGCCATCCCCCGGGACCTCGGCCGTGCGGCCATCCTGCTCGTGGTCATCGGCGTGCCGGGCCTCGCGCTCTATCTCGGCGCCCGCGCGCTCGGCCTCAACGTCGACGTGCAGGCGTCGTCGGGCGTCGAGGGATGGCTCGTCCCGATCCTCGTGCTGTCCGCGGTGCGCGCGGGGCTCCTCGAGGAGGTCATCCTGAACGGATATCTCGTCGACCGGCTCGCGCGCCTGGGCTGGCGCCCCTGGTCGGTCATCCTCGCCGTGGCGGGCCTGCGCGCTGCCTACCATGCCTATCAGGGGTTCGGCGCGATCGTCGGGAACTTCGCGATGGGCGTCGTGTTCATCTGGTGCTACCGCCGCTGGGGGCGGGTCATGCCCCTCGTCATCGCGCACGCGCTCATCGACGTCATCGCGTTCGTCGGCTATCCGCTCGTCGCACCCTACCTGCCGTAGGACCCGCCCGGCCTCGGTGAGACTAGTGCCCGTCGTCGAGACTGGCGCTTCGAGCACCGGTTTCGACGACGGGAGCTAGTCTCAACGACGCACTGGTCTCGCGGGCCGTTCGTCACCGCGAACGCGGGTTGCGCACCGCCGCGAAGACCTCCGGCGACCGCGGCCTGACGCGCGGGATGCCCGCGGCGACGAGGATCCGCTCGAACGGCTCGACGCGCACGACGTCTGACCATTCCCATCGGATCACCCGGCCTGCCGCGATCTGGAGCGCGTTCTCCCGGCGCCGTTCCTCACGCAGCACGAGCGCGGTCGACGAGTCCGTCGGCTGCGCGTACTTCGCGCGCCCGTCGGCTTCGCCGATGACCCGGACGGACCTCCACCACGCGTCGACCCGGCGAACTCTCCCGTTGACGACGAACTCGACCTGCGGTTCGGGCGACTCGAACCCGAGGAGCTCCAGGACCACGCGGCTGACGCTCTCGAGGACCGACTCCGATCTCGCGTCGGCCGCTTTCAGGGCAGCACGGCCGAGGCGAGCGCCGCGCCGGTTCGGCAGCTCGCGGATGCGCCGCTCGAGGTCGTCCGACGTCAGTCCGGACCGCAGCGCGGCGTCGACGACCGCAACGCCGAACGCGAGAGGCAGCACGCGCGCGAGGTCGATCGCGGTCTCGAGCTTCGACGTCATCCGCACGCCGTCGACCCGGACGATCTCCCGCTCCGCCATGCTCGTGTGGGCGAGAACGTCTCCCCGTCGATACGAATGCCCTCGGCCCATATGCAGCAGATGGATGTCGCGCGGCTCGCCGAACACAGGGAGGGCATGTCGCACGGCAGCCGACTCGAAGCACAGCACGGGATCGCGCAACGCCGAGACGGCCGCGCTGACCCTCCGCGCATACCGCTCATACGGGGCGAGCCGCGTCCAGTCGTCGGCCGCGACGTGCAGCCCGCGTCGCATCGGCACGGTCTGCCCCACCTGCCGGCGCAGTGCCCGCAGGCTGGCGTCGCGCCCAGTCCTATGCAGCTCGTCGCGGTCGGCCATGGCTCCAGCCTCGCGAAGCGGCTCCACGAGCGTGCGACGTCGATCGTCTTCTGGAGCAGACACGCGGAGCAGGTCGGCCTGTGCACGCACCGTCGCCGCGCTCCGCGCCCCTGCCGCCTTGGGACTAGCGCCGGTCGTCGAGACCGGTGCTCCGGGCAGCAGTCTGGGCGACGAGAGCTAGTCTCACGAGTGAGGGGACGCGCCGGGCGCCGCTACACGTCCGGGATCAGGCGCTTGCCGAGGACGGCGACGTCGTCGCGGGCGTACTCGAGCTCCGCGTAGTAGTCGATGACGCCGCGGTTCTCCGCACGGACCATCAGCATGACCTTGGGGCATCCGAGCGCGAGGAGCCGTCGCTCGGCCTCCGCCACGAGCGCGCGGCCGATCCCCTCGCCGCGACGGGCGCTCGCGAGGTACGAGAGCCAGCCGCGGTGCCCGTCGTAGCCCGCCATCACCGTGCCGACGACTGCGCCGTCGTCGTCTGCCACGAGAAGCAGCTCCGGCCAGACCTCCCGAGCGCGGCGGATGTCCTTGCGCGGGTCGTTCCAGGGCCGAGTGAGCCCGGCCGCCGTCCACAGCGCCACGACCGGCTCGACGTCCGCATCCACGAGCGGGCGGATGGCGATGCTCACGATGCGAGCTCCGCGAGCGACCGCGACCAGGCCACCTCGCGATCGAGCTGCCCCGTCTCGCGGAAGAGGAGCACCTGGTGCGTGTCGGCAAGGGCCGCTGCCAGCTCCTCCCGATCGGCCGGGACGAACCCGAGCTTCCGCCAGAACGGCCCGGACCGGCGGGAGAACAGCCACGCCGTCGTGGCACCCGCCTCCGCCGCCCGCGCGAGCGCGAAGCGCGCGAGAGACGTCCCCGTGCCGGCCGCGCGGCCATCCGGATGCACGGCGACGCTGCGGATGAGCGCGTGGCGGCCGTCGGCGCTCGCCTCGTAGCCGGTCGTCTCGACGATGCGGCCGGCGGCGTCGCGACGCAACCAGAGGCGCACCGACGGAGCGTCGAGGCCGCTCGTCGTGAGGTCGACCAGGCGCAGGAACGCCTCGACGTCGCCCGAGTCGGCGGCCGCCATCGGGACCAGAGCGGTCATGCGCGAGCCGCCTCCCGGTGCCGCTCGAGTCGCGCCTCGAGGCCGAGCCGCACGGCCGCCCACTCGTGCGGCAGGATCGAGAAGACCACGGTGTCGCGCACGTGCCCGTCGGGGAAGATCGCGTGGGCCCGCAGCACGCCGTCCTGCCGGGCGCCGAGACGGGCGATGGCGGCGCGCGACTGGTGGTTGTGCCAGTGGGTGCAGAACTGCACGCACACGCAGTCGAGCTCGTCGAACGCGCGCTCGAGCAGCAGCAGCTTCGCGGCCGGATTCACGCCGGTCCCCTGCGCCGAGCGCGCGAGCCACGTGTACCCGATCTCGACGCGGCGGTTCGGCGCGTCGATGTTGCAGTAGGTCGTCATGCCGAGCGCACGCCCCGTCCGGGCATCCACGACGGCCCAGGGCGCCATCCGCCCGGCCGCCTGCTCCCCGAGCCGCCGGTCGATCTCCGCGGCGACCCCGTCGGGCGAGGGGATGCGCGTGTACCAGGTCCGCCAGAGGTCGCCCTCCGCGACAGCCGCCGCCAGGTCGTCGTGATGCGCGGAGCTCAGCGGCTCCAGACGGACGATGTCGTTCTCGAGCACGGGGTTCGCAGCGAAGTCCACCGATCCACGCTATCGGTCGCCGCGACGTCCGCCCGCATAGGATCGCCTCATGGCGACCCCCGACTTCATCCTGCGACTGCGCGAGAGGATCGGGACCGACCCCCTGTGGCTCACGGGCGTGACCGCGGTCGTGCTGCGCGGCGATGGCGCAGAGCGCGAGGTGCTGCTCGTCCGGCGCGCGGACAACGCCCGCCTCACGCCGGTCACGGGCATCGTCGATCCCGGCGAGGAGCCCGCGGTGTCGGCCGTGCGCGAGGTGCTCGAGGAGGCCGCCGTCGTCGCCGAGGCCGAGTCGCTCGCGTGGGTCCACGCGACGCGGCCGATGACGTACGCGAACGGCGACCAGGCGCAGTACCTCGACCTCGTCTTCCGCTGCCGCTACGTCTCCGGCGAGCCGCACCCGGAAGACGGCGAGAACACCGAGGCGATGTGGCGCCGACTCGACGATCTGGGCGACGTCGACGCCGAGATGCGCGAGCGGATCCGGATGGCCGCCGCCGGCCATCCCCACGCGCGCTTCGAGACCTGATCCCGTCCCGCCCCGTCCCGTCACGCCCCGTCCCATCCGTCGGACTAGCGCCCGTCGTCGAGACCGGCGCGGGGAGCGCTAGCCTCGACGACGGGCGCTAGTCTCGACGACCGGCGCTGCTAGGCGAACGCCTCGATCGGCGGGCACGCGCACACGAGGTTGCGGTCGCCGTAGGCCTGGTCGATGCGGCGCACGGGCGGCCAGTACTTCGCCGAGCCGACTCCGGCGGGGTAGACCGCGGTCTCACGCGTGTACGGATGGTCCCACTCGCCGGCGATCGCGGCCGCGGCGGTGTGCGGGGCGTTCACGAGCGGGTTGTCCTCCACGGGCCACTCCCCCGCGCCCACGCGCTGCGCCTCGGCGCGGATCGCGATCATCGCGTCGACGAAGCGGTCGAGCTCAGCGAGGTCCTCCGACTCGGTCGGCTCGACCATGAGCGTGCCCGCCACCGGGAACGACATGGTGGGCGCATGGAAGCCGTAGTCGATGAGGCGCTTGGCGACGTCGTCCACGCTCACCCCGGTCTCGGCCTTGAGCGGCCGGAGATCGAGGATGCACTCGTGCGCGACGCGGCCCTGCTCGCCCGTGTAGAGCACGGGATAGTGGTCGGCGAGGCGCGCGGCGACGTAGTTCGCCGCCACGACCGCCGCGTCTGTGGCCTGCGTGAGCCCCTCGAGGCCCATCATGCGCACGTACGCCCACGAGATCGGCAGGATGCCGGCCGACCCGTACGGCGCGGCCGACACGGGGCCGATCCCCTCGGTGTCGCCGTCGCCCTGCGCGAGGGCGTGCGAGGGCAGGAACGGCGCGAGATGCGCCTTCGCCGCGACCGGGCCGACGCCGGGCCCGCCGCCGCCGTGCGGGATCGCGAACGTCTTGTGCAGGTTGAGGTGCGAGACGTCGCCGCCGAGGTCGCCGAACCGCGCGTGCCCGAGCAGCGCGTTCAGGTTCGCACCGTCGATGTAGACCTGGCCGCCCGCATCGTGGACGGCCGCGGTGATCTCGAGCACGTCGTGCTCGTACACCCCGTGCGTCGACGGGTACGTGATCATGAGCGCCGCGAGCGCATCGGCGTGCTGCGCGATCTTCGCGCGCAGGTCGTCGAGGTCGACGTTGCCGGCCTCGTCGCACGCGACGACGACCACGCGCATGCCCGCGAGCACGGCGGACGCCGCGTTCGTGCCGTGCGCGGAGGACGGGATGAGGCACACGTCGCGGTGCACATCGCCGCGCGAGCGGTGGTACCCGCGGATGGCGAGGAGGCCGGCGAGCTCGCCCTGCGACCCGGCGTTCGGCTGGAGCGAGACGGCGTCGTACCCGGTGAGATCGGCGAGCCAGCCCTCGAGCTGATCGATGAGCTCGAGGTAGCCGATCACGTCCTCCCGCGGCGCGAACGGGTGGATGCGCCCGAACTCCGGCCACGTGATCGCGGCCATGGCGGTCGCGGCATTGAGCTTCATCGTGCACGAGCCGAGCGGGATCATGCCGCGGTCGAGCGCGTAGTCCTTGTCGGCGAGTCGCTTGAGGTAGCGCATCATCGCCGTCTCGGAGCGGTGGCTCGAGAACACGGGGTGCGTGAGGAAGGGCTCCGTCCGGACGAGCTCCTGCGGGATCGCGACGGCGCCCGCCCCCTCGCCGCGCGCGCCTCCGAAGGCGCCCGCGACCGCGGCGAGCTCCGTCGACGTCGTCGCCTCGCCCACCGAGATGCCGACGGTGTCGGCGTCGACGCGGTGCAGGAGCACGCCGGCGTCGTGCGCCGCCGCCACGACGGCGTCCGCGCGGCCCGGCACGCGCACGCGGAGCGTGTCGAAGAACGCGCCGTCGACCACGTCGGCGCCCGCGTCCTCGAGCCATCCGCGCAGCTTGGCGGCCTTCTCATGCACGCGGGTCGCGATCTCCCGGAGGCCGTCAGGCCCGTGGTAGACGGCGTACATCGCCGCCATGACGGCGAGGAGCACCTGCGCGGTGCAGATGTTGCTCGTCGCCTTCTCACGGCGGATGTGCTGCTCGCGCGTCTGGAGGGCGAGACGGTACGCGAGCTGCCCGTCCGCGTCCTTCGAGACGCCCACGAGCCGGCCCGGGAGCTGGCGCTCGAGGCCCTGGCGCACGACCATGAATCCCGCGTGCGGGCCGCCGAACCCGAGCGGCACGCCGAAGCGCTGCGACGACCCCACGACGATGTCGGCGCCGAGCGAGCCCGGCGACGCGATGAGGGTGAGCGCGAGCAGGTCGGCCGCGACGACGGCCTGGCCGCCCGCGACGTGCACGGCGTCGATGACGCCCTGCGGGTTCCAGATGCGGCCCGACGCGCCCGGGTACTGGATGAGCGCGCCGAAGACCGACTCGGGCAGCGCCGCGCCGCCCGCGAGGTCGAGCTCCACGACCTCGATGCCCACGGCCTCGGCGCGCACGCGGAGCACGTCCTTCGTCTGCGGGAGCGCGTCGGCGTCGACGACGAACACGTCGGAGCCGCCGCGCACCGCGCGGCGCGCCACGAGCATGCCCTCGACGGCGGCGGTCGCCTCGTCGAGCATCGACGCGTTCGCGACCGGGAGCCCCGCGAGGTCGGCGACCATCGTCTGGAAGTTGAGCAGCGCCTCGAGGCGCCCCTGCGAGATCTCGGGCTGGTAGGGCGTGTACGCCGTGTACCAGGACGGGTTCTCGAGCACGTTCCGCTGGATGACCGACGGCGTGAGGGTGTCGCTGTAGCCGAGCCCGATCATGGGGGCCAGCACCCGGTTGCGCGCGGCGAGCGAGCGGAGCTCGGCGAGCGCCGCCGCCTCCGACACGCCGTCGCGCGGGATGGCCGAGCCCGCGGAGCCGAGATCGCGGATGACCGCGGGCACGGCCGCCGACAGGACGGCGTCGACCCTGCCGTCGAAGCCGATGACCTCCGCCATCCGCTCCTGGTCGGCGCCGGTCGTGCCGATGTGGCGCGCGGCGTACGCTCCGAAGCCCGCGGCGCTCACGCCTCGGCACCCGTGAGCGCGGCGTAGGCGGCGCGATCGAGGAGGCCGTCGACGTCGCCGGTCACGCGGACGCGGACGAGCCACGCGTCCTCGAACGGCGACTCGTTCACGAGCCCGGGGTTCTCGTCGACCGCGCTGTTGACCTCGACGACCGTCCCGTCGACGGGGGCGTACAGCTCGGACACGGACTTGGTGGACTCGATCTCGCCCATGACCTGGCCTGAGGCGACGGACGCGTCGGCGGCGGGCAGGTCAACGAAGACGACGTCGCCGAGCTGCTCGGCGGCGTAGTCGGTGACGCCGATCGTGGCGATGTCGCCGTCGATGCGGATCCACTCGTGCTCGGCGGTGTAGAGCAGCGCGTTGAGGTCGGTCATTTCTTCCTCCGGTAGAAGGGCGGGGTGGTCGGGGTGGCGGGGATGCGGGTGCCGCGGACGTCGACGGACAGGTCGTCGGCGTCCCTGGCCTCCTGGTCGACGTACGCGAGGGCGATCGGATGGCCGAGGGTCGGGCTGAGCGCGCCGCTCGTGATCTCGCCGACCTGGTGGTCGCCGCGGAACACGCCGTAGCCCGCGCGCCCGGCGCGGCGGCCCTCCATCGTGAGGCCGACGAGCACGCGCTCGCCCGGCCGCGCGTCGAGCGCCCGCGCGCCCACGAAGTCGCCCTTGTCGGCGGCGACGACGCGGCCGAGCCCAGCCTGCGACGGGAAGATGTCGCGCGCGAGCTCGTGCCCGTACAGGGGCATGCCCGCCTCGAGACGCAGCGTGTCGCGCGCGGCGAGTCCGGCCGGCACGAGGCCGTGGGGCGCTCCGGCCGCGAGCAGCGCGCGCCACAGCTCGACGGCGCGGTCGGCGTCGATGCAGAGCTCGAAGCCGTCCTCTCCCGTGTAGCCGGTGCGCGCGACGAGCAGCGGCGTGCCCGCGAACTCCGCGTCGGTCCACGCGTAGTTGCGCAGCTCGTCGAGCGGCAGGCCGAAGCCGCCCACCTCGGGCGCGCTCTCGAGGATGGCCTGGGCGCGCGGCCCCTGCAGGGCGATGAGCGCGAGGCGATCGGAGGCGTCCTCGAGGTCGGCGTCGAAGCCCGCGATGCGCGCCGACACCTCGGCGGCGACGGTGCGGCGGTTGCCCGCGTTGGCGATGATGAGGAACTCGTCGTCGGAGAGCCGGTACACGACGAGGTCGTCGATGATGCCGCCGTCCTCCGCGAGCATCATCGTGTACTTCGCGCGGCCGACCGCGACGGCCGACAGCCGCCCGGCGAGAGCGTAGTCGAGGAACGCGCCGGCGCCCGCGCCGCGCACGAGGATCTCGCCCATGTGCGAGATGTCGAACAGCCCCGCCGCCTCGCGCACGGCGCGATGCTCGGCGAGATCCGACGTGTAGCGCACGGGCATCCACCACCCGCCGAAGTCGGTGAACGACGCTCCCTGCGCCTCGTGCTCCGCCTGCAGCGGCGACCGCCGCAGGCCCTCCGAGGCGGAGGCGGTCGATTCGTCTGTGCTCACGCGGTTCTCCTCAGCATTCGACCACGTTGACGGCCAGGCCGCCCCTCGCGGTCTCCTTGTACTTGTCGCTCATGTCGCGGCCGGTCTGCCGCATGGTCTCGATGACGGCGTCGAGCGAGACGCGGTGCGTCCCGTCGCCCCACATGGCCATCTTGGCGGCATTGACCGCCTTTCCGGAGGCGATCGCGTTGCGCTCGATGCACGGGATCTGCACGAGGCCGCCCACCGGGTCGCACGTGAGACCGAGGTTGTGCTCCATCGCGATCTCGGCCGCGTTCTCGACCTGCTCCGGCGTGCCGCCGAGCACGGCGGCGAGAGCGCCCGCCGCCATCGACGACGCCGAGCCGACCTCGCCCTGGCAGCCGACCTCGGCGCCCGAGATCGAGGCGCGCGCCTTGTAGATCGAGCCGATCGCCGCGGCCGTCAGCAGGAACTCGACGGCCACATCGTCGCGGTGCTTCCCCGCGGCGACCGCGGGCGTGTAGTGCGTCGCGTAGTGCAGCACGGCGGGGATGATGCCCGCGGCGCCGTTCGTCGGCGCGGTGACGACCCGCCCGCCCGCCGCGTTCTCCTCGTTCACGGCGAGCGCGACGAGGTTCACCCACTCCTGGGCGTACGCGGGGCTGCGGTCGGGGTCCTCCTGGAGAAGCCGTGCGTGCCACTGCGGAGCGCGGCGACGGACGCGCAGGCCCCCTGGCAGCTCTCCGTCGGCGCGCGTGCCGGCCGCCACGCACTCGTCCATCGCGTCGCGGATCCGCAGGACCCCCTCGCGGACGTCGTGCGCAGACCGCAGCGCGCTCTCGTTGCGCAGCGCGATCTCGGCGATGCCCGCCTGCTCGGCCGCGCAGATCGCGAGCAGCTCCGACGCGGTCGAGAACGGATGCGGAACGGGCGTCTCGGTCGCCGTGGCCTCCTCGCCCTCGCGGACGATGAATCCGCCGCCGACCGAGTACCACGTGCCGTGCGCGAGCGTGCGACTCGCGGCATCCCTCGCCGTGAAGCGCAGCGCGTTCGTATGGCGGGCGAGCACGGTGAGCGGCGCGAGGCGGATGTCGCGCGCACGCAGCGGGACGGACCCCGTGCCACCCAGGCGGACGACGCCGTCGCGCTCGATGCGCTCCGCGCGAGCGGACACCTCGTCGGCGCGCACGACGTCAGGGCGACACCCCTCGAGGCCGACGAGCACGGCCGTGAGCGTGCCGTGGCCGGCGCCCGTGGCGGCGAGCGAGCCGAACAGCTCGACCTCGAGGGCCGCGACGAGCGGGATCCGCTCGGCGAGCTCGTCGGCGAACGCCGCGGCCGCGCGCATCGGGCCCACGGTGTGCGAGCTCGACGGCCCGATGCCGATCGTGAACAGGTCGAAGACCCCGACGAACGGCGCCCGGTCGCCGAGGGCGGTTCCGGCACGGCCGACGTCGTCGTCTGTCGTGTGCACCATCGAGGAACTCCCGTCTTCGGCACCCTCGCCGTGAGGGTGCGCCGAGTTCCTCCCGCTCTGTCATAGGCCTGAGAGTTTCCGCGGCGCCGCAGCTCCGCTTGCCCCGTCGGCGGGCGCGTGTGCGCCGCTTTCCAGAGTGACCTGCCGCCACGGTACGTGGGCCTGAGAGATTCCGGGAGGGGTTGCTCCTACGGCAGCCGCGCGAGCGCGGCATTCTCCCGTGACGGGTGGACGGTCGTTCAGTTGTGTGTGCCGATCCTACCCGGCGACCGCACCCGCCCGCGACTGCTCCCGCGCGACGGCATCGCGCCGCTGAGCGAAGAACGCGAGCTCGTGCCGGGCCGACACGTCGAAGGCCGTGCGCATGCGCGCGAGGCGCGCGTCGTCCGCGGCCCTGGCGTGCTCCTGCGTCCAGCGGATGGCCTCGCGCGTGGCGAGGTCGAACGCGTCGGATGCGTACATCTCGAGCCAGTCGGCATACGGATGGCCCGGGCGATTCGCGGCCGCGAGGCGCGCGCCGATGTCCTGGTAGAGCCAGAAGCACGGGAGCACCGCGGCGACGAGCACCGCGTGGTCGCCGGCCGCTGCCGTCGCCTGCAGATGATCCAGGTACGCCATGGTCTCGGCGGACGGCGTCGCCGGGGCGTCGGCCGGCGCATCGTCCAGCCGGGCGCGGTGCAGGGAGAGCTCGGTCTCCAGGCAGCTGTGCGCGGATGCCGCCCAGAAGGCCTGCTCCTCGAGCGTCGGCGCGAGCTCCGCGGCCCGGCTCAGCACGCGCGCGTACGTGCGCAGGTACAGCGAGTCCTGCGCGAGGTAGTGCGCGAAGTCGTCCCGATCGAGCGAGCCGTCCGCGAGTGCGCGCACGAACCACACGTCGTCGATGCCGGCGCGCAGCGGCGCGATGTCCTCCCACCAGGCGTCGAGCTCGGCGTCGCGGCGCGGGAGGCCTCCCGTCCGCCACAGGCCCGCGAGATGGTGGAGCGGGCCGTGCCCTCCCGGGCGGCCCACCTCGAGCTCGGAGCCCGACGCGATCGCGTCGCGCAGCCATCCGCGGGCGAGGCGCGCCGCCCAGGTCCAGCCGCCCTCGCGCGCGCGGAGCGTGGCGAGCGCCGCGGACAGGGAGCACCCCGTGCCGTGCGTGGCGGTCGTCTCGATCCGCGCGTCCGAGAACTCGGCGATGAGGCCATCCGGCCCCACCAGCGCGTCCGGGCATGCCGGGCCGTCGAGGTGCCCGCCCTTCGCGAGCACGAGCACGCCGTGGCGACGCGCGAGCGCGGCCGCCTGCGCGAGCGCGTCCGTCCACGATCCGATGGCCGCGACACCGGTGAGCACGGCCAGCTCCGGGAGGTTCGGCGTCACGACGTCGGCGAGCGACAGGAGATCGTGCAGCGCGCGCTCGGCCTCGGCGTCGATGAGGCGATCCCCGCTCGTGGCGATCATGACGGGATCCAGGACCACCGGCGGGCGCGTGTCGAGACCCCGCAGCCAGTTCGCCACGACAGCGACGATCTCCGCCGTGCCGAGCATGCCGATCTTGACGGCGTCGATGCGGATGTCGGCCGCGAGCGCGTCGAGCTGCTCGCGCAGGAACGACGCGGGCGGCACGTGCACGCCCGAGACACCCTGCGTGCTCTGGGCGGTGAGCGCCGTGATCGCGGCCATGCCGTAGCCGCCGCACGCGGCGATCGACTTGAGGTCGGCCTGGATGCCCGCCCCTCCCGACGGGTCGGAGCCCGCGATCGCGAGGATGTTCGGCACCGCGGTCATGCGACGACCTCGGCGTCCGCCCACTCGAACCGCAGCGCGGCCGCCGCCGCGGCGGGGAACTCCGCCGAGCAGATGGCGCGGACGACCGCGATCCCGGCGGCGCCCGCGCGCCGCGCGTCGCGCGCGTCGCCCGGGCCGACGCCGCCGATCGCGACGCACGGGAACTCGTGCGCGAGCTCGGCGAAGGCCGCGAATCCGGTCCATCCGATCGGGGTCGGATGGTCCTTCTTCGTCGGGGTGGCGCGCACCGCGCCCACGCCCAGGTAGTCGACCGTGCCGGCGGGGAGGCGCCGCAGCGCCTCGAGCTGGCGCGGCAGGCTCGCGCTCAGGCCGATGATCGCGTCGTCGCCCACGAGGCCGCGCACGCGGTCGGCCGGCAGGTCGGTCTGCCCGATGTGGACGCCGTCGACGGACGCTCCCGCGGCCTTCGCGGCCAGGTACACGTCGACGCGGTCGTTCACGAGCAGCGTCGCACGGCCGCGCATATGCGCGGCAGCGGCCTCGACGAGGGCGAGGAGATCGGCGGCGGACAGGTCCTTGCCGCGGATCTGCACGGTCGATGCCCCTCCGTCGACCGCCTGGGCGACGACGTCGACGAGCGAGCGGCCGGTGATCGTCGCGGCGTCCGCGACGAGGTAGAGGGAGAGGTCGAGAGGTCGCGCGGTCATGCCGGCACCTCCGTCGCGAAGCGCTCGGGCGCGGACACGTCGACCGCATCGACCCCCGCGAGCGCGTCGAGGAACGCCACCGCGAACGAGCCGGGGCCCGTCGCGACGGCCGCCGCGTGCTCGGAGGCGGCCGCGTAGACGGCGTGCGCCGCGATCGTGCCCGCGAACGCGGCATCCGGGCCATCCGCTGCCGCGACGCAGGCGGCCACGACCGCTCCGAGCGAGCAGCCGCCTCCCGTCATGCGGGTGAGGAGCGCGCTCCCGCCCGCGATGCGCTCCGTGCGCGCGCCGTCGGTGACCGCGTCGACCGCGCCCGACACCGCGACGACCGCGCCGGTGCGCTCGGCGAGCGCGCGGGCGGCGTCGAGCGCCGCATCGACCTCGTCGGCCGCATCGACCCCGCGCCCGCCCGAGCCGGCGCCCGCGAGCGCGAGCACCTCCGAGGCGTTGCCGCGGATCACGGTGGGCCGGTGCGCGAGCAGGTCGCGCGCGGCGCCGGTGCGCAGGCCGAGGGCGCCCACGCCCACGGGGTCGAGGACCCACGGCGTGCCGGACGCGCGTGCCGCGGCGACCGCGGCGGTCATCGCCGCGCGTTGCTCGGCGGTCGGCGTCCCGAGGTTGACCAGGAGCGCCGACGCGAACGCCGCGCACTCCCCGGCCTCCTCGGGGATGTCGGCCATCACGGGCGCCGCGCCCACCGCGAGCAGCGCGTTGGCCGTGACGTTCACGACCACGGAGTTCGTGATGCACTGCACGAGCGGCGCGGTCTCGCGCAGTCTCGACAGCACGGCCCCGGGGCCATCGGATACCGACAGGTGCGCGTCACTCATCAGCGACATCCCTCCGCTCGTCCTAACGAGATCAGGTGCATACGGGTGTGATCTCAGTCCCGGAAGGGGACACCCCGTGTCACTGCGAGCGAGCATAGCGGGTCCGCGATGGCCCGCGCGCCGGGTCGCCTACGCTCGAAGGGTGACCTCCCCTTCCGCGACCGAGAGCGCCGGCATCCGCGTCGCCGTCTCGACCGTGATCTTCTCGCTGCGCTCGCGGCCCGGGGCCGACGCGCTCATGATCCCGCTCGTGCGCCGCACGCGGGAGCCGTTCGAGGGCGCGTGGGCGCTCCCGGGCGGATGGCTCGACGAGCGGGAGGGGCTCGACGACGCCGCCGCCCGCACGCTCGCCGAGACGACCGCGCTCAGCCCGAGCTACCTCGAGCAGCTCTACGCCTTCGGCGACGTCGACCGCTCCCCCACGCGCGTCGTGTCGGTCGTCTACTGGGCGCTCCTGCGCTCCGACCTCGTGGATGCGCAGCGCGCCGCGGAGGACGCGCCGGAGAACGTCGAGTGGTTCGACGTGGACGACCTGCCGGCGCTCGCCTTCGACCACAACCGGATCGTCGACTACGCCGTGTGGCGGCTGCGCAACAAGGTCGGCTACAGCCGGATCGCGCACGGCCTCCTGCCCGACGAGTTCACGCTGACCGAGCTGCGGGAGGTCTACGAGGCCGTGCTCGGGCGCCGCCTCGACCCGTCGAACTTCCGCCGCCTCCTCGAGGGCTCCGAGGCGCTCCTCCCGACCGAGTCGTTCCGCACCGGCAAGCATCGCCCGGCGCGGCTGTACCGCTACAACTCGGAGGTCGAGCTCGCCGATCGCGGACCGCTCGGACCGGCCTGAGGAGCCCCGCTCGCCTTTGTGGTCAACCTGACTTAAAGTGGTGTCGACGACTTAGAGTCGAATCGACACGAACAGGGGTCCCCATGGCCGCGACCAGCATCACCCTCACCGCCCGCGACGCGAGCGTCGACCACGAGATCCAGGCGATCGTCTCGGGCGGCGCCGCGGGCTCGACGTGCTCGACCGACCTCGCCGCGGGGCCCTGGAGCTTCGACGCCGTCGCCGGGTACGGCCCGGGCGCCTCGATGGGCGACGTGATCCCGACCGACGCCCCGCGGCAGGGCGAGCTCCCCCGCGCCTACCGCGAGGCCCCGGAAGCCGAGCTGCACGATCGCATCCGGGCGGCGAAGGCGGCGCTCGGCGACCGCGTCGTCGTCCTCGGCCACTTCTACCAGCGCGACGAGGTCGTCCAGCACGCCGACTACGTGGGCGACTCGTTCCAGCTCGCGGGCGCGGCGAAGGCGCACCCCGAGGCCGAGGCGATCGTCTTCTGCGGCGTGCACTTCATGGCCGAGACCGCCGACATGCTGTCCCGCCCGGAGCAGTCCGTCATCCTGCCGAACCTCGCCGCTGGCTGCTCGATGGCCGACATGGCCGACATCGACCAGGTCGAGGAGTGCTGGGAGCAGCTCGCGGACGTGTACGGCCCGCTCGACGTGCCGGACGCGGACGGCCGCGTGCCGGTCGTCCCGGTGACCTACATGAACTCCTCCGCGGCGATCAAGGGCTTCGTCGGCCGCAACGGCGGAATCGTGTGCACGTCGTCCAACGCGCGCACCGTGCTCGAGTGGGCGTTCGCCCGCGGGCGCCGCGTGCTCTTCTTCCCCGACCAGCACCTCGGGCGCAACACCGCCAAGGCGATGGGCGTGCCGCTCGAGCGCATGCCGCTGTGGAACCCTCGCGCGCCGTACGGCGGGTCGTCCGAGGAGACGCTGCGCGACGCCGAGGTCATCCTCTGGCACGGCTTCTGCTCCGTGCACCGCCGCTTCACGGTCGACCAGATCGAGACCGCGCGCGCCGAGCATCCGGGCGTGCGCGTCATCGTGCATCCGGAGTGCCCCATGCCCGTCGTCGATGCCGCCGACGAGGCGGGATCGACCGACTACATCCGCAAGGCGATCGAGGCGGCGACCGAGCCGACCACGTTCGCGATCGGCACCGAGATCAACCTCGTGCGCCGGCTCGCCGCCGAGCACCCGCAGCACACGATCTTCTGCCTCGACCCCGTCGTGTGCCCCTGCTCGACGATGTACCGCATCCACCCCGGCTACCTCGCGTGGGTGCTCGAGGAGCTCGTCGCGGGGCGCGTGGTCAACCGGATCGGCGTCGACGACGCGGTGGCGGACCCGGCGCGCGTCGCGCTCGAGCGGATGCTCGCGGCCAAGCCCCTGCCAACGGGAGGCGCGCGCGCATGACCGGGGTCATCGTCGTCGGAAGCGGCGTCGCGGGCCTCGCGACGGCGCTGCACCTCGCGCGCGGCGGGGCGGATGTGCAGCTGGTCACGAAGGCGGGGATGGCCGACGGCAGCACGCGGCACGCGCAGGGCGGCATCGCGGCCGCGCTCTTCCCCGATGACAGCGTCGAGAGCCACGCGGCCGACACGCTCGCCGCGGGCGCCGGCCTGTGCGACCCCGCCGCGGTCGACGTGCTCGTGTCGGAGGGGCCGGCACGCGTGCGCGAGCTCATGGACCTCGGCGTCGCGTTCGACCGCGACGCCTCGGGCGCCCTGGCGCGAGGACTCGAGGCCGCGCACGCGCATCCGCGCATCCTCCACGCGGGCGGAGACGCGACGGGCCTCGCGATCGAGATCGCGCTCATCGCGGCCGCGCTCGAGGCGGGCGTCCGCCTTCGCGAGCGGACGCTCCTCGCCGACCTCCTCGTGGAGGACGGACGCGTCGCGGGAGTCGAGCTGCTCGCCGACGGGCGCCGGGAGGTGCTCCGGGCGGATGCCGTCGTGCTCGCGACCGGCGGAGCGGGGCGGCTGTGGGCGCGCACCACCAACCCCGACGTCGTGACCGGCGACGGCATCGCGGCCGCCCTGCGGGCGGGGGCCGCGGTCGTCGATCTCGAGTTCGCGCAGTTCCACCCCACCGTGCTCGCCGAGGGCACGCCGTTCCTCGTCTCCGAGGCGGTGCGCGGCGAGGGCGCCGACCTCATCGATCTCGACGGGCGGCGCTTCGTGCTCGACGACCACCCCGACGGCGAGCTCGCGCCGCGCGACGTCGTCGCGCGATCGATCTCCCGGCGGATGGCGGAGCAGGGCGGGCGCCCCGTCCTCCTGGACGCGACGCGCATCGGCCGTCGGCGACTCGAGGCGCGCTTCCCGACGATCGCGAGGGCGCTGGCAGCGCGCGGGCTCGACTGGGCCGCGCACCCGATCCCCGTCGCGCCGGCCGCCCACTACCTCATGGGCGGGATCGCGACCGACCTCGACGGGCGCACGAGCCTGGCCGGCCTCCTCGCCGTCGGCGAGTGCGCGCGCACGGGCGTGCATGGCGCCAACCGCCTCGCTTCCAACTCCCTTCTCGAGGGCGCGGTCTTCGCCGCGCGCGCGGCCACGGCCATCCTCGCGGGCGACGTCGATGCGGCGCCCGCGCTCCCCTCCGCGCCCAGCCCGGAGTCGCCGTCGGAGCTCGCCGCCGTCCCGCCCTTCTCGCGCGCCGCCCTGCAGCGGCTCATGTGGGATCACGTGGGGCTCCTCCGCGACGGCGCGGGCCTCGCGCACGCCGTGGCCGTGCTCGCCGCGTGGCAGGACGCCCTCCCCCGTCCGCAGACGGTCGCCGCGCATGAGGACGCGGGGCTCGTGCGCGTGGGCCTCGCCGCGGCGAGCGCCGCCCTCGCCCGGCCCGGCTCGGTGGGGTCGCATTTCCGCACCGACGACGCGTCCGCGCACGCGCGCGAACTCCTCTCAGCGGGTGCCGCATGCTGACGGCGTCGACGATCGAGCGCACCGTCCGCGCCGCCCTCGAGGAGGACGCGCCGTGGGGAGACCTCACGAGCGAGGCGTTCCTTCCCGCATCCGCTCACGCGCAGGCATCGCTCGTCGCGCGCGAGGACGGCGTGTTCAGCGGCGGCGAGGTCTTCCGGGCGGCGTTCGCCCTCACGGATCGCGCGACCGAGGTCGACCTCCGCGTGGCGGACGGCGCGCCCTTCGCCGCGGGCGACGTGCTCGCGACCGTCGCCGGGCCGGCCCGCGCGGTGCTCACCGCAGAGCGCATCGGGCTGAACTTCACCCAGCGGATGTCGGGCGTCGCGACGCTCACGGCGCGGTTCGTCGCCGAGGTGGCGGGCACCCGCGCGCGGATCGTCGACACCCGGAAGACGACGCCGGGGCTCCGCGCGTTCGAGCGGCATGCCGTCCGCTGCGGCGGCGGGCACAACCACCGGCACTCGCTGTCAGACGCGGTCATGGCGAAGGACAACCATCTCGCCGTGCTCCAGGCCGGCGGCGCCGACCTGACGACCGCCCTCCGCGCGGGCATCGCGCGTCTGCCGCACACGGCGCATGTCGAGGTCGAGGTCGATCGCATCGACCAGATCGAGCCCGTGCTCGCGGCCGGAGTCGACACGATCATGCTCGACAACTTCTCTCTCGACGACCTCCGTCGCGGCGTCGGGATCGTCGGCGGGCGAGCGATCGTCGAGGCGTCGGGCGGCGTCGACCTCGGGACGGTGCGGGGCATCGCCGAGACGGGCGTCGACGTCATCTCGGTCGGCGCGCTGACGCACTCCGCCCGCGCGCTCGACCTCGGTCTCGACATGCGCGTGAGCTGAGCCGTGCTCTACCTCGACAACGCCGCGACGACGCCCGTGCGGCCCGAGGTGCTCGCGGCCATGGAGCCCCACCTGACGCGCGCATTCGGCAACCCGTCGAGCCACCACACGGTCGGCGAGCGAGCCGCGCGCGCTCTCGAGGACGCCCGCGCCAGGGTCGCGGCCGTGCTCGGGATGCGCCGCGGCGACATCGTCTTCACCTCGGGCGGAACCGAGGCGAACAACCTCGCGGTGAAGGGGATCGCCCTGGGCGCTGCGCCGCGTGCACGGCACGTCGTGACGACGCCGATCGAGCACGAGTCGATCCTCGCCTCGGCCGATTACCTCCGCCGCCTCCACGGGTTCGAGGTGACCCTCCTCCCCGTCGACGCGGACGGCCTCGTCCGGCCGGACGACGTCGCCGCAGCCCTCCGCGACGACACCGCGCTCGTGTCGATCGGGCTCGCCAACAACGAGATCGGCACCGTGCAGGACGCGCGGGGCATCGCCGATGCGCTCGCGGGGCGCCGCGTCCCCCTGCACC
This sequence comes from Microbacterium sp. JZ101, assembly GCF_053903175.1. NCBI lineage: Bacteria > Bacillati > Actinomycetota > Actinomycetes > Micrococcales > Microbacteriaceae > Microbacterium > Microbacterium sp. JZ101. Next base: position 2,125,666 of record NZ_CP096400.1, read on the forward strand.
TCGACGCCGTGCAGGCGGCGGGATGGCTGCCGCTGGCCGACACGGGCGCCGACGCGATCGCGCTCGCCGGCCACAAGATCGGGGCACCGCCCGGCACCGGCGTGCTCGCCGTGCGCGGACGCATCCCGATCGAGCCGCTCCTCCACGGCGGCGGCCAGCAGCGCGGTCGCCGCAGCGGCACCGAGGCGGTCGCGGATGCCGTCGGATTCGCGACGGCGCTCGAGCTCGCCGACGCCGAGCGCGCCGACAGCGCTCGGCGCGTGGCGGCCATCCGCGACGCCTTCATCTCACGAGTGCTCGCGCTCGTGCCCTCGGCGCGCCTCACCGGCCATCCGACCCGGCGCCTCCCCGGCACGGCGAGCTTCACCTTCGCGGGCACGAGCGGCGAGGCCGTGCTGCTCGAGCTCGAGCGCCGCGGCGTCGTCTCGTCGAGCGGGTCGGCCTGCGCCGCGGGAAGCGACGAGCCGTCGCACGTCCTCGTCGCGCTCGGGGTCCCGCCCCAGGAGGCGCAGACCGCGGTCCGCTTCACGCTCGCGCACCGCCACCAGGGCTCGCTCGACGCCGTCGCCGACGCCGTCGCCGCTGCGGTTGCTGCGGTCTGACCCCGGTGTCCCCGTGCGCCGATAGTCTCATCCGGTGACCACCGCTCCCCTCGTGACCGTCGTCGTCCCGGGCTTCGACATCGAGGGATACATCGCCGAGGCGCTCGACTCGCTGCGCGCGCAGACCCTGACCCGCTGGCGCGCGATCCTCGTGGACGACGCGTCGACCGATGGCACGGGCCGCGTGCTCGAGGAGTTCGCCGCGCGCGACGATCGCTTCCGGGTCATCCGGCATTCGCGGCGCAAGGGGCTCGGCGCGGCGCGCAACACGGCGCTCGCGCACGTGGACACGCCGTACCTGGGCTTCCTCGACGGCGACGACATCATGCTCCCGCGCGCGCTCGAGACGCTCGTCGGGTCGCTCGAGGCCTCCGGAAGCGACCTCGCGGTGGGGGCGTACGTGCGCCTGTGGCCCGAAGGAGGGTCGTACACGGCGGGAGAGGTGCAGCCGTGGGTCTCCGCCTCGACGAGCCCGCGGCGCGTCGGCGTCACGCTCGACGCGCACCCCGAGGTCACCGGGAACGTCGTGGCGTGGTCGAAGGTCTCGCGCGCGGGCTTCTGGCGTGCGCACGACCTGCGGTTTCCCGAGAACGCGCTCTACGAGGACCAGGCGATCGCTCAGCGGATGTACACGGCCGCGCGTGCGATCGACACGGTCCCCGACGTCGTCGTCCAGTGGCGCGTGCGCGCCGACGGGAGCTCGATCACGCAGCACGAGGCCGACCCCCGCGTCTTCCGCGCGTGCCTCGCAGCGATGCGCGACGGCCTCGCGGTGCTCGCCGGCCACGGCGCCGCGCAGCGTGCCCGGGCGGGTCAGATCCTGCGCATGGACATCCCTCGACTCTCCGCGATCGCGGACGCGTCCACCCGCTCCGACCTCGACGCGTTCGCCGCCGAGGTCGAGGCGCTGCACCGCGCCTAGCCCCCCACCGTCCCGTCCCCCATCCCGGCCCTTCCCCCTTCCATCCCATCCCCATGTCTCACCTCCCGCGTTCTCCGGCCGGGTCCTTGCCGCGAGTGGCCGCCATCCGCCGCTCTCACCGGCCGATCGAGGCAGAAGCCCGAAGGGACGTCGCCTCTCACCCACGCCGCGCGACCGCGGCGCGCAGGTCCGCCAGGAGGTCCGCGGGATCGGAGAGGTCGGCCTGGGTCACCGGGAGGTAGATCCAGCCGAGTGCCTCGAGACGACGCCGCAGCGCGAGATCTCGGCGCCACTGGTCCCGATCGCGGTGATGGTCGCCCTCGTATTCGACGGCGATCCGCTGCGCGGGCAGTGCGAGGTCCACGCGCGCGATGAAGCGGCCGGACGCATCGCGCACGACGAAGTTCGCCGCGAAGGGCCCGAATCCCGCCCGGACGAGCAGCAGCCGCAGCTCGGTCTCCTTGGGCGACTCGGCACGGTCGTCGATGAGCGCGACCGCCTCGCGGAGGACGCTCGGCTGCCTGTTCCGAGGACGCCGCGCGAGCTCCGCCTCGATGGCGGCCGCCCCGTGGTCGTGGGCGACGCGATCGCCGACCGCGACGAGATCGTCGAGGTCGAGGATCTCCGACAGGTCGCAGAAGGTGCGCGACGGCGACGTCAGCGGCAGACCGCGTCGCTGCCGGACCTGGTCGGCCGCGAGCTCCCGCTGGTGGCCGATGATCAGGCGGCCGCGCCGGGCGCGCGTGCCCGTCGGGGTCGTCACGTGCACGGTGCGCTCGGCTTGCTGCCCGAGCGGAAGGGGAAGCCCCCAGAGGACCGCCGCGGTCGTGTGACTGAACGCCGCCCCCGCCGGAAGCGAGAGCGCGACCGCGTGGCAGGTGCTCGCCAGCCCCTGCTGGTCGATGGGCAGGCGCGCGCCTCGAACGGGCGTCCACAGATCCGACGCGCGGGACCGGCGACGCGACACCTCGGGTGCGTCCGCGAGGCGGAACGCACGCCCACGGAGATGACGTGGGAGATCGGATGGTCGTGAGCTCACGGAGCGAGGCTCGCGCACGACGGAGTGGTCGGATGCGCGCATCCACACCCTCCGGCACCGCCGCACCGCCCTCCGCCCCCTGTGCACGAGCCGTGACCGGGGCACGGCCGGGGCCCGCACCGGTCCTCGCCGCGAGTGGCCGCCATCCGCTGCTCTCACCGGCCGATCGAGGCAACAGCCCGTCCGCGCTCGCGGCCGAACACCTGAGCCCTGGCTTCAGTCCTCCAGGACGCGGGTCGCAGCGAGCTGCTCGGCGGCGAGCTCGGCGTAGAGGCCGCCTGCCGCGACGAGCTGCGCGTGCGTGCCCGACTCCACGATGCGGCCGCCGTCCACGACGTGGATGGTGTCGGCGTCGATGACGGTGGAGAGGCGGTGGGCGATCGAGATGGTCGTCCGGCCGCGCGCCGCATTCTCGAGCGCCTCCTGGACGATCCGCTCGGAGACGGTGTCGAGCGCGCTCGTCGCCTCGTCGAGGAGGAGCACGGGCGGGTCCTTGAGGAGCACGCGGGCGATCGCGATGCGCTGCTTCTCACCGCCCGACAGCCGGTAGCCGCGCTCGCCCACGACGGTCTCGTACCCGTCCTCGAAACCGGCGATGATGTGGTGGATGTTCGCCTGCCGGCACGCGTCCTCGATCTCCTCGTCCGTCGCATCCGGGCGCGCATAGCGCAGGTTCTCCCGCACCGTCGCGTGGAAGAGGTACGTCTCCTGCGACACGATGCCGACGTGGTCGACGATGGACTCCTGCCTGAGCCGGCGCACGTCCTCGCCGGCGAACAGCACCCGGCCATCCGTCGCCTCGTAGAACCGCGGCGTGAGGTAGAGCACGGTCGTCTTGCCTGCGCCCGACGGGCCGACGAATGCCACGTGCTCGCCCGGCTCCACCGCGAACGACACGCCCTGCAGCGTCGGGCGGGTGTCGCCCGCCGCGTCCGGATAGCGGAACGAGACATCGCGGAACTCGACGCGGCCGACCGGGCCCGGGGCGTCCTCCACGTCGACGGCGTCGGCCGCGTCGGCGATCGCGGGCTTCAGGTCGAGGTACTCGAAGATGCGCGCGAAGAGCGCGAACGATGTCTGCACGTCGAGCGCGACCCGCATGAGGCTCGTGAGCGGCTGCAGCAGCCGTGCCTGCACGTTCGTGAAGGCGACGATCGTGCCCGCCGTGATCATCCCGGCGTCGCCCGCGACGAGGAAGCCCGCGACGAGGTAGATGACCGCGGGCACGGAGGCCATGAGCACGTGCACGACCGCGAAGAACCCCTGCCCCGTCATCGCCTGGCGGATCTGCAGGCGGATCTGGTTGGCGTTCTCCTCGGCGTAGCGAGCGGACTCCGTGCGCTGGCGGTTGAACGACTTCGACAGGAGGATGCCCGAGACGCTCAGCGTCTCCTGCGTGATCGCGGTCAGCTCGGACAGCGACTGCTGCGTCTGCGCCGCGATGCGTGCGCGCACCTGGCCCACGCGACGCTGCACGACGACGAGCACCGGCATGATGACGAGGGCGATCAGGGTCAGCCGCCAGTCGATGAGGATCATCGCGACGAGCGACGCGATGACCGTCACGGTGTTCCCGAGGATGCTCGTGAAGGTGTTCGTCAGGACGCTCGAGACGCCGCCCACATCGTTCTGCAGGCGCGACTGGATGATGCCCGTCTTCGTGCGCGTGAAGAAGCCGAGCTCCATCGCCTGGAGGTGATCGAACATCCGAACGCGCAGGTCGCCCGTCACGCGGTTGCCGACGTTCGAGGTGAACCACGTCTGCGCCACGCCGACGATCGCGCTCAGGAGGTAGAGGGCGATCATGAGGGCGACGAGGCGCACGAGGAGCGGGATGTCGACGGGCCCGCCGTCGACGGGGAAGAGAGCATCGTCGAACACCCGCTGGATGACAAGGGGCGGCACGACGCCGAGCGCCGCGCCGACGATCACGAGGACGGCGGTCGCGGCGATGCGACCGCGATACGGGCGGAAGAGCGCCACGACGCGGCGCCCGAGTCCGGGCACGCGCGGCGCCTGCGCGTTCAGTCTCCGCTGCGCCGCCTCGTCGATCGGCTTGCCGCCGCCGCGCCCGCCCATGCCCCGCCCCATACTCATGTCAAAGAGCATACATATGCTCGGAGCTGGTGGATCCGATCGGATCGGGAATGGCAACGGGAATGTCGCCGTTAAGCTGTAACGTTCGCGCGGAGACCCTTCTCCCCTCCGCCTCCGGCCTTCCTCTTCTCTCTCCAGGAGTCTCATGACGTCTACCGACACCGGCGCCATCCGCGCACAGCAGCAGGAGATCGATCCGAAGGGCATGCGCGTCATCTGGCTGCTGCTGATCGCAGCCTTCACGGCGATCCTCAACGAGACGACGATGGGCATCGCCATCCCGCACCTCAACGCGGACCTCGGGCTCGCGCCCGAGCTGGGCCAGTGGCTCACGAGCGCCTTCATGCTCACGATGGCCGTCGTCATCCCGACGACCGGCTTCCTGCTCCAGCGCTTCACGACGCGCCAGATCTTCCTCGCGGCGATGATCGCGTTCTCGCTCGGAACGCTCGTGTGCCTCATCGCGCCCGGCTTCGTCGTGCTCCTCCTCGGACGCGTCATCCAGGCCGCCGGCACGGGCATCATGATGCCGCTGCTCATGACGACGATGATGAACGTCGTCCCGCCGCAGTCCCGCGGCCGCATGATGGGCCGCGTGGGGATGGTCATCTCGCTCGCACCGGCGATCGGCCCGACCCTGTCGGGCGCGATCCTGACGACGCTCAGCTGGCGCTGGATCTTCGGGATCGTGCTGCCGATCGCGCTCGCGTCGCTCCTCATCGGCGCGAAGTGGATGACCAACCTCGGCGAGACGCGCAAGGCGCCGATCGACGTGCCGTCGGTCATCATGTCGGCGATCGCCTTCGGCGGGATCGTGTACGGCCTCAGCCAGTTCGGCGGGGGCGCCCACGGCGCGGCAGCAGACGGCGGCGCGAGCATCTCGCCGGTCGCGTCGGGAGCCATCGCGCTCGTCGTCGGCCTGGTCATGCTCGCGGTCTTCGTGATGCGTCAGCTCAAGCTGCAGCGCATCGACGACGCGCTGCTCGATCTGCGCGTGTTCCAGTCGCGCAACTTCACGATCTCCATCGTGATCATGGCGCTCATCGCCCTCACGATGTTCGGCTCGCTCACCCTGCTGCCGCTCTACCTGCAGAACGTCGTGGGCCTCGACGCGCTGCAGTCGGGCCTCATCCTCCTCCCGGGCTCCGTGCTCATGGGCCTCCTCGGGCCGATCATGGGCCGGATCTACGACGCGAAGGGCCCGCGCACGCTGCTCGTGCCCGGCACGATCATCGTGGCTGCCGCGATCTTCGTGTACGCGACGGTGAGCGAGCACACCCCGTGGTGGCTGCTCATGGCGGTGCAGACGGCCATGTCCGTCGGCATGGCGATGTCGTTCACGCCGCTGTTCTCGGCCTCGCTCGGATCGCTCGAGCGCCACCTCTACTCGCATGGCTCTGCCGTGCTCAACACGCTGCAGCAGGTCGCCGGCGCGGCGGGCGTCGCGATCCTCATCGCGACCTACTCGAGCATCCTCCATGCGGGCGAGGAGGCGGGCGTGCCCGCAGCCGCAGCCGGCGCCCCCGGCGCGCGGACGGCCTTCCTCATCGCGGCGATCATCTCGCTCGTCTCGGTCGCGCTGTCGTTCTTCGTGCGCAAGCCCGAGGAGCAGGAGGGCATGCCCGGCGGCCACGGCCACTGAGCTCCCTCGCACGCAAGAGGAGAGGGCCCGCGACCATGGTCGCGGGCCCTCTCCTCTTGTGCGCTCAGGTCAGGACGACTGCGCACCCGGCCAGCTGCACGCGCCGTCGGCGCACGCGGGGGCGTCCTCCGCGGACGCGGTCAGCAGCGGGACGAGCGGCGTCGCCCTGGTCTCCTCGGTCGTGGACATGCCGACCATGCTACGCCCGCGAGAGGACCCGGGCTCCGGAGCGTCAGTCATCGCCCTCGTCGTCGACAGCGCCGTCCGGATACGCCGGCACCTCGGGCTTCGACGAGAGGAAGACGATGCTCGCGACGAGCCCGCCCCAGATGAGGACGGCGGCGATGATGAAGAACAGCGTCGCGATGGCGGTCATCGCAGGTCTCCCTTCAGCGACACGGCGTCCGTCGCCGGCCACGGCTCGAACTTCTCCGGATCATGGCGCCACCGTGCGCCCGTGAGCGCGATCGCCCCGACGACCATGATGGCGACCGATCCCCAGCCGACGATTCCCAGGTAGGTCACGGGGTAGCCGCTGTATCCGTCGACGAGCAGCTCCACGATCTTCGAGACGAGCATGTAGGCGAGGACCACGGGCGCGACGATCGAGACGAGGAAGAGCCACACGCGGCCGACCTTGAAGGTCGACAGGGTGCTCAGGTGCGACGCGAGCTCGGGGCCGGCTCGACGCACCCACAGCACGACGATCGAGACGATGATCGCCGAGGCCACGATGCCGATGTTGTTCGCCCAGTTGTCGACCGTGTCGAGCGCGGTGAGGCCGGACGTGGTCGAGAAGAGCAGGATCGAGACGACCGCGAGCACTCCCCCCAGACCGTAGACGACCTGCGAGCGCGTGAGGCCGAACTTGTCTCGCACGGCCGCGATGATCACCTCGAGGATCGAGATGAGCGAGGTGAGGCCGGCGAGCACGAGTGCGCCGAAGAAGAGGGCGCCGAACCACTCGCCGCCCGGCATCTGCGAGACGATCGCGGGGAAGGTCATGAACGACAGCGCGACGCCGGTCAGCCCCTCGAGCTCCGCCACCGGGATGCCCTGCTCGAACGCGAAGAACCCGAGCGTCGCGAAGACGCCGATGCCCGCCAGCAGCTCGAACGACGAGTTGCCGAACGCGACGACGAGGCCGGGAGTGGTGAGGTTGACACGCCGGCGGCGGTAGGACGCGTACGTGACCATGATGCCGAAGGCGATGGACAGCGAGAAGAAGATCTGGCTGTACGCCGCGATCCACACGGATGGGTCGGCGAGCGCCGCGAAATCCGGCGTGAAGAACGCCGTGAGCCCGTCGATCGCGCCGGGGAGGAACAGGGCGCGAACGACGAGGATCAGGAACCCGATCACGAGCAGAGGGATGAAGATGACGTTCGCGCGCTGGACGCCCTTCACGACGCCCGCGCCGAGCACCACGAGAGCGACCACCCACATGAGGACGAGCGGGATCAGCACACCGGGAACGAACTCGAAGGTGATCGGCTCTGCCGCCACCTGCAGGTACTCCCCGACGAAGAACGCGGTGGGATCGGACCCCCAGCGCAGATCCCACGAGAAGACGAAGTAGCTCGAGGCCCAGGCGAGCACGGCGGTGTAGTAGATGCAGATGAAGACGCAGATCATCACCTGGAACCAGCCGATGCTCTCGCCCACGCGCCCCGCGAGGCGTCGGAAGGCGAGCGGGGCGGAACCGCGGAAGCGGTGCCCGATCGCGTAGTCGAGGAAGAGGATGGGGATGCCGGCGGTCAGCAGCGCGACGAGATACGGGATGAGGAAGGCTCCTCCCCCGTTCTCGTAGGCGACGCCGGGGAAGCGCCAGATATTTCCGAGGCCGACAGCCGACCCGAGCGCGGCGAGGATGAAGCCGATCTGACCGGTCCACACCTCGCGTGCCGGAACGGCGCCGGCCGTGTTCGTGCGAGACATTCTGTATCCCTTCACTGGGCGGTTGTCACGCCATCTCAGTATCGAGCGAGCGTAGCAAGATGCTCAGCAGACGCACAGGTGGCTCACCTGGATATGGCAGATTTGATCGGATGAGCCAGCCGACTGCATCCTCCGCTCCCGACCGCGCCGCACGGCGCGCGGTCACGGTCTTCCCGATCCTCGTGCTGGTGGCCGGGGTGATCGGATTCCTCCTGCCGGGAGCCGCGCCCGTGCTCGGGCCCGCGGTGCCCTGGCTGCTCGGATTCATCATGTTCTGCATGGGCCTCACCCTGACGCTCCCCGACTTCGCGCGCATCGCGAAGCGCCCGTGGATGGTCCTCGTGGGAGTCGTGCTGCAGTACCTCATCATGCCGCTGACCGCGTGGCTCATCGCCTTCGCGCTCGGCCTCCCGCCCGAGCTCGCGGCGGGCGTCATCCTCGTCGGCTGCGCCCCGGGCGGAACGGCGTCGAACGTCGTGACCTACCTGTCACGCGGCGACACGGCGCTGTCGGTCACCGTGACGACGTGCTCGACGCTGCTCGCGCCGATCATGACCCCGCTGCTCACCCTGTGGCTCGCCGGCACGTTCCTCGAGGTGCCGTTCGGCTCGATGATGGTGTCGATCCTGCAGACCGTCCTGCTGCCGATCATCGCCGGCCTCGTCGTGCGCCTCTTCCTGCGCGCGTTCGTGGAGCGCGTGCAGGCATGGTTCCCGTGGCTCTCCACGATCGCGATCTCGCTCATCGTCGCGGCCGTCGTGGCGGGCAGCGCGGATCGGATCGTCCAGGCCGGCCTCATCGTGTTCCTCGCGGTCGTGCTCCACAACGGCCTAGGGCTCCTGCTCGGCTACCTCGCCGCGATCGCGCTCGGGATGACCCAGCGCGAGCGGCGCGCGATCTCGATCGAGGTCGGAATGCAGAACTCCGGGCTGGCCGCATCGCTCGCGGCCGCGCACTTCTCGCCGCTCGCGGCGCTGCCCGCGGCGGTATTCTCCGTCTGGCACAACCTGTCGGGTGCGCTGTTCGCGATGGTCATGGGCCGCCGACCCGTGACCGACGAGCCGTCAGCGCCCGAGCCCGTGCGCGAGCGCTGACGATCCGCGCGCTGGCGGGAACCGCCCCGTCAGCGCGCGGCCGCCCGCTACTCGGCCATCCGCTCACCCGCGGGAGACAGCACCCACCAGACGTCGTTGACGCCCTGGCCGTTCACGTCTCCGGCTGCGGCATCGCCCGCGAAGTAGTAGAGCGGCCAGCCGTTCAGCGTCACCTGCGTCTCGCCGTCGACGCCCTCGATGGTGCCCACCTCGCCGGTGACGCCCTCCACCTCCGTCAGGTCGCCCTCGACGGTCACGGCAGGCCAGTTCTCGGCGCACTGCCCCTCGCAGGTGCTGACCCCGGCGCCCTGGGTGTCCTGGTCGAACATGTAGACGGTCATGCCCTCGCCGTCGACGACGATCTCGCCGAGCGGCGACTCGGCCACCATGAGGGTCGTGCCGTCGCCGGTCATCTCATCGGGCGAGGTCATGGGCTCCGAGGACTCCGACTCGGACGGCTCCTCCTCGGGCTCGGCGGCGGGCGCCGAGCAGCCGGCGAGCGCGAGCACGAGCACCCCTCCCCACACGGCCGACCTGATCACGTGCTTGCGGAACATGGCGATCCTCCGTTCACGACTGCGGTTCAGTCACCGGGGACACGATCCGCAGGCGCGTCGGGTTCACTTCCCCTTCAGCGGCGCAGCGCGCATGAGAACGTCGCCCGTCGTCGACGAGCGGATGTCGATGCTCGCGATCTCGTCGGGCGCGAGGGCCGTGCCGGCGCTGAGGCGGGCCGTCGACCCGGCCGTGGCCCGCCAGGTCGACAGCGCGCTCTCCGTGCCGTCTGCCGCCGTGACGACGAGGGTGTAGCGCCACTCGCGGTCGGAGGGGCCGTGTCCGTACGCGCACGTCATGTCGATGCGCGTGCCCCACGCCACCTCGGTGAGCTCCACCGACGCCTCGAGCGGCGCCGATCCGACGGGCGCCATCGCGACCACCGTGCTCTGCGGCTGCGTGACGGTCACCACGACGGGCACCGCGACGAGCACAGCGGCGAGCGCGGCGACGACCGCGACGCCCGCGCGCCGGCGCCGTCGCGAGCGGCGTGCGCCGAGCGCGACGAGCTGCGCGCGACGAGCGGCGTCGGGCCCGTCGCTGACGCGCTCTGCCTCGATCAGACCGCGGCCTCGGTCGGGTTCCACCCGAGACAGGAGCCCGACGATCGGAGCGAGGTCGGCGATCGCCGCCCGACAGCGCTCGCACTCGACGAGGTGGGCCTCGAACGCGGCGCGGTCGGCCGAGCTCAGCGCGCCCAGCACGTAGGCCGCGTCCCACTCGGCGAACCGCTCGTGATCGGCGTTCATCGCGTCACCCCTCTCTCCTGCAGCGCGAGGCGCAGCGCCCGCAGCCCGTAGTGCAGCCGGGACTTGACCGTGCCCTCCGGGATGCCGAGGTCCGCGGCGATCTCGACGGTCGACAGGCCGCCGAAGTACGCGCGGACGACGACGTCGCGATGCGCATCCGAGAGGACGCCGAGTGCCTCCTCGATGAGCAGGGCGTCGAAGATCGCGTCGGTCGCGTCCCGCACAGCCGATTCCGGCGTCTCGGCGACCGCGATCTCACGGCGATGCCGCGCGCTGCGCGCCTCGTCGATGACGATGTGCCGCGCGACCGTGTACATCCACGAGCGGGCCGTCTCCGGATCCTGCGCGAGGATGCGCGGCGTGCGCCAGGCGCGCAGGAGCGTCTCCTGGACGACATCGTCGGCGCCCGCGCGATCTCCCGTGAGGTGGACGACGTAGCGCCACACCGGGGCCGCGTGCGCGTCGAACAGCGCACCCAGTCGTGTCGCGTCATCGCCCGGCATCGCACACCTCCCCACTGAGGCAACGAGATGCGCGGTGCCCGGGTTCATCTGAACCGCCCGCCCTGCCATCCCGTGTTCCGAGTATGAACCCGTTCGAGGTCGCCGGTCTCCCCCTCCATCCGCTCGTGGTGCACGGTGCGGTCGTGCTCGTGCCCCTCACGGCTCTCGCGCTCGTGCTGGGCGCGATCCTCCCGTCGGCGCGTCGACGACTCGGCGCCGTGACGCCCCTCGCGGCCGTCGTGGCCGTCGTGCTCGTGTACGTCGCGGTCGTGTCGGGCGGAGCGCTCAAGGAGGTCGTCGGTCCGCTGCCTCAGGTCGCGCGCCACGAGGCGCTCGCGGTGCTCGTCCCTCCCTGGACGATCGGGATGGCCGTGGTCACGGTCGCGCAATGGCTCTGGTTCCGGCGGCACCCGGCGGATGGCGCGAGCGCGCGCGAGGCCTCATCTCGTCGCGATCGCGTCGTCGGCGTCGCGCTCGCTGTTCTTGCTCTCGTCACCGCATCGGGAGCCACGGTCTCGGTCGTCCTCGCGGGCGAGGCGGGAGCGCGCGCCGTCTGGGGCGGCTGAGTCAGCGCCGCGGGCGCACGGCGACGATCGCCGCATGCGGCCTCGCGCCCGGATCGGCCCGCCGCTCGATGTCGGTGACCGCGAACCCGGCCACTTCGAGAGCACGCCGCATCTCGGCGGCCGGCCACCGGTGCGCGGTCACGACCTTGTGCGGGAACGGCTCGATGTCGGCCCCGTCGAAGAACCCGATGAGCAGCGAGCCTCCCGGCGTCAGAGCACGCTCGAACTCGGCGAGGACCGCCGGGATCTCCGCGGGGTCGAGATGGATGAGCGAGTACCACGCGAGGATGCCGCCGAGAGAGCCGTTGTCGACGCGGAGGTCGCGAAGATCCCCGCGCCGGAAGGTCACGTCAGGGAAGCGCTCGCGCGCGCTGCGCACGAACGCGTCGACGAGATCGACGCCCTCGACCGCGCACCCGAGATCGTGCAGGTGCTTCGTCCAGTGACCGGGCCCGCAGCCGGCGTCCACGATCCGGCCATCGACAGACCGCGCCCAGGCGGTGATGCGCCGCTCGTCCGCGGGCGCCATGGCGTCCACCGATCCGAGCAGCCGCACGTACTCGTCCGCGCGCGCGGTGTACGCGTCGCGGACCGACACATCCGACGGCATCACGGTCATCCGGCTCCTCCTCTCGCGCGAGCCGCCCGGCGGGGCCCGGCCTCGATCGAGGCTACGCCGGCCCGGGTCCCGCCGCGCCGGAGTGGAACGGGCAGCGCCGGACGCGCCCGCCCGACGCGGGCATCGTCGGGAGCCTCCCCCGATTGACCTCCAGTCCGGAGCCGAGGATGGTCACCTGCGGGTCGCTGAGAGCGGCGATCGCGGTCGCGAGACCGGCGATCGCGAGCTTCTCACCGGGGCACCGATGCCCCGTCGCGACATCCGCGCCGCCGTGCGGCACGAACGCGGCGAGGGCCTCGTAGTCCTCGACGCCCGCGAACCGCTCCGGATCGAACTCGTCGGCGCGCTCCCACGAGCGCTCGTCGGTGTTCGTCCCGAGGATGTCGAGGACGACGCGTCCGCCTGCGGCGACGCGGCGGCCGTCGAGCTCGACGTCGGCGATGGCCCAGCCGGGGAGCATCGGCACGAACGGCGCTGTGCGCCGGATCTCCTGCGCGAACATCGTCGCGAGCGGGCCGCCCACGAGCGAGCCCCGCTCTCGCGTCTCCTCGGCGATGCGCTCGCGCCACGCGGGTCGGTCGTGCAGCTCCTTCGCGGCGAACGCGACGAAGCGCGCGACCGCGATCATCGGCCGCATGCTGTTCTGCAGCTCGATGCCGGCCGTGCGCGCAGGCAGGAGCGCGCCATCCGGCTCCCGGTGGTCCGCCCACGCGCGCAGCGCGGTGTCCGTCTCGGCCTTCAGCTCGCCGGCGCGGACAGCCGCGATCAGCCGCTCGGCATGGCGATCCGACCAGAGCCGGTTCGCGAGCGCGAGCAGATAGGCAGGCGAGTAGGGCGAGCCGAACCCGTCGACGATCTGGGCGAGCCGCCCCGCCCACCGCGTCTGGGCGTCGGCCGTGCCGGGCAGACCCGCCCATCGCATCGACGCACGCCCGAACGCGCCGACCGCGGCATCGTAGGCCGAGCGCGTGCCGCCGTCGCGCCATGCCTCGAGCTCGGTGCGCCACTCGCGCTCGAGGTTCGGGCCGAACCTCTCCACCTGCGCGTCCTCGTAGGCGACGTCGACGAAGGTCGCCTTGCGATGCCGGTGCGCCGCGCCGTCGAGACTGTGCACGGAGCCGTGCCCGAAGAGCGACTCCTGCACGATCGCGGGCATCGCCCCATGCCGCGCGATGCGGCTCTCGTCGTAGAAGACCGCGACGCCCTCGGGGCCGCGCACGAAGAGCGTCTCGTCGCCGAGGAGCCGCATCGGCGCGGAGCGCGCACCGTCGCGCACGCGGCTCCAGACGTGCGCGCCGAAGTCGTACCCGCGCAGGAGGAAGGACAGGGAGTCGTCGTGCAGCAGCTTGCCGAGTCGAGATGTCCGCATGCTCCCACCGTCTCAGGGATCAACGCGCCCTTCCAGGGGGCGGCGCCGAGCACGGCGGTGTGCTATCGGAGGATGCGTCATATCCGCATGGCAGGATGACGGAGGACGCCCGCTCGCTCGGAAGGACCACTGCTCCATGCCCCTCTCCCCGAAACGCGGCGCCGCCGTCGCGCTCCTCGCGCTGCTGCTCCCTCTCGCCGCGTGCACGAACGGCGCCGAAGACGCCGTCCGCGCCGCGGCGGACGACCTCGCCCAGGCCCTGACCGAGCGGACGCTCGACGGTGTCGCGCTCACGGCTCCGGAGGCGGCCGCCGCGTTCGACGAGCAGATCGCCCCGCTCGCGGACTACACGGTGAAGGTGTCGGCCGACGAGGTCGAGCGGGACGGCGCCGAGGCGACGGTCGCCCTGCACTGGAGCTGGGATGTCGACGGCCACGAGTGGACCTACGACACGACGGCCGCCCTCGTGGAAGGCGAGGACGAGTGGGCCGTCGACTGGACGCCCGCGACGCTCATCCCCGAACTCGAACCGGATGATCGGATCGAGATCCAGCGCACCTTCTCCCCGCGCGCCGAGGTCCTGGGAGGTGACGGAGCCCCCATCGTCACCGACCGCCCGGTCGGCCGGTACGGCCTCGACAAGACCGCGATCCCGGCGGAGGAGGTCGGCGCCTCGGCAGAGCGGATCGCGTCCGCCGTCGGCATCGATCCCGCCGCCTTCCGGGCATCCGCGGAGAGCGCCGGCCCTGAAGCCTTCGTGCAGGCGATCGTCGTGCGCGACGGCGAGGAGGATCAGCACGTCGATCCCGCGTTCTCGAGCATCCCCGGCGCACTCGTGGTGCCCGACGAGATCCCGCTCGCGCCGACGCGCACGTTCGCGCGCGAGATCCTCGGCACAGTCGGCGAGGCGACGGCCGAGATCGTCGAGGGCTCCGAGGGCGCCGTCCGAGCCGGCGACCAGGTCGGGCTCTCCGGTCTGCAGGCGCAGCACGACCGTCAGCTTCGCGGAACGCCGACCACCGTCATCGAAGCGGTCGGCGCCGAGGACGAGCGGCGCACGCTCGCGGAGTGGCCCGGCGAGGACGGCGAGCCGCTCGCGCTCACCCTGGATCCCGCCATGCAGATGCACGCCGAGGAGATCCTCGGCGGCCTCGGCGGCGAGGACGCGCCCGGGAGCGCGATCGTCGCCATCCGCCCGTCCACCGGCGAGATCCTCGCGGCGGCGAATGGCCAGGGCAATGCGGGCCTCAATCTCGCCACCACCGGCGAGTTCGCCCCGGGCTCGACCTTCAAGCTCGTGACGTCGCTCGCTCTCCTGCGATCCGGCGTCGCTCTCGACGACGTGCTGTCCTGCCCCGAGACGATCGAGGTCGACGGCTTCACGTTCAAGAACTACGACGACTACCCGGATTCGGCGCTGGGCGACGTGACCTTCCGCACCGCGATCGCGAACTCCTGCAACACGGCACTCATCGGCGCTCGAGACCGGATCGCCGACGGCGCGCTCGCCTCCGCTGCCGCGTCCCTCGGGCTCGGCTCCGAGATCGACCTCGGCTACCCGGCCGGGCTCGGCCGGGTTCCCGAGCCCGAGAGCGAGACGGAGCGCGCGGCCGACCTCATCGGCCAGGGGCGCATCATCGCCACGCCCCTGGCCATGGCGACGGTCGCCGCGTCCATCCAGGCCGGCGAGACCGTCGTGCCGCATCTGATCGCGGACCGGACGGGCGACGCCGAGCCGGCGGATCCGCTCACGGCAGACGAGGCGACCGCGCTGCAGACCCTCATGCGCGCGGTCGTCACCGAGGGCTCGGCGACCTTCCTGAACGGCATCGGCGACGTCGGTGCGAAGACGGGCACGGCGGAGTACGGCGAGCCCGGCGAAGATGGCTCGCACCCCACGCACAGCTGGATGGTCGGCACGCACGGCGACCTCGCGGTCGCCGTGTTCGTCGAGGACGGGGAGTCGGGCGCCGAGACCGCCGGACCGCTGCTTCGGGCCTTCTTCGAACGCTGGTGACCCGCGGCGGCCCGATCAGGCTCGGGCCGCCGCGGCCCAGACCTCGCGCCACTTCGCCGCGAGCGAGTCGATCGTCTCGTGCGCGTTGAGCCCGCTCGGCTGAGGAACGACCCAGAGCGCCACGCTGTCGGGCCATCCCCGGGCGAGGGGCGGATCCTGCGCTCCGAGCCTGGCCTTCGGCAGCGAGAACGCCGCGCGAAAGGCCGTCATGCCCGCCACCGCGACGACGCGGGGCCGGAGGCGCGCGACCTGCGCGACCACGCGGCGACCGCCCTCCCTCAGCTCGTCACGGCCGAGCTCGTCCGCGCGGGCGGTCGCGCGGCCGACGAGGTTCGTGATGCCGATCCCGCGCACGAGCAGCTGCTGCTCGTCTTCACCCGACAGCCCTGTCGATGCGTCCACCACGCGGTCCGTGAGACCGGCGCGCTGCAGAGACGGCCAGAACCGGTTGCCCGGACGAGCGAACGGCGCGTTGACCGCAGCCGTCCAGAGGCCCGGGTTGATTCCGACGATGAGCATCCGCAGGGCGTCCGGATCCGCCGGCAGGACATCGTCCATCGCTCGCGGGTCATCTGCCGCGAATCGCCGCAGGTCGTCCGCACGCGGCCGCCGCCCGCCGAGTGGCGACGGACGCCTCGGCTCCCCGAGCACGGGCGGCACGCCCTCGCGCGCGACGTAGCGGCGTTCGATCCCCGCGGTCGCGCGCGCCCACCTGCTCTGGGCCATCCGCGACCGATGGGCGGCGAAGGCGCTCTCGTCTGCGAACACCTCGTCGACCTGCCACGCGAGGGGGTCCGCGGTCGGGCGCACGTGGAACGCGAGGCACCCCGGCTCCGCGCGGGTCGCCGCGAGATGCGCGGGAAGGTGGCGCTCGACGCGCTCGGCCTCGGCGGGCGTCGCGCAGAGGAGGTGTCCCGTGAGGACGATGGGCATCAGGCCCCCCGGCCAGTCGGGCGCGCGTCCGCGACGCGCGCCCGCGGGGCTGCGATGCCGCGGACGCAGACCGCGAGCGCCGTGCGCCAGGCCTGCTCCCCCTGCAGAGCGCGCCGGCGCTCGAGCGCCGCGAGCCCCTCGCAGAGGGCGTGGAACGCGCGGACCTGCGCCCCCAGCTCCGGTTCGTCGACCGAGCCGCCGACCCGCGCGACGCGTGCCCGGAGCTCGGCGAGCGCCTCACCCCGCGCCGCTTCCGCCGACGGCGCGTCGTCTGCCGTCGGGCGGTCGAGACCGAAGGCGAGAGCGTAGAGGGCCGGATGACGCGCGGCGAACGCGCGAAGCGCCAGTCCGGCCTCGACGAGGTCTGCCTCCGGATCGTCGGTGACGGGCAGCTCGGCCACGCGGCGCCCGAGCAGGTCGAACCCTCGCACAGCGAGCCGCGCGAGGAGGTGGCCCTTGGAGGTGAACACGCTGTAGATCGCACGCGTCGTGACGCCGGTCCGCTCGGCGAGGGCGCGCACCGACAGAGCCGCGAGCCCGCCCTCCTCAAGCACCTGCTCGGCCGCCTCGAGCAGGTCCGCCTCGGTCTCGGCGCCGTACCGTCTGGGTCGTCCCACCTTGACAGACTATCGTCACATCGTTACATTACGTTGTAACGAAACTCGGGAGGTCATCGTGGACCCCACTCTCGCTCCGGTCGGACAGCACGCCTTCGGCGGGCGCCTCGAGCGCTTTCGCCTCCTCCGGCGCGAGCTCTTCGCGCGTCGCGGTCTCGAGCTGGACGAGCACCAGGTCATCCGCAGAGACGGGAGCCGCATCCATCTCCTGTCATCCGGCGGCGGCGACGAGGTCACCGTCTTCGTCCACGGCGGCGTGGGGAACAGCGCGGAGTGGGCGGACGTCGCGCCGCGCGTCACGGGTCGGGTCGCGATCGTCGACACCCCGGGCTTCGGCCTCTCGGATCCGCTCCCCTCCCCGATCGACGACTGGGGTCGCGCCTGCGCGAGCTGGCTGCTCGACGTCGTCGACGCCCTCGGGGCGGCTCACGTCCGCCTCGTCGGCTGCTCGATGGGCGGCTTCGCGACGATCCGGTTCGCGGCCGCTCACCCCGATCGCGTGGCGGGGCTCACGCTGGCGGGAAGCGCCGGCGGGCTGTTCGCGGACATCGGGCTCTTCCTGCGCCTGTGGACGGTCCCCGGCGTGGGCAAGGCGGTCTCGCGCCTGCCCCTGCGCGATCCGGAGGCCGTGCGCAGAAGGATGTTCGGGCCCTACGTGGCCGACCCCGCGCGGATCGCCGACGATGTGCTCGCGGTCGCCCTCGCGGACGTGAACCTCCCGGGCGCGAGAGAGGCGAGCCGAGCGGTGATCCGCTCCGTCGCCGACGCGCGGGGCTGGAAGCCGGCGGCGCGCGTGGACGCTGTCCTGGTCGCCGCGGACGTGCCGACCGCCTTCGTGTGGGGCGATGCCGACATCCATGCTTCCCCCGACGTCGCACGCGCCCTCGCCGCGCAGATGAGCGCGGCCCGCGTCGTCGTCGTTCCGGCCGCCGGGCACATCCCCCACCTCGACCATCCCGACGCCGTCGCGGACGCCATCCGCTGATCGGCTCGCGGCGCGCAGCTCACGCCGCCGCGATGCGCCACTCCCCGCCGGGATCGCGCACGACGCGGGCCTGCGCGAGGCCGAACGGCGGTGGCGTGACGCGTCGCCGCGCGTCCCAGAGCTCGATCTCGAAGGGGACACACCGGACCACGACGAACGCGGGGTCGTCCGGTCC
This sequence comes from Microbacterium sp. JZ101, assembly GCF_053903175.1. Classification (NCBI taxonomy): domain Bacteria; kingdom Bacillati; phylum Actinomycetota; class Actinomycetes; order Micrococcales; family Microbacteriaceae; genus Microbacterium; species Microbacterium sp. JZ101. The sequence goes on from NZ_CP096400.1 coordinate 2,144,088, forward strand.
TGCCGGCCAGAAGGCTCGCCAGAACGGCATGAACCAGCGGCGGCGGGCGGCCGCGTCCTCGAGCATCTCCGCCGCGCATCGGACGGTGACACAGGCACCGTCGCGTTCACGGAGGTACGAGAGGACGACTCTTCCGCTCCGGCGGATCTCGACAGCCTTCCGGCTGTGCGGCGACGTCCCGAAGTGCACGACGAGGTCGTCATCAGGCCGGAAGGGCTGCACAGCGCGGGCCCGCGGCCCATCCGGTGCGTCGGTGATGCACAGGCAGTAGCGAGCGCGCATCGTCGCGCGGGCGGCGTCGAGCCAGACGTCGACGGATGCGCGGTGCGCACGGATGCCCCGGCGGCGCACCAGCGGGCCGATCCGCTCGAGGAGAGCGCGCCGGGCTCGCCGGAGGCGCGAAGTGGACCGCGCGCTCACCGGGGCAGCTCGATTCGCGCGAGACGAGCGGGCCCCGCGTAGGCGTCGATGGCGACGATGCGCTCGCCGAGCACCGAGAAGGCCATCACCGACACCGCACGCTCCCCCACCTCGATGACGACGCCCGGCCGTCCGTCGACGAGCACGGGCACGAGCCGCGCGTCGGGGTTCGCGAACATCATCGCGTTGCCCGCGACCGCCTCGGCGCCGCGCACCACACGGAGGGGCGAGGTCGCCGTGTCCGCGCGGAGGACGACGTCGGGATCGAGCACGGCGATGAGACGCGGCAGGTCGCCCGAGCGGGCCGCCGCGAAGAACGCATCGAGCACGGTCCGCTGCCGCCGCGGGTCCGCGTCGCCACCTGCTCCCGCCGCCTGCACACGACGCCGTGCACGGGACGCGAGCTGGCGCACCGCCGCGGGAGACCGCTCGAGAAGCTCCGCGATCTGCTCGAAGGGGACGTCGAAGGAGTCGTGCAGCACGAAGGCGACGCGCTCCGCGGGGCTGAGCCGATCGAGGACGAGCATGAGAGCGGCGCCGACGGCGTCTGACAGCTGCGCCGCGACATCCGGAGCGCCCTCCGGAGTGTCCGTGTCCACGACGGGATCGGGCAGACCCTGTTCGTAGGCGATCTCGTTGCGGGTCGCGCGAGCGCGCAGCGCATTCAGACACACGCGCGATGTCACGGTCGTGAGCCAGCCGCCGAAGTTGTCGATGTCATCGTCGCCTGCGCGTGACACGCGAAGCCACGTCTCCTGGACCGCGTCGTCGGCGTCTGAGGCGGATCCGAGCATGCGCTGGGCGAGCCGTGCGAGCCGCGGTCGGTGCTCCTCGAAGCGGATGGCGAGGTCGTTCTGATCGGTCATGTCACATTCCCTCTGTTCGGCGGGTCACTCTACTGACCGCCCGAAACGCGGCGGTGTGACAGCACAGATGCGATACGAGGAGACCACCATGACCGACACCGCTCTGCTCACCCCCGCCGACGCCGACGCCGTCGTGGCGCACAAGGCGCGCATGCCCCATCCTGCCTTCCTCCTGGAGGGCGGGCTCGATGCCCTCACCGGGCTGAACCGCGTCGCCCGCTCGGCAGGACTGCCCGAGCCCCTCCTGCATCTGCTCTGCCTGCGCGCGAGCCAGATCAACGGCTGCAGCTGGTGCGCGGTCGACCACGCACGCGAGATGAGCGAGGACGGCGCATCGCCCGAGCGGATCCACTCGGTCGCCGCCTGGCGCGATGCGCCGTACTTCACCGAGCGAGAGCGGGTCGCGCTCGAGTTCACGGAGGCGATCACCCGCCTCGCCGATCACCACGACCCGATCTCGGACGAGCTCTGGTCGCGCATGACCGAGCTGTTCGACGCTCGCCAGATCTCGGCGCTCCTGTTCGAGATCGGCGCGATCAACGTCTGGAACAGGATCAACGCAGCCATCCGTCAGCCCGCAGGGCGGCGCTGAGCACGCCGGGCCGCGCCGCGTGAACGGCGGCGCGGCCCTGACCTGCGGCGCATCCCCCTACGCGGCGAGCGCGGCGGACGAGACGATCTCATCCACGCGCGCCGCGTCGGGCTCCTCGAGGGTGTCGTAGATGAGGTGGACACGGGCGTCACGGATCCCGCAGAACTCGGAGATGCCGACCCGCAGCTGGACATCGAGCGCCGTGTCGAATCCGTGGCGCGCGTAGTACGCCGACGAGGCGCCGGCCAGGCCGATCCAGAGCATGCGCGTGCCGTGGAGAGTCGACGGCTCGTAGGCGAACCCCCGGTTCCACACCCGATCGACCCAGCCCTTGGCGATCGCAGGCAGACCGAACCACCACACGGGGAAGACGACGACAACGAGGTCCGCGGCGGCGATGCGAGCCATGTGCGCCCGGACCTCCGCCGAGTACTCTTTCGTGTGATCGGCCCAGTCGGGCTCGTCCGCGGTGCGCAGCGACGGATCGAAGCCCTCCGCATACAGATCCAGGACGTCCACCGTGCTGCCCTCGGCGCAGAGCGTGTCCCGAACGCGCGCCGCCGTGGCGGCGGTCAGCGAATCACGGCGTGGATGTGCGACGACGACGAGCGCGTGCATCGATCTCGACTCCCTTCGGCGGTGGCACCGCATACTTGATCGACTCAAGCATTACCGTGGCACATTTGCTTGATTGGATCAAGTGTTATGCTCGGCGCATGGCAGCTCCGTCAGGACCCGTGTCGGCATCGACGGACGCCGAGCGCGCGATGTTCGACTTCGTCGACGCCTACGACAGGGCCTATGAGATCGCGGCCGCACAGCACGAGATGAGCGTCGCCCAGGCATGCGTGCTCGGACGCATCTCGACGCCGCGCGGGATGCGCGAACTCGCCGACGAACTCGAATGCGACGCATCGAACATCACGCAGATCGTCGGCCGACTCGAGGCGCGAGGCCTCGTGGAGCGCCACGCGAATCCCGACGACCGCAGGTCTCGACTGCTCATCCGCACGCCGTCCGGTGACAGCCTCAACGCCGCCTTCGAGCAGAGCTTCGCGTTCGCGAGGACAGCCGCCTCGCGACTCAGCGCTGACGAGCAGAGCCAGCTGGCCCAGCTCCTGCACAAGGCACTCGGACGAGCCCCGGCCTGACGCCGCGCGGGCTGAGACGGTGAACCCGAACGCCGCCGCGGCGCACCGTCAGGAGCCATCCGCCCCTCCCCGGCTCACGACCCGACAGAGCTCAGCCCGCGGCCCGCGACATCCTCGCCGCTGCAGCCCGGACGCGGTCGCGCAGCTCGTCCGGGCCGTCGATCGTCACCTTGCAGTCGAGGGCCGCGATCACGGGCGGCAGCCAGTCCAGGCTCTCGGCATGGATCACCGCCCGATACCAGGGCAGGCCGTCCTCGGACGCACCCTCTCCGTCGTCCAGCCGCTCGAGCCGGGCCACGCTCCGCGGCAGGTGAGGTCGGATGCGATCCTCGGTCGCCCGGATGCGCAGCACCACCTCCCACCGGTAGTCCGCGTCGGCGAACCGATCGAGCAGGCCTTCGGCATCCGGCCGCCGCGGCGGAGCGAAGGTCTCGCGCAGAGATCGAGCTGACCGAACCCTGTCGACGCGGAAGGTCCGCTCCTCCTCCCGATCGGTATCGAAGGCGATGAGATACCACCGATCCCCGTGCGCCACCAGGCCATGCGGATGGACCACTCGTCGGGAGAGCGCGCCGTGACGGTTGACGTACCGGAGATCGAGCGCCTGCCGAGATGCGACGGCCTCCGCCAGGGTCAGCGTGATGGCAGGGTCGGGAGCAGCGGCACCGCCCTGAGGGGTGCGCATCGTCGCACCGAGAAGGGCGTCGACCCGCTCCGCCTCCGCGGCCGGGAGCGCTCGCCGGATCTTGGTGAGGGCCGTCTGCGCCGCGATCTCGGGGTCACCCGACGCCGCCTGGGCACGGACGAGCCCGAGATAGACAGCCACCGCCTCCTCGGCGCTGAACATGAGCGGGAGGACCCGCTCGCCCGGCGCCACTCGATAGCCGCCGTAGCGCCCCCGCTGCGTCTCCACGGGCAGCCCGAGATCGACCAGCCGCGCCATGTCCCTGCGGATGGTCCGCTCATCGACGCCGAGCCGATCGGCCAGCTCGCCGACAGTGCGCTGATGCGCGGACTGCAGGAGGTCGAGCAGGCGCAGGGCGCGAGCGGTCGTGTCGGCCATCCATCCATTGTCCTCCGCATACAGGACATCTTTCGCCCGGTATTGCTCGTACCGTCACGTCTGTGGCCGAGTGCGTCGGCCACGGACAGGACAGAAGGAGAAGGCCATGGAGCTGGCAGCCACCCGCATCATCACCGACGACGTCGACGCTCTCGTCGCGTTCTACGAAGCAGTCACCGGAGCAGCCGCCGAGCGACTCCACCCGATGTTCGCCGAGCTTCGGACGCCCTCCGGCACGCTGGCCATCGCGAGCTCCGCGACCGTGCACCTGCTCGGAGACGGCGCCGCCGAGGCCCACGCGAACCGCAGCGTCGTGCTGGACTTCCTCGTCGACGACGTGGACGCGACCTACCGGGCCGTTCAGGACGTCGTCGAGGTGTTCGTCAACGCGCCGACGGACATGCCCTGGGGCAACCGGTCGCTGCTCGTGCGCGACCCGGACGGCAACCTCATCAACCTCTTCACGCCGATCAGCGAAGCGGGCCGGCGGCGCTTCGCGAAGGACGCCGGCGCCGAGCGCTGAACGCGCGCCTCCTCCGTCGGCGCGGAACGCGACCACGGGCGCTATGCTCGGCGCCGAGCGCGGAAGCCGCGTTCTTCCGGCGCCTCGTCCGATCGGAGAGCTCATGACCACCACCTCGGCCACCGGCGACGCACCTGCCGCGTCCGCGCAGCACGGGATGACGCCGATCCCCATCCCCGAGCAGCCCGACGCCATCGAACTCGGGACGGGACAGCCGCCGGAGGCTTCAGCACCCGAGGCGTGGCACAGCCAGTACGGAAGCATGTTCGCTCGCAATGTCAGCACCGCCACGCTCACGCCGTTCCTGCCCGACCCGGCCACGGCGACAGGCACCGCCGTGATCGTGGCTCCGGGCGGCGGATTCATGTCGCTGTCCATGGAGAACGAGGGGTGGGACGTCGCCCGCGCGCTCGCGAACCGTGGCGTCGCCGCCTTCGTGCTGAAGTACCGTCTCAAGCCGACTCCAGAGGATCTGGACGACTTCGACGCGGCGATCAGGGCGATGCTGGCCGCACCGCGCCTGTCGGACCGGCATGACCCGGCCACGGCGCTCCGCGGTCTGGATGCGCAGATCGCCGACGCTCGCGCCGCTTTCGCGCTCGTGCGAAGCCGCGCGGGCGAGTGGATGATCGATCCCGCGCGCGTCGGCATGGTCGGCTTCTCCGCGGGCGCGATGCTCACGGTCGCAACGGCCCTTGTCGGCGGGGATGCGAAGCCGGCGTTCATCGGCGATGTCTACGGCCCGCTCACGGCCTTCGACGTCCCTGAGGACGCCCCGCCGCTGTTCATCGCGCTCGCCGCGGACGATGGCCTGATGGACCCGAGGGGGTTTCCCCTCGTCGAGAGCTGGCGCGCTGCGGGGCGGCCGGTCGAACTCCACTTCTATGAGCGAGGCGGCCACGGCTTCGGCATGTATCCGAAGGAGACGACCAGCACGGACTGGTTCGGCTCGTTCGTGAGCTGGATGAGGATGCACGGTCTGCTGGAACGCGCCGAGCCGACGTCTCGCTGAACGTTGCGACTGCGCTACAGGCTGCTCGGCTTCTCGCCCCTGATGAAGCCGTCCTGCAGGTATCCCCCCACGGAGTCGAGCACTGCGCGGCACATGCCTGCCAGCGCGGCGTGATCATCCGCCCCGCGGTCGACCCAGGCGGCAAGACCGAAGGGATCCTGGTTGGCGCGCAGCTCGCGCAGGAGCCACTTCCCGGTCCCGATCCAGGCGGGCATCGAGCGCAGGGCCAGCTCAGCCGCCTCCCGCCACGCTGTCGCCATGACCACACGGACGGTTCCCGAGTCTGCTGCGTCCTCCAGATCATCGACGAGCGCCGAGAGGCTGTAGCGGCGTGCTCGAAGCTGATCCCTGTCGATGGGTGCCGGCCCGGCGGCGAGCGTCGCGCGCGACGCGGAGACCAGTTCGTCCACGATGTCGCCTTCGATCAGCGACACCCCGGAGCCGATGAGCCGATCCAGAACGGGACGAGCATCATCGCGCCCTTTGTCCAACCAGACCTGCAGCGCGTCCGGGCCGTAGACGAAGGCCTCCACCAAGCGCCCGTTGTGCGTGGTGGTCTGAACGAACGCCGTCGTCGACCATTCGCCGGGCAGCACCACGAGAATGTCCAGGTCCGAGGTCTCGGTCGCTCTCCCGGACGCAGCGCTCCCCCCGAGGAACGCCGCAAACGCCTGCGGGTAGTCGGCGCGCACGAATGCTCGTGCGCATTCAACGAAGTCCGTCACGACAGCCACTCTCGCCGAGCTGCGCTTGGATCTGGCGAATCGTCGAGCCGAGCACGCCGCGGGACAGAAGGCCAGGTGCGAGCGGACCTGACGGATCGGCACCGAGGGGCGAAAGCAGACGCAGCGCGGCACGCTCGCGCTCGCTGAGGTCCGCCACTTGCCAGCGCACCTCGTCCTGCACCAGCTCCGGCTGCTCGGGGTGCGCAAGCGAGACCGCCTTCGCTGCGTACGCCGCCGCGCCCAGCGCGTGAGCGGCCATGTGGGCGACAGCCGCCGCCTGGCCGACGGCGCGAGCGGCCGCCACTCCCGCGGAAGTGGTCGCTGCCCGTGCCGCCTTCAGAGCGACGAGGCGCTTTCGGATCTCCTGCCCAGCACTACTGTCCCCGGCGCTGTAGGCGCGAGTGCGGGCGACGGCATCGAGGATCTCGTCTCGCGCCACGTCGTCGGCATCGAACAGCGGGAGCACCCGCTCAGCGCAGGACAGCGCCCACCGCGCCAGCACGCGCCGGTCCGAGTCGCTCAATGTCTGATTCGACACCACGCGGCGAGGATATCCGACGCGGAAGCTCAGGCTGGCCAGTGCTCAGGACGCCGTCTACACGTTGAAGCGGAACTCCACCACGTCGCCGCGGTTAGCAACCACTACGTGCGGTATTGCGGGGGTCGTTAGCGGTCTCGCTTACCCCTCTTTTTCGGCTTCCGACTCGGATTCAGCCTGACGGTCGCCCTTCGCGCCGACGGTGGGATCGGACGCCCCATGACGGCCGGAGGGATGAGGCCCATCTCCGCAACGAAGCCGTCAAGCTCCTTGTTCTCCACCGGAGGCGAGTTGTCATAACGGATCGATCCGATGCGCTGCTCCTCATCGAAGACCACCATGAGCGCACGATCCGACTGAATCTGGTGCTTCTTCGCGAATCCGTAGGCCGCGAGCCGGGTACTGGCCTCTTGAATAGACATCTTTCGAGGTTTGGAGCCCATGAACAACGTCGGGTAGCCCCACGCTCCGGCGAACGCCATCATCGAATTGTGGTGGAGACCGTCCTGCCGGGTCATCAACGCCAAGCGTTCGACCATGTCGACCAGTGACTCCTGCGACTCCTCAGCAAGGTTCAACAGGTCTGCGCTGAAGCGGAACCACCCTGGCTTGTGCCCATCCTGAAGGAAGTCTATGATCTGGGCGATGCCCGGCAGGACGCCGAAGGAAGGCTTCTCGGCTTCTACATCGCTCGAGTCTTCCTGGAAATAGACCCAAGCGTCCAGCTCATCGGTTTGAGTCATCACGCGAGTGGGAACAGCCGACTCCTGATACCGGCGACGCTCCTTGCCCGTAGAAGGCGCGACGCCAAGGAACTCTTCGCTTACCCGATCAGGGTCCGGTTCAACCCACAAGCCGCCCGAGAGAAATAGCATGAAGAGATCGAGCTCGTCGACGGCTGAGAACTTCAGCGACACTTCCGACTCTGTGCGACGTCGCAGATAGAGCAGGAACTCCGCGGGCCTATCGATGACCTCGGCAATGACGCTGAGGTCGTGCAACGTCACGAGCCAAGGGAAACGATCACTTCCCACCACCTTGGCACGCACGAGTTCGTCCAAGGCAGTGGACAGCGGGCCGAAGTCGTCGAGGTAGACGGTCACCGAGCGAATCTCGCGGATCTCCGAGAGCTCCAGCCATTCGCGATTCTCAAGCCACAGCCCGTGATTGGTTCGGATATGGTTCTCAAGCCTGAGCGCCTGGTCGGTCGCGCTGCCGACCGTTTCCCGCAGGTCGGCAGACAACCTCTGGACATGCCCACGCCGCGCGTGACCCGAGATGCTCTTTGCCTTCACTTCTACGCAAATCGCGACATCCTCGATGATGAACAGCCCGTCTGCTTCAGTCTGCTCGGCGATCGAGTTGATGTCCTGCGCATCGGGTCCGAGCTCAGAAACCTCGACGCCCGGATTAGCGCGGAAGTATTTGAGGTTCGCGTGGGTTGCGTCTGAGCCCAGGAGGGCGGCAAGACGCTTCAGAGCGAGCCCCTCGCTCACGAACATGCGGCGCTTCTCATAACGGCGAAACTTTGCGGGGACCGCCTTGAGCGCCTCTTCGACGACTTGACGGAAGCAGTCGGTACCGATCGGCTTGCCTGTCAGGATGTAGTTGCCGTCGGCGTCCTTGAGCAGCGATGCGGAGCGGAGCGGGTTATCGCCGCTCAGGAACTTCGTCACTACGGCAAGCGCGTCGTCAGCGCCGTTGAATGACAGGCTGAACCGATCCAGAACGGCCTGGGTCCGATCTGCCGGCACGCCCGACGCTTCGGCAATATCTTGAACAGTGAGGGTTGCGCGCTCTCCAGGAAGCTCCAGCATACTCATCAGGGCGGAGCGCGCGTCCTTTTCAAACGCAGGATCGTTCTTCTTCTCGTCGCGTTGCTCGAACATCTCGCCGACGGTGTCGCGGATGGCGAAGAACTTCTCCCCGTGGACGCGAACGATTGCCTCACGCACAGCGCAGAAGTCCTCGTAGCTGAAACCAAGCGTCTCGAGGAGCAATTCACCGAGGTGGCGCGATGAGAACAGCTCTTCGTTGATCTCGTCATGGATATGCGCGTACTGCATGAACTGCACTGTCAGACCGTGGCTGACGAATTGGGCGGACAACATGGTCAGCGGCCCGAATTCGTTTCGCTCACCCGAACTGAATAGAGCGAAGGAGCCCAGGGTCAGCATTTCCCGCGCCCGTTCGTGCAGGTCGGGAATCAATCCCGCAGGGCGGGTCTTGCTCGTCGGCTTCGACACAGGCGCGCGCTGCCCCCTGGCGAGCAGAATGAGCGCAACGAGTTCGACAGCTGCCGGCATCTGATCAGCAAGGCTTTCGCGGTAGCCCTCGAGGATCATCGGCATCTCGCGCATCCGCATGAGCTCGATCACGTCGAAGGCGTCAGCGTCCTTCAACGACTCCGCGATGGCCTGGACATGCTCGGCGATTATCGCTGGGCCACGAAGCACGTACTCCCTCGGATTCTCCTCCTCGTTCATTCGACCAAGCATTTTCCCCATGCGCTCAAAGGCCGCGGCAAGACCCTCATCATCGGCCGTGACCATTCGCCCTGAAGGCAAATCGCGAGCCTGCTTCTTCCCCATGGCACTCCATTTCTGTCCACACAAACCGTAGATACTGGATTCCTACCCCATCGCAAGACCCTCATGGCCTCCTGGGCGTTCTTATCCTCTGCCAGGAGGGCGTGGCGTGTTGTTCGGCGGCGCAGGAGGCGGCCGTGAAGGCACGCTCGGGGTTAGCCATTACCACCTCACACGGGATCTCACCGCTCAGCAGCCCTGCCGGCGTACACAACCAGGCCCTGAGTATCCAGCCGCTCATACCAGCAGCTGTCAGCATCTTCACCATGGCAGACACGTCAGGATCGATCTGGCCGTCCTCGGTAAATTGCACGGACGGGATGAACACGGCCCATCACCGTAGCCATCCTTCACTCTAGGCGCGCTCAGCAGCAGAACAGAACGAGCCTGTTCCTCTGTCGATGGGCACAGCACCAACCTTCCAGGCCCACCACGCGGGCAGCCCGACCAGATCTCGCCCACTCGTGCAGCAGTCCCAGCGACTACTACAGCTCCCTCCCGTGATCGCGGGGGCTCTGTGGCTTGCACAGGCACTGCCAGAACTCCGAGTGGCGGTTGCGCCCTTTTAGGTCGACGGTATCGCCTGTTCTCGCGTTCGCCTCAGGCCTAGCCTTCGAGCCTAGACCTCGGTGAGCGCATCGATCGTCTTCGAGCGGCGAGATGCCGGCAGTTAGGCGACCGTGGGGCGAAGGGAGCACCTGCAACGATCGATCCCCGTCGAGCCCCGAGTTTTGAGTCAGACCTATTTTGAGTCAGCGCAACTAGCGAGAGATCGCGCGTCGAACAACTCGAATCCTCCCCAGAACTGACCATTCGGGGGTGCTTGCCAGCCACGCTCCCGCACCGCAGAAACGAGTGTCGGCCCCTGCCGAAGTTCCGAAGGGGCCGATTAAAAGCGCAGGTCAGCGGCATGAACGCTAAGCAACTGATGATAGATCAAATCTCGCCCGTCGAGTCCCATCGGAAGCCGAGAAGATAAAACCCCTGGTCAGAAGCCCTTCTTAGACATTGAACCTGAAATCCACCACGTCGCCACGGTTAGCAAGAGTCTGGCCGTGCAGCCTCACCTACTTGAGTCCGGCGGCGGCCTTCTTGATCGCCACGAGGAACGGACTGTCCTCACCGCGGGTCTCGGCGTCGAGATCCTCGAACGGGCGGATCGACTCGTGGCCCGGGTCGACTCCGATCATCCACGCCGACCAGGCATCGTGGACATCCGACGCCGTGGTGTCGCCGCCCTTCGCGCGCATCAGCACCGCGTACATGAGGAACAGCGCGTCGGAGCCCTCCGGCGCTTCGGCACCGTCCGGGAGGCACCCCTTGATCAGCTCGGCGTCGTGCTCCAGGTAGGTCGTCATGCGACCAGTCTCCCGATCAGGAGCATGACGTACAACAGCGCGAAGACCACGGGGACGATCTTCTCGACCGTCCCGAGCTGCTTGAACGCTGCTTTGGCCCTGGCGACCCTTCCCGCGAGTGCATCCGGCCCGCCTAGGGCGGCCCACTCATCCGAGAAGACCCTCACCGGTAGATGGTCGGCCTCGATCTTGTTGATGACGACGAACTTCGCCTCGTTGAGTCGTCGGTAGTTCTGGAGCAGGAACCACCAGCAGGCGGCGACCGCGATCCCTGCCAGGCAGACCGAGATGGTCAAGAGCGCCGAGCTCGCCGCCGTGCCCCGCAGGCCGACGACGGCCACGAGCGTCGTATTCACGGTGAGGAAGAACGCGTTCGCGACCGCGCGACGCGCCGACACCCTGTCGGCCATCTCAACGGCGAGTTTGTACGCCTCCATGACTCGGGGATCGGGTGTGGGATCGGCCGTCACCTTGCACCGCCGACGAGCTTCTTGAGGCTCGGCCAGGTCCACTTGTAGAGCTTGTCGCTGGGCTTCGCCGTCGTCGGCCTCGTGGAGCCTTCCGCGTAGCCGGCGAGAAGGAAGTACGGGATTCCCTCCTCCTGGGCGATGGCGAGCTCGACGGCCACGCCGGTCGCGGTGCGCATGTTCTTGCCGCACAGCACGATCACGAGGCCACTGGCGCGGATCCGGCGTCGCGCCTTGTCCTTCCAGTCCGCCGAGGGCTCCTTGATCGACCAGTCGGCGATCGTGAAGGGCGAGTCGGGATTCTTCGACTGGCCGACGAGCAGGTCCTTGAGCCTGGCGTCGTTGTCGTAATCGAAGCTAATGAATGCGCGCTGCGCCATGGGACCCTCCGGTGTCGTTCGTCCGGGTGTTCCCGGCCACGGTCATCCTGTCAGCAAGAACCGACAGTTCGGAGTACGTCACAGCAACACGGCACACATGGCGGCACTCACTGTCGTTACCGATTCGCCGTCATCGCCGGTCAGAACCCCGTCGCAACGGAACCTCAGCCGTGATGCCGAGAACACTCAGACGCAGCGTGATCTCCGCGCCTCCCCGGTTGTCCGAGGCAATGGCCCGCACATCGGTGTCTATGAGCGGCGCATCGACGTCGACTTCGACCGGCCCAGTTGTCACCGCGCTGAACGACCATGACGAACCTCGCTTAAGGAGCGCGGGCTTCACACGGACGACAGCCTCGTCGGCACGGGTACCTATCCCGGGCGAGATGGTCTGAACACCGCCGTTGACGGCGGTGAGTCCGTAGAAGGTCTGATCGAACTTGACGGCGATGGATCTCCCATTGTCAAACATGCCCGAGGCGAGATCGCGCGGGCCTGAGTTCCGAAGCATCACCGTCACTAGGTGCGGCGCGCTCACGGGGATGTCCCTATACGTCACCTCCAGAAGACCAGGCCCCACGCTCTCTGGTAGGAGCGGAATCGCATCGATCTCGACGTCCAGGCGCGCACGACGATTGCCCCAATGTCTGGTCGCCAAGATCGTCGCAGGGATGGCGAGGATCGCTACAACAAGTGCAGCGAGACCCAACCAAGTACCTGCGTCCAACTCAAATCTCCTCAGCGCCGTACTGCCAGAGGTTAAAGCGCAAACCGGAACTCCACCACGTCGCCGTCCTGCATGACGTAGTCCTTGCCCTCGATCCGCACGCGGCCCTTCGCCTTGGCCTCGTTCATCGACCCGGCCTCGTCGAGGTCGGCGAACGAGACGATCTCGGCCTTGATGAAGCCGCGCTCGAAGTCGGTGTGGATGACCCCGGCGGCCTGCGGTGCCGTCCACCCCTTGCGGATGGTCCACGCGCGCGCCTCCTTGGGCCCCGCGGTGAGGTAGGTCTGCAGCCCGAGCGTCTCGAAGCCGACGCGCGCGAGCTGGTCGAGCCCCGACTCCTCCTGGCCGAGCGACTGGAGCAGCTCGAGTGCCTCGGCCGGCTCGAGGTCGATGAGCTCCGACTCGACCTTCGCGTCGAGGAACACGGCTTTGGCGGGCGCGACGAGCGCCGCGAGCTCCGCCATCCGCGCGGCGTCGGTGAGGACGCCCTCGTCGACGTTGAACACGAACAGCGTCGGCTTGGCCGTCAGCAGGCCGAGCTCCTTGATCGGCGCGACGTCGAAGCCGGCCTGGAACAGCGTCTTGCCCGTGTCGAGCACGGCCTTCGCCTCGAGGGCCGCGGCGTGCACCGCCGGGTCGGTCTTCTTCCCCTTGACCTCCTTCTCGAGACGCGGCAGCGCCTTCTCGAGGGTCTGGAGGTCGGCGAGGATGAGCTCGGTGTTGATCGTCTCCATGTCGCTCGCCGGATCGACCTTGCCGTCGACATGCACGACATCCGTGTCGGCGAACCCGCGCACGACCTGCGCGATCGCGTCGGCCTCGCGGATGTTCGCGAGGAACTGGTTGCCGAGGCCCTCGCCCTCGCTCGCCCCGCGCACGATGCCGGCGATGTCGACGAACGACACCGGCGCCGGGAGGATCCGCTGCGAGCCGAAGATCTCGGCGAGACGGTCCAGGCGCGCGTCCGGCAGCTCCACGACGCCGACGTTCGGCTCGATCGTCGCGAACGGGTAGTTCGCCGCGAGCACCGTGTTCTTGGTCAGGGCGTTGAAGAGGGTGGACTTGCCGACGTTGGGCAGGCCGACGATTCCGATAGTGAGAGCCACGGGCATCCATCCTACGGCGCGGCGCCTGCGAGGCCGCCGCGCGGATAGACGACGACCCCGGACGCTGTCCACCCGTTCCGCGAGCGCACGGCGACCGGTACCGTCTCGATCATGACGTGGCGCGCGCGGTGGGAGGCGCTCAAGCGCCGCAGCCAGGAGCTCGAGGGGCCGGGGCGCGGCCTCCTCGCCGCCAAGACGGCTGTGGCGTGCGGTCTCGCATGGTACCTCGCACCCTGGGTGCCCTTCGCCGAGAACGAGTACTCCTACTACGCTCCCCTGGGCGCACTCGTGAGCATGTATCCCACACTGATGCGCTCGGTGCGCACGGGCCTGCAGACGCTCGCGGGGGTCGGCATCGGCATCGCGCTGGGCGCCGCGGGGCTCGCTCTCGTGCACGCGGGCGGTCCGGCCGTGGTCGCCCTCGGCGGCGTGGTCGGCGTCGGCGTCCTCGCGGGCGCCACGCGCTTCCTCGGGGCGGGCGGCGACTGGGTCGCGATGGCCGGGATGTTCGTCCTGCTCCTCGGCGGGGCCGACGCCGACCAGTTCTCGATCTCGTACATCGTCACGCTCGCGTTCGGCGTCGTCGTCGGCGTCGGCGTCAACCTCGCGATCGTGCCGCCGCTGCATCTCGGGTATGCCAGCCGGCGCCTCTCCCAGCTGAGGGATGCCGCGGCAGGGTCGCTTCGCGATCTCGCCGACCTCCTCGAGCGCGGCACCGGGCCCCGCGAGGAGATCGACACGATCGTGAGCGGGCTCCGTCGCACCGCCTCCGCGGTCGCGGCCGACGTGCTCAATGCCGACGAGAGCGCCCGGGGCAACCCGCGCTCGCGCGGCCACCGTGAGGAGCGCGCCGTCAACGACCGGCGCCGCAGGGCTCTCGAGCACACAGTGTTCTCGATCCGCGACCTCAGCGACGCGCTCTTCCGCTCGGGTGGCGAGGACGACGGCGAGCCCACGGTCGACCGCACGGCGCATGAGCCGCTCGTCACGGCGATCCGCGCGTGCGCCGACCTCGTCGCGGCGCCCCTCGAGTCCGAGGACGCCGACGATCTCGTGTCCGCCGCCGAGGACGCGGTCGCCGGCTACCTCTCGACCGTGCGCGACGCCGGGGCTCCGAGTCCCGAGGCCGCGACGGTCGGGTTCTGCCTCCAGCGCATCCTCGAGAGCGCCCGGCCGATCACCCGATGAGGGATGGCCGGAGGTCGCGCAGCGTGCGGCGCCGCGTCATCCGGAAGGTCACGACAAAGGCCGCGAGCAGAGCGCCGACGAGCCACAGCCCGAGGAACCCCGCGTCCGCCCAGGCGCGCGCGTAGTCCCCTCCGTACATGAGCTGTCGGATGCCGTCGACCGCATGGCTCATCGGCAGCGCCTCGTGCAGCGTCCGAAGCGGTGTCGGCAGCGTCTGATACGGGAACGTCCCGCCCGCCGTCACGAGCTGGAGCACCATGAGCACGAGCCCGAGGAACTGCCCGACGCTCCCCAGCAGCACGTTCAGCGTGAGGATGATCGCCGCGAAGGTCGCGGAGGTGAGGGCCATGAACCCGAGCATCGGCCAGGGCTGCGCCACGGCGTACCCGAGGGCGAACGCGACGACGCAGAACACGACGGCCATCTGCAGGATGCCGAGCGCCGCAGGCGTCGTCCATGCCGCGAGCGTGATGGGCAGGGGCCGCCGCAGCGCCGTGACCGCGCGCTTCGAGTAGGGCTTGACGATGAGGAACAGCGCGTAGATCCCGATCCATGCCGCGAGGCTGATGAAGAAGGGCGCCATTCCCGCACCGTACGACGACGCCTCCGTGATCGCATTCGACGACACGTGCACCGGGTCGGCGATCATCGCGGCGGCTGTCTTCCGCTCGTCCTCCGACTGGTCGGGGATCTGCGTGACAGCGTCGGCGAGTCCGTCACGCAGCTGCACGGCGCCGTCGTCGATCTTGACGAGGCCGTCCGCGAGCGACGACGCGCCGTCGGCGAGCTGCCGCACTCCGGTCGACAGGTCCTCCGCGCCGGTCTGGGCGCTCGAGATCCCGTCGACCAGCGCGGGCATCCCGTCCGCGAGCTTCTGCGTGCCCTCGGCGACCTGCGCGCTGCCGTCGGCGAGCGCCTGGATGCTGCCGGCGGCATCCTGCACCTGCGCGTTCGCGCTCTCGAGATCCGTCCGCACGGGCGAGACGATTCCGAGCACCGTCTGGATCTGCGTCTCGTCGAGACCGGCCTCCTGCAGGCGGCCCCGGATGTCCTCCTCCGTCGGGAGGTTCGCCACCGCGTCGCCGATGCGCTGCGCGACCGGCTGAACCGTCGCGGACAGCTGCGCGTTGCCCGCTGCGACCTGGTGCGCGCCGTCGTTGAGCTGGCGCGTCTGGTCGGGCAGCGCCGCGGTCGAGTCGCGCAGCGTCGTCAGGCCATCCGCGAGCTGCGAGGCGCCGTCGGCCGCCGTGCCGGCCCCATCCGCGAGCGTCGCCGATCCCGTCCGCGCCTCGCCCGTCCCGTCCGCGAGCTCCCGCGCGCCGTCTGCGGCGTCGACGAGGCCCGATCGCACGGTCGCGAGCCCGTCGAGCAGCTTCCGCGCGGCCTCCCGGCCGACCTCCTGCGTGAGGCTCGAGCGCACCTTCTCGCCGACCTGATCCGCGATCGTGCCCGCGAGGTAGCTGTTGGAGTCGTTCGTCGTGACCTCCACGACGGCCTGCTCGGGGTCATCCCCCGCCGCCGAGGTGAGCGCTCGCGAGAAGTCCGGCCCGAACGTCACGATGAAGTCGTACTCCCCCGAGCGGATCCCGTCTGCGGCCTCCTGCGACGTCGTGACATGCCAGTCCATCTCGGCGTCCTCGACGAGCTGGTCGCGCACCTGATCGCCGTAGTTGACCGTCTCGCCGTCCTGCGTGGCCCCTTCGTCTGCGACGACGAGCGCGACCGGCACCTGATCGAGGTTCCCGTACGGGTCGTCGTTGCCCCAGAGATAGAGGCCGGCGTAGAGCACGGGCACGAGCATGAGCGCCGCGAGCGCGAGCTTCGCCATCGGCGTGGCCGTGAGGCGCTTGAGCTCGGTGCGCACGAGGGTGAGGAAGGTCATCGTTCGGTCTCCTCCGCGTCGGGTCGCGACGCGATCGGGTCGGGGCAGGCGGATGCGGCGGCGGATAGCCCCGCGTCCGCGATGTCCGATGGCGCGGTGTCGGATGGCGCGGACGGAGGCGGAGTCTCCCGCTCGCCCTCGACGGGGACGTCGGCCTCGGAACGCAGGACGGTGACGGGCGGCGCGACCGGCAGCGGCGCGGTCTCGGCCGCAACCGGCTCGCGGACGACGTCGTGGACCTGGGCGTGCGCGTCGCGCTCGAGCGCCATGAGCGCCCCGACGGCCTCGACCGATGCGCCGCCGGCGAGCACGATCACGAGGAGCCCGCGGTCTGCCCACGACCGCGCGACCTCGTACCATCCGCGTGGGTCGCCGCCGTGGCGGTCGGGCGAGACGATGACGAGCGCCTCGACTCCGCGGCGACGCGCCGCCGTCTCGGTGAGGACGCGCACCCTCACCTCGGCGGGGAGCTCGCCCATGGCGGTGTCGCGGTAGGCGACGAGCCCCTCGTCGGCGAGCATCCGGCGCGCTGCGCGACGCGTGCCGCGCACCCCCGAGAAGGCGAGCTCCTCGCGGAGCACGGTGTGCAGGGCGAGATCGTCGACGGGGGCGCTCACGTCAGGCGCGTCGACGATCGCGACCGCGCGCCGCAGCGCTCGCGCGTCCGCGACGCCGTCGAGAGCGACCTCGCCCGAGTCGGGCGACATCCGGCCGCCGAGGATGAGCGACAGCACGCTCGGCCGCTGTCCGCCCTCGACGGGGACGACGGCGACCTCGCCCGAGCGGGCGTGGACCGTCGTCTCCGGCAGCACGCTGCCCTTCGAGATGCCCCGCGCCGAGATCCTCATGCCGCGCCCACCGCCATCGCGACGGCCGCGGCGTCGCGCCAGGACAGCCCGGCGACGCCGAGTGCCGTGACCACGACGAGATGCCGCGCCTCGGCGTCGCCGAGCCCGCGCCGCACGACCTCGTCGAGCACCGCGAGCGCGGAGTCCTCGATGAGCCGTGCCACGATCGCCGGCTCGGCGTCGGAGCGGAAGGCGCCCGACGCGGCACCGCGCGCGACCGCGTCGCGGAGGGACGCGCGGATGGGCTCGAGCCCGCGCGCGGCCGCTCGCTCGAGCGGTCCGCGCACGATCACGCGCGCGACGAGCTTGACGTCCGAGACCTCCTGCCAGAGCGCCATCCCGATCCGGGCGACATGCGCGGCCGGGTCGGGGTCGCCGACGTCGGCGAGTGCCGAGGCGATGCGCTCGGTGCCCCGCTCGACGAGCTCGCCGAGGAGCGCGTCCCGCGAGGGGAAGTGGCCGTACAGGGCGCGGCGACTCAGACCCGCCTCGGCGGCGACGGCGTCGATCGATGCCTCGGGATCGCGTCGGAGCAGGCGCGCGGCGGCCTCGAGCAGGGCTTCCCTGTTCTCAAGCGCGTCGCGGCGACGGCCACGGGGCGGTGCGGTCTCGTCCATGACCTCCACGGTAGTAATCTGCACATCGGTGTGCAAGTTATTTCGGAGTACTCACAGGCGCGCCGCGGTCCGCGCTCCCAGGAACGGTCGGAGAGACTTGACGGATGCCCCTCGACTTCACCGCGATCGACTTCGAGACCGCGAACTCCCGCCCGGAGTCCGCATGCCAGGTCGGTCTCGCTCGCGTGAGGGGCGGGGAGATCGCCGCTCGCGCCTCATGGCTGATCCGGCCGCCTGCGGGCTTCGACGAGTTCTTCGCCTTCAACTCGACGATCCACGGCATCCACGCCGACGACGTGGCCGGGGCGCCCGAATGGGCCGAGCAGTTCGACGATCTGCGCGAATTCGCGGGCGACGACATCCTCGTCGCGCACAGCGCGGCCTTCGACATGGGCGTGCTCGGTCGCGCGTCGGCGGCCACGGGCGTCGTCTGCCCGCCCTGGCGCTCGCTGTGCAGCCTCCAGCTCGCGCGGAAGACGTACGATCTCCCGTCCTACAAGCTGCCGAGCGCGGCGGCCGCGGCCGGCTTCTCCGGCTTCGCACACCACGACGCGGGCGCCGACGCCCTGGCGTCCGCGTACATCGTCATCGACGCGGCGCGCCGATTCGGCGTGGACGATGTCGAGGCGCTCGCGCAGTCGGCGGGCATCGCCATCGCGACGCTGCTCGTCGCCGAGCGGGTGGGCTGAGCCACCCACCCGCCGGGCGATTGGCCGGGGTCAGCCGGGCAGGAAGCTCAGCAGGGCGACGACCGCCGCCGAGGTGACCACGAACGCGCCGATGTGCCACCAGGGGCTCGCCTCCTGGTCCGGCGCGCGGCGAACGCGGAAGAGGACATCGGGGCGACGCGCCGGGTCCTTCGCGGCGGCGACGACTGCCTGCGCGCCCGTCCGGACGTCGGGTTCCCGCACGGTCTGCTGAACGGTCTCGTGCACTGCCATGATCTCGGTCCACCCCTCCCGTGACGCGCTGAGTCCTCCTGCGCCACCTCCATTGTCGCCGAAGTCGGCTGAGAGGCGGTCACAGACACATCACGAACGCGGCGGACCGCGCTCAGGGGATCAGAACCACTTCGACTCGAGGTGGTCCGAAGAGATGCGGCGGAGCGTGCCCGAGTGCCCGCGCAGCACGACGCTCTCGGTGTAGACGTAGCCGTCCTTGCGGCGCACGCCCTCGACGAGCGCGCCGTCGGTCACACCCGTCGCGACGAAGATCGTGTTGCTCCCGGCGACGAGGTCATCCGCCTCGTAGACGTGGTCCATCTTCAGGCCCGCGTCGATGCCCTTCTGCGCCTCGTCGTCGTCGCGCGGCCAGAGGCGGCCCTGGATGTGCCCGCCGAGGGCCTTGATCGCGCACGCCGTGACGATGCCCTCCGGGCTGCCGCCGATCCCGACGCACATGTCGGTGCGCGCATCGTGGCGGGCCGCGTTGATGCCGCCTGCGACGTCGCCGTCGCTCATGAGGCGCGTTCCCGCGCCCGTCGCGCGGATGTCCTCGATGAGCTGCTCGTGGCGCGGACGGTTGAGCACCGACACGACCATCTCCTCGACGGGCTTGTCGAGGGCCTTCGCGAGGAGGCGGATGTTCTCGGCGATCGGCAGGCGGATGTCCACCACACCGACGCCCGCGGGGCCCGTGACGAGCTTGTCCATGTAGAAGACGCTCGACGCGTCGAGCATCGTGCCGCGGTCGGAGAGCGCGATCACGGAGAGCGCGTTGTTGCGCCCGGCCGCCGTCAGCGAGGTGCCGTCGATCGGGTCGACCGCGATGTCGTACGAGCGACCGCGCCCCGTGCCCACGTGCTCGCCGTTGAAGAGCATGGGCGCGTTGTCCTTCTCGCCCTCGCCGATCACGATGACGCCGTCGAAGTCGACGGTCGCGAGGAACGCGCGCATCGCATCGACCGCCGCGCCGTCGGCGGCCTCCTTCGCGCCGCGGCCGATGAACGGGACCGAGCGGATCGCCGCGGCCTCCGTCGCGCGCACGAGCTCGAGCGCGATGTTGCGGTCGGGGTGGAGCGGGATGAGGTCGTCGGCGCTCGTGATCTCGTGCGTGTCGGCAGTCATGCTGAGAGAGTAGCGGCAGCGGATGGCGCAGATCGGTGTTCTTCGCGCGCTCCAGATCGAAGGATCTGCGTTTCTTTCCGGATCGTGAGGATCGCGCCCGATTGCCGCCGTCGTCGGAGCAGATCCGGCCTTCGCTAGGCTGAGACTGCACTCACCTCGCCATTCGAAGGAGCACCGCAATGCCCGTCGCCACCCCGGATCAGTATGCAGAGATGTTCGACCGCGCGAAGGCGGGCGGCTTCGCCTACCCCGCGTTCAACGTGTCGAGCTCGCAGACGATCAACGCCGTGCTCCAGGGCCTGACCGAGGCCGGCTCCGACGGCATCCTCCAGGTCACGACCGGCGGAGCCGACTACTTCGCCGGGCACACCGTCAAGGGCCGCGCCACGGGCGCGATCGCCATGGCGCAGTACGTCCGCGAGGTCGCCAAGAACTACCCCATCACGGTCGGCGTGCACACCGACCACTGCCCGAAGGACGCTCTCCCCGGCTTCGTGCTCCCGCTCCTGGAGTACTCGGAGGAGCTCGTGAAGAACGGCGGCGAGCCGCTGTTCAACTCGCACATGTGGGACGGCTCGGCCGTGCCGCTCGACGAGAACATCCAGATCGCGGCGGACCTCCTCCCCCGCATGAAGAACATCAACGCGATCCTCGAGATCGAGGTCGGCGTCGTCGGCGGCGAGGAGGACGGCGTCGCGCACGAGGGCTCGAACGAGGCGCTCTACACGACGGTCGCGGATGTCACGAAGGCCGTCGAGGCGCTCGGCCTCGGCGAGCAGGGCCGCTACATCGCCGCCCTGACCTTCGGCAACGTGCACGGTGTCTACAAGCCGGGCGGCGTCAAGCTCCGCCCCGAGCTCCTCGGCGAGATCCAGGAGGGCATCCAGGCGCGCTTCGGCACGGGCGAGAAGCCGCTCGACCTCGTCTTCCACGGCGGCAGCGGCTCGACCGACGAGGAGATCGCGCTCGCGGTCGCGAACGGCGTCGTCAAGATGAACATCGACACCGACACGCAGTACGCGTTCACGCGCTCGATCGCGGGCTACATGTTCTCGAACTACGACGGCGTCCTGAAGGTCGACGGCGAGGTCGGCAACAAGAAGCAGTACGACCCGCGCGCGTGGGGCAAGGTCGCCGAGTCGGCGATGGCCGCGCGCGTCGTGGAGTCGACCCGCCAGCTCGGCTCGTTCGGCAAGTCGCAGAGCTGACAGCGCTCTGAGACGACGAAGCCCGGCGCCGTGCGGCGCCGGGCTTCGTCGTCTCAGAGCTAGGCGCCGAACGACTCCTGCATCCGCAGCACGGCATCCCCGACGGCGGGATCGCTCACGAGAGGGATCACGACGACGATGCTCGCGAGCAGGTTGAAGACGACAGCGCCGAGGATCGGCACCCAGAACGTCAGGCGCCCGCGCCGCGCGACGCGCCATGACAGGAGCGCGGTCGCCATCCATCCGAGCGTCAGTACGATCACGGCCGCGACGCCCCAGATCCGCACGCCGGCCGGGTCGGCGAGCTCGACGTCGAGTCCCATCGTCTCGAGCAGGCGCGTGGTGTCGAGCACGAGCGGAATCGACTGGATGACGCTGACGATTCCGAAGACGAGCATCGCGACGGTCGCCGCACGGTCCACCAGGCGACCGCCCGACAGGAGGGGCGCGGCGTCGGCAGACGGCGGCGCGACGGGGGCCGCGGGGACCGGCGCGCGGGTCTCGGGAGCCGACGGGAGCCCCATGCGCGCGCGCTGCTCCTCGGGCGTGGCGTACTGCCCGAACCGCGGCTGCGGCCGCGCGTCGTCGCGGGGCTCGGTCATGCGCGGCCTCGGCCTCCCACGGCACGGGCGTCGCGGCGACCCGACGGATCCTGGCGGAGCTCCTTGGGCAGCGAGAACATGAGGTCCTCCTCCGCCGTCCGCACCTCCTCGACATCCCGGTAGCCGGCGCTCGCGAGCGCGTCGAGCACCTCCTGGACGAGCACCTCGGGCACGGAGGCGCCGCTCGTCACGCCCACGGTCTCGACGCCGTCGAGCCACTCCTGCCGGACCTCGCTCGCGTAGTCGACCCGGTAGGCGGCCTTCGCGCCGTGCTGGAGGGCGACCTCGACGAGGCGCACGCTGTTCGACGAGTTCGCCGAGCCGACGACGATCACGAGATCGGCTCCGGCCGCGACCTTCTTGATCGCGACCTGGCGGTTCTGCGTCGCGTAGCAGATGTCGTCGGACGGCGGGTTGTGCAGCTCGGGGAAGCGCGCGCGCAGGCGGTTCACCGTCTCCATCGTCTCGTCCACCGAGAGCGTGGTCTGCGAGAGCCACACGAGCTTCGACGGATCCTCGACCTCGATCGTGTCGGCCTCGTCGGGCGAGTTCACGATCGTGACGTTCTCGGGCGCCTCTCCCGCGGTGCCCTCGACCTCCTCGTGGCCCTCGTGGCCCACGAGCAGGATGTGGAAGTCGTCGCGCGCGAAGCGCACGGCCTCGCGGTGCACCTTGGTGACGAGCGGGCACGTGGCGTCGATGGCCTGGAGGCCCCGGTCCGACGCGGCGCTCACGACGGCGGGCGAGACCCCGTGCGCGCTGAACACGACGTGCGCGCCCTCTGGCACCTCGTCGACCTCCTCGACGAAGACGGCGCCCTTCGCCTCGAGCTCGCGCACGACGTGGATGTTGTGCACGATCTGCTTGCGCACGTAGACGGGCGACCCGTAGCGCTCGAGCGCCTTCTCGACCGTGATCACTGCGCGGTCGACGCCCGCGCAGTAGCCCCGCGGCGCCGCGAGCAGCACCCGCTTGCGTCCGGGCACGGGGTTATCCTGAAGGCGCACGCTCCTGCCCGGCACGCGGGGCACGGGCAGATGGATGGCGGTCGAGCTCATGCTCCGATCCTACGTGCGCCCCCTGGGGACAGGCAGGGTGCCGCCGTCCGAGGAGTGCGCCGCGAGGAGATCATGACGACGTTCCAGCCGGAGCCCGCCGCGGGCGAGCAGCCCCCCGCCGATTCCGTCGCCCCGCGCGACTCGAAGCCGGATGCGCCGACCTCGATCGCGCGCCTGAATCAGACGATCAAGGGCTTCATCGACCGCTGGGGCGCCGTGTGGGTCGAGGGCGAGATCACCTCGTGGAACGTGCGCGGCGGCGCCGTGTTCGGACGCCTGAAGGACCTCCGATCGGATGCGCAGATCTCGATCCGGATGTGGTCCAGCGTCCGCGCGCGCACCCCGGCCGATCTGAAGGTCGGCGACCACGTGATCGCGTGCGTCAAGGCGGATTACTACCCGAAGGGCGGTGACCTCTCCTTCCAGGTCACCTCGATGCGCCACGTGGGCCTCGGCGAGCAGCTCGAGCGTCTCGAGAGGCTCCGCGCGCAGCTGCGCGCCGAGGGGCTCTTCGACCCCGCCCGGAAGAAGCCGCTCCCCTTCCTGCCCCACGGCATCGGGCTGATCACGGGAGAGCGCTCGGATGCCGAGAAGGACGTCCTGCGCAACGCCGAGCTGCGGTGGCCGCACGTCGGCATCCGCACGATCCACGCCGCCGTGCAGGGCGAGCGCAGCGTGCCCGAGATCCTCCAGGCGCTCAGCGCGCTCGATGCGGATCCGCACATCGACGTCATCATCATCGCCCGCGGCGGCGGCGATCCGCAGACCCTCCTCGGGTTCAGCGACGAGCGCCTCGTCCGCGCGGTCGCGGCCGCGCGGACCCCGGTCGTGAGCGCGATCGGCCACGAGAACGACCATCCGCTGCTCGACGACGTCGCCGACCTGCGCGCCTCGACGCCCACCGACGCCGCGAAGCGCGTCGTCCCCGACGTCGGCGAGCAGCGGGCGCTGGTCGCGCAGCTGCGGTCGCGTCTCGCGACACGGCTGCAGCATCGCCTCCAGCACGACATCGCGCAGCTCGAGCACATCCGCTCGCGCCCCGTCCTGCGCGCGCCCGAGCGCCTCGTCGAGACGCGCGAGCAGGACGTCTTCCTCCTCGTGGCGCGAGGGCGCGACATCGCCCAGCGGCGCATCCACGACGGCGAGCGCCGCACCGCGGAGCTGCGGGCGTCGCTGCGCGCCCTCTCGCCGCAGTCGACGCTCGCACGGGGCTACGCGATCGCGCAGGCCGAGGATGGCGCCATCCTCCGGTCCGCGCAGGACGCGCCCCGTGGCGCGCGGCTCGTGCTCACCCTCGAGCACGGCGCCGTGTCGGCGACCTCGGGCGGACCGCTCGACGCGGGCACCGCGCCCGCCTCCTCGTAGGATGGAACCGCTATGACCGAACAGGCTCCCCCCGCCGACGTCGCGTCCCTCTCGTTCGAACAGGCGCGGGACGAGCTCGTCCGCGTCGTGTCCGAGCTCGAGCAGGGCGCGCCCACCCTCGAGCAGTCCCTCGCGCTCTGGGAACGCGGCGAGGCGCTCGCGGCGCGGTGCGAGGAGTGGCTGCTCGGGGCGAAGCGCCGTCTCGAGGCCGCGCGCGCCGCGGGGGGCGAGGCCTGATGGCGCGCGAGCCGCGCATCGCCGCACACCTCGGCCGCCCCGAGACGCCCGACGAGATCGCCGCACGGAAGGCCGAGAGCTCGCGCATCTACCGCGGCAGCCAGACGTTCCGCAACCTCATCGTCGCACTCGTCGTCTCGCTCGCCGTCGTGGCCGTCATCGTGTGGGGCGTGCCGCGCGGCGAGGCTCCGGAGCCTGCGCCCATCAACGTGGCGGCGATCGCCGCCGATGCCGAGGAGACGACGGGCCACGACGCGATCGTCCCCGACGCCCCGGACGACTGGCGCGTGAACTCGGCACGGCTCGAGAACGGCGACGTCACAACGTGGAGCATCGCGTACGTTCCGACCGAGACCGGCTTCCTCCGACTGAGCCAGGGCTTCGACGCCGACGAGACCTGGGCCGCGCGGGTCCTGGGCGGGGCGGCGCCGACCGATGCCGTCACGATCGACGGCGTCCGCTGGGACGTGTACGAGATCTCCGACCCCGAGGCGAACGCCAACGTGTCGTACGCGCTGGGCACCCAGGCCGGCGCCGACCACGTCCTCGTGTACGGATCCTCCGAGCCCGAGGTCGCCGCCGATCTCGCCGCGCTCGTGGCCGACCAGATCGACGCACTCGCGACCGCAGAAGGGACACCCGAATGAGCGAGAACCTCACCCCCGCCGAGGCGTGGGAGAAGATGCAGGCCGGCAACTCCCGGTTCGTGGCGGGCACGCCCGCGCACCCCCACCAGGATGTCCGCCGTCGTCACGAGCTCGCGGCGGGGCAGACGCCGCTCGCCACCCTCTTCGGATGCTCCGACTCGCGGCTGGCGGCCGAGATCATCTTCGACCTGGGCCTCGGCGACCTGTTCGTCGTGCGCAACGCCGGCCAGGTCCCCGGAGAGTCGATCGTCGGCTCCCTCGAGTACGCCGTCGAGGTGCTCGGCGTGCCGCTCCTCGTCGTGCTCGGGCACGACTCGTGCGGCGCGGTCCGCGCCGCGATCGACAGCACGGGGCCCGACGCACCCGTTCTGCCCCCGCACATCTGGCGTCAGATCTCGCCGATCGTGCCCGCGGTGCACGCGGCGCTGCGCGAGTCGGACGGCGCGACCCCCGCGACCGTCGATGCCGAGCTCGTCGGCCGCCTGCACGTGCGCGACACGATCGACTGGATCCTGCAGTCGTCCGAGCTGATCTCCCGCGCCGTCGCGGAGGGCCGTCTCGGCATCGTGGGAGCCAACTACCGACTGGCCGAGGGCACCGCGGTGCCCCACGTCACCATGGGCGTCGCGACCGACGCGGCCGCCTGAACCCGGAGGGAACAAGGAAGTGACCGAGATCGAGTACCGCATCGAGCACGACACCATGGGCGAGGTGCGCGTCCCCGCGACCGCCCTCTACCGCGCGCAGACGCAGCGCGCCGTGGAGAACTTCCCCATCTCGGGCAAGGGCCTGGAGTCGCGCCAGATCGCCGCGCTCGCGCGCATCAAGAAGGCGGCGGCCCTCGCCAACAAGGAGCTCGGGACGCTCGACGGCGCGATCGCCGACGCCATCGCGGCCGCGGCCGACGAGGTCGCCACCGGCGCCCACGACGACCAGTTCCCCGTCGACACCTACCAGACCGGGTCGGGCACGTCGTCGAACATGAACATGAACGAGGTCCTGTCGACGCTCGCGTCCGACCGCCTCGGCTCGCCCGTGCACCCCAACGACCACGTCAACGCCTCGCAGTCGTCGAACGACGTCTTCCCGACGTCGGTGCACGTCGCCGTCACCGAGGCGCTCATCACCGACCTCGTGCCCGCGCTCGACCACCTCGCGAAGGCCTTCGAGGAGAAGGCCGAGGCGTGGAAGTCGGTCGTCAAGTCCGGCCGCACGCACCTCATGGACGCGACGCCCGTGACGCTCGGCCAGGAGTTCGGCGGATACGCCCGCCAGATGCGGCTCGGCATCGAGCGCGTCGAGGCATCGCTCCCCCGCGTCGCGGAGGTCCCGCTGGGCGGCACCGCGGTCGGCACCGGCATCAACACGCCGCTCGGCTTCCCGCAGAAGGTCATCGCGCTGCTCGCGGCCGAGACCGGCCTGCCCATCACGGAGGCGAAGGACCACTTCGAGGCGCAGGCGAACCGCGACGGTCTCGTCGAGGCATCGGGCGCGCTCCGCACGATCGCCGTCTCGCTCACGAAGATCAACAACGACCTGCGCTGGATGGGCTCGGGGCCGAACACGGGGCTCGGCGAGCTCCACATCCCCGACCTCCAGCCCGGTTCGTCGATCATGCCGGGCAAGGTGAACCCCGTCGTGCCCGAGGCCACCCTCATGGTCTGCGCGCGCGTCATCGGCAACGACGCGACGATCGCGTGGGCCGGCGCGTCGGGCGCCTTCGAGCTCAACGTGGCGATCCCGGTCATGGGGACCGCGCTGCTCGAGTCGATCCGCCTCCTCGCCAACGCCTCGCGCGTGCTCGCCGACAAGACGATCGCGGGTCTCGAGGCGAACGTCGAGCGCGCGGCCGCCTTCGCGGGCATGTCGCCGTCGATCGTGACGCCGCTCAACAAGGTGATCGGCTACGAGGCGGCGGCGAAGATCGCCAAGCACTCCGTGGCGAAGGGCATCACCGTCCGCGAGGCCGTGATCGACCTCGGCTACGTCGAGCGCGGCGAGATCACGGAGGAGCAGCTCGACGAGAAGCTCGACCTGCTCTCGATGACGCACGCGGGCTGACGCGGAGCCCGCTCTCAGGGCCCGGGTGGACGATCGTCCGCCCGGGCCCTCTGCATGCGAGCCGTGCCCGGGGCGTCAGCCGGCGTTCGCCGCCGCTTCACCTGCCGGACACCCGGCATCGGTGAGGTGGTGGCGAGGGCTCTCCGGGGCCTGATCGACAAGGGATTCCCCCGCCCGCGAGAAGGAGACAGTCGAACATGGTCATCAACCTGGGCCGCACGCTGCCCATGGCGCAGCACGTCAAGGGCAAGCGAAGCGCCGTCACCTGCCACCTCAAGTGCGCCAACGCCTGCGCGAAGGGCGTGTGCAACACGTCCGGCAACGGCTACTTCCGCGACATCGTCGACGCCCAGCTCTCCCGCCGCGCTCTCCTTGGCCTCGGTGCGGCCGGCGCCGCCGCGATCGTGCTGGCGCCGTCGCTGGCCGGGCAGCGCGCCGCCGCGTCGACCGGCACCGCCTACGCCGCCGTGGGCGAGACCGGCGCCTTCGGCTTCGCCCCGATCGACCCCGTCGCGTACACGGTCGACAGCTTCGTCGTCCCGGAGGGATTCGACTGGACCCCCATCATCCGCTGGGGCGACCCGCTCTTCGCCGACAGCCCCGCCTTCGACGCACTCAACCAGACGCCCGAGGCCCAGGCCCGGCAGTTCGGCTACAACGTCGACTACACCGACATCATCCGCACCTCGGCCACCACGGCCATCCTCTTCGTGAACCACGAGTACACGAACGAGAACGTGATGTTCCCCGCCGAGCAGCTCGAGGGCGACGTCGAGCGCGTGCGCCGCGTCGGACTCAAGGCGCACGGTCTCAGCGTCGTCCAGCTCACGCGCACGAGCGAGACCGCGCCCTGGACGCCCGTCGTGGGCGGAGCCCTCAACCGCCGCTTCCTCGACGACACCCCGTACGCGTTCACCGGGCCCGCCGCGGGCAGCGAGCTCCTGCGCACGGTCGCCGATCCGGAGGGCAGGACCGTCCTCGGAACCTTCGGCAACTGCTCGGGCGGCACGACCCCGTGGGGCACCATCCTCAGCGGCGAGGAGAACTTCGACGGCTACTTCCGCTCGTCCGGCCTCTCGGAGGCCGAGCAGCGCTACGGCCTCGCCGACGAGGAGACCGCGCGCGGCTGGGAGAACGTCGACCCGCGGTTCGACGCGCGCACCCCCGGCTATGAGAACGAGCCCAACCGGTTCGGCTGGATCGTCGAGATCGACCCGACCGACCCGTCCTCGACGCCGCGCAAGCACACGTCGCTCGGCCGACTGAAGCACGAGGGCGCGAACGTCATCGTCGCCGCGAACGGCAGGGTCGTGGCGTACACGGGCGACGACGAGCGCTTCGACTACCTCTACAAGTTCGTCTCCCGCGACACGTACGTGGAGGGCGACCGCGCGCACAACATGACGCTGCTCGAGAACGGCGACCTCTTCGTCGCGCGATTCTCGGGCGACTCGCCCGCGACCGAGATCGACGGCTCGGGCACGCTGCCCTCCGACGGCGGCTTCGGCGGCTCGGGCGAGTGGCTCCCCCTCGTCGTCGACGGCGCATCGGCCGTCGACGGGATGAGCGTCGAGGAGGTGCTCGTGCACACGCGCCTCGCGGCCGACCGCGCGGGCGCCACGAAGATGGACCGTCCCGAGGACGTCCAGCCGCATCCGACGAGCGGCCGTGTCTACGTCGCGTGCACGAACAACAGCGACCGCGGCACGGAGGGCAAGGCCGGCCCCGACGAGGTGAACCCGCGCACCGAGAACCGCGACGGGCACATCATCGAGATCACCGAGGACGGCGGCGACCAGACCGCGCGCACCTTCGGCTGGACGCTGCTCCTCGTCGCGGGCGACCCCGCGCGCAACGACTCGGCGTACTTCTCCGGCTTCCCGGTCGACGAGGTCTCGCCCATCTCGTGCCCCGACAACCTCGCCTTCGACACGGCGGGCAACCTCTGGATCTCGACGGACGGCGCGCCCAGCACGATCGGGTTCAACGACGGCCTCTTCCGCGTCGGCCTCGAGGGCGACCAGCGCGGCCGAGTCGAGCAGTTCCTGTCGGTGCCGCGTGAGGCCGAGACCTGCGGCCCCGTCATCCACGACGACGAATGGCACGTGTTCGTGTCGGTGCAGCACCCGGGTGAGGACGGCTCGTTCGAGGAGCAGAGCTCGACGTTCCCGGACAGCATGAAGCAGGCCCCGCTCTCGGGCGCCGGCGGCGGGACGTTCGCCGGCCCCCGCCCGACGGTCGTCCAGGTGATGCCCGTGGCCGCGCCGTCGCCGACGCCCACGCCGACGGCGGAGCCCACCGCGACGCCTGAGCCGACGCCCACCGCGACGTCGACTCCGACGCCCACGACGACGCCGAGCGCGAGCCCCACGGCGACCCCGACCCAGGCGCCCACGCACGCTCCGTCGCAGACGCCGGTTCCGTCGCCGTCGCAGAGCGCCGCGCCGTCGCCGGGCCCCGACGCCCCGCTGTCGCCCACGGGCGGCGGCGTCGTTGGCGGCCTGCTCGCGGGCGCCGGTGCGCTCGCGACCGCGGGCCTGGCGTTCCTCGCCCGCCGCAAGCGCGAGAACGGGCAGCAGCCGTCCGAGACGACCGACGAGGTCTGACCGGTCCACGCGAGAGGGCCGGTCGGCGAGGAGACCCCTCGCCGACCGGCCCTCTCGGCTGTCAGCAGCAGCGCCCGCCGGGATCGAGGTCCTGCGCGCGATGGATCTCGCGCCAGAACTCCCGCTCGGTGAGCGGCTCGCGGTCGGGATGGCGCTCTCGCTCGTGCGCGAGGTACGCCGCGTACCGCGACTGCCCGGTCATCCCCGAGACGAAGCGCGCGCACACGCTGCCCACGGCGGCCAGCGGCGCAAGCAGTCGGATGGCCATCAGTGCCCCCGCGAGGGACGGCGCTCCGCGGGCAGGGCATCCCACTCGCGCTGCGCGGCCCGCTCCGCCGCCGTGGGGATGAGCCCTGCCGGGGCGAACCGGCGCGACGGGACGGGCGCGTCCTCGTTGTCGATCGTCTCGGTCGACCGCAGCGCCTGCACGACGCGGACGATCGCCGCGACGAGCACGATGAGCGTCAGCACGAGGAAGATGATCGAGAGCGTCCCCTGGATCGCCGTGTTGCGCACGACCGCCTCCATCGCCGCGACGCTCGGCGCGGTGCCGAACGAGGTCTCCCCCGCGGCGAGCGCGTCGCGGAATGCGGCGTGCTGCGCCCAGTAGCCGACCGCCGGCACGCTCGAGAAGATCTTGTGCAGCGACGCGACCGTCGTCACGACCGTGACGAACGCGAGCGGGAGCGCCACGATCCAGAGCGCCCCGAAGGTCCGTCGCCGCGCGACGATCGTGAGCACGACCGCGAGGGCGATCGCGGCGAGCAGCTGGTTGGCGATGCCGAACAGCGGGAAGAGCGTGTTGATGCCGCCGAGCGGATCCGTCACGCCCATGATGAGCACCGCTCCCCAGCCGGCGACCATGATCGCCGTGCAGATCCACGCTCCGAGCCGCCACGACGTGTCGCGGAACCGCGGCACGACGTTCCCGATCGAATCCTGGAGCATGAACCGTGCCACGCGCGTGCCGGCATCCACCGCCGTGAGGATGAACAGCGCCTCGAACATGATCGCGAAGTGGTACCAGAACGACATCATGCCGCTGCC
This sequence comes from Microbacterium sp. JZ101, assembly GCF_053903175.1. Taxonomy (NCBI): domain Bacteria; kingdom Bacillati; phylum Actinomycetota; class Actinomycetes; order Micrococcales; family Microbacteriaceae; genus Microbacterium; species Microbacterium sp. JZ101. Next base: position 2,175,036 of record NZ_CP096400.1, read on the forward strand.
GCCGATCCACTGGCCCATGATGAGCGCGAGCCCGACCGCGAGGGTCGGGGCGCCGCCCGTGCGCGACACGATCGACTCCTCCCCCACGAGCTGGGCCATGGTGGTGAGCGCGTCCGGCGTGAGCGAGACGCCGGTCAGCCCGAGCCCGTTCACCCAGGCCACCGCTCCCTCGACCGTGCCGAGCGTGGCGGCGGCCGAGGAGTTCATCGCGAAGTAGATGCCGCGGTCGATCGAGACGGCGGCGACGAGAGCCATGACCGCGACGAACGACTCCATGAGCATGCCGCCGTAGCCGATGAAGCGCGTCTGCTTCTCCTTCTCGATCATCTTCGGCGTCGTGCCCGACGAGATCAGGGCGTGGAAGCCCGAGAGGGCGCCGCAGGCGATCGTGACGAAGAGGAACGGGAACAGCGGCCCGCTCCAGACCGGCCCCGTCTCGCCGCTCGCGAACTCGCTGAACGCCGGCACCGAGATCTCGGGACGCACGAAGACGATCGCGACCGCGAGCGCGACGATCACGCCCACCTTCATGAAGGTCGAGAGGTAGTCGCGCGGCGCGAGCAGCATCCACACGGGCAGGACGGCGGCGACGAAGCCGTACACGATGATGGCCCACGCGACCGTCACGCGGTCGAGGTGGAAGAGGGCCTGCCCCCACTCGGTCGCCGCGATCGCGCCGCCGCCGACGATGGCCGCCATGAGGAGGACGAACCCGATGATCGAGACCTCGAGGATGCGGCCCGGGCGGATCCAGCGGAGGTACGCGCCCATGAACAGCGCGATCGGGATGGTCATGGCGACCGAGAACACGCCCCACGGGCTCTCGCCGAGGGCGTTCACGACGATGAGCGCGAGGATGGCCGTGATGATGATCATGATGAGGAGCGTCGCGAGGATGGCCGCGGCGCCGCCGAAGCGGCCCAGCTCATCCTTCGCCATCTGGCCGAGCGAGCGGCCGCCGCGGCGCATCGAGAAGAACATCACGAGGTAGTCCTGCACCGCCCCGGCCAGGACGACGCCCACGATGATCCAGATGGTGCCGGGGAGGTATCCCATCTGGGCCGCGAGGACGGGGCCCACGAGGGGCCCTGCGCCGGCGATCGCGGCGAAGTGGTGGCCGAACAGCACGACCCGGTCGGTGGGGACGAAGTCCTTGCCGTCCGACCGGTACTCCGCGGGCGTCGCGCGACGGTCATCCGGGCGCACGATCTTCCGCTCGATGTACTTCGCGTAGAAGCGGTAGAACACGAGGTACGTGCACACGGCGGCGAAGACGAACCAGATCGCGTTCACCGTCTCGCCGCGCACGATCGCGAGCATGGTCCATGCGACGCCGCCGAGGAGGGCGATGGCCGTCCAGATCACGATGCGCAGAGGCGTCCAGCGGCGGTCGTCGGGAACGGCGACCGGCGGCGACGCCTCGGTCTCGGGGGCGATGCGCGGGGCTGGGTCCTGTGCCATGGCCGTGACTCCTTCGTCTCCTCGTGCGTCGGCCGACATGCCGACCGGTATCCGAGGATACGCACGGCGACGGCGGCGGGGACGTTGCCCCGCCGCCGTCGCCGCGCCCGTGTCAGGAGAGCTCGCCGACCTCCAGCAGGTCGGTCACGAGGGCCGCGATCGCCGAGCGCTCGCTGCGCGTGAGCGTGACGTGCCCGAAGAGATCGTGTCCCTTGAGCGACTCGATGACGCTCGCGATGCCGTCGTGGCGGCCGACGCGCAGGTTGTCGCGCTGCCCCACGTCGTGCGTGAGGACGACCTTCGATCCCTGCCCGATCCGGCTCAGCACCGTGAGGAGCACGTTGCGCTCGAGCGACTGCGCCTCGTCGACGATCACGAACGCGTCGTGCAGCGAGCGGCCGCGGATGTGCGTGAGCGGGAGCACCTCGAGCATCCCGCGCTCCACGACCTCGTCGAGGACGTTCTGCGACACGACGGAGCCGAGCGTGTCGAAGACCGCCTGGCCCCAGGGGTTCATCTTCTCGGCCTGGTCGCCGGGCAGGTAGCCGAGCTCCTGACCGCCCACCGCGAACAGCGGCCGGAAGACGATGATCTTCTTCTGCTGCTGGCGCTCGAGCACCGCCTCCAGCCCCGCGCAGAGCGCGAGCGCCGACTTGCCCGTTCCGGCGCGCCCGCCCAGGGAGACGATGCCGACGGTCGGGTCGAGGAGGAGGTCGATCGCGATGCGCTGCTCGGCCGAGCGCCCGTGCAGGCCGAACACCTCGCGGTCGCCGCGGACGAGGCGCAGCTCGCCGTCGCCCGTGACGCGGCCGAGCGCCGAGCCCCGCTCCGACTGGATGACGAGGCCGGTGTTGACCGGGAGCCCCCGTGCGTCGTCGTGCAGCGCGACCTCGCTCTCGTAGAGGTCCGACATCTCGTCGCCCGAGACCTGCAGGGTCGCGATCCCGGTCCAGCCCGAGTCGACCGCCTGCTCGGCGAGGTACTCCTCTGCCGCGAGGCCGAGAGAGGCGGCCTTCACGCGCATCGGGAGGTCCTTGGAGACGATCGTGACGCTCTGTCCGTCCTGTGCGAGGTGCGCGGCGACGGCGAGGATGCGGCTGTCGTTGTCGGCGAGCCGGATGCCGCTGGGCAGCACGCTCTGGTCGGTGTTGTTGAGCTCGACGCGCAGCGTGCCGCCCTCGCCCACGGGCACGGGGAAGTCGAGGCGCCCGTGCTCGACGCGCAGCTCATCCAGGTGCCGCAGCGCGGCGCGTGCGAAGTAGCCGATCTCCGGATCGTGCCGCTTGCCCTCGAGCTCGGTGATCACCACCACGGGGATCACGACGCTGTGCTCCGCGAAGCGGAAGAACGCCCTCGGATCGCTCAGCAGGACCGAGGTGTCGAGCACGTAGGTGCGCAGGTCCTGCGCCTCCCGCGTCGTCGACCGCCGCCCGGTCTTCCTGACAGTGCTGGTGCTCACGCCCGTCGTGGTGGCCACGTCACACTCCCGACCCCGGGCTTCCGCCCGGATTCGACGAGTCGACCTGGGGCCACGAGTCGCAGTCCTGACGGCCGACCCGACCGGACGCCTTGCCCGGTGATCCGAAGCTACGACCGCCGGGGCGGTCTGCGGCGCATGGACACGCTGACGGGCGGATGAAGATCTCGTGAACGCGGCGAGGTCAGCCCACGCGCGTCTGCACGAAGACCGCGCACGCGTCATCGAGCATCCGCAGCGTCTCGTCGTCGGTCGCGACGTGCGGCGACACGCGGACGTATCCGGATCGCGCCGTCGCCGTCACCCCCGCGTTCGCGAGGGCGGCGCCGAGGGCTCCGACGTGACGCGCCCCGGGGTCGAGGGCGACGATGCCCGCGCGTCGGGCCGGATCGCGCGGCGTCACGACCTCGATGCCGTGCGCGTCGGCGATCTCGATGATGCGTCCGGCCCGCTCCGCCACGGCCGCCTCGATCTCGGCGATGCCCGCGGATGCGATCTCGCCGACCGCCGACGCGAGACGCGCGGCCGCCAGGGGGTCGGGGCGCGAGACCGTGAAGGCGCGGGCATCGGGCGCGGGCGCCGGCACGGGCACGACGTCGTACGGCAGGTCGTCGGCGTCCGTGCCGGTGGTGCCCGAGAGCACGGGGTCGAGCGCGACGCGCGCCCGTCGGCCGTACCACGCGAAGCCGGTGCCCCGTCCCGCCCGCAGCCACTTGTATCCGTGCGCCGCGACGACATCGGCGGCCGTCCATTCGGCGTCGACGACGCCGACGGCCTGCGTCGCGTCGACGATGAGCAGCCGGTCGTCGCCGATGACCTCGCGGATGCCTGCGAGGTCGGCGCGGTATCCGGTGCGGAAGTCGACGAGACTCACGGCCACCGCGCTCGTGGACTCGTCGATCGTCTCGGCGACGGCCTCGGGCGTGACGAACCGGTGCTCGGGCGCGATCCACTGCGGCACGATGCGGCCGAGGGCGGTCGCGGCCCGCGCGATCGTCACGGGGATGCTGGGGAACTCGAGGGGCGACGCGACGACGCCGCCCGTGATGCCGTAGACGGCCTGCGCGAGGCCGTGCGTGGTCGAGGGCTGCAGGGCGACCTCCGCGGGGTCCACGCGCAGGAGGCCGGCGATCGCCGCGCGCGCCTCGTCCGCACGGCCGGAGACGAGGCCGATCCCGCTCTCGCGACCGGAGCCGAGCAGCTCGAGATCGGCCATCGCCTCCTCGCGCACGGTGCGGGAGAGGGGGCCGAACCGCGCCCAGTCGAGATAGCCCGGTTCCACGTCGAACGAGGCGGTGAGGTCTGCGAGGGTGGTCACGCCACCATTCTCGCAGAGGCGGCGGTCCGCGAGGTTGCGCGCGTCAGCGGCCGAAGCGCCGGTCTCGCGACCCGAAGTCGCGGATGGCGCGGAGGAAGTCGACCTCGCGCAGGTCGGGGCCGAGCGCCTCGAGGAAGTAGAACTCGCTGTGCGCGCTCTGCCAGAGGAGGAAGTCGCTCAGGCGCTGCTCGCCGCTCGTCCGGATGACGAGGTCGGGGTCCTTCTGACCTCCCGTGTAGAGGTGCTCGGCGATCTGCTCGGGTGTGAGGTGCGCGGCGAGATCCTCGAGGGTGCCCCCGTTCGACCCGTGCTCGCGGATGATGCTGCGGACGGCGTCGACGATCTCGTGGCGTCCGCCGTACCCGACCGCGAGGTTGACGTGCAGCCCGCTGTTGCCTCGGGTGCGCTCCTCCGCGTCGCGCAGTGCGGACAGGAGGAAGTCCGGAAGGCCCTCGGAGCGTCCCACGTGCTGCACGCGCCAGTCCCGTCGTCGGGAGAGCTGCCCCGCGAGCCCCGCGATGATCTCGATGAGATCCTGCAGCTCGCGGCTGTCGCGCTTGCGGAGGTTGTCGTGCGAGAGCAGGTAGAGCGAGACGACCTCGACGCCGATGGCCTCGCACCACTCGAGGAACTCGCGCATCTTCGCGGCGCCCGCGCGGTGCCCGTGCGCCGGCGTCTCGTAGCCCAGCTGACGCGCCCAGCGGCGATTGCCGTCGATCATCATCGCGACGTGGTGGGGCACCTTCGCCGGATCGATCTGCCGGTGCAGCCGCGAGATGTAGAGACGGTACAGGGGCCCCCGTCCTGCCGCCGACCGCTCGCTGATCACCCTCCGAGCGTACTCCGGGCGTCCGCGTGCCGCTCACGGCATGCGCTGGCGCGTACTGTCAGACCATGACCTCCGACGAGCACACGCCCGCGCAGACCCCGGACGGCGTGCCCCGGCTCCCGCTGATGGATGCCGCGCGCGCGGACGCCCACGAGGAGCCCAAGCCGTCGTGGCGCGGCTGGATCCACGCCGGGACGTTCCCCGTCGCGATCGTGGCGGGCATCGTCCTCGTGGCGCTCGCCGACGGCGCGGCGGCGAAGGCCGCGTCGGCGGTCTTCGCCGCGTCGTCGCTCCTGCTCTTCGGCAACTCGGCGCTCTACCACCGCTTCCACTGGAAGCCCCGCACGCGTCTGATCCTCAAGCGGATCGACCATGCGAACATCCTCCTGCTCATCGCGGGCACGTACACGCCGATCGGCGTGCTCGCGCTGCCGCCGTCGAAGGGCGTGCTGCTGCTCGTCCTCGTCTGGACCGGAGCCCTCCTCGGGATCCTCTTCCGGGTGTTCTGGATCGGCGCCCCGAGGTGGCTCTACGTCGCCCTCTACCTCGTGCTCGGCTGGGCGGCCGTCATGTACATGGGCGATCTCTTCCAGGCGAACCGGACGATGATGGTCCTCGTGATCGTCGGCGGCCTCCTCTACTCGGCCGGCGCGGTCGTCTACGCGATCAAGAAGCCCAACCCGTGGCCGGGCCACTTCGGATTCCACGAGATCTTCCACGTGTGCACGGTGCTCGCGTTCCTCTGCCACTGGGCGGGGGCGCTGCTCATCGCGCTCGATCCCGCGTTCAACGGCCCGGCGTAGGCTCCTCGCCCGTCTCACCGCGGCCATCCGACGCCGTCCCGGTTCCCCGCGGATCGGCGCCCTCCTGCGCGGCCGCCTCCTGTGCGGCGGCCTCCTCCTCCGCGTCGAGCACGGCGTTCGCCTCCTCGCGGTACCGCGCCCGGCGCACGCGGCGCAGCATGTCGAAGACGAGGAGGAACACCGCGATGACGAGGACGACGATCGTCGCGAAGCCGAGGGGGCCGGGCGTGACGAGGTCCGGGTCCACGGTCGGCTGCGGGCTCGGGGTGGCGGCGAGCACGGCGAGAGCGGGCATCGAGGACTCCTCCGGGGTGCGCGGCGCCCGAGACGGGGCGCCGGGAAAAGGCGGTTAGCCTGGAGTCCCAGCCTAGTTCGCCCGACCTGAGAGGACGACGCCGTGACGATCCAGCAGCGTCTCGACGAGCGCTACGGGCGAACCCCCCGCCGCTCGCGCCGCATCGCATGGATCGCGGGAATCGCGCTCGCCGCCCTCGCGGTCGGGTGGTTCGGGTGGTCGACGATGCAGACCGCCGCCGCCGAGGTCGATTTCGACGATCTCGGCTACGAGGTGCGCAGCGAGCACGAGGTGTCGGTGACCTTCCAGATCACCTCGGGCTCGCGCGAGAGCGTCGCCTGCGCGCTCGAGGCGCTCGACGAGCAGTTCGGCGTGGTCGGCTGGCGGATCGTCGAGTACCCGCCGTCCGACGCCGTGTCGGCCTCGCACACCGAGAGCATCCCCACCGTCGCGGAGGCGACGACCGGAATTGTGAAGTCCTGCTGGGTTCCGTAAGATCGACGGTCAGTCCATCCGACGCCCCGGCGACCTGCCGGGGCGTCTTCACATATGCCGGCCCCCTCGGCCGCGCATCCACGAAGGAGACAGACCGTGTCCGATGACACCCAGGTCCCGTTCCTGACGCAGGAGGCGTACGACCGCCTCGCCGCCGAGCTCGAGCACCTCTCGACCACCGGTCGTGAGGAGATCGCGAAGCGCATCGAGGCGGCCCGCGAGGAGGGCGACCTCCGCGAGAACGGCGGCTACCACGCGGCCAAGGACGAGCAGGGGAAGCAGGAGGCGCGCATCCGCCAGCTGCAGGCGCTCCTCAAGGACGCGAAGGTCGGCGTCGCCCCCGAGTCCAACGGCATCGTCGAGCCCGGCACCGTCGTGACGGCGGTCGTGTTCGGCGACCAGGAGCGCTTCCTGCTCGGCAGCCGCGAGATCGCCGGAGGCACCGACCTCGACGTCTACAGCGAGCAGAGCCCGCTCGGCGCCGCCATCCTCGGCCTCAAGGAGGGCGAGAAGACGAGCTACCAGGCGCCCAACGGCAAGGACATCCCCGTCGAGATCGTCAAGGTCGAGACCTTCACGGGCTGAGCCCGCACGCGCGAGAGGGCGACGGCCGGCCGTCCGTCGCCCTCTCGTCATTCCGGCAGGATCTCGGGCCGGAAGCCCGCGTCGCGGAGGATCTGCAGCGTGAGCAGCTTGTGCTCCTCGCCGCGCGTCTCGACGGAGATCTGCAGGATGACCTCGCTGATCTGCATGCCCTGCCCGTGCCGTGTGTGCAGCACCTCGATCACGTTCGCTCCGGCCTCCGCGAGGAGCTCGGAGACGCGCGCGAGCTGACCGGGACGATCGGGCAGCGGGATGCGGATGGTCATGTAGCGGCCCGACGCGGCGAGGCCGTGCGCGACGACCCGCTGCAGCAGGAGCGGATCGATGTTGCCGCCCGACAGGAGAGCGACCGTGGACCCCTGCGGACTCACCTTGCCCGCGAGGATGGCCGCGACGCCGACCGCGCCGGCCGGCTCGACGACGACCTTCGCCCGCTCCAGCAGCACGAGGAGCGCGCGCGCGATGTCGTCCTCCCCCACGGTCACGACCTCGTCGACGAGCTCGCGGACGATCGCGAACGGCACATCGCCCGGGCGGGCGACGAGGATGCCGTCGGCGATCGTCGGCTTCGTCTCGACGCGCACGGGCTCTCCGGCGGCGAGCGACGGGAGCATGGGCGCGGCGTTCTCGGCCTGCACGCCGATGATCCGCACCGTGCGCCCCGCCGCGGCCGCCCGTGCCTTCGCGGCCGCGGCGACGCCCGCGATGAGGCCTCCGCCGCCGATCCCCATGATGATCGTGTCGACGTCGGGCACGTCGTCGAGGATCTCGAGGCCGAGTGTGCCCTGGCCGATGATCACGTCGCGGTGATCGAACGGGTGGATGAGCACGGCTCCCGTGCGCTCGGCGTGCTCCGCAGCGCGACGCAGCCCGACGTCGACGGTCGCGCCGTCGAGCACCACCTCGGCGCCGTAGCCCTTCGTCGCGAGGAGCTTCGGGACGGGAACGCCGAGCGGCATGTAGATCGTCGCCGGGATGCCGAGCTGCTGCGCCGCGAGCGCGACGCCCTGCGCGTGGTTGCCCGCCGAGGCCGCGACCACGCCGCGACGCCGCTCGTCCTCCGTGAGGCGCGACAGGCGGTAGGTCGCCCCGCGCACCTTGAACGATCCCGTGCGCTGAAGATTCTCGAGCTTGAGGTGCACCGGGGCGCCGAGCACCTCGCTGAGGTGCTGCGAGTACTCGGTCGGGGTGTGCTCCACGACGCCCTCGAGGAAGCGCGCGGCCTCCTCGAACTCGGCGAGCGCGGGGATCGGCGGGGCGTCCGGCGTCGCGTGAGCGTCCTCGGGTGCGTCCGCGTCCATCCGCGTCATGTGCGTGCCTTCCTGTGGTCGTCCTCGTCGCCTCGGCCGAGGCTCTTGGGGACCGTGCTCCAGATGAGATCGGCCGAGCGGACCTCGGCTCCCGTGCGCCACGACCCCGAGCTGAGCGTCACGGCCACGACGTTCACGAACGCCGCGACCGGCACCGCGAACAGGGCGCCGGCGATGCCGCCGACCATCGAGCCGCCCGCGACGACGAGGACGACCGCGAGCGGGTGCACCTTGACGGCCGATCCCATGAGGAGCGGCTGCAGGATGTGGCTCTCGACCTGCTGCACGAGCAGGACGACCGCGAGCATCGCGACGCCGATCCAGATGCCGTTGTAGGCGAGCGCGATCACGACCGCGAGTGCGCCCGTGACGATGGCGCCGACGAACGGGACGAATGCCCCGAGGAACACGAGGACTGCGATCGGGATGGCCAGGGGCACGCCGAGCGCGAACGCGCCGATGCCGATGCCGATCGCGTCGATCGTCGCGACGATGATCTGCGTGCGCGCGTAGTTGATGAGCGTGGTCCAGCCGTTGCGCGCCGCCGCGTCGACGGCCGGCCGCGCCGCGCGCGGGAAGAGCCTGAGGGTCCAGCGCCAGATGCCGGCGCCGTCGAGGAGGAAGCACAGGAGCACGAAGAGCGCGACGAGCGCGCCGGCGGCCACGTGCCCCACGGTCGAGCCCACCGCGAGCGCGCCGTTCAGGAGGAGATCGGCCTGCTCCTCGACGAGCTGGAGGCCTCCCGCGAGCAGGTCGTCGAGCTGCTGGGCGGTGACGAGCCCTCCGTCGATGAGGAAGGTCCGCAGACCGGCGATCGACTCGGCTGCGCGGGCGCGCACCTCCTCCGCCTGCCGCGAGATCTGCCAGACGACGAGCCACACGAGGCCCGTCACGATCGCCAGCGTCCCGAGCACGCTCACGACGACCGCGAGCACGCGCGGCACCCGGTGGCGCAGCATCCACGAGAAGAACGGGAACAGGAGGGCGGTGAGCAGCATCGCCACGAAGATCGGGATGACGAGCAGCTTGAACTGGATGACGAGCCAGACGATCACGGCGGCGACGGCGGCGAGCACGAGGAAGCGCCATCCGTAGGCCGTCGCGATGCGCAGTCCGACGGGGACCTCGACGGGATCCGCGGGCGGAGGGCTCGCGGGAGGAGCGCTCGGCGGCGCGGCGCGGCGTCGACGGAGGAATCCCGCGCGAGAGCTCGGGGGCGTGTCGTCGCTCATCCTCGTCATCCTAATCCCGCGTGCATTCCGCTGTCGGCACGCGATCGGCCGCCTGCGCGACCCGGTGTCGGAGGTCGCCGGTAGCGTTGCGCGCGTGAAGGATGTCCTCTCGGCTGCCGAAGCCCGCCGCGTGGGCCTCGCCGCCCAGGGCCTCTCCCGTGCGCGTCCGGCCGCGCCCTCGCTGCGTCATGTCCGCCGCGAGCTCTCGCGCATGCACGTCCTGCAGATCGACTCCGTGAACGTGTTCTCCCGGTCGCACTACATGCCGCTCTTCTCGCGGCTGGGGCCCTACGACCGGGATCTGCTGGATCGCCTCGTCCTGACCCCCGCGCGTCGGGGGCGGGCGCCCGAGCACGTCGAGTACCTCGCCCACGAGGCGACCTTCGTCCCGGTCGCGGACTGGCCGCTCTGGCGGTTCCGCATGGACGCCATGCGGAGCCGGTACGCGGGGCCGGGAAGCTGGTTCGCCGCGAACGCCGACACCGTGAACTGGGTGCGCGCCGAGCTCGCGGAGCGCGGACCGCTGCGGCCCGCGGAGATCGAGCGCGATGTCGAGGCGAGCCGCGGCCCGTGGTGGGGCTGGGACGACGTCAAGCGCGCTCTCGAGATGCTGTGGCGCTTCGGCGAGGTCGCGATCGCCGGCCGCAATGGCTTCGAGCGCCGCTACGGCCTCGCCGAGCACGTCATCCCGCACGAGCACCTCGAGCGCGTCGTCGCCCCCGACGACGCGGTCCGCGAGCTCGTGCGCCGGGCGGCGCTCGCATACGGCGTGGCCACGGCATCCGACATCGCCGACTACCACCGGCTGCGCGACCGCCGCGGCGTCCTCGCCGCCGTGTCCGACCTCGAGGACGCGGGAGAGCTCGTCCCCGTCGCCGTGCGCGGGTGGGAGCGCGCGGGCCGTGCGCTGCCGGCCTGGCGTCATCGGGACGCCGTGCTCCCCCGGCGCATCGACCGCGCGACCCTGCTCACCCCCTTCGACCCCGTCGTGTGGTTCCGCGAGCGCGCGGAGCGGATGTTCGGATTCGACTACCGCATCGAGATCTACACGCCGGCCGAGCGGCGCCGGTTCGGCTACTACTCGCTCCCGCTGCTCGTCGGAGACCGCATCGCGGGTCGGTTCGACCTCAAGGCCGACCGCGCGGCGGGCGCGCTGCGCGTGCAGTCCGCCTGGTGGGAGGCGCACGTCGATCCGGCCGCCGTCGCCGAGAGGGCGGCGGAGGCGCTGCGCGAGGCAGCGGCCTGGCAGGGGCTCGACGCGATCTCCGTCTCGCACTGGGGCGATGCCGCGGACGATGTCGCGCACGTGCTCGACGCGCCGCGCCACGCCCATCCCGGCGCTCTCCGAGCAACGGCTGATTAGTGTTGCGGGTGGAGGCAGCCCGCATGAAACGACCCCTGGTCCCGATCCTCGCCGTCGTCGGCGTGATCGTCGTCGGCATGCTCGCGATCGGCTTCTGGTCGACCAGCCGACCGGCGAGCGCGGAGGAGACCGCCGCGCGGTATCTCGACGCGCTCTCGTCGGGCGACGCCGACGCGGTCCGCGCCCTGCTCGCAGACGCCGACGCCGTGCCGGACACCGCGTGGAGCGCGTTCTCCACGGCGTCCGCGCATCTCTCCTCCGCCGAGATCGTCGAGGTCGACGAGTCGGAGGACAGCGCCCAGGTGCGGGCGGAGGCGACCCTCGACGGGGAGCCGCAGGAGCTCGCGTTCACGCTGACCTCCTCCCCTTCGGGATGGCACGTCGCCGAGGTCCCGCTCTCGCCCGTGACGGTGACGGCGACGCGCGGCGCCTGGGTGGATGTGGCCGGCGAGCCGGTCGCGCTCGAGGCCGGCGCCGCGCAGCTCGCACTCCTTCCGGGCTCCTACGAGGTGTCGGCGTGGCCCGCCGAGTACCTCGACGGAGCAGCCACGGCCGAGGTCGGCACGTCCGCCGAGCCGGTCGCGGTCGATCTCGCGCCGACGTTCACCGACCAGGCGCTCGCCGATGCCGAAGCCGAGCTGACCGCCCATCTGGAGGGCTGCCTCGCGACCGCCTCCGAGGTGCCGCAGGGCTGCGGGATGATCGTCCCCTGGCCGGCCGACCTCGCGGAGGCGGCCGAGGTCTCCTTCCGTGCGGACCGGATGCCCGAGACCGCGATCGACCTCGAGACGGGCACCTTCCAGGCCACCGGCGGCGCCGTCGTCGCGACCGTCACGGGCACGCGCCCCGACGGCACGGAGGGCGTCTTCACCTACCGCACCGATGCCTGGAGCCTCTACGGAACGATCTCGCTCGATGACGAAGGGCTCCTGCTCAGCGTGAACTGAGCAGGAGCCCTTCGGCCCGAGCGGTCAGAACTGGACGCGCGGCGGCTCGGAGATCGCGGCCCCGCCGTCGACCTCGAAGAACTCGCGCTGGGCGAATCCGAGGTTGCGCGCGAAGAGGTTGTTCGGGAACACCGAGATCTTCGTGTTCAGCTCGCGGACGCCGCCGTTGTAGAAGCGGCGCGAGGCCTGGATCTTGTCCTCGGTGTCGACGAGGCTGTGCTGCAGCTGCAGGTAGTTCTGGCTCGCCTGCAGCTGGGGGTAGGACTCCGCCACCGCGAACAGGCTCTTGAGGGCCTGCTGGATGTGGTTCTCGGCGACTCCCGCCTCCGCGGGGCCCGATGCCGCGAGCGTCTCGGCGCGCGCCCGCGTGACGTTCTCGAACACCGCCTTCTCGTGCGCCGCGTAGCCCTTCACCGTCTCGATGAGGTTCGGGATCAGATCCGCTCTTCGCTTGAGCTGGACCGTGATCCCGCTCCACGCCTCGTCGACGCGCACGTTGAGCTGGACGAGCGAGTTGTACGTCGCCCACAGGTAGATCGCCGCGATGACGACGATCGCCACCACGACGAGAACGGGAATCAACCACTCCACGACGGAACCCCCTTGGTTTCTGCGTCCATCCTAGACACCGCGCCCTCCGCGGCCACCGTGCGCCGCCTGCGCATCCGCATACGATGGCGTCCGTGATCGCACGACCCGACTCCTCCCTCCGCTTCCGCTTCGCGTCCGTCGACGACGTCGCGGCGATCGTCTCCGTCGTCGAGCGGGCATACCGTGCGGACGACGCCGGCTGGACGACCGAGGCGCACCTCATCGGCGGGCGCCGCACCGGCGCCGACGAGGTCGAGCAGCTCGTCGCCTCGGCCACCGGCGGGCTCCTGACGCTCTCCGATCACGGCGACATCGTCGCGACGTGCCACCTCGATCGGCGTGCGGATCACGCCTACTTCGGGATGTTCGCCGTCGACCCCGCCCGCCAGGCGCGCGGGTTCGGCGCGGCCCTCCTCGCGGAGGCGGAGCGCGTCGCACACGAGGAGTGGGGATCCCCGCGGATGCGGATGACCGTGATCTCGGCGCGGACGGACCTCATCGCGTGGTACGCGCGCCGCGGCTACCGCCCCACGGGCGGCACCTCGCCCTTCCCCTACGGCGATGCGCGCTTCGGGGAGCCGCGCGTGGCCGGCCTGCGCTTCGACGAGCTCGAGAAGCCGCTCGTGTGAGGTCACGGGAGACACACATGCGCGGACGACCCCGGCGGGCGCCGCGGGTCGATAGCGTCGAGGCATGAGCATTCAGGACAGGGCCCTCTCCCTCAAGTCGCTGCACGAAGCCCCCGAGATCCTCCGCGTCGTGAACGTGTGGGACGCGGTCAGCGCCCGCACGGTCGCCGACCTGCCGGGCACGCGGGCGATCGCCACGGCCGGCCACTCGATCGCGGCATCGCACGGCTTCAAGGACGGCGAGATGCCGCTCGAGGTCAACCTCGCGGCGATCGCGCGCATCGTCGAGGCGGTGGACCTGCCGGTCACGGCCGATCTGGATGCGGGATACGACGACGCGGCGGACACGGTGCGCCGTGCCATCGGCGTGGGCGTCGTGGGCGCCAATGTCGAGGACCGCCTGGCTCCGTTCGACGATTCCGTCGCGAAGGTCGCCGCGATCACCCGCGCGGCGGAGGCCGAGGGCGTGGCCTTCCAGCTCAATGCGCGCACCGACGCGTTCGTGCGCGCGGGCGACCGGCCCCGCGACGAGAGCATCGAGGACGCGATCGCACGCGGACGCGCGTTCCTCGACGCCGGAGCGAGCCTCGTGTTCGTTCCCGGCGCGCTCGACCGCGACACGGTCGCCCGACTCGTCGAGGGCATCGGGGAGCGCAAGGTCAGCGTGATCGGCCTGCCCGGCGCGCTGACGGCCGCCGAGTACGAGGCGCTCGGCGTCGCACGCATCTCCTACGGTCCTCTGACGCAGCGGGTCGCCCTCCGCGCGCTCCGCGATCTCGCCACCGACCTCTACGGCGACGGCGTGATCCCGCAGGACACCCCCGCCCTCAACTGACGGCCGTCGTCGCATGAGGATGTCCCGCCGCGCCGAGCGCGTGGAGCCCTTCCACGCGATGGCGTTCGGCGCGCGCGCCGCCGAGCTCGAGGCGGAGGGCCACCGTGTCATCCGCCTCGGGCTCGGCGAGCCCGACTTCGGCGCACCGCCGACCGTGCGCGAGGCGATGCGGGCGGCGATGGACGGCCGCCCGCTCCCCTACACGCCGGCGCTCGGGCTGCCGGCGCTGCGCGCGGCGATCGCGGGCTTCTACCGCGACCGGCACGGCGTCGACATCGACCCACGCCGCATCGCCGTCACGTCGGGCGCGTCTGCGGCGCTCCTCGTCACCCTGGCCGCGATCGCGGACGAGGGCGACGAGGTGCTCCTCGCGGACCCCTCGTACCCGTGCAACCGGCAGCTCATCGAGACGTTCGGCGCCCGCGCGGTGACCCTCCCCGCTCCCGCGGCCGCGCGCTATCAGCTCGATGCGGCCGCAGTCGCGGACGCCTGGACCCCGCGCACGCGCGCCGTCATGATCGCGACACCCGCGAACCCCACCGGCACGACCATCCGCCCCGACGAGCTCGCGGCGATCTGCGCCTTCGCGCGGGATCGCGGGGCCTGGCGTCTCGTCGACGAGATCTACCTCGACCTCGCCGATGAGGGCGAGGACGGGCTCCGACCGCGGACGGTGCTCGCTGATGATCCGGACGCGATCGTCGTGTCGAGCTTCTCGAAGTACTTCGGGATGACCGGATGGCGTCTCGGATGGTGCGTGCTCCCCGAGGAGCTCGTCGCGCCCGTCGAGCGGCTCGCGATGAACTACTTCCTGTGCGCGTCGACGCCCGCCCAGGTCGCGGCGCTCGCGTGCTTCACGCCGGAGACGCTCGCCGTCTGCGAGGACCGCAGGGCCGAGCTGCGCGCGCGGCGGGAGATCGCGCTCGCCGGGCTCGCGGAGCTGGGCCTGTCGGTGCCTGTGCCCCCGGACGGCGCGTTCTACGTCTACGCCGACGTGTCCTCGACCGGCATGGACGCCTGGGAGTTCTGCCGCCGTGCCCTCGAGGAGGTGCACGTCTCGCTCACGCCGGGCCGCGACTTCGGCGCAGCGACCGCGCAGACGCACGTGCGACTGTCGTACACGGCATCGCGCACGGAGCTCCGCGAGGGGCTCGCGCGCCTGCGCGCCCTGCTCGCATGAGCCGCAGGCGCGTACGCTGAGCTCATGGCCCAGGGGATCGCCGACTCGACCGTGTCCGATGTGCTCGCCGAGCTCGCCGCACTGGAGGATCCGCGGATGCGCGCGGTCAACGAGCGGCACGGCGACGACCACGGCGTGAACCTCACGAAGCTGCGGGCGGTCGCGAAGCGCCTCGGCGCCGACACCGGGCTCTGCCGCGCGCTGTGGCGCACGGACGACACGGCGGCGCGCCTCGTCGCCGTGCTCGTCGCGCGGCCCCGCGAGCTCTCCGCGGAGGAGCTCGACGCCATGCTGCGCGAGGCCCGCGCGCCGAAGGTGCAGGACTGGCTCGTGAACTACGTCGTGAAGAAGGGGCCGCACGCCGAGGCGCTTCGCACGCGCTGGTTCGATGACGCGGATCCGACGGTCGCGGCCGCGGGCTGGGACCTCACGACCGACCGCGTCGCGAAGAAGCCCGAGGGCCTCGACCTCGAGGATCTCCTCGACCGGATCGAAGCCGACATGAAGGATGCCCCGGACCGCCTGCAGTGGGCGATGAACCAGACGCTCGCGACCATCGGCATCCACCACCCGCACCTGCGTGAGCGGGCGATCGCGATCGGCGAGCGACTCGAGGTGCTCAAGGACTACCCCACGCCGCCGAACTGCACGTCGCCGTACGCCCCGATCTGGATCGCCGAGATCGTGCGCCGCCGCGAGGGCTAGATCACTCAGCTGAAGCAGGCGGAGGCTCGCCGCTGTACGGCCTCCTGACCGGTTCCCGCCTCAGCAGACGGGGTCGGCGGCCGTCCGCGTCACCGCATCGATGCGCTCAGAGGCGTCGTGCTCCTCGGTCGCGCCGTCGTCGAGTCCCGAGAGCTGGTCGTCCGCCGGAGTCTCGGGCAGCGCATCCGGTTCCTCGAGCTGCAGCGGCTCGTCCGCGGCTATGGCAGCCCACACACGGTCCGCGTCGTCAGCGGGCTCGACGCGATTCGGGTCTGCGGCGGCAGGCCGCCACGGCATCGTCAGGAAGGTGATCGCCTCATCGGGCACGGCGTCGACGCGCAGCGCGAGACCGGCGAGCCTCGCGACGGAGGCGAGTCCCTCGTCGACCGTCAGGGAGGAGGTCACCGCGTCGAGGAGCGCGTACAGGCGGTCGGGGCGCGCGAGCACCTCCGTGCTCGTCGCGCGCTGAACGATCGCCGACATCACCATCTGCTGGTTCTCCATGCGCGCGATGTCGCTGCCGTCGCCGATCGCATATCGCACACGAGCCAGCCCGAGCGCCTGCTCCCCGTCGAGCTCCTGCTCGCCCGCGGGAAGATCGAGCAGCGAGTGCCCGTCGTGGATGGGATCGGCGAGGCAGACGCGGATCCCGCCAACCGCGTCGACGACGGTCGCGAAGCCGTCGAAGTTCAGCGACAGCACGTGGTCCGCCTCGATGCCGGTGAGCTCGGCGACCGCCCGGACCGAGCAGTTCTCGCCGTAGTTGAAGGCCGCGTTGATCATGCCCCAGCCTCCGCCGAACGCACCGTGGCCGACGTCGCTGCATGCAGGGAGATCGAGGACCGTGTCGCGCGGGATCTGCACGGCATCGATCCGGGCGTTGTCCGCGGCGACGTGCACGAGCATCATCGAGTCGCTGCGTCGCGTGCCGTCGTCTTCCCCGAAGCGGCCGTCGCCCGCGTCCCGGCCGTCCGATCCCAGGACGAGCACGTTGACCGCGTCGGCGTCGGTCTCGAACTCGAGAGCCGACGAGAGCTCGTCAGCTCCCGAGGCGGGCTCGAGCGCGGCCACCGTGAGGTTCGCGTCCAGTCGGCTCACGAGCGCGATTGCCGTCCCGGCGGTGACGACGAGCACCGCCGCCATGGCTCCGAGCAGGATCCTCCGTCGTCTGAGAACGCGGCGACGCCTGCTCCTCCTCTCTTCCGCGCTCGAGGTCGGGCGATCGGGAGGGAGCAGAGCGTCATCCATAGACTTCTAGGTCACCATGCGTGCCCGGGCAGTTCCTGAGTCCCCCCGCTGGGATTCGAACCCAGACTGAAGCGAGTTTAAGTCGCCTGCCTCTGCCGTTGGGCTACGGGGGGGGTGGAAACGACGCTACGGCATGGCGAAGGCCGTCACCGACCAGCGGTGACGGCCTTCGCGCGAAGCTGCTCAACGAGCGGCCGCAGGCTCCTCGACCTTGGGCTGCTCGGCGGGAGCCGGCTGCTCCTCGACCTTCGGCTTCGGCCGCGAGGCGTAGGTCTCGAAGAAGACCCGGGGCGCCTGCGTCGTGCCGAGCTGGACGGTGTCGCGACCGAGGAAGAAGTTGTGCACCCAGCCCCAGATGACGCGCCACTTGCGCTCCCACGACGGCATCGCGAGGCCGTGGTAGCCGCGGTGCGCGACCCAGGCGACGAAGCCCTTGAGGGCGATCTTGCCCGACTGGAAGGCGCCGTTGTAGAGCCCGAGGCCCGCGACCGCGCCGAGGTTCTTGTGCACGTAGTCGACCGGCTGCTCGCCGCGGATGACCGCCACGAGGTTCTTCGCGAGGCGCTTCGCCTGACGCACGGCGTGCTGGGCGTTCGGGACGCACATGCCGCCCACGCCGCCGCCCGTGAGGTCGGGCACGGCCGCGACGTCGCCCGCGGTCCACGCGCCCTCGACGACATTGCCGTCGGCGTCGACGACACGCAGGTCGGCCTGGGCGCTGATGCGGCCGCGGGCCTCCTTGGGCAGGTCGCCGCCGTTCACGACGATGGGGTTCGCCATGACGCCCGCGGTCCAGATGATGAGGTCGGTCGGGTACTTCTCACCCGTCGACGTCTCGACGACGCCGTCCACAGCCGAGGTGACCTGCGTGTCGAGGTGCACGTGCGCGCCGCGCTTGGCGAGGTCCTTGAGGACCCACTCGCTCGTCTCGAGCGAGACCTCGGGCATGATGCGGCCCATCGCCTCGATGAGGTGGAACTGCGTCTCGTCGAACGAGATCTCCGGGAACTTCTCGAGCAGCGCGTTCGCGAGCGAGCGGAGCTCGGCGAACGTCTCGATGCCCGCGAAGCCGCCGCCCACGACGACGGTCGTGAGGAGGCGCTGACGGAGGGGGTTGTCCTTCGGGAGGGCGGCGGCCTTCTCGAAGTTGCCGATGAGGGTGTCGCGCACCGCGACGGCCTCCTCGATCGACTTCATGCCGATCGCGTTGTCGGCGATGCCCGGGATCGGGAACGTGCGCGAGACCGACCCTGCGGTCACGACGATCTGGTCGTAGGTGTACTCCCACGGCTCGCCGCCCTCGGGCGTGATCGTCGCGGTCTTGCGGGCGTGGTCGATCTTCGTGACCTTCGCCGTGATGAGCTTCGTGCGCTTGAGGTGACGGCGGTGCGAGACCACCGCGTGGCGCGGCTCGATCGACCCGGCCGCGACCTCGGGCAGGAAGGGCAGGTACGTCATGTACGGAAGCGGGTCGACGAGGACGACCTCGGCCTCTCCGCGTCGCAGGTGCTTCTCGAGCTTCCACGCGGTGTAGAACCCCGCGTATCCACCACCGACGATGAGAATCTTGGGCACGTGAAACGTCACTCCTTGAGTTGATGTTCGGCTGGCTATCGCTGCGCGCGCGTCGAACGAACGCGCCTGACCGCAGACACGACGCCGAGCACGACAAGAATACCAGCGGCGCTCAGCGCGAAGAGCGGCAGCGTCACCTCGCGCATGCTGTCGGCCGAGGGGGCGAACGGAGAGCTCGCCTCACCCGGTGCATCGGCGGGTGGGATGGGCGGGATCTCGACCGCTCCCGCTGTCGGCGTGGGCTCAGGGCCCGAGTCAGCGCGACGGTGGAGCGCGATCCAGTCCGCGAGGCTCCCCAGGGGGTTCTCGGCCACCCGCGAGACGGGAGCGCTCACGGCCGCCTCGGCGTCCACGAGACCGTATCCGTACTGCGGGTCGGGCACGTCCTCGACCTGGGGAGGACGGTTCGCGGTCGAGATGATCCGGTTGATCACGTTCGCCGCGTCGAGGTCGGGGTGCGCCGACCGCACGAGCGCGGCGATCCCGGCGACGATGGGCGCCGCGCCGCTCGTGCCGTTCCACGTCACGACGTCGCCCGTCGCCGAGACGCCGAGGAGCTGCTCGCTGGGCGCCGCGACGCCGATCGTGATGCCCTGCGTCGACGCGCCGACCGAGGCCACGCCGCGGGTGTCGACCCCGGCGACCGCGAGCACACCCGGGATGGTCGCGGGCGCGCCGACGACGGTCGTGCCGCTCGCCCGGTTCCCCGCTGCCACGACGACGACGACGTCGTGCTCGAAGGCGTACAGGAACGCGTCGTCCCAGCTCTCGTCCCAGTCGAGCGTGTTCGTCGTGAACGAGAGGTTGATGACATCGGCACCGTGGTCGACGGCCCACACCATCGCCTTCGCGACCTGCTCGTCGAACGGGACCGCCGCCGAGGAGCCGAAGCCGATCGAGATCGACAGCAGGTCCGCCTCCGGCGCGACGCCGATCATCCCGGTGTCCTCCCCTGTGCCGCGCCCGGCGGCGAGGGAGGCGACGTACGAGCCGTGGTTCTGGTCCTGCACGCCGACGGGCGTCCGGCCGTCCTCGGACCCGACGCCCGACACATCCGTGCCGTCGGCGACGGCGCCCTCGAACTCGACCGGACCCTTCGCGATGCCCGTGTCGATCACCGCGATCGTCGCGCCGGCCCCTCGCGTCGTCTCCCACGCCTCGTCGATGCCGTACTCCTCGAGCCAGTACTCGGCCGACCGGATCGGATCGTCGGGCTCGGGGGTCTCGGTGGGCGTCGGGGTCGGAGACGGGGTCTCGTCGTCGCCCTCGTCCTCGTCATCCGCCGTCGCGGGCGCGGCGACCGGCGCCGCGGGCGCCGTCTGCGCGAGCGCCGACGCCGACGCGGGAGCGGCCGCGCCCGCGAGCGCCAGGAGGGCGATGACGAGGGAGGCGACGCGTCGGGTCATGCAGCCGCGCCGGGATCCTCGCAGGCGCACCGCTCGGGCGACCAGGCCGATCGCTCGAGGGCGAGATCGCCGATCGGGTTCGCTCCCGGACCGGCGGCCAGGGCGTGCCCGGCGAGCGCGTGCAGGCACTTCACCCGGGTCGGCATGCCGCCCGCGGAGATGCCGGCGATCTCGGGCACGTCGCCGAACTGCGCGCGGTCGGCGAGGTACGCCTCGTGCGCGCGGAGGTAGCCAGCGCGCACGTCCTCGTCCGCCTCGAGCAGCGCGGCGAGCTCGGGCATCAGCTGGTTGGCCTCGAGGCGCGACATCTCGGCGGTCGCCGCGGGGTGCGTGAGGTAGTAGAACGTCGGGAATGGGCTTCCGTCGGGAAGGCGCGGCGCCGTCGCGACGACGGTGGGGTTGCCGCACACGCAGCGCGCGGCGATGCCGACGACGCCGCGGGCCTCGCGCTGCAGCTGCGCCGAGACCACCTCGAGATCGACGGGGCGCACGGGCTCGAAGGGAGGAGTCGTCACCCCGTCAGGCTACTGGTCGGTGCTGGAGTCGGGCTGGAAGACGCCCCCGCCGTCGAGCGCGGCGTCCTCTTCGGAGACGGCGTTCTCGGTGAGCCCCGCGGCCACGACCGACCGGAGCATCTGGCCCATCCAGTCGTGCTCGGCCTCCTCGACCTCGGCGCTCACGGGGTCGGGCTCGCGCGGCTGATCGGCCTCCTCGAGGTCGTTCTCCACGATGTACACGACCTCCCCCGGGAAGCCGTAGAACAGGCGCTCCCGCGCCTGGGTCGTGATGTAGGCGGGGTCCTGCCAGCGGGAGCGCTCGCGCTCGAGCGCGTCGACCTCGTCCTGGCTGACCTGGACGGCCTCCTGCAGGAACGCGATCCGCTGGCGCTGCTCGAGGTACGTGCTCGCGGTCGGCACGAGCACGAACGCCGCGAGCACGACGAGGCCGAGCATGATGACCGTGAACCCGGAGAGGCGGATGCCGCCGAGCCAGCCGCGCACGTCGACAGGGCGGCCGTCCGCACGGCCCCGTCCGCGAACGGCGGAAGGGGGAGCCGATGGTCTTCTCGCCATGACTCCCCCTTCCGAGCGGGACTTTCGCCCTGCTTACGCCGTGAAGCGCGGGAAGGCGCTGCGGCCGGCGAACTTCGCTCCGGCACCCAGCTCCTCCTCGATGCGCAGAAGCTGATTGTACTTCGCGACACGGTCGCTGCGAGCGGGCGCGCCGGACTTGATCTGACCGCAGTTGACGGCGACCGCGAGGTCGGCGATCGTCGTGTCCTCGGTCTCGCCCGAGCGGTGCGACATCATCGCGGTGTAGCCGTTGCTCTGCGCGAGCGCGACCGCGTCGAGCGTCTCGGTGAGCGTGCCGATCTGGTTGACCTTGACGAGCAGCGAGTTCGCGACGCCCTTGGCGATGCCGTCCGACAGACGCTGCGGGTTGGTCACGAAGAGGTCGTCGCCGACGAGCTGGACCTTGCCGCCGATGCGGTCGGTGAGGGCCTTCCAGCCCTCCCAGTCGTCCTCGGCGAGGGCGTCCTCGATCGTGACGAGCGGGAAGTTCGCGAGGAGGTCCTCGTAGTACGACGTGAGCTCCTCGGCCGTGAGCTGCTTGCCCTCGAAGTGGTAGACGCCGTCCTTGAAGAACTCGGTCGACGCGACGTCGAGGCCGACGGCGATGTCCTTGCCCGGCGTGAAGCCGGCCTTCTCGATCGCGGCCATGAGGAAGTCGAGCGCACCGCGGTTGCTCGGGAGGTCGGGGGCGAAGCCGCCCTCGTCGCCGAGGCCCGTGGCGTAGCCGCCGGCCTTGAGCTCGCTCTTGAGCACGTGGTAGGTCTCCGTGCCCCAGCGCAGCGACTCGCTGAAGGTCTCCGCGCCGAGCGGCACGAGGAAGAACTCCTGCATGTCGACGCCCGTGTCGGCGTGCGCGCCGCCGTTGATCACGTTGAGCGCGGGAACGGGCAGCACGTGGGCGTTGGGGCCGCCCACGTAGCGGAACAGCGGCAGGTCAGCGCTGTCGGCGGCGGCCTTGGCGACCGCGAGGCTCACGCCGAGGATGGCGTTCGCGCCCACGCGCTTCTTGTTCTCGGTGCCGTCGACCTCGATCAGCGCCTGGTCGATGACGCGCTGCTCGCTGGCGTCGAGGCCCTCGATGGCCGGGCCGAGCTCGTCGATGACGGCGTCGACGGCCTTCTGGACGCCCTTTCCGGCGTAGCGGCCCTTGTCGCCGTCACGCAGCTCGTATGCCTCGAAGGCGCCGGTCGACGCGCCGGAGGGGACAGCCGCGCGCTGCACGATGCCATCGTCCAGCAGCACCTCCACCTCGACGGTCGGGTTGCCTCGCGAGTCGAGAATCTCGCGAGCGCCTACAGCCTCAATCAGTGCCACGGAAGTACTCCTTGTCGGTGGGTGATGCGGGGAGCGACGTCGATCCGCTGGCCAGTCTATTGCCGACGCGCGGTCGGGCCTGACCGGTCAGACGCGCACGGCGATCGCGAGGCCGTCCCAGCCCTTCACGCCGACCGTCTGCAGGCCGGTCGCATCGAAGCGGGGGTCCTCGCCCAGCATGGCCAGGCCGGCGCGCACGCCCTGGATCTGAGGGTCGTCCGTGTCGGCGTTCGCCACCTCGCCGCTGCGCCCGATGTTGTCGACGACGATGACCGCGCCGGGCTGCGAGAGCCGCGCCGCCCAGTCGAGGTAGACGGTGTTCGACTCCTTGTCGGCGTCGATGAAGACGAGGTCGAACGGCGCCTCGTCTGCGAGAGCGGGCAGCACGTCGGCGGCGCGGCCGATGCGGATGTCCACGCGCTCCCCCACCCCGGCGGCGTCGACGTTCTCCCGCGCCAGCGCGGCGTTAGCCGGCTCGGCCTCGATCGAGATCAGCCGCCCGTCCGCGGGCAGCGCCCTGGCCATCCAGATCGCCGAGTAGCCGGCGAGCGTGCCGATCTCGAGCACCCGCCGCGCACGGGAGATCCGCACGAGCAGATGGAGCAGCTTGCCCGCGACGGGCGCGACCTCGATGGGCCGAAGATGCGCGCGATCCTGCGACGCGAGCGTGGCCTCGAGCGCGGGGTCGCTCCCGACGAGGGTCTCGGCGAGGTAGCGGTCGACGGCGGCCCAGGTGTCGGGATGCGAAGCGGTCATGCCCCGATTCTCAGCCCAGGAGGGCCCGGTCGTCGAGGGTCGCGCCCTTGATCTTCTGGAACTCGGCCAGGAGATCGGGAACCGTCAGCCTGCGCTTGCGCTCCTCGGTCGCCTCGAAGACGATGCGCCCCTCGTGCATCATGATCAGCCGGTTGCCGAGGGCGAGCGCCTGCTCCATGTTGTGCGTGACCATGAGCGTCGTGAGGCCGCCCTGCTCGACGATCCGCTGCGTGAGCCGCGTCACGAGGTCCGCGCGCTGCGGGTCGAGCGCCGCCGTGTGCTCGTCGAGGAGCAGGATTCGCGGCTGGGTGAAGCCGGCCATGAGCAGCGAGAGCGCCTGGCGCTGGCCGCCCGAGAGGAGCCCGACCTTCGCGTGGAGTCGGTCCTCGAGGCCGAGCTCCAGCACGCGCAGCTCCTCGCGGAAGCGCTCGCGCTGCTTCCGGGTGAGCCCGCGGCCGAGGCCGCGCGGCCTGCCGCGGCGCGCGGCGAGGGCGAGGTTCTGCTCGATCGTGAGGTTCGGCGCCGTGCCCGCCATCGGGTCCTGGAAGACCCGGCCGACGTACCGCGCTCGCTGGAACTCGCGGAGCCGGTTGACGCGGCGTCCGTCGATCGAGATCGTTCCGCCGTCGACGGCGATCCGCCCCGAGATCGAGTTGAGCAGCGTGGACTTGCCCGCGCCGTTCGACCCGATGACCGTGACGAAGTCGCCCTCGTCGAGCGTGAGGCTGAGCCCGGCGAGCGCGCGGCGCTCGTTGACCGTGCCGGGGAAGAACGTCTTGACGATGCCGTCCATGACGAGCATGGCGGTCACCTCCCTCTCTCGGCGCCCGCGGGCGCCGGGACGGCGGGCTCGGGCTCGCGCGGCGCGACGCGTCCGCCGCGGCCGCGGAGCGAGGGGATGCGCTTGAGGAAGCCCCAGCGCGGCAGCAGCAGCGCGAGAACGACGAGCACAGCGGTGACGAGCTTCATGTCGTTGGGGTCGAGGCCCGCCCGCATCGCGAAGAAGATGATGAGCCGGTAGAGCACGGCGCCCAGCACGACGGCGAGGCTCGCGAGCCAGATGAAGCGCTGGCCGAACACGGCCTGTCCGAGGATCACCGACGCGAGCCCCACGAGGATCAGGCCGATGCCCATGCTGATGTCGGAGAAGCCCTGGTACTGCGCGACGAGCGCGCCGCAGAGCGCGACGAAGCCGTTCGAGATCGCGAGCGTGAGGATGGTCGTGCGATCGGTCGAGACGCCGAAGCTGCGGATCATCGGCCCGTTGTCGCCGGTGGCCTGGATCGCCAGCCCGAGGTTGGTCGAGAGGAACCAGTCGACCGCGAGCTTCAGCACGACGACGCCGACGAGGATGATCGCGACGCCGCCCCACGTGCCGAGCAGGTCGGCGTCGCGCAGCGGGGTGAACAGCGTGTCGGCGCGCAGGAGCGGCAGGTTGGCCGCGACCGTGGCGTCCTCCTTGGCCGTGCCCATGATCCGCAGGTTGATCGACCACAGCGCGATCATGGTGAGGATGCCGGCGAGCAGGCCGTCGATGCGGCCCTTCGTGTGCAGGACGCCGGTCACGGCTCCCGCGACGACGCCCGCCGCGGCGCCGGTGAGGGTCGCGACGACGGGGTTCTGCCCCGTCGTGATCATCGCCGCGGCGACCGCCGCGCCCGTCGTGAAGCTCCCGTCGACCGTCAGGTCGGGGAAGTTCAGGACGCGGAACGTGAGGTACACGCCCAGCGCCATGACCCCGTAGACGAGGCCGAGCTCGATCGCGCCGATCATGCGCGTCCTCCCTGCCGGCTTCTACTCGACGGTCTCGGCCTGGTCGAGGATCTCCGCGGGGATCTCCACGCCCATGCGCTCGGCCGCACCCGGGTTGACGACGTAGGTGAACTCGCTGGCCGTCTCCACGGGCATGGTCGCGGGGTCGGCGTCCTCCTCGAGGATGCGCAGCGCCATCTCGCCGGTCTGGCGGCCGAGCTCGGTGTAGTCGATGCCGATCGTCGCGATCGCGCCGCTCTCGACCGTGCCCGCCTCGGCGGCGATGACCGGCGTCTTCTGGGTCTCGGCGACCTGGACGAGCGAGGCGAGTCCTGCGACGACCATGTTGTCGGTGGGCACGTAGATCGCGTCGACGTCGCCGAGCGCCTCCGTGGCCTGCGCGATGTCGTTCGCGGTGGTCACCGTCTGCGTGACGATCTCGATGCCGAGCTCGTCGGCGACCTCCTCGGCCGCGGCGACCTGGACCTCCGAGTTCACCTCGCCCGAGCTGTAGACGATGCCGACGGTGGCGGCGTCGGGCACGAGCTGCCGGAGCAGCTCGAACTGCTCGGCCATCGGCGCGGCGTCGCTCGTGCCGGTGATGTTGGCTCCCGGCTCCTCGTTCGAGTCGACGAGCTCGGCCGAGACGGCGTCCGTGACCGCCGTGAAGAGCACCGGGGTGTCGAGGATGGCCTGAGCGGCGGCCTGCGCAGCGGGGGTCGCGACCGCGAGGACGAGGTCGAGGTCGCTCGAGGCGAAGTTCTGCGCGATGGTGACGGCGTTCGCCTGCTCGCCCTGCGCGTTCTGCTCGTCGAACTCGACCGTCTCGCCCTCGACGTATCCGGCGTCGGCGAAGGCCTGCTTGAAGCCCTCGGTCGCCGCGTCGAGCGCGGGGTGCTGCACGAGCTGGCTGATGCCGATCGACAGCGATTCCTCCCCGCCGCCTTCCGATCCGCCGCCGTCCGACGAGCAGCCGGCGAGGACGAGCGCCGCGCCTGCGGCGAGACCTGCGGCGCCGAGGCCACGGCGGGAGAACGAGGAGAGTCGCATGGATCGGGTCCTTCGGGTGAGGGGTCCGGCGCCGTGCCGGAGGTCGGGTGCGGCGTCGCGCCGTCCACAGAATCGTAACGGGCGCGCGCGGGCGCGACGTCACGCCCTCGCGCGCTCGGCGAACCCGGCGAGCAGCGCCGCGGCCGTGTCGGCGTCGTCGACGGTGACGGTGAACGCCTTGCCGTTCGCCCGTGTGACCCGCAGCGCCTCGCCGGCGCGCAGCACGACGCCCCAGCCGCTGCCGACCGCATAGCGCCAGCCCCACCCGCCGTACTCGGCCATCGGGTTCACCAGGACGACCTCGACCGCGCGGATGTCGGACGCGGAGATGCGCACGCGGGGCCAGCCGATCGGCGCGCGCACCGTCAGCCCGGCCTCGTCGACCCGCACGCGGAAGACGCACCCGACGCCGACGAGGAACGTCACGAGCGCCGCCGCGGCGATCGTGATCCAGGTCCCGCCCGAGAGCGCGCCGTGCTGTGCGAGATCGAGGGAGGCGGTCACGAGCGCGATCGCGATGACGGCCGCGGCGGAGACCGCGAGGAGCGCGATGCCGACGGGCGCCATCGAGGCGGTGCGCGCCCAGACCGCGCGCTCGTGCGCCGCGAGCGCGACCGGACGAGGCCTCTCGCCCTCCTCGTGCGGAGGGTCGATCGTGACGAGCCAGGCCGCGATGCCGAGCGCGACCCCGACCGCGAAGCCCGCGGCCATCCCCCATGCGACCGGAGGCGCGTCCCTCGCGTCGTCCAGACCGACCTGGGCGAAGACGCTCGCGGAGAGCCCGACGCCGAGCAGTCCGACCTCCCACCAGATGACGGCGGCGAGCATGCGCAGGGACATGCGCCGCCCGTGTCGGCGAGTGCGTCCGCTCGCGCCCCCGCGCGCTCCGACGAGCGCGAGCCCCGCGACGAGGAGCGTCGTCCCTCCCCCGACGAGCGCGGTCAGCAGCGGGAGGGTCCACGCCGGCCCGAACCCGTCGGGGCCGCCAGCGGCTCCCCAGTGGATCGCGGCCGGGTCAGGCAGCGCGGGCACCTGCGCGAGCTGCACGAGAGCGAGCGCGAGGTGCACGGCGAGCGGGACGCAGAGGCCCACCCAGCGGAAACGGCGGAGCGCCTCCTCCGCGCCGGTGTGCTGCGATGCGGTCATCGTCTCCTCCTCGAGGGTTCGGTCGGTTCAGAGCTCGGCCGCGCGCACGGCGGCCGCGAGCGTCTCGCGGGATACGCCGTGCTCGGTCGCCCGACGCACGAGCGCTCGGATGTCGGCATCGAGCGCCGCGAGCGGAGCCGCCGCCTCGGTCACCACGGCGCCGCGCCCTGGCCGCATCGAGACGAGCCCCTCGTCGCGCAGCTGGCGGTACGCGTGGAGCACGGTGTGCAGGTTCACCCCGAGCGACGCCGCCACCTCCTTCGCGGCCGGGAGCCGGTCTCCGGGACGCGTGCGACCGGCGGCGGCATCCGAGCGGATGGACGCCGCGATCTGCGTGAAGACCGGCTCCTCGCGCGTCGGGTCGATGCGGATGAGCATGCAGTTATTCTAGCAGGACTATAACTTTAGGCGCGCGCACCGTGCTCGTCGTCTCGCCGCCACCCGCGCCTCATATACTGCGGCGCATGACGCCCCCTCCCGCGCTCGCACGACGACTCGGCGTCGGCGACGCCGTCGCGATCGGCCTCGGATCGATGATCGGGGCCGGGGTCTTCGCGGTCTTCGCCCCCGCCGCGGCCGCCGCGGGCCCGTGGCTGCTCGCGGGGCTGGCGATCGCCGCGGTCGTGGCGTTCTGCAACGCGACGTCGTCCGCGCAGCTCGCGGCCGTCCACCCCGTGGCGGGAGGCACGTACGCGTACGGCCGCGCCGAGCTCGGCGCGTGGTGGGGCTACCTGGCCGGATGGTGCTTCGTCATCGGCAAGATCGCGAGCTGCGCGGCGATGGCGCTGACGTTCGCGGCGTACGCGGCTCCCGCCGGCTGGGAGCGGCCCGTGGCCGTGCTCGCCGTCGCCCTTCTTGCCGGGATCAACCTGCTCGGCGTGACCCGCACGGCGCTCGCGACGAAGATCATCGTCGCGGTCGTGCTCGTGTGCCTCGCGGTCGTCGTCGCGGCCGGATGGGCCGCCCCCGCGGCCCCCGGCGGCGCGCAGACGCCGCCCGGGGTCGGGGCGTACGGCGTGCTTCAGGCGGCCGGCCTGCTCTTCTTCGCCTTCGCGGGCTACGCGCGCATCGCCACGATGGGCGAGGAGGTGCGCGATCCCGCGCGCACGATCCCCCGGGCCATCCCGCTCGCCCTGGGCTTCGCGATCGCCGTGTACGCGGTCATCGCCCTCGCCTCGCTGCGCGCGCTCGGCGTCGAGGCACTCGCCGCCTCCCCCGCGCCGCTCGCCGACGTGGTCGCCGCCGCGGGGTGGGACGCGGCGCAGCCGGTCGTGCGCGTGGGCGCGGCGGCCGCCGCGCTCGGCGCCCTCCTCGCGCTCATCGCCGGGATCGGGCGCACGACCCTGGCGATGGCCCGCGAGGACGACCTCCCCCGCTTCCTCTCCGCCATCCACGCGCGCACGCGCGTGCCGCACCGCGCCGAGGCCGTGATCGCGCTCGTCGTGATCGCGATCGTCGCGTTCGCGGACCTCCGCGGCGCGATCGGCTTCTCGTCGTTCGGCGTGCTCCTCTACTACCTCGTCGCGAATCTCGCGGCCTGGCGACAGGGCAGCGCCGTGCGCCGCTATCCCCGCTGGCTGCAGGCCGTGGGGGCGGCGGGCTGCGTCGTCCTCGCGTTCACCCTCCCCTGGCAGAGCGTCGTCGCGGGCGTCGTCGTCGTGCTCGCGGGTGCGGCGTACCGTCTCATCCGCCTCGTGGCCGAGCGCCGGGCGTCGGCGGAGTAGGCGTCAGGAGAGGGGCTTGAGCTCGAGATCGTCGCGCTCGGCTCCCGCCGACACCGTCGCGAAGGCCGTGTAGCCGTCGGCGGAGGCGCGCTCGAGCAGACCCTTGAGGTTCTTCGTCCGCTGCTCGAGGCGCACGCGCGAGCCCTCCGCGACGAGCGCCGCCTTGAGGGCGAGCAGCTCGGCGACCGGGACGTCGCGATCGTGCACGAGCACGACCGCCTCGGCGACGGCCGCCTCGGCGAGCGAGACGAGGTCGACGATCCGCTCGAAGCCGATCGAGAACCCGACCGCCGGCACGTCCTGCCCGAGGAAGCGGCCGATCATGCCGTCGTAGCGACCGCCTCCGCCGAGCGAGTACGACACCGACGGGTGGGCGATCTCGAAGATCGTCCCCGTGTAGTACCCCATGCCGCGGACGAGGAACGGATCGAACGCGAGGGGCAGCTCGGCGCCGACGGCGTCGGCGCCGCGGGCCGCGCCCACGGCCTCCCCGATGCCGACGAGGTGCGCGATGATCGCGTCGTCGACGCCCTCGGGCAGAGCCCCGCGGATCTGGGCCTCGCCGAAGGGCTCGTGCGCACGCTGCGCGACCTGATCGAGGAAGGACGCGAGCGCGTCGGCCGCCTCGTCGGACGCCCCGCGCTCGCGCAGCTCGGCCACGACGCCGTCGGCGCCGATCTTGTCGAGCTTGTCGATCGTGATGAGGACGCCCGGGCGCTCCTCGACGGGGAAGCCGAAGAGGTCGAGCATGGCGTCCAGTGCCCGGCGGTCGTTGATGCGCACGCTCGCGCCCTCGAGCCCGAGCGCGTCGAGCGTGTCGAGCGTCGCGGTGATGAGCTCGGCCTCCGCGCGCGCCGAGGCGTCGCCCATGATGTCGATGTCGCACTGCATGAACTGGCGGTATCGGCCCTTCTGGGGCCGCTCGGCGCGCCACACCGGCGCGATCTGCACCGAGCGGAAGACCGACGGCAGCTCGCCCCGGTGCGACGCGTAGAAGCGCGCGAGCGGAACCGTGAGGTCGTAGCGCAGCCCGAGGTCGCTCAGCTGGGCCGGATCGTCGGCCGCCGCGCGGACGCCGTCGGCGTCGAGGCCGCGCCGCAGGATGTTGAACGCGAGCTTCTCGTTGTCGCCGCCCACCCCGGCGTGCAGCCGGTCGTACTCCTCCATGACGGGCGTCTCGATCTCGTCGAACCCGTGCGCGCGGTAGCGCTCGCGGATGACGGCGAGCACGCGCTCGCGACGGGCCTTGTCAGCGGGGAGGAAGTCGCGCATGCCGCGCGGCGGGTTCACGGAAGCCATAGCGCCCCCATTCTCCCACGACGGGTCAGCCGCTCTCGGCGTCTCGGACCTCCGTCTCGAGCGCGCGGACGGCTGTGCGCAGCGCGCGCTCGGCGTCCCAGCCGCGGGCGCGGGCGATCGCCACGACCCCGAGGAGGGTGGCGCCGAGCTCCTCCTCGGTCGCCGGCAGCATGTCGGGGTCGTCCTCCGCGATGGCCTCGGCCGCGGCGACCTCCTCGGCGAGCTCGAGCCCCACGCCGACCAGCTCTGCCTTCGCGAGGACCTTCTGGGCGAGCGCGAGCGCGGGCATCGCGTGCGAGACGCCGTCGAGCACCGAGGTGCGCTCGCGCTTCTCGGCGGCCTTGGCGGCGTTCCACAGCTCGAGCACGCGCTCGGGCGTCTCCGCCGTCTCGCCCGCGAACACGTGCGGATGGCGGCGGATCATCTTGTCGGCGAGCCCCCGCGCGACGTCGTCGATCCCGAACGGCTCGTCGGGATGGTGCGAGGCGATCTCGGCGTGGAAGAGCACCTGCCACAGCAGGTCGCCGAGCTCCTCGCGCAGGGCCGCGCGGTCGCCGCTCTCGACCGCGTCGACGACCTCCGCCGACTCCTCGACGAGGTAGGGAACGAGCGCCTCGTGCGTCATGCCCTGCGTCCACACGCACCGCTCGTGCACGTCGCGCATGACGTCGACCGCGCGCCCCAGCTCGTTCCCCGTTCCGCTCATCCGGACATCCTGCCGCATCACGCCGACGTCGCCGCGGCGAGACGTCGATGGTGCCGCGCGCGCAGCGAGACGATCACGCCCGACAGAGCGAGTGCGATCATCGACCCGCCGAGGACCCCGAGGATGGCCTCGTCGCGCAGGAGGGCGTCACCGGCGAACGCGAGGTTCGACAGCAGCAGCGAGACCGTGAACCCGATGCCGCCGAGGGCACCGGCGGCGACGATGTCGGGCAGGCGGATCTCGGGCTCGGTCCCCTTCGGGCGGATGGCCATGGCGACGCCGCCGAAGAGGGTGATGCCGATGATCTTGCCGACCGGGAGGGCGATGAGGATGGCCCACAGAGCCGGCGAGAGCTCGCTTGGGGAGACCTGCGGGATGACCACGAGCGCCGAGAAGAACGCGAAGACCGGCAGGATGAGGCCGTTGATCCACGGCTCGAGGACGTGTCGCGCCTGCAGGCCCTCCCCCTGGCGGATGGCGAGACCCAGCAGCACGCCCGCGATGGTCGCGTGGATGCCGCCCTCGAACACGAAGGCCCAGGCGGCGAGCGCGATGACCACCATGAGCGGCACGACGACGAGCTTGTTGCGGTCGGACACGAAGCGGCTCAGGGCGCCGAAGGCGACGATGAGCACCGCGCCGATCGCGAGGCTTCCGAAGTCGATGTCGGTCGCGAAGAGCACCGCGATGAAGACGATGCCGACGATGTCGTCGATGATCGCGAGCGCGAGGAGGAACACGCGCACCTTCGACGGCAGGCCCTTGCCGAACATCGCCAGGACGCCGAGCGCGAACGCGATGTCGGTCGCGGTCGGGATGGGCCATCCGTCGCGCGTGGCCGGATCCCAGGCGATGACGAGATAGATGGCGATCGGCACGATCACACCGCCGGCTGCGGCGATGGCGGGCTTGAGCGCCTTGCCGACGGTGTTCAGCTGGCCGTTCGTGAGCTCGTACTGCAGCTCGATCGCGACCCCGAAGAAGAACACCGCGAGCAGCAGGTCGGCGACCCAGTGCGAGATCGAGAGGTCGAGCGGCGTTCCCGGCACCGCGAGATGGAGGTGGCTGAACTCGAGCACCGCGGGCCCGACCGGGCTGTTCGCGACGACGAGGCCGACGATCGCGGCGCCGAGGAGGAGGAAGGCGGGGAAGCGCTCGGAGCGCAGGAGCTTGAGCATGGGATCCTTTCAGGACCGACCGGGGACCGGGCGCGATCAGCGCCCGCCGCCGACCAGACTTCCCGGCACACCGCCTTCCACCCTACGTCACTCGGCCGGAGCGTCCTTCTTCGGCGCCGGGAAGAGCGCGTCGAGCAGCTGCCCGACCCAGGCGATGAGCTCGGCGTCGCCGAGCGGCTCGCCGCCCGCCTGCGGAAGGGGGACGACCATGGCCTCTCCCCCGCTCAGGATCTTCGCGCCCGGGTACAGGCGCTGCAGCCGGACCTTCATCGAATCGGGCAGGTTCGCCGGCGCGATGCGCAGATTGCGCCCCATCGCGACGACATCGGCGAGACCGGCCTGGGCGCGCGGCGGCGCAGGCGCGCGACGGCGATGAGGCCGTCGACCTCGGGCGGCGGCGCGCCGTAGCGGTCGACGAGCTCCTCCACGACGAGGTCGATGGCGTCGTCCTTCGCCGTCGCCGACGCGGCCGCCGACAGCTTCTGGTACGCCTCGAGCCGCAGCCGCTCGCTGTCGATGTAGCTCTCCGGCAGGCGCGCCTCAACGGGCAGCTCGAGTCGCAGCTCGGTCGGCCCCTCGGTCTCCTCTCCCCGGAACGTCGCGACGGCCTCGCCGATCATGCGCAGGTAGAGGTCGAAGCCGACGCCCGCGATGTGGCCGGCCTGCTCGGCGCCGAGGAGGTTGCCGGCGCCGCGCAGCTCGAGATCCTTCATGGCGACCTGGATGCCGCTGCCGAGATCGTTGTGGACGGCGATCGTCTCGAGCCGGTCGGCCGCGGTCTCGGAGAGCGGCTTGCCCTCGTCGTACACGAAGTACGCGTAGGCGCGCTCGCGGCCGCGGCCGACGCGACCGCGCAGCTGGTGCAGCTGCGCGAGGCCGTACTTGTCGGCGCGGTCGATGATGATCGTGTTCGCGTTCGCGATGTCGATCCCGGTCTCGATGATGGTCGTGCAGACGAGCACGTCGAACTTGCGCTCCCAGAAGTCGTCGACGACCTGCTCGAGCTGGTTCTCGCTCATCTTGCCGTGCGCGACCGCGATGCGGGCGTCGGGAACGAGCTCGGCGAGATGCGAGGCGACCTTCTGGATCGTCGTGACCCGGTTGTGCACGAAGAACACCTGGCCCTCGCGCAGCAGCTCGCGTCGGATGGCCGCGGCGATCTGCTTGTCGTTGTGCGGGCCGACGTACGACAGGATCGGATGGCGGTCCTCGGGCGGAGTCGCGAGCGTGGACATCTCCCGGATGCCGGTGACCGCCATCTCGAGCGTGCGCGGGATCGGGGTCGCGCTCATCGCGAGGATGTCGACGTTCGTCTTGAGCTTCTTGAGGGCGTCCTTGTGCTCGACGCCGAAGCGCTGCTCCTCGTCGACGATGAGCAGGCCCAGGTCCTTGAAGCGCACCTGCTCGGTGAGGATGCGGTGTGTGCCGATCACCATGTCGATGGACCCGTCCGACAGGCCCTGGATGGTCTCGCGCGCCTCCTTGTCGGTCTGGAACCGCGACAGCGCGCGCACCTTCACGGGGAAGCCCGCGAACCGGTCCTGGAAGGTCTCGAGGTGCTGCTTCACGAGCAGCGTGGTCGGGACGAGCATCGCGACCTGCTTGCCGTCCTGGATCGCCTTGAACGCCGCGCGCACGGCGACCTCGGTCTTGCCGAACCCGACGTCGCCCGAGAGGAGGCGGTCCATCGGGATCGGGCGCTCCATGTCGCGCTTGACCTCCTCGATCGTCTGGAGCTGATCAGGGGTCTCGGCGAACGGGAAGGCCTCCTCGAGCTCGCGCTGCCACGGGGTGTCCGGCCCGAAGGCGTGGCCCTTCGCCGCCATCCGCGCCGAGTACAGCTTGACGAGCTCGACGGCGATGTCGCGGACCGCCTTGCGCGCGCGGCTCTTCGCCTGCGCCCAGTCGCTCCCGCCCATCTTCGACAGCGTCGGGGCCTCGCCGCCGACGTACTTCGAGAGCAGGTCGAGCTGGTCCGTCGGCACGTACAGCTTGTCGCCCGGGTACCCGCGCTTCGATGGCGCGTACTCGAGCACGAGGTAGTCGCGCGTCGTCTTCGTCGCGTTGCGGCCGCCGCTGGAGACCTCCCGCTGGGTCATCTCGACGAATCGGCCGATGCCGTGCGTCGCGTGCACGACGATCTCGCCCGGCTTCAGCTGAAGGGGGTCGACGACGTTCTTCCGCCGCGACGCGAGCTTCTTGACCGCGCGCGTGTCGCCGCCGATCGCCCTGCCGTAGAACTCGTTCTCGGTGAAGAGGGCGAGCTTCACGCCCTCGACCGTGAAGCCGCGCTCGATCGCGGCCTGCACGAGGGTCGCGACCCCCGGCTCCGGCGCCTCGACGAGGCTGTCGACGATGCGCGCCGCGAGCCCGCGCTCCGACAGCACGTCGCGCGCGCGCTCCACGAGGCCGATGCCCGACGCCGCGACGACCACCGACCAGCCGTCGTGCAGGAGCTGAGCGATGTGCGCGGTGGCGCCCTCGACGTTGCCCTGGAAGGTCGGCGTCGCGGAGGCGCGCACGCGGATCGCGTCTCGCGCGTCGGGCACGGCGTCGAGGTCGTCGTGCTCGGCGAGCTCGGCCGCGATCTCGGCCGCTCCCGAGTCGAAGGGGCTCAGGGTCCACCACACGCCGCCGACCGATCGCACGTCGTCGCGCAGCTGGGCGAGGGTGAGGAAGTCGCCCGCATCGAGGTTGATGGGCGCGCTCGCTCCGCTCGTCGCGGCGCTCCACGCCGCCTCGAGGAACTCGCGGTTCGTCTCGCCGAGGGTGATCGACCGCGACACCGCGCGCTCGGGATCGACGAGCGCGACCGCCGCGCCACGGGGCAGGTAGGTCGGAAGCGACACGAGCGGCCCCGCGAGGACCGGCATGAGCGATTCCATGCCCTCGACCGGGATGCCCTCGCCCATCCGCTCGAGCATCTGCGCGATGCCGGGGTACTCGTGCTGCAGCTCGCCCGCGCGCTGGCGGATGTCGGGCGTCAGCAGGAGCTCGCGGCTCGGCACGAGCGAGACGGCCTCGACATCGCCGGGGAGCGAGCGCTGGTCGGCGACGGAGAAGGCGCGGATCTGGTCGACCTCGTCGCCGAAGAACTCGATGCGATACGGGTGATCGGCGACCGGCGGGAAGACGTCGAGGATGCCGCCGCGGACGGCGAACTCGCCGCGTCGCGACACCATGTCGACCCGGTGGTAGGCGAGCTCGACGAGGCGCTCGACGACGGTCTCGAGCTCATGGCCGCGCCCTCCCGCGCGCAGCTCGATCGGGTGCACGTCGCCGAGTCCGCTCGCGATCGGCTGGATGGCGGCGCGGATCGACGCCGTCACGATGAGCGGCGAGGCCAGCCCGGAATGCGCCGCGGCGATGCGGCGGAGGGTCTCGAGCCGTCGTCCCACGGTCTCGGGACTCGGACTCAGCCGCTCGTGCGGCAGCGTCTCCCACGCGGGGAAGTCGAGCACCTCGGCCTCGGGCATCACCGACGACAGCGCGGCGCCGAGCGCCTCCGCCCGCCGCCCGGTGGGCGCGACGACGAGCAGGACGGGGGCGTGCCCGCTCGCACGGCGGCGCTCGAGGAGGCCGGCGAGCATCGGGGCGTCCAGTCCGTCGACGAGCGAGAGATCCGCATCGACGGCCGACGCGGCGAGCGCGTCGCGGAAGGACCCGTCCTGTTCCAGAGCACTGACGATTCCCTGAACAGTCACCGCAGAAGTCTAGTCGCGCCCTCCGACACGGGCACGACGGACATCCGCGCCCCGCCTTCCTAGGATGGGCGCATGAGCGCCGACCCGCAGCCGCCGTACCCGCCCGCTCCCGGCGACCACTCGCCGATCTCCCCCGGCGGCGTCACGCCCGGCCAGCAGGCCTCGGGCGCCTATCTCTATCCGCCGACCGCGCCGTACCAGCAGCCGGGGGATCCGCGCTTCGCCGCCATGGTCGAGGCGCCCGCGCCCGCGCCATCCGCCGCCCTCGGCCGCGTCGCGCTCCTCCTCGCGCTCGTGGCACTCGTCGGCGGAACGCTCGTGATCGGCGTCTGCTGCTTCCTCGTCGGGGTGCAGGCCGGGCGCACGGACTTCGCGGCGGCGACCGAGTTCGACTGGTCGCTGCTCACGCCGGTGCGCGACGCCGTCCTCACCGGCGAGATCACGGCGTGGGTCGCCACGGCGCTCGGCGTGTGGGCGCTGATCCAGGGCATCGTCGCGATCGCACGACGACGCGGCAGGGGCGCGGGGATCGCCGCCGTCGTCATCGCCGCGGTCGCGCCCGTGGTCGTCGCCACGTCCGCCGCGATCGGCTTCTCGATCGGGCTGGCCGCGGGCCTGGACCAGGCCGGATTCTGACCTCGCGCCCCGCCGATCAGGCCCGCGGGGCGTGGAAGCGCTGCTGCGCGGCCACGAGGCCGTCCTCCGCGAGCCGCTCGACAGCGTCGGCCGCGTCGGACACGAGGATCGGGAGCGTCTTGCGCTCGGTCGCGCCGAACGGGTCGAGCACCCAGTCCGCGGGGTCCTGACGACCGGGCGGACGCCCGATGCCGACCCGCACGCGGGCGAAGTCCGGGGTGCCGAGCGCCTTCGCGACATCGCGGACGCCGTTGTGCCCGCCGTGCCCGCCGCCGGACTTGAGCTTGATGGTGTCGAACGGGATGTCCAGCTCGTCGTGCACGACCACGACGCGATCGGCGGCGAGCCCGTAGAACCGGGCGAGACCCGCCGCGGGGCCGCCCGAGACGTTCATGAAGGTGTTCGGCTTGGCGAGCACGAGCTTCGCCGCGCCCGGCCGCAGCCACGTCTCGGCCACGCGCGCGTTGGCCTTGTGCTGCCGGAACGTCGCGCTGCGGCGCGCGGCGAGCTCGTCGACGACCATCTGGCCGACGTTGTGCCGCGTCTGCTCATACCGCGGGCCGGGATTGCCGAGCCCGATGACCAGCCATGTCTCGGCCATCCTCATTCCCTCCTGGAGACGACGCGAGGGGGTGCGACCAGGTCGCACCCCCTCGCGTGGAAGATCCGCGTCACTCCGCGGCGGGTGCCTCTTCGCCCTCGGCGGCAGCCTCGTCCTCGACCGTCGCGCGCGGCGTGAGGATCGAGAGGATCTGGAGCTCCGGCTCGTCCGCGAGGACGGCGCCCTGCGGGAGCGCGATGTCGCCGGCCGTGATGACCGTGCCGTCCTCGAGGCCCTCGACCGAGACCTCGACGTGCTCGGGGATGTGCGTCGCCTCGACCTCGAGCTTGAGGGTCGCCGTCTCGAGGTTCACGATCGTGCCGGAGAACGACTCGCCGACGGTGGTGACGGGCACCTCGACGGCGACCTTCTCGCCCTTCTTCACGACGAGGAGGTCGATGTGCTCGATGACCTGGCGCACCGGGTCGCGCTGCACGTCCTTGACGAGCGCGAGCTCGGCGCGGCCCTCGACGTCGAGCTCGAGCAGCGCGTTCGCGTGACGGACGATGAGCGCCGTCTCGTGACCGGGCAGCGCGACGTGCACGGGCTCGGTGCCGTGGCCGTAGATGACGGCGGGGATCTTGCCGGCGGCGCGGAGGCGGCGGGCGAAGCCCTTGCCGAACTCGGTGCGGACCTCTGCCGCGAGCTTGTTCTGGTCAGCCATGTGTCTGCTCCTCGTGGGACACGCGGCCGAGCGGAGCCGCATGAAGTTCTGTCGGAAGTCCTCGGCTCGAACGCTGCGCGTGAGGAGGGCATGGGCCCGCATCACCGCGTCGATCACGGATGCCCGTCTCGCGCACGCGCGGAGGCACCCCTCGCCGAGGTCGTCGTCCATGCTACCCGACGCCGGCGGTCGGGAGAACCGCGGATTCCCAGCCTCAGCCCGCGACGAACCCGCTCACCCAGCGGTCCATGCGCGCGTACGCCTCCTCGCGCGCGTCGCGCCGCGAGAGGAACACGTCGTGGAGCGCCCCCTCGATGCGCTCCACGGTGACGCTGCGGCCCAGGCGGAGCGAGGCGCGCGCGATGTCGTCGACGACGAGGACCGAGTCGACGCGCGTGAGCTCATCGGACCACCGCGTGGGGGGAGCGCTGCGCGCGGAGAGCAGGACGCAGACCGGCGCGGCGATCCCGAGGCCGGCCGCGACGCGCGCGTGCCCGGCCAGCACAGCGCTCAGCCATCCGGCATGGACCGTCATCGTCTGCTCGGGGCGCCACAGCGGGTTCACCTCGACCGGGTCGTCGGGATCGGCCGCCTCGCGCTGGGCGCGGGAGTAGTAGCCCAGGTCGACCTGCGGCGCCGCGTCCATGGGGCGCCAGCGCGCCTGCATCTGCACGACGGGGGCGATCGCGGTGCGCACGCCGCTCAGCTGGAACTCGAGCCACGGGCTGTTGAGGATGAGCGCGCTCGCGACGTCGGGATGGCGCGCGGCCCAGAGGCTGAGCGTGAGGCCTCCGGTGGAATGGCCGAGCAGGACGAGGCGCCGCCCCACCGCGGGCTGCATCGCCGCGAGCGCCGCCGCGATGTCCTCGTCGTAGACGTCGAGGTCGGTCGTGTACCCGGGCGTCTGACCGGGCCGGAGGCTCCTGCCGTACTTCCGGAGATCGAGCGCGAAGAAGCGCGCGCCGCGATCGGCCCAGAAGCGCGCGAGCCGGCGCTGGAAGAAGTAGTCCGACCATCCGTGCACGTAGAGGACGTCGACGTCCTCGAGCGGACGCGCGCGCTCGAGGAACCGGCGCCGCCGCGGGAGGTGCCGGACGAGGGTGGCCACGACGTCGCCTTCGCCGTCGGCAGCGAGCGGCAGCTCGAGCTGCTCGAACCCCTCCCCCAGGATGTCCGGGGCCCACGCGCGCGCCGCCATGGGCCGAGCCTATCGAGGAGGGCCCGACGACGCCCGCGACTACGATGGAGGCGGCGCATCGCGCCGTCCTCGACCGTCCGCGCGCGCCCTGGAAAGGGCCGCGCATCTGCAGAAGGAGTCCCCATGATCGACGGCGCAGCCATCTCGCACGTGATCGCCTGGGTCATCGGCGGCATGTCCGTGACCTTCGTCGTGCTCGTCGCGGGCGCGATGTTCGCTCTCGGCCGGAGCTCGTACCGCAAGTGACGCCCTCCGCGCACTCACAACGTCACGGAGAGGCGCGTGAGGCGCGGGAGCACTACCCTGCATTACGTACGATCATTTCCCGTCCTCAAGGAGACGCGCGTGACTGACGCTTCATCGACCCCTGCCCTTGCGAACATCGGGGTCGTGGGCCTCGCCGTGATGGGCTCGAACCTGGCCCGCAACCTCGCGAGCCGCGAGGGCAACACGGTGGCCGTGTACAACCGCAGCCGCTCGAAGACCGACGAGCTCGTCGCCGAGCACCCCGAGGCCGGCTTCATCCCGGCGTTCTCCTACGAGGAGTTCGCGGCCTCGCTGTCGAAGCCGCGCACGGCGATCATCATGGTCAAGGCCGGTCGTCCCACCGACGCCGTGATCGACTCCCTCGTCGAGGTGTTCGAGCCGGGCGACATCATCGTCGACGGCGGCAACGCGTACTTCCCTGACACGATCCGCCGCGAGAAGGCCGTCCGCGAGACCGGCATCAACTTCGTCGGCGCGGGCATCTCGGGCGGCGAGGAGGGCGCGCTCACGGGCCCCTCGATCATGCCCGGCGGCTCGGACGAGTCGTGGGTCACGCTCGGCCCCATCCTCAAGTCGATCGCGGCGGTCGCCGAGGGCGAGCCCTGCGTCACGCACGTCGGACACGACGGCGCCGGCCACTTCGTGAAGATGGTGCACAACGGCATCGAGTACGCCGACATGCAGCTCATCGCCGAGGCGTACGACCTCATCCGCCGCGGCACGGGCAAGACGCCTGCCGAGATCGCCGACGTCTTCGCCGAGTGGAACAAGGGCGAGCTCGAGTCGTACCTCATCGAGATCACCGCCGAGGTGCTCCGCCAGGTCGACGCCGAGACGGGCAAGCCCCTCGTCGACGTGATCCTCGACCAGGCGGGTGCGAAGGGCACCGGCGCCTGGACCGTGCAGACGGCTCTCGCGCTCGGCGTGCCCGTGTCGGGCATCGCCGAGGCGACGTTCGCCCGCTCGCTGTCGTCGCACCCCGAGCAGCGCGCCGTGGCGGCGTCGCTCCCCGGCCCCGACGAGGAGTTCCGCGTCGACGACGTCGACGGCTTCATCGAGGACGTCCGCCAGGCCCTGTTCGCGTCGAAGATCATCGCCTACTCGCAGGGCTTCGACGAGATCCGCGCGGGCGCAGCGGAGTACAACTGGACGATCGACCTCGGCGCCGTGTCGAAGATCTGGCGCGCCGGCTGCATCATCCGCGCCCAGTTCCTCAACCGCATCGCCGACGCGTACGCCGAGCAGCCCGACCTCCCGGTGCTCGCGACCGCCCCGTACTTCGCCGAGGCGCTCACGCGCGGCCAGGCGGCATGGCGCCGGGTCGTCGTCGCCGCGACGCAGGCGGGCATCCCCTCGCCGGCGTTCTCGTCGTCGCTCGCGTACTACGACGGCATCCGCGCCGAGCGCCTGCCCGCCGCCCTCGTGCAGGGGCAGCGCGACTTCTTCGGCGCGCACACCTACAAGCGCATCGACAAGGAGGGCACGTTCCACACGCAGTGGAGCGGCGACCGCACCGAGATCGAGGCCGAGGACACCCACTAGCACTCAGCGAGCCGAAACGCCGCAGCGAGCCGACCCCCGCCCGGGGGTCGGCTCGCTCCGTCTCCGGCGCCGGTCAGGCCGGCGGGGCCTCGGCGGGCTTCGCGGGCAGGCGCACCTCGAACGTCGTGTCTCCAGGCGCGCTGCGCACGGAGATCTCGCCGTGGTGCGCCTCGACGATCGCCTTGGCGATCGAGAGCCCGAGGCCCGTCCCGCCGGTCTTGCGCGCACGCGACCGATCGCCGCGCGCGAACCGCGTGAACAGCTCGCCCTGGAGCTCCTCGTCGATGCCCGGCCCGTCGTCGTGCACGGTGAGCACGGCGCGCGTCCCGCTCCCCTCGCCCTCGAGACGCACCGCGAGCTCGACGTGCGTCCCCTCCGGCGTGTGCGTGCGGGCGTTCGCGAGGAGGTTCACCACGACCTGGGTGAGACGGCCGCGGTCGCCCGCGATGACGACGGGCTCCTCGGGCACCTCGACCGACCAGTCGTGATCCGGCCCCGCCGCCTGCTGGTCGGCGAGCGCCTCGACCGCGAGCTGGGTCAGGTCGACGGCGCCGAGCACGATCTCGTGCCCCTCGTCGAGACGCGCGAGGAGGAGCAGGTCCTCGACGAGCGAGGTCATCCGGATCGACTGCGCCTGGATGCGCTCGAGCGCCTGCTCCGACGTCTCGCTGAGCGACGGATCGCGCAGCGACAGCTCGGAGTAGCCCCGGATCGACGCGAGCGGCGTGCGCAGCTCGTGGCTCGCGTCGGCGACGAATCGGCGCATGAGCTCCTCGTTCCGCTGCCGTGCGTGCAGCGACGACTCGACATGGTCGAGCAGCGTGTTGAGGGCGGCGCCGACCTGCCCGATCTCCGTGCGCGGGTCGGCCTGCTCGGCCGGCACGCGCTCGTCGATCGACACGGATCCCTGATCGAGCGGCTGCTGCGCCACGCGGGTCGCGGTCTCGGCGACTGCGCGGAGGGGACGCAGCCCCGCGCGGATGACGAGGGTCGTCGCGATGCCGAGCAGGATCATCCCGCCGATCGTCGCGAAGAGGATGGTCGTCCAGAGCCGGCCGATCGTGCCCTGGACCTCGGCGGTGGGGAGGCCGATGACGAGTGACTGGCCGGTCTGCCGGATCACGGCCGTGCGGACGCGGTACGTGCCGAGATCGGACACCGCGACCGTCTCCGTGTGCGCCTCGCCGGTCATCGCCGTGACGACGTCGTCCACCTGCTCGGCGGTGAGCGCCGTGACACTCCCCTCGCCCACGACCGCGCCCGTGATGCCGCCGTCGGTCTCGGCGACGAGGAGGAGTCCGCGCTCGACCGGCGGGCCGACGAGAGCCTCCGCGGCGGTCTTCCCCGACGC
This sequence comes from Microbacterium sp. JZ101, assembly GCF_053903175.1. NCBI lineage: Bacteria > Bacillati > Actinomycetota > Actinomycetes > Micrococcales > Microbacteriaceae > Microbacterium > Microbacterium sp. JZ101. Next base: position 2,217,299 of record NZ_CP096400.1, read on the forward strand.
GAGCGCCTCGGCGACCTGGTGGTCGAGCTCCTGCGTGGCCGAGGCCACGCGCTCGCTCAGCTGCTGGTCGAGGACGCTGCTCATGATCGCGCTCGTGAGGGTCGTGATGATCACGAGGATGACCGACACGATCGACACGATCGTGATCATGAGGCGCGCTTCGAACGTCAGCTGCCGGCGCGGCGGCGCGGCCAGCTCGTCGCGCGGCGCGTCGGTCACTGCGGCGCCTTGATCATGTAGCCCGCCCCGCGCACCGTGTGGATGAGCGCCTCGCGTCCGGCGTCGATCTTCTTGCGGAGGTACGAGATGTAGAGCTCGACGACGCTCGACTTGCCGCCGAAGTCGTAGTGCCAGACTCGATCGAGGATCTGCGCCTTCGAGAGCACGCGCCGCTGGTTGCGCATGAGATAGCGCAGCAGCTCGAACTCGGTGGCCGTGAGCTCGATCGGCGTCCCCGCGCGCTCGACCTCGTGGCTGTCCTCGTTGAGCGTGAGGTCGGCGACGCGCAGGATTGGCTCGACCTCGGCCGCGAGGGCCGTGCCGGAGCGGCGCATGAGGGCGCGCAGACGCGCGACGACCTCCTCGAGGCTGAACGGCTTCGTCACGTAGTCGTCGCCGCCGGCCGTCAGTCCCGCGACCCGGTCGCTCACGGCGTCCTTCGCCGTGAGGAAGAGCACGGGCACGTCGTTGCCGTTCTGGCGCAGCCGCTGGAGGACGCCCATCCCGTCGAGATCGGGCATCATGACGTCGAGGATGAGAGCGTCGGGATCGAACTCGCGCACCGCCTGGAGCGCCTCGAAGCCGCTGCCCGCTGCGCGCACCTCCCAGCCCTCCATGCGCAGCGCCATCGACAGCAGGTCGGTGAGCATCTGCTCGTCGTCGACGACGAGGACGCGCACGGGGCTGCCGTCGGGACGGGTGAGGGCGGGCGACGGAGTGCGAGCGGGCGTTGTCATGCGACCCATTGTGCTCCGCTTCCTATGGGTCTGCTATGGCACGCGCTATGCGCGGGCTGTGAGTGCGCGCGGCGCCGCATAGCCCGTTCATACGCCGCTCATGCCCCCTCCATCGCCGCGCTCCCTACGGTCGCACCTGGCCGCTCGCGGGGAGCGGCGAAGGGAGATCCATGTTCGGAACGTACCTGCGACGAGAGCTCGCGGGCCGGAAGCGGCAGACGATGATCGTCGCCTCCGGACTCGCGGTGGCGATCGCGCTCGTGATCATCGTGAATGCGCTGTCGGCCGGCGTCCGCGACGCCCAGAACGCGGCCCTCGAGTCGGTCTACGGCGTCGGCACCGACCTCACGGTCAGCGGGGCGGCGGCCGAGCCCGGCGAGGGCCGCGGCCAGCGCTTCGAGTTCGGCGAGGACGACGGCGAGACCGCCGAGGACGGGACCACGCAGGTGAGCCAGTCGCGCCTCGCCGTCGAGATGGGCCGGAGCACACTCGCGTCGTCCGCGGTCGAGACGGCGGCCGGCACCGAGGGCGTCTCCGCCGTGTCGGGCGCGCTCGCGCTCACCAACATCACGTTCGACGGCGAGCTGCCGAGCGCGCCGGAGGACGCCGGGGACGCCACGCAGGCCGCGCCCGCGGAGGGAGAGGCGCCTCCGGGCGGCGGAGGCGGGGGCTTCGGCGGCGGCGCCTTCGACCTCGACTCGATCAGCGTCCTGGGTGTCGACGACGCCGCGACGACGGCGGGCCCGCTCTCGTCGGTCGAGGTGTCCGACGGGCGGGCGCTGGAGGCATCCGATGCGGGTGCCGCCGTCGCCGTCGTCGACGCGACCTACGCCTCGACGAACGAGCTCGCGGTCGGGGACGCCGTCGAGCTGGGCGGCGAGGAGTTCGAGATCGTCGGGATCGCGGCGTCCGCGACCGACTCCGCCGACACCGCGGCCGACGTCTTCATCCCGCTCGACATCGCGCAGGAGCTCTCGGGCGCGGGCGACGTCGTCTCGACCGTCTACGTGCAGGCCGCGTCGGCCGGCGACATCGCCGCCGTGCAGGCCGCCCTCGAGGAGGAGCTGCCCGAGGCGACCGTGAGCTCGCAGTCCGACCTCGCGTCGACGGTCTCGGGGTCGCTGTCGAGCGCCTCGAGCCTCATCTCGAGCCTCGGCACGTGGCTCTCCGTCATCGTGCTCGCGGTCGCCGTGCTGCTCGCGGTGCTGTTCACGCTCTCGGGCGTCTCGCGCCGCACGCGCGAGTTCGGCACGCTCAAGGCGATCGGATGGACGAACGCGCGCGTCGTGCGCCAGGTCGCCGGCGAATCGGTCGTGCAGGGGCTCATCGGCGGCGCGGCCGGCGTGGCGCTCGGCGTGATCGGCGCCGTGATCATCGACCTCGTGCGGCCGACGATCTCGACGTCGTCCGCTGCGACGGCCGCCGGCCCCGGTGCGGGAGGCGGCATGGGCGGTCCGTTCGGCGCGATGGCCGAGACCGCGAGCGACATCGCGCTGACGGCACCGCTCGACGCCGTCGTCATCATCGCCGCCGTGGCCCTCGCGGTCGCCGGCGGCCTCGTGGCCGGGGCGATCGGCGGATGGCGCGCCGCGCGCCTGAGCCCCGCCGAAGCGCTGCGCTCGGTCGGCTGAGCGCGGACGGAACAGAGGAGAACATCATGACCACGCTGTATGCGCTCGAGGGCGTCCAGAAGACCTACCGGGCGAAGGGGCGCGAGATCCGCGCGCTCGCCCACGTCGATCTCTCGATCGAGCAGGGCGACTTCGTCACGATCCAGGGGCCGACCGGCGGCGGCAAGTCCACGCTGCTCCAGCTGCTGGGAGCGCTCGACACGCCGACGAAGGGCTCGATCTCGATCGCCGGATCCGAGCTCGGCCGGGCGTCAGCCGGGGAGCTCAGTGCGCTCCGCGCGGGCGAGATCGGCTTCGTCTTCCAGGGGTTCAACCTCATCCCCACCCTGACGGCGAGGGAGAACGTCGCCATGGGTCTCGAGCCGCTGCACCTGTCGAGGGACGAGCGCGACGCGCGCGTCGCCGAGGCCCTCGCGCAGGTCGGGCTGGCCGAGCGCGCCGACCATCGTCCCGCTGAGCTGTCGGGCGGCCAGCAGCAGCGCGTCGCGATCGCGCGTGCGATCGCGAAGCGGCCCCGGGTGCTGCTCGCCGACGAGCCGACCGGGAACCTCGACGAGCGCACGCGCGACGAGATCATGGACCTGCTCGAGCGCCTGAACGCCGATGGCCTGACCCTCGTCCTCGTCACGCACGACTCGGCCGTCGCGCGCCGCGCCCGCCGTCGGCTCCGCCTCGACCACGGCGCCGTGCATGACATCACCCGGCGGTGAGCCGGGCCGAGCGGCGGCGCGCCCTCTCGTCGGGTGCGCCGCCGCTCGGCGTCAGTAGCCGGCGAAGGCGTCGGTCGTGAGCGACCGCGCCCTGCCGAGCGCGGGCGCGAGATCGGCGATCAGGGCCGGCGGGCCGGAGACGTACGCGTGACGGGCCGCGATGTCCGGGACGGCAGCGGCCAGGCCATCCGCCGTGAGCCGCTCCCCTCCTGCCCACGCCCAGTGCGCGGGCAGGCCCGCGGGCTCATCCGGGGTGAACACGACCGTCCGGACGCCGGTCTGCTCGAGCTCGCGTCGATACGCGAGCTCGTCGGCGCGGGAGGCCACGAGCACGAGCACGGCATCGCGCCGCGCGCCCGAGAGCTGCAGGTGCCGCAGCTGCGACACGAAGGGCGTCACGCCGATGCCGGCGGCGACCATCAGCACCGGCGCATCCGCCGACCGCGGCAGCACGAAGTCGCCCCACACTCCCGTCACCGCGAGCACGTCGCCCTCGCGCGCCTCCGCGAGGGCGCGCTTGTAGCTGGAGAGCGCTCCCCCGCGGCTCTCGCGGAAGGCGATGCGGATGGTCGGGAGCTCCTCAGGCGCAGAGGAGATCGAGAACTCGCGGCGCGTCCCGCGCGCATCGGGCCGACGGTGCGGCACGTCGAGCTCGAGGTATTGGCCCGGCACGAAGGCCAGGCGCCGCTGGGCGGCGAGCGTCAGCTCCTGGACCGTCGGCGTCAGGGCGACGCGCCGGACGAGGGTGAGACGGACGGCGCCGCGCGCCGCGAAGGCGAAGGCGATGAGGTTGCCGATGAGGAGCGCGCGCTCCTGGCCGAGGGTGATGATCCCCAGCGGAATCGGCCAGCCGGCGAGCACGCCGACCACGACCGCGACGAGGTACTGCTGGCGTCGGCGCGGCGGGAGCGTGAGCGGCTCGGACAGCATGAACGCGCCGAGGAAGAGGAAGGGCGACTGCACGACCAGGCCCTGCAGCAGGCTCTCGAGCGGAAGCGAGAGACCGGCGGCGAGGAGCTGCACGATCGTGCGGGCGGCGCCGACGACCATCGCCACGACGAGGAAGAGGCCGACGACGCGGAGCTTCTCGGTGCGCCAGAGCACGAGGACGGCGAGGACGAGGAGCGGGGCGAAGAGCGCGGGGGTGCCCACCCACCACGCCGAGGTCGTGAGCGTCGAGAGCGTCGCGACCGTCGCCCCGACCGCCGCGGGATTCAGGATGTGGCGCCCGCGCCAGACGATCAGGTACTTCGAGAGCGACGCGGCCGCCGCGGCGATCGCCGCGCCCGCCAGGCCGGCGGCGTCGAGACCGGGGCGCACGACGAAGAGCAGGATGCCCGCAGTGATGAGCGTCGACTCGGGCCGCCAGACGAGCCCGAGGATGCGGTGCGCAGTGGCGTCGACGATCGCACCGACGCCGACGAGGACGGCGGCCGTCGCCAGGAGGGCTCCCGGCGAGGGCAGCACCAGGCCGAACACGGACAGGGCGAGCGCGATGGCCGCGAGCACCGCGAGGGCGACGAGGACGAGACGGTACATCGAGAACCGCCCGAGCGCGCGCATCCCCCGCTGATAGACCGAGGTGAGTCGTCCGATCATGTGAACAGCTCCGCTTCTCCCCGCTCCCGGCGGGAGCCCCAGGACCACTCGGCGCGGCCATCCGACAGCACGCGCACCCAGTGCACGCCGTGCGCGTGCGCGTACTCGGGCCCGCCGTCGAAGAACAGCGCGGTCGCGGCGGCGTCGGCGACCATCGCCGTGGGGGCGATCGCCCACGTGGCGACGACGGTGCGCACCGGAAGACCCGTCCGCGCATCGAGGACGTGGTGGAGCCCGTCGCCCCACGTGCGGCGATTGGCCGCCGACGCGCACAGGGCCTCGTCCTCGACAGTCACGATGCCGATCGCGCGCCGCGGGTCGTAGGGGTGCTCGAGGGCGACGCGACGGCGGCCGCGGACCCGCAGGTCGCCGCTCGCGTCGACGACCCCCTCACCCGGAACGCGGTCGGCGATGAGATCGACGAGGCGCCCCTTGCCGAGCGCCCCCACGTCGACGACGCCAGGGCCGCGCAGGCGGAGCTCGCCGTCGTCCCACGTCAGCCGCGCACGCCAGTCCGCCGGAGCCGGGAGCGGCTCCCCCGCACGCAGGCTGTACGACGAGTCGTACCCCAGCTGCTCGAGCGAGCCGCCGACGAGCGGGTTCACCGCGCCATCCGTCGCCGCGGAGAGCTCCGCGCACGCGTCGAGCATCGCCCCGGCGTCGGGCGGCACCGGCGCAGCGCCGCCCACGCGGGCGAGCCGGGAGACGAGGGAGTCGGGGCGGAAGCGCGACCAGGTCGCATCGAACGCCTCGACCTCCGCGGTCACCGCGTCGCGCACGTACGCGTCGAGCGGCTGCGCCGACTCGATCTCCCAGCTCGTGCCGATGGCGTCGAAGCGCCACACGGCCGACGCGGACACGTCAGACCGCCGCGTCCTGCTTGATCTGCTCGATCGCCGCGTTGAAGCCGCCGCTCGTGAGCGACGACCCGGCCACGCGGTCCACGGCGAGGTCATCGAGGGCGACCCCCACGACCTCGTCGGCGATGCCGCCGATGAACTGGGACTGGTACTGCCGGCTCTCGGCCGCCTGCGGGTCGCCGGTCACCTCGACCGCCGTCACCACGTCGTCCTCGATCGTCACGGTCACGCTGACCGTCTCGACCGTCTCCGGAGTCTGGTAGCTGCCCTCGGCCGTGTAGGTGCCGTCGACGTACGCCACCGTGCCGGAGTCGGTCGCCTGGCCGCTCGACGCGCCCGTCGTCGCGGTCTCGTCGTCCGCGGTGGCTCCCACGGTGACGGCGCCGCAGCCCGCGAGCGCCACGACGCCCGCGACTCCTGCGAGTGCGGCGCCGGTGCGAATGGATCGGTTCATGTCGGTCCCCTGTTCATCGGTGCCGCGGTGCGGCCGTGTGAGGCAACCCTAACCAGGCACGATGCGGGAACCGCTTCGCGGACCTTATGAGTCTGCTGTGACGGCCGCTCAGGCGGCGCCGTCGAACATGCTCGTGACCGATCCGTCGTCGAACACCTCGCGGATGGCACGCGCGAGCAGCGGCGCCGCGGAGAGCACCGTGAGCTTCTCGAAGCGGCGCTCCGGCGGGATCGGCACGGTGTCGGTGACCACGACGCGGTCGACGGACGCATCCTGCAGCCGCTCGACGGCGGGGTCGCTGAAGATCGCGTGGGTCGCGCCGACGATGACCTTCTTCGCGCCGTTGGCCTTGAGCGCCTGGGCGGCCTTCACGATCGTTCCGGCCGTGTCGATCATGTCGTCGACGAGGAGGCACGTGCGGCCGGACACCTCGCCGACGATCTCGTGCACGGAGACCTGGTTGGCGACCTTCGGGTCACGGCGCTTGTGGATGATCGCGAGCGGCGCCGAGAGGCTGTCCGACCACGTGTCGGCGACGCGGACGCGGCCCATGTCGGGCGAGACGACCGTGAGCGTCTCGCGCTCCTCCTCCGTGAGGGTGTCCTCGAAGTGGCGCAGCAGCACCGGCTTCGCGAAGAGGTGGTCGACGGGACCGTCGAAGAAGCCCTGGATCTGGGAGGCGTGCAGGTCGACGCTCATGATGCGGTCGGCGCCGGCCGTCGTGATCAGGTCGGTGACGAGGCGCGCCGAGATCGGCTCGCGGCCGCGCCCCTTCTTGTCCTGGCGCGAGTACGGGTAGTACGGCACGACCACGGTGACGCGCTTCGCCGACGCGCGCTTGAGAGCGTCGAGCATGATGAGCATCTCCATGAGCTCCTCATTGACGCTCTGGCTGAACGACTGGATGAGGAAGACGTCGCTGCCGCGCATCGAGACCTCGAAGCGCGTGTAGATCTCACCGGACGCGAAGGTGCGGTGCTCGGTCGGCGCGATGCCGATGCCGAGCTGCTCGCCGACGGCCTGGGCGAGCTCGGGATGCGAGCGCCCCGCGACCACCACCAGCCGCTTCTTCGTCTTGGTGACGACTCCCGGGGCGATGCCCCGTTCGAGGTCGAGGTCAATGGTCTTCTTCGTGCGCGCCATCGGCTGCTTTCTCCGCCGCTCGGGCACGAGCCGCGGCCTCTGCCGCTGCGGTGCCCGCCCTGTTCGTCTCGACCCACCCGGCGATGTTCCGCTGGGGTGCCACGCTGAGAGCGAGAGCGCCCGCCGGCACATCCTTGCGGATGACCGCGCCCGCTCCCGTCTTCGCGCCGTCACCCAGTGTAACGGGGGCGACGAAGACGTTGTGCGAGCCGGTGTGCACCTCGTCGCCGATCACCGTGCGGTGCTTGGCGATGTCGTCGTAGTTCGCGGTGATCGCGCCCGCGCCGAGGTTGACGCCGCGGCCGATCGTCGTGTCGCCGACGTACGAGAGGTGCGGCACCTTGCTGCCCTCGCCGATCGTCGAGTTCTTCACCTCGACGAACGTGCCGACCTTCGCGTCCGCCGCGAGCTCCGCGCCGGGGCGCAGGAACGCGAACGGACCGACGGTCGCCCCCGCGCCGATCACGGCGAGCGTCGCGTCGGTGCGCCGGACGGTCGCGCCCTCGCCGACCTCGCAGTCGAGGAGGGAGGTGTCGGGGCCGATCGTCGCCCCCTCGCCCACGCTCGTCGCGCCCAGGATGAAGGTGCCGGGCAGCACGGTCACGTCAGGGGCGAGCGATGCGGTGTCGTCGATCCACGTGGACGCGGGGTCGAGGATGGTCGCGCCCTCGACCTGCCAGCGGCGCACGGTGCGCGCATTGAGGATGGCCGCGGCCTCCGCGAGCTGCACGCGGTCGTTCACGCCGAGAGCGATGCGCGCGTCGGGTGCCGTCTGGGCGGCGACGCGTGCGCCCTCCTCGCGGAGCAGGCGGACGACGTCGGTGAGGTACATCTCCCCCTGCGCGTTCGCCGTGCCGATCCGCGCGAGCTGCGCGCGCAGCGCCGGCGCACGGAAGACGTAGACGCCCGCGTTGATCTCGGCGATGGCGAGCTCGTCGTCGCTCGCGTCCTTCTGCTCGACGATGCGGGCGACCGCGCCGTCGGCGTCGCGGATGACGCGCCCATAGCCCGACGGATCGTCGAGCGACGCGGTCAGGAGGGTCGCCTCGGCGCCCGAGCTGCGGTGCGTCTCGATGAGCGACGCGAGGGTCTCCGCATCGAGCAGCGGCACGTCGCCGCTCAGCACGAGGACATCGCCGCCAAACGAGTCCGGGAGGTTCTCGACCGCGACCTGGACCGCGCGCCCCGTTCCCGGGATGTCGTCCTGGTCGACCGGCTCCACGCCGGGGAAGTCGGCGATCGCCTCGACCACCCGGTCGCGCTCGTGGCGCACGACGACGCGCGTCACGACCGCGTCGAGCTGCTGCGCCGTGTGCAGGACGTGCCCGACGAGCGGGCGGCCGCCGATCCGGTGCAGCACCTTCGGGAGCTTCGATCTCATGCGCGTCCCCTGCCCCGCGGCCAGGATGACGATCGCCAGTTCGCTCTGTGTCACGTGGTTCTCCGTCACGTCGCTCTCCGTCACGCTCCGCCACCAGGATTCGAACCTGGTCCTCACAGCTCCAAAGGCTGTCGTGCTGCCGTTACACCATGGCGGACCACGGCCCCTGGCCGCCCCACAAGTCTGCCACGTGGCGTCGGCGGGCTCGGGTCGTCGGCCGGCGTCTGACCGATGGCGCGCGTGCGTGATACTGGACGGATGGCCACGGATACCGACGAAGTCGACCGCATCGTGGGCGCCTGGGCGACGCAGCGCCCCGATCTCGACTTCTCGCCGATGGAGGTGCTCTCGCGTGTCGACCGTCTCTCGCGGCATCTCGACCGCGCGCGCCGCGAGGCGTTCAGCCGCACGGAGATCGAGCCGTGGGAGTGGGATGTCCTCTCGGCCCTGCGCCGGGCCGGAGCCCCGTACCAGCTGAGCCCCAAGCAGCTGCTGCAGCAGACGCTCGTGTCGAGCGGCACCATGACGAACCGGATCGACCGCCTCGTGACGCGCGGGTTCGTCCGCCGGGAGTCCGACCCCGGCGACGGCCGCAGCGTGCTCGTCACGCTCACGGACGACGGCCGCACGCGCGTCGACGCCGCCATCACACGACTCATGGACGCCGAGGCCGAGCTGCTCGGCCGCCTGTCGGCGGCCGAGCGGACGCGGCTGGCCGCGCTCCTGCGCCGCCTCAGCCTCAGCTTCGACGGCGGGGTCTGACCGGGCTCAGCCCTCGACGTCGAGCCGCTCGAGCTGCGCGGCCGTGAGCTCGAGCGCGACGCCGTCGAGAGCGGCGTCGAGCTGGTGCAGCCGGCTCCCGCCGAGGATCGGGCGGATGCCCCGCGACACGAGCCACGCGAGGACGACCTGCCCGCGGGTCGCGCCCGCGTCACGGGCGACCTCGTCGAGGGCCTCGAGTCGGCGCGCGTTGCCCGGGTGGTCGTATACCGGGTCGATCTCCTTCTCCGGGTCGTCGTAGGCGCCTCCGAGGAGGGGTGTGTACGCCCAGATCTCCATGCGGTGCTCGCGCGCGATGTCGCGCTGCTCGTCGCTCAGGAGGCCGAAGGGGTGCACGACTCCCGCCGGCCGCACGCCCGGGCGCGCCCGCAGGTAGGTCGCGTTGAGCTGGAGCGCGTCGATCGGGAGGGCACCCGACGCCGATGCGTGCCGCCTCGCGCGCTCGACACGCCAGGCCGGATGGTTCGACGCCCCGACCCTGCGCACCTCGCCGCGCGCGACGAGCTCCTGCAGGGCGTCGACGGTCTCCTCGATCGGCGTCTGCCGGTCCTCCTGATGCAGCCAGAGGAGATCGACGGAGTCGACGCCGAGGCGCGAGAGGCTTCCCCGGAACGCGTCGTGGATCGCGCGACGGCTCAGGCCCGCGCGGTGCTCAGGCCAGGACCCGGCCCAGAGCGGCTCGGCGCCGACCTTCGTCGAGAGGCGGACGCGCTCGCGCATCCCCGGCCGTGCCGCGAGCCATCGGCCGAGCACGGTCTCGCTCGCGCCGCCGCGGCCATCCGCGCTCTCCCAGAACGCATAGCAGTCGGCGGTGTCGATCCACTCGCCGCCGCGTTCCACGAAGCGGTCGAGAAGCGCGAAGGACGCCTCGTCGTCGAGACGGGTTCCGAAGGTCATGGCGCCGAGGACGAGGGGTGTGGTGGTGACGGTCATGAGGACACGATGCGACCTGGAGCGCGCTCCAGGTCAAGCGCTATCGTGCGAGCATGACGACCTACTCCCCTGCAGAGGCCTCCACGCGCTCCGGCCTCTCCATCGACACGCTCCGCTACTACGAGCGCGAGGGGATCCTGCCGCCGGTCGCACGCGACGGCGGCGGGAGGCGCGTGTACACCGACGGCGACCTGTCGACGCTCGACTTCCTCAAGTGCCTGCGCGACACGGGGATGCCGATCGAGCGGCTGCGCCGGTACGGAGAGCTCTGCCGCGACGCGTCCACCCTGCGCGCCCGCGTCGACCTGCTGCGCGAGCACGCGGACGACGTCGATGCGCAGCTGGAGCTCCTGCGGCAGCGCCGCGCGAGACTCGACGAGAAGATCGCGTGGTACGAGGAGCAGATCGGCGCGTGATCGACGACGCCCGGAACGCCGCGACGGCCGACGCGCTGACAGCCGGACGTGCGGGAGCCTCGCCGGATCCGATCCGACGAGGCTCCCGTACGTAATCGGCCTCACGGCCGCGAGCTCACTCCTCCTCGTAGGAGCCGCTCTGCTCCGAGGATCCGCCGAAGGACGACTCCGATTACGAGTCGTCGCCGTAGGACGATCCGCTCTCCTCGCCCGACGACTCGCTGCCGTAGGAGGACTCGGACGACTCATCGCCGAACGCGGTCGGCTCGCCGCCGTAGGAGGACTCCGACGACTCGGACGACTCCCCGCCGTACGAGGAGTCGCCCGTCGACTCGCTGCCGTAGGACTCGCCCGACTCACCACCGTAGGAGGACTCCGACGACGACTCACCGCCGTACGAGGACTCGCTTCCATACGACTCGCCGGACGACTCGCTTCCGGTCGACTCGCCCGACTCGCCGCCGTACGACGACTCCGACGAGGCGCCGCCATATGACGAATCCGACGAGCCCCCGTCGTAGGAGCCGCCCTGCTCCGACGACTCGCCGTACGACTCCGAAGCCTCTCCGGAGTACTGGTCGCCCGACCCGAACTCCTCAGCCCCCTGCCCCTCGGACTGGTCGTTCTGCCCGAACTGATCCGAATTGCTCATGTTGTTCCCCCAACTGATCTGGATGTGAACGGCGCCGACGACGAGCGGTCGTCCTCGACCGACGCGAGCACGCCGATCCGAGCGATTCCCCCTCGCCTGGGTCAGGATGACCCCGGCTCCCCCAGGCCTACTCAGGGCGCACGGGAGCGTCAACCCCTCCCGCGCACTGTTCCCCGAACCTTCAGGCAGCTGCCCGCTCGTACACCGCGCAGGCTCACCGGGCAGCCCCTCCTCCACCGTTCAGAAGGGTGGTGGGTCGCCGTCGTGGATGAAGCGGACGACGGGCGGCGGCACGTCGGTGTAGGTGCGTCCCGTCGGCGACGTCCATTCGAGGACGCCGCCGGGTCTCTGCACGACCGTCCATGCGGAATGGTGCTTGAGGGTGTGATGGTATTCGCAGAGGTAGGCGAGGTTGCACACGCAGGTGGGCCCGCCGAGGCAGTGATCGATCGTGTGATCGGCGTCGGAGAGGCGCTTGCGGATGGGGCGACGGCATCCGGGGAACCGGCAGTGCTCGTCGCGCGCTCTCAGGTATCGGCGCTGCGCGGCGTTCGGGAAGCGCAGATCCACCGTGAGCAGCGCTCCGGTATCGGCGTCGACGAACAGCCGCTCCCACACGGGGGCGGTCGCAGCGAGCTCAACCGCCTGCACGACGGGGATCACCCCGTGCCCGCACAGCACGGCCGCCCCGCCCACGAGCCGCTCCGTCGGGCGTCCGAACGCGTCACGCCCCGACCCCTGAGCGGTCGCGTCCGCGGTGTCACCGTCGGGACACGGGTCGGCGAGCTCGTCGTCGCCCCCTCCGCCGATCTCCGCGGCGCCGGCGGCGCGGTGCTCGGCAGCGGCGATGAACGCGCGGGCGGGGATCGTGATCTGCACGCTCGCGCGGATCCCCGCGAGTCCCGTCGGCACTCCCTGCGGGCCGGCTGTGGGCGCCCCCGCGAGAGCGAGATCGCACAGCACATCCAGCTGCCGGGAGCGATCCACGATCCCCTCGCCGACCAGCGCGGACACGTACATCCGCACCCAGCCCATCCCGTGCCGGCCCCGCTGGAACACCACTCGACGCCGCCGAGCCTCCTCCTCGTGCCGCTCTCGCAGCGACCGCGGCTGCAGCCGCTCCGCCACGGCCTCCGCCACGGGACGCAGCCGGCCGGGTGTCAGCGCGTGCTCGGCCAGCACGCCCAGCACCAGCTCTTCGAACCGCGCCCGCGCCGTCGCGGACTCCAGCTCGTCCCCGAGCTCCACGATCACGCGCGCCTGCCCTGCCGAGACGCGCCCCGCCTGCATCGACGCGAGGACCCGCGGATACCGATTCACCAGCGCGACCGCGTCGGCCATCCGCGCCTCTGCCGTCGCCCGCGCGCATCCCAGCACGCCCGCGATCTCCTCTGCCAGCGCCCGGAAGGACCACCCTCGGCCCTCCTCGCCGTCGGCCAGAGCTCGCGCCTCCCGCGCGTACTGCTCCTGCGCGACCTCCACCATGTGCGCGATCAGGAGCGCCTGCATCGCCTCGAGCGACGCCAGGGACCGCCCGTTCACCTCCAGTGCATCCGCGAGCGCCCCCAGCCGAGCGCGCTCATCCGGCGTCGGCAGCCACCCCGTCGACGCCCGCGCACTCGAACTGATCTCCATATATCCATCATCACAAGGACCACCGACATTCGCAGCTCCAGACGACGCAGGCTCGGTGGAGATCGATCACGAAACGGCAACGGATCGCACGGCGAGGGCACTGCCGTCAGGGTCAGCCTCCCGTGCAGGGGACGATCTGAGGATGACACTGAGCGTTCGCCCTGTCGATGCGCGTGACTCCGACGAGTGGGCCGCCCTCTACCGCGGATATCGCGCGTTCTACCGGCTCCCCGATGACCCCGATGCCGTTGCCACGACGTGGACCTGGGTCCGCGAAGGAGCGCATGGCCTCGTCGGGCTCGTCGCCGTGGATGAGCGCGATCGCCCCGTCGCGCTCGCGAACCTGCGATGGTTCGCTCGGCCATCCACCGCGACGACGGGCCTCTACCTCGACGATCTCTTCACCTCTCCGGATGCCCGCGGAGCCGGCGCGGCAGGCATGCTGCTGAAGCACGCTGCCCAGCTCGCCGCTGCGGGAGGGGCGAGCGTCGTCCGCTGGATCACGGCCGCGGATAACGAGGTCGCCCGGTCCGTGTACGACGCCCATGCTGTCGAGACGCCCTGGGTGACCTACGACATGAAGCCGTCGGGGTGAGCGCGCCGCGCGTCCTGATCGCACGCACGCCCGCGCGTCGCATAGCCTGACCGGATGGGGATCGAGACCGTCTGGCCGCTGTTCGCGCTCGAGCTCGCCACGCCGCGCCTCACCCTGAGGCCGCTGCGCGACGAGGACCTCGCGCCGCTCACGGATGCGGCGATCGAGGGGATCCACGATCCGGACCGCATGCCGTTCAGCGCGCCATGGACCGACGCCGAGCCCGAGATCCTGCGACGCGAGTTCGCGCGGTTCCACTGGAGCCGGCGCGCGCAGCTCCGGCCGGAGGCATGGGGCATCAGCTTCGTCGTCCTCGAGGACGGCAGGCCCATCGGGATCCAGGATCTCGACGGACGCGACTTCCCCGCCCTGCGCACGGTGCACACCGGCTCGTGGCTGACCCGCTCCGCGCAGGGGCGCGGGCTCGGGCGCGAGATGCGGGCCGCGGTCCTCCTCTTCGCCTTCGACGTGCTCGGCGCAGAGTGGGCGGAGTCCGGAGCCGCCAGCTGGAATGCGGCGTCGCTCGGGGTCTCGCGCGCACTGGGCTACCGCGAGAACGGCATCGAGCGCGTCCGGGCGCGTCCCGACCAGGTCGACGATCTCGTGCGCCTGCGCGTCTCGGCCGCGGAGTTCGCGCGCCCCGACTGGGACCTCCGCGTGAGCGGCGCAGAGGCGGCGATCGGCGCGCTCATGCCGGCCCAGGCATGAACGCGCTGCCCGATGAGGTGATCCCTGTGCGCGAGGGGGTCGCCCTGACGGCCTTCGCGTCCGACGACGCGGCCGCCATCCACGCCGCGGTGGACGACGTGGAGATCCGCCGCTGGCTCCCGCTCCCCCGTCCGTACCCGCTCGAGCTCGCAGCCGACTGGAGCACCCGCGTCGCTGAGACCATCCGCGCGTCGGGATCCGGGCTCGTCCGCTGCATCAGGGAAGGCGAGCGGATGGCCGGCTGCATCGACGTCAAGCGCGTCGACTGGCGGGCGCGCACCGCCGAGCTCGGGTACTGGCTCTCACCTGCGCACCGAGGCCGCGGGCTCGCCGCAGGCGCCGTCGATGCCCTCGCCTCCTGGCTGCTCGAGGCGCAGGCGTTCGAGCGCGTCGAGCTCCGCATCGCGACCGGCAACGCGGCGTCCACGCGGGTCGCCGAGCGCGCCGGGTTCGTCTACGAGGGCACGGCGCGCAATGCGGGGTTCACGGATGGCGGCCGCGTCGACCTCGGGATCTGGTCGCGGATCGCCTCCGACCGGCGCTGACCGATTCGTCTTCAGGACGCGTTCACGCTCCGCGGCTAGCGTCCTCCATGCACATGCATCGATGAACGGAGACCTCATGCCCCCGATCCAGCAGCGCTTCCCCCTCGCCGGCGACATCGCCCTGCTCGTGCTCCGGCTCGCGCTCGGCACGATCATGATCGCGCACGGAGCTCAGAAGCTGTTCGCCTTCACGCTCCAGGGCACGACAGCGAGCTTCGAGGCGATGGGGATGCCCCTGGCCGCGATCACGGCTCCGCTCGCGATCGCCGTCGAGCTGATCGGGGGCGCGGCGATCGTGCTCGGCCTCGGCCTTCCCGTCGTGGGCGGACTCGTCGCCGCCCAGATGGCGGTCGCGACCGTGCTCGTGCATCTTCCGAACGGCGTGTTCGCCTCGGACGGCGGATGGGAGCTCACGGCCGCGCTCGGCGCCGCTGCGCTCGCACTCGCGCTCGTCGGCGGAGGCCGCTTCGGTCTCGACGCCGTGATCTCGGGTCGTCGCGGCGCCGTGAGGGAGATCGCCGTCTGACTCGGGAAGGCGCCCCGCACGAGCGGGGCGCTACTCGACGAGCTCGCTGAGCTCGAGCCAGCGCTCCTCGATCTGCGCCGTCTGCTCTTCGAGCGCCCGGATCTCGGCCGACAGCGCGCCCAGGCCCTCGTAGTCGCTCTGGTCGTGCGCAGCCATCCGGTCGTGCACCTTCGCGATATCGGCCTGGAGCTTCTCGAGCTTGCGCTCCGCGGCGGCGAGCTCCTTCTGCGCGGCCCGCAGCTCGGCGCCTGACAGCCCGGTGCCAGGCGTCGCCGCAGCGGCCGCCGCCGCGGCAGCCGGGGCACGGTCACGCGCGGCCTCCTGCGCATCACGCAGTCGGAGGTACTCGTCGACGCCGCCGGGAAGATGCCGCAGTCGCCCGTCGAGAACGGCGTACTGCTGATCGGTGACGCGCTCGAGGAAGTACCGGTCGTGCGAGACGACGAGGAGCGTGCCCGCCCAGGAGTCGAGGAGATCCTCCATCGCCGCGAGCATGTCGGTGTCGAGGTCGTTGGTGGGCTCGTCGAGGATGAGGACATTGGGCTGATCGAGGAGGATCAGCAGCAGCTGCAGGCGCCGCTTCTGCCCGCCCGAGAGGTCCTTGACGGGCGTCGACAGCTGCACCGACGAGAAGCCCATGCGCTCGAGCAGCTGGCCCGGGGTGAGCTCCTGCGCCTTCGAGCCCGACCCGATCGTGTAGCTCGTGCGCAGGTTCGAGATGACTACGCGCACCGGGTCCTGCATGTGCGGCTCGAGCTCGTCCATCCGCTGCGTCAGCGTCGCGACCTTCACGGTCTTCCCGCGCTTGACCCGGCCTGCCGTCGGCTCGACGGTGCCCGCGATCAGCCCGAGCAGCGTCGACTTCCCGGCGCCGTTCACGCCCAGGATGCCGGTGCGCTCGCCCGGTGCGATGCGCCACTCGATCCGGCGGAGCACCTCGCGTTCGCCGTACGAGACGGAGGCGTCGAGCAGGTCGACGACGTCCTTGCCGAGGCGCGAGACGGCGAGCGACTGGAGCGCGACCTTGTCGCGCACGTCGGGGACGTCGGCGATGAGCTCGTTGGCCGCGTCGATGCGGAACTTCGGCTTCGACGTGCGCGCGGGCGCCCCCCGGCGCAGCCACGCGAGCTCCTTGCGGGCCAGGTTCTGGCGCCGCTGCTCGATCGCCGCGGCCTGCCGGTCGCGCTCGACGCGCTGCAGGATGTACGCGGCATAGCCGCCCTCGAAGGGCTCGACGATCCGGTCGTGGACCTCCCACGTCGTGGTGCACACCTCGTCGAGGAACCACCGGTCGTGCGTCACGACGAGCAGCCCGCCCGCGTTCGCGGGCCACCGGCGCTTGAGGTGCGCGGCGAGCCACGCGATCGCCTCGACGTCGAGGTGGTTCGTGGGCTCGTCGAGCGCGATGACGTCCCAGTCGCCGGCGAGGAGCCGCGCGAGCGCCACCCGTCGGCGCTGACCGCCCGAGAGCTCCGCGAGCCGGGCATCCCACGGAAGGTCGCGCAGCAGACCCGCGATGACATCGCGCACGCGGGCGTCGCCCGCCCACTCGTGCTCCGGGGTGTCGCCGACGACGGCGCTCCCGATCGTGTCGTCGTCGTCGAGCGTGTCCGCCTGGTCGAGCACGCCGATCCGCACGCCCCCGCGCACCGTCACGCGGCCGCTGTCGGGTTCGAGACGACCCGCGAGCATCGCGAGCAGACTCGACTTTCCGTCGCCGTTGCGGCCGACGATGCCGATGCGGTCGCCCTCGTTCACGCCGAGCGTGACGGAGTCGAAGACGATGCGGGTGGGGAACTCGAGATGCAGGGCCTCGGCCCCGAGAAGATGCGCCATGTCCCTACCAGGGTAGGCGACCGGCCTGGGCGGAGGGGATGGCCGGGGCCGGCCATCCCCTCGCGCGTCAGCGGTTCACGTGTCCGATCACCTTCACCGCACCGTCCGAGATGCTGACAATGGTGCCGGGATCCGGCGTCAGTCCTCGAGCTGCGGGTCGACCCCGAAGTGCTCGGCGAGCGTGGTGATGACCTCGTGCGCGCCCTGGATCGACACCGACGCGAGGAAGACCGCGTCGTCGACGTAGAGCTTCTCGCCCTCGAGGCGGTCCCACAGGGGGTTCGACTCGAACTGCTCGCGCTGCGCGCGCGACGCGTCACCCTCTGCTCCCTCGGGCTCCCACGAGCTCACGAGGATGAGCCCGGCGTCGACGTCGAGGATCTGCTCCTGCGAGATGGGGACGAAGATCTCCTCCGTCGTGTCGGGCGCCGTCTCGGGGCGCGGGAGGCCCATGTCGGTGAGGATCTCGCCGATGAAGGAGTTGCTCGAGTAGAGCCGCGCGGTGTCCTCGCCGGCGAAGCGGACCAGGTCGACCGTGAGGTCGGGCTGCGCCTCGAGGATCTCGGCGCCGACCGCTGCGGCGCGCTCCTCGTAGGCGGCGACGGCGGCCTCGGCCTCGTCCTTCTTGCCGAGCGCCTCGCCGAGGAGCACGACGTTCTCGCGCCAGGTCGGGCCCGTGCTCTCCGAGAACACGGTCGGCGCGATCTGCGACAGCTGCGGGTAGAGCGCCTCCTGGCGCACCTTCGCGGAGATGATGAGGTCGGGCTCGAGCGCGAGGATCGCCTCCAGGTCGGGCTCGGCCATCGTGCCGACGCTCACGGCGTCGCCCGCGAACTCGCTGACGTCGCCGAGGTAGGGGGCGAACGGGTCGTCCGGGTCCTGGCGGTACTGGGCGTAGCCGACGAGGTGCGAGCCGAGCAGCAGGGTCGCGTCGACGTAGCTCGGGTCGAGCGCGACGATCCGGAGGGGCTCCTCGGGGATGGTCGTCTCGCCCATGGCGTGCTCGATCGTGATCGGGAACTCGGACGCCTCGGCGCTGGCCGCCGGGGTCTCCTCGGGGGCGGATCCGCTCTCGGCGGTCGCGGGGGCGCAGGCGAGAAGGCCGAGCGCGAGGCCGGCGATGCCGAGGGCGGACGCCGAGGTGCGCAGGGTGTTCATGCGGTCTTCCTCTATCGGGTGTCAGGAGGCCGTCGCGGGGACGGCGCGCGGACGGGGTCAGCGCGAAGGGTAGACTAACCTAAGAACTCCCGATGTCCCGACCGCCGGAGGCTCCCCTGACATCCGTCTCCGCGATCGCGCGCCCGAGCGAGCGCCGTGCCCGACCCCGCTCGCGACCGGCGGCCGCGCTCCTGTGCGCACTGCTCCTCCTCGTCGCGGTCGTCCTGAGTCTCGCCGTCGGCGGCCGGGTGACGTCCGTCGGCGAGCTCCTCGGCGCCCTGTTCGCGCCGACCGGAACGGACGCCGACGTGACGATCCTCGGCCTGCGCCTCCCCCGCACCGCGCTCGGGCTCGTCGTGGGTGCGTGCCTCGGCATCGCCGGCACGCTGACGCAGGGGCACACGAGGAATCCGGTCGCCGACCCGGGGCTCCTCGGCATCTACCAGGGGGCGGCGCTCGCGATCGTCGTCGTCACGGCGTCCGGAGCGAACCCGCCGGCCCTCGCCCTCGCTCTCTGCGCCTTCGCGGGCGCCCTCACGGTGGCCGTGCTCGTCTTCGCGATCGCGCGCGTCGCCCCCGGGCGCGAGGGCACCCTGTCGTTCGTGCTCGCGGGCGTCGCGATCTCCGCGCTGGCGTCGTCGCTCGTGACGGCGATCTCGCTGCTCGATCTGCAGGCGCTCGACCAGCTCCGGTTCTGGCAGGTCGGCTCCCTCGCCTCGCGCAGCGGCGCGATCGGCGCCGTCTGGCCGCTCATCGTCATCGGCCTCGTGCTGGCCATCGCCAACACGCGCGCCCTCAACGTGCTCGCGCTGGGCGACGACGCCGCATCCGCTCTCGGCCAGGCGCCCTGGCGCGCCCGCGCCGTCGGCATCGCCGCGATCGCCCTGCTCGGAGCATCCGCCGTGACCCTCGCCGGGCCGATCGCGTTCGCGGGCCTCATCGTCCCGCATCTCGCGCGCTCGCTCGTGGGGCCCGACTACCGGTGGCAGCTGACGGTGTCGGCGCTGCTCGGACCCGCGATCGTCCTCATCGCCGATACGGTCGGCCGCGTCGTCGCACGGCCGGGCGAGATCTCGGTCACCGTCGTCCTCGCGGTCGTGGGCGCCCCGCTGTTCGTCGCGATCGCCCGCTCGCGCAGGAAGATCGCGCTGTGAGCGCGCGGATGGCCGTGCCCGCGCCGGTCAGGATCGGGCGCCTCTCGGCGCTCGTGCGGCTGCGCGCCGTGGTCGCGACGGTCGCCCTCGCGCTGCTCGCAGGCGCCGCGTTCGCGCTGCATCTCTCGATCGGCACGACGGTGATCCCGCCTTCCGAGCTCATCGCGACACTGCTCGGGAACCCGCCCGACGATGCGACGGCCCTCGTCGTCCACGGCTTCCGGCTCCCGCGCGCGACGGCCGCGCTCACCGCGGGCCTCGCGCTCGGCATGTCGGGCGCCCTCACCCAGACCATCGCCCGGAACCCTCTCGCGAGCCCCGACATCCTCGGCGTGACCTCCGCCGCCGCGCTCGGCGCGGTCGCCGTCCTCGTGCTCGCGGGCGGCGCGAGCGCGGGCGCGAGCGGCATCGCGGCATCCGTGCTCATGCCCGCAGCCGCCCTCGGCGGCGGCATCCTCGCGGGAATCGCGACCGCCGTGCTCGGATGGCGCGGCGGAATCGACCTGCACCGCACGGTGCTCGTGGGCATCGGGGTGTCGTGGCTCGCCACGAGCCTCACGACCTGGCTGCTCACGCTCGGCGACGTCACGAACGCCGCGATCGCCGTGACCTGGATGAGCGGCTCCCTCAACGGGCGCGAGTGGAGCGCGATCGCGCCGAGCGTCGCCGCGATCGCCGTCCTGCTCGTCATCGGATCGGCGCTCGCGCACCAGCTCGCGCTCACCGCGTTCGACGACCAGACGGCAGCCGGCATCGGCGTGCGCCTGGGCCCCGTGCGTCTCGCCGTGCTCGCGACGGCCGTGCTGCTCGCCTCGTTCGCGGCCCTCGTCGCGGGCCCGATCTCGTTCGTCGCGCTCGCGGCGCCGCAGATCGCGCGCCTCGCGACGCACACGCCCACGCCTCCCCTCTGGGCGAGCGCGCTCGTGGGCGCGGTCCTGCTCCTCGCAGCCGACGTCGTGACCGCTCATCTCTTCCCCATCCCGCTTCCCGCGGGCATCGGCACGGCGCTCGTCGGCGTCCCCTACCTGCTGTGGCTCATCGTCCTGAACCGGAGGAGGATCGCATGACGTCCGCTCGCCTCGAGGCCTCGGCGCTCTCGCTCGCCTACGACGGCCGCGTCATCGTCGGCGACCTGTCGCTGGCCATCCCCGCGGGTCGCGTCACGGCGATCATCGGGCCCAACGGATGCGGCAAGTCCACGCTCCTGCGCGGGTTCGGGCGGCTGCTGCCGCCGGCCGCGGGCGAGGTGCTGCTCGACGGCGTCCCGCTCGCACGGCTCGGACACCGCGAGATCGCGCGGCGCATCGCGCTCCTCCCGCAGGCGCCGTCCGCGCCATCGGGGCTGACCGTGCTCGAGCTCGTCGCGCGCGGACGGACGCCCCATCAGCGCTGGTACGACCGGTTCTCTCGGGAGGACGAGCGCATCGTGCGCGAGGCCCTCGCCGCGACCCGGCTCGACGACCTCGCGGACGCTCCGCTCGACGAGCTGTCGGGCGGGCAGCGTCAGCGCGCGTGGATCTCGCTCACGCTCGCGCAGCAGACCGAGACCATCCTGCTCGACGAGCCCACGACCTACCTCGACGTCGCGCACCAGCTCGAGGTGCTCGAGCTCGTGAGGTCGCTCAACCGCACGTCGGGGCGCACGATCGTCATGGTGCTCCACGATCTGTCGCTCGCCGCCCGCTACGCGGACTGGCTCATCGCCATGCGCGACGGCGCCGTCGTCGCCGCGGGCGAGCCCTCGGAGATCGCGACCCCCGAGACCCTGCAGCGCGTGTTCGGCATCCGCTCCGCGCTCGTCGCGGATCCCGACGGCGGCGCGCCACACGTGCTCCCCCTCGGCCTTCCGGTCTGACGGACGCCGAAGGGCCGGAGCGTCCGAAGACGCCCCGGCCCTTCGCGGTCGGATGGCCGGTCAGCTCGCGCGCGTGCGGCGCTTGTTCCAGACGTCGAACGCGACGGCCAGCAGGAGCACGAGGCCCTTGATGAACTGCTGGTAGTCGGTGCCGATGCCGAGCAGCGACATGCCGTTGTTCAGGACACCCATGATGAGACCGCCCGTGATCGCGCCGATCACGGTGCCGACGCCGCCCTGGACGGCCGCACCGCCGATGAACGCCGCCGCGATCGCGTCGAGCTCGAACAGGTTGCCCGCGCCGGGGCCCGCCGAGTTGAGGCGGCCCGTGAACACGAGGCCGGCGAGCGCGGCGAGCACGCCCATGTTCACGAACAGGTAGAAGTCGACCTTCTTCGACTTGATGCCCGACAGGTCGGCCGCGTGGCGGTTGCCGCCGATCGCGTAGATGTGGCGGCCGAAGACCGACCGGTTCATCACGAGCGAGTACGCGAGGATGAGCACCGCGAGCACGATCAGGACGATCGGGGTGCCGCGCGATCCGGGGGCCACGCCGAGCAGGTACGTCATGTAGGCGATGAGCGCCGAGATGAAGACGAGCTTCGTGTAGAACCACGACGCGGGCTCGCTCTCGAGGCCGAGCTTCACGCGCTTGCCGCGCTCGCGCAGCGAGTTGCCGATGTAGAGCACGAGGGCGAGGATGCCCAGGCCCACCGTGATCCACTCGGCGGGCGAGCTCGACGCCGGGAAGAGCTCGGGGAAGAGGTAGCCGCCGCCCAGCTGGCGGTACTCCGTCGGGAACGGGGTGATCTGCGTGTTGCCGAGCACGATCTGGGTGAGACCGCGGAAGAGCAGCATGCCCGCGAGCGTCACGATGAACGCCGGGATCCCCACGTACGCGACCCAGAAGCCCTGCCAGGCTCCCACGAGCGCTCCGATGAGGAGCGAGACGAGGATGCCCGCCCACCACGGCCATCCCCAGTGCACGATGAGCACACCCGAGACGGCGCCGACGAAGGCCGCGACCGATCCGACCGACAGGTCGATGTGGCCGGCGATGATGATCATCACCATGCCGATCGCGAGGATGAGGATGTAGCTGTTCTGGACGACGATGTTCGAGACGTTGCCCGCCGTCAGGAGGCGACCGCTCGTGACGATCTGGAAGAACAGCACGATCGCGATCAGCGCGATGAAGATGCCGATCTGCCGGAGCCGTGAGGTCAGGAACGCGATCGCACCGCGCACGGGCGATTCGGTGGCGCTAGCTGAGGACATGGTCGGCTTCCTTCTCCTTGGTCATGAGCTGCATGAGCGACTCGGGCGTCGCCTGCTCGATCGGCAGCTCGCCGGTGATGTGCCCCTCCGAGATCGCGTAGACGCGATCGCTGATGCCGAGCAGCTCGGGCAGCTCGGACGAGATGACGATGATGGCCTTGCCCTGCGCCGCCAGCTCGTTGATGAGGGTGTAGATCTCGTACTTCGCGCCGACGTCGATGCCGCGCGTGGGCTCGTCGAGGATGAGCACCTCGGGGTCGGAGAACAGCCACTTCGAGAGCACGACCTTCTGCTGGTTGCCTCCCGAGAGCTTGCCGACGACCGAGGCGACCGACGGCGCCTTGATGTTCATGCTCTTGCGGTACCGCTCGGCGACGGCGAACTCCTCGTGCGCGTCGACCCACCCGCGTCGGGCGAGCTTGCCGAGCGACGCGAGGGAGATGTTCCGCTTGATGTCGTCGATGAGGTTGAGCCCGAAGACCTTGCGGTCCTCGGTCGCATACGCGATCCCCGCGTCGATCGCATCGGCGACGGTCTTCGTGTTGACCTCCTTGCCGCGCACGTACACGCGGCCGCGGATGTTCGATCCGTAGGAGCGGCCGAAGATGCTCATGCCGAGCTCCGTGCGCCCCGCGCCCATGAGGCCCGCGATCCCGACGACCTCTCCCGCGCGGACCGAGAGGTTCGCGCCGTGGATGATCGTGCGACCGGACTCGGTGGGGTGGTCGACCCACCAGTCCTCGACGCGGAAGACCTCCTCGCCGACATCGACCGTGCGGTCGGGGTACCGGTGCTCGAGGTCGCGTCCGACCATCCCCTTGATGATGCGGTTCTCGGAGACGTCGTCGGTCTTGAGCTCGAGCGTCTCGATCGTGCGGCCGTCGCGGATGATCGTCACCCGGTCGGCGATCGCCTTGATCTCGTTGAGCTTGTGGCTGATGATGATCGACGTGATCCCCTGCCCCTTGAGGTGGCGGATCAGGTCGAGCAGGTGAGCGGAGTCCTCGTCGTTGAGGGCCGCGGTGGGCTCGTCGAGGATGAGCAGCTTCACGCTCTTCGACAGGGCCTTCGCGATCTCGACGAGCTGCTGCTTGCCGACGCCGATCTCCTTGACCGGGGTCGCGGGGTTGTCGCCGAGCCCGACGCGTGCGAGGAGCTTCTGCGCCTCGACGTTCGTGTCGTGCCAGTCGATGAAGCCGTTCTTCTGGCGCTCGTTGCCGAGGAAGATGTTCTCGGCGATCGACAGGTGCGGGCTGAGCGCGAGCTCCTGGTGGATGATGACGACGCCTGCGCGCTCGGAGTCGCGGATGTCGCGGAACTGGGCGGTCTCGTTCTCCAGGACGATCTCGCCGTCGTAGGTGCCGTGCGGGTAGACGCCCGACAGCACCTTCATGAGGGTCGACTTGCCGGCGCCGTTCTCGCCGCAGATGGCGTGGACGGTGCCGCGCTCGACCTCGAGCGTCACGTTCTGCAGTGCCTTGACGCCCGGGAACTCCTTGGTGATGCCGCGCATCTCGAGGATGGTGTTCACAGGTTCGCTTTCTCGCCGTGAGGATGAGGGGTGACGGGCGCGCGGGTCCGCCCCGCCGTCGAGGCGGACCCGCGCTCCGTGCTACTCGAGCTCGCCGGCCTCGTAGTAGCCGCTGTCGATGAGGACTTCCTCGTAGTTGTCGGCCGTGACGATGACCGACTCGTGGAGGTACGAGGGCACGACCTTGACGCCGTTGTCGTACGTCTCGGTGTCGTTGACCTCGGGCTCCTCGCCGTGCATGAGCGCGTCGACCATGTCGGCCGCGGTCTCGCCGAGCAGGCGCGTGTCCTTGAAGATCGTCGAGTACTGCTCGCCCGCGAGGATCGACTTCACGCTGCCGACCTCGGCGTCCTGGCCGGTGATGACCGGCAGCGCGTCGGCCGAGTAGCCGCCGCTCGTGAGCGCCGAGATGATGCCGATCGAGAGGCCGTCGTACGGCGAGAGCACGCCGTCGAGCTTGGTGTCGCCGATGATCGTGAGGATGTTCTCCATGCGCTCCTGGGCCGTCTCCGGCAGCCAGCGCAGGATCGCGGCCTGGTCGAAGTCGGTCTGGCCGGACGGCACCGCGAGAACGCCCGAGTCGAGGTAGGGCTGGAGGGTGTCCATCGCGCCGTTCCAGAAGAACGTCGCGTTGTTGTCGTCGGGGCTGCCCGCGAAGAGCTCGATGTTGAACGGGCCCTTCTCGCCGGTCTCCTCGCCGTTCTCGTCGAGCACGCCGAGCCCCGTGAGCAGGCTCGTCGCCTGCTGCACGCCGACCTGGTAGTTATCGAACGTCGTGTAGTAGTCGACGTTCTCCGTACCGTTGATGAGGCGGTCGTATGCGATCACGGGGATGTCCTGATCGGCGGCCGTCTGCAGGACGTCGGTGAGGGTCGTGCCGTCGATCGACGCGATGATGAGGGCGTCGGCGCCGCTCGAGATCATGTTCTCGATCTGCGACACCTGGGTGGGGATGTCGTCGTTCGCGAACTGGAGGTCAACCTGGTAGCCCATCTCCTCCAGGGTCGCCTTGACGTTGTCGCCGTCCGCGATCCATCGCTCGGACTGCTGGGTCGGCATCGCGACGCCGATGGTCAGCGAGCTCGTGTCGACCTCGCCGCCCTCCTCAGCGGCTCCGCCTCCGGTGCGGTCGCCGCTGCAGCCGGCGAGGGCCAGTCCGCCGACGGCCACGATGCCGACGAGCAGAAGGTGCTTCTTCACGGGTGTTCTCCTCTGAATCCAGGACGTGTGCCTCCGCGTCACAGCGGGGGGATGCGCCGTCGAGGAGTCGCGGGACATCCTCGTCGGGGTCGCACGTCTCCGTGTGACCGTTCACATCGCGTCTTATCGTGCACCCGCCGCGCCGGGCTGTCAAGCCGACGCCGTGTCACATCTCGCTAACGACGCGGTGCGGCCGAGTCGCGCACGACGAGGGCGGGAGCCGGCGGCTCCTCCGCCGAGGGGGCCTCGCCGCGGAGGGATGCGAGGAGTCGCGCGATCGCACGACGGCCGAGATCCGCGAAGTCGATGTGGACCGTGGTGAGGGGCGGCCAGACATGTGCCGCGACGGGAATGTCATCGAAGCCCACGATGCTCACATCGCGCGGCACATCGAGACCCGCATCGCGGAAGCCGTGCATGAGCCCGATCGCCATGAGGTCGTTGGCCGCGAAGACGGCGGAGAAGTCCTGCCGTCGCGCGAGCTCGAGCCCCGCGTAGTGGCCGAAGTCTGCCGTCCAGTCGCCGCGGATCGGCGGGATCGTGGACAGATCCGCGTCGCGCAGCGCCTGCAGGTACCCGCGCATCCGCGAGTCCGCCTCGATCCAGTCCTGCGGGCCGGACAGATGGAGGATGTCGACGTGCCCCAGCTCGATGAGGTGCCGCGTCGCCATCCGCGCCCCCTCGAGCTGGTCGGGTGCGACGCTCTCCTCGAGCGCGCCGGATGCCGTCTGCAGGCTCACGAACGGCACGCCGATCGCCATGCCGCGAAGGACATGGAACACGCGCACCTGGGGGGCGAGCACGACGATGCCGTCGACCTGCTCGCGCAGCAGCTGCCGCACGGCGCCGCCGATCGCCTCCGGCGACGTGTCGGGGAGGTTGAGGGTGGTGACCGAGTAGCCCTCCTCGCGCGCCGCCTCCTCGATCGCCGCGATCGACGCGGTCGGGCCGAACTCGCCGACCGTGGCCGACAGGATGCCGATGAGATTCAGCTTGCTCGTGACGAGCGCGCGCGCGGCCTGGTTCGGCCGGTAGTCGAGCTGGCGGATCGCATCGAGGACGCGCTGCTTCGTCTCCTCGCGGATCGATGGATGCTCGTTGAGCACGCGCGAGACCGTCTGATGGGACACGCCCGCGAGGCGCGCCACATCGCGGATGCTCGGCATCCGCGGTCGCTCCGTTGCGTGGGCCACAGCCGTCTCGTCCTCACCTGATTCCGCGATGCGCACGGTCACATCGCCTCCCACAGTATGGCGCACGGACGCGCGCGGGGCCATCCCGGGCACGACGGGGCGTGGCGCGAGGGCGCTGCGGCGGCGCTCAGCCGACGATGCGCGCGCCGCGCACGGGACTGTGCGCGAGGAGCACATCCCGACCGGCGGCGTCCAGCACATCGCGGAGCTCCGCGGCATCCTCGGGCGATGCCGCGAGGAAGGCGACGGTGGGTCCTGAGCCCGACACGAGGCCCGCGAGCGCCCCCGACGACTCCCCCAGCTCGAGCGTCTCGGCGAGATCGGGGCGCAGCCCGAGCGCGGCCACCTGGAGGTCGTTGCGGAGCGTCTCGGCGAGCATCGCCGCGTCGCCTGCGCGCAGCGCCTGCAGCACGCCGGCGTCGACCTCGGGCACGGCGCGCGTGGGGGCGATGTCGAGCCGGTGCCGTTCGCGGTGGCGGTCGAGCGCCCCGTACACCTCGGGCGTCGAGAGGCCCTCCTCGTTCACGACGAGCACCCAGTCGAAGCGGCCGCGTGCGAGGGCCGGGCTCAGCTCATCGCCGCGACCGGTCCCGATCGCGGTGCCGCCCTTGAGCGCGAACGGCACGTCGGCGCCCAGCTGCGCTGCGAGGCGATGCAGCTCGGCCTGCCCGACCCGCGTGCCCCAGAGCGCGTCGCACGCCACGAGCGCGGCCGCGGCATCCGCCGAGCCGCCGCCCATGCCGCCAGCGACGGGGACCTCCTTGAACACGTCGAGATGGACGCCGCCCGCGTACCCGGTCTCCGCCGCGAGGAGGCGGGCCGCTCGGAGCGCGAGATTGCGGTCGTCGACCGGCACGCCCGAGACGTCGACCGTTCCCTCGACCGCGAGCGTGAAGCCGTCGGCATGGGTTGCGACGACATCCTCGTAGAGCGAGACGGCCTGGAAGGCGGTCGCGAGCTGGTGGTAGCCGTCGCTCTGACGGCATCCGACCTCGAGGAAGACGTTGATCTTGCCCGGTGCGCGCACGCGCACCTGCGGCTCCGACGACGCGAGGCTCATGGCGCCGTCGCCTCCGCGCCACTCGTCTCGGCGAGCGCGCGTGCGATCCGCAGGAAGTCGTCGATGTCCAGCGACTCGCCGCGCGCGGTCGGCGCGACGCCCGCGCGCTCGAGCAGCTCGGTCGCGCCCGCCGAGCCGCCGAGCTCGCCGGCGAGCGCCTGGCGCAGCATCTTGCGTCGCTGCTGGAACGCGAGATCGACGATCCGGAAGGTCCGCAGCCGCTCGTCCTCCGTGCCGCGCGCCGCGGCGTCGCGCTGGAACGCGACGAGCACGCTGTCGACGTTCGGAACCGGCCAGAAGACCTGGCGGGAGATGTTGCCAGCGAGCCGCCACGCGCCGTACCAGGCGGCCTTAGCGCTCGGGGCCCCGTAGACCTTGCTCCCCGGCTCGGCCGCGAGGCGCTCGCCGACCTCGGCCTGCACCATGACGACACCGCGGTCGAGCCGGGCGAACGTCTCGAGGAAGTGCAGCAGCACCGGCACCGACACGTTGTAGGGCAGGTTCGCGACGAGGATGGTCGGATCGCCGGGCAGCTCGGTGACGCGCAGCGCATCGGCGTCGACCACCGTGAGCGCGCCGTCCGGGACGCCGCGCTCGGCCGCCGTGCGCGGCAGCCGCTCGGCGAGCCGGTGGTCGATCTCGACGGCGGTCACGGTCGCGCCGGCCTCGAGGATGGCCAGGGTCAGCGAGCCGAGCCCGGGGCCGATCTCGACGACCCGCTCCCCCGCCTCGACGCGCGCGGTGTGCACGATGCGTCGCACGGTGTTGGCGTCGACGACGAAGTTCTGGCCCAGCTTCTTCGTGGGCGTGACATCGAGCTCGGCGGCGAGCTCGCGGATGTCGCCGGCCCCGAGGAGCCGCACGGTCATGTCCACTCCCCGTACACGGCGCGCGTGTTCGCGGCCAGCTGCGCGGAGAGCTCGTCGACGTCGGCACCCAGCTCCGCGGCCATGAAGCGGACCGTGACCGGCACGAGGTACGGCGCGTTCGGGCGCCCTCGGTGCGGCGTCGGAGTGAGGAACGGGGCATCCGTCTCGACGAGGATGCGGTCGCGCGGCGTCACCCGCAGCGCGTCGCGCAGGTTCTGCGCGTTCTTGAACGTGATGTTCCCCGCGAACGACACCCAGTAGCCCGCGTCGGCCGCCTCATGGGCCATGTCCTCGTCGCCCGAGAAGCAGTGGAAGACCGTCCGCTCGGGGGCGCCGACGCGCCGCAGCGTGTCGAGCACGTCGCGATGGGCGTCGCGGTCGTGGATCTGCAGTGCGACGCCGTGGCGCTTGGCGATGTCGATGTGCGCCTCGAAGGAGGCCTGCTGTGCGGGTCGCCCCTCCTCGCCCGTGCGGAAGTAGTCGAGCCCCGTCTCGCCCACGGCGCGCACGCGCGGGTGCCCCGCGAGCTCGTCGATGACTCCGAGCGCCTCCTCGAGGCGCCCCTGCTCGGCGTACGTCGGCGCGTCGTTGGGATGGATGGCGACGGCCGCGAGCACGCGCGCATCCCGCTCGGCGGCGGCGACGGCCCACCGCGAAGAGTCGATGTCGCCCGACGACTGCACGATGCCGGCGATGCCGACCGCGCTCGCCCGATCGAGCTGCTCCTCGAGCGAGAGCGGCTCGTCGCCGTCCTCGATCTCGAGGTGGCAGTGGTTGTCGTACACGGGCACCGCGAGCGGCTCGGGCGCGGCCGGGTAGCGCAGGTCCTTCCGCCCGTCCCGGCTCCGCTCGCGCACGTAGACGGTCGGGTCCGCCCCGTTGTCCTTCACGCCATCCCCCTCGATCGGATCACTCCGGCTGCTCGACCCGCGGGAAGAGCGGCTGGAGCGTGGACGTCGCCGTGCCGGCGGGGATGCCGCCCCACGCGCCGGCCTCGCGCACGGGCTGCTCGACGAGCGCCCCCAGGGCGCTCTCGACGCCCAGTGCGTCCCAGAGCTTGCCGGTGGCCTGCGGCATCACGGGCGAGAGCAGCACGGCGAGCGCGCGGAGCCCCTCGGCGCACGTGTAGAGCACGGTCGCCAGGCGGTCGCGCTGCGCGTCGTCCTTCGCGAGCGCCCACGGCTCGTTCTCGGTGATGTAGCCGTTGAGCTCGTCGACGATCGTCCAGATCGAGCGGATGGCCTCGTCGATGCGGAAGCGGTCGATCGCCGCATCGGCCTTCCGAGCCGCTTCCGCGACGGTCCGCTGGATCGCGAGGTCGCCATCCGCGTACTCCGCGGGAGCGGGGACGACGCCGTCGAAGTACTTGCCGATCATGGCGATGGTCCGCGATGCGAGGTTGCCGAACCCGTTCGCGAGCTCCGCCTGGTACCGAGCCGACAGGTCCTCCCAGGAGAACGAGCCGTCCTGGCCGAACGAGATCGCCGACAGGAAGTAGAACCGGTACGCGTCGGAGCCGAAGACGTCGGTGATCGCGTTGGGCGCGATGCCCGTGAGCTTCGACTTCGACATCTTCTCGCCGCCCACGAGCAGCCAGCCGTGCGCGAAGACGTTCTCAGGCACCTCGATGCCCGCGGCCATCAGCATCGCCGGCCAGATCACGGCGTGGAACCGGAGGATGTCCTTGCCCACGACGTGGTGCGCGGGCCAGCGGCGCGCGAAGTTGTCGGGGTCGGAGCCGTACCCCACCGCGGTCGCGTAGTTGAGGAGGGCGTCGACCCACACGTAGATGACGTGCGACTCGTCCCACGGGACGGTGATGCCCCAGTCGAACGTCGAGCGCGAGATGGAGAGGTCCTTCAGGCCCTGCTGCACGAAGGCGACGACCTCGTTGCGCGCGGACTCGGGCTGGACGAAGTCGGGGCGCTCCCGGTAGAGCTCGAGGAGGCGGTCCTGGAACTCGCTGAGCTTGAAGAAGTAGTTCTTCTCCTGCAGCAGCTCGAGCGGCTTCGAGTGGATCGCGCACACCTTGAGCCCCTCGAACGGCCCGGTGCCGTCGACGATCTCGCTGTCGGGCTTGAACTCCTCGCACCCGACGCAGTAGAGCGCCTCGTACTCGCCCGCGTAGATGTAGCCGCGGTCGTACACCGCCTGCAGGAACAGCTGGACGCTCTTCTCGTGACGCTCCTGCGTCGTGCGGATGAAGTCGTCGTTGGCGACGTCCAGCGTCCGCAGGAGCGGCTGCCACGACTCCGCCACGAGCTTGTCGACCCATTCCTGCGGGGTCGCGCCGTTCGCGGCGGCGGCGCGGATCATCTTCTGGCCGTGCTCGTCGGTGCCCGTCAGCATCCAGGTGTCGTCACCGGCCTGGCGGTGCCAGCGCGCGAGCGTGTCCACCGCCACGGTCGTGTACCCGTGCCCGATGTGCGGGACATCGCTCGGATAGTAGATCGGCGTGGTGATGTAGAAGGAACGGCCGGAAGTCACCAGGAGAGTCTATTCCGGGCCGCGCGTGCTCCGCGCCGAGCGTTACGCGCTCTCGCGCACGACGAGCGACGCCGGGAGCATGAGATCGCGGCCCGGGCTCCCCGCCACGACGTCGAGCAGCAGGGCGACCATCTGCTCGCTGATCCGGGCCCACGGCTGACGCATCGTCGTGAGCGGCGGATCGTGGGTCTCGGCGAGGCCCGAATCGTCGAACCCCGCAACCGCGATGTCGTCGGGCACGCGCAGCCCCTCGCGGCGCAGCGTCGCGACCGCACCGGCGGCCATCCCATCCGAGGCCGCGAAGACCGCGTCGATATCGCGCCCGCGTGCGAGCAGGCGCGCCATCGCGCGCGAGCCGGACTCGCGCGAGTAGTCCCCGCGCTCGACGAGCTCGGCGTCGTAGTCGCCGCCCATCTCCTCGCGGAACCCGGCGAGACGGAACCGGCCGCCCGGCGTGTCGTCGGGCCCCGCGATATGCGCGATGCGACGGTGCCCGCGGGAGCGCAGGTAGGCCGTCATCTCGCGCGCGGCGCGCGCCTCGTCGATGCCGACCGACGGGACGAGCCCCTCGAGGCCGAGCGGGACGCCCGTGCTGACGATCGGGATGCCGGCCTCGTGCATGCGGCCGAGGAAGGGGTCGGATGCATGGCTCGACACGAGGAGCACACCGTCGACGTGCCCCGCGCGCACGTACTCGAGCACGTTCGCCTTCTCGGCATCGGTTCCCGCCACGAGGAGCACGAGGGTCATCGACCGCTTCGAGAGGGACTCGGCAGCGCCGCGCAGCAGCAGGCCGAAGGTCGGGTCCTCGAACAGCAGGTGGTGCTCCTCGGTCAGGAGGAAGGCGAGCGATCCGGAGCGGCCCGTCGCCAGGCTGCGCGCGTGGTGATTCGCCGTGTAGCCCGTCCGCCGAATGGCGTCCTCGACCGCAGCACGCGCGTCAGGCGAGACCCAGTGCCCTCCGTTGATGACGCGGGAGACCGTGCCGCGCGAGACGCCCGCGACCGCCGCGACGTCGCGGATCGTCGGCTTGCGCGCGGGCGGCGTCTGCTCCATGGATCAAGACTCTAGCGCGAGCCGCGGGTGCGACTGGGACCGGTCACAGTTCGATAACGGATGGGCGATCGCCTTGGCGCTCCGACGACGCCGCGCCACACTGGGACCGGTCACAGCCCTTCGACCCGATGGAGCGTCCATGCCCGACCAGACCCCCCTGCGCGCCCTGCCCGGCATCGCCTTCGGCGGCGACTACAACCCCGAGCAGTGGCCGCGCGAGACGTGGCAGGAGGACGTCCGCCTGATGCGCGAGGCGGGCGTCAACCTCGTGAGCGTGGGGATCTTCTCGTGGGCTCTGCTCGAGACCGCCGAGGGCGAGTTCGACTTCGCCTGGCTCGACGAGGTGATCGGCCTCCTCCACGCGAACGGCATCGCCGTCGACCTCGGCACGCCGACCGCCTCACCGCCCGCCTGGTTCTTCGCCGCGCACCCCGACGCGCGCGTCGTCACACGAGACGGCACCGTCATGGGCTTCGGATCGCGCGGGATGGCGTCCCACTCCTCCCCCGCCTACCGGGAGGCGATCGTCCGCATCGCGAGCGCGCTCGCCGACCGCTACGGCGATCACCCCGCCGTCGTGCTGTGGCACGTGCACAACGAGTACGGCGTCCCGGTCGGCGAGGACTACTCGGAGCATTCCGTGCGCGCCTTCCGCGGATGGCTGCGCGAGCGCTACGGGTCACTCGACGCTCTCAATGCCGCATGGGGCACGGCGTTCTGGGGCCAGCACTACACGGCCTGGGAGCACATCGGCGCCCCGGCCGCGGCGCCGTCGGTCGTCAATCC
Organism: Microbacterium sp. JZ101; assembly: GCF_053903175.1. Classification (NCBI taxonomy): domain Bacteria; kingdom Bacillati; phylum Actinomycetota; class Actinomycetes; order Micrococcales; family Microbacteriaceae; genus Microbacterium; species Microbacterium sp. JZ101. The sequence continues at coordinate 2,250,286 of NZ_CP096400.1, forward strand.
CGCACAGCGCCTCGACTTCCAGCGCTTCACCGACCATCAGCTCCGCGCGTGCTTCATCGCCGAGCGCGACGCGATCCGCGCCCGCGCCCCGCAGCCGATCACGACGAACTTCATGGCGAACCAGAGCTGGACGACCGACCTGTGGGCGTGGGCCAGGGACGTCGACGTCGTATCCGACGACCACTATCTGTGGGCGGCCGACGAGGACGCGCACATCGGGCTCTCGATCGCCGCCGATCTCTCCCGGTCGGTCGGCGGAGGGAAGCCGTGGATCCTCATGGAGCACTCGACGTCGGCCGTGAACTGGCAGCCGCGCAACATCGCGAAGCGTCCCGGGGAGATGGCCCGCAACTCGCTGACGCACGTCGCACGCGGCTCGGACGCCGTGCTCTTCTTCCAGTGGCGCGCGGGACGCTCGGGCGCCGAGAAGTTCCATTCGGCGATGCTCCCCCACGCCGGCACCGACTCGCGCGTCTGGCGCGAGGTGGTTGCGCTTGGCGAGGGGCTGTCCCGGCTCGACGCGGTCGTCGGGTCGCGCGTCGAGGCCGACGTCGCCGTCCTGTGGGACTTCGAGTCGTTCTGGGCGCAGGACCTCGAATGGCGCCCGACCGAGGACCTCTCCCACCAGGAGCGCGTGCGCGCGTTCTACGAGCGTCTCTGGCGGGACGGCGTCACGGTCGACTTCGCGCTCCCTGGCCACGACCTGTCGCGCTACCGGCTCGTCGTCGCACCCGCGCAGTACCTGCTCACGGCGGCAGACGCCGCGAACCTCACCCGGTATGTCGAAGGCGGCGGAACGCTCGTCGTCTCGTACTTCTCGGCGGTCGTCGACGAGAACGACGCCGTCCACCCCGGTGGGTTCCTCGCTCCCCTCCGCGACGCCCTCGGCGTCGACGTCGAGGAGCACCTGCCGCTGCGCGAGGGCGCTGCTGCCGCAGTCGAATGGAGCGACGGCGCCCTGCTGGGCGCCGACCACTGGCAGGAGAGCCTCCGTCTGCACGGCGCCGACGTCGTCGGCGCCTACGCCGAAGGCCCCGCGGCGGGAGGCGCCGCCATCACACGTCACAGGCACGGCGCCGGAACGGGGTGGTACATCTCCACGCGCCTGGACGCGGAGGGGCTGCGCGCCGTCCTGTCCGACGTGTACGCCGATGCGGGGGTCGTCCCGTCGTCGACTCCGGATGGCCTCGAGGTCGTCCGGCGCCGCGCCGACGATCGCACGTTCCTCTTCGCGATCAACCACCGCGACGACGACGTCACCATCGACGCCGTCGGCCGCGAGCTGCTCACCGGCGCCACGGCGTCCGGATCCCTCGTCGTCCCCGCCGGGGGCGTCGCCGTCATCGAGACCGACTGACCCGCCCTCCGGGGCACCCCGGGGCCGCCCGGCCCGACCGATCCACCACCACCAGGTCGTGACGACGCGACCGCTTCGGCGGACGCATCGCATGGCCATCGAGAAGGAGACAATCATGCGCACGCAGATCGCATTCGCCGGCATCGCCGCCGCGTCGGCACTGCTGCTGGCCGGCTGCTCCGGCAGCGCCCCCGAGACCGCCGAGGAGCCGGCCGACGAGGGCTCGACCGCCGAGCTCGTCGTGTGGACCGACGAGGAGCGCGAGGACGCGATCGCCGCGGCCGCCGAGCAGTTCGAGGCCGACACGGGAGCGACCGTCACGCTCGTCCAGAAGAACTTCGAGGACCTGCGCAACGACTTCATCGCGCAGGTGCCCACGGGCGAGGGGCCTGACATCACGGTCGGCGCGCACGACTGGCTCGGGGCGCTCGTCACCGCCGGCGTCGTCGACACGATCGATCTCGGCGACGCGACGGGCGACTTCGAGCAGGTCGCGCTCGACGCGATGACCTACGACGGCCAGCTCTACGCGCTGCCGTACTCGCTCGAGACGGTCGCGCTCATTCAGAACGTCGACATGGTGGGCCCCGACGCCCCGGCGACCTGGGACGAGCTCGTGTCGATGGCGCAGGAGGCCGGGGCCGAGCGCCCGATCGCGGTCAACACGGCCGGCGAGACGGGCGACGCATACACGATGTACGGGCTGCAGACCTCGTTCGGCGCGCCGGTGTTCGTCCAGGACGAGACCGGCTCGTACACGGCCGAGATCGGCATGGGCGGCGCGAACGGCGAGGCGTTCGCGCAGTGGCTCCACGAGAACGGGTCGGCTGGCACGGGCTACATCTCGACCACGGTCGACTACGACATCAACAACGAGCTGTTCAACAGCGGCGCTGCGCCCTTCACGATCCAGGGACCGTGGGCGATGAGCGCCTATGCCGACGTCCCGAACGTCGCGGTACACCCCATCCCGTCGGCCGGCGGCGAGACCGCGGCGCCCTTCGTGGGCGTGCAGGGCTTCTACCTCAGCTCGCAGAGCGAGAACGCGCTGCTCGCTCAGGAGTTCCTCGTGAACTACCTCGCGAAGGAGGACGCGCAGCGTGCCCTCTACGAGGCCGACCCGCGCATTCCCGCGTTCACGGCGCTCGCCGATGAGGTCGCCTCCGACCCCGTCATCGCGGGATTCCTCGCCTCGTCGCAGAACGGCGTGCCGATGCCGAGCATCCCCGAGATGGGCTCGGTGTGGGACCTCTGGAACGCGGCCGAGGTGCAGATCATCGGCGGCGCCGACCCCGGAGCGACCTGGAAGCAGATGGTCGCCGACCTCGAGGCCGAGCTGGGCTGACCGGCTGCGCCGGGGCGGGCGGACGCGCGCCCCGGCGCTCCGGCGGAAGGAAGACGGAATGACGGATGTGACGACCGCCCCTGCGCGGCGCGGCGAATCGCACGCGCGCGGCTGGCGCGGGCTCGGATGGGGCTTCGTCGTGAAGCTCGTGCTCATGGGGATCGTCAACGCGCTCGGCATCGCGGTCGCGCTGTCGGCGTGGCAGGCGGAGTCGTGGATCGTGCTCGGCGCGTCTCTCGTGCTGCTCGCGATCGCGGACGCGGTGTACTTCTCACGACGGGCTCTGCCGCTCAAGTACCTGCTTCCCGGGCTCGTGTTCCTCGCCGTCTTCCAGGTGTTCGTGCTCGGCTACACGGCCTACGTCGCGTTCACGAACTACGGCACCGGGCATGCGGGCTCGATGGAGCAGGCCGTCGACGCAGCGCTCATCCAGGACGAGCGGCGGGATCCCGATTCTCCGTCCTATCCCCTCGCGGTCGTCGAGCAGGACGGCGAGCTCGGCTTCGCGATCGTCGACGAGGACGGCGTCGTGCGGGCCGGGACCGCCGACCAGCCGCTGGAGGTCGTCGCGGGAGCACCCACCGGCGGATCAGGCGCCCCCGAGACCGTGCCGGGGTGGACCGTCGTGCCGCGCGCGGACATCCTCACCGACCCCGATCTGCAGGAGCGCGTCGCGAGCCTGCGCGTCCCCGTCTCGGACGAGGCGGAAGACGGCTCGCTCCGCACCCGCGAGGGCACGACCGGCGCGGTCTACACCTCGGGCCTCGAATGGGATGCCGCCGCGCGGACCTTCACCGACACCGAGACCGGGGTCGTCTACGCGGCGTCCGATGACGGCCGCTTCGTCGCCGAGGACGGGTCGGCTCTCCCGACCGGCTGGTACGTCAACGTCGGATTCGATAACTTCGTGCGCGCCGTGACGGATCAGAGCCTCGCCGGGCCGCTCCTCCAGGTCGCGGCGTGGACGTTCGCGTTCGCCATTCTGACCGTGCTCACGAGCTTCGGCCTCGGGCTCCTTTTCGCTCTCATCTACAACGACCCCCGTGTCCGCGGCCGAAAGGTCCTCCGGACGCTCATGATCCTCCCGTACGCGTTCCCCGCATTCATGTCCGCGCTCCTCTGGCGGGGCATGCTGAACTCCGAGTTCGGCGTCGTCAACGACCTGCTCTTCCTCGGCGCCGACATCGCCTGGCTGGGCGATCCCCTGCTCGCCAAGGCCGCCGTCCTCTGGGTGAACCTCTGGCTCAGCTACCCCTACTGGTTCCTCGTGTGCACGGGCGCGCTCCAGGCGCTCCCCAGTGACACGCTCGAGGCCGCCACGATCGACGGGGCCGGACGCTGGCGCCGATTCCGATCCATCATCCTGCCGCAGCTGCTCGTGTCGACGGCACCGCTCGCGATCTCGTCGTTCGCGTTCAACTTCAACAACTTCACGATCATCTACATGCTCACCGAAGGCGGCCCCGCGTTCCTCGGCAACTCGGGACTGGGCGAGACCGACATCCTCATCTCCGCGATCTACCGGATCTCCGGCGTTGCGGGCGGATCAGCCGACTACGGCCTCGCGAGCGCCCTCTCGATCGTCGTGTTCATCGTCATCGGCGTGATCTCGGCGCTCGCCTTCCGACAGACCCGCAAGCTCGAGGAGTTCCAGTGAGCACTGTCACCGAACGCATCACGTCCCCTACCCCGGGGCGTCGCACCGCACGTCGCTCCCGCTGGTGGGCCGAGGTGGGCTGGAAGTACCCGGTCGCGGCGGTCATCCTCGTCTACGCGATGTTCCCGCTGCTCTACATCGTCTCGGCGTCGGTGAACCCGCGGGGAAGCCTCGCCGGGTCGAGCGCATTGTTCTCGGCTGTGAGCGCTGACAACTACGCCGCGCTCGCCGAGACGCGCTTCTGGACCTGGATGCTCAACACCCTCTACGTCGGCGGCGTCGCCGCGATCGGCGCGGTGCTCATGGGCGCAGCCGCAGCGTACGCCTTCTCGCGCTTCCGCTTCGCGGGACGGCGCGCGGGCCTCACGAGCCTCCTCATCATCCAGATGTTCCCGCAGACCGTCGCGTTCGTCGCGGTGTTCCTCCTGCTGCTCGCGCTCGGCGAGGTCGTGCCGGCCCTCGGAATCAACTCGCGCCTCGCGCTCATCTGCGTCTATCTGGGCGGCGCGCTCGGCGCGAACACCTTCCTCATGTACGGGTTCTTCAACTCGATCCCGATCGAGCTCGACGAGTCGGCCAAGATCGACGGCGCCTCGCACGCGCAGATCTTCTGGCGCATCATCATGCCGCTCGTGACGCCCGTGCTCGCCGTCGTCGCGCTGCTGGCCTTCATCTCGGCGTTCGGCGACTTCATCCTCGCGAAGATCGTCCTGACCAGCGAGGACAACTGGACCCTCGCCGTGGGCATGTACCAGTGGGTCTCGAACCAGCTCACGTCGCGCTGGGGCATCTTCGCCGCGGGCTCCGTGCTCGCATCGATCCCGGTCCTCGTGCTGTTCCTGTCGCTCCAGCGCTACATCGTCGGCGGCCTCACCGCGGGCTCCGTGAAGGGCTGAGCGCGCGCAGCGAGTCGAAACCGATCCCCATCCATCCACCCGCACGAAGGAGTGCCCATGCCATCCCCCATCCGAGCGGCCATCGCGACGGCCGCGGCCGTCTCCCTCGCCCTCGTGGCGTCGCCCGCGCATGCCGATGACGCGAGCATCGACATCTCGCTGTCCGCCGTCGACGGCCTGTCGGCCGACTTCATGACCGGCGTCGACGTCTCCTCCGTCCTCTCGCTCGAGGAGTCCGGGGTCGTGTTCCGCGACGACACCGGCGCGCCGGCCGACCTGTTCCACGTGCTCGCCGACCACGGCGTCACCGACGTGCGGGTCCGGGTGTGGAACGACCCCTTCGACGCCGAGGGACGCGGATACGGCGGCGGGAACGTCGACGTCGCACGCGCGATCGAGATCGGCGAGCGCGCGACCGACGCGGGGCTCGGCGTGACGGTCGACTTCCACTACTCCGACTTCTGGGCCGATCCGGGCAAGCAGCAGGCGCCGAAGGCGTGGGAGGGACTGACGGCTGCCCAGACCGCGGATGCGGTGCACGACTTCACCGCCGACGCGCTCGCGCGCTTCGCGGATGCAGGCGTCGATGTGCGGATGGTGCAGGTCGGCAACGAGACGAACAACGGCGTCGCCGGCGTCACGGGCTGGGACGGGATGGCGGAGGTGTTCCGGGCCGGGTCGGCGGCAGTCCGCGAGACGCTCCCTGACGCGCTCGTGGCCGTGCACTTCACGAATCCCGAGACGCCCGGGCGCTACGCGGGCTACGCCGCGGAGCTCGCCGCCCGCGGCGTCGACTACGACGTGTTCGCATCGTCGTACTACCCGTACTGGCACGGCACGATCGCGAACCTCACCGATGTGCTCTCGCACGTCGCGGAGGTGCACGACAAGAAGGTCGCGGTCGTCGAGACCTCCTGGGCCTACACGCTCGAGGACGGCGACGGCCATGGCAACACGATCGACCTCGCAAGCGAGGCCACGGCGTATCCCGTCAGCCCTCAGGGCCAGGCGACGGCGTTCCGCGACGTCGTGCAGGCGGTCGCCGATGTCGGCGATGCGGGGATCGGCGTGTTCTCGTGGGAGCCAGCGTGGCTCCCCGTCGGCCCTCCGGAGCAGCTCGAAGCGAACCGCCTCCTCTGGGAGCGCGACGGCTCGGGGTGGGCGACGAGCTACGCGGGCGCGTACGACCCCGCGGACGCGGGTCGCTGGTTCGGCGGGTCGGCCGTCGACAACCAGGCGCTGTTCGCGTTCGACGGCACTCCCCTGCCGTCGCTGCGGATGTTCGAGTACGTCCGCACCGGAGCGCAGGGGCCGCGCGTCGTGACCGGCGTCGAGACGGTCGCGCTCGAGATCGAGGAGGGCGAGGACGCCGCGCTGCCGGAGACCGTCACCGTCTCGTACAGCGACGGCACGACAGAGGATCAGCCCGTGGTCTGGGATGCTGTCGAGATCGACGGGCCCGGTGTCTACACGGTGGCGGGGCGCACGTCGGCCGGCCACGAGACGTCCGCGACGATCGAGGTCCTCGCCCGCTCGCACCTCCCCGGCGGCGGCTTCGAGGGAGACGGGGCTGCGCTGTGGACGCTCGCCGGCGACGGCGGCTCGATCGGATGGCAGGCCGACGCCTCGGCAGGGACGAATGCGCTCCATGTGTGGCTCGACCGCGACTTCACGGGTTCGGCGACCCAGGTCGTGACGGGTCTCGAGCCTGGCCGCTACGTCGCGACGGCGACGTCGCAGGGCGGCGGCACGCTGCCCGGCGACACGGTGACCCTCCGCGTCACGGCGTCGCCGACGCACCTGCCGGCGACCGCGGCTGACCGGGCGGCGCAGGCGCAGACGCGCACCGCGGAGGCGCTGCTCGCGTTCGACGGATGGCGCGCGTACGCCACCTCAGAGACCGACGCCGTGCGCGTGCAGCGCGGGCAGGAGGTCACGGTCGAGATCGCGTGGGAGCTGTCGGCCGGCGCGTGGGGAACGGTCGACGAGGTGCGCCTCGTGAAGGTCGGCTGAACGACCTCAGCGCGCCGCGAGCGCGGCCTGATACAGCTCGCGCGATGAGCGCCCGGTCGCTGCGGCGACCTCGGCGGCCGCCTCCTTGAGGCGGCCGCCGTCGGCGACGAGCGCGAGGACCTGGGCGACCGCGTCCTCGAGGGGCGTCTCGCGCCGCTCCGACCCGGCCACGACGATCGCGAGCTCGCCGCGCACACCGGCCTCGGCCCATCCGACGAGCTCGTCGAGCGTGCCGCGCGCGACCTCCTCGTGCAGCTTGGTGAGCTCTCGCGCGACGACCGCCCTGCGGTCGCCGCCGAACGCGGCAGCCATGTCGGCGAGCGTCTGCGCGACGCGCGTGGGCGCCTCGAAGAACACCATCGTGCGCGCCTCGGCCGCGAGCGCCGCGAGGGCGCGACGGCGGTCACCGGGCTTGCGCGCGGGGAAGCCCTCGAAGGTGAAGCGATCGGTCGGGAGACCGGACACCGCGAGGGCCGTGAGCACGGCCGACGGGCCCGGAACGACCGTGACGTCGACTCCCGCAGCGGCCGCGGTCTGCACGAGTCCGTAACCCGGGTCGCTCACGGTCGGCATGCCCGCATCGGTCAGCACGACGAGATCCTCGTCGCGCGCGAGCTCCACGAGCTCGGCCGCCTTCTGCCGCTCGTTGTGGTCGTGCAGGGCGATGAGCCGCGGACGGTTCTCGATGCCCAGCCCGGCGAGAAGGCGCTGCGTCGTGCGCGTGTCCTCGGCGGCCACGACGGGCGCCTGCTCGAGCAGCTCGACGAGGCGGCGCGACGCGTCGCCGAGATTGCCGATGGGCGTCGCGGCGAGGATGATCACCCCGCCAGCCTAGGCGCCGAGATGATGTCGGCGCGGTCGCGGAACCCGTCCGCGTTCACGCGCTCCTCCGCGACCTGCTTGCGCACGGCGGCCGCCTTCTCGTACAGCGAGGGATCGCCGAAGCTCGTCAGCACCTTCACGAGCACGGGGAGGAGCTCGATCATGAGGAAGAGCGCGGCGATGAGGAGATGCGCCCACCAGATCGCCGGCTCCTTCTCCGCGAGCCGGTTCAGCCCGCTGATCTGGCTGAGGAGCCCGATCGCGCCGGCGTTCGTCTCGGCGACGGATGCCGCCCGCGCGTTGTACGCGGCGAGCGCCGCGTCGTACTCCTGCTGCGCCGCGGGCAGCTGGTCCTCCGCCGCCTGGCGGTTCGCGGCCTCGGATGCCGCGGCGTTCTCGCCCGCAGCCGTCTCGGCCGCCGCGAGGGCCTCGTTCGCCTCGCGCAGCTGGGCGGCGAGGTCGTCATAGGTCGCCTGAGCCGCCGCGAGCTGGTCCTGCGCGGCATCGGAGCTCGCGCCCTCCCCCTGCACGCCCGTGCAGCCGGCGACCTCGCCCGCTCCCGTGCCGTCGAGCTCGCACTGGTAGAGCGCGCGCGCCTCATCGATCACGGTCTGCTGCGCCGCGAGCTTCTCGGTGAGGTCGTCGACCGTCGCCTGCGCGGCGGCCTGCGTCGCAGAGGCCGAGTCGGTGCCCGCGACGATGCCCGTCGCGGCCTGGTTCTGCAGCTCGCCCAGGCGCGCGGTCGCGGCGTCGAGCGCCTGCTTCTCGGGCCCGGAGTCGAGGGCCGCCTGGTCCTCCTGCGACTGCACGATGTTCGTCGAGGCGACCTCCTGCGCGATGTCGTTGCGGAAGGCCTGCAGCACGACGGGCTCCGCGACGACGACGCCGATGAGGAGCGCCATGATGACACGCGGCAGCGCGAGCCCGACGAGGCGCGCGATGCTGCGGGTCGCGGTCATCGTCGACGTGAGGAACCGGTCGAGGTTGAAGATGATGCCCGCCCAGACGATCGCGAGCGGCACCGCGAGCCAGACCGAGACCTGCACGCCGGTCGTGAGGGCGAAGAGCATCGACAGGGCGGACACGAGCGCGGTGCCGAGCAGCACGAAGAACATCTGCACGAACCGGGGCGTCTCGGTCGGGACGGTGTCGAGCACGTGCCCGTCCGCGCCGCCGAGGATCGCGAGCATGCGCAGACGCGAGCCGGGCGTGCGCGGCGGACGCGCCGCGCGACGTCGCGGAGCGCGCGGCGTCGGCTCGGGCTCGGCAGACGCCTCAGCGGGGCGCTCGTCGACCTCGATCGGCTTGGTCGGGGCGGCGGCGGTCTCGGGGAAGAACTCCCGTTCGAGGTACAGGGCTTCCTCGTCGGGAGCGGCGCCGTTCGGGTCGTCGTCGGGGAGGATGATCCGCCCCTGCGAGTCGTAGCGTCCCGGGCGATGCGCGGAGTAGGACATCCCGTCAACATACGAAGCCCGCCTGGGTGAGCGTTGTCAGGACCCTTGGAGCGGACCCGGCCGGGGAGTCGCCCGCCCCCGGGCGCCTCGCGCCCGCGCACTACGCTGGAGCCGTGACGCACGCGCTGCCCGAGGCATCCCCCCGCGACAGAGCCCTCGCGGCCATCCGCCAGCACGCGCGCTGGCTGGTGCCCTCGGCCCTCACGCTGCTCGCGGGCCTCCTGCGCATCGTCGGACTCGGCCATCCCCACGAGCTCGTCTTCGACGAGACCTACTACGTCAAGGACGCCTGGACCCTGCTGCATCTCGGCTACGAGGGCACGTGGCCCGAGGGCGCGAACGAGAGCTTCCTCGCGGGCGACACCGACGTGTACTCGGCGGATGCCTCCTTCGTCGTGCACCCGCCCCTGGGCAAGTGGATCATCGCACTGGGGCTCGCGGTCTTCGGCGCCGACTCGGGATGGGGCTGGCGGATCTCGACCGCCGTCGTCGGCACCCTCCTCGTGCCGCTGCTCGCCCTCGTCGCGCGCCGCCTCACCGGCTCCATCGCGGTCGCGGGCGTCGCGGGGCTCCTGCTCGCCATCGACCCGCTCGCGGTCGCGATGAGCAGGGTCGCGCTGCTCGACGGCATCCTCGCTCTCTTCGTGCTCCTGGGCTTCTCCTTCCTGCTGCGCGATGTGCAGGAGACGCGCGATCGCGTCCTCCGCGATCAGACCGAGGCGTGGGGGCCCGTCGTCTGGGCGCGCCCCTGGCTCCTCGCCGCGGGCGCCGCGTTCGGCGCCGCGACCGCCGTCAAGTGGTCGGGCATGTACGTCATCGCGGGCGTCGGGATCGGGCTCGTCGTCCTCGACGCGCTCTGGCGTCGCCGCGCGGGCGTCCGGGAGTGGTACTTCTCCGCGATCCTCCGCCAGGGCCCCGTCACCTTCCTGCTGCTCGTGCCGGCCGCCGCCGTGGTGTACCTGCTCTCGTGGAGCGGGTGGCTCGTCACGACCGGCGGGTACGACCGCGCGAGCGACGCGAACCCGCTGGTCGCCCTGTGGAACTACCATCAGGCGGTCTACGGGTTCCACGTGGGGCTCAGCGCGAGCCATCCGTACGCGAGCCCCGCGTGGCAGTGGCCGCTCCTCCTCCGCCCGACCGCGATGTGGCTGACGCGCCCCGAGGTCGGCACGACGACCTGCGCATGGTCGACCGACTGCATCGGCGTGATCGGCAGCATCCCGAACCCCGTCGTGTGGTACGCGGGGATCGCGGCCGCCCTCTTCCTCGTCTGGCTGCTCATCCGCACCCGCGACGCCCGATTCGGCTTCCCGCTCGCGGGGATCGCCGTGACCTACCTGCCCTGGCTGCTCTACCCCGAGCGCACGGTGTTCCAGTTCTACACGGTCGTCATGCTGCCGTTCGTCGTGCTCGGACTCGCGGTCGCGCTGCAGCATCTGACCCGCTCGCGGCAGCCCGACCTGCTCCCGTTCCCGACGGATGCGGAGGTCGCCTTCGCGACGGAGGCCGCCGATCGCGAACGGCGCGCGTGGCGCATCGCGGCGGCCGTGTTCCTCGCGGTGGCCGTCGTCGTGGGCGCGTTCTACCTTCCGCTCGCGCTCGGGATCGTCGAGCCGTTCCCGCTCTGGCAGCTGCACAACTGGCTGCCCAGCTGGGTCTGATCCCGCATGCGCGAGACCCCCGGAGCGCACGCTCCGGGGGTCTCGTGCGTCACGCGCTCAGCCGTCGAGGCCGTTGCGGCGCGCGACCTCGCCGAGCCAGGCCAGGCTCGGCTTCGGCGTGCGCGCGAAGGTCTCGCGGTCGAACGCGATGAGGCCGAACGTCGGCCGGTACCCGCTCGCCCACTCGTAGTTGTCGAGCGCGCTCCAGTGCTGGTAGCCGCGCACGTCGATGCCGTCCGAGATCGCGCGGTGGAGGACTTCGAGCGCTCCCCGCGTGTAGGCGACGCGTCGCGTGTCGTCCGACGTCGCGATCCCGTTCTCGGTGACGAGGATGGGCGTCCCGCCGGACAGCTCCCATGCCGAGCGGACGCCGAGCTCGAGCGCGTCGGGGAAGAACTCCCAGCCGGTGAGCGTCGTCTCGACGCCCTCCGCGACGGGCAGCGGGCCCTCCGGCCCGATGAACGTCCGCGTGTAGGCCTGAACCCCGACGAAGTCGTCACCCGCGGACTGCTCGAGGTACCAGAAGTCGCGCGGATGGCCGTACTCCTGCAGCTTCTCGTCCGCGCCGGGCTCGCCCGTCGAGTGGAACGCCTGCGTCGCGATGGTCCAGCCGGCCTTGATGCCCGGCACGGACCGGAGGATCTCGGCGGATCGACGGTGGGCGGCGAGCAGGGTGTCGGCGACGCCGAGGTCGGGATGCGGGAGCCCGTACGCGACGAGGTTCGCGGCATCCTCCCCGCCGGCGAGCATCGCGGCGATGTTCGGCTCGTTGATCGTGCACACGTGCTCGACCCCCTCGAGGATCGGCAGCACGGTCTCGGTGTAGCGCGCGAACAGGTCGACCGCGTCGTCCGCACGCCAGAAGCCGTCGTCCTGGAACCAGCGCGGCACCGTGAAGTGCATGAGCGTCACGGTCGGGTCGAGCCCCGTCTCGCGCGCCGTGTCGATCATCCGCCGGTAGTGGTCGAGCGCGGCGCGCGAGACGAACCCGCGCTCGGGCTCGATCCGCGCCCACTCGATCGAGAACCGGTAGGAGTTCAGGCCCGCGTCCGCGAGGAGGCGCATGTCCTCCGGGTAGCGGTGATAGTGGTCGGCGGCGTCGCCCGAGGGCTCCACCATCGGGGAGCCGGGAGCGTGCTCCATGACCCACCAGTTGCTGCCGACGTTGTTCCCCTCCACCTGATGCGCCGCGGTCGCGGCGCCCCAGAGAAAGCCATCGGGGAATGAGAGCACGGATGCTCCTCTCGCTGTTTCGGTTTCGGATGCCGCCCGCGCGCTCAGCGCGCGCGAGCGGGGTTCGGCACGGCGTCCAGGAGGCCGATCGTGTACGGCTCCTGCGGATGCTGCAGCACGTGCGCGGTCTCTCCGCGCTCGACGACGCGCCCCTGGTCGAGCACGAGGATGTTCTCGGTGACGAGGCGGGCGCTCAGGAGGTCGTGCGTGATGTAGAGCATGCTGATGCCCCAGCGCTCGCGCAGGTCCTCGAGGAGCGCGAGCACGCCGGCGCGCAGCGACACGTCGAGCATCGACACCGGCTCGTCCGCGATGAGCACCTGCGGATCGCTCGCGAGCGCACGGGCGATGACGACGCGCTGTCGCTGCCCGCCCGAGAGCTGGTGCGGGAGCTTGGCCGCGAACTGCTCGACGGGCGTCAGCCCCACGGTCTCGAGGAGCTCGAGGACACGGGCGCGCGCCTCGACTCCGCGCAGCCCCGTGTAGTTCACGACGGGGCGCGTGAGCGTGTACTCCACCGTGTGGAGCGGGTTCAGGGCAGCGTAGGGGTCCTGGAACACCATCTGCACGTCCTTGCGCAGGTCGCGCAGCCCTCTCCGCCGCAGCGACGGCACGTCGACGTCGCCGAAGCGGACGACGCCCGACGTCGGCTTCTCGACGCCCGTGATGAGCTTCGCGAGGGTCGACTTGCCCGACCCCGAGGCGCCCACGAGGGCGAGCGACTCCCCCGGCTCGAGCCGGAACGACACGTCGTCGACCGCGGTCACGGGCGCCTGTCCGCGGCGCGGAGCGGGGTAGGTCTTCGACACGCTCTCGACCGCGATGGCCGCATCCGCGCGACGGGTTCCGCGCGACCCGACCGTGGGCACGGTCTCGGTGCCCTCGGCACGCGTGGCGCCCTGCGCCTTGCGCGTCGCGAGGTCGACGAAGCCCGGGATCGAGATGTGCGCAGCACGCGGATCCGCGTAGTGGCTCAGCAGCATGCGCGTGTACGGATCCTGCGGGCGCTCGAGGATGTCGCGGCTCGGCGCGTCCTCGACGATGCGGCCCTCGTGCATGACCAGGACGCGGTCGGTGGCCTCGAGCACGATGCCGAGGTCGTGGCTGATGAGGATCGCGGTGAAGTCCTCGGCGCGCTGGAGAGCCTGGATCGTGTCCATGACCGCGTGCTGCACGAGCACATCCAGCGCGGTCGTCGGCTCGTCGAACACCATGAGCTGCGGCTCGAGCGACAGGGCGATCGCGATCGACGCCCGCTGGCGCATGCCGCCCGAGAGCTCACCCGGGTAGCGGTCGAGCGCCTCGGGCCTCAGCCCCACCTTGGCCACGAGCTCGCGCGCTCGCGCCTCGCGCTCGGGGCCGGCGACGTGGCCGTGCGCGGCGAAGACGTCGAGGAAGTGGCTCCGGATCGTGCGGACGGGGTTGAGCGCGTTCATGCCCGACTGGAGCACCATGGCGAATCCGCCCTGCCGCTGCCGGCGCAGCTCCTCGGCGTCGAGCTCGCGGATGTCGCGACCGCCGAAGAGGATGCGCCCGCCGCTGATCCGCGCCGGCGGCTTCTGCAGCCGGGTGAGCGCGAAGCCGAGCGTCGACTTGCCCGACCCCGACTCCCCCACGAGGCCGACGAACTCCCCGCGCCGCAGCGTGAACGAGACGTCGTCGACGGCCGTGACGGGCGCCGCTCCCGGCGACGCGTACTCGACCGACAGTCCCTGGACATCCAGCAGGATCTCGCGCTCCATGCTCATCGCCCCTTTCCTTCCCGCAGACGCGGATTCGAGATGCCGTCGACGCCGAAGTTGATGAGCGTGAGGCTCAGGGCGAGGAGGGCGATGCAGAGGCCGGGCGCGAACAGGAGCAGCCACTGGCCGGTGAGGAGCGAGTTGGAGTTCTGGGCCCAGTAGAGCATCGTCCCCCAGCTCACGATGCTCGAGTCGCCGAGCCCCAGGAACTCGAGACCCGCCTCCGCGAGGATCGCCGCCGTCGCGGCGCCGAAGAGCGTTCCGGCGATGATCGAGGTCATGTTGGGGAGGATCTCGCGGAACACGATCCGCGCGGGACCGTCGCCCGAGAACTGCGCCGACGCGACGAAGTCCCGTCCGCGCAGGGACTGCGTCTGGCTGCGCAACACCCGCGCTCCCCACGCCCATCCGGTCACGACGATGACGGCGACGATCATGAGCATCCCGCCGTTCTGCAGGTACGCCGCGATGACGATCATGAGCGGGAGCCCCGGGATCACGAGGAAGAGGTTCACCACGAAGCCGACGGCCTCAGCCGCGAACCCCCGCAGGTAGCCCCAGCTCAGTCCGATGAGCACCGCCACGACCGTGGAGAGGATGCCGGCAGCGAACCCGACCACGAGGCTCACCTGCGCGCCGTAGAGCAGCTGGCTGAGCACATCCTCGCCGGCCGCCGTCGTGCCGAGCCAGTGCTCCCACGATGCGTCGGCATTGCGCGGGAAGCCGTTGTCCTTAGGGCCGTACGGCGCGAGCACCGGCGCGAAGACGGCGGCGAGCGCGAACACGGCGAGGATGCACAGCCCGAGGCGCGCCTTGCCGTTGCCCCACAGGGTCGCGACCATGCGGCCGGCGGAGCGCCATGGGCGCGGCCCGGCGATCGAGCGCGGAGGCATCTTGACGTTCATGGTGGAGGTCATCGGCGAGTCCTTGGGTCCAGCACGCCGTACAGGATGTCGACGAGGAAGTTGGCGATGAGCACGCTGACAGTGATCATCAGGAAGAGCGCCTGCATGAGCGGGTAGTCCTGCCCGATCACGGCGTTGAAGAGCAGGTACCCGATGCCGGGGTACCCGAAGACCTGCTCGACGAGGATCGACCCGCCGACGACGCCGCCGAGCGTGAGGCCGAAGCCGGTGAGATTCGGCAGGATCGCGTTGCGCGCCGCGTAGCGGATGGCGATCGTCCGACCGCGCAGGCCGTTCGCCTCGGCGAACGTGACGTAGTCCTCGCCGAGCGTGTTGATCATCGCGTTGCGCATGCCGATGATCCACCCGCCGAGCGAGGTCAGCAGGATCGTGAGCGCCGGCAGCGCGGCGTGCCGGACGAGGTCGGCGACGAACTCCCCCGTGAATCCCGGTGTCGTGGTCGCGGCGTACGCGCCGGTGGTCGGGAACCAGTGCAGCACGTACCCGAGGAAGAACAGGAGCAGGAGCGCGGTCCAGAAGTACGGGAACGTGCTGAGGAAGGAGCCCGTCAGCGTCGGCAGCGCATCGAGCCAGGTCCCGCGCTTCCACGCCGCGAGCACGCCGATCAGGGTGCCGATGACGAACGCGAGCACCGTGACGATGCCGACGAGCCCGATCGTGTAGGGCAGCGCCGTCGAGACCATGCTCGAGACCGTCTGCGGATAGAACGTGTACGAGACGCCGAAGTCGAGCGTGACGACCTGGCCGAGGTACGCGACGTACTGGTCCCACAGGGATCCGCTCGGCACGCCGAGCTGCGCCTCGATCGCCGCCCGCGTGGCCTCGGACACCGGGCCGTTCTGCGAGAGCTTGGCGAGAGCGGCATCGGCGGGAGAGCCCGGCATCAGGCGGGGCAGGAAGAAGTTCAGGGTGATCGCGGCCCACAGCGTGAGAGCGAACAGGCCGAGCTTCTGGAGCAGGTACTTCACTGGTCTCCCTCCACCCGGTCCAGGCGCGGGAAGATCGCGAGCGGGGCCGAGTCGTAGTTCTGGGGGATCATGTACGGATCCTCCGCCGAGGGCCAGCCGGTGAACTTCGCGTCGTTGAAGAGCCCCCAGCTGCCGCCGTAGTAGAGCCCGATGACCGGCAGCTCGTCGTAGACGATGCCCTGCAGCTCGTGGACGATCTCGGTCTGCCGCTGCGGGTCGACCGTCGAGCGGTACTCGGTGAGGAGCGCATCCGCCTCGTCGGAGCGGAACCGCTCGAAGTTGTTCGCGGTCGTCTCGCCGCTCGGCACGTAGAAGTCGCTCGAGAGCAGGCTGTTGAACGACTGGTACACCTCGCCGTTCCCCATGCCGCCGATCGCCATCTCGAAGTCGCCGTTCGCGATCGCGCTCTGGTAGCCGGCCGGCTGCGGCAGCTCGAGGGAGACCTTCACGCCGACCTCGGCGAGCTGGCGCTGCACGGCCTGCGCGGCGCGCGTCCAGTCGGAGTAGCCGTTCGCCGTCGTGAGCGAGAACGAGAGCTGCTCCCCCGCGTCGTCGACGAGGCGGTCACCCTCGAGCTCGTAGCCGGCCTCCTCGAATGCCGCGAGCGCCGCGTCCTGATCCTGCGCGAGGACGCCGCTGTCGGGAATCGTCGGATCGAGGTACTCCTCCTGGTTGGGGAGGATGAGGCCCGTCTGTCCGGCGGGCTCCATGTAGCCCTCCGACGCGGTCTCGGCGATCTCCTCGCGATCCAGCGCGAGCGCGATCCCGCGTCGCACGTCGACGTCGTCGAACGGCTCGCGCTCGAGATTCGGCACGAGCGAGATGATGCCGACGGGAGGGAACCACCAGCGGTTGTGCGCGCTGGCGGCGCCCCAGGTGCCCTCGACGTCCGAGATGAAGGAGTAGGCCCAGTCGTAGCCGCGCGTCACGGTGTCGAGCTGGGTGTTCGTCGCGGGCAGGATGATGTGCTCGATCTCGATCGAGTCGGCCTGCCAGTACGTCGGGTTCCGGTCCATCGAGTACTGCTGGTCGCTGTAGTTGCCGAGCACGAACGGCCCTGTGCCGACCGGGTGCTCGTTGCGCCAGGTGCCGGGATCGTCGACCTCGGCCCAGATGTGCTCGGGGACCATGAAGGTCTTCCCGATGATCGACAGGGCGGGTGCGTCCTCGCCCTGCAGGCGGAACGTCACCGTCTGCCCGTCGGCCTCGACGCTCGCGAGGTGCTGCCACGCGCCGTAGATGTCGTTCGCGGGCGTCTTCTTGAGCATGTCGAACGTGAACGCGACATCGGCTGCCGTGAAGGGCTCGCCGTCGCTCCACTCGACGCCGTCGCGGAGGGTCATGACGATCGTCTCTGCGTCGGGCTGCTCCCACTCCGACGCGAGCCACGGCGTCAGCGACCCGTCGAGCGGGTTGACGAGGACGAGCGGCTCGTAGATCCACCGCGACGCGGTGCGCGTGTTCGTGAGATAGGGGTTGAAGGTGCGCGTGAACAGCGGGTTCCCGTGGTCGGCGTTGATGAGCATCGTGTCGTCGCCGATCGAGGGATCGGGCTGCGACGTGATCTGGATGCTGCATCCGCTCACCGCGAGCGCGACGGCGGCGAGCCCGGCGGCCGCCGCCCGCCGCCAGCGGTGGAGTCTGTGCGTCTTCGGCACGGTGTGACCTCGATGTCGTGTGTGTCTGGAGCACGGCTCCTCGTGAGGAGGAGACGTTCGCGGAGGGTGTCCGCACGACGAGTGTAAGCGCATACATTGCCGCGCGCAACGGTCTGCGGGGTGCTCCGATCCGCACGACGGAGGCGGAGCGCGCGTCAGCTCGCGCGCAGCGAGCTCTCGCGCAGGAGGATCTCGACCGGCAGCCGGACCGACACCGGCTCGGCGTCCGGCGCCTCGAGACGGTGCGCGAGCACCTGGATAGCGGCGCGCCCGAGCTCGATCATGGGCTGCCGCACGGTCGTGAGCGGGGGCGAGACGAGAGCGGAGGCGTCGATGCCGTCGAAGCCCGTGACGATCACGTCCTCCGGGACGCGGATGCCCGCGCTCGCGAACGCGTCCAGGGCCCCGAGCGCCATCTGGTCGTTCGACGACATGAGGGCGGCGGGAAGGCCGTGCGCGACGAGCTCCTCCCCCACGCGGCGCCCCGATGCCCGCGTGAAGTCCCCCCGGCGCACGTCGATCTCGTCGATGCGGAGTCCGGCCGCCTCGATCGCGCGACGGAAGCCCTCCCAGCGCTGCGCGCCATCGGGCGAGTCCGCCGGGCCGGCGAGGTACGCGGGAGGGCGCCCGTCGGTCTGCGCGAGGACGTGGCGCGTCAGCTCGGCCATGGCCTCGGTGTTGCTCACGGTGACGTGGTCGTGTCGGTCGCCGCGGCGGGGCCCTGCGAGCACGACGATGGGCACGCGCCGCGAGAGCCAGTCCAGCGCGTCGTCGGGGATGCTGCTGGCGAGGACGACGAGCCCGTCGACGCGACCGGCCATGTCGCGCACGGTCGAAGCTGACGGGTCGCCCCGCCCCACGCCCACCATGAGCACGAAGCCGCGCCGCCAGGCCTCGAGCTCGGCGCCGCGCAGCACCTCGTCCTGGAACAGCATCGATGCGCGGGCGTCGTCGCGCGGACCCGCGCCGCGGACGACCGTGAACGGCTCCCTGACCTCGTTCGCGAGCACGTCGAGAGCCGAGACGTCGTCGATCGCGTCGAAGCCCGGGAAGTACATGCCGAGCACGCCCGTGCGCCGCTCGGCGAGCCCGCGCGCGCTTCCGCTGGGCACGTACCCGAGACGCGAGACGGCATCGAGGACGCGGTCGCGCGTCTCCGGGCGCACCGCCTCGGGGGTGCGCAGCACGCGGGACACGGTCGCGATCGAGACACCGGCGCTCTCCGCGACGTCGTAGACGGTGGGCGCCTTCGACACAGACCGCTCCTCCCGCATGCGCGCCGGACCACCCGGGCGCAGTTCAGGCTAGCCGCAACCCGGCGGACGCCCGGGGAGGAGGTGCGGCGGTGCGCAGACAGCACGCGGCCGCCGCCTCCGGGGAGACGGCGGCCGCGCGGTCGGCTCAGTTGAACTCGAGCGGGTGTGCGCCCACGCGACCCGACCCGTCGAGGGGGTCGATGCCGTCGATGCGGGCGACCTCGTCGGCGGTGAGCTCGAAGCCGAACACGTCGAGGTTCTCGGCCATCCGCTCCTTGCGCGTCGACTTGGGGAACACGATGAAGCCCTTCTGCAGGTGCCAGCGGATGACCGCCTGAGCGGGCGTCACGCCGTGCGCCGCCGCCGCCTCGGCGACCGCCGGGTTCTCGAACAGCGGGTACTTGCCCTGGCCGAGGGGGCCCCACGACTCGATCTTCGTGCCGTTCTGCTCGGCCCACGCGAGCACATCCCGCTGCTGGTAGGCGGGGTGCAGCTCGATCTGGTCGACGGCCGGCACGACGCCGGTGTCCTTCACGATCCGGTCGAGGTGCTCGGGCAGATGGTTCGAGACGCCGATCGAGCGCGCCAGGCCCGCGTCGCGGATCTCGATGAGCTTCGCCCACGCGTTCGAGTAGGTGTCCTTCTCGGGCGTCGGCCAGTGCGTGAGGTAGAGGTCGACGTACTCGAGGCCGAGCTTGTCGAGGCTCTCGCGGATGGCGTCGTGCGGCTGCTCGCCCGACTGACGGTCGTTCCAGAGCTTCGTCGTGATGAACAGCTCCTCGCGCGGGATGCCGCTCTTCGCGATGGCGGCGCCCACCCCCTCCTCGTTCCGGTAGATCGCCGCCGTGTCGATGTGGCGGTAGCCGAGCTCGAGGGCCTCGCTGACGGCCTGCTCCGCCTCCGCCGGCGGCACGAGGAAGACGCCGAAGCCGAGCTGGGGGATGTCGTGGCCGGAGTTCAGAGTCACTGCGGGAATGTTCATGTCTCCACCTTATTGAGCGCGAGAGCGGTCGGCGCCGGAAGATGCGGATTCACACCGCCGCCGCCTGGAGCGCGTCGACGCGCGCGAACAGCGCGTCGAAAACGCTGCCGCGGTCGAACTGGAGCGCGTGCGCCCTGGCCCGCTCCTCCCACTCCGCGCGCTCGAGCACGTCCATGCCGATCGCGCGGTCGATCGCGGCCGCGATCTCATCGGGCGCGTCGACGCCGATGATGATCGCGGTGTCGCCGACGGCCTCGCCGACGCCGCCCGTGAGCGTGGTGATGGCCGGGCCACCGCCCGAGAGCGCCTTCTCGGCGAGCGCGATGCCGAAGGTCTCGATGAACTCCGGCCGCGGCTTCGTCGGGAGCACGTACGCGGCCGCGCCGGCGAAGAGATACGGCTTCTCGGCGTCGTCGACGTCGGTGAGGAACGTGATGCGGTCGGCGACCGGAGACGCCGCGGCGAGCGCGCGCAGCTCCTGCTCCTCTGGCCCGCGACCCGCGATGACGAGCCGGCGCGTCGCGGGGGCGCTCGATCGCGCGAAGCCCTCGATGAGATCGTCGACGCCCTTCGCGCGAGCCAGCCGCGAGAGGTAGAAGACGTAGCCGTCGCGCTCGAGGCCCCGCTGGGCGAGCCGCCGATCGACCTCGGCGCCGTCGAGATCGAGGAACAGCGAGGCGTCGATCGCGGGGTACGAGATCGCGATCCGCTCCTCGCAGCGCGCGGCGTACCGCGTGCCGTGGCGCGCGTCGAGCACGCGCGCCTCCCCGACGATGAGGTCCTTCGTGTACTGCGACACCGCGACGCACACGTCGCTCGCGAGATACGACTCGAGCACGTGCGCCGCCGCGCCGAAGCGGCCCTCGTTCACGCACTGGCGCACGACGTTCGTCACGTCGGATCCGACGGCCTCGGCCACCGTCACGACGTCGACGGGAAGCCCCGTGCGGCGCGCGACCGAGACGGCGTCGCTCACGGCCGTCGTGTGCGGGCTCAGGTAGAGCGACATCGCGACGGTCGGCACGCCGTCGGTGAACAGCTCGACGAGGCGCCCGACGAGACCTCCGATGTACCGCCCGTCGACGACCTTGTAGTCGCCGACCGGCTCGGGGCGCTCGACGAGGATCCCGGGGCTGTACGGGAGCACCGACTCGAGCGGCTTGAGCGGCAGCCCGGCCGACTCGAGGCGCTCGATGGGCCAGGTCACGATGCGCACCTCGTCGAAGCCGCGGGCGATGGCGGCCTCGGCGAGGTTCCGGGCCTCCCCCGAATGGCCGCAGATCACCGGATCGGCGCGGACGACGATGACGAGTCGACGGGTCATGCTGGCTCCTGTCCGAGGGGGCGGATGGTCGTGGATCGCGGGCGATCTGCGCGCGAGTTCGGGCGATGATACGACACGCATGTGTCGGCTGCGTGCGCGGTCTGTGTCGCGCGGTCGATCGACCCCGCCGCCCGGCTCAGCGCAGCGACCGCGAGCTCGGCGAGGCCTCGTGCGGATGCGACGGCGGCCGGCTCTCCCGGCCCCAGTCGCCCGGTTCGTCGCCCAGGTCGACCTCGAGCACTCCGCCCGCGCGCAGCTGGGCGCCGGAGAGCCACGGCGCGTGATGCGGACGGCCGTCGAGGCGCATCCCCTGCACGTACTGGGGAGCCGTGTCCCGCCCCACCCGCCGGAATCCCGTCGTCTGCACGACGAGCTCGCTCTCGCCGCCGAGGTCGATGCGCGCCTCGGGCCAGGCCGGGGCGTTGAGGAGCACGAGGTCCTGACCGGCGACCGGGAACATCCCGAGCGAGGCCCACACGACCCACGACGAGAGCCCGCCCGAGTCGTCGTTCCCCGGGAGGCCGCCGGGGCCCGTGCCGAACATCTGGTGCAGCGCCGCGTGCACGATCTCGGCGGTGCGGTCGGGGCGGCCAGCGTAGGTGTAGGCCCACGGCGCGTCCATGTCGGGCTCGTTGTTGAGCCCCTCGAAGCGGCCGAGCGCGTACCCGCCCTCCATCTCGACGTCGCCGGGGCCCACGCCGGGCTGGCGGACGGGAGCAGCGCCGAACCCGAAGAAGCGGTCGAGCATGCCCACGAACGCCTCGTCTCCGCCGGCGAGCGCGATGCGCCCCGCCATGTCGTGCCCGACCCGGAACGAGTAGTTGTACTTCGTGCCCTCGTAGAACGTGGAGTCGCGCAGCAGCCCGGTGTCGAGATCGAACGCATTGCGCCAGCGTCCAGCGAGCGCGAGGCACTCCTCGCGCACGCGACGGTCGCCGACGGCGGCGGCCACCTGGGCCGTGCACCAGTAGCCGAAGGCGATGTCGAGCGTGTGCGTGATCGGCTCGGCGCGACCGTGGGTGAGGAAGTCCTCGCCGTACGTGCGGCGCAGGTCGGAGAGCATGTGCACGAGCGCCCAGTCCCAGTCGATGCCCTCGAAGCCGGCGAGACAGAGGTCGGAGAGGAACGTGTGCGCGAGCGCGCTCGCCTGGCGCGCGAAGCGGTCCGAGCCCTTGGCCATCCGGTACCCGATCGGGAAGTTGCCCTCCTCCTCGCAGATCGTCACGAGGGCGTTCCCGAGCTCGACCGCCCGATCGGGGCGCAGCAGGGTGAGCAGCGGCAGCTGCGTGCGGTAGATGTCCCACATCGTGCAGAGGTCGTAGACGAACGGGCCCTCCGACGGCCAGAACGGGCTCTCGCCCATCGCGAGCGACGGCTTGATGAGCGAGTGGTACAGCGCGGTGCCGAAGACCGTGCGGCGCTCGCGCGTCTCGGCCTTCCGCGCCTCGCGGTCGGGCTCGCGCGGGTGCTCGGGCGGATCGGAGAGGCGGATGGCCCCGAGGTGCTCGGTCCATGCGAGCTGCGTCGCGGTGCGACGGTGGGCGAAGCCGCTGCCCTCCGGGCAGTCGGCGCGCAGGTTCCGCGCCGCGCGCTCCACGCCGCGCAGCGAGAACCCGATCCTCATCTCGATCGTCTGCCCCGCCGCGGCCGGCCCCGCCCACATGAGCCCGAAGGGGCGGAGCGTGGTCGGGCGGATGGCGTCGAAGTCGAGCCGCTTGCCGCCCGGCATGAGCCGGCGGTCGTACCAGAGCAGCTGGCGCCATCCCGGTGCGTCGGCCTCCATGTGCATCGCGAGGGGCGCGCCCTCGACGACGATCTCGCCCTCGGCGTGCCCGGGGGCCGTGGACTCGAGGTGCGCGCGCAGCGGCACGGTCGCGCCGTACGGGATGTCGAGGCCGCCGAGGGACAGGTCGACGACGAGCCGCGCGTCGCGGTGCTTCGGGAACGTGTAGCGGTGCACGGCGCTGCGCGGCCCGACCGTCACCTCGCAGCGGATGCCGCTCGAGAGCGTGCAGGCGTAGAAGCCGGGCGCGGCGACCTCGTCGGACACGTCCCACTGCTCGCCGAGCGCGTCGAGCGAGCCGAGCATGGGCGTCACGCGGACGTAGTTGTAGTACTTGCGGATGGCGCCGGTGCCGCTCTGCTGGAAGTGCGTGATGCCGCTCGCCACGGGCCGGTCCCGCAGGCGCGGGGGCACGCCCTCGGTCGCGAGGTCGTACTCGCCGTAGCCCGTGGGGTACGCGCCCGAGTACGCGCACGCCGAGACCATCCCGAGCGGGAAGGTGGCGCCCGGATGCGTGTTGCCGATCTGCGGCTTGGGCCACCACCACGACGCCGCGATGCCGCGGGGCTCGGGGAGATCGGCCGGCTGGGTCCCGATGAACGGATCGACGTCTGCGAGCTTCACGCGCCCGACGCTACCCCCGCCCCGCGTCGGGCGTGTGACGAACCGTCGCGCGGGAGATGTCAGCGCAGGAAACTACGCTGGCGGGATGAGAATCACCGCCGCCGCAGACGGCTCCGCCCTCGGGAACCCCGGTCCGATGGGGTGGGCCTGGTACATCGACGACGAGCGCTGGGCGGCGGGCGGCTCGCCTCACGGCACGAACAACCAGGGCGAGCTGCAGGCCGTGCTCGAGCTCCTGCGCGCCACGGCCGACGCCGGCGTCGCCCTGCTCATCGAATGCGACAGCCGGTACGTGATCGACTCCGTGACGAAGTGGATGCCCGGGTGGAAGCGGAAGGGATGGCGCAAGGCCGACGGCAAGCCCGTCCTGAACCGCGAGCTGCTGCAGGGGATCGACGAGGCCATGCAGGGCCGCGACATCGTGTTCTCGTGGGTGAAGGGCCACGCCGGCCATCCGCTCAACGAGGCGGCCGACGAGCGCGCGAACGCGGCCGCCCAGGCGTTCCAGCGCCGCGCGGAGCCGAACCGGGGCCCGGGCTTCGCCGCCGACCCGGTCGAAGGCGTGTCGGGCGGTGCCGTCGTCGCTCCCGAGCCGCCTGCCGCGTCCGGGCCGTCTGCCTCCGCGGCTCCGGCGCCGACCGCGGTGGATGAGGCGCTGTGGGGTGCCGACGACGAGCTCGCCCTCTTCCCGGCCCCCGAGGAGGAGATGGTCGAGCTGCGCCTTCTCCTCGCACCGGACGAGCTCGCGCGTCTGCGCGCGCGGGCCGCCTCGTGGGGCATCAGCCCCGAGGACGCGCTGCGTCGTCTGATCTGACCGGAGGCTGCGGGCGGTACACGAAGGTCACGAGGACGACCGAGATCATCATGAGCAGCAGCCACGCGACGAGCTTCGAGATCGAGACCGGCTGCCATCCGTCGGCCTGATCCGGGTAGATCCACGCGCCCGCCGCCGTCCCGACGTTCTCGGCGATCCAGATGAAGAAGGCGACGCCGACGAACGCCGCGAGCACGGGCATCCGCCGCCAGGGCCGCGTGCGGTGGTTGCGGAAGTGCATCGTGCAGCGCGCATAGAGCGCGACGACGAGGGCCAGCAGCACCCAGCGCGCGTCGGGCAGGAAGTGGTGCGCGAAGAAGTTCGCGTAGATGCCGGCCGCGACGAGGGCCGTGGCCCAGATCGGCGGGTAGCGCTCGAAGCGCAGCTCGAAGAGGCGGAAGACGCGCACGAGGTACGAGCCGACGGCCGCGTACATGAATCCCGTGTAGAGCGGCACGCCCGCGATGCGGAGCACGCCGCCGTCCTCGTACGACCACGACCCGACGTCGGTCTTGAAGATCTCCATGGCGGTGCCGACGACGTGGAACAGCAGGATGACCCACACCTCGCGGCCGCTCTCGAGCCGGGCGAGCAGCATGATCGCCTGGATCGCCACGGCCGCGATGACGAGCGCGTCGGTGCGCGCGAGCGCGGCGTCGTCGGGGTACCACAGGCGCGCCGCGACGAGCGCCGTGAGCATCGCCGCCCCGAAGATGCACGCCCACGCCTGCTTGAGCACGAACACCGTGAACTCGACGAGGCCGCGGCGCAGGGCTCCCCCGGGCTCGAGCCGCTCCAGCCGACGGTGCGCCCAGGCATCGATCCGCTGCTCGACCGAGGTGAACGCCCGTGACATGCGGTCGATCCTAGGGTCGGCGCGTGCACGCGCTCCCAGCGCACCTCTAAGCTGGAAGGCTATGTCCTCCCCCGTCATCGCCTACCCGCCCGAGCTGCCCGTCAGCGCGGCGCGCGACGAGATCGCCGCGGCCATCCGCGACCACCAGGTCGTCATCGTCGCGGGCGCCACGGGGTCGGGCAAGACCACCCAGCTGCCGAAGATCGCCTTCGAGCTCGGGCGGACGTCGATCGCGCACACGCAGCCGCGCCGCCTCGCCGCGCGGACCATCGCCGAGCGGGTCGCCGAGGAGATGCAGGTCGAGCTCGGCGGACTCGTCGGATACAAGGTGCGCTTCACCGACCAGGTGTCGGACGCGACGCGCATCGCTCTCATGACCGACGGCATCCTCCTCAACGAGATCCACCGCGACCGGCTGCTGCGCCGCTACGACACGGTCATCGTCGACGAGGCGCATGAGCGGTCGCTGAACGTCGACTTCCTCCTCGGCTATCTCAAGCGCATCCTGCCGGAGCGGCCCGATCTCAAGGTCGTCATCACGTCGGCGACGATCGACCCCGAGTCGTTCGCGAAGCACTTCGCGGAGCCGGACGGCACCCCCGCCCCCGTGATCGAGGTCTCGGGGCGCACGTTCGCCGTCGAGATCCGGTACCGGCCGCTGCTCGCGGACACGACAGAGGACGGCGAAGCGCCGACACCCCGGGCGTCGACCGAGGGCGGCGACGAGCCGAGACCCGACGAGCGGCCGTACGACGTCGAGGACGACGTGTCGGCGATCGTGCAGGCCCTGCGCGAGCTCGAGCGCGAGGCCCCGGGCGACGTGCTCGTGTTCCTGCCCGGCGAGGCCGAGATCCGCGACGCGGCCGACGCCGTCCGCGGGGCCTTCCGCAGCCAGACCGCGCCCGTCGAGGTGCTCCCCCTCTACGGCCGCCTGAGCTCGGCCGAGCAGCACCGGGTCTTCGAGCGCTCGACGGTCGCCGGCCTCAGGCGCCGCATCGTCCTCGCGACCAACGTCGCCGAGACCTCGCTCACCGTGCCCGGCATCAAGTACGTCGTCGACACCGGCACCGCGCGCATCTCGCGCTACAGCAACCGGGCCAAGGTGCAGCGCCTTCCGATCGAGGCGGTCTCGCAGGCGTCGGCCCAGCAGCGCTCGGGTCGCGCCGGCCGCACGAGCGCGGGCATCGCCATCCGCCTCTACGCGCACGACGACTTCGCGCGGCGCCCCGCGTTCACCGAGCCGGAGATCCTGCGGACGAGCCTCGCCTCGGTGATCCTGCAGATGCTGTCGCTCGGGTTCGGCGACATCTCCGAGTTCCCGTTCCTCACTCCGCCCGACTCCCGCGGCGTGCGCGCGGCCCTCGACCTGCTCGTCGAGCTCGGGGCCGTGCATCCGGCGCGCGATGGCGGGCAGCCGCGGCTCACGCGCATCGGCCGCGACCTCGCCCGGCTCCCGATCGATCCCCGCTTCGCGCGGATGCTCGTGGAGGCGCAGCGGAACGGCACGCAGCGCGAGGTGCTCGCGATCGTCGCGGGCCTGTCCATCCAGGATGTCCGCGAGCGCCCAGAGGAGCAGCGTGAGCAGGCCGATCAGGCGCACGCGCGGTTCGCGGATCCGACGAGCGACTTCCTCACGCTGCTCAACCTCTGGGACCACCTCCAGGAGCAGCAGCGCGCGCTCGGCTCGAGCGCGTTCCGGCGCCTGTGCCGCACGGAGTTCCTCAACTACGTGCGGGTGCGCGAGTGGTTCGACGTGCACCGCCAGCTGCAGGGGCTCACGCGCGGGCTCGGCCGTCGCGGCGAGCGCGATTCCGCCCCGCGGCGGGAGGGTGCGGCGGACCCCGCCGCCGTGCATCGCGCGATCCTCGCCGGCCTCCTGTCGCAGATCGGCGTGCTCGACGAGCGCGAGGCGAAGAAGGACCCGCGCTCGCGCGGCGCCGAGTACCGCGGCGCGCGCGGCGTGCGCTTCTCAGTCTTCCCCGGCTCCGTGCTGCGCAAGCGGCGCCCGCAGGCCGTCATGGCCGCCGAGCTCGTCGAGACCTCGCGCCTGTTCGCGCGGACCGCGGCCGCGATCGATCCGGCCTGGGCCGAGGACCTCGCAGGCGACCTCGTGAAGCGCCAGGTGTCGGAGCCGCACTGGTCGAAGGACTCGGGCGCCGCGATCGCGTACGAGAAGGTCACGCTGTTCGGCGTCGAGATCGTCCCGCGCCGACGCATCCCGTTCGCGCGCGTGGATCGCCCGGCCGCCCGGGAGCTCTTCCTGCAGCACGCGCTCGTCGAGGGCGAATGGGACGCGCATGCCCTGCCACAGCAGGTCACCGCGTTCCTGCGGCAGAACGCCGACCTCCGTCGGCGCCTCGAGCGCCTCGAGGACCGCGAGCGCCGCCGCGACATCCTCGCCGGCGACGAGGCCGTCTACGCCTTCTACGACGCGCGGATCCCCGCTGAGGTGTTCGACGTCCGGTCGTTCGAGAAGTGGTGGACCGACGCGCGCGCTCGCACGCCGAAGCTCCTCACGATGCGCGAGGCCGACCTCGTCGACGGCGCGGCGACCGCCGACGCGCGGGACTTCCCGACGCGCTGGACGCAGGGCGATCAGACCCTGAACCTCGCGTACCGCTTCGAACCGGGCGCCGAGGACGACGGCGTCGCGGTCGTCGTGCCGCTCCCGCTGCTCGCATCGCTGCGACCCGACGGCTTCGACTGGCAGGTGCCCGGCTTCCGCGACGAGCTCGTCACAGCGCTCCTCAAGGCGCTGCCCAAGGCCATCCGCCGCCACGTCGTGCCCGCGGCCGACTGGGCCGCGAAGCTGTCGGAGGAGCTGGCAGGACGAGGCCCCGAGGACAGCGCGGGTCTTCCCGCCGAGCCGCTGCTCGACGCCCTCGCGCGGCTCGTGCAGCGCGCGGCGAGCCAGCCGGTGTCGCCCGCCGACTTCGATCTCGAGCGCGTGCCGTCGCACCTGCGGATGTCGTTCCGGGCGGTGGATGCGCGCGGGCGCGCGATCGCGTCCGATCGCGACCTCGCGTCGCTGCAGAGGCGGCTCGCCGAGCGCACGCGCGACAGCGTCGCGAGGCAGATCGCGCGCGGCGGAGCCCGCGGCGAGCGCCGTCGCGGCGAGGCCGCCGTCGCGGCGGCGTCGGGCATCTCCGCGCCCTCCGCGGGCATCGAGCGCGCCGGCCTGTCGGACTGGACCTTCGGCGAGCTGCCGCCGGTCGTCGACACGCGCGTCGCGGGCGGCGTCGTCCGCGGCTACCCCGCACTCGTCGACGAGGGGCAGACGGTCGCGCTGCGCGTCGAGGCGACACCCGAGTCGGCCGCCCGTCTCACCCGCGCGGGTCTGCGCAGGCTCGTGCTGCTGCAGGTGCCCTCGCCCGCGTCGTACGTGCAGGAGCACCTCACGGCGAACGAGAAGCTCGCCCTCGCCGCGTCGCCGTACGCGTCGGCCAAGGCCCTCATCGAGGACTGCCGAGCGGCGGTCGCCGACGCCGTCCTCGCGCGTCATGGCGAGGTGCGCGACCGCGCGGCGTTCGAGCGCGTGCGCGACGAGGTCTCGCGCGGCTCGGTCGACGACGTCTTCGCGTGCGTCTCGCTCGTCGCGCGCATCCTCACCCTCGCGCGGGACGTGGAGCGCGCGATGAAGGGCGCGACGTCGATGGCGCTCCTCGGCGCACTGAACGATGTGCGCGGTCAGCTCGCTGGCCTGATCTTCCGCGGCTTCGTGTCGGCGGCGGGCGTCGAGCGCCTGGCGCACCTGCCCCGGTATCTCGAGGGCGCCCGGATCCGCCTCGAGGCGCTCCCCGACAATCCCGGCCGCGACCGCGCCTGGATGACGGAGTTCGAGCGCGCGCGGGCCGTCTTCGACGAGGCGGGCGGGGCCATCCCCCTGCCGCCGGATGCTCCCGCGCACATCGAGCGCGCACGCTGGCTGCTCGAGGAGTTCCGCGTGAGCCTGTTCGCGCAGCGTCTCGGCACGGCCGAGGCGGTGTCGCTCCCGCGCATCGCGAAGGCCCTGAAGGGCTGAGGGGCTCAGGCGGCCAGGGCGCCGAACCCGAGGAGGTACGTCGGGACGTAGATGAGGGCGATGAGCACCGCGTGCGTGAGCACGAACCCGCCCGCTTCGAGGGCCTTCCCGCGCTGGCGCAGGTGCGCGCGCAGCTTGCGGAGCAGCGAGACCGGATGGCGCACATCCCAGCTGTTGAACCGGAGGTAGCGCCCGAGGTAGACGCCCACGGCGCCGAGCACGATGATGACCGCCGCGAGCGCCCAGCTCGACGCGGGCACCGCGCCGATCGCGTTGGGCTCGACGAGCGCGAGGAAGGCCGTCTGCACGACCGCGAGGCTGAGCACCGCGTTCGCGATGCCGGAGAGCGTGAGTGTGAGGGTCTGCACGATGTCGTACCAGAGGGGCACCGGGTCGCCGTCGCGGCGGTGACTGAAGTTCAGCTCGGTGATGAGATAGATCGAGTTCGGGAAGAGCAGCACCCACACGATCGCGCCCACGACGACGTACACCCACACCGCGACCGCCGCGGCCCGTGGCCGCAGCGCCGTGAGCGACAGCAGCGCGGGGAGCCCGAGGAGCCCGGCGACCGCGACGAGCGAGACGAGGACCGGAACGAAGGAGAGGCCGATGTTCAGCAGCATCGGCCGGTAGAGCGGCACGCCGTACACCGCCGATCGGAGCCTCACGAGCACGATCGCGTAGATGTTGAGCAGGACGACGGCGATGCACGCGACGAGGACGGCCACGCCACGACCCTAGCCGCGTCCCGCTACTCCCAGACCGCCGTCTCGGGGTCGATCCCCCGCGCGCGTGCGCTCTCGTCGACCGCACGCCGGAACCAGGCCGCGAGGCCGACGCGGATGCCGTCGTAGTGCGCCGCGAACCCCGGGTCCGACTCGTAGCGGCGGGCAAGGCACACCTGCATCTGGTGGCTGAGCGGGAAGTAGGCCGAGAACGCCTCCCGGTGGTGCTCGACGAGGTCATCGGCCTCGGCGCTGCCCGGTGCGACACCGCGGTCCATCGCGTCCGCGAGCGAGCGCTCGACGCCCGCGACGCGGTCGGCGACCTCGCGCCACTCCTCGGCGGTGCGGTCGGCGGCCGCCTCGGCGAACTGCCGCCACTGCCGTGTGCCGCCGTAGGCCTCGCGTGCGCCGCGCGCCTGCTCGGGGTCCCAGCCCGATCCGAACACCTCCCGCTGCACCTCGTCCGCGAGCGGGACGCCGCGCTCGTGCGCGGCGATCATCCGCTCGAGGCCCGATCCGAGCCGGTTCAGCCGCGCGATCCGCTCCTCGAGCTGGGCGTGCGCCGCCCGGAGCGTGCCCGCCGCCTCGGGCGACGCGCCGTCGAGGATCGCGCGGATGTCCTCGAGCGCGACGCCGATCTCGCGGTAGATCGCGACGCGGCGCAGCCGATCGAGGTCCGGCGCCGTGTACAGCCGATAGCCCGCCGGCGTCCGTTCCGACGGGCTCGCCAGCCCGATCGCGTCCCAGTGGTGCAGCGTCCGCACCGTGACCCCGAGCTGCGCAGCCGCCTGCCCCACCGTCAGGCCGTCGACGTCATCGCGCATGCTCCCCATTCTGCTCGCGGGCCGCATCGGGCGCCGTGATGCCGAGCTCCGCCAGGTGGCGCGCGGCGTCGCTCTCCGGGTCCCAGGGCAGGGGCGCGGTGAACACGACCCGGGCGTTCTCGGGTGTCCGGATCTCGAGGTCGCGCGTGCCCCACGGCGTGTCGCGCGGGCCGTCGACCGCGTCCGCCCTGAGGGCACGGCACGCGGCGGCGACCGGCTCGATCTGCCGGAGGACGCAGGCGAAGCTGACGCTCATCGCGGGAGGCGGCGCGGGGGCATCGCCCGCGGGCACGAGGAGGACGTCCTGGAAGGCCCAGCGCCGCAGATGCACGATCCCGCCCGGAACGCTGAACAGCTCGATGAAGCCGAGCCCTCTCGTCCAGAACTCCACGGACGCGGGCAGGTCGGGCGCGGGGATGGTGACGAAGGAGGGCATCGCGTAGATGCCGCGGAACGGCTCGGGCGCGACCGCGTCGGGGTCGCGCGGCGGCACGGGGCTGATCTCGAAGGCGTCGTAGTAGTCGGTCATGCGCTCCACCCTCGAGCCTGACGCTGCGTGAGGGTCAAGTCGCGTCCCGCTTTCGTCCGCGCAGAGCCCACCAGGTATCTTGATGTCGAGACAGAATCGCGCCATCCGCGTGCCATCCGTCGTTCCCCGGCAACACCCCACCGTCTGGAGTCGCCTCACCCATGTCAAAGATCATCTACACCCACACCGACGAGGCGCCGCTGCTGGCGACGTACTCGCTGCTGCCGATCATCTCGGGCTTCGCGTCCAAGGCCGGTGTGGAGTTCGAGACGCGCGACATCTCGCTCGCGGGCCGCATCATCGCGCAGTTCCCCGAGCGTCTCACCGAGGCGCAGCGCATCGGCGACGCACTCGCCGAGCTGGGCGAGCTCGCCAACGAGCCGAGCGCCAACATCATCAAGCTCCCCAACATCTCGGCATCGGTGCCGCAGCTGAAGGCCGCGATCGCCGAGCTGCAGGCGCTGGGCTACGACATCCCCGACCTCCCCGAGGACCCGCAGACCGAGGACGAGAAGGAGGTCGCCGCGCGCTACGACCGCGTCAAGGGCTCCGCGGTGAACCCCGTCCTGCGTCAGGGCAACTCCGACCGCCGCGCGCCCGGCGCCGTCAAGGCGTACGCGAAGGCGCACCCGCACCGCATGGGCGCGTGGTCGGCCGACTCGAAGACCTCGGTGGCCACGATGGGTCACGACGACTTCCGCTCGAACGAGAAGTCGTTCGTCTCGCCCGCCGACGACGCGCTGCGCATCGAGCACGTGGCGGCGGATGGCACGGTGACGGTCCTCAAGGACAAGGTGGCGGTTCTCGAGGGCGAGGTCGTCGACGCGACCTTCATGAGCGCCAAGGCGCTCGACGCGTTCCTCGCCGACGCGATCGCGCAGGCCAAGCAGGAGGGCGTGCTGTTCTCGGCGCACCTCAAGGCGACGATGATGAAGGTCTCCGACCCGATCATCTTCGGCCACATCGTCAAGGCCTACTTCGCTCCCGTCTTCGCGCAGTACGGCGCCGACCTCGAGGCGGCCGGCCTCTCGGCCAACGACGGCCTCGGCGGAATCTTCGCCGGCCTCGAGAAGCTCGAGAACGGCGCCGAGATCCGTGCGGCGTTCGACCGCGCCCTCGCCGACGGCCCCGAGCTCGCGATGGTCAACAGCGACAAGGGCATCACGAACCTCCACGTGCCGAGCGACGTGATCGTCGACGCGTCGATGCCCGCGATGATCCGCATCGGCGGGCACATGTGGGGCCCCGACGGCGCCGAGAAGGACACGCTCGCCGTCATCCCCGACTCGTCCTACGCGGGCGTGTACCAGGCCGTGATCGACGACTGCAAGGCGAACGGCGCCCTCGACCCGACGACGATGGGCACCGTGCCCAACGTCGGCCTCATGGCGCAGAAGGCCGAGGAGTACGGCTCGCACGACAAGACCTTCGAGATCGCCGAGGCCGGGACCGTGCGCGTCGTCAACGGCGCAGGCGAGACGGTCCTCTCCCACGAGGTCGAGCAGGGCGACATCTGGCGCGCCTGCCAGACGAAGGACGCCGCCATCCGCGACTGGGTGAAGCTCGCCGTCACGCGCGCGCGCCTCTCGAGCACGCCCGCCGTGTTCTGGCTCGACGAGACCCGCGCGCACGACGCGAACCTCATCGCGAAGATCGAGCGCTACCTGCCCGAGCACGACACGGACGGCCTCGACATCCGCGTCCTCGCGCCCGCCGAGGCGACGACGTTCTCGCTCGAGCGCATCCGCCAGGGCCTCGACACCATCTCGGTGACGGGCAACGTGCTGCGCGACTACAACACCGACCTGTTCCCGATCCTCGAGGTCGGCACGTCGGCGAAGATGCTCTCGATCGTCCCGCTGATGGCGGGCGGCGGCCTCTTCGAGACCGGCGCGGGCGGCTCCGCTCCCAAGCACGTGCAGCAGCTCGTCGAGGAGAACTACCTGCGCTGGGACTCGCTCGGCGAGTTCTTCGCCCTCGCGGCGTCATTCGAGCACCTCGCCCAGACCACCGACAACGCGCGCGCGCAGGTGCTCGCCGACACGCTCGACGCCGCCACGGGGACGTTCCTCGAGCAGGACCGCTCCCCCGGTCGCAAGCTCGGCACGATCGACAACCGCGGTTCGCACTTCTACCTCGCGCTGTACTGGGCGCAGGAGCTCGCGCGGCAGACGCAGGACGCCGACCTCGCTGCGGCGTTCGCGCCGCTCGCGGAGAAGCTGGCCGCCGACGAGGAGAAGATCGTCGAGGAGCTCCTCGCCGTCCAGGGCAAGCCCGCCGACATCGGCGGCTACTACCGTCCGGACGCCGAGAAGACGGCCGCCGTGATGCGCCCCTCCGCGACGCTCAACGCCGCGATCGACGCGCTCTGACCATCCGCTCGACGACGCCCGCCCCTCGCCGGGGGCGGGCGTCGTCGCATACCGGGCCGGATGACGCTTTCCGTCGAGCGCACGCGGCGCGCTAGGCTCGCCCTCGGTCCTTCCACCGCAGCCCCGACCTCAGGAGGAACGCCGACGATGGCGCACTTCGATCTCCCCCTCGACCAGCTCCGCACGTACCGGCCCGAGCTCCCCGTGCCCGACGACTTCGACGCCTTCTGGGAGCGCACGCTCGCCGAGTCGCGGGATGCGGCCTGGGCTCCGCGCCTCGAGCCGGTCGACACCGGGCTCACGCTGGTCGACGTGCACGACGTCGCGTTCGCGGGCTTCGGCGGCGACACCATCCGCGGCTGGTGGCAGGTGCCCGCCGCGAGCGCGCCCCGTGCGATCGTCGTCGAGTTCGTCGGCTACTCGGGCGGCCGCGGCCCTGCTCACGAGGTGGGCTCGTTCCCGCTCGCGGGATGCGCACGGCTCATCGTCGACACGCGCGGCCAGGGCTGGGGTCACTGGAGCATGGGCGGCGCCACGGCCGACCCGCACGGCAGCGGCTCGCAGGCGCCGGGCGTCATGACGCGCGGCATCGAGAGCCCCGAGACCTACTACTACCGTCGCGCGTTCACCGACGCAGCGCTCGCCGTCGACGCCGCTCGCGCGCTCGCACCCGGGCTCCCGGTCTTCGTCGCGGGCGGAAGCCAGGGCGGCGGCCTCTCGATCGCCGCGGCCGCGCTCGCCGACGATGTGGCGGGCGCCATGCCCGACGTGCCGTTCCTGTGCGACTTCCCGCGCGCGACGACCCTCGTGGACTCGATGCCGTACGGCGAGATCCGCACCTACCTCTCGGCGCACCGCGACCGCATCGACGACGTCTACCGCACGCTGTCGTACTTCGACGGGGTCACGCTCGCGTCGCGGGCGACGGCTCCCGCGCTGTTCTCGGTCGCGCTCATGGACACGATCTGCCCGCCCTCGACGGTGTTCGGCGCCTTCAACGCGTGGGGCGCGGAGGACAAGGAGATCGAGGTCTATCCGTTCAACAACCACGAGGGCGGGGGCGGCGCGCAGCGCGCGGCGCAGCTGGCGTGGCTCGGGCGTCGCCTCGGCTGACGACACGGCACTCGCCCGCGCCGCCTGGCGTCGCCCGCCGCGGCGCTGTGCCACACTGATCTCGTAAAGCGTTTACCGAGCCGTCGCAGAGGACGGCGGGACGGGGGTCGGATGAAGCGGGTGGGCATCCGCGACGTCGCCGTCCTCGCCGGCGTCTCGATCAGCTCGGTCTCGAACGCCCTCAACCGGCCGGAGGCTGTGAGCGATCACGTGCGCACGCGCGTGCACGCCGCCGTCGACCAGCTCGGGTACGTGCCGCTGCGTGCGGCGCAGCAGCTCCGCGCGGGGCGCAGCGGACTCATCGGCATGACCGTCATCAGCATCGGCAACCCCTTCTTCGCCGAGATGCTCGAGGGCGCCGAGGAGGCGACGTCGGCCGCGGGCTACCAGGTCATGCTCGGCAACAGCGACGACAGCGCCCAGCGCGAGAGCAGCTATCTCGAGCTGTTCGAGCAGGCGCACGTGGAGGGCATGCTCATCTCGCCGTTCGGAGACGTCGGGCCCGCGCTCGAGCGCCTGCGCGCGCAGCAGATCCCGGTCGCGCTCGTGGACGGCGTCGACGAGAAGGGGCTCACGCCCTCCGTCTCGCTCGACAACGTGCTGGGCGGGCGGATGGCCGTGCAGCACCTCATCGAGCTCGGCCGGCGGCGGATCGCGTTCGTGGGCGCGCGCGAGGAGGTCCGCCAGACGCGCGACCGCCTGCGCGGAGCCGCCGCGGCGGCGCAGGACGCGGGCCTCTCCCTCGACGTGACGCTCAGCGGGCGCACGACTCCGCGAGTGGGCGCCGAGATCGGCGAGCGCATCGCCGCGCTGCCCGCGGCCGAGCGCCCCGACGCGGTGTTCGCCGCCAACGACCAGCTCGCGTGCGGGATCGTCCATGCGCTCGTCTCCGCGGGCATCCGCGTTCCCGGCGAGATCGCCATCGTCGGCTACGACGACATCCCCTTCGCCTCGATCGCGGCCGTGCCGATCACGTCGGTGCGGCAGCCTGCGCGCGCGATGGGGCGCCGCGCCGCGGAGATGCTCGTCGATGCCGTGCGCGGCGCGGCGCCCGCCGCAGCGCCGACCGAGGTGTTCGCGCCCGAGCTCGTCGTCCGGGCGTCGACGCGCGCCTGACTCCCCGCGCGTCAAAACGTTTCATGTCCTGTCTTGACGGTCGCCGTCGCCGACGCTATGGTGCCCGGGAAGCGCTTTCCTGAAACGTTTCCGTGCGATGAAGCACGACGTCCCCCACGATCGGAGTTGATGTGAAGGGCAGAACCCTGCGCGCTGGCGAGCCCGCCTGCGAACCGACGGATGGCCGGGGGCCGCGCGCGCTGCGCGGCCTCGCGATCGCGACGGCGGCTGCCGTCGCCTTCGGATGCATCGGCGGCGCGAGCGCCGCGCACGCCGCGACGACACCGGCCGACACGGCGGCGGCCGGCCAGCCCGTGCGATTCGACTTCGGCCCCGGCGCCGTGGCCGACGGCTACACGCAGGTCACGGCGGGCTCGGCGTACTCCCCCGAGGCGGGCTTCGGCTTCGCCCCGGGCGCGACGGTGACCGAGACCGACCGCGGCGGCGACCCTCTGAAGGGCGACTTCGCGACAGTGAGCGGCTCGAGCTTCGTCGTCGATCTCGCGAACGTCGACTACACCGTCTCGATCGTCGCCGGCGACACCGGCGGCACGACCGAGATCGCGATCGCGAGCGAGCAGATCCAGAAGGTCCAGACGACCTCGAAGGCCGCGGGCGCCTTCCTCGAGATGAACTACGACATCGCCCTCGTCGACGGGCAGCTGTCGTTCGACTTCACGGGCGCGGCCGCCAACATCAACGCGATCGTCATCACGCCGCAGGCTCCGCGCGAGGCCGCGGCGACGCCCACCGCGTACCTCACCGGCGACTCCACCGTGCAGACGTACGACCCGTACTGGGAGCCGCAGGCCGGCTGGGGTCAGATGATCGACCAGTTCCTCACCGACGCCGTCGCCGTGGACAACCGCTCGATCGGAGGCCGCTCGTCGCGGTCGTTCGTGCAGCAGGGCCGCCTGGACGAGATCCTCCGCGTCGTGCGGCCCGACGACTACGTCTTCGTGCAGTTCGGCCACAACGACGCGACCGCGTCCGTGCCCGAGCGGTACACGCCGCCGGACCAGTTCGACGACTACCTCCGCATCTACGTCGAGGGCACTCGCCAGCGCGGGGGCATCCCGGTGCTCGTGACCCCGGTGAACCGG
This sequence comes from Microbacterium sp. JZ101, assembly GCF_053903175.1. Lineage (NCBI taxonomy): Bacteria > Bacillati > Actinomycetota > Actinomycetes > Micrococcales > Microbacteriaceae > Microbacterium > Microbacterium sp. JZ101. The sequence continues at coordinate 2,287,460 of NZ_CP096400.1, forward strand.
CTCGACGTCGACAGCGAGACGGGGCTCTTCAACGAGAGCTTCCCCGAGTACGTCGCGGTCATGAAGGCCGTCGCCGCAGAGCTCGACGTCCCGCTGGTCGATCTCTCCGCCTCGAGCCGCGCCTACCTCGACGCGATCGGCGCCGAGGCCGCGAAGTCGGTCTTCCTCTACGCCGACCCCGGGGTGTACCCGAACCGCCCGAACGGCGTGCAGGACAACACGCACTTCCAGGAGTACGGCGCGATCCAGATGGCGCGCCTCGTCGCGCAGGGCGTGGCCGAGCTCGGCCTGCCCATCTCGGAGGCGGTCGAGGTCACCTCGCCCTCCGAGCTCCCCGCTGCGGTCACGGGTCTCGCCGTGGCCGGAACCTCCAGCACCTCGGTGTCGCTCGAATGGGACGAGACCGCGGGCGCCGACATCTACCGGATCTACCGCAGCGAGGCCGGAGCCGACGCGTTCACCCTCGCGGCGACATCCACTGTGCCGCAGAAGAGCATCGGCTCGCTCGCGGAGGGCGGCGCGTACGACTTCCGCGTGAGCGCCGTCAACGGACTCGGCGAGGGTCCGTCGAGCGACATCGTGACCGCGACCACCCGCGCCGCGGCGTACCGCTACGACTTCCAGCCGGCCGGCGCCCCGGTCGGCGCGGGCTACACGGAGGTCAACCGCTCCACGGTCTACTCGGCGGAGCGGGGCTACGGCATCGTCGACCCGACGGGGATGATCGACCGCGACCGCGGCGCATCGGCCGGCGACGACGTCGCGCGCGACTTCGTCGCGTACTTCAACGGCAGCTACGAGTTCGCCGTCGACGTGCCCAACGGCGAGTACTCGGCGAGCGTCACGGTCGGCGACCTGCTCGGCACCGTCCGCACGAACGTCGAGATCGAGGGCAGCGACGAGGGCGGCCTCTCGGTCAGCCGCGGCAGCACGACGAAGGCGATCGACGGCATCACGGTGAGCGACGGGCAGCTCAGCACCGTGATCTCGGGAGCGACCGGCCACCTCAACGGCCTCACGCTCACGCCCATCCTCGTCGCGCCCGCGGCCATCCGGCTCGACGACCTCGCATTCGACGGCGCGTCCGCGACGGCCGCGCTGTCCTGGGATGCCGCGCCCGAGGCTGCGGCCTACCGGCTGTACCGGACGACCGATGACGGCACCGTCCTCGTCGGCGAGACGGAGGGCACCTCCTTCGTCGACGAGACGGCGCAGCCCGGCCAGACCGCGACCTACGCCGTCACCACCGTGACCGCGCGGGGCGACGAGTCGGTGCCCTCGGTCGGCGTCGAGGTCGAGGTCATCGACCCGGATGTCGCGGTCCCCGCGGCGCCCACGGGCCTCGCCTACGGCGACGTGCTCAAGAACTCCGTGGCGCTCTCGTGGGACGCGTCCGACGGCGCGCTGTTCTATCTCGTCAGCCGTCAGGACAAGAAGGGCGAGTGGCAGGTCATCGCGCGGGCGGATGAGCCCGCGTACGTCGACGAGGACGTCCTCACGACGATCGCGTACACCTACCGCGTGCAGGCCGTGAACGCGGGCGGGGCGTCCGAGCCCTCGGAGCCCGTTACCACGCCCGCGGTCACGACGCTCGATCGGGCCGCCGAGCGGCTCGATCGCGCCCCCGTGGCCGTCGCGCAGGAGCAGGGCGTCTACGTCGGATGGCGCCTGCTGGGCGACGATGCGCAGGATGCCGCGTTCCACGTCTACCGCGACGGCGAGCGCATCACCGAGGAGCCGATCGTCGACACGACGAACTACCTCGATGCGGCGGGCTCGGCCGACTCGACGTACCGCATCGCGATCGTCGAGGACGGGGTGTCGTTCTGGGCGACCGAGGAGTTCCGGCCGTGGGAGGACGGGCAGTCGCTCGACATCCCCCTGAACAAGCCGGCCGACGCGTACTCGAAGGACGGGCAGCCGTATTCCTACCGCGCCAACGACACGTCGGTCGCGGACCTGGATGGCGACGGCCAGCTCGAGTACGTCGTCAAGTGGGATCCGACGAACTCGCAGGACAACTCGAAGGCCGGCTACACGGGCAACGTCTACCTCGACGCGTACGAGCTCGACGGCACGCAGCTGTGGCGCATCGACCTCGGCATCAACATCCGAGCGGGAGCGCACTACTCGCAGCCGATGGTCTACGACCTGAACTCCGACGGCCGCGCGGAGGTGGTCGTGAAGACCGCCGACGGCACCGAGGACGGCCAGGGCACCGTGATCGGCGACGGCAGCAAGGACTGGCGCAACTCGTCGGGCTACATCCTCACCGGACCCGAGTACCTCACGGTGTTCGAGGGCACGACGGGCCGCGCGATCGACACGATCGACTACGTGCCCGGCCGCGGCGACGTCGCGTCGTGGGGCGACAGCTACGGCAACCGCGTCGATCGCTTCCTCGCGACCGTGGCGTACCTCGACGGCGAGCACCCGAGCGTCGTGTTCTCGCGCGGCTACTACACGCGCGCGGTGATCGCCGCGTTCGACTTCGACGGCGAGAGCCTCAGCCAGCGCTGGGTGTTCGACTCCTCGACGAAGGGCAACGGCGACTACGCGGGTCAGGGCAACCACGCCATGATCTCCGCCGACGTCGACGCCGACGGGAAGGACGAGATCGTCTTCGGATCGGCGACGATCGACGACGACGGAACGGGCCTGTACTCCACGGGTCTCGGCCACGGCGATGCCGAGCACGTGAGCGACTTCGACCCGGCGCGCCCGGGCCTCGAGGTCTACGCCGTGCACGAGGACATGGGCCGGTCCGGCAGCATGGGCGCGACCTACCGCGACGCGGCGACCGGCGAGGTGCTGTGGTCGGTCCCCGCGACGAAGGACACCGGCCGCGGCGCGATGGCCGACATCGATCCGCGCTACGACGGCGCCGAGGGCTGGAACATCGGCGGCACGGTGGCGTGGGACTCCCGGGTGGGCACCCTGCGCAACGTGTCGGGCGAGGAGATCTCCACGGCCATCCCCGCCGCCAACTTCGTCGCCCAGTGGGACGGCGACCTCCTCAGCGAGATCGTCGACCACGCGTTCGACACGACGACGCGCCTGGGCTCGCCCGTCGTGTCGAAGTGGGACTACGAGAACGGCGTCGAGGTGCCGATCTTCGAGCCGGAGGGCGTCCTGACGAACAACGACACGAAGGGCAACCCCGCTCTCCAGGCCGACCTGTTCGGCGACTGGCGCGAGGAGCTCGTGTACCGCACGACCGACTCGACGGCGCTGCGCATCTTCACGACGACGGACGTCACGGAGCACCGCCTCCGCACCCTGATGTCGGACGCGCAGTACCGCCTCGCCGTCGCGTGGCAGCTCACCGGATACAACCAGCCGCCGCACACGAGCTACTACCTCGGCGAGGGCATGGAGACGCCGGCCGCTCCCCGCCTGGCCTACACGACCGACGCCGCACCGGCCGAGGTCGTGCCCGGGCCGGCGACGGCGGCGCCCGCGAAGGGCGTGCTCTCGACGACGAGCGGATGGGCCTACGGTCTGAAGGACGGCGACTACACCGTCACGATGAACCTGTGGCACGGCCAGAACGCGCACACCATCCGCCTGTTCGAGAACGGCGAGCTCCTCACGGAGGCGCACCTCGCCGACCGCACTCCCGACGCGCAGGAGTTCTCGTTCGACGTGACGGGCCGCGTGAACGGCACGTACGAGTACACGTGCGAGCTCGTGAACCAGCACGGCACGACCCCGTGCAAGCCGGTCACCGTGAAGGTCGTCGACGCGAACCCCGGCACGGCCGTGCTGTCGCACGACAACCACGACCGCGACGGCGACTACACCGTCACCGCGAACCTCTGGTGGGGCACGAACGCGACGTCGTACCGCCTGTACGAGGACGGGCAGCTCGTCGACGAGCAGGAGCTCACGGCGGCGACGCCGGAGGCCCAGACCGCGTCGACGCTCCTGACCGGCCGAGCCGCGGGCGAGCACGTGTACCGCGCCGTGCTCGCGAACGCCGCGGGCGAGACCGAGACGAGGGAGATCCGGGTGACCGTGAAGTGATCCGGCGCCCGGTCGCCGCGAAGTGCGGCGACCGGGCGTTCCTTCGGCGAGGCCGGATGGCCCACGACGGCCGTAGCATGGCTGACGTGACCGAGAAAACGCTTCCCCGGCCCGTCCGCATCGACGGATCGCACCCCGCCCGCTCGGTCGTCCGCCTGCTGCTGCGGCGGAAGGGGCGGATGGCCGTGGCCGTCGGCGCGTTCGCGCTCAAGGAGATCCCCCTGTGGGCGCTCCCGGTCGTCACGGCCGCCACCGTCGACATCGTCGCGTCGGACGGCGAGGTCATCCACGTGCTCGGCTGGTTCGCGGTCGCGGCGCTCCTGCTGCTGCAGAACTACCCGAACCACATCGTGTACACGCGGATGTTCATGACGGTCGTGCGCGACACCGGGGCCGAGCTGCGCAACGCGCTCGCGCAGCGGCTGCAGAACCTGTCGATCGGCTTCCACACGCGCCAGAGCGCGTCGGTCGTGCAGACCAAGGTCGTCCGCGACGTCGAGAACATCGAGGTCATGCTGCAGCAGGTCATGCACCCGCTGCTGTCGGCCGCGATGGTCCTCCTCGGCGCCGTGACGATGACCGCGTTCGTCGTGCCGCAGTTCCTGCCGATCTACCTCCTCGCCGTTCCGCTCGCCGTGCTCATCCGCTGGGGCACCTCCCGCCGCTCGCGCGCGAGCAACGAGCGCTTCCGGCGCGAGGTCGAGGGCTTCTCGGCGCGCGTCGGCGAGATGGCCTCGCTCATCCCGATCACCCGCGCGCACGGGCTCGAGCAGACGGCCGTCACGCGCGTGGCCGCAGGCGCCGACGAGGTGCGGCGCGCGGGCTTCGTGCTCGACCTGCTCAACGGGCGCATCGCGTCGATGTCGTGGGTGGCGATGCAGCTCCTCGGCGCCGCGTGCCTCGTCCTCGCCGCGGTGTCGCGCTGACGGGCATCGTCCCGATCACGCCGGGCGAGGTCGTCATGCTGTCGTCGTACTTCGCGCTCCTCACGCAGGGGATGACGCAGCTGCTGCTCCTCCTCCCCGTCGCCGCGCGCGGGATGGAGTCGCTGCGCTCGATCGCCGAGGTGCTCGAGGAGCCCGACATCGAGGTCAACGAGGGCCGGCGTCGTGTCGATGCCGTCGTCGGCGCGATCGCGCTCGAGAACGTGACGCACCGCTATCCGGACGCCGACGTCGACGCGATCCGCGACGTCTCGCTCGACATCCGCCCCGGCGAGACCGTCGCCTTCGTGGGGTCGTCCGGCTCGGGCAAGTCGACCATGCTCAACCTCGTGCTCGGCTTCGTGCGCCCCACGGGCGGTCGCATCCTGCTCGACGGGGCCGACACGCGCGAGCTCGACCTGCGGACCGCCCGCCGTCACGTGTCGGTCGTGCCGCAGGAGTCCGTGCTGTTCGAGGGCACCATCCGGGACAACGTCGCGTACGGGCTGGAGCACGCCGACGACGAGCGCATCCGCGCGGCCCTGCGCGACGCGAACGCGCTCGACTTCGTCGACGCGCTGCCCGACGGATGGCACACGATCGTCGGCGAGCGCGGCGCGCGCCTGTCGGGCGGGCAGCGCCAGCGGATCGCGATCGCCCGCGCGCTCGTGCGCGACCCGCGCATCCTCCTGCTCGACGAGGCCACGAGCGCCCTCGACCCCGAGTCGGAGCGACTCGTCAAGGAGGCGCTCGATCGCCTCATGTCGGGGCGGACGACGCTCGTCGTCGCGCACCGGCTGTCGACGGTCCGCAGCGCCGACCGCATCGTCGTCCTCGAGCAGGGCAGGATCGTCGAGCAGGGCGCGCACGATGAGCTCCTCGCGCGCGACGGCCGCTACGCACGGCTCCACCTGACCCAGGCGCTCTGACCCGCGAGCGGCGCCTCGGCTCGCTCGCGCGGCCGAATCGCGATACCCTGTCGGCAAGCGCTTTCCCACCGGGCGCCCTATGCGAAGGAGCAGCACCATGGCCATCCGCGTCGCCGTCATCGGAACGGGAGCGATCTCCCGCGTGCAGCACCTGCCGAGTCTGCGCGCGCTCGGCGATCGCGTCGAGGTCGTCGCGGTCGCCGATCTCAGCGCCGAGTCCGCGGCGTCGGCCGCGGCCGAGTTCGGCGCCGCGAACTGGTACACCGACGTCGCCGAGCTGCTCGAGCGCGAGCGCCCCGACCTCGTCACCCTCGCGACGCCGCCGATCGCCCACAAGGAGGCCGCGATCGCCGCTCTCGACGCCGGCGCGTGGGTCCTGTCGGAGAAGCCGCCGACCCTCTCGCTCGCCGACTACGACGAGATCATGGCGCACGAGGGCGAGAACGGCCCCTACGCCGCCTACATCTTCCAGCACCGGTTCGGCTCGGCGGCCGAGCGACTCCGCACGCTCATCGCCGAGGGCGCGCTCGGCCGGCCGCTCGTCGCGAAGTGCGACACGCTCTGGTACCGCGATCCGTCGTACTTCGCCGTGCCGTGGCGCGCGAAGTGGGCGACCGAGGGCGGCGGCCCGACCATGGGCCACGGCATCCACCAGATGGACATGCTCCTGTCGCTCCTGGGCGAATGGACCGACGTCACGGCCGTCATGTCGACGCTCGCGCGCGAGACCGAGACCGAGGACGTCTCGTTCGCCGTCGTGCGCTTCGCGTCGGGCGCCCTCTGCTCGATCACGAACAGCCTCCTGTCGCCGCGCGAGACGAGCCAGGTGCGCATCGACTTCGAGCACGCGACCGTCGAGGTCGAGCATCTCTACGGCTACGGCAACGCGCACTGGACGTGGACGCCCGCGCCGCACGTCGCCCCCGAGACGGCGGCGGCCTGGGCGCCGACGGACGATGTGCCGAGCTCGACCCACGTGCCGCAGTTCACGCAGTTCGTCGACAGCATGGAGCGCGGCGAGCGGCCCCGCGTGAGCGGCGCGGACGGTCGGCGCGTGATGGAGCTCGCGGCGGGCATGTACAAGTCCGCCCTGACCGGGCGGGCGGTCGCGCGCGACGAGCTCTCCCCCGCCGACCCGTTCTACGCGTCGATGCCCGGCGGCGATCCCGTCGGGGCGACCGCGCGGATCCATGCCGGCACCATCCGATCGGCGCGCGCATGACCGGCTTCGCCCTGCACGAGGAGGAGGCCTCGATCGTCGTCCGCGCGGGCGGGATGGAGGTCGCACGATATGTCTTCGCCGAGGACGCCCCGGCATTCGAGGGCCCGAAGCCCTACCTCCATCCGATCCGGGCCCTCTCGGGGGCGCCGCTCACGGGCTTCCGCCCCTGGGACCACCGCTGGCACAAGGGCCTGCAGATGACCCTCACCGATGTCTCGGGCCAGAACTTCTGGGGCGGCAACACCTACGTGCACGGACGCGGCTACATCCCGCTCGACAACGTGGGGCGCATCCGCCACGACCGCTTCCGGGCGCTCTCGGATGGCCCGGCCGCGGTCATCCGCGAGGACCTCACGTGGATCACGGCTTCGGGCGACGCGTGGCTGAGCGAGGCGCGCGAGCACCGATTCCACACCCTCGACCCCTCGCGCGGGCTCTGGGCGCTCGACATCGCGTCGACGCTGCGGAACACGAGCCAGCGCGAGCTCGTGCTCGGGAGCCCGACGACGAACGGCCGAGAGAACGCGGGCTACTCTGGCCTGTTCCTGCGCCTGACGCGCTCCTTCACGGGCGGCACGGTCGTCGCACCCGACGTCAGCGGCGTCGCCGCCGCCCGTGCGGGCGCCGAGGCCGATGAGCTGATGGGATCGGAGGCGCCGTGGCTGGCGTTCTCGGGCCTGCACGACGAGATCGACGGGGGCGGGACCGTGCTCGCGTTCGCCGGGCGCTCGAGCGGCTCGCCGGCCATCCGCTGGTTCGTGCGCGCAGAGCCGTTCCCCGTGCTCGCGCCGTCGCCGACCTTCGCCGAGACCGTGGTGCTCGCGCCGGGTGCGGAGCTCGCGCTCGCGCACCGTCTCGCGTTCCTCGACCGCGTCTGGGAGCCCGACGAGGTCGCGGCGCTCGCCCGTGAGCTCGCGCCGTGACATCCGGCTTGTAAAACGTTTCTGACTGCACTAGCGTGCCCGATGGGAAGCGCTTTCCAACGTGGGAAGCGCGCCTTCACACAGCGAAGAAGCAGACAGGAGAGCAGCGATGAAGCGACGGCTCATCCGCGTGGCCGCGGTCACGGCGGCGATCGGATCCCTCACCCTGGCGGGATGCGCGAGCTCGGGCTCCGGCTCGACCGAGTACGACCCGGACGAGAAGGTCGAGCTGACCTTCACGTGGTGGGGCAACGACGACCGCGCGCAGCGGTACGAGAAGCTCATCGAGGCATTCAACGAGGAGCACCCGAACATCACCGTCAACGGGTCGTTCACCGACTTCCCGTCGTACTGGGAGAAGCGCCAGACCGAGGCCGCCGGCGGCGGCCTCCCCGACGTGTGGCAGTTCTCCGACACGTACCTGCGTCAGTACGCGCAGAACGGCATGCTCGCCGACCTCAGCGAGTGCGCGGAGTACGTGGACACCGCGGCGATCGACGAGGGCCTGCTCGCGACCGGCCAGCTCGACGGCGCGCAGTACTCGCTCCCGCTCGGCTACAGCACGTGGGCCGTCTTCCTCAACGACGACATCCTCGCCGAGCACGGGATCGAGCCCTACCCGGGCGGCACGAGCTTCGAGGACTACTCGGCGTGGATGGCCGAGGTCACCGAGGCGACCGGCGGCGCCGTGTACGGCGGCACGGACTACACGCAGCGCATCCAGAACTTCGAGAACGTGCTGCGCGCGCAGGGCGGCAACCTCTTCACCGAGGACGGCGAGCTCGGGTTCGACGAGGACGACCTCCGCGCCTTCTGGGAGAGCGGCGCCGCCGACCGCGACGGCGTCGTCGTGCCCCAGCAGAAGCTCGAGGAGCTGAGCCCGGTCTCGGGCTTCGGGGCGAACGTCACGGCGAGCGAGGCGAGCTGGAGCAACTTCGTCGCGGCCTATCTCGCGGACTCCGGCGCATCGAGCATCTCGATGGTCGCGCCGCCCACCGCCGAGGAGGACGCACAGGACCTCTATCGGCAGGCCGGGCTGCAGATGGCCGTGTCGGCGAAGAGCGAGCACCCCGAGGCCGCCGCGATCTTCCTCGACTTCGTCGTGAACAGCCCCGAGGCCGGCGAGATCTTCGGCACGTCGCTCGGCTTCCCCGCGTCGGAGACGAAGCTCGAGGGCGCGACCCTCGAGGGCCCCGACAAGCAGGTGGCGGACTTCCTCGCGTCGGTCGAGGAGCGCATCGGCGACGCTCCGCCCGCGCCCGTCGTGGGCTACGGCTCGCTCGAGCAGAAGTTCTGGGATCTCGGCAAGGAGCTCGGCCTCGGCACCGTCTCGGTGGACGACGCCGTGTCGCAGTTCTTCTCCGAGGCGAAGGTCATCCTCGGCTGATCCGCCCGCCCTTCCCGCCCTTTGTCACGGTACGGCCACGACACGGGCGGGAAGGGGCCTCCCCCTTGTGAAACGTTTTTACGCGCGCTAGAGTCTCGGGCAAGCGCTTTCCACCCCATGGCGCCCGCCCGCTCCGGGCATGGACGATGTCGTTCTGAGAGGACAAAGATGTTCCCCACCAAGAGGCTGGCCGCGACGGCGGCCCTCGTCGCGATCGGCGGCCTGACACTCGCCGGCTGCTCCGGCGGCTCCCCCGAGGCCGTCGAGACCGTCGACCCCAACGAGGAGGTCACCCTGACCTTCGCGTTCTGGGGCAACGACGTCCGCGCGGCGCTCTACGAGGAGGCGTTCGCCGCCTTCAACGAGGAATACCCCAACATCACCATCCAGAGCTCGTTCCTCGACTTCCCCGCCTTCTGGGAGAAGCGGCAGACCGAGGCGGCCGGCGGCGGCCTGCCCGACGTCATGCAGTTCGACTACTCGTACCTGCGCCAGTACTCCGAGAACGGCCTGCTGCTCGACCTCACGCCGTACGTCGGCGACATCATCGACGACTCCGCGCTCTCGGAGGAGATCCTCGCGATCGGCCAGGTCGGCGACGGCAACTACGGCATCACGACCTCGACGAACGCGTGGGCGATGTTCCTCAACCCGACCCTCCTCGAGGAGATCGGCGTCGAGGGCTTCGCCGGCGGCACCTGGGAGGACTACAACGCGTGGATGGCCGAGGTCACCGACGCCGCGGAGGCCAAGGGCATCGAGGCGTGGGGCGGCGGCGACTGGACCGGCCGCATCCAGAACTTCGAGCTGCAGATGCGCGCACAGGGCGAGGACCTCTTCACGGAGGACGGCGAGGCGAACTTCACCGAGGACGACCTGCGCGCGTTCTTGGAGCAGGGCTCGGAGATCCGCGAGGACGGCACGACCATCGAGCAGCAGCGCGTCGAGGAGCTGACCCCGCTCGGCGGCTTCGACTCCGCGCTCACGACGAGCGAGCTCGTCTGGGACAACTTCGGCGCGGGCTACCTCGCCAACCTCGGCGAGGGGTACTCGACGCTCGACCTCGTCGCCCCGCCGGTGACCGAGGAGGGCGCGAAGGACCTCTACCTCAAGCCGTCGATGCTGCACGCGATCTCGGCGAACACCGACCATCCCGAGGCGGCCGCGACGCTCGTGGACTTCCTCGTGAACAGCCCGGAGTCGGGTGAGATCTTCGGCACGAACCGCGGCCTGCCCGCCTCGCAGACGGCCCTCGAGGCCGCCGAGCTCGACGAGTTCAGCCAGAAGGTCGCCGACTACGAGGCGTCGATCGCCGACCGCCTCGGCGACGCCCCGCCCGTGCCGATCGTCGGCTACGGCACCCTCGAGGAGAAGTTCCGCCAGCTCGGCACGGAGCTGAACTTCGGCACCGTCACGGTCGACGAGGCCGTGGACCAGTTCTTCTCCGAGATGGACGTCGTCCTCAACCAGTAACCCCGTGGCGGCCCGGACGCACGCGTCCGGGCCGCCCCACCCGATCGGGAGATCATGACCACCACCCTGACGAGAACGGTCGTCACCGCCGACAGCGGCGGGCGGCGATCGCGTGCGGGGGCTCCGCCGCTGCGGCCGGGCCTCAAGAAGAAGGGCCTGCGCGAGACGCTGGCCGGCTACGCCTTCCTGGCGCCCTGGCTCGTGGGCTTCCTCGGGCTCACCCTGGGCCCGATGGTCTACTCGCTGTACCTGTCGTTCACGTCGTACAACCTCTTCACCGACCCGAAGTGGATCGGCCTCGAGAACTACGTGCGCATGTTCACGGACGACCCGCAGTTCGTGCAGTCCGCGACGATCACGCTCGTGTACGTGCTGGTCGGCACGCCGATCAAGCTCGCCGCGGCGCTCGGCATCGCCCTGCTGCTGAACTACCGCGACCGCGGCGCGGCGTTCTTCCGCTCGTCGTTCTACGCCCCCTCGCTCATCGGCGCCTCCGTCTCGGTCGCGATCGTGTGGCGCGCGATGTTCAACACCGACGGCCCCGTCGACTCGACCCTCTCGATCTTCGGGATCGACCTGGGCGGATGGGTCGGCAACGTCGACCTCGTCGTGCCGATGATGATCCTCCTCGCCGTGTGGCAGTTCGGCGGCACCATGGTGATCTTCCTCGCGGGCCTCAAGCAGGTTCCGAAGGAGCTCTACGAGGCCGCCGAGATGGACGGCGCGGGGGCGCTGCGCCGCTTCAGGGCCGTCACCGTCCCGATGCTCTCGCCCGTCATCTTCTTCAACCTGCTGCTCGAGCTCATCGGAGCGTTCCAGGTGTTCGCATCGGCGTACATCATCTCCAACGGCACCGGCGGCCCCGCCGGGATGACGAACTACATCACGATCTACCTCTACAAGCGCGGCTTCACCGACGGCCAGTTCGGGTACGCCTCGGCCATCGCGTGGATCGTCATGCTCGTCGTCGCCGTCATCGCCGTGATCCTGTTCCGCACCCAGAAGTCCTGGGTCCACTACGCCGGAGAAGACCGATGACCTCCACCGTCTCCACGCACCTGGTCACCACCGGGCGCCCCGCGCCCCGCAAGCGCGTCACGCGTCGCGGCTGGCAGACGATCATCTGGTTCGTCGTGCTGCTGGCGATCACCCTCGTCGTCATCTACCCGCTCATCTGGCTGGTCGCGTCGACCTTCAAGCCCAACAGCGAGTTCGGCCAGAACCCCGGCCTCATCCCGTGGGCGCCCACGCTCGACAACTACGTCAAGGTCGGCGAGGGCATCGCCGGCATCCCGCTGTGGCGGTTCTTCGCGAACTCGCTCATCCTCGCGGTGTCGGCGGTGATCGGCACGGTCCTGTCCTCCGCCCTCGCGGCCTACGCGTTCGCGCGCGTGAAGTTCAAGGGCCTTGGGATCCTCTTCTCGGCCATGATCGGCACGCTCCTGCTGCCGTTCCACGTCGTGATCATCCCGCAGTACATCTGGTTCCAGAAGCTCGAGCTCGTCGACACCTTCGTGCCGCTCATCCTGCCGAAGTTCCTCGCGACCGAGGCGTTCTTCGTGTTCCTCATCGTGCAGTTCATCCGGCAGATCCCGCGCGACATGGACGAGGCGGCGCGCATCGACGGCGCAGGACACGGGCGCATCTTCTGGTCGGTCATCCTGCCGCTCATCAAGCCCGCCCTCGTCACCTGCGCGATCTTCACCTTCATCTGGACGTGGAACGACTTCATGGGGCCGCTGCTCTACCTCAACAGCCCCGAGAACTATCCGCTCCCGATCGCCCTGCGCCTCTACAACGACCAGACGTCCGCGTCGGACTACGGCGCGACCGTCACGGCCAGCCTCGTCGCGCTCGTGCCGGTGATGCTCTTCTTCATCGTGTTCCAGCGCTTCCTCATCGACGGCGTCGCGACCCAGGGCCTGAAGGGCTGACCATGAGCAGAGGCGAGCGCGCCGCCCGCCGCGCGGCGGCATCGGGTTCGGGCCCGACGCACGACGAGCCCGGGCGCAACCCGGGCGCGGCGGGCGCGCTCGCCCTGTTCGGCGAGGTGCTCCTCACGGGCGTGCTCGTGACCGTCTGCGGGCTCCTCGTCGTCACCCTGCCCGCCGCGCTCGCGGCGGGCATCCGCCACCTGCGCCGATACGCGCGCGCCGAGGGATCCTCGATGCGCGCGTTCTGGGGCGACGTCCGCGCGGCGCTGCCCGGCGGGATCGTCGTCGGCCTCGCGTGCGCGCTGATCGCGGGCGTGCTCGCGATCGACATCCTGCTCGCCTCGTCCGGGCTGCTGCCCGGCGGCGAGCTGATCGCCGGATTCGGCTGGCTGCTCGCGGCCGCCGTCGCGGGGGTCCTGCTCACCGCGTCGGCGGCGTGGTCGCCCGAGAGCGGATGGCTCCGCGCCATCCGCTCGCTGCCGCCGGCGATCGGCCGGGACCTCCCCGGATTCCTGTACCTCGTCGTCGCGGCCGCGTTCGTGGGCCTCGCGACCTGGATGCTCCCTCCCCTGCTCATCCCCGCACTCGGGTGCGCGGCCCTCGCGGCCGTCGCCGTCCCCGAGCGCCCCCGCCGTCGGCGCTGACGCCGACGTACCCCGGATTCGAGGACCATGCTCTACGGCGCCGACTACAACCCCGACCAGTGGCCGGAGCACGTCTGGGACGACGACGTGCTGCGCATGCAGGAGGCCGGGGTGACCACCGTGAGCCTCGGGATCTTCGCGTGGTCGCGCATCCAGCCCGCGCCCGACGTGTGGGACTTCGCGTGGCTCGACACCGTGATCGGCAAGCTGCACGCGGGCGGGATCGGGGTGAACCTCGCCACCGCGACCGCCTCGCCGCCGCCGTGGGCCACGGTCGCGCACCCCGACATCCTCGCCGCAGACGAGAACGGCGCGCCGTACTGGCACGGCTCGCGGCAGCACCACTCCCCCGCCTCGCCGACCTACCGGCGGCTCGCCGCCGAGCTCGTCCGCCGCCTCGCCGAGCGCTACGCGCAGCACCCCGCCGTCGTCATGTGGCACGTGGGCAACGAATCGGGCTGCCACCTTCCGGTGGAGTACTCGGACGCCGCGCGCGACGCGTTCCGCGGCTGGCTGCGCGCGCGCTACGAGACGATCGCCGCCCTCAACGCCGCGTGGGGCACCGACTTCTGGGCCCAGCGATACGGCGCGTGGGAGGAGGTGTTCCCGCCGCGCAGGGCCCCGTACAGCCGGAACCCGTCCCAGGTGCTCGACTACCACCGCTTCATGTCGGACATGTGGCTGGAGTGCTACCTCGCCGAGCGGGACATCATCCGGGCCGCCGGCGCGACGCAGCCGATCTCGACGAACATGATGGGCCCGTTCAAGCCCGCCGACTACACGACGTGGGCGCCGCACATCGACGTCATCACCGACGACTGCTACCCGGACCCGCTCGATCCGCATCGCGTGCGCAACACGGCCTTCCAGCGCGACCTCGTCCGCTCGCTCAAGCGGGGCCGTCCGTGGCTGCTCATGGAGCAGGCGGCCGACGCGGTGAACTGGCGCCCGGCGAACCCGTCCAAGCGCGACGGGCAGCTCGCCGCCGAGACCGCGCAGTCGGTCGGCCGCGGGGCCGACGGCATCTTCTTCTTCCAGTGGCGGCAGTCGCGGGCGGGCTCCGAGAAGTTCCACTCGGCGATGCTCCCGCACGCGGGCACGCGCACGCGCACCTGGCGGGAGGTCACCGCGCTCGGGGCGACCCTCGCGGCCCTCCCCGAGCTGCCCGCTCCGGGCGACGACGCCCCGGTCGCCCTCGTCTTCGACTGGGAGAACTGGTGGGCGGTCGAGGCGGCCGACCACCCGAACCGCATCGACTACCTCGCACTGCTGCGCGAGTGGTACGGCGCGCTCCACCGCCGCGGCATCATGGTCGACATCGTGAAGCCCGAGCACGTCGACGGGCGGTATCGCCTCGCGATCGCGCCGTTCCTCTATCTGCTGCGCGACGAGGGCGCCGCGGCGCTCGAGGGCTTCGCGGCCGCGGGCGGGGTGCTCCTGACCGGGCCGTTCAGCGACATCGTCGACGCGAACGACCGCTTCCGCGACGGCGGGTTCCTCACGCAGCTCGGCCCCGTGCTCGGCGTCGCGCTCGAGGACTTCCGCCCGCTCGTGCCGCCCGCACTCGATCACATCGCCGAGCGCGCCGGCGAGGAGGGCTCGCACGGCTCGGGGGCGGAGACCTGGGTCGCCGAGGATGTCCGCGAGGCGCGCTTCGCGCTCGGAGACGGTCGCGAGGCGGTCGGGACGTTCTTCGCGGAGGCGCTCTTCGCCGACGACGCCGCGGTCGTCGCCTCGTTCACGACGGGTCCCTCACGCGGGCGTCCTGCGCTGACCCGCCGCGCACACGGCGAGGGATCGGCCTGGTATCTCGCGACCATGCCCGACGACGCCGGACTCGACCTCGTCCTGGGGCTCGTCATCGAGGAGGCGGCGGTCGAGCCGGTCCTCGGAGACGCCCCGCCCGCCGGCGTCGAGGTCGCGCGCCGCGGCGACCTCGTCACGCTCATCAACCACGGCGACACCGACGTCGTCGTGGATGTCGCTGGCACCGACATCCGCTCGGGCGCGGCGATCTCATCCGTGGCTCTCGGGCCGCAGGAGTCGGCGTTCCTCCTCGCTCCCGCGCGCGTGCTCACGACCGCGGCCCCCTGATTCCCACCGGGTGGGAAAACGCCATCCGGAGGGGTTGCACTCAGGAGATCCGGTGTGCCACACTCTTGGAAAGCGTTTACCCAACGAGGGGCAGCCCTCGATGAGAGCAAGGAAGCACATCGTGACCACCGCCACCCCCGCCGTCCGCGAGATCGGCATCATCATGAACGGCGTCTCCGGGCGCATGGGCTACCGTCAGCACCTCGTGCGCTCGATCCTCGCGATCCGCGACGCGGGCGGCGTTGAGCTGCCCGACGGCTCGAAGGTGACGGTCCGCCCGCTCCTCGTCGGCCGCAGCGAGGCGAAGCTCGCCGAGATCGCCGCCCAGCACGGCATCGAGGACTACACGACCGACCTCGACGCGGCGCTCGCCGACCCGACCTGGGAGATCTACGCCGACTTCCTCGTGACGAAGGCCCGCGCGACGGCTCTGCGCAAGGCGATCGCGGCCGGCAAGGCCATCTACACCGAGAAGCCCACCGCGGAGTCGGTCGAGGAGGCCGTCGAGCTCGCCCGCCTCGCGAAGGAGGCCGGCGTCAAGACGGGCGTCGTGCACGACAAGCTCTACCTCCCCGGCCTCCAGAAGCTCAAGCGCCTCATCGACTCGGGCTTCTTCGGCCGCATCCTCTCGGTCCGCGGCGAGTTCGGCTACTGGGTCTTCGAGGGCGACTGGCAGCCGGCCCAGCGCCCCAGCTGGAACTACCGCGCCGAGGACGGCGGCGGCATCATCGTCGACATGTTCCCGCACTGGAACTACGTGCTCGAGAACCTCTTCGGCGAAGTGAAGAGCGTCTACTCGCACGCGTCGATCCACATCGCCGACCGCTGGGACGAGAAGGGCGAGCACTACGACGCGACCGCCGAGGACGCCGCGTACGGCATCTTCGAGCTCGACGGCGGCGTGATCGCGCAGATCAACTCCAGCTGGACCACGCGCGTCAACCGCGACGAGCTCGTCGAGTTTCACGTCGACGGCACGCACGGCTCGGCGGTCGTCGGCCTCTTCGGCGCGAAGATCCAGCCCCGCAACGCCACGCCGAAGCCGGTGTGGAACCCCGATCTCGAGGACACGCACGACTACGAGGCCGACTGGCAGAAGGTCCCGACGAACGACGTCTTCCTCAACGGCTTCCGCCAGCAGTGGGAGGAGTACCTCACGTCGTACGCGCTCGGCACCGACTACGCGTTCGACCTGCTCGCGGGCGCGCGCGGCGTGCAGCTGGCCGAGGCCGGTCTCGAGTCGAGCCGCACGGGCGCCAAGGTCGTCCTGCCCGAGCTGACCCTGGAGTGAGTCGGATGACGGAGCACTTCACCCTCGTCGCCGCCGACGGCGGCCTGAGCCGCGTCGCGCTCAACGACGCGGGCGTCTACACGAAGCCGCAGAAGGCGCTGCGCAGCCGCGTCGCCTACGCGGCAGCGCACGTCGTGCCGGTCGTCTGGGGCGACAACACCCCCGGTCAGCCCGCCCAGATCGACTGGGACGCGACGCTCGGCTTCCGCCGCGCCGTGTACTCGTGGGGTCTCGGGGTCGCCGACGCCATGGACACCGCCCAGCGCAACATGGGTCTCGACGCGACGGCCGTGCGCGAGCTGATCAGCCGCAGCGCCGAGGTGGCGCGCGAGGAGGGCGGCTCGGTCGTCGTCGGCGTCAACACGGATCACGTCGACGAGCACACGATCTCGCTCGACGCCGTGATCGACGCCTACAAGGAGCAGCTGCACTTCACGGAGGAGCAGGGCGCCGGCCCCGTGCTCATGGCGTCGCGCCACCTCGCGCGCGTCGCGACGAGCGCGACCGACTACCTGCGCGTGTACGGCGCCGTCCTGCAGGCCGCGACGACCCCGGTCGTCCTGCACTGGCTCGGAACGGCGTTCGACCCCGAGCTGGCCGGCTACTTCGGCGCCGACGACTGGGAGACCGCGTCGAACACGCTCGTGCGCATCATCGAGGAGAACCCCGGCAAGGTGTCGGGCGTCAAGATGAGCCTCCTGAACGCCGAGTCCGAGGTGGCCGTGCGCGAGCGCCTGCCCGAGGGCGTGCGCATGTACACGGGCGACGACTTCAACTACGTCGGGCTCATCGGCGGCGCCGACGTCCCCGCGGCGACCCAGCCGGCGGCGACCCCGGGAGCGACGCGGACCCACTCCGATGCCCTGCTCGGCGCATTCGCGGCGATCACCCCGGTCGCCTCCGCGGCCATCCAGGCGCTCGACGCGGGCGACCCCGACGAGTACCTGCGCATCCTCGGCCCCACCGAGGAGCTCAGCCGTCAGGTCTTCGCCGCGCCGACGTACTTCTACAAGACGGGCGTCGCGTTCCTGTCGTGGCTGAACGGCCATCAGTCCGCGTTCCAGATGGTCGGCGGCCTCCACTCGGCCCGCAGCATCCCCCATCTCTCCCGCATCGTCGAGCTCGCGAACGCCGCGAACGCCCTCGAGGACCCCTCCCTCGCGGCCGCCCGGTGGAGCGACTACCTGCGTCTGAACGGAGTCGGAGCATGAGCGTCCCGCACCCGCGCCTGTCGATCAACCAGGCGACGATCAAGTACACGACGGTCGCCGAGGCCGTCCGGGTCGTGCAGGATGCCGGCATCGGCGCGATCGGCCTGTGGCGCGAGCAGGTGCAGGAGGCGGGTCTCGACGAGTCGGCGCGCATCATCGCCGACTCCGGCCTGCGCTACTCCACGCACTGCCGCGGCGGATGGTTCACCGTCGAGGAGGGCCCGGCACGCCGCGCGGCGATCGACGACAACCGCCGCGCGATCGAGGAGACCGCGACGCTCGCCGCCGCAGGCGCCGAGGGCTCGCGCGCCGTGCTCGTCCTCGTCGTCGGAGGGCTGCCGGAGGGGTCGCGCGACCTCGTCGGCGCCCGCGAGCGGGTCCGCGACGCGGTCGCCGAGCTCGCGCCCGATGCGCGTGCCGCGGGCGTGACGCTCGCCCTCGAGCCGCTGCATCCGATGTACGCCTCGGACCGCTCGGTGCTCTCGACGCTCCCCCAGGCGCTCGACATCGCCGCGGACTTCGACCCGTCCGTCGTCGGCGTCACGGTGGACACGTTCCACATCTGGTGGGACCCGGATGTGCTCGCGCACATCGAGCGCGCGGGTCGCGAGGGCCGCATCGCGACCTACCAGGTGTGCGACTGGAAGACGCCGCTCGAGGCCGACAACCTCCTGTCGCGCCACTACCCGGGCGACGGCATGATCGACTTCGGACCGATGACCCGTGCCGTCGAGGCGACCGGGTACGACGGCGACATCGAGGTCGAGCTGCTCAACCAGTCCATCTGGGACACCGCGCCGGCCGAGGCCGTGCGCCGCACGATCGCGGGCTTCGAGTCCGCGGTCGCCCCTCACCTCGTGTGACCCGCGGGAGGGTGCGCCGCGCGCACCCTCCCGCCCCTCCGGCGATAGGCTCAGCGGATGACCGACACCACGGTGCGCACCGGCGGAGCGCCCACGCTCCATGACGTCGCGCGCGAGGCCGGCGTCTCCCTCGCCACGGCGTCGCGCGTGCTCAACGGCTCCACCCGCAAGGTGGCCGAGGCCTATCGCGAGCGCGTGCAGGCCGCAGCGGACCGCCTCGGCTACACCGCGAACCTCTCCGCGCAGGCGATCGCCCGCGGGACGTCGGCGACGGTGGCCCTGCTCGTCGCCGACATCGCGGACCCCTACTTCGGCCAGATCGCCTCGGGCGTCGCGCATGCGGCCGACGAGGCCGGCCTCATCGTCACGATCGCGATGACCGAGCGCGACCCGCAGCGCGAGGTCGCCCTCGTGCGGGCGCTGCGCGGCCAGCGGCCCCGCGGCATCGTGCTCGCGGCGTCGCGCGACACGGCGAGCGACGCCGACGCGCTCACCGCCGAGATCGCCTCCGTCCAGTCGACCGGCGGACGCGTCGTCACGCTCGGCGCCGCCCTTCCCGGAACGCGCGTCGTCGCGTACGAGAACGAGGCCGGCGCCCGTGCGCTCGCGGGGAAGCTCACCGCCCTCGGATATCGCGACGCCGTCGTGCTCGCCGGCCCTGAGGGCCTGCGCACCTCGGACGACCGTCTCGCCGGCTTCACCGCCGGCTTCGCGGATGGCGGCGGCGCGACGCCGCGGATCGTCCGCGGCCAGATCTCGCGCGATGCCGGCTACGAGGCGACCACGCGCCTCCTCGAGGAGGGCCTCGAGCCCGGGACGCTGCTCTTCGGGATCAGCGACGTCGTCGCGATCGGCGCGATCTCGGCCATCCGCGATGCCGGGCGCGCGCCCGGCTCGGATATCGCCGTCGCGGGTTTCGACGACATCGCCACGGGACGCGACGTGACCCCCGGTCTCACGACGGTGCACCTTCCCCTGGAGGAGCTCGGCGCCCAGGCGCTCCGCGCCGCCGTCGAGGACGACTGGACGCCGCCCGCACCAGTGTCGCTCGAGGTGCTCGTCCGCGACAGCACGCCTCCGCGCCAGTGACCCGGCGGCCTCGCGCGGCAGACGACGCGACTCCGGGCCATCCTGGGATCCCGTGTCTCAGTTCTCGCCGGAATGGCCGCCGGATACCCACGTCAGGTGAGACACGGACACCCACCCCGGCCGCCCGTGTCTCACCACACGCCGGAAACACCCCCGGATAACCGCCGCGCGTGAGACAAGGGCGCCGCCCCGACCTCCCATGTCTCACCACACGCCGGAAACGCCCCCGCATAACCGCCGCAGGCGAGACACGGACACTCAGCCCGGCCACCGATGTCTCACCACACGCCGAAAACGCCCCCGGATAACCGCCGCGCGTGAGACACGGACGCCGCCCCGACCACCCATGTCTCACCACACGCCGAAAACGCCCCCGGATAACCCACGCACCCGTACCTCGCGCTCGCGGTCGCGTCGCTGTGGCTGATCCTCGCGGCGTGACCGCCCGGGCTACGCCGTCGCGCGGACGACGACCTGCGGCTCGAAGCGCACGTGCTCCCCGGGCTCCTGCGCGAGCAGCTCGATCGCCGTCGCGCCGAGCAGCTCAGCGGGCTGGCGCACCGACGTGAGCGGCACGACCGTCGACGCGGCGAAGTCGATGTCGTCGTAGCCGACGAGCGCGATGTCGTCGGGAACCCGCACGCCGCCCGTCATCGTGAGCGCCTGCAGCAGGCCGACCGCGACGAGGTCGTTCGCGGCGAAGATCCCGTCCGGTCGCCTGCCGGTCGGACGGCGCAGCAGCGCCTCCCCCGCTGCGCGGCCGTGCCGCACCGTGAGGTCGTCGATCTCGACGCGCTCGAGCGCGGCACCCGCAGCGGATGCCGCGGCGCGCGCCCCCTCGAAGCGGTCGCGCACCTGACGGAGCCCGCTCGGGCCGCCGACGAACGCGATCCGCGTGCATCCGCGCGCCAGCAGGTGCTCTGTCGCGAGCCGCCCACCCTTCCGGTCGTCCACGGAGACGGTCGACAGACCATCCGAGTCGCCCTCGTGATCGACGAGAACGACCGGAACGCCGCGCTCCGCGAGGCGCTCGAAGTGCTCGAGGTCGCCGGTCAGCGGCGTCGCGATGACCCCGCTCGCGCGCTGCTCGGCGAACAGGTCGACGAGCCGGCGCTCGCGCTCGCCGTCCCGCGCGCTGTCGGACACGAGCACCGACAGGCCGTCCTGCTCCGCGCGCGCGTCGGCACCGCGGGCGACATCGGCGTAGAAGGGGTTGCGCATGTCGAGCACGATGAGCCCGACGCTGCGGCTGCGGCCCGCGCGCAGCTGCCGCGCGGCGTCGTTCCGCACGTATCCGAGATCGCGGATGGCGCGGCGCACGCGCTCGACGGTCTCCGGGGCGACCCGCTCGGGATGGTTGAGAGCGTTGGACACCGTGCCGGCCGAGACGCCGGCTGCCGCGGCGACATCCTTCACGCTGACGGTCATCCGCCACCTCCCCGCTCATCGTATCGGGGAGGCGTCGGATGGCCCGGTCGCGACGGACGTCGTCCGCATCGGATGACTGCCGTGACGGCCGCGCCGGTTGACCTCGCGCCGGCGCTGTGCCACCATGAACACGACGATCGATTGAATCGTTTTAAAGCGAAAGGCACTGTCGATGACGACCCCCTCCTCCGTCCTGAGCGACGAGATCCTCGGCCAGCTCGAGAAGCAGGCGATCGAGCTCCCGTCCTGGGCGTTCGGCAACTCCGGCACCCGCTTCAAGGTCTTCGCGACCGCCGGCACGCCGCGCGACCCGTTCGAGAAGATCTCCGACGCCGCGCAGGTGAACAGGCTCACCGCGCTCGCGCCATCCGTCGCCCTGCACATCCCGTGGGACCTCGTCGACAGCTTCGACGACCTGCGCAAGCACGCCGAGGACAACGGCGTCGCGCTCGGCACGATCAACTCGAACACCTTCCAGGACGACGACTACAAGTTCGGCGCCCTCACGCACGAGGACGCGGCGATCCGCCAGAAGGCGATCGACCACCACTTCGCGTGCATCGACGTCATGAACGCGACCGGCTCGCGCGACCTCAAGATCTGGCTCGCCGAGGGATCGAACTACCCCGGCCAGGCCGACATGCGCGGCCGACAGGACCGCCTGAACGACTCGCTCCAGAAGATCTACGAGCGCCTCTCGGGCGAGCAGCGCCTCGTGCTCGAGTACAAGTTCTTCGAGCCCGCGTTCTACCACACCGATGTGCCCGACTGGGGCACGTCGTACGCGCAGGTGGCCACGCTCGGCGAGCGCGCGATGGTGTGCCTCGACACGGGACACCACGCGCCGGGCACGAACATCGAGTTCATCGTCATGCAGCTGCTTCGCCTCGGCAAGCTCGGCTCGTTCGACTTCAACTCGCGGTTCTACGCCGACGACGACCTCATCGTGGGCGCGGCCGACCCGTTCCAGCTCTTCCGCATCCTCTTCGAGGTCATCCGCGGCGGCGGCTACGCGAACCCCGACGTCGCGTTCATGCTCGACCAGTGCCACAACGTCGAGAACAAGATCCTCGGCCAGATCCGCTCGGTGCTGAACGTCCAGGAGATGACGGCCCGCGCGCTGCTCGTCGACCAGGACGCGCTCCGTGCCGCGCAGGTCTCGGGAGACGTGCTCGCCGCGAACGCGGTGTTCATGGACGCGTTCTACACCGACGTGCGCCCGGCCCTCGCGCAGTGGCGCGAGTCGCGCGGCCTGCCCGCCGACCCCATGGCCGCCTACCTCGCCTCCGGCTACCAGGAGCGGATCGAGGCCGAGCGCGTCGGCGGCGTGCAGGCGGGCTGGGGCGCGTAAGCGGCCTCGCCCTCCGGGGATAGCATCGGCGATATGGCCACCACCGGGACCGTCGACGCCGAGGCGCGCCGCGCGCGCATCCTGGACCTCCTCTCGAAGAGCGGACGGGTCCGGATCGACGAGGCGGCCTCGACGCTCGACGTCTCGGCGATGACCGTGCGCCGCGACCTCGCCGACCTCGAGGCGGAGGGGATGCTGCGGCGCGTCCGCGGCGGCGCCGTCGCATCCGCGCGGCCGCGCTCGTTCACCGAGCGGATGGCCACGGGCGCGGAGGCGAAGCTCGCCATCGCACGCAAGGTGCAGCACCTCCTCCCCCTCGACGGCGCGATCGCGGCCGACGCGTCGTCGACGGTCGGGGTGCTCCTCTCGCAGCTCCCCGACGACACCGCGCGCGAGCTCCTCGTCGCGACCAACTCGCACGAGAACTTCCAGGTCGCCCGGCGCGCACCGGGCTCCACCGCGATCCTCGTGGGCGGCGAGGCCGAGCCGCGCACGGACAGCTTCGTCGGCCCGATCGCGTGCGCCGCCGCCCGGAGCCTGCACTACCGGCGCTTCTTCACGTCGGCGTCGGCGGTAGAGCCCGAGCGCGGAGCGTTCGAGGTGACGATGGCCGAGGCCCAGGTGAAGGCCGCCTTCGCGGAGTCGGCGGACGAGACCATCCTCCTCGCCGACAGCGCGAAGCTGGGGCAGAACGCCCTGGCGCTCGGCCTCCCGTGGCAGCGCATCTCGCTCCTCGTGACCGAGCTCGACCCCCGCGACCCCGCACTCGCCCCCTATCGCGAGCTGGTCGCCATCCTCTGACCGGCCGCACGGCCGATTCCGCGGACGACCATTGCCTCGTGTGTTACTTCGTGAGATAATTCACAACAGAGCACACGACGCGGTGCCTCCGACGCGTCCGACATCCCTCGAAGGATCCTCATGACGAACCCCACTGTCGCTGACCTCATCGCCCGGTCGAACCGGCTGGGCGCCGACCCGAAGAACACGAACTACGCCGGCGGCAACACGTCGGCCAAGGGCACGGACACCGACCCGGTGACCGGAGAGCCCGTCGAGCTGCTCTGGGTGAAGGGCTCGGGCGGCGACCTGGGCACGCTCACCGAGAAGGGCCTCGCCGCGCTCCGCCTCGACCGCATGCGCGCGCTCGTCGACGTCTACCCCGGCATCGAGCGCGAGGACGAGATGGTCGCGGCGTTCGACTACTGCCTGCACGGCAAGGGGGGTGCGGCGCCGTCGATCGACACGGCGATGCACGGCCTCGTCGACGCCGCGCACGTCGACCACCTGCACCCCGACAGCGGCATCGCGATCGCGACCGCGGCGGATGGCGAGGAGCTGACCGCGCGGATCTTCGGCGACAAGGTGGTCTGGGTCCCGTGGCGCCGCCCCGGCTTCCAGCTCGGCCTCGACATCGCGGAGATCAAGAAGGCCAACCCGCAGGCGGTCGGGACGATCCTCGGCGGTCACGGCATCACGGCGTGGGGCGACACGAGCGAGGAGAGCGAGCGCAACTCGCTCTGGATCATCGAGACCGCGCAGAAGTACATCGACGAGAACGGCAAGGCCGACCCGTTCGGCGGCGTCCGCCCGGGCTTCGAGGCTCTCCCCGAGGCCGAGCGCCGCGCGAAGGCCGCCGCGCTCGCCGCGACGATCCGCGGCCTCGCGTCCACAGACAAGCCGATGGTCGGCCACTTCACCGACTCGGACACGGTGCTCGACTTCCTCGCCTCCGAGAAGGCGCCCGCGCTCGCCGAGCTCGGCACGAGCTGCCCCGACCACTTCCTCCGCACCAAGGTCAAGCCGCTGCTGCTGGACCTGCCCGCGACCGCGTCGGTCGAGGAGTCGATCGCGCGCCTGAAGGAGCTGCACGAGCAGTACCGCGCCGACTACACGGCGTACTACGAGGCGCACGCGACCGCCGACAGCCCGGCCATCCGCGGCGCCGACCCGCTCATCGTGCTCGTCCCCGGCGTCGGCATGTTCTCGTACGGCGCGAACAAGCAGACCGCGCGCGTCGCGGGCGAGTTCTACGTCAACGCGATCAACGTCATGCGCGGCGCAGAGGCCCTCTCGACGTACACGCCGATCTCCGACGCGGAGAAGTTCCGCATCGAGTACTGGGCGCTCGAGGAGGCCAAGCTCCAGCGCATGCCGAAGCCCAAGACCCACCAGGGTCGCATCGCGTTCGTCACGGGCGCCGCATCGGGCATCGGCAAGGCCATCGCGAAGCGCCTCGCCGCCGAGGGCGCGTGCGTCGTCGTCGCCGACCTCGACCTCGAGAAGGCGCAGGCGGCGGCCGCCGAGCTCGGCAACTCGGACGTCGCGATCGGCGTCGCGGCGAACGTCGCCGACGCGGAGGGTGTCCAGGCCGCGATCGACGCCACGCTGCTCGCGTTCGGCGGCATCGACCTCGTCGTCAACAACGCCGGCCTGTCGCTGTCGAAGCCGCTGCTCGAGACCACCGAGAAGGACTGGGACCTCCAGCACGACGTCATGGCGAAGGGCTCGTTCCTCGTCTCGAAGGCGGCAGCCAAGGCGCTCATCGAGCAGGGCATGGGCGGCGACGTGATCTACATCTCGTCGAAGAACTCGGTCTTCGCGGGCCCGAACAACATCGCCTACTCGGCGACCAAGGCCGACCAGGCGCACCAGGTGCGTCTGCTGGCGGTGGAGCTCGGCGAGCACGGCGTCCGCGTGAACGGCATCAACCCCGACGGCGTCGTGCGCGGCTCGGGCATCTTCGCCGCCGGCTGGGGCGCCAACCGCGCTGCCACCTACGGCGTGAAGGAAGAGGAGCTCGGCCAGTTCTACGCGAACCGGACCATCCTCAAGCGCGAGGTCGTCCCCGAGAACGTGGCGGACGCGGTCTACGTGCTCACGGGCCCCGAGCTCAGCCGCACCACGGGTCTCCACATCCCCGTCGACTCGGGCGTCGCAGCCGCCTTCCTGCGCTGACCCGTCCCGGAGCCCGGCGCGCGCGACCGCACACGCGCGCGCCGGGCTCCTCCCCCGCCATCCCCTTCCCCTGAGGAGCGTCCCGCCCATGACCGTCACCGTCGCCGCCGTCGACCTCGGAGCCACGAGCGGCCGGGTCATGCTCGGCCACGTCGGCCCCGACGAGCTGCGCCTGGAAGCCGTCGCGCGCTTCCCCAACACCCCGGTCGAGACGATCGACGGGCTGCACTGGAACATCCTCGAGCTCTACCGCTCGATCGTCGAGGGCCTCCGCGCCGCCGCGCAGACCGGCGACGTCGCCGCCATCGGGATCGACTCGTGGGCCGTGGACTACGCTCTCCTCCGCGGCGGCCGCATGCTCGGCACGCCCTATCACTATCGCGATGCCCGCACCGCCGCCGGCGTCGACGCCGTCCACGCGGTCGCTCCGTTCGAGGAGCTGTACGGCGAGAACGGTCTGCAGTTCCTCGCGTTCAACACGCTCTACCAGCTCGCCGCCGACCGCATCGCCGGCACGCTCGACCTCGCCGATGAGGCCCTGCTCATCCCCGACCTCATCGCCTACTGGCTGACCGGCGAGAAGGTCGCCGAGAGCACGAACGCGTCGACCACGGGACTCCTGCGCGTGGGCGGCGGGGACTGGAACCGCCCCCTCGCCGAGAGCCTCGGCATCCCCTCGCGCCTCCTGCCGACCCTCGTGCAGCCCGGCCACCGCATCGGCACGCTACGCGACGCCGTGCGCACGGCCACGGGGCTCGACGCGCCCGTCATCGCGGTCGGCTCGCACGACACGGCCTCGGCCGTCGCGGCGATCCCGATGACCGACCCCGATGCGGCGTACATCAGCTGCGGCACGTGGGGCCTCGTCGGCGTCGAGCTCGACGCGCCGGTCCTCACCGAGGCGAGCCGCGCCGCGAACTTCACGAACGAGGGCGGCGTCGACGGCCGCGTGCGCTTCCTGCACAACGTCATGGGCCTGTGGCTCCTCTCGGAGTCGGTGCGCGCGTGGGAGCGCGAGTCGGGCGAGACCATCGACCTGCCCGCCCTGCTCGCCGAGGCCGCGGCCGTCGAGGCGCCGCAGCCCGTCTTCGATGCGAACGACCCCGTCTTCACGGCGCCGGGCGGGATGCCCGACCGGATCGCGAGCTGGCTGTCCGAACGCGGGCTCGCCGTGCCGCAGTCCCGTGCCGCGTTCGCGCGCTGCATCGTCGAGAGCCTCGCGTCGGCGTTCGCGGACGCCGTCCACGCCGCCGCCGAGCTCTCCGGCAAGCGCGTGAACGCCATCCACCTCGTGGGCGGCGGCTCGCTCAACGAGCTCCTCTGCCAGCTCACCGCCGATCGCGCCGGTCTCCCCGTGCTCGCTGGGCCCGTCGAGGCGACCGCCCTCGGCAACGTGCTCGTCCAGGCCCGCGCGCTCGGCGAGATCTCCGGCTCCCTCGAGGATCTGCGCGAGCTCGTCGCGCGCACGACCGCGCCGCGACGCTTCGCGCCCCGCGCATGACCGGCTGGGGCGCGGCGTTCGACTGGACGCGCCGCCACGTCGACGCGGGCCGCATCCCGACCGCGGTCCTCGGCATCGCGACGGCCGACGGCGTCGTCGCGCTCGATGCCTTCGGCGCGACGGATGGCCGCACCGCGCGGATCGACGATCCGTACCGCCTGTTCTCGATCACGAAGGTGCTCACGGGGCTCGCCGCCGCGCGCGCGATCGAGCGCGGCCTGCTCACGTCGCAGACCCCGCTCGCCGACGCCGTGCCCGAGGCGGCCGCCGCCCGCGACGACGTCGTGCGCCTCGAGCACCTCATGGCGCACACCTCGGGGCTCATCGAGCCGACGCTCGACCCGGTCGAGGGGCTCGCCGCGGCGCTGCGCCGCCCTGGCCGCGACTTCGCCGTCGGCACCGCATCGCGCTACTCGTCGATCGCATTCCAGGGCGCGGCCGAGCTCGTCCGCCACGCGACAGGACGGTCGTGGGAGGACGAGGTGCGCGCCTTCGCGCCCGGACTCGTCCTCGACGAGGACGCGGACCCGCACCGCATCCCCGACATCGAGGCGAGTCTCGACCTCGACCGCTTCGCCGCCTCGCGGCACCCGGGCGCGGGCGCCATCGGCACGGCGGGAGCGCTCCTGGCGCTCGGCTCGGCCCTGCTCCGCGGCGGCGCGGACGTCGTGCGCCCCGCGACCCTCGAGATGATGCTCCGCCCCCTCACGACCGGCGTGCCGCGCCTCGAGCCGTACCCCGCGGAGCGCGGACAGGACTGGGGCTTCTCGTGGAACCTCCGCACGCGCGCGCCCGCCCTCATCGACCGCGACGTCTACGGGCACGCGGGATGGTCGGGCACCGAGTTCTGGATCCATCCGACCGCGGGCATCGCGTGGACGCTGCTGACGAACCGCGCGAACGGCCACGGCCTCGACGCCGATCAACTCGACAACGCGATCATCTCGAGGGTCTGAGCGCTCAGAGCGCGCATGACCGAGGGCAGAGTTCTCCCCTGAGACGCGGTGTCGTGTCAGAAGGGTGGTGGTTCGTCGTCGTCGGGGGTGAAGCGGGCGACCGGTGGCGGGGTGTCGGTATAGACGCGCCCGTTCGGGGAGGTCCATTCGAGCACGCCGCCTTCTGTCTGGGTGACGGTCCATTGGGTCATCTGCTCGAGCATGTGATGTGTCTCGCAGAGGTACTCGAGATTCCGGACGTTCGTGGGCCCTCCCCGGGAGTGGGGGTGGGTGTGGTCGACGTCGACGTAGTGCTTGCGGATGGCCTGCCGGCACCCGGGGAACCGGCACCGCTCATCCCGCGCCTTCAGGAACCGCCGCTGCGCGGTGGTGGGGAATCTCTGGTCCACGGTGAGGAGGACCCCGGTGTGCGCGTCGGTGAACGCACGGTTCCAGATCGTCGCGTCCGCGGCGATCTCCTTGGCGTCGATGATCGGGATCGGTCCTGCCCCGGCAAGGGTGGCGCCCTCGGTTCTGTGGGTGGGGTCGGCGAGCGCTTCGGCGGGGATGGTGATGTGCACGCTCCCGCGGATCGCCCCGAGCCCCACCGCCGGAGATTTCGGGGAACGGAACGCCGCACCCGATCCCGCGGCCGAGGCAGCGTCCGAACCGGATCCGGCGGCCGCGCCGGGTGACGTGCGCGCGTCCGCGCGAGCGCCCGCATCAGCGCTTGCGCCCGCGTCGCCGTCGACGCCCATGACGCCCAGGCCCACATCACCCGCCTTCACGTCCGCATCCGCGCCGCTTGTGCCTGTGGCGCCGAGTCCGACATCGCCGGCTTTCGCATCCGCACAGTCGAAGGTGGCGCCGTAGAGGTGGTCGTGGCCGGTGGGGGTGCCGGTGAGGGTGAGGTCGGTGAAGATGTCCGCCCGGATCTCATCCAAGGTGCGGTCATCCGCGAGCGCGGCCGGGTCGCCGGCGCGGCGGGCGGCGGCGCGCGCGGCGATGACGGTCTTCGCCATCTGGTCGATGCGGTCCATCATCCCCACCCCGAGCACGTTCGCGACCTCCGCGTCGAACGCGCCCATCGCGTCCTCCCCGGGCCGGAACCCCACCCGCCGCCTCTTCCGGGCGGCCTTGTGGCGGTCGCTGATCGAGACCGGGTCCAGTTCCTGCGCGACCTTCCGCGCCACCTCCGCCAACGCCGCCGCGGTCATCGGCACCCGGTCCAGCCGCTCCAGCACCCGCACCTCATACGTCGCCCGCACGGCAGGGTCATCGAGCCGGTCCCCGCACAGCACGATCGTGCGCGCGTGCGGCAGCGACACCGTCCCCGCCGCGAGCCGGTCCCGCACCACCGGGAACCGGGACACCAGGTTCGTCGCGTCGTTCATCTGCCGCTCCACCGACCGGCCCGGGGTGTGCGTGGCCGCGGCGATCTCCTCCGCGATCGCCCGATGCGCCCACGCCCGCGACGAACCCCCGGCCGCGACCTGCCGCTCATGCTGCGCCCACGCCACCTGCGACGCCGACGCCAACGCCATCTGACGCGCCGCCTGCGCGTGAGCGATCACCCTGTCCGCCGCCCGGATCGCCTCGATCGCCGACTCCACCGCCGCACGCTCCGAAGCCGTCGGGCACGGACCATCCCCTTCACCCCACACAGCCCCATCGCTCATGACACCAGTGTCCCGCCCACCACGGACATTCGAAGACCCCTACGAGCTAGAACGAAGCACAATAGGTCACAGAACGATAACGAAGCGGGCGTGGGATCGTCGCTCCCAATCCCGGCGTCAGGCCTCAGACACCGCGCCCGCGGGGCACGGACGTGCGTCGCCCAACGCACCGCGCCGTCACTTCTGCGCTGGGAACGCCTCCAGCACCCGTCGGCTCTCGAACTCCCGCTCCGTGCCGTCGACGGGGTCGACGAACCGCAGCGTGCGCGCGAGCAGCTGCAGAGGGGATGAGAAGTCGTCGATGTCGACCTCCTGCACGCGCGGGTAGATGGGGTCGCCGACGATCGGCCGCCCGATCCGGTTCATGTGCAGGCGGATCTGGTGGGTCTTCCCCGTGAAGGGCGTCGCGCGATAGCGCGCGAGGCCGCCGCTCTCCTCGATGAGCTCGATGAGCGTGTGCGCGTTCGGCGGGCGGTCATCGTGCTCGAACGCCTGCATGACGCCGTGCTCCTTGGTGATGCAGCTGCGCACGTGCGCGGGCAGCTCGAGGTCGCCGGGCGCCGCGGCCACCGCCTCGTACTCCTTCTGCGGCACGCGCTCCTCGAACATCGACTGGTAGGCGCGCCGCCACCGCCGCTCGGTCGTGAGGAGGAGGACACCCGCGGTCACGCGGTCGAGACGGTGCGCCGGAGAGAGCTCGGGGAGGCCGAGCATGCGGCGAACGCGCACGACGACGCTCTGCTGGACGTGCCGGCCACGCGGGATGGTCGCGAGGAAGTGCGGCTTGTCGACCACGACGATCCGCTCGTCCTGGTGCAGCACCTCGAGCGGGAACGGCACCTCCGCCTCCTCGCGCAGATCGCGGTGGAACCAGACGAACATATGGGGACGGAACGGCGCATCCGGAGCGAACGGGCGGCCCTCGTCGTCGACGAAGGCGCCCTCGTCGAGCATCTCGTCGAGACGCTCGGGCCGCAGGCGCGGCATG
Source organism: Microbacterium sp. JZ101 (assembly GCF_053903175.1). NCBI lineage: Bacteria > Bacillati > Actinomycetota > Actinomycetes > Micrococcales > Microbacteriaceae > Microbacterium > Microbacterium sp. JZ101. Next base: position 2,318,309 of record NZ_CP096400.1, read on the forward strand.
TGCGCGGCGAGGTGGTCGCGCAGCGAAGCGTGCGGGCTCGTGCGCGGCGTCCGCACCCACGCCGCATCGAGGCCATGACGCTGCGGAAGCGGGGAGCGGGGCATCCCTCGACGGTACCCCGCAGACGTGATAACGTGTGGTCTGACCACAGTGGTCTGACCACAGGAGACGTCATGGCAGACGATCAGCGCGCCTGGGAGAGCGTCCTCTCCCACCTCGAGCGCGCCCTGCTCGACGGATCGCTCGCCCCCGGCGACCGCCTCCCCGGCGAGCGTGCGCTCGCGGCCGAGCTCGGCGTCGGGCGCTCGAGCGTGCGCGAGGCCATCCGCGTGCTCGAGGTGCTCGGCCTGGTCCGCACGGCGACCGGCTCGGGCCCCTCGTCGGGCGCGATCATCGTCGCGGTTCCCGGCGGCGGGATGTCGGCCCTCATGCGGCTGCAGCTCGCGGCCAGCGGGTTCCCCGTGTCCGACATCGTCGACACGCGTCTCGTGCTGGAGACGCACGTCGCGCGCCATCTCGCGCGCATCTCCCCCGACCTCTCGGCCGCGACGTCGCTCCTCGACGCGATGGACGAGCCCTCGCTCTCGGAGGCCGAGTTCCTCGCGCTCGATCAGCAGTTCCATCTCTCGCTCGCCGAGGCCTCGGGCAACCAGGTCATCACGGCGACGATGGCGGGCCTCCGATCGGCGATCGAGTCCTATGTGACCGCGGGAGCGCACGCGGTCGGCGACTGGACCGCGACCTGCGCGCGGCTCCGCGATGAGCATCGCGGCATCCTCGCGGCGATCGCCGACTCCGACGAGGACGCCGCGGCCACGGCCATCCGCGACCACATCACGACCTACTACGACCAGATCACCACGGAGAGGGAGCAGAATGCTCAAGCGCCAGCTGCCCAACCCCGCTGAGCTCCTCGAGCTCATGCAGTTCAAGAAGCCCGACCTCAACGGCAAGCGACGCCGTCTCGAGGCGGCGCTCACGACGTACGACCTGCGCGCGATCGCCAAGCGCCGCACACCGGCGGCCGCGTTCGACTACACCGACGGCGCCGCCGAGGGAGAGCTCTCGATCGCGCGCGCCCGCCAGGCCTTCGAGGACATCGAGTTCCACCCCGACATCCTCCGGCCGGCCGAGCACGTCGACACGTCGACGACCATCCTCGGCGGGCCGAGCGCGCTCCCATTCGGCATCGCGCCCACCGGGTTCACGCGCCTCATGCAGACCGAGGGCGAGTACGCGGGCGCGGGCGCCGCCGCCGCCGCGGGCATCCCGTTCACGCTGTCCACGCTCGGCACGACCTCGATCGAGGACGTCAAGGCGACGAACCCGAATGGCCGCAACTGGTTCCAGCTCTACGTCATGCGCCAGCGCGAGATCTCGTACGGCCTCGTCGAGCGCGCCGCCAAGGCCGGGTTCGACACCCTCATGTTCACGGTCGACACCCCGGTCGCGGGCGCCCGCCTGCGCGACAAGCGCAACGGCTTCTCGATCCCCCCGCAGCTCTCCCTCGGCACGATCGTGAACGCCATCCCGCGCCCGTGGTGGTGGTTCGACTTCCTCACGATGCCCAAGCTCGAGTTCGCGTCGCTCTCGTCGACGGGCGGCACGGTCGGCGACCTGCTCAACGCCGCGATGGACCCGACCATCTCGTACGACGACCTCGACATCATCCGCTCGATGTGGCCCGGCAAGCTCGTCGTGAAGGGCGTGCAGAACGTGCCGGACGCCAAGCGCCTCGTCGACCTCGGCGTCGACGGCATCGTGCTGTCCAACCACGGCGGCCGTCAGCTCGACCGCGCCCCCGTGCCGTTCCACCTCCTGCCGAACGTCGTGCGCGAGGTCGGCTCCGACGCGACCGTGATGATCGACACGGGCATCATGAACGGCGCCGACATCGTCGCCTCGGTCGCGCTCGGGGCGAAGTTCACGCTCGTCGGCCGCGCGTACCTCTACGGGCTCATGGCCGGCGGCCGTGCGGGCGTCGACCGCATGATCGCGATCCTGCGGACCGAGATCGAGCGCACCATGGCACTCCTCGGCGTCTCCACCCTCGAGGAGCTCGAGCCGCGCCACGTGACGCAGCTCAGCCGCCTCGTGCCGGTCGCCCCCGCGCACGTCGCGGCGGCCGAGGCCGCCGCCGCGCGTGCCTGACCTCGAACGGAAGGGGCGTCGGGATCGGTCCCGGCGCCCCTTCCGCGCGCTACCGTGAAGGCATGGCGAAGGCGATCCAGCACACCGAGCTCGGCGGCCCCGAGGTCCTGACGCTCGCAGACGTCCCCGATCCCGTCCCCGGACCCGGCGAGGTCGCCATCCGGGTCGAGGCGGCCGGCGTGAACCCCGTCGAGTGGAAGCTCAGGACGGGGCTGCGCCCCACTCCGCCGATCACCGAGCCCCGCCGCGTCGGCAGCGACGGCGCCGGCCACATCACCGCGGTCGGCGCGGACGTCGACGGCTTCCGCGTCGGCGACCCGGTCGCGTTCACGGGCGCACAGGGTGCCTACGCGACGGATGTCGTCGCACCGGCCGATCACGTGTTCGCGCGCCCCGCAGGCGTCAGGGCCGCACAGGGCGCAGCGCTCGGCATCCCGATCGGGACGGCGTACCAGGCCCTGCGCTCGCTCGGCGTGCGCGCCGACGACACGCTCCTCGTGCACGGCGGCTCCGGCGCCGTCGGACAGGCGGTCATCCAGTTCGCCGTGCTCGCCGGCGCACGCGTCATCGCCACGACGAGCGACGCGCGGGCCGACCGCGTGCGCGGGCTCGGCGGCGAGCCGGTCGCGTACGGGCCGGGCCTCGTCGACCGTGTGCGCGCGCTCGCCCCGCACGGTCCGACCGTGATCCTCGACGCCGTCGGCACCGACGAGGCGCTGCACGCGTCACTCGAGCTCCTCGACGACCGCACGCGGATCGCCACGCTCGTGCAGGGCGCGAAGGCCGACGCGCTCGGCATCCGCGCCTTCAGCGGAGGCTCGCCTCGGCCGCTCACGCCGCAGCAGGAGGCCTGGCGTCTGGAAGCCGTGCCGGTCGCGCTCGCGCTCCTGGCCGCCGGGCGGTTCAGCGTCGAGATCGGCGAAGCGCTCCCGCTCGCCGAGGCGCCGCAGGCGCATCGGCTCGTCGAGGAGGGCGCGAACGGCAAGGTGCTGCTCATCCCCTGACCCGGCGCGGCATTCCCGCGCCGAAACACGGCGTCATACGGATTCCGGGCGACCCCCTGCGGGTCGACAGAATGGCCGCATGACACAGGCCGAGCCGACGGCGGGATTCGCCACGACCCAGCTCCACGCGGGCTACGTGCCGGGCACACCCGAGTTCACGGTGCTCCCTCCCGTGTACCAGTCCTCGGCCTACGCCTTCTCGTCGCTCACCGAGGCGCGCGAGAAGTTCGCGCTGCGCGAGAAGGGCTACATCTACAGCCGCAACAACAACCCGACGCAGGCCGTGCTCGAGCAGCGCCTCGCGCGTCTCGAGGGCGGCGTGGCCGCCGCGGCCGTCGCCTCGGGCCAGGCCGCGGTCGCGCTCGCGACGCTCGCCCTGCTGGGGCGCGGTGGCCACATCGTCGCGGCGAGTCAGCTGTACGGGGGCACGGTCGACCTCTTCGACGACACCTTCCGCGACTTCGGCCTCGACGTCACGTTCGTCGACCAGGACGACCTCGACGGATGGCGCCGCGCGGTCCGTCCGAGCACGCGCGCGTTCTTCGCCGAGTCGGTCGCGAACCCGATCGCGCAGGTGCTCGACATCTCGGCGGTCGCCGACATCGCCCACGAGGCCGGCGTGCCCCTCGTGATCGACAACACGGTCGCGACGCCGTTCCTCCTCCGCCCCCGCGACTTCGGCGCCGACATCGTCGTGCACTCCGCGACGAAGTTCATCGGCGGACACGGCTCGTCGCTCGGCGGCGTCGTGGTCGACCTCGGCACGTTCGACTTCTCCGCCGAGCCCGAGAAGTGGCCCGGCCTCTTCGTGCCGCACTGGCGCTACGGCGACGTCTCGCTCTGGGAGGCCTTCGGGCACGAGCGCGCCTTCACGACCCTCGTGAAGTCGAAGTTCGTCGGCGATCTGGGCCCCGCGCTCTCCCCCTTCAACGCGTTCCAGCTCATCCAGGGGCTCGAGACCCTCGACCTGCGCGTGAGCCGCCACGTCGCGAACGCGAAGGCCGTCGCGGCCTTCCTCGACGCCCATCCGTCGGTCGGCGTCGTCTTCCACCCGTCGATCGAGACGAATCCGTGGCGGGCGCGCGCCGAGACGTACCTCCCGAAGGGCTCGCCGAGCGTGTTCGCGTTCGAGCTCGCGCCGAGCGACGAGGACACGTTCGACCGCGTGGAGCGGGTGATCGACGCCCTGCGGACGATCCGCCTCGTGGCGAACATCGGCGATGCGCGCACGATCGTCGCGCACCCCGCCTCGATGACGCACAACCACATGACGCCCGATCAGCTCGCGGCCGCCGGCATCTCGCAGGGCACCATCCGCATCTCGGTCGGCCTCGAGGAGGCCGCCGACATCATCGCCGACCTCGACCAGGCTCTCGCCCGCGCCTAACGCCCTCGTCCGCGCAGCCGGTCGCAGCCCGTCGCACTGCGTTGCCCGTCGCACTGCCCGTCCCGCGCAGCCCGGTCGAGCGCAGGACTTTCCGTCCGGAGCAGGACCATCCGCGCGTTCGCGTCCTGCAGCCGCGCGATTCTCCTGCTGTGGCGACGGCACCGGCCGTGCCGCCGCACCGAGAAACCGGTTCCTCGCGTAGAGTGTGTGCCGAGCAAGGGAGCACCCATGACCACGCTGACCGGCAGAGCCGCCGTCTCGACCGACCGTCCGCACAAGCTCGCGCGCATCGCGGACCTCCTCGACCGGCGCGGCGCGACCGCCCTCCGGCTGACATCCGGCGCGAGCCTGTCCTGGCTGCTCGACGGGGCGCGCACCTCGGTCCCGCTCGGCGGTCCGCCCGTCTTCTCGGCGGTGGTCCGCGTCGACGGCGAGATCGTCGTGACCGCCCCGCGCAACGAGGCCGAGCGTCTCGCGGAGGAGGAGATCGGCGGCGCCGAGATCCGCCCCGTCGACTGGTTCGCGCCCCTCGCGCCGCCCGTCGACGGCGTCGTCGACGAGGCCGAGCTCGAGGTCGAGCTGCGCGCGGCGCGCGCGAGCCTTCTCCCGGTCGAGCACGAGCGCTACCGGCGTCTCGGCGCCGACGCCGCGCGCGCGACGACCGAGGTGCTCGCCGAGGCGTCTCCCGAGATGTCGGAGTTCGAGCTCGCCGGGCGACTCGCGCACGCCATCCTCGCCCGCGGCGCCGAGCCGGCGGTCGTGCTCGCCGCGGGAGCCGCCCGGGGCGGGGTGCAGCACCCGCTGCCGACGGCGGCCCCGCTCGGCGACCGCGCGATGGCGGTCGCGACCGCGAAGCGCGACGGCCTCCACGTGAGCCTCACGCGCTGGGTGCGCTTCCGCGGATCCGAGCCGGATGGCGCACCGCGGGTCCTCGAGGTCGAGGCCGATGCCTGGGCGGCGACGCGCGCGGGCCGCGCGCTCGGCGACGTGCTCGACGACATCGCCGCGAGCTACCGGCGCCATGGCTTCGGCGAGGACGGCTGGCTGCGCCACCACCAGGGCGGGCCGACGGGATACGCGGGACGCGACCCCAAGGCCGCGCCCGCGCTCCGCGACCGCGTGGTGGAGAACCAGGCCTTCGCCTGGAACCCCTGGGCCCCGGGGGTGAAGGTCGAGGACACCGTCGTGCTCGATGGCGCGGGCGGCGTCGAGGTCCTGAGCGCTGACCCCGCCTGGCCCCGCATCGACGTGCGCGGCGTCGCGCGTCCCGCGACGCTCGAGGTCGGATGACCGGCTGGACGACGGCATCCGCGCACGGCTTCGCACGTCTACCGCCTGCCGACCCCGGAGGACGGCTGACGGGACGATCGCCCGACGGCGGATACGCTCGAAACCATGACGGCCAAGCTGCGCATCTCGGATGTCGCGAAGCACGCGGGAGTGTCGCCGGCGACCGTGTCGCGGGTCATGAACGGCAACCCGAAGGTCGACCCGGCTCTCGTCCAGCGCGTGCAGGACGCGGCGGCCGAGCTCGGGTACACCGCGAGCCCCCTCGCGCGAAGCCTCGCCCTCGGGAAGACCCAGACGGTCGCGGTGCTCGTGCCCGACCTCGGGAACCCGACCTTCCAGGCCATCCTGCGCACGCTGAGCCGGGCCGCGGCGGGCGACGGCTACCACGTGCTCGTCGCCGACTCCGCCGAGGTCGCGGCCGACGAGGCGGCGCTCGCGCTGCAGGCCCGCCGGCGCACCGACGGCATCGTGCTCGTCGCGCCGCGCATGCCCGACGATGAGCTCGCCGCGGCACTGCCGCGTCTCGCTCCCGCCGTGCTCGTGAACCGCGGAGGGGACGGCGCCCCCGTCGTCGCGGCCGACTACGGCCGCGGCCTCCGCGAGATCATCGAGCACCTCCGGATGCTCGGCCACCGTCGCCTGCTCTACCTCGCGGGCGTCCCGGGCAGCGCGTCGAACGCGCGGCGCGTCGCGGCGATCGCCGAGGCGAGGGCCGCCCATCCGGATCTCGACATCGCCGAGGCACCCTGCGGGACGGGCTTCGCCGACGGCTCCGCGGCGGTCGCGACCGTGCGCGCCCACGAGGCCACGGCGGTTCTCGCCTACAACGACCTCGTCGCGATGGGCCTCCTCAGCGCACTCCACGAAGAGGGCGTTGCGGTCCCGCACGAGGTGTCCGTGACGGGCTTCGACGACATCCCGTTCGCACGCTACACGACACCGCCTCTCACGACCGCGAGCGTTCCGACCGATCGGATGGGCGAGCTCGCCTGGAGCGCGATGCGGGCGCTTCTCGAGGACGACGCGGCCGCGCCGCCCGTCGTGCTCGCGCCGACGCTCGCCGTGCGCGGCAGCACCGCCCCTCCGCCCGCTTCCTGAGCCGCACGCTGGCCTCCGCAGGCGACCTCGTGGTATCGTGAGAAACCGCTTTCTCAGGAAGGGACTCACCGATGAGCCAACTCCGGTACGCCGTCGTCGGAACCGGCCACCGCGCCCAGATGTATGTCGACGCGATCACCGACACCTACGCCGACCGGGCGGCGCTCGTCGCGCTGTGCGAGCCCAACCCGGTCCGCGCCGACGTGTACGCGCAGCGGGTCGCAGGCAAGGGACTGCCGACGCCGAGCGTCTGGACGCCCGACCGCCTCGAGGACATGATCCGCGACGAGCGCATCGAGCGGGTCGTCATCTGCTCTCGCGACGACACGCACGCCGAGATGATCGTGCGCTCGCTCGAGGCGGGCGTCGACGTCGTCGTGGAGAAGCCGCTCACGATCGACGCCCCGAGCGCCGCGCGCATCGAGGAGGCGGTCGCGCGCACGGGCCGCCAGGTCGTCATCACCTTCAACTACCGCTACTCCCCGCGCAACAGCGCGCTGCGCGAGGTCGTGCGGTCGGGTCGGATCGGGCGGGTCACGTCGATCGACTTCTCCTGGATGCTCGACACGAAGCACGGCGCAGACTACTTCCGCCGCTGGCACCGCGAGAAGGCGCATTCGGGCGGGCTCCTCGTGCACAAGTCGAGCCACCACTTCGATCTCGTCAACTGGTGGATCGCGAGCGAGCCGCGGCGCGTGTTCGCCTCGGGCGGTCTGCGCTTCTACGGTGCACAGAACGCGGCCGCGCGCGGGCTCGGCGAGCGACCCGAGCGCGGCACGCACGAGGGCGCGCACGATCCGTTCGAGCTCGACCTGCGCGAGGACCCGCGTCTGAAGACCCTGTACCTCGAGGCCGAGCAGCACGACGGCTACGTGCGCGACCGCGACGTCTTCAGCGACGGCATCACGATCGAGGACAACCTCGCTCTCGTCGTGGACTACGCGTCGGGAGCCACGCTCGGCTACTCCCTCAACGCCCATGCGCCGTGGGAGGGCTATCGCGTCGCGATCAACGGCACCGAGGGCCGCGCCGAGCTCGAGGTCGTCGAGCGCGGATCCCTCGTGCCCGACGAGGGGCTCCATCCCGTGCTCGACCCGAGCGCGGTCGACGCGGAGACGTCGGTCCTGCGCCCGAGCGGCGAGCGCCTCATCGTGCAGCGGCACTGGGAGGAGCCCGTCGAGATCGAGATCCGCCGGTCGGGCGAGGGGGGCCACGGGGGCGGCGACGCCCTGCTCCTCTCCGACGTCTTCGTCGGCCCCGGCGACGACCCGCTCGGGCGGCCTGCCGACTGGAGCGACGGCATCCGCTCGATCGCCGTCGGGATCGCCGGGAACCGCTCGCTCGAGACGGGACTCCCCGTGCGCGTGTCCGACCTGGGCATCGCGCTGCTCGCCGAGGACCGGCCGTGAGCCGCATCCTCGTGACCGGCGGCGCGGGGCGCCTCGGCCGCACGCTCGTCGCGGGCCTCGCGGCCGCGGGCCACGACCTCGTGTCGGTCGACCGGCAGGTCTCCGACGCCCCCGAGCTCGCGGGCGTCGAGCAGGTCGCCGCCGACCTCAGCGCCCCCGGCGCGGCGGCCGACGCGATCGCGCAGGCGCGCCCCGACGCCCTCATCCACCTCGCGGCGATCGCCGTCCCGTTCAGCGCTCCCGAGGACGTCATCATGCGCGCGAACGCGGGACTCGCGGTGTCGGTGATGGGAGCCGCGGCGGCGGCGGCCGGCGTCGGGAGGATCGTCGCGGCGTCGAGCCCGACCGTGCTCGGCTACGGCGCTCCGACGGGCTGGACTCCCGAGCGGCTTCCGCTCGACGAGGACACGCCCCCGCTCCCCTGGAACGCGTACGCGCTGTCGAAGCTCATCATCGAGCAGTCCATCGGCATGCTGCGTCGTCAGACCGGCGACGCCATCCGCTATGCGGCCTTCCGCCCCTGCTACGTCATCGCCCCCGAGGAGTGGGCGGGCGCGCCCACGCAGCAGGGCCACACCGTCCGCGAACGGCTCGACGACCCGGCGCTGTCGGCCCCCGCGCTGTTCAACTACGTCGATGCGCGCGATGTGTCCCGCTTCGCCGACACGCTGCTCGCGGCCATGGGCGACATCCCGAACGGCGAGGTGTTCTTCGTCGGCGCCGACGACGCCCTCGCGCGCGAGCCGCTCTGCGAGCTCCTCCCGCGCTTCCACCCGGGCACGGCCCGCGCGGCCGCCGAGCTCACGGGCACCGCTCCGGCGTTCTCGAACGCCAAGGCGCGGCGCCTGCTCGGGTGGAGCCCCCAGCACGCGTGGCGCGACGAGCTCGGCGAGCGCGTCGCGGTGTCCGCATCCCCTCGACAGGAGAACCGCCTTGACTGACCTCGCCATCCCCGACCGCGTCCTGTTCTTCCCCGTGACCGCCTTCGATGCGCACGACAGGGTCGACGCCGACCTCGTCGAGCAGCACGTCGCGGGCGCTCTCGCCCACGAGCCGGGCGCCGTGTTCGCCGCGTGCGGCACGGGCGAGTTCCACACCCTGTCACTCGAGGACGTGCGCGCGGCCGTCACGGCCGCCGTGCGCGCGACGGCAGGACGCGTGCCCGTCATCGCGGGAGCCGGCGGCCCGCTCGGCCACGCGGTCGCCTGCGCGCGCATCGCGGCGGAGGCCGGCGCCGACGGCCTGCTCGTCATGCCCCCGTACCTCGTCGGCGCACCGCAGGAGGGCCTCATCGCGTACGTCGAGCAGATCGCCGCGGCGAGCGACCTCCCCGTGATCGTCTACCACCGCGCGAACGCGCAGTTCTCCCCCGGGTCGGTCGCGCGCCTCCTGCAGAACCCGCGCGTCGTCGGCATCAAGGACGGCACGGGCGACGTCGCGCTCGCACAGCAGTTCGTGCTCGAGGCGGCCCGCGCCGAGCGCGACGTGCTCTTCTTCAACGGGCTGCTCACGGCCGAGCTGTCGCAGGCGGCGTACACCGCGATCGGCGTGCCGATGTACTCCTCCGCCGTCTTCGCGATGCTGCCGGAGGTGGCCGTCGCGTTCTTCTCCGCGCACCGCTCGGGCGACACCGCGCGACAGCGCGCGCTCCTCGAGGGCTTCTACGCGCCTCTCGTCGCGCTCCGAGACGAGACGCCCGGCTTCGCCGTCTCGCTCATCAAGGCCGGCGTGCGGCTCTCCGGCCTCGACGTCGGCTCCGTGCGCGCGCCGCTCATCGACCCGAACCCGGATCAGCTCGCGCGCCTCGCGGCCCTCCTCGAACGCGGGCGGGAGCTCGCCGCGTGACGACCATCCGCTCGCTCACGGCGCGCCTCGAGCGCGTGCCGCTCGTGCGCCCGTGGGCGGCCGACGTCAGGAGCGTCGGCGTCATCGCCACGACCGTCGTCCGCTCGGACGGCGCCCGCGGATGGGGCTTCTCGTGGACGCCGCAGATCGGCGCCGAGGCGGTGCTCGCGATGCTCGAGCACGACATCGCTCCGGCCGCGATCGGCCGCCTCGCAGACCCGACGCGGACGTGGGATGAGCTGTGGCGGAACCTGCACGAGGCCGGAGGCGGCGGCATCACGACGATCGCGCTCGCAGGGCTCGACCTCGCCCTGTGGGACGCCGAGGGCCGCGCTCACGGTGCCCCGCTCTCGACGCTCATCGGCCGCCGTCGCGACAGCGTGACGGCGTACGGCAGCGGCGTGAACCTGCACTACACGCAGGACGAGCTCGTCGCGCAGGTGCGCCGCTGGGTCGATGCCGGCTTCGACGCCGTGAAGATCAAGGTCGGCCGGCCCGACCCCGCCGAGGACGCCGACCGCGTCGCCGCCGTGCGCGAGGTGCTCGGACCCGACCGCGGCCTCATGATCGACGCGAACCAGCGGTGGGATCTCGACCGCGCGACCGCCGCGATGGAGCTGCTCGCCCCGTTCGCGCCCGCATGGATCGAGGAGCCGCTGCGCGCCGACGACCTCGCGGGTCATGTCGAGCTGTCGCGGCGCATCCCGACGCCGATCGCGGTGGGCGAGAACCTGCACACCGTGCATCGATTCGAGGAGTTCCTCGCGAGCGGGGCCATCCGCTTCGCGCAGCCGAACGTCGTGCGCGTGGGCGGCATCACGCCCTTCCTCCGGATCGTCGAGCGCGCGCACGCGCACGGCGTGCAGGTGCATCCGCACCTGCTGCCCGAGCTGTCGGGGCAGCTCGCGCTCACGCTCCCGGGCGACCCGCTCGCGGAGGACGTCGAGGACGCCGGCTTCGGCGATCTCGGGGCCCTCGCCGATCCCAGCCCGGTGCGCATCGCAGACGGGCGCCTCACGGAGGCGCCGCACCTCGGCCTCGGCCTGCGCTTCCGCTACCATCCCGATCTGGAGGTCGCCTCATGACCACGACACCCGACCAGCTCGACGAGATCGTCGCCCGCGCGCGCACCGCGTTCCCCGCATGGCGGGACGCCGACGCGGCCACCCGCGCGCGCTGGCTGCGCGCGCTCGCCGACGCGCTCGACGCGGCCGCGGACGAGCTCGTCGAGATCGCCGACAGCGAGACGCGGCTCGGCGGCACGCGCCTGCGCGGCGAGGTCGCCCGCACGACCGGGCAGCTGCGCCTCTTCGCGGGCGTCGTCGAGGAGGGCTCCTACCTCGAGCTCACCGTCGACGACGCCGACCCCTCGGCCACGCCGCCTCGGCCCGAGCTGCGCCGTCTGCTCGTGCCGCTCGGCGTGGTCGCGGTGTTCTCGGCGTCGAACTTCCCGTTCGCGTTCTCGGTCTGCGGCGGCGACACGGCATCGGCCCTGGCCGCCGGGAATCCCGTCGTCGTGAAGGCCCACTCCGGGCACCCCGAGCTCTCGCGGCGCACCGCGCAGATCGCCGCCGCCGCGCTCGAGGCCGCGGGGGCGCCGAGCGGCTCCCTCGCGCTCGTCGAGGGGCGCGCGGCGGGGAACGCGCTCGTGGTGCATCCGGCAGTGCGCGCCGCCGGCTTCACGGGCTCGGTCGCCGGAGGGCGCGCGCTGTTCGACCTCGCCTCCGGACGACCCGACCCGATCCCCTTCTACGGAGAGCTCGGCAGCCTCAATCCCGTCGTCGTCACGCGAGGCGCGGCAGCCGCCCGCCGCGACGAGCTCGCCGCAGGGCTCGTCGGCTCGTTCACGCTGGGCTCCGGTCAGTTCTGCACGAAGCCCGGCGTCGTGTTCGTGCCGCGCGGAGCGGGCTTCGAGGACGCCGTCGCGGCGCAGGTCGCCGACGCGCACGGCGGGCCTCTCCTCACCGACCGCATCACCGAGGCCTTCCCCGAGGGCGTCGACCGGCTCGCCGCCGACCCGTCCGCGACGGTGATCGCGCACGGCGCCGCATCGGATGGCGCGCGCCCGGTCGTCATCGCGACGGACGCCGCCGCGATCGCCGAGCGCCCCGACGTGCTCCTCGAGGAGGTCTTCGGCCCCGCGACCCTCCTCGTCGCGTACGACGACGAGGAGCAACTGCTCCGGGCGATCGCGGCCGTCCCCGGCAGCCTCACGGCGACCCTGCATGCGGAGGAGGACGAGGAGGTCGACGCCCTCGTCGACGCGCTCACGGCGGTCGCCGGGCGCGTGCTGTTCGCAGGCTGGCCGACGGGCGTCGCGGTCACGTGGTCGCAGCACCACGGCGGACCGTGGCCCGCGACGACCTCGCTGCACACCTCGGTCGGAGCCACGGCCATCCGGCGATTCCTGCGCCCCGTGGCGTACCAGGATGCGCCGCAGCGCCTTCTGCCCGCGCCCCTGCGCGACGAGGCGCTCGCGCGACTGCCGCATCGCCGCAACGGCGGGCTCGTCGTCCCGCGCGGCTGAGGGCCGCGGAGCCGGGGCGGCGCGGGGCGGGGACGGGACGGGTCGGGGGCGCGTTTCGGGCTCGCCGCGTTTCGGTCCCGCGGCGACCGCCGCCCCTCAGGCGAGCGGATCGGCGAGCAGCGGAGCGAACGCGGCCTCGGCGGCGCCGATGAGGAGACGGTCCTCGGCGAGCGCCGCAGGACGGATGTCGAGCGCCTCGGCAGGCGCCGCGAGAGCATGACGCCGGACGGCCTCGTCGAACCCCTCGGGGTCGGCCGCGACGATCATGCCGAGGAACCCGCCGAGGACGATGGCCGACGGGTTCAGCACGTTGACCGCATTCGCGAGCGCGGTCGCGAGGATGCGCCGCTGCCGGGCGACCTCGTCGACGACTCCGGGAGCGGACGACTCGGCGAGCGCGGCGGCGAGGGTCGGGTCGTCGGCCGAGGACAGGCCGAGGGCCGCGAGGAGCCGCGCCCTGCTCACCTCGTCCTCGAGCACGCCGCCGGGCGTCGCGCGGTCGGCTCCGTCGAGGATGCCCGGCGTGTTCTGCCCCCACTCCCCCGCGTAGCCGCCTGCGCCGGCGATCACCCGCCCATCGAGGATGAGCCCGCCGCCGATGCCGCTCGCACCGCCGTTGAGGTAGACGACGTCGTGGTGCCCCTCTGCCGCCCCGAACAGGTGCTCGGCCCGCGCGCCGAGGGTCGCGTCGTTGCCGACGACGACCGGCAGCCCCACGCGATCGGCGATGAGGGCCCCGACGGCCGCATCGCGCCAGCCGAGGTGCGGAGCGAGACGCACGACGCCGTCGTCCGCGCGGACGAGACCCGGCACGGCCACCCCGACCCCGACCATCCGCACGTCGCGCAGAGAGCCCTCTCGCCATCCGCTCACGATCCGCGCGATGGCGTCGGCCGTCTCCTCAGGGGTGAGCAGGTGGTCGACCTCCTCGCGGGCGCGAGCGCGCACGGTGCCGTCGAGGGCGATCGCGCCGATCTCGAGCGCGTCCACCTCGGGGTTCGCCGCGATCGCGACGACATCGGCGCTGGGCGCGACGATCGGCGACGGACGGCCCACGCGCCGCGTGGGGTCCGGCTCGCGTTCGACGACGAGGCCGGCGTCGACGAGCGCGCCCACGAGGTCGGCGACCGTCGAGCGGTTGAGGCCCGTCGCGGCCGTGATGCGGGCGCGCGACTGAGCGCCCTCCTCGTGCACGAGCCGCAGCACCTCGCCGAGGTTGCGGCGCCGCACGCCCTCGACGCTCATCGCCCGTTCCGCCATCGCGATCCCCTCGCCATTTGTCGTTCCGATCACGATATCCGGGTCCCGCGGCGCGCGCGGTGCGGCGTGCCGGGCGGCGCGCTCTGCCCTCGCGCGGATCGGCGGCGCCGGGCGGTGGCCATCCCCTCCGGATGGCCACAGCCCCGGCACCGCGGGCGCTCAGCTGACGGGTGCCTCAGCCCGCTCGAGGGCGTCGACGCGCACCTCGACGAGCCGGGGGTCCGCGGCCGTCACCTCGTGCACGTCGCCCGTGAGCACGACGGTCGCGCGCGCGGTCGCGTCGCCCGGGAGCGTCCGCTCGACCCGCGCCCGCGTGCTGCTGATCGAGCCGTCGCCGTCGGCGCGGACAGACGATGCCTCGGCGTGAGCCGCGACCCACAGCTCGACGTCGCCGGGCTCGACGACGCGGACGAGACGGCGGTCGCTGAACGCGAAGCGCTGAGCGGGCACGTCGAACACGACGCGCGCGGACGCGCCAGGCTCGAGCGCGACGCGCGCGAAGCCGAGCAGCTGCGCCACGGGGCGCGCGATCGACCCGACGACGTCGCGCCCGTAGAGCTGGACGACGTCGACCCCTGCGCGCTCGCCCGTGTTCGTGACGGTCACGGCCGCGCGGATCAGGCCGTCCGTCGGCGCCGCGGCGTCGACCTCGAGGTCGGCGTACGCGAACGTGGTCCCGGTCAGGCCGAAGCCGAACGGACGCAGCGGCGTCGAGTCGGTCGACGTCACGTCGGACGGGCCGCCCAGACGCGGGTGCAGATAGCGGTACGGCTGCGCACCGGTCGAGCGCGGAAGCGACACCGGCAGACGTCCCGACGGGGCTGACGCCCCCGTGAGGATGTCGGCGATCGCGAGCCCGCCGCCCTCTCCGGGGAAGAACGCCTGGAGGACAGCGGCGGGCGCGGTCTCCGCGTCGAGCGCCCACTCGATCGCATACGGACGGCCGGTGAGGAGCACGAGCACGACGGGCGTGCCGGTCGCGACCGCGGCCTCGACGAGCGCGCGCTGGGGGCCCGGCAGGTCGAGCGACTCGACGTCGTTGCCCTCGCCGACCGTGCCGCGCCCGAACAGTCCGGCCTGATCGCCCGCGACGACGACCGCGACATCGGCCGAGCGCACGAGCTCGACGGCCTCCGCGAAGCCCGAGCGGTCATCGCCCTCGACCTCGCAGCCGCGCGCGTGCACGATCTCCGCCTGCGGGAGCGCCGCGGCGAGAGCCTCGCGCACCGTGGGGATCTCGAATCCGAGCGGATGGTCGGGGTGATGCGCGAGGACGTGGTTCGCGAACGAGTAGCAGCCCTGCAGCGCTTCGGCGCGGTCGGCGTTGGGGCCGATCACGGCGACGCGGCGCGCGGCGGCGGGAAGCGGCACCGCTCCCTCGTCGCGGAGGAGGACGAGCGACTCCGCGGCGAGTCGCCGGGCGATCGCGCGGTGTCGCGGCGAGTCCACGTCGATCTCGACGGGCGGCTCGTCCGAGAAGGCGTCCTCGTCGAGGAGGCCCAGCTCCTCCTTCTGCGCGAGCACCCGCAGCACGGCGCGGTCGACGAAGCGGATGTCGATCCCGCCCGACCGCACCTGCTCGGCCAGCGGCGCGAGATAGGCGTCGCCCGCGGGCAGCTCGACGTCGATGCCGGCCCGGAGCGCCTGGACGGCGGCTTCGCCGCGGTCAGCCGCGACGCCCTGCATGACCTCGAGGAACGCGACCGAGAAGTAGTCCGAGACGACGACGCCGTCGAAGCCGAGCTCGTCCCGCAGGACGGTCGTGAGCAGTCCGAGATGCGCCGCGACGGGCTCGCCGTCGATGTCGGTGTAGCTGTTCATCACCGATCGGGCGCCGCCGTCGCGGAGCGCCATCTCGAACGGGGGCAGGTAGACGTCGGCGAGCTCTCGCGGCCCCGCCGAGACGGGGGCGTGATTGCGCCCCGCCTTCGACGCCGAGTAGCCGAGGAAGTGCTTGAGCGTCGCATGCACGCCCGCGCTCTGCAGGCCGCGCACGTAGGCGGTGCCGACCGTGCCGACGAGGTACGGATCCTCGGCGATGCACTCGTCGACGCGCCCCCAGCGCGGGTCGGCGATGACGTCGAGCACGGGCGCGAGCCCCTGGTGGATCCCGAGCTCGCGCATCGTGTCGCCGATCGCGGCGCCCATCTCGGCGACGAGGTCGGGATCGAACGACGCGCCCCACGCGAGCGGCGTCGGGAAGGTCGCGGCCTTCCACGCGGCGAGCCCGGTGAGGCACTCCTCGTGGACGATCGCGGGGATCCCGAGGCGGGTCTCGGCCTTCAGCCGCCGCTGCTCCGCCCACAGCCACGCGGCGCGCTGGGCCGGGTCGACGGGCCGCGTGCCGTACACGCGCGTGTAGTGGCCGATGCCGTCGCGCGTGATCTCGGCGAGAGTCGCTCCCGCATCGTCGCCGGCCATCTCGCCCTGCATCGGCGCCACGACCTCGCCTCCGCGGTCGAGCCAGTAGCCGACGAGCTGGGCGAGCTTCTCCTCGAGCGTCATGCGCTCGAGGAGAGCGCTCACGCGCTCGGACACGACGGGCAGAGGGGGCAGTTCGGTCATGGCGTTCCCTGCGGATCCGGGGGCGGTCATCCCTTGACCGCCCCGCTGAGGCCGCCGACGATGCGGCGTTCGAAGAGGCTGAAGAAGATGAGCGCGGGCAGCATCGACAGCGACGTGAACGCGAGCACGCGCGCCGTGTCGACGGAGTACTGCGACGCGAAGTTCTGCACGCCGAGGGGCAGCGTGAAGAGGTTCGGGTCGCTCAGGATGAACAGCGGCAGCATGTACCCGTTCCACGACCCGATGAAGGCGAGGATGCCCGTCGTGATGACGCCGGGGAGGCTCAGCGGCAGCACCATCCGGAAGAAGAAGCCGAGTCGGCTCGCCCCGTCGATGGAGGCCGCCTCCTCGATCTCCGCGGGGATGGCCCGCAGGAACGGCACGAGGATGATGATCGTCGTCGGGAGGGCGAAGGCGATCTGCGGCAGGATGACGCCGAGCAGGCTGTTCGTCAGGCCCAGGCTGCGCACGAGCAGGTAGAGCGGCGTGATCGCGACCGTGACGGGGAACATGAGTCCCGCGGCGAAGAGCGCGTACAGCGCGCCCTTCCCCATGAAGTCGTAGCGCGCGATGACGTAGCTCGCCATGAGCCCGAGGGCGACCACACCCGCGGTCGTGGCGAGGGCCGTGATGGTCGAGCTCGCCATGGCCTGCCAGAAGGTGCCGCTCGCGAGCACCTCGGTGTAGTTCGTCACGACCCACGGGGCGGGGAAGCCCGATGGGTCGGCGGTGATCTGCGAGTTCGTGCGGAAGCCGCCGAGCACGATGTAGAGGACCGGCCCCATGCAGATGGCGATGAGGACGACCGCGCAGAGGTAGGTGATCGCGCGGCTGCCGTCGCCGGGGCAGCGTGCGATGCCGCTTTCGACGCGGCGCCGCCGGCGTGCCGACGGCACGACGAGGAGGGTGGTCGAGCTCACTTCCTCCGCTCCTTCCCGCCCGTGAGGGCGCCTTCCGTGTCGCGTCGCAGCACGAAGCGCTGGTAGACGAGCGCGACCACGAGCGAGATGACGAACAGCACGACGGCGACCGCGTTGCCGAAGCCGTAGTTGCCCGCCATGTGGCCGTTGAGGTACATGTACGTCGCCATGGTCGAGGTGCCGGCCGTCGCGGAGACGTACTGGCCCCAGATGATGTTGACGAGGTCGAACAGCTGCAGCGATCCGATGATCGACAGGAACGCCCAGATGCGGATGGTCGGCCCGAGCAGCGGCAGGGTGATCCGCAGCTGGATCTGCCAGAACGACGCGCCGTCGATCGCGGCGGCCTCGTACAGCTCCTCGGGGATGCCCTGCAGGCCGGCGAGCATGAGGATGACCGCGAAGCCGATGTACTTCCACGTGATGATGAGGATGAGCGTCCACATCGCGAGCGCCGGATCGGCGATCCACGACGCCCCCTCGATGCCGAGCTTCCCGAGCAGGCTGTTGACCGCGCCCGCGTCCTGGAGCATGAGGCTCCATCCGGTTCCGACCACCACCTCGGCGATGACGTACGGGACGAAGATGAGGACGCGGATGATCGACCGCCCGCGGATCCGCTGGTTGAGCAGGAGGGCGAACAGGATGGCCAGGGGCCCCTGCAGCACGAGCGACGCGATCACGATGACGCCGTTGTGGATCACGGCGTCGCGGAACGTCGGGTCCTGCAGGATCGTGATGTAGTTCTGCAGCCCGATGAAGTTCGTGGGCGGGCCGAACCCCTTCCAGCTGAAGAAGCCGTAGTAGGCCGCCATCAGCACGGGGAAGATGACGAACGCGAGGAAGACGACGACCGCCGGACCGGCGAGGAGCGCGATCTCGCCGCGCTTGCGCCAGTCCGCGGCGCCGCGGCGCGCTCGGGCGGGCCGCCCGGCGGCCGACGCGGGAGCGTCGGCCACCGGGGGCACCTCGATGAGGGAGGAGCTCATGACGTTCCTCAGCCGCGCGCCGCCGCGCCCTCGACGGCCTCGACGATGCCCTCGGGCGAGCCGTTGCCGGAGAGCAGCTCGACGACCGCCGTGTTGAGCGCGTTGCCGACGCTCTGGCCGAGCAGCGTGTCGAGCCACACCGTGACGTACGCGGCCTCGTTGTAGGCCTCCATGAGCGGCTGCAGGGCCGGGTCGGTGACCGCGCCCTGAGCGGCCTTCGAGGCGGGGATGGTCTGGTACGCCTCGGCGTACTTCTCCTGCCACTCCTGCGACGCGATGAAGTTGAGGAAGTCCTCGCAGGCCGACGGCGAGTCGACCGAGCACGAGTAGCCGTCGACGCCGCCCATCATGGCCGTCGGGTCGCCGTCGCCGCCGTCGACCGCCGGGAAGGGGAACCAGCTCAGGTCTGCGAGGGGCTTCTGGTCGGGGGTGAGCGAGGCGATGACGCCCACGTCCCAGCCGCCCATGAGCTCCATGGCCGCCTGGTGGTTGGCGAGCAGGCCCGCCGACGAGCCGGCGCCCTGCTGCGCCGAGGTCGTCAGGTAGCCCTCGTTGAACGGCTGGGTCTCGGCGAAGTCGGCGAGGTCCTCGCCCGCGGCCAGCCAGCAGTCGTCCGAGAAGTCGAGCGTCGTCGCGATCTCCGACATGACCTCCTGGCTGCACTCGCGCAGCGCGAAGAAGTAGTACCAGTGCGCGGCCGGCCAGGCGTCCATCGCGCCGAGCGCGATCGGGGCGACGCCCGTCTCCTTGAGCTTCTCGGTCGCGTCGACGAGCTCGTCCATCGTGCCGGCCGGCTCGACGCCCGCGTCGGCGAAGAGGTCCTGGCTGTAGAAGATGCCGCCGGGCAGCACCGCCGTGGGGACGCCGTAGGTCGCGCCGTCGATCGTGAAGGCATCGAACACGCCGTCGCCGTAGTCGGCGCGGACCTCGTCCGAGATGAGGTCGGAGAGGTCCTTGACCGCTCCGGCCTCGACGACATCCGCGAGCTTGCCGCCGCCGCGCGCCATGAAGAGGTCGGGCATGTCGCCCGAGTTCACGGCAGTCTGCAGGCGGCCATCCATGTCCTCGTTCTGGATCGACTGGACGTCGATCGTGACCCCTTCGTTCTCGGCCTCGAACGCGGCGGCCGCGTCCTCCCAGTACTGCTTGCCGGGTCCGGTGGTCGAGTTGTGCCAGAGCGTCATCGTGACGTCCCCGTCGTCCCCGCCGCCGCTGCCGCCCGCGCAGCCCGTCAGGGCCACCGCGCCGGCGACGGCTGCGATCGTCAGGATCCTGTGTGCTCTCATCGCGTCTCTCCTCGTCCTCGAGTGGGAACATCCCGGGCATCCGTCGGACATCGACGGTCGCCCCGCGAAGACGAGAATGTCATCGCTCACGACAAATTGTCAATCGTTATCGACATCGTTTTCGATAACGATTGAAACACGGCCGTGTCCGACCGCGATCCGGGGCCGTCCGGCAGTAGCGTTGACGCGTGACGTTCCCCCCGACCCCGGAGGCCGCGCCGAGCGGCCGCGCGACCATCCATGATGTCGCGCGTGTGGCCGGCGTGTCGGTGTCGACCGTCTCGAAGGTGATCAACGGGCGGTACGGCGTCTCGGCCAAGACCTCGGCGCACGTGCTGCGCGTGGTCACGGAGCTCGGCTACGAGTCGTCGCTCATCGCCGCCTCGCTCCGGCGCGGCCGCACGCACGTCATCGGCGTGCTCGTCGCGGAGTTTGAGCCCTTCGCGCTCTCTCTTCTCGAGGGGATCTCGGAGGCCCTGCAGGGCACGGGCTACGATCTGCTCTCGTACGCGGGAAGCCTCTCGGGGCCGACCGAGGGGCAGCATGAGGGCTGGGAGCGCCGCTCCCTCTCCCGCCTGGGCGGCACGCTCATCGACGGCGCCATCATCGTGACGCCGACCGTCGAGGCGCCATCCGCCAGCGTGCCGGTCGTCGCGATCGACCCGCACACCGGCCCCGCGGGCGCGACGACCGTCGACAGCGACAACCTCGAAGGGGCGATCGCCGCGACCCGTCATCTCATCGAGCTCGGCCACAGGCGGATCGCGCACGTCCGCGGTCGCCGCGACCTGGAGTCCGCCCGCCTGCGCGAGGAGGGTTACCGGACGGCCCTCGCGGAGGCCGGCATCGCGTTCGACCCCGCGCTCGTGGTCGACGGCGGGTATCGATCCGAGGAGTCGACACCTGCCGCCGAGCAGCTCCTGTCGCTCGCCGACCCGCCGACGGCCGTGTTCGCGGCGAACGATCTCTCGGCCATCCGCACGATCGAGATCGCACGCGCGCGCGGGATCTCCGTCCCCGACGACCTGTCGGTCGTCGGCTTCGACGACATCCCCGCCGCCGCCTCGCATGAGCCGCCGCTGACGACCATCCGGCAGCCTCTGCGCGAGATGGGCGCCGCCGCCGTGCGGATCCTGCTCGGCAAGCTCGACGGCGGCGATGACGCGAGCGACGCCCATGTCCGGATGCCCGCCCAGCTCGTCATCCGGGCATCCACCGCGCCCGCCCGCTAGCTCCTGCCCGCCCCTGCCCGGGTGGCAGTGACCGGCACCCCGGTTGCATGTCTCACTTGGTGTGGGAAAGAGGCGCCGTATCCCGCGGCATCTGAGACACGCGGGCGCCACCCCGGTTGCATGTCTCACTTGGCGTGGGAACCGGGCGCCGTATCCCGCGGAACATGAGACACGCGGGCGCCACCCCGGTTGCATGTCTCGCTCGACGTGGGAAAGAGGCGCCCATACCCACCGCACGTGAGACATGCGGGCCCCACCCGGCCAGCATGTCTCACTTGGTGTGGGAAAGAGACGCCCATACCCACCGCACGTGAGACATGCGAACACCGTCGCCGGGATCACTCCCTCAGCGTGTCTCACGCCGGGCGGGAAACCCGGGCGGATTCCGACCGCGTGTGAGACACGGAAGCGGGCGGGACGCCGTCGACGCCCCGCCCGCTCTCGCCGCCACTCAACGGGTCGGCCACCCGCACTCCGCGGGTCAGCCGCCTCCGCTCAGCGACTCAGCTTCACCCGCGTCTGGGCGAGGACGTCGCCGTCCGCGCTCGCAGTCAGCTGCCACACGCCGGGGCGGTCCGGGAGGGCGACCGTCACCTCCGCGACGCCGCGCGCGTCGGCCGCCGCCGTGCCGATCACCTCGCCCGTGCGTCCCTCGCCGCGCGCGGCACTGACCTCGACCATCTCACCCGGCGCGGCGCCGGTGACCGTGACGACAGTCTCCGCCCCCGCCTGGGCACCGGCGGGCACCGTGATCGACGGCTCCTGCGGCGCGGCGACGAGCTGGACGACACCCCAGCGCGCGGTCGACTGGTAGCCCAGCCCCGTCGGGTCGGCCCAGTTGCGGATGCCCGTGCGGGCACCGGCGGCCGCGTCGTTCACCTGGATGTCGAGGCCCTGGAAGGTGCCCGGCCCACCCGCGCCATCGAGGCGGATCGCCGCCTCGACGACGTAGCCCGTCTCGGTCCGCGCGGCTGCGGTGTCCGTGCGCGCATCCTGCGTGGCCTCGTCGCCGGTGCCGAAGGAGACGACGCCGTCGGCGTTCACGCGCAGCTGCATGTCCTGCGCACGGTAGGCGCCGTTCTTGGCGTTGCCGGCGTCGACGTAGATCTCGACCGAGTCCTGGATCCAGGGGTCCACGCCGCTGACGTCGACCACCGGGTCGGCGACCTCGGCGCGGACGTACAGCACGTCGTCCCGCCAGAGGAGCCGCGCCTGGGCGGTCGCACCCGCCTCGCCGTCGACCTGGATGTCCGTCGCGACCGTCGCGGCGTCCGCCCACACGTCGTCCGGCGCACCGTCGATCACGGGCGCTGATGCGGCCTCAGGGACCTCGGCGTACGCGAGAGGGCCGACGAGCGCGAGCGAGCCCTGCGTGCCCTCCGCACTCCAGCCGCCGCGCGGCGATGCGTCGTCCACGACGCGCACGTCGAACAGGACGCTGTCGCCCTCCGCGGCCGCGAGCGGCAGCGCCGCGACCACGGCGTACCCCGTCGCCGTCTCCGAGACCACCGCTTCGACCTCGGCGCCTCCCCCGCGCGGGACATCCGCTGTCTCGCCGTTCCAGGAGAGCACCACGCGATCGTCGCCCGGCGTGGTGTCGTCGACCTCGACATACACGGTCAGCCGGTCGGCGTCCCAGCGCAGCTGGAAGCGCGCGGCGTCACCCGCCTCGTGCAGAGGAAGCTGGCGCCAGGCGACATCCGAGGCGGCATCCGCGTCGAGCGGCACCGCACCCTGGAAGACCGACGCGCTGCGCGCCGGCGGCGGCAGCTCTCCCCCGGCGGCCCCGTGGAACGCGGGCTTCGCCTGCAGGGCGTCGTCGAACAGAAGGGGCGCCCCCGAGTCCACGCGCCACGAGCGTCCGTCGGTGAGACCCCAGACCGACACGGAGAACAGCTCGCCCGCACGCTCGCGGAACGCGTCGAAGACGGCGCGGTAGTAGTAGCCCTGGTCGACGAGCAGCGCGTCCGTGACCGGCGTGCCGGTCGTCACGTCGAGCTCGGTGACGGCCTGCGTCACCCCCACGTCGGCGAACCGGTCGAGCGCGCCGGCGAGCGCGGAGACGGGCGTCGACAGCGACACGTGGAACTGATGCCCCACGCCGTCCACCGGCACGCCGCGCGCGAGAAGGCGGTCGACGAGCGCCGCGTATCGGTCCTGCTTGCCCGCCTGCTCGGTGTTGTAGTCGTTGATGAAGAGCGTGACCGGGCGGTCGGCGCCGTCCGCGGCGTACACGTGGTTGAACGCCTCGTCGGCGTACTGGAACGCGAGGTCGACGAACTCCTCGCCGAGCACGTCGTACCAGCGGCTGCGGCGCATGCCGTCGGCGTACTGCGCGCCGTCGTCGATGACCTCGTTGACGACGTCGAGCGCGACGAGCGGGTTCTCCGCTCCGAACGCGCCCCATCCGGACGAGAGGTACTCGGCGACCGCGAAGATGTGCGTGCGCATGCGCTCGGCGAGGATGGCCTGATCGGCTTCCGAGTTCGTGAGCGGCGTGCCGTCGTCGTGCTCGAAGAACCAGGCCGGGGTCTGGCCGTGCCAGACGAGCACGTGGCCGTAGAGCCGCAGGCCCTCATCTCGCGCGAAGTCCATGAGAGCGATCGCCTCAGGATGCGGCGTGAACACGCGGTCCGCGTCGTACCAGGCCTCGGGCTTCATGTGGTTCTCGGGCGTGATCTGGTCGAAGTGCCGCGTGAGGAGCTCCGCTGCCGCGCCCGTCGTCTCTCGGCTGTCGATCGCGACGCCGACGGGGAAGTCGACCGTGTCCTTCAGCGGGACCGCATCCTCGACCTGCGGGTCGCCGACCGGCGTGACGACGATGTCGTCGACGAGGAGGTCGGAGGTGTTCGTGCCGCCGTACGCCGTCTCGAAGTACAGCTGCGCGCTCTCGGCGGCGCCCATCGTGAACCGCGCACTGAGCTGCGTCCAGCCCGTGTCGGTCGCTGCGGCGTGCTGCGCGATCGTGTCGTAGCTCGTCGCGCCCGAGGTCGTCCGCGCCATGCTCGCCCACACGGCGTCGGCGGGCTGTCCGGGCGCGAAGCGCACCCAGGCCGTGAGGTCGTACGTCTCGCCGGGGATGAGCACGCCCGTCACATCGCGGATGATCCCGCTGCCCTGCGCGGTGCGGTCCGCGATGAGGGCGGCACCGACCCCCGCGTGGGCATCGGCGTCGGTCACGGTGACGGTCGGCGCGCCGGATCCGCTGTCGCGCGGCGCCCAGCCGTCAAGACCGCTCTCGAAGTCGGTCGCGATCACGGGCGGCGCCTCCTCGGCGGCGGCCGGAACAGCCGCAAGGGCCGAGGCGGCGAGCAGCGACGCGGCAAGCGCAGCGAGCACGCCGCGGCGGCGTCTGCGAAGGGGTGAGGGCATCATGCACGCTCCTTTGCGCGGGACGGATGGTCGGCACCCAGGCTGGTGGACGCCGTGCGATCCGCGCAAGGAAAAGTTGCGGTCCCAAACTTAGCGTTGCGAAATCGTTATCGATATCGATGCCCTCACCCGCCTGCGGAGAGGCGCTCCTCGCGCGACAGGATCGCGCAGCGGCCGGATCAGAGGGTGAGCTCGGCGACCCCGTCGGACGCGCGGACGGTCTCACCGCCGATCGCGCCGATCGAGAAGGCGACGACCTCCTCGGAGGAGATGCGGACGGATCCCTGCGCGCGCTCGACGCGGAAGCGCGCCGTCCGGCCATCCGCCGCGGTCACCGTGAGGGCGCTCTCCCCGTCCGCTCCGCCCGGCGCGACCCGCAGCGTGAGGTCGTCGAGGTAGTCGTAGTCGGTCGTGTCGTCGCGCGCGCCGACCGGCAGGACGGCGCCGGGGCGGACGTAGAGCGGCACGCTGTCGAACGCGTGGGTCTCGCGGCGCCATCCGCCGCTCACCGTCTCGCCCGTGAGAAGGCTCGTCCACTCCCCCGCGGGCAGGTAGAGATCCACGGCGCCGTCCGCCGAGAACACGGGCGCGACGAGCAGGTCCGGCCCGAGCATGTACTGCCGGTCGAGGTAGGCGGTCGCGGGATCGTCGGGGAACGCGAGCGGCATGGGTCGCATGACCGGCGTGCCGCTGCGGTGCGCCTCGAGTCCGGCCGCATGCAGGTACGGCATGAGCGCGAGCTTGAGGCGCGTGAACCGGCGGGCGACCGAGACCGCGCTCTCGGCATCGGCCTCATCGCGCCCCTCCGCGTCGTCGAACAGCCACGGCACGCGGTAGCTCGTGGACCCGTGCAGGCGGCTGTGACTCGAGAGGAGCCCGAACGCGAGCCAGCGCTTGAAGACCGCGGGGTCGGGCATGCCCTCGAATCCGCCGATGTCGTGGCTCCAGAAGCCGAAGCCGCTGAGCGAGAGCGAGAGGCCGCCGCGGAGGCTCTCGGCCATCGACGCGAACGACGACGTGTTGTCGCCGCCCCAGTGCACGGGCATCCGCTGGCCGCCGGCGGTCGCCGACCGCGCGAACAGCACGGCCTCGCCCTCACCGCGCTCGGCCTCGAGCACCTCGAACACGGCCTCGTTGTAGCGCTGCGTGTAGAGGTTGTGCATCCGCTCGGGGCTCGAGCCGTCGAAGTAGTCGATCTCGAGCGGGATGCGCTCGCCGAAGTCGGTCTTGAAGCAGTCGACGCCCTGGCGGATGAGCCGCCGGAGGTGGTCCTGGTACCACGCCGTCGCATCGGGGTTCGTGAAGTCGACGAGCGCCATGCCCGCCTGCCACAGATCCCACTGCCAGACCGAGCCGTCGCGCCGCGTGACGAAGTAGCCCTTCTCCTTGCCCTCCGCGAAGAGCGGCGAGCGCTGGCCGATGTACGGATTGATCCAGACGCACACGCGCAGCCCGCGCTCGTGCAGACGGCCGAGCAGCCCTTCGGGATCCGGGAACACGCGCGGGTCCCACTCGAAGTCGCACCAGTTGAACTCGCGCATCCAGAAGCAGTCGAAGTGGAACGTGCCGAGCGGGATGTCGCGCTCGGCCATCCCCTCGATGAAGCGCGTCACGGTCGCCTCGTCGTAGTCGGTCGTGAAGCTCGTGGTGAGCCACAGGCCGTACGACCACGCGGGCAGGCGAGCCGGGCGCCCGGTCAGCGCCGTGTAGCGCTCGATCACGCCGGCGGGGTCGCCGCCCGCGAAGACGTAGTAGCTGAGGGACTCGCCCGCGACCGAGAACTGCACGCGCTCGACGGCCTCCGACCCGACCTCGTAGGAGACGTGGCCCGGGTGATCCACGAGCACGCCGTATCCCCGGCTCGAGAGATGGAACGGGACGTTCTTGTACGCCTGCTCGCTCGAGGTGCCGCCGTCGGCGTTCCAGATGTCGACCGTCTGGCCGTTCTTCACGAGGGGCCCGAATCGCTCGCCCAGCCCGTAGATGAGCTCGCCGACGTCGAGGGCCAGCTGCTCATGGACATAGGCGCCGGCTTCCGTCGCGCCGAGCGGCCCCCGTTCGACCGCGGCGTCCGGGGCGAGGCGGATGTAGCCGAGCGACTTCTCGCCGCTCGACGTGAGCACCCGCCCGGTCTCGACATCGTGGAAGACGAGGCTCCACGGAGCTCCACGGGTGATGGTCGCGCGGATGCGGCCGCTCGTGATGCTGCCGGCCGCGTCGTCCACGACGACGTCGCCGTGCCCGTCCTCGGCGCCGACGAGGTCGAACGAGACCTCGCCTCGGCCGCCCTGGTGGTGCTCGATGCGCACGCCGATCACCCCGGGCAGCGGCGAGTGCAGCGAGACCGTGAGGGTCGCGCGGTTCAGGGTGTCGCCGCGGCGCTCGATGACCTTCGTCGGCACGGTCGCGTTCAGCGTGCGCCCGTCGGCCCAGACGTCGTACGCCTCGCGCCCGTAGAGGGCGTCGACGCCCTGCCGCAGCTGCCAGAACCCGTCGGTGAACTTCATGGCCGGGATGCTCCTGTCGTGACGCCCGTCGGCGGGCGGAGTGGATGAGAAATTCTCGAAGCGCTTCGATGACCGACGCGCAGACGCGCGTCGGTGCGGCGCGCCTCAGGCGGGCGGCGCGATCGAGCTGCGGTCGATGAACGCGGGCGGGAGCAGGAGCGGCGGGCCCGGCACGACGCCCTCGACCGCCGCGAGCATGCCCTCGACGGCGATCCTCCCCATCTCCTCGATGGGAAGCGTCGTTCCGCTCAGCCGGTGCTCGAGCCGCCCCGGGTCGTAGCTCGCCGCGGCTGCGAGGAGGGAGATGTCGTGCGGGACGCGCAGCCCGCGCTCGTCCAGGCGCCGCAGCGCCTCCTCCACGACCGGCTCGTTGCAGTGGAACACGATCGCCGTGACGTCGGGGGCCGCCCCGAGGATGAGGTTGACCGCCTCCGCACCCGTCCCCCGCTCGATGCCCGCCCACTGACGAACGAGACGGACGCCCCGCTCCTGAGCGGCCTGCTCGAGAGCGTGATCGAAGCGGCCGATGAATCCCGCGCGCCGATCCACGAAGCTGTGCGGGTGGCCGATCATGCCCACGACGCGATGCCCCGCATCCGCGAGCCGCGCGATGGCGTCGCGCGCCGCCGTCTCGAAGTCGAAGTCGACGCAGGCGACCCCCTGCGCGTGCTCGGAGATGCCGATGAGCGCAGCGGGGATGCGCCCCGCGCGGACGATCGGAAGCCGCTCGTCGTCCTCGGCGACGCCCATCATCACGACGCCGTCGACGAGCGAGCTCGCGCTCACCCTCCGGATGCCGTTCACCTCGTCGTCGCGGGCGAGCAGCAGCACGTCGTAGTCGCGCCCGCGCGCGGCCTCGACGACCGCGGAGGTGAACCGCATGTGCGTCGGCAGGTGCCCGTCGGCGCGCAGCGGCGCGCTGAGGGCGAGGATCTGCGTCCGGGCGCCGGCGAGGATGCGCGCGGCGGCGTGCGGCTGGTAGTCGAGCTCGGCGATGGCCTGGTCGATCCGCTCGCGCGTCGAGCGCGAGATCGTGCGCTTGCCGGAGAGGGCGTACGAGACCGTGCTGATCGACACGCCGGCGAGCTTCGCCACCTCGTTGATCGTCGCCATCTTCACTCCGTTGTCTAAGCGCTTCGACTGTCCCGCGATCCTATCCGCGAGGACATTGCCCTGCAACTCCCATCATCGCCCGACCATCCGCTCGATCTCCACCTCCGCTCCGCGCGCGACGCGCAGGACGGCGCTCGCTCCCGGATCGAGCGTGAAGCCGCGCGAGAGGTCGCTCGCTCGGATGAGCTCGAGCGCCTCGCCGCGCACCCGCACCGGCTCGGCGCCGTGATGGAGGAGGAAGAGGAAGTCCGCGCGCGCCCCGCGCCGCCTCACGGCTTCGACGCCGAGCGCTGCGGCGCCCACGACCGTCTCGCGTGCCCCCGCGCGCTGCGCGAGCTCGGCGAGCAGGGTGTCCCGGGATTCCTGAGCGAGCCGGGCCGACACGTAGACCGCCGTCCCCGCGCCCCGCTCGGCCTCGGTGATGGCGGCGTGCCCCGCGAGCGGGCCGTCGACGTAGCGCGCGAGGACGCGCGCATCCGACGCATGCAGGCGCTCCGTCCACTCCTCCGCACGCAGGCCGCCCTCGATCGCGACCCCCGCGCCCGGCTCGAGCGGCACGATCTCGTCCGCGCCCGCGCCCAGGAGGTCGCTCAGCAGGGCAGGGTAGCGGCCAGCGCCGATCCGGAGGCTCTCGTCCGCGAACCCGGACGGCGTCGTGACGACGAGGCGCCCGCCCGCGCGCACGAACCCCTCGAGCCATCCGACGGTCTCCCGCGCCATGGCGTACAGCGCGGGCACCACGAGCAGGCGCAGGTGCGAGACCTCCCCGCCCGGCCGCACGAACTCCGTCGCGATGCCCTTCCGCCAGAGCGCGCGGTGCGTCGCCCGCACCTCGTCGGAGTACGACAGGGCGTCGTTGGGCAGGTGCGGCGTCTCGAGCGCCCACCAGCCGTCGGCGTGCCACACGATCCCCACCTCGGCCGGGACGACCAGGCCATCGGCCGGCGGCTCCGCGACCTCGCCGATGGCCTCGAGGATCCGGCCGAGCTCGACCACGGGCTCGAACAGCGGCGAGTCGCCGCCCCCGTGCGGCACGAGCGCGCCGTGCCACTGCTCGGCTCCCGCCGCGCTCTGCCGCCACTGGAAGAAGAGCGAGCTCTGCGAGCCGCGCGCGATGTAGCCGAGGGAGTTGCGGATCATCCGATCGGCCGTCTTGGCGTGCGTGCGATCGCCGACGCGGATGCCGCGCGCGTTCTGCTCCATGAGCACCCAGGGCCCGCCCGCCCATGACCGGGTGAGGTCCGCGCCGTAGGCCACGTGCGCCTCGCCGTCCGGGCCGGTCGTGTCCAGGTAGTGGTCGATCGACACGATGTCCTGCGCGGCGGACCACGACCACTGCTCGAGGTGGTTCCAGGTGGGCAGCATGAAGTTCGTCGTGACGGGAGCGGACGAGCCGGCCGCGCGGATCTCCGCCTTCTGCTCCTCGAAGGCCGCGAGCATCTCGTCGGAGGAGAACCGCCGGAAGTCGATGAGGAGCGCGGGGCTGTGCAGGTACTGCGTGGCGCGCGGAGGGAGGATCTCCTCCCACGTCCCGTAGCGCTGCGACCAGAACGCGGTGCCCCACGCGGCGTTCAGCGCGTCGAGATCGCCGTAGCGCCTCCGCAGCCAGGCGCGGAAGGCGCGCGCCGCATGCGGCCCGTAGTCGAGCGTCCCGTACTCGTTGTGGATGTGCCATCCCCGCAGGCGGCGATGGCGTCCGTATCGCTCGCCGAGCATCCGCGCGATCCGCCGGGACGCCTCGCGGTACGCGGGCGCGCTCACCGCGTACGTGTCGCGGGAGCCGTGCGAGAGCACGACCCCGTCGGGCCCGACGGGCATCGCGTCAGGGTGCGCGAGCGTGAACCACGGCGGCGGCGACGCGGTCGGCGTGGCGAGGAAGAACCCGATGCCGGCCTCGTCGAGCAGGGAGATGACCTCGTCGAGCCAGCCGGTCTCGAACCGGCCCTCGCGCGGCTCGAGCAGCGCCCAGGAGAACACGCCGAGCGTCACGGTGTTCACCCGCGCGCGCCGCATGAGGGCGATGTCCTCCCGCCAGATCTCGCGCGGCCACTGCTCGGGGTTGTAGTCGCCGCCGAACAGGAGCATGCCGGGCGCATACGCGCTGCGCGTGCCGTCGGTCATCCTCGATCCCTCCTCGCCGTCGTCGGCGGGCCGCGCCGCCGCGACGAGGCGATGCGTCCCGGTCCTCTGCGGCACGGGTCCCTTCGGCCGATGGCGCGCAGACGCGGCCTCGTCGCGGCGGACGTTCTCGCACCCCATTGTCGAAGCGCTTCGCTTGACCCTAGCGCGCCCCTTCCGCCCTTTCAACCCCGGGCCGACCGCACGGGCGCCGACACGCGCGCTCAGGCGTCGAAGTCGGCGGCCGACACGACCGTGTCGGCCGCCGACGACACCTCGATCTCGATCTCGCGGCCGCTCCAGCGCAGCCGCATCCGGCCATCCCGCCCGGCTCGCGCGCGCAGGCGCGCGGACACGAGACGGCCGTCCGCCCAGGCGATGTCGACGACGACGCCCGGCCGCGCGATGAGCCCCGCGACCCGGCCGGACGCGAGCGCCGTCGGCACGGCGGGCAGGAGGTCGATCCGCCCGCGATGGCTCTGCAGGAGGCACTCCGCGAACCCGCCCGTGAACCCGAGGTTCCCGTCGATCTGGAAGGGCGGGTGCGCCGCGAAGAGGTTCGCGTAGAGTCCGCCCGACTCGCCGAAGCCGCTCCCGCGCGCGTCCCGGAAGAAGAGTCGCAGGAGATCCGCGACGCGGTCCGCGCGTCCGAGGCGCGCCCAGAGCGCCGTCTTCCACGCGAGCGACCAGCCGGTCGAGTCGAGCCCCCGGCGGTCGAGCGTCACGGCCGCCGCGCGCTCGAAGGCCTCGTCGGCCGCGTCGCCGGGATAGAGCGGGTAGAGATGGCTGACGTGGCGATGCTGCGGGTCGACCTCATCGACGACGGCGTCCCATTCGAGGACGCCCTCGTCGGTCGCACGCGACGAGACCTCGGGCAGCGCGTCGAGCGCGTCACGGGCGGCGCCCACGAGCGGGTCGTCGTCGGGACCGAGCGTCACGACGGTGCCGAGCAGCTCGCGCGCGAGCGCGAGGTCCATCGTGCTCGTGACGCCGACGCCGACCTCGTGGCCGCCCACCCGGAAGGTGTTCTCGGGGGATGTCGACGGTGCGGTCCCGAGGGAGCCGTCGGGCAGGCGGACGAGCCAGGCGAGGAGGAACTCCGCCGCACCGCGGGCGAGCGGGCGGAGCGTGCCGTCGACGAAGCCGTCCGGCGCCGAGCCGAACGCGACGTGCTCGGACAGGTGGCGGATGAGCCACGGTCCTGCGAACGGCCAGAACGCCCAGCAGGGAGAGCCGTGCCCCGCGCCCACCGTGGCGGTGAAGGCCCACGCGTCGCTGTTGTGGTGCGCCACCCAGCCGGGCGCGCCGTAGTCGATCTCCGCCGTCCGCGCGCCGCGCTCGGCGAGGGCGCCCACGAAGCGGATGAGCGGCTGTGCGGTCTCCGGAAGAGCGGTCACCTCGGCGGCCCAGCAGTTCATCTCGGTGTTGATGTTGAGCGTGTAGTTCGAGCTCCACGGCGGACGCATCTCGGCGTTCCACAGACCCTGCAGGTTCGCGGGGAGCCGGCCCGGCCGCGAGGACGAGATCAGCAGGTACCGGCCGTAGTCGAACAGCGTCGCGACGAGATCGGGATCCGCCGCGGCGACGTCGCCTGCGCTGCGCGCGCGCTCGAGACGCTCGGAGGTGGACGCGTCGGGAGCGCGCCCGAGGTCGATCCGCACGCGGTCGAAGAGCTCGGCGTGCGCGCGGACGTGCGCTGCCCGCAGGCGCTCGTACCCGCTCGCGAGGGCGGCCTCGACGCGCTCGTGCGCCCGGCGGAGCGCGTCATCGGGCGACGCGAGCTCGGCCGTGGGCCCTGCATACGTGGTCTCGATCGCGAGAGCGAACACGGTCCGCTCCCCCTCCTCCCGGCGGCGGACGACGACGGCGACCTCGACGGTGCGCTCGCCGTCGTCGGGCCACGTCGCGGCGGGGAGGTCGGGCTCGTGTCCGGGCGCGACGTCGAGGGGCGCCGCGAGGAGGGCCGCGAAGCCGTCGGCGAGC
This sequence comes from Microbacterium sp. JZ101, assembly GCF_053903175.1. NCBI lineage: Bacteria > Bacillati > Actinomycetota > Actinomycetes > Micrococcales > Microbacteriaceae > Microbacterium > Microbacterium sp. JZ101. The sequence continues at coordinate 2,350,365 of NZ_CP096400.1, forward strand.
TCCTCGCGCGCCGTCTCGCGCAGGGGCGTCGAGAACGACAGCTCGATCGGCGCGGCGGCGCCGGACACCGCGTGGACGAGCACGTCGTCGGCCGCCGACACGAAGGTCTCCGCGGTCTGGTCGCCCGCGCGCAGCTCGTGGACGGCCGCGCCGAGGTCGAGGGCGCGGACGACGGGAGTCCGATCCTCCCCCGCGCGCGGGCCGACGACGAGCGACCCGACCGGCAGGAACGCCTGGCTGTAGCCCGACTGACGGCGCTGGAGCAGCTCCTCCGCCTCGCGCGGCCGACCCTCGAGCACGGCGCGCCGCGCCTCGGCGAGCAGGCGCTGCGATTCCTCCGGCGCGAGCGGACGCTGCCGCTCGTCTCGCCACGGCGCTCCCGACCAGACGCTCTCCTCGTTGAGGTGCAGCACGGCCCGCACGCCGCCTCCGCACATCGCGCCGATGCGGCCGTTGCCGAGAGGAAGGGCCTCGAGCCACTCGCGCGCCTCCCCCTCGAAGACGAGCCGCCGGCCACCGCGCCGGCGCGCGCGTCGGGAGGTCTCGTCGGGGTCGGTCGTGCGGTCGGGCGTCATCGCATCAGGGCACACGCGGACCACGATACGGTGCGCGCGGATGGTAGGAAACGAGCATGACCCACGCCGACGAGATCGTCTTCCTGCCCGCCCGCGCCGAGGCTCCCGAGAGCCGCCCGCTCATGCTCGTGCTGCCGGGAGGCGGCTACGCGCATCACGCCCCGCACGAGGCCGAGCCCGTCGCGGCGTGGCTGAACGACGCGGGACTGAACGCCGTGGTCTTCCGCTACCCGGTCGCGCCGCAGCGCCATCCCGACCCGATCGTCGCGACCCGGTCGCTCCTGGCCGCCCTCCGCCGCGGCGAGCACGGGGCCTTCGACGTGTCGCGGATCGGCGTGCTCGGCTTCTCGGCGGGCGGCCACCTCGCGGCCACGCTCAGCAGCGCGCCCACGGCGGCGGAGCGCGCGGCGCACGACGTCGACGCGCGGCCCGACCTGGCCATCCTCTGCTATCCGGTCATCTCGATGACCGATCTCGTGCACCGCGGCTCCGTCGCCGCGCTCCTCGGCCCCGACGCGCCCGTCGCCGCCCGCGCGGCGCTCGACGCCGACGCCCTCGTCGATGAGCGCACGCCGCCGACGTTCCTGTGGCACACGGCCGCCGACGAGGCGGTCCCGGTGACGCACGCGCTCGCCTACACCCGCGCGCTCGTCCGTCACGGCGTACCCGCTGACCTGCACGTCTTCGCGGAGGGCGCGCACGGAAAGGGACTCGCGACCGGCCTCGGACCGATCGAGGGATGGACACGCCTCGCGGTGGACTGGATCCGCGAGCAGGGTTGGTGATATGTTCATTTCCACAACATTTCACCGACGACGCTGAAGGCGGATCCTCATGTCGCTCACACCCACCAAGGACGACAAGTTCTCGTTCGGTCTCTGGACCATCGGCTACAACGGCACCGACCCGTTCGGCGGCCCGACCCGACCGGCGCTCGACGTCGTGCACGCGGTCGAGAAGCTCGCCGAGCTCGGCGCCTACGGCCTCACGTTCCACGACGACGATCTGTTCGCGTTCGGCTCGACCGACGACGAGCGGCAGAAGCAGATCGACCGGCTCAAGGGCGCGCTCGCCGACACCGGCGTCGTCGTCCCGATGGTCACGACGAACCTGTTCAGCGCCCCCGTCTTCAAGGACGGCGGCTTCACCTCCAACGACCGCCAGGTGCGCCGCTTCGCGCTGCGCAAGGTGCTGCGGAACATCGACCTCGCCGCCGAGCTCGGCGCCAAGACCTTCGTCATGTGGGGCGGTCGCGAGGGAGCGGAGTACGACTCCGCGAAGGACATCCGCGCGGCTCTCGAGCGCTACCGCGAGGCGGTCAACCTCCTCGGCGACTACGTCACCGACAAGGGCTACGACATCCGGTTCGCGATCGAGCCGAAGCCGAACGAGCCGCGCGGCGACATCCTCCTCCCGACGCTCGGCCACGCGATCGCGTTCATCGACTCGCTCGAGCGCCCCGAGCTCGTGGGCCTCAACCCCGAGGTCGGCCACGAGCAGATGGCGGGACTGAACTTCGCAGCGGGCATCGCGCAAGCGCTGTACCACGGCAAGCTCTTCCACATCGATCTGAACGGCCAGCGTGGCATCAAGTACGACCAGGACCTCGTCTTCGGTCACGGCGACCTGCACAACGCGTTCGCGCTCGTCGACCTCCTCGAGAACGGCGGCCCCGGCGGCGTCCCCGCCTACGACGGCCCCCGCCACTTCGACTACAAGCCCAGCCGCACCGAGGACGAGACGGGCGTGTGGGACTCGGTCTCCGCGAACATGCGCACCTACCTCCTCCTCAAGGAGCGGGCGGCCGCCTTCCGCGCCGACCCCGAGGTGCAGGAGGCGCTCGCGAGCGCGAAGGTGCTCGAGCTCGGCCAGCCGACCCTGAACGAGGGCGAGTCGTACGACGACCTCCTCGCCGACCGCTCGGCGTACGAGGACTTCGACGCCGACGCGTACCTGGGCGGCCACGGCTTCGGCTTCGTGCGGCTCCAGCAGCTCGCGACCGAGCACCTGCTCGGCGCCCGCTGAGGACGGCGCGGATGACTCTCGTCGCGGGCATCGACTCGTCCACGCAGAGCTGCAAGGTCGTCGTGCGCGATCTCGCCACCGGCGAGATCGCGCGCACGGGCCGCGCATCGCACCCCGACGGCTCCGAGGTCGACCCCCGGCACTGGTGGGACGCGCTGCAGTCGGCGATCGCCGACGCCGGCGGGCTCTCCGACGTCGACGCGGTGTCGATCGCGGGGCAGCAGCACGGCATGGTCGCTCTCGACGCGCGCGGCGAGGTCATCCGCCCCGCCCTCCTCTGGAACGACACGCGCTCGGCCGATGCCGCGGCCGCGCTCACCGCGGAGGTCGGCGCCGAGGCCTTCGCGGAGCGCGCGGGGCTCGTCCCCGTGGCCTCCTTCACCGCGACGAAGCTGCGGTGGCTGGCGGATCATGAGCCGGAGAACGCCGCGCGCGTCGCGGCCGTCGCGCTCCCGCACGACTGGCTCACCTGGCGCCTGCGCGGCTTCGGACCCGACGGCGAGCGCGGCCCCGTGCTCGAGGAGCTCGTGACCGATCGCTCCGACGCGAGCGGGACGGCGTACTTCGACCCGTCGCGCGACGTCTACGACCGCGACCTGCTCGCACGCGCTCTGCGCCGCGACGCCAACGCGATCGTGCTCCCCCGCGTCCTCGCTCCCGCCGAGCACGTCGACGGCCCCGGCTTCGTCGTGGCGCCCGGTGCCGGCGACAACGCGGGCGCGGCGCTCGGCCTCGATGCCCGTGCGGGCGACATCGGGATCTCGATCGGCACGAGCGGCACCGTGTTCGCCGTGACGGATGTCGCGGTGCAGGACCGGACGGGAACGGTCGCCGGGTTCGCGGATGCCGCAGGCGGCTTCCTGCCGATCGTCACGACCCTGAACGCAGCGCGCGTGCTCGACGCGACCGCGGCTCTTCTCGGCGCAGACCACGCTGAGCTCGCGCGGCTCGCCCTCGCCGCCGAGCCGGGAGCGGGCGGGCTCGTGCTGCAGCCCTGGTTCGAGGGCGAGCGCACTCCCAACCTGCCCGATGCGACAGCGACGCTCTTCGGCATGACCCTCGCCTCGACGACCCGCGAGAACCTCGCCAGGGCCGCGATCGAGGGCGTGCTGTGCGGGCTCGCGGAGGGCCTCGACGCGATCCGCGCCCACGGCGTCGCCGCCGAGCGCGTGCTCCTCGTGGGCGGAGCGGCGCAGAGCACGGCCGTCCAGGCGATCGCGGCGCAGGTCTTCGATGCTCCCGTCGTCGTGCCCGAGCCGGGAGAGTACGTCGCGCTCGGCGCGGCGGCCCAGGCCGCGTGGGCGCTCACCGGCACGCGCCCGGAGTGGCCGCTGCAGATCGCCGCGACCCTCCCCGTCGACACGCGACCGGTCATCCGCGAGCAGTACGCCGCGCGCCGCTGACCCGGACGCAGAGGAGGGCCGCCGCCGGCAGTCGCCGGCGGCGGCCCTCCTCTTTCGGGATCAGCGACCGGCGCGGAACGCGAACTCCCACGTCGACTCGACCTCGGGAGCGAGGGCGAACCACGCGTCGGGCACCGCGACGATCTCGACGGAGCCCTTCGCGCGATGGAAGCCGGGCGCGACCTCGGCGCCGTCGACGTAGTACGCGACGCCGTGCGCATCGGGGATCTCGTAGCCGTCGCGGCCTCGGCCCGCCTCGTCGACGAAGATCGGCGCCGGCGCGACGACCTCGCTCGTGTAGACGGGCACGTCGCCCCAGTCGATGTCGGAGGCGAGGCGGTAGCCCGTGTAGCTCGGCTGGTTGTACGCCGTGTTCTGCCGCGCCACCTCCGCACGGTACTGGGGCTCGTGCATGAGGGTGGTGAGCTTCCGGTCCGTCACCTCGGTGGAGAGGTGGATCCGGATCTCGGAGCTGTCCGCCGAGCGCACGAGGAGCTCCTCGCGCCAGTCGCCGAAGACGTCGGCGACGAGGGCGGGGTTGCCCTTCGTGCCGTTGTTCGAGCGCGTCCCCTCGGCCTCGAGAAGAACCTCTCCCGAGCCGTCGACGATCCGCACGTCCTCGTCGCCATAGCCCTCGACGATCTGCGTCGTCATGTCGGCCGCCCAGCGGATGGACTGGTTGGTGCCCAGCCCCTCGACCGGCGTGCCGGAACCGGGCGGCATCGACGCCCAGAACTCGAGCCCCGGCTGGTCGGGATCGACGTCGCCGACCATGCCGCGTCCCGTGTCGCGACCGGAGTACTCGCCCTCGAGCACCTCGCCGGTCGCGGCGTCGCGGAGCGCCCATCCGTAGGGCGCCCAGACGCCGCCCTCGTGCACCGTGAAGATCTCGAGGCCGCTGCGCTCGGGGAGGATGTCGGTCACGTGCATCGCGTCGCCGTGCCCGAGCCGCGCCGTCGTCCCTGGCGCGGCGCTTCCCTCGGGCATCTCGGCGAACGAGCTGTAGAGCAGCGACCCGTCATCGTCGATCGTCGCCGACCCGTACACGATCTCCTGCCTGCCGTCGCCGTCGACGTCGGCCGCTGAGAGCGAGTGGAATCCCTGGGTCGTGAGCGTGCCGAACTCGGGGTCCGTGCCGTCGACGCCGTGCGGCGAGGCGTTGAACGGGTTGGCCATGGGCGCGTGCCCGCTGTCGACGTACCAGCGCTCCGAGAGGCTCTCGCCGTCCCAGTCGTAGGCGACGAGCGTAGAGCGCGTGTAGTAGCCGCGGGCGAAGATCGCGGAGGGGTGCGCGCCGTCGAGGTACGCGACACCCGCGAGGAAGCGGTCGTTGCGGTTGCCCGGCTCGATCCGCGCCATGGCATAGTCGCCCCAGAGCAGGCCGTCGTCGCCGCGGCCCGGCTTGTAGTCCACCGTCTCGAGCTCGGCGCCGGTCAGCCCGTCGAACACCGTGAGGTACTCGGGGCCCGTCAGCACGAAGCCCTCGAACTTCCGCAGCTGGTTCCGCGCGGACCGCGACGGCGCATAGACGTCGATGAAGTGGTCGACGAGCGCGGTCGCGTCGGCCTCCGAGAGGGGGTAGTCGTAGCGCGGTTCGATCCCGAAGGCCTCCTCGAGCGTCGCGGGCCACTGACCGGACACGACCTCGTCGCGCTCGCTCCATCCGCGGAACACCTCCACGAGGTGCGCCCGGTAGTCCGCCGCCGACATCCGGTAGTCGTCCGCGTCCGTCACGCCGGCGGCCGCGTCATCGGCCGGGATCGTGACGTAGGCCGTCTGCCCCTGCGCGGTCACGCTCGTGCCCGGCGCGGTCTTCATCATGATCTCGGAGCGGCCGTCGCCGTCGAAGTCGTAGACCATGAACTGCGTGTAGTGCGCACCCGAGCGGATGTTCACGCCGAGGTCGATGCGGTGCAGCAGGGTGCCATCGGCCTCGTAGGTGTCGATGTACGTGTTCCCCGTGTAGCCGACCTGCGAGACATCCTTGGCGTTCGACGGATACCACTTCACGACGTACTCGTAATCGCCGTCGCCGTCCATGTCCCCCACCGACATGTCGTTCGCCGAGTAGGTGTACGCCTCGCCCGCGGGCGTCACGCCGTCAGCCGGCTTCTGCAGCGGCAGCGTCGCGGAGGCGCCGTTCCACGGTGCGGTGCTGCCGCTCGCCTCGAGCTCGACGCCGTTCACGATGGGAGCCACGCGGTAGGCGGAGGACGCCGTGCCCTCGGGATCGAGGAGGTTCGTGCTGTCCGTCACCGTCGCGATCCGCTCGCCGTCGCGGTAGACGGCGAAGTCCGGTCCGGTCATCCCCGCCTCTCCTGCGCCCGAGGTCTCCTCGGCGAGGAGGCGCCAGCTGAGGAAGACCCCGTCGTCGGTGCGCGCGGCGACGAGGCCGCGGTCGAGCCGCTCGAGCTGCGGCACGGGCGGCTCTCGATCGTCGGCGTGCGCCGCGATGCCGGGCATCGCGGCGACCAGCGCTGCGGCCAGCGCGCCGACGCCGGCGCGCGCGGCCCAGCGGGCGGATGGTCGGGTCATGTCGGACTCCTCATCGTCGTCGATGGATGTGAAACGTTTCAGATTTGAGAGAAAACGCTTTCCGCACATCAGACCGTAGCGGCGTGCGCGCCATCCGACAACCCCTCACCATCCGGGTGATGGGCACCCGGCGCGACGCACAGCCGACGCGGCTACGCTCGGAGGAGTCCCATCCGCCCCATCTGAGGAGCCGCCGTGCCCGAGACCCACGATGACGGCCGGGTCGCCGTCTACCTCGACTTCGACAACATCGTGATGTCGTGGTACGACCGGGTCCACGGGCGCAACTCCTACAGCCGAGACCGCGCACGGATCGCCGAGAACCCGCAGGATCCCGAGATCGCCGACCGGCTGTCCCGCGCGATGGTCGACGTGGGCGCGGTCATCGACTACTCGGCGTCGTACGGAACGCTCGTGCTCACACGCGCCTACGCCGACTGGTCGTCGCCCGTGAACGCCATCTACCGCCAGCAGCTCGTCGCGCGCGCGGTCGACCTCGTGCAGCTCTTCCCCGCCGCCGCGTACGCGAAGAACGGCGCGGACATCCGCCTCGCGGTCGACGCCGTCGAGGACATGTTCCGCCTCCCCGACCTCACGCACGTCGTGATCGTCGCGGGCGACTCCGACTACGTGCCGCTCGCGCAGCGCTGCCGGCGCCTCGGCCGCTACGTCGTCGGCGTGGGCGTAGCGGGCTCGACCGCCAAGTCCCTCGCCGCGGCGTGCGACGAGTTCGAGCCCTACGACTCGCTCCCCGGCGTGCAGCTGCCCGCGAAGCCCGCCGCCAAGGCGAAGACCGATGACAGGGGCGAGAGCGCCGACAAGGCGGAGGGCGCGAAGGACGCGACGAAGGCCGCCGGGGCCGAGGCGAAGGACGACGCCGAGCCGAAGGCGAAGCCGCGCACGCGCCGGGCGTCGAAGTCCAAGCCCGCCGAGGAGCCGGAGACGTTCCTCGCCTTCGACGAGACGCCGCCGGAGGACCTGCACGCGGCCGCGTCGCGCCTGCTGGAGCGGGCGCTGCGCGTCGGCCAGGGCAAGGGCGATGACGCGGGATGGCTGCACAGCTCGGCCGTGAAGCAGCACATCCGCCGCATGGACCCCTCGTTCAGCGAGAAGGCCCTCGGATACCGCTCGTTCTCCGACTTCCTCAAGTCGCGCGAGGACCTCGCGGAGCTCGAGGAGACGGGCCACGAGCGCCTCGTGCGGCTCAAGGCGTGATCGCCGACCTCTCCCCGATCGTCTGGGCGGCGCTCGCGATCGGCGCGCTCGTCGTCGGCCTGTCCAAGACCGCCGTGCCGGGCGGCGCGACGCTCTCGGTCGCCCTGTTCGCCGCGGTCCTGCCCGCCAAGGAGTCGACCGGAGCCCTGCTCATCCTCCTCATCGTGGGCGACATGTTCGCGCTGCTGTCGTACCGGCGGCACGCGGACTGGAAGGTCATCGTCCGGATGGCGCCCGCGGTCGTGCTCGGTCTCGTCGCAGGCTGGGCGTTCCTCGCCGTCGCCGACGACGCCTGGGTGCGGCGCGTCATCGGCGTCCTCCTGCTGCTCGTCGTCGCCGTGACGCTGTGGCGCCGATGGCTCCAGGCCCGGTCTGAGGCCGAGCCGGGAGCGCGGTCGGGCGCGGTCGCCGCGGCGACCTACGGCGCGCTCGGCGGATTCACGACCATGGTGGCGAACGCGGCGGGCCCCGTGATGTCGATGTACTTCCTCGCGGCGAAGTTCCCCGTGAAGGCGTTCCTCGGCACATCCGCCTGGTTCTTCGCGATCGTGAACATCGCGAAGCTGCCGTTCTCCGTGGGGCTCGGCATCATCACGCCCGGCTCGCTCCTGCTCGACCTCGTCCTCGTGCCGGCCGTCATCGTCGGAGCTCTCGTCGGCCGCCGCGTCGCGTCGCGGATGGACCAGCGCGTGTTCGATCGGCTCGTCATCGCCCTGACGATCGCGGGCGCGGTGTACCTGCTCGTCTGAGGCCGCGGCCGAGAATCGAAGCGCTTCGCCGGTCTCCGGCTAGAATCCGACGAGGAGTTCGCCGGGGCCGCCGCCCCCGAGGAGAGGCCGATCCGCGATGAAGCTCGACCCCGAAGGCAGGGCCCTGAGCGGCCTCTCGACGTTCCTCACGTTCGTCGGGCTCAACGTCGCGTACCTCGTGGCCTGCCTTCCGGTCGTGACGATCGGCGCCGCGACCTCGGCTCTCTTCGAGGTCGCGATGCGGTACTCGGACGACGAGCAGGGCCGCCCTCTCGCGGACTTCTTCCCGGCGCTCGCACGCGACGCCGCCCGCGGCACGGTCGTGCTCCTCGTCTTCGGCGTCCCGGCCGCTGCGCTGGTCTTCAGCGGCGTGTTCTGGATGGCCCTCGGCAGCGTGCTCGGCTCGGTCGCGGGCATGCTCTCGTTCCTCGGCGCCGTGTGGCTCTTCGCGGCCTTCCTCTACGGCTGCGCGCTCGTGGCGCGCTATGCGCAGCCCCTGCGCCAGACCCTGCGCAGCGCGCTCCTCCTCCCGGCGGCGGAGCCGGCGCGCACCCTCCTCCTCCTCGCGCTCCCCGCGGGCTGCGCGAGCCTGGCCTTCGTGCTCCCGCCGTTCTGGATCATCCTGCTCACCATCGGGTTCTCGGTGGGCGCCTACGCAGCGGCCTTCGCGTTCCGCAGCGCCTTCGCACGGCACGGCTGAGCGCGCTCGCGCAGCGCCGGAGGGGCCGGTCCCGCGCCATGCGCGCGACCGGCCCCTCCGGTGCGAGACGGTCAGCCGAACTGCTCGGCCACCGCGACGCGCGCGTCGTTCTGCGCCTCGGCCTTCTCCATGTCGAAGGCGAGCACCTTGTCGTAGCCGAGCCCCTCGACCGTGGTCTGCAGGTCGTCGAGCAGGGCGTCGAACTCCGCGTCGTCGCGGGCGAAGACCATCTGCCATGAGTACTGCACGATCTGCGCCTTGATCTGGTTGCGGAGCGTCTCGATCTCCGACGTGTCGGGGGGCGACGTGTACCCGCCGCCGGGGGCGACGAGGATCTGGTCGTGCGTCTCGAGGAAGTCCATCGTGGAGGTCGCGCCGTCCATGTGCGACGACCAGTCCTCGGTGAATGGGTTCGACTGGGTCTCCTGGAAGCTCGGCCAGAACGTGTAGCTGTACGGGAAGCCGGTGTCCGGGTCGACGTCGGCGGGCAGCACGACCGTGACGTTGAGCGCCGACACGCCGTCTCGGTAGGTGCCGCCGCCCCATTCCTCCGGAACAGCGGCCTCCCCGGTCAGGAGCGCCTCCATGCCGAACTCGGTGAGCTCGGGCTCGCCGTCCGCCCCGACCTCCCAGGTCAGGCCCTGCGGTCCGGCGGCGGCGCCCGTCTGGCTGCCGTTCACGTACGCGCCCTCTGTCGAGTAGAGCCAGTCGATGAAGGCCGCGATGCGCTCCGGATCCTCCGCGTCCGCGCCGATCGCGAGCACCTGCTTGCCGCCGTAGATCTCGGCGCCGTACGAGAAGATCTGCTGGTCCTGCATGTTCACCATGCCGAAGCCCTTGCCCTCGGCGGTGTTCTCCGGCGTGTTGAAGGCCGACTGGCCGAGCCACGGCCAGAACGAGAACAGCACCTGCCCGTTCTGGTACTTCGTGAACATCGTGTCGTAGTTCTGCGTGGTCGACTCGGGGTCGACCAGGCCGAGCTCGTTGGCCTCGTGGAAGAAGCGCAGCGAGCGCACGTACGCGGAGTCGTCGTCGATGATGCTCTGGTAGTCGGACCCGTCGGCCTTCGCCAGCGCGAAGCCCATCTCGTCGTACCCGTAGAACGTCGCCGGCTGCTTGGCGTTGTTCATGAAGTTGCCGTCCCAGTCCTTGAAGAGGGACAGCCCGTAGACGGGCTGCCCGTTCTCGGCGGTCGGGTGCGCGGCCTGCATGTCGGCGAGGATCGGGAGGAGGTCCTCGAGCGTGCCCACCTCGGGGTAGCCGAGCTCCGCGTAGTAGTCCCACCGGACGTAGGGGCCGAAGGTCGGCTCGAGCCCCTCCGACGACTCCGTCGGAGGGATCGAGGAGACGCTCGTCGGGAAGGCGTAGACGCCGTCCTTCCCCTCGTTGAGCTTGTCGACCGCGGCGTCGAACCGGGGCGCGTGCTCCATCCGGTCGTAGTACCCGCCCGCGTCGAGCACGAGCCCGCCCTCGATGAGCTCGTCGAGCTTCTCCCCCTTGTCCGTGATGATGAGGTCGCCGAGATCGCCCGCCGAGACGCGGGTGTTGTAGAGCGTGTCGCCTCCGCCCGCGACGTTGGGGGCGATGATGTTGAGCTCCATGTTGAACTTGTCCTTGACGATCTTCGCGAACCATCCGCTCTGCACGCCCATGTAGTTCGCGAGGCCGTCGAAGACGTCGATCGTGATCGTCTCCTCCCAGGCCTCGGGGAAGCTCCCGCTGCCCGAGTCCTGCGCATCGGACGGCTGCTCGCCCGTGATGAGGGAGCAGCCCGCGAGCGACGCGACCGCGAGGGATCCGACCGCGACTCCCGCGGCCAGTCTGGTGAGCTTCATTGCCTGTCCTTTCCTCTGAGCCCGGCCGTCAGCCCTTGACGGCGCCGAGCATGATGCCCTTGACGAAGAACCGCTGGAAGAGCGGGTAGATGAAGATGATCGGGAGCACGACGATCACCGAGATGGTCATGCGGATCGAGGTCGCCGTCTGCGTCGTCGCGGCACCCGCGATCGCGCTGAGGTCGCCGCCCGCGTTCTGCGCCGCCTGGGCGAGCGACGACGCCTGATTGAGGAACATGTACAGCTGGTACTGCAGCGTGTACAGGCTCTGGTCGGTGATGTAGATCAGGGTGTCCTGGAACATGTTCCACTGGGCGACGGCGGAGAAGATGGCGACGGTCGCGAGGATCGGGGTCATGTTCTGGAGGTAGACCCGGAAGAACACCTGCAGGATGTTCGCGCCGTCGACCTCCGCCGCCTCCTGCAGCGAGCGCGGCATCGACTCGACGTAGGTCTTGACGAGGATGATGTTGAACGGCTGGACGACGAACGGCAGGACGTAGACCCAGAAGTTGTTCGTGAGCCCCAGCGCCTTGACGATGATGAAGACCGGGATGAGCCCCGCGCTGAAGTACATCGTCACGACCGTGAACCGGTACCAGAAGCTGCGGCCCCACATCCGCTCCTGCGTGAACATGAAGCCGAGGAAGGCCGACGCGAGCACGGTCGCCGCCGTGCCGAGGACCGTGCGCGCGACGGTGACCGCCGCGGAGGTCGCGAGTCCCTTGAGCTGGAAGATCTCGGCGTAGTTCTCCAGGTGGAACCCGACGGGGAAGAGCCGCACATCGCCCAGAGCCGAGGCGTCGTTCGCACTGACCGAGTTGATGATGAGGTAGTAGAAGGGGTACGCGCAGAGGATCGCGAGCACCGTGAACATCGCGTAGTTCAGGATGTGGAACGCGAGGTCGCCGGCCGACCTGCTGCCGGTGCGGGGCGCGCGTCGATCGGGCGCGAGGCCGGGCGCGACGAGTGCGGATGTCTCGGTGACGGTCATGTTCGCTGCCTCAGATGATCGACGAGCCGCGCGTGCGCTTGGCGATGGCGTTGACGGTGAAGAGCAGGACCACGGAGATCACGCTCTTGAGCATGCCGACGGCGGTCGCCATCGACAGGTTGTTGCCGGTCAGGCCGATGTTGTAGACGTACAGGTCGAGCACCTCGATGTGCTCCTTGTTGAAGGCGTTCTGGAACACGAAGTACTGCTCCATGCCGTTGTTGAGCAGGTTCGCGATCGAGAGCATGAGCAGGACGATGTAGGTCGGCATGAGCTGCGGCACCGTGATGTGCCACATCGTCTGGAAGCGGCCGGCGCCGTCGAGCTTGGCGGACTCGTAGAGGGAGGGGTCGATGCCCGCGATGGCCGCGAGGTAGATGATCGCGCCCCATCCGAGTCCCTTCCAGAGACTCCAGAGCGTCATCGTGATCCAGACGCCCTCGCCGCCCGAGTCGAGGAACTTCATGGGCGCCGTGATGAGGCCGGAGTCGACGAGGACGTCGTTCACGAGCCCCGTGCTCGAGAACAGGGAGAACGCGATCATGTACACGAGCACCCACGAGATGAAGTTCGGCATGGTCGTGAGCGTCTGCACGGAGTTGCGGAACCACGGCGCCTTGATCTCGTTGAGGAAGATCGCGAACGCGACGGGGAGGACCGAGGTCGCGATCCCGAGGAAGCTCATCGCGAGCGTGTTGGTGAGCACCTGCCCGATCTGCGCGATCTGCGCGGGCGAGTTGAACATGAGCTCGAACCACTGCAGGCCGACGAACTCGCTCCCGGCGAGCCCGAGCGCCGGCCGGTAGTCGTACAGGGAGTAGATCCACCCGTACAGCGGGAAGTACGAGAACAGGAAGATCAGCACCATGAACGGCACGATGCACAGGAACATCCCGAACGACGTGCGCCGACCGCGCCGCCGCGCCCGCGACCGCCCGCGCGGCCCGCCGGCACCTGCGGCGAGAGACGCGGTCTCCGGAGCCGCGCTTCCGACCTCCGTGAGCACGCTCATCGCGCGCCTCCTCTGCACCGGCTCATCTCACTCCTTCGTGTGACCCGCGACGTGCCCTCTTCCGAGAATCAGTCGAATCGCTTCGATAAAGCTACGCAGAGACGTCGCGGGCGTCAAGGGGAAATGTGGCGAGCGCACACGGTAGGCGCGATCAAGCCCGGAATCACGCGGGATTCGCGGTGCGAGGCGACGTCGCAGCCCTGGCCCGGATCGACCGCCATTTGTCGAAGCGCTCCGCGAAACCGCCCGAAGCGGGGGTGCGGCAGGCTGCGGAGCGCGCGGTCAGGCGCTCGCGATGAGATCCACCATCCGGTCCTCGAAGCCCGGCTCGACCTCGAGCACGACCCGATGGCGCGCGCCGTCGACCTCGGGCCATCCGCGCCACATGCCGCGCAGATCGGCCACCGTGCGACCGCGGCTCGGACCGTGCGTCGTGTCGACCTCGACGTGCACGACGGGTGCGACGACGGTCGACACGAGCCCGCACCCGACCGCGACCGCGAGCGCGTCGTGGTTCGCCGAGGTGCGCTCGCCGGTCACCTGCGCGTAGTACCCGAAGTAGTGGTCGAGGATGTCTGCTGCGTAGCGCCCAGCGCGGCCGCCCGCGGCGAGGCGCGCGCGATGCTCCTCGGTGAGGAGCGTGCGCATCGTGACGTCGAGGCCCACCATCGTGACGGGCCACGCGGCGTCGAACACGCGCTGGGCCGCCTCGGGATCGTGCCAGATGTTCGCCTCGGCCCCCGGGGTGACGTTGCCGGGGACGAACGACGCGCCGCCCATGATCGTCACGGCGCGCACGCGGGACGGAAGATCGGGATCCGCATCCAGGGCGAGCGCGAGGTTCGTGAGCGGCCCGACCGCGACGATCTCGAGCTCGTGCGCGTGCTCGCGGCTGAGCCGCAGCAGCAGATCGACCGCGCTCTCGCGCGCGAGGACCGGCGCGAAATCGAGGTCCGCCCTGCCGCCCTGCCCATCGGCACCGTGGACCGCCGTCGAGAACTCCGGCGCCGTCCCGTCATACGGACCGGCGGCCCCCGCGGCAACCGGGACGTCGGAGCGCCCCGCGATGTCGAGCACGTACGCGGTGTTCCGCGCGGCCTGCGCGACATCGATGTTGCCCCAGGTCGCCGTGCACGCGAGCAGCTCGATCTCGGGCGCCCGGCACGCCGTGAGGATGGCCAGGGCGTCGTCGATGCCGGTGTCGACGTCGAGCACGATCTTGGTCGTCACCGCTCGAGCCTACCCGGCGCGTCCGCCCCGCCTCGCGCGCGCGGCTGCCGCCAGCAGGCCGAGCGCGTCGACCGTGGTCTCCCAGGACAGGCATGCGTCCGTGACGCTCTGACCGTAGACGAGCCCGGCGGGTCCGCGGGCGACGTCCAGCGGCTGCGCGCCCGCGACGAGATTGCTCTCGAGCATGACACCCGCGATCGCGCCGCCCGCGGCGACCTGCTCGGCGATCTCGCCGGCCACCGCGAACTGCCGCACGTGGTCCTTCCCGCTGTTCCCGTGGCTCGCGTCGACGACGAGACGCGGCGCGAGACCGGCAGCTGCGAGGCGCGAGGCCGCGGCCTGCACGTGCTCGGGGCCGTGGTTCGGGCCGTCCGCCCCTCCGCGCAGGATCACCGAGGTGTCGGGGTTGCCGGTCGTCGCGACGAGACTCGCGCGGCCGTCCGCGCCGATTCCGAGGAACGCCTGCGGTGCGGCCGCCGCCCGGGCCGCATCGATCGCCACCTGGATGCCGCCGTCCATCCCGTTCTTGAACCCGATCGGCATGGACAGGCCGGAGGCGAGCTGTCGGTGGATCTGACTCTCGGTCGTGCGCGCGCCGATCGCTCCCCACGTGACGAGGTCGGCGATGTACTGCGGGCTGATCGGCTCGAGGAACTCGGTCGCGCAGGGCAGACCGAGCGCCGTGACGTCGCGGAGGAAGCGGCGGGCGAGACGCAGTCCGGTCGCGATGTCATGGCTTCCGTCGAGGTGCGGATCGTTGATGAGGCCCTTCCAGCCGACCGTCGTGCGGGGCTTCTCGAAGTAGGTCCGCATGACGACGAGGAGATCCTCGTCGTGGCGTCGGGCCTCCTCCGCGAGCCGCGCGGCGTAGTCGAGCCCCGCGGCCGGGTCGTGGATCGAGCACGGGCCGACGACGACGAGCAGGCGGGGATCGTCTCCGGTCATCACCGAGCGGACGGCCTCGCGCGCGGCGCCGACGAAGGGGGCGCTGTCGGCGCCGGGCAGCTCTGCGGCGATCTCAGCGGGGCTCGGGAGGGTCGTGAACGAGGCGACGTGGATGTCGGATGCGGCCTCGATGGTGTCCATGGCAGGTCCTGTCCCTGGTCGGGGCGGACCCTCTTGCGCAGAGCCCGCCGAAACGGCGAAGGGCAGAGCGATCGCTCTGCCCTGTCGGCTCTGGAGGTGTCGGCACGCTACATCCGCGACGGCCCCTCCGGAGCCGACTCGTCATACGCATACCAACGGGTTGTCATGCCGCCACTCTAGTGCACGGAGGGCGGGCGGGTCGCCCCGTCCGCCCTCCGATCTCTCACGCGGCTGCCGGAGCCATCCGCTCCGCACGGACGACGAGACCGTCGTCGATCGCATCGACCGTGACCGAGCCGCCGTCCGCGAGCTCCCCCGTCACGAGCAGATCCGCGATGCGGTCGTCCACCTCGCGCTGGATGAGACGGCGCAGCGGCCGAGCGCCGAACTCGGGCTCGTACCCGTTGCGGGCGAGCCACGCCACCGCGGCATCGGTCGCCTCGAGGGCGATATCGCGCGCGGCCAGCCGCGCGCGGGTCGCCCCCAGCAGCAGGTGCACGATCTGCGCGAGCTGCTGCTCGTCGAGCTTGCGGAAGAGCACGATCTCGTCGATGCGGTTGAGGAACTCGGGGCGCATCGACTCGCGCAGACGCCCCATCACGCGATCGCGCAGATCCTTCTCGTCGAACTCGCGCCCCGCGGCCGAGAAGCCGATCGCGCCCGAGCGCGAGGTCAGGAACTCCGAGCCGAGGTTCGAGGTCATCACGACGACCGTGTTGCGGAAGTCGACGGTGCGCCCCTGCCCGTCGGTGAGCCGCCCGTCGTCGAGCACCTGCAGGAGCAGGTTGAACACGTCGGGGTGCGCCTTCTCGATCTCGTCGAAGAGCACGATCGAGTACGGGTTGCGCCGCACGCGCTCCGTGAGCTGACCGGCCTCGTCGTATCCGACGTATCCCGGAGGGGCCCCGACGAGGCGCGAGACGGTGTGCCGCTCGCCGAACTCGCTCATGTCGAAGCGCACCACGGCGCTCTCGTCGTCGAACAGGCTCGCCGCGAGCGCCTTCGCCAGCTCGGTCTTCCCGACGCCGGTCGGCCCGAGGAAGAGGAACGACCCGACCGGGCGGCGGGCGTCGCCCATGCCCGTGCGACTGCGGCGGACGGCCTTGGCGACCGCCGTCACCGCATCGTCCTGGCCGATCACGCGGGCGTGCAGCTCCTCCTCGAGGCCGGCGAGACGCTCGCGCTCGCTCTCGGTGAGGCGGTTCACGGGGATCCCGGTGGCGCGGCTGATGACGGCCGCGATCTCGGGCTCGTCGACGATCGCGCGCCCGGCCCCGTCGGCCGAGGTGGCGTCGGCGAGGCGCGCCTGCACGGTCGCGATCTCGTCGCGGATGCGGGAGGCCTCCTCGTAGTGCTCGGCAGACACCGCGGCGTTCTTCTCCGCCTCGAGCTCGGCGAGACGCGCGACGAGCTCCTGCGTGTCGACGGGAGCGCCCAGACGCAGCCGCACCCGGGCGCCGGCCTGGTCGATGAGGTCGATCGCCTTGTCCGGCAGCACGCGGTCGGACAGATAGCGGTCGCTCAGCTCGACGGCCGCCCGCAGCGCGTCGTCGGTGTAGGTGACACGGTGGTGCTCCTCGTACGCC
This sequence comes from Microbacterium sp. JZ101, assembly GCF_053903175.1. Lineage (NCBI taxonomy): Bacteria > Bacillati > Actinomycetota > Actinomycetes > Micrococcales > Microbacteriaceae > Microbacterium > Microbacterium sp. JZ101. The sequence continues at coordinate 2,367,310 of NZ_CP096400.1, forward strand.
GGGCGGAGCCCCTCGAGGATCGCGATCGCGTCCGCGGGCGACGGCTCGCCGACCCGCACGGGCTGGAAGCGGCGCTCGAGCGCGGCGTCCTTCTCGATCTTGCGGTACTCGGAGAGCGTCGTCGCGCCGACGAGGTGCAGGTCGCCGCGAGCGAGACGCGGCTTGAGGATGTTGCCCGCGTCCATGGCTCCCTCTCCCCCGCCGCCGGCGCCCACGAGGGTGTGGATCTCGTCGATGAAGAGGATGAGCTCGCCCTTCTGCGCGGCGACCTCCTCCATCGTCTTCGTCAGGCGCTCCTCGAAGTCGCCGCGGTAGCGCGTGCCCGCGAGCATCGCGGGGAGGTCGAGTGCGACGACCCGGCGGTTCCGCAGCTGCTCCGGAACGGCTCCCGCGACGATGGCGGACGCGAGGCCCTCGACGACGGCGGTCTTGCCGACGCCGGCCTCGCCCACGAGCACGGGGTTGTTCTTCGTCCGGCGCGAGAGGATCTCGATCGTCTGCTCGATCTCGTCGGCGCGGCCGATGACCGGGTCGAGCGCGCCGTCCCGCGCGAGCGCCGTGAGGTCGGTGCCGTACTTCTCGAGCATCGATCCGCCCGCGGTCCGCCCTGCGCCCTGCTCGGGCGCGGCCTGCGGGTCCACGCTCTCGCGCGCGCCCTGGGTGAGGGCCTCCGCGGTCACGCCCGAGCGTGCGAGGATCTGCCCGGCGGGCGTGTCCTGTGCGAGCACGAGGGCGAAGAAGAGGTGCTCGGGGTCCACATAGGTCGAGCCAGACGAGCGCGCCACCTGGAACGCGTGGAACAGCGCCCGCTGCACGGCCGCCGTCACCGCGGCGGCGTCGACGTGGGCCGAGGCACCCTCGCGCGGAAGGCGCTCCTCAGCCTCCCGTGCGATCGCCTCGGGGTCTCCGCCGACGCGCGAGATCGCGTCGGCGACGGTCGGGTCGCCGACGAGCACGTGGAGGACGTGCAGCGCGTCGAGCTCGAGCTGCCCGCGACCGAGGGCGTAGCGCCCCGCCCGCTGCAGGAGCTCCTGCGTGCGCGAGCTGAGGAAGCGGCTGAGATCGATCGAGCGGCTCGCGCGAGCACGCTCGCCCTGCAGATAGCGCGCGAGGAACTCGTCGAACGAGCTCGGCCCATCCTGGGGGAAGTTGTTCTCGGGCATGTCCCGGCATCTCCTTGAAAGTTGCGTCGTTCCCTATCAAGTATGGAACTTGAGTCGGAGTCTATCAAGATCAACGCGATCCCGTGCGCGCTATTCCCGCCCGCGAGAATCTGTCGAGCGACTTGCACAATCGAACGACTATCAATAGATTTCCGCTGTGATTCAATGAACGGAGCGACCGTGAGCAGAGCGACGATCCTCATCCTGCGCGTCGTCATCGCCCTCGCCCTTGCCGGCTCGGTCGTCGTGCAGGCGTTCCTCCTCCCGCTGATCTGGGTCGACCTCGAGGGTGTGGAGACCGCATCGCGGGTCGCCTTCGTCGTCATCCTCGGGCTCGGCGTCGCGACGATGCAGGTCTTCGGGGTGTGCGTGTGGCAGCTCCTCACCAGGGTCCGGCGCGGCTCGATCTTCTCGGAGTCGTCCTTCCGCTACGTCGACGTCATCATCGGGGCGATCGCGGCGGCCGCCCTGCTCGCCTTCGCGCTCGCGATCCTCCTCGCCCCGGGCAGCGCGGCCCCGGGTCTCGTCGGCCTCGTCTGCGGTGCGTCGCTCGTCCTCGGGGGGATGGCGCTGCTCGTCGTCGTCATGAAGGCGCTGCTGCGGCAGGCGATCGCGCGCGAGCACGAGGCGCAGGCCCTGCGGGACGAGCTCGGCGAGGTGATCTGAGTGCCGATCATCGTGGACATCGACGTCATGCTCGCCCGCCGGAAGATGTCGGTCGGCGCGCTCGCCGAGCGGATCGGCATCACTCCCACCAACCTCGCCGTGCTCAAGAACGGACGCGCCAAGGCCGTCCGCTTCGCCACGCTCGACGCGCTGTGCGAGGCCCTCGAGTGCCAGCCGGGCGATCTGCTTCGCTGGGAGCCCGAGGAGTGAGCCCGCGGCGCACGGCGTTTGCTTTCATGGACGCATGAGCGAGTTCTGGGCGGGCGTGCGCACGCTGCTGGAGGGGTTCGGCTGGTGGCGGCGAGATCCGCGTGTGATGGCGGCCGCGCTCATCCCCGCCGCGATCGTCGGCGCGGCGATGGCGGCCGCGCTCATCGCCCTCGGAGCACTCCTTCCCGCGATCGCCGAGGACCTCACTCCCTGGGCGGAGGACTGGGCCGCGATCTGGACCATCCTCGTGCGCGTGCTCATCGGCGCCGCCGTGCTCGCGGGCGGACTCGTGGTGGCGGTGACGATGTTCACCGCCCTCACCCTGCTCGTGGGCGAGCCCTTCTACGACCGGGTCTGGCGCTCGGTCGAGGCCGCGCGCACGGGGTCCGTTCCCGAGAGCGCGTACGGCCTCTGGCGATCGGTCGCAGACAGCGCGTCGCTCATCGCCCGCGGGCTCGCGATCGCCGTCGCGAGCGTCGCGCTCGGGTTCGTCCCCGTGGTCGGCGCACCGCTCGCCGCCGTCGTCGGAGCCGCGCTCTCCGGCTGGGTGCTCTCCGACGAGCTCACGGCGCGTGCGCTGTCTGCGCGGGGCATCGGGGCGCAGGAGCGACGGGCACTGCGGCGCGAGTCCCGCGCACGGGTCGCGGGATTCGGGATGGCGACGCACGTGTGCCTGCTCGTGCCCCTGGGCGCGATCGTCGCGATGCCGGCCGCCGTCGCCGGCAGCACGCTCCTCGCGCACACGCTCCTCGAGCGGCGCTCCGCTCAGTCGTCGAGCGCGCGGGGCTGAGCCCGCCCGGCCTCGCGGGCGGCGAAGAGCAGCACGGCGAGCACGATCGCGGCCGGGACCGCGAGGCCGACGGCGACGGCGACATGCGCGTACTCCCCCGTCGCGGCGCCGATCGCGACCGCGATGATGAGCAGCTGCACGACGATCGCGCCGGATCGTCCCCAGGACAGGCCCCGTGCGATGCCGCGCGCGAAGGCGCCCACGGCGAGGGCGCCGACGAGCGTGAGCAGGAGGAGGGCGATCGCGCTGGGCATCGAGGCGACATCCGCCGAGCCGAGCGCGAGCACCTGCCAGCCGGCGAGGGCGAGCACGCCCACCGCCTCGAGTCCGACGAGCACGGCGGCCGTCCGTGCGGTCGCGCTGGTGGCCATGGCTCTCCTCGCTCCCCGTGCCTCACACCGCACGCATGATCAGGGAACGGACAGAAAAAACCCTTGCCCGAGAACCTCGCGTGTATGACAATTGTTAACGGTGTGTTTCCCACAGCGTGGTGGGGCGGAACCTGCACAGGTCCGTCGCACATCCAGCGTAATCCACCCGTTTTGCCACGCTGTGCTTTCCCTGAGAAACCCCACCCCGCAAGGAGCATTCCTATGGACTGGCGCGACAAGGCCGCCTGCCTCACCGTCGACCCCGAGCTGTTCTTCCCCGTCGGGAACACCGGCCCCGCGATCGACCAGATCGAGAAGGCGAAGTCCGTCTGCGCTCGCTGCACGGTCACCGAGATCTGCCTGCAGTACGCCCTCGAGACCGGCCAGGACTCGGGCGTCTGGGGCGGCCTCAGCGAGGACGAGCGCCGCGCGCTCAAGCGCCGCGCCGCTCGCGCCCGTCGCGCGAGCTGACCGGAAGGCACCGTCGCGCCAGCTGACCTGAGGCACCGTCGCGCGAGCTGACCGCAAGCGCCGTCGTCTGAAGAAGCCCCGCCTCGGCGGGGCTTCTTCATGTCCGGATCAGCTGCGGATCCACCTCAGGGGAACCGCGATTGTGACCTCGGTCCCGCCGTGGAAGGCGGTGTCCGGCGCGTCGATCGTCGACCAGTCGATCGTCCCGGAGAGCTCTCCCTGGATGAGCGTGCGGACGATCTGCGTGCCGAGGCCGCGGCCGACCTGGCCATCGGGCAGACCGCTGCCGGTGTCGCGCACGCGCACCTCGAGGCGGGTGTCGTCGCGGTCGGCGACGATCTCGACCTCGCCCTCGCGCCCCGCGAGCCCGTGCTCCACCGCGTTCGTGACGACCTCGGTGAGCGCGAGCGCGAGCGGCGTCGCGTACTCGCTGGGGAGCGTTCCGAACCGGCCCTTCGTGCGCGTGTGCGCGACCGTGTTCTGCGCGGCCGCCACCTCCGCGACGAGGCGCAGCACGCGCGCGAACACCTCGTCGAAGTCGACGTTCTGCGCGAGCCCCTCCGACAGCGTGTCGTGCACGACGGCGATCGCGGCGACCCGCTGCATGGCCTGAAGCAGCGACTCGCGCGCCTCCTCCGAGGTCGTGCGCCGTGCCTGGATCCGCAGCAGCGAGGCGACCGTCTGCAGGTTGTTCTTGACGCGGTGGTGGATCTCGCGGATCGTCGCGTCCTTCGTGATGAGCTCCTGCTCCTGGCTGCGCAGCTCGCTCACGTCGCGGCACAGGACGATCGCGCCCGTGCGGTGGCCGTGGTCCTTGAGCGGGATCGCACGCAGCGACACGGTCACGCCGCGCGCCTCGATGTCGCTGCGCCATGGCGCACGGCCCGAGACGAGGATCGGCAGGCGCTCGTCGGTGTCATGAGACGCCGGCAGGATCTGGCTCGTCACGTCGGCGAGGTTCTCGCCCTCGAGCTCCTCCGCGAAGCCGATGCGGTTGAACGCCGACAGGGCGTTCGGGCTCGCGAACGTGACGATGCCGTCGACGTCGAGGCGGATGAGCCCGTCGGCGGCGCGCGGAGCGCCCCTGCGCGGCCCGGTCGGCGCCGAGAGGTCGGGGAAGTCGCCGGTCGCGATCATCCGGAAGAGATCGTCGGCGCAGTCGTTGAAGGTGATCTGCTGGCGCGACGGCGTGCGCACGTCGCCGAGGTTCGTGTGGCGCGTGAGCACGCCGATCGCGCGGAGGCCGTCGTCCTCCCGGATCGCGATCGGCACGGCGCGCACGCGCGTGGGCGTCTCCTCGAACCACTCGGGCGAGGACGAGTCGACGATCTGCGCGGTCTGGAACGCCTCACGGACCTGCGCCTGCCACTGCGGTCGGACGCGGCCTCCGACGATGTCGCGATAGAAGAGCGTCGCGGCGCCGCCCGGGCGCGTGTGCGCGACCGCGATGTAGGAGTCGTCCGACGTGGGCACCCAGAAGACGATGTCCGCCGAGGCCAGATCGGCGAGCAGCTGCCCGTCGCCGGCGAGACGGTGCAGCCATTCGATATCCGATTCGCTCGAACGGCCCTGGGCGGAGACGAGATCGCTGAGGGTCGACACGCGTCGAGTCTATGCCGACCGCGCGCCGTCCTCCCCGCGTCCGCGCGCTCGCCGCGCCGGGCGCGCGATGCGGCGACCCCGCTCCCGCCCGAGCGGGATGAGCGCCGCCTCCTCGTCGCCGCGGCGTCCGTCGACGCGCGCGACGAGACGGCGGACGGCCTGAGCCAGGGCCGAGCGCGGCATGACCTCTCCGACGGGGCGCGCCGCGAGGAGGGCGGCGTCGGCCGCGCGAGGATCGAGCGGCAGGAACGAGACGTCGTCGACCCCGCCGAATCGCTCGAGCGTGCGCCGGACCTGGCCGCGGGCGTCGATGCCGAGCGGGCCCGTGCGCAGGCGGTTGACGGCGACGACGACCGGGGTCGCGCCGACGATCGCGCGCAGCTCCGCGTATCCGCGGAGGAACCGCGCGATCCCGATCGGGTCCGCCGCGGCGACTGCGACCACGACGTCTGCCGACGAGAGGGCCGCGAGCGTCGCGGCGTTGCGGCGGGGCCCGTCGAGGTCGCTCATGATCTCCTCGTCGGACTCGAGCGACGCCGCCGTGTCGACGACCGTGACGTCGGCCCATCCGCGGCACGCCTCGAGAGCCGACGCCACGCGCCGCTCCGACAGCTCGGGCCACCGTGCTGCCCGGTTCAGCCCGGGCAGGACGTCGACGATGCCGTCAGCGCCGCCTACGGGCAGGCTCAGGCGCGTGAGCTCCGCGGCGTCGAGCCCGCCGAGCTCCGCCTGACGGCAGGCGGCCGCGAACCCGGGCCCCTCGTCGGCGAGCCCGAGGGCGATGGCGACCGCGGGCGCGTGCGTGTCCGCGTCGACCAGCGCGACGTGGCCGCGCGTGCGCGCGGTCTCGACGGCGAGCTCGATGGCGACCGTCGTCCGCCCCGGCGCGCCGTGCGCGCCCCACACGGCCACCACCCGCCCGCGCTCCCCGCCGACGGCGCGCACCGCCAGGGATCCGCTCCGGATGGCCTCGGCCACGCGCCAGCCCTCCGCCGCGAGGGGCAGCGGATCGGCGAGGCCGAACGCGCGCGCGAGGCGCACCTCGCCCGCGCGTTCGCCCAGCGGCACGATGCGGACGCCGTGCCGGTCGCAGGCGCCCACCACGCCGTGCGTGAGCGCCGCGCGGGACGCCGGCAGGACGAGCGCCTCGGCGGAGCGCAGGACGTCCCAGGCCTCGGCCGTCGGATCGCCGAGCGAGCGGGCGATCGTCTCGGACGGCCAGGTCGCGATGACCGAGAGGCCCTCGTCCTCGAGGGCCTCGGCGAGAGCCGACCCGCGCGGCTCGTCGAGCGCCACGACGACGTTCACGATCCGGCTCCGGACTGCGGGACGGCCGAGAGCGCGGCGCCCGAGGACACCGCCGCGAGCACGTCGGCGACGCGCGCCCGGTCGATCACGAGCTCGATCGACGCTCCTGCCGCGCCCATCACGGCGTCGTCGCGGAGCACGGCGGCGACCGTCGCGTCCGCGACGAGGATGCGCGGCTCGTCGTAGACCCCCTGCTCGAGGAGGGGCGCCGCCCAGAGCTCGACCGCCGTGCCCTCCCCGACCGACGACGGCACGTCGACGGCGCTCTCGACGACGACGGTCGTGACCGCCGCCTCGTCGGCCGGCGTCACCGCCGACGAGGGGACGAGCTCGCCGGCCTCGATCGTGCGCGTCGCGACGTACCCCTCCGCGAGCTCGTGAGGCGCGAGGTAGGCGTCCTCCGCGCCGCCCAGGGCGACGTCGACGACCTCGAGATCGCCCGCGGTCACCGCCTCCCCCGGGACGATCGTCGTCTCGGCGGCGAGCACGGGCGCGGTCTGCCGGGCAGCCGACACAACCCACCAGACCCCGGCGATCGACGCGACGATGAGGGCGAGGCCGATGAAGAACCGCGCGTCGCCCCAGAACACGCGCCGGCGACGCGGAACGGGGGCGAGGGCGGCGACGTCGCGGATCGGGGTCGTCGTGGTCATGAGCCCATGCTGTCCGAATCGGCGCGACGCCTGAGAAAGTTATCCACAGGATGGCGCGTCCGGGTCCCCGGAGACCCGCCCCTGCCCATAATGGGGCCATGCCCGACAACTCCGACGTGCGCTACCTCGCGCCCGCTCAGGTCGCCGAGCTGCTGGGCATCGAGGCGGACGAGGTCGTCGAGCTCGTCCACGCCGGACGACTCCGCGGCGCGCGACTCGGCTCGCCCGCGCGCTGGCGCATCGAGCAGCTCAGCGTCGACGAGTACCTCGAGGACCAGCACGAGGAGACGCGGCGGATGGCCCTGTGGCGGGAGTCGAACGAGGCGAGCTTCCCCGAGCTCTGGGGCCGTCGGCGCCCCTGACGGCTCACGGCGCGACGACGCCGACCGCGGCCGCCACGCGCACCCAGGCGACGGCCTCGAACGACACGATGCGGAACGCCGTGACCGCGGCGGAGCGGCGGGGCGAATCGGGGTCGTGCAGCGCCAGGTCGAGGTGATCGGCGCCGACGCGGTCGATCGTGCCCGACAGCGCGCGCCCCGACACGACGCCGATCGCCACGGCGGCCCTGCGCCGCGCGAGGTCGCGCAGAGCGAACCCGAAGGTGACCCGCTGCGCGAGGCGGCTCTCGGGCTCGGTCGGGCGGGCGCTGCGCAGGAGCTCGCCCTGCGCCGCGCCGATCGAGCGGATGGCCGGGAGCGGCACGAGCACCGCGCTCTCCGCCGCGCCGTGCGCGCGGAGCGGGCGAACGGCCATCCAGTCCGCCCCGACCGAGGTGACCGACGCCTCCAGCGACGATCCGTCGCGCAGCTCGATCGACAGGGGCGAGGCCGCCGACTGCGCGAACGCCACGAGGCGCTCGCGGAGGGCGAGGCGGGACACGCGCAGCCGCTCGGCCTCGGAGTCCAGCGCGGCCCGCTCGGCCTCCCACTCGGCCGCGAGCTGGTCCTCCAGGTCCTCGAAGAAGCGATCCCAGCGCATTTGCGAGAGCGTAGGGGAAAGCGCGCGGCCGCGTCATCCGCTCTCCACAGGCATGTATGCGGGGTTCCCGGCCGCGCGGGCGTGCTGGTTCACTCGGGCAACCCTTCTCCCCGACCGGAATGAGGCTGTCATGCCGCCGAATGCCGCGGGTGCGACCTCTCGCAGACGGTCCCACCGCACCGAGGAGGACGTCGAGGAGCTCTTCGCCCCGCAGCGCACGTCCTCCGCCGAGCTCCCCGATCCCGCGCCGCTCGTCGCGGCCCTCACCCGCGGCATCCTCGAGGCTCTCGCCGGCACGCGCGAGGTCGATCAGCTCGCGCGCTGGCTCGCCGAGGAGACGTACCTCAAGCTCGTCCAGCGCGCGAACCTGTCGCGCCGGGCGCGCAGCGCACGTCGGATGCCGGCGCAGCGCCCCGTCTTCACGGTGCGCACCATGCGTCAGATGGCGCCGGCCGACGGCGTTGTGGAGGTCGTCGTCATCGTGGCGATGCCCGACCGCACCCGCGCGCTCGCGATGCGCCTCGAGGGTCTCGACCGCCGCTGGCGCGCCACCGACATCCGGATCCTCTGACTACCGCTGCCGGTAGGACGACAGGAAGTTCCCGAGCCGCTCGATCGCCTCGCTGAGCACACGCGCCTCGGGCAGGGTCACGACGCGCAGGTGATCCGGCGTCGGCCAGTTGAACCCCGTGCCCTCGACGAGCAGGATGTGCTCCGACACGAGCAGGTCGTACACGAGCTGCTTGTCGTCGCGGATCTCGTGCACCTCGGGGTCGAGCCGCGGGAACGCGTAGAGCGCACCGTCCGGGCGGACGCACGAGACGCCCGGGATGGTCGAGAGCTTCTCCCAGGCGACGTCGCGCTGCTCGTGGAGGCGCCCGGTCGGAGCGATGAGGGCGTCGATGGACTGCACGCCGGTGAGCGCGGCGAGCACGGCGTGCTGTGCCGGCACGTTCGCGCACAGCCGCGTCGACGCGAGGAGCTGGATGCCCTCGAGGAATCCCTTCGCGTGCTTCTTGGGACCTGTGATGACCATCCATCCGGATCGGTACCCGGCGACGCGGTAGGTCTTGGAGAGGCCGTTGAACGTGAGGACGAGGAGGTCGGGGGCGACCGTGGCGGTCGGGATGTGCACGGCACCGTCGAAGAGGATGCGGTCGTAGATCTCGTCCGACAGGATCAGCAGGGAGTGCTCGCGCGCGATCTGCGCGATCCCCTCGAGCAGCTCGCGACTGTACACGGCTCCCGTGGGGTTGTTCGGGTTGATGACGACGATCGCCTTGGTCTTCGAGGTCACCTTCGAGCGGATGTCCTCGAGGTCGGGCTGCCAGCCGTTCTCCTCATCGCACAGGTAGTGCACGGGGGTGCCGCCGGACAGGCTCGTCATCGCGGTCCACAGCGGGTAGTCGGGCGCGGGGATGAGCACCTCGTCGCCCTCGTCGAGGAGCGCCTGCATCGTCATCGTGATGAGCTCGGACACGCCGTTGCCGAGGTAGACGTCGTCCGGATCCACGTGCGGGAAGCCGGGGGTCTCCTCGTAGCGGCTGACGATCGCGCGGCGCGCGGGCAGGATGCCGCGGCTGTCGCTGTAGCCGTGCGCATACGGGACGGCCTCGATCATGTCGCGCACGATCTGGTAGGGCGCCTCGAAGCCGAAGATGGCGGGGTTGCCCGTGTTGAGCTTCAGGATCGAGTGCCCGTCCGCCTCGAGCCGCGTCGCCTCTGCCAGTGCTGCCCCGCGGATCTCGTAGAGGACGTTCTGGAGCTTCGCGGACTGGCCGAGGGGACGGAGGGAGTTCATCGCATCAGGATATGCCCGCGCCGGGCGTGGCTCGGTGCGACGAGGGCGGGCCACCGGAGATCCGGTGGCCCGCCCTCGTCGCGTCGCGCGCTACTTCTTCTTCGCGGCCCTGCGCTGCTCGCGGTTCTGCGGCACGGGCGCCGCGGCGCCGTCGTCGTCGGTCCGCTGGCCGAACGCCCCGCGCGGCGCGTCCTTCTGACGGGCGCGGTCGGTCTGCGACTTCTGGACCTGGCCGCGCTCGTTGCGCACCTCGACGTCGCCGTCCTCGCTGGGCGCCGAGTACTCGAGACGCTGCTCGGCCGGCGCCTCGGCGAGGCCCTTGGCCTCCACCTGCGGCGCGGCCTGGTCGTCCTCGCCGACCTTGCGCACCTCGACCTCGAGGTTGAAGAGGTAGCCGACGGCCTCCTCCTTGATCTGCCCCATCATCGCCTGGAACATCGAGTACCCCTCGCGCTGGTACTCGATGAGCGGGTCGCGCTGCGCCATGGCCCGCAGGCCGATGCCGTCCTTGAGGTAGTCCATCTCGTAGAGGTGGTCGCGCCAGCGGCGGTCGAGCACCTGGAGCACGACGCGGCGCTCGAGCTCGCGCACGGCCTTCTCGCCCAGCTGCTCCTCGCGCTTCGCGTACGCGATCTTCGCGTCGCTGAGCAGCTCGCGCTTGAGCGCCTCGGCGGTGATGCCGCCCTTGCGCGCCCCGGCCTCGGCCACGACCTCGTCGATCGTCACGCCGACCGGGTACAGCGTCTTGAGCTCGGTCCAGAGCGCGTCGAAGTCCCAGCTCTCGTTGTGGCCGCCCGACGTGTGGTCGTCGACGATCGCCGTGATGGCGTCCTCGATGAAGTGCTCGACGCGGTCCTTGATGTCGTCGCCGTGCAGGATGGTCCGGCGGTCGGCGTAGATCGCCTCGCGCTGGCGGTTGAGGACGTCGTCGTACTTCAGGACGTTCTTGCGGGCCTCGGCGTTGCGCGACTCGACGGCGGCCTGCGCGTTCTTGATAAGGCGCGAGACGAGCTTCGACTCGATCGCGACGTCGTCCGGGAAGTCGGTGCGCGACAGGAGCGCGTCTGCCGGGCCCGACTGGAAGCGGCGCATGAGGTCGTCGGTGAGGCTCAGGTAGAAGCGGCTCTCACCGGGGTCGCCCTGACGGCCGGCGCGTCCTCGGAGCTGGTTGTCGATGCGACGCGACTCGTGGCGCTCGGTGCCGAGCACGTAGAGACCGCCGGCCTCGCGCACCTTGGCCGCCTCCTCCTCGACGCGCTCCTTGACGGCGTCGAAGACGGCGGGCCACTCGGCCTCGTACTCCTCCGGCGTCTCCTCGGGAGAGAGGCCCTTGGCCTTCATCTCCTGGACGGCGATGAACTCCGCGTTGCCGCCGAGCATGATGTCGGTGCCTCGACCCGCCATGTTGGTCGCGACCGTGACGGCGCCGAGCTGACCGGCGCGCGCGACGACCTCGGCCTCGCGTGCGTGGTTCTTCGCGTTGAGGACCTCGTGCCGGATGCCCTTCTTCGACAGCAGGCGCGACAGGTACTCGCTCTTCTCGACGCTGACCGTGCCGACGAGCACCGGCTGACCGTTCGCGTGGCGCTCCGCGATGTCCTCGACGACCTGCGCGAACTTGCCCTGCTCGTTCTTGTAGACGAGGTCGGTCTGGTCCTTGCGGACCATGGGCCGGTTGGTCGGGATCGGGATGACCCCGAGCTGGTATGTCGACATGAACTCGGCGGCCTCGGTCTCGGCCGTGCCCGTCATGCCCGCGAGCTTGTCGTAGAGGCGGAAGTAGTTCTGCAGCGTGACGGTGGCGAGCGTCTGGTTCTCGGCCTTGACCGGGACGCCCTCCTTCGCCTCGATCGCCTGGTGCATGCCCTCGTTGTAGCGGCGGCCCACGAGGATACGGCCGGTGTGCTCGTCGACGATCATGACCTCGTCGTTCATGACGACGTAGTCGGTGTCGCGCTTGAAGAGGGCCTTGGCCTTGATCGAGTTGTTGAGGAACGAGATGAGCGGGGTGTTCGCCGACTCGTACAGGTTGTCGATGCCGAGGTAGTCCTCGACCTTCTCGATGCCCGCCTCGAGAACGCCGACCGTGCGCTTCTTGATGTCGACCTCGTAGTCGACGCCCTCCTCGAGGGTGCGCGCGATCTTGGCGAACTCGGCGAACCAGCGGTTGGCCTCGCCCGACGACGGGCCCGAGATGATGAGCGGCGTGCGGGCCTCGTCGATGAGGATCGAGTCGACCTCGTCGACCACCGCGAAGAAGTGGCCGCGCTGGACGAGATCCTCCTTGCGCCACGCCATGTTGTCGCGCAGGTAGTCGAAGCCGAACTCGTTGTTCGTGCCGTAGGTGATGTCGGCCGCGTACTGCTCCCGGCGCACGGCGGGCGTCTGGCCCGACACGATGATGCCTGTGGTCATGCCGAGGGCGCGGTACACGCGGCCCATGAGCTCGGCCTGATACGACGCGAGGTAGTCGTTGACGGTGACGACGTGGACGCCCTTGCCGGCGATCGCGTTGAGGTACGAGGGGAACGTGGCGACGAGCGTCTTGCCCTCACCGGTCTTCATCTCGGCGATGTTGCCCAGGTGGAGCGCGGCCCCGCCCATGAGCTGCACGTCGTACGCGCGCATCCCGAGCGTGCGCTTGGCGGCCTCGCGGACCGCCGCGAACGCCTCGGGCATGAGCTGGTCGAGCGTCTCGCCCTTCTCGTGGCGCGCGCGGAGCTCAGCGGTCTCGCTGCGCAGCTCCTCGTCGGTCAGCTTCGCGTAGTCCTCCTCGAGGGCGTTCACGGCGGTGACCACCCGCTGCAGCTGCCGTCGGACGCGTCCTTCGCCGGCACGGAGCAGCTTCTCGAACGGATTTGCCACGTATCACTCCTCGATCGGGTGCCTCATCCCGGGCGGATGGGCCAGGTCGCCGTCGAACGGCGACGGGCATACTCGCCCATGTTATCCGGCCGTGACAATGACCGGCCAGCAGACTCTCAGTCGGCGCGCTCACCCCATCCGCCCGACGCGCTCAGCTGTCGGAGGAGGTGCGCGTTGCGGCGGCGGATGAGGCGGCGCAGATACGGAACGAGGACGAGCCGCTCCGCGATCGCGCCGAGCACCGGCGCGGCGAGCTCGATCTCATCGATCATGCGCGACCCCGCGCCGTGCGGCTCGAACACGTGAACGTGGCGGAACAGCCGGAACGGTCCGCGCATCTGCTCATCGACGAAGCGCACCCCCTCCTCCAGCTCGGTGATCACCGAGGTCATCGTCCACGGGACGCCGAAGTGCCAGGCGCGCCAGGTGACCGTCTCCCCGAGGCCGATCGAGCCCGCCGTGACGCCCCCGATCGCGCGCTCGCGCGACGAGGCCATGGACGCGACGTGCGCATCGACGTCGAGCGACACCGCGAACAGGCGCTCCGGCGGGAAGCCGGTGTCCGACACGATCGTGAAGCGGCTGCTCATAGCGCGATGCTCGCATGGCGCCCGCTCGAGACGGCGCAGCCCGCGCCAGGTGTCGACTCCGCGCCGAGCGCCGCGCCCCTGCCGCCGTCATCGGCGCGGACTGGCACACTCGCGCGCGCACCGCGACTTCGGCGCCGACGCGCACACTCGCGCCGGCGCCGCACCCGATGTCTCGACGTCGAGAGACGATGCGCGGCTCCTTGAGAGGATGGCCCCGAGCGGCTCGCGCCGCGGGAGGGGGATGCGGATGGCCGACACCGAGCGGATCGCGGTCGTCGCGGGGGCGAGCGGCTTCGTCGGACGCGCGCTCGTCCGCGCGCTCGAGGCGGAGGGGCACACGGTTCGCACGATCGGCCGCGGCGGACCCGCCCGGTGGGACGACCCCGCGTCGATCGCCGCGGCGATCGATGGCGCGGATCTCGTCGTGAACCTCGCCGGGAAGTCCGTCAACTGCCGGTACACCGATCCCCATCGCGACGAGATCCTGCGGTCCCGCGTCGACACGACTCGCGCGCTCCGCGAGGCGATCGCCGCCTCAGCGCGGCCTCCGCGCGTGTGGATGAACGCGAGCACGGCGACCATCTACCGGCACGCGACGGACCGCCCTCAGACCGAGAGCACGGGCGAGCTGGGCACGGGCTTCTCGGTCGACGTAGCGCGGGAGTGGGAGCGCGAGCTCTTCGCGGGCGACCTCCCGGCCACGCGCCGCGTCGCGCTGCGGATGGCCATCGTCCTCGGCGACGGGCCGGCGACCCGGCTGCTCTTCCTCCTCGCCCGCCTCGGCATCGGCGGCCCGCAGATCGACGGATGGTGGTTCCCCCATCGCCGCTACCGCGGGATCGGCTCCGCCCCGAGCGGCGACGGACGCGCCCCGCGGCACCGCACGGGCGGCCGCCAGCGGTTCAGCTGGGTGCACATCGACGACGTGATCGCGGCCATCCGCTTCCTCGAGACGCGCGACGACATCGACGGCGTCGTCAACGTCGCGTCTCCGAACCCGAGCGACAATCGCACGCTCATGCGGACCCTGCGCCGCATCGTCGGCGCGCGCTTCGGCCTGCCCGCGTGGCGCTTCATGCTCGAGCCCGCGATGTGGGTCATCCGCACCGAGCCCGAGCTCGTGCTGAAGAGCAGGTGGGTCGTTCCCGAGCGGCTCATCGCCGCCGGCTTCCGCTTCTCGCACCCCGCCCTCCTCGAGGCGCTGCAGGACGTCGCGCCGCACCGCTGACCTGCGAGGATGCCGCGAATCGGCGACCGGATCCCTTACCGCATGGCGGTCGGCTTGTCGAGGGTGCATCCGCAGCGTCACGCGCTGTCTATCATTCAGTCAGGAGCTGTTCACGAGACGTCGTCCGGGAATCCCCGCCTCCGTCGGATCGGCTCCATGTTCCCCGTCCTGACGGCGTCCGCCGTAAGTAGATACGAGGTGATTGATGACGCTTCTGGGCACCCCTTCCGGTCGCACCGCACACTCCCCGCGCGAGGTCGCTCCCGACCATGCCGCCACGCGCCTTCATGACGGGATCCTGCATCTCGTCGAGGAGTCCACACCGGACGAGGCCCAGACAGCCGATCTCCTCGCGCTCGCCGATCTCCTCGAGCGCGCGGGCCTGCAGCCGCTCCTCCTGCGCCGGACGAGTGGGCGCCCCGCCCTCGCGCTCGACGTCGAGGACAAGCCCGCCGCGCTCGCCGCGCTGGCCGCCGACGAGGGTCCGTGGGCGGCGGCGCGCTCGGCCCGACGCGTTCCCGTGCCGCTCTCCTCGGGGGTCGAGTCCGCGTTCGCGAAGGACGTCGCGGTGCTCTTCCGCCCGCGCATCGTGCCGTCGGGCACGCTGAGCTACGGCGCCGACTGCGGCGTGCGCCTCGAGTTCTGGCGTCGCGAGGGCGCCATCGTGCGCGCCCCGCGACGGAACGCGCTGACCCGCCACGTGATCGCGGCGGACGACCTCGCTCTGACGACCATCCGCCGGCATGGACGCGAGTGGCGCACGCTCGAGGGGATGTTCGATGCGGGTCCGCACGAGGTGACCTTCGACATCGACATGGTCTTCTCGTGGGTCGACGGCTCGTCCAACGACTTCCAGCGCGAGCGCGCGAAGCGCATGAACGCCTACGTCGTCGGGGAGGGCGACGCGCACGCCGCGCGCTACCGCCACGTCGACGAGCTGCGCTACGCCCTGCGCAGCGTGCACATGTTCGCCCCGTGGGTCCGCCGCATCTTCATCGCGACCGACAGCCCCGCGCCGCGCTGGCTCGCCGAGCACCCGCGGGTGACGATCGTCCGCAGCGAGGAGTTCTTCGCCGACCCGACGGTCCTCCCGACCCACAACTCGCACGCCGTCGAGGCGCAGCTGCACCGCATCCCGGGCATCGCCGAGCACTTCCTGTACTCGAACGACGACATGTTCTTCGGCCGTCCGGTCTCCCCCGAGATGTTCTTCACCGCGGGCGGGCTCACGAAGTACGTCGAATGCGGCGTGCGCATCGGCGTCGGCCCCTCGCGACCGAGCCGGTCCGGCCACGA
Source organism: Microbacterium sp. JZ101 (assembly GCF_053903175.1). Lineage (NCBI taxonomy): Bacteria > Bacillati > Actinomycetota > Actinomycetes > Micrococcales > Microbacteriaceae > Microbacterium > Microbacterium sp. JZ101. The sequence continues at coordinate 2,383,305 of NZ_CP096400.1, forward strand.
CAACGCGGCGCGCGTCAACCGCGACCTCCTGCGCGAGCGCTTCGGACGGGTCATCCTTCGCGATCTGCAGCACTGCGCCACGCCGCACAGCCGCGAGGTGATGTTCGAGCTGGAGCGCGAGTTCCCCGAGGAGTTCGCGCGGACGGCGGCGGCCCGCTTCCGCAGCGCGACCGACATCTCGGTCACGAACTCGCTCTACCACTACTACGCGACGTTCACCGGACGAGCTCTCGCGACGACCGAGCCGCGGACGGCGTACATCCAGACGACGCAGCGCGATGCGCCAGCGCGGATGGGGCGACTGCTGGCCGGGCGGGACGTCGACATGTTCTGCCTCAACGACGGCAGCGAGCCCGAGCTGCCGGAGGAGCTGCGCGCACGGGTCGTCCGGGAGACGCTCGAGGCCTACTTCCCCGTCAAGGCGCCGTGGGAGAGCGACTGACCGTCACCCCACGAGCGGCAGCGGCTCCGTCGGCGGCGCGACCTGCTCGGCGACCGGCGCGTCGGATGCGACCGTGCGGGACGGGCTCGCGGGCGGGATGACCACGCCCGCGCGCTCGAGCCGGCGCGCGGTCTCCTCGGCCGAGGTGATCTCGGCGGGCGGCGCGTCCGAGAACGGCACCACAGAGTGGACGATCGTCTCGTCGTAGACGTGCACGAGGTTGTACGACTGCGCGCCGTCGCGCGGCTGCATGCCGCCGTCGGCGATGCGCAGGTCCTGCGTGTAGCAGGACGACGACGCGACCGACACCGGGATCCCGGCGAACGTCGCCGTCGACGAGAAGTGCACGTGGCCCGCGAGGATGGCACGGACGTCGCTCCCCCGCAGCACCTCGGCGAGCGCCTGCTGATCGCGCAGCTCGACGAGCGTCGCGAGATCGAGGACGCACGGGATGGGCGGGTGGTGCATCGCGAGGATGGTCCCGCGCGGCGCGGGCAGGGCGAGCTCGAGCGACAGCCACTCGAGCTGCTCCGCCGACACCTCGCCGTGGTGCGCTCCGGGCACCGACGTGTCGAGCACGATGACGCGAAGCCCGTCGAGGTCGTGGACCGCGTCGACCGGTGCGTCGCCCGCCTCGCCGAGGAGCTCGCGTCGGAACGGGTCGCGGGCGTCGTGGTTGCCCATGACCCAGATCACGCGCGCCCCGATGCGCTCCGCGGCGGGCGCGACGGCGTCGCGGAGCTGCCGGTAGGCGTCGCGCTCGCCGAGATCGGCGAGGTCGCCGGTGAAGACCAGCGCGTCGGGGCGCGCCCCGGACTGCTCGATCTCCGCGAGCATGCGGCTCACGTGCTCGGCGGCGTCGATCCCGAAGACGCCGCCCTCGGCTCTCAGATGCGTGTCGCTCAGATGGACGAGCACGTGACTCGGGCGCGCGTACTCGGATCTCCGTGGCGTCATCGACGGTCCGGCCATGTTCGCGATGGTAGCGAGGCGCCTCGCACTCTCAGCGCGACACAAGGCGATGTCCGGGAATCTCTGCGATCCGCCATCCGATCGGTACGCTCGTATCTGCATACGCGGCATCCCTTTTCGCCGCGCGGACCGGAGGTGCGGATGTCGGTGCGACACGGACTGCTGGCGATCCTGGATCAGGGCCCCTGCTACGGGTACCAGCTGCGCACCGAGTTCGCGCGCCGCACGGGGGGAACGCGCACCCTCAACGTCGGGCAGATCTACAACACGCTCGAGCGCCTCGAGCGCGACGGGCTCGTCGAGCGCGGCGAACCCGACGCGCAGGGGCACGTCTACTGGAGCATCACGCCCGCCGGCCGCGAGGCGGCGCACCTGTGGCTCGAGACGCCCGTGGATCCATCCGATCGCGACGCGCTCGCGGTCAAGCTCGCCCTCGCCGCGACCCTCCCGGGCGTCGACGCGGGCGCCGTGCTCCGCGCCGAGCGCGAGGCCGTCGACGCCCGGATCGAGGGTCTGCGCGCCGCCGTGTACCCCGGTTCGGAGCAGGAGGGGCCCGAGCGGGTCGCGTGGTCGCTGATCTCCGACGCGCTCCTCTTCTCCGCGGAGGCGGATGCCCGCTGGCTCGCGCACGCCGAGGAGCGTCTCGCCGCGCATTCCGACCACGCGCTCGCGCTCGACCTCTCGACCGAGCGCCCGAAGCGCGGCCGCCCCGCGCGCCCCGTCGCCGCCGTCTGACGCACGGCTGCTGCCGCGTTCCGCGGCAACCGCGACGCGAACCGGCCCCCGAATCGAGCCCTCCCGCGCACCTCGAACACCTGCCACAACTAAAGCGCTTTACATTGCGCCGATTCTCCCGTACGCTCGCTCATCAGCACCCGGAGAGCGCGAAGGCGCGTGCTCCCGATGAGTGCCTCGAACACGAGGAGAAGGAACATGGCAAAGAAGGCATGGGCAGGCGCCGCGATGCTCGCCGGCGGTGCGCTGCTGCTGACCGCGTGCGGCGGCGGCGCGGCGAACGACGCCGACAACACCATCGACGGCGAGCCCTCGGGCGAGATCAAGGTCGTCACCTGGCGCACCGACCTCGTCGAGGACGGCACGTTCGAGAAGTACGCGGAGGAGTTCCAGAAGCTCCACCCCGACGTGACCGTGACGTTCGAGGGCATCACCGACTACGAGGGCGAGATGAAGACGCGCCTCAGCACGACGAACTACGGCGACGTCATCGGCATCCCCTCGATGCTGCCGAGCCAGTACGAGCAGTTCCTCGAGCCGCTCGGCGAGACCGAGGAGCTCGCCGACACGTACCGCTTCCTCACGACGCACACCTACGAGGGCACGCAGTACGGCCTCGCGGTCGGCGGCAACGCCAACGGCATCCTCTACAACAAGCGGGTGTTCGAGGAGGCGGGCGTCGAGACGCTGCCGACGACCGAGGACGAGTGGCTCGAGGCGCTCCGTCTCGTCGACGAGAACACCGACGCCATCCCGTACTACACGAACTACAAGGACGGATGGCCGCTGTCGCAGGCCTTCAGCAACCTCGGCGCGATCACGAACGACCCCGACGCGGGCATCACGCTCGCCGAGGACCCCGAGCCGTGGACCGAGGGCACCGACGTCTACGCGATCGACTCGCTGCTCTACGAGACCGTCGCGGCGGGTCTCACCGAGGACGACCCCCTCGCGACGAACTGGGAGAAGTCGAAGGTCGACTTCGCGACGGGCCGGATCGCCACGATGGCGCTCGGCTCCTGGGCCGTGTCGCAGATGCAGGCCGCGGCCGAGGAGAACGGCGCCTCCCCCGAGGACGTCGGCTTCATGGCCTTCCCCGCGAACGTCGACGGCCAGCAGTACGCCACGATCGGCGGCGACTACAACCTCGGCGTGAGCCGCCACTCCGAGCACAAGGCCGCGGCCTGGGCCTTCATCCAGTGGCTCATCGAGGACTCGGGCTTCACCGAGACGCAGAACATGATCTCGACCGTCATCGACAAGCCCGCGCCCGACTATCTCGCCGAGCTCGAGTCCGCCGGCGTCGAGCTCCTCGAGACGAACCCCGCGCCCGAGGGCAAGGAGAACCTCCTCCGCGAGATCGCGGACACGGCGCAGATCGACCTGTGGGGCCCGCTGTACCGGCAGAAGCTCGTCGACATCGCCCGCGGCGCCGCCGACGGCGACAAGGAGACCTCCTTCGCCGAGCTGAACTCGACCTGGAGCGACGCCCAGGCCCGGGTCGGCGAGTAAGCCCCCTCACGAGACGGAGACACCATGACGACCTCGGCTCCCGCCGGCGCATCCGCCGCCACGCGCGCCGCCGTCATCGTGCCCTCGCCCGAGCGCCGGGGGCGCGGCTCGCGCCGCGACCCCGGCGCCCCCGGGCGCGGGGCGCCGACGAGCCGGACCGCTCTGCAGCGACTGACCCCCTGGTTCTTCCTCTCGGGAGCGGTGGGCCTGCTGCTCCTCTTCAGCTACTGGCCCGCCCTCAACCTGCTGTACTACAGCGTCACGGACTGGGACGGCCTCGACCTCGAGAAGAACTTCGTCGGGCTCGAGAACTACATCGAGGTCTTCACGAACCCGCGCATCTTCAGCGTGTTCGGCGTGAGCCTCTACTACTTCGCCGCGTCCTTCGCGCAGATGGCGATCGCGCTCTACTTCGCCACCCTCCTGAGCTTCTCGACGAGGTTCTCGAACTTCTTCCGCGGCGTCCTGTTCTTCCCGTACCTCATCAACGGCGTCGCGATCGGCTTCGTCTTCCTGTACCTCTTCCAGCCGGGCGGCACGCTCGACACGGTGCTCTCCTGGTTCGGCGTGGCAGAGCCTCCGCAGTGGCTCGGCGACCCGGAGGTCGTGAACTACTCGCTCGCCGCGACGTCGGTGTGGCGGTACACCGGCCTCAACTTCGTCCTGTTCCTCGGCGCGATCCAGTCGATCCCCGGCGACCTGTACGAGGCCGCCGAGCTCGACGGGGCGAGCCGCTGGCAGCAGTTCTGGGCGATCATCTTCCCCGGCATCCGCCGCATCATCGGCCTCTCGTTCATCCTCGCCATCTCCGGCAGCCTGAGCGTCTTCGAGGTCCCGTTCGTCATGACCGGCGGGGCCAACGGATCGAGCACGTTCGTGATCGAGACCCTCTCGACCGCGTTCAGCTTCCGCAACGTCGGGCTCGCGTCCGCCATGGCGGTCGTGCTGCTCGCGATCGTCCTGCTGGTGACGTGGATCCAGCGACTGGTGTTCCCCGACGAGAAGGTTGACCTGACATGACCGCGATCGCATCCGCGCGCACCCCGCTCATGCGACTGCGCAGCATGAGCGCCACGACGGCCAAGTACGTCAGCCTGATCATCGGCGCGGTCCTCACGCTGCTCCCGCTGTCGGTCGTGCTCATCGCCGCGCTCAAGACCGAGCAGGAGTACCTGCAGACCGGTCCGTTCGACCCTCCGGCCAACTGGCTCAACCTCGAGAACTTCGCGACGGCGTTCGAGAGCGGCCGGATGCTCGAGGGGTTCGTCAACACCCTCATCGTCCTCGGCGTCTCGCTCGTGGGCACCATCATCCTCGGCACGATGTGCGCGTACGCGCTCGATCGCTTCGCCTTCCGCGGGAAGAAGCTCATCTTCGGGCTCTTCCTCGTCGCGACGCTCATCCCCGGCGTGACGACGCAGGTGGCGACCTTCCAGCTCATCAACGGCATGGGCCTCTACGACACCAAGATCGCGCTGATCCTGCTCTTCATGGGCACCGACATCATCGCCATCTACCTGTTCATCCAGTTCATGTCGTCGATCCCCGTCTCCCTCGACGAGGCGGCCATGATCGACGGCGCGAGCCGGTGGACGATCTACTGGCGCGTCATCCTGCCGCTGCTGCGCCCCGCGATCGCGACCGTCGTCATCATCAAGGGCATCGCGGTCTACAACGAGTTCTACATGCCGTTCCTCTACCTGCCGTCCGAGGGGCTCATCTCGACGTCGCTGTTCCGCTTCAAGGGGCCGTTCGGCGCGCAGTGGGAGCTCATCGCCGCCGGCTCGATCCTCGTCATCATCCCGACCCTGGTCGCCTTCCTGTTCCTGCAGAAGTGGATCTACCGGGGCCTCACCTCAGGAGCCGTCAAGTGACCGACATCCTCGCCCTCGCCCCCGCCGTCATCCGCCGCGACCTGCACGAAGGCTGGAGCGCGCGCGCCGTGGCCGGCCCGGTCCCGGAGTCGGTCGCGGGCGCGACCATCCCCGCGACGGTGCCCGGGTGCATCCACACCGATCTGCTCGCGGCCGGCCTCATCGACGACCCGTATCTCGACGACAACGAGGCCGCCCAGCGGTGGATCGGGCTGACCGACTGGACGTACGAGACGACGTTCACGTGGTCGGCGGATGGCCATGAGCGGCACGATCTCGTGTTCGACGGTCTCGACACGGTCGCGACGGTGACCCTGAACGGGCGCGTCGTGCTCGAGTCCGCGAACCAGCACCGCACCTACCGCGTCGACGCGCGGGACGCGCTTGTCGAGGGCCACAACGTGCTCGTCGTGGCGTTCTCCTCGCCCGTGAAGTACGCGGGCGCCCGCAGCATGGAGTACGGCGCCCGACCGCGCCCGTACCCGCTGCCGTACGAGGCCATCCGGAAATCCGCCGCGAGCTTCGGCTGGGACTGGGGCATCGCGACCGCGACGAGCGGCATCTGGCGGCCCGTGCGGCTCGAGTCCTGGTCCATCGCGCGCATCGCCGAGGTGCGCGTGGACGCCGCGCCGACCCCGGATGGCGGCGCGCTGCGCGCGGATGTGCGCGTCGAGCGCGCGGACGCCGATCGCGCACTGCATCTCGCGGTCGAGATCGACGGCCGCACGGCCGAGGCGGAGCTCGCCATGGGGGTGGACGCCGCGCACATCGAGGTCGCGGTCCCGGGCGCCGCGCTCTGGTGGCCTGCCGGCTACGGGGAGCAGCCGCTGTACGACGTGCGGCTCGCGCTGTCAGCCGATGACGCGCCGCTCGACGAGGCGACCCATCGGGTCGGCTTCCGCTCGGCGCGCTGGGACACGACCCCCGATGCCGACGGCACGCCGTTCGCGCTGCACGTCAACGACGTGCCGGTGTTCGTCAAGGGCGTGAACTGGATCCCCGACGACGCGCTCGTCACGCGCGTCGACGCCGCCCGCTACGAGCGTCGGCTCCGTCAGGCGCAGGCCGCCGGCATCAACCTCATCCGCATCTGGGGCGGCGGCATCTACGAGTCGGACGACCTCTTCCGCCTGTGCGACGAGCTGGGGCTCCTCACCTGGCAGGACTTCCTGCTCGCGTGCGCGGCCTACCCCGAGGAGGAGCCGCTGCGCGGCGAGATCGAGGCCGAGGCGCGCGATCAGATCGTGCGGCTGTCCGCTCACCCCTCGCTCGTGCTCCTGTGCGGCAGCAACGAGAACCTCATGGGCTTCGCGGAGTGGGGATGGCAGACGGCCCTCGACGGTGCGACGTGGGGTGCGCACTACTACTTCGAGCTCTTCCCGTCGCTCGTCGCCGAGCTCGCGCCGCACATCCCCTACGCTCCCGGCAGCCCGTTCAGCCCGAACGGCGAGGGTCCGAGCGACGACGCCCACGGATCCGTGCACCTCTGGGAGCAGTGGAACCGCCAGGACTGGCTCACCTACCGCGACCACCGGCCGCGCTTCGTCGCCGAGTTCGGATGGCAGGGCCCGGCGACGTGGACCACGCTGCGCGACGCCGTGTCCGACGATCCGCTCACTCCGGAGTCGCCGGGGATGATCGTCCACCAGAAGGCGATGGAGGGGAACACGAAGCTCACGAACGGGCTCCTCCCCCACTTCCGCATGCCGCGCGACATGGAGGGCTGGCACTGGGCGATGCAGCTCAACCAGGCGCTGGCCGTCCGGACGGCTCTCGAGCACTTCCGGTCCTGGGCCCCGGTCACGATGGGCGCGATCGTCTGGCAGCTCAACGACTGCTGGCCGGTCACGAGCTGGGCGGCGATCGACGGCGCCGAGCGGCTGAAGCCGCTGTGGCACGCCCTCAAGCAGGCCTTCGCGCCGCGGATCGCCACCATCCAGCCGCGCGGCGACGGGCTCGCGGTCGTCCTCTCGAACGACACGGGAGAGACGTGGGAGGGCACGCTCGCGACGGCCCGGCGCGGCTTCGACGGGACGGCCATCGCGGAGGACGCGCAGCCCTTCTCGATCCCGCCGCGCGGAACGACGACGCTCCCCCTTCGCCCGGAGCTCGCGACACCGGATGACGCGGCGGCCGAGCTCGTCGTCGCGTCGGCGGACGACGTGCGGGGCCTGTGGTTCTTCGCCGAGCCGCGCGACTCGCGCCTCGCTCCGGCCGTCCTCGACTTCGAGGTGCGCCCTGTCGACGGCGGCACCGAGGTCGAGATCACCGCGCGGAACCTCGTGCGCGACCTGTCCCTGCTCGTCGACAAGGCGCATCCCGACGCCGTCACGGAGGACGGGCTGTTCACCCTGCTGCCCGGCGAGACGGCCGTCTTCCGCGTGCGGCATCCGGAGCCGATCGATCTGCCCGCCCTCCTCTCCGAGCGGGTCATCCGCACGGCCAACGAGCTGGTCGCGCGATGACCCTCGACGACGGATACGTCTGCGGCATGACATGGGGGTGGACCGGCGTGCGCGGCACGTGGGCCACTCCCGCCGCGGCCGACTCGATGCGGCGGATGGCCGACCACTCCGTGACCTGGACGGCGCTCGCGTACGGCGCCCTGCAGGACACGGCGATCAGCACCGACATCCGCTTCCAGGACGAGCCCACCGTGACCGACGACGAGATCGTCTGGGCCATCCGCGAGGCGAAGGCGCTCGGGCTCAGGGTCTGCCTCAAGCCCGTCGTGAACGTCGCCGACGGGACCTGGCGCGCGCACATCGGCTTCTTCGACTGGGACGTGCCGGGCGAGCCGAGCTGGACGCAGTGGTTCGCGTCGTACCGCGCGTTCATCCTGCACGCCGCGCGCATCGCGGAGCGCGAGGGATGCGAGATGCTCTGCATCGGCTGCGAGATGGTGCGCGCCGACGCGCGCGAGGCCGAGTGGCGGGCGCTCATCGCGGATGTCCGCGCGGCGTACCGCGGTCTCGTCACCTACAACTGCGACAAGTACCAGGAGGACCGCATCACCTGGTGGGACGCGGTCGACGTCATCAGCTCCAGCGGCTACTACCCCGAGGACGCGTGGGAGGCGCAGCTCGACCGGATCGAGCCCGTCGTCGCCGCCCACGGCAAGCCGTTCCTGTTCCTGGAGGCCGGATGCCCGTCGCGCGAGGGGTCGGCCGCCCTCCCGAACGACTGGAGCCTCGCGGGCGCGCCCTCGGGTGAGGAGCAGCTGCGCTACTACCGGACGATGTTCGCCGCGTGCGATGCGCGCGACTGGGTGCGCGGATTCATGCTGTGGGACTGGCCCGCCCAGCTGTACGCCCCCGACGAGGCGGCGCGCAACGACGACTACTGCCCCTACGCCAAGCCCGCGGGCGGATGGCTGCGCGACGCGTACGCGGAGCGCGGGTGACCGCCGGGAGGAGAGAGATGACCGTCCTGTCGATCGACGCCGGCCAGACCGGCGTCCGCGCCCGCGTGGCCGGAGGCATCGTGCGAGAGTCCCCCGGGCTCCGCACCCACGAGCCCTTGCCCGTGCAGCTCGCCGCGGCCGCGCGGCGAGCGATCGACGAGGGCGCGACCGAGGTCGATGCCGTCGTCGTCGGGGCCTCGGGCCTCGTCGACGGCGGCGCCGACGCGGCCGCTCTGCACGCGCTCCTCGCCGATGCCGGCGTGCGCGAGGTGCGGCTCGCCCACGACTCCATCACGTCGTACCTCGGGGCCCTCGGCGATGTGCACGGAGCGGTCGTCGCCGCGGGGACCGGCGTCGTCACGCTCGCCGTGGGCCCCGAGAGCTCGTGCCGCGTCGACGGCTGGGGGCACATCATGGGCGACGCGGGCAGCGGCTACTGGATCGGCAGGGAGGCGCTCGACGCGGTCATGCGCGCGCACGACGGCCGCGGACCGGCGACCCTGCTGAGCGACGACGTGCGCACCGTGTGGCGCGACCTCGAGACCGCCTACATCCTGCTCCAGTCCGACCCGTCGCGCGTGAGCAGGGTCGCATCGTTCGCGCGCGCGGTCGCGCGCCGTGCGGCCGACGGCGATCCGGTCGCGCTCGACATCTCGCGGCGCGCCGGCGAGCAGCTCGCGCTGAGTGTCGTCGCCGGTCTCCGCCGAGCGGGGCTCGAGGGCGCGGACGCGCCCGTGGCCCCGGTCGGCGGCGTCTTCGGCTCGGCTCCGATCGCCGATGCCTTCTCGGCCGCGCTCGCCGGGCGCGCTCCCCATGCGCGCATCGTGACCGCGCGGGGCTCGGGCCTCGACGGCGCGACCCTGCTCTCGGGCGTGGGCCCCGGCCATCCGCTCGCCGCCTCGGTCGCGGTCGTGCGACGCTGAGCCGGTCCGCGCAGGCGTGGCATAGGGTTCTCGTGTGGCGGGGACACGACGGCGCACGGGGCGGGTGACGATCAGCGACATCGCGGCGCGCGCGGGGGTGTCGATCGGGGCCGTGTCGTTCGCGCTCAACGGCCGCAAGGGCGTCTCTGAGGAGACCCGTGCGCGCGTGCTGCGGGTCGCCGACGAGATGGGATGGGCCCCGGCCAGCAGCGCCCGCTCGCTCGCGGAGGCGCGCACCGAGACGTTCGGGCTCGTGCTCGCGCGCGATCCCCGCAACCTCGGCGTCGAGGCGTTCTACATGAAGTTCTTCGCGGGCCTCGAGAGCGAGCTCGCGGAGCGCTCGTACAGCCTCCTGCTGCAGGTCGTCCCCACGCCCGAGGCCGCGTACGCAACTCTCTCGAAGTGGCACAGCAGCGGCCGCGTCGACGGCATCATCCTCACCGACCTCGAGCTCGACGACCCCCGCATCGGCCTCTCGAAGGCGCGCAATGCGCTGCCCACCGTCGTCGTCGGAGACCCGGCCGTCTCGGGCGGGCTCACGACCGTGTGGACCGACGACGCGACCTCGATGCGGTCGGCGGTCGGCCACCTGCGCGAGCACGGCCACACGCGGATCGCCCGCGTGTCGGGCCTCGCCGCGCTCGCCCACACGAGCATCCGCGATGACGCGTTCGTCGCCGAGATGACGCGCGCGGGGCTCGAGCCGACGCTCGTCCACACCGACTACTCCCCCGAGGACGGCGCACGGGCGACGCGCGCGCTGCTCACCTCGCCGCACCGCCCCACCGCCCTCATCTTCGACAACGACGTCATGGCGGTGGCCGGGCTCACGGTCGCGATGGAGCTGGGCGTGCGGGTGCCCGACGAGCTGTCGATCATCGCGTGGGACGACTCGGTTCTGTGCGAGCACACGTTCCCGCAGCTCACGGCGCTCAGTCACGACGTCGTCGCCTTCGGGGCGCACGTCGCCCGGCGCCTGTTCGACCTCATCGACGGCGCCGCCCCGGCCGCGCACCTCGACTCCACCGCCCTCCTGCGCCCGCGCGGATCGACCGCCCGTGCGCCGCGGGAAGCGCCGTAGGATCGAGAGCATGGCAGGTTTGTGGGGTCGACGCCGACGGGAAGAGCGCGAGCAGCAGGAGTCGGCCGACGCCGACCTCGCACGGCGCGCCCGCACCGCGCTGGTGACAGCGGACGAGCGGATCCGGGCGACCGGAGACGAGCTGGTCTTCGCCGTCGCCGAGCTCGGCGAAGGACCGACCGAGGATCTGCGCACCGGCCTGGCCGCGGTCAAGGAGCACATGGCCGAGGCCTTCCACCTGCACCAGCTCAACCACGACGAGATCCCCGACACCCCGGAGGAGCTGCGCACGCGCAACGCGCGCATCATCCAGCTCTGCGACTGGGCCGAGGACGTCCTCGACGAGCGCACGGCGGCGCTGCAGGCGCGCATCGCGCTCGTCCGGCAGGCCCCGCAGATCCTGCAGCAGGTCCGCGCCGACGTCGAGCGCCTCCGCGAGCGGCTCCCGCAGGCGCGCACGACCGTCGAGCGCCTCGCGCGTCACTACAGCCCCGAGGCCCTGCAGCGCGTGCGGGTGAACGCCGACGAGGCGGAGCAGCTGCTGGACTTCGCCCTGCACTCGGCCGACGTGTCGGAGCGCCGCCGCGAGGCGCGGCGCGGTGAGGAGGCAAACCTCGCCCTCGAGACCGCCACCGAGGCCGTCCGCCGTGCCACGAGCATCCTCGACGGTGTCGACGACTTCGAGATCGAGGCGATGCGCGCGCAGTCGACCCTGGCCGACGTCGTCGCCGACTCCCGCGGCGATATCGTCGCGGCGCGGCAGGCTCCGCAGACGCCCGAGGTGACCAGGGCGGTCGCCGACCTCGAGGCGGCGCTCGCCGCCCTGCCGGGCCCCGGCACGCCCTCCGACCCGTTCTCCGACCTCGCCTCGCTGTCCGACGCGAACGCCGCGCTCGACGCCGCCGTCGCGAAGGCGCGCGAGCGCGCGGCGCGCCCCGTGCCGTCCATCGCGCACGTGCGCCACGACATCGACGCCGCCGACCGCGCCATCGCCGTCGCGGGAAGCCTCATCAACGGCCACCGCGGCTGGATCGGCGCGGACGCCCGCACGCGCTACGCCGAGGCGCAGCGCGTGCGGATCGACATCGATCCCCTCGTCGCCGACGAGGACACGCGCGAGCAGGCGCAGCAGCTCGCCCGCCGGGCGGCGCAGCTGGCGCACGAGGCGCTCCAGCTCGCGCAGCGCGACATCGACTCGTCGCGCCCCGATGACGACGACTGGGGCTCGTGGGGCGGCGGCCGACGCGGGCCGCGCGGCGGGGGCTTCGGCGGCGGAGGCGGCGGCCTCCTCGGGCCGGTGCTCGGCGGCGTGCTGCTCGGCGGCCTCATCGGCGACGTCTTCGACTGATCCCGCGCACACAGGCGGATGGCCCGGATCCTGCGATCCGGGCCATCCGCCTGTCACGAGGTCGTCACGACGCGAGCACGTCCTCCACGGGAGGGGCCTGCGTCGTCAGCGCGATGACACCGTAGTCCCAGCCGCGGCGCCGGTAGACGACGCTCGGGTGGTCGGTGCGCGCGTTGATGAAGAGGAAGAAGTCGTGGCCGACGAGCTCCATGCGGTCGACGGCCTCCTCGACGGTCATCCACTCGGGCTCGAAGGTCTTGCTCCGGATCACGACGGGCGTGTAGGCCTCGTCCTCCTCGGTCTGCTCGACGACCGGCACGGTGCCGGTCGCGACGGCCTGGAGCGTCTCGACGGTCGCCGGCTGCACGTCGAGCCCCTCGAGCGCCCCCTTCTCCTTCGCGAAGCGCGCGGCGCGCGGGTGCAGACGCCCGCTGACCTTCTTGTCCTTCGCACGGCGGATCTGCTCGCTGAGCTTCTCGATCGCCATGTCGAGCGCCGTGAACTTGTCGGCGTCGTGCGCCTCCGCCCGGATGACCGGGCCGTTCCAGAAGATCGTGAGCTCGACCGACTCCTCCTCGAGACGGCCCCCGCGATGCGCGTGGTGCGTGACCTTCACTTCGAGACGCTGGGCACGCGGGGCGAGCGACGCTATCCGCTCGCTCTTCTCCTCGACCACGGTGCGGAATCGCTCTGAGACGCTGACCCCCACGCCGACGATGTTCGTGTCCATCTCTGCCTCCCTATCCGGTCCGACCGGTGTGAGCGGCGGACCTGCGGTCGCCTTGGTGTCCCCCACCGTATCCCCGGCGCGGACGGGTGTCACGAACTATCTCGAAACGATCACGCGTGTCGTGTTCGCGGCGGGAGAACGCGCGGCGTCGCCGCGAGCGTGGCCGCGCCGAGCACGAGAGCACCGGCCTCGGCGAGCGCGCGACGGGCCTCGCGGAGCGTCGCCCCGGTGGTCACGACGTCGTCGACGATGACGACCGCGTGCCCCTCGACACGGCGGCGCACGGCGAGCGCTGCCGCGACGTTGCGCCCGCGCTCGGCCACGTCGAGCGCACGCTGGTCGTCGATGCGGCGGGCCCAGCGCAGCGCGCGCAGCGGGGCGACCCCCGCGTGGTGCAGCAGCAGCTCGACCGGGCGGTAGCCGCGCCGTCGCGACGAGGCGGCCGACGGCGGGATGGGCACGGCGTCGACGAGGCGCCCGCTCGCGACGGCGCAGCTCACGAGCGCCGCCCGCAGCGCCGGCGCGAGGACGCGGGCGAGGTCGGTGCGCCCGCGCTGCTTGAATGCGCGCAGGGACGACGCCGCGGCACCCTGATAGGCCAGCCCGCTGATCACCTCGAAGTCGTCGTCGAGGGTGCGGCGCACGACACACGGCCCGAGCGCCGCGCGGCAGCGGTCGCACACGGCGGCGCCGGGTGCCCCGCATCCCGCGCAGTCGACGGGCAGGAGCAGGGCGCCGGCCTCGCGCAGGGCGACGCGCAGGCGATCGGTCATCGTCGTCATGAGGCCACCCTGCGCATGCCGCGGCCTCCGCAGGGACTCCGCCGTCGGCACACGGCGCGGCACGCCGACGCCGCGCGCCTGTGCACGCGGCGTCGGCTCAGCCGGGCAGGCCGAGCTGCGTCGCGAGCACCTCGACGCCCTTCGCCGACTCGGTGGGATTGCGGCCGCGCATGACGAGCAGGCTCCCCTCCGAGGTCAGGAGGCGCACAGGCGAGTCCTGGTTGCCCGCCCCCACTGCGACGACGTTGAGCGGCGCGGTCGCGGTCGTCCCCGGCGCCCCGATGGGCTGCTGGATGAGCTGCGCGCTGTCGGTGCCGCCGGCCGCGATGCCGACCGTGCTGTCGTCGATCCAGGCGAGGTCGATGCCCGGCATGCGCAGCTGCGCGATCCGCGTCGGCGCGCCCACCGAGAGCGGCGCGCCGTCGAAGTCGCGCTCGATCGCCGACACGATCACCCACTGCTCGTCGCCGATCGCGACGATCGCCGCGATCCGCGCGCCGTCGCGCGAGACGTCGATCGCCGTCACGCGGGAGACGTCGGTCCATCCGCCGGTCATCGGGGTCGGCTCGAGGTCGGCGCTCCAGGCCGTGAGCGAGCGCGGATCGCCCGGCCGCACCGTCCAGATCCATCCGTGCGGGTCGAGCGCGGGCGCGATCGCCTTGCCGCCCGCGTCGATCTCCGACGGATGGTCGTCAGCCGTGACGCGCATGACGCGCCCGTCCGCGAGGCCCACGGCCGCGATCTGCTGGTCGGCCGACATCGCCACGGACGCGATGTCCTCGGGGAAGTCCGAGAGGACCTCCGACATCCCGTCGACGGCGACGACCTCGCCGCCGGACAGGTAGCCGAACCCGTCGTCCGTGAGCACGAGCGCGCGCGAGTCGATCCGCGTCGACGCGACCGGCGCCGCCGGCACGTCGACCTCCTGGCCCTCGACCGTGAGCGCGACCTCGCGCACGTCGGTCGACGCCAGGCTCTGCTCGAGCTGCGCGCGCATGCGGCTGAGCGTCTCGTCGTCCGCTCCCGCGGCGTCGGTGAGCTCGACGTGGGCGACGCGATCGGCGTCGACCTCGATCGTCCCGCTCGCGAGCTGGACGTCGTCGGCGAAGGCGGTCTCGACCCCGGGAGCGAGCCAGTCGCTCGGCGCGCCCTCCACGAGCTTCTGCACGATGCGCGTGGGCGCGTGCTGGAGCGTGAGGAACCACCGCCGGTCGGGCACGATGTGCCGCCACGTCGCATCGAAGTAGGCCAGGTCGTGCGCGGCGTACAGCTCGCGGAAGAAGAGGCGGTCGAGCACGATGCCGTCGGGGGCCGACACGATCCGCCACTCCCCCTCGGCGTCGCGCGCGAGCTCGAACGACAGCGAGGTCGTGCCGTCGGCGATGAGGCGGTATCGCCCGTCGGAGTCGACCACGGCCTCGCCGTGCACCTCGGCCGAGACGCTCGCGGCGTCCTCCGATGCCGAGACCTCGCTCACCTCGCGGTCGTCGGTCGTATCGATCGTGACGCTCGCGACGGGGTTCCATGTGTCGGCGAGATCGTCGGAGAGGTACTCGCGCGCGGTCGCCCAGCTCTGCTCGGGCGAGATCGACGCGCGCAGGAAGCCGTCGACGATCTCCTGCGGCGAATCGCCGGGGCGCGGCGACTCGGCGTCGTAGCTGCCGCCCGTGACGTCCTCGACGACGTCGCCCGGGGCGTTGCCGACCGAGACCGGGCCGCTCATCGGCAGGCCCGAGCACGCGGCGAGCGCGAGAGCGGGAACGAGGACGAGCGCGGCGAGCACGCGGCGGAGGCGGGTCATGCGGGGTCCTCCTCGTCATCGGTGCGGATGGGCTGGGTCAGCCCGAGCTCGTCGGTCACGCTCTCGGTGGGCTCGACGGGGATCGGCGAGCGCTCGACCGGCTGCCCCGGCACACGCGGGACGGTGAGCACGAAATGCGACCCGCGCCCCGGCTCCGACCACAGCTCGAGGGCGCCGCCGTGGAGCTTCGCGTCGCCGAGCGCGATCGCGAGGCCGAGGCCCGTGCCCCCGAGCGTGCGCTTGCGCGACGGATCCGCGCGCCAGAACCGGTCGAAGACGCGCGCAGCCTGCTCGGGCGACATGCCGAGGCCGTAGTCGCGCACGCCGATCGCGACCGCCCGGGCGTCGCTGTCGATCGTGATGACGATCGGCCGTCCCTCGCCGTGCTCGATGGCGTTGCCGATGAGGTTGCGGAGCACGCGGCGGACGCGCCGCGGGTCGACGTCGACCGGCGAGTACCCGCCGGGCGCCACGATGCGCAGCTCGCTGCCGTGCTGCGCCGCCACCTGCCGCATGGAGGCGGCCACGTCCTCGGCGAGCTGCGCGAGGTTCGTCGACTCCAGCTCGAGCTGCACCGAGCCGGCGTCGTAGCGGCTGATCTCGAGCAGATCCGTGAGCAGCTGCTCGAAGCGCGCCACCTGATCGTGCAGCAGCTCGGCCGCGCGCGCCGTCGCCTCGTCGAACTCGGCGCGACGGTCGTTGATCATCTCGGACGCGAGCCGGATGGTCGTGAGCGGCGTGCGCAGCTCGTGCGAGACATCCGACACGAACCGCTGCTGCACCTGCGAGAGCTCGGCGAGCTCGGTGATCTGCGCCTCGATGCTGTCGGCCATGGCGTTGAACGAGCGGCCGAGAGCCGCGAGCTCGTCCTTGCCGCGGACGGGGAGCCGCACGTCGAAGTAGCCGGCGGCGAAGCGCGCGCTCGTCTGACTCGCCTCGATGAGCGGCTGGGCGACTGTGCGCAGCACGAACCACGAGATCGCCGCGACGAGCACGACGAGCACCATGCCCGTGACCCACAGGGTGCCCTGCACGAAGCGGAGCGTGCGGTCTGCCTCCTGCAGGCTGTACGCGAGGTACACCTCGTACGCGCCCGCGTTCTGCACCTGGAGCTGCTGGCCGACGACGATGCCGGGCACCGGCTCCTCGTCGTCGTCGAGCTGCAGGGCGACGGACTGCCACCACTGGTTCTCGTCGGAGGCGCGCACGCGCTCGCGGAGCCCCTCGCTGAGGATGGCCTCCTCGCCGTCGGCGAGGAGGAAGGCGAAGTCGGGCGGCGCGATCGCCGACGGCGCGTCGTCGATGCGGAAGTAGGCGAAGTACGGCGTGCCGCCCTGGCTCGTGAACGCGGTGCGGGCGTCGAAGAGCACCTGCTGGAGGGCCGCGCCGTCCGCGGCGACCTCGGCCGTGTCGATGACGTCCTGCGCGGCGAGCACCGCGCGCTGCGCCTGATCGAGCACCTCGTCCCTGCTCGTGGAGAAGAGGTTGTTGTGGATGGCCAGGGCCGTCCACACGCACGTCACGGCGATCGCGAGCGCCGTCGCCGCCACCGTCATGAAGGTCGTGCGGAAGCGGAGCGAGCTCGTCCACTGCGCCCGGATGGCCGGCACCCAGGTCGACGGGCGCCGGAGCGTGATGCGCGCGGGCCCCTGCGACATGCGCGCTAGATCGCCGCGCCGGCGCGATAGCCGACGCCGCGCACCGTCATGACGATCTTCGGGTTGTCCGGATCGATCTCGATCTTCGCGCGCAGGCGCTGCACGTGGACGTTCACCAGGCGCGTGTCGGCCTTGTAGTGGTATCCCCAGACCTGCTCGAGGAGGGCCTCGCGCGAGAAGACCTGCTGCGGCTTCGAGGCGAGAGCGACGAGCAGCTCGAACTCGAGGGGCGTGAGCGAGATCGGGGTCTGCCCGCGACGCACCTCGTGCGCCGCGACGTCGATCGTGAGGTCGCCCGCGCGCAGGACGTCGCCCGACGACTCGGGGGCCGGTCGCAGGCGCGTGCGGATGCGCGCCACGAGCTCCTTCGGGTTGAAGGGCTTGACGATGTAGTCGTCGGCGCCCGCCTCCAGGCCCGCGACGACATCGGCGGTGTCGGAGCGGGCGGTCAGCATGATGATCGGGACGCCCGACTCCCCCCGGATCTCGGAGCAGATCTCGATGCCGTCCTTGCCGGGGAGCATGAGATCGAGCAGCACGAGGTCGGGGCGCTCCTGCCGCCAGCTGTCGACGGCGAGCGCTCCGTCCGCGCAGAAGGCCGTGTCGAAGCCCTCCGTGCGCAGGACGATGCCGATCATCTCGGCGAGGGCCGTGTCGTCGTCGACGACGAGGATGCGGGCGCTCATGAGGCTGGTCCTTTGCTCCGGTTGCGCGCCGACGCGCGTCGTTCGCGCGGGCGAGGCGTCCTCGACAGCCTAGACGAACGGTCGCGCCGAGCGGCGGCGACACGGGGCCCTGCGCGTGTGACACGATGAGAGCGGGGGCGGCAGCCGTCCGCTCGCAGGCAGGTCGAGGGAGGATCGACGTGACCGCAGAACCGTCGTGGACGCCGGCGCCGCGGGGCGGGCTCATCCCGCTCCAGCCGCTCGGGTTCGGCACGATCCTCGGCAGGTCCTTCTCCGCGCTGCGCGGCAACCCCCGCGTGCTCCTGGGCTTCGCGATGGTCGTGCAGCTGGCCGCGTCGATCGTCGGGGTCGTCGTGATCGGCTGGGTCACGTACGCGGCGATGTCGCGCCTCGACACCGTGAACGAGTTCTCCGACGACTTCGGGCTCATCGCGGCCGGCTCGACGCTCATCGCGGTTCTCACGACGATCGGCGTCGCGCTCGTGATGAGCGTCCTCGGCATCATCGTCCAGGCGGTCGTCGTGGGCGAGGTCGCCCACGCAGCGCTCGGCGAGCGCGCGACGCTCGGCGCGATCTGGCGCCGGGTGCGCCCGGTCGTGTGGCGTCTCATCGGGTACTACGCCCTCGTCACGATCGCCGTCTCCGTCGCCGTCGGCGTCCTCATCGCGGTCGGGTTCGCGCTCGGCTCGGTCGAGATCTGGATGGCCGTGGTCTACGGTGTGCTCGCCGCGCTGGCGGCCATCGTGCTGTACGCGTGGCTCGGCACGAAGCTCTTCGTCGTGCCGAGCGCGATCATCCTCGAGCACGCGACGGTGATCGGCGGCATCCGCCGCTCGTGGCAGCTCACGCGCGGCCGGTTCTGGCCCACGTTCGGCATCATCGTGCTCATCGGCCTGATCATGAACACCGCCTCGTACGTCGTGGGCATGCCGTTCACCTTCCTCGGCTCCGCGATGTCGAGCATCTTCGCCCCGACGGGGTCTCCCGACGCGGCCGCCGGGATCGGCTTCGTGCTCGCGATCGCCGCGAGCCAGATCGTGACGCTCGTCATCTCGTCGGTGACGGTGGTCGTGCAGGCGACGTCGTCGGCGCTCGTCTACATCGACGCGCGCATGCGCCGCGAGGGCATCGACCTGCGGATGCAGTCCTACGTCGAGCGCCGAGACAGCGGCCGCACCGACCTCGACGACCCCTACGCCTTCGACCCCGACGCGGTCGCGCCGGTGCGGGCGTCCTGGCCCGCATACGCGGGCCCCGCGTACGGCTCTCCCGCCGCGCCCTACGGCGCGCAGCCGCCGTACGGGCAGCCGGCACCGCAGTACGGGCAGTACGCACCCCAATACGGACAGCCGGCACCCCAGTACGGTCAGCCGACACCCCAGTACGGTCAGCCGGCACCGCAGTACGGCCAGTACGCACACCAGTACGGTCAGCCGGCGCCGCAGTACGGTCAGCCGGCCCCGCAATACGGGCAGTACGCGCCGACTTCCGGACAGCCGGCGCCGTCGGAGCGCACTCCCGACGCGTCCGGCGCCCCGGCATCGGCCGAGCGCCCGACCGCCCCGCCGTACGCGCGTCCCGTCGACACCGGCTCGGCGCCCGACGCGGGGCGGACGGACGCCGCGGACGGCTCGTGACGGGCGCGCAGCTCGCGACCGGCGCGCTCCGGCTCGTCCTCGCGACCCTGCCGGACGGCGACGAGGCCCGCGACTGGGCCGAGGACGAGCTCGGCGACCCGGTCTACGACGCCGCCCAGCCGACTCTCCTCGACCGCATCGCCGGGGCGATCGCCGACTTCTTCGCGCGGCTCTTCGACACCGAGCTCGGCGCCGAATGGAACCCGCTCCTCGCGATCGTCGTCACCGGCGTCATCGCGATCGTCGTCGTGTGCGCCTTCCTCATCTGGGGTCGCCCCCGCTCCGCGCATCGCGCGCCGTCGCGCTCGGCGCTGCTGTTCGGCGAGGACGAGCACCGCACGGCGGCGGAGCTCCGCGCCTCAGCGGCTCGCCGAGCCGAAGCGGGCGACTGGACCGGCGCCGTGGTCGACCGGTTCCGCGCGCTCGCACGGTCGCTCGAGGAACGCGACCTCCTCGATGCTCCCCCCGGCACGACGGCCCAGCGCTTCACCGTGCTCGCGAAGGCGCCGTTCCCCGCTCACGCGGACGCGCTGTCGCGGGCCGCCGCAGCGTTCGACGACGTGCGCTACCTGCGCCGCGAGGGCACCGCCGAGATGTACGCCGCCGTCGCGCAGCTCGACGACGCGATCTCGGCCGCGCGCCCCGCGCGCCTGCGCGAGGGGGTCCTCGGATGACCGAGCTCCGGGAGGGCGCGCCGGAAGCCGCACCCGCGCGCCGCGGCCGGCGCGCCCTCGGCTGGATCGCCCTCGTCGCCGGGTTCGTCGTGTTCGGCCTCGTGCTCGTGCTCGTCGCGGGTCGCGAATGGTCGCAGCGGCCGGCGCTCGACGCGGAGTCCGCGGGCCCGGACGGCGCGCTCGCCGTCACCCGGCTGCTCGAGGAGCGCCTGGACGTCGACGTCGTCATCGTGTCGAGCCTCGACGAGGCGCTCGACGCGGTCGACGACGGAACAGGGCTCGCGCTCGGCTCGACGGCCCCGCTCGCCGATGACGACGTCGAGCGGCTCGTGGCGCAGGCGGGCGACACCGTGCTCCTCGCGCCGACCTCGCGCGATCTCCGCATCCTGTTCGCCTCCTCCGGCTTCCAGGCCTTCGGCGACGGCACGCCCGCCGCGCCGTCCTGCGGGCTCGAGGTCGCCGTGAACGCAGGCGATGTCGTGCCCGGAGAGGCGTACGACCGCGGCGGCGCCGACGTCGCCTGCTACCCGGTCGCCGACAGCGGGTTCGCCCTCCTGCAGCAGGAGGGCGACGGCCGTACGGTGTCCGCGGTCGACGGCGCGTCCCTGCTCGTCAACGAGCACCTCGACCGCGAGGGGAACGCGGCGCTCGCGCTCGGGCTCCTCGCGGCGCGCGACGAGCTCGTCTGGTACCTGCCCCGCATCGCCGACGCCGCGAGCACGGCCCCCGCGACGCTCGGCGAGCTCACGCCGGCGTGGGTCACCCCCGCGATCGTCGCCGCCGCACTCGCCGCTCTCGCGGCCGGCATCTGGCGGGGCCGGCGCTTCGGCCCGCTCGTCGCGGAGGATCTGCCGGTCACGGTGCGCGCGAATGAGACCCTCGAGGGGCGCGCGCGGCTCTACGCGCGCGCATCCGACGCCGCGCACGCCGCCCGGCTGCTGCGCGCGGGGGCATCCGCCCGGATGGCCGTGCGACTCGGCCTGCCTCGCACCGCGCCGCCCGCCGAGGTCGCCGACGCCGCGGCCATCCGCCTGCGCGCACGCGCCGACGCCGTGCGCGGCATCCTGCTCGCCGAGCCCCACGACGACGCATCGCTCGTGGCCTTCGGCGAGCGCCTCCACGACCTCGAGACGGCCGTCGACGCGGCCGTCCGCACCGAAAGGACACCATCGTGACCGAGACCCCGAACGGCGATCCCGCGGCGCTCCGCGAGGCGATGGGGCGCGTGCGCCAGGAGATCGGCAAGGCCGTCGTCGGCCAGGACGGCGCCGTGAGCGGCCTGCTCATCGCGCTGCTCGCCCGCGGCCACGTGCTGCTCGAGGGCGTGCCCGGCGTCGCGAAGACGCTCCTCGTGCGCACCTTCAGCCGGGCGCTGGGCCTCGACACCAAGCGCGTCCAGTTCACGCCCGACCTCATGCCGGGCGACGTGTCCGGCTCGCTCATCTACGACGCCCGCTCGGGCGAGTTCGAGTTCCGCGAGGGCCCGGTGTTCACGCACATCCTCCTCGCCGACGAGATCAACCGCACACCTCCGAAGACCCAGGCCGCCCTGCTCGAGGCGATGGAGGAGCGGCAGGTCTCGACCGACGGCGTCACGCGCCCGCTGCCGGCTCCGTTCCTCGTGGCGGCGACCCAGAACCCGATCGAGCACGAGGGCACGTACACGCTGCCGGAAGCGCAGCTCGACCGCTTCCTCATGAAGCTCGTCGTCGAGGTGCCCGCGCGCGATGCCGAGGTCGCCGTGCTCCGCCGCCACGCCGACGGGTTCTCGCCGCGCGCGCTCGACGGGGTCGAGGCGGTCGTGACGGCGTCCGACATCGCGTCCGCTCAGCGGGCGGTCGAGGCGGTGACGGTCACCGACGACGTGCTCGCCTACATCGTCGACCTCGCGCGCGCGACCCGGCAGAGCCCCTCCGTGCAGCTGGGCGCGAGCCCGCGCGCGGCGACCGCGCTGCTGGCGGCGGCCAAGGCATGGGCCTGGCTCGGCGGCTACCCTGCGATCACGCCCGATCACGTGCAGGCGATGATCGTGCCCGTGTGGCGACACCGCATCCGCCTCCGAGCCGACGCCGAGATCGAGGGCGTCTCGGTCGAGGCCGTGCTGACCTCGGTGCTGCAGCAGACGCCGGTCCCGCTCTGAGCGCGCGGAGGTCGCCATGTACCTGACCGGCCGCTTCGCCGTGCTCGTGGGCTGCGGGATCGTGCCCGTCGTCCTCCTGGGCGGCTCGGCGCCATGGGCTGTGCTCGCGATGTGGCTCGTCGTGTGCGCGGCGGTGCTCGTCGCCGACGTCGCCGCCGCGGCCGACCCGCGCGCCCTCCGCGTGCTGCGCGAGGCCCCGGCCCGCGTCCGGCTGGGCGAGCCGGCATCTGTCCTCGTCCGCCTCGTGAACACGGGCCAGCGCCGCCTGCGCGGGCGCGCGAGGGACGCGTGGCAGCCGACCGCGGGGGCTCCCGCCGAGCGCCTGGCGATCGACGTGCCGCCCGGCGAGTCCCGGGCCTACCGCGTCCCGCTCCTCCCCCGGCGGCGCGGCGAGCTGCGCTCCGCGTTCGTCGCCGTGCGCAGCGCGGGCCCGCTGGGCATGGCGGGGCGCCAGGCCGTGATCGCGGCTCGGGGAGCCATCCGCGTCCTGCCGCCCTTCCACAGCCGCCGCCACCTCGCGAGCCGCGTCGCGCGGCTGCGCGAGCTCGACGGCAACACGAGCATCCAGGTCCGCGGTCAGGGCACCGAGTTCGACTCGCTCCGCGAGTACGTGCGCGGGGACGACGTGCGCTCGATCGACTGGCGGGCCACAGCCCGCGCGTCGACGACCATGCTCCGCACGTGGCGACCCGAGCGCGACCGCCACGTCGTCATCGTGATCGACACGGGCCGGACGTCCGCTGCGCGCGTCGGAGACAGCACGCGTCTCGAGGCCGCGTTCGAGGCCGCGCTCCTCCTGTCGGCGCTCGCGCAGCGCGCGGGCGACCACGTGCATCTCGTCGCGTTCGACAGGGTCGTGCGCGCGCGCGTCACGGGCGTCGAGGGGCCGGCGCTCCTGCCCGCACTCGTCGACGCCCTCGCTCCCGTGGACGCCCAGCTCATCGACACCGACTGGGATGCCGCGCTCGCGCAGGCGCGCCGGCTCGCCCCGCACCCGTCGCTGCTCGTGCTGCTCACGGCCCAGGAGTCCGTCGACGCCTCGCGCGCGTTCCTCGGCGTCCTCCCGTCGGCGGCGCGTCGCGGCACGGTCGTGCTCGTCGGCGCCGCCACCGACACGACCCTCGAGAGCGCGGCGCGCGAGCGGGGGTCGGCCGACGCCGTGTACCGCGCAGCCGCCGCCGAGGCCGGGCTCTCGGCCGCGCGGCGCGTGGCGCGGGCGATCGAGCGGGCCGGCGCCGACGCCATCTCGGCGTCGCCGGACGACCTCCCGCCGCTCGTCGCCGACCGGTACCTCGCGCTCAAGCGGGCCGGGCGCCTGTAGGGACATCCGCGACCGGGGGCCGGCCTCCCTCGCGGCGCCGCCGCCCCGGGCCCTTGCCCCGAACGGCCGCCACCGCCATCCGACACCGGCCCTTCGCGGCAAGAACCCCGTTCCGGACGCCGGACACGGCGGAGCGGCCCGCCCCCGACGGGGACGGGCCGCTCCGCGGCGGGCTCAGGCCAGGTCGAAGCGGTCGAGCTCCGTGACCTTCGTCCACGCCTTCACGAAGTCGCGCACGAACTTCTCGTGCGCGTCGTCGCTCGCGTAGACCTCGGCGAGCGCGCGCAGCTCCGAGTTCGAGCCGAACACGAGGTCGACGCGCGTGCCGCGGCCGAAGACCTCGCCCGTGACGTCGTCCGTGGCCTCGAACGCGTGCTTGCCCGGGTCGAGCGGACGCCACGTCTTGCCGAGGTCGAGCAGGTTCACGAAGAAGTCGTTCGTGAGCGTGCCGGGGCGGTCGGTGAACACGCCGTACGGCGAGCCGTCCCAGTTGGCGCCGAGCACGCGCAGCCCGCCGACGAGGACCGTCATCTCGGGCGCGCTCAGCGTGAGGAGGTTCGCCTTGTCGATGAGGAGGTACTCCGCGGGGAGCGTCGCGTCGGGTCCGGTGTAGTTGCGGAAGCCGTCGGCGATGGGCTCGAGGTAGCCGAACGACGCAACGTCGGTCTGCTCCTGCGTGGCGTCGGTGCGACCCGCGTGGAAGGGGACCCGCGCCTCGACGCCGGCGTCCTTCGCCGCCTTCTCGACACCCGCGTTGCCCGCGAGCACGATGAGGTCGGCGAGCGACACCCGCTTGTCGCCCGTCTGCGCGGCGTTGAACGAGGCCTGGATGCCCTCGAGCACGCCGATCACCTTCGCGAGCTGCTCGGGGTTGTTGACGTCCCAGTCCTTCTGCGGGGCGAGGCGGATGCGCGCGCCGTTGACGCCGCCGCGCTTGTCGCCGCCGCGGAAGGTCGACGCGGCGGCCCAGGTCGTCGAGACGAGCTCGGCCACCGTGAGGCCCGACGCGAGGATCTGCTCCTTGAGCACGACGGCGTCCGCCGCGTCGATGAGCTCGTGGTCCACCGCGGGGAGCGGGTCCTGCCAGATGAGGTCCTCGGCGGGCACCTCAGGGCCGAGGTAGCGGGCCTTGGGGCCCATGTCGCGGTGCGTGAGCTTGAACCACGCACGGGCGAACGCGTCGCTGAAGGCCTCCTGGTCGTCGCGGAAGCGCAGCGAGATCTCGCGGAACGACGGGTCCTCGCGCAGGGCGAGGTCGGTCGTCAGCATGCGCGGCTCGCGCTTGCCGTCCGAGTGCGCGAGCGGAACCATGTCGCTGCCGCCGCCGTTCTTCGGTCGCCACTGCTTGGCGCCGGCGGGGCTCTCCATGAGCTCCCACTCGTAGCCGAAGAGGATGTGGAAGAACTCGTTGTCCCAGCGGGTCGGGTGGTAGGTCCACGTGACCTCGAGACCCGACGTGATCGTGTCGTCGCCCTTGCCCGAGCCGTGCGAGCTCTTCCAGCCGAGGCCCTGCTCCTCGAGGCCCGCGGCCTCGGGGTTGTCGCCCACGTGCGTGTCGGGTGCGGCGCCGTGCGTCTTGCCGAACGTGTGACCGCCCGCGATGAGGGCGACGGTCTCGTCGTCCTCCATGCCCATGCGGCGGAAGGTGGTGCGGATGTCGTCGGCCGCGGCGAGCGGGTCCGGCACGCCCTCCGGGCCCTCCGGGTTCACGTAGATGAGACCCATGTGCGTCGCCGCGAGCGGCTTCTCGAGCTCGCGGTCGCCCGAGAAGCGCTTGTCGCTTCCGAGCCAGATCTTCTCGGCGCCCCAGTACACGTCGTCGTCCGGCTCCCAGACGTCGGCGCGGCCGCCGGCGAAGCCGAACGTCTTCAGGCCCATCGTCTCGAGCGCGACGTTGCCGGCGAGGATCATCAGGTCGGCCCACGAGAGGCTCTTGCCGTACTTCTTCTTCACGGGCCAGAGGATGCGGCGCGCCTTGTCGAGGTTCGCGTTGTCAGGCCAGCTGTTCAGCGGAGCGAAGCGCTGCTGTCCGGCTCCCGCACCGCCGCGGCCGTCCGTCGCCCGGTAGGTGCCGGCGCTGTGCCATGCCATGCGCACGATGAGCGGGCCGTAGTGGCCGAAGTCGGCGGGCCACCAGGGCTGCGAGGTCGTGAGCGTCTCCGCGATGTCGGCCTTCACCGCGGCGAGGTCGAGGGACTGGAAGGCCGCCGCGTAGTCGAAGTCCTCATCCGCGAACGGGTCGGAGACCGCGGGGTTCTTCGCGAGCAGCTTGAGGTTCAGGCGCTCGGGCCACCATTCCCGGTTCGGGTCGCCCTGGGTGGGGTGGACGAGGTCGGCGCGCGGCTCGCTCGCCGGCAGGTCGGCCGCGGGCAGGCGGGTCGTGTCGTCGGCGGAGCCGTCGTGGATGACGGGGCAGCCCGTGATCGTGTCGCTGCTCATGGATGTCCTTTCGTTCGCGGAAGGAGGGGTCGGTCAGGAGTCGCCGGACGAGGCGTCGCAGTCGGGGCACACGCCCCAGAACGTCACCTCGGCGACCTGGATGCGGAAGCCGGTCTCGTGAGCGGGGTGCAGGCACGGGGCCGCCCCCTGCACGCAGTCGATGTCGTCGACGCGTCCGCACGACGTGCACACGACGTGGTGGTGGTTGTCGCCGACGCGCAGCTCGAAGAGGCCCGGCTGACCGCTCGGCTCGATGCGCCGCGCGAGTCCGGCCTCGACGAAGTCGCCGAGGACGTTGTACACGGCCTGCAGGCTCGTGCCCGGCACGGTGTCGCGCACGCGGTCGAACACCTCGTCGGCGCGCGCATGCGGCATCGTCGCGAGGGCCGTGTAGACGGCTCGTCGCGGAGTCGTCACGCGCAGCCCGACGGCGCGGATGGCGGCCTCGGCGTCGGGGGCGGGCGGGGTGAGGGTCACGTCGTCCATGCTAGCCATCGTTTTGAACTCTTCAAAACAAGAGCCGCTCCCGGCGTGTCCGCCGCCATGCACGCGCCCTGCCCCGCTCCTCGGCACCGTGTGCCACGATGCAAGCGAGAGCAGACCATCCGCCCGAGAGGATGTCATGTCCGAGAGCACCTCCCCCGCCCCGACGACGCCCGCTGCGCGCCTCATGGCCGAGGCCGTCGGGACCTTCCTCCTCGTGTTCGGCGGCGTCGGCACGGCCCTGTTCGCGGCGCATCTCGCCGACGCGGGCGACGCGTTCGCACCGGGCATCGTGTACCTCGCCACCGCGGCGGCCTTCGGCCTCTCCGCCGCGGTGGGCGCAGCCGCGTTCGCGGGCGTCTCGGGCGCGCACTTCAATCCCGCGGTCACCCTGGGCCTCGCCGTGGCAGGACGGTTCCCGTGGGCGGAGGTGTGGAAGTACGCCCTCGTCCAGGTGATCGGCGGTGCGGTCGCGACGACCCTCCTCGTGCTGATCGGCCTGTTCGGGCCCGCCGGATGGCTCGAGGCCGCGCAGAACGGAGGGTTCGCGAGCAACGGCTGGGGCGAGCGGTCGCCGGGCGGGTTCGACCTCCCGGCCGCGATCATCGCCGAGGTCGTGCTGACGGCGGTGCTCGTCCTCGTTGTCCTCGGAGCGACCCATCCCGAGCGCGGCACGGCGCTCGCTCCGGGCGCGATCGGCCTCGCGCTCGCGCTCATCCACCTCGTCGGCATCGTCGTCGACGGCGCGTCCGTCAACCCTGCCCGCTCGATCGCGACCGCCGTCTACGGCGGCGGCGCGGCGCTCGCGCAGCTGTGGCCGTTCCTCGTCTTCCCGCTCGTGGGCGCCGTGCTCGCCGGCTTCGCCTGCCGCCTGATCTTCCTCGATCGCCGCTGAGCCGACGTCAGCGGGCGAGCCGGGCGACGCGCTCGTCCTGCAGAGCCAGGGCGCGCAGCTCCCGATCGCGCCGCGCGGCGACGACCGCGCGCAGCAGGATCTCGGGCGGCACGGGCGGAAGCGGGCTGACGAACGGGGCGATCTCGCGTGCGAGGTCATGTGCAACGCGTTCGCGCGCGGCGGGGAACATCCGGCCAGCGCCCGCGACGAACTGCGAGACGCGGCGCCCGAGCCGATCCGGCATCCGACCGACGTCGGCGATCGCGGCCCACGACTCCATGCCCGCCGGGAGGGAGAAGTCGGCCGGCGGCAGCCGCGGCGTGCGGGTGCGCTCGGCGTAGGTGCCGGCCACGAGATCTCCGAGACGCTGCGAGCGCGGCGTGAACATCCCGACGAGCAGCGCCGTCCCCCCGGCGGTCATGTACGTCTCGAAGACGCCGACCAGGGCGCGGATGAGCGCGTGCCGGAACCCGATCGCCCCGCCGTCCGAGCGGACGACGCGACCGCCGACGACGAGCTTGCCGAGGCTGCGCCCCTTCGTGAGCGTCTCGACCGTCGTCGGCAGGAGGACGAGCACGATCACGAGCATGACGACGAGCGCGATGCGCATCGTGGCATCGTCGAGGACGCCGAGGTCGAGCAGGCGCCAGACGGCGAGCGCGAAGAGCACGTAGAGCCCGATCGACACGACCACGTCGGTGAGGGCGCCGGTGGCGCGCAGCACGAGCCCGACCGGCTGGATGTCGAGCGCGACGGCCTCTCCCGTGAGCACCTCGTCGTCACGGACCGCCTGCACCGTGGCGCGCGCCGGAGCGGATGGCGTCGACATGCGTACAGTTAATCAGGTGAACCTCGACGCGCTCACGGCCGCTCGCGCCCGCGAATGGGCGCGGCTCGACGCGCTCTCGAAGAGCCGTCGGCTCACGGGCCCCGAGGTCGACGAGCTCGTCGCCCGCTACCAGGCGGCGTCGGCGGACCTCGCCGACATCAAGACGAGTGCGGGGCGCACGCCGCAGGGCGACCACGTCTCGACGATGCTGTCGCGCGCCCGCCTGCGGCTGACGGGCGCGCCGGAGAACGTCCTGCGGACCCTTCCCCGGTTCTTCGCCCTCCAGCTCCCCGCGGCCCTGTACCGCGTCCGGTGGACGACGCTCGTCATCGCGGCCCTCTTCGTCGCGGTCGTGGCCCTCGTCGCGGCGTGGGTCTCGAGCGACCCGGCCCTCGTCGCCTCGCTGGGGCCGCAGGCCGCTCTCGAGCACTACGCGCGCGAGCAGTTCACCGAGTACTACACCGAGAACCCGGCCGCCGTGTTCGCCGGCATGGTGTGGACGAACAACGCGTGGATCGCCGCGCAGTGCGTGCTGTTCGGCGTCACGGGGGTGTTCCCCGTCTACGTCCTCATGCAGAACGCGGTCGGACTGGGGACGGCGGCCGCCGTCATGTTCGCGTTCGATCGGGGCGACGTGTTCGTGCTGTACATCCTCCCGCACGGTCTCCTCGAGATGACCTGCATCTTCGTCGCGGGCGCGGCCGGGCTCCACATCTTCTGGGCTCTCGTCGCGCCGGGCCCGCGCACCCGGCTCGCCGCGCTCGCGAACGCCGGGCTCTCGCTCGCGACGATCGCCATCGGGCTCGTGTTCGCCCTCGCCCTGTCGGGCGTCGTCGAGGGATTCGTGACCGGCCAGCCCTGGCCGTGGTGGCTCAAGATCGGCATCGGCGCGCTCGCGCTCGGCGTCTTCCTCTTCTACATGCTCTTCGTGGGGCGGAGGGCGGCCAGGGCCGGCGAGACCGGAGGACTCACGGAGTACGAGGCGGGAACCCCGCGGCTCGTCTCCGGATAGGGATGGCCGGGCGCCCGCTAGGCGCGCAGGGTCTCGTGGCGGAAGACGACCCACCCCTGCGGGACGGACAGCCGCTCGGTGTGGAACGCGCAGAGATCGTGCGCGTGCGGGTCGTCGCCCGCGCCGAGCGGTCCGACGGCCGCCATCTGGTCGGCATAGTCGTAGGTCATGGTCGTCACGGCCTCGCGGGCGCAGCCCACCTTCGAGCACAGTCTCTCGCGCATCCCGGATAGCCTATCGAGGCCGCGGCGCCGGACAGCGACGACGCGCAGCGCGCGAGCCTAAGCTGGGAGGCATGAAGTGGTGGAATCGCGCACCCCGTCCCGTCGTGCGGCGCTCGACGGGACGGCACGGCCGCCACGGTCGGACGGGCCGCAGCTCGATCGTGCGCCCTCCGCTGCCGCCCGTCGACACCCGCTACGAGCGGTTCGACGTCGCCGTCGGCTCGGCCGCCGAGTACCTGCGCGGGGCGTGGCCCGAGCTGCGCGACGTGAGCTTCGAGATCGCCGGCCTTCCCGCCGAGCCATCGGAGGACGGCATCCCGCGGTGGCGCATCGACCGCGCGGCGCGTCGGATCATCCTCTTCCGCATCCCCGTCGAGCGGCTCAGCCGCATCCACGGCTCGATCGGCCTCGCGCGCGCCGACGACTTCCACCGCCGGCTCGTGATCGAGGGCGCGGTCTTCCGCGCGGCGGCCGACTACCTCGACCGCGATCCGTGGGACCTCGCGCCCGACCGCTACCGCTGGTTCTGACCGGTCACGGGTAGACGCGGACGTCCTGCGGCGCGGCCGCATCGCGCTCGACCGGGAGACCGGCGAGGGCCGACCCGCTCTGGAACCCGACCGACGCGTGCACGGCCGACCCGCCGGGGTCGAGCACGAAGACGCCCGCCTCGGCGAGCTCGACGGACGCGAAGCCGCCCGCCGGCACCTCGAGGGTCTGCGACTCGTCGCCGCGCGTGATCGCGACGGCGGTGTCCTCGTCTCCGGGGTTGTAGACGCTGAGGCGCGCGCCCGGACCGTCGGGGACGGCGAACGCGGTCGGCGCATCGAGCGCGGGAGCCGCCGCGTACCAGGCGTAGTCGGAGCCCGCGCCGAACCCCGTGGCCTGCCACGCCGCCGCGACGAGCGGCTGATCCGACTCGACGAGCACCGTGTAGCGCCCCTCGGGGAGTCCGCCGATGTCGACCGACATCGGCTGGTCGGCGGTCAGGGCGACCTGCTCGGGCGCGCGCGCGGGCGATCCCCCGCCCTCGGGCAGCACGGTCACGGTCGCCGTCGCGTCCGACGTGGAGAGCAGTCGCACGAGCCCCGCCGAGTTCTCGCTCTCGCTCGCCTCGCGCGTCACGCTGATGCCGGGGATGGCCTGGACCGGTGCGGGCGCGACGGATGGCTGCAGGTCGATGCCCCCGGGCTCGAGCGTGCGCACGAGGCTCGACTGCAGCGTGACGCGCACAGGGGCGCCGTCGGCGGTCACCCGGACGGACGGCGCCTCCTCGCCCTCGGCGATCCCGGCGAGCGGGATGGCCACCTGCTCGCCCGCGGGGATGGCGATCGCGTCGGACCCGACGGGCGTGCGCCGGCCGTCCACGCCGAAGACGTCGAGCGCGACGACCGCGTTGACGTCGGTCGGGTTCGCGATGAGGAGGATGCCCGTGGAGCCCGTCGTGACATCGCCGCCCACGATCCAGGACTCCATGAGGGGTCGGCGGCACTCCGACGCCGCGAAGCCGCCGAGGTCGAGGTCGTCGGTCTCGAACGAGGAGGCCGCCGCGACCGGAACCGCCTCGCGCCCGTCGGGGCTCTGCCGGAAGACGGGCACGGCCGCTCCGTCG
This sequence comes from Microbacterium sp. JZ101, assembly GCF_053903175.1. NCBI lineage: Bacteria > Bacillati > Actinomycetota > Actinomycetes > Micrococcales > Microbacteriaceae > Microbacterium > Microbacterium sp. JZ101. The sequence goes on from NZ_CP096400.1 coordinate 2,414,518, forward strand.
ACGCCCGCGACGGTGAGGTCGACGCGCTCGGGCTCGCCGTCGGCCGTGCTGCCCGAGACCACGCGCGGGTCGGCGGCCGCGGTGAGCCCGCCCGCGTCCTCGGCCGAGCGTCCGAGCGCGAGCAGGGGGCCGTCGCATGCGAGCACCGTCTCGGCGGGCGCCGGCGCCACGTCGACCGCAGGCGCCTCGCCTCCCACGACGGGCCACGGGACGACTCCGACGCCGAGCGCGGCGGCGACCGCCGCCGCCGAGACGACGGCGCCGATGCCGATGCGCGCCGACACGGTCGCCCTGCTCATGAGGCCTCCTCGTACTCGGCGGCGATCACACGCGGCTTCCGGCGAGCCGCGCGATGCGACGCGGGCGTCGGCACGGCGAGCAGCAGCGCGACGGCGACCGCGATGAGCTGGATGAGCGCGATCCCCCGAGCCGTCTGCGCGTCGTCGTCCGAGATCGCCGGTCGCGGCGCGCGATCGACGTCGACGCTCCAGAGCACGCCGCGCGGCGTCTCCCCCACGCGCACGAGCCCGGCCCGCTGATCGATCGCCGTCGCGGCGGAGAGGCGCAGCACGCGCGCGGCGTCGCTGTCCTCGCCCTCCGCGGCGAGCAGCACGAATCCCACGCCGCGCTCGGCGAGCGCCCCGGTCGCGTCGGCCGAGGACCCGGCCACGAGGTCGGTCGCGATCTCCGCGATGCGCCGGTCGCCGTCGGAGAGAGCGGGCTGCGTGGACTGCAGCGTCGACTGGCCGCCGAGCGTCTCGCTCGCCCCCCAGACGACGGATGCCGCGACGCCCCCGTCGGGCTGGGGCGCGAGCACGAGGGTCGCGACGTCCTCGGCGATCGCGGCCTGCGCCGAGACGTACGCGGGCAGGGTCGTGTCGGTTCCGCTGCGCAGCGCCGCCTGCCCGCGGTGGACGGCGGTGAGCGAAGGGATGGCGGCCAGCAGCACGCACGCGGTGGCGATGAGCGCGGCGGCGCGCAGGACCGCGCGCGGCGCGAAGCCGACGTCGAAGGCGATGACCGCTGCCGCGACGAGGCCGAGCCACGCGAGGCTGAGCCCCGCACCGGGCCAGACGGCGACGGGCTGCGACTGCGCCCACGCGACCTGGACGGACAGTGCGGCGCCGGCCGTCGCGAGGCCGAGCACGGCGATCACGATCATCGCGATCCCCGCCCGCCAGCGGCGCGTGAGCGGCGCGACGAGCGCGGCGAGCGCGACCGGGGCGAGCAGGATCGGCACCCACCACGTCTCGGCCGGGAGTCCGAGGCCCGCGAGGAAGCCTCCCCATCCGCCCGGGTCGGACGTCGGGAACCCCAGCGCGATCCGCCAGCGCTCATCGGCCGCGAGCACGGGTCCCGCCCACGGTCGCCCGGGATCGGCCAGCAGCGCCCACGGCGTCCCGCGATCGAGCTGCGCGAGGACGACCGGGAACGCGAGCGCCGCGCTGGGGACGAGCGTCCACACGACGCGCGCGATGCCCCGCGGGCGCAGCGCGCAGGTCAGGACGAGCCCGAGCGCCCACACGACGACGAGCGCAGGGGCCAGCGACGGCGCGCACGCGACGACCGCGGCCAGCAGGAGCGACGCGGTGCCGGCAGCACCCCAGGACCGGTGCGCCGCGGCGCCGGCGAAGAGCAGCCACGGCAGGAGCAGGTGCACGAGGACCGCCGCAGGACGGGGGTCGACGAGCGCCGAGAGGAAGCTCGGGGCGAGCGCCCACAGCGCCGCCATCACGACACGCAGCCCCGAGCGCACCGTGACCCGCGTCGCGGCGAACCAGGCCCCGAGCACCGCCAGCGGGAGGGCGAGCAGCCACAGCGCGAGCAGCGCGAACGACGGGCTGCCCGGCCACAGCGACCCCAGCAGGGCGGTGACGGCCGCGAACGGGTCGGCCGGCGACACGACGTCGAGCCCGACCGCACGGCGGCCGAAAGCGGCCTCGGCCCACAGCCCCGACACGGTGCGCGCGAGGGGCAGCAGAGCGCCGCCCGCGACGCCCGGCCAGGACAGGAGCGCGAGGAAGGCGACGACGCTCACGACGCCGGCGGCGAGCACGGCCCACGCGCCGCCGCCGCTGAAGAAGCGCAGCTCGCGGCGGACGACCGGATGGTCGTGCGAGGCCTGTCGCTCGCGCAGGCTCTCGCGGGTGGCCCGGAGGGCGTCGACCGCGGCCCACGAGGCACGGCGCGTCCGGCGGATGCGCGCGCGCGAGCGCGCCACGGCCGGGATCCGGGCCATCGCGACGATCGCGGCCGCCCATTCGGCGGGCACGAAGGCCGGGTTCTTCGCGATGAGCTGGACGGCCGTCTTCCAGAGGGCGAGCGGCAGGAAGGAGAGCCAGTGCAGCAGGACGCCCCAGGCGGGCGCGTACGCGAGTCGGCGATGCAGCTGGGCGGTGCGCTGACGGAAGTCGTCGCGCATCCGCTTCCGCGCCGGTCTCGGCACGGCGACGCGGGCACGCGGGACGAGCGCGACGCGCCGGCCGGCGAGGTGCGCGCGCACACCGAGGTCGAGGCCCTCGTCGACGCCGAGGAGCGCGCGATCGGGCACGAGGTCGGCGACGACCTCGCCGCGGACGAGAACGCCGCGGATGTCGGAGCCGAGCACGTCGTCGAGCGCGTCGTACTGCCCCTGATCGAACTCGCCGTCGGCGAGCTCGACGGCGCGGCCGAACCGGGTCATGCTCTGCCCGAGGGAGACGATGCGGTCGACGTCGTCCGCGTCGACGAGCTTGGGGGCGGCGATCGCGATCGACGGCCCGCGCTCGAGCTCGCCCGCGAGGGCCGCGAGGGCGGTGGCATCGGGTGTCGCGTCATGGGCGAGCAGCCAGACCGACGCCCCGGGCGTGACGCGTCGCAGCGCGAACTCCACGGCGGCCGCGAACGGCGTCGCGGCGGACGCCTCGATCACGCCCTCGGCGCCGGACGCCGACACGAGCTCGCGCACGGGAGCGATCGGACCGCACACCACGATCGTGAGCGCGTCGACCGGACGGGTCTGCGAGCGGACGGCCTCGAGGGTGCGGCCGAGCACCTTCACGGCTTCCGGGGATGAGCGCGCGACGAGGACGGCGTGGACTGCGGCGGGCATGACCCGGCAAGCCTAAGCCGGGGGCCGCGTCGAGCCGTCCACCGGCGCGCCGGGCGGGCGGATTCCCAGGCGGGTCAGCTCGCGCGGCGCTTGAGCTTGCGGCGCTCGCGCTCGCTCAGGCCGCCCCAGATCCCGAACCGCTCGTCGTTCTGGAGCGCGTACTCGAGGCACTGGGCGCGCACGTCGCACGTCGCGCAGATGCGCTTCGCGTCGCGGGTCGAGCCGCCCTTCTCGGGGAAGAACGCCTCGGGGTCCGTCTGGGCGCACAGCGCGTCGCTCTGCCAGGCGAGCGCCGTGTCCTCCTCGGTCGCAGGCCGCACTCCGGGAACACCGAGGTCGACCGGATCCACGAACCAGTTGTCGGGAACTCCGGATCGATACTGCGAAGTCGCCATCGTCGCTCTCCCACCCCTTGTCCTATCCCCCCACGCGGGCAGCGTGTGCACCTAATTACAACCGTGTGATTCGGATAGGTCAAGTCGCGGATCGTAAACCCTGAAGGGGAGATTGAAGGTTCACCGGGCGTGTCGGCGTGTCGGCGAGGCGTGTCGCCGACACCGGGACGCGCCGTGCTGCAGCGCGTCCCGCCGCGTCAGGCCGCAGCGCCCGGCTCGGCGACGAAGACCTCGCCGTCGCCGTCGAACCGCAGCTGCGCCGTGTCGGGCGTCGCGAACAGAGCGCGTCCCGGCACGAGCTCGACCGCGTCGCCGCCGTCGGACACCGTGACCGCGCCGGCCGTCGCGAGCACGATCGCGGGGCCAGCGGGGCGCAGGCTCGCCTCCTCGTCCTCGCCCGCGCGCACGCGCAGGAGCCGGAAGTCCGCGACCGGCACCGGGAACGCCTCGACGCCGCGGCTGCCGTGGTCGACCGCGACGGGGAGCACGACGGGCACCTCGCCCGGGGTCGGGTCGACGACCGCGAGGAGCTCGTCGACGTCGATCCGCTTGGGGGTGAGGCCGCCGCGGAGCACGTTGTCGCTCGCGGCCATGAGCTCGACGCCGAGACCCGAGACGTAGGCGTGCAGCTGACCCGCGCCGAGGAACAGCCCCTCGCCGCGCCGCAGGAGCACGTAGTTCATGAGGAGCGCGACGACGACGCCGGGGTCGCCGGGATAGATCGATGCGACGCGACGCGCGTTCGCGAGCTCGGCCGCGAACTCGGTCGACTGGGCCTCGTCGAGGGCGGCGATGATCTCCGAGACCGTCTCCCCCGCCTCGCCGCCCAGCAGCCAGCCGAGCGCCTGGCGCAGGCCCTCCGCGTCGACGAGGCGATCGCGCAGCGGCGCGGCTGCGGGGCCGATCGCGTCGAGCAGGCGCCGCGTCGCGTCGAGGTCGCGCAGCCCGCAGAGCGCCTCGAAGCGGTCGCTCAGCGCCACGATGATCTCGGGCTTGTGGTTGTCGTCGACGTAATTGCGGGGAGCGTCGGCGTCGAGCGACGCCTCACGCGCGAACCCCTCCTCAGCCTGCGCCTTGGTGGGGTGCACCTGGATCGACAGCGGCGACCCGGCCGCGAGCAGCTTGAGCAGGTACGGCAGGCGCCCGGTCGGCGAGACGTGCACGCCGTTGTCCGCGATCCACGCGTCGAGGGTGCGGCCGCTGCCGTCCGCGAGGTCAGCGGGATCCGACGGATGGTCTCCGAACCAGACCTCGGCCTCCGGCCCCTCGGCCGGCTCCCGGCCCTCGAGAGCGGCGAGCAGCGAACGCGATCCCCAGGCGTAGTCGCGCGGGACATTGGTGAGCGGTACGAGCACGATCCCACCTTAGGGTGCCCGCGCGCGGCGGACGGTAGCCTGGTGCGCGATGACGCAGCTGAGCCGCCATCCGGTCGCGGACCCGCCCACCGCGCCGGAGCGCGAGAAGACGGGGCATCTCCTGCTGCGCGCATACGCGGTGCTCGTGGTGTTCTCCGCGCTCGCCCACTCGTTCTGGTACAACCTCGCCGGGGTGGCCGGTGCCGCGGTCCTCCTCGGAGCGCTCACGCTCGCGACCCTCGCGATCTGGCTGCCGCGCCTGCGGCGCTCGCGGCGGGCGACGCCGTTCGCGTGGCGTCGGCTCCCCTGGCTCGGGCTCGCCTATGCGGCCTTCGCGCTGCTGTCGCTCCTGTGGTCGGCGTGGCCGGCCGCGACGGCGGTGACCTGGCTGCTCCTCGCCTCCGCGACGCTGCAGGGGCTGTTCCTCGCCGACGCCCTCACCTGGCGCGAGCTCGTCCGCTGCCTCGAGATCTCCCTGCGCTGGGTGCTCGGCCTCTCGCTCCTCCTCGAGCTGTGGGTCGCGGGCATCCGCCGACGGCCGCTCCTTCCGAACTTCTCCGACGCCCCCGCCGATCCGGACCCGCACTGGTACTGGGTCCGCGGCAACCTCCTCGACGGCGTGCTCGATCCCGGGCGCGTGCAGGGCATCGTCGGCAACGCGAACCTCCTCGGCATCCTGTGCCTGCTCGCGCTCATCGTGTTCGGCATCCGGCTGGCCGACCGGGCGCCGTCGCCCGCCGTCCGCATCGTCTGGATCGCCGTCGCGGCCTTCCTCCTCCTCCGCTCGGGATCCGTCACGACGCTCGTCGCGCTCGTCGCGGTCGCGGGCGTCCTCTGCGCCGCCCTCCTCATCCGCCGCGCCGCGCTGCCGCGCGGTCGCACGCCGCTGTATGCGGTCTTCGCGGGCGTGGCCGTCGTCGGGATCGTCTCCGCGGTGCTCCTGCGCGAGCGGCTGCTCGCGCTCGTCGGGCGGGAGGGCGACCTGACCGGCCGCGGCGACATCTGGCAGGCCGTGCTCGAGCGCGCGAGCACGCGGCCCGTCGCCGGCAACGGCTTCGCGAGCCCGTGGCTCCCATGGGACCCGGCCTTCGACGGCTGGATCCTCGACCACGGCATCACGGTCTTCCACGCGCACGACATGTGGCTCGACGTCTACCTGCAGCTCGGAGCGATCGGCGTGGCCCTCGTCGCGGGCGTGTTCGCCGCGCTCACGTGGCGCGCGTGGTTCTTCGCCGTCGACCGCCCGCGCTGGGACATCCGCGCTGACCGCCCCTATCAGGCGATCACGCTGCTGCCGATCCTCGTCGTCGCGATGCTGCTCGTGCAGGGGCTCACCGAGTCCGGGCCGATCATGCTGTGGGGCTGGATGCTCGTGACGCTGCTCGCCTTCAAGATCAAGTCCGTCCCGCTCGTCGACGTCGGGGTCGCCGAGGCGTCGGCGCCGGAGAGGCGTCCGCTGCGGGTGCGGCGCGGATGAACCCGTACTCGCCCGTGCGGATGGCGGCGCGCCTCCTGCGCTCGGCCGATGTCGCGCGCGCCTACACGCTCGCGACGCTGCTGGCGGCCTTCGGGTCGCACGCGGTCGAGCGCACCGCGGGGCGCGTGACCCTCGCGACCGTCATCGTGTCGCTCGTCGTGCTCGGCATCGGCATCATCGCGGCACGGCGGCGCGAGCTGCGCCCCCTCGGGTTCGCCCCCACGAGCTTCGTGGTGTTCCTCGTGTGGGCACTCGTCTCGACGATCTGGTCGAACGACGACGACGCGACCCTGGGCGGATGGATGTCGCTGGTCGCCTACGGGTTCCTCGCGCTCGTGATCGCGCACATCCGCGACACGCTGCAGACGGTGCGCGCCATCGGCGACGTCCTGCGGTGGCTGCTCGCGGCATCCCTCGCCCTCGAGATCCTCTCCGGGATCCTCCTCGACATGCCGTTCCCGTTCCTCGGGATCGCGGGCCAGATCGCGAACGGGGGCCCGATCCAGGGCCTCTTCGGCACCCGCAACATGCTCGGGTTCGTCGCGATCGTCGCCCTCGTCACGTTCCTCGTCGAGTGGCGCACCCAGTCCGTCCCGCCGCAGAAGGCCGCGTTCTCGATCACGCTCGCGGCCCTGCTCGCGGTGCTGTCGGCCTCCCCGACGGCGGTCGTCCTCGCGCTGTCCGTCGCGGTGGCGCTGCTCGCGCTGACCCTCGTGCGCCGCGCGGCCCCCGAACGGCGCCGGTCCCTGCAGTGGACGCTCGCGATAGCGCTCGTGCTGTCGCTGTCGATCGCCTACGCCCTCCGCCATCCGATCCTCCGCTGGCTCGACGCGACGGCGGGCTTCTCGCTGCGCGCCGACCTCTGGAACGCGATCCTCACGTGGGTGGGCAACCGTCCGATCCAGGGCTTCGGCTGGCACGGCGGCTGGGATGCCGACGCGTACCCGATGAACGTCATCAACGTGCTCCTGGGCGAGTCGCACCGCTCGGCGCTCAACGCCTACTTCGACGTGCTGCTCCAGCTCGGCTGGGTCGGCCTGCTGCTCTTCGCCGCGCTCTGCGGCGTCGCGTTCGTGCGCTCCTGGCTCGTCGCGAGCGAGCGGAAGTCGACGGTGTACGCGTGGACCCCGGCCGTGCTCGCGGCGCTCATCGTCGACTCGATGTTCGAGAGCTTCACGCTCGAGGGCGCCGGCTGGCTGCTGCTCGTGCTGTGCGCCGTCCGCGCCGGCCAGTCCCGCTCGTGGCGCGAGAGCCTCGATCTCGTGGCGAGCGGGGGCGAATCACAGGATCCCCTGGCACCGCCGCGATAGGCTCGACGGCGGCCCGAACCCGGCGCCGATCCCGTCTCGCACCCGGAGCTCTCGCCGTGACACACGTCCTCCAGAGCGTGGTCTTCCCGCTCGACCGCGATCCCGACCTCCTGCCGCTGTACATCGATCCCGAGGTCTGGTCGACGATCGACGAGGAGCCGGTCCGCGTCTCCGACGTCGCGCATCTCTCCGACATCCTCGGCCGCACGCGCGCGCGGATCCCGGCCGGGACGCGCGTGTCGTTCGCGACGTACTTCAACGCCTTCCCTGCGTCGTACTGGCAGCACTGGACGAGCGTCCGCTCGGTGCGCCTCGCGGTGCGCACCGAGGGCACGGCGACCGTGCTCGTGTACCGCTCGACGGGCGACGCCGCCCAGCAGCGCATCGACACGAAGGACGCGTTCGGCGACGCCGAGACCGTGTTCGACATCCCGCTCACGCAGTTCAGCGACGGCGGATGGCTGTGGTTCGACGTCGTGGCCGGCGCGGAGGACGTCGTGCTCGCCGGCGGCGAGTGGACGACCGAGCAGGAGCCCGCGCGCACGGGCAAGGCGTCGCTCGGGATCACGACGTACAACAAGCCCGACTACTGCGTCGCGACGCTCGGCGCGCTCGCCGACGCCCCTGAGGCGCTCGAGCTCGTCGACCGCATCTTCATCGTCGACCAGGGCACGCAGAAGGTCGCGGCCCAGGACGGGTACGACGAGGTCGCCGCGCGCCTGGGCGACCAGCTGCAGGTCGTCGAGCAGCCGAACCTCGGCGGCTCTGGCGGCTTCGCGCGCGCGATGCACGAGACACTGCAGCGCCCCGAGAGCGACTTCATCCAGCTCCTCGACGACGACGTCCGCATCGAGCCGGAGTCCATCCGCCGCTCGATCACGTTCGGGCGCTTCGCGACGCAGCCCGTGCTCGTGGGCGCCCACATGTTCGACCTCCTCAACCGCCCGCGGCTGCACGCGTGGGCGGAGGTCGTCGACGAGCAGCCGTTCATGTGGCGCAACCTGTATCAGGAGAGGATGCCGCACGACTTCCGTCGCGCGAACATCCGGCAGACGCCCCTGCTGCACATGCGCATGGACGCCGACTACAACGGCTGGTGGATGTGCCTCATCCCGACCCAGGTCATCCGCGAGGTGGGCCTCGCGCTGCCCGCGTTCATCAAGTGGGACGACGCCGAGTTCTGCCTGCGCGCGCGCGAGGCCGGCTACCCCACGGTGTCGCTGCCCGGCGCCGCGCTGTGGCACGTGTCCTGGATCGGCAAGGACGACTCGATCGACTGGCAGGCGTACTTCCACGCCCGCAACCGGATCGTCGCCGGCCTCCTCCACTCGAATGCGCCGCGCGGCGGGACGCTCATCCGCCACTCGCGCCGGGTGGACCTCAAGCACCTGATGATGATGCAGTACTACCCCGTCGCGCTGCGGAACCGCGCGCTGCGGGACGTGCTGCGCGGGCCCGCGCACCTGCGGGAGAACCTCGCGACCGCGATGCCGGAGGCGCGCTCCCTCGCCGCCCGCTTCCCCGAGACGGTCGTCCATCGCGACCCCGAGGTCGTCATCCGCTCGCGGCGCGGGCGCCAGGTCTTCCAGCGGCTCAAGCAGCATGTCTTCGACAGCCCCACCGGATGGCGGCTGCGTCTCTTCACCGCGCAGACGCTGGTCTCGCACTGGCTGCGGGAGCCCGACCCGGCCAACGTCGAGCGCCCCGAGGTCGAGTTCGGCAAGTCCGACGCGCACTGGTGGCGCGTCCCGCTGTACGACTCGGCGCTCGTGAGCGCGGCGGACGGCTCGGGCAAGAACATCTACACGCGCGACCGGCTGCTGTACCGGCGCATGCTCCTGGACTCGATCCGGCTGCACGCGCGCCTGCGGCGGGAGTGGCCGCGCCTGCAGCGGGAGTACCGTGAGGCGCTGCCCGGCCTCGTGTCCGAGGGCGCGTGGCGCGAGATCTTCGAGAGGCAGTCATGAGCGAGAAGACGTCCGTCGTGGAGCAGAGCTACGACCCGCGCGCGTTCGACCCGGCGACCGCGACCATCGTGGTCGTCACCTACAACCGCTCGCACCTCCTGTCGAAGCTGCTCGTCTCGATCGGCGAGATGGACCCGAAGCCGGGCCACGTCGTCATCGTCGACAACGCGTCGTCCGACGACACGACCGAGGTCGTCGAGTCGTTCCGCGCGGAGATCGGCACCGAGATCGTCTACCGGCGTCTCGAGGAGAACACGGGCGGCTCCGGCGGGTTCAGCGAGGGCATGCGCGTGGCGTACGAGCTCGGCTCGACCTGGATCTGGCTCATGGACGACGACGTCGAGGTGCTCCCCGACGGGCTCGCGCGCATGGGCGTGTGGGCGCCGCGCTTCAAGAGCATCCAGGGGCGCCGCTACGACTACGACGGCAGCGAGTTCTACTGGCAGTACCGCCTGTCGATCCCGCTCGGCATCCCGATCCCCTTCGCCCCGGCCGGATTCGATGCCACGGGGTACCGCGAGATGAACTCCGGGTGCTTCGAGGGGATGTTCATCCACCGCGACATCGTGCAGAAGGTCGGGCTGCCCGATCCGCGCTTCTTCATCTACTGGGACGACTCGGTGTACGGATGGCTCGCGTCGCTCCAGACGACATCCGCGATCGTCAACGAGTTCGTGCTGCGCCGCACGCGCGAGATCAAGCAGTGGGACATGGGCGTGCGCCATCTCAACGCCTCGAGCAACGCGTACCGCTACTACATCATGCGCAACCGCGGCATCATGCGGCACTACTTCGCCGAGCACGGCGCGTACCGCCCCGTCCTCTTCGCCCTCGGCACGGCGCTGACCTTCGCCAAGGAGCTCATCCGCCTCATCGCCGTGGAGCGGACCGTGCGGGGAACGAGCAACCTCTTCCGCGGCATGCGCGACGGACGCCGCATCGCGAAGGACCGCTCGTGGCGCACCATGCCGCCGCTCGACGCTCCTGCCGCGCAGGACGAGAAGCGCTGAGCCCGTGCTGACCATCGCCGAGGACGCGGTCGTCGACCCGTCGGTCAAGCTCCTCCACCGCGACGGCGATCGCGACATCGCGATCGGGGCCCGGACGAAGATCTACCGCGGGGCCGAGATCCTCGGCCCCGTCGAGATCGGCGAGGACGTCTTCATCAACCGCGACGCGTACATCCGCCCCGGCACGCGCCTCGGCGACCGCGTGAACCTCGGGCCGTTCGTGCGCCTCATCACCGACACGCATGAGATCGGCGGGCACGACAAGCGCGCGGGCGACGTGCGGCACGAGCCGATCTCGGTCGGCGACGGCACCTGGATCGGCGCGGCCGTCACGGTCGTCGGGGGCGTCCGGATCGGCGCCGGGTGCGTCATCGCGGCGGGCGCGGTCGTGACCTCGGACGTGCCGGACGACACCATGGTCGGCGGCGTGCCGGCTGCGGTCATCCGCCGCCTGCGCTGACGCGACCGCTACAGCTCGCCGGGCGCGGTGACCTGCTCGTCGATCTCCTCGAGCACGCGCTGCGTCCGCGCGGAGCGGCCGCGCCGGGGCGCGTACACGACGAGAGCGTGGAACGCGTAGCGGGCGACGAACGCGACCGCGAGCGTGATCGCCGCCGCGACGACGCTCGAGATGTGCCACGTCTCGACGAGCAGCGCGAGCACGGGGATCCGCACGAGCGCCTCGGTGTTGTTGAACGCGAACGACTTCGCGAACCGCGTGCGCCCGCTCGAGGCCTCGTCGAGCATCTCGCGGAAGACGAACCGCTCCTGCAGGAGGAAGTTGCCGATGATCGTCGCCTCCGCGGCGATGATCGCCGCCCAGATGTAGGGCATCCCGAGCTGCGTGAGCGTCCACATGATCGCGAGGTTCGCGACCGCGCCGAGCCCGCCGATGATCGCGAACGCCGACATCTTGCCGAAGCGCAGCGCCGCGAGCTGCACGAGGAAGCGGGCCCCCTGGCGGATCGACGCCTTCGACGCGCCCGCCGCGCGCTCGGCGAAGTCGAACGGGATCTCGGCGACGCGCAGCTGCTGCCGCGCGAGGATCTCGAGGAGGATCTTGAAGCCGCGCGGGCGCAGGAGCGCGAGGTCGACGCGCGTGCGGTCGACGAGGAAGAACCCGGTCATGGGGTCGGAGCAGTCGCGCAGTCGCAGCGGGAACATCGCCTTCGTGAGCGCGGTGGTGACGCGCGAGACGAGGTTGCGGGTGAGATCGGCGAGACCCGCCGCCGAGCCGTCGCGCACGTAGCGCGACGCGACGACCGCGTCGACGTCTCCCGCGCGGAAGCGCGCGACGAGCGCGGGGATCCGCTCGGGCGGGTGCTGGAGGTCGCCGTCGATCACGACGCACGCGTCGTGGGCCGCCTGCTCGAGGCCCAGGATCACGGCGCCGCTGAGCCCGCCGACCGGCTCGTCGCGGTGGATGACGCGCACGGGGATGTCGACGAGGCCGGCGACGCGGCGCACCTCGTCGGCCGTTCCGTCGCTCGAGTCGTCGACGAACAGGACCTCGCACGCGACACCGTCCATGGCGGCGACGATGCGCCGCACGAGCGGCTCGACATTCGGAGCCTCGTTGTAGGTGGGGACGATGATCGTCGCGCCGGCGAAGTGGTCGATCGTCATCCGGGGGTCGCGTCGCTCTCGGTCAGGGGCGCCGGGGCGGCCGGCGCGAGGTCGTCCTCCCGATTCTGCCAGCGGACGGGGGTGAGCATCATGCCGATCGCGAGCACGCTCCCGTACACGAGCGGCAGGATGTACCGCGGCAGCGCGACCGGGCTCGCCACGAGGAAGGCGAGGTTCACGAGGAGAGGCGACACCGCGAGGACGTGCAGCGGGCTGCGCCGGCGGATGGCGTACGCGAGCGCGATGAGCGGCACCCACGACGCGTAGAACGCCTTCGAGGAGAGGAGGTTGCCTTCCGCGAGCGACTCGGTCGCGCGGTTGACCGCGAGGCGCGCGTCGTCGAGCACGGCCGGCTCGTGGAGGTCCTCGATCGCGGCCTCGATCTCGGCGCGCGTCGTGGTCGGCAGAGCCCTGGCCTCCCAGAAGTCGAGATAGCGGTCGAGCACGATCCCGCTCTGGAAGATCATCGGCGTGACCGGGGCGAAGTACTCGAAGGTGTTCGCGGCCGTCGCCGACAGCGCGGTGCCCGGATAGCGGATCACCTGCGCGAGCCACACCCGCGCGTAGGCGAGACGCTCCTCGGAGCCGGCCTCGAGGTTCCAGCGGCCCTTCACCGCATCCGAGCGCCGCGGCACATACGCCTCGCCGAGGCCGTCGTAGCGCAGCACGGCGTCGATGACCGCGCGCTCGTCTGCGGGGATCTCGTCGCCGTGCTCGGCGACGATGCGCGCGGTCTGCTGGACGGGGATCGTGAGCATGTCGGTCGCTGTGCCGGGCGCGATGCCGATCGCGGGGAGGACGAGGAGCGGCCACACGACGTTCGTCACGAGGAGCGCTCCCGCAGTCCCCGCTGCGACGCGCAGGCGGGCCCGCCGCGCGCAGATCACCAGCAGGACGACGGCGCACACGACGACGAGGTAGACGTTGGTGCGCTTGGCGAGGATGAGCGGGATGACGATGGCGAGCGCGACGGCGCCCACGCGCGCGCTGAGCAGCACGCGCCCGCGCGTGCGCACGGCCTCGACGAAGAGCACGAGGAAGGGGAGCCAGAACACGGCGGCGAACGCGTCCTTGCTCATGACCGACGGCGCGGCCATGAAGACCGGCAGGACGGCGACCGCCGCTGTCAGCGTCCAGCGGATGGGGCGCGCCATCCCGAGCCATCCGAGGTAGGTGAGCACGAGGGCCGCACCGGCCGCCGTGGCGGCTTCCTGCAGGAGGAGGAAGGCGAACAGGCCGATCCGATCGTCGCCGAGCGCGGATCCGAGATCCCAGAACCATCCGAAGACCATCGTGTCGAACCACGGATGGTGGTCGGTCTGCTCGAGCAGCCCCATCCACTGGAGCCGCTGCGTGATGGTGTCGCTGTCGACGTTGCCCGGCGCGTGCACGAGCAGCCACGGCAGCCAGCCGGCGAGGATGGCGCCGGCTGTCGGCAGCAGGCGCCGGCGCGCGGTCTCGCGGAAGGACGCCGGCTCGGGCGCCGCGCGACGCCCGTCGAGCCAGCGGAACAGCAGGGTCAGCGGGACGAAGAGCGCGGCGGCGAGTCCGAGGACGACGAGGCCGCTGCCGACCGCGGCGCCGACGGAGCCGGCGAACCACACCGCGCTGTCGTTCGCGTCGAACGACGCCCCCACGACGACGAACGCCGCGAGGACGAGCGCCGTGGCCGCGGCATGCGGGTCCCACAGGGCCCGCAGCGCGGAAGGGCGGTTCACGCCTGCGCCCGCTGCGTCTCGGCCGACGGGGAGGACGCCTCGCTCCTGTTCCGCCGACGGGCGACGAGGGCGACGGCGACCGCGAGCGGCGCCGTGGCGAAGAACCCGAGCGCGTAGCGCATGCCGCCCGAGACCGGGCCGGCGAGGAAGGTCGCCATGAGCGCGGCGGCCGGCAGGGCGAAGGCCGCCTCGAGCCCGGCGCGCTTGCGCCAGAGCACGACGAGCGCGAGGATCCAGATCCACGTGACGAAGCCCGGAGACAGCGTCATCCCGATCACGGGGATCGCGAGATACCCCTCGTCGAGGAGACCGTGACGCTCGATGAGCGCGCGGATCCCCGTGAGGGGCTCCCCCTGCTCGCGGTCGCCCGTGATCTGATACGGGATGTCGAGGACGATCCCGCGGATGTCGTTCCACGACTCGTGCACGACGCCGTCGTACGAGGGCGCGCCCGGCGCCCAGTAGCCGACCGTGTTCGCGAGCGTCGCGGTGATCGCGGACCCGGGGTACTCGGCGACGAGCCGCAGCCATCCGCTCACGAACTCCCCCGTCGTCCGCTCCTCCCACGCCGCCCGCGCGTCGAGCTTGATCGGGTCCGCGAAGCCGGGGATGTAGTGGTCGCCGACGTCGTCGACGCTCCACCACGTGAAGACGTCGTCCACGAACGCCCGGTCCTCGTCGCTCATCGTCGCGTGGTGGTCGTGCGCGATCCGCGCGATCTGCTGCAGCGGAACCGACCACGCCTCGGTCTTCGGGCCGGGCTGCACGTCGAGCGCCGCCGAGAGCGGCCCCGCATAGAGTCCGTACGCGACGACGCATGCCGCGAGCACGGCGCCGACGCGCTTCCACTGGCGGCGGAACGGGATGATGAGCAGTGCGACGCCGAGCAGGACGACGTGGACGCCGTTGTTCCGGAGGACCATGGTCGCGATGCCCGCCGTGAGCAGGAGGACCCACGGCCACCGCGCGCGATCCCCGCGTCGGACGGCGCGCGAGACCTCGACGATCCCGATGAGGAAGAGCACGAAGGCCGACATGAAGGGGATGTCCTTCACGACCGTGATCGACGACAGGCTGAGCACGGGCAGCAGCGCGATCCACGCCCAGAGCGCCCACCACATGCGCGGCCCGACGCCCCATGCCGCGATGCGCCAGAGCAGCACGGCGAACACCGCGCTGGTCGACAGCATCTGCAGGACGGCCGCGAACGCGAGCGCCGCGGAATCGCTCAGGCCGAGGAGCTGCCACACGCCGTTCCACGCCGCGATGAGGAGGGAGTGCCCGACCGGCTCGTAGGACTCCCAGGGGCCGAGCCCGCGCGCGTAGGAGAGGCTCCGGTAGGTGTCGAAGAAGATGAGCCCCGGCCACCACACGAGCAGGTACGGCAGTCGGCAGAGCACGATGAGCCCGAAGACGAGCCCGAGGGGGCGCCATGGCGTCGGCCCCGGTGCCCGCAGCGCCTCGACGAGTCGGCTGAGCCGCCCGCGACGGGGAGCGGGCACGGCGGCGGCGTCGGGCGTCGCGCGGTCGGCGAGATGCAGCAGGACCGCTGCGCCGAGGACGGCGGCGTACGCGGTGCCGAGGCCGTGCACGGCGCTCCAGCCCGACGGACGCAGCAGCCAGAGGTCGGCCTCCTCACGCAGGAGGGAGATGCCGGCCAGCTCCGCGACCGCGTAGGCGAGGCCCACCGGCACCGCCCAGCGCCAGACCTCGCGCGGCAGACGGCCGAGCGCGAGCCATCCGCCGTAGGCGATCGCCGCGAACGCCGCGATCGCGACGAGGCTGTTCCCCTCGAGCACGTCGCCGAGGGTCGCGGGCGTCGTGCCCGCGCACAGCGCGAGCGTCGTGGCGAACGCCCCCGCCACGGCGATGAGCACGCGCACGGCTCAGACCTCGGGGGCGCGCCAGCCGCGCCACTGCTCGAACGAGCCGTTCAGGAGCTGCGAGTCGGTGCGCTCCCACGTGTGCTTGGACGAGTGGCGGATGTACATGTAGCCGAGCGAATGCGTGCGGTACCCGATGCCGCCCTGCGTCTCGACGCGGATGAGCACCGAGCGGTCCGTGGAGTTCGGCGTGGGACGCCATCCGCCGAGCGCGTCGAAGGCCGCCCGCGACAGGAGCATCGCGCCGCCGGCGACCTGGTCGTGGTAGCGCTCGGTCGCGAACGTCCGGTGCACGGTCTGCGCGACCTCCTCGAAGAAGAGGTACTCCGTCGTCTTCCCGACGATGTCGGCACGGGAGTAGAGGTGCGCGAGGACGAGGTCGAAGACGTGGTGCTCGCTGTACCAGTCGTCGTCGTCGAGCTTGGTGATGAGGTCGCCGCTCGAGCGCCGGACGCCCTCGGCGAGGGCCGCGCCGAACAGGACGGTGCTCGGGACCTCGACCACGGTCACATCGAGCCCGCCGAGCTCGACCCCCGACAGGTCGGGAGCGGGGATCCCGTGCGCGACGACCACGACCTCCATGTGCGGGTACGTCTGCCGCGCCATCATCTCGAGCACGCCGGGGATCAGCTCGCCGCGCATCGTCGAGAGCACGACGCTCACCGAAGGGAGGTAGCGCGAGCCCGTGCGATGCTCGACGGCCGATGCGAGGCGCAGGAAGCCGGCGTGGTCGTGCATCGCGGCGCGCCGCAGCGCGACCGAGCGGCGCTCGCGCTCGAGCCCCATCGCGGGCCGATACGGGCGCCGGATGGCCTCGGCGATCCGCGGCGAGAGCTGCTCGGGCGCGATGGCGACGCTGTCCGGCAGCGAGTGCAGGATGACGCCGGCCGCCGCGAGCTCGGCGAAGCGGGTCGTGAGTCCCTCGGGGACGGGGCCGGCGAGCCCTGCGAGCGGCGAGAGGTCGACCGCCTCGACATTGCGGACGGCGGCGACGTCGCGCGCGCTGAGCGGCTCCGCGATGGCGAACTCGATGGGGCGGAGGTCGGGGTCGGTCGCGCCGAGGAGCCGGACGACCCCGCGCGGACGGTCGATGACGAGCCGTCGCGCCGGCGGCGACGGCTTGAACCCGAGGATGCGCCCGACCGGGTTGTGCACGTTGAGGTCGATGACAGGGCGCTCGACGCGCGGGTGCCCGAGGAGCGCCTCCCCCACCGTGAGCTGGTGGACGGCATCCTCCTCCTCGCGCGCGAGATCGGTGCGCGCGGTCAGCAGCACATCGGCCTTGCGCAGGTGCCGTCCCTCGAGGGCAGGGGCGATCGGCTCGAGCTGCGGGATGCGCCGGCTCGGCAGGAGCGGCAGCGCCTCGGCGCCCGCGCTCGGATCGACCGCGAGAAGCGGGAAGCCCGCCCCGACGACCGGCGCGTCCGGGACGAAGGCGGGGATGAGGGCGTCGAGCACGCGCGCGACGGGAAGCGGCGCGTGCAGCGAGACATGCGCCGACGCCGTGCGGCGCGCGGGGTCGTGCGAGAGCGTGACCGTGCGCGTGTCGCGCAGCGGCGCCATCCGGCCGCGCCAGCGCGGCGAGGGCGCCTCCCAGCGCTCGATGTGGACGCGCAGGTCCTGCGTCATCGCGCCGTCGGCGGCCATCACGAGGTGACGGAGCGCGTCGACGTCCGGCACCCGCAGGCGCACGGGCAGCGGCTCGTCCGCCGTCGACGCGAGCGCCGGCGCCTGGCGCGGATCGGTCACGACGTGCTCGCCGTCGCGGTCCGGGGCGTCCTGCTCATCGGGGCGACGGAACCAGCGGCGGACGGGCATAGATCGATCGGCTCCCCGAGTCGGCGGACGGATGGCCGCGAGCGCGGCGCGAGGAGTCTATCGTGCGCGCCTTTCGTCCCCGTGAGAGCGCGTCCGGCGGGCCGCGTCCACCGCTCTCGGAGAAAGCGCACCGTAGAATGACGCGGTGACCAGGCCCGCCGCATCCCCCGAGCCCGCCCCGATCGTCTACCAGAACCAGTGGCGCGACGTCTTCGACGGCACGCTCCCCGACGGCTGGGAGCCGACGAAGTCCGTCTCCGTCGTCATCGCGTCGTACAACAGCAAGACTCTGCCGCTCACGCTCGCGTCGCTCGCCGCGCAGGACTACCCCGAGGACCTGCTCGAGGTCGTCGTCGTGGACGACGGCAGCGAGCCGCCCGTCGAGCTCGGCGAGGTCGTGCCGAAGAACATCCGCCTCATCCGCGTCGAGGAGGGCTGGGGCCGCTCCAACGCGACCGACATCGGCATCAAGGCCACGTCGGGCGACATCATCTACTGGGTCGACTCCGACATGATCCTGTTCCGCGACAACGTGCGCCAGCACGCGAAGTGGGCGCACTTCATCCCCGAGGCGGCCACGATCGGCAACAAGGGCTTCATCGAGGAGTGGGACTACACCCCCGAGACGGTGTACGAGAAGGTCCTCGACGGCACGATCGGCGACGACTACGACCGCGCGACGCTGCACGAGCACTGGTCCATCCAGATCTTCCGCGACACGGACGACCTCAACACGTCGCACGGCCGCAACTACTCGACGCACATGGGCGCGTGCGCCTCGGTCACGCGCGAGGTCTACGACCGCACGTTCGGGCAGGACACCCGTCTCCACCTGGGCGAGGACACCGAGATCGCCTACCAGCTCTGGCAGGCCGGCGCCGTCTTCATCCCCGTCGAGGAGGCGCTCACGTGGCACCTCGGCCGCGGCACGGTGCAGGACCACGCGGTCAAGGTGGCCTGGCACAACGACGTGCACTTCGCCCAGCGCATGCCGATCCCGCGCTACCGCCGCAAGGCCGACAACCGCATCTGGGAGGTGCCGCTCGTCAAGGTCGTCGTCGAGGTGACCCCCGAGACCGCGTACCTCGCCCGCAACTGCGTCGACCGCATCCTCAACAGCACCCTCACCGACGTGCACGTCGTGCTCGTCGGCCCGTGGTCGCAGCTCCACGAGGGCCGGCGGAAGATGCTCGCCGACCCGCTGAACGAGCTCTACCTCGTGCGCGAGTGGCTGCGCACCGACAACCGCGTGATCTTCGCGGAGGAGGTGCCCGAGACGGTGTTCCCGGCCCCGTACCGCGTCGACCTGCCGATCACGGTGGGCGTCACGAGCGACAGCCTGATGCAGATGTACCGCCAGATCGACGGCAACCGACTGGGCGCGGTGCGCTACTTCACGCCCGGTCACACGAAGGACGACTCCGTGACGATCTGGGACTCGGCCGCTGTGGCCCGCGCCAAGCGGTACCTGCGCGAGGGCGACGCGATCGAGGACCTCGTCGACCGGGTCTGGGGCTTCCAGTGGGGCTCGAACGACACGGCGCAGCTCATCGACCTCCGCGAGGCCGACCTCTCGGAGCGCGTGACGCGCGTCGACCCGCGGGTCGCCGAGCTCGAGGCCGAGGTCGCCGCGCTGCGCGCGCGCATCGCGCCGCCGCCGTCGCTCGCGCGTCAGATCGCCCAGCGGCTCAACGCCGCATCGGGCGGGCGGCTCGCTCCCGTCGTCCGCGGCGTCAACGCCCGGCTCGGCGGCGCGCCCGCCGCGGCCATCCGGCGTCTGCGCCGAGGCTGATCGAGCGGATGACGTCCCGCACAGACGCATCGCATCAGTCCGGCTTCCGCCCGGACATCCAGGCGCTCCGCGCGATCGCGGTGCTCAGCGTCCTCCTCTACCACCTGTGGCCGAATCGGCTGACGGGCGGCTTCGTCGGGGTCGACGTCTTCTTCGTCATCAGCGGCTACCTCATCACCTCGCACCTCGTCCGCGAGCGCGAGAAGACGGGGCGGATCGCGGTGGCGCGGTTCTGGGCGCGACGCGCGGTGCGCCTTCTCCCCGCGTCGCTCCTCACCCTCGCGGCGACCGCGGTGGGCGTCCTGCTGTGGGTGCCGCGCTCGCTGTGGGACCAGTTCCTCGGCGAGGTCGGCGCGGCGGCGCTGTACGTGCAGAACTGGCGCCTGCTGTTCGACAGCGTCGACTACCTCGCGGCCGACAACCAGCCCTCCCCCGTGCAGCACTTCTGGACCCTGTCGGTCGAGGAGCAGTTCTACGTCGCCCTGCCGCTCCTGCTCATCGCCGCCATGGCGCTCCTGCGCCGCGTCGCGTGGCGGAAGGTCGCCGTCGGCGTGCTCGCCACGGCGACCGCCGCCTCGTTCGCATACAGCCTGTGGCTCACCGCCTGGTCGGCGAGCGAGGCCTACTTCTCCACGCTCACCCGCGCATGGGAGTTCGGCGTCGGCGCCCTCGCGGCCTTCCTCCCGCTCATCGCCTGGCGCGCGATGTCGAACGCGCTCGCCGTCGCCGGCGTCGCGCTGATCGCTGTGAGCACGGTCGCGCTGTCGGGCACCACGCCGTTCCCGGGCGCGGCGGCGCTGCTGCCCGTCGTGGGCACGGCCCTCGTCGTGTGGGCGGGCGGCGGCTCGTTCCTCGCGCCGGTCGGGGCCGCGCGCCCCGTCGCGTTCACGGGCGCCGTGTCGTACGCCGTGTACCTCTGGCACTGGCCGCTCATCGTGCTGCTCCCCTACGCCACGGGGCATCCGCTGACGACCGTCGAGAAGGTCGCGATCGCGGCCGCGGCGTTCACCCTCGCGTGGGCGTCGACGCGCTTCATCGAGAACCCGGTCCGCCTCTCGCCGAGCCTGCTCGCACGTCGCCGGCCCCGCACGGTCGCGGCGTGGGCCGCGGCCGGCATGGCCTGCGTGCTCGTGTTCCCCGTGGCGGCGTCGGCGACCCTCCGCGCGGAGGAGGAGCGCGTGCTCGCGGCCACCGAGTCGCTCGTCGAGACTCTGCCCGACTGCTTCGGCGCGCAGGCGATGGACCCCGAGCTCGCACCGTGCGAGAACCCCGAGCTCGACGCCTACCCGCTCGTGCCCGCTCCGATGGACGCGGCGAGCGACGACGCCAACCGCGACGCGTGCTGGTCCGGCCCGGATGAGACCGTGCTGCGCGTCTGCTCCCTCGGACCCGACGCCGACTGGGACCGGCACCTCATGGTGATCGGCGACTCCCACAGCAACGTGTTCGTGGGCGCCTACGCGCGCATCGCCGAGGAGCGCAACTGGCGCATCGACATCGCGGGGCACGGCGGCTGCTACTGGACGGACGCCCTCGTCGAGCGCTCGACGCCCGTGTCGACCGACGCGTGCACCGCGTGGCGCGGCGAGATCGCGGACTACGTGGCGGAGAGCACCGACGGGATCGATGCGTTCGTCGTGACGCGCTCGTCCGATGGACGGGACGCGGATGCGACCACGGTCGACGGCATGGTGTCGGCGTGGGGCGCGCGTCCGGATCCGACCGTGCCCGTGATCGCGATCCGCGACAATCCCCGCATGCCGGCTGAGACCATCCAGTGCATCGAGGCGGATCCGGAGACCGCGAACGAGAGGTGCGCGCAGCCTGCCGACGCCGTGCTGCACGACGACGGGCAGACTGCGGCGGCGGAGCGCGACCCGAATGCCACGGTCATCGATCTGACCGAGTTCTACTGCGCCGACGGCACGTGCCCTGTCGTCATCGGCGGAGTCGTCGTCTATCGCGACGGGCACCACCTGACGGCGACCTACGCGGCGACCCTCGAGCCCTATCTCTCCGAGCGGCTCGCGGCCGCGCTCGGCTGACGCCTCAGCCGCGCGCGACCGTCCACGCGGTCTCGCCGCCGGCGCGCTCGTGGCGCACGACCGTGCCCTCGCGCTCGCGCAGCGCGGCGGCGGCCTCCCGCCCCGCGGCGTCGTCGTCGAGCACCCACACGGTGTCGGCGGTCGCGAACTCGGCGGACGCGTCGACGTCGCGGAGCACCTCCTCCGCCGTCTCCCCCGCGATGCGGATGAGGTCGTACGTCCCCGGCGTCTCGACGAACAGCTCCCGGTAGCGTGCGAGCGGGAGCTCGTCGACACGGCCCTCGAGCGTCCGATAGGCGCGGGGGTCCTCCTCGAGGCGCGTGCTGACGACGAGCACCGTGCGCGCACCCGACGTCGCGGCCGCGAACGCCGTGCGCGCGCCGACCTCGAGCAGGCGCTGCACCTTCCGCTCGCGCGCGATCGCGGCGGCCGCCCGGTCGCCCGCCCGCGGCGCGAGCGGGAACGCCCGCGGCACCTCGAGCGCGTCGAGCAGGGCCACGGCGCTGCGCGACAGCTTCGTGACGTCGCGTCCCTCCGCGTGGAGGATCCGCTCGCCCGCGAGCGAGTGGAAGCGCTGATCGACATCGCGCGCCTCGCCGATCGTGCGGAAGTTCCTGTGCTCGGGCCCGCGGCGACGCACGACCTCGAAGCGCCGCGCGCCGACATCCGCGAGCAGGAGGATCGCGTGGAACGCGGATCCTTCCTCTCCCCCGATCACCTCGGCGCGCGAGATCTGGTCGAGCTGCTCGCGCACCGACATCCGCTCGGGATTCACGACCGTCCATCCCGCCGCCCGCAGATGCCGCTCGGCCGCGTCGGACCCGAGGTCGCGGATGCCCGAGTCGATCGCGCCGCGCGAGAGCCACAGGCGGCGGCCCCGCTCGGCGGATGGGCCGCGGTGCTGCGCGAGGAAACGCGCGTGATCGGGGTGGATCCAGTCGTCGTAGCGGTAGCCGATGTCGGGCACGTGGAGCGTGCGGAACCGCGTCGGGCGGGTGATGAAGCGGATCGGGTTGCGGACGCCCAGGATGTCCAGGATCTCGCGCTGCCAGGGGCGGAAGGACTCCCGGTCGCCCCAGGTCTGCGCCGCCGTCCACACGATCGGCACGTCGGGGGCGGCGGATGCCGCCGACAGGCGCGCGAGGCTCTCGAGCAGGAAGTGGCCGAAGTGCATGTGGAGATCGCCGGCGTAGATCGCCTCCGGCACGTCGGCGTCCTCGATGTCGACCAGGAGCTCGAGCGGGACCGGCGATCCGCGCAAGCCGGAGCGCCGGTCCGTCACGGTGCCGTCGACGTAGCGCCCGGACGCGTCGAAAACCCCCATGAGCAGCTCGCCCGGACGGTCCTCGCGCACGACGACCGGGGAGACGACGGCGTCGGAGACGACGCGGGCGGAGAGCGGTTCCATTCCGTTCACCCTACCGGCGGTGCCCGGTCAGACCGGGTTGTCGGCGTTGTACGCGGCGACGACGTCGTCGATCGGCGCGTCCATGACGAGCGCGTGATCGCGGATGTAGAGGCCGCGCGTGCAGAAGCGCCGCAGGTCGCGTTCGCTGTGGCTCACGAAGAACAGGGTGCGCCCCGACGCGAGCAGCTCGTCGATGCGGGCGTAGCACTTGGCGCGGAAGGCCTTGTCGCCGACCGCGAGCACCTCGTCCACGAGCAGGATGGGCTCGTCGAGCTGCGACACGACGGAGAACGCGAGGCGCACCTTCATGCCGTTCGAGAGGTGCTTGTAGGGGGTGTCCTGGAAGTCCTCGAGCTCGGCGAAGGCGATGATGTCGTCGTAGCGGGCCGCGATGTGGGCACGGCTCATGCCGTGGAGTCCCGCCGTGAGGCGGACGTTCTCGCGCACCGTGAGGTCGCCGACGAAGCCTCCCGTGATCTCGATGAGCGGGGCGACCCCGCCGCGCACGACGACCGATCCCTCGTCGGGCAGCAGGACCCCCGCGACGAGCTTGAGGAGCGTGGACTTGCCCTGGCCGTTGCGGCCGACGACGCCGATGGACTCGCCGGGGCGCACGCGGAAGGAGACGTCCCGCAGGGCCCAGAACTCGTCCTTGGGCGCGCGCCGCGAGGCGCTCGCGAACATCGACTTGATGCTGCGCCGCCCGCGCCGGTTCCGCCGGAACCGCACGCCGAGACCGTCGACCTCGATCGCGTAGGCGTCGTCGCGCTTCATCACAGCTCCTTCAGCAGCGGACGCTCGAGGCGGCGGAAGGTGAGGATGCCGACGCCGAGGAACAGCAGGCTCATGAGCGCTCCCGCGACGACCGCGAAGGTGTCCCACTGGCCGGGGAAGAAGCCCACGCGGTACAGCGTGAAGATGCCCGCGAGCGGATTGAGCGCGCCGAGGTCGCTCACGGCACCGGGCAGGTCGCCGATCCCGTAGATGATCGGCGACGCGTAGAAGAGCACACGGAGGATCAGGCGGGTGGTGCGCTCGAGGTCGGAGAAGAGGACGCACAGCGGCGCGACGAGGAGCCCGAGCCCCACGAGCAGCACCGTCTGCAGGAGCACCCCGACCGGGAAGAGCAGCAGCTGCCATCCGACCGTCGCGCCCGCGGCGACCGCGAACAGCACGAGGACCGGGAGCGAGCACAGGAACTCGACGCCCTTGCTCAGCACGATGCGGTTGATCCAGATCGAGCGGGGGATGGAGGTCGAGCGGACGAGCTTGGCGTCCTTGTTGAAGGCGCGCGTGAAGTCGGTGACGGCCGCGTTGAACCAGACCCACGGCAGCAGCGCGGTCATGAGGAACACGATGTACGGCTCCTCGCCGACCCGGCCGCCTCGATGGAAGACCTGCGTGAAGACGAACCAGTAGATGAGGCTCATCACGAGCGGATCGAGGATCGACCACAGGTAGCCGAGCCAGCTCGTCGCGTAGCGCACCTTGAGGTCCCGCGCCGAGAGCAGCCACAGCGAGTGGAGGTAGCGCCGCGGCGTGCCCGGCGCACCGACGACGCCCGAGCTCACGACGCGGTGCCCCTGAGCAGCGGGGGCTCGGATCCCGACGTGTCGGCCGCGGCGGGCGCGCTGTACTGCAGGTAGATGAGGCGGCTCTGCTCGCGCCGTGCCCTGAGCACGCCGTCGAGCACGAAGCCCACGGTCCAGGCGAGGGCGCCGGCGAGGCCGAAGCCGACCGCGAGGACCGCGGTCGGGAAGCGGGGCACGAGTCCGGTCTGCGCGAACTCCACGACGAGCGGGATGCCCAGGACGACGCCGACGAGCATCGCGACCGCACCCAGAAGGCCGTAGAAGAGGAGCGGCCGCTCGTAGCGGATGAGCTGGACGATGAGCGAGAGGATGCGGAATCCGTCGTGGTACGTGCGGAGCTTGCTCTCGCTGCCGGCGGGCCGGTCGCGGAAGCCGACGTGCACCTCGGTCTGCGGGACACGGATGCTCATGACGTGCACCGTCAGCTCGGTCTCGATCTCGAACTCGCGCGACGCCGCGGGGAAGCTCTTCACGAAGCGCCGCGACATGACCCGGTAGCCCGAGAGCATGTCGCTGACCTCGGAGCCGAAGATGCCTCCGACGAGCCAGTTGAAGCCGCGGTTGCCGAGCTCGTGCCCGGGACGGTACGCGGTCTCGGTCTTCTGGTCGCGCACGCCGAGGACGTGGTCGTACGGCCCCTCCTGCAGCGTGCGGATCATCTCGGGCAGCGCGGCGGCGTCGTACGTGTCGTCGCCGTCGATCATGACGTAGATGTCGGCGTCGACGTCGGCGAAGGCGCGGCGCACGACGTTGCCCTTGCCTTTGCGCTCTTCGCGGCGAACGATCGCGCCGGCCTCGCGCGCGACCTCGGCTGTCCGATCGGAGCTGTTGTTGTCGTAGACGTAGACCGTCATGCCCGGGACGGCGGCGCGGAGATCGCGGACGACCTTCCCGACCGCGAGCTCCTCGTTGTAGCAGGGGACGATCGCGGCGATGACAGGGGACGACGTCATGGAGAGCACTTTCGGCGACGTAGGATCTTCGATGGACCGCATGGCGCCGAGACGGCCGCCGTCGGAGCCGGTTCAGGCTAACACGCGGCTCTGCCGAAACCCCTCGGCACACGCCGCCCTCACGAGGAGCACGATGCACGCGAACGCGGCGACCCGGAAGGCCAAGCAGGCGGGGGCCTTCCTCGTCATCGGCGGTCTCGCGTTCCTCGTCGATGCGGGCGTCTACAACCTGCTCGTGTTCTGGGTGACCGGCGACGGGCCGATGCACGGACAGCCGCTGGCCGCCAAGATCATCTCGATCGTCGTGGCGTCCCTCGTGACGTACGTCGGGAACCGGTACTGGACCTTCTCCGACCGGCATCTGCCGCACCGCTTCTCGCGCTACGCGATCTTCGTGCTGTGCAACCTCATCGCGATCGGCCTCCAGCTCGGCTGCCTCGCGTTCTCGCGCTACGTGCTGGGTCTCGACGACGTCGTCGCCGACAACATCTCGGGAACCCTGATCGGGCAGACCCTCGCGACCGCGTTCCGCTTCCTCACGTACGACCGGTTCGTGTTCCCGCACGAGGAGCCCTCCCCCGCCCCGCGCCCGTAGCGGGTCACGATCGCGCGCCAGGGGGTCGCATGTCTCACTCCCCGCCGGAATCCACCGCCAAATCCCGCCGCGAACGAGACACGCCGACCCCCACGTGTCTCACTCGACGAGGGAATCCGGGGCGAAAACGCGCCGCGAGTGAGACATGCAGGAGCGTGCGAGCATGCCGGTCCCGGGGGACGCGGCTGACCTGCCCCGCAGCTACTCCGCGGGCAGCGGGCCGCAGCGGTCGATGCGGTAGAGCGTCGACTCGCCGTCCGTCGCGACCTCCGTGAAGAGTCCCGCCTCCACCGCGGCGTGCGGTCCGGGGAAGTGATTGCCCGCGGGGTCTCCTCCCCCGAACTCGTGCGGGTTGTAGAGCACGTGCCGCACGCGGAGGGCATCGAGCGCGCGGCACACCGCCGGGTCACTGTCGATGTCCATGAGGCCCCACGCGAGCGTCTGACGCAGCGGATCCCACTGTCCGTTGACGTGCGGGAAGACCGGCTCGCGTCCGGCGTACAGCTGGGTCAGCGCCGAGCCGTCCCACGGGTCGCCGAGCACACGCTCGCCCGCGGGCACCTCCTCGGCCACCTCGTGGTCCATGAAGTCGATCTGCTTCTGAGACACGACCTCCCACTGCGCTCGCTCGTCGGGCATCGCGAACACGTCCGCGATCGCCGATGTCGTTCCGGTGAGGGCGAGCCCCGCCGCCGACACCACGGCGACGGCCAGCGCGAGCGGCGCGGCGAGGCGCGCGAGCGCTCGACGGGATCCGCCCGTCCGGATGGCGCGCTCGGCCGGGAGGGCCCGGCGCGCGAGCGCGAGCGCGCCGAGCGTCGCGAGAGGGACGGCGACGACGGGCAGCGCGGCCGCGAGGCGGAGGCGGTCCTTGTACCAGACCCCCGTCGCGAGCTTCGCGATGACGCCGTCCGAACCGGCGGCGAGAACGAACAGGGCAGCGACGAGCACGAAGGCGACGACGAGCCACCGCGTGCGCCGGGTGCGGAGCGCGACCCCGGCGCCGACGATGACGAGGAACGCGAGGAAGGGCGCGACCGTCGTCACCGCGCCGCCCTCCCCCGTCATCGCCTGCAGCGTGAGAACCTGCACGACGCCCTCCCAGATGCCCTGCACCGCCTGCGCCTGCGGGCCGGAGAGGCGGCTCTCGATCGGCTCGTCGAGGAGCCCGAACCGCAGGATGGCGATCGCGAGCGCCGCCGCCGACAGCGCGACGCCGCCGACGACGCCCGCGACGAGCACGATGACCGCGCGGCGGCGCGCGCGCCCGCCGCGTCGACGGGCGCGCGCGAACGCGTCGCCGAGAACCCACGCGACGAACGGGATGCCGATGAGCGCCCACGTCGGGAGGACCCGCGGATGAGCCACGGCGAGCGCCCCGACGGACAGGCAGCCCGACAGCGCCGCGAGCATGACGGCGCGTCCCCGCTTCCCGGGTCGCGCGAGCGCGACGCCCCGGACGGCGAGGACCGACAGCGCGACCGCCGCGGGGAGCAGCGCGTGCGCGAGGCCCGTGGGGTAGATCGTGCCCCACGAGAGCAGCGCGTAGGGGAACGCGCCGAAGGCGGCGCCGAGCGGGAGCGCGACGAGGGCGACGGTTCCCGTGGAGCGCCCTGGGAGCGCGACCTGGGCGAGCCAGGCGACCCCGGGCAGCCAGACGAGCGCCTGCACGGCGAGCCATGCGGCGTTGAACGCGACGGGAACCGGCACGCCGCTCCCCTGCACCGTCATCACGACGAGCGCGTGCCACGCCGACGGGTAGTACGCGATCCCCGTCGCGCCCGTCTCGATGAGCGAGCGCAGCGTGAGGGGCGAGGCCGAGAACCCGTCCAGGATGGCCGACACGGCCGAGAGGTGGAAGACGTTGTCGTAGGTCTGCGAGATCCGAGACGGGTCCGGCACCCCCGCGAACGCGACGACGCCGACGATCGCGCCGGCGAGGGCCCACACCGCGGCGAGCGCGCGCGGCGGGATGGCCGCGCCCGTCACGACGAGGTCGGGATGCGCGCGCCGGACGAGGAGGGATGCCGCGAGCCCGACGAGCGCGACGGCGAGCACCTGCACGACATGGAACGGCGCCCCGAGCGCGCCGAACACCGCCGCCGCGACGCCCGCGCAGCACACGCTCGCGAGCGACGCCACCGCGACGCGCGCGACCGCGCCCATGCGCAGGGGCGCGGTCGCGATGAGCCCGGGTGCGAGCACGGCGAGGAGCGCCGACACGAGGGCCGGCGCGACGACGACCCAGCTCATCGGACTCCTGCCGTCAGGCGGGCGCGGGTCAGCCGTTCAGCTGGTTCTGCCACATCGACAGCGCCGACCCGATGGCCATGTGCATGTCGAGGTACTGGTACGTGCCGAGACGGCCGCCGAAGAACACGTCCTTCTCGCCCTTCGCGAGCTCGCGGTAGGCGAGCAGACGCGCGCGGTCCTCATCGGTGTTGACCGGGTAGTACGGCTCGTCGGCGCGCTCGGCGAAGCGCGAGTACTCGCGCATGATGACCGTCTTGTCGGTCGGGTACACGTCGGCGCGCTCGGGGTGGAAGTGCTTGAACTCGTGGATGCGCGTGAAGGGCACATCGGCATCCGGGTAGTTCATGACGCTCGTCCCCTGGAAGTCTCCGATGTCGAGGACCTCCTCCTCGAAGTCGAGCGTGCGCCAGCTCAGCGCGCCCTCGACGTCGTCGAAGTAGCGGTCGACCGGGCCCGTGTAGACGATCGGCACCTGGCCGACGAGCGCCTTCTTGTTGAGCGGCTGCGACTCGTCGAAGAAGTCGACGTTCAGCTTGACCTCGATGTTCGGGTGGTCGGCCATCCGCTCGAGCCACGCGGTGTAGCCGTCGGTCGGCAGGCCCTCGTGCGTGTCGTTGAAGTAGCGGTTGTCGTAGTTGTAGCGCACGGGGAGGCGGCTGATGATGTCGCCCGACAGCTTCTGCGGGTCGGTCTGCCACTGCTTCGCGGTGTAGTCGCGGAAGAACGCCTCGAACAGCGGGCGGCCGACGAGGGCGATGCCCTTCTCCTCGAAGTTGCGGGCCGTCTTGACGTCGAACTCGCCCGCCTGCTCCTTCACGAGGGCGCGCGCCTCGTCGGGCGAGTACGCGGCCTGGAAGAACTGGTTGATGGTGCCGAGGTTCACCGGCAGCGGGTACACGACGCCGTTGTGGTTCGTGTACACGCGGTGCACGTAGTTCGTGAACGTCGTGAAGCGGTTGACGTACTCCCACACCTTCTCGTTCGAGGTGTGGAAGAGGTGCGCCCCGTAGCGGTGCACCTCGATGCCCGTCGTGGCCTCGTTCTCGCTGTACGCGTTCCCGCCGATGTGGTGGCGGCGGTCGATGACCGTGACCTTGCGCCCGGCTGCTGCCGCGCGCTCCGCGATGGTGAGTCCGAAGAATCCGGAGCCGACGACGAGGAGATCCATCCGTGGTGCTCTTTCTCTCAAGGGGAAGGGCCCTGGCACGCTGTCGCGGCCTCCCCGAGTCTATGTGCATGCCCCTCGCGTATCCTGATGCCGCACATGAGCAACGAAGAATCCCCCGCCGAGACCGAGGCCATCGCCGGGATGAGCGGGCCGGATGGCCCGCTGCTGCGCCTCTTCCGCGACCGTCGCGTCGCCTTCCTGTTCGTCGGGGCCGTCAACACCGCGATCGGCTTCGCGTGGTTCGTGCTCTTCTCCCGTCTGTTCGAGGCCGGATGGCCGGGCGCCGCCTGGACGGTCTTCGCGGTCATCCTGTGCGCGCAGATCATGAGCACGCTCAGCGCGTTCGTCTTCTACCGGAAGCTCGTCTTCCGGGTGCGCGGCCACGTGTGGCTCGACTTCGCCCGGTTCCAGCTCGTGTACCTCGGGACGTTCATCCTCAACTTCGTCGTCGTGCCGCCGCTCAAGCTCTGGCTCGGCTGGCATGAGATCGTCGCGCAGCTCCTGTTCACGGTCGTGATCGCGTTCGCCAGCTGGTTCGGGCACAGCCGCTTCTCGTTCCACCGCAAGAAGGAGGACGCGTGACCGCTCCGCGCATCAGCGTGGTCATCCCCGCGTACAACAACGGCCGCACGCTCGGCGAGACGATGCGATCCGTGCTCGACCAGCAGGTCGACGGGCTCGAGCTCGTCGTCGCCGACCACGCGTCGTCGGACGACACATGGGATGTCATGCAGGGCTTCGCCGCCGACCCGCGCGTGACCCTGCTGCGCACGGAGGCCGGCGGCGGCGCCGCGCGCAACTGGAACCGCGTGACGGACGCCGCGACCGGCGCCTACCTCAAGCTCGTGTGCGGCGACGACGTCCTGCGGCCCGGCGTGCTCGCACGCCAGGCGCGGCTGCTCGAGCGGTCGGGCGCCGTCCTCACCGCCTGCAAGCGCGACATCATCGATGCCGAGGGCAAGGTGCTCATGGCCGGATGGGGCCTCACGGGGCTCGGCCGGCCCATGTCGGGCGGCGAGGCGCTCCGCCGCACCGTGCGCGCAGGCCGCAACCTCCTCGGCGAGCCCGCCTCCGTCATGATGCGCCGGGAGGCGTTCGCGGCCGCCGGCGGATGGCACGGCCGCTTCTCCTATCTGATCGACCTCGCGAGCTACGCCCGCGTGCTCGTCGGCGGCGGGTTCACGCCCGACACCGAGGTGGGCGCGACGTTCCGGATGAGCGACACGCAGTGGTCGGTCGCGCTCGTCGACGAGCAGACCGCGGAGGCGCGCGCCTTCCACGCCTGGCTGCGCGCCGAGCACCCCGACATCGTGACCGAGGCGGATCGGCGCATGGGCGACATCCGCGCCGGTCTCATGGCCCAGGCCCGGCGCATCTCGTACCGTGTCCTCAAGAGGAGGATGGGATGACCGTGCGCCGGCGCATCGCCTACGTGCTGCCGATCTACAACGAGGAGGGGAACATCCCCCTCCTGTACGAGCGCCTCGTCTCGGCCACGGCGCCGCTCGGCGACCGCTACGACGTCGAGTTCGTCTTCGTCGACGACGGCAGCCGCGACCGGTCGCTCGAGCTGCTGCGCGGACTGCGCGCGCAGGACCCTCGCGTCTCCGTGTACGCGCTCGCGCGCAACTACGGCCACCAGATCGCCGTGACGGCGGGCCTCGACGTCGCCGACGCCGACGCCGTGATCGTCATGGACAGCGACCTGCAGGACCCTCCCGAGGTCAGCCTCGAGCTCATCGAGCGGTGGGAGCACGGCGTCGACGTCGCCTACGCGCAGCGGCGCACGCGCGACGACGGCCTCTTCAAGCGCACGACGGCGCACGGCTTCTACTGGCTGCTGAGCAAGCTCTCGAGCGTGGACATCCCCCGCGACACGGGCGACTTCCGCCTCATGGACCGCCGGGTCGTCGAGGAGCTGCGCAAGCACCCCGAGCGCAACCGGTTCATCCGGGGGCTCGTCGCATCGATCGGGTTCCGCCAGGAGGCCGTCCTCTTCGACCGCGACGCGCGGCACGCGGGCGAGACCGGCTATCCCCTCCGGAAGATGCTCAAGCTCGCGGGCGACGGCATCTTCGGCTTCTCGACCGCGCCCCTCAAGCTCATCAGCCGCGTGGGCGGCGCGATGGCCGTCCTCGCGCTCCTGTGGACGATCTACCTCGTCATCGCGCGTCTCGTGAACCCGGAGTCGGTCATCGAGGGCTGGACCTACCTCGCGGCCGGGATGTTCCTCCTCGGCGGCGTGCAGATGCTCATGCTGGGGGTGCTCGGCAGCTACCTCGGCCGCATCTACGTCGAGGTGCAGGGCCGCCCGCTCTACGCCTTCGCGGTCGCCGAGGCCGGGCCCCCGCCCGCGCGCTGACGGAGGCGCGCCGCCCCGCGCCCGATGAGCCAGCCGAGGCCGATCGCCATCGCGAGGCCGTAGGCGCCCATGAGCAGCGGCCACGCGGGCGGGCGGAACGACACGGTCACCGTCTCGCCGGGCGCCACGTCCGTCGCGTCGACTGTGAGAAGCCAGCCCCGCAGCGGCTCTGCCTCCGCCGCGCCCGCGACGGCGTAGCCCGGGTACGGCAGACGGCTCAGCACCACGCGCCCGTCCTCGCCGGCCTCGTCGACCTCGAAGGACACCGACGTGTCGTCCTGCGCGGTCACCGTGACGCGCGTGTCGGGAGCCGTCCACACGACGCCGCCCGCGCTCGGCAGCGCCTCATCGCGCTCGAAGAGCCAGGTGTACTCGCCGTCAGCTGCGAGCGTCCATCCCTCGGGCGCCTCCGGCTGCTCGGGGTACGTGTCCTTCATCGCGACGATCGTGCTCACGCTCATGAGGTCGGCCACGCGCAGGCCCGTCTCCTCGTCGACCGACCACAGCGTCTCGAGGGCGTCCTCGCAGGTCTGCCCGCGCAGGTCGATGCAGAGGTCGTCGCCGAACGTCTCGAACGGCAGGACGGTGTAGAGGCTGCTCACCTCCGTCGGGCTGAAGTACCAGAGGTTGGCGAGCAGCCGCTCCGACCAGCTGTCGCGGTCCTGCCATCCGTCCTCCGCGTCGCCGACGACGATCGCGTCGCCGTGCGCGTCCGGGAGGACGGCCTGCAGGGCCGTCGCGCTGTCGGGCGCGCTGCGGCTCGGCAGCGGCGACTCGGGCAGGAAGCGCATCTGCCCCGCGGCGAAGACGGCCGTCACGATCATCGCCGCGACCACCGCGACGGTCGTGCGCCGTCGCACGCGGGGCGAGCGCGCGACCCATCGCAGCGCGACGAGCGCCGCGAGGGAGACGAGCGCGGCGGCTCCGATGGCCTTCCACGCGTACGGCCCGTTTCCCCAGGTCAGGACCGAGGTCACGGCGATGACGAGCGCCGAGAGCCAGAAGGCGCGGCGCGTCGCCCCCGCGGGGAAGCGGCGCGAGATCCCCACCGCGAAGAGCACGATGAGCACGATCGCGAGATACGGGATGAGACGCAGCGGCCAGCGGATCGGCCCCATGTGGCTCGGCCCCAGCACGAGCGCGAGCACGAGGCCGCCGAGCACGAAGAGCGGGATGGCGCGCCGCACGGCCGAGCGCGCGAGCGGCAGCGCGAGCGGGAAGAGCAGGAGCACCCACGCGATGTAGACGAGCGGACCGGGCGTGATGTCGCCGAACCAGGAGCGGATGGTCGCGCTCACCCAGGGACTCCCCGCCGACGCGAGGTCCGTGAGATCGGCGTTGAGGAACCCGAGGTTCTCGAACGGCGCGTTCCCGCGCTCCGTCACGGGCGCGGTGAGGACAGCGGGCAGGTACACGACGATCGTGAGCAGCGCGCCCCACGCCGAGGCGAGCAGGGTCCGCAGCACTCGGGGGCCGTCGCGGCGCACCGCATGGCGCACGAGCGACTCGACGAGCACGACGACGAGCATCATGACGCCGAACACGTAGCCGACCGTGATGAGCAGGTAGCTCGCGACGAGGTACGGCAGCGGCGAGCGGCGGTGCTCGACCGTGCGCCGCAGCGCCCACCACACCCACGGGAACAGCGCGACGTTGATGAGGTCGGTCGACCAGGACGCGGCGTCCATGTAGACGACGAAGCCGGACGACGGCACGAGCACGCCCGCGAGCGCCGCCCACGGACGGTGCGCGCCGAACTGGCGCGCGAGCAGGTAGACGCCCAGGGCGAGCACGACGAGGAACGCGAGCTTCACGCCGGTCGCGTGCGCGACCGGACTCTCGCTGAGCCGCGCCGTGACGGCGATGAGCCACGTCATGGGGTTGAGGAGGCCCCACTGGCCTTCGGCCCAGTAGTTGCCGGCCTGCCAGGCCGATGGGTCGAGCATCGGCAGGCGCCCCTGCAGGAGCTGGTCGCCGAGCTGCCACCACTGCCCCGCCGAGCCGCGCTCGGTGTCGTCGGAGAAGTAGAACCGCGGGGTCACGAGGAGCCGTGCGGCCGCGAGAGCGAGGGTCGCCAGGACGGTGAGAAGGGGCCAGCCCACCCGCTGCGCGCGCCGCCGTGCCCGATTCGTGCCGTCCGCCGTCATCTGTCCTCCGCTGCTCGCCCCGCCGCGCGGCGGGCCAGACTCGATGGTAGTGCGAGCGGCCGGGCGGACCCCGCGATCAGCGCGCAGGGCCCTCGAGCTCCTCGAGCGAGCGGCCGCGGGTCTCGCGGGTGAGGAGCGTCGCGAGCGCCGACACCGCGCAGATGGCGAACGTCACGGCGCCGATCGTGAGCGGCACGTTCTCCGTCCCAGGAGGGGCGATCGCCGTGAACAGCGACGGGAAGAACGCCGCCAGCATGAGCCCGATGTTCTGCGACACGGCGAAGCCGGTCACGCGGATGCGCGCGGGGAACTGCTCCTGGAAGAAGGTCGCGAAGGTCGCGTTCCACATCTGGAAGAAGATGCTCTGCACGATGACGACGAAGACGAACACGAGCACGAGGCTGCGCTGCTCCACGGCCCACAGGTACGCGACCGTGAGGAGGCCTCCGCCGAGCCCGCCCGCGACCATGAAGCCACGGCGTCCGAACCGGTCGGACAGGCCGCCGAAGATCGGGATGGTGAGGGCGGCGGTGAGATTGGCCACGAGCGTGACCCAGAGGAAGTCGCTCGTCGAGAACCCGATCCCGTACCCCTCCTGCGTCGCATACGACACGCCGAAGACGAGCGTGGCCATCCCGATCACGTTCGTGAACGTCATGAGGATGCAGCGGATCATGACCCACGGGTACGAGCGCAGGAGCTCCACGACGGGGAACCGGCGACGGACCTCGACGGCGCTCTCCGCGGAGAAGACGGGCGTCTCGTGCACGCCGCGGCGGATGAGGTATCCCGCGATGATGACGACGGCGCTGAGGAGGAACGGGATGCGCCATCCCCACGCGGCGAAGTCCTCCTCGCTGAGCACGGCCGCGAGCGGGAGCATCACACCGGTGGCGAGGATGGAGCCGATCTGGGTGCCCTGCAGCGTGAAGCTCGTGAAGAAGCCCCGTCGCGCGTCGGGCGAGTGCTCGACGACCATCGCCCCGGCGCCGCCCAGCTCTCCCGCGACGGCGAATCCCTGCACGAGGCGCAGGATGACGAGGAGGATCGGCGCGAGGACGCCCACCTGCGCGTACGTCGGGAGGAGGCCGACGAGCAGGGTCGAGAAGCCCATGAGCAGCATCGCGAGGATGAGGACGTTCTTGCGCCCGCGCCGGTCGCCCCAGGCGCCCAGCAGCACGGCGCCGACAGGGCGCGCGACGTAGCCGACCGCGTAGGTCGCGAGGGACGAGATGATGCCCACCGTCGGGTCGCCGGTCGGGAAGAACACGACCGGGAAGACGAGCGCCGCGGCCTGCGAGTAGAGCGCGAAGTCGTAGTACTCGAGGGCGCTGCCCACCCATGCGCTGAGGGCCGCCTTCTTCGGCTCCCGAACGATCCCGCTGTCGGCTTCGGCCTGCTTCGCTGCGCTCATGCCGTCACTCTCCTGTCCGCACTGACTCGCCGACCCGATCGTGGGTAAGCGTTTTCCATCGTAATGGAACGTTTCAATCGCGACAACTCGGGCGTCGGTGGGCGGTGCGGGCGACGGCGTCCGCCAGGGGTCACGGGGTCTCCTGTGTCACGATGGGCTGTGTGAAGGGCATCATTCTGGCGGGTGGGTCGGGGACGCGTCTGCATCCGGTGACGTTGGGCACGTCGAAGCAGCTGGTGCCGGTGTATGACAAGCCGATGGTGTACTACCCGCTGTCGACGCTGATGCTGGCGGGGATCCGGGAGATCCTGGTGATCACGACGCCGCATGATGCGGCCTCGTTCGAGCGTCTGCTGGGGGATGGGTCGCAGTTCGGGGTGTCGATCTCGTTCGCGGTGCAGCCGTCGCCGGATGGGCTGGCGCAGGCGTTCACGATCGGGGCGGATTTCATCGGCGATGACAAGGTCGCCCTCGTGCTGGGCGACAACCTGCTGTACGGGCCGGGGCTGGGCACGCAGCTGAAGCGGTTCGCGGACGTGGACGGGGCGGCGGTGTTCGCGTACTGGGTCGCGGAGCCGTCGGCGTACGGGGTGGTCGAGTTCGACGGGACGGGGCGGGCGGTGTCGCTGGAGGAGAAGCCCGCGCACCCGAAGTCGAACTACGCCATCCCCGGCCTGTACTTCTACGACAACGACGTCGTCGACATCGCCCGCGGGCTTCGGCCCTCCCCGCGGGGGGAGCTGGAGATCACGGACGTGAACGCCGCGTACCTGCGACAGGGGAAGCTGCGGGTGGAGGTGCTGCCGCGCGGGACCGCGTGGCTGGACACCGGCACGTTCGATCAGATGGCCGACGCGGGAGACTACGTCCGGACGATCGAGCGGCGCACCGGGTTGAAGATCGGGTCTCCGGAGGAGATCGGGTGGCGGCAGGGGTTCCTGTCCGACGACGACCTGCGTCAGCGGGCGCAGAAGCTGGTGAAGTCGGGGTACGGGGCGTACCTCCTCGAGGTCCTGGAACGGGGTAAGTGAGCATCGTGGGCACTCTTGTCGTCACCGGCGGGGCCGGTTTCATCGGATCGAACTTCGTCCACCACGTCATCGCGCACACCGACCACCGGGTGATCGTGCTGGACAAGCTCACCTACGCCGGCAACCCCGCCTCCCTGGCCGGGCTGCCCGAGGACCGCGTCGAGCTCGTCGTGGGCGACATCGCCGACGCGGACCTCGTCGACTCCCTGTTCGCCCGCGCCGACGCGGTCGTGCACTACGCCGCGGAGTCCCACAACGACAACTCCCTCAACGACCCCCGCCCGTTCCTGGACACCAACATCGTCGGCACCTACACGCTCCTGGAAGCCGCCCGCCGCCACGGCACCCGCTTCCACCACATCTCCACCGACGAGGTCTACGGCGACCTCGAGCTCGACGACCCGGCCCGGTTCACCGAGACCACCCCCTACAACCCCTCCTCCCCGTACTCGTCGACGAAGGCCGGCTCCGACCTGCTCGTGCGCGCGTGGGTGCGCTCGTTCGGGATCGCCGCGACCATCTCGAACTGCTCCAACAACTACGGCCCCTACCAGCACGTGGAGAAGTTCATCCCCCGCCAGATCACGAACATCATCCGCGGCATCCGCCCCAAGCTCTACGGCGCCGGGCAGAACGTGCGCGACTGGATCCACGCCGACGACCACTCCTCCGCCGTGCTCACGATCCTCGAGCACGGCCAGATCGGGCAGACCTACCTCATCGGCGCCGACGGCGAGAAGAACAACAAGGACGTCGTCGAGCTCATCCTCACCCTCATGGGCCAACCCCGAGACGCCTACGACCACGTCGCCGACCGCCCCGGCCACGACCTGCGCTACGCGATCGACTCCACCAAGCTCCGCACCGAACTCGGCTGGACCCCCCGCTACCAGGACTTCGAAGCAGGACTCGCCGCGACCATCGACTGGTACCGCGAGAACGAGACCTGGTGGGCACCCGCCAAAGACCACGTCGAAGCCTTCTACGCCTCGAAAGGACAGTGACCGGCAGTGACGACGTTCGGCAAGACCCTCGCCGTCACCGACACCCCGATCCCGGGGCTCGTCGTGCTCGACCTGCCCGTCCACGGCGACGCCCGCGGCTGGTTCAAGGAGAACTGGCAGCGGGAGAAGATGACCGCGCTCGGGCTGCCCGACTTCGGGCCCGTGCAGAACAACATCTCCTTCAACGACAAGCCCGGCACCACCCGCGGCATCCACGCCGAACCGTGGGACAAGTACGTCTCCGTCGCGACCGGGCGCATCTTCGGCGCCTGGGTCGACCTGCGCGAGGGCCCCACCTTCGGGGCCGTGTTCACCGCCGAGCTCGACCCGTCGAAGGCGATCTTCGTGCCCCGCGGCGTCGGCAACAGCTACCAGACCCTCGAGCCCGACACCGCCTACGTCTACCTCGTCAACGACCACTGGTCCCCCGACGCGGCCTACTCCTTCCTCAATCTCGCCGACGAGACCGTCGCGATCGACTGGCCCATCCCGCTCTCCGACGTCGAGATCAGCGACAAGGACCGCACCCACCCGCGCCTGGCCGACGTCACCCCGATCCCGCCCCGCAAGACCCTCGTGCTCGGCGCGAACGGCCAGCTCGGCCGCGCCCTGCGCGCCCTCCTCGGCGACCGCCCCGACATCGAGTACGCCACCCGCGCCGACCTCGACCTCGCCTCCCCCGACCTCGACACCGCACGACCCTGGCGCGACTACGACGTCATCGTCAACGCCGCCGCCCACACCGCCGTCGACCACGCCGAGACCCCCGAGGGCCGCACCCAGGCCTGGGCCGCGAACGCCACCGGCGTCGCTGCGCTCGCCCGCATCGCGACCGAGCACCGCTGCACCCTCGTCCACATCTCCAGCGACTACGTCTTCGACGGCACATCCGACGCCCCCTACCCCGAGGACGCCCCCCTCTCGCCCCTCGGCGTCTACGGGCAGACCAAGGCCGCCGGCGACGCGATCGTGCAGACCGTCCCCCGCCACTACCTCATCCGCACCAGCTGGGTCATCGG
Organism: Microbacterium sp. JZ101; assembly: GCF_053903175.1. Taxonomy (NCBI): domain Bacteria; kingdom Bacillati; phylum Actinomycetota; class Actinomycetes; order Micrococcales; family Microbacteriaceae; genus Microbacterium; species Microbacterium sp. JZ101. The sequence continues at coordinate 2,452,951 of NZ_CP096400.1, forward strand.
CGACGGCCGCAACTTCGTCACCACCATGGCCTCCCTCGCCGAACGCGGCATCGACCCCTCCGTCGTCGCCGACCAGACCGGACGCCTCACCTTCACCGACGACCTCGCCGCCGGCATCCACCACCTCCTCACCACCCGCGCCCCCTACGGCACCTACAACCTCACCGGCAGCGGACAGCCCGCCACCTGGGCCCAGATCGCCCAGAGCGTCTTCACCCTCACCGGCCACGACCCCGCCCGCATCACCCCCGTCACCACCGACGCCTACTACGCCACCGCGACCGGCCCCATCGCCCCCCGCCCCCGCAACAGCGTCCTCGACCTCGCCAAGATCACCGCCACCGGCTACACCCCCGCCGACCACACCGACCGCCTCACCGCCTACCTCACCCCGCAGTGACCACGCGCACCCCCGCGCGCGCCGATATCCAGGCCCTCCGCGCCCTCGCGGTGCTCGGCGTCGTCCTGTTCCACATCTGGCCGCGAGCCCTGCCGGGCGGCTACGCGGGCGTCGACGTCTTCTTCGTGATCTCCGGCTTCCTCATCACGGGCCAGCTCGTCCGCGCACGCGAGCGCGGGACGCTGAGACTGGGAGCGTTCTGGGCCGCCCGCGCCCGCCGCCTGCTGCCCGCGAGCCTGCTCGTGCTGCTCGCGAGCGTCGTGCTCGTGCTCGTGTGGACGCCCGCGCCCCAGCAGGCCCACGACCTGCGCTCGATCGTCGCGAGCGCGCTGTATGCCGTGAACTGGCAGCTCGCGGCCGACGGGGTCGACTACCTCGCGCACGACGCGGCTCCGCCGATCGCCCAGCACTACTGGTCGCTCGCCGTCGAGGAGCAGTTCTACCTCCTGTGGCCCCTGCTCGTCCTCGCCGCCACCGCGCGCCGCCTGCGGGGGCGACGGGTGCTCGTCGTCGGCGCCGTGGCGGTCGCGGTCGTCGGCTTCGCGGTGAGCGTGTGGCTCACGGGCGCGAGCTATCCGTACGGCTACTTCTCGACCGCGAGTCGCCTGTGGGAGTTCGCGCTGGGCGCGATCGTCGCGCTCCTGCCCCCACTCGCCCTGAGGGCATCCGTCCGCCTGGCCATCTGGGTCGCCGCGGTCGCCGCGCTGGTGATGGCGATGCTCGTGTTCGACGCCGCGACGGCTTTCCCCGGCCCCTGGGCGCTCGTGCCGACCGCGGCGACCGCGCTCCTCATCGCGATCGGGCCGACCGCGCCCGCGCACGCGTTCGAGCGACTCGTCGCATGGCGCCCCGTGCAGTGGGTGGGCGATCAGTCGTACGGCGTGTATCTCTGGCATTGGCCCCTCGTGGTGATCGCGCCGCACGTGCTCGGCCGTGCGCCCGACCTCCCTGAGAACCTGCTGCTGCTCGCGACGACCTTCGTGCTCGCCGCGGCGTCGAAGCGGCTCGTGGAGGATCCGATCCGCTTCGGCGCGCGCCCCCGCGCGGCCCGGCCCTCCCGGATCCTCGCCCTCACCGCAGTCGGGATGGCGGTGGTCGTGGCCGTCGCCGCCCTGCCGATGTGGCACGGAGCGACGGCGGCAGCCGAGCAGCGCGCACAGGCCGAGGCGAGCCTGCGAGATCCCGCCCAGTGCCGCGGTGCGGCAGCCCTCCTCGAGCCGGGCTGCGCCGGCCGCGCGGACGACCGGCATCCGATCGCGGATGTCGTGCCCGCCCTGGCCGGCCTCCGCGACGACACGGCCGGCGCCTTCGACTGCTACGACTTCGACCCCGGCGCAGGCGGGGAGCCGGTGTCGTGCACGTTCGGCTCCGAGGCGCCCGGCGCGGTCCGGGTGGCGCTGCACGGGGACTCGCATGCCGCGATGCTCATCCCCGCCCTGCGGGAGGTCGCCGACGAGCGCGGATGGCGCGTCGAGACGTTCGTGGGGCGGGGCTGCGTCTGGCAGGAGCCCGCGAGCGCCGCGTGCGCCGAGCGGAACGCACGGCTCGAGAGCCGTCTCGCCGACGGGGCGTACGACGTGCTGCTCGTCACCGCGGTCAACTCCGCCGAGCGCGACGCGGCCGCGCAGGCCGCGGTCGCCGACCGCTACGCCGAGGCGTGGCGGTCGGCGCAGGAGGCGGGGACGCGCGTGGTCGTGCTCGCCGACAACCCGCGTGTGCCCGCAGCCGCCCAGGACTGCGTGGCCACCGCGGATGTGCTCACCGAGGCGACCTGCGCGATCCCGCGCGCCGACGCGGCGCTCGAGAGCGATCCGCTCCGCGCGACCGCGGCGTCTCTCGACGCGCCGCTCGTGGATCTGTCCGACGCGTACTGCACGGCCGACGCGTGCCCCATGATGCTGGGAGGCGTGCTCGTGTACCGCGACCTCCACCACATCACGGGGTCGTTCAGCACGACGCTCGGCGGCTATCTCGCCGAGCGTGTGAGCGCGGCGATCGGCGTCGAGCCGTCGCCCACCCCGAGGAGGAGTCGATGAAGAACGCCGGAACCGTGCTCGTGTTCCCCACGTGGCCGGAGAACCCCTACCTCAACCTCCTCGAGCTGGCGGCCCGTGCTGCCGGCTACCGCTTCCGGGGCGCGACGACGCATGCCGAGCTGCTGCACGCCCTGCCGGCCCTGCCCCGGGGCGGCGTCGTGCACGTGCACTGGACGACCCCGCTCGTGCAGGAGGCCGCCGACGAGGCCGACGCCCGCGACCGTCTGCGCCGCCTCCTCGCGGCGCTCCGCGACGCCCGCCGCCGTGGTGTGCGGATCGTCTGGACGCTGCACAACCGACTGCCCCACGAGCTGCGCTTCCGGGACGCCGAGATCGCGCTCTACCGGGGCCTCGCCGACCTCGCCGACGTCGTGCACGTGATGGCGCCCGACACGGCAGCGGTCGTCGCCGACGTCGTCGCGCTCGATCCGGCCCGGATCCGCGTCATCCCTCATCCCAGCTACGAGGGCATCTATGACGCGGGCGTCGACCGCACCGCCGCGCGGGCGTCGTTCGGCCTCGCGGAGCGCGATCGCGCGGTGCTCTTCCTCGGGCAGATCCGGCCCTACAAGGGCGTCGACGCGCTCGTCGAGGCCGCGACCGCCGCGGGCGACGACATCGTCCTCCTCCTCGCGGGCGTCGTCAAGGAGCAGTCGGAGGAGGAGGTCGCCGCGCTCCTTCCCGACGCGCTCCGCGCGCACACGCAGTTCTCCTTCGTGCCCGACGGGGATCTCGCGCGCTGGTTCCGCGCTGCCGACGTCGCGGTGTTCCCGTACCGCGCGATCCTCAACTCGGGCAGCGTGCACCTCGCCGCCACCTTCCGGGTGCCGGTCGTGCTGCCGGATGAGCCGCACCTGCGCGAGCAGTTCGGGGACGAGCGCTGGGTGGCGTTCTTCGACACCGCGCGGCCGGCGGCATCCATCGCCGAGCTGCTCCGCGACCGCGACCTGTTCGCGGGCGTCGGCGAGCGCGACTTCGCGCGCTTCACGGCCGGGATCTCGCCGTGGCGCACGGCGAGCGCCTACCGCCGTCTGCTCGACGAGCTCAGCGCAGCGCCCTCGCCCGCTCTCGCGCCACGATGAGCGCTCGCCGGACCGCCCGCGGCGCCCAGTGCCGCCGGCGCCGCACGACGGTCACGCCGTCGACGCGCGCGTAGAGGAACGGATCCCGCGGGTCGTACGCGGGCAGCTCCCCCTCCCCCGCGACGGCCACCGCGACGCCCTCCCGGGCGACGAGAAGCGCCGGGGTGAGGGGTCGGTGCAGCGGCAGCGCGCCCGCCGGGAACACCGCGCGCCATCGCCACCCGCCGCGGACGTCCGCGCGCCACGTCGTCTCCGCGGCGGGGACAGGCGGGCGGCCCGCGAACTCCCCGTCGTGGAGCACGGGAACGCACGCGTCCTGTCCGCGGGCGCTGCGCCCCTCCACGACGAGCGATCCTCCGATGCGCGCGACGTGCGTGACCCGTCCGTCGAGCTCACGGCGTGCCGCGAGCGCCCGCCCGAGGTCGCGCTCGACGACGCGCGCCTCGGGGACGAGCATGAGGGCGCGCTCGCCGAGCACGCGGCGCACCGCCTCGACGAGCCGGTGCCAGGCATCGACGTCCTCGTCATCCGACCGCAGCGACGAGGTGAGCGGCGTGATGAGCGCCTCGCGCTCCTCGGGAGACAGCGCCGCGACGCCGTCCAGGGCGTCCAGTGCCGCGTGCCAGTCCGCGACGGGCTGCGGGCCGAGCCCCGTCATCCATCGTGCGAGCGGACGGATGGCGGCGCGCCCGCCTGCCGCGGCCATCCGCAGCACGAGCGCGCGGAGCGGGTCGCCGGCGAACGGCGGCGTCGCCTCGAGAAGCTCCCGCAGCGCGTCGCGCACACGCTCATCGTCCGCTCCGTCTGCGGCGTCGCGCGCCGCCCAGCGCGCGACGTGCACGAACCCGTCCCGCTCGCGCACGAGATCCGCGTACACCGTCGAGAGCCGCTCGTCACCCGCGTCGGCGACGAGGCGCGCGCAGGCGAGCTCCTGGTCCAGATAGCTGAGCAGCGACGCCGCCGAGTCGGCGCGCGCCGACATCGAGCTGCCGCCCGGCCGCTCGCGGTAGAGATAGACGACGTCGGAGACGACGTCGACCCGGCGCGCGCGCAGGTAGGCGCTGACCATCGGCACGATGTCGTTGGACCGCGGGACGTCGGGGAAGCGGATGCCCGTGCCGCGCAGCCAGTCGAGCGCGAAGGCCTTGTTCCAGCAGGGGCGGCTGAAGAGCAGCGTGGGCTCGTCGCGCAGGGTCGTGCCGCGCGCGGGACGCTCGAACGCCGGCATCACGTCGGTCGGCCGCCACGTGTCGGCGGGACGGAACTTGAGGTAGTCGCCGAACGCGATATCCGAGCCGCTGCGGGCGAGGCTGTCGACGAGGGCGACATAGGCGCCGTCGGGCACGAGGTCGTCGCCGTCGCAGAAGACGAGGAACCGCCCTCGGGCCGCATCCATCCCCGTGTTGCGCGCCGTGCCGCCGCCCCGACCGGCCGACGGGATGAGCCGCACCCGACTGTCGCGCTCCGCGACCTCCGCGACGATGTCGGCCGTGCCATCCGTCGAGGCGTCGTCGACGACGAGGACCTCCATGCCCGCGACGCGCTGGGCGAGGACCGTCTCGAGCGTCTCGCGGATCCACGGGGCGACATCGTGCGTGGGGATCACGACGGACAGGACCGGGCGCTCAGTCACCACCCGATCCTATCCGCGCGCATCAGCGGACCGCCGAGCCCTTCGGCAGGAAGTCCACGGTCTGCGCCGTGAGGGTGAGGATGGTCGGCCACGCTCCCCCGTTGAGGCGCCGCACGGCCGCGACCGACGTCACATGGCGCAGGCGCCCGCCGTCGAGCACATAGACGCGATCGCTCGTGGCCGACTTCACGAAGATGCGGCCGGGCACGCGCCCGCCGGAGAGATCGAGCACGCGGCACGTCGCCGTGTCGAGGGTCGTCACCGCGAAGCCCGCCGTCGTGGTCACGGCACGCAGCCTGCCGCCGGCGGCGAAGTACGTCGTGCCGCCGCAGCGGGCGAAGAGGCTCAGGCTCCCCTTGTCGGCGTACCCCGTGAGCGTCGCGCCCGGGACGTGCGCGTCGACGCCGCGACCGAGGCCGTACTCGTCGGCGAAGCCCCAGCTCGGGAGGTACACGAGGCGGCGGTCGGAGGTCGCGAGGTACACCCGGGCGGACGAGGTCCGCTTGACCCACGAGCCGGGCGCGAACCGGACCTCGCCGATCGTGTAGCGCGAGAGGCCCGACGGCGGCATGACGGCCGCGAACGGCTTCGACGATCCCGCGAGTGCCGCCGCGGCGGCGGCGTCGTAGAGCGGGTGCAGCTTCGAGCCGCTGATGAGGTGGAGCGTCGTGCCGCTCCACGTGCGGCGCGCGACGTTCGTCATCGTCGCGCCCTGCTTGACCGCCGTGTACGTGCCGGCCGTGAGGGCGAGCTCCGTGCCGCACCTGCCGCCCCACTGCCAGACCTGCGTGCAGGTCGTGAAGCGGTGGCGCTGGCCGCCCTGCAGGAGCGAGATGTCGCCGGTCGACGCGTTGCGGATGAAGCGCGAGGACGTGCCCTTCGTCGGGTATCGCGCCGCCTCGTCCGCCGAGACCGAGCGCCACGAGCCGAAGGCGGCCTCGTATGCCGAGAGCAGCTCTCTCGTGACGTGGACCTTGCTCGCGCCGTTGAGGAGGAAGATGTCTCCGTTCGGCGTCCGGATGAGACCCGACGTCGGCCCGCGCGTCGCCCCGAACCAGTCGGTGAAGTAGTTGTAGAAGTTCCGGTTCCCGTAGGCGGAGCACGCGTCGCCCGTGCCGTACCCGGCACGCAGCGCCGCGGCGTTGGGCTGATACGGCGTGTAGTAGTAGAGGCTCGCCGTGGCCTTGTTCCGGATCGTGACCGGTCCCGAGCCGCACGACGCGTTCGGGTGATACCGGACCTGCGACACCTTCCCGACCGGGAACCAGTCGAACCAGCTGGACTTCGCGTAGATCTGGTACTGCCGTGCCGCGCCGTAGACCTGGTTCTGGAAGCCGTAGTAGCGGGTGTCGCAGGCCGAGGTGTCGGGGCAGGCCATGCCCATCGCGATCGTGTACCGCCACGAGCTCGGCCACGTGTGCGTGACGAGTCCCTGCTCCTTCTGCAGCATCACGAGGAGCACCTTGGGGCTGATGCCGCACGCCTGCGCGACCTTCGCGATGATCGTCGCGGCGGACTCGCTCGAGGCGCCCTGATAGGGCTTCGTGCAGTACGCGTCGGCCTTGCGCGACGTCGTGCTCGCGCGGAAGTCCTTGAGGCAGGTGTACCCCGACTGGCAGGTCGGCACCTTGCGCTTCAGGAAGTCCTGGATCTGGGCGGCGCTCATCGACCCGCTGTCGTAGAACACGGCGTCGCTGATGATGTTGCCCGGGTCGAACCCGACCAGGCTCACCGCGCTCGCGCGCAGCTCCGCGCCCTCCTCGACGACCGCGGCGTCGAGCGTCGTGTCCTGCGCGACGCGGTCCATCTCCTCGTCGGTGAGCGCGCCGGGGGTGGGCGAGGGCGTCGGCGTCGCCCTGGGGGTCGGCGACGCGCTCGGCGTGGGTGCGGCACTCGGGGTCGGCGACGCACTCGGCGTCGCGGACGGGAGCGGCGGCGCGCTCGGCAGCACGCCGGGGGCCGTCGTCGCCGAGATGACGGGCTCGTCATCCGGGTCGGGCGCCACGGCGAGGGCCGGGCTCGCAGCGGAGATGACGCCCGCGAGGAGCGAGACGACCGCGAGGGTCGACAGAGCGAGACGTCCGCGCGCGTGCGCCGACGTGCGAGAGGGTGCACGCATGTGAACAGTGTGACAGATGTGAAAGCTCTGAGAAGGGGCGGATGGCGCCGGGCCTGCCGCGCGGGCCGCGTCCATGTCGCTCCGAGGGTGGCCGGGCGGGTCCATGGGAGGATTGACGGGTTGCGTCGCACGGCCCGGTCCCCGGCCCGGCGCGTTCGAGTCGGCCAGAGAGGTTTCAGGCGTCATGAAGTTGAGTGTGATCGGTTGCGGGTATCTGGGTGCGGTGCATGCGGCGGCGATGGCGTCGCTGGGGCACGAGGTCGTCGGGATCGATGTCGATGAGGCCAAGATCGCCAAGCTCGCCGCGGGCGAGACGCCGTTCTTCGAGCCCGGGCTCGGGGAGATCCTCACCCAGGGGCTGGAATCGGGTCGCCTGTCGTTCACGACCGACATGTCCGCCGCCGCGGGCGCGCAGGTCCACTTCATCGCCGTGGGCACCCCGCAGCGCCACGACGGCACCGGCGCGGACATGACCTACGTCAACGCGTCCGTCGAGTCCCTCCTGCCGCACCTGCGCCCCGGCGACCTCGTCGCGGGCAAGTCGACCGTCCCGGTCGGCACCGCCAGCCGCCTGGCCGAGCTGATCGCCCCCACCGGCGCGCACCTGGCCTGGAACCCCGAGTTCCTCCGCGAGGGCTTCGCGGTCAAGGACACCATCGAGCCCGACCGGCTCGTGTACGGCGTCTCCGACACCACCGGCGCCGACGACACCGCCACCCTCGACGCCGTCTACCACACCGCGATCGCCGCGGGCACCCCCCGCCTGGTCACCGGATACGCCACCGCCGAGCTCGTCAAGGTCGCCGCCAACAGCTTCCTGGCCACCAAGATCAGCTTCATCAACGCGATGGCCGAGATCGCCGAGACCGTCGGCGCCGACGTCACCCAGCTCGCCGACGCGATCGGACACGACAACCGCATCGGACGCCGCTTCCTCAACGCCGGCGTCGGATTCGGCGGCGGCTGCCTGCCCAAGGACATCCGCGCCTTCACCGCCCGCGCCGAGGAACTCGGCAAGGGCGAATCCGTCGCGTTCCTCAAGCACGTCGACGAGATCAACCTCCGCCGCCGCCAGCGCGTGGTCGACCTCGCCGTGGACAGCTTCCCCGACCACATCAACGGCCACCGCGTCGCCGTCCTCGGCCTCGCATTCAAGCCCGACAGCGACGACACCCGCGACTCCCCCGCCCTCGACGTCGCCGTCCGCCTCAAGGGCCTCGGCGCCGACGTCATCGCCTACGACCCCGAAGCGATCCCCAACGCCCGCCGCGCCCACCCCCAGCTCGCCTACGCCGACACCCTCGACGACGCCCTCACCGGCGCCGAGACCGTCGTCATCGCCACCGAATGGAGAGCCTTCCGCGACCTCGACCCCCACACCACCCGCGACAAGGTCGCCCGCCCCGTCATCATCGACGGCCGCAACATCCTCACCCCCACCACCTGGCGCGACGCCGGCTGGACCTACCACGGCATGGGCCGCTGACATGACCCCCCGCGTCGCCGTCGTCGTCCGCACCAAGGACCGCCCCGACTTCCTGCGCAGGGCGCTGCGGAGCATCACGGGCCAGACGCTGACGGCGTGGGAGGCCGTGATCGTCAACGACGGCGGCGACCCCGCGGTCGTCGACGCGCTCATCGCGGCGCTCCCCGACGAGCACCGCGCGCGTGTGCGCGCGGTGCACTCGGAGACGTCGCGCGGGCGCTGGGTGAGCGCGAACGCGGGGGTCCTCGCGACCTCTGCGCCGCTCCTCGTCCTGCACGACGACGACGACACATGGCATCCCGAGTTCCTCGAGCGGGCATCCGCCTACCTCGACGCCCACCCCGAGCGCGGCGGCGTGGTGTCCCGCATCGAGATCGTGTGGGAGGAGCAGCAGGGCGACCGCCTCGTCGCCGTCCGCCGCGAGGTGTTCCAGCCGCAGCTCACGGTGCCGACCCTCGCCGACACGCTCCTGTTCAACCGGTACGTGCCGATCGGCTTCGTGTACCGCCGCAGCCTCCACGAGGAGCTGGGCCTGTACGACGACCGGCTCCCCGTCGTCGGCGACTGGGACTTCAACCTGCGCGTGCTCGCGCGCGGTCCCCTCGAGTACCTCGCCGACGAGCCGTACGCGTACTGGCACCAGCGCACCGGCGCCGACGGCGCAGCGGGCAACAGCGTGATCGAGTCGCGCGGGGATCATGAGAAGCACGATGCGCTCATCCGCGATGAGGCGCTGCGCGCGTACGTCGACGAGCACGGGCTCGGCCTCGTGCTCTACCTGACGAAGTTCATCGACCGGCGCTTCGTCGAGGTCGAGAACGGCATCCGCGACGAGGTGCGCCGCGAGGTGGGCCGCCTCAACGTCCTCCAGCGCGGCTACGACAAGGTGCGGCGCCGCCTCGCCCGCTGACCGGCCGCACGGCGTCGCGCGCGATCAGTGCGGCGTCGTGCGGACGAGCTCGACGGCCTCGTCGATCGGGCCATCGAAGAGCACCTTGTGCTCGTGGATGAAGATCCCGCGCGAGCACAGGCGCTTCACGGTGCCCATGTCGTGGCTCACGACGAGCATCGTGACGCCCTTCGCCGTGAGCTCCTCGATCTTCGCGTAGCACTTCTGGCGGAACGGCGCGTCGCCGACCGAGAGCACCTCGTCCACGAGGAGCACGTCGAGGTCGACGTGGATCGCGACCGCGAAGGCGAGGCGCATGAACATGCCCGAGGAGTAGTGCTTCACCTCGGTGTCGATGAAGTCGCCGATCTCGCTGAACGCGACGATGTCGTCGAAGCGCGCCTCGATCTCGTCCTGCTTCATGCCGAGGATGGCCGCGTTGAGGTAGACGTTCTCGCGCCCCGAGAGCTCGGGGTGGAAGCCGGCGCCGACCTCGATGAGGCCCGCGACCCGGCCGCGCGTGAAGACGCGTCCCTTGTCGGGTTCGAGCACGCCCGACACGAGCTTGAGCGTCGTCGACTTCCCGGATCCGTTGAAGCCGAGGACGGCGACCGACTCGCCTTCGCCGATCTGGAAGCTCACGTCGTCGAGCGCCGTGAAGACGTCGCTGCGGACCTTCTTGCGCTGGATCCAGCCGATGAACGCCTCCTTGAAGGAGTGCGTGTTGCGCTTGAGGAAGAGCTTCGACACGTGGTCGATGACGATCGCCGGCTTCGTGGCCGACGTGACGGTGAGGGTGTTCGACATCACAGATCCTGGGCGAAGGTGCGCTCGAAGCGGCGGAACGTCAGCTGGCCGATGACGAGGATGACCGCGCACAGCGCGACGGCGATCCCGAGGTACACGAGGAAGTGCTCGGGGAACCCGTGCGGCTGTTCGTCCGCGTTCGTCGGGACGGTGGGCTCCCAGAACGTCCAGTGGAACAGCTCGACCGCGATGGTCACGGGGTTCGACATGTAGAGGTGGAGGATCCAGCCCGTGGCCTTCTCCTCCACGAGCGTCCACGCGTAGAGCACGGGCGACGCCCACGTCGAGACCATGCGGATGATCTCGACGAAGTTCTGCGCGTCGCGGTAGCGCACGTTGATGCCCGCGAAGAAAAGGCCGAGGCCGAGCGCGAGCGCGGCGATGAGCACCATCCCGAGGAGCATCGCACCGAGGCCCGCGAACGTGGGCAGCCAGCCGTAGATGAGGCTGACCACGAGGAGGATGGCCAGCTGCGGCAGGAAGTGGATGAACGCCACGATGATCGCGGAGATCGGGAAGAGCTCGCGCGGCAGGTAGATCTTCTTCACGAGGGCGCGGTTGTCCACGATGGCCGTCGTCGCGTTGCCGAACGCCTCGTTGAAGAAGTTCACGGCGACGAGACCGGCGAAGAGGTAGATCGGGAAGTTCGTGATGCCCCGGTTGCCGTCGAAGATGAAGCCGACGACGAGGAAGTACATGAGGAACTGGATGCCGGGCTTGACGTACGACCACGTCCAGCCGAGCACCGAGTTGCGGTAGCGCGTCGCCGTGCCCTTGCGCACGAGGAGGCGGAGCAGATACCGCCAGCGGAACACATCCGCGAGTCCGCGACCTCGGCCGGGGACGTCGTATTCCGACAGATCGATCGTCGTCACTGGTGCGCGCCCTGCCTCGTCAATCGGGAAAAAGCCACACGCGATCCTATCGCCGCACCCGCGGGCAACCTGGAGGCCAGCCCCGAGCGCGCGGCGTCAGAGCTCGGCATGCAGCTGCCAGACCTTCTCCGCCGCGCTGTGCCACGAGAACGCGCGCGACCGATCCCGCGCGCGCAGCGCCATCCGCTCGTCGTCGATCGCCGCCGCGAGCGCGTCGCCCATCTCGGCGCCGTCGACGACCGCGCCACCGTCGAGGACGACCTCGCGGTGTCCGTCGCAGTCGGCGGCCACGACGGGGGTGCCGAGGGCCATCGCCTCGACGACGCGCCAGGGCCACGCGGCCCGCGTCGACCCGGCCGCGAACGCCGCGGCGTGCGCGAGAACCGCGGCGCGGTCTCCCCGGTCGAGCGAGCCGTGCGTCCGAACGCGCTGCGGATCGGCGCCGACGGCGTCCGCGATCTCCCGAACCGCGCCGTCCTGCCCCTCCGGCACGTCGATGACGACGACGTCCGCGTCGACGGCGCGGGCGGCCGCGAGCGCGCGGGCGAGGCCGTCGGACGCCGCGGCTCCTCCGGACGCCGCGATGTAGCGGGCGGGCAGCGCGAGGTCGCGGCGACGCGCGTCGACGTCGCTGGGGATCGAGAAGCCCTCGGGCGGCGCACCGGCGACGACCCGGACGCGCGGACCGAACGCGGCATGCTCGGCGAGGCGCTCGGCGATCGCGTGTGTCGGCACGACGATCGCATCGGCGTGCTTCTGCGCGCGCTTCAGGAGCGCCTGCTCGAGCGCGGCAGCCGCACGGGGCAGCTCGCCCGGCGCCTCCCACGCGCGCAGATCCCACAGCGTGACGACGGTCTGCGCGTGGTCCTTCGCCCGGTCATGCCGGACGAGGGGCGCGAGGAGCGTGGGCGCGTGGATGAGGCCGCCCTCGGCGCCCGCGGCCACGCCCATCCGCCAGGCCGCGACGAGCTCCCGGCGCGCGAGAGCGAGGCGCTTCTCGCTCGAGATGCCGTCCAGGCGCAGCGGCTCTCCGGCTGGTGCGATCGCGTCGACGACGCAACCCGAGGGCGCCGACTCGATGAGCATGCGCGCGAGGTCGCGCGCGGCCGCGGAGAGATCGGGGTCGGTGGGTGCCGCGAGCTGGTCGAGGACGACTCGCAGCCGCACCGTCATCCCGACGACTCCTCGGGGTGCAGGACGCTCTTGAGGTAGGCGTGGATGGCCGCGAAGTCGGGCGACTCCTGGTCGACCGCGATCGGCCCCTCGGGCGTCAGCTCGACGGAGGTCACCGCCTGGCTCTTCGCCTCGACCGCGAGGTCGAGGAAGGTCGGCAGGAGCGACTGGGGGATGTCGGTCTCGACGATCGCGGTGCCGGCGCGTGCGACGTCCTGGAAGCGCGTGAGCACGTTCTCCGGCGTGAACTGCGCGAGGATCGCCTCCTGCAGCTGCCGCTGCCGCTGCATGCGGTCCCAGTCGCTCGTCGTGTAGCGGGAGCGCGCGTACCACTGCGCGGTGTCGCCGTCCATGTGCTGCGCGCCGGGCTCGATCCATCCGATCGCCCAGTCCTCGGCCGGCTGGCCCTCGTACGCGGGCCCCCCGCCCTTCGGCAGGCGCTGCGACACCTCGATGTCGACGCCCCCGAGCGCGTCGACGAGCGCCGCGAAGCCGTTCATGTCGATGAACGCGTAGTACGGGATCTCGAGGCCGGTCACGCCCTCGGCCGCGTCCTTCGTGGCCTCCACGCCCGGCGACGAGCCGTGGCGCTCGGCGTCGGGGTAGAGCGAGGCGCCCTGGTCCTCGCGGCAGATCTCGGCGGCCTGGCGGATGTGGTTCATCCAGTCGTCCCAGCCGCACGACGGATCGGCGTGCCCCTCGAACCCGTTCGGGTAGAGCGCCTGCATGGGGCTGCCGTCGCTGAACGGCGCGGCGCCCAGCTCGCGCGGGATGCCGGTGATCGTCACGGCGCCGGTCGATGCGTTGATGGAGACGACCGAGATGCTGTCGAACCGCATGGAGTCGCGGCCGTCGCCCGAGTCCGCGCCGAGCAGGAGGATGTTGTAGTAGCCCTCGCTCGGCGGCACGACCGGCGCGCTCGCGGCGAAGATCGAGCCGAGCGCGTTGGAGGCCGCGACGAGGCGCGGCGCGGCGTAGGCCACCGTGCCGCCCGTGACGACCATGAGCAGGATCGCGAGCGCCGCGATGCCGAAGCGCGCGGGGCTCTGCGTCCGGACGAGCCGGACGAGCCGGAGCGTGTCGATCGACAGGACGATCCAGAGCACGCCGTACGCGACGACGATCGCCGCGAGAGCGAGCAGCACGAGCGGGTTGAGGAGGATGGTCATGGCGCCGTCGCGCCAGAGCAGGAGCGCGAGCGCGCCGACCGCGACGAGCACCCAGGACAGGAGGGTCGCCCCCAGGCCGAAGCGGCCCAGTCGGCGGCTGCCGGCGAGCACCTGCGCGGACCCGGGGATGACCCAGCCGAGCAGGACGAGCCACCATCCGCGGCGCGTCATGAGCGCCGCGTCGGCCGCGTCGGGGTGCCGCATCGGGCGCGTCTCGACGAGAGCGCTCGATCGCAGCGGCGTCCGGGTGCGTGCCATGGCGGCAACCGTCACAGAGAGCCCTTCAGACGTGCGTTCTTCTCCTCGACCTGGCGCTCGAGGTCGCGGGCGTACTCCTCGATGCGGTCGGCGATCGCGGCATCGGCGGTGCCGAGGATGCGCGCGGCGAGGAGGCCGGCGTTCTTGGCGCCGTTGATCGAGACGGTGGCGACGGGGATCCCCGCCGGCATCTGGACGATCGACAGGAGGGAGTCGAGCCCGTCGAGCGTCTTCAGCTGCACGGGGACGCCGATCACGGGAAGCGCCGTGACCGACGCGAGCATGCCGGGCAGGTGGGCCGCGCCGCCGGCTCCCGCGATGATCGCCTGGAGTCCGCGGCCGCGCGCCTCGCGGCCGTAGCGGATGAGCTTGTCCACCGTGCGGTGCGCCGAGACCACCTCGACCTCGTGCGGGATGCCGAGCTCGGTGAGAGCGGTCGAGGCGTCGACCATGACGCGCCAGTCGGAGTCGGAGCCCATGACGACGCCGACGAGGGGCGTTTCGGACGAGTTCAGCACCCGACAAGGCTAGGGCGAGACCCTGGAAATCGCCGGGAGCGACATCGCCTCGCTCCCCGGGCCCGCGCCATCCGCCATCCCCTCGGCGTCCGCGCGAGCGCAGGAGAATCCGTCGAGAGCAGGACCACTGCGCGGGCATCGTCCTGCGCTCACGCGGATCTCCTTCCCTCGCAGCGGTCAGAGGTGCAGTCCCTGCGCCATCGCCGAGCGCAGCGAAGACTCGACATGGTCCCAGTCGTGCATCACCTCGAAGTAGTCGAAGCGGAAGACGGTGAAGCCCAGGAGACGGAGCGCCCGGTCGTGCGCGATATCGGCGCGCCGCTGACGCGCGTCGCTGTGGAAGGCGAAGCCGTCGAGCTGCACGACGAGCCGACGGCCGATGAGGGCGTCCACGGGGCGACCGGCGAGCCACACCTGCTGCCGGAAGGGGATGCCCGCGCGGCGGCAGCGGTACGCGAACCGGGACTCCACGCCCGAGTCGGATCGGACTCCCGCCTCCGCGGCGAGCGCACGGGCCGCGACGCTGCCCCACTTCGTCCGCGCCATGGCGTTGGCGGAGATCCGGGTCCGCGCGAGTGCCGACTCCCACACGGCGAACGCCGCTTCGCCGTCCGCGCACACCGCGATGCACGCAAGGACGTTCTCGATCGGATCGAGCAGGGTCCGGGGTGGGACGGCGACGACGGGCGACGCCCAGTGCGCGCGCACGCCGGGTTCGCCGGCGCGCGCATTCGGTGCGAGCGCGATGTGGATCGCATCGGCCGAACCAGGCGGGCACCAGAGCCCGTGCTGCTCGAGCGCGCTTCGGCAGGTGATGCGCCCGCCGAGGCGCGCCGCGGCGTGGACCTCTGCCGGCGCCTCGGGAAGGACGAGCCAGGAGCGACGCAGCAGCGCGATGCCCTCGGCGCGGGCGGCACGGCGCAGGCGATCGGGCGACCACCCCGACTCGAGGAGATCGCGGCGGTGGCGGTACCCGCCGTGGGCGGAGAGGAGTGCGCGCAGGGACATGCGGAGAGCCTGGCCCCCGCGGAGCGTCCGGCGAGCGCCACTCCTCCGCGCTGTGGACGGACCCGCGGCGGCGCACGCGGCTGTGCACAGGGTGTCGGCGCCCCGGCTGCCCCGTCGGGCCTGCCCCGCGTCGCCATCCCCGCCGCCCGCCGCAGGAGAATCCGCCGAGAGCAGGACGGATTCGGCCGTGCCGTCCTGCCATCGGTGGATCCTCCTGCTGTCGCCGGGGCGGACCCCCGCTCCGACGCCGACCAGGGCCATCCGGCTAGGGTCGACGGGTGAGCTGGGAGCGGACGCGCACGGTGGCAGGGCGGATGGCGGAGGTCGCGCAGACGGGGTCGACGAACGCCGATCTCGCGCGCGCGATCGCGCAGGGCGAGGAGTGGCCGCACCTCGGGGTGCTCCTCACGCACGACCAGCAGGCGGGGCGCGGCCGACTCGACCGACGCTGGGTCGCCCCTCCGGGCGCCGCCCTCGCCCTGTCGGTCGTCCTGCGGGTGCCCGATCTCCCCCTCGCCGGGCGCGGCTGGATCCCCCTCGTCGCGGGAGTCGCGATGCAGCGTGCGGTCGCGGCCCAGACCCCGGGCATCCGGGTCGGCCTGAAATGGCCGAACGACGTGCTCGTCGCACACGAGGGCGACGAGCTCCGGAAGATCTGCGGCGTGCTGGCCGAGGGCACCGCCGACCCCGACGCCGTGATCGTCGGCACGGGGGTCAACACGCGCCTGCAGCCGATCGACCTCCCCGTGCCGACGGCGACGTCGTTTCCCGCGCTGGGCCTGGCCTGCGACGAGGACGCCCTCGTCGCGGACTACCTCACGGCGCTCGACGGCCTGCTCCGCGGTCTCGCCCGGGCGGGCGGCGACGCCGTCGCGTCCGGAGCGCACGCCGCGGCGACCGCCGTGTGCACGACGCTCGGCCGCGACGTCGCCGTGTCCCTCCCCGATGGGACGACGCTGCGGGGGCGCGCGACCGAGCTCGCTCCCGACGGGCGCCTCGTCGTCGTCGCGGACGGCGACCGCGTGGCGGTCTCGGCCGGCGACGTCGTGCATGTCCGCTGAGCGGCCCGGCGCGGCGCGGCGGAGTCCTGCCCGCGTCGCGGACAATGGGGGCATGAGCACGCCTGGACTCGCGGGTCGGCCCGCCACGCCGCCGGTCGCCCCCGCGCCCGAGCTGCTCGTGGCGCGCCTGCACGGCCACGCCCGACGGCTCACCTGGTCGGCGCTGCTCGTCATCGCCACGGCGGGCGCGACGGGCTACCTGCTCGGCAACCTACCGGCTCCCTTCGAGGACTGGATGCTGCTGGCCGCGGCGGGCGCCGTCGTCCTGCTCGGCGCCGTCCTGCCGCTGCTCGCATGGCTCACCCGCACGTACACGATCACGACCCGGCGCGTGATCGCGAAGCGCGGCCTCCTCGCCCGCGACCACAGCGAGCTCTCGCACACACGCGGCTACTCCATCCGACTCCGCCGCGGGGTGCTGCAGCGGATGTGGGGAGCGGGCACGCTCGTGCTGTCCGACGGCGTCACGGCGCCGCTCGTGCTGCGGGACGTGCCCGACGCCGGCCTCGTGCACGAGGTGCTCGCCGACCAGGTCGAGATGAGCCAGATCCAGGCGCACCGCGAATCGCAGGGCTTCTCGTTCGGGCACCAGCTGCCCGCGCCCCGCGGCTGATCGTTCGCGGGTCCGCCGATGCGTCAAAATGGACGCATGACGATGCGTGTGGGTGTGATCGGCGGCGGCCAGCTCGCGAGGATGATGATCGCTCCCGCGGTCGAGATGGGCATCGAGCTGAGCGTGCTCGCCGAGCAGGAGGGCATGTCGGCCGCACTCGCCCAGGCCGCCGTGGGCGACTACCGGGATGCCCAGACCGTGCTCGCGTTCGCGAAGGACGTGGACGTCATCACGTTCGACCACGAGCACGTGCCGCAGGACGTCCTGCACGCGCTCGTCGACGCGGGCGTCGCGGTGCACCCGGGCCCCGACGCGCTGCGCTTCGCGCAGGACAAGCTCGTGATGCGCCGCCGCCTGGCCGAGCTCGGCGCGCCGCAGCCCGACTGGGCCGCCGTCGCCGAGCCGTCCGAGCTGCAGGCCTTCCTCGACGACCACGGCGGGCGCGCGGTCGTGAAGACGCCGCGGGGCGGCTACGACGGCAAGGGCGTGAAGGTCGTCTCGCGCCCGGAGGACGTCGCCGACTGGTTCGCCGACTTCGACGGCGAGGCGCTGCTCGTGGAGGAGCTCGTCGACTTCCGCCGCGAGCTCGCGCAGCAGGTGGCGCGTCGCCCGAGCGGCGGGATGGTCGCCTACCCCGTCGTCGAGACCGTGCAGCGCGGCGGCGTGTGCGCCGAGGTGCTCGCGCCCGCCCCCGACGCGAGCGAGAAGCTCATGGAGGTCGCCGCGCGGCTCGGCAAGACGATCGCCGAGGGGCTGCGCGTCACGGGCATGCTCGCGGTCGAGCTCTTCGAGACCGTCGACGACCGCATCCTCGTCAACGAGCTCGCGATGCGCCCGCACAACAGCGGGCACTGGACGCAGGACGGCGCCGTGACGAGTCAGTTCGAGCAGCACCTGCGCGCGGTCCTCGACCTCCCGCTCGGCGCTCCCGACGTCGCCGCGGGCGCGGTCGTCATGGTGAACATTCTCGGCGGCCCGCAGGGCGAGCAGCTCACCGACCGCTTCGCCGCGGCCATGGCGGCGCATCCGCTCGCCAAGATCCACACCTACGGCAAGGAGCCGCGCCCCGGTCGCAAGGTCGGGCACGTCAATGTCGCCGCCGATGAGCTCGACGACGCCGCGTACGAGGCGCGCGCGGCTGCCGCCTTCTTCGACTGATCCGCGCGGGTCTCCGAGGGCGGTGTCGCCGCACCACACAGCTTCACGACGGGCGTTGTGTGTGCCCTCCAAGTCGCGCGCGGCGGCCGCGACTAGTGTGGAACGCGTGACCGAACCCGACATGTCCACGACCCAGGGCAAGATCGCCGACCTGCGCGCCCGCTACGACGAGGCCGTCGTCCAGGCCGAGGCGAAGGCGCAGGAGAAGCAGCACGCCAAGAACAAGCTGACGGCGCGCGAGCGCATCGAGCTGCTCGTCGACCACGGCTCGTTCGTCGAGTTCGACGAGTACGTGCGCCACCGCACGACCGCGTTCGGGATGGAGAGGTCGCGGCCGTACGGCGACTCGGTCGTGACCGGCGTCGGCACGATCCACGGTCGCACGGTCGCCGTCTACGCGCAGGACTTCTCGACCTTCGGCGGCTCCCTCGGCGAGGTCGCGGGCGAGAAGATCATCAAGATCATGGAGTTCGCGCTGCGCGGCGGGATGCCCATCGTGGGCATCCTCGACTCGGGCGGCGCGCGCATCCAGGAGGGCGTCGTCGCCCTCGGCAAGTACGGGGAGATCTTCCGCCTGAACACCGCCGCGTCGGGCGTCATCCCGCAGATCTCGATCATCATGGGCCCCGCGGCGGGCGGCGCGGTGTACTCCCCCGCGCTCACGGACTTCGTCATCATGGTCGACAAGACGAGCCAGATGTTCGTCACGGGCCCCGACGTCATCAAGACCGTGACCGGCGAGGACGTCGGCATGGAGGACCTCGGCGGCGCCTACACGCACAACACGCGCTCGGGCGTGGCCCACTACCTCGCCGAGGACGAGGACGACGCGCTCGACTACGCGCGCACCCTCCTCGGCTTCCTGCCCGACAACAACATGGCGGATGCGCCGGCGTACGAGTCGGCGTTCGAGTTCGAGACGACCGACGCCGACCGGCAGCTGAACACCCTCATCCCCGACTCGCCGAACCAGCCGTACGACATCCACGAGGTCATCTCGCGCACGGTCGACGACGGTGAGTTCCTCGAGGTGCAGCCGCTGTTCGCGCCGAACATCGTCATCGGCTTCGGCCGCGTCGAGGGTCGCACGGTCGGCATCATCGCGAACCAGCCCTCGCAGATGGCGGGCACGCTCAACATCGACGCGGGCGAGAAGGCGTCGCGCTTCGTGCGCTTCTGCGACGCGTTCTCCATCCCGATCGTCACCCTCGTCGACGTGCCCGGCTACCTGCCGGGCACGGATCAGGAGTGGACCGGCGTCATCCGCCGCGGCGCGAAGCTGCTCTACGCCTACGCCGAGGCCACCGTCCCGCTCGTCACGGTCATCCTGCGCAAGGCCTACGGCGGCGCCTACATCGTCATGGGCTCGAAGCAGCTCGGCGCCGACATCAACCTCGCCTGGCCGACCGCCGAGATCGCGGTCATGGGCGGCCAGGGCGCGGTGAACATCCTCTACCGCGGCGAGCTCAAGAAGGCCGAGGAGGCGGGCGAGGATGTCGCCGCCGTCCGCACGCGCCTCGCGAACGAGTACACATACAATGTCGCGAGCCCGTTCCTCGCGGCCGAGCGCGGCGAGCTCGACGGCATCATCGAGCCGGCCGCGACGCGCGTGGCGATCGCGAAGGCGCTGCGCTCGCTCCGCGGCAAGCGCGCGGAGCTGCCGCCCAAGAAGCACGGGAACATCCCGCTCTAGCGGGAGACGGCGCATGTCCGAGCAGAACGACATCCCCCGCGTCGACGTCGTGCGCGGGAACCCGACCGACGAGGAGCTCGCGGCCATCGTCGCGGTCGTGTCCGAGGCCTACACGCAGGAGGCGGCATCGGCCGTCGTCGACGACACGCCGTCGTTCGACGCGTGGACGAGGTCGCGCCGTCTCCGCCGTCCGCTCGCACGCGGCGGCTGGGGCCGCTTCGGCGGCTGAGACCGCTCAGGGGGCCGGTTCTTGTCCCCCGAAATACCTACAGACACGAGCTTGCGGGTTTTCCATACTGGATATGGAAACGCTTGTGCGTTGGCCGCCCCATCCGCTCCAGGGTAAGCAGATGGCGAGTCGGCACACCGCGGACGGTTTTCGGGTAACCGTCCGCACGGCCGGGGGTGAAGGATCACCCCCGGCCCTTTCCTTTTTCCCCCCCTCAGGAGGCCGCGGGCCGACGGATCTCGTGCCACAGCGCGACCGCGTCCTCGTCGGAGTGACCGCCCGCGGCCGCACGCCCCACGATCGTCACGGCGATGTCCGGATGCGGAGCGGTGCGGATGATGATGCGGCCGGCATCCGCGGAGGCGAGCGTCTGCGCGAGCTCGGCGCGGATGGCCGCCAGCGCGTCGTCGCCGAGGTCGTCGAGTCCGCCCTCGTCGAGGACCGTGACGGCGGCGCCGCCCTCGCGGAGCGTCGCGATGACGCGCCGGACGTCGTCGTCGAGGAGCCGGGCCCCGCGCAGCTCGTCGCGCAGCGCGCCCTCTGCGAGCCAGGCGGCAGCGCGCTGCTCGTCGGTGAGGGCGCCTCCCGACGCGATCACCTGGGTGAGCACGGGCGCCGCGACCTGCAGGGCGTACTGCACGCGCTCGCGCCGCTCGCGGCGGCGCACGAGCTGCGCGGACTGCCATGCCGCCGACGCCTGCTGCAGGCTCGCGAGCTTCACGGTGTCGGAGTAGGCGCGGTCGGTCGAGATCTGCATGAGCTGGCCGACCCCGACCCAGAGGAACGACCCGACGAGGCCGAAGGCGAGCGCGTTCCCGATGCCCATGAGGATGGAGCTGCTCACGCCGAGGAGCGCGATCCCCGTCCACGCCGAGATCGGGCGGCGGCGCACCATGACGATCGTCATGAGAGCGCCCGCTCCCCCGACGTACCAGGTGACGTGCGGCGCCATCCGCGCGCTCTCGTCCGCGCAGGCCGTCACGACCCACGGCATCGCGGCCGACACCGCGAGAGCGCACGCGGTCGCCCACACGGGCAGGCGCGCGACGTCGCGGCGCGCGGAGTCGACCGAGCGCACGGCGAGCACGAGGATGGTCGCACCGAGGTAGAGCACGACGCCCGCGATGAGGAATCCCGGCCGGTCGACCGGCTGCGTCGGGAAGACGCCGCGCGCGGCGAGGTACCCCGAGAACGCCGCGGCGAGGATCGTGAGGACCTTGCGGACCTTCACGGGGCCTCCTCCGCCTCGCGCCGGTAGAGGCTGTCGTCGTCGCCCGCCGGCCAGGTGATCGTCACGACCGTGCCGCGCTCGTCGGATTCGATGGCCGCTCCGCCGCCGACCGCCGCCACGCGCGCGAAGATCGACGCCCGGATGCCGAGGCGGTCGGCGGGGATCGACGCGAGATCGATGCCGCGGCCCGCATCCGACACGACGATGCGGATGCGCCCGTGCCGCGCGGTGAGGCGCACGGCGAGGCCGCGGCCATCCGCGTGCTGGATGGAGTTCGCGACGGCCTGCGTGGCCGCGAGGACGAGCGCGCGCGCGACGCGGCCGGGGATGCCCGGCATGGGCAGCTCGTCGCCCGCCACGGCGAGCACGACGCCGAGCCCTCGCGCCTGCGCCTGGAGCTCCGAGGCGATCCAGGCGGAGGTCACGGGGGCGTCGCTGCCCTCTGGCTCGTCGGACTCGGCGTTCGCGAGGCGCGTGAGCGCCTCGCGCGCCATCGACACGGCGAGCTGGCGCTCGCGATCCGACTGCGCGCGGCCCGCGGCGATGAGGGCGGCGAGCACGCTGTCGTGCATGAGGGCCGCGACCTCGACGCGCTCCTGCTCAGCGGCCTCGGCCGAGGCGGCGCGGGAGTACTGGTCGATCGCGGCGGCGCGCGCGGCGTCGACGCCCGCGGCGAGACTGCGGAACATCCAGATGAGCGCGACCGCGGTTCCCCCGACGATGAGCGAGAGGGAGACGTCGTAGACCGACGTCAGCCAGTGCTCGGCCGAGAACTCGCCGCGCGAGAGCCGGACGATCGCGAACAGCAGCGGGACGACGACGACCCACACGAGCTGCCAGGCCACGGGGAAGACGAGGGCGGCCGCCGCCGGCGCGACATTGAGGAGGAAGAAGACCCAGGGGCCTCCCGCTGGCTCGTACCGCGGCTCGGGGAGCGCCCAGAACAGCAGCAGCGAGAGCGGGAAGAGGAAGGCGAACACCGTGGCCGCGGGGCGCGCCCACCGGCCCGCGAGACACGCGGCGATCATCGCCGCGAGCGACGCGAACACGGTGGCCGTGAGCAGCGTGCGCGGGAGCGGGTCGAGGTCGGACCCCATGGCGGTCAGGAACGACTGGACGCCGAGGAGGGCCGACGCGAGGGCCACGGCGATCTGCAGGACCCGCTCGATGCGTGCGGAGGTGAAGCCGCGCTCGATCTCGACGGCGGTCGCCGTGCGGCGCGGCAGCACGTGCGTCCAGGCCTCGGCGATCGCCTCCTGTCCCGAGGGGATCCCGCGCGTGCCGCCCGCGGACATCACCCCTCCGCGGGCGCTTCGACGATGCCGTCCTCGATCGCCCGCCGCAGCAGATCCACCTTCGTCGGGGCGGGGCGCCCGACCTCGGTGTACTTCACGCGGATGCGCGTGATGTTCTCCTTGGCCGTCGAGTACGCGATGCCGAGGCGGTCGGCGACGGCCTTGAGCGGGAGCCCCGCCGCGTACAGCCGGAGCACCTCGCGCTCGCGCGTGGCGAGCTGCGCGTCGGCGAACTCGCGGTCGCCCTCGACGGCGCTGGCCCACTCGACGTTGTTGAGGGGCTCGCCGCCCGCGGTCGTGTGGACGGCGCTCAGGACGTCCTCGAGGGGCGACGACTTGCTCACGACGCCGGCGGCGCCGGCCGCGAGCGCCTCGCGGACCGCCGCAGGACGATCGGCGACGGAGTGGATGATCACGGAGGACTCGCCCGCGAGCCGGAGGACGTTCTCGGTGACGGTCGCGCCGTCGCCGAGGGTGAGGTCCAGCAGCACGACGTCGACGGGCGGCGCCTTCGTCTCGGCCCGCCACGCGAGATACGCCGAGACCGAGACGCCGCTGTAGACGACCTCCTGGCCGTCGCGCTGCAGCGCCGCCTCGAGCCCGAGACGAACCGACTCGTGATCGTCGATCAGGGCCACGCGTGTCATGGCGAGAAGCCTATCGCCAGGCGACGCTGGCTCACGCGCGGCGCAGGACCGCGAGCGCCTCCACATGGTGCGAGTTCGGGAAGAGATCGAACGCCTCCAGGCGCTCGGGCGCGTAGCCGTGGGCGCGGAACAGCCCCACGTCGCGCGCGAGCGCGACCGGGTCGCAGGCGACGTAGACGACGGCGGACGGCTCGAGCGCGGCGACCGCGTCGACGACCTCGCGGCCCGCCCCCGCACGCGGAGGGTCGAGCAGGGTCACGCCCCGACGCAGCGCGTCGCGGTCCGCGGGCTCCGCGTCCGCGGCGAGCGCGCCGAGCCAGCGCTCGACGCGTGCGGTCACGGCCTCGGCGCGCGGATGGCGCTCGAGGTTCTCGCGCGCGTGCGCGGTCGCGCGGGGCGTGGACTCGACGGACGTGAGACGGGCGTCGCCGTCCGCGGCGGACGCGAGCGCATCGGCGAAGAGCCCCACCCCGCCGTAGAGGTCGAGGTGCCACGCGTCGGCGTCGAGGCCGTGCGGCGCGATGTCGTCGAGGGCACGGGCGACCGCCGCGTGCAGCGTCCGCGCCGCGAGGCGGTGCACCTGCCAGAATCCGCCCGCATCGACCTGGAAGCCGCGGTCGCCGACGCGCTCGACCACGACCTCGGGGGCGGGGGCCGGCTGCGCGCCCCGCGTGCGCCGGCGATCCGGGCGGCGGATGACCCGGACGCGCCCGTCGGCCGGCCGGACGAGGTCGACCCGGCCGGGCTTCTCGCGCTGGAGCGCGAGGGCGGCGCCCTCGATCTCCGCGACGGCGAGCGGGTGGTGCGCCACCTCGATGACGCGATGGCTGCGCGAGGCGAACGGGCCGATCCGGCCATCCGCGTCGACATGGAGCCCGACGCGCGTGCGCCAGCCCGTGCCATCCGCCGACTCGGTCTCGTCGCCGTCCGCGGCGGGCGCGACGACCACGTCGACCTTCTCGTCCGCGAAGCGCGCGAACGCGTCGCGGAGGACATGCGCCTTGAGCTCGCGCTGGTGCGCGAGCGCGATGTGACCGAGGTCGGCGCCGCCGACCCGGTCGGCGGGGTCGCGGGCGATGTCGGCCTCGGCCCAGATGTGCGGCTGGCGATGCTCCGACGCGTCGAGCACCTCGAGCGCCTCGGCTCGCGCGAAGCTCTTCTTGACCTCCGCGACCCGCGCGCGGACGCGCTCCCCGGGGACGGCGTCGGGCACGAAGACGACCCTGCCCTCGTGCCGCGCCACGAAGACGCCTCCGTGCGCGATGTCCGTGACCTCGAGGTCGACGACGTCTCCCGTCTGCATGCTCCCATCGTCGCACCTCGCCCCTGGCGGATCGCCTAGCGTGGAGCCATGCAGGTCTGCCTCGCCTCGACGTCTCCCGCGCGCCTCATGCTCCTGAACCAGGCCGGCATCGAGCCGCTCGCGATCGCCCCCGCCGTAGACGAGGAGGCGGCGATCGCCGAGCTCGAGGAGCGCGAGGGCCGGGTGCTGCCGCCCGACGAGCACGTCCTCGTCCTCGCACGCCGCAAGGCGGCGGATGTCGCCGCGCGCGTCCTGCAGGTCCACCCCGGCTTCGACGGCGTCGTGATCGGCGGGGACTCCATGTTCGAGCTCGACGGGGAGATCTACGGCAAGCCCTATACGCCCGAGGCGGCGACGGCGCGCTGGCAGGGCATGCGCGGCCGCACCGGCGTCCTGCACTCGGGCCACGCGGTCATCCGCGTCCGCGCGGAGACCGAGCCGGTCGAGGCGCACGCGACCGCGCGGGCCTCGGTGTCGTTCGCCGCGGACGTGAGCGACGACGAGATCGCCGCGTACGTCGCGACGGGCGAGCCCCTCCTCGTGGCCGGCGCGTTCACGGTCGACAGCCTGGGCGGTGCGTTCATCGAGCGCGTCGAGGGCGACCCGTCGACCGTCGTCGGCATGTCGCTCTCGACCGTCCGCCGCCTCGTCCGAGAGCTCGGCGTCGAGTGGACGTCGCTCTGGAACCGCCTGCCGTCGTAGGGAACGGCACACCTTTCGGCGCGCACTTTGTGAGGGTCACTCAAAAGGCGGCGTCCGACCGTGACTAGTCTGGAACGCATGCCTGATATCGCCAAGGTGCTCATCGCGAACCGCGGCGAGATCGCCGTCCGCATCATCCGCGCAGCCCGCGACTCGGGGATCGCCTCGGTCGCCGTCTACGCCGACCAGGACCGCGATGCGCTGCACGCGCGCCTCGCCGACGAGGCCTACGCCCTCGAGGGCGCCACGAGCGCCGAGACCTACCTGCAGATCGAGAAGATCCTCTCGGTCGCCCGTCGCTCCGGTGCGGACGCCGTGCACCCGGGCTACGGCTTCCTCGCGGAGAACGCCGCGTTCGCGCGCGCCGTGCAGGCCGCCGGCCTCATCTGGATCGGGCCGTCGCCCGAGGCGATCGAGGCGCTCGGCGACAAGGTCACCGCGCGCCACGTGGCCGAGAAGGTCGGCGCGCCGCTCGCGCCCGGCACGCCCGGCCCCGTCGACACGGCCGAGGAGGTCGTCGCGTTCGCCGAGAAGGCCGGCCTCCCGATCGCGATCAAGGCGGCCTACGGCGGCGGCGGCCGCGGACTCAAGGTCGCGCGCACCCTCGACGAGGTGCCGGAGATGTTCGAGTCGGCCACGCGCGAGGCGATCGCGGCCTTCGGCCGCGGCGAGTGCTTCGTCGAGAAGTACCTCGACAAGCCCCGCCACGTCGAGACGCAGTGCCTCGCCGACGCCGAGGGCAACGTCGTCGTCGTGTCGACGCGCGACTGCTCGCTGCAGCGCCGTCACCAGAAGCTCGTCGAGGAGGCCCCCGCTCCGTTCCTCACGGACGAGCAGAACGCCATCCTCTACGCCGCATCCAAGGCCATCCTGCGCGAGGTCGGCTACACGGGCGCCGGCACGTGCGAGTTCCTCGTGGGTGCCGACGGCACCATCTCGTTCCTCGAGGTGAACACCCGCCTGCAGGTCGAGCATCCGGTCTCCGAGGAGGTCACCGGCATCGACCTCGTCCGCGAGCAGTTCCGCATCGCGGCCGGCGGCACCATCGACTACGACGACCCGGCTCCGCAGGGCCACTCGATCGAGTTCCGCATCAACGGTGAGGACCCCGGTCGCGGCTTCCTGCCCCAGCCCGGCCCGATCCACGTGTTCAAGACCTTCGGCGGCCCGGGCATCCGCCTCGACTCGGGCGTCACCGCGGGCGACGAGGTCTCGGGCGCGTTCGACTCGCTCCTGGCGAAGATCATCGTCACCGGCCGGACGCGCGAGGAGGCGCTCGAGCGCTCGCGCCGCGCCCTCGACGAGTTCGAGGTCGCGGGCCTGCCCACGGTGCTCCCGTTCCACCGCAAGGTCGTGCGCGACCCCGCCTTCACGGCGGAGGACGGCGTCTTCGGCGTGTACACGCGCTGGATCGAGACCGAGTTCGAGAACGACATCCCCGCGTGGGACGGCGAGCTCGAGGCGCCGCGCGCGGCCGAGAGCCGGCACACGGTCGTCGTCGAGGTGAACGGTAAGCGGCTCGAGGTCAGCCTGCCCGACCGCGTCGTGACGGCTCCCGGCGCGACCGGCCGCCCCGCGGCCGTCCCCTCGTCCCGCCGCAAGCACGGCGGCGGCACCGCGACCGCGGGCGCCTCGGGCGATGCCCTCAAGTCGCCCATGCAGGCGACGGTCGTCAAGGTGGCCGTCGAGGAGGGCCAGCAGGTCGTCAAGGGCGACCTCGTCGTCGTGCTCGAGGCGATGAAGATGGAGCAGCCGCTGCACGCCCACAAGGACGGCACGATCGGCTCGATCGACGCGACGCCCGGCGCCACCGTCGGTGCGGGCCACCAGCTCCTCCTGATCGGCTGATCTCCCCCGGGCATGTCCCACGTGTTCCGGCCATCCGCCCCCGGAACCCGGAACACCTGGGACATGCGTGGGCTGGTCAGCCGAAGGCGCGGTCGAAGCCGAGGCTGCGGGCGATGATCCCCAGCTGGACCTCGGTCGAGCCCTCCCCGAGCGTGAGGATGCGCGCGTCGCGGTAGTGCCGCGCGACCGGGTTCTCGTTCATGAACCCGTACCCGCCCCAGATCTGGGTCGCGTCCGACGCATTGGCGACCGCCGCCTCCGATCCGATGAGCTTCGCGAGCGAGGCCTGGGTCGTGAACGGCGCCCCCGCGTCGATGCGGCGAGCCGCGTCGTGCATGACCGCGCGGGCCGCCGCGACACGGGCCTGCATCCGCGCGATCGTGAACGCGATGTGCTGGTTGTCGCCGATCGGGCGCCCGAAGACGACGCGGCGCTTGGCGTGCAGCACGGCCTGCTCGAGGCACCCCTGCGCCGCGCCCACGCAGAGCGCCGCGAACGCGACCCTGCCCTCGTCGAGCACGCTGAGGAAGTTCGAGAAGCCGCGGCCGCGCTCCCCCAGGAGGTTCTCCTCGGGCACGCGGACACCGTCGAACACGAGCGGATGCGTGTCGGACGTGTGCCACCCGACCTTGTCGTATGCGGGCAGCGCGGTGAACCCGGGCGTCGGGACCGGCACAATGATCGTCGACAGCTCGGGCCCTCGCCGTCCGTCGCGCCCGACGCGCTCGCCGGTCACGGCGGTCACAGTCACGACGCTCGTGATGGGCGTACCCGAGTTGGTGATGAACTGCTTGGATCCGTTGATCGTCCACCAGCCGTCCGAGAGCGTGGCGGTCGTCTTCGTCGCCCCCGCGTCGGAGCCCGCCTCGGCCTCGGTGAGGCCGAAGGCGGCGAGCGCCTCGCCGCGTGCGAGGGCGGGCAGGTGCGCGCGGCGCTGCTCCTCGGTGCCGAAGCGGTAGATCGGCATCGCGCCGAGCCCGAGACCCGCCTCGAGCGTGACCGCGATGGACTGGTCCACGCGCGCGAGCTGCTCGACCGCGACGCACAGGTGCAGGTACGACTTGCCCTGCCCGCCGTACTCCTCGGGCAGCGGCAGGCCGAACAGCCCCATCCGCCCCATCTCGGCGATGATCTCGAGCGGGAGGCGGCGCTCGGTGTCGTAGGTGTACGCGGCGGGCGCGACCACGTCGTCGGCGAACGCGCGCACGGTGCGCGCGAGCTCCTGCAGATCCGGCTCGAGCATCTCGGTGCCGTCGACGGGGGTGCGGGTGGGCGTGATGAGCGACATCGTCGTCTCCCTTCAGGGGGCGGGGCTCGTGGCCCCGCGTGCGGTGCGCGCGAGGATGGCGCGCGCGTGTCGGAGAACCGGCTCGTCGACCATGCGGCCCTCGAACCGGAAGACGCCGCCGTGCGCGGAGGACTCCGCGATCAGGCGGCGCGCCCAGGCGGCCTCGGCATCCGAGGGCGCGAACGCCGCCCGGATGGCCGCGACGTGCGACGGATGGATGGCGGCCTTCGCGGCGAACCCGCTCGCGGCCGCATCCTCGGCCTCGGCGCGGCAGCCGTCCAGGTCGCCGATGTCCAGGTGCACCGCGTCGACGGCCGCCTTCCCGAAGGCTCCCGCGGCGAGCAGGATGGCCGAGCGCGCGTGCATCGCGACGGCGCGGTAGGCGCCGTCCTGCGTGCGGCTGGAGGTTCCGCCGATCGACGCGACGAGGTCCTCCGCGCCCCACATGAGCGCCGTGACGCGCGGGTGCGCCGCGATCTCCGCGGCGCGCACGACGCCCGCCGCCGTCTCGCACAGCGCGACGACCTCGAGGTCGCCGAGCGCGTCGACGTCTGCGGCGGCCTCCGTCTTCGCGAGCATCACGGCGCGATACGGCGACCGGCGCACGGCGTCGAGGTCGGCGGCGAGCTGTCCGCTCCGGGCGTCGTTGACCCGCACGAGAGTGCGGGCGGGGTCGAGCGCGGACTCCACCACCGCGCGACGAGCGGCGTCCTTCGCGTCGGGCGCAACGGCATCCTCGAGGTCGAGGACCACCGCGTCGGCTCGCTCGGCCGCCTTCGCGAACCGGTCGGCGCGGTCGGCGGGGCAGAAGAGCAGAGCGGGACCGAGCGCGACGCTCATCGCGGCCTCCCCTGCATGAGCACCGTGCGGACCGCGCGGGCCACGACGACGCCGTCCTGGTTGCGGCCGATGTGCTCGAGGGTCACGATCCCCTGGCCGGGTCGGGAGCGCGAGGGCCGCGTCTCCTGCACGCGCGTCTCGCCGTAGAGGGTGTCCCCGTGCCGCATGGGGGCGGGGAACTCGACGCTCGTGAACCCGAGGTTCGCGACGATCGTCCCGTTCGTGAGCTGGCCCGTCGACATCCCGACGATCGTCGCGAGGGTGAGCATCGAGTTGACGAGTCGCTCGCCGAACTCCGTCTGCGCCGCCCAGTGCGCGTCGAGGTGCAGGGCCTGCGTGTTCATCGTCATGGTGGTGAACAGCACGTCGTCGGCCTCGGTGATCGTGCGGCCCGGCCGGTGCTCGTAGACGACTCCCGTCTCGAACTCGTCGAACCACAGCCCGCGCTGGGTGATGCGGCGCTCGGCGCTCACGGCGTCCCCTCCTCGTCTGACGCCCCCGCAGGGAGCAGGATCCGCGCGACCTGCTGGCCGCGCGACACGGTCTCGCCGACCGCGACGTCGAGGCGCACCATCCCGGCGACCGGCGCGCGCAGGACGTGCTCCATCTTCATCGCCTCGACGCTCGCGACGGCCGCGCCCTCGCCGATCTCCGCGCCGTCGGCGACGTGGACGGCCACGACGGTCCCTGGCATGGGCGAGGCGAGGGCGGGCGCGGCTCCCCTGCGCACCCGGCGCGGCGGGGCGTACGGGGCGACGCGCGCGTCGCCGTCGGGCCCGACCGCCCACAGCGCGCCCGCGGGGTCCCCCGGGTCCTCGAGCACCCGCACGGCGCGGGCGTCGGCCTCCGCGACCGGGCGCGTCACGCCATCCCGTTCGACCGAGATCCGCCACGGCGTCGCACGGATGTCGATCGACACGGTCGCGACGGCGTCGCCGTCCGCGTAGCGCAGCCGTGCGCCCCGCGCCCCGCCGATGCGCCAGCCGTCGGCGGCCCACGCCCCCGTCGTCGGCGGCAGCTCGTGCAGCGCGCACGCGGCGAAGGCCGCGTCGGGCGTCGTCTCCGCCGCGAGGCGGTCGACCTCGCGGTCGACGAGGCCCGTGTCGAGGGCGCCGTCCGCGACCGCCGGCACCTCGAGCAGTCGACGGAGGAAGCCGAGGTTCGTGACGATCCCCGGCAGGTGCGTCTGCGCGAGCGCATCGCGCAGACCCGCGACGGCGTCCGCGCGCGTCGCGGCGTGGACCGCGATCTTCGCGAGCAGGGGGTCGTAGTGCGCGCCGACGGCCGTCCCGGCCTCGACACCCGCGTCGACGCGAGCGCTGCTCGGCCATGCGACGTCGATGAGCCGCCCGCCCGTCGGCAGGAACCCGGCCGACGGATCCTCGGCGTAGACGCGCGCCTCGATCGCGTGCCCGGTCATCCGCATGTCCTCCTGCGCGATCGCGAGGCGCTCGCCCGCCGCGACGCGCAGCTGCTGCTCGACGAGATCGACGCCGGTCACGAGCTCGGTGACGGGATGCTCGACCTGCAGCCGCGTGTTCATCTCCATGAAGAACGGCTCATCGGGGCGCGCACCCGACACGATGAACTCGACCGTCCCCGCCCCCGTGTACCCGACGGCCCGGGCCGTCTCGCACGCCGCGCGCCCGATCGCCTCGCGCTGCGCCGCGTCGAGGAGCGGGCTCGGCGCCTCCTCGATGATCTTCTGGTGACGACGCTGCAGGGAGCACTCGCGCTCCCCCAAGTGGATGATCGCGCCGTGCGCGTCGGCCAGCACCTGCACCTCGATGTGCCGAGGGTCGGCCACGAAGCGCTCCACGAAGAGGGTGTCGTCGCCGAACGCGCCGGCCGCCTCGCGCCGCGCCTGCGCGAGCGCCGCGGGCAGGTCCTCGGGGCGGTCGACCCGGTGCATCCCCTTGCCGCCCCCGCCCGCCGACGGCTTCACGAGCACGGGGAAGCCGACGCGCGCCGCCCCCGCGATGAGCGCGGCGTCGTCGAGCCCCGGCTCGGCGATGCCGGGCACGGTGGCCACGCCGCGCGTCTCGACCGCGGCGCGCGCGCGGATCTTGTCGCCCATCGTCTCGATCGCCCCGGGCGGCGGGCCGATGAACACGATGCCGGCCTCCGCGCAGGCCCGCGCGAACGCGGCGTTCTCCGACAGGAAGCCGTACCCGGGGTGCACGGCCTGCGCACCCGCTGCGAGCGCGGCGGCGATGACCGCCTCGATGTCGAGGTACGACCGCCGCGGATCGGCGGGGCCGATGCGGATGGCCTCGGTCGCGGCGCGCACGTGGGGTGCGTCGGCATCGGCGTCGGAGTGCACCGCGACCGAGGCGATGCCGAGCCGATCGAGCGTGCGGATGACCCGCAGCGCGATCTCGCCGCGGTTGGCGATGAGGACCCTGTCGAACATCGCCCTCACATCCGGAAGACGCCGTAGCGGACGTCGGGCAGGGGCGCGCGGCCGACGACGCCCAGGGCGAGGCCGAGCACGCGACGCGTGTCGGCGGGATCGATGACGCCGTCGTCCCACAGGCGCGCGGTCGAGTAGTACGGCGACCCCTGGCGCTCGTACCGCTCGCGGATGGGCTCCTCGAACGCGGCCTGCTCGGCGTCGGACCAGGCGCCGCCGTCGGCCTCGATCTGCTCGCGCTTGACCGTGGCGAGCACGCTCGCGGCCTGGGGCCCTCCCATCACCGAGACCCGCGCATTGGGCCACAGCCAGAGGAACCGCGGGTCGAACGCGCGACCGCACATGGAGTAGGTGCCGGCTCCGAACGACCCTCCGACGACGACGGTGAGCTTCGGGACGCGCGCGCACGACACCGCGGTGACCATCTTCGCGCCGTTCTTCGCGATCCCGCCGCGCTCGTACTCCGCGCCGACCATGAAGCCCGTGATGTTCTGGAGGAAGACGAGCGGGATGCCGCGCTGGTCGCACAGCTCGACGAAGTGCGCGCCCTTGAGCGCGCTCTCCGAGAAGAGAACGCCCTGGTTCGCGACGATGCCGACGGGGTGGCCGAGGATGCGCGCGAACCCGGTCACGAGCGTCGTGCCGTAGCCCGCCTTGAACTCGTGGAACGCGCTCGCGTCGACGAGGCGGGCGATGATCTCACGCACGTCGTACGGCGTCTGGAGATCCTCGGGGATGGCGGCATAGAGCGTCTCGGGTTCGACGACCGGCTCGCGGGGCGGGGCGATCTCCCACGGCGGCGCCGGGTCGGGCGGGAGCGTCGCGACGATGTCGCGCACGATGCGCAGCGCGTGCTCGTCGGAGTCGGCGAGGTGATCCGCCACGCCCGACACCGTCGTGTGCAGCTCGCCGCCGCCGAGGTCCTCGGCCGAGACGACCTCGCCGGTGGCCGCCTTGACGAGCGGCGGGCCGCCGAGGAAGATCGTCCCCTGCTCGGCCACGATCACGGTCTCGTCGCTCATGGCGGGCACGTAGGCGCCTCCCGCGGTCGAAGAGCCCATGACGCACGCGATCTGCGGGATGCCCGCAGCACTCATCGTGGCCTGGTTGTAGAAGATGCGGCCGAAGTGCTCGCGGTCGGGGAAGACCTCGTCCTGCATCGGGAGGAATGCGCCGCCCGAGTCGACGAGGCTGATGCACGGCAGCCGGTTCTCTCGCGCGACCTCCTGCGCGCGGAGGTGCTTCTTGACCGTGAGCGGGAAGTACGTGCCGCCCTTGACCGTCGCGTCGTTGGCGATGACGACGCAGCGGCGGCCCGACACCGTGCCGATGCCGGTGATGAGACCGGCCGCGGGCGCCTCGTCGTCATACAGGCCGTTCGCCGCGAGCGGCGACAGCTCGAGGAACGGGCTGCCCGGATCGAGCAGCCGGTCGACGCGCTCGCGCGGCAGCAGCTTGCCGCGCGCGACGTGCCGCTCGCGCGCGCGGGCACTGCCGCCGAGCGCCGCGGACTCCAGCCGAGCGCGCAGGTCGGCGACGAGCTCGCGCATCCGCGCGTCGCGCGCCGCGCCCTCCGCGCCGCCCGCGTCCACCGTCGTCGTCAGCCGCTCCATGGCCATCCTCACCCCCGTGCGAGCGCGAGCCCCGGTCGCTCGAGCATCTCCCCGACGTCGACGAGGAAGGCGCTCGCCTCCCTGCCGTCGATCACCCGGTGGTCGAACGACACCGTGATCGTCATGACGTCGCGCAGCGCGATGCGGCCGTCGTGCTCCCAGGGCGTGCGCCGCACCGCGCCGAGGGCGACGATCGCCGACTGCCCGGGCGTGAGGATCGGGATGCCGCCGTCGACGCCGAAGACGCCGACGTTCGACACGGTGAGCGTCGACGACGTGAGCGCGGCGAGCCCGATCGAGCCGTCGCGCGCGGCGGCCGCGCGCTCGGCGATGGCGCCGGCGAGCGCGATGGCGTCGAGACGCTCGGCGTCGTCGACGCTCGCGACGACGAGACCGCGGTCGGTCGCGACTGCGATGCCCAGGTTCACGCGATCATGGAACTCGATCTCCCCCGCGTCGGCGTCGAAGCGCGCGTTGACGCCGGGCGTGCGTCGAGCCGCGAGCACGATGGCGCGCGAGGCGAGCGAGAGGAGCGTCGGGCTCGCCCCGCCCTCTGCGGCGAGGTCGCGGGCGAGGCGCAGGGTCTCCGTGACGTCGACCTGCAGGAAGCACGCGGCGTGCGGGACCGAGAGCGCCGACGCCGTCATCGCCTTGGCCGTCTCCCGGCGCAGCCCGCTCAGGCGCTCGCGGTGCGAGGTCGGCGGCGCGGGGTGGGCGGCCGCGCGATCGAGGTCGGCGCGTGTGACGACGCCGCCCTCGCCGGTCGGCGTGACCGCGGCGAGGTCGATCCCCCGCTGCTTCGCGAGCTGGCGGACCGGCGGGAACGCGCGCGCGGGCGACCGCTCCGCGCGCACGAACGGCGTCTGCGCGAACGTGCGCGGTCTGCGCGTGGCGCGCCGCGCTCCGTCCATCCGCACCGACCCGACGAGCATGGCGACCCGCTCCTCGGACGGCTCGGATGGCTCGGGCTCCTCGGGCTCTGCGGATGGCGCGGGCGGGACGTCCGCGGATGGCGCGGGCGGGGCGTCCGCGGATGGCGCGGGCTCTGCGGACTCGGGGTCGGCCGCCTCTGCGGCGTCCTCGAGGTCGTACTCGACGAGCGGGGCGCCGACCTCGACGGTCTCGCCCTCGCTCGCGTGCAGGCGGCGGATCACGCCCGCGTAGGGGCTCGGCAGGTCGATGACGGCCTTGGCGGTCTCAACCTCGGCGATGACCTGGTTGAGCGTGACGGAGTCGCCCTCAGAGACCTTCCACGCGACGATCTCGCTCTCGGTGAGGCCCTCCCCGAGGTCGGGCAGGCGGAAGACGGCGGTCATCGCGCGCTCCCCTCGAGGACAAGCCCCGTCCGCGACGAGCGGCGCCCGAGCGAGCGGTCGACCGCGTCGAGGATGCGGTCGAGGCTCGGCAGGTAATGGGACTCGAGAGCGGATGGCGGGTAGGGCGTGTCGTATCCGGTCACGCGCTCGGGGGTCGCCTCGAGAGCCCCGAACGCCCGTTCGACGACGCTCGCGATGAGCTCGCTCGACACCGACACCTCGGCGGGCGCCTCGTGGGCGACGACGAGGCGCCCGGTCCGCTCGACGCTCGCCACGACCGTGTCGACGTCGAGCGGCGAGATGGAGCGCAGGTCGATGACCTCGATCTCGATCCCCTCGTCGCGGGCGGCGAGGGCGGCGTCGAGCGCCGTCTGCACGACCGCCCCGTACGCCGCGAGCGTGACGTCGCGTCCGCGGACGAGCACCTCGGCGGTGTCGAGGTCGCGCACGAGCGCCGTGTCGACCTCCCCCTTGGACCAGTACCGCGCCTTGGGCTCGAGGAACACGACGGGGTCGTCGCTCGCGATCGCGGCACGCAGCGTCGAGTAGGCCTCCTGCGGGCTCCACGCCGTGACGACGCGCAGGCCCGGCGTGTGCGCGAAGTACGCATCGGGCGACTCGGCGTGGTGCTCGACCGAGCCGATTCCGCCGCCGAACGGCACGCGGATCGTGACGGGCATCCGCAGCCGACCGTGCGTGCGGTAGTGCAGGCGCGACAGCTGCGTGACGATCTGGTCGAGCGCGGGGAAGACGAAGCCGTCGAACTGGATCTCGACGACCGGTCGCGCGCCGCGGTAGGCCATGCCGACCGCGGTTCCGACGATCGCGGACTCGGCGAGCGGCGCGTCGATCACGCGCTCCGCGCCGAAGCGCGCCTGCAGTCCGTCCGTCACGCGGAAGACGCCGCCGAGCCGCCCGATGTCCTCGCCCATGAGGACGACGTCGGGATCGCCCTCGAGCGCGTCCGCGAGGGCGCGCCCGACGGCCGCGCCCAGGCTGAGGGTCTCGACCGTCATCGCTCCTCCTGGATGCTCGCCGCGAACGCGAGGTGCTCGGCTCGCTGGCGCCGGATCCGACGCGTGGGCGTGACGGTCACGTGGTCGAAGAGGCTCTCCGGGGCGGGTGCCTCGGCCTGCACGACGGCCGCGCGCATCTCCTTGGCGATCGCGTCGCAGCGGATCCGCGCGTCCTCTCGGATGTGCTCGATCGGCGCCCCGACGGAGGCGAGGTGGCGCTCGAGCCGGTCGATCGGGTCCTTCGCGCGCCAGGCGTCGACCTCGTCGGCGTCGCGATAGCGGCCGGGGTCGTCCGTCGTCGTGTGTGGGCCCATCCGGTACGTGACCGCCTCGACGAACGTCGGCCCCTCTCCCCGACGCGCGCGGTCGGCCGCCGCGCGCATCGCGGCGAGGACCGCGAGCACATCGTTGCCGTCGACGCGGATGGCCGGGATCCCGAAGCCCGTCGCGCGCAGCGCGAGCGCGGCGTGCGACTGCACGCGGACCGGCTCGGAGATCGCGTACTGGTTGTTCTGGCAGAGGAACACCACGGGAGCCTGGAACGAGCTCGCGAACACCATCGCCTCGCTCACGTCGCCCTCGCTCGTCGCGCCGTCGCCGAAGCACGCGACCGCGATGTCGTCGCCGCCGTCGCGGCGCACCGCCATCGCGTATCCCGTCGCGTGCAGGGTCTGCGCGCCGATGATGATCTGGGGCGTGGCCATCCGATGCGCGAGGGGATCCCAGCCCGAGAGCGCGTGGCCCTGCCACACGCGCAGCAGGTCGCCGAGGTCGACGCCCCGCAGCACGGCGAGGGCGTGCTCGCGGTACGAGGCGAAGACGAAGTCCGTCTCGCGGAGGGCGTGCGCGGCCCCGACCTGCGCCGCCTCCTGTCCGCGCAGCGGCGGCCACAGCACGAGCTCGCCCTGACGGGTCAGGGCGAAGGCCTCCTCGTCGACGCGGCGCACGAGGGACATGTCGACGAAGAGGTCGGTGAGCGCGGTCTCGTCGAGGTCGGCCAGGTGCTCGTCGAGCGTGCGGCACGCGTGTCGGGAGCCGTCGGGGGCGAGGACGCCGAGCGGGGTGTCGAGCCCCTCGACCAGCTCGCTGCGGGGTGCGGGAATGGCGATCGACATCGCGGAACCTCCT
This sequence comes from Microbacterium sp. JZ101, assembly GCF_053903175.1. Taxonomy (NCBI): domain Bacteria; kingdom Bacillati; phylum Actinomycetota; class Actinomycetes; order Micrococcales; family Microbacteriaceae; genus Microbacterium; species Microbacterium sp. JZ101. The sequence goes on from NZ_CP096400.1 coordinate 2,489,798, forward strand.
CGTTCGCGCTGCGCCTTGTGGGCGTCATTGCCGTCCTGGTCCGGACACCGCTCACGCTACGCCGACCCAGCAGACCGAGCAATGACATCCGTCAGAAGTCCGCAGATTGCTCACTCCTCGCCGCCCCTCCGGCTCTGCATGTCTCACTTATCGTCGTTATGGGACCCCGAAACCCACGACGAGTGAGACATGCACGAGGGCGGCATGCGGGAGGGCGGCATGCGAGGAGCGGCGTGCACGAGAGCGGCATGCGAAGAGCCGGCCCGGGACGATCCCGGGGCCGGCTCTTCCGCGCGCCGCGCCGGCGCCTGAGGTCGCTAGCTCCGGCGGTCGACGTGGTGCAGGGCGCGCGCGGCGTCGGTGATCGAGCCGGCGAGCGACGGGTACGCCGCGAACACGCGCGCGATCTGATCCACCGTGAGACGGCGCTCGACCGCGATCGAGATCGGGTAGATGAGCTCCGACGCGCGGGGCGCGACGATGACGCCGCCGACGATCGTGCCGGATCCCTCGCGCGCGTAGAGCTTCACGAAGCCGTCCTTGACGCCCATCATCTTCGCGCGCGCGTTCGAGGCGAGCGGCAGCTTGTGCACCTCGGCGCTGACCTCGCCCTCGTCGACGGCCGGCTGCGTCCAGCCGACGGTCGCGATCTCGGGGCTCGTGAAGATGTTCGAGGCGATCTTGTGCGTGTCGAAGGGGATGGCCACATCGCCCATCGCGTGGAAGACCGCGGTGCGGCCGAGCATCGACGCGACCGACGCGAGCGGCATCATCGTCGTGCAGTCGCCCACCGCGTACACGTTGGGCACCGACGTCCGCCCCACCTTGTTGATGCGGATGTGCCCCGACTCCGTGCGCTGGACGCCCGCGTCCTCGAGGCCGATGCCGGCGGTGTTCGGGATCGAGCCGACCGCCATGAGGCAGTGCGAGCCCTCGACGACGCGGCCGTCGGAGAGGGTGACGGTGACGCCGTCTCCCGTGTTCTCGACCTTGTCGGCGCGCGACTTCGCGAGCAGCGTCATGCCGCCGCGCGTGAAGACCTTCTCGAGGACCTTCGCAGCGTCCTGGTCCTCGCCGGGGAGCACCTGGTCGCGGCTGGAGACGAGCGTGACCTTCGCGCCGAGGTTCATGTACGCCGACGCGAACTCGGCGCCCGTGACGCCGGATCCGACGACGATGAGGTGCTCGGGCACCGCCTCGAGGTCGTACAGCTGCTTCCACGTGAGGATGCGCTTGCCGTCGGGCTTGGCCGAGGGCAGCTCGCGCGGCGACGCGCCCACCGACACGATGATCGTGTCGGCCTCGACGCGGTCGAAGTCGGTGCCCTTCGGCCCCGTCGAGACGACGATCGCCTCATCGCCCTCGAGGCGCCCGTGTCCGGAGATGATCTTGACGCCGGCCTCGATGAGCTGCGCGCGCATGTCCTCCGACTGCTGCCCCGCGAGCGCGAGGAGGCGCTTGTTGATCGCGAGGAGGTTGATGGCGACCTCGGGCTTGAGCGGCTTGCCGTCCTCGCCGCGCGCGTAGAACTGCACGCCGAGCTCCCCCGCGTCGGCGATCGACTGGGCCGCGTCGGCCGTCGCGATGAGCGTCTTCGACGGGACGACGTCGGTCAGCACCGCCGACCCGCCGACGCCCGTGTGCTCGACGAGGGTCACGTCGGCGCCGAGCTGAGCGCCCGCCAGGGCCGCCTCGTAGCCGCCGGGGCCGCCTCCCAGAATCGCGATGCGCTGCGTCCGCTCGAAATCAAAGACCATGCCTCCATTCTCCCCCTTCCTGCGAGATCGGCACGACCCCGGCCGGAGACCGGTCGTTATGCTCATGCCATGACTCTGGAAGGCGCACATCCGCTCGATCCGCCCGCCGACCCGTTCGAGGTCGCCCAGGCCGCCGCGGCCGACATCGCGCGGCTCACGGGGGTCGAGCGACACGACGTCGCGGTGACCCTCGGCAGCGGCTGGGGCAAGGCCGCCGAGCTCATCGGCGAGACCGTCGCGACCATCCCGGCGACGGAGGTCACGGGCTTCTCGCGCCCCGCGCTCGAGGGGCATGTCGGAACCCTCCGCAGCGTCCGCACGCCCGCGGGCAGGCACGTGCTCGTGATCGGCGCGCGCACGCACTACTACGAAGGGCACGGCGTCCGCCGGGTCGTGCACAGCGTCCGCACCGCCGCGGCGACGGGTGCGAAGGTCATGGTGCTCACCAACGGCGCGGGCGGCATCAAGGAGACCTGGAGCGCGGGCCAGCCCGTGCTCATCAGCGACCACATCAACCTCACGGCCGACTCGCCGCTCGAGGGCGCGACGTTCATCGACCTCACCGACCTGTACGCCACGCGCCTGCGCGACATCGCGCTCTCGGTCGACCCGACGCTCGACAGCGGCGTCTACTGCCAGTTCCGGGGCCCTCACTACGAGACGCCCGCCGAGGTGCAGATGGCGAAGGCGATCGGCGGCGACATCGTCGGCATGTCGACCGCCCTCGAGGCCATTGCCGCGCGCCAGGCCGGCATGGAGATCCTCGGGTTCTCCCTCATCACCAACCTCGCCGCGGGGATCTCGCCCGATCCGCTCAGCCACGAGGAGGTCATCGAGGCGGGGCGGATGGCCGAGGGCCGGATCTCGGCTCTGCTCGCCGAGGTCGTGGGGAAGCTCTGATGGACGTCCTGTCGCACGCGCGCGACTGGCTCGCGCAGGACCCGGACCCGGTCACCCGCGAGGAGCTGTCCGGGCTCATCGCGCGCGCGGAGGGCGGTGATGCCGCGGCCTCGGCAGACCTCGCCTCCCGCTTCGCGGGGCGCCTCGCGTTCGGCACGGCCGGCCTGCGCGGAGAGCTCGGGGCGGGCCCCATGCGGATGAACCGCGTGCTCGTGGCGCAGGCGGCCGCCGGCTTCGCGGCGTACCTGTCCGAGCGCGCAGCGGACGGCGCGCGGCCCCGCGTCGTCATCGGGTACGACGGGCGCCGCAACTCCGACGTGTTCGCGCGCGACTCGGCGGAGATCTTCGCGGGGGCCGGGCTGACCGCCATCCTCCTCCCCCGCCTTCTGCCGACGCCCGTCCTCGCGTTCGCGGTGCGCCACCTCGGCGCCGACGCGGGCGTCATGGTCACCGCGAGCCACAACCCGCCCGACGACAACGGGTACAAGGTCTATCTCGGCGGGGCCGATGAGGGCGCGCAGATCGTCTCGCCCGCCGACCGCGAGATCGCCGCGCACATCCAGCGCGTCGCCGACGAGGTCCGCGTTCCCGACCTGCCGCGCTCCGACGCGTACGAGCTCGCCGACGAGGAGGTCGTCGAGGCCTACGTCGCCGCGACCGCCGCGGTCGCGCCGGCCCCCGCATCGGCCGCCGGGATGCGCTGGGCCTACACGGCGATGCACGGCGTCGGGTGGGAGACGCTCGAGCGCATCCTGGCGCGCGCCGGGTATCCGGCCCCGGCCGTCGTCGCGGAGCAGATCGCGCCCGACGCGGCCTTCCCGACCGTCGCGTTCCCGAACCCCGAGGAGCCGGGCGCGATGGACCTCGCCTTCGCGACGGCAGCCGCGCACGACGCTGAGTTCGTCCTCGCGAACGACCCCGACGCCGATCGGCTCGCGGTCGGCGTGCCGGGCCCCGACGGATGGCGGCGCCTGACCGGCAACGAGATCGGGATGCTGCTGGGTGCACGGGCCGCACGCGCCGCCGAGGGCACGCCGGGGGCGTCGCTCGCCTGCTCGCTCGTGTCGTCGCCGGCGCTCGGAGCGATCGCCGAGCGGCACGGACTGGACTTCCACACGACGCTGACCGGGTTCAAGTGGATCTCGCGCGCCCCGGGCATCGTGTTCGGCTTCGAGGAGGCCCTGGGCTACCTCGTGAACCCCGAGACCGTGCGCGACAAGGACGGCATCTCGGCGGCCGTCGCCGTCCTCGGCCTCGCGGCAGAGGCGCGAGGCCGCGGGACGACGATCTCCGGGATGCTCGACGAGCTGGCCGCGGAGATCGGCCACTTCGCGAGCGGCCAGGTCTCGATCCGCGTCGACGACATCTCGATCATCGGCCGGATCATGGATGCGCTCCGCCAGTCGCCGCCCAGCGCGTTCGGCGAGCGCGCCGTGACGCGCGCGGAGGACCTCCTGCACCCCGCGCACGGCGGCCCGTCGGGCGACATCCTGCGCTACACGCTCGACGACGGCTCGCGCGTCATCGTGCGCCCGAGCGGGACGGAGCCGAAGCTCAAGGCGTACCTCGACGTGCGCGGCGACTCCCCCGAGGACGCCGCTGCCCGCCTGTCCGCGCTCGACGCAGCGGTGCGGGAGGCGCTCGACCTGGGCTGAGCCGCCCGGAGGCGGCTCACGGCGTTTCGTCTCGCTGCGTTTCGACTCGCTGCGCTCGCTCAACGTCCGGCGGCGGCTCCCGGAGCTCGCAGAGTATTACTGGCCGATGATCGCGACGAGCTCGTCGAGGAAGCCGGTGAAGTCGGTGCCGCGGCGGATGATCCGCTGCACGTTCTCACGCTCGCCGAACACCTCGACGAACTGCTCGAACACCGTCTGGAACGCCTCGCGGTCGCTCTCGCTGAACGCGGCGAGGGCGACCACCTGCACGCGCCCGTCTCCCCATGCGACCGACGGGTCGGCGATCCCGATCGCGATGGCCGTGCGCGATGCCGTCATCCGCAGCGCATGCGGAACCGCGAGGGCGTCGGTGAACGCGGTCGACGACATCCGCTCGCGCTCGATCGCGCCCTCGACGTAGGCGTCGTCGATCACCCCGCGCTCGACGAGCAGCGCGCCGAGGGCGCGGATGATCCCCTCCTCGCCGAGGGCGTCGTCGAGGCCTCGGACGAAGGCGCCGGCGTCGAAGTAGCGCTCGAGCTCGGCGCGCAGCCGCGACAGGCGGCGGCCCCGGCGGATCCGGGCGGCGGCCTGCATGACGCGCTCGACGTCGCCGTCGGTGAGGAACGGGCGGATGCGGACCGTGCTCTCGGACGGCGTGGGCGGCTCGATCGTCGTCAGCACGAGGTCGGTGTCGATCGCCTTCCAGTCGGGGTCGACGCGCGTGACGACCTCGGTGACCTCGACCGCCTGCCCGAGGGAGCGGGTGATGCTCGAGCGGAGGAGCTCGTGCAGCTCGTAGTAGCCCGGGCACACGATCGTCGCGGTGAGGCGGGTCTCGGCGCGCCGCTCGCGCTCGAGCTCGCCGCCGACGTGCATCGCGATGTACGCGATCTCGTCGTCGCGGATCGACATGCCGAGCCGTTCGGACAGCTCCCCCGCGATCGAGACGGCGACCTCGAAGATCATCGGGTACGTCGTCTTGAGCGATCGGGTGAGCGGGTTGCGCGACCACGCCTGCTCGCGGGCGCGGTGCGCGAGGTTCTGCACGTGCAGCGCGAGCCGCTCGACGAACTCGTCGCGGCCGAGCGCGACGAGGTACTCGTTCGACACCCGGGCGACCGCCGCGCGGACGGCGGCGTCCACGACCGGGTCGACGCCCGCGGTGCCCACGGCGCCGGCTCCGGGCACGACGACGCGCGTGAGGAGGAGCGAGGCGAGGTGCATGCGATCGCCGCGCCCGAGGGTCACCCCGAGGGCCGCCTCCGCGAGGCGCCCGACCACCTCGGCCAGGCGCTCCTGCTCGGCGGGCGGCGTGCCGTGCACCGTCTCGAGCGCGCGGCCCTGGCTCGCGCGATCGACGGCGATCGACACGTGCAGCGTGACGTCGGCGACGGCGAACTCGTTCACGAAGTAGCCGAGGTCGCCGAGCTCGGCCGCGAGGGCGGACTTGAACCGCCCGAACGCCTCGGCGGGAACCGAGGTCGATCCCGCGACCCGGCGGAGCGCCTCCACGTCGAACGCGCCGTCCTCCATCTCGTCGTGCGCGAGCGACGACAGCAGGCGGCGGCGCGCGAGCTCGGTGCCGACGAGCGCGATGCGCGGCCCGCTGCGGTCGAGGGAGAGCTCGCCGCCTTCGCGGACGAGAGCGCGCACGCGCGCGAGGTCGGACTCGAGCGTCGCCTCGCTCACGTGGAACGCGTCGGCGGTCTCGTACACGTCGAGGCCGTCGTCCGCATCGATGAGCGCATGGATGAGCCGGTGCAGGCGGTCGCGCGGCGCGCTCTGCGGGGGCTGGTCGCGCTCGCGCAGGAGCGCGGCGCCCGTGGGGTGCGCGCGATACCCCGCGGGGCCAGAGGCGATGACCGGATGGTCGGGCACGCGCGCGTTCACGGCGGTCACGTACGAGCGCACGCTGCGCGGCGTGACGCCGAGGAGGTCGGCGAGCGCCGCGGCCGTCATCCATCCGCCGTCCCTGAGGAGGATCGCGACGAGACGATCCTGACGCTGTCTCGACACGCGCACCTCCTCCTCCGACAGTCAATCACGTCGCGCTGGGCGCGGGCGCACGCCCCGGGCGCGCTGCGGCGTGTGGGGCCGCCCGCGCTTTCCGCCCGGGCGGAAGAAAGAGTGGTTGTCCTGCCGAGCGCGCCTCGGGAGGATGAGGATCAGGAGGCGTCGATGAGGATCCTGGTTGTGTGCGGTGCAGGGGCATCGAGCACGTTCGTCGCGCATCGTGTGAACCGCGCTGCGCGCGCCGCCGGGCTCTCCTGGTCGGCCTTCGCGGGCACGCAGGTGTCGCTGCCGGTCGATCTCGACGCGGCGGACATCGTGCTCGTGGGGCCGCACCTCACGACATCGCTCGACGCGATCCGCGGGGCGGCGTCGCCGCGCGGGGTCGCCGTCGTGCCGCTGCCGGACGACGTCTTCACCGACACCGACGGCACGCGCGTGCTCGCGCTCGTGCGGGCCGCCGCCGCCCCGGATGCGCCCGCATCCGAATGAACCGCAAGGAGCACCCATGTCCGCTGTCACCCGCACCGTGAAGATCGCATCGTCGCACGGACTGCACGCGCGCCCCGCCAAGCTCTTCGCCGAGGCCGCCAAGAACTCGGGGCTCGCCGTCACGATCGCGAAGGGCGACGGCAAGCCCGTCAACGCCGCGAGCATCCTCGGTGTCATCTCGCTCGGGGCCAACACGGGCGACGAGGTCACCCTCACGGTCGAGGGCGACGGCGCCGAGGCCGTGCTCGACCAGCTCACGGCTCAGCTCGAGACCGACACGGACGCCGAGTGATGCTCGAGCTCCGCGGCGTCGGGATCGGCCAGGGCGTCGCGCAGGGGCCGATCGCCCGCATGGCATCGCGCCTCGAGCCGCCGCGCGACGAGAAGAGCGCGAAGAGCCCCGACGAGGAGAAGGCCGCGGTCGCCGCGGCGGTCGCGGCCGTCGCCGCGGAGCTCAACGCCCGCGGCGAGCGCGCCGGCGGCGCGGCCCGCGACGTGCTCGAGGCCCAGGCCATGATGGCCGAGGACCCGACCCTCGAGGAGGGCGTCCACGCGCGCATCGACGCGGGCAGCACGGGCGAGTGGGCCGTGCACGCGGCCTTCGCGGAGTTCGCCGAGACCCTCCAGGCGATGGGCGGCTACCTCGGCGAGCGCGCCGCCGACCTCGCCGACGTCGCGCAGCGCGTCATCGCGCACCTGCGCGGTGTCTCCGCTCCCGGCGTGCCCGACCCCGGCCATCCGTTCGTCCTCGTCGCGCCCGACCTCGCCCCGGCCGACACGGCCCTGCTCGACCTCGAGAAGGTCCTCGCGGTCGTGACCACGGAGGGCGGCCCGACGTCGCACACGGCGATCCTCGCGGGTGACAAGGGCATCGTGGCGATCGTCGGGACCGGCGAGAGCGATGCGCTCGTCGACGGCGCCGTCGCGATCGTCGACGCGGCGGCCGGCGTCGTCACGATCGACCCGACCGACGAGCAGCGCGCGGCGGCGGCCGAGCGCGCGGAGGCGCGGCGCGCCGCGGCGAGCGCGCCGATCACCCCCGGTGCGCTCGCGGACGGCACGGCCGTGCCGCTGCTCGCGAACCTCGGCAACCCGGATGGCGCGGCCGAGGCCGTCGCGCTGGGCGCCGAGGGCGTGGGGCTCTTCCGCACCGAGTTCCTGTTCCTCAGCTCCGACGAGGCGCCCAGCGTCGAATCGCAGACGGCGTCGTACACGAAGCTCCTCGAGGCCTTCCCCGGCAGGAAGGTCGTGGTGCGCGCGCTCGACGCGGGTGCGGACAAGCCGCTGAAGTTCCTCACCGACGAGGGCGAGGAGAACCCCGCGCTCGGCCGACGCGGTCTGCGCGCGCTGCGCCACCACGAGGAGGTCCTCCGCGACCAGCTCACGGCGCTCGCGAACGCCGACGCGGCGACCGACGCCGATCTCTGGGTCATGGCGCCCATGGTGGCGACGGTCGAGGAGGCCGAGTACTTCACGCGCATCGCGCGCGAGCACGGCATCAAGACGGCCGGCGTCATGGTCGAGGTGCCGTCGGTCGCGCTCCTCGCGGACGCGGTGTACGAGGTCACCGACTTCGGCTCGGTGGGCACGAACGACCTCGTGCAGTACACGATGGCGGCCGACCGCATGCTCGGCACGGTGTCGTCGTACCAGGACCCGTGGCACCCCGCCGTGCTGCGCCTCATCGCCGAGATCGGCCGGGCCGGCGCGAAGCACGGCAAGCCGGTCGGCATCTGCGGTCAGGCCGCGGCCGACCCGCTCCTCGCGGTCGTCCTCGTCGCCCTGGGCGCCACGACGCTGTCGATGTCCCCGCCCGCACTCGTCGACGTGCGCGCCGAGCTCCTGAAGCACACCCTCGAGGACGCGCAGCGCATCGCGCAGGCCGCGCTCTCGGCGAGCAGCGCGGAGGCGGCGCGCGAAGCCGCCCGAGCCGCCGTCTCCTCCTGAGATCCCCCACAGCAGAAAGCCCGATACCCATGAGTGACACCCGCACCGCGGCGAAGACGCCCGGATCGCTTCGCGTCGGAGTGCAGAAGGTCGGCACCTTCCTCTCCGGCATGATCATGCCCAACATCCCCGCGCTCATCGCGTGGGGCCTCTTCACCGCGTTCTTCATCGAGGTCGGGTGGACGCCCAACGAGGCGCTCAACTCGATCGTCGGGCCGATGATCCACTACCTCCTGCCGATCCTCATCGCCGCACAGGGCGGTCGGATGATCTACGACACGCGCGGCGCGGTCGTCGCGGCGATCGCGACGTTCGGCGCGATCGCCGGCTCGGACTGGCTCATCGGCCTGCAGAACGCGGACCTCCCCGCGGGCGAGAGCCCCATCCCGACGATCCACATGTTCATCGGCGCGATGATCATGGGCCCCCTCGCCGCGTGGATCATGAAGAAGCTCGACGCGCTCTGGGAGGGCCGCGTCAAGGCCGGCTTCGAGATGCTCGTCAACATGTTCTCGGCCGGCATCTTCGGCTTCGTCGCGGCGATCTTCGCGTTCTACGTGCTCGCGCCGGTCGTGAACTTCCTCATGAACATCCTCGGCGGGGCCGTGGGATGGCTCGTCGACAACAACCTGCTGCCGCTCACGAGCATCCTCATCGAGCCGGCCAAGGTGTTCTTCCTCAACAACGCGATCAACCACGGCGTGCTCACGCCGCTGGGCCTCGCGCAGGCGACGGAGGACGGCAAGTCGATCCTCTTCCTCCTCGAGGCGAACCCCGGCGTGGGCCTCGGCCTGCTCCTCGCCTTCGCCTTCTTCGGCGTCGGCGCGGCTCGCGCCTCCGCTCCCGGTGCCGCGATCATCCATTTCTTCGGCGGCATCCACGAGGTGTACTTCCCGTACGTGCTCATGAAGCCGACCCTCATCCTCGCGGTGATCGGCGGCGGCATGACGGGCGTGGCGACCAACGTGCTCTTCCGCTCGGGCCTCGTGGCCCCTGCGGCGCCGGGCTCGATCATCGCCGTCCTCATCCAGACCGCGCGCGACAGCTACCTCGGGGTCATCCTCGCGGTCGTGCTGTCTGCTGCCGTCACGTTCCTCATCGCCGCCGTCATCCTGCGCGCGAGCCGCAAGCGCGACCTCGCCGCCGAAGCGGCGGGCGCAGACGGATTCGCCGACGCCGTCGCGCGCACCGAGGCGAACAAGGGCAAGAAGTCCGGCGTGCTGGGCGGCCTCGCCGGCGGCACGGCCGTCGCGACCCGGCCGATCGAGAAGGTCATCTTCGCGTGCGACGCCGGCATGGGGTCGTCGGCGATGGGAGCGAGCGTCCTGCGCAACAAGATCAAGCAGGCGGGCATCGAGGGCGTCACGGTCACGAACAAGGCCATCGCGTCGCTCGACGGCACGGCGGACCTCGTGATCACGCAGGCGCAGCTGACCGACCGCGCCCGCCAGCGGGAGCAGAGCGCTGTGCACGTCTCCGTGGACAACTTCATGAACTCGCCGCGCTACGACGAGGTCGTGGAGCTCCTGCGCGAGCAGGCATCGGGCGGGGCGGCCCCCGCGGAGGCCGACGCGCCCGCCGTGCCCGCGACGCGTCGCGAGGCGCGTGCCGTGCCCACGACGACCGGCCCGATCGGCAGCGGCACGTCGCGCCCCGCCGACGACGCGGTGCTCACGCGCGGCAGCGTCCGCATCCACGCCGGCTCCGCGACGCGGGAGGAGGCGCTCCAGGAGGCCGCCGATATCCTCGCGAGCGCAGGTGCCGTCACCGGCGCGTACTTCGACGCGATGCTGGCCCGAGAGCAGACCGTGTCGACCTTCATGGGCAACGAGCTGGCCATCCCGCACGGCACGAACGAGGCGAAGGACGCCATCCTCGGGTCGGCGCTCTCGGTTGTCCGCTACGACGGCGGGGTCGACTGGGACGGCGACGCGGTGACGTTCGTCGTCGGCATCGCCGGCAAGGGCGACGAGCACCTGAAGATCCTGTCGAACGTCGCCGAGCTGTTCAGCGACGAGTCGCAGATCGCGCGCCTCAAGGCCGCCGCGACCCCCGAGGAGCTCTTCGAGCTCTTCCAGAGCGTCAACCAGGAGGACTGATGAAGGCCGTCCACTTCGGCGCAGGGAACATCGGCCGCGGCTTCGTCGGCCTGCTGCTGCACGAGGGAGGGTACGAGGTCGTCTTCTCCGACGTCGCCGCTCCCCTCGTCGACGCGCTGGCTGCCGCCGACGCGTACACGGTCCACGAGGTCGGCGCGGGCGGCGTCGACCGGGAGGTCACGGGGTTCCGCGCGGTGAACAGCGCAGAGGACCCGCAGGCGGTGGCCGACGAGGTCGCGACGGCCAACGTCGTCACGACCGCCGTCGGGCCGACGATCCTGAGGTTCATCGCTCCGCACATCCTCGCCGGGATCGCGCTGCGCGACCCCGACGCTCCCCCGCTGCAGGTCATGGCGTGCGAGAACGCGATCGGAGCGACCGACCAGCTCCGCGCGGAGATCGTCGAGCTCGCCGGCGGCACGTGGGACGCCCTCGAGGGTCGCGCCGTGTTCGCGAACACGGCCGTCGACCGGATCGTCCCCGGCCAGCCGGCCGACGGCGGCATCGACGTCACGGTCGAGCCGTTCTTCGAGTGGGCGATCGAGCGCGGCCCGTTCGACGGCGACCTGCCGAGCATCCCCGGGGCGCACTTCGTCGACGACCTCGCGCCGTACATCGAGCGGAAGCTCTTCACGGTGAACACGGGGCACGCGGCGACCGCGTACCACGGCGCCCGCGCAGGCTTCGAGCGGATCGCCGAGGCGCTGGCCGACCCGGCCGTCGCGGCCTCGGTCGAGGCGGCTCTCGAGGAGACGTCGGCGCTGCTCGCCGCGAAGCACGGGTTCCCCGCCGACGAGCTCGCGACCTACCGCGCGACGATCCTCGAGCGGTTCCGCAATCCGGCGCTGCCCGACACCGTCCAGCGCGTGGGACGACAGCCGCTGCGCAAGCTGTCGCGCCACGAGCGCTTCGTGGGCCCTGCCGCCGAGGCTGCCGAGCGCGGCCTGTCGACGAGCGCCCTCGTCGCGGCGATCTCGGCGGCCCTCGCGTTCTCCGACGAGGGCGACGAGCAGGCCGTGCAGCTGCAGGCGCTCCTCGGCGAGCTCGACGCCGACGCGTTCACCCAGCAGGTCACGGGTCTCGAGCCCGCCCATCCGCTGTTCCCCGCCATCCGCTCGGCCGTCGCGGAGCACCAGGCCGCATAGGCCCCGCCCTGCTCAGCATGTCTCACTCGCCGCGGGATACCCGTCGGCTATCCCGCGGCGGGTGAGACATGCCCCAGGGGCGGCGCCTACCGCGCGAAGCCCTCGGAGATGAGGTCGATGAGCTCCTCGCGCTGCTCGACCGGCAGGAACGACGCGGCCGCGGCGTTGAGCTGGAACTGCTCGATGTCGTCGAGGTCGTAGCCGAAGGCCGCCTGCAGGATGGCCAGCTCGCGCGTGAGCGACGTGCGGCTCATGAGGCGGTTGTCGGTGTTGACCGTCACGCAGAAGCCGAGCTGGTAGAGCAGGTCGAACGGATGGTCCTCGATCTGGCTCCCCCAGTGGGCCACGGCGCCCGTCTGCAGGTTCGACGAGGGCGACAGCTCGAGCGGGATCTCCCGATCCCGCACCCAGCGCGCCAGGTCGCCGAACTGCACGAGCACCTCCTCGCCCTCGCGCGAGACGACCTCGAGGTCCCGGGCGATCGCGACGCCGTGCCCGAGCCGCAGCGCGCGCCCGTCGAGGAGGGCCGACCGGATCGACGCGACCCCGGCGGCCTCGCCCGCGTGCACGGTGACCGGGAAGAACTCGCCGGCGAGGTAGTCGAACGCCGCACGGTGCTGCGAGGGCGGGAAGCCGTTCTCGGGACCGGCGATGTCGAACGCCACGACCCCGTCCTGGCGGAACGCGACAGCGAGCTCGGCGACCTCCTGCACGCGGTCGCCCTGGCGCATCGCGGAGAGGATCTGGCCCACGCGGATGCTCCGCCCGCTGTCCTCGACGATGTCCTCGCCCTGCTCGATGCCATCCTGCACGGCCTCGACGGCCTCCTCGAGCGTCAGGCCCCCGTCGAGGTGCTGCTCGGGCGCCCAGCGCACCTCGCCGTACACGACGCCGTCGGCCGCGAGGTCCTCGACGAACTCGCGCGCGACGCGGGTGAGCGCCTCGCGCGTCTGCATGACGCCCACGGTGATCTCGAAGGTCTTCAGGTACTCGACGAGCGAGCCGGAGTCCGCGCGCTCGGCGAACCACTCCTGCAGCGCTGCGGCGTCCGACGCCGGCAGCGCGACATCCGTCCCCTCCGCGAGCTCGAGGATGGTCTCCGGCCGCAGGCCGCCGTCGAGGTGGTCGTGCAGCGAGACCTTGGGCAGGCTGCGCAGCGCGACGCCCTGCACGCGGGGCTCAGCGGTCTTGTCCTTCGCCATGTCGGCCTCCAGGGTCGTGCGGTGCGGACGGATGCGGGATGGCCGCGGTCCGGATGTCGTCGGTCGGTCAGGCGGTGATGCGCTCGCGCACGAGAGGCGCGGTCTCGGGAGCAGTATCCCCGATCTCGTACGCGCCGTCGAGAGCGTCCAGCGCCCTGTCGAAGCGCGCGCCGTCATCCGCCGAGAGCGTGAAGAGCGCCTGGCCCTCGGCGACCGCGTCGCCAGGCTTCACGAGCAGGTCGATGCCGGCCGCGTGGACGACCGCGTCCTCGGCCCGCGCGCGCCCTGCTCCGAGCCGCCACGCGGCGATCCCGAAGTCGTAGGCGTCCATCCGGGTGACGACGCCGGAGCGGCTCGCCGTCACGGTGTGCGTCTCGCGCGCGACGGGCAGGGGCGCATCGGGGTCGCCGTCCTGCGCGCGGATCATGCGGCGCCAGGTGTCCATCGCGCGGCCGTCCGCGAGCGCCGCCTCGACGTCGGCGTCGGGCTGTCCGGCGAGCGCGAGCATCTCGCGGGCGAGCGCGACGGTGAGCTCGACGACGTCGGCGGGGCCGCCGCCCGCGAGCACCTCGACCGACTCGCGCACCTCGTTCGCATTGCCGATCGCAAGCCCGAGCGGGGTGTTCATGTCGGTGAGGAGCGCCGTGGTCTTCACGCCGGAGTCCGTGCCGAGCGCGACCATCGTCTCGGCGAGCTCGCGTGCGCGCGCGGGGTCCTTCATGAAGGCGCCCGTGCCGAACTTCACGTCGAGCACGAGCGAGTCGGTGCCCTCTGCGATCTTCTTCGACATGATGCTCGACGCGATGAGCGGGATGGCCTCGACCGTGCCGGTGACATCGCGCAGCGCGTAGAGCTTCTTGTCGGCGGGGGCGAGACCGGTGCCCGCGGCGCAGATCACGGCGCCGACGTCGGCGAGCTGGGCGAGCATCTCCTCGTTCGAGAGGGCGGCGCGCCAGCCGGGAATCGACTCGAGCTTGTCGAGCGTGCCGCCCGTGTGGCCGAGCCCCCGCCCGGAGAGCTGCGGCACGGCGACGCCGAAGGCCGCCACGAGCGGGGCGAGGGGCAGCGTGATCTTGTCGCCCACGCCGCCCGTGGAGTGCTTGTCGGCAGTCGGCTTGTCGAGCGACGCGAACGACATCCGCTCCCCCGACGCGATCATCGCGTCCGTCATGACGCGGATCTCGTCCCGCTCCATGCCGTTCAGCAGCACGGCCATCGTGAACGCCGACATCTGCGCGTCGGAGACGTACCCGCGCGTGTAGGCGTCGACCATCCAGCGCAGCGCGTCCTCGGGGACCGCGCCGCCGTCGCGCTTGGCGCGGATGACGTCGACCGCGTCGAACGGCTCGGGGCTCATCGCTCCTCCAGGTCTCGGGGTCCGAACGCGTCGGGCAGCACCTCTTCGATGCTGCGGATGCCCGACACGGTCTCGAGCAGCATGCCCGGCAGGGCGTGCTCGAACAGCAGCTGCCGGCAGCGTCCGCACGGCATGAGGGTGCGGCCCTCGCGATCCACGCACACGAACGCGACGAGCTGCCCGCCGCCGGTCATGGCGAGATTCGAGATGAGGCCGCACTCCGCGCACAGCCCGACGCCGTACGACGCGTTCTCGGTGTTGCACCCCGCGACGATCCGGCCATCCGTCACGAGGGCGGCCGCCCCCACGGGGAACTTCGAGTAGGGCACGTACGCCCGGGTCATGGCGTCGGTCGCGACGGCACGCAGCTCGTCCCAGTCGATGTCTGTCATCTCTCCTAGCCCTTGATGTACGGCTGTCCCACCGCGGCGGGTCCTCGCGAGCGACCGACAGCGCCTGCCACCACGAAGATGGTCACGAGGTACGGCAGCATCAGCATGAACTCTCCCGGCACGGGAGAGCCGATCACGCTGAGCGTGTTCTGCAGGTTCGACGCGAAGCCGAACAGCAGCGCCGCGAGGGTCGCCTTGATCGGGTGCCACTGACCGAAGATCACTGCTGCCAGCGCGATGAATCCCATGCCGTTGGTCATCTCCTGTCCGAACGGGATGCCGTTCCCAACAGTGAACACCGTGCCTCCTGCGCCCGCGATCGCGCCTCCGAGGAGCACGTTCAGGAAGCGCGTGCGCCCCACGCGGATGCCGACCGTGTCCGCAGCCTGAGGGTGCTCGCCGACGGCACGAAGCCGCAGTCCCCACCGGGTGTGGAACATCGCGAAGTAGACCGCGAAGACCGCGACGTACACGGCATAGACGAGGATCGTCTGACGGAACAGCACGGGCCCGATCACCGGGATGTCCGCAAGCAGCGGGATCGGTATCCGGTCGAAGCGGGGCGGAGTGTTGAGAGTGGCCGCGTTCGGCTGCATGACCTGTGAATAGAGGAAGCTCGTGAGCCCGGCGATCAGCACGTTGAGCACGACGCCGACGATGATCTGGTCGACGACATAGACGATCGCGAACACAGCGAGCAGCGCGGCCACGAGCACACCCGTGATGATCGCCGCAAGAAGACCGAGGATCGGCTGCCCCGTGAGCGTGGCGATGAGCGCGGCGCTGAACGCGCCGCCGAGAAGCTGCGCTTCGATGGCGATGTTCACGACTCCGACGCGTTCGCCGATCACCCCGCCGAGCGCACCGAAGATGAGCGGTACCGCGAGGGCGAGCGATCCGGCGAGGAGCCCGGTCACGGGGATCGTCGCTCCTGCGGCCGCCCAGCACAGGAATCCGAAGACGCCGATGACGATGAACGCCGCGATGATCCATCGCGGCACGGAGGCGGACCGAGAGACGAAGTACGCGGCCGCCGCGGTCAGCAGCGCCATGAGGAGGATCGAGCCCCAGGCTCCGATGCCCACGCCGACGACCAACGACGGCAGGACGACCACGTCGCCCTCGGAGGACAGCCGGAACGTCGATTCCCCGGCCCGCGGCGCGAGCGTCGCCACGATGACGAGCAGCACCGTGAACACGGCGAGGGTGATGGGTGCCTTCCAGCTGCGGGTGAGTGGCGTCACGCCCGCGTCAGCGGCGAGCGCGGGGGGAACTCGCACCGCGTCGCTCATCGCTCTCCGCCTTCCGTGCCGGCAGCGACAGCCAATCGCGCCTTCATCCGCTTCTTCTCCTTCTTGCGCCGGTCGCGCTCGGGCGAGGGCAGACCGAAGATCGCCCGCACGAGCGGTGGCGCTGCGATGAACAGGACGATGAAGGACTGGACGACGAGCACGATCTCGAGGGGGATCTGCTCCGCCGCCTTCATCGTGAAGCTTCCCGCCTTGAACGCGCCGAACAGCAGGCCCGCTGCGAACGTCCCCCACGGCGTGGAGCGCCCGAGAAGCGCCACCGTGATGGCGTCGAAGCCGATGCCGGCGTCGACGCCGGACGCGAAGCCGTTCGTCGAGGTGCCGAGAACCTGGGCGACGCCGGCGATGCCGACGAGGGCACCCGACATGAGCATCGCGAGCACGTACATGCGCTTGACGTCGATCCCGGCCACTCGCGCAGCACTCGGGTTCTCCCCGACGGCCTTGAACTGGAATCCGAGGCTCGACCGGTTCAGGATCCACCACACGAGGACGGTGGCGGCGATGACGACGAGGAAGCCCGCATGCAGGTTGAACTGCGGCCCGAGCAGCGACGGGAAGATCGCGGTCTCCTTCATCGCGGGCGACTTGGGGTCACTGGACCCGGGCTTCTGCAGCAGACCCGGCGTCCGCAGCATCCAGGACACGAGGTGGAACGCGATGTAGTTGAGCATGATCGTGAGGATCACCTCGTGCGCCCCCGTGCGCGCCTTGATGAAGCCCGCGATTCCGCCCCAAAGCGCTCCGGCGACGATTCCGCCCAGGAGCGCCACGAGCGTGTGGATCCCCGCCGGCAGATCCAGGCCGAAGCCGATCCAGCCCGCTGCCGACGCGCCCATGAGCATCTGACCGCGCCCGCCGATGTTGAACATCCCGACGCGGAAGGCGAGCGCGACGCCCAGCCCGCCTGCGATCAGCGGCGTCGCGTAGGTGAGGGTCTCCGTGAGAGGTCGGATGGCGCGAACGAATCCGTCCGCCTCGTAGTTGAAGATCGCACCGCGGAAGAGCGCGGCGTACGCCCCGCCGACCGCCTCCCAGATCGCGGCGACGGTATCCGTCGGTCGCGCGAAGAAGTACCCGGAAGCGCGTTGGACGTCGGCGTCGGTGGCAGCGATCATGATGCCGCCGATCACGAACGAGAGCAGGATCGCGAGCACGATGATCGTGCCGTTCGCGCGCGCGATGCTCATCATTGCGACATGCCAGCGCGATGGCGATGTGGCCTGCTGCGCATCGGTCATGCTGCCGTTCCTCCCTGCGGGGCCGGCTCGCCCGCCATCATGAGTCCAAGCACGTCTCGAGGCGTGTCGCCCGGCACGATCCCGACGATGCGACCGCGGTACATCACCATGATGCGGTCGGCGAGCGCAGCGACCTCGTCGAGCTCAGTGGAGACCACCACAACGGGTACCCCCGCGTCGCGCGTCGCGACGATGCGCTTGTGGATGAACTCGATCGACCCCACGTCGACGCCGCGCGTCGGCTGCGCAGCGACCAGTAGTGAGAGGTCGCGGCTCATCTCGCGTGCGAGCACGACCTTCTGCTGGTTGCCGCCCGACAGGCTGCCGACGGGGGCGTCGATCCCGGGCGCCCGAACGTCGTACTCGGCGAATCGCTCCTTCGCGAACTCCTCCAGATAGGAGCGTCGGATCGCTCCACGCCGTACGAACGGCTCACCGTGAGCACGGTCGAGCATGAGGTTCTCGGCGATCGAGAACGCGCCGACGAGCCCGTCCTCCTTGCGGTCCTCGGGGACGAACCCCACGCCGGCATCGAGGATCTGCCGCACGGACCGACCCACGAGCTCGCGACCGTCCAGCCGGATGCTCCCGTGGACGCGCTCCTGGAGCCCGAGGAGGGCCTCCGTCAGCTCCGTCTGCCCGTTGCCCTGCACGCCCGCAACGGCGAGGATCTCCCCTGCTCGGACTTCGAACGAGGCACCGTCGACGACCTTGCTTCCCAGATCATCGACCACCGTGAGTCCGTCGACGATGAGGCGCGGTTCGCCGAGCCCGGGAGCGTCCTTGTGGACCGTGAGCTCGACAGCACGGCCCACCATCATCGCCGCAAGGTCCTGATTGCTCGCGCCCGGGTCGGCTTCGCCGACGACCTTGCCGAGACGGATGACGGTGATGCGGTCCGCGACTTCGCGCACCTCTCGGAGCTTGTGGGTGATGAAGACGATCGCAGCGCCCCCATCGCGCAGCTGCCGCATCGTGGCCATCAGCTCGTCCGTCTCCTGCGGGGTGAGGACGGCGGTCGGCTCGTCGAAGACGAGAACGCGGGCGTCCCGGGAGAGCGCCTTGATGATCTCGACCCGCTGCTGCACGCCGACAGGGAGATCCTCGACCACGGCATCGGGATCCACATCGAACCCGAATCGCGCCGAGATCTCGCGAACGCGCTCTCGAGCGGCGTCGATGTCGAGAATTCCGCCGGCCTTCGTCGCCTCGTGACCGAGCATGACGTTCTCGGCCACCGTGAAGACCGGGATGAGCATGAAGTGCTGATGCACCATGCCGATGCCGGCGCGCATCGCATCGCCGGGACCCTGGAAGGCCTGGGGCTGATCGTCGAGGAGGATGGTGCCCTCGTCGGCCTGGTAGAGGCCGTAGAGCACGTTCATGAGCGTTGACTTGCCTGCGCCGTTCTCGCCAAGCAGGCAGTGGATCTCTCCGGGCTGCACGACGAGGTCGATGTGATCGTTGGCTGTCAGGGCGCCGAACCGCTTCGTGATACCACGGAGTTCGAGCTTCATATGCCGATCCTAGTGAGAGGGCTGGACGTGCGAGTGCGGGGAGGTCGCACGCGACCTCCCCGCACTCGAAGGGATCACTCGGCGAGGTAGGACTCGACCGCGATGGACCCGTCGATGATCCCCGCGGAGATGTCATCGAGCTCGGCCTGCAGCCCCTCGGGGACCTTGTCCTCGAAGTCATGGAACGGGGCGAGCGAGACGCCGCCGTTCTCCAGCGTGCCGACATACGGGGTGGCGTCGAACTCGCCCGCGCCTGCCGCCTCGACCGTCTCCTGAACGGACACATCCATGCCCTTGCGGATGGAGGTCAGCAGGAGATCGGCGACCGACGGGTCGGACTCGTAGACGTCCGCGTCCACGCCGATGAGAGCGATCTCGCGACCCGAGTCGCGGATGACCGATGCGGCGCTCTGGTAGATCGGGCCGCCCACCGGCAGCAGCACGTCGACACCCTGGTCGACGATGCCCTGCGCGGCATTAACCGCGGCCTGGTCTGCGGCGAATCCTCCGGTGAACACGCCGTCGGAGCCGTCCCAGCCGACAACCTGGACGTCGCCGTCGTTCTGCTCGTTCCAGTACTCGACTCCCTGGCGGAAACCGTCCATGAAGATGGTGACCGTCGGGATGTTGGCGCCACCGAAGGTGCCCACCTTGCCGGCCTCGGAGTACGCGGCCGCCGCGTAACCGCCCAGGAACGCGGCCTGCGCGGTGTCGTAGACGAGAGGCTTGATGTTCGGCTGGTCCGTCTCTCCGTCGCCGTCGAGATCGATCATCTCGTCGATCGAGACGAAGTGGACGTCCGGGTTCGCCTCTGCGGCGTCGTTCGCGTCGGCGGCGAGCTTGAAGCCCACCGTCACGATGAGGTTGCAGTTCTGGTCGACGAGGCTCGACAGGTTGCCCGCGTACTCCGACTCGTCATTCGATTCGACCGTGATGGGCTCGACTCCGAGCGTCTCGCTGGCGGCCGTCAGGCCCTCGAAGCCGAGCTGGTTGAACGACTTGTCGTCGAATCCGCCCTCGTCGGAGATCATGCAGGGCAGGAAGTCGCTCTCGGCGCCGCCGCCGCTTCCGCCCGTGGTCTCCTCCGGCGCCGACCCGCATCCGGCGAGCAGCACCGCCGAAGCGGTGAGCGCGAGACCGCTGAGCGCAGCCTTCTTGGTGGTCTTCACACTGTCCTCCAGAGTGTGCGGGCCCCGAACCGACCCGGGGCCAATATGCTCACGCTAGTTCGCTCACACCGTGCGAAACGACGATCCGGGCGACCGCAACGCGATAGTTACAAACACGACGACGGGGCCCGGGGAACTCCCGGGCCCCGTCGCGGGCGAAGGTCAGCGGCCGCCCTTGAGGATGGCCTGCTTGACCTCGGCGATGGCCTTCGTGACCTCGATGCCGCGCGGGCACGCCTCGGTGCAGTTGAAGGTCGTGCGGCAGCGCCACACGCCCTCCTTGTCGTTGAGGATGTCGAGACGCACCTGCGCCTCGTCGTCGCGCGAGTCGAAGATGAAGCGGTGCGCGTTCACGATCGCGGCGGGGCCGAAGTACTGCCCGTCGGTCCAGAACACGGGGCACGACGAGGTGCACGCCGCGCAGAGGATGCACTTCGTGGTGTCGTCGAAGCGCTCGCGATCGGCGATCGACTGCACGCGCTCCTTGCCCTTGGCGGGCGCGCTGTTCGCCTGCAGGAACGGCTGGACGTCACGGTACGCCGCGAAGAACGGGTCCATGTCGACGACGAGGTCCTTCTCGAGCGGCAGGCCCTTGATCGCCTCGACGTAGATCGGCTTCGAGATGTCGAGGTCCTTGATGAGCGTCTTGCAGGCGAGACGGTTGCGCCCGTTGATCCGCATGGCGTCCGACCCGCAGATGCCGTGCGCGCACGAGCGGCGGAAGGTCAGCGAGCCGTCGACCTCCCACTTGATCTTGTGCAGCGCGTCGAGCACGCGATCGGTCGGGTACATCTCGACGTCGTAGTCGACCCAGCGGGGCTCGCTGTCGGTCTCCGGGTCGAAGCGCCGGACGATGAACGTGACGAGGTACGACTGGATGGCGGTCTCGGCGGCGGGCGCCTCTGCGACGGTCGACATCAGTACTTCCTCTCCATCGGCGGGTAGTTGAACTCGCCCTTCTCGTTCTTGGTGAACACGACGGGCTTCCAGTCGAGCTTGATGTGGTCCTCCGGGTCCGGCGAGTGCGGGTCGCCGGTCAGGTAGGCCATCGTGTGCTTCATGAAGTTCTCGTCGTCGCGGTCGGGGTAGTCCTCGCGCATGTGGCCGCCGCGGCTCTCCTTGCGGTTTCGGGCGGCGTAGGCGACGATCTCGGCGAGGTCGAGCAGGAAGCCCAGCTCGATCGCCTCGAGCAGGTCGGTGTTGAACCGCTTGCCCTTGTCGTCGACGTAGATGTTCTTGTAGCGCTCGCGCAGGTCGTGGATGGTGCCCATGACGTTCGTCAGGGTCTCCTCGGTGCGGAACACCTGCGCGTTCGCATCCATCTGCTCCTGCAGCGTGCGGCGGATGTCGGCGATGCGCTCGGTGCCGTTGGCGGTGCGGATGCGCTCGACGAGCTCGCGCACCTCCTTCGCCGGGTCCTCGGGCAGCGGGACGAGCTCGCCGGTCTTCACGTACTCGACCGCATGGCGGCCCGCTCGCTTGCCGAAGACGTTGATGTCGAGCAGCGAGTTCGTGCCGAGTCGGTTGGCGCCGTGGACCGACACGCACGCGCACTCCCCCGCCGCGTACAGGCCGGGGACGACGGTCGTGTTGTCGGCGAGCACCTGCGCATCGTTGTTCGTCGGGATGCCGCCCATCGCGTAGTGCGCGGTCGGCATCACGGGCACGGGCTCGACGACGGGGTCGACGCCGAGGTACGTGCGCGCGAACTCCGTGATGTCGGGCAGCTTCGTCTCGAGCACCTCGGCGCCCAGGTGGGTGCAGTCGAGGTAGACGTAGTCCTTGTTGGGTCCGGCGCCGCGGCCCTCGAGGACCTCCTTGACCATGCAGCGGGCGACGATGTCGCGCGGGGCGAGGTCCTTGATCGTCGGCGCGTAGCGCTCCATGAACCGCTCGCCCGAGGCGTTCCGGAGGATGGCTCCCTCGCCGCGCGCGCCCTCGGTCAGCAGGATGCCGAGGCCGGCGAGGCCGGTCGGGTGGAACTGGAAGAACTCGATGTCCTCGAGCGGCAGGCCCTTGCGCCACACGATGCCGACGCCGTCGCCCGTGAGGGTGTGCGCGTTCGACGTCGTCTTGAAGACCTTGCCGAAGCCGCCCGTCGCGAAGATGACGGCCTTGGAGTGGAAGACGTGGAGGTCGCCCGTGGCGAGCTCGTAGGCGACGACGCCCGCGATCTTCGTCGTGCCGTCCGCGTCCTTCACGGTGATGAGGTCGAGCGCGTAGAACTCGTTGAAGAAGTTGATGCCGAGCTTGACGCAGTTCTGGAACAGCGTCTGCAGGATCATGTGGCCCGTGCGGTCGGCCGCGTAGCACGCGCGGCGCACGGGGTTCTTGCCGTGCTCGGCCGTGTGACCGCCGAAGCGACGCTGGTCGATCTTGCCGTCGGGTGTGCGGTTGAACGGCAGGCCCATGTTCTCGAGGTCGATGACGGCGTCGATCGCCTCCTTGGCGAGGATCTCCGCGGCGTCCTGGTCGACGAGGTAGTCGCCGCCCTTCACCGTGTCGAACGTGTGCCACTCCCAGGAGTCCTCCTCCACGTTCGCGAGGGCTGCGGCCATGCCGCCCTGCGCGGCTCCCGTGTGGGAGCGCGTGGGGTACAGCTTCGTGATCACGGCGGTCTTCGCGCCCGGGCCGGCCTCGATGGCCGCGCGCATGCCGGCGCCGCCGGCGCCGACGATCACGATGTCGAACTCGTGGTAGTACACGCCGTCCTTGAGCACGGCGTCGGTGTGCTGTGTCGTCACGTCTCTTCCGTCAATCCCTGTCAGTTGGCCGCAGCCTGGCAGACCTCGAACAGCGCGCTGTCGGGGTTCTCGAACGCGCCGAACACGCCGGCGCACGGGTCGAAGGTGAACACCACGAGCGTGCCGAGCACGATCATGAGCGCGGCGACGATGCCGATGACCCACACGAGCGCGGTGCGCACGGTCTTGCCCTGCACGTAGTCGTTGACGATCGTGCGCATGCCGTTCGCGCCGTGGATGAACGCGAGCCAGAGCATGAGCACGTCCCACCACTGCCAGAACGGCGACGCGAACTTGCCCGCGACGAACGCGAAGTTCAGCGCGTGGACGCCGCCTTCCGGCAGCACGAGGTTCACGAGCAGGTGGCCGAAGATGAGCACGACGAGCAGGACGCCCGACACGCGCATGTAGAGCCATCCCCACTTCTCGAGGTTGACACCGCGGCTGGCGGGCCGCTGCGGGGAGCGGGGTGCGGCGAGGTCTGCGGCGGTCATCAGTGTCCTCCTCCGAAGTCGCCGAACACGTTCATGAGCTGACGCGGGACGAAGCCGGCCATGACCACGGCCCAGACGCCGAGGACTCCCCAGAAGAGCTGGCGCTGGTACTTCGCGCCCTTCGACCAGAAGTCGACGAGGATGATGCGCAGCCCGTTGAACGCGTGGAACGCGATCGCGCCGACGAGCGCGATCTCGCCGATGCCCATGATCGGGTGCTGGTACGTGCCGATCACCGCGTTGTACGCCTCCGGCGAGACGCGGATGAGCGCGGTGTCGAGCACGTGCACGAGAAGGAAGAAGAAGATGGCGATGCCGGTGATGCGGTGCAGCACCCACGACCACATGCCCTCGCGGCCGCGGTACAGGGTGCCCCTCGGTGTTCTCGACGTCGTCTCCGACACCCGGGGCGTCGGTCGCGCGGTAGCGGACAAGATCGTCCTCCTGCTCTCAGGGCCTGCGAGGCGGCTCGTGGACCTGCCGCCGATCGCCCTTCAGGCTACTCCCAGGGGCGCCGAAGCGGCCATTGAGGATCGCCTAACTATCTCGACGTCGAGAGGTCAGGGCACCCTTACTCCGCGTGATTCCGCGCTTCCCGGGGTTCGGAGGCGACGCCTTGTAGCCTGGTGCTCATGCCAGAACCGATCAAGGACTTCTTCGCCGTCATCCCCGCAGGCGGGGTGGGCTCGAGGCTGTGGCCGCTGTCCCGCGCGGAGACGCCCAAGTTCCTCCACGATCTGACCGGTTCCGGCCGCTCGCTGCTCCAGGAGACATGGGATCGGCTCCTGCCGCTGGCCGACCGCGAGCACATCGCCGTGGTGACCGGGCGCGCGCACGGCCCGAAGGTCGAGAACACGCTCCCCGACATGCCGGAGCACAACGTCTTCGTGGAAGCCGACCCGCGCGAGTCGGCCGCCGCGATCGGCCTGGCCGCGGCCATCCTGCACCGCCGCAATCCCGACGTCATCATCGGCTCGTTCGCGGCCGACCACGTCATCAAGCGGCAGCGGGTGTTCGAGTTCACGGTGCGCCAGGCGGTCGCCGTGGCGCGCGAGGGCTACATCTGCACGATCGGCATCCAGCCGTCCGAGCCCGCCGTGGGCTTCGGGTACATCAAGACCGGCGGCGAGCTCGTCATCGACGACGCGCCGCTGGCCGCCATGGTCGACGCCTTCGTCGAGAAGCCCGACCTCGAGACCGCCCGCCGCTACTACGCCGACCGCTCGTTCCTCTGGAACGCCGGCATGTTCATCTCGCGCGCCGACGTCATCCTCGACGAGCTCAAGGCGAACGAGCCCGAGCTGCACGCGGGCCTCGTCGAGATCGCGGATGCGTGGGATGACCCCGCGCGCAAGGACGAGACCGTCGCACGCGTCTGGCCGACCCTCAAGAAGATCGCGATCGACTACGCCGTCGCGGAGCCCGCGGCCGCGAAGGGGCGCCTCGCCGTCGTCCCCGGCCAGTTCGACTGGGATGACGTCGGCGACTTCGCGAGCCTGTCGAACCTCATCTCCGACGGCGACGGCGAGCGGATGAGCGTGCTCGGGCCGAACGACAAGGTGATCGTCGACGAGTCCACGGGTCTCATCGTGTCGCAGACCAACCGCGTGATCGCGGTCATCGGCGTCGAGAACCTCATCGTCGTCGACACCGACGACGCCCTTCTCGTCACGACGAACGAGCACGCGCAGCGCGTCAAGGGCGTCGTCGGCCGCCTGCATGAGGGCGGCCGCGACAGCGTCCTCTAGAGCCGCCCCCGGACGTTGAGCGAGCGCCAGCGAGTCGACACTCAGCGAGCGCAGCGAGCCGCCCCCGGTCGTTGAGCGAGCGCCAGCGAGTCGAAACGCAGCGAGCCGCCCCCGGTCGTTGAGCGAGCGCCAGCGAGTCGAAACGTCCGACCCCCTCGGTAGGGTCGAGATCATGTCTCGAACGATCCGCGTCGCCACAGTCAACGTCAACGGAATCCGCGCAGCCGCCCGCAAGGGGATGGCCGGATGGCTGGATGCTGCCGACGTCGACATCCTCACACTGCAGGAGGTGCGCGGCGAGCGCGAGCACCTCGACGCGGCGCTGCCCGGATGGCACATCCTCGAGGACAAGGCCCTCCAGAAGGGGCGCGCGGGCGTCGCGATCGCGAGCCGCCTCGAGCCGACGGCGTCGAGCATCGCCCTGGGCGACGACGCGCTCGAGTCGAACGGGCGCTGGCTCGAGGCCGACTTAGAGGTGGAGGGTCACAAGCTCACGGTGGTCAGCGCGTACGTGTTCACGGGCGAGGCCGACACTCCCAAGCAGGAGCAGAAGTGGGCATTCCTCGACGCGATGGACCTCCGGCTTCCCGAGCTCGCCGCCGACGGCGCGCTCGCGGTCGTGACGGGCGACCTCAACGTCGGCCACCGCGAGCTCGACATCAAGAACTGGAAGGGCAACCTCAAGAAGGCGGGCTTCCTGCCGCGTGAGCGCGCCTACTTCGACCGCTGGCTCGGCGCCGAGGGCGAGACCGTCGACTGCGCGGACGGCACGACCGGCACGGGCCTCGGCTGGGTCGACATCGGGCGCCGCTTCCACGGCGAGGTGCCGGGCCCCTACACCTGGTGGTCGCAGCGCGGTCAGGCGTTCGACAACGACGCCGGATGGCGCATCGACTACCAGCTCGCGACGCCGCCGCTCGCGGAGCGCGTCAGCACGTACCGCGTCGATCGTCACGCGTCGTACGCCGAGCGCTGGACGGATCACGCCCCGGTCGTCGTGGACTACGCGTTCTGACCGCTCACGCAGAGGGCGCCTCGGATTCCGAGGCGCCCTCTGCGTGTCTCCGCCTCGTGGCTCAGCGGCGCAGGAGATCGATCAGCGCGGCCTTCGTCAGGCGCGAGTAGCCCGAGAGGCCCGCCTCCCGAGCACGAGCCCGCAGGGCCGGGACCGTGAGGCCGGCCAGCTCGTCCGACGCGGGCTCCGGTGCGGCGGAACGGCGCGCACGCCGTGGAGCGGGAGCGGCGGGCGCCGCGGCGATCTCCTCCACGATCCGCTCGATCGGCGCGATCGCCGGCGGTCGCACGACCGTGCGCTTGGCCGCGTCCGCTGCGCGCTTCTCCTTCTCGGTCGCCTTCCTGCGGTCGCCCTTCGCGCCATCCGCGCGCTTCGCGTCCTTCTTCTTCGCGTCGTTCTTCTTCGCGTCCTTCTTCGCGGCGGGCTTCGCGTCCTTCTTCTTCGCCGCGTCCTTCTTCGCCGCGGGCTTCGCGTCCTTCTTCGCGGCAGGCTTCGCGGCGGGCTTCGCGGTGTCCTTCTTCTTCGGCACGGGCTTCTCCGCCGCCGCCTTCTCCTCGGCCTTCCGGACCGCGGCCTCGGTGGCGGAGCGCAGCGCCGCTGCGGCCTCCTCGGCCAGGCGCGCCGTGCGCTTGGGCGCCTTCGAAGCGCTCTTGGCCGAGGTCCCGGCGATCTCGGCCGCATCGGCGATGAGGGGCTCGAGGCGCTGCGCGGCCTTCTTCGGGAGCCGCTTCGCGGCCTTCTTCGCGGTCGAGACCGCCTTCGCGGCCTCCTGGAGGGCCTTGTGCGCTGCGCGTTCGCGCTCGGGTGTCTTCGCCATCCCTGCATGGTAGAGCTCCGCGCGAGGTGGCGCCGCTCAGGCCGTCGGCCGTCCTCGGCATTCGTCCAGGCGCGTTCACCGTCCGTTCACCTGCGCACCGCAGTCTCTTCACCGGGCACTCCTAGCGTCACGACGTGCCCTGCGACCCGGCGGGGCTGTCCCTGACACTGAACCGAATGAGGATTCACAGTGAAGATCACTCGTCTTTCGAGCCTGGCGGCCGTGGGCGCCATCGCCGCCCTCACTCTCGCGGGCTGCGCCGCGAACGAGGGTGGAGCCACCCCCGAGACGGAGGGCAGCACCGGCGGCGACAGCGCGCTCAGCGGCACGATCGACGCGACGGGCGCCTCGTCGCAGACCGCCGCGCAGGAGGCCTGGGTCGCCGCGTTCCAGACCGCCAACCCCGACGTCACCGTGAACTACGAGCCCACGGGCTCGGGCACGGGTCGTGAGAACTTCCTCTCCGGCGCGAGCGCCTTCATCGGCTCCGACCGCGCGTTCGACGACGACGAGGTCGCCGCAGGCGGCTTCGGCGCCTGCATGACCGACGACATCGTCGAGGTGCCGCTCTACATCTCGCCGGTCGCCGTCGCCTTCAACCTCGAGGGCATCGACACGCTCAACCTCGACGCCGCGACGATCGCCGGCATCTTCAAGGGCGAGATCACGAACTGGAACGACGACGCGATCGCCGCGACGAACCCCGACGTCGAGCTGCCCGACCTCGCGATCACGCCCGTTCACCGCTCCGACCCCTCGGGCACGCAGGAGACCTTCACGACGTACCTCCAGGCGACCGCTCCGGACGTGTGGACCGACGAGCCCTCGGACGAGTGGCCGCTCGAGGGCGGCGAGGCCGCACAGGGCACGTCCGGCGTGATCCAGGCGATCAGCGGCGGCAACGGCACGATCGGCTTCGCCGACGCCTCGCAGGTCGGCGACCTCGGCCAGGTCCACGTCGAGGTCGACGGCGAGTTCGTCGCCTACTCGGCGGAGGCCGCCTCGCTCCTCGTCGAGAACTCGCCGCTGGTCGAGGGCCGCGGCGAGGCCGACCTGGTCTTCGACGTCGACCCGGCTTCGGCCACCGACGGCGCGTACCCGATCGCTCTCGTGAGCTACCTCATCGCCTGCGAGCAGTACGAGGACAAGGAGCAGGCCGCTCTCATCAAGGCGTACCTCGAGTACATCGCGAGCGCCGAGGGCCAGGAGGCCGCTGCCGAGAACGCGGGCAGCGCGCCGATCTCCGACGGCCTCCGCGAGCAGGTGCTCGCGGCCATCGACCTCATCCAGGTCGACTGACACAACCTCACGGCGGACAGCTGAGCGACGGTGCCCTCGCGCCCTTGTCCGAGGAAGGATTCCTCGGCAGGATGCGAGGGCACTGTCGCGAAGCCCCGCAGACGACGACCCCCACGATGACCCGAGGACTGGGAGCACATGAGCATCTCTGAGAAGACGGCGGAGGAAGCGCCGCCGGCAGCGCCCGCGCCGGGCGAGCCCATCAAGGCGAAGCAGCGGCTCGGAGACCGGATCTTCTCCGGCACGGCCCTCGGCGCCGGACTGATCATCCTCATCGTGCTCGCCGCGGTCGCGCTCTTCCTGATCGTCCAGAGCATCCCCGCCTTCGAGGCGGACACCACCGACAACCACATGCTGCGCGGCCAGTCGTTCTGGTCCTACGTGTGGCCTCTGATCTTCGGCACCGTCTGGTCGTCGCTGATCGCGCTCATCGTGGCCGCGCCGATCGCCATCGGCATCGCGCTCTTCATCTCGCACTACGCGCCTCGACGACTGGCCGCCGTCCTCGGCTACATCATCGACCTCCTGGCCGCGGTGCCCTCCGTGGTCTTCGGTCTGTGGGGCGGCCTCGTCTTCGCGCCCATGCTCGTCGGCCTCTTCGCGTGGCTCAACGAGAACCTCGGCTGGATCCCGCTCTTCTCGGGCCAGGTGTCCCCGACGGGGCGCACCATCCTCACCGCCTCCCTCGTGCTCGCCGTGATGATCATCCCGATCATGACCGCCATCTCGCGCGAGGTGTTCTTGCAGACGCCGAAGCTCCACGAGGAGGCCGCCCTCGCGCTGGGCGCCACCCGCTGGGAGATGGTGCGGATGGCCGTGCTCCCCTTCGCGCGCGGCGGCATGGTGTCGGCGGCGATGCTCGGTCTGGGGCGCGCCCTCGGCGAGACGATGGCCGTGACGATGGTCCTGTCGGCCTCCGGCGCCATCACGTTCGAGCTGCTCACCTCGACGAACCCGACCCCCATCCCGGCGAACATCGCCCTCCGCTTCCCGGAGGCGCACGACTCGGGCGTCAACACGCTCATCGCGACGGGCCTCATCCTCTTCATCGTGACCTTCGCGGTCAACGCGTTCGCGCGCTGGATCGTCGCGCGCCGCGCCGAGTTCTCGGGAGCCAACTGACATGGCCGCCATCGCCGCCCCCGCGCAGAGCGCGCGCCTGACCTCCGGACGCCTGCCGGGCTGGGCCCCGTGGGCCCTGCTCGTCGGCTGCTTCGTCGCCTCCTCCATCGTCTTCGGCATCATCGCCGCCGGTGGCGAGCTGGCCGACTTCAATATCGCCGGCGCGCTCATCGTCGGCATGATCCTCTACATCCTGCTGATCGCGGTCACGTCGTCGATCGCCGAGAGCAGCCGCAAGGCCGTCGACCGGGTGATGACGGCGCTCGTCTCGACCGCGTTCGTGATCGCGCTCCTCCCCCTGGTCTCGCTCCTCTGGACGGTCGTCGTCAACGGCATCCAGCGCTTCGACGCCGAGTTCTTCTCGTACTCGATGCGCAACATCGTCGGCGAGGGCGGCGGCATCGTGCACGCCATCTGGGGCACGGTCCTCATCACGCTCATGGCGACCCTGATCGCGGTGCCGATCGGCCTGATGACCTCGATCTACCTCGTCGAGTACGGCCGCGGCAAGCTCGCGCGGGCGATCACCTTCTTCGTCGACGTCATGACGGGCATCCCGTCGATCGTCGCCGGTCTGTTCATCTACTCCGTGTTCGCGCTCTTCATCCGCCCGGGCATCTCGATGGGCTTCATGGGCGCGCTCGCCCTCGCGGTTCTGATGATCCCGGTGGTCGTCCGCGGAAGCGAGGAGCTCCTCCGCATCGTCCCGAACGAGCTGCGCGAGGCCTCGTACGCGCTGGGCGTTCCGAAGTGGCTCACGATCGTGAAGGTCGTCCTCCCCACGTCGATCGCCGGCATCACGACGACGATCATGCTCGCGATCGCGCGCGTCATCGGCGAGACCGCACCGCTCCTCCTCACGGCGGGGTACACGCTCAGCCTCAACACCAACCTGTTCGACGGGCAGATGATGACGCTGCCGGTGTTCGCGTACAACCAGTACATGAACCAGGGCACGAGCCCCGACGCCGCGGTCGCGCGCGCGTGGGCGGCCGCCCTCACCCTCATCCTCATCGTCATGCTGCTCAACCTCGTCGCGCGCCTCATCGCGAAGGTCTTCGCCCCGAAGACCGCGGGCCGCTGAGCCGAGACTTCTCCGACCACAACGAAGGAACCCCCGTGTCCAAGAGCATCGAAGTCAACGACCTCAACGTCTACTACGGCGACTTCCTCGCCGTCGAGGGCGTCTCGATCGACATCCAGCCCCGCACCGTGACGGCGTTCATCGGCCCGTCGGGCTGCGGCAAGTCCACCTTCCTCCGCACGCTCAACCGCATGCACGAGGTCATCCCTGGTGCGTCCGTCAAGGGCCAGGTGCTCGTCGACGGCCAGGACCTCTACGGCCCGGGCGTCGACCCCGTGCTCGTCCGCCGCCAGGTCGGCATGGTCTTCCAGCGCCCGAACCCCTTCCCCACGATGTCGATCCGCGAGAACGTGCTCGCGGGCGTGAAGCTCAACAACAAGCGCATCTCGAAGAGCGACGCCGACGCCCTCGTCGAGAAGTCGCTCACGGGCGCGAACCTCTGGAACGAGGTCAAGGACCGGCTCGACAAGCCCGGGTCGGGCCTCTCGGGCGGCCAGCAGCAGCGTCTGTGCATCGCGCGCGCCATCGCGGTCTCGCCCGACATCATCCTCATGGACGAGCCCTGCTCGGCCCTCGACCCGATCTCGACCTTCGCGATCGAGGAGCTCATCAGCGAGCTGAAGAACGACTACACGGTCGTCATCGTCACGCACAACATGCAGCAGGCGTCGCGCGTGAGCGACAAGACCGCGTTCTTCAACATCGCGGGCACCGGCAAGCCCGGCAAGCTCATCGAGTACGACGACACCACGAAGATCTTCACGACGCCCCAGGTGCAGGCGACGGAGGACTACGTCTCGGGTCGCTTCGGCTGAACCGCCCCGTGCCCGAAGGGCCGGTCTCGCTTCCGCGGGGCCGGCCCTTCTGCATGGCGGGCGGATGGCGGCGGGCCGCTCTGCGCGCACACCGCCCGGCACGCCCGCGCCGGCCCCGCCTGCAGCGTGTGGCTGGCCCGTGCGCGGAATCGGACTCCTGGGGCTGGTGTGCGCGTGTCCGCCCCAGCAGACACCATCCGCCCCACCGATCCGAATCCGGAGACGCCCTCGCCCCGGCCGCCCGTGCGCGGAATCGGACCCGTGGGGCTGGTGTGCGCGTGTCCACCACAACCGACACCATCCGCCCCACCGATCCGAATCGGGAGACGCCCTCGCCCCGCCGCCCGTGCGCGGAATCGGACGCCTGGGGCTGGTGCGCGCGTGTCCGCCCCAGCAGACACCATCCGCCCCACCGATCCGAATCGGCGCACACCCCGGCGGCAGGATGGCCGGTGCAAGCCGGGCAGGGAACGTCGCAGCAGGGCCCCGGCAGGCCCAGCCAGCCCGGCACGCCCGAGCGTCGCCGCGTGCTGAATGCCCCATGGGAATACCCGACAGGGGGTGCCCGTTAGACTGTGATGGCCGGGCCGCAGTAACCCCGGGCTCCAAATTCTGCCGCTGCGAGCGGCCTTCCGCCGAGAGGCGTTTTCTGCGGCTCGGCCCTTTTCATGCCCCGGTCACTCGAGGGCATCCCGACGCCACAGGCGCGCCGCCGTCGCGAGATCGGCGGCGAAGGCCGACAGGCGCAGTGCCCGCGTCGTGAGGGCGGATGACCGCTCCGGCTCGGTCGGCTCGTAGTCGTCGGCGAGGTGCGTCGCTCCGGACGCGACAACGCGGCAGTACGCTGCCGTGCGATCGAGCGCGACGGCGTAATCGCCCGTGAAGGCGCCGTGCAGGATGGTGTCGATGAGGCGCACGAGCTCCTGCGGCCCCGCCGGCGTCGGCGCCCCGGCGATCACCGGATCGGCCGAGTGCAGCTCGACCCTTCCGCGCTCGTACAGCAGCGATGCCGTGTGCGGGTCGTCGTGGATCGAGAGCTGGACGAGGTAGAGGCGCCAGAGCGAGCCGGGCAGCGAGCGCGCGGGCGACTGCGACCACAGCTCGGCGATGTCGTCGATGCCGTGGTGCGCGGTGAACGAGATCAGCCGCTCGACGACATCCGCGTCGGCCTCGTCGCGCACGCGCGAGAGCAGCGCGACGGCCGTCGCGTGCGCCGCGCGCGAGACCTCGGCCGGGTCGCTCCCCGCGAACAGCCGGTCGAACATCTCCGAGGGCCGGCGCACCGGCTTGCTGAACTCCGCACTCATCCCGAAAAGGCTACGCCCGGGTCGCGCCCCGGTCTCCGGGGCGACGCACATGCCGGACGGATAGGCTTCCCCCGTCAGCGCGGCGCGGAGTAGCGCGCGGCGATCTCCTGCAGGAACGCCCCGCCGAGGCGCTCGACGTCGTCGAAGGTGAGCGTGAGATGCTCGCCGATCGCGTTGCCGAGCACGGCGCGCGAGCGGTCGTAGACGATCGGCGGATGCTCGCGCAGCACGCCGTCCGACATGATCGCCTCGACGACGAGCGAGACCTCGGTGAGCGGGTTGGTGTCCTCGCCGGCGACGCTGCGCAGCCGGTGCACGAACCAGCGGTCGAGCGCGAGGAGGATGCCCTCCGACGCGCGGCGCTCGCCGATCGTGTGGACGTCGCGGGCGGCCTGGAGCGTCTCCTCGAACCACTCGCGCGCGTACGCCTGCTCTTCGTCGGTGAAGGTGCGTCTGTCGAGCATGGCCCGAAGCTACCACCGGGTCCGCGTAAAGTGGTCTCGGGCCTATAGCTCAGTCGGTAGAGCAGCGGACTTTTAATCCGTAGGTCGAGGGTTCGAGCCCCTCTGGGCCCACCAGACGTCGCCTCGCGACGCCGCGCTCGGCTCACCCGAGCGAGAATCCGCCGTCGCTCGTGAGCACCTGCCCGACGATCCACGCCCCCTCGTCGGTGGCGAGCCATCCGATGAGGTGCGCGGGATCATCCGGCCGCCCGAAGCGGCCGAACGCGGTGCGCGCGAGCGCCTCCTCGATGCCGCTCAGGTCGCGGTCCGTCGAGTCGGCGTCGAGGTACCCCGTGTTCACAGGCCCCGGGTTGACCGTGTTCAGCACGATCCCCACGTCGAGGAGCTCGGCCGCGGCCGTCGCCGTGATTCCCGCGAGCGCGGCCTTGCTCGTCGCGTACGCCACCTCACCGCGCATGGCGCCGTGGATCTGGCCCGAGGTCATCCAGAACACCCGCCCGGTCGGCTCCGGGAAGGGGCCCCGCCGACCCACGTGGTCGCCCGGGCGCAGCGCGGCGTCCGGCGTCACACCCGAGATGCGACGTGCGTACTCGGCGGTGAGCAGCAGCACCGAGCGCGCGTTCGCCTGCCAGTGCTCGTCGAGGCGCTCCGCGGTCATGTCGAGCAGGCTCCCGTCGCCGCCGCTGCGCGCGTGATTGCAGACGAGGATGTCGACACCGCCGGTGAGCGCGAAGGCGTCGTCGAGCAGGGCAGGGATCTCCGCGGGGTCGCGCAGGTCGGCTGCGCGGTCGCCGAGGCGCGCGCCCGGAGCGAGATGGCCGCGCAGCTGCTCCGTGAGCGCCTCGATGTCGTCCCCTCCCCAGGGCTGGTCGACGTCGTGCGCGCGGAAGTGGTGGATGAAGACGCTCGCGCCGAGTGCGGCGAGACGCGCGGCGACGGCGAATCCGATGCCGCGTCGTCGCGAGACGCCGGTGACGAGGGCGGTCTTGCCGGACAGAGGGAGTGCAGGCATGCAGGAGGTCCTTCCGAGATGCGCAGACGCGCGAGATCAGGGGGCGGAAGCGGCTCACCGGCATTGCATGACGCCCATGCTAGTCGGACCGCAGCCCGCGACGGCTACCCTCGTCCTCGATGGGCGACACGTTCACGAAGACACGACGCGACGGCGACGACCTGCTCGGTGAGGCGGCCGGACTCCGATGGCTCGCGGAGGCGGATGGCGGTGCGCGCGTCGCGCGGGTCGTCTCCGCCGACCGCGATCGACTCGTCCTCGAGCGGATCGACGAGGCCGCGCCGTCGGCGGAGGCGGCGCGCGCATTCGGCCGCGCGCTTGCCCGCACCCACGCGGCGGGCGCGGCCTGGTGGGGCTGCCCTCCCCCGGAGCACTCGGGCGCGCGGAGCATGGGCCGGTCGCGCACTCCGCTCGTCGTGGACGCCGCAGAAGCGGCGGACACGTGGGGCGCCTTCTACGCCGAGCACCGGGTGGAGGTGTTCGCCCGGCGCCTGCGCGACGACGGCGTCATCGACGAAGACGACGCCGCGGTGTTCCACCGGCTCGCATCCCGGTTGCGAGACGGCGCCCTCGACCATCCGCAGCCCGCGCTCGTGCACGCAGCGGGCCATGCGGTCGCACGCGTCCACGGCGACATGTGGGCGGGGAACGTCCTCTACGTCGACGACCCGTCGGGCGCCGCGCTCATCGACCCCATGGCGCACGGCGGCCATGCCGAGACCGACCTCGCGACGCTCTCGGTCTTCGGCTTCCCGCATCTCGAGGACGTGTACGCGGGCTACGACAGCGCCTCCCCGCTCACGGACGGATGGCGCGAGCGCATCGGGCTGCATCAGCTCGGGATCGTCATCATGCATGCGCACCTCTTCCGCGGCGGCTACACGTCATCCGCGCTGCGACTGGCCCGCACGTACGTCTGAGGCCGCCGTGTTCAGAGGATCCGGCTCGCTCGGATGACATCCTCCGCCTTCAACTCCCGCATCGTCGCCTGGAGCGCTCGACGCGGATCCCAGGTGTCCGGATCGAAGATGGCCTCCCAAGACCGCTCCGCCTCCGCGCGCAGTTCTGCCGGCCACTGATGAAAGGGCGCCCGTTCCGACGCGCCGAGCCGCGAAGCGATGTCGCGGTCGAGAGCATCGGCTCTTCTCTCCCAGTCGTCCTCGCTCTCATTCGTGAAGCGAGGCACGTGCAGCCACCCGTTCAGCGCCGCATGCCAGCCGTCGAAGTCGCTCACCAGCGCCTGTTCGCGCGCCACCGTGACGGTCAGCAGCACCTCCCCGTGCGCCCGACGCGCGCAGCTCCTCAACAAGCGGCGGGTCGGGTTCACCCAGAACCACACGAGACCGTCCGGCCCGGCCGGGACGCGCCGCTCCATCTGACCGCGCATCCAGGCGTAGGCGTCCTGGAACTCCGGAAAGCCACGCGAAAAGTCCCCGACGAGCACGCCATCCCTCACGAGAGCGTCGTACGCCTCCCGCGTCTGCACGGTATGAAGTGTCACGAGATCTCCGCCGAGGTCCGTTCGGAGCTGGAACGGCGGCACCAGATACCACGGACATGCCCGGAGGCGCGCCCATGGTCGGAGGCCCGCGTCACCAGGTCTCCGCCCACTCGCTCTCACGAAGCCGATCCTGCCCGGCACCACCGACACGGCCCGCACGTACGTCTGAGGCCGCCGGTACGCTGGCCGTCATGGCGGACAAGATCGACCTCCGGAAGACCCTCGACGCCTACCGCGCGCGGCAGGGCGAGTTCCGCATCGTCGATCTCGAGCCCGCGCGATACCTCATGGTCGACGGGCACGGCGATCCGAACACCTCCCCCGCGTTCGCGGAGGCGATCGAGACCCTGTACCCCGTCGCCTACGCGCTGAAGTTCGCCAGCAAGCAGGAGCTCGAACGCGACTACGTCGTCCCGCCGCTCGAGGGCCTCTGGAGCGCCGACGACATGGCGAGCTTCACGACCGCCCGCGACAAGTCCGCGTGGAACTGGACCCTGGTCATCCGCACGCCCGACTGGATCGACGCCGGCCTCGTCGACGCCGCCATCGGGAAGGCGGCGGCGAAGAACCCGCCCCGACTCGCGGAGCTGCGCTGGGAGCTGCTCGACGAGGGGCGGGCCGTCCAGACGCTGCATGTGGGCTCCTTCGACGACGAAGGGCCCGTCCTCGAGCGGATGCACGATGCGTTCATCCCGCAGCACGGCCTGCGGATGACCGGCCACCACCACGAGATCTATCTCAGCGACTTCCGCAGGGTCCCGCCCGAGCGACGGCGGACCATCCTGCGGCAGCCCGTGGCGGCCGCCTGAGATTCAGACGATCTCGGCTCCCGCGTGCGCGAGTTCGGCGAGCGCCGCCTCCGACGACTCGGCGCCGACCCCCGCGACGAGCTCAGTGAGGACGCGGACGTGCTGGCCGTGCGCGATCGCGTCGAGCGCGGACGCACGGACGCAGTGATCGGTCGCGATGCCGACGACGTCGACGGCCTCGATCCCGCGCGCATCGAGGATGCGGCCGACGGTCTCGCCGTCATCCGTCTGACCCTCGAACATGGAGTAGGCGGGGCGTCCCTGACCCTTCTTCACATGGTGTGTGACCGAGGCAGTGTCGAACCCGGGATCGTAGTCGGCCCCTGGCGTGCCCGCGACGCAGTGCACGGGCCACGTGTCGACGAAATCGGGATCGGCATCCACGGCGAAATGCCCGCCGTTGTCGCCATCGGCATCGTGCCAGTCGCGCGAGGCGATGATCGCCGCGTACTCCCCCGCATGCTCGGCGAGGTGCCGCGTGATCCCCTCGGCCACGGCGTCGCCGCCCGCGACCGCGAGCGCACCGCCCTCGGTGAAGTCGTTCTGCACGTCGACGATGAGAAGCGCCCTGCTCATGGTCCGAGCGTACGCCTCCCCCGGGTCGACGTCAGGCGTCCAGGTTCCCCGAGAAGGGCGCGAGCGAATCCCGAATGCTCGCGAGCTGCGCCGCGTCGAGGCCGACGCGCGCCATGATCTGCTCGGGAACGGCGAGCGCCTGCTCGCGCAGGGCGGCGCCCTCCTCCGTGAGCCCGATCGCGAGCCGCCGCTCGTCATCCGGTCGGCGCTCGCGACGGACAAGACCCTGGGCCTCGAGACGCTTCACGAGGGGCGACGCGGTCGCGGGCTCGAGCGCGAGCTCCGCGGACAGCTCACGGAGCGTGCGCGGGGCCTTCTCCCACAGGGCGAGCATCACGAGGTACTGCGGATGCGTCAGCCCGAGGGGCTCGAGCACGGGCCGGTAGATCGACACGACGTTGCGCGCGGCCGTCACGATCGCGAAGCACAGTTGGTTCTCGAGCTTCAGCAGGTCCTCGCGATGGTCCGTCACCCGACTACCCTATCGAGGTCTATTCGTTAGTACACTAATTACATGCACGCGCGCGTCGAGCGAACACCCCTCCGCACCCGCATCCGTGAGGCGGGTGGCTTCTACCAGTGGTTCAACACCACCCTGATCAGCCTGGCCGGCCCCGCGCAGGTGGGTGAGGGAAAGGGCACGCCCTGTCATCGCTGCGGCGCGCACAAGGTCGACCACGCCCTCGTGGACGGCGAGCTGCGCTGCCCCTGAGCGCGGCTCAGCGCATCGCCACGAGGATCAGCTGCACGATCGTCGACACGACCCCGAGGCCCCCGAACGCGATCGCGCCCCAGCCGAGGAATCGGGGCAGCGGCGAGTGCTGGTGGAGTCGCACGGATCCCGGGCGCTGCGGATTCGTGAAGACGTCGACCTCGTCGGCATCGCCGGCGGCCGCGCGCAGCTCGGGCGTGAGCGGCGCCTCCCCGACTGCGTGACCCACCGTGAACCAGCGCAGGATCGGCGGCTCCTGCTCCGACAGCACGAACGCGCGAACGGGGACCCACGTGCCGTCCGCGAGGCGCGCGATGATCGCGATGAGACCGAGGACGAGCGCCGCACCGAAGCCGATCCACGAGAAGATCTCGGTGATCGCTCCGATCACGTGGCTCGCGTCCATGGGGCTCCGTCGGTATGGCAGAAGGCGCGCTCCGGATGGAGCGCGCCTTCTGTATCGGAGCCACCTGTCGGAATCGAACCGACGACCTATTCATTACGAGTGAATCGCTCTGCCGACTGAGCTAAGGTGGCGATCTCGCGCCGCCCGAGCGGCACGAGAATCAAGCATACCGGGTCGGAGCCCGTGCTGCGAACCGACGGCGTCGGCCGGGCGTTTCGCGTCAGAGCAGTCGGGTCAGGAGCAGACGAGCCCGTCCTCGGGCACGGTGCCGTCGACGAGGAACGCCTCCACGGCGTCGTTGATGCAGTCGCTCGCGCCGTTGTACGCCGTGTGCCCCTCCCCCTCGTACGTGAGCAGCACCCCTGATTCGAGCTGGGCTGCGAGCGCCTCGGCCCACTCGTACGGGGTCGCCGGATCGCCCGTCGTTCCGACGACGAGGATGGGCGCGGCTCCGGAGGCGGAGATCTCGCCGCGCTCGCCCGTCGGCGGGTAGGGCCAGTACTCGCAGGCGGATGCGCCGGACCAGTACGGCGCGATCGTCGGCGCCTCCTCCGCGATCCGCCGCTCGGTCTCCTCGACCGCCTCTTCGGGGTCTTTCGGGTAGTCCATGCAGTTGTAGGCGTTGAAGGCCTCGGTCGAGTTGTCCTGGTACTCGCCGTTCTCGCGGCCGTTGTAGAAGTCCGCGAGGAAGAAGGCGGTCGACGGGTCGCCCTCGAGGGCCCCCGCGAGCGCCTCCGTGAGGTACATCCAGTTCGCCTCGTTGTAGAGCGCCGCGATGATGGCCGTCATGAGCGCATCGGCGCCGAGCTCGCGCCCGTCGTCGTAGGGCAGAGGGCGCGCGTCGACGCTCGCGAGCAGTGCGGAGAGGTCGTTCATCGCGTCGTCGACCGACCCTGCGAAGGGGCAGGCCGCGCCCGTGTCACCCGCCACGCACGCCTCCATGTAGGTGCGCAGGGCGTTCTCGAAGCCGACCGCCTGGGTCACCCCGACGTCCTCCCCCGAGGTGGAGGGATCGATCGCCCCGTCGAGCACGAGGCGGCCGACGCGATCCGGGAAGTTCTCGGCGTAGGTCGCTCCGAGGAACGTGCCGTACGAGAACCCGAGGTAGTCGAGCTCGGCCTCGCCGAGGACGGCGCGCAGCAGATCGAGGTCGCGCGACGACTGCTCCGTCGTGATGAACTCGAGCAGCCCGTCGCTGTTCTCCGCGCACGCGTTCGCGAACGCCTCGGCGCGCTCCTCGAGCTCCGCCTCCCACTCGGCGGAGCCGCGCTCACCCTGCGGGATGTCGTAGAGGTAGGCGTCCATCTCATCCGCGTCGAAGCAGCGGACAGCGGTCGACGCGCCCACGCCGCGCGGATCCCATCCGACGACGTCGTAGCTCTCCTGCAACGCGTCCCCGATCGACCACGCGATGTTCTCGCGGATGAAGGAGACACCACTGCCGCCCGGACCGCCCGGGTTGGTCAGCAGCGATCCCTGTGCCCGCCCGGAGAGCGCGGTCTGGCGGATCACGGCGAGCTCGATCTCGCCCGCCTCGGGGTGCTCCCAGTCGAGCGGCGCGGTGACCGTCGAGCACTGGAAGTCGCCGCCGCACGGCGTCCACTCGAGCTGCTGGTCGTAGAACGGCAGCAGCTCGTCGGGAACGCCGTCGAGCACCGGCTCGGCCCCGAGGACGGTTCCCGACTGCCCCTCCCCCTCGACCGGGATCTGCGCGGTGAGGCAGCCCGACAGCGCAAGGGCGGCCGCGGAGAGACCCGCGACGACGGCCGTCGGACGGCCGAACCGCCTCCGGAGGGGATGACGGGCGATGGTCATGTCTTCCTTCCGCTGACGATGGTGACGAGCAGGCTCTCGAGCGCGAGCGTGGGCTGCACGTTCTTCTCGAGCGCGTCGCGCGTCTCGGCGATGTGGTCGAGCACGACCAGCGTGCGCTCGGGCTTCCACGCGCCCGCCAGCGCTCGGAGGTCGTCGAGGAGCTCGAGGTTGATGAGGCCCTCCTCCCGCCCGAGCTGCAGGAGCACGACGTCGCGGTACAGGGACTGCAGATCGGTGAGCACGCGATCGATCCCGTCGCGCAGGCTGCGCGTGGCGCGCTTGCGCTGCTCGTCCTCGAGCGCCGTGATCTGCGCGCGCACGGCCGGCGGGATCCGGGCGCCCTCCACGATGCCCACCGTCCGCAGGAGGGCGGCGCGCTCTGCCTCGTCGCGCTCGGCGGTGAGGGCCTTGGCGTCGTCCGTGGCGGCCTGCACGATCTCGCCGGCGACCTCGACGACGTCGCCGATGCCCCGCACCCGCATGACGGCGCGCAGCGTGTCGTCGCGGCGCCGGCGCGACGCGGCGTCGGTCGCGAGCCGCTGCGCCATGCCGATGTGGCGCTGCGCGTGACGAGCCGCCTGCTCGGCGGTCGCCTCGTCGACGCCCGTTCGGGCCTGGATGAGCGCGGCGACGTCGGCGACCTCCGGCTCGCGCAGGCGCAGGAGCCGCACGCGCGAGCGGATGGTCGGCAGCAGATCCGCATCGCTCGGCGCGCAGAGCACCCACACGGTCTCGGGCGGCGGCTCCTCGAGAGCCTTCAGGAGCACGTTCGAGGTGCGCTCGGTCATCCGATCGGCGTCCTCGACGACGATCACGCGGTACCGCCCGGTCGAGGGCGAGAAGTACGACCGCTCCACGAGGGCGCGCGCCTGGGCGATCGTGATGATGACGCCCTCGGTGCGCAGCGCGGTGAGGTCGGGGTGCGTTCCCGCGAGCACCTGCTTCATCGTCGCGGTGTCATCAGGCGCCGACGCGATGAGCGCGGCGGCGAACGCCCGCGCGAGGGTCGATCGCCCGGAGCCGGGCGGACCGGTGATGAGCCACGCGTGCGCGAGCGAGCCCGCGCCGGACGCGGCGGCCTGGAGGATCTCGACGGCCTCGTCCTGCCCCCACACATCCCCCCACGGAAGAGCGGGTGCCGTGACGGAGGTCATACCGTCAGCCTAACCAGCCCCGCCGACAATGCCCTCCGCGCTCCCGCGTGCGGGGTCAGAGCAGGGGCGCGATGCGCGCGCGGATGGCCTCGGCGAGCGTCTCCGGCGAGAGGGCCGCGTCGACGACGAGGAACCGGTCGGGCTCGGCGGCCGCGAGCGCGAGGAAGGCCTCGCGCACGCGACGGTGGAAGTCCTCCTTCTCGGCCTCGAGCCGGTCGAACGGCCTGTCGTCGGCGTCGAGCCGTGCGCGCGCCGCGGCCGGGTCGAGATCGAGCAGCACGGTCACGTCGGGCAGCGCCCCCTCCGCGGCCCACAGCGACAGATCGCGCACCTCGTCCGCGTCGAGCACGCGACCGGCACCCTGATAGGCGACCGACGAGTCGAGGTAGCGGTCCTGGATGACGACCTCGCCGCGCTCGAGGGCGGGGCGGACGACCGCGCGCACATGGTGGGCGCGGTCGGCCGCGTAGAGGAGAGCCTCCGCGCGCGGCGCGATGTCGCCGCGGTGGTGCAGGACGATGTCGCGGATGAGCTGGCCCACATCGCTGCCGCCCGGCTCGCGGGTGCGCACGACCGTGCGGCCCTCGGCGGCGAGCCAGTCCTCGAGCAGACGCGCCTGCGTCGTC
The DNA here is from genome assembly GCF_053903175.1 of Microbacterium sp. JZ101. Lineage (NCBI taxonomy): Bacteria > Bacillati > Actinomycetota > Actinomycetes > Micrococcales > Microbacteriaceae > Microbacterium > Microbacterium sp. JZ101. The sequence continues at coordinate 2,531,514 of NZ_CP096400.1, forward strand.
TTGCCGACGCCGTCGCCGCCCTCGAATGTGATCCAGACCCCGCGCGCCACCGTCACTTCTTCTTCGCGGCCGGCTTGCGCGTCGTGGTCGTCTTGCGCGTCGTCGTGCGCTTCTTGACGGGCCCCTTGGCGCGCTTGTCGGCGAGCAGCTGCTTGGCGCGCTCGAAGTCGATCTCGTCGACCGTCTCGCCGCGCGGGATCGTCGCGTTCGTCTCGCCGTCGGTCACGTACGGCCCGAAGCGGCCGTCGCGCACGCGGATCGGCTTGCCGCTCACGGGGTCGTTGTCGAACTCCTTGAGCGCGCTCGACGCCCGGCGCGCGCCGTACTTCGGCTGCTTGTAGAGCTCGAGCGCCTGCTCGAGCGTGATGTCGAAGATCTGGCTCTCGCTCTCGAGCGAGCGCGAGTCGGAGCCCTTCTTCAGGTAGGGGCCGAAGCGGCCGTTCTGCGCGGTGATCTGCTCGCCGCTCTCCGGGTCCTCGCCGACGACGCGCGGGAGCGACAGCAGGCGCAGCGCGGTGTCGAGGTCGACCGTCTCGGGCGTCATGCTCTTGAAGAGCGACGCCGTGCGCGGCTTCGGCGCAGCGGCCTTCTTGGCGCCGCGCTTCTTCGGCTCCTCGGCCACCTCGCCCGTCGCCTCGTCGACCTCATCGGCCGACGGCGGCTCCTGCTCCTGCACATACGGACCGTACCGGCCGTCCTTCACGACGACGATCTTGCCGTTCTCCGGGTTCTCGCCGAGCACCCGGTCGCTCACGACCGGAGCATCGATGAGCTCCTGCGCCTTCTCGGGCGTCAGCTCGTCGGGCGCGAGATCCTCCGGCACGTTCACGATGCGCGGCTTCTCGTCGGGCTTCGCGGGGTCGACGACCTCGAGGTACGGGCCGTACTTGCCGACCCGCAGCGTCGCCGTCTCGGTGATCGGCATGGAGTTGATGGCACGCGCGTCGATCTCGCCGAGGTTGTCGACGATGTTGCGGAGGCCGGGATGCCCCTCCCCGCCGAAGTAGAACGACTTCAGCCAGTCGACGCGGCGCTGCTCGCCGCGCGCGATGGCGTCGAGGTCGTCCTCGAGCTCGGCCGTGAAGTCGTAGTCGACGAGCTCCGAGAAGTGGTCTTCGAGCAGGCGGATCACGCTGAACGCGATCCAGGTCGGGACGAGCGCCTGACCGCGCTTGACGACGTACCCGCGGTCGAGGATGACGCCGATGATGCTCGCGAACGTCGAGGGCCGCCCGATGCCGCGCTCCTCGAGCGCCTTGACGAGGCTCGCCTCGGTGTAGCGCGGCTTCGGGGTCGTCTCGTGCCCCTTCGCGGTCGCGTCGGAGAGCGCGAGCTCGTCCCCCTCCGCGACGCGCGGGAGCGACTGCTCCTTCGCCTCGTCGGCGTCGCCGCGCTTCTCGTCGCGCCCTTCCTCGTACGCCTCGAGGAAGCCCTTGAACGTGTAGACGGTGCCCGATGCCGTGAACTCGACCTTCCGGCCATCCGCCTCGGTCTCGAGCGTGACCGTCGTCGTCTCGAACTTCGCGTCGGACATCTGGCTCGCGATGGTGCGCTTCCAGATGAGGTCGTACATCCGCTGCTCGTCGCGCCCGAGCTGCCCCGCGACCTCCTTGGGGGTGCGGAAGCGGTCGCCCGACGGGCGGATCGCCTCGTGCGCCTCCTGCGCGTTCTTGCTCTTCGACGCGTACGACCGCGGCTTGAGCGGCACGGCGCTCTCGCCGTACAGCGCGACCGCCTGCTCGCGCGCGGCGCTGATCGCCTGCGCGCTGAGGTTGGTCGAGTCGGTGCGCATATAGGTGATGTATCCGCGCTCGTACAGGCTCTGCGCGACCGACATCGTGACCTTCGCGGTCATGCCGAGCTTGCGGCCGGCCTCCTGCTGGAGGGTCGACGTCGTGAACGGCGCGGAGGGGCGCCGCGTGCCGGGCTTCGCTTCGACCTTTGTGACGCGCGCCGTTCCCGTCTCGTCGATCGCGGTCGAGAGCTGCCGTGCGCCCGCCTCGTCGAGCACGACGACCGCGCGCTTGAGCTGGCCCTTGTCGTCGAAGTCGCGGCCGACCGCGAGGGGCGCGCCGTCGACGCGCACGAGACGCACCGAGAAGCTCTCGGCGGCGCGCGCCGCGGTGGCATCGATGCCCCAGTACGAGGCCGACACGAACGCCATCCGCTCGCGCTCGCGGTCCACGACCATCCGCGTGGCCGCGGACTGCACGCGTCCTGCGCTGAGCGCGGCGCCGGAGCTGCCGCTGCCGATCTTGCGCCACAGGACCGGGGAGACGTCCCAGCCGTAGAGGCGGTCGAGGATGCGCCGGGTCTCCTGGGCGTCGACGAGGGCGAGATCGAGCTCGCGCGTCTTCTCGACGGCGGCCTGGATGGCGTCCTTGGTGATCTCGTGGAACACCATGCGCTTGACCGGGATCTTCGGCTTGAGCGTCTCGAGGAGGTGCCACGCGATGGCCTCGCCCTCGCGGTCCTCATCGGTGGCGAGCAGGAGCTCGGAGGCGTCCTTGAGCGCGCGCTTGAGCTCGGAGACGGTCTTCGTCTTCCGATCGCTGACGACGTAGTACGGCTCGAAGCCGTGCTCGATGTCGATCGAGTACTTGCCGTAGGCCTCGCGGTCCTTCTCGGGGATGTCGCGCTTGTCGGCGAGGTCGCGGATGTGGCCGACCGAGCTGAGCACCTCGTAGCCGTCGCCGAGATAGCTCTGGATCGAGCGCATCTTCGTCGGGGACTCGACGATGACGAGCGTCTTGCCGGCAGCGGTCTTGCCTGATGCCGTCTTGCCTGATGCCAAGGGGCGTCCTTTCCTCGAAGCACACCATACACATCGCGCGCCGACCGGACGCTCACAGGGGAGCGCCTCGGCTCATGAGGGAGGCGGGCCCGCTCGGGCAGCGGCCGCCACCGGGAATCCGCCGTATCGGGACTGGACGGAGACGGTTGCGATGAGACCCTCCACGGTACAGGACGCCAGGGATGCCCGGCCCGCACCTGCCACCTGGCCCGCGAGCCCGCAGGGGTCGCCGACGACCGCGCCGCTCGCCGCATCGGCCGCGGCGAGCGCGGCCGCGTCGGCCACGCTCGCGATGCGCTGGCTCTCGGCCGCCGCCCCTCCCGCGGCGGCGAGCCCGACGACGAGCGCGCATGCTGCCGCGACCACGCCCGCCCCGATCGCGGTGCCCGACATCACCATCCTCCGGCGAGTGCGCAGCTCGACGCGGACAGCGGGACGGCGAGCGCTCCGATGCGGGCCTCGGCCTCGGCCGTCGCGCACACGAGGTCGCCGTGGTGCGCGATCGAGAGCGCGCCGCCGACCGCCGCGACGATGCCGGCGGCGCGCCCCTCCTCCTCTCCCCTCGCGATGAGCCGCGCCGCGTCCGCCGCGGCGTCCTGGAGCTGCACCTGGCGCGAGGCCGCACCGAGCCCGGCGATGCCGAGCGCGGCGACGAGCACGACGGCGGGCAGCGCGACGGCGAGCTCGGCCGTGACCGAGCCGCGCTCGCTCGCGCGGCACGGCCATCCGCGTCGCCGCCGCACCGCCCGTCGCATCACGGCACCGTGAGCGCGCGGCGCACGAGATCGGTGAGGATCTGCTGCACCTCGCCCGACCGCATGATCATCACGAGCAGGCCGGCGAACGCGACGGCCGCCATGGTGACGATCGCGTACTCCGCCGTCGACGCTCCGGTCTCGTCGTCGAGCAGCTCGACGAGTCGGAGGGTGGGCTTCTCTGACATGTGCTCCTTCTTTCTCTCTGGATGGATTCCCGGGGTCGATGCTCAGCCGCCGAGTGCGGGCAGAGGGGTCGCGCGGATGACGCTGAGCATCATCGGCGCGACACCGAGGCACAGGAACGCCGGCAGGGTGCACACGCCGAGCGGCAGCAGCAGACGCGAACCGAGGCGCGCCGCGCGCATCCGGCCCTGCGTGCGCGCGTCGTGCCGGTCGTGCGCGGCGGCGGCGCGGAGCAGCTCGACCGCTGGCACCCCTGCCGAACGCGACAGAGCGAGCACGGGCTCGATGCGATCGACAGCACGGGGGCCGCCCGCGGCCTCGTCGACGAGCCGCGTCGCGCGGTCGATCGACACGCCGCCCGCGAGTCCGATGGCCATCAGCTCGGCGGTCATGCCCGGTGTCCCGGCCGGAGGCTGAGCCGCGCGGACGAGCCGACCGGTCCAGATGCGAGCCAGGAGGAGGAGAGCGAGCCCGCTCCCCAGGCAGACGAGGCCGATCGCGTCGCCCACGAGAACGGAGAGCGTGTCGAAGCCGAGCGCCCCGCCGATGAGCAGGCCGAACAGCGGCAGCCAGGCCATGAGACGCGCGGTGCCGGCGGGCTCCGCGAGCGCGACCCGCACGTCGTCACCGCTCTCCTGCGCATCGCGGAGTGCGGCCGCCATCGCGCGGAGACTCTCGGCGAGGGGCGCGCCCACCGCGATCGACACATGCCACGCGGCTGCGACGTCGCGCCAGGCGGCGGCGAGGCGGATGGCCGCCGGATCGCGCGGGCGCTCGACGGCCGCCGCCTCCGCCTCGATCGCCTCGACGAGGGGCATGCCGGCGGCCGAGCGCGCGACGATCCGCTCGGCGGCCGCGTCGCCCGACTCGCTGAGGTGGCGCCATGCCGTCGTCGGCGATGCACCCGCCTGCAGCAGCACGGCCAGACGCAGGACGGTCTCCGCGACCGGACCGGTCGGCTCGTCGCGGCGCCTTCTCCTCAGCGCCACGGCTCGACCTCCTCGATCGCCAGCCGACCCCGTCCATCCGCGAATCGCCCGACGCGGGCCAGCCGACGCTGCCCGGCGCGGTCGCGCTCGAGGTGCAGCACGAAGCCGATCGCGCTCGTGACCTGGCGCGCGACGGCGTGGTCGTCCATGCCCGCAAGCGCGCCGAGGGCCTCGAGACGCGCCGGCACGTCGTCGAGACCCGATGCATGCAGGGTGCCCGCGCCGCCGTCGTGACCCGTGTTGAGCGCCGTGAGGAGCTCGCGGACCTCCTCGCCCCGGCACTCCCCCACGACGATCCGGTCGGGGCGCATCCGCAGCGATTCCCTCACGAGCCGGGCGAGGCCGATCGCGCCGGCGCCCTCGAGGTTCGGCTGCCGCGCCTCGAGCGACACGTGATGCGGATGCGCGATGCGCAGCTCGGCGACGTCCTCGATCGTCACGATCCGCTCGTTGGGCGGAGTGTGCGAGAGCATGGCCGCGAGCAGCGTCGTCTTGCCGGTGCCCGCGGCTCCCGTCACGAGCACGTTCTCGCGCCGACGGACGATCTCGACCAGCCAGGCGCGGACGTCGTCGGCGAAGGCGCCGCCGCGGCACAGGTCGCCGAGATCGGCGCGGGTCAGTCGGGGCACGCGGATCGACAGCGACGTTCCGCTCGAGCTCACCGGCGGCAGGACCGCGTGGATGCGCATGCCGCCCGGCAGGCGCACGTCGACGCACGGCGTCGCGTCGTCGATGTGGCGCCCGCCCCGCGCGATGAGCTCGGTCGCCAGGTCGCGCACCTCGCGCTCCGATGCCCGCCAGCTCGGGTCGTGTCGCGGCCCCTCCCCGCGGTCGACGAAGAGCCCCGCGATCCCGTTGACGAAGAGGTCGGTCACGGCGTCGTCGGCGAGGTACGGCGCGAGCGGCCCCAGGTCCGCCCGCGCCGCCAGGTCGTCCCGCCGCGCAGCCTGCGCGTCGTCATCTCCGGGCGCGCGGCGGGGGTTTCCACGCGGCTGGACGATGAAGGGGACGGCCATGCCTCGACGCTAGGGAGCCCGCGCCCTCGAGAACGGGCGCTCGCGCCATCCGTGGAGAACCATGACGAGACACGCCGCCTGGGCACACGGCGTCGGGCGGCCTGAGGGCACCCCCGACTTTCGGAGGTACCCGACCCGTCCGGCGGCGGCGTAGGTTCGGATGGTCGGCTTCGTCAGCCGGCGCCGCGGCGTCGCGGCTTCAGGACCTGCACGCGAAGGAGCGATCGAATGTCCAGCCAGATCGACCACCTGCTCACCGAGACGCGCCGATTCGCGCCGTCGCCCGAGTTCGCCGCGAACGCCGTCGCGAAGGCCGACCTGTACGGGCGCGCCGCCGCGGACCGCGAGGGGTTCTGGGCCGAGCAGTCCCGCGAGCTGCTGCACTGGGAGAAGCCGTTCACCCAGGTGCTCGACTGGTCGACGCCGCCGTTCGCGAAGTGGTTCGCCGACGGCGAGCTGAACGTCGCGTACAACTGCCTCGACCGCCACGTCGAGGCGGGCAACGGCGACCGCGTGGCCCTGCTGTGGGAGGGCGAGCCGGGCGACTCCCGCACGGTCACCTACGCCGAGCTCACCGACGAGGTCAAGCGCCTCGCGAACGTGCTCACCGACCTCGGTGTCGGAGCGGGCGACCGCGTCGCGATCTACCTGCCGATGATCCCCGAGGCCATCGCCTCGATGCTCGCGGTGGCGCGGATCGGCGCCATCCACTCGGTCGTCTTCGGCGGGTTCAGCGCCGACAGCCTGCGCTCGCGCATCGACGACGCCGGCGCGAAGCTCGTCATCACGGCCGACGGCGGCTACCGCAAGGGCAAGGTGTCGCCGCTCAAGCCGGCCGTCGATCAGGCGCTCTCCGACCGCGGCGACGGCGCGCAGCTCACGGTCGAGCACGTTCTCGTCGTCAAGCGCGGCGAGAACGAGGTCGAGTGGACCGAGGGCCGCGACCTGTGGTGGCACGACGTCGTCCCGCAGGCGTCGGCCGAGCACACCGCGCAGGCCTTCCCGTCGGAGAACCCGCTGTACATCCTGTACACGTCGGGCACGACGGGGAAGCCGAAGGGCATCCTGCACACGTCGGGCGGCTACCTCACGCAGGCCGCGTTCACGCACCGGAACGTGTTCGACCTCCACCCCGAGTCCGACGTGTACTGGTGCACGGCCGATATCGGATGGGTCACCGGGCACACGTACGTCGCGTACGGACCGCTCGCGAACGGCGCGACGCAGGTGCTGTACGAGGGCACGCCCGAGTTCCCCGCGCCCGGCCGGTGGTGGGACATCGTCGAGAAGTACGGCGTGACCATCCTCTACACCGCACCCACGGCCATCCGGGGATTCATGAAGCAGGGCAGGGTCATCCCGCAGCAGCGCGACCTGTCGAGCCTGCGCGTCCTCGGCTCGGTCGGCGAGCCGATCAACCCCGAGGCGTGGGTCTGGTACCGCGACGTCATCGGCGGCGGGAAGACCCCGATCGTCGACACGTGGTGGCAGACCGAGACGGGCGCGATCATGGTGTCCGCCCTCCCGGGCGTGACGGAGGCGAAGCCCGGCTCGGCTCAGGTGCCGCTCCCTGGCATCTCGATCGACGTCGTCGACGAGAAGGCCCAGCACGTCGGCAACGGCAACGGAGGCCTGCTCGTCATCACGGAGCCGTGGCCGAGCATGCTCCGCGGCATCTGGGGCGACCCCGAGCGCTACAAGGAGACCTACTGGGACAAGTTCGCCGAGCAGGGCTACTACTTCGCGGGGGATGGCGCGCGCCTCGACGAGGACGGCGACATCTGGCTGCTCGGCCGCGTCGACGACGTCATGAACGTCTCGGGGCACCGCCTCTCCACCGCGGAGATCGAGTCGGCCCTCGTCGCCCACGAGGCGACCGCGGAGGCCGCGGTCGTGGGCGCCTCGGACGAGACGACGGGGCAGGCGGTCGTCGCGTTCGTGATCCTGAAGGAGAGCTACCTCAAGGAGCACGGGCCGGATGGTCTCGCGCAGCAGCTGCGCGCATGGGTCGGCGAGCAGATCGGCCCGATCGCGCGCCCGCGCGACGTGTACATCGTCGGCGAGCTGCCGAAGACCCGCTCGGGCAAGATCATGCGCCGCCTGCTGCGCGACGTGGCCGAGGGACGCGAGGTCGGCGACACGACGACACTGGCCGACACCGCCGTGATGAGCGTGATCTCCGCCCAGGTGCGGTAGGACGACGACAGAGGCCGGGCCCCGCGGGGCCCGGCCTCTGTCGTCGTCCGGTCAGGCGAAGAGGAACGCCACCTCGACCTCGACGGGAGCGTCGAGCGGCAGCACCGAGACGCCGACCGCGGAGCGCGAGTGCCGTCCGGCCTCGCCGAAGATCTCGCCCAGCACCTCGCTCGCGCCGTTGATGACGCCGGGCTGGCCGGTGAAGGCCGGCGCCGATGCGACGAAGCCGGTCACCTTGAGCACGCCCGTGATGCGGTCGAGTCCGCCGACCGCATCCGCCGCGGCGGCGAGTGCGTTCAGGGCGCAGATGCGGGCGAGTGCCTTCGCGTCGTCGGCTGCGACGAGGCCCTCGCCATCGCCGACCTTGCCCGTGTGCGGGAGCGAGCCCGACACCATCGGCAGTTGACCCGACGTCTGAACGACGTCGCCGTGCACCTTCGCGGGGATGTACGCCGCCACGGGTGCGACGACGTCCGGGAGATCGATGCCGAGCTCTGCGAGCCGCGCGCTGACCGTCACTGGGCGCCGCCCTCGAACTGCTTCGCCGCCTCGGCCGCGGCGCCGAGGCCCGCGTTCGACGGCCCCGCCTCGGTCAGCGGCCGCTTCAGGTAGGCGACGAGGCCGCCCTCGGGGCCCTGCACGACCTGCACGAGCTCCCAGCCCTGCTTGCCCCAGTTGTTGAGGATGGCCGCCGTGTTGTGGATGAGCAGCGGCGTGGTGAGGTACTCCCACGTGGTCATGGAACTCCTGTCGTTCGAGCGTGTGCGGCGCTGGGAATGCGGTCCGAGGACCATGGCCGAAGGCGGGGATGTTCAGGGAACTCCCCTACGATCAAGCCTATGCCCGGAGCGAAAAGGACTGCGAGCGGTGTTCTCGGCGGTGTGCTCGGCCTCGTCGGCCTGAGCGCGATCGCCGGAGTGCTCGTCACCGCCACCGTCACCCCCGCGATCGCCGTCGCCGGCTCTGCCGCGTCGAGCGCGATCACGATGTTCGACAAGCTGCCCGCGTATCTCGAGGTGGATACGCCGATGCTGCCGACCACGATCTACGCGAAGGGTCTCGACGGCAAGGACTTCGTCCTGACGTCGTTCTACGACCAGAATCGCGTCCCCGTCTCTTACGACGAGGTCACGCAGACGATGTACGACGCGCTCCTCTCCAGTGAGGACCCGCGCTACTACGACCACGGCGGCATCGACCTCATCGGCACGACGCGCGCCCTGCTCAACAACTTCCAGGGCGGCGACACCCAGGGCGGCTCCTCGATCAGCCAGCAGTACGTCAAGAACGTGCTCATCCAGAAGTGCGAGCAGGAGGCGCCCTTCGGCTCGCAGGAGCAGCTCGACTGCTACAACGACGCGATCGAGGCAGAAGGCGTCGAGGGCTACGAGCGCAAGCTCCAGGAGATGCGCTACGCGATCTCGATCGAGCAGGAGTACTCGAAGGACGACATCCTCATCGGGTACCTCAACATCGCGAACTTCGGCGGTCAGACGTACGGCATCGAGGCCGCCGCGCAGTACTACTTCCACACGACGGCCGCGAAGCTCACGCTGAGCCAGGCCGCAACGCTCGCCGGCATGGTGCAGAACCCGAACCGGTACCGGTTCGACCTGCCGGATGGCTCCTACACCGATTCCGAGGGCGTCGCGCGCAACACCGCGGAGGATGGCTACGCGGCGACGAAGCAGCGACGCGACTACGTCCTCGGCCGCATGCTCGAAGACGGCAAGATCACCCAGGAGCAGCACGACGCTGCCGTCGAGGAGCCCATCGAGCCGCAGATCACCCCGCGTGAGACGGGCTGCGGCGCCGCAGGCGGCTCCGCGTACTTCTGCAAGTACGTGCAGCAGACGATCCTCACCGACCCCGCGTTCGGCGAGACCGACGAGGAGCGCTGGGAGACGCTGCGACGCGGCGGGCTCAAGGTCTACACGACCCTCGACTTCAACATCCAGATGCCCGCCGAGGCGGCGATGAAGGCCACTGCTGCGTCGCACATCGACGGGATCGAGTTCGGCGCCGCGGCTGTGACGGTCGAGCCGAGCACGGGCAGGATCCTGGCGATGGCCCAGAATACGAACTTCTCCGAGGACGAGAAGGTCGTCTCGACGCAGCCGGGGTACTCCTCGCTCGTCTACGCGGCAGACAGCGCGCACGGCTCCGCCAACGGATTCCCGGTCGGATCGACGTACAAGCTCTTCACGCTCATCGACTGGCTCGAGAAGGGCCGCTCGATCAACGAGGTGCTGAACGGCAACAACCGCGTCTTCCAGTACAAGTGCGACGGCGTCCAGCAGTACAACGACAAGAAGATCGGCAACTTCGCCAACGGCAACGGTTACACCGGGACGGTCACTCGCTTCACGAGGGATTCGCTCAACTCGGGCTTCCTCGCGATGGCCGAGCAGCTCGACGTCTGCGAGATCAACCGCGTCGCCGAGCGCTTCGGAGTGACGCTCGGCAACGGCGGCTCGGTGACTGAGGAGAACTACCTCTACGACGTCCTCGGCTGGAAGGCGATCGCCCCCATCGACATGGCATCGGCCTACGCGACGATCGCCAACAACGGCGTGCGCTGCGAGCCGCACGCGATCGATCGGATCACCGACATCGACGACAAGGAAGTGCCGGTCCCCGAGACAGGCTGCGAGCCGGTCATCGAGCCCAACATCGCCGCGACGGCGGCCGAGGCGCTCAAGTCGGTGATGAACGGCGGAACGGGTGCGGCAGCGAACCCCGGCGACGGCACCGAGCTCATCGGCAAGACCGGAACGCACGAGAACGTCTCGACGATGATGATCGAGTCGTCCACGGCCGCCACGACGGCCGTCTGGGTCGGCAACACCCGGGGGCTCACGGATCTCCGCACCATCTGGAGCAACGGGATCAACGGCAACAACGTCCGCTATGAGCTCGCCCGCCCCATCCAGGCCGCGGCCAACGCGCACTACCCCGGCGGCGCGTTCCCGACGCCGGATCCGAACCTGACACGTCGCGTGCTCGTCGACCTCCCGGACGTCACGGGCAAGTCGATCGACGAGGCCACGAGCATCCTCCGCGGTGCCGGCTTCGGTGTCACGGTCGGCGAGACCGTCCCGGGCGACCAGCCCGAGGGCACGATCCAGCGTCAGGACCCGGGCGCGGGTCAGGCCGCGGGCGGCACCAACGTCACGATCTTCCCGAGCGATGGCAAGGCGTCGTCTGTTCCCGATGTGTCGGGCATGTCGGTGCAGGCCGCATTCGCGGCGATCACCGGCGCGGGCTTCGACAACGTCGAGCGCGGCAGCTGCTCCGAGAACTCCGACGCCGGCAGCGGCAAGGTGACCGGGACCGACCCCGAAGCAGGAACGGTCGCCGACCCGAACACCGTGATCCGCGTGAACTACGAGGCCAAGAGCTGCGGCGGCGGAGGCGACGACAAGAAGAACGACAAGGACGACGACTAGTGGCGTCGCGTCCTGGTGTCGCGGCCCTCGGCGCCCTCGCGGGCGCGGGGGCCGCGGCCGCCGTCTGGGGCATCGGGATCGAGCGGCACCTCTTCACCGTGCGCCACCACACCGTGCGCGTGCTCGAGCCGGGGGCGACTCCCCTGCGGGTCCTGCACGTCTCGGACGCCCACATGGCGCCGTGGCAGCGGGGCAAGCAGGAGTGGATGGCGAAGCTCGCATCGCTGCGCCCCGATCTCGTCGTCAACACCGGCGACAATCTCGGGCACCGCGAAGGCCTGGCCGGCATCCGCCGGGCGTTCGAGCCGTTCGCCGGCGTCCCCGGTGTCTTCGTGCACGGGTCCAACGACCTGTACGAGCCGTCTCCGCGCAACCCCCTGCGCTACGTCCTCGGGCCATCCGAGCGGGCCACGACCGCGCCGAAGCTCGACACCGCGGCCCTCGACGCGTTCTTCGCCGACGAGCTCGGCTGGACGAACCTCAACAACGCGGCCGCCACTCTGGACGTGCGCGGCACGGCCGTGAAGCTGTTCGGCGTGAGCGACGCGCATCACGACCTCGATGACCTCGATGCGCTCCCCGCGCACGTCGCGGCGCTGCCATCCGCTCCGGTCTCGATCGGCGTGACCCACGCCCCGTACCGGCGCGTCCTCGATGCTTTCACGGAGCTCGGCGCCGACATCCTCATCGCGGGTCACACGCACGGCGGCCAGGTTCGCGTGCCGTTCTACGGCGCCCTCGTCTCCAACTGCGACCTTCCGCCGAAGCAGGCGCGGGGGCTGTCGAGCTGGACGCACGACGGCCGGACCGTGCCGCTCAACGTGAGCGCGGGCCTCGGGCACTCGATCTACTCCCCCGTGCGCTTCGCGTGCCCGCCGGAGGTCTCGCTGCTCACGCTCGCGCCGCGCGCCCGCTGATCAGCCCGCGCGGCGCGCGCCTGAGTCGGTTCCGCGAGGGATCCGGCTCATCCCCCACACGAGCGCGCCCGCGGCTGTCAGCGCGACCAGCAGCCCGACGACGTGCGCCACGAGGGAGCCCGCGCCGCGCTCCGGCAGCAGGAACCCGTAGGGAACCCATCCGTCGACCGCACCGCGCACGAGGACGACGGCGAGCCAGAGTACGGGGTACGGGAAGACGACCCACAGCTCGCGCCACGAGAGCCTCGGACGATCCGGCGCGACGAGCCAATCGACGAGGGCGAGAGCCGGGAAGACGATGCGGAGGGGGCAGGTGCGCGGTTCCCGCGTTTCGCGGCGAATCGGGCCGGCTTGGACGCAGAACGCGGCAGGTGCCGTCGGCATCTGCCGCGGATCGGGGCGAACGGGCCAGCAGTCGCCGCGAATCGCGACGACCAGCGTCGACACCCGCCCGGCCCGAGGCACAGGACCGCCGCCATCCGCGCCCCGCTCCTCCTCGGGGCGGCGCCGAAGCCGCGGCACTCCCGGGGACACGCCGGATTCGGCTCACCGCGTCGGATCGGGTAGAGTAGACGGGTTGCCACGGGGTGTGGCGCAGCTTGGTAGCGCGCGTCGTTCGGGACGACGAGGCCGCAGGTTCAAATCCTGTCACCCCGACCACACGAGAAGGGCCGGTTCCATCGGAACCGGCCCTTCTGCTGTCCCGGCCATCGGCCTCGGGTGGCGCGTCAGGCGCGCCGACCGCCCGGGCGCCGCGGCACCGCCGTGCGCCGGCGCGTGCGGCCGACGACGAAGGCGCTGATCAGCACGAGCAGACCCCCGGCGGCCGACGCGGCGAGCGCGACGATCGACGCGATGTGGGCCATCTCATCGGCACTCATGCCTCTCCCCTTCCGTCCGCGGATCCCTCCCCTGCTCATGAGACGCGCGAGCCGCCGTTTCATTACGCGGGTCGACGGGGACCATCCCTCCCCGCGTTCTCAGGGCGTGTCGCGTAGGCTTGTCCGGTTCGTGCCCCATCCGACATCCGGAGAGACATGCCTGCCACGCCCCGCCTCGTCGCCTTCGACCTCGACGACACCCTCGCTCCCTCGAAGTCGCCCATCGAGCCGCGGATCGGCGAGCTGCTCATCGCGCTCGCGGAGCGCGTCGAGGTCGCGATCATCTCGGGCGGGCAGATCCAGCAGTTCCGCATGCAGGTCGTCGACCGCCTCCCCGAGGCTCCCGAGGCGCTCTCGCACATCCACCTCCTGCCGACGTGCGGCACCCAGTACTTCCGTCACACGGGCGACGACTTCTCGGCGGTGTACGCGCGCGAGCTCACCGACGACGAGAAGCGCCGCGCCCTCGCCGCGGTCGAGGAGGAGGCCAAGCGCCTCGGCTTCTGGGAGACGCAGACCTGGGGCCCGATCCTCGAGGACCGCGGCTCGCAGATCACGTTCTCGGCCCTCGGCCAGGAGGCGCCCGTCGACGCGAAGAAGGCGTGGGACCCGACGAGCGAGAAGAAGTCCGCGCTGCGCGACGCCGTCGCCGCGCGCGTGCCCGACCTCGAGGTGCGCTCGGGCGGCTCGACCTCGGTCGACATCACCCGCAAGGGCATCGACAAGGCCTACGGCATGCGCCAGCTCGCCGAGGAGACCGGCATCGACCTCGACGACATGCTCTTCTACGGCGACCGGCTCGACGCCGACGGCAACGACTACCCCGTCCTCGCGATGGGCGTCGCGTGCGTCTCGGTGACGGGCTGGGAGGACACCGTCGAGAAGCTCGAGGAGCTCATCCCGGCACTCCCCGTGCGCGTCTGAGCGCCCGCCATACGACGAAACGGCCTCCGGATCATCCGGAGGCCGTTTCGTCGTCTGGCGCGTCAGCTGGCGTAGCCGCGCGGGTTCTTCTGCTGCCAGTTCCAGACGCTCGACGTCATGTCGTCGATGCCGAAGCGCGCCTTCCATCCGAGCTCCGACTCGGCCTTCGCCGGGTCGCAGTATGTCGCGGCCATGTCGCCCGGGCGTCGCGGCGCGATCACCTTGGGCAGCTCGCGGCCGACGGCCTTCTCGAACGATGCGATGAGCTCGAGCACGCTCACGGGGCGACCCGTGCCGAGGTTGTAGCTCGCGAGCCCGGGCTGCGCCTTCTCGAGCGCCGCGACGTGCCCCTCGGCGAGGTCGACGACGTGGATGTAGTCGCGCAGGCCCGTGCCGTCCGGGGTGTCGTAGTCGTCGCCGAAGACGTTGATCTCGGGCAGCGAGCCGACGGCCACGCGTGCGACGAACGGCATGAGGTTGTTGGGGATCCCCTGCGGGTCCTCGCCGATGAGACCGGACTCGTGCGCGCCGACCGGGTTGAAGTAGCGCAGCAGCGTGACGTTGAGCTCGGGGTTCACCTTCTGCACGTCGGCGAGGATGACCTCGTTGATGAGCTTGCTCTTCGAGTACGGGTTCGAGAGCTCGACCAGGTCGCGCGTGCCCGTCTCGCGGAACGGCAGGTCGGCCGGGTTCGAGTAGACGGTCCCCGTGGAGGAGAAGACGAACGAGCGGATGCCGTTGGCGAGCCCCACGCGGAGCAGCGCGAACGTCGAGTCGAGGTTGTTCGCGTAGTACTCGAGCGGCTTCTGGGTCGATTCGCCGACCGCCTTGTGCGCGGCGAAGTGGATGATCGCCTCGAACGGCCCGTGCTCGGCGAACGCCGCCCCCACGACCTCGTCGTCGGCCGCGTCGCCCACGACGAGCGCCACGGGCGTCCCCGTGATCTGCTCGATGCGCGAGGCGACGACGTCGCTCGTGTTGTCGAGGTTGTCGAGCAGCACGACCTCGTGGCCGGCTTCGACGAGCGCCACCGCAGTGTGCGCACCGATGTATCCGGCTCCGCCGGCAAGGAGTACTCGCATGCCCTCAGGCTACGGCTCCGGCCATGTTGACGTCAACATGCATCACGCGGGCGTGAGCACGCCGCCGGACTCCTCGAGGTAGCAGACGCCGCACAGCGACTCGTAGGTCACGAAGTGCTCGTCGCGCACGGCGGCGCCCTCGGCGTCGATGGCCACCTGGTCGCCGTCGAACACGAACCGCCCTGCGACCTTGCGGCCGTTGAAGAGCGCCTTCCGGCCGCAGCGGCAGATCGTCTTCAGCTCCTCGAGGGCGTGGGCGATCTCGAGGAGACGCCGCGAGCCCGGGAACGCCTGGGTGCGGAAGTCGGTGCGGATGCCGTACGCCATCACCGGGATGTCCTCGAGCACGGCGATGCGGAACACCTGGTCGACCTGCGCGGGCGTGAGGAACTGCGCCTCGTCGATGAGCAGGCACGCGACGTCGCGCGGACGGTCTCCTGCGAACAGGGCGCGGCTCGCCTCGCGACGGACGTGCTCACGGTGACGCGCGAAGAGCTCGCCGGCATCGTCATCCGCATCGATGAGGAAGTCGACCGTGCGGGTGACGCCGAGGCGCGACTCGATCTGGTCGGCGCCCTTCGTGTCGATCGCGGGCTTGGCGAGGAGGACGGCCTGCCCGCGCTCCTCGTAGTTGTACGCGGCCTGCAGGAGGGCGGTGGACTTGCCCGAGTTCATCGCCCCGTAGCGGAAGTAGAGTTTGGCCACCGGACGAGTGTAGTCGGCGGGCGGTCAGAGCCCCACGCGGCGGGCTGCCGGCGCCCCGCTCGGAGGGCTGCCGCCATCCAGACCAGCGCCCGTCGCCGAGACCAGTGCGGGGAACGCCAGTCTCGACGACCGACGCTAGTCTCACGAAGGAGGCGGGCGGTCAGAGCACGGCGAGGCGGGCGAAGACGTGCTCGCGGTTGAGCGGCGCCTGTGACGGATCGTCCACCGCCGCGACCGGGACGACCCACCGGAGCTCGTCGATCTCGGCCTGCACGACCGGCTCGACCGGAGTGCGGGTCGTGAACACGGTGGCGAGCAGCGCGTAATCGGCCTCGTTGGCCGCACGGGTCGCGAAGGTGCCCAGCAGGCGCAGGTCGGCGGGCGCGATCTCCAGCCCGAGCTCCTCGCGCACCTCGCGGATGGCCGTGTCGACCGCGCTCTCCCCCGCCTCGGGCTTCCCGCCCGGCAGCATGAACGCGCGCGTGCCGCGCTTGCGCACGGTCAGCACCGCGCCATCCGCTCGCAGGAAGGCGATCGCGGCGACGGTGATCCGCGGGGCGGACGACGCCGTCGCCGAGGAGGGTCGGATGGCGGCTGCGGGGTTCACGGGCACGTCGAGCCATGTTAGCCGCAGCCGCCATCCGGCGGCCGTGCGTCAGTCGATCATGCCGCGGCGGAGGAGCTGCCCCCGCGGGGTGCTGCCGTCGACGACCTGACCGCGCAGGTACGTGCGGCGCACGAGACCCGAGAGCGCGCGGCCCGCGTACGGCGTGATCGGGTTCTTGTGGTGGAGCTTCGCGACGTCGACGACGTACGCATCGTCGTCGGCGAACACCGCGAAGTCGGCGTCGTAGCCGGGCGCGATGCGCCCCTTGCCGGTGAGCCCCGCGAACTGCGCCGGCCGGTCGCTCATCCACGACACCACGGTCTCGAAGTCGATGCCGCGGTGACGCGCCTCGGTCCACACGAGCGACAGCCCCAGCTGCAGCGAGGAGACGCCGCCCCATGCCACCGCGAAGTCGCCGTTCTCGAGGTCCTTCAGGTCGAGCGTCGACGGGGAGTGGTCCGAGACGATGAAGTCGATCGTGCCGTCCTGCAGGCCCTCCCAGAGCAGCTCGCGGTTGCCGGCCTCGCGGATCGGCGGGCAGCACTTGTACTGCGTGCCGCCCGTCGGGATCTCCTCGGCGGTGAGGGTCAGGTAGTGCGGGCAGGTCTCGACCGTGAGCCGCACGCCGTCGCGCTTCGCCGAGCGGATCATCGGCAGCGCGTCGGACGACGACAGGTGCAGGATGTGCGCACGCGCCCCGGTCCAGCGGGCGCGCTCGATGACCTCGGCGATCGCGATGTTCTCGGCGCCGCGGGGGCGCGAGGCGAGGAACTTCGCGTAGTCGTCGCCCTCGGGCGAGGGCGCGCGGTCGATGGCGCGCGAGTCCTCGGCGTGCACGAGCATGACGGAGTCGAACGATGCGAGCTCGCGCATGTCGTGCTCCATCTCGTCGGCGTCCAGCGGCGGGAACTCGTCGACGCCCGAGTGCAGCAGGAAGCACTTGAATCCGAAGACGCCGTCGTCGTGCAGGTCGCGCAGGGACGACGTGTTGCCGGGCACGGCGCCGCCCCAGAAGCCCACGTCGATGTGCACCTGGTCGCGCGCGACGGCGCGCTTCTCCTCGAGGGCCGGCACGTCGATCGTCGGCGGGATGCTGTTGAGCGGCATGTCGATGATCGTCGTCACGCCGCCGGCGGCCGCGGCGCGGGTCGCGGAGGCGAAGCCCTCCCACTCGGTGCGGCCGGGCTCGTTGACGTGCACGTGGGTGTCGACGAGGCCCGGGATGAGGGTCTCGCCTGGGGCCAGCTCGACGACCTCGTCGCCCTCGAGCGCGTTCCCGAGCGGCTGGAGCGCCACGATCCGGCCATCCCGCACGCCCACCTCGCGCGGGCGCAGGCCCGAGGTCGTGAGCACCCGCTCGCCCCGGATCACGAGGTCGTAGCGCTCGCGGGGAAGCGTCGAGGCGGCTGTCGAGTCTGCACTGTGTTCGGTCTGCGACGACATCGTCGCTCCTTTCGAATGGTCTCTCATCAGTTTCGCGGAACGGGCCGCGAGATGCTGCGCGGCGATGTCGCGGCCGATCGCGCGCAGGTGGATGGCGGCGTCGCGGATGCTCGCCGCCGCGTCGACGGCGCGGTCGCTCGTCGCGTAGCACGCGGCGAACCCCGCCTCCCGCCAGCGCTCCTCGCCGAGGAGCGACCGGCCGCACACGGCGACGGCGGGCACCCCCGCGGCCGCCGCCGTGCGCGCGACGCCCAGCGGCGTCTTCCCCCCGAGGCTCTGCTCGTCGAGCGAGCCCTCACCCGTCACGACGAGGTCCGCCCCCCGCAGACGGTCGGCGAGACGGGTGAGGTCGAGCACGACGTCGACGCCCGCACGGCGTCGAGCGCGCAGCGCCGCGAGAGCGCCGAAGCCGACGCCGCCGGCCGCGCCCGCACCGGGCAGGTCGCGGGCAGCGACGCCCGCTGCGGCCTCGAGGGCGTCGGCGAACACCGCGAGCGCGGCGTCGAGGGTCTCGACGTCGGCGGGCGATGCTCCCTTCTGGGGCCCGAAGACGCGCGCCGCACCGCGCGCCCCGAGCAGCGGATGGTCGACATCGCTCGCGAGGACGATCTCCGCGCCGACGAGCCGGGGATCGAGCCCCGACAGGTCGACGCGGCGGACGCGCGCGAGCGCTGCACCGCCATCCGGCACCTCGCGCCCCTCCTCGTCGAGGAGACGCGCGCCGAGGGCCGCGAGCATGCCCGCTCCCCCGTCGGTGGAGGCCGATCCCCCGACCGCGAGCACGAGCCGGCGTGCACCGCGGCCGAGGGCGGCCCGGATCAGGTCGCCCGTGCCGCGCGACGACGCCCTCAGCGCGTCGCGCTCGGCTTCGGGCACGAGCTCGAGGCCCGAGGCCGTCGCCATCTCGATGACGGCGAGGTCGTCGCGCTGCGCCCACGTCGCCGCGACCGGCTCGCCGAGGGGCCCGGACGCGACCGCCGCGTGCCGGGCGAACCCGTTGGCGACCGCCGCGTCGACCGTGCCCTCGCCGCCGTCGGCGACCGGCGCGAGGTCGATCTCCGCGTCGGGGAGCTCGTCGCGCAGGCCGTCGGCGACGGCCTGCGCGACCTGCTCCGCGCTGAGAGACCCCTTGAACTTGTCGGGGGCGATGACGATGCGCACGCGCGTCCTCCGGGCGTCCTGCTCAGGCCGTGACGGCGGCCGGACGCAGCGGGATGGTCGCGGTCGGCGCGTCCTCGGGGCCCTCGGCGAGGTCCTCGAACTCGTTGATCGCGTCGATGCCCGCTGCGCCCATCGAGATGTTGGTGACGCGCTCGAGGATGACCTCGACCACGACCGGCACCTGGTGCTCCTCCATGAGCTTCTTCGCCTGCTCGAACGCGCCCGCGAGGTCGCCCGCTTCGCGCACGCGGATCGCCTTGCAGCCGAGGCCCTCGGCCACTTTGACGTGGTCCACGCCGTAGCCCTCGGTCTCGGGGCTGTTGACGTTGTCGAACGCGAGCGACACGTGGTAGTCCATGTCGAACGCGCGCTGCGCCTGGCGGATGAGGCCCAGGTAGGAGTTGTTCACGAGCACGTGGATGTAGGGCAGCTTGAACTGCGCGCCCACCGCGAGCTCCTCGATGAGGAACTGGAAGTCGTAGTCGCCTGACAGCGCGACGACGGTCTTCGTCGGGTCGGCGGTCACGACGCCGAGCGCCGCGGGCAGCGTCCAGCCGAGGGGTCCGGCCTGACCGCAGTTGATCCAGTGACGCGGGCGGTACACGTGGAGCAGCTGCGCGCCGGCGATCTGCGACAGGCCGATCGTCGAGACGTAGCGGACGTCGCGGCCGAACGCGGCGTTCATCTCCTGGTACACGCGCTGCGGCTTGATCGGCACGTTGTCGAAGTGCGTCTTGCGCTGCAGCGTCGCCTTGCGCTCCTGCGTCTCGGCGACCCAGGCCGACCGGTCGCGGAGCGACCCGGCCGCCTTGCGCTCGCGGACGAGCTCGAGCAGTCCGCGGATCGCGGCACCCGCGTCCGACACGATGCCGAGGTCGGGCGCGAACACGCGGCCGATCTGCGTGGGCTCGATGTCGATGTGGACGAAGCGGCGGCCCGCACGGTAGACGTCGAGGGCGCCCGTGTGGCGGTTCGCCCAGCGGTTGCCGATGCCGATCACGGCGTCGGAGGCGAGCAGGTTCTCGTTGCCGTAGCGGTGCTGGGTCTGCAGGCCCACCATCCCCGCGTGCAGGGCGTGGTCGTCGGGGATGACGCCCCAGCCCATGAGGGTCGGGATGACGGGAAGGCCGAGCTCCTCGGCGAGCGCGACGAAGTCGTCCGACGCGTCGGCGTTGATGATGCCGCCGCCCGCGACGAGCACGGGCCTCTCGGACGACTCGATGAGGTCGAGCACGGCCTCGAGCTGGCCGCGGGTGGCCGCGGGGCGCGCGATCGGCAGCGGCTCGTACAGGTCGATGTCGAACTCGATCTCGGTGAGCTGCACGTCGATCGGGAGGTCGATGAGCACGGGGCCGGGACGGCCCGAGCGCATGAGGTGGAACGCCTGCTGGAAGACGCCGGGCACCTGGCCGGCCTCGAGCACGGTCTTCGCCATCTTCGTCACGGGAGCCGCGATCGAGGCGATGTCGACCGCCTGGAAGTCCTCCTTGTCGAGCTTGGCGACCGGCGCCTGGCCCGTGATGCAGAGGATCGGGATGGAGTCGGCGGATGCCGAGTACAGGCCCGTGATCATGTCGGTGCCGGCAGGGCCCGACGTTCCGATGCAGATGCCGATGTTGCCCGGCTCGGCACGGGTGTACCCCTCGGCCATGTGGCTCGCCGCCTCGACGTGGCGGGCGAGCACGTGGCGGATGCCGCCGTGGGCGCGCATGGCGGAGTAGAACGGGTTGATGGCGGCGCCCGGCAGGCCGAAGGCCTGCGTGGCGCCCTCCTTCTCGAGGATGAGCACTGCCGCGTCCACGGCGCGCATCTTGGTCATGATGGTCTCCTGATGGTCTTGTCGCCGCGAGGGCCGAGGCCGCTTCCGCTGCGGGAGGTGAGGGTGGGGCTACGCCTTGCTCGCGCGGCCGGAGAGCTCCTCGACGAGGAGGAGGAGGCCCGAGTGGTCGAGCGACCCGTAGCCCTTCTGACGAGCGGCGCCCATGAGCTGGGCGGTGAGGGCGCCGAGCGGGATGTGGACGCCGGCTTCACGGGCGGCGCTCGTGACGATGCCCATGTCCTTGTGGTGGAGGTCGATGCGGAAGCCCGGCTCGAACTCGCGCTTGATCATCGACGCGGCCTTGCGATCGAGGATCCGGTTGCCGGCGAGTCCGCCTGCGAGCACCTCGACGGCGCTCGTCGTGTCGACGCCGTACGCCTCGAGGAAGACGAGGGCCTCGGCGACGAGCTCGATCGTGCCGGCGACGATGAGCTGGTTGGCCGCCTTGACCGTCTGGCCCGAGCCGGCGGGACCGACGCGGACGATCGTCTTGCCGACCGCCTCGAGAACGGGGCGGACCTCCTCGACGACGGCCTCGTCGCCGCCGATCATGATCGAGAGCACGCCCTCGATCGCCCCGGCCTCTCCGCCGGACACGGGCGCGTCGAGCGCGCGCAGGCCGGCCTCGGCGGCGGCCTCCGCGAGTCGCGCCGAGACGTCGGGCCGGATGCTCGAGAAGTCAATCCAGACGGCGCCCTTCTGCGCGTGGGCGAACACGCCCTCCGAGCCGCCCACGACGGCCTCGACGTCGGCCGAGTCGGGCACCATCGTGGCGACGATGTCGGCGCCGGCGACGGCCTCCGCGATCGACGCGGCACCCGTGCCGCCCGCCTCGACGAGTGCGTCGACGGCGCCCCGGCTGCGGTTGAAGCCCACGACGTCGTGGCCGGCCGAGATGAGGTTCTTCGCCATGGGGAGGCCCATGATGCCGAGTCCGATGAACGCGATCCTGGTCATGATCTGCCTTTCCGAGATGTCTGTGCGGGGGAAGCGGTCAGCTGCGGGCGGCCGCGGCGTCGAGCCAGGCGAACGGGGCGTCGCCCGTGGCCTTGTACTCGAGCCCGATCGGGCCGTCGTAGCCGAGCTCGCGGCTGCGGTCGATCCACTGCTGCAGGGGCAGGTCGCCCGTGCCGGGCTCGCCGCGCCCGGGGGCGTCGGCGATCTGGATGTGGCCGAAGCGCGCCGCGTGCGCCTCGATCACCGCGGCGACGTCGTCGCCGTTGACCGCGAGGTGGTAGAAGTCGGCGAGCAGGCGCACCTCGCCGGCGCTCGCCGGGACGCGGGCGATCACGTCGAGCGCGTCCTGCGCCGTGCGCAGCGGGTAGCGGTCGGCGCCCGAGACGGGCTCGAGCAGCACCGTGCCGCCGATGCGGGCGACGGCGGTCGCCGCGGCGGCGAGGTTCTCGGCGCCGAGCGCGTCCTGCTCCTCGGGCGTCGCGTCGTCCTGGCGGAGGCCGTACAGCGCATTGAAGGCGCGCGTGCCGAGACGCTCGCCGATGCGGGTCACGACGTCGAGGTTGTCGCGGAACTCCTGCGAGCGCGCGGGCCACGAGACGAGGCCGCGGTCGCCGGCGGGCATGTCGCCCGCGAAGAAGTTGAGCCCCGTGAGCTGCACGCCGGCGTCCTCGATCGCGCGGACGAAGGCGTCGACCTCGTCCTGCGCGGGCACGGCCTCGGCGAACGGCCACCAGAACTCGACGGCGTCGAAGCCCGCGGCCTTCGCGGCGGCAGGGCGCTCGGCGATCGGCAGCTCGGTGAGGAGGATCGAGCAGTTCACCGTGTACGTCATCGGACCGGCCTTTCTAGTTTCATAATCCGGAAGATTAGTTCTGATATGTGAAATCTACCGGATGGTCCCGGCGCGCGTCAACCCGCAGTCGCCGGCGTCCGGACACAACGATGGCCGGGAACCGCCCCAACGAGGTCCCCGGCCATCGCGCCGTGAGTCAGAGGGTGATCTGACGGTTCACGTCCTTGTAGAGCAGGTACCGGAACACCCCGGGACCGCCCGCGTAGCAGGCCTGCGGGCAGAACGCCCGCAGGGAGAAGTAGTCGCCCGGCTGCAGCTCGACCCAGTCGTCGTTGAGCCGGTAGACCGCGTTGCCCTCGAGGACGAAGATGCCGTGCTCCATGACGTGCGTCTCGAGGAACGGGATCTTCGCACCGGGCTCGAACGTCACGACCGTGATGTGGAAGTCGTAGGCGAGGTCCTCGACGTCGAACAGCCGCGTCGTCCGCCAGGCGCCGTCTGTGCCGGGCATCGGCGCCGGCTCGATCTGCTGCTCGTTCCCCGCGAACGCGCGGGGCTCGAGTCCCTCGACGCGCTCGTAGCGCTTGCGGAACCAGTGGAACTGGGCCGTCTGGCCGCCGTCGTTGCGCAGCGACCAGCGCGCGGCCGGGGGGATGTACGCGAAGCCGCCCGGCGTGAGCTCGTGGCGCTCGCCGTCGATCTCGACCGACACCGACCCGGTGAGGACGAAGACGAAGCCCTCGACCTCGGCCTGGGGCTCGGGCCCGTCGGACCCTCCACCGGGCTCGACCTCGAGCACGAGCTGCGCGAAGGTCGTCGCACCCGATGCGACGGGGCGGTTGAGGATCCAGGCGCGGGTGCCGCGCCATTCGGGCAGCACGCTCGCGACGATGTCGCGCATGACGCTGCGCGGGATGACGGTGTACGCCTCCGTGACGATCGCGGCCGACCCGAGGGAGTCGGTCTGCGGCGGCAGCGTCGGGTCGATCGTCGCGTAGTCGTAGGTGGGAGTGGTGATGGGCATGGGGTCCTCTCAGGCGCGGCGGGGGTGGGCCAGGGCGACGAGCGCCTGCTCGTCGATGCCCACGCGCTCGCGCAGCTCTTCGGAAGTGACGGCTCCGGACTGGACGCCGCGGACGAGGAACCCGGCGAGCGCTCGCGCGGTCGCGGGCTCGTCGAGGAAGCCGCCCGAGTTCTGCTCGACGTAGTCGCGCAGGCGCGTGGCGACGCCGCCCAGGCCGTCGCGGAAGAACGCGTAGCTGGCGATGAAGCGGCTCGGCAGGTGCGCAGGGTGCAGATCCCACCCCTGGTAGTACGCGCGCTCGAGCGAGCGGCGGACGAGCCGCGCGTGCAGGCGCCACGCGTCGCGCACGCGCTCGGGGTCGCCCGTCGGCACGACGTTCGTCGAGCCGTCGCTGAGGCGGACGCCCGTGCCGGCCACCGCGACCTGCATCACGGCCTTCGCGTGATCCGCCGCCGGGTGCTCCATCGACTGGTACGCCGCGGAGACCCCGAGCGATGCGGAGTAGTCGTACGTGCCGTAGTGGAGGCCGGTGATCCTCCCCTTGCCGGCGTGGATCAGCGTCGCGACGGGTGCGGTGCCGTCAGCGGCGAGGATGAGCTGCGGTGTCTCCACCTGCACCTCGAACCCGAGGCGGCCGGGGACGAGCCCCAGGCGCTCCTCGATCCGCTCGAGGAGCGAGACCATCGTGCGCACCTGGTCGACCGTCGTCACCTTGGGCAGCGTGAGGACGAGCCCCTCGGGGAGCTCCCCGCGCGCCGCGAGGGTCGTCAGGAACAGGTCGAGCGTGCGGATGCCGCGGCGCCGCGTCGGGGCTTCGAAGCACTTGAAGCGGATGCCCGCGAACGGCGGCGCGGTGCCGGCAGCGACGTCATCGGCGAGCGCCTCCGCCGCGGCGACCACGGCGGCGTCCTCCTGCTCGTCGCCACGGTCGCCGAAGCCGTCCTCGAAGTCGATCCGGAGATCCTCGATCGGCTCGGTGCGCAGCTTCGCCGAGACGCGCTCGACGATGACGTCTGCCTCCGCGTCTCCGACGAGGTCGGACACGAGAGCGCGGAGCCCGCCCGATGCCTCGACGGCCTCGAGCGCCGCGGCGCCCCACTCCCCCGCGAGTCCGGGCCGGTAGAGGTGGCCGGGGACGTAGACGGTGTGGATCGGCTGGCGCGCACCCGTGTCGCCGGGATAGCTCTCGACGAGCAGCCGGTCGGTCGCGGCGAGCGCGGCGTCGGCCTCGGCGTAGTCCGACTCGCCGAGCGATCCGGCCACCTCGACCGCGCGAGCGGCCGTCATCGTGCCACGACCTCGTCGTAGGCGCCGTTGGTCAGGAAGTCGGCGTACTCCTCGGAGAGCACGATGTCGCGCACGAGCCGCGAGGCCGGCACGTAGAGCCGCTCGAAGTCGTCGCCGGGCACCTCGCCGCGCAGGCGCTCGACCTCCTCGTCCAGGATGCGCTCGACGAGATCGCGCGTGACGGTCTCGCCCGAGTCGAGCGTGACGCCGTTGCGGATCTGCTGCCACACCTGCGAGCGGGAGATCTCGGCGGTCGCCGCGTCCTCCATGAGGTTGTGGATCGCGACCGCGCCATTGCCCCCGAGCCAGGCCGCCGTGTACGCGACGGCGACGTAGAGGTTCAGACGGAGGCCGTCGAGCGTCGCCGTGCCGCCCGCCGAGCGGACGTCGAGGAGCTCGGGGCCCTCGATGCGCACGTCGGGGCGCTGGCGGTCGATCTGGTTCGGCCGCTCGCCGAGCACCTCGTCGAACACCTCGCGGCACACGGGCACGAGGTCGGGGTGCGCGACCCACGAGCCGTCGAAGCCGTCGTTCGCCTCGCGCAGCTTGTCGGCGCGGACCTTCGCGATGGCCTGCTCGGTCACCTCGGGCTCGCGGCGGTTCGGGATGAAGGCGGCCATGCCGCCCATCGCGAACGCGCCGCGCTTGTGGCACGTCTGCACGAGCAGCTCGGTGTACGCGCGCATGAAGGGCGCGGTCATCTGCACCTGCGCACGGTCGGGCAGGGTGAACGCCTCCCCCGCGTCGCGGAAGTTCTTGATGATGCTGAACAGGTAGTCCCAGCGCCCGGCGTTGAGACCCGACGCGTGCGGTCGCAGCTCGTAGAGGATCTCGTCCATCTCGAACGCGGCCGTGATCGTCTCGATGAGCACCGTGGCGCGGATGGTGCCGGGCTCGATCCCGAGGGCGTCCTCGGCGTACGTGAAGACGTCGTTCCACAGGCGCGCCTCGAGGTGGCTCTCCATCTTCGGGAGGTAGTAGAACGGCCCCTGCCCCGCGTCGGCGAGGATGCGGGCGTTGTGGAAGAAGTGGAGTCCGAAGTCGACGAGCGCGCCGACCGCGCTCTCGCCGTCCCAGCGCACGTTGTGCTCCGGCAGGTGCCACCCGCGGGGGCGGACCACGACGACCGCGAGCGGCGCGTCCGTCCGCAGCGCGTACGCACGGCCGTCGGGAGCGGTGTAGGAGAGCGAGCCGCGGGCGGCGTCCTTCAGGTTGACCTGCGCGTCGACGACGTTGTGCCACGTCGGCGCCGACGCGTCCTCGAGGTCGGCGAGCCACACCTTGGCCCCCGAGTTGAGGGCGTTGATCGCCATCTTCGCGGGGCTCGCGGGGCCCGTGATCTCGACACGACGGTCGCGGATGGCGGCGGGCGGCTCGGGCACGCGCCAGTCGCCGGCGCGCACGTCGGCCGTCTCCGGCAGGAAGCCGAGGGTGTGCGTGCGGGCGATCTCGTCGCGTCGCTCGCGGCGGCGGTCGAGCAGCTGCGGCACACGCGCGGCGAAGCGCTCGTGGAGCGCGTCGACGAAGGCGAGCGCCTCGGGGGTGAGGATCTCCTCGGCGCGCGCGACCGGCGCCGGATCGGTGATCTGGATCGACATGATGGTGCTCCTCTCCTAGTGCGCCGCGGCGGCGACGGGCTCGTGTGCGCGCTCGCGGTCGCGCTCGGCGACGGCGACGATGGCGTCGGCCACATCGCGCGCGACGTCGCGGTCGAACACGCTGGGGATGATGTAGCTCTCGTTGAGCTCCTCGTCGGAGACGTTGCGGCTGATGGCCTCCGCCGCCGCGACGAGCATCTCGGTCGTCACGTCGTTGACGCCCGCGTCGAGCAGCCCGCGGAACACGCCGGGGAACGCGAGCACGTTGTTGATCTGGTTCGGGTAGTCGCTGCGGCCCGTGGCGACCACGGCCGCGTGCCGTCCGGCGATGACCGGATCGATCTCCGGGTCGGGGTTGGCGAGGGCGAAGACGATCGAGCGCGGTGCCATCGTCGCGACGGCCTCCTCGGTGAGCACGTCCGGCGCGCTGACGCCGATGAAGACGTCGGCGCCGGCGACCGCCTCGGTGAGCGAGCCGGTGAGACCCTGCTGGTTCGTGTTCTCGGCGATCCACCGGCGGTGCTCGTCGGCGTACTCCTCGCCGCGAGAGATGACGCCCGAGCGGCCGGCCGCCACGATGCGGCGCACGCCGGCGGCGAGGAGGAGCTGGATGATCGCGTGGCCGGCGGCGCCGACGCCCGAGACGACGACCTCGATGTCCTCGATGCGCTTGTCGACGACGCGGAGCGCGTTGTTGAGCGCGGCGAGCACGACGATCGCCGTGCCGTGCTGGTCGTCGTGGAAGACCGGGATGTCGAGCTCCTCGCGCAGACGGGCCTCGATCTCGAAGCACCGGGGAGCGGCGATGTCCTCGAGGTTCACGCCGCCGTAGACGGGGGCGATCGCCTTGACGATCTTGACGATCTCGTCGGTGTCCTGCGTGTCGATGCACACGGGCCAGGCGTCGACGTCGGCGAACTGCTTGAACAGGGCCGCCTTGCCCTCCATGACCGGCAGCGCGGCCGAGGGTCCGATGTTGCCCAGGCCGAGCACCGCCGATCCGTCCGTGACGACCGCGATCGTGTTGCGCTTGACCGTGAGGTTGCGGGCGAGCTTCTCGTCATCGGCGATGGCGAGGCAGACGCGCGCGACACCCGGCGTGTAGGCGCGGGACAGGTCGTCGCGGTTGCGCAGCTCGACCTTGGGCACGACCTCGAGCTTGCCGCCCAGGTGGATGAGGAACGTGCGGTCGCTCACGTGCTCGACCGCGACGCCCTCGATCGCGCGGATCGCGTCGGCGACCTGGTCGGCGTGATCGGGCGACGAGGTGTTGGCGGTCACGTCGACGACCATGCGGTCGGCGTGCGACTCGACGACATCGAGCGCGGTCACCTGAGCTCCCGCGGCGCCGACCGCGGCGGCGAGCTCGCTCGTGACCTGGTAGCTCGAGGGCGCCTGGACGCGGACGGTGATCGAATACCCGGGGCTCGGGTTGGCCATAGGATCCTCCTTGATCGGCGGGGCCCGCACGTCGATTGTGCGGACTCGGAGACGAGAGCCGTTTTTCCACGAAGTGGAGTTTTGCTTCTGCGTTGTGGAATGATTGTAGAACGAAGTGCGGACCGGCCGCAACTGGAGGAGATCCCATGACCGAACGCACCACAGGCGGCGTGCAGTCCGTCGAGCGCGCCTTCGAGCTGCTCGACCTCATGGCGGACGCGGGCGGCACGCAGACGCTGTCGGAGCTCGCGAACCGCACGGAGCTGCCGCCGCCGACCATCCACCGCCTCCTGCGCACGCTCGTGGGGCGCGGGTACGTCCGCCAGCTGCCCAACCGCCGCTACGCGCTCGGGCCCCGCCTCATCCGCCTCGGCGACGGTGCCAACCGCCAGCTCGGGCAGATCGCGGAGCCGTACCTCGCCGACCTCGTCGGCCGGCTGCAGGAGACCGCCAACCTCGCGGTGCTCGACGGAGACATGGTCCTGTACGTCGCGCAGGTGCCGTCGCCGCACTCGGTGCGGATGTTCACCGAGATCGGGCGACGCGCACACACGCACGACACGGGCGTGGGCAAGGCGATCCTGTCGCAGCTCGACGAGCCGACCGTGCGGTCGATCGTGTCGCGGGTCGGGATGCCCCGCGCGACCGAGCACAGCATCGGCGACCCCGAGGAGCTCGTCTCGCACCTGTCGCTCATCCGCGAGCGCGGCTACTCGATCGATGACAACGAGCAGGAGATCGGCGTGCGCTGCTACGCCGTGCCGATCCCGAACGCCCCCACGCCGACGGCCGTCTCGGTCTCCGGCCCGCAGACCCGGGTCGACGAGGCGTTCGGCGAGCGCGCCGTGCCGCTCCTCCTCGAGGCCGCCGAGGCCATCAGCCGGGAGATGAACCGCACGGTCTGACGCCGCGCACACGGAAGCGGGGTCGGGCGTCCTGGACGCCCGACCCCGCTTCCGTGTGCCGACGACTACGCGTCGCCGCCGGCCGTTCCGGTGTGGCCGGCGCGCACGTCCTGCAGACGGTAGCGCTCGGCGGCCTGACGCGCAGCCGCGGGGTCGACCGCGCCGTCGAGTGCGAGCGCCTCGAGCGTGCGGACGACGATCGACTCGACGTCGACCCGGAAGAACCGCCGCGCCGCGGCCCGGGTGTCGGAGAACCCGAAGCCGTCGGTCCCGAGCGAGAGCCAGCGGCCGGGCACGTACGGCGCGATCTGGTCCTGCACCTGCCGCATGTAGTCGCTGACGGCGACGACCGGACCGCCGGACCCCTCGCGGAGGCGCCGGGTCACGTAGGGCTCGCGCGGCTCGCCCGCGTGCAGGATGGCGCTGTCGGCGTCGATCGCGTCGCGGCGCAGCTCGTTCCAGCTCGTGACCGACCACACGTCGGCCGCGACGCCCCACTCCTCCGCGAGCACCCGCTGGGCCTCGATCGCCCACGGCACCGCGACGCCCGACGCGAGGATCTGCGCGGAGACGCCCTCGCCATCCGCCTGCGACACGCGGTGCATGCCGCGGAGGATGCCGTCGACGTCCACGCCCTCCGGCTCGGCCGGCTGCGAGATCGGCTCGTTGTAGACCGTGAGGTAGTACATGACGTTCGGGTCGGGATGTGCCCCTCCGTACATGCGCTCGAACCCCGCGCGCACGATGTGCGCGAGCTCGTACCCGTAGGCCGGGTCGTACGAGACGACTGCCGGGTTCGTCGATGCCAGGAGCGGCGAGTGGCCGTCGCCGTGCTGCAGCCCCTCGCCCGTGAGGGTCGTGCGCCCCGCGGTCGCGCCGATCACGAAGCCGCGCGCCATCTGGTCGGCCGCGGCCCAGAACGAGTCGCCCGTGCGCTGGAACCCGAACATCGAGTAGAAGACGTAGACGGGGATGAGCGGCTCGCCGTGCGTCGCGTACGACGTGCCCGCCGCCGTGAAGGCCGCGACGGCACCGGCCTCGTTGATGCCGACGTGGAGGATCTGACCGGCCTCGGACTCCTTGTAGGCGAGGAGCAGCTCGCGGTCGACCGACATGTAGTTCTGCCCGCGCGGGTTGTAGATCTTCGAGGTCGGGAAGTACGCGTCCATGCCGAACGTGCGCGCCTCATCCGGGATGATCGGCACGATCCGGTGCCCGACCTTCTTGTCGCGCAGGATGTCGCGGAGGATGCGCGCGAACGCCATCGTCGTCGCCGCCTGCTGGGCTCCCGAGCCCTTCTTCGCCGAGGCGTACACCCCATCGGCCGGGAGCTCGATCGCGGTGTGCGTCGCACGGCGCTCGGGCACCGGGCCGCCCAGCGCGCGACGGCGCTCGAGCATGTACTCGAGCTCGGGCGCGCCCGGCTCAGGGCGGAAGTACGGCGGCCGGTACGGGTCCTCCTCGAGCTGCGCGTCGGGGATCGGGATCCGGAGCAGGTCGCGGAAGTCCTTGAGATCCTGGAGGGCGAGCTTCTTCATCTGGTGCGAGGCCATCCGGCCCTCGAAGCTCGGACCGAGCGTGTACCCCTTGACCGTCTTCACGAGCACGACCGTGGGCTGACCGCGGTGCTCCATCGCCGCCTTGTAGGCCGAGTGCACCTTGACGTAGTCGTGCCCGCCGCGCCGGAGGTTCCAGATGTCCTCGTCGGAGTAGTCCGACACGAGCGCGAGCGTGCGCGGGTCGCGCCCGAAGAAGTGCTCGCGGACGAACGCACCCGACTCGGCCTTGAAGGTCTGGAAGTCGCCGTCCGGTGTGCGGTTCATGAGGTCGACGAGCGCGCCGTCGACGTCGCGCTCGAACAGCGCATCCCACTCGCGGCCCCAGACGACCTTGATGACGTTCCACCCGGCACCGCGGAAGAACGCCTCGAGCTCCTGCATGACCTTCGTGTTGCCGCGGACGGGCCCGTCCAGACGCTGCAGGTTGCAGTTGATCACGAACGTGAGGTTGTCGAGCCCGTCGTTCGCCGCGAGCTGCAGCAGCCCGCGCGACTCGGGCTCATCCATCTCGCCGTCGCCGAGGAACGCCCACACGTGCTGATCGGACGTGTCCTTGATGCCGCGCGCGTGCAGGTACCGGTTCGCCTGCGCCTGGTAGATGGCGTTCATCGGCCCGATGCCCATCGAGACCGTCGGGAACTCCCAGTAGGCCGGCTTGAGCCGCGGGTGCGGGTACGACGGCAGACCGTGCCCCTCGCGCGAGCGCTCCTGGCGGAAGCCGTCGAGGTCGGCCTCGTCGAGGCGCCCCTCCACGAACGACCGCGCGTACATGCCGGGAGACGCGTGCCCCTGGAAGTACACCTGGTCGCCGCCGCCCGGATGGTCCTTGCCGCGGAAGAAGTGGTTGAAGCCGACCTCGTAGAGCGTGGCGGCGCCCGCGTAGGTCGCGATGTGGCCGCCCACGCCCCCGGTCGACGGGTGCTGCGCACGATGCACCATGACCGCCGCGTTCCAGCGGATCCATGCCCGGTAGCGGCGCTCGGCCTGCTCGTCGCCGGGGTACGGCGCATCCTGCGAGGCCGGGATCGTGTTGACGTAGTCGGTCGTCAGCTCGGCCCGCGCGCGGTCCGCGCCGACGCGGGCGGCGAGCGCCTCGATCATGCGGTGCGCGCGCTCGCGGCCGCCCGCGGCCACGAGGCCGTCGATCGATTCGAGCCACTCCGCGGTCTCGGCGGG
The DNA here is from genome assembly GCF_053903175.1 of Microbacterium sp. JZ101. Taxonomy (NCBI): domain Bacteria; kingdom Bacillati; phylum Actinomycetota; class Actinomycetes; order Micrococcales; family Microbacteriaceae; genus Microbacterium; species Microbacterium sp. JZ101. Next base: position 2,563,177 of record NZ_CP096400.1, read on the forward strand.
ATCGACGTCATCGACCCTCCGGTCGAGGAGCGCGGGTTCGAAGGGTGCTGTCATCGGCGGAAGCCCTTCCGGATGGTGCGCGAGCCCTGAGCGGGGGTGTCGGGCGCGACGCGGTCGACGGAGCTGATGTGGATGGAGGTGGTCTGGTTGCCGGCCGCGTTCACGCGGACGATCGGGACCTCGTTGCCGTCCGCGGCGATGAGCTTGCCGCCGACGAACGTGTCGCCGTCCTCGAGGGCCTCGAGTTCGTCCTCGCGGACCATGCGCGGGGGCGACGCGACGAAGACCGAGGCGTTCTTGCGCACGTTGCCGAGGGTGAGCTCGTTGAAGATGAGGTTGAGCAGGACGGCCATGATCGCGGCGGACGAGATGCCCGAGTGGAAGATGACCTCGAACCAGTCGGGGAACAGGTGGTAGATGTCGGTCTTGACGACCGGCAGCATGCCGAACGCGAGCGACGCCGCGACGATGATGAGGTTCATGTTGTTGCGGTAGTCGACCTTCGACAGCGTGCGGATGCCCGAGGCCGCGACCGTGCCGAACAGGACGATGCCCGCGCCGCCGAGGACCGGCATCGGGATGGCCGCGGCGACGCGCCCGAGGATGGGCAGGACGCCGAGGATGACGAGGATGACGCCGCCCGCGGTGACGACGAAGCGGCTCTTCACGCCCGTGATGGCGACGAGGCCCACGTTCTGCGCGAACGCGCTCTGCGTGAACGAGTTGAGCAGCGGCGACACCGCGCTGGCCGCCATGTCGGCGCGCAGGCCGTTGGCGATGCGGCGGGAGTCGACGCGCGCCCCCGTGATCTCGCCGACCGCGAGGATGTCGGCGGTCGTCTCGGTGAGGATCACGAGCACGACGACGAGCATCGACACGATCGCTGCCGGGTCGAAGACCGGCGCGCCGAAGGCGAGCGGGGTGGGGATGGCGAAGACCGGGCCGTCGAGGACCGACGAGAAGTCGGCCATCCCGAGCGGGATCGCGATGACGGTGCCGATGATGAGCGCGAGCAGGATCGACAGGCGCGAGATCGTGGCGCTGCCGAGCTTGGAGAGCACGACGATGATGAGGAGCGTGAGCCCGGCGAGCCCGACGTTGGCCATCGAGCCGTAGTCGTCGGCGGCCGCGTTGCCGCCCATGATCCAGTTGCCGGCGACCGGGATCAGCGAGAGGCCGATCGCGGTGATGACGACGCCCGTGACGACGGGCGGGAAGAAGCGGAGGATCATCGCGAAGAACGGCGTGATGACGAAGCCGATCAGCGACGCGGCGAGCACGGCGCCGAAGACCGCGGGCAGCCCTCCTCCCCCGTTCACGATCGCGAGCATCGTCGCGACGGCCGCGAACGACGTGCCCTGCACGAGCGGGAGCTTCGATCCGAAGAACGGGATCCCCACGCTCTGCAGGATGGTCGCGAGGCCTCCGATGAAGAGGCACGACGCGATGAGGAGGCCCTTCTCCGCGTCGGTGACGCCGGCGGCGCCGCCGAGGATGATCGGCGGGGCGATGATCCCGCCGTACATCGTCAGGACGTGCTGCAGTCCGTACATGAACGACCTGCCGACGGGCAGGCGCTCGTCCTCGGGCGATCCGGCGACATCCAGTGATCCGGGCAGCGCCCGGCGGTTCTTCTTGCTCATTGCTGACCTCCTTGTCGGCACGGCGGCGCTCGGCGCCGCCCAGGTTCGCGCGTGATCGCGCAGCGCCCGCGCGAGCGTGCGCGGGCACGCCCGTCCGCGGTCGGGTCGTCGAGAGCGATGACCCGACCGCGACGGGCTGTCGAGACGGCGCAGGGGCCGTCACGGCATCAGACGTAGGCGGGGATGCCCTGCCAGATGGCCGCGGTGTCGCCGAGGCCCTCGCGCCGCAGCGTGCCCTCGATGAGGCCGTACGGGCTGTGGGCGGCGTAGAACACCTCGTTGGGGTTGTCCTGGCCGAAGGGCTCGAGGTCCACGACGAAGTGGTGGAGGTTCGGCATGGAGAACTTGATCTCGTCGATCTCGGGGTGCGCCTCGAGCACGGCGCGGCCCATGATGTACTGCGTCTCCTGGAGCGCGCGCGAGTAGTGGTTCGTGAACGCCTCGAGCATGATCGTCCGGACCGACGCGAAGACCTCGTTGAAGTCGATGTCGGTGCGGTTGTACAGCCAGCGCGCCGTGACGTTCGTCGCGAGGATGCGGTCGGTCGTCTCGGGGAGCGTCGTGTAGCGGTCGACCGGGTAGCCGACGAATCCCGACTGCGTCGTCTTGAGGACGGCGAGGTCCTCGAGACCCGCGACCACGTGCGTCTGGTCGCCGACGATCTTCACGACCGCGGTGCGGGTCTCGGCTCCCGTGCCGCCGCGGAAGAACGAGTGGTCGTGGCCCTCGCCCGCGACCGGGATGCGCGACCACGTCGCCTGACGCGCGCCCCAGCGGCCGCCCGTGACCCACTCGAACTCGCTCGTGAAGTGGCGGCCGAGGCGGATGAGGAAGTCCTCGGGCGACCCGATGCCCTCCCGGGCGAAGCCGAACACCGTGTTCTTCTGTGTGTCCGTCGGCACGACGTGCGAGTTGTCGCCCTCGTAGTAGCACGAGTCGAAGTCGCCGTGGAGCTGCGAGACGACCGTGAGGTCCTCGATCTCGTGGCGGTCGGTGTCGCGCGTGACGCGGACGACGTGGACCTCTGCCTTGCCGTACTGGCTGTCGCCCAGCACGACCTTGGTCTGGGACGAGGTCTCGACGGTGGTGTCAGCGATGGTCATGATCAGCTACCCCTGTAGGTTGAATATGCGAACGGGCTGATGAGTAGCGGTACGTGATAGTGCTGCTCGGCGTCGCCGACCGTGAAGTCGATCGTGACGACGGGGTAGAAGGAATCCGTGCCGGTGCGCGCGAAGTACGCGGCGACCTCGAAGCGGAGCCGGTAGTGCCCCGGCTCGAGCGCCTCGGGACCGAGGTCCTTCACACGGCCGTCCGCGTCGGTGCGGGCGGATGCGACGACCGCGCCGTCCGCGTCCTCCAGTGCCACCGCGACGTCGGCGGCCGGACGGCCGATCGACGCGTCGAGGATGTGCGTGGTGACGTGGCTCATGCGCGGAGGATCCCTTCCAGTCGGAGGAGTGCGATCTCGCGAAGCTGTTCGGCGACTTCGCGGATCTCGTCCTCGTCGGTGTTGTCGAGACGGCGGTTCAGCTCGTCGAGGATCTCTCGACCGCTGCGCCCCGCCGCCCGGATGAGGAAGACTCGCCCGAATCGCTCCTCATAGGCGCGGTTGCCCGCGTGGAGCTCTGCGGCCAGTGCCGCATCGCCCGCATCGACGCCGGCCTGCTCTCCGCGCGACATGCCGGCTTCCGTCGAGCTGCCGCTCGGACGGTCCCCGATGCGCGGGTGATGCGCCAGCGCCGCGTCGATGTCCTCGTCCGTCCAGTCGAGCGCCCGCTCGCGGGCGGCCGACAGCACCTCCTCCACGTTGGAGTACGGACGAGCGGACACGACGGCCTCCACCCAGCGGTCGATGTCGGCGGCGGGCCGGATGAGCGCATCCGCCTCCGTCGGCGTCAGCTGGTTGAACGCTGCAAGCGTCATTGCTTACCTTCCTTCATTCCACATTCCGGAACTGTTCTTCCGTTGTGTGTAATTAGTGAAGCACCCCGTTTCGGGAGAGTCAAGCCGACCTCCGTGAGAAGCTACCGTGCGCACCGTCGTGCAGAAGAAGGAGACACCATGTCGACGCAGACCCGCGCCATCCGCAGCGCGCTCATCACCGGCGCCGGGACGGGCATCGGGAGGGCGACCGCCCTCGAGCTCGCGCGTCGCGGCTGGTCGCTCACCCTCATCGGGCGCACGCGCGAGACGCTCCAGCGGACGGCCGCCGAGATCGCGGAGGCGGGCGGGCCGGCCGCCGCGTCCATCCCCGCCGACGTGACGCGACCGGATGACGTCGTCCGCGCGTTCGATGCCGCCCAGGAGCATGCGGGGCGCGTCGACCTGCTCTTCAACAACGCGGGCGCATTCGGACCCCAGGCGCGGATCGACGAGCTCTCGGACGACGACTGGCGACAGGTGCTCGACGTCAACGTCACGGGCGCGGTGCTCTGCGCGCGCGAGGCCTTCCGCCGCATGCGCGCGCAGACTCCGCAGGGCGGCCGCATCATCAACAACGGCTCGGTGTCGGCGCACCGTCCGCGCCCGCGATCGGCCGCCTACACGATCACGAAGCACGCGATGACCGGGCTCACGCGCTCGGTCGCGCTCGACGGGCGCTCCTTCGGCATCACCGCGACCCAGATCGACATCGGCAACGCCGCCACCGAGCTCCTGCACGGCATCGACGCGGGCGATGGCGCACTGCAGCCCGATGGCACGCGCCGCGTCGAGCCGACATTCGACGTCGCGCACGCCGCACGCCTGATCGCAGACGTCGCCGACCTGCCGCACGAGGTCGCGGTCCACGAGATCGTGGTGACCGCGACCGGCATGCCCTTCGACGGGCGCGGCTGATCGGCCATTGCGCCGCCCCGCCGGGCTGGACTATAATGAATTCCGAGCTACAGAAGCTTTATTCCATATCGTGAAACTACGGAGGCATCGTGGCCGAAGAGACCGTCGCACAGCTCGCTCCCGGCGCCGACGCGCCCGACTTCGCCCTGAGCGACGCGAAGGGCGAGACGGTGCGCCTGTCCGACTTCGCGGGCGGACGCACCATCCTCTACTTCTACCCCGCGGCCTTCACTCCCGGCTGCACGACCGAGGCGTGCGACTTCCGCGACAACCTCGCGTCGCTGAGCGGCGCCGGCTACCAGGTCGTCGGCATCTCGAAGGACGACGTCGAGACGCTCGCCCGCTTCGCCGAGGAGGACCGCCTGGACTTCCCGCTCCTCTCCGACCCGGATCACGCCGTCGCGAAGAGCTACGGCGCGTGGGGTGAGAAGCAGATCGACGGCCGCACCCTCACGGGCGTGCTGCGCTCGACGTTCGTGCTCGATGAGGAGAACCGCATCGAGATCGCCGAGTACCGCGTCGACCCGGATGGGCACGTCGCGGCCCTGCGCGAGAAGCTTGGGGTCTGAGAAGGAGCGCGCGTCACGCGTCGACGCGCTGCTCCTCCGCGATGTGAAGCGCCTCCGCGGTGCGTCGCATCTCGGCGCGCGCCTTCGCGGCGTCCCCGTTCAGCGTCTCTCCGTAGGTGGGGATGAGCTCGCGCAGCGCGGGCTTCCATCCCTCGATCCGGTCAGGGAAGCACGACGACAGCACGTCGAGCATGATCGTCGCGCCCGTCGACGCGCCCGGGGATGCTCCGAGCAGACCCGCGATCGAGCCATCCGCCGCCGAGACCACCTCGGTGCCGAACTGCAGCTTGCCGCCCTTCATGACCTGGGCGCGCTGACCCGCCTGGATGAGCTCCCAGTCCGCGCCGTCGGCCGTGGGCACGAAGACGCGCAGGGCCTCGATCTTCTTGGCACGGCTCTTGAGGAGCTCGGTCACGAGGTACTTCACGAGGTCGAGGTTCGTGGCTCCGACCTTGAGCATCGAGCCGATGTTGTGCAGGCGCACCTGCGAGACGATGTCGAGCCACGACCCCTTCTTGAGGAACTTCGGGCTGAACGTCGCGAACGGACCGAACATGAGCGACCCCTCGCCGTCGACGCGGCGGGCGTCGAGGTGCGGGACCGACATGGGCGGGGCGCCCACGGCCGCCTGCGAGTACACCTTCGCGCCGTGCTTCGCGACGAGCTTCGGATCGGTCGTCTTGAGGAACTGGCCGCCGATCGGGAAGACGCCGTAGCCCTTGATCTCGGGGATGCGCGCCTTCTGCAGGAGCTTGATGGCCCATCCGCCCGCGCCGACGAAGACGAAGCGCGCCCGGATCTGGCCGGGCGTCTTGCCGACCCGGTTGCGGTAGCTGACGAGCCAGGTGCCGTCCTTCTGCTTCTTGAGGCCGTTGACCTCGTGGTTCAGCAGCACCTCGGCGTCGTTCGCGCGGAGGTGGTCGAAGAGCTGGCGGGTGAGCGCGCCGAAGTCGACGTCGGTGCCGGCCGGCACGCGCGTCGCGGCGAAGGGCTCGTCGGTCTTGCGGCGCTTCTCCATGAGCAGCGGCGCCCAGGAGTGGATGACGCGCGAGTCCTCGGAGTACTCGATGCCCTCGAAGAGCGGCTGGTCCTTGAGCGTCTCGTAGCGCGCGCGGAGGTAGGAGACGTCCTTCTCCCCCGTGACGAACGTCATGTGCGGCGTCGTGCTGATGAACGTCGACGGCGCGTCGAGGATGCCCTTCGCGACGAGGGATGCCCACAGCTCGCGGCTCTGCTGGAACTGCTCGTTGATGCCGATCGCCTTCGCCGGGTTCGACGGGTCGGGCATGTAGTTGAGCTCGCACAGGGCGGAGTGCCCGGTTCCCGCGTTGTTCCACGCGTTCGAGCTCTCCTGCGCGACCTCCCCGTCGCGCTCGAAGGCGACGATCTTCCAGTCGGGCTGCAGTTCCTTGAGGAGCGTGCCGAGTGTGGCGGACATGATCCCGCCGCCGATCAGCACGACATCGACGGTTTCACTCACGCGTCAATCCTATTCCCGGCTTTTCGGCGAACCTGACCATCCGCCGTCGAAAGAACACCGGAACTTGCGTTTTCGGCGCCCCGAAGACGGTGGCGTTCTTTCGATCGGGCCGGGACGCAGAACGGGCCGGCCCCGAGGGGCCGGCCCGTTCTGCGGGATGGATCAGCGCGCGACGGCCGAACCGAGCTTGGCGGCGACGAGCTCCGCGATCTGCACGGCGTTGAGCGCGGCGCCCTTGCGGAGGTTGTCGTTCGAGATGAACAGCACGAGACCGCGCCCTTCGGGAGCCGACTGGTCGGCGCGGATCCGCCCGACGTAGCTGGGGTCGCTTCCCGCCGCCTGCAGCGGAGTCGGGACCTCCTCGAGAGCCACGCCCGGGGCATCCGCCAGGAGCTCGCGCGCGCGCTCGGGCGTGATCTCGCGCGCGAACTCGGCGTGGATGCTCAGCGAGTGGCCTGTGAACACCGGAACGCGCACGCACGTGCCGGCCACGCGCAGGTCGGGGAGCTCGAGGATCTTGCGGCTCTCGTTGCGGAGCTTCTTCTCCTCGTCGGTCTCGTTCAGCCCGTCGTCGACGAGGTTGCCCGCGAGCGGCACGACGTCGAACGCGATGGGCGCGACGTACTTCTCGGGCTCCGGGAAGTCGACCGCCGAGCCGTCGTGCACGAGGCGGAGGGTGTCGCCCTGTGCGAGGACACCCTCGACCTGGCCGAGGAGCTCCTGCGCGCCGGCGAGGCCCGAGCCCGAGACGGCCTGGTAGGTCGAGACGATGAGGCGCTCGAGGCCGGCCTCGGCGGCGAGCGGCTTGAGGACGGGCATGGCCGCCATGGTCGTGCAGTTCGGGTTCGCGATGATGCCCTTGACGGCCTGGTCGATCGCGTGGGGGTTGACCTCGCTCACGACGAGCGGGACCTCGGGGTCCATGCGCCAGGCGCTCGAGTTGTCGATGACGACAGCGCCGGCCGCGGCGAAGCGCGGGGCGTGTTCCTTCGAGGCGGAGCCGCCGGCGGAGAAGAGCGCGATGTCGATGCCCGACAGGTCGTCGGTCGCGATGTCCTCGACGACGACCTCGGTGCCGCCGAAGTCGATCGTTCGGCCGGCCGAGCGCGCCGACGCGAAGAGCCGCAGCTCGCGGATCGGGAAGTCGCGCTCCTGGAGGATCTCGCGCATCACGGTGCCGACCTGGCCGGTGGCGCCGACGACGGCGACGGAGAGTCCTGATTCAGAGATGCGGGTCATGGTGTTCCTCGGGGATGCGAGCGGGGTTGCTCGATTCTACCGGCGCCGCGGAGTGCCCCGTCCCGCCCGGGCATGTCTCACTTGGTGCGGGTCGGCGACCGGGCATGTCTCGCTTGTCGCGGGTCAGCGCCCGTGCATGTCTCACTTGTCGCCGGTCAGCGACCGGGCATGTCTCACGTGGTGCGGGTATAGCGCCTCGATACCGGCGCCGAGTGAGACATGCGTGATGGGAGTGGACGACGAAGGCCTCCGACCGTGAACTGACACCCGGGAGTTGGACTGAGAAATCAGTCTCGACTCCTGGGGGTCAGTTCATTGCATCCGAGAAGTTCTCTCACTGAGGCGCAGCGGTTGGCGGCGGTAGCGTCGTTCGAGGAGGGTCTCGCTGATCGGGCGGTGTCGACCTTGCTGGGCGCGCCACGCGACCCGGTCAGGCACCTCTATCAACGTTGGCGGATCCGTGGCAGAGGAGCACTGGTGGTCAAACGAGACAATCCGTCGTACTCGTTCGAGTTCAAGCTCGCCCTGGTGGAACGGTTCCTTGCCGGGGAGTCGGCGGCGGAGCTGGCGGAAGAGGCGGAGTTGTCCTCGCCGGTTCTGCTGAAGACGTGGGCGAGGAAGTATCGCAACGAGGGCGAGGACGCGTTACGGCCGAAGCGGAGAGGCCGCCCGCCCGGGGCGAACTCGCCGCAGGCAGAGGAGTCGGAGCTGGAGCGGTTGCGGCGTGAGAACGAGTATCTGCGGGCGCAGAACGCGTACTTGGGAAAATTGCGGGCCTTGATGGACCAGAAACGACGGACAAGGTGAACGCCGTCGTCGCCCTCAAGGCCGAGCACTCTCTCACCACGCTGCTGGAGGTCGCCGGGCTGCCTCGGTCGACGTTCTTTTACCACCAGGCCCGGCTGGACCGCCCTGACGAGCATGCGGACCTGAAAGGCGAGATCCGGCGGATCTTCGACGGGTTCGCGGGTCGTTACGGGCACCGCCGCATCCGTGACAAGTTGCGCGAGGGCGGCTGGGAGGTGTCGAAGAAGACCGTGCTGAAGCTGATGAACGAGCTCGGGTTGCGCTGCCAGATCCGTCGCCGCAAGCGTTACAACTCGTTCAAGGGGCAGGTCGGCAAGACCGCCCCGAACCTCTTGCGACGCGACTTCACCGTCACGGGTCCGAACCAGAAGTGGGTCACCGACGTGACCGAGTTCCGAGTCGGTGACCGGCGCGTCTACCTCTCCACGGTGATGGACCTGTTCGGGCGGGAGATCATCTGCCATACCCTCGGGATCTCACCCAACCTCGAACTCACCAACAGCTCCCTCCGGCAGGCGCTGACCCGGTTGCGGTCGGGAGATGCGCCGATCGTGCACTCGGACCAGGGCTTCCAGTACCAGCACGATTCCTGGCAACGACTGCTGGCCGGAGCGGGCGCGAAGCAGTCGATGTCGCGCAAGGGCAACTGCCTCGACAACGCCGTGATGGAGAGCTTCTTCGGGCACATGAAGGACGAGCTCTACTGCACCACCACGTTCCTCACCGTCGACGCACTCACCAGCGCGATCGACGCCTACATCCACTGGTTCAACACCGAACGAGCCCACTCAACGCTCAAGGGCCTGAGCCCGGTGCAATACCGGACCCGGGCCCTTGCCGCCTAGCCCCTAAGCTCTCAATTGGCCAGTCCAACTCCCGGGGACCAGTTCACCGCGGGGTCGGAGGCCTTCGGAGAGGGATGTCAGCGGCCGGTTCCGGCGTAGACGGTCGCCTCGACCTCGCCGTCGAGCCCGTACGCCGAGTGGACGACGCGGGCGGCCTCGTCGAGCTCGGTGTCGCGGAGGATGACCGAGATGCGGATCTCGCTCGTCGAGATCATCTCGATGTTGATGCCGGCGGAGCTCAGCGCCTCGAAGAGCGTCAGCGAGACGCCCGAGTGCGTGCGCATGCCCGCGCCGACGACCGAGAGCTTGCCGACCTGGTCGTCGTAGACGAGGTTCTCGTACCCGATGTCGTCCTGCGCTGCCGTGAGCGCCTTCGCGACCTCGGCGGCCGACTGCTTCGGCAGCGTGAACGAGATGTCGGTGCGACCAGCCTTCGCCGACTGCACGTTCTGCACGATCATGTCGATGTTGGCGCCCGTCTTCGCGACGAGCGTGAAGATCGCGGCTGCCGAGCCCGGCACGTCCGGCACGCCGAGGACCGTGATCTTGGCCTGGCTGCGGTCGATGGCGACTCCGGCGACGACCGGCTCTTCCATTCCGATGGCGTCGTCCGACATGATCTCTCCCTTGGCATTGCGGGGGGCCTTCATCCCCTCGCCCAGAACGTACGTGCCCTCGTTCGACGTGAACGTCGAGCGGGCGTGGATGAGCACGCCGTGGCGACGGGCGTACTCGACGGCGCGGATGTAGAGCACCTTGGCACCGTTGGCGGCGAGCTCGAGCATCTCCTCGGCCGTGATGTGGCCGAGCTTGCGGGCGAGGGGCACGACCCGCGGGTCGGCCGTGAAGATGCCGTCGACGTCGCTGTAGATCTCGCACACGTCGGCGTCGAGCGCAGCGGCGAGCGCGACGGCGGTCGTGTCGGATCCGCCTCGGCCGAGCGTCGTGATGTCCTTCGTGTCGCGGTTGAAGCCCTGGAAGCCCGCGACGATGACGACGGCCCCGTCATCGAGAGCCGCACGCAGGCGCACGGGGGTGACGTCGACGATGCGCGCGGCGCCGTGGTCGGCCGTCGTGATCATGCCCGCCTGGCTGCCCGTGAACGAGCGCGCCTCGTATCCCATCGAGTGGATGGCCATGGCCAGGAGCGCCATCGAGATGCGCTCTCCGCTGGAGAGGAGCATGTCGAGCTCCCGCGGCGCCGGGACCGGCGCGACCTGCGACGCGAGGTCGAGCAGCTCGTCGGTGGTGTCTCCCATCGCGCTGACGGCGACGACGACGTCGTGCCCCGCCCGGCGGGTGTCGACGATGCGCTTCGCGACGCGCTTGATGCTCTCGGCGTCGGCGACGGACGAGCCGCCGAACTTCTGGACGATCAACGCCAAGTGAGGCTCCTCACGGTGCGGGCGGGTGAGGGACGCAGGGCGCGCCCAGTCGACAAGTCTAGAGGCTCCGCACCCGCCGCCCCGCGCCCGCCCGCGCCGCCCGGAGGGCCATCCCCCGCCGACCGTGCACGCGGGCGCCGAGAGGGCCATCCCCCGCCGGCCGTGCACGCGGGCGCCGAGAAGGCCATCCCCCGCCGGCCGTGCATACGGGCGCCGAGAGGGCGGCCGGCGGCACGCCTCTCGGCGGCAACGCGCTGTCTCGGCGGCGAGGTGCGATCTCGGCCCCGCGCTCAGGGGCGGCAACGCGCTGTCTCGGCGGCAACGCGCTGTCTCGGCCGCGAGGTGCAGTCTCGCCCGCGCGCTCAGGGGCGGCAACGCGCTGTCTCGGCGGCAACGCGCTGTCTCGGCGGCGAGGTGCTGTCTCGCCCGCGCGCTCAGAGGCGGCGGCCCTCAGAGGCGGCGGCGGCCCTCGAACGCGCGGCCGAGGGTGACCTCGTCGGCGTACTCGAGGTCTCCGCCGACCGGGAGGCCCGACGCGAGACGCGAGACCGCGATGTCGAGGGTCGTGAGAAGGCGGCTCAGATAGGCCGCGGTCGCCTCGCCCTCGAGGTTCGGGTTCGTCGCGAGGATGACCTCCTGGACGGTGCCGTCGGCGAGGCGCGTCATGAGCTGCTGGATGCGCAGGTCGTCGGGCCCGACGCCGGCGATCGGGCTGATCGCCCCGCCGAGCACGTGATAGCGGCCGCGGAACTCGCGCGTGCGCTCGATCGCGGCGACGTCCTTCGCGTCCTCGACGACGCAGATGAGCGCCGGGTTGCGACGGGGGTCGCGGCAGATGGCGCACGTGTCGCTCTCGGAGACGTTGCCGCAGATCTCGCAGAACCTCACCCGCTCACGCACTTCGCGCAGGAGCTCGGAGAGTCGCGAGACGTCGAAGGACGGGGTCTGCAGGATGTGAAACGCGATGCGCTGGGCCGACTTGGGGCCGATGCCGGGAAGCCGGCCGAGCTCGTCGATCAGCTCCTGGACGATGCCGTCGTACATGGAGGGATGGTGTCCTTACGCAGGGGAGGTCACTGGAAGCGGGTCGCGGGCTCGTACGGCTCCTCGTGGAGGAACGTCGCGCCGAGCACCTGGCGGACCACCGCCTCGCCGTAGCGCTGGATGCCCTCGGGCCCGACGTGGCGCGCCTGCACCGTCGGCACGGGCGCCGGGTTCGGCGCGATCGCCTCCGCCGGCTCGGGCGGGATGTCGCCCGGGTCGGTGTCGTCGTCCTCGTCGAGGGCGGGAGCGGCCGGCGCCGGCGGGGCGATCTCGCCATCCGCGACGGGCGGTGCGATGCGGGCCGCGGGCGGGATCTCCGCCTCCTCCGGATCCTCGTCGACCGCGAGGGTGCCGACGGCACCACCCGGGATCGGTGCGACGGCCCACTCCGTGACGGTGCGGGACGACAGGGCGACCGCTCCTGCATCGGCCGAGGGCGCCGACGCGCGCTGCGGCGCCGACCGCCCCGGTGCGCGTGCGACGCCGCCCGGGCCGGCGGGAGGCGTCTGACCGCCGCCCGGTCCGCTCGATCCGGGCCCCGCGCCGCCTGGTCCGCTCGATCCAGGCCCGCCGGGGCCCGGCTCGTGACGGGCGAGGTACTTCACGCGGATGCCGAGGACCTCGAGGATGACCCCGCGCAGGTCCTCGCTCACTCCCCCGCCCTGAGGCGTGCGCTGCTTGAAGGTCGCGAGGTCGCGCTGGTTCGTGAACGCCAGCGTGAGCACGTCGCCCTCCGCGGCCACCGGCCGCGCGCTCTGGAGCACGAGCCACGACGCGCGACTCGCGTGCTCCAGTCGGGCGAGGATCCCCGACCACACGGCCTGCACTCCGGCGAGGGTCAGCGGCGCGCCGGCAGGAGCAGGCTCAGGCGCGGGCTCCGGTCGACGCGGCTGCTCGCTGCGAGCGGGCTCGTCGTATGGGTCGTAGGGCGGCTCGTCCTCGGGCGCGGGCAGCGGCCCGTCGTCGGCCGGCGGACGCTCGGCAGACGTCGGCTGTGCGGGAGCCACGGGCCCGTCCGCACCGGGCGGGATGGTCGCCCAGCCGGCGGCGGGGATGGTTCCGTCATCGCGGACGGCCGTCGCGGGCCGTACGGGCGTCTCGGGCCCATCGGGCCTCACCGCGCTGGAGCCCGCGGCAACAGGCGCCGCAGCCGCGGGCGCTCCGGGCGGTGCCGGAGACGTGGGAGGTGCCGCCGTGGGCCCTGCGGTCGGTGCCGCCGCAGGAGGTGCCGTGGGTGCTGCCGCAGCCGGAGCGGCCGCCGCAGGAGCGTCCGAGGGAGCTGCGGGCGCAGCCGTCGGTGCGGCTGCGGGAGGTGCCACCGGCGCAGCGACGAAAGGCGCAGCCGCAGGAGGCGCAGCCGCAGGAGGCGCGGCCGCAGGAGCAGGCGCAGCCGCCGGCGCAACCGCCGGTGCCGCAGCCGCCGGCGCAACCGCCGGTGCCGCAGCCGCAGGCGCAGCCGCCGGTGCCGCCGCAGGTGCCGCCGGTGCCGCCGCAGGTGCCGCCGGTGCCGCCGCCGCAGCCGCCGCAGGTGCCGCGGCCGCCGCCGCAGGTGCCCCCACCTCAGCAGGCGTCCCCGCCGCGCCCGCCACCCCAGCCGCAGGCCCCGCGGCCGGACCGCGCGAGGAACCGGCCGCGGTCGCGCCCCCGGCCGGAGCCGCGGTCGCTCCGTGTGTGAGGACGCGCGCGATCATGAGCTCGAGCTGGAGGCGAGGCGACGTCGCGCCGGTCATGCCGTCGAGGGCGGCGCTGACGATGTCGGCGGTGCGCGAGAGGCGCTCCGCGCCGAAGCGCTCGGCCTGCTGCCCCATGCGCTCGAGCTCATCGGACGGGATGCCGCGCAGCACGGCGGACGCGCCGGCGCCCGTGGCCGCGATCACGATGAGGTCGCGAAGCCGCTCGAGCAGGTCGTCCACGAAGCGGCGGGGGTCCTGCCCCGTCTGCACGACGCGGTCGACCGCGCCGAACGCGGAGCCCGCGTCGGCCAGCGCGAACGCGTCGACGACCTCGTCGAGGAGCTCGGCATGCGTGTAGCCCAGCAGCGCGACCGCGCGCTCGTAGGTCACGCTGTCGTTCTCGGACCCCGCGATCAGCTGATCGAGGATCGACAGCGTGTCACGGGGAGAGCCTCCGCCCGCGCGCACGACGAGGGGCAGCACCCCCTGCGCCACGGCCACGCCCTCCTCGGCGCACAGCTTCTCGACGTACGCGAGCATCGCGGCCGGCGGCACCAGCCGGAAGGGGTAGTGATGCGTGCGCGAGCGGATGGTGCCGATCACCTTGTCGGGCTCGGTGGTCGCGAAGATGAACTTCACGTGCGCGGGCGGCTCCTCGACGAGCTTGAGCAGCGCGTTGAAGCCCTGCGGCGTGACCATGTGGGCCTCGTCGAGGATGAAGATCTTGAACCGGTCGCGTGCGGGGGCGAAGATCGCTCGCTCGCGGAGGTCGCGCGCGTCGTCGACGCCGTTGTGGCTCGCGGCGTCGATCTCGACGACGTCGAGCGAGCCGCCGCCCGTCCGCGAGAGCTCGACGCAGCTGTCGCAGCGGCCGCACGGCGTGTCGGTCGGACCCTCTGCGCAGTTGAGGCAGCGCGCGAGGATGCGCGCCGAGGTCGTCTTGCCGCAGCCGCGGGGCCCCGAGAAGAGGTACGCGTGCCCGATGCGATCGCCGCGCAGCGCGGTCATGAGCGGATCCGTGACCTGGGCCTGGCCGATCATCTCCCCGAAGGTCTCCGGCCGGTAGCGGCGATACAAGGCGGTGGTCACGGATCCAGCCTACGGCTCCCCGCCGACATCGCGCTGAGACCCTCGATCGGCGCTCACGCCGCGAGGGCGGCCGCGATCGCGTCGTCGGCCATGCCCCGCGCGAGCAGCTCGGCGAGGAGGATGCGCGCCTGGCCCGCACGGAGCGTGCGCGCCATCGCGGCGCCCGCGACGACGAGGTCGTGACCGCCGCCTCCCCCGCCGTAGGTCGCGGCGAGCGCCCCCTCCGGCACACGGCTCGTGACCGCGACGCGCACGCCCTGATCGACGCAGCGGCGCACGCCCTCGACGATGGCCGGCGACGCGTTCCCCGAGCCGAGCGCCTCGAGCACCACGGCCCGTGCGCCGGCCGCCGCGCTCGCGCGCAGGTGCACGTCGTCTCCGCCGGGGACGACCGCGACGACGTCGACGCGGACACGCGCGACGCCGTCGTGCGCGCGTCGCGCCGTCGCGAGAGCGGACGCCGCGAGAGCGGGCGCCGCGAGAGCGTCGCCGCTTCGTCGGAAGGCGTCGGCGTCGTCGGTGCGCGCCTTGAACGCGCCCCACGCGGGGAGGACGCGCCCGCCGAACACGATGACGGCGCCGCCCGTCGCAGGGTGGCGCGGCGCGGCCGCCTCGCCCGACGCGATCGCGAGGGCCGCCGCGACGTTCGCGGGGCCATCCGACCGCGGATCGTCGGGCAGGAACTGCGCGCCGGTCAGCACGATCGGGCGCGGGTCGGCTCCGCACTGCAGGCCGACGAGAAGCGCGGTCTCCTCGAGCGAGTCGGTGCCGTGGAGCACGACCACACCCGTCGTGTGCGGGTCGGCGAGCGCGTCGGCCACGGCGTCGGCGATCTCCTGCATGCGCGCGAGGTCGAGCGCGGCCGAGTCCTCCGCCATCAGATCGACCACGCGGACGGGCGCGGACGCCCCAGCCGACGCCGTGATGGCGTCGCCGCCGAGCGCGGGCGCCGTGCCACCCTCGGCTGACGGGCGGCTCGCGATGGTGCCGCCCGTCGCGACGACGACGACGGCCGGGGCGGGCGTCACTCGGCCCGTCCCGAGCGGGTCGCGGCCGCGCGGTGCGCGAGCGCGGCGAGCGTGCCCGTCCGCTCGGCCGTGAGCGCGCGGATGCGGTCGCGCGAGAGGAACCAGCCCGCGATGAGCGCCGGCACGATGAGGACGAGCGACGCGACCGTGGCGCTGCCGATCGGGTAGTCGAGCGCCATGAGCACGACGACGGCGCCGAGGAAGACGAGCGTCGCGTAGCCCGTGTAGGGCGCGCCGGGCATCCGGAACGCGGGGCGCTCGAGCGCGCCGCGCTCGGCGAGGCTGCGCAGCTTCAGCTGGCAGAGGACGATGACCGCCCACGCGCTGATGATGCCGAGCGCCGAGACGTTGAGCGCGATCTCGAACGCCTGCTCGGGCACGACCGCGTTGAGCGCCACCCCGATCGCGGTGACGACGGCCGTGACGGCGATCCCCATGTAGGGCACGCCCGCGCGGTTCATGCGGGCGAGCGCGGCGGGAGCGGAGCCCGAGACCGCCATCGAGTGGAGGATGCGCCCGGTCGAGTAGAGACCGGCGTTGAGCGACGAGAGCACCGCCGTGAGCACGACGAGGTTCATGATGATGTCCGCGCCCTCGACGCCGATCGCGCCGAAGAACGTCACGAACGGGCTCTCGCCCGCGGCGTACGACGTGGTCGGCATGAGCAGCGTGAACAGGAGCACCGAGCCCACGTAGAAGACGACGAGGCGGAACACGACCGTGCGGATGGCCTTCGGCATGACGGTGCGGGCATCCTGGGTCTCCCCCGCGGCGGTGCCGACGAGCTCGATCGAGGCGTACGCGAAGACGACGCCCTGGATGACGATGAAGGCGGCGAGCACGCCGTTCGGGAAGACGCCGCCGTTGTCGGCGATGAGGTGGAAGCCCGGCGCGACGCCGTCGACCGGCGTGCCGGTCGCGACGAAGAAGACGCCGACGACGAGGAACGCGACGAGCGCGAGCACCTTCACGAGCGCGAACCAGAACTCGAGCTCGCCGAACACCTTCACAGAGAGCAGGTTCATGCCGAGCACGAGCACAAGCGCCACCAGCGCGAACACCCACTGGTCGATCGCCGCGAGCCACGCGACGTACTGCTTGAAGAAGTTCATGTAGAGGGCGACGGCCGTGACGTCGGCGACGGAGGTCATCGCCCAGTTCAGCCAGTACATCCAGCCGGCGAAGAACGCCATCTTCTCGCCGTAGAACTCGCGCGCGTACGACACGAAGGAGCCGCTCGACGGACGGTGCACGATGAGCTCGCCGAGGGCGCGCAGCACGAGGAACGCGAAGAACGCGCAGACGGCGTACACGACGACGAGGGCCGGACCGGCGCTCTCGAGCCGGCCGCCGGCTCCCATGAACAGTCCGGTGCCGATCGCGCCGCCGATGGCGATCATCTGGATCTGGCGGGGACGGAGCGCCTTGCGGAATCCGGACTGCTCGTCGGGGAGCGACGAGGGGGCGGAATCGGGGGTCTGGGTCGACACGGTGTCTGCCTTCGGTCGGGCGGCGACGTTGCCGCGGAATCTGGCTAGCTGCCAAACAGCTTGCGACATCCGACCACGTAAGCCGCGAGATGTCAAGTCGGATGTCCGGAAATCTGTCTGGTAGCTTTACAGGCACGTTCCGCCTCAAGGAAGAGAGCAGTGATGACGAAGACGCGCAGCGAGCACGACCTCCTCGGCGACCTCGAGGTCCCGGCAGACGCCTACTGGGGCGTCCACACGGCCCGGGCGGTCGCCAACTTCCCCGTCACGGGCACGCCGATCGGACGATTCCCGTTCCTCGTGCGCGGGCTCGCGGCCGTCAAGCAGGCCGCGGCGCTCGCCAACCGCGATCTCGGCCTGCTCGACGCCGCCCGGTGCGACGCGATCACGGCCGCGTGCGCGGAGATCCGCGCGGGCGCTCTCCACGACCAGTTCGTCGTCGACCTCATCCAGGGCGGCGCCGGCACGTCGACGAACATGAATGCGAACGAGGTCATCGCCAACCGCGCGCTCGAGCTGCTCGGGCACGAGAAGGGCGACTACGCGCGCCTGCACCCGAACGACCACGTCAACATGAGCCAGTCGACCAACGACGTCTACCCCACCGCGATCAACGCGGCGCTCACGGAGGCGGTCGACGAGCTCGAGGCGGCGATGGCGCACCTCGAGGCGGCGTTCGCGCGGAAGGCCGCGCAGTTCGCCGCGCATCTCAAGGTCGGCCGCACGCAGCTGCAGGACGCGGTGCCGATGACCCTCGGGCAGGAGTTCGGGGCTTTCGCCGTCATGCTCGGCGAGGACAGGGCGCGGCTGCGGGAGTCGGCCGCGCTCCTGCTCGAGGTGAACCTGGGCGCCACCGCGATCGGCACGGGCCTCAACGCCCCCGCAGGCTATGCCGCCCGCGCCTGCGCGCACCTCGCCGAGCTCACGGGGCGCCCGTTCGTCACCGCCGCCGACCTCGTCGAGGCCACGCAGGATCCCGGCGCGTTCGTGCACGTCTCCGGGGTGCTCAAGCGCATCGCGATCAAGCTCTCCAAGACGTGCAACGACCTGCGCCTGCTGTCGTCCGGTCCGCGCGCGGGGCTCGGCGAGATCTCGCTGCCCGCCGTGCAGGCCGGCTCGAGCATCATGCCCGGCAAGGTGAATCCGGTCATCCCCGAGATGGTCACGCAGGTGGCGTACACCGTGATCGCCGACGACCTCGCCGTGACGCTCGCGGCGGAGGCGGGCCAGCTGCAGCTCAACGCCTTCGAGCCGGTGATCGCGCGCGCCCTCTCGCAGAGCTTCGCGCATCTCACGGCGGCGTGCCGGCTCCTGGCCGACCGCTGCGTCGACGGCATCGAGGCGCACCCCGAGATCATGGCGGAGCGCGTCGCGTCGTCGATCGGCCTCGCGACCGCGCTCAACCCGCTGCTCGGCTACCGGATGGCCACGGAGATCGCGCAGGAGGCGCTGCGGACGGGCCGATCGGTTCCGGATGTCGCGCTCGAGCGCGGGCTGCTCACGCCCGACGAGGTGCGCGCCGCGCTCAGCCCCGAGCGGCTGGTCGTGTCAGGGGGATGACGACGCGCTCGACCTCGCCGAGGTGCGCGCGCATGGCCTCGCGGGCCTCGATCGGCGAGCCGACCGCGATCGCCTCGGCGATCCGCCGGTGCTCGCGACCGGATGGCTCCTGGCGCGACGCGACGAGGTTCACGACCTGCGACTGACGCGAGAGGGCATCGCGGATGTCGGAGACGGCCTTCGCGAAGACCGCGTTCCCCGACGCCTGAGCGACGAGGGAGTGGAAGCGGGTGTCCAGCGCGACCCATTCCTGGGGGTCGTCGCACGCGTCCATCGCGTCGCACAGGGCGGTGAGCTCGTCGCGCTGCTCGTCCGTCCGGCGCTCGGCGGCGAGCCCCGCCGCGGGGACCTCGATGTGCGGGCGCGCCTCCATGAGGTCGCGCGCGGAGAACTTGCCGTACACGGTGGCCGGATCGATCCGGTCCGCCGTCACGTACGTGCCGCTGCCGGTGCGCGTCTGGGTGAGCCCGAGGGTCTGCAGCGAGCGCAGCGCCTCGCGGATGACCGGCCGGCTCACGGCGTACCGCTCCGCGAGAAGCGCCTCCGACGGCAGTCGCGTGCCGACCGCGAGCGCCCCCGAGGTGATCGCGCCGCGCAGGTCCTCGATCACGGACTCCGCGACGCTGCGGCGCACGACGGGCGCGGGGCGCGAGGTCCATTCGTCGGGCATGCCCTCCACTGTCTGCGCCCGGCCGCGCAAAGTCAAACCGTGCGCGGCCGGGCGCGGACGACGCTCAATCGAGCGTGCGCGGGTCGGTCGAGCGCTCCACGAGGTCGTCGGCCACGATCGGGATGGCCGTGGTGACCGGCGGCAGGGTCGGCTCGAGCTGCGAGCCGTCCTCGCGGTGCATCGACGAGTACTTGCGCATGGTCGGGCGCCCGGGGCGCACGGGCCCCTGATCGGCGAGCGGCACGATGGCCGGCGCGGACGGGCTCGCGGTGTGGGACACGCCGCGCACCGTGAACGTGACGGGGTCGCCCGAGCGGACCGACACCCGCATCTCGTCGCGCCGGATCGACACGTCCAGCTGCGAGCCCTGCCACGCGAGGGCGTACTGCAGCTCGGGCCAGTCGCGCGGGAGGCGCGGGTCGAAGCTGAGCTCGCCGTCGTGGTCGCGCATGCCGCCGAAGCCCGCCACGAGCGCCGTCCACACGCCGCCCGCCGACGCCACGTGCACGCCGTCGGACGTGTTGCCGTGCATGTTCGCGAGGTCGACGAACAGCGCGTGCTCGAAGTACTCGAGCGCGAGGTCCTGGTACCCGACCTCGGCCGCGAGGATCGACTGCACGACGGCCGACAGCGTCGAGTCGCCCGTCGTGAGCGGGTCGTAGTACTCGAAGTCGGCGAGCTTCTCCTCGTCGGTGAAGTGGTTGCCCTGCAGGTAGAGGGCGAGCACGACGTCCGCCTGCTTGAGCACCTGGAACCGGTAGATGACGAGCGGATGGAAGTGCAGCAGCAGCGGGCGCTGCTCGCGCGGGGTGTGCTCGAGGTCCCACACCTCGCGCTCGAGGAACAGGGAGTCCTGCGGGTTGATGCCGAGCTTCTCGTTGTACGGGATGTACATCGCGTCGGCCGCGCGCTCCCAGGCCTCCGGCTCGCCCGGATCGAGCTGCACGCGGTCGACGAGGTCGCGGTACGCGCGCCCGGACTTCTCGGCCATCGTGCGGACGACCCGCGCCGCGGCACGGAGGTTGAAGCGGGCCATCACGTTCGTGAAGAGGTTGTCGTTGACGACGGTCGTGTACTCGTCGGGCCCCGTCACGCCGTGGATGTGGAAGCTCTCCTCGCCCTCGTTCTGCCGCCAGAACCCGAGCGTCGTCCACATCCGCGCGGTCTCGACGAGGACATCCGCGCCCTCGCGCGCCATGAAGTCGACGTCGCCCGTCGCGCGGACGTAGCGCACGAGCGCGAAGGCGATGTCGGCGTTGATGTGGTACTGCGCGGTGCCGGCCGCGTAGTAGGCCGACGCCTCCTCGCCGTTGATCGTGCGCCACGGGTAGAGGGCGCCCGCCTCGCTCATCTTCGCGGCGCGTCGACGCGCCGCGGGGAGCATCTTCGTGCGCATGCGCATGGCGTTGCGCGCCCAGAGCGGCGTCGTGTACGCGAGGAACGGGAGGATGTAGATCTCCGTGTCCCAGAAGTAGTGGCCGCTGTAGCCCGAGCCGGTGACGCCCTTGGCCGGCACGCCCCATCCGTCCGCGCGCGCCGCCGCCATGGCGAGCTGGATGAGGCACCAGCGCGTCGCCTGCTGCAGGTCGTCGTGGCCGACGATGCGGACATCCGACCGGTCCCAGAACCCCGTCATCCAGCGACGCTGCGCCTCGAAGACCGAGGCCGCGCCCGCCGCGAGCACGCGGTCGAGCGTGCGCCGGCAGCGGTCGATGAGCTCGCCCGTCGGCACGCTGCGCGACGTGTGGTAGCTGATCGTCTTGGTGACGGTCACGGGCACGCCGGCCTTCGCCTCGACGCGGAAGACGTTCTTCGCGATGTCGGGCTCGATGAGCGCGCGGTGCACGTGCGGGTTCTCGGTCTCGATGACGTGGTCGGCGACGACCGCGAGCGACATGCCGGAAGACGCCGTGCGATACGACAGCGCGGTGCGCGTGCCGTCCTGCCAGTGCTCCTGCGGCATGAGCACGCGCTCCGCTTCGATGCGCTCGGCGCGGCGCGGGTCGACGGTCGCGCCCGGCGCGTGCGGGTGGCCCCCGTACACGTCCTGCCCGTCCTGCCGGTTGATGAGCTGGCAGTTGATGACGACCGGGGCGTCCGCGTTGCGGACCGTGACGGTCATCCGCTCGATCGCGAGGTGCCGGTCCTCGAACGGCACGAGGCGCTCCGACTCGAGGAGCACCTCCTTGCCCGACGGCGTGACCCACAGCAGACGGCGCCGCAGGACCCCGTCGCGGAAGTCGAGCGAGCGCTCGTACTCGCGCACGTCAGCGAGGTCGAGCGAGAGGGGCTCGTCGTCGACGTAGACGCGCATGACCTTCGGGTCGGGCACGTTGACGATCGTCTGCCCGACCTCGGCGAAGCCGTAGGCGCTCTCGGCGTGACGGATCGGCCACGTCTCGTGGAAGCCGTTGATGAACGTGCCGTGCTCGTGCGCGTGGCGGCCCTCGGGGTAGTTCCCGCGCAGTCCGAGGAAGCCGTTCCCGACGGCGAACAGGGTCTCGGTGACACCCGCGTCCTCCTCGGCGTAGCGGGTCTCGACGAGGCGCCAGGGGTCGACGGGAAAGCGGTCGCGATCGATCATGCGTGTGCTCCGGATGGTCGGGTGCCGGATGGACGGAGGGCGGAGGTCAGCGGGTGGCCGGGCCGACGAGCTCGGCGAGGTCGGACACGACGACGTGCGCGCCCGCGGCCGAGAGCGTGGCCGCCCCGGCGCCGCGGTCGACGCCGACGATGAGGGCGAACCCGCCGGCGGCCGCCGATGCGACTCCGCTGAGGGCGTCCTCGACGGCCGCGCAGCGGGCGGGGGCGGCGCCGAGCTGGCGGGCGCCCGCGAGGAACATGTCGGGCGCGGGCTTCGACGGCAGTCCGTCGCGCTCGGCCACCGCGCCGTCGACGATCACGGGGAACCGGTCGAGGATGCCGGCGGCGGTCAGCACGTCCTTCGCGTTCTTCGAGCTCGAGACCACGCCCACGCGCGCTCCCACCGCCGCGAGCGCGTCGAGGAGGGCCAGCGAGCCCGGGTACGGCGCGATCCCCTCGTCCGCGAGCACGCGCGAGAACACGGCGTTCTTGCGGTTGCCGATGCCGCACACGGTGTCGAGCGAGGGATCGTCGGACGGGTCGCCCCACGGGATCTCGACGTCGCGGCTGCGCAGCAGGGCGGCGACGCCGTCGTAGCGCTTCTTGCCGTCGAGGTGCGCGAAGTAGTCGTCGTCGGTGTAGGCGGGCTCGATGCCCCACTGGGCGAAGAGCTCCTCGAACATCGCCCGCCACGCGTGCATGTGCACCTCGGCCGTCGGCGTGAGCACGCCGTCGAGGTCGAACAGCACGGCGTCGTAGCGTCTCAGGTCGGGAAGGGGCGAGTCGGGCAGAGAGGTCACAGATCCTCCGTCGCGCGGGATGGCCGGTTCACCCCAGCGTAGTGGCGGTCAGCTCGCCGCGGCGAGGGACTGGCGGGCGATCTCGAGCTCCTCGTCGGTCGGCACGACGAGCACGGTGACGCGCGACGCGTCGGTCGAGATGACCGCGATCTCGCCGCGCGGAGCCGCGGCGTTCCGCGCCGCGTCGATCTCCACCCCCGCGAACCCGAGCGTGGCGAGCGCCGCAGCGCGGACATCCGGGGAGTTCTCCCCCACTCCGGCCGTGAACGAGATGACGTCGACCCCGCCGAGCTGCGCGAGATACGCGCCCGCGTACGCGCGGAGCCGGTGGACGTACACGTCGAACGCGAGCTGGGCTGCCTCGTCTCCCGCCGCCCTGCGCTCCTGCACGTCGCGCATGTCCGAGACCCCGGCGAGGCCCTTGAGACCGCTTCGCGTGTTGAGGAGCCGGTCGAGGTCGGCGATCGTCAGGTCGGCCCTGCGCGCGAGCTGGAAGAGCACCGCCGGGTCGATGTCGCCCGACCGGGTGCCCATCACGAGGCCCTCGAGCGGCGTCATGCCCATCGAGGTCTCGACCGACCGGCCGCCGTCGACGGCGGTGACGGACGCGCCGTTGCCGAGGTGGAACACGATCTGGCGCAGCTCCCCGAGCGGTCGTCCGACATGGCGCGCCGCCGCCTCCGAGACGTACTTGTGGCTCGTGCCGTGGAACCCGTAGCGGCGGACGCGATGCGCCTGCGCGATCTCGCGGTCGATCGCGTAGGTGTACGCGGCGGGCGGAAGGGTCTGGTGGAACGCCGTGTCGAACACCGCGACGTGCGGCACGTGCGGGAACGCCGCGCGCGCGGCGCGGATGCCCTGCAGTGCGCCGGGGTTGTGCAGCGGGGCGAGCACCGAGAGCTCGTCGATGTTGATCTCGACGAGGTCGTTCACGACGGTCGGCTCGAAGAACCGCGCGCCGCCGTGCACGACGCGGTGCCCGACGGCGGCGAGCGCGTCGGCGTCGAGCGCGGGGCCGTGCGCGGCGAACGCGTCGAGCATCACGCGGAACCCGGCGGTGTGGTCGGGGATCTCCGTCTCGCGGCGGTGCGTCTCGTCGGCGATCGCCGGCGCGGGCTCTCCGGGGCCGGCCGCGAAGCGGACCGTGTGGGCTGCCGCGCCCTGCGGCTGCCCGATCCGCTCGACGAGCCCCGAGGCGAGCACCCGCTCGGCGGCCATGTCGATGAGCTGGTACTTGAACGACGACGACCCGCTGTTGACGACGAGGACGCTCCGCGCGGTCATCGCTGCTCCCCCTGCGCCTGGATGGCCGTGATCGCGACGGTGTTGACGATGTCCTCGACGAGCGCGCCGCGCGACAGGTCGTTGATCGGCTTGTTCAGGCCCTGCAGGACCGGCCCGATCGCGACGGCGCCCGCCGACCGCTGCACGGCCTTGTAGGTGTTGTTGCCCGTGTTGAGGTCGGGGAAGACGAAGACCGTCGCGCGCCCGGCGACCTCCGAGCCCGGGAGCTTCGCCTTCGCGACCGCGGCGTCGGCCGCCGCGTCGTACTGGATCGGGCCCTCGATCGGCAGCTCGGGCGCGCGCTCGCGCGCGAGCCGCGTCGCCTCGCGCACCTTGTCGACATCCGCGCCCGTGCCCGACTCCCCCGTCGAGTACGACAGCATCGCGACGCGCGGCTCGACGCCGAACTGGCGCGCGGTCTGCGCCGAGGTGATCGCGATGTCGGCGAGCTGCTCGCTCGTCGGATCGGGGATCACCGCGCAGTCGCCGTAGACGAGCACCCGGTCGGCGAGCGCCATGAGGAAGACGCTGGAGACCACCGAGACGCCCGGCTCGGTCTTGATGACCTCGAATGCCGGGCGGATGGTGTGGGCCGTCGTGTGCGCGGCGCCCGAGACCATGCCGTCGGCGAGCCCCATGTGCACCATCATCGTGCCGAAGTAGCTGACGTCGGTGACGGTGTCGGCCGCGCGCTCGTAGGTCACGCCCTTGTGCGCCCGCAGCCGCGCGTACTCGGTCGCGAACTTGTGCACGTGCACGGGATCGAACGGGCTCAGGACGTGCGCCTCGCGGATGTCCACGCCGAGCTCGATCGCGCGGGCGCGGACCTCGAACGGCTCGCCGAGGATCGTGAGCTCGGCCACGCCGCGCTGGAGCAGGATGCCCGCCGCGCGCAGCACGCGGTCGTCGTCGCCCTCGGGCAGGACGATGTGGCGGCGGTCGGCGCGGGCCCGCTCGAGCAGGGTGTACTCGAACATGAGCGGCGTGACGACGGTCGCCCGCGCGACCCCGAGCACGCGGGTGAGCTCCTCGACGTCGACGCTGCTCTCGAACAGCGACAGCGCGAGGTTGTAGCGCTGGGGCGAGCCTGCGGCGAGGCGCCCGCGGGCGCTCATGACCCGCACGGCGGTGGTGTAGGTGTCGCCGTCCGCGCGGATGACGGGAAGGCGCGAGCCGAGGCCCTCGAGCAGGCGCGACACGGCCTCCGGCACCTCGAAGGGCCCGTTGAGGATGATCCCCGCGATCGACGGGAACGTGCCCGAGGCGTTCGCGAGGAGCGCCGCGAGGAGGACTTCGCTCCGGTCGCCGGGCACGATGAGGCAGGCGCCCTCGGTGAGCCGCGGGAGCACGTTCTCCATCGACATCGCCGCGATGACCACGCCGAGCGCCTCGCGCGTGAGCAGCGCCTCGTCTCCGTTCACGAGCCGGCCGTCGACCGCGCGCAGCACATCGCCCATCGACGGGGCCACGAGCATCCGGTCCTCGGGGATCGCCCAGACCGGAGCCGACGGGGTGACCGCGCCGACCGCTGCGAGGATCTCGTCCCGGCGGGCGCCGTCGGCCCTGTTCACGATCGTCGCGAGCAGCTCGGCGCGCTCGCGCACGAGCTCCGACACCGCGAGCGCGGCGATCTGCGCGACCTCCTCTGGCGTGCGCGGCGACGTCGTGCCGAGCTGCTCGGTGTGGCCCTGCTGCGCGCGTCCGCCGAGGACGAGCAGAACGGGCGTGCCGAGGTTCACCGCGACGCGCGCGTTGTAGGCGAGCTCCGCGGGGCTGCCGACGTCGGTGTAGTCGCTCCCGAGGACGACGACCGCGTCGCACTTCGCCTCGACGGCCTTGAAGCGCTCGACGATCCGCGCGAGCGCGGCGTCGGGGTCGGCGCGGACGTCGTCGTAGGTGACCGCGACGCACTCCTCGTACGCGAGGTCGACGCCGTCGTGGTCGAGCAGCATCTCGAGGACGTAGTCGCGCTCGGCGGATGACCGGGCGATCGGACGGAAGACCCCCACGCGCGGGGTCGCCCTGCTCAGCGCATCCAGGACGCCGAGCGCCACCGTGGACTTGCCGGAATGCCCCTCGGCCGACGTGATGTAGATGCTTCTCGCCACGTCATCCACCCTAGGTCGAACACCTTCGACGCGGCAGGACGACGGGCGGATTCCCGCCTGGGCATGAAAAGGCTCTCCGCGCACCCGACAGAGCCCGGTTACCCTTGCTACGTTTCCGTCCTGGGGGAGTTGGCCTGGATGCCGCCACGCGGAGAGCTGCAGATAGTCTAACCCCGAATGCGAGGTGGCCTGTGCCAGAGACCATGACGGCCGAGAGATTCCTCGAGGCGGCGAACGGGATCGCGCGCGCGATCTCGAGCGTGATCGACGGCAAGCCCGAGGCCGTGGACAGCGCCCTCATCTCGCTCCTGGCCGAGGGTCACCTGCTCATCGAGGACGTGCCGGGCGTCGGCAAGACGCAGCTCGCGCGCGCCCTCGCCGCCTCGATCGCGGCGAGCGTGCGACGGATCCAGTTCACGCCGGATCTCCTGCCCAGCGACGTCACGGGCGTGTCGGTCTTCGACCCGGTCAGCCGCGAGTTCGAGTTCAAATCGGGCGCCGTGTTCGCCAACGTCGTCATCGCCGACGAGATCAACCGCTCCTCCCCCAAGACGCAGTCGGCCCTGCTCGAGGCGATGGAGGAGGCGCAGGTCACGGTCGATGGGCGGACCCACCGGCTGCCCCGCCCGTTCCTCGTCGTCGCGACCCAGAACCCGCTCGAGATGGAGGGCACGTACGCGCTCCCCGAGGCCCAGCGCGACCGCTTCATGATGCGCATCTCGATGGGCTACCCGGACGCCGAGGCCGAGGCGCTCATGCTGCGCCAGCGCGACACCGCGAATCCGCTCGACGCGCTCACGGCGGTCGTCGACGTCGAGACGGTCGCGGCGCTCATCGCGTGGGCGCGCGCCGTGCACGTCGCGCCTGTCGTCGAGCAGTACGCGGTCGCGCTCGCGCAGGCCACGCGCCGCCATCCCGACCTCCGTCTGGGCGCGAGCCCGCGGGCGACCATCCAGCTGGTCCGCGCGGCCAAGGTGCGCGCCGCGCTCGACGGGCGCGACTACGTCATCCCGGACGACCTCATGGCCCTGCTCACGCCCGTGTTCGCGCACCGTCTCATCCCGACGCGCGCGGCCGCCGCGCACCGCGGCGAGGCGGACGCGATCCCCGCGATCCTCGAGCGCATCGTGCACGCCGTCCGGGTCCCGCTCGCGACGGCGCGCTGAGCGCGATGCGCCGCCACCCGCTCACCGTGCGCGGCGCCGGGGCGCTCGCTCTCGGCGCCGCGCTCTTCGTCGCGGCGCACGCGGTGGGCTCGACAGAGGCTCTCGCGTACGCGATGCTCCTCTTCGCGCTCGTGGCGGCGTGCGCGCTCTCGCTGTACCTGCGCCGGAGCCCCGAGCGCGTGATCCGCACGCTCCGCCCCGAGACCGTCGCGGTCGGCGAGGAGAGCACGGTCGCGCTGCGGATCTCGGGGCGCTCTCCGCTGCCCACGCCGGGCGGCACGTGGGCCGACGAGCTGCCGGGCGGCTTCGCGGGCGATGCGACCGGCGCGCTGCCCGCGTCGCTCCTGCCGAGCCGCGGCGCGTCCGGAGCGCTCGAGCTGACGTACGCGGTCACGGGAGTCCGCCGGGGCGCGTGGACCCTCGGGCCGCTCACGGTCGTCGAGCACGACCCGTTCGGCATCGCGCGCCGCACGCGACGTCTGGGCGGGATGACGCCCGTCACCGTGACGCCGCGCATCGTCCCGCTCTCGCCCCTGCCCCGCCTCGCGGGCGACTCGGGCGTCGCGCTCGCGAGCGCCGAGCGGCGCGGCCAGGGCAGCGACAACCTCATCCCCCGCCCGTACGCGCCAGGGGACTCGATGCGCCGCATCCACTGGCGCGCCTCCGCGCGCCTCGGGGAGTTCATGGTGCGGGAGGAGGAGCAGGAGGCGTCGCCGCAGGCAGTCGTCGTGCTCGACCGGGGCACGTCGCGCTGGTCGCCCTCCGCCGCGTCGCCCGGCGGCGACAGCGCGTTCGAGGCCGCGGTCTCGCTGTGCGTGTCGGTCGCGTGGCGCCTCGCGGCCGACGGCTACATCGTCCGGGTCATCGACGGCGACGGCGCGCCGCTCGCGTCGCTCGGCCAGCGCGGCGCGGCCCAGGGCGACGAGCGCGCCGAGCTCCTGCGCGCCTTCACGACGGTCGGGACGCGCTCCGCCGACACCCTGCCGCGCCTCGACGAGGTGCTCGCGGGCGTGACCACGGGGCCGCTCGTGCTCATCGCGGGGCGCCTCGAGCCATCCGACGCCGCGGTGCTCGCCCGCACGGCGCATCGCGGCGCGCTCCCCCTCCTGTTCGCATCCGCCCCGCAGCGCGACGCGCTCGACGAGGCCCGTCGCGCCGGATGGCGCTCTGTCGCGCTCGAGGCGGACGTCGAGGACGCATGGCTGCGCGCCGTGAACCCGGGGGCGCGATATGGACGCCGCTGAGCTGCGGGCGCGCGGGGCCGAGCGCCGCCGTCGTCCCGCCGACCCCGTGCTCGCCCTGTGGACGGCGATCGCCGTCCTCGCATCCGCCCTCCCGCTGACGCGGGTCGTCGTCCCGATCTGGCTCCCCCAGACGGTGTTCACGGTCGCGGTCGTGTGCGCCGCCGGCTACGCGGTCCGCCGCACGCGGCACCGCGCCTGGGCGTTCCTCGCCGAGGCGGCCGTGTGGATCGCGTGCGCGATGATCCTCCTGCCCGCCTCGGTGCCGCGGTACCTCGTCGTCCCCTCCCCGCAGACGCCGCGCGCGGTCGAGGCGCTCCTCGGCGCCGTGTGGGATGAGGTGCTCCACGGCGTCGCGCCGCTGCGGCCGTCGAGCGGACTCGCGTGGGTGATCACGGTCGCGGTCGGCCTCCTCGCGATCGCCATGTCGCACGTCGCCCTCACCGCACGGCTTCCCCTCCTCGCGGCGGTGGGGTTCATCACGGTGTCGCTCATCCCGTCGCTCGTCGTGCCGCAGCGCGTGGAGGCGGTCTTCTTCGTTCCGCTCGCGGTGTCGATCCTCCTCATGCTGCGCGCCGACACCCGCGCGCGCGATCCGCGGACGGGCGTCGGGCACACGGCATCCGCGTCCGTCGTCGCCGCGATCGTCGGCACTGTCGCGGTCGTCGCCGCCATGGCCATCCCGCCCCTGCTCCCGCAGCCCGTCGCGCGCCCCGGATCCGGCTTCGGCCCCACGACGACGATCGACGCCGACCTCGATCTCGGCGCCAGCCTGCGCCAGCCCGCCCAGACCGAGGTGCTGCAGGTCAGGACGGCGGCCGGCGCGGCTCCGTACCTGCGCGTCGCGACCCTGTCGTCCTTCGACGGGGAGGTGTGGACGCCCGACACCGGCGCGCTCACCGCCGTCGGGGGCGGGCTGCCGCCGGTCGAGGAGATCGCGGTCGAGCGCGAGCGCGGCACGGCGTCGGTCGACATCACGCGGCTCACCGGCGGCTACCTGCCGGTGCCGTACGCGGCCGTCGAGCTCGAGGGCGTCGACGACGCGTGGTCGATGCTCACCGCGAACCGCACGCTCGTGACGAACTCGGCGTCCTCCCTCGGCGCCGAGTACACAGTGACGTGGGAGCGGCCCGACCCGACGCGGGAGCAGGCGCAGGCCGCGGCGATCGGCGAGGCGCCGGAGCAGGCGCTCGCACTGCCCGAGCTGCCGGCCGTGATCGGCGAGCTCGCTGCCGAGGTGACGGCCGACGCGCAGACCCCCTACGACGCCCTGCGCGCCCTGCAGGGCTGGTTCCGCGGCGGCGCGTTCCGGTACTCGCTCGAGGCGCCCGTCGCGGAGGGCTTCGACGGCTCGGGGGTCGACGCGATCGCCGACTTCCTCGAGGTGCGCGCGGGCTACTGCGTGCACTTCGCGTCGTCGTTCGCCGTCATGGCGCGCACCCTCGGGATCCCCACGCGCGTCGTGGTCGGCTACCTGCCGGGAACGGCGACGGGCCCGCCGGCGGACGACGGGTCGGTGACGTACTCGGTCACGAGCGCGCAGCTCCACGCGTGGCCCGAGGCGCATCTCGAGGGCATCGGCTGGGTGCCGTTCGAGCCCACGGCCTCCCTGGGCGTGCCCACGAACTTCCTTCCGCAGACGAGCGACGGCGGCCAGGCCCCGGTCGAGGAGGACGAGCGCCCGAGCGACGCGCCCACGCCGACCGCGAGCGCGCGCCCCTCGGCGGATCCGGGTGCGGGCGGCGCGGACGGCGCCGACGTCGCCGCGTGGGATCCGCGCGGCGCCCTCGGCGCGATCGGCATCGTCATCCTCGCTCTGCTCGTCGTCGCGCTCCCCTTCGTCGTGCGGAGCGCGCGGCGGTCGCGGCGACTGAACGCCTCGGGAGCGGCCCGGTCGCGCGCCGTGTGGCTCGAGCTCGTCGACACCGCGATCGACGCGGGCGTCGACGTGCGCGCGAGCGAGTCGCCCCGGGCGCTCGGCCGGCGCCTCGTGACGCAGTGCGGAGCTCCCGAGGCGGATGTCGCGCTGCTCGTGGGCGCGGTCGAGCGCGCGTCGTACGCGCGGGCATCCGACGAGCTCCCGGTCGAGACCGCCGCGGGCGCGCTGCGCCGCATCCGGCGCGCGCTCCTGCCGGGCGCGGCTGAGCGGGCGCGCGCGAGCGCGCTGCCGCGATCGCTCGTCGTGCGCCCTCGCGTGGACGACGCGCTCTGAGCGCTCGCGCCGTCAGGACGCGGTGACCGTCGCGCCCTTTCCGACGAGGGTGATGCCGCTCGGCGTGATCGCGAAGCCGCGCGCGGCATCCGCCTCGCGCGAGAGGCCGATCGACGCGCCCGCCTCGACGACGACGTTCTTGTCGAGGATCGCGCGGCGCACGGTCGCCCCCGGCTTGATCCGCGCGTTCTCGAACACGATCGAGTCGCTCACGTGCGCGCCCGACTCGACGATGCCGCCCGAGCCGAGCACGCTGCGCTCGATGTGCGCGCCCGAGATCACGGTGCCGCCCGCGACGATCGAGTCGATCACGGTGCTCAGCGTGCCCCGGGCGTCGCGCGTGAACTTCGCCGGCGGCAGGTTCACCTGCTGCGTGAAGATCGGCCACTCCTGGTTGTAGAGGTTGAACACGGGGAGCACCGAGATGAGGTCCTGGTGCGCCTCGAAGTACGAGTCGATCGTCCCCACGTCGCGCCAGTAGTAGCGATCGCGCGCCGAGGCGCCGGGCACGGTGTTCTGCTTCATGTCGTACACGCCGGCCGTGCCGCGCTCGACGAAGGCGGGGATGATGTCGCCGCCCATGTCGTGCTTCGAGTCGGCGCGCTCGCCGTCGCGCAGCACCTCCTCGATGAGCGCCTCGGCCGTGAAGACGTAGTTGCCCATCGAGGCGAGCACCTCGCGCGGCGAGTCGGGCAGGCCCTGCGGATTCGACGGCTTCTCGAGGAACTCGCGGATGCGGCTCGGGTTCTCGGGGTCGATGTCGATGACGCCGAACTGGTCGGCGAGCGAGATCGGCTGGCGGATGGCCGCGACGGTCGCCTCGGCGCCCGAGGCGATGTGCGCCTCGATCATCTGGTCGAAGTCCATCCGGTAGACGTGGTCGGCGCCGACCACGACGATGTAGTCCGGGCGCTCGTCGTACACGAGGTTGAGGCTCTGCAGGATCGCGTCGGCCGAGCCCTGGTACCAGCGCTTCCCGAGCCGCTGCTGCGCGGGCACGGACGCGATGTAGGAGCCGAGCAGGCCGTTCATGCGCCACAGCTGCGAGATGTGGCGGTCGAGGCTGTGCGACTTGTACTGCGTGAGCACGACGATCTGCCGCAGCCCCGAGTTGATCAGGTTCGACAGCGCGAAGTCGATGAGGCGGTACTGTCCGCCGAAGGGCACCGCCGGTTTCGCCCGGTCCTCCGTGAGCGGCATCAGCCGCTTGCCTTCTCCGCCTGCGAGCACGATGCCGAAGTACTTGGACATGGCCTCACCCTAGTGAGAACCGGAGGAGAAAGGCAGGCTCGAATCGCGGGGAGAAATGTGCAATTCTCGACCTGTTCCCCGCGCGGCCTCCAGCGGCGCTAGGTTGACTGCATGCGAGTCGATCTCCTCTCCCGCGAGTACCCGCCCGAGGTGTACGGCGGTGCCGGCGTGCACGTCGCCGAGCTCGTCAGAGCGCTCCGCCGAGATCTCGACGTCGTCGTGCGCGCGTTCGGCGCTCCGCGCGACGAGGAGGGCGTCTTCTCGTACGGGACGCCCGCCGAGCTCTCGGGCGCGAACGGCGCCCTGCAGACCATGGGCACCGACCTCCTCATCGCCCGCGATGTCGAGGGCGCCGACCTCGTCCACTCGCATACCTGGTACGCGAACTTCGCCGGCCACGTCGCGAAGATGCTCCACGGCATCCCGCACGTGGCCACCGCCCACAGCCTCGAGCCGCTGCGCCCGTGGAAGGCCGAGCAGCTCGGCGGCGGCTATCGCCTGTCGAGCTGGATCGAGCGCGAGGCCCTCACGTCGGCCGACGCCGTCGTCGCGGTCAGCGAGGGCATGCGCCGCGACCTGCTGCGGGTGTACCCCGAGCTCGAGCCCGAGCGCGTGAAGGTCGTCTACAACGGCATCGACCTCGATGGCTGGCAGCGCGTCGACGACCCGGACACCGTGCGCGCCCTGGGCGTCGACCCCGACCGCCCCTCGATCGTGTTCGTCGGCCGCATCACGCGGCAGAAGGGGCTGCCGTACCTGCTTCGCGCAGCGCGCGCCCTGCCGCCCGAGGTGCAGCTCGTGCTGTGCGCGGGCGCTCCCGACACGGCCGAGATCATGGCCGAGGTCGAGGGCCTCGTCGCCGAGCTGCGCGCCGAGCGCGACGGTGTCGTCTGGATCGACCGCCACCTGCCCCGCCCCGAGCTGTGCGCCCTGCTGAGCGCGGCCACGACGTTCGTCTGCCCCTCGGTGTACGAGCCGCTCGGCATCGTGAATCTCGAGGCCATGGCCTGCGGCGCGCCGGTCGTCGGCACGGGCACCGGCGGCATCCCCGAGGTCGTCGCGGACGGCGTGACGGGAGCGATCGTCCCGATCGAGCAGGTGGACGACGGAACGGGCACCCCGATCGACCCCGAGCGCTTCGTCGGCGACCTCGCGGCGGCGCTCACCGAGATGGTGTCCGACCCCGATCGCGCGCGTGCGCTGGGGGCCGCAGGGCGCGAGCGCGCCGAGCGCGAGTTCTCGTGGACCGCGATCGCCGACCGCACCCGCGCGCTGTACGCCGACGTCCGCGGCGTGTAGCTCCCGCAGGGATGTCAGAGGCCCCGTCCGGCGAACCGGACGGGGCCTCTTCTGCGGAAGCGACAGGATTTGAACCTGCGATGCGAGTTACCCCGCATACTTGGATTCCAGCCAAGCTCCTTAGGCCTCTCGGACACGCTTCCAGAGGAAGACCTTATCACGCGAACCCGCGCCTCTCCTGCCGAGCCCCCCTCGGGAGGCCGCTCCCTGGCATGTCTCAAATTTGCAGGCAATCGCGGCCCGTAAGGCTGCACAAGTGAGACATGCCGCGTGTCCGGAGCGCAGTGCGCGGAGCGCGGGGCGCGGCGCAGGCTAGGGTCGCCGTGTGGATGCGCACCCTCTCTCCCGCCGGGCCCTCCCCGTGCGCAGAATCGAGGCGCACCCGCTCGCGCCCGCCGAACTGCGGCGCTGGCCCGCCACGCTCGCGCCCGCCCGGCAGGTGCTCGAGGAGGGACTGGACCTCGGCGCCGTGACGGTGCTCACGGGCGAGAACGGCGTCGGCAAGTCGACCCTGGTCGAGGCTCTCGCCACGGCATACGGCCTCAACGCAGAGGGAGGCTCGAGCGGCGCCCAGCACGCCACGCGTGCGTCGGAGTCCGACCTCGGCGACCACCTGCAGCTCGTGCGCGGGGCCGGTGCGCCGAGGAAGGGCTTCTTCCTGCGGGCGGAGACCATGCACGGGTTCTACACGTACCTCGAGGACATCGGGATCGGCGCCCCGCTTCACGAGCGCAGCCACGGCGAGTCGTTCCTCGACCTGGTCTCCGAGCGCCTGCGCATCCGCGGGCTGTGGGTGCTCGACGAGCCGGAATCCGCTCTCTCCGTCTCCGGCTGCCTCGCGCTTCTCGGGCTGCTGCGCGAACTCGTCGCGGACGGCTCGCAGATCGTCCTCTCGACGCACTCCCCGGTGCTCGCCGCATTCCCCGGAGCCGACCTGCTCGAGCTCGGCTCGTGGGGCATCCGTCGATGCGCGTACGACGACCTCGACCTCGTGCGGACGTGGCGATCGTTCCTCGACTCCCCCGGCCGTTTCCTGCGTCACCTGGAGTGAACGCGTCGAACCGTCGCGGGCGGCTGAGCCGGGAGCGGTGGGCGGTCAGCCCATCCGCTCGGCGACGATGCGCGCGGTCGCCGCGGGATCGGGGCGGTGCATGACGGACTCCGGCACCACGACGAGCTCGGCGTCGGGGCGCGCGGCCGCGAGGCGGTCGGCCGCCTCGACGAGCACGGGGAACGTCTGCTCCCCGCGCAGGATCACGATCGGCTGCCCGACCTCGAGCATCGCGGCGGTCGGCCCTCCCGCATCCCGGACGAGCCGCGCGTCGTAGACGGTCGACTGCGCGAGGGGCGCGAGGAGCGTGAGCGCGCCCCGCGCCCGCATCCCCTCGACCATCTCGCGCGGAAGCCCGACGCCCTCGACCTGGAATGTCGCGACCGCGTCCTCGAGGGCGCCGTCGTCGACGAGCGCCTGGAGACGATCGGGGAGGTCGTGCGGCGCCGGCTCTCCTGCGTGGAGCGGGGGCTCCGAGAGGAACAGCCGGCGGATGGGCACCCCCAGCGACGCCGCGAACAGCGCGAGCACGGCCCCCGACGAGTGCCCGAGCACCGCGGCGTCGCCGCCCGCGGCCTCGATCACGGCCGCGAGGTCCTCGCTCTCGCGCTCGGGGGCGGAGTCGCGTGCGTCGCCGCTGTCACCGCGCGCGCGTCGGTCCCAGGTGACGGCCCGCAGGCCGGAGGCCGCGAGCGCCTCGGCGAGGCCCGAGGCGTCCGCCGCGGTCGAGAGCGCGCCGTTGACGATGACGACCGTGGGCCCGTCGCCGAGGGTGCGGAACGCGATGGGGGTGCCGTCTGCCGAGGTGACCGTGTCCATGACCCCAGCGAACCATGCACCGCCGACATCCGGAACCGGTGGTCGCGAACGGCCGCCATCCGCCGCCGTCAAGCGGCCGGAAGCGGCAAGTGATCCGCCTCAGCCGCAGTTCGGGCAGACGCCCGTGAGCGGCATCTCCATGAAGCAGGTCGGGCAGACGTCGGCCGCGCGCTCGGGCACGACGGGCTTGCGGACCGTCTCGCGGCGCGGCGCGCTCGAGCGCGCCGGCGCGACGCGCACGGCGTGCGTCACGGGGTGCGTGACACCCCACGAGCCGTGGAAGCGGCGGCTCGGCCAGCGCTCGAGGTCGCCCGCGAGGCGGGCGGCGTCGGACTCCGACCGGAAGCCGTTCGTGTAGCCCGCGTGCACCTCGAGTGCGGCGCTGCCGCGGCGCTCGATCTTGAAGTACGTGCGGTACCCGACGAAGCCCGTGACGTCGGAGCCGTCCACGATGCGGCGGATGACCGCCTGGTTCTCGGGCGGCGTCCCGTGCTTCTGGAAGGCCTCGTCGAGCGTCGCGTACCGCTTCGCGCGCCCCTCCCGGCCCTGGTCCACGCTGGTCTCCGGCGATTGGCTCACGATGCGCTCCTTCTCCCCACCCTTCGACGGTACCCGCGCCGGGCGCTCGACAGGAACGCGTGTCGCGTCACCGGGCCACGGGCAGCGGGAGCGCTGCCGCGGGCTCGCTCCCGACCGGCGACGGGATGGCGCGCCGCGCCCACTCGGGCGCGTCCGGGTTCGCGGACGGCGGGATCACCACGCCCTCCTCCTCGAGGCGGCGCGCGGTCGCCGCCTCGTCGACGAAGCGCCCCACCGTCGCCGAGCCGGCGGCCGGCACCACCGTGTGCATCACCGTGCGCTCGTAGACGTGGACGAAGTTGACGCTCTGTGCTGCATCTCTTCCGCGCGTCCCGCGGCCGGGCGTGAAGAGGTCCTGCGTGTAGCAGGTCGACGAGGCGACCGACACGGGGATGCCCTCGAACCCCGCGGTCGTGCTGTAGTGCAGGTGCCCCGCGAGGATGGCCCGCACATCCGTGCCGCGCAGGACGTCGGCGAGGGCCGCCTGGTCGCGCAGCTCGACCGTGACGGCGAGGTCCTGCAGGCACGGGACGGGCGGGTGGTGCATCGCGAGGATCGTCCCCTCGGGCGCGGGCGTCGCGAGCACGTCGGCGAGCCAGGCGAGCTGTCCCGGCTCGAGCTCGCCGTGCGCGTGCCCCGGCACGGTCGAGTCCAGGACGACGAGCCGCAGCCCGCCGAGCCACTCGACGCGGTCCAGCGGCTCGGTCGTCGGCGCGGCGTCGAGGAGCGTGCGCCGCAGCGTCGCGCGGTCGTCGTGATTGCCCATGACCCACACGATCCGCGCGTCCATCTCCGCGCGCTCCACGATGTCGCGCAGCTCGACGTACGCCTCGGGCTCGCCCCGGTCGGCCAGATCGCCCGTGAACACGAGCGCCTCGGGGCGGATGCCCGTCCCGGCCAGCGAGCCGAGCAGCTCGCGCAGGCGCTCGCTCGCCTCGGCGACGCCGCACAGGCGCTCCCCCGGCATGACGAGATGCGTGTCCGAGATGTGGACGAGGAAGTGATCGGGCAGCGGATGCTCGGACTGGCGGATGGGCACGCGGTTCCCTCTCGTCGGCGGCGGGCGCCGGCAGGGCTCTCGGGGCCGGCTCCGCCTCGCCCGCAGGGTGCCTCCTCGGGATGTCGCCCGGCTGGCGCGGCGGCGACGCGCCGGTGAACGGGGCGTCGCCGCCCGGCGAACGGCCGCGCCGCGCGCTCAGCCGCGCGGAGGCCGGCCGAGCGTCTCGATCGCCGCGGCGACCCGCGCGTGCGTCTCCGCATCGCGCGCGACGATGCGCACCTCCTCCGCCCGCGTGCGCGACGCCGCGATCGTCTCCACGGCAGCCGCGATCGCATCGTCCCGAGGCCATCCGTAGATGCCCGCGCTGATGAGCGGGAAGGCGACGCTGCGCGCACCGAGCTCGTCCGCGACCGCGAGCGCTCGCCGATAGCAGGACTCCAGGAGCGTGCGGTCGCGCTCGCCCGCCGCGTGGTTCGGGCCGACGGTGTGCACGACCCACCGCGCAGGCAGGCGACCGGCGGTCGTCCACCCCGCGTCGCCCGTCGCGAGCCCGTGCGGGAACCGCGCGATGCATGCGCGCAGGATCTCGGGGCCGCCCGCGCGGTGGATGGCGCCATCGACGCCGCCGCCTCCGCGCATCGCCCTGCTCGCCGCGTTGACGACGACGTCCACCTCCTGCTCCGTGATGTCGCCCAGGACGGCGCTGATGGCCGTCATGCGGCGGCCCCGCGTCTCTCGGCGGCCTCGCGCAGGGCCTGCGACAGCTGCGGGCTCAGCCGCGGCACGTCCTCGATCGGCACCGCGAGCGCCTGGAGCGTGCGGCTGAAGAGGTTGCGCGCCCCTGCGGCGAGCGCGATGTCGACGATCTGCCGGTCGGAGAAGCCGACGGCCCGCAGCCGCGCCGAGTCGTCGTCCGTCATCGAGGACGCCGCGTGCGCCACGGGGTTCACGGCCATCGCGCGGGTATGGCTGAACACGAGGCCGTCCGCCACGAGGTCGTGCGCGTACATGGCCGCGACCTGCGGGTCGGGGTCGTCCTCATGGGGCGTCGAGATGATCATGCCCGCCTCCTGACTGCGTCGGATGCGACCAGGATGCTCCCGCATCGCCTCCGCGTCGAGGGGATCAGCTCTCGATGGCGCGACCGGGGTCAGGCGACGGGCTCGATGCCCGTGAGCCGCAGCTCCTCGAGGTCGAGCCGCGCCTGGATGCGGTTCACGACGCCGTCGTCGACCGAGCCGTCGGCCCGGAGACCGTAGAGCACCTCCCGCTTGCGCGCGAGCAGCGCGAGCCGGAGCCGCGTGTGCTCCTCGTGCCGCGTGATCGGCGACATCGTGAGCACCTCGATCGCCGCAGCCTCGGCGGCGCGCTCGGCGTCGTCGGACGGGCCGAGCATCCCCTCGAGCACGGCCACCTCGCGGTCGACGCGCTCCTGCTCGCGCGCCTGACGCTGCGCGTTCGCGAGCTCGAGCGCCTCCGAGACGTCGTCGCGAATGCGGTCGCGCACCTCGTCGCTCACCGCGTGCGCGGCCGCGAGCTCCTCGAGCGACGCGAGCGCCGCACCCGTGATGGCCCGCTGCGCGAGCTCGTACTCCTCGTCGCTCGCCCGGTCCTCCGGAAGGCGCGCCCAGCGCACGACGACAGGGAGGAGCGGCCCCTGCACGAGCAGGGTGAGCACGATGACGCCCGCCGTGACGAACACGATGTCCTCGCGCCCCGCGAGCGCGGAGCCGTTCGCGGTCGCGAGCGGAACGGACAGCGCGATCGCGAGCGAGACGGCGCCCCGGAAGCCCGCCACCGTGCTGACCACCCGCGCGCGATGGCTCATCCGCCGCTCGCGCTGCGACGGACGGCGATCGAGCAGGCGGATCATCGTGACCGTGGTCATCTGGAACGCGAACCGGACGACGAGCGTCACGAGCCAGACGACGACCGTGACGCCCAGGAGCCGGCCGACCTCGCGCGCGTCGATCGTGTGCGCGACATGCTGCACCTCGAGCCCGATGAGCACGAACAGCGCGCCGTTGAGGAGGAACGTCCCGAGCGGCCACGCGGCCTCGGTCTGGCGCCGTGAGGCGGCTGTCGTCGTGCGCGGCGCGACCCAGGCCGCGATCAGCCCCGCCACGACGACCGCGAGCACACCCGACGCGTGGACGAGCTCGGCGACGAGGAACGCCGCGAACGGCGTGAGAA
Source organism: Microbacterium sp. JZ101 (assembly GCF_053903175.1). Classification (NCBI taxonomy): domain Bacteria; kingdom Bacillati; phylum Actinomycetota; class Actinomycetes; order Micrococcales; family Microbacteriaceae; genus Microbacterium; species Microbacterium sp. JZ101. The sequence goes on from NZ_CP096400.1 coordinate 2,602,126, forward strand.
GGAGCGCGATGTTGATCGTCAGCGCGTCGCGCAGGCGGCGCATGAGCAGATAGGCGACGCCCGCGACCGCGAGGCCGGCCACGACCCCGCCCGCGTACGACATCACGACGAGGCCCGTGATGGTCCACGGCGTGTACTGGCCTCCGACCGCGACGCCGACGGCGACCGACGAGATGACGAGGGCGGTGCCGTCGTTCGTGAGGCTCTCGGCCTTCAGCACCATGAAGTTCCGGTGCGGCAGGGTGCGCCCGAGCGCGGCGACCGCCGTCGCGTCGGGAGGGGCGACCGCGGCGCCGAGGATGAGGGCGATCTCCCACGGCAGGCCCATCAGGTGCGCGGCGCCCGCGACCGCGAACGCGGTCGCGACGACGAGGAGCGTGCTCATCAGCACGATGCCGCGGAGGTCGCGCCGGATGGCCCGGAGCGAGGTCGTGAGGCTCTCCCAGAAGAGCATGACCGGCAGGAAGAGCAGGAGCACCGTCTCGGGCGGCAGCTGCACCTCGCGCAGCTCGGGCACGAACCCCAGCACGAGTCCGAACGCGAGCAGCAGCAGGGGAACCGCGACGCGCAGCCGCGGAGCGACGAGCGCTCCGACGAGCACGGCGGCGCCCAGGAGCACGGTGATCTCGAGTCCGTCCATCGGTGTCCTCTCTCCCTGGCGCGGCCCACGCCGAGGGGATGACGTGCGCAACGACGCGCGGCGCCCGCGCATTCCGGCGGACCGCCCCCTGGGCGTCTCCGGCGCATCCCCTGGCACCTCCCTCCGTATGCGCGACGCCGCATACGGCGAGAGCTAGCCTGAGACCAGCGATCGGCATCCGCCCTTGGCTCCAGGAGCCGAACGGCTGCCGACACGACAGGAGAAGTCCATCTCCCTCACCCAGACCGCACCCGTGGCCTCCCGTCTCGGCGCTGTGCGCCAGACCTACTCCGGAACAGAGACGTTCCCTCCGATGGCCAAGGCGTACACGAAGGTGTCGCAGGTCGTGCGCGAGACGGGGCTGCTGCGCCGCGCCCGCGTCTTCTACGCCCTCGTCGGCGCCGGGATCCTCGTCGCCCTCGGCGGCGCGATCGCCGGTTTCCTGCTTCTCGGCGACAGCTGGTTCCAGCTGCTCATCGCGGGCGCGCTCGGCGTCATCTTCACGCAGGTCGCGTTCCTCGCGCACGAGGCCGCACACCGCCAGATCCTCGCGAGCGGCCCCGCGAACGACCGCCTCGCGCGCATCCTCGCCGGCAGCATCGGCATGAGCTACGCCTGGTGGGACGCCAAGCACAGCCGTCACCACGCGAACCCGAACCGCGTCGGCAAGGACCCCGACATCGAGATCGACACGATCTCGTTCGTCGAGGAGGACGCCGCCGGGGCGAGGGGGCTGCGCCGCCTCATCACGCAGCGGCAGGGCTGGCTGTTCTTCCCGCTCCTCACGCTCGAGGGCGTCAATCTGCACTACCTGAGCCTGAAGCACCTGCTGTCTCGCGGCCCGGTCAAGGGACGCTGGACCGAGCTCGGCATCATCGCGCTGCGCTTCGCGCTCCTCCTGACGCCGCTCTTCCTCCTGCTCCCGGTGGGCATGGCCTTCGCCTTCCTCGGCGTGCAGCTCGCGGTCTTCGGCGTGTACATGGGCGCGTCCTTCGCGCCGAACCACAAGGGCATGCCCGTCATCGCGCCCGATGCGAAGCTCGACTTCTTCTCGAAGCAGGTCCGCACCTCGCGCAACATCGCGGGCGGATGGTGGGCCACCTGGCTCATGGGCGGGCTCAACTACCAGGTCGAGCACCACCTCTTCCCGAGCATGCCGCGCCCCCACCTCGCCAAGGCGCGCGAGATCGTCCGCGACTTCTGCGCGACGAACGACGTGCCGTACACCGAGACGAGCCTGCTGCGCTCGTACGGCATCGTCATCGCCTACCTCAACCGCGTGGGCCTGGCCGCGCGCGACCCCTTCGACTGCCCCATGGCGTCGCAGTACCGGCGCGCCTGAGCCGTCTGGACAGCAGAGGGGCCCGTCACCGCGGTGACGGGCCCCTCTGCTGTCCGATGCGCAGGTCAGGCGGGAGCGTCGGATGGCGCGGGGGCGCCTCCCGCCTCCGGCGACGTCGCCGACGCGGCCGTGTGCTCCGCCGCGGGCGCTGCCGGAGCGGGCTCAGCCGACGCGGCGTCGTCGGCGCGCTGGCCCGCGGCCATCCCGCGTCCGACCGCGTGTCCCTGGATGACGGCCGACAGGTCGACGCCGGTCGCCGCGCGGACGCTGTCGAACATCGACCGCATCCCGGCCGCGGTCTCCCCCGCGAGGTGCGCGCTCGCGCCATCCGCACCACCGCCCGAGAGCACCGTGACGGAGCCGACGTTCGCGTAGCCCTTCGCGAACTCCGTCATCATCGGCACGAGCGCGTCGAGCGCGCGCTGGGCGAGGAACGCGTCCTGGTTCTTCGCGAGCGCCGCCGCCTCGGCCTCGATGGCCGCCGCCCGCGCGTCGCCCTCGAGGCGGACGGCCTCAGCGTCGGCCTCGGCCTTGATCCGGATGGCCCGCGCCTCCTGCTCGGCGATGAGAGCCTCGGCCTCGGCCTCCTTGACCCGCGCGTATGCGTCGGCGTCGGCCCGCTTCTGCCGCTCGTAGAGCGCCGCGTCGGCGACGCGCTTGACGTCGGCGTCGAGCTCGGCCTGCTTGTTCTCGGCCTCCTGCATGAGGACGCCCTGCTGCGCCTTCGCCCGCGCGAGGGCCTCCGCCTGCTCGGCCTCGGCGCGCGCCTGGCCGACCTCCGCCGCGGCCGACGCGGTGTTGCGGTCGAACGCGGTCTGCTCGATGAGCGTCTCCTCGCTCGTCGCGATCTCGCGCGCCTTGATCTCGCGCTCGGCGTTGATCCGGGCGATCTCGGCCTGGCGCTTGACCTTGGAGACCTCCTCGGCGCCCAGGGCGTCGATGTAGCCGTTCTGGTCGGTGATGCCCTGGATCTGGAAGCTGTCGAGCACGAGGCCCTGGTCCTCCAGGTCGCTCTTGATGAGCGTCGCGATCTGGTCGGACAGCTCCTGGCGGTCGCGCATGAGCTGCTCGACCGTGAGCGTCGCGACGACGCCGCGCAGAGCGCCCTCGAGCTGCTCGGTGGTGAAGACCTCGATCGCGTCGTCCTGCGAGACGAAGCGCTCGGCGGCGCTCGCGATCGCCTCGGGCGTGGAGCCGATCTTCACGAGCGCGACCCCCGTGACGTCGACCGTCACGCCCTGGATCGACTGCGCGGTCGGCTTGACCATGATCTGCCGCGCCCGCAGCGAGAGCGTCTCCGCACGCTGCGTGATCGGGTTGACGATCGCGCCGCCGCCGCGGATCACCGCGACGTTCGACGAGGTGCCGTCCTTCGCCCTCTGCTTCTTGCCGACGATGATGAGCGCCTCGTCGGCGCGCGCGACCTTGTACCACGCGCGCAGCACGAGCGTTCCGATGAGCGCCGCCACCGCGAGGACGACGACCACGATCACGACGGCGACGACGATGCCGATGCTCCCGGCCGTGTCGACGATTCCGTCCATGCACTACCCCCTTCGGCCGACCGCGGCGCGCCGGGTGCGGGCGCGTCGGACGCGGACGGTCTCGGGGCCACCCTATCGAGCCGGCGCGTCGTCCATCCGGGCGAGGTCCTGCGTCGCGGGGCCCTCGAGCACGCGGCCCTCGGGATCGAAGCGCGATGCGTGCAGCGGGCAGTCCCACGAGCGCTCGGCCGGGTTCCACTGCAGGATGCCGCCGAGGTGGGTGCAGACGCCGGAGACCGCGCACAGTCGCCCGTCCACGCGCGAGACCGCGACCGGATGCGCGCCCCGGGTCTCCACGCGCCCCTCGCCCTCCGCGGGCGGCTCGGCATCGCGGCTCACGAGCGCCTTCGTCCATCCGCTCGCCATCTCCTTCGCCACGCGCGCGTTCGCGCCGACCGCGGTCGCGGCGTCCCGCACGCCCACCTGCGGCGAGCGCAGCCCGTCGACCCAGCTCGGGCGCTCGCCGAGGATCTCGCCCGCCATCGCGAGCGCGGCCGCCGCCCCGTTCGCCATGCCCCACTTGTCGTATCCGGTCGCCGTGAGGACCCGCCCGTCGGTTCCGGGCTCGGCGCCCGCGAAGGGCAGCCGGGTGATCGTGCGGTAGTCCTGCGCCGCCCACCACGTGACGCGGCGGGCCCCGGGGAAGGCCTCGGCGGTCCACGCGTCGATGTCGGCGAGCATGGCGCCCGCGTCGCCGCGGCCGGTGCGGAACCCGCCCCCGCCGACGAGCAGGAGGCGCCCGCCCGCGCCGTCGTCGGCGGTGCGCAGCGATCGGGCCTGCGGGTCGACCGAGAGGTGCATGCCCTCCGGCAGCGCGCCGTCCACGGCATAGGCGCCGACGACCGAGCGCGACGGCTCGAGCCGCGCGAAGAACCCGGCGCGGTCGATCGCGGGCGACCCCGTCGCGACGACGAGGTGGGCCGCGGCGAGCACGCCGCGTGTCGTGGCGACGCCCACGCCGTCGGGAGCGTCCTCGAGGCCCGTGACGCGGCATCCCTCGACGATCGTGCCGCCGCGGCTGCGCAGCTCGGCCGCGAGCGCCGCGAGGACGCGGCGCGGGTGCAGGGCCGCCTGCCCCTCCATGCGCAGCGCGCGCGAGACGGCGAAGGGCAGGCCGGTCTGCTCGGTGGGCCCCCAGACCGCGTCGACGCCGGAGGCCTCGAGCGCCTCGGCCTCCCGCTCGAGCGCCGCATCGCCCTCGTCGGTGGTCGAGAAGGTGAACGCCGGCTCGTCGCGCAGGGCGCCGTCGACGGACTCCGCGATCGCACGCAGCCAGTCCGCTCCCGCGCGCTGAGCGGCGGCGTAGGCGCGCAGCGCCTCGACGCCGGCGTGCGCGCGGATCTCTCCGTACACCGAGCCCTGCAGGAGCGACAGCTTCGCGGTCGTGTTGCCCGTCGCGACGGCGCCGACCGTGCGCGCCTCGCACACCGCGACGCGCCGCCCGGCGCGCGCGAGCGCCACCGCGGTCGCGAGTCCGGTCAGCCCCGCACCTGCCACGACGGCGTCCGGGTGGAGCACGTGCTCGCGGTCGACGGGGATGGGCGGACCGGTGCGGATCCACAGCGGCTCGGGCGCGACGGGCGTCATCGGGTGTCCTCTCTCGATGGCCCCACCCTCCCCTGTGTGCGCGCGAGAGGGCCAGCGGGTTGACACCCTCCGGCACGCGCCCTATCGGCCAGGGCCGAGACGCTGTCAACCCCTGGCGGGCGGACGCGCCGCGCGGCACTCTGGAGACACCGAGCGAGGAGGACGACATGGCTCACGTCGAAGGAACCGACCCCGACATCCAGACCCGGCCCATCGAGCCGGCGCCCACGCGGCACGAGGTCCCGGCGGATGCGGACCTCGATGCGCTCGAGGACGACCGCGACCCGGCCGACCTCGCGGACGACCGAGGACCGCTGCCCGAGACCGCGGCCGATCATCCCGTGCTCCCGGACGACGAGCGCGAGGTCGACGACGGGTACCTGGGCGAAGAGGATGTCTTCATCGCGGACGACGAGGAGGGCATCCGATGACCTCCGAGCAGCACGACCGCGCGGCGCACGAGGTGCCGGCAGGGCGCGGCGGCGCCGACAGCGGGGCCGCCGACCTCGTCGACGTCGAGGGCACGGCGCCCGCGTCGCCCGAGGAGGGCGACCAGAACGACATCGCGGGTGTCGGGCCCGCGGGCCCCGAGGACGACAGGGGCCTGCAGACCGAGCCGCGCGAGGACACGCACGACACGACCTCCGACGAGCGCGTGCGCGGCATCCTCGTGCAGGTGCAGGGCGACCTCGCGACCGGCCGCGCGTCGGAGGAGGAACTGCGGCGGATGCTCCGCCGGCGCCTCGACGACGCGGGAATCGAGCTGCGGGACGAGCAGTTCGACGGTCTCATCCGCGAGGCCGTCTCCGGCGAGCCCGAGACGACGATCGAGGGCGCCGAGCCCGGCGCCGACGCCTGAGAGCCGCGGGCGCGGGCGGTTCTAGACTGGAGTCCATGCCCGACTCCGCTGCCCCCGCGACCCCCGGCGTCTCGCCGCGCCGCATCACGGTCCTCGACGCGCTCCGCTTCCTCTCGGAGCTGCTGGCGATCGCGGCTCTCGCGGTCTGGGGGTTCGTCGCGTGGGCGTTCCCATGGAGCATCGTGGTCGGCATCGCGGCTCCCGCGCTCGCGATCCTCGTCTGGGCCCTGTTCGTCTCGCCCAAGGCCGTGTTCGCGGTGCACCCCTTCGTGCGCGCGGTCGTCGAGCTCGCGGTCTTCCTCGCGGCGACCATCGCGCTGTGGGATCTCGGCCTCGCGTGGGGCGGCATCGCGTTCGGCGTGGCCGCGGTCGTGATCGGCCTCCTCCACAACCGCCGCGAGCTGTGATGGCCGACGCGCTCGCCCGGCTGCAGGACGCCCTCGGCGAGCGGGTCGACACGCACGCTGCGTCCCTCGAGGAGGCGCGCGCCGACCGCTCGGGCTTCCGCTCCGACGGCCCGCCGCTCGCGGTCGTGCACGCCGAGTCCGTCGCCGACGTGCAGACGGTGCTGCGCATCGCGCACGAGACCCGCACGCCCGTCGTCACGCGCGGCGCCGGCACCGGTCTCGCGGGTGCCGCGAACGCGGGGCCGGGCGAGATCGCCCTGTCCGTGCGGCGGATGACCCGGATCCTCGAGATCTCCCCCGACGATCTGCTCGCCGTGGTCGAGCCCGGCATCCTGAACGGCGATCTCGGCGCGGCGCTCGCCGCGCACGGGCTGTGGTGGGCGCCTGATCCGGCGAGCCGCGCGATCTCGACCGTCGGGGGCAACATCGCCACGGGTGCGGGCGGCCTGCTCTGCGCGAAGTACGGCGTCGTCCGGGACGCGGTCCTGGGCCTCGACGTCGTCCTCGCCGACGGGCGGCTCATCCGCACCGGGCACCGCAGCGTGAAGGGCGTGACGGGCTACGACCTCACATCGCTCCTCATCGGGTCGGAGGGCACGCTCGGCGTCGTGGTGGGGGCGACGCTCAAGCTGCGCCGCCTCGTGCCCGGCGACGTGTGCACGCTCTCGGCGTTCTTCCCGTCCGTGCGCGAAGCCGCGCGGGCGTCTGCCGCGGTCACCGCGGCCGGCGTGCAGCCGGCGATCATGGAGCTCCTCGACGCCGCCGCGGTCGCCGCGATCAGCGCGCTGCTGCGGGTCGCCGAGACGGCGCCGGGCTCGGCGCAGCTCACGATCCAGACGGATGGCCCGGGCGCCCGCGCGGAGGCCGAGGCGATCGCGCGCGTGCTGCGCGACGCGGGCGGCGAGGTCGCGATGACCGACGACGCCGACGAGGGCGAGCGCCTCCTCGCCTTCCGCCGTGCGATGCACCCCGCGATGGCGGCCCTCGGCACCTCGCTCATCGAGGACGTCTCGGTGCCGCGCAGCCGTCTGCCCGAGATGTTCGACGAGATCGCGCGCGTCGAGCGCGAACACGGCGTCGTGATCCCCACGGTGGCGCACGCGGGCGACGGGAACCTGCATCCGAACTTCGTCTTCGACGGCGACGAGGTCCCCGCGCACGTGTGGGCTGCCGCCGACGACCTCTTCCGATCGGCTCTGCGCCTCGGCGGCACGCTCACGGGCGAGCACGGCGTGGGTCTCCTCAAGCGCCGCTGGCTCGCCGATGAGCTCGGCGACGACCAGTGGCGCCTGCAGCGCGACATCGCCCGGGTGTTCGACCCGCGCGGGATCCTCAACCCCGGCAAGGTCTTCGCGCCATGATCCCCCTCGGCCGGTCAGACCCGGCCGAGGGCTGAGCGGATGGCCAGGGCCGCGCTCTCGTCGGCGGTCTCGTAGGCGACGGCGCCCGCGCCAGCGCCGGATCCCAGAGCGACCGGCACGGCGTCGACGACGGTGCGCTTGGCGGACGCGTGGACCGCGTCGACGCCCGTCGCGGCGACGTCCGCCGCGTTGCCGGCATCGACGCCGCCGCCCGCCATGATCTGGATGGCGCCGTCCGCGCGGCGCACGAGCGCGCGGAGCTCGTCGAGGGCGTCCGAGGCGCGCGACGCGCCTCCCGACGTGAGCACGCGGGTCACGCCGAGCTCGGCGAGCTCGTCCACGGCGCGCGCCCTGTCGCCGAGCGCGTCGAACGCGCGGTGGAACGTCACCTCCCTGCCCTCGGCCGCGTCGCGGACCGCCCGCACGAGGTCGGCGTCGACGCGGCCCTGGACGAGGCCCCCGACGACGACGCCCGCGGCGCCCGCTCGGATCGCCGCGCGCACGTCCGCCGTCATGAGGGCGCGGTCGTCGGCGTCGTAGGCGAAGCCGCCCGCGCGCGGACGCACGAGGACGTGCACGGGGATGCCCGACGCGACCGCGAGCTCGACGAGCCCGGCGGACGGCGTGAGCCCGCCCAGCGCGAGCGCGGTCGCGAGCTCGATGCGGTCGGCCCGCACGTGCGCCGCGACCGTCACGCCCGCGGCGTCCTGCACCGCGAGCTCGAACGCCGTCATCGTCAGATGCCCTGCCATTCGGGCTTGTTGTCCCACGCGTAGCGGTAGTAGTCGGCGTCGCGCAGCCGCGACGCCGCAGCCTCGTCGACGACGACCGTGACGTGCGGGTGGAGCTGGATCGCCGACCCCGGCAGCGACGCGCTGACGGGTCCCTCGACGGCGCCCGCGACCGCCTCCGCCTTGCCCGCGCCGAACGCGAGGAGCACGAGGTGGCGCGCCCGCAGGATCGTGCCGAGCCCCTGCGTGATGCAGTGCATGGGGACGTCGTCGATCGAGTCGAAGAACCGCGCGTTGTCCTCGCGCGTCTGCCGTGTGAGGGTCTTCACGCGCGTCCGCGATGCGAACGACGATCCCGGCTCGTTGAAGCCGATATGGCCGTCGGTGCCGATGCCGAGGATCTGCAGGTCGACGCCCCCGGCCTCCTCGATCGCCGCCTCGTACGCGTCGCCCGCGTGCTCGATGCCCTCGAGCGACCCGTCGGGTGTGCGGATCCGGGCGGGGTCGAACCCGAGCGGCTCGACGACCTCGCGCGAGATCACCGACCGGTACGACTCGGGGTGGGCCGGGTCGATGCCGACGTACTCGTCGAGCGCGAAGCCGCGCACCTGCGAGACGTCGACGCCCGACAGGCGCGTGCGGAGCGCCTCGTAGACGGGCAGCGGCGTCGATCCGGTCGCGAGACCGAGCACGGCGTCGGGCCGCCGGCGGATGAGTCGCGCGATCTCGTCGGCGACGATGGCGCCGCCCGCGGGGGCGTCGGGGACGATGATGACTTCGGCCATGCGGTGACCTTCTCTCAGACGGGGACGGGGGCGTCGATGAGCGAGGCGCCGAGCGCCGCGGCCGGCGACCCTGCCGGCAGCACCTCGATCCTCTCACCCAGGTGCAGGGAGCGGAGGAAGCCCGATGCGGCCGACGACCGCCGCAGCTCCTCCGACACGATGTCGGCCACCCGGTCGCCGAGCGCCGCGAGTCCGCCCGCGAGCACGATGCGGCGCGGGTCGACCGCGAGCGCGAGCAGGCGGATGGCCGCGGCGGCGCCGCGCACGAAGTCCGCCCGCAGACGCAGCGCGAGCGGATGGCCCTCGTCGGCGGCATCGAGCAGGTCGCGGACGGGGAACGCTCCGGGCCGCGCCCAGCGGGCGGCGAGCGCGCGGCCGCCCGCGAGCGCCTCGATGCAGCCGGTCTGCCCGCACGCGCACACGGGGCCGGCCGGATCGATCGGCACGTGGCCGATCTCGCCGGCCGCGCCGCCCGCGCCGCGCCAGAGGCGGCCGTCGACGACGACGCCCGCGGCGATGCCGGTGCCGAGGTTGAGCAGCGCGAGCGGGCCGGCGACGGGCGCCAGCGCATGCGCGCCGAGAGCGGCGGCCTTGACGTCGTTCTCGACCGCCACCGGAACCCCGCACCGTGCCTCCACCGCGTCGGCGAGGGGCAGCTCCCGGACGTCGAGGTTCACGGCGTGCCGCACGGTCCGCCCGTCGGTCTGACCGGGGATGCCGATCCCGATCGAGGTGATCGACAAGGACCCGGCCCGAGTCGACACGGCCTCCACGGCCGCGACGATCGAGTCGACCACGCCGACGTCGCCGCGCTCGGTCGCGCTGCGCCGGCGCGCGAGGATCGAGCCGTCCGCGGCGACCGCCACGGCGTCGGTCTTCGACCCTCCCACGTCGAGACCGATCCGCACCCCGGTCATCCCTTGACCGCCCCCGCGACCATGCCCTGGGCCATCCGCCCCTGCACGATGAGGAAGAAGACGACCACGGGGATCGCGCACAGGGTCGAGCCCGCCATGATGGCGGCCCAGTCAGTCTCCTTGGTGGCCTGCACGAAGGCGCGCAGCCAGACGGGCAGCGTGCGCGCCTCGGGGCGCGTCATGATGACGAGGGCGTAGACGAACTCGTTCCATGCCTGGATGAAGGCGAACACACCCGTCGCGGCGAGGCCGGGGCCGAGCAGCGGGAAGGTCACCCGCCAGAAGGCGCCCATCCGCGTGCAGCCGTCGACGCGCGCGGCCTCCTCGAGCTCGATCGGCACGCCGTTCACGAACCCGCGGAGGGTCCAGATCGTGAACGGCAGCACCATCGCGATGTAGACGAGCGCGAGCCCCACGGCCGAGTTGAGCAGCTGCCATCCGTCGAGCACGCGGTAGGTCGAGATGATGAGCGCCTCTGCGGGGATCATCTGGATCGCGAGCACCGCGACGATGAGGGCGCGTCGGCTGCGGAAGCGGAAGCGGCTGAGCGCGAGGGCCGCGAGGAACGCGAACAGGAGCGCGAAGACGACGGCCGCGAGCGTCACGCCGACGCTCATCGCGAGCGCGGGGAGGAAGGCGATGCTGCCGCTGGGCTCCGTGACGACCTCGACGAAGTTCGCGAGCGTGAACCGGTCGGGCCACCAGTGCGGCTCGGACGAGGTCACGACGGCGTTCGGCAGCAGCGCCGAGTTCACCATCCAGTACACGGGGAACGCGCTCGCGAGGAACACGACGACCGCGAGGGCGTTCAGGCCCGCGCGGGCGACGCGCGAGCGGGGACGACTGCTCATGCTCTCGACTCCTCCTCGCGCAGGGTCGCGACGACGTAGTACCCCGCGACCGCCATCATGAAGACGACGAGGATGACCGAGATCGCCCCGGCCGCGCCCTGATCGCCTCCGGCCGTCGCGGTCGCGTAGATGTAGACGCCGATCGTGTCGGTCTCCGCGCGGAGGCCGCCGATCGTCTGCAGCGCGTAGATCTGGGTGAACACGCGCATGTCCCAGATCACCTGCAGGATGAGCAGCACGACGAGGACGCTGCGGATGTACGGGACCGTGACGAGGCGGAACCGCTGCGCGCCCGTGGCCCCGTCGAGGCTCGCGGCCTCGAGCACCTCGCCCGGCACCTGGGTGAGCGCGGCGAATGTCGTGAACGCGACGAAGGGCACGGCCATCCACGTCACGATGACGGTCGCGACGAAGAAGAACCCGATCGGCTCGATGAGCCACGAGTGCCCTCGCATGTCGAGCGGCGTGAGCGCCGTGAGGACGTGGTTCACGAGGCCCGCGCGGGTATCGAAGATCCATCCCCACACCGTCGTCGCCGAGATCGGCGGCATCGCCCAGGCGAGGAGCAGGCCGATCGAGACGAGCCCCTTCAGGAAGCGGCCGAGGCGCGTCATGAGCAGGGCGACGCCGACCCCGAGCACCATCGTGAGGACGACGTTCACCGCGCAGAAGGCGACGCTCCGGGCGAGGACGGCCCAGAATCCGGGGTCGGAGAGCACGCGGACGTAGTTGTCCAGCCCCACGAACTCGGGCGGCGCGCCGAAGATCTGCGCGCGCCCGAACTCCTGGAACGACATGACGATGAGCTGGACGAGCGGCCAGGCCGTGAGCGCCGCGATGACGGCGCCGGCGGGCACGAGCAGCAGGGCGGGTCCGCGCAGGAACGTCTCGCGGCGCCGCCGTCGCGGGGGCGACGGCGGCGGCGCGAGGTCGTGCGCGCGCGGCGCGGTGAGGGTGGCCATGTGCGGGTCAGCCGTTGAGGATGGCCTCGATGTCGGCGTCGAGCTCCTCCGCGAGCGACGGGATGTCGCCGCCGCTCGCGATCTGGACGAAGAAGTCCTGCAGCAGCTGCGCGGCCTCGACATCGGCCCACTTGGGCGAGGCCGGGGTGAGCTTCGCGTTCGCCGCGGCCTCCGCGATCACGGCGGCGAGCTCAGGCGTCGCGGCCGCGACATCGCCCCCGAGGGACTGCAGAGCCGGCACGAGGCCCGCCTCCGCGAGGATCGACTGGTACTCCTCGCTGAGCATGATCCGCAGCGCGCTCTTCGCGAGCTCCTGGTTGTCGGAGGCCGCGGGGATCGCGATGTTCGACCCGCCCGCGAAGACCTGGGCCGCTCCGCCGTCCTTGCCGGGCAGCGCGAACGAGCCGAGGGAGTCCGCGAGCGCCGTCTCCGCCTGATCCTCGTCGGCCACGATCGACCAGTAGGCCCAGCTCGGCGCCGACAGCATGGCGGCCTGCTCCTCGCGGAACGGCACCCAGGCGTCGGTCTCGTCGCCGTCCTTCGGCGCCTGCGACGTCGCCATGAGCGCCTGCACCTGCTCGAGGCCCGCGATGGACTCGGGGCTCGAGAGCTGCGCGTCCCACTGCTCCCCCTCGAGCACGGCGATCTCGCCGCCGTTCTCCCAGATGAACGGGAGCGCGTTGTACCAGTCCTTTCCGGGGTACCAGACGCCCGAGACGCCCGTCGTCTCGGCGAGCCGCTCAGCCGCCGCGACGTACTCGTCGAGCGTGGTCGGCACCTCGATGCCCGCCTCCTCGAACATGGACGTGTTGTAGAAGACGACGCGCGAGCCCGAGTAGTACGGCGCCGCGTAGAACGCGCCGTCGAACGAGCCGGCCTCGACGAAGCCGGGCAGCAGGTCGTCGCCGCCGAGCTCCTCGTACATATCGGTGAGATCGGCGAACGCGCCGGCCGACGTGAACGCCGCGGCCTGCGTGTTGCCCATCTCGACGATGTCGGGGCTGTCGGAGCCCGACATCGCGGTGGTCAGCAGGTCGACGATGCCGGTCCACTGCTGCTCCTCGATGACGAGGGTCGCGCCCTCGTTCTCGGCCTCGAACGTCTCGACGAGGTAGTCGCGCGCCTCCTGGGGCGTGTCCTCGCCGACGAGCCAGACGCGCAGCTCCGCGCCGTCGGCTGCGCCGCCGCCGGCCGCGTCGCCGCCGGCGGCATTGCCGGAGCAGCCCGCGAGGGCGAGAGCGCCGAGGACGGCGCTCGCGCCGATGAGCTTCCTGTTCATGGGGGTTTCCTTCACTCGGATGGGTGGGGTGGGGGTCAGCGGATGCCGAGTCGGGCATCCAGGACCATGGCGAAGGCGCCGCGCAGCACGACGTCGTCGCCCTGGGCGGACAGGCGCACGCGCGCGTGCGTCGTGAAGGGCTCGAGCGTGCGCGCGCGCAGGGTCTCGACCGCCGCGTCGCGCAGCGGGCCGTCGAGGAGGTCGGCCGGCCCGGACAGGACGATGTCGTCGATGTCGAGGGTGCCGACGACGGGCGCGAGCGCGATGCCGAGCCGCTCCCCCGCGTCCCGGAGCACGCTGTCGCGGTCGCCCTCGGCGATGCGGGCCTGCAGCGCCGGCACGGCGAGCCACGCCTCGAGGCAGCCGTCGCGTCCGCATGCGCAGCGCGGGCCGCCGTCGGTGCCCACCGTGACGTGCCCGATCTCGCCGGCGGCGTCCCGGCTCCCGCGCGTCAGCTCGCCGCGCACGAGCAGCCCCGAGCCGACACCGCGGCCGATCCGCACGAGCATGAGGTCGTCGCTCGCGCCGCCGAGGGTGTACTCGGCGAGCGCGGCGGCGTTCGCGTCGTTCGCGACGACGACGGGGATGCCGAGCTCCTCGGCGAGCAGCGCCCGCAGGGGCATGCCCGCCCAGCCGACGTTCGGCGCCGTCAGCACGACGCCGTCCGACGTGATGACGCCCGGGGCGCCCACGCCGACGCCGAGAAGGCGGGAGGTCGCCTCGCGCGCCACCGCCGACGCGAGCTCGAGCACGGCCGCGCGCGCGGCGTCGGCCTCGCCGTCGGCCGGTCGCGGCACGGCGGCGCGCGCGACGACGGCGCCCGTGAGGTCGAGGAGGGCCCCGCGGTACTCGTCCGCGGCGGAGAGGTCGATCGCGACGATCTGCAGGCCCTCGCGGTCGATGTCGACGAGCGTGGCCGGCTTGCCGGGGCCCGTCCGCGTCTGCACGCCCTGCTCGACGACGACGCCCTCGCCGATGAGCTCACCCGCGAGGTCGGACGTCGTGACGCGCGTGAGGCCCGTGGCGCGCGCGAGATCCGCGCGGCTCATCGCCCCCTCGTGGAAGAGCGCCTGCAGGACGAGCGCGCGGTTGTGCGCCCGCGCGTGCTCGGGCAGCACCTTCGCGCGGACGGCGCGGCGCGGTGCGGGGACGGTCTGCGGCTCGCTCATATTTGTAAGTTGTATTTACGAATACGACGCGGCGCAAGCCCTGCGATCGATTTACGCAGGGAAGTTTACATATTCGTTACGCCACCCACACGGGAGCGCGGCTCCCTGCTACCGTCCCCTCATGCCGCTCCCGCTCATCCCCTGGCCGCGACGTGTGACGCCGGGCCCCGGGTCTGCCCTGCAGCTCGCGGCTCGGACGCGGGACGAGGCGATCGACCGCGCGCGCTCCGCCATCCGGCACGCCGACGATCCGACCATCCCGCGGGAGGGCTACGCGCTCCGCGTCGACGCGGACGGCATCGCCGTGCGCTCGAGCGACGAGGCGGGCGCCGCCTACGCCGCGGCCACGCTCGCCCAGCTCGTCGAGTGCGACGACACGGGGAGCTGGGTCATCCGCGCCGTCGAGATCGAGGATTCCCCGCGCTTCCCCTACCGCGGGGCCATGCTCGATGTCGCGCGGCACTTCCACCCCGTGCCGACCGTCGCCTGGTTCATCGACCGGCTCGCCGACCTGAAGCTCAACCACCTCCACCTCCACCTGACCGACGATCAGGGATGGCGGATCGCCCTGCGGTCACGGCCCGACCTCGTCGCACGCGGCTCCGCGACCGCGACAGGAGGCGACGCGGGCGGGTTCTACACGCAGGACGACTGGCAGGCGATCCTCGCCCACGCCGCGGCACGCCACGTGACGGTCGTGCCCGAGATCGAC
Source organism: Microbacterium sp. JZ101 (assembly GCF_053903175.1). NCBI lineage: Bacteria > Bacillati > Actinomycetota > Actinomycetes > Micrococcales > Microbacteriaceae > Microbacterium > Microbacterium sp. JZ101. The sequence continues at coordinate 2,617,272 of NZ_CP096400.1, forward strand.
CTCCCCGGACACACCCACGCGGTCGGGCTCGCGCATCCCGAGCTCATGGCGCAGCCCGTCGTGAGCGACGAGGTCCGGGAGACCACGCGTCGGCTCGGCGGCGCGCTCCCCGAGCCGGGCGTCCCGTACACGGGCCTCGCGGTCGGGTTCTCCTCCCTGCGGCCGCTCGACGCCGAGGTCGACGCGTTCCTCGTCGACGTGCTCGGCGAGCTCTGCGCGATCACGCCGGGCCCGTTCGTCCACATCGGCGGAGACGAGGCCCTCGGGACGGCGCCAGAGGACTACGCGGCGCTCACCGCGCGCGCGGCGCGCATCGTCGCCGACGCCGGCAAGACGCCTATCGCGTGGCACGAGGCGGCGAGCGCTCCGCTTCCGGACGACGCGATCGGGCAGTACTGGGGCTTCCTCGTGCCGACGGACGGGCACGACGCGAAGGCGCGCGCCTTCGCCGCCCGCGGCGGCCTCATCCTCTCGCCCGCCGACGCGGTCTATCTCGACATGAAGTACGACGAGCGCACCCCGATCGGGCTCACGTGGGCCAACGGCCCCACGAGCATCGAGCGCTCGTACCGCTGGGAGCCCGACGACGTCGTGCCCGGTCTGCCCGCGCGCGCCATCCGCGGCGTGGAGGCGCCCCTGTGGACGGAGACCGTGCGCGACCGGCAGGACATCGAGCGGCTGGTCTTCCCCCGCATCGCGTCGGCCGCCGAGATCGCGTGGTCGACGGCCCGTGATCCCGAGCGGACCTGGCCGGCGTACCGCGCACGCCTCGCGGAGCTGGTGAGTCGCTGGGAGGATGACGGCATCCGGGTCGGCGCGATCGTGCCCACATCGTGATTCCGATGTGCCCTGAGGTAGGGTTCTCGCCCTTACGATGAAGATTCGGACCACGCCGTGCACATCGGCGCGCATCTGGGGGTAGAAGATGACCGATCTCGCGACCAAGCCCGCACCGGGGGCAGACGACGCCGGCGACGCCGCCGCGGCCGCTGCCGCACCCGTCGAGTGGGCGCCCGCGGAGCCCGAGCCGCGCAAGCGCCGCCTCGGCCTCTGGATCGGCATCCCCGCCGCCCTGCTGCTCGCGGGCGCGGGGGCGTGCTCGGCCATCCTCATCGCCCCCGGGGTCGAGGCCGCCGGCGCCGACATCGGCTGGCAGACCCCTGGCGCGGCCGGCGAGGCGATCGCCGCGGGCATCGCCGACACCGAGGTCACGATCACGACCGCGGCGGGCGAGGCGACCTTCACGGGCGCGGAGCTCGGCGCCTCCGTCGACGCGCAGGCGGTCGCAGAGAAGGCGTTCGGCGACCATCCGCTCTGGAACGTGGGCGCCTGGAACCCGGGCGCCGTCCCGGTCGACGTGGCGGTCGACGTCGACACCGCGCTCGCGGCCGTCGAGGCCGAGATCCCCGGCATCTTCACGGCGCCCGTCAACGCCGAGGTCACGTACGACGAGGGCGCCGGCACCTACTCCGTCGTGGACGCGAAGGCGGGCTCCGGGATCGACGTGGACGCGCTCGCGGCCGACATCTCGCGCGCGCTCAGCGCGGGCGGCGACGTCTCGGTCGAAGCGCAGGCCAGCGAGGTCGAGGCCGACATCACGACCGCCGAGGCGCAGGCCCAGGCCGAGGCCCTGAACGGGCTCATCCACGATGCGGGCTTCTACGTCGAGGACGAGAAGGTCGTCGGCATCGACCCCGCGCAGGCGGCCTCGTGGGTGCAGGTGAGCAGCGAGGGCGAGGAGATCGCCCTCTCCGTGGACCAGCAGGCGGTCGCGGCCGCCGTCGCAGACACGGTCGCCTCTCTGCCCGAGAAGGTGAACCGCGAGGTCGTGAACGAGGAGATCGTCACGAACTCCGCGGGAGACCACCTCCGCACGATCCAGGAGGGCCAGAACGGCTGGGGCCTCGAGTCGACCGACGGCATCGCGGAGAAGTTCGCCGAGCAGCTCGCCGCCGGCAACGGCGTGTACCAGCTGCCGGTCAAGGAGATCCCCTTCGAGACGACGCTCCTCCACCGCTGGATCGAGGTCGACAAGAGCGCAGGGACGACCATCCTCTACGAGAACGACAAGGTCGTCGACACCTACGCGATCGCGCTGGGCAAGCCCGGGCACGATACCCAGGAGGGCCGGTTCACGGTCTACGGGCAGCTCACCATCCAGGACATGGGCTCGTGCGACGCCGAGGGCAACTACGTGCCCGGCGGGAGCTTCGACTACTGCACGGCCGACGTCCCCTGGGTCACCTACTTCAACGGCGATCAGGGCTTCCACGGCACCTACTGGCACAGCAACTTCGGGTCGGGCGCGTACATGAGCCACGGCTGCGTGAACATGACGATCGCCGCCGCCGAGCGCGTGTACTACTTCGCGCAGACGGGCACCGAGGTGTGGGTGCACGCCTGATTGCGCGCTAGCCTGTCGATATGACCGAACTGCGCCTCGTCGAGCTCTCGGCCGACACCATCGTCCAGGTGAACAACCTGTCGCTCAAGCCGGGACAGGAGCAGTTCCTCGCGCCCGTCTCGTACGGCATCGCCGCCTCCGTCCTCAACCCGAAGACGACCTGGCAGCGCGTGGTGCTCGACGACTCCGACGTGGTCGGCTTCGTCAGCGCCAACTTCGACCGCGACGCCAAGCCCGAGTACTTCCAGTCGGTGCTGTGGCGCATCAACGTCGACGCCGACGACCAGGGCCGCGGCGTGGGGCGGTTCGCGGTCGAGGGTCTCCTCGACGAGGCCCGCAAGCGCGAGTTCGACCGCCTCAACGTGATCTACGAGGCGGGCGAAGGCGGCCCCGAGGCGTTCTTCCACCGTGTCGGCTTCACGCCCGTGGGCGAGACCGAGTACGGTGAAGTGATCGCAGAGATCCGCCTCTAGGCGCCCCGCGGCCCTGCCGCGGACGAACCCGAGAACCTCAGCACCGCGTCACCCGCCGCGGTGCCGACACCTGGCCGGCGGCGGGGCCTCGAATACCCCTCCCCCATCGAGACCCCGTCGCCCTCCTCATGAGAATCGCCCCGGACATCCGTCCGGGGCGATTCCCTTTCGCGCAGACCCGCGTCAGACGAGCGAGCCCTTCCACGCGGCATGGAGCTGCGCGAAGCGGCCCGTGCCGGCGATGAGCGCGTCGGGAGTGTCGTCCTCGACGATGCGGCCCTGCTCCATGACGAGCACGCGATCGGCGATCGCGACCGTCGACAGCCGGTGCGCGATGATGATCGCCGTCCGGTCGGCGAGCAGCGTCTGCAGCGCGTCCTGGATCATCCGCTCCGACGGGATGTCGAGAGACGCCGTCGCCTCGTCGAGGATGAGCACGGCCGGGTCGGCGAGGAAGGCGCGCGCGAACGAGATGAGCTGGCGCTGCCCGGCCGACACGCGCCCGCCGCGCTTGTTGACGTCGGTGTCGTAGCCGTCGGGGAGCGTCTCGATGAACGCGTCGGCGCCCACGGCCCGCGCCGCCTCCTTGATCTCGTCGAGCGTCGCGTCGGGCCGCCCGAGCGCGATGTTGTCGGCGACCGTGCCGCTGAAGAGGTACGCCTCCTGCGTCACCATGACGATCGCGCGGCGCAGGTCGCGCCCGTCGAGCTCGCGCAGGTCGATCCCGTCGAGCGTCACGCTGCCCGCGGTCGGGTCGTAGAAGCGCGACAGCAGCTTCGCGAGGGTCGACTTGCCGGCGCCGGTCGTCCCGACGAGGGCGACGGTCTGGCCGGCGGGGATGTCGAGGTCGAACGAGGGCAGGATGGTCCGCCCGCTCGCGTAGCCGAACGTCACGCGGTCGAAGCGGAGGTGTCCCCGCGCCTCCTCGAGTCGGACCGGACGCACCGGGTCGGGCACCGTCAGCTCCTCCTCCAGCACGCCCGATACCTTCTCAAGCGCCGCGGATGCCGCCTGGAACGAGTTCAGGAACATCGCGACCTCCTGCAGCGGGCTGAAGAAGTTGCGCACGTAGAGCACCGCGCTCAGCAGCAGGCCCGCCGTGAACTCGCCGGTCGTCACGCGCACTCCGCCCCACAGGACGACCGCGCCGATGGCGCACGCCGAGATCGCCATGAGCCCGGGCTCGAACGTGCCGAACAGGCGGATCGAGCGCATGTTGACCTCGCGGTACTCCTTCGCGAGGCCGCCGAACTCCACCTCGTTGCGCGGCTCGGTGCGGAAGGCCTTGCCGGCCCGGATGCCGGTCATCGTCTCGACGAACTTGACGATGAGCTTCGCGCTGACGACCCGCGAGACGCGGTACGCGCGCTGGGAGTTCACGTAGAACCAGCGCATGAGCAGCGCGAGCGGGACGAATGCCGCGACGAGCACGAGCGACGATCGCCAGTCGACGAGCGCGAGGGCGATGAAGGTGAACGCTCCGTAGAGGACGCCGTGCACGAGCTGGTTGAGCCCGCCGTTCAGCAGCTCGCGGATCGTGTCGAGATCGCTCGTCTGCCGGGAGATGATGCGGCCCGACGTGTAGGTCTCGTGGAACTCGAGGCTCAGGCGCTGGGTGTGCCGGAAGACGCGCGTGCGCAGGTCGAGCAGCACGTTCTGCGTCACCCGGGCGGCGAGCATGTCGTACCAGGCGAGCAGCGCCGCCCCGCCGAGCGCCGTGACGATGTAGGCCGTGCCGACGAACCACGCCGGGCCCCAGTCGGCGCGGTCCAGCACGGCGGGCAGCGCGCTGTCGATGCCGAGGCCGATGAGCGCGGGCCCGAGCACGCGCACACCGGTCTGCGCGACGACGACCGACGCGACGAGCACGACCTGCCACTTCAGCGGCGCGAGCAGCGACAGGAGGAGCCGCCACGAGCGCCGACGGATCGCGCGGTTCTCCTCGCGCGTGAACTCGGAGCGGTCCTCTCCCGCTGTGCCGTGGACCGTGCTGCTCATCGGAGCGCCCCCTCGTCGTTCTGGTCGTGCTCGCCCGCGGCGCCCCCGACGATCGGGATGGCGCCGGTGACGACGTCGAATCCGTGCTCGGGATCCATGCGCCGCGCGCTGTCCTCCGAGTCCTCCTTCTCGAAGCTCGAGATGACGCTGCGGTAGTGCGCGGACGTCGCCATGAGCTCGGTGTGGGCGCCGACCGCGGTGATGCGCCCGCCCTCGAGCAGGGCGACGCGGTCGGCGAGCGCGACCGTCGACGGACGGTGCGCGACGATGAGCGCCGTCGTGCCCTGGAGCACACGGCGCAGGCCCACCTGCACGCGCTCCTCCGTGTCGACGTCGAGCGCCGACAGCGGGTCGTCCATGACGATGACGGTCGGGCGCGCGGCGACGGCGCGCGCGAGCGCGAGGCGCTGCCGCTGGCCGCCCGACAGGCTCATGCCCTCCTCGCCGATCATCGTCTCGGCCCCCTCTGGCAGGTGCGCCACGAACTCCGCCTGCGCGACGTCGAGCGCCTCCTGGAGAACGCGGTCGGCCTCGGGCGAGTGGATGTCGAGGTCGTCGCGCCCGAGGAGGACGTTCTCGCGCACCGATGCCGAGAAGAGCGTCGCGTCTTCGAACGCGGTCGCGATGTGCGTGCGCAGCTCGACGAGCGAGAGGTCGCGCACATCGACGCCGTCGAGCGTGACCCGGCCGCCGGTGACGTCGTAGAGCCGCGTCGGCAGCGTCGTGAGCGTCGTCTTCCCCGAGCCGGTGAGCCCGACGAGCGCCATGGTCTCCCCCGGCCGCAGCGCGAGGTCGATGCCGTTCAGCAGGTCGGGCTCGTCGGCCCCCGCGTCCTGGTAGCGGAAGTGCGCGTCCTCGAACACGAGGGCGCCCTGGGGGTCGGCGAGAGTCGCCGGCGCCTCGGGATCGGCGATCGTGTCGACCGCGTCGAACACCTCGAACACGCGATCCGCCGCGGTGCGCGCGTCGAGGAGGAACGAGAAGAGGAAGCCGATCGACTCGAGCGGCCAGCGCAGCACGGTCGCCATCGCGAAGTACGCGAACAGCTGCGAGACCGAGATCTGATCCGTCGAGGCCAGCCAGATGCCGAGCACGAGCGAGATCGCGAAGGCGAGCTCGGGCGCCGCGACGAGCCAGAAGTCGATGCGCGCGATCGCCCCGGCCTTGCGCATCTCGGTCTCGCGGAGGTTCTCCGCCTGGCGCGTGAAGCGGCGCAGGGCGTGCGGACCGCGGCCGAAGGCCTTGAGCACGCGGATGCCGTGCACGCTTTCCTCAACACTCGTGGCGAGGTCGCCCTGCTGGTCCTGGCTCTGCCGGCTGAGCACGCCGTAGGTCTGCTCGAACCGGAACCCCTGGTACCACACCGGCACCCCCGACGCGATGAACACGACCGCGAGCGCCCAGTGCCACTGGAACAGCAGCACGGCGCCGATGAGGATGGTGAGGACGTTCACGACGAGCATGACGAGGCCGAACGCCATCCAGCGTCGGATGAGGCCGATGTCCTGCATCATGCGGCTCAGGAGCTGGCCGCCCTGCCAGCGGTCGTGGAACTCGACGGGGAGACGCTGGAGGCGGTTGTAGAAGCGCGTGCGGATGTCGTACTCGACGCTCGTGGCCGGGCCGAGGATGAACCACCGACGCAGCCACACCATCGCGGCCTCGGCGAGGCCGAGCGCGAGCACGGCGGCGGCGCCCCAGACGATCGCGGAGACGACGCCGGAGGCGATCGGGCCGCCGACGACCCACTCGAGCACGATCGGGATGAGCAGAGCCAGCACCGCCGCGGTGAGCGCGCTGAGCCCGCCGAGCACGAGGCGCGGGAGAACCGGCTTCGCGAACGGGAGGAGACGGAGGAGGGAGCGGAGGGTCGACGGATTCTGGGGAGATGTGGTGGGGCGAGACATGATCCTCGAGGGGCCCGCGGGAGAGCGGGCCGGGAGATGGCTTTCCGACCACCCGAGCGGGGGTCAGCCTTTCAGCCTATCCACACCTCGGCCTTCAGGAAAGGGATTTCGCGCCTTCCCCGCCAAATCGATCGGAACCGATCGCGACGGGGCGCGCGGTGTTGCTCCATGCACTCCAGGACCCCGCGAAGAGGCGCGGCGCGAAGCCCGCGACCGTGAGCGCGACGAAGGCGTGCGAGGCCGTGACCCCCGAGCCGCAGTACACGCCGACGGGCTGATCAGGCCGCGCGCCGACGGCCTCGAACCGCGCGCGCAGTGCGTCGGGAGGCAGGAGACGCCCGCTCTCGTCGACCGTGTCGCCCGCGAACAGGTTCCGCGCGCCCGGCACGTGCCCCGCGCGCGGATCGATCGGCTCGACCTCGCCCCGGTAGCGCTCGGGCGCGCGCACGTCGATGAGCACGCCATCGCGCGCGAGCACGGCGGCCGCATCGATCGAGAGCTGCGGCAGCCGCCCCGCTGTGAGCGTGATCGAGCCGGGCGCGGGCACGACGTCGCCGCGCTCGAGCGCGTGACCCGACGCGACCCAGCCGCGCAGGGCGCCGTCGAGGATCCGCACGTCCTGCACGCCCGCGTCGGTCAGCAGCCACCACGCACGCGCCGCGGACAGCGACTTGAGATCGTCGTACACGACGACCGTGTCGCCGTCGTCCAGCCCCCAGCGTCGGGCGGCCCGCTCGAGTGCGGGGGTGTCGGGCAGAGGGTGGCGTCCGTCCGACGCCGCCCCGTGCCCCGACAGCTCGCTCTCGAGATCGACGTAGACCGCGCCGGGGATGTGCCCCTCGAGGTACTCGGGGCGACCGTCCGGCCGGTCGAGGCGCCAGCGCACATCGAGGATGCGGACGCGCTCGTCGCGCGCGGTCAGCTCGGCCAGCTCGTCGGGGGTGATGAGGATCTCGGAGCCCATGACCGCCACGCTACGCGGCGCCCCCGACGCCCGTCACGGCACGGGTAACGCTTCGACATCGGCTGCGGGTGCGCCCGCAGCCGCGCCCGCGCGCTCGCGCGCGAGGAGTGACCGCTTGACGTCGACGCCCCACGCGAAGCCGCCCAGGGAGCCGTCGCCGCGGAGCACCCGGTGACACGGGACGAACAGCGCGGGGGCGTTGCGCGCGCAGATCGACGCGGCGGCCCGCACGGCGCGCGGCGAGCCGAGCGCCGTGGCGAAGCCCGTGTACGTGAGCGGCTCCCCGGGCGCGATGTCGCGCAGCGCCGCCCAGCCCGCCTGCTGGAGCACGGTGCCCTGCTGCCGCACGGCCACCGCGCGGATGGCCGCGAGGTCGCTCTCGTAGTACGCGGCGACGGCGTCGCCTGCCGCGGTGGGCTCCTCGCGCAGCTCGGCGGGACGCAGGCGCGGGTGGATGCGCGCGAGCACGAGCGAGGCGTCCGGCGTCCAGCCCGAGGCGAGCACGGCGCCGTCGGCGTCGGCGATCAGGGTGAACGGGCCGTCGGGCGTCGCGACGGTCTGGAGGCGAGCGGTCATGACGGGGTCTCCTTGCGGGATCGGGCGGGCTGCGCGGCGAGGGCCGCGCGCCACAGGTGCATCGAGAGGTAGGAGCGCCAGGGCGCGACGCGCGCCGCCCACGCGACGAGCTCGCGCGGTGCGGCGGGCAGTCCCGCGGCGGCCGCACCCGCGCGGAGCGCGACGTCGCCGGGCAGGATGATGTCGGAGTCGGCGAGCACGCGCATCCGCACGTAGTCGGCCGTCCACTCCCCCACGCCCCGCAGCGCGAGGAGGCGCTCCCGCTGGGCGTGGGCGTCATCGCCCGCGCTGAGGGCGAGGCCGCCCGACGCGAGCGCGGCAGCCGCCTCGGTGATCGCGCGGATGCGGGCCGCGGGGCCGCGGAGCACGTCGGCTCCGCGCTCCGCGATCGTCGCCATCCGCGGGAAGAGACGCCGCCGCTCCCCCGCGATCTCGACGTCCTCGCCGAGCGCCTCGACGAGACGCGTGAGATGGGTGCGCGCGGCCGACACGGAGATCTGCTGGCCGACCATCGCGCGGATGAGCATCTCGTGCGGGTCGGCGGCACCCGGCAGGCGGATGCCCGGCGTCGCCGCCACGAGCCCCGCGAGCTCGGGGTGCGCACCGAGCGCCGCGTCGATCGCGAGCGGGTCCGCGTCGAGGTCGAACAGACGCCGCACGCGGGCGACGAGCGTCGCGAGGTCCGCGAGGCTCTGCAGCTGCGCGTCGAGCCGCAGGCGCCCGTCGAGGCGCAGCCGAAACCATCCGGCCCCGGCGGGCAGGCGCACGGTGCGCGCGAACGACGCCTCGTCGCCGGCCTCGACGCCGGGGAGCGCGCGCACGGACATCCACGCGAACAGCCCGGCGTGGTCGAAGGGCTCGCGGACCGGCAGGGCGAGCGAGATGCCGGCCGAGGCCGTGCGACCGCGCCGCGTCGCGCGCAGCTCGGTCGGCGTCAGCCCGAACACCTCGCGCACGGTCTCGTTGAACTGGCGCACGCTCGCGAACCCCGCGGAGAAGGCGACGTCGGCGGCCGGCAGATCGGTGCCGACGAGCAGCAGCCGCGCGGTGTGGGCGCGCTGGGCGCGTGCGAGCGCGAGCGGGCCGGCGCCCAGCTCGTCGGCGAGCAGCCGCGACAGGTGGCGCGACGAGTACCCGAGCCGCCCCGCGAGGCCCGTGACGCCCTCGCGCTCGACGACGCCGTCGGCGATGAGGCGCATGGCGCGCGCCACGACGTCGCCCCGCAGATTCCAGTCCGGCGATCCGGGCGCCGCCTCCGGGAGGCAGCGCTTGCACGCGCGGTAGCCGGCCTCGTGCGCGGCGGCGCTCGTCGCGAAGAAGGTGACGTTCGCCGGCTTCGGCGTCCGCGCGGGGCAGCTCGGCCGGCAGTAGATCCCGGTCGAGCGGACGGCGGTGACGAACTGGCCGTCGAAGCGGGTGTCGCGCGACGAGATCGCGCGGTACCGCTCGTCGAAGGTCATGCTCGTCGTCATGGCTCCAGCCTGTCACGCTCCGAGGGCGCGGGCTGGCGGTTTTCGGACACGGCGGTGGGGACGGCGAGAACGGCGCGAGCCGACCTCGGGATGGTGCCGAGGTCGGCTCGCTAGGGCCGGAAGCCGCGTGTCAGTGGAAGAAGTGACGCTCGCCGGTGAAGAACATCGTCACGCCGTTGGCGCGGGCGAGCTCGATCGTCTCGTCGTCGCGCACCGAGCCTCCGGGCTGGATGATCGCGCGCACACCCGCGTTGATGAGCACCTCGGGTCCGTCCGAGAACGGGAAGAACGCGTCCGACGCGGCGATCGATCCCGCCGCGCGCCCGCCCGCGCGCTCGACGGCGAGCTTGCACGAGTCCACCCGGTTGACCTGGCCCATGCCCACGCCGACAGTCGCGGCGTCCTTGGCGAGCACGATCGCGTTCGACTTCACGGCGCGGCACGTCTTCCACGCGAAGATGAAGTCGCTCATCTCCTCGTCGGACGGGCGCTCGCCCGACACGAGCTGCCAGCTCTGCGCGACGGACTGGATGTCGTCGGGGAACCGGTCGGAGTCCTGCAGGAGCAGGCCGCCCGAGACGAGGCGCACGTCCATCGTCTCCTGGCGCCAGTCGGCGGGCAGCTTGAGGAGGCGCAGGTTCTTCTTCGTCTTGAACACCTCGAGCGCGGCGGGCTCGAAGTCGGGGGCGACGATGACCTCCGTGAAGATGTCGCGGAGGTTCTCGGCCATCTTGAGCGTGACCGGTCGGTTCGCGGCGATGACGCCACCGAAGGCCGAGAGCGGGTCGCACTCGTGCGCGCGCAGGTGGGCGCTCGCGATCGGGTCGAGCGCGTTCGGCGCCGACAGCGCGATGCCGCACGGGTTCGCGTGCTTGATGATCGCGACCGCGGGGTTCACGTAGTCGTAGGCGGCGCGGAGGGCGGCGTCGGCGTCGACGTAGTTGTTGTACGACATCTCCTTGCCCTGGAGCTGCGTCGCCTGCGCGATCCCGTGGCCGTCCACGCGCGAGTAGATGGCGGCGCGCTGGTGGGAGTTCTCGCCGTAGCGCAGGTCGCCGAGCTTCTCGGCCTTGATCGTGAGGTGCTCCGGCAGGTCGGCGCCCTCGCCGAGCGTGCCCTCGGCGAACCACGCCGCCACAGCGGCGTCGTAGCCGGCGGTGTGCGCGAAGGCGCGCGCCGCGAGCTCCCGGCGCTGGCCGAGCGTCGTGCCGCCCGCGGCGACCGCGTCGATGATCGCCGGGTACGACTCCGGCGAGACGACGATCGCGACGTTCGCGAAGTTCTTCGCCGACGCGCGGACCATCGCGGGCCCTCCGATGTCGATCTGCTCGACGACGTCGTCGCCCGCGGCGCCCGAGCGGACGGTCTCCACGAACGGGTAGAGGTTCACCACGACGAGCTCGAACGGCGAGATGCCGAGATCGCCGAGCTGCTGCTCGTGGTGCTCGAGGCGGAGGTCGGCGAGGAGACCCGCGTGCACGCCCGGGTGCAGCGTCTTCACGCGTCCGTCGAGCGACTCGGGGAAGCCCGTCACGCTCGCGACGTCGGTCACATCGAAGCCGGCGTCGCGGATGGTCGACGCGGTCGAGCCCGTCGAGACGATCTCGACGCCCGCGGCCGCGAGCGCCTCGGCGAGCTTCAGGAGGTCGGTCTTGTCGCTGACCGACACGAGCGCGCGCCGGATCGGGACGACATCGCGGTCGCGGTAGAGCGAGTGGTCGTGGCGGGGGCCGGCCATGAGGACTCCTTGTCGGGGTTCGGGGTTCGGGTCAGCGCGAGGGGTTCTCGAGATCGATCTCGCCCGCGGCGATCCCGCGGACGACGTCGATGAGCAGGCGGCGCTCGACGGGCTTGATGCGCTCGTGCAGCGCGGCCTCGTCGTCGCCCGGGAGCACGGGCACGCGCTCCTGCGCGAGGATCGGCCCGCTGTCCACGCCGTTGTCGACGATGATGACGCTCGCCCCGGTCTCCTCGACGCCCGCGGCGAGCGCGTCGCGCACGCCGTGCGCGCCCGGGAACTCGGGGAGGAAAGCGGGGTGCGTGTTGATCATGCGCGGCGCGAACTCGTCGACGAGCGCGGAGGGCAGCAGGCGCATGAGGCCGCTCAGCACGATGAGATCCGCGCCGATGCGGCGCAGCTCCTCGGCCAGCGCGGCGCCCCAGGCCTCGCGCGACGGATGGTCGCGATACGGGACCGTGAAGGTCGGGATGCCGAACTCCTCGGCGTGGGCGAGGCCCGCCGCGTCGCGGTCGGCGCCGACGGCGACGATCCGAGCGGGGAATCCGGGTTCGCTCGCGGCTTCGAGGAGGGCGCGGAGATTCGAACCGGTGCCAGAGATGAGGACGGCGACCGAGAGCACGCGGCCAGTCTACCGGCGCGCGAGTTCGTCCCCGTCGGCGAGCACGGCCGCCCCGTCCGCCGTCCCGGCGGCATGCCCGTGCGGGCGGGGCGAGAGGAGCAGGATGGCCGCGCCGACGAGCACCTCGAGGCCCACCGCGAGGGCGACCGGACCGGGATCGGGGCCGACGGTCGCGAGCCGCCCAGGGCCGATGGATCCCGATGAGAGAGCCGCGATGCCGGCCGCCCCGGCTCCCGCGATGGCGGCGATGGCGATCGCGAGCACGACCCGAGGCGACACCGGCTCGTGCGGCGAGGGATGGTCCTCGCCCTCGGGGCGTTCGATCTCCCACTCCGCCGCGAGCGCCGAGCGCACGTGCCACCCGGCCAGCGCGCCCGCCGCGACGGGCAGGAGCGCGACGAGCAGCAGCCATCCCGAGCCCTGCTCCGGGAGGAGGCCGAGCATCGGGATGCCGGGCACGACGCCGAGCTGCGTGCCGGCCGGGGAGACCGTGGTCGCCGCGCCGACCGCGAAGCCGGGCCCCGCGATCCACGACACCGCCCAGCCGATGAGCGTCGGCAGGTACGCGACCTGCGCGAGCGCGAGGGCGGTCGCGCCGAGCGCATCGACCTGCGCCTGCTCGAAGAGGGCGACGACGGCGTCCGCGCGGACGAGCACGGCCACGACGACCGCGAGCGCGGCGGCGCCGACGACGGCAGCGAGGGCGACGGCGCCGCCGCGCACCCCGAGCGTGGGGACCTCGCGCCACTTCGACGACCATCCGTCGACCCGCTCGTGCACGAGGTCCGCGAGGCCGCCGTCACCCTCGCTCCAGCCCTCGGCCCACGCGCCGGCGGCCGCCCCGACCGCGTAGACGGCGGTCGGCAGGAGCACAGCCTGCCAGGCCTCGACGCGGGCGAGCTCGCTCCCCGAGGTCGCGAGGACGACCGCCGCGATGATCGCGGTCATCGCGATGCCCGCGAGGACGCCCACCGCTCCGGCGCCCGAGCGGACGGCGCGACGGCCGGATCGGGCCGCGAAGAACGCCGCGAAGACCGCGAACGCGAGCGGAGCGAGGGTCAGCGTGAAGGAGGACGCCTCGTCGGGCAGGCCGAGCGCGACGACGGCGTCCTCGTCGAATCCGAGCGACAGCGGGACGAGGTTGCCGAGCTGCCAGATCCGCGCCGTCGTCGGCCACAGGCCGGCCCAGTCGGCCGTCAAGCCGAACGTGAACGTCCACAGGAGCGTCAGCGGCGCGAGGACGACGGCGAGGCCGACCAGCGCCGCCACGAGCGCGTCGAACGCGGCGAGCAGGGCGATGAGGATCCGATGCATGGCGTCACGACCCTACCCGCGGGCCCCGGGAGATCCCCGGACCCGCGCCGGGGCCGCCCTACGCCGCGATCGGCTCGAGGACGAAGACCGCGATCCGGCGCTCCGTGCGCTCCTGGTACTCGGCGTACGGCGGGTACGCCGCGACGGCGCGCTCCCACCACTGGGCGTACTCGTCGCTGTCGACGTCGAGCTCGCGCGCGAGGTAGTCGCGCTTCACGGCGCCGTCCTGCAGCTCGACGTGCGGGTGCGCGGCGATGTTGAAGTACCACGCGGGCGGCTTCGGCGCCCCGCCCTTCGAGGCGACGAGCGCGTAGACGCCCTCGTGCTCGACGCGCATGAGGGCCGTCTTGTGCAGCTTCCCGCTGCGGGCGCCGACGTTCGTCACGACGACGATCGGCCAGGACGTGCCCGGCAGGACGGAGGCCTCGGCGCCGTTCGACGCCTCGTAGGCCTCGGCCTGCTGACGTGCCCATTCGGATGTGCTCGGTGCGTACTCTCCCTGAAGCGGCATGCTCCGAGCCTACGATCCCGTCGGGCCATCGGCTCCGGCCATCCGCATGCACATCCGTCCCCTCCCCTTGACACCCCGCGATCGTCCTGCCGATAGTGAGGCGTACACGGCTGGCGCTGGCATCGACGCGAGGGAGCAGGGATGTCCGGATGGGCTCGGAGGAGCAGGCGATGAAGAAGCTGATCGGCGACACCGCGGCGGTCGTCACAGATGCCCTGGTCGGCATGGAGGCGGCCCTGCCGCAGCTCCGCGTGGACCACGAGAACCGCGTCGTCCTCCGCGCGACGCCCAAGGACGCCGGCAAGGTGGCGCTCGTGTCGGGCGGCGGATCGGGACATGAGCCGCTGCACGGCGGCTACGTCGGCTACGGGATGCTCGACGCGGCGTGCGCGGGCGAGGTGTTCACCTCCCCCACCCCCGACCAGGTGCTGGCGGCCACGAGCGCGGTCGATCGCGGCGCGGGCGTGCTGCACATCGTGAAGAACTACACGGGCGACGTCATGAACTTCGAGATGGCGGCCGAGCTCGCGGAGGCGGAGGTCGCGTCCGTCCTCGTGCACGACGACGTCGCGGTGGAGGACTCGCTCTACACGGCCGGGCGCCGCGGGGTGGGCCTCACGGTGCTCCTCGAGAAGATCGTGGGCGCTGCCGCCGAGGAGGGCGCGCCCCTCGACGAGGTCGTGCGGATCGCGGAGGCGGTGTCGGCGCAGGGGCGCTCGATGGGCATGGCGCTCACGAGCTGCACGGTGCCCGCGGCGGGCAAGCCCACGTTCGACCTGCCCGACGACGAGATGGAGATCGGCATCGGCATCCACGGCGAGCCCGGGCGACGCCGCGTGAAGGTCGCGCCCGCACCGGAGATCGCCGAGATGCTCGTCGACCCGATCCTCCACGACTTCGACGCGGCGGGCGGGCCGGTGATCGCGATGCTGAACGGCATGGGCGGCTCCCCGCTTCTCGAGCTCTACCTCATGTACGGCGAGGTCGCGAAGCTGCTCGAGAAGGCCGGCGTGCGCGTCGCACGCACCCTCGTGGGCGACTACATCACGTCGCTCGACATGGCGGGGTGCTCGCTCACGCTCCTGCGCGCCGACGACGAGATGCTGCGTCTGTGGGACGCGCCCGTCGAGACGCCCGGCCTGCGCTGGGGGCGGTGATCGGATGGCGTTCGACATCGCAGCGCTCGGACGCTGGGTCGCGCTCTTCCGCGATCGCGTCTCCGACGAGCAGGAGCGGCTGACGGCGCTCGACTCCGCGATCGGCGACGCCGACCACGGTGCGAACATGGCGCGCGGCACCGCGGCGGCCGTCGCGAAGCTCGAGTCGGCGACGCCCACGACCGTCGGCGAGTTCGGGAAGGCGGTGGGGATGGCGCTCGTCTCGACCGTGGGCGGTGCGAGCGGCCCGCTGTACGGCACGTTCTTCCTGCGCTTCGGCGCGAGCGGCGGCGACGGCGCCGAGCTGGATGGCCCCGCGCTCGCCGCCGCGCTGCGCGCGGGCCTCGAGGGCGTCGTGTCGCGGGGCAAGGCGGAGCCGGGCGACAAGACGATGATCGACGCGATGACCCCGGCGGTCGACGCGTTCGAGGCGGGCGCGTCCGACCTCGTCTCCGCCGCGCGCTCGGCCGCGCAAGCCGCGCGGGCGGGAAGCGACGCGACCGAGCCGCTCGTCGCGCGCAAGGGGCGCGCGAGCTATCTCGGCGAACGCAGCGCGGGGCACCTCGACCCCGGTTCGGTCTCGACCGCGCTCCTGTTCGAGGCGCTCGCCGCGGCGGCCGAGGAGGTCACGGCATGATCGGCTTCGTCGTGGTCTCGCACAGCGTCGCCCTCGCGGAGGCGGCTGTCGCGCTCGCGAGCGAGATGGCCGGCCCCGTGGCGCCCCGGATCGCCGTCGCGGCCGGAACGGCGGAGGGCGGGATGGGCACGGATGCCGCGCTCATCGCGCGGGCGATCGAGTCGGTCGCCTCGCCCGACGGCACTCTCGTCTTCACGGACCTCGGATCGGCCATCCTCAGCGCCGAGCTCGCCTTCGATCTCGCGGGCGCCGCCGAGGGGCCGGTGCGCCTCGCTGCGGCTCCGCTCGTGGAGGGCCTCGTCGCCGCGGTGGCGCGAGCCGGCGCGGGCGGCGACCTCGTCGAGGTCGAGCGCGAGGCGCGCCGCGCCCTCGACGCCAAGCTGCGGCACCTCGGCGTGGAGGGCGAGTCCGTCCCCGCTGAGGAGAAGCCCACGGGGCGCTCGGAGTCGTTCCTGCTGACGAACGAGATCGGGCTCCATGCGCGGCCGGCGGCCGCACTCGCGGGCGCCCTGCGCGGGCTCGACGCGGTCGTCCGGATCGGCACCGCCACGAAGCCCGCCGTCGACGGGCGCAGCCTCGTCGGACTCATGGCGCTCGGCGCCCGCAAGGGCGACACGATCGACGTGACCGCCGACGGGCCCGACGCGGAGCGCGCGATCTCGGCCATCCGCGACCTCGTCGCGTCGGGCTTCGGCGAGTAGGCGCGCCGTGGCCTCCGAGCGCGTCACCCTCACGATCCCCGGACCGGATGGCGACCGCGAGGTGAGCCTGTCGAGCCCAGGACGCGTCGTGTGGCCAGAGGCCGGGGTGACCAAGCGCGACCTCGCGGAGTACCTCATCGCGGTGTCGGGCCCGTTCCTCGCGCACAGCGGCCATCGGCCGGTGTCGCTCGAGCGCTTCCCCGGGTCCGTCGACGGCGAGAGCTTCTTCTCGAAGAACCCGCCCAAGGGCGCACCCGCCTACGTCGAGTCGGTACCCGTGACGTACAACAGCGGCAGGCGCCATCCGCAGCTCGTCCTCACCGAGCCGGCGTCGGCCGTGTGGGCCGCGCAGATGAACACCGTCGTGTTCCACCCGTGGGCGTCTCTTGCAAGCGACGCCGACCATCCCGTCGAGCTGCGGATCGACCTCGACCCGCAGCCGGGCACCGACTTCGCCGACGTCGTCTTCGCGGCGCACGCGATGCGCGAGGTGCTCGACGAAGCCGGCCTCACGTCGTGGATCAAGACGAGCGGCAGCCGCGGGATCCACCTCTTCTGCCCCATCGAGCCGCGCTGGGAGTTCCTCGAGGTGCGCCACGCGGTGATCGCCGCGGGGCGCGAGCTCGAGCGGCGCCATCCGTCGCGCGTGACGATGAGCTGGTGGAAGGAGGAGCGCGGGGAGCGCGTCTTCATCGACTTCAACCAGGCCAACCGCGACCGCACGATGGCGGGCGCCTACAGCCCGCGGGCGCTCCCGCAGGCGACCGTGTCGACGCCGCTCTCCTGGGACGAGCTCGACGACGTCGATCCGCTCGCGCTCACCGTGCGCACCGTGCCCCGGCGCCTCGAGGAGGTCGGCGACCCGTGGGCCGCGTTCGGCGATGCGCCCGCCCGCATCGACACGCTCCTCGAGTGGTGGGAGCGCGACCTCGCCGACGGCCTCGGCGAGCTGCCGTTCCCGCCCGACTTCCCGAAGATGCCCGGCGAGCCGCCGCGCGTGCAGCCCTCGAAGAAGGTCGCCGAGCACTGGGACGCGCAGGGCAACCGCGTCGACGACTGAATGCAGCGAGCCGCCCCCGGGATGATCCCGGGGGCGGCTCGCTGCGTTTCGACTCGCTGCGTTTCGACTCGCGGAGACCCGTGCTGAGCGAGGGAGCGCAGCGACCGAGCCGAAGCATCGCTCAACGACCGGGGGCGGCTCGCTGCGTTTCGACTCGCTGCGCTCGCTCAACGTCCGGGCGCAGAGCGCCCGGAGCTCGCTGAGTGTTACAGGGACTCGATGATCTCGCGCATGAGGGCGGCCGTCTCGCTCGGGGTCTTCCCGACCTTGACGCCGGCGGCCTCGAGGGCCTCCTTCTTCGCCTGCGCGGTGCCGGCCGAGCCGGACACGATCGCGCCCGCGTGGCCCATCGTCTTGCCCTCGGGGGCGGTGAAGCCCGCGACGTAGCCGACGACCGGCTTCGTGACGTTCGCCTTGATGAACTCGGCCGCGCGCTCCTCGGCGTCGCCGCCGATCTCGCCGATCATGACGATCGCCTTCGTCTCGGGGTCGGCCTCGAACGCCTCGAGGGCGTCGATGTGCGTCGTGCCGATGACGGGGTCGCCGCCGATGCCGATGGCCGTCGAGAAGCCGAGGTCGCGCAGCTCGAACATCATCTGGTAGGTCAGCGTGCCCGACTTCGAGACGAGGCCGATCGGCCCCTTGCCCGTGATGTTCGCGGGCGTGATGCCGACGAGCGACTCGCCCGGCGTGATGATGCCGGGGCAGTTCGGGCCGATGATGCGGGTCTTGTTGCCCTTCTCGATCGCGTACGCCCACGCCTCCGCGGTGTCGCCGACGGGCACGCCCTCGGTGATCACGACGAGGAGGGGGATCTCGGCGTCGATGGCCTCGACCATGGCGTCCTTCGTGAACGCGGGCGGCACGAACGCGATCGACACGTCGGCGCCGGTCTTCTCGATCGCCTCGGCGACCGACCCGAAGACGGGGAGCTCGACCTCGCCCTCGCCGGGCTTCTCGTGCGTGACGGTGGTGCCTGCCTTGCGGGCGTTCACGCCGCCGACGATGTTCGTGCCGGCCTTGAGCATGAGGGCGGTGTGCTTGGTGCCCTCGCCGCCCGTGATGCCCTGGACGATGACCTTGGAGTCCTTGTTGAGGTAGATCGACATGTCTCTAGTCCCTTTCCCGGCTCAGGCGTTCGCCAGCTCGGCGGCCTTGTCGGCGCCCTCGTCCATGCCGGCCGCGAGCGTGACCAGCGGGTGGTTGGCCCCCTGCAGGATCGCGCGGCCCTCTTCGACCTGGTTGCCGTCGAGGCGCACCACGAGCGGCTTGGTGGCGTGGTCCCCGAGGATCTCGAGGGCCTTCACGATGCCCTCCGCCACGGCGACGCACGACGTGATGCCGCCGAAGACGTTGACGAAGACGCTCTTGACCTGCTCGTCGCCGAGGATGACGTCGAGGCCGTTGGCCATGACCTGCGCGTTCGCGCCGCCGCCGATGTCGAGGAAGTTGGCGGGCTTCACGCCGCCGTGCTTCTCGCCCGCGTACGCGACGACGTCGAGCGTCGACATGACGAGGCCCGCGCCGTTGCCGATGATGCCGACCTGGCCGTCGAGCTTGACGTAGTTGAGGCCGTTGGCCTTGGCCTTCGCCTCGAGCGGGTCGGCCGCTTCCTTGTCCTCGAGCTCCTCGTGCTCGGGGTGGCGCACCTCGCTCGCGTTGTCGTCGAGCGAGACCTTGCCGTCGAGGGCGACGATGTCGCCGGCGCCGGTGAGCACGAGCGGGTTCACCTCGACGAGCGTCGCACCCTCGGTCTTGTAGACCTCGTAGAGCTTGACGAACACGTCGGCGACCTTCTCGACGAGCTCCTCGTCCCAGCCGCCCGCGCGGGCGATCTCGACGGCCTTCTCCTTGTCGATGCCGCGCAGCGGGTTCACCTCGACGCGCGCGAGCGCCTCGGGCTTCTCGACGGCGAGCTGCTCGATCTCCATGCCGCCCTCGACGCTCGCGAGCGACAGGTAGGAGCGGTTGGCGCGGTCGAGGAGGACCGAGAAGTAGAACTCGCGCGCGATGTCGGCGCCCTGCGCGACCATCACGCGCTTGACGATGTGGCCCTTGATGTCGAGGCCGAGGATGGCCTTCGCGGCCTCGTATGCCTCGTCGGGGGTCTTCGCGACCTTGACGCCGCCGGCCTTCCCGCGCCCGCCGGTCTTGACCTGGGCCTTGACCACCACGACGCCGCCGATCTTCTCGGCTGCCGCCTTCACCTCCTCGGGGGTGTCCGCGACGATGCCGGCGAGCACCGGCACCTCGTACTTCTCAAAAAGGTCTCGAGCCTGGTACTCGTACAGATCCACGTTGCATTCCTTCGATGGGGCCACGGGACAAGACGCGTGGAAACGTCTCGACGTCGAGAGATCTCGACCGATGCTCAAGCCTACTACCGCGCGGTGACCGCTCCCTGCGGGCCTCCCGGTGAGCGGCGCGAGCGGGCATGAAGAAGGCGGCCCCGGATCATCCGGAGCCGCCTGCACGCGGAGGGAGGGCGGTGCTACCTCGCCTTGGTGTGCATGGGCAGGGCCATGGCGAGGCACACGAGCAGGATGCCCGCCGCGAACACCAGGGCCTGGAACGCCGGCACCATGAAGGCGACGCCGAACAGCGCCAGCCCGCCGAGGAAGAGAACCAAAGCGACGATGAACATCTCTGCTCCTTTTTGAAGACTTCCTCCAGCTTAGATGATCCCGGGCGGGGCCCCTGCCTAGCCTGTCGCCATGGCAACGGAGCTCCTCCCCGGCGAGAAAGTGTCGACGTACGACGTCGCGAAGGTTCTGGACATCGACTACTACGCGGTGTTCTCGGATGTCTCGGGCGAAGACCGCGAGGTCTGGTCCCGCGCGCGCGAGATCGGGGAGCGCCTCGCTCCCCGCATGCGCGAGGCGTGGGAGCGCGCGGAGTATCCGCTCGAGGTCCTGCCTGTGCTGGGAGCCGCCGGCCTCTACGCGGACGGCATCGATCATCCGGCCATCCCTCGCCTGTCGCCCCTGGCCGCGGGGCTGGTCAACATGGAGATGTCTCGACACGACGGCTCTCTCGGCACGATCCTCGCCGTCCAGGGCGGGCTCGCCCTCCGCACGCTCGCGCTGTTCGGCAGCGAGGCGCAGCAGGAGCGCTGGCTCGGGCCGCTGCAGACGGGCGAGGTGCTGGGCTCCTTCGCGCTGACGGAGCCCGATCACGGATCGGATTCGACGTCGCTCGAGACCGTCGCGCGTCGAGAAGGCGACGGGTGGGTGCTGCGCGGCACCAAGAAGTGGATCGGCAACGGCGCATCGGGCGGCATCACGTTCGTCTGGGCGCGCGTGGATGACGAGGGCGACCCCGACCATGGCGCCGTCCGGTGCTTCCTCGTGGAGCAGGATGCGCCGGGCTATGCGGCCGACGTCATCGCGGGCAAGGTCGCGCTGCGCGCCATCCATCAGGCGCACATCCGCCTCGACGACGTGCGGGTGCCGGCCGACGCCGTGCTCCCGGGCGCGCACTCGTTCAAGGACGCGACGACGGTGCTCTTCGCGACCCGCTCGGGGGTCGCCTGGTCGGCGCTCGGGCACGCGACGGCCTGCTTCGAGGCCGCCCTCTCGTACGCGACGCAGCGCGAGCAGTTCGGCCGCCCGCTCGCGCGTTTCCAGATGGTGCAGGAGCGCCTGACGCAGATGCTCGCCCAGCTCACGTCGATGCAGCTGTTCCTGCGCCGCCTCGCCGACCTCGAGGCGGCTGGCGGGATGCGCGCGACGCAGGCGTCGCTCGCGAAGTACCACTGCACGCGGACGGCGCGCGATGTCGCCCGGACCGCGCGCGACATGCTCGGCGGGAACGGCATCCTCCTCGAGAACGTCGTCATGCAGCA
The DNA here is from genome assembly GCF_053903175.1 of Microbacterium sp. JZ101. Classification (NCBI taxonomy): domain Bacteria; kingdom Bacillati; phylum Actinomycetota; class Actinomycetes; order Micrococcales; family Microbacteriaceae; genus Microbacterium; species Microbacterium sp. JZ101. The sequence goes on from NZ_CP096400.1 coordinate 2,638,650, forward strand.
TCTCGCCGACATCGAGGCGATCCACACCTACGAGGGCACCGAGAGCGTCCAGGCGCTGCTGCTGGGCCGCGACCTCACCGGGATGAGCGCGTTCGTCTGACCTCGGCGGCCCGGCCGTCGCGGGCCCCTGGCAGGATGGGCCTATGACGACTCGGCGCGCGACGGTGGTGGGCAGCGGACCGAACGGGCTCTCCGCCGCGGTGGCGCTCGCGCGGGCCGGCTTCGACGTCACCGTGATCGAGGCGCACTCCGGGATCGGCGGCGGAACCCGCACGGCCGAGCTCACGCTCCCGGGGTTCCGTCACGACGTGTGCTCTGCCGTGCATCCGGCCGCGTTCACCTCTCCCTTCTTCGACGCGTTCGGCATGCGCGAGAAGGTCGGATGGCTCGTGCCCGACGCGTCGTACGCGCATCCGCTCGACGGCGGCCGCGCCGCGATCGCCTGGCGCGACATCGCGCGAACTGCCGACGGGCTCGGGGTCGACCGCAGGGCGTGGAATGCGATGCTCCGCCCGCTCGCGCGCCACATCGACGCGGTCGCCGACGTGACCGGCAATCAGATGCTGCGGGTGCCGCGCCATCCGGTCACCTTCGTGCGCTTCGGACTCCGGGCGCTTGAGCTCGGCTCACCGCTCGGCCGGCACTCGTTCCGCAGCGAGGAGGCGCACGCGCTCCTCACGGGCGTGATCGCGCACGCGAACACCGCTCTGCCCTCGGTCGCCGCGTCGGCGGCAGGGCTGCTGCTCGCCTCGCAGGCGCATGCCGGGGGCTGGGGATTCCCCGTCGGCGGCGCCCAGGCCATCCCCGACGCCCTCGCGGAGGATCTGCGCGCGCACGGCGGCCGGATCGAGACGGGTCGACGTGTCGACGATCTGTCCGCGCTCGACTGGGGCGACCCGGCGCGCGGCGACGTCCTCGTCCTCGACACCTCGCCGCGTCTCGCGCTCACGCATCCCGACGCGCACGGCGCCTGGGCCGCGGCCATCCGCCGATTCCGGTACGGGCCGGGCGCCTCGAAGGTCGACTTCGCGCTCGACGGGCCCGTGCCGTGGGCGCACCCCGATGTGCACCTCTCCCCCACCGTGCACATCGGCGGAACCCGCGCCGAGATCGAGGCGGGCGAGAACGCCGTCGCCCGCGGGCGCGTGCCCGAGCGGCCGTTCGTGCTCGCCGCCCAGCCGTCCATCCTGGACCCCACGCGCGCTCCGAAGGGCAAGAGCGTGCTATGGACGTACATCCACGTGCCGCCGGGGTCGAGCGTCGACGCGACCGAGACGGTGACGCGGCAGATCGAGCGCTTCGCACCCGGCTTCCGCGAGCGCATCCTCGCGTCGCACGCCACCACCGCCACCGAGTTCGCCGTCTACAACCCGTCGGCCGTGGGCGGCGACTTCGCCGGCGGCGCCGTGACGTTCCGGCAGCTGATCGGCCGCCCCGTCCTCTCCACCTCGCCGTGGCGCACCCCGATGAAGGGCGTCTACCTCGCATCGGCGTCGACCCCGCCCGGCCCGGGCGTGCACGGGATGGCCGGCTGGTTCGCCGCGCGTCTCGCGATCGCCGATGCGACGGGTGAGCGCGTCGAGCTCGAGGACCTGTTCTAGGGCGGGCCGCTCAGATCCAACCCTTCTCGCGGGCGATCCGGGCCGCCTGCGCGCGGTTGGACGCGCCGGTCTTCCCGATGGCGGACGAGAGATGGTTGCGCACGGTCCCGGCGGACAGGAACACCTCCGCCGCGATCTGCGTGACCGCCCGCCCATCCGCCGACAGCCTCAGCACCTGCTGCTCGCGCTCGGTCAGGGGGTTCGCGCCCTCGGCGAGCGACGCCGCCGCAAGCTCGGGATCGACGACCCGCATGCCCGCGTGCACGCGCCGCACGGCATCCGCCAGCTGCGCGGCCGGGGCGTCCTTGACCACGAACCCGCTCGCGCCCGCCTCCAGGGCAGCGCGGAGGTAGCCGGGCCGCGCGAAGGTGGTCACGATGAGCACGCGGGTGCCGGGGCTCGATGTGCGGATCGCGCGTGTGGCGGCGATGCCGTCCACGCCCGGCATCTGGATGTCCATGAGGCAGACGTCGGGCAAGAGCCGGGAGGCCTCGGCGGCCGCGGTCGTCCCATCGCCTGCCTCTCCGGCCACGACGAGGTCGTCTTCGAGCTCGAGCAGGGCGCCCATCGCACCGCGCACGAGTGCCTGATCGTCGACCAGGAGGAGTCGGATGGGGGCAGGGCTCACCACGTCACACTCACCTTCGTGCCGCCCGCACCGCGAGGCTCCACGCTCAGGGTCGCACCGGCCGCTGTCGCGCGCTCCGCCATCCCGCGCAGCCCGTTGCCCGGCGGGCCGCTCGTTCCGCTCCCGTCGTCCTCGATCACGAGCGTGCCGGGCGCGACCTCGATGCGCGCCCGCCGGGCGCCGGCATGACGCAGGATGTTCGTGGTCGCCTCCCGCAGGATCCACGCGGCGGGCAGGGACTGCGCAGGCGAGAGGGCGTCGGCGGCTCCGACCGTCTCGACGTCGAGACCCGCGGTCTCGAGCGCCGCTCTGCTCGAGACGAGCTGGTCCGCGAAGCCGACACCCTGCAGCCCCGTGACCGTGCTGCGCACGCCGGCGATCGCCTCGGTCGCGAGCCGGACGATCGCTTCGAGCTCGGCGCGGGCACGCTCCGGATCCCGGTCGACGAGCCTGCTCGCGAGCTCGGCCTTGAGCTTCACGACCGTGAGCGAATGACCGACCAGGTCGTGCACGTCTCGCGCGACGGATGCCCGCTCCTCGGTGGTGGCCAGCTGCACCCGCAGCTCCTCCGCCGCGATCGATCGCCTGATGAGCCAGGTGTTGACGGAGTTCACGACGGCGAGCATCAGCATGATGGCGAGCAGCTGCGCGTGGCCGGACAGGCGCCCCGTGAGGAGAATCGCGCCGATGGCCAGCGCGATCGACACGGCGTTCACGGGCCAGTGCCACCATCGCCCGAGGCCGTACGACGCATAGGCCATGACGAACGGCAGGAAGCTGAGCGCCTGGGTCTCGATCGCCGGCACCGTCGCCGCCGCGCACGCGATGAGGCACCAGAAGATCACGACGATGCTCGGAGCCGGGCGGTGCCATTCGCCGCGCATGCCGCGCACGAAGCCCACGACGTAGAGCACGGCGAACCCGACCGTCGTCGCCCAGCCGAGCACGCGCCATCCGATCGGCGCGGTCGAGTTCACGAGGCTCATCACGGGATAGATGAGGAAGACCATCCACACGACGGCCATCAGCCATCCCCACCGCTCCCAGGGGCCCTGGAGTCGGCGCGGACCAGCTGCAGCGGGGGCGACGGTGCTCATCCGTCGAGCCTAGCGACGGCGTCGCGAGCGCAGGACGCCGAACCGGACGAGTGCAGCGAACACGGCAGCCCAGACCGCGACGTTCAGCAGCACAGCCCACAGTGGGTCCGAGCCGCCGGACACGAGAGTGCCGTCCGTGGCGGGCCAGCGGACGAGGGCGACGTACCCGTACATGGGCGTGAAGGTCGCGATATCGAGCATGACGCCGTCGAGCGGGACGAAGACGTTGCCGAAGAACCCGAAGAACGTGATGGAGATCGATGCGAGCGCGGCGGCGGAGTCGGAGTTGAAGGAGAGGCCGACGCCGAGCCCGAACAGGCCATAGACGAGTCCGAGCGCGAGGGTCAGCCCCGCAGCGGCGAGCCAGCGCCATCCATCCGCGGCCTCGGCGCCGGTCGCGATGCCGGCGAGGTAGACGGCCGCGACGGAGAGCGCCGCGAAGGTGACCGCGGCCGTCACCTTCGTGACGGCGTACCCCGCGGTCGTGAGTGGGGTCATCGCGAGCTGACGGCCCCATCCCTGACCGACTTCCGAGGCGGCGAGAGAGCACAGAGAGCTCATCGCGGTGGCCGTCCCGAACGCGCCCATCGACACCATGACGTAGAACGAGACGTTCGCGTTTCCGACGCTCTGCCCGCCGTACTCCATGCTCGCGCCGAAGAGGAGGTACATGGCGACGGGCATCGCGAGCGTGAATGCGAGCGTGTACGGGTTGCGCAGCTGGCGCATCGCCTCCGTGCGATAGAGCGGCGGCGAGACGAGGGCGGTCATGCGGGCTCCTCCGTGAGCGAGGTGAAGGCGGATTCGAGGGTCGGGGCGGCGATCTCGAGATCGTGCGCGCCGATCGAGAGGAGGCGTGCGGCGAGTTCGTCGGACGCGGCTGTCCGCACGGTGATCCGGCCCGCGTCGACGACGAGCTCCGCGACGCGGTCGTCTGCCTCGAGCTCGCGCACGAGTCCGCCGGCGAGCTCTGCGGACGGCGGGAGCGACGCCGAGACGGTGCGCCCGCCGAGCGATGCACGCAGACTCTCCGTCCGGGCGTCGGCGACGACCCGGCCGCGGTTCATGACGACGGTCCGTCGCGCGAACTGCTCGGCCTCTTCGAGATAGTGCGTCGCGAAGACGATCGTGCGGCCGGCGTCGGCGTCGGCGCGCATGGCCTGCCAGAAGCGTCGGCGGGCGGTGACGTCCATGCCCGCCGTGGGCTCGTCGAGGATGAGCACGTCCGGGTCGGGGAGCAGAGCGAGGGCGAACTTGACCCGCTGCTGTTCACCGCCCGAGCACTTCCCCACGCGCCGACGCCCGATGCCCACGAGGTCAGCCCGTTCGAGGACCTCGGGAACCCGTCGCTGCACGCCGTGAAGTCCTGCGACGACCGAGACGGTCTCGCGCACCGTGAGATCGGCCAGCAGTCCGCCGGTCTGCAGAACCGCGGCCAGCCGACCGGCCGCCACCGCGCGGCGCGGACCGTCCCCCAGCACGGCGACCGTGCCCGCATCGGGCTCGCTCAGCCCGAGCAGCATGTCGATGGTGGTGGTCTTCCCCGCGCCGTTCGGCCCGAGGAGCGCGACCACCTCTCCCCGCTCGACGCGGAGGTCGACCGCGTCGACCGCCCGCACACGCCGCTCCCCCGAACCGAAGTGGCGCGTGACGCCGGCGAGTCGAACCGCAGGAGGCGCAGAGGATGTCTGTGTCATGTCCCGAGCCTCGCGCGTGGGGCACGCGTCCGCAGGAGGGCGCTGTCACGTCATCGACATGACGTCTGTCACGCTCGGCGGTCGCTCGGCACCGCCGCTTAGGCTGGGAAGCCTATGACTTCGCGCCTCGAACCCGGTACCGTCGCTCCTGCCTTCACTCTGCTCGACCAGGATGAGAAGAGCGTCTCGCTCTCCGACCTCCGCGGGCGGAAGGTCGTCCTCTACTTCTACCCGGAGGCGCTCACGGTCGGATGCGCCAAGCAGGCGTGCGACTTCCGCGACAGCCTCGGCTCGCTGCAGAGCGCCGGGTACACGGTGGTCGGCGTCTCGCGCGACGAGCCCGAGAAGCTGCGCCGCTTCCGTGAGCGCGACGGCCTGACCTTCGACCTGCTGAGCGACCCCGACCACGCTGTGCACGATGCGTACGGCACGTGGGGCGAGAAGAACAGCTACGGCCGGATCATCGAGGGAGTCATCCGCTCGACGTTCGTGCTCGACGAAGAGGGCGTCATCGAGAAGGCCCTCTACAACGTCAAGGCGACCGGGCACGTCGCGCGGCTGCGCCGCGACCTCGGCATCGACTGACCCGCCTCAGCGCTCGCGCCCGCGGTCCCCGACACTCTCGTCGGCGGCCGCGGCGCTGCGCCATGCCGTCGTGGGTCAGGTGCGGATGCGGGTGAGGGTGCGGCGGATGCGGGTGCGTATGCGGGTGGCGGATCCTTGTGCGGGGCGGGGTGTGCAGTCGCGGTCGATCCAGCGTGGCGGGGCGATGTAGGGCACGCCGTGGTGCATGTGGATGGTCCAGCCGGAGGTGTCGAGGTGGTGGTGGTGCCACCAGCAGAGCAGGACGCCGTTGTCGGTTTCGGTGGGTCCGCCTTGGGCGTGGTCTTGGACGTGGTGGATCTCGCACCAGGCGGCGGGGATGGTGCAGCCGGGGATGATGCAGCCTCCGTCGCGGGCGACGATCGCTTTGCGCTGGGTGGGGGTGAAGCAGCGTTGGATGCTGCGCAGCTCGAGGATGCGCCCTTCGGGGGTGAACACGGCGCGGAGGATGTCTCCGGTGCATCCGATCCGGCGGGCCACGGTCGCTGGGACGGGCGCGTCGACCCCGTCGAGGTGCGCGATGCCGCGCCGGCCGCCGCCGGTGCCGGTGTCTGTGGTGGTGAGGTCGTCGGCGGTGATGTGGATCATGACGGTGGGGGCGGCGCCGCCGAGGGTGGGGGTCTCGGCGGCGCGTGAGGCGGCCTGGATCATCGCGAAGAACGCGTCGTGCCGCTTCTGCCCTGGCGAGCGGGTGTCCGGCATGACCGGACCGAACTCCGCGCCGATGCCGTCGCCGTCCTCGAGTCCGGGTCCGGCATCGTCCGCGGTGTTCCCTCCCGCGTCAACGTCTCCGTCCCCGCTGTCCGGCCCGCCGCCCGTGTCGCCGTCGCGGGTTTCGGTGAAGGTGACGTGGCGGGCGGGGTTGGTGTGGGCGGAGAGGAGGTTCTGCAGGAGGGCGCCGGCTTCGGGGACGAGGGTGCCGTTGACGCGGAAGGCTCCGCTGGGCAGGGGTGTGAGGGTGAGGGTGCGGTCGCGTTCGGGCCGGTCGGGGTCGGGTTCGGTGCCGTCGGCGGTGAGCACGTCGATCCACGCCTGCGCGTGCACGTTCACCACCGACAGCGGCGGGACCGGCGCGAGCTCCTCCAGCGGATCCCGCCCCGCCATCGCGTCCGCGTCGGCCGCGTCCGCGTCGCCCGCGTCCGCGTCGGCCGCGTCCGCGTCGGCAACGCCCGTGTCGGGGTCGGTGTCGGGGGTGATGGTGCCGGTGGCGAGGGCGACGAGGTGGCGTTCCATGAGCTCGACCCGGTCGGGGTGCCCGCCGCCGCGGCGGGCGGTGTCGACGGCCTTCACGATCCCCGCGGCCGCTTCCGCGCCGAGCAGTCCGGACGCGAGCCCGGCGGCCACGTGCACGCACCGGGGATCGAGGTCCTCCCCGGTCAGGGCGGTGCGGGTGCGGGTGGCCTCATCCAGCCGCACCCGCCCGCGCAGCTCCCGGTTCGACGCCCCGGTGAGCCGTTCGAGCAGCTCGAGCCCGGTGCGGCACCCGTACCGGGCCGCGAGCGGGTCGTCGTCACCGCGGCGGGAGCGGGCATCGATCTCTCCCGCGACCCGGGTGCGCAGCGCATCGAGCGTGCGCCCGAGGTGCTCGACCTCCCCCGCGAACGCGATCAGGTCCGCGTCCGTCACCCCACGCACGCCCTCGGCCAGGCCTTCCAGCCGCGTCAGCGCGTCCCGGACCGCCGCGCCCGGGAAGAGAGGTTCGAATCCTGGCTCCTTCGCCATACATTCAGCATAGAACATCGATACGACGAACGCAACACTTTTCTTCTCCTGATCGGGATGTTTCTGCGACGAGCGCTAGCACACACCACCGACATCCACCCAGCGCACGAAGCGACAGCACACCAGACGACGGAGGGCTCAGCTCACGCGATACCGGTGCTCAGGGCGTCCGGCCGATCCGTACTGCAGCGCCACCTCCACGGCGCCGCGGGCCGCGAGCTCTGCGAGATGCCGCTGCGCGGTCGCGCGCGAGACCCCCACGCGCTCGGCGAGCTCGACGCTCGAGGCCTCCCCCTCGGCGAGCGCGTCGAGGATGAGCTGCTGCGTGCCGGCGCGAGCGGGCGTTGTCGCCGCTCCCCCGTGCAGCACGGCCATCGCGCGGTCGATCGTCTCCTGCGTCGCGCTTCCGGAGGCGAGGAGGTTGCGGAACCGCGCATACCGATCGAGCCGGTCCTGCAGTGCCCGCGGATCGAAGGGCTTCACGAGGTAGTGCAGCGCACCGGAGCCGAGCGCGCGGCGGATGGTGGGCACGTCGTCGGCCGCGCTCAGCACGAAGCGATCGATGCCGGACTCCCGCCCGATCTCGATGCCATCGCCATCCGGCAGGTAGACGTCGAGGAGCAGCAGATCCGGACGGAGGTCGCGGATGGCCGTGCGCGCCGATGACGCGTCGCGCACGGGCGGGAGCGCCTCGAAGCCGGCGCGCGCCGCCACGATGTCGCGATGGATGCCGCTCACGCGGAAGTCGTCGTCGACGATGAGCACTCGGATGTCGCCGGTCACGTCGCGTCCTCCTCTGCCGTCATCCCATCCTCGCCGTCGTCGGCCGTTCGCGAACGCATGACGCCGGGCAGACGCGCCGCGAAAACAGCGCCATGCCCGACGCCGCGCGCCTCGGCCAGCCACAGCTCGCCGCCGCGCCGTCGGGTGAACCGCCGAGCGAGGGGCAGCCCGATCCCGCGGCCGTGCACGCGCGATGACACGTCGTCCTCGGCCGCCCGCGCGCGCTCGAACACGCTCTCGGGATCGTCGACGCCCGGCCCGGAGTCGACGACCGTCACCGCGAGCTCTTCCCCCGCATCGAGGAGCGATACCTCGACCCACCGGGGCTCCGCTCCGGCCGCGGCGGCTGTGACGGCGTTGTCGACGAGGTTGCCGAGCACGGCTGCGACGTCCTCGGGCTCGGCGACCGCCCCGACGAGGAAGGTGTCGGCACCGATCCGCAGCTCGACGCCCCTCTCCCCGGCTTCGACCCGCTTGGCCGCGAGGAAGGATCGCAGGAACGGATCCGCGACATCGATCCCGGCCTCCTCCGGCAGAGCGCCGCGATCCGCGAACTCGCCGAGCAGACCCTGCGCCTCGTCGATGCGCCCTGCCGCGAGCATGCCGCGAACCGCATGCACCCGGTTCGCGAACTCGTGGCGCTGCGCGCGCATGGCGTTCGTCGCGGCCCGCACGGCATCGAGGCGCTCCGCGAGCGCGACGACATCCGTCCGATCCCGCAGCACGGCGACGACGCCGAGCGAGCGCCCCTCGTGCCGGACCCGCCGCACCTCGACGTAGGCGACACGGTCGGCGAGGACGAGCTCGCCGGTCACGAAGGCCTCGCCATCGAGCGCCCGTGTGAGCGCGGCCCGCAGCCGCGGCGGCAGATCGAGCTCTTCGAGGCGGCGCCCGACCGCCTGCGCGTCCCCGACGATCTCGAGCGCGGCCTCGTTCGCCGCGCGCACGCGCCCGTCGTCCGATACCGCGAGCACCCCGTCGTGCACGCCCTCGAGGATGGCGGCGCGGCTCTGCAGCAGACCGCCGAGCTCCTCCGGCTGCACGCCGCGCGTCAGCCGCTCGAGCCGTCGGCGGATGAGGGTCGACACGAGCGCCGCGACCGCGAGGGCGACCACTGCGATCGCGACGAAGAGCGCCACGAGCAGAGGAGCATCCGCGAAGACGCGAGCGGGCGCGAAGCCGACGCTCACTTCGCCCACGATCGCCTCGCCATCCGGAGAGCGGACGGGCACCTTCGCGCGCACCGACTCGCCGAGGGTCCCGCGCTCCCAGGCCACGACCTCGTCGCCCGCGATCACCCGCGTGAAATCGGTGCTCACCCGCTCGCCGAGCAGCGTGGGGTCCGGGTGCGCGAGCCGGAGGCCGAGGTCGTTCGCGATGACGACGAAGAGCGTCTCCGTGCGCTCGACGATCTCGGCCGCATAGTCCTGCAGCGCGCCTTCGGCGAGCGCTTCGCCATCCAGCCGTTCCTGCCCCGCGTACGACGCGACGTCCGCCCGCACCTGGGGGTCGCTCGCGACCGTCCGCGCGACCGCGAGCGCCGTCGACTCCGCCTCGTCGCGCAGCTGCCCGATCCCGAGCAGCGCGAACGCCGAGACGCACACCGCGATGACGACCGCGGCGGCGATGAGCTGCATCGCGAACACCCGCGTCGTGAACCGCATAGGTCGAGTATCCTCTCCGCGTCGCGTGAGCAGAATGCGCACAACCGACTCAACGCGCAGATCCCTGCGCAATGCGCGCATCCCCTCCTGCGCCGAGCCGATTCCGTATCGTCGCCGCGTACGCTCCACCGCCGCACGCGACGACGCGCTGCGACACGACGACAAGGACGTCACATGCTCGTCATCCTCGGTTTCACCATGATCCTCGCGTTCATGGTGCTCATCATGACCAAGCGGCTCACGCCCATGGTCGCGCTCATCCTCGTGCCCACGATCTTCGGGCTCTTCGCGGGCGCGGGGCTCGGCCTCGGCGACATGGTCATCTCGGCCATCGGCGACATGGCGCCGACGGCCGCGCTGCTCATGTTCGCGATCATGTACTTCGGCATCATGATCGACGTCGGACTGTTCGATCCGCTCATCCGCTTCATCACCCGCGCGCTCGGCGACGACCCCGCCAAGGTCGTGCTCGGCACGGCGCTGCTCGCCGGCGCGGTCTCGCTCGACGGCGACGGCTCCACGACCTTCATCATCACGACGTCGGCGATGCTCCCGCTCTACCTGCGTCTCGGGATGAGCCCGGTCGTCCTCACGTGCGTCGCGGGCCTCATGAACGGCACGCTCAACATCGTGCCGTGGGGCGGTCCGACCGTGCGCGCGGCGACCGCACTCGGCCTCCAGCCGACCGACGTCTTCGTCCCGATGATCCCCTCGCTCGCCGTGGGTCTCGCCGTGGCGCTCGGCCTGTCCTGGCTGCTCGGGCTCTCGGAGCGCCGCCGCCTCGGCAAGCTCAGCCTCACCGGGCTCGACGAGGCGCAGGCGGATGGCGGCAGCACGCGAGCAGGACGTTTCGGCATGCGCGTTCCCCGGCTGCGGTCGGGGGTCGGAACGCCCGGCGCGCGTGCCGTGCTCGGCACGACGAACGTCCTCACGGTGAAGGGGTCGGGCCTCGCGGCGCCCGCCGTGATCGCCGAGGACGAGCGCGATACGGCGATGGCCGACACGATGCTCAGCCCCGATCGTCCCACCCTGCGCCCGAAGCTCATCTGGTTCAACCTCGCGCTCACGGTCGCGGTCATGGTCCTGCTCGTCATGGACGTCCTGCCCCTCGCGTTCGTCTTCATGATCGGCACGGGCATCGCGCTCATCCTGAACTTCCCGAAGCTCAAGGAGCAGAGCGCCGAGATCGTCGCGCACGCCCCCAGCATCGTGGGCGTCGTCTCGATGGTGCTCGCGGCGGGCGTGCTCGTCGGCGTGCTGGATGGCACGGGCATGGTCACGGCCATGGCCGACTGGGTCGTCGACATCGTCCCGCCCGCGCTCGGCCCGTTCTTCGCCGTGATCACGGGTCTGCTGTCGATCCCCATGACGTTCTTCATGTCGAACGACGCGTTCTACTACGGCATCCTGCCGATCCTCGCCGAGAGCGCGGCGACGTACGGCATCTCCCCCGCCGAGATGGCCCGCGCATCCGTGATCGGGCAGCCGGTCCACCTGCAGAGCCCGCTCGTGCCGGCCATCCTGCTGCTCGTGTCGCTCGCCAACGTCAACCTCGGCGATCACCACAAGAAGGTGCTGTGGCGCGCGACGGTCGTCTCGCTCGTCATGTTCGCCGTCGGCATCCTCGTCGGCTCGGTTCCGCTGGGCTGAGGCCCTCCTCGACGCGAAGGCGCCGCCCGCAGGTCTCGCGGGCGGCGCCTTCGCGCATGTGCGCTCAGAGCCGGCGCACCGACAGGAGCGACCATCCCTCGGGCACCTTCGCCTCGAGACTTGCCATGTCGTCGGCCTCGATCTCCGCGATCTCGGTGCTGCGGTACACGCCCACCGCGCTGATCCGCGTCGAGCGCTTGGCCATGGCGACCGTCGCGTCCGTGAGGACGTGCCCCGCCGGGACCTGCGCCTCGAGTGCCTCGCGGACCTCCGCCTGCGTCTCCGCCTCGGCCTCGAGCTTGCCGCTGTCGTTTCGTCTGATCACACCCACGAGCACGCCTTCCAGGGTACGAGGCGTCACCGACACCCTTCGCTGCGAAGAGCGGATGTCGTCGGGCCGCGCGCGTCACCGGGGTGCGGCTCCCGCTCGATGCGGGTCCTGCGCGGTCGCGCCGAGAGGTGGCAGAAGCCCGCTCGCGGCCGCGCAAGCGCGGGCCACGATCAGGGAGGGGTCGACGATCTCGCGGCTCGCGATCGCCGCGTCGAGCTCGCGCAGCGCCATGCGGACGAGGCGCACGTCCTCGGACGGGTCGGAAGCGTCCGCGGGTCCGACCGACGTCCAGGCGTCGCAGAAGAAGAGGTGGACGGACCACGCGGAGCGCCCGGGATTGACGGCGAACGTATGCAAGGGCTTCAGCGCACGGGGCGTGAGACCGAGCTCCTCCTCGAGCTCGCGGCGCGCGGCAGCGCTCGGCGACTCGGTCGCGGCGCCGGCGCCACCCGGAAGGTCGTAGATCCACCGGTCGAGCGGATACCGGTACTGGCGCGTGAGGATGACGTCACCGCCGTCGACGACGAGCGTCGCGACCGCGAAGGGAATGCTCTCATCGACCTCGTAGTGCGTTCGCGTTCCGTCCGGGAGAACGACGGCGTGGTCGACAAGGCGCACCCGTCCCGCGTAGACCGCGGTGCGCCCGGTCATCTCCCAGTGCGCTTCGACCTCACTCGTCATGAAGTCACCGTACGACGCGCTCCATGGGGCCGATCACCTCGGCTGTCCCCGGACGCACTCCCCTACCCTGAGAGGATGCGCTGGACCCTCCGCCCCGCCGTCGCGTCGGACGCCGCGTGGATCGCCGAACTGCGAGCCGACGTGCTCCGCGCCGACCTCGAGCGCCTCGGCCGCTACGACCCGGAGCGGGTGCGCACGCGCTTCCTCGCCGCCTTCGATCCCGCTCTCACAAAGGTGATCGTCGTCGACGGAGCCGACTCCGGAACCGTCGCGATCCGGCCATCCGCCGACGGCACGTGGATCGAGCACTTCTATCTGTCGCCGCGCCTGCAGGGGCGCGGAATCGGGACGGCGGTGCTCACGGCGGCGCTCGACGGCGCGGGGCCCTTCCGTCTCAACGTGCTGCAGGGCAGTCCCGCACGTCGGCTCTACGAGCGGATGGGATTCGCGCTCGACAGCGAGGACGAGGTCGACGTGTTCCTCGTCCGACGCTGAGACACAGACGCGAAGAGGGCGGCTCCCGAAGGAGCCGCCCTCTTGGCATGCACGGGATCAGAAGTCCCAGTCGTCGTCCTCCGTCGCGACGGCCTTGCCGATCACGTACGACGAGCCCGACCCCGAGAAGAAGTCGTGGTTCTCGTCGGCGTTCGGCGACAGGGCCGAGAGGATGGCCGGATTCACGTCGGTCACGGTCGACGGGAACATCGCCTCGTAGCCGAGGTTCATGAGCGCCTTGTTCGCGTTGTAGTGCAGGAACTTCTTGACGTCCTCCGTGAGGCCCACGGAGTCGTAGAGGTCCTGGGTGTACTGCACCTCGTTGTCGTAGAGCTCGTAGAGCAGCGAGAACGTGTAGTCCTTGATCTCGGCTTGCTTGGCCTCGTCGACCTTCTCGAGCCCCTTCTGGAACTTGTAGCCGATGTAGTAGCCGTGCACGGCCTCGTCGCGGATGATGAGGCGGATGAGGTCGGCCGTGTTGGTGAGCTTCGCGCGGCTGGACCAGTGCATCGGGAGGTAGAAGCCCGAGTAGAAGAGGAAGCTCTCGAGCAGGGTCGAGGCGACCTTGCGCTTGAGCGGCTCATCGCCCCGGTAGTACTCCATGATGATCTGAGCCTTCTTCTGGAGGTTGGGGTTCTCCACCGACCACCGGAAGGCCTCGTCGATCTCCTGCGTCGAGCACAGCGTCGAGAAGATCGACGAGTAGCTCTTCGCGTGCACCGACTCCATGAACGCGATGTTCGTGTAGACGGCCTCCTCGTGCGGCGTCACCGCGTCGGGGATGAGCGAGACGGCGCCGACCGTCGCCTGCACCGTGTCGAGCAGCGTCAGACCCGTGAACACGCGCATGGTCAGCAGCTGCTCGTGCTCGGTGAGCGTGTTCCACGACTGGATGTCGTTGGAGAGCGGCACCTTCTCCGGCAGCCAGAAGTTGCCCGTGAGGCGGTTCCACACCTCCACGTCCTTCTCGTCCTCGATGCGATTCCAGTTGATCGCCTGGACGTGGTCCAGAAGCTGCAGCTTCTCGGTCATCCTCTTCGTTCCTCTTTCTTCGCCGTCAGAGCGTGCAGCTGACGCACATGTCGAGCTCCGTGCCCTCGAGGGCCATCTGACGGAGTCGGATGTAGTAGATCGTCTTGATGCCCTTGCGCCATGCGTAGATCTGCGCCTTGTTGATGTCGCGCGTGGTCGCCGTGTCCTTGAAGAACAGCGTGAGCGACAGGCCCTGGTCGACGTGCTGCGTCGCGGCGGCGTACGTGTCGATGACCTTCTCGTAGCCGATCTCGTACGCGTCCTGGTAGTACTCCAGGTTGTCGTTCGTCATGAACGGCGCCGGGTAGTAGACGCGACCGAGCTTGCCTTCCTTGCGGATCTCGATCTTCGACGCGATCGGATGGATCGACGACGTCGAGTTGTTGATGTACGAGATCGAGCCGGTCGGCGGCACCGCCTGCAGGTTCTGGTTGTAGATGCCGTGCTTCTGGATGGACTCCTTGAGCTCGACCCAGTCCTGCTGCGTCGGGATGTGGTGGTTCGCGAAGAGCTCCTTCACCTTCTCCGTCTGCGGCACCCACTCCTGCTCGATGTACTTGTCGAAGAACTCGCCCGTGGCGTACTTCGACTCCTCGAAGCCATCGAACGCCTGGCCGCGCTCGATGGCGAGCTTGTTCGACGCCCGGAGAGCGTGGAACAGCACCGTGTAGAAGTAGATGTTCGTGAAGTCGATGCCCTCTTCCGAGCCGTAGAACACGCGCTCGCGAGCGAGGTAGCCGTGCAGGTTCATCTGCCCGAGGCCGATCGCGTGCGAGCGGTCGTTGCCGTCCTCGATCGATCGCACCGAGCGGATGTGGCTCTGGTCGCTGACCGCGGTGAGCGCGCGGATCGAGGTCTCGACCGTCTGGCCGAAGTCGGGCGAGTCCATCGCGAGCGCGATGTTGAGCGACCCGAGGTTGCAGGAGATGTCCTTGCCGATCTGGTCGTACGAGAGGTCCTCGTTGAGCGTCGTCGGCGTGTTCACCTGCAGGATCTCGCTGCAGAGGTTCGACATGTTGATCCGGCCCTTGATCGGGTTCGCCCGGTTCACCGTGTCCTCGAACATGATGTACGGGTAGCCCGACTCGAACTGGATCTCGGCGAGGGTCTGGAAGAACTTGCGCGCGTTGATCTTCGTCTTCTTGATGCGCGGGTCGTCGACCATCTCGCGGTACTTCTCGGTCACCGCGATGTCGCCGAACGGCACGCCGTAGACGCGCTCGACGTCGTATGGCGAGAACAGGTACATGTCCTCGTCGTTGCGCGCGAGCTCGAACGTGATGTCGGGCACGACGACGCCCAGCGACAGCGTCTTGATGCGGATCTTCTCGTCCGCGTTCTCGCGCTTGGTGTCGAGGAACTTCATGATGTCGGGGTGGTGAGCCGACAGGTACACCGCGCCGGCGCCCTGACGCGCGCCGAGCTGGTTCGCGTAGCTGAACGAGTCCTCGAGCAGCTTCATGACCGGGATGATGCCGCTCGACTGGTTCTCGATCTGCTTGATCGGCGCACCGGCCTCGCGGATGTTCGAGAGGAGGAGCGCGACGCCGCCGCCGCGCTTCGAGAGCTGCAGGGCCGAGTTGATGCCGCGCGCGATCGACTCCATGTTGTCCTCGATGCGCAGGAGGAAGCAGCTGACGAGCTCGCCGCGCTGCGCCTTGCCGGCGTTGAGGAACGTCGGCGTCGCAGGCTGGAAGCGACCCGAGATGATCTCGTCCACGAGCTTCCACGCGAGGTCCTGATCGCCGTCCGCGAGGGCGAGGGCGGTCATGACGACGCGGTCCTCGAAGCGCTCGAGGTAGCGCTTGCCGTCGAACGTCTTGAGCGTGTAGCTCGTGTAGTACTTGAAGGCGCCGAGGAACGTCTCGAAGCGGAACTTCTTGCCGTACGCGAAGGCGTTGAGCTTCTCGATGAACTCGAACGGGTACTTCTCGATGACCGAGCCCTCGTAGTACTCCTTCTCCACGAGGTAGTCCAGGCGCTCCTTGAGCGAGTGGAAGAACACCGTGTTCTGGTTCACGTGCTGCAGGAAGTACTCCCGCGCCGCCCGCTTGTCGGCGTCGAACTGGATCTTCCCGTCCGCGTCGTACAGGTTGAGCATGGCGTTGAGGGCGTGGTAGTCCATGCCGTCGAACTTCACGTTGTGCTTGAAGTCCGTTTCTGTCAGTGCTGTCGCTTCCACCATCGTTCCAATCCGTCGCTCACGCGATCGACGTCCTCGGGCGTGCCGAACAGTTCGAGCCGATACAAGTGCGGCACGTGGCACTTGCGGCTGATGATGTCGCCGGCGAGGCAGAACGCATCGCCGAAGTTGGTGTTGCCCGCGGCGATCACACCGCGGATGTGTCGTCTGTTCCGCTCGTCGTTGAGGAAACGGATGACCTGCTTGGGGACGGCGCCCTTCTCCTCGCCGCGTCCTTGGCCCCCGCCATAGGTGGGGGTCACGAGCACGAAGGGCTCGTCGACGAGGAGGGGCGCCTCCCACGAGTGCAGCGGGATGCGGACGGATCGGATGCCCTCCGAGTGCCGCTCGAGCTTCTCGATGAATCGCGCCGTGTTGCCCGACACGCTCGAGAAGTACACGAGCAGGGGCGCCGTCGTGGCCGAGAGCGTCGCGGTCATGGGGACATCACTCCCGCGTTCCCGGTTCAGACCAGACGGGCGGCGAGCTCGTCGATCTTGTCGGGACGGAAGCCCGACCAGTGGTCCTCGTCGGTGACGACGACCGGCGCCTGCATGTAGCCGAGGGCCTTGACCTGCTCGAGCGCGTCAGCGTCCTGCGAGAGGTCGGTGACCTGGTACTCGATGCCCTTCGCGTCGAGTGCGCGGTAGGTCGCGTTGCACTGCACGCACGAAGGCTTGGTGTAGACCGTGATCGCCATGTCTTTCCCCTCAGATCCGTGTTCGGCCGGCATACCCCTGCCGGGCTCTCAATACTACATATGGGTGCCGACGTTCGGGGGCACCACAAGGGCTAGTAGTTACATCCGTGTGATTTTCCACCGTTCACCACAGCTCCATCCACCGACGCCTCCACAGGGATACAACGCCCGAGCACCCTCGAAAATGCCCGGATCACGCGGTTCTCGCGCCTCTCGGCGGAGGTTCTCCACAGGCGCGAAGCTACGCCCGGCCACCGACATCCGACGTCCTGTGGAGAAGCTCCTTCGGCGTGTCTCGGCGTGTCGTCCGCGGCGCGCCTCGCCCCCATCCCGACGGGATAGCGTGAGAGGCGTGTCTGGCTATCGTGATCTGCTGCGCACGCCCGGCGTCGGCCGCATCATCGCGGCTCAGCTGGCCGCGCGCTTCCCGGGAGGGATGGTCGCACTCGCCGTTCTCCTCCACGTCGAGCACACCCACCACTCCTACGGCGCGGCCGGCACCGTGCTCGCCGCCGTGTCGATCGGCCAGGCCGTCGCCGGACCCGTGACGAGCCGCTGGATGGGCCGCTGGGGCATGCGGCGCGTCCTCGCCCTCACGACGCTCGTCACGTCCGCCGCCATCGCGGCGCTCGCGCTCGTCCCCGCGCCGCTGCCCGTGACCATCCTCTTCGGCCTCATCGCCGGTCTCGCATCGCCTCCCGTGCAGTCGGCTGTCCGCACCATCTACCCGAAGATGGTCAACGCGTCGCAGCTGACCGCGCTGTACTCGCTCGACGCGTCGCTGCAGGAGATCATCTGGATCGCAGGCCCCGTGCTCATCACCTTCGTGTCGACGCAGATCTCGACCGTCGTGGGCCTGGTCATGATCGTGGGCTTCACGATCGCGGGAGGCACGTGGTTCATCCTCTCCCCCGAGCTCGGACGCGTGCGCATCCCCCGCAGCCGGCGCTCGTTCGGACGCGTGCTGCGTGGGCCGACCGTCGTGCTGACCACCGTGCTCGGCTTCCTCCTCATCGGCGCGTGCGCCGCGGCGGAGGCGGGCGTCGTCGCGTCGTTCGGGGAGGGCGCGGTCGAGTCGGGCTTCATCCTCGCGGTCTTCGCCGTCGGGAGCTTCGTGGGCGGCCTGGCCTTCGGCAACCTCCCGATGTCGCCGTGGTCCATGGCCCGCCGCTACGCGATCATCGCGGTCGGCATGGGGCTCACGCTCGTCTCCCTGGACGCGTGGTGGCTGGGCGGATCGCTCGTCATCGCGGGGCTCGGCATCGCTCCCGTGCTCGCGATGTCGTTCGCCATCACCTCGGCGAGTGTGAAGTTCAGCGAGACGGCCGAGGCCTACGGATGGATTAACACCGGCCAGCTCATCGGCGCCGCGCTCGGCTCGGCGATCGCCGGCTTCATGATCGACGGCATCGGGCCGCGCGGCGCCATGATGACCGCCCTCGGCTTCATCGTGCTCGGGCTCGTCGTCGCGATCGTGTGCGTGCGCGGCTTCCCGGATCTGCGCGGCCGGGACGCGTCTCCGATCCCCGACACCGAGCCGGTCCAGACCCTCCCGTAGAGCGGGTCACTTCCCGTCGAAGTCGAAGGCGCGCAGGAGCTCGGCGACCGCCTGCTCGCGGTGGTCGCCTCCGCTCTCGAACATGTGCGTGACATGCGTGCGCAGGTGGTTCTCGAGGAGAAGCCTGTTGAGCGATTCGAGCGACCGCTGGATGGCCCGGGACTGCGTGATGATGTCCATGCAGTAGTCCTCGTCCTCGATCATGCGACCGAGACCGCGCAGCTGCCCCTCGAGGATGCGCGTGCGGTGCAGCGCACGCTTCTGGATGTCGTCGATCACCGCGCCAGCGTACCGCGCGCAGCAGGGTGCGGGCTCAGCTCGTCCGGCCTCCGGACCCGCGTGCGAGGATCGAGCCATGCCGCGCACACCGACTGAGCTGCTGTCCCCCGCTGACCGCGAGCGCCTCGCCTCGCTGCGTCGGATGAAGGCCGTCGCCCTCGGCGCTCTCCTCCTCATGGCCGCCCTCTTCGTGCTGGGCTTCGCGCTGCAGGAATCGGTCCCGGCGCTCGCCTACCTGCGCGCGGCGGCAGAGGGCGGGATGGTCGGCGCACTCGCCGACTGGTTCGCGGTGACCGCGCTGTTCCGGCGTCCGCTCGGCCTTCCCATTCCCCACACGGCGATCATCCCGTCGCGGAAGGACGAGATCGGGCGCTCGCTCGGGGAGTTCGTCGAGACGAACTTCCTCTCCTCACCCGTCGTCCGCGGCAAGCTGCAGTCGGCGCGCATCTCGGAGCGCCTCGGCGCGTGGCTCGCGCAGCCTGCGCACGCCGAGCGGGTGTCCTCCGAGGGCGCGGCGATGGCGCAGGGCGTGCTGCGGGCGCTGAGCGACGACGACGTGCAGGACCTCGTGGCGGCGCTCGCCCGTGAGCACCTCATCGAGCCGGAGTGGGGCACGCCCGCCGGCGTGTGGCTCGAGCGCATCGTGGAGACGGGAGCGCACCACGCCGCCGTGGATCTCGCGGCGGACAGCCTCTCGAGCTGGCTCGCCGACAACCGCGATGCCTTCGCGGGCCTCGTGTCGCGGCGGCTTCCGTCCTGGGTGCCCCCGCTCGCCCACCGCGTCGTCGACGGCGCGCTCTACAACGAGACCGTGGCCTTCGTCGAAGCCGTGCGAGCGGATGGCGCCCATCCCGCCAGGAAGGCGATCGACCGCTATCTCGCGCGTCTCGCCGACAGCCTGCAGCACGACGCGGAGACCCGCGCGAAGCTCGAGGGCGCGAAGGTCGCCGTGTTCGACAGCCCGCGCGTCCGAGAGCTCGCCGGAAGCGCATGGGAGACCGCGAAGAACGGCCTCATCGTCTCGCTCGGCGACGAGCGCAGCGCGCTGCGCACGCGGATGCGCGAGGCGCTCATCGAGATCGGCGGGCGCCTGGGCTCCGATCGCGCCATCCAGCGTCGCGTCGACGGATGGGTGGTGGACGCGGCGGGATTCCTCGTCGAGCGCTACCGCCACGACATCGCGTCGATCATCACCGACACGGTCGAGAAGTGGGACGCCGAGGAGACGACCGAGAAGATCGAGCTGCTCGTGGGTCGCGACCTGCAGTACATCCGCCTCAACGGAACCGTCGTGGGGGCGCTCGCGGGCCTCGTGATCTTCTCCGTGGCCCACGCGGTGTTCGGGTGATGCCCGTGTGATGCACGAAAGGCCACCCGGCGTTGGGTGGCCTTTCGTTCAGGTTAAGTCCGGCGGTGTCCTACTCTCCCACAAGGTCCCCCTTGCAGTACCATCGGCGCTGAGAGGCTTAGCTTCCGGGTTCGGAATGTGACCGGGCGTTTCCCTCTCGCTATGACCGCCGAAACATCTGGTGATGTGTTCGACATCAAGCTTTCTCTATGAAAGTTTCTGGTGCCCGTACATCGGGAACCACAAAGTGGACGCGAGCACCGCAGAAGACGGTGTGTTATCAAGTCATCGGCTTATTAGTACCAGTCAGCTGCACCCATTGCTGGGCTTCCACGTCTGGCCTATCAACCCAGTAGTCTGCTGGGAGCCTCTCCACCCGAAGGTGATGGAAGTCTCATCTTGAGGCCGGCTTCCCGCTTAGATGCTTTCAGCGGTTATCCATCCCGAACGTAGCCAACCAGCGGTGCCCTTGGCAGGACAACTGGCACACCAGAGGTTCGTCCAACCCGGTCCTCTCGTACTAGGGTCAGATCCTCTCAAACTTCCTACGCGCGCAGCGGATAGGGACCGAACTGTCTCACGACGTTCTAAACCCAGCTCGCGTACCGCTTTAATGGGCGAACAGCCCAACCCTTGGGACCTACTCCAGCCCCAGGATGCGACGAGCCGACATCGAGGTGCCAAACCATGCCGTCGATATGGACTCTTGGGCAAGATCAGCCTGTTATCCCCGAGGTACCTTTTATCCGTTGAGCGACAGCGCTTCCACAAGCCACTGCCGGATCACTAGTCCCGACTTTCGTCCCTGCTCGACCTGTCAGTCTCACAGTCAAGCTCCCTTGTGCACTTACACTCGCCACCTGATTGCCAACCAGGTTGAGGGAACCTTTGGGCGCCTCCGTTACTCTTTGGGAGGCAACCGCCCCAGTTAAACTACCCACCAGGCACTGTCCCTGAACCGGATCACGGTCCGAAGTTAGATATCCAGAGTGACCAGAGTGGTATTTCAACAACGACTCCACAATGACTGGCGTCACTGCTTCACAGTCTCCCACCTATCCTACACAAGCCACACCGAACACCAATACCAAGCTGTAGTAAAGGTCACGGGGTCTTTCCGTCCTGCTGCGCGTAACGAGCATCTTTACTCGTAATGCAATTTCGCCGAGTTCGTGGTTGAGACAGTTGGGAAGTCGTTACGCCATTCGTGCAGGTCGGAACTTACCCGACAAGGAATTTCGCTACCTTAGGATGGTTATAGTTACCACCGCCGTTTACCGGGGCTTAAATTCTCAGCTTCGCCTTGCGGCTGACCGGTCCTCTTAACCTTCCGGCACCGGGCAGGCGTCAGTCCGTATACATCGTCTTGCGACTTCGCACGGACCTGTGTTTTTAATAAACAGTCGCTACCCACTGGTCTCTGCGGCCCACACACGCTTTCGAAGCAAGTTCTAATACGCGCTGGGCCCCCCTTCTCCCGAAGTTACGGGGGCATTTTGCCGAGTTCCTTAACCACGATTATCTCGATCTCCTCGGTATTCTCTACCTGACCACCTGAGTCGGTTTGGGGTACGGGCGGCTAGAACCTCGCGTCGATGCTTTTCTCGGCAGCATAGGATCACCCACTTTTCATCCCCATCACATCTCAGCCACATGAGCCACGGATTTGCCTATGGCTCGGCCTACATGCTTGGACCAGGACAACCATCGCCTGGCTTGGGCTACCTTCCTGCGTCACACCTGTTAATACGCTAACCGCACCAGCATGGGGTCGCGCGCTCCACCAGACGGTGCCACCCGAAGGCGGCGATGTCTGGCTTTGGGCGCTTAGCACCACTGGATTGATTGGGGCGGTTCTTCGCCGGTACGGGAATATCAACCCGTTGTCCATCGACTACGCCTGTCGGCCTCGCCTTAGGTCCCGACTTACCCAGGGAAGATTAGCTTGACCCTGGAACCCTTGGTCTTCCGGAGGACGTGTTTCTCACACGTCTTTCGCTACTCATGCCTGCATTCTCACTCGTGTGGCCTCCACGGCTGGATCACTCCGCCGCTTCACCGCCCACACGACGCTCTCCTACCCATCAACACGGCTGGACCACGAAGGCCTACCAAAAATGTCAATGCCACAACTTCGGTGGCGTGCTTGAGCCCCGTTACATTGTCGGCGCGGAATCACTTGACCAGTGAGCTATTACGCACTCTTTCAAGGGTGGCTGCTTCTAAGCCAACCTCCTGGTTGTCTGAGCAACTCCACATCCTTTCCCACTTAGCACGCGCTTAGGGACCTTAGATGGTGGTCTGGGTTGTTTCCCTCTCGACGATGAAGCTTATCCCCCACCGTCTCACTGCTGCGCTCTCACTTACCGGCATTCGGAGTTTGGCTGACGTCAGTAACCTTGTAGGGCCCATCGGCCATCCAGTAGCTCTACCTCCGGCAAGAAACACGCAACGCTGCACCTAAATGCATTTCGGAGAGAACCAGCTATCACGAAGTTTGATTGGCCTTTCACCCCTATCCACAGCTCATCCCCTCAGTTTTCAACCTAAGTGGGTTCGGCCCTCCACGACGTCTTACCGTCGCTTCAGCCTGGCCATGGATAGATCACTTCGCTTCGGGTCTAGGACACGCGACTAAACTCGCCCTATTCAGACTCGCTTTCGCTACGGCTGCCCCACACGGGTTAACCTCGCCACGTATCACTAACTCGCAGGCTCATTCTTCAAAAGGCACGCCGTCACCCCAACAAGGAGGCTCCGACGGTTTGTAAGCAAACGGTTTCAGGTACTATTTCACTCCCCTCCCGGGGTACTTTTCACCTTTCCCTCACGGTACTTGTCCGCTATCGGTCATCTGGGAGTATTTAGGCTTACCAGGTGGTCCTGGCAGATTCACACGGGATTTCACGGGCCCCGTGCTACTTGGGATACCACTCGCGGCAGGCAACGCATGTCGACTACGGGGCTACCACCCGCTCTGGCCGGCCATTCAAAACCGTTCGTCTATACGCACCTGTACCACCGAGACCTGCGGCAGCGGTCTCAGAATGGTCCCACAACCCCGAACGTGCAACACCTGCCGGCTATCACACACGATCCGGTTTAGCCTCATCCGCTTTCGCTCGCCACTACTCACGGAATCACTGTTGTTTTCTCTTCCTGTGGGTACTGAGATGTTTCACTTCCCCACGTTCCCTCTACCCGCCCTATATATTCAGACGGGAGTCACCAGGTCAGCACGCCGCCTGGCGGGGTTTCCCCATTCGGAAATCCTCGGATCACAGCCCGCTTATCGGCTCCCCAAGGCTTATCGCAGATTGCTACGTCCTTCTTCGGCTCCAGATGCCAAGGCATCCACCGTTTGCTCTTAAAGACTTGAAATCACATGAGCCACAGAACCCCCGAAAGGATCCTGCGTTCGCTTCTTTAAGATGCTCGCGTCCACTGTGTAGTTCTCAAAGTACGGGCGGCACCCCACCCTCCCCGACCAGACGGCCGGCTCAGACGAGGCCCACAAGGAAACAGACACCCGAAAGCGCCTGGTCCCTCAGGACCCAACAGCGTGCAGGCGCCCCGCTCACCGAACCCCCCGTTCCCACCCGACCCGAAGGCCAGACGTACTAGAAGGACTCAGCTGCGCTGACGCCTTGTCAAATGTTCCACCCATGAGCAACCCGTCGAGGACATTCGCCTCGAAACGGGCCTCTGCGAACCCCGAAGGGTTCGAGATGCTCCTTAGAAAGGAGGTGATCCAGCCGCACCTTCCGGTACGGCTACCTTGTTACGACTTAGTCCTAATTACCGATCCCACCTTCGACAGCTCCCTCCCACAAGGGGTTAGGCCACCGGCTTCAGGTGTTACCGACTTTCATGACTTGACGGGCGGTGTGTACAAGACCCGGGAACGTATTCACCGCAGCGTTGCTGATCTGCGATTACTAGCGACTCCGACTTCATGAGGTCGAGTTGCAGACCTCAATCCGAACTGGGACCGGCTTTTTGGGATTCGCTCCACCTCACGGTATTGCAGCCCTTTGTACCGGCCATTGTAGCATGCGTGAAGCCCAAGACATAAGGGGCATGATGATTTGACGTCATCCCCACCTTCCTCCGAGTTGACCCCGGCAGTATCCCATGAGTTCCCACCATAACGTGCTGGCAACATAGAACGAGGGTTGCGCTCGTTGCGGGACTTAACCCAACATCTCACGACACGAGCTGACGACAACCATGCACCACCTGTACACCGACCAAAAAGGGGCGACTGTTTCCAGACGTTTCCGGTGTATGTCAAGCCTTGGTAAGGTTCTTCGCGTTGCATCGAATTAATCCGCATGCTCCGCCGCTTGTGCGGGTCCCCGTCAATTCCTTTGAGTTTTAGCCTTGCGGCCGTACTCCCCAGGCGGGGAACTTAATGCGTTAGCTGCGTCACGGAGACCGTGGAAAGGCCCCCACAACTAGTTCCCAACGTTTACGGGGTGGACTACCAGGGTATCTAAGCCTGTTTGCTCCCCACCCTTTCGCTCCTCAGCGTCAGTAACGGCCCAGAGATCTGCCTTCGCCATCGGTGTTCCTCCTGATATCTGCGCATTCCACCGCTACACCAGGAATTCCAATCTCCCCTACCGCACTCTAGTCTGCCCGTACCCACTGCAGGCCCGAGGTTGAGCCTCGGGTTTTCACAGCAGACGCGACAAACCGCCTACGAGCTCTTTACGCCCAATAATTCCGGATAACGCTTGCGCCCTACGTATTACCGCGGCTGCTGGCACGTAGTTAGCCGGCGCTTTTTCTGCAGGTACCGTCACTTACGCTTCTTCCCTGCTAAAAGAGGTTTACAACCCGAAGGCCGTCATCCCTCACGCGGCGTTGCTGCATCAGGCTTCCGCCCATTGTGCAATATTCCCCACTGCTGCCTCCCGTAGGAGTCTGGGCCGTGTCTCAGTCCCAGTGTGGCCGGTCACCCTCTCAGGCCGGCTACCCGTCGACGCCTTGGTGAGCCACTACCTCACCAACAAGCTGATAGGCCGCGAGCCCATCCCCAACCGAAAAATCTTTCCCACCACAGACCATGCGGCCATGATGCATATCCGGTATTAGCAACCGTTTCCGGCTGTTATCCCAGAGTCAGGGGCAGGTTGCTCACGTGTTACTCACCCGTTCGCCACTAATCCACCCAGCAAGCTGGGCTTCATCGTTCGACTTGCATGTGTTAAGCACGCCGCCAGCGTTCATCCTGAGCCAGGATCAAACTCTCCGTAAAAAAACAGAAGCAGACACCCACCCGGGAAAACGGACAGGCACCTGCGAGTTCAATCATGACCAAAAAGGATGCCAAAAACTGACAACCATAAAATTTGATCCAAAGGAATTCTCAACCAGCCGAAGCTGGACGAGGAAAATTTGGCATTTGACAAGTGCACGCTGTTGAGTTCTCAAGGATCAGACGCACCCAGCCCCACGACTCCCGCCGCGGCCCTCCGGGGCAACCATCCACCCCCAGCACCAGCAAGACCACAGCCTCACCAAAACCAGGGATTGTGTTGTACGTCGCAGACCTGGGGCGGGGAACCTTCCGGCTCAACCTCACCGCTTGGCGGCGACAAGGGAATACATTACGCCGAACCCCCACCCCCAGCAAACCCACCCACCACCCGGGCGTGTCGCAACCCGGAAGCACGGCCAGCACTGCCGCGCCCCGACGACTCCTGCTCGGCGCCGACGCGCCGGACGCCGGATACGACGAAGCCCCCGTCCGATGGACGGGGGCTTGTCGACTGTCTCAACTCAGTGTGGACCCAGGGGGATTCGAACCCCCGACCTTCTCATTGCGAACGAGACGCGCTACCAACTGCGCCATGGGCCCTTGCAACCCGAGATACATTACCAGACCCCGAGCCGCTTGCCGAAACCGAGGCGCGTCAGGCGCGTCGCCAGGCGTCGAGCCATGCGTCCGCGATCCTTCGCGCGCCCTCGGCAGAGGGGTGGACGCCGTCAGGCGCGAGCGCGGCAGCACCCACGGTGCGGGCGGCCTCGGTGAGCAGACGGTGCAGCGGCACGAAGGACGCGCCGTGCTCGTCCGCGAGACGCGCGATGACCTCTCGCTTCGCCGCGAGGTCGTCGAGCCACCCCTCCTGATCGTCGCGCACGGGCAGGACGAACGGCTCCACGAGGATGAGCCGTGCGCGGCGCGCGGCGTCACTCGCGAGCAGCCGGCGCACGGTCGCCTCGAAATCCTCGGCGCTGGTGGGGTCGTCGCGATCGAAGCGCCGCCAGGTGTCGTTGACGCCGATGTAGACGGTGAGCACGTCCGGCTCGGCTGCCTCCACGTCCTCGTTCCAGCGGCGCTCGAGGTCGACGGCGCGGTCTCCCCCGACCCCGACGTTCACGACGTGCACCTCATCGCCGAGCGTCTCGGCGATGAGGTGCACGTAACCGTGTCCGAGCGAGGCGGCGTGCGAGCGATCGCGACCGGCATCGGTGATCGAGTCTCCGACGAACACGAGTCGAGCGGGGCGGGTCATCGTTCTCCTTCGAGCGGGACGGACGGGCTCCGATCCGCCGAGAGCGTCTCACGATCGGGGCGTCGCCGCACCGGATCGGACATCTGCGGTCATCCGGCCGCGCGGCGGGCGAGCAGCTCGCGCACGTGCGCCTCGATCTCGGCGTCGTCGACGAACCCCATGCGCGCATACGGCGACGCCGGCTGCTGCTGACGGGCCGCCGTGATCGGCACCGGCGCGGGAGCCTGGGCCGCGATCTGCGTGCGCAGCGCCTCCTCGCGCGCGGCCGCGCGGAGCGCCTCGTGTGCGCGCGCGCCGTCGAGCGCGAGCGCGGCACGCGAGCCGGAGACGCTCGTGAGCGGCGCCGGGAGCGAGCGCGGCGTCCAGCCGCGGTCCTCGGGGTCCATGAGCGCGGGCGCGACCCGGCGGACCGCCGGGGCCGCCTCGGCGATCGGCGCAGCCGCCGGGGCCGCCGGGCGCTTCGCGCGACGCGCGACCGCGGCCATCCGATTCAGCGTCTGCAGCGACACGAGCGTCGCGACGGCACCGCCCGCCAGCCACCACCCGGCTCCGCCCTGCGCGAGGGCCGCGACGCCGACGGCGATGGCCGCGAGGCCAGCGAGCAGGACGACGGTCGCGGCCATCCGCACGGCGCGACGGGCGCGCGCCTGGCGCGCGCGGAGCACCTCGGGAGCGCGGCGCGCGGCGTCGAGCTCCCGTCGGCGGCGCTCCGCCTCGAGCTCCAGCTCACGGCGCCGGCGTTCGCGACCGGCCGCGGCCTCGTCGCGCTCGCGCTCGAGGCGCGCCTCCACCTCCATCCGCTTGCGCTCGAGCTCGAGGCGGTCGCGCTCGGCGCGCAGCCGCTCGTCCTCGGCGCGCAGCTGGCGCACGAGCTTCTCCTGCGCGCGTGCCTCGCGCGCGCTCAGCTCGACGCGGATCTCGTCGGGCGTCTCGCTCGTCTCCGCGAGCACGCGCAGAGCCTGGTTGAGCCGGACCGCGTTGCGCTCGGCGGCGTTGTAGCGCATGCGCGCCTGCCAGGTCGGGAGGAGGTAGACGATCCAGAGCAGCACGGCGACCGCGATGATCACGCCGCCGCCCAGCATCTGCCCGCCCATGAAGACAAAGGTAGGCGACGACGGTGCGCCGCCCGCGCTCGCGCCCGCGTGTCGCGCGCGGAGCGGTCAGGAGGCGAGTGTGTCGCTCGGCGGGATGGCCGCGGCGTCGGTGGGCGCGCGACCGCTGACCCACCGGGCGAGGACGCCTTCCGGCACCTCCTCGCGGACGAGCGCGAAGGCGTAGTGGTCGCGCCAGTCGCCGTCGATGTGGATGTACCGACGGCGCAGACCCTCGTACCGGAATCCGAGCTTCTGGACCACGCGCAGGCTCGGCACGTTCTCGGGCCGGATGCAGATCTCCATGCGGTGCAGACGGAGATCGGTGAAGCAGAGGTCGGTCGCGAGCGCGACGGCCGTCGGGGTGATGCCGCGGCCCGCGAAGCGCTCGCTCACCCAGTAGCCGATCGTCGCCGACGAGAGGGAGCCGCGGGCGATCCCCCACACGTTGAGCTGACCGCAGATGACGCCCTCGTACTCCATGACGAAGGGCACGCCGACGCCGTCGCGGTACTGCTGGAGCAGGCGCCGGATGCCGGCGCGCATGTCGAAGGAGATGGCGCCGTCGGGATTCGTGGCCTCCCACGGGCGCAGCCACGATCGGTTCGCGAGCAGCTCCTGCTGGAGGGTGCGCGCGTCCCGCGGACGCACGAGTCGGATGGACACCGCGCCGTGCTCACGCCACGCCTGGGTATCCATCCGACTCCTCGGCAGATGTCTCGGGCGACCGGGCTCAGAGAGTGGTCGCGAACTCCTTGAACCAGGGTCGCAGCTCCGGGCCGAGGTCGGCGCGGTCCGCGGCGAGCTGGACGATGGCCTTGATGTAGTCGAGGCGGTCGCCCGTGTCGTAGCGGCGCCCGCGGAAGATGACGCCGTAGACCCCGGGGCCCGATTCGTCGGCCGCGACCTCCTGCAGCGCGTCGGTCAGCTGGATCTCGCCGCCCTTGCCGGGCTCCGTGCGCTCGAGCACATCGAAGATCGCGGGGGTCAGCACGTAGCGGCCGATGATCGCGAGGTTCGACGGCGCGTCCTCCTTGGCGGGCTTCTCGACGAGGCCCTTCACGCGGACGACGCCCTCGGTGTCGGTCGGCTCGACGTCGGCGCAGCCGTACATGTGGATCTGGTCGGGGTCGACCTCCATGAGGGCGATGACCTGCGCGCCGCGCTTGGCCTGCTCGTCGATCATCGTCGTGAGCAGCTCGTCGCGCTCGTCGATGAGGTCGTCGCCGAGGAGGACGGCGAACGGCGAGTCGCCCACGTGAGCCTGGGCGCGCAGCACCGCGTGGCCGAGGCCCTTGGGGTCGCCCTGGCGGACGAAGTGGATGTCGGCGAGGTCGCTGGACGCCTGGACGCGCTCGAGACGGCCGGTGTCGCCCTTCTTCTCGAGGTTGCGCTCGAGCTCGGGCACGGAGTCGAAGTGGTTCGCGAGCGCGTTCTTGTTGCGCCCGATGATCATCAGCACATCGCGGATGCCGGCGGCGACAGCCTCTTCGACGACGTACTGGATCGCCGGCTTGTCGACGACCGGCAGCATCTCCTTGGGCGTGGCCTTCGTCGCCGGAAGGAAGCGCGTGCCCAGCCCGGCGGCGGGGATGACCGCCTTGATCTTCGGTGAATCCATGCTGACAGCCTAGGCGATGCCCCGTTATCCGCCTGTGATCCCCCTGCGACACGGACCGCGTCTCCTAGGATCGGGACATGCCCGGAGAGCTCGATCAGGCCAAGCGCGCCCTGCGCGCGGAGATCCGCGAGCGCCGCCAGCTGCTCTCGCCCGCGCAGCGCGACGCGGCGGGAGAGGGCATCCACCGCGAGCTCGACGCGCTCGTCGCGCGTCTGGGCGCGCGCTCCCTGTCCTGCTATCTGTCGGGCCCGACCGAGCCGGACACGCGCCCGTTCATCCGCTCCGCCCTCGAGCGCGGCCTCCGCGTGCTGCTGCCGATCACGCGTGCGGACGGCCTCCTGGACTGGACGGCCGCGAGCGCGGACGGCGACGAGATCGAGAGCGCGTACGGCGTTCCCGAGGCCGTCGGCGAGGTGCTCGGCCCGATCGCGGTCAACGACGTCGACCTCCTCGTCGTGCCCGCGTCGGCCGTGGACGGCGAAGGGCTGCGGATGGGCTGGGGCCGGGGCTTCTACGACAAGACGCTCGGCTCGATGGCGCACAGGCCGCCCGTATACGCGGTGATCTATGATTCCGAGTTGGTCGATCGCGTTCCCCGCGATCTCCATGATCAGCCCGTCGACGGCGTCGTGACCCCGACGCGCACCGTCGCGTTCCGCGGCTGACGACTCCGCTCCATCATCCGAACGAGGACCCATGCCCACATACGCCTACGCCTGCAAGTCCTGTGGCCACCGGTTCGACGCCGTCCAGGCCTTCAGCGACCCGTCGCTCACCGAGTGCCCCGAGTGCGGGGGCGAGCTGCGCAAGCAGTACGGCTCGATCGGCGTGACGTTCAACGGCGCGGGCTTCTACCGCACGGACTCGCGGAATACTGCGTCGTCCTCCGGCGCGGGTGCTGGATCCGCGTCCTCGTCTGCGCCATCATCGGGGTCGGGAGCCTCCGCTCCCGCCGCGGCCGGCGCCTGACGCCCCGCGGTTCGACTTCTCGCCGGCGTCGTCGGCAGATGGGGGAACCACCACCATGATCCAGGGCTTCAAGGAGTTCATCTCCCGCGGCAACGTCATCGACCTCGCGGTCGCGGTCATCATCGGCGCCGCGTTCGCCGCGATCGTCACGGCCGTCGTCGACAACCTCGTCAACCCGCTCATCGGCGCCTTCGTGCCCTCGGGCGACCTCGCCAGCTGGGTCATCCCGATCCCGGGCCTCTTCGCCACGGCGAACCTCGGCATCGGCGGCATCATCTCGGCGATCATCAACTTCCTCGCGGTGGCCGCCGTCGTGTACTTCGCGCTCGTGCTGCCGATGAACAAGCTCGCCGAGCGCCGCAAGGCCAAGCTCGGCGTCACCGAGGACGTCCCCGCTCCCACGCAGGAGGAGCTCCTCGCGGAGATCCGCGACCTGCTCGCGAAGCAGACCTCCCGCTGACCCGCGCGCACATGACGAAGGGCGCCTCCCGTTCGGGAGGCGCCCTTCTCCGTCTGAGGGGCGGATGGCCGCGTCACCAGTGCGGCGGACGATCCCTCCGGAGCCGCTCGTCGTTGGCGCCCTTCTCCCCCGCAGCGGGGCGACCGCCCGCGTCCGCGTCGCGCAGGGTCGCCTCCGCATCCGCGTCGGCGAGCGTGCCCTCCACGCGCGTGAGGCGGGCTCGACGCGCGCCGGCGACGCGCTCGACCCGCTGACGAGGCTCGTCCGGCATCAGAAGGCGAGCGGCTCGGTGTCCGGGTCGACGCGCGGCGTGTCGGCGGAGACGCCCAGCACGGCCGCGATGCGCTCGGCGACCGCGGCAGGGTCGCTGTACAGGTCGAAGGCGTGCACGCGGACGTAGTGCCAGCCGAGCCGCCGCAGGGCGTGCGGGCGCAGCCGGAGCGACTCGCGCAGCGACGCGTCCTGCGATCCGGGGTCGCTCTCCACGACGACGGCCTTGCCGCTGCGCTGCGCGACGAGCGGGAGCATCCCGTGGTAGTCCACGTCGACGGCGACGCCCAGTCGGCGCAGCTCGCGCGCGAGCACGCGCGTGAGCGGATCCGCGTCGTCCTCGCGCCGCGCCTCGCGGCCCCGCCCGTCGATGCTCGCGAGGATGCCCATGAGGATGGCCGCGCCGTGCTCGAGGCGGCCGTCGTCGGCCGCGGGCCGGATCGACGACACGATCACCATCGAGCGCCGCGCGCGGGTCATGCCGACGGTCAGGAGCCTCTCGCCGTCCGGCGTGGAGAGGTCGCCGAAGTCGCTCAGCACGCGGCCGTGCTTGGTCACACCGTACCCGAGCGAGAAGATCACGCGGTCGCGGCTCTCGGCGACCGACTCCTCGAGCGTGAGCACCGTGAGCGGCTCGGTCGTGTCGCGCGCGACGAAGTCCGCGACATCCGAGCGGCCCGCGAACGCGGTCGTCACGGCGGAGCGGATGCGCTCGGCGTGCCGACGGCTCGCGGTGATCACCATGAGCGACTCGTGCGGGCGGTTCACGGCGTGCTCGACGACGAGCGTCACGACGCGCTGGACCTCGGCATCGGGGCTCTCGACGGCGCCGCTCTCCGGGTCGGGCGCGCCGTAGCCGCCCTCGACGTAGTCGACCGACAGGCTGCCGCGGCCGAGATACGACCCGGCCCACGGGAGCGACACGATCTCGCCGCCGTAGAACGCGTCGTTCACGAGCTCGGCGAGGTCCTCGCCGCCCGCCCGGTAGCTGCGGGTCAGGGTCTCGACCGGAAGCACGTCGGCGAGGCGCTCGAACGCACTGGCCTGCTCGCCGCCCGCGGGAGGGCTCTCGAGCACCGCGACGGAGAAGGGCAGGGGCCGCTGCGTCACAGGATCGCCGAAGGCGACGACCTGCCGTGCGCGGCGGATGGCCGGGGCCGCCTCCGCGAGGCCGATCGCCCCGGAGTCGGCGATGAGCACGACGTCGAAGCCCGGCGCGTCGGGGATGAGGGGCACGTCGTAGGGCGACGCGATCCAGACCGGCGCGATGACGCGCGACAGGGTCGGCGCGATCGAGGCGAGCGCCTCGGCGCTCACGTCGCCGCGCGTGAGGGAGCGCTTGAGCGCCTCCGCCTCGCCCGGCTCGTCGACGATGCCGATCTTCCACTGCGTCGCGAGCTGCCAGGCGAGCAGCGGGCCGGATGCCGCGGCGTGCGCCTCGTCGACGAGACGGAAGTCGCGCTCGAGCCGGTCGACGACCGACGTGTTGGCGCCCAGCAGCGCGCGGTCGCTCTGCAGAAGGTGCTCGAGGGCCGACTGCCACCACGCGAACTCGAGCTCCTCGCCCACGCGCTCCTCGTCGACATGGCGGACCGACAGCTCGGTCAGGAGCGGCTCGAGGCCGAGGCGCGACAGCTCGGCGCGCAGCTCGGCGCGCTCGACGATGTTGTCGAAGACGTCGGAGTCGGCGGCGAGCCCGGCGAGCGTGCGCACGAGACGCTCCACGGGCATCGATGCGAGCCGCGACCCGCGCCCGAGGGCCGCGTCGAGCTCGCTCAGCTCGGCCTCCACGCGCTGCCACTCGACCTGCACGTCGGCGAGTCCGAGCGGCAGCTCGGGGATCGTCCCGACGTCGACGAGCTGCTGCCACTGCTGACGCTGATGCTGGATCCGCGACAGCGCGGCATGCATGTCGGTCACGTGCACACCGGGGCGCAGGTACTCCTTCGAGAGGCGCTTGAGGCGCCGGCGCTGCGCGCCGGGCAGGCCCGACTCCCGTCGCGGTCCGAAGGCCTTGATCATGTCGCCGAGCGGGCGCTCGAACACCGATGGCGTGAACCGGTCGAGCGAGTCGCGGATCCCGTGCAGGAGCCGCAGGTACTCCCCCAGCTCGTCGATCGTCGTGAACGGGCGCATCCGCGTCTGCGAGATGAGCTCGTATCCGCGCTCGAGGAGGTTCGGCACGCTCGTGCGGTGCAGCTTGCCGGCCATCCGATGCGCTGCACGGGCGTCGTCGGTCGACGAGAAGGAGACGCCGTACCACGGCGAGTCGTCGGGGCCCACGCGGAACTCGCCCAGGCGCGCGGCGAGCGCCAGGGTCGATGCGGCCTTCGAGCGGTCGCCCGCGAGCTGCTCGAGGGCCCGGATGCCGAGGCGGGCGGATGTCGACGGCGGGGTCGGCAGGGCCGCGAGCCGCGTGAGGGTGCGCGTCGCCTCGAGCACCGAGATGCCGAGCCCGTCGTGCACGCGCGTGAGCGCGTGGCGGTAATCGCGCAGCACCGAGCGGAGGCGCACGAGGGCGTCGTCGATGTCGGAGACCTTGGGCTGCGTCGCCTTCTCGTTGCGGCCGATCGCGCGGATGAGGTCGCGCCGCAGGTCGGTCGGCGACACCGCGAGGGCGTCGAGCCCGATGCCCGCGAGACGATGGCGGATGCCTTCGAGGGTCGAGCGGCGCGCGCTCACGACGAGGACCCGCTTGCCGTCGCGCACGAGCGCGCCCACGGCGTTGATGATCGTCTGCGTGCCGCCCGTGCCGGGCAGGGTGTGCACCGCGAGAGACTGTCCGGCCGTGATGCGCGCCAGCACGCGCTCCTGCTCGGCATCCGCATCGAGCAGGAGCATGTCGGATGCCGGCGCGCGCTCATCGGGGTGCGGCACGGCGGGTGCCGGGCGCTGGGCGCCCAGGGCAGCGAGGTCGTCGGGATGGCCGGCGAGCGCGTTCAGGACCGGATGGTCGAGCTCGCGCATATCGCGCGCCATGACCTCGCCGACCTCCGCGAACGTCGAGACGATGAGCCGCGGCTTGACGCTGAAGGTGTCGACGTGCGCGACGAGGCCGCGCAGGCGGTCGATCACGGGCTGGGGCTTGAACACACCCTCGTCGTAGGCGAGCTCGGCGAGCGCGTCGCCGTCGATGTCGATCCCGAAGTGATCCTGCGCGATGCGGACGAGCTCGGGGTT
The DNA here is from genome assembly GCF_053903175.1 of Microbacterium sp. JZ101. Taxonomy (NCBI): domain Bacteria; kingdom Bacillati; phylum Actinomycetota; class Actinomycetes; order Micrococcales; family Microbacteriaceae; genus Microbacterium; species Microbacterium sp. JZ101. The sequence goes on from NZ_CP096400.1 coordinate 2,672,816, forward strand.
CACGGCGAAGCGGCCGTGGAGCTTCAGCTCGAAGTCGGAGTGATGGCGGCGGATGGCGAGCGGGCGCAGGAGGACCGGCGCGACGAACTCCTCGTCGCCGACGCGCCACGTCGCGAGGCCGACCGCGAGGCGCACGGCGTCGATTCCGCGCACGGTGCGCAGCTCGAGGTTCTTCGCCGTGATCCGCTCCGCGGCCAGGCGGGCGGTGCGCAGCGCGACCTCGTCGCGGAAGAGGTTCGACAGCAGCGTCGACCGTCCCGTGATGAACTGCGGGAGGCTGCCGGGATGCGCCTTCGTGATCTCGATGCCCGACTCGGGCGCCGGCCGATAGCGCAGGAGCGGCGACCGTCCGCCGAGCGCCCCGGCGAGAGACCGCAGCTGCTCCCGTTCGGAGGACGCGACATGCGCGACCGACACGTCGGGGTCGGCCACGCGGAGGTCCGCGGGCGTCACGGGCACGAGCCTCGTGGTCTCCACGGCGTCGTCTTCAGCGGGCAGCACACCAGTCAGGGTAGGCGGACGCGCCTCAAAGTCACCCGCGTGCCGCGGAGTTTCGCCGGATTACCCGGGCGCACGCCCCCCGCGACGCCGTGTGCACAGGCCCTCTCCATCGGCGCGTCGGCTCCCGGCCGCGCCGCGCGAGCGCCGCACGGCCGTCCGCCCCTTCAGGATGGACGCATGACCTACCGGTACGCGATCCTCCCCACGCCCGCCGGCGACGCGGTCTCGGCGTTCTCCGACGAGGGCCTCGTCGCGCTGCGTCTCGCCGCCGAGCCCGAGTGGGCGCTCGAGTCCGTCTCCCGCGAGCTGCGCGGCGCCCTCCTTCCCGACGACGGCTCGGACGCCGCCGAGGAGCTCGCCGCGCAGCTCGAGGGCTACTTCGCGGGCGAGCGCCGGCGCTTCGACCTCGCGCTGGACTGGCGCCTCGCGACGGGCTTCACGCGAGAGGCCCTCGAGGCGGTGCGCGAGATCCCCTACGGCACCACGGCGAGCTACGGCGAGGTCGCCGCCATGGCGGGGCGCCCGCGCGCCGCCCGCGCGGTCGGCACGGCCTGCCGAACGACGCCCTACTCGCTGATCGTCCCGGTGCACCGGGTCATCCGCGCCGACGGGACGATCGGCGGCTACGGCGGCGACATCGAGCTGAAGCGCCACCTCATCGAGCTCGAGCAGGACGCGCTCGGCGCCTGAGCCATCCGCCCGCCGCACACGGGAGCGCCGACCCGCGAGTAGGCCGCGGGTCGGCGCTCCTTCCGCCTCAGTGCACGCCGCTCAATGCTCGACCGCCTTCTCGGCGCCGAACCCGGTGAGCGAGCGCACCTCCATCTCGGCCGCGAGACGCGGGTCCTCCGCCGAGCGCGAGGTCAGCGAGCCGATCCACCCGAGGAGGAACCCGACCGGGATCGAGACGATCCCCGGGTTGCTCAAGGGCCAGATCGCGAAGTCGGCGGCGGGGAACACGCTCGTCTCGGTGCCCGAGAACACGGGCGAGAAGATGATGAGCACCAGGGCCGTGCCGAGGCCGCCGTACATGCTCCACACCGCGCCGCGCGTCGTGAAGCCGCGCCAGAACAGCGAGTAGAGGATCGTCGGCAGGTTCGCCGACGCCGCGACCGCGAACGCGAGGGCCACGAGGAACGCCACGTTCTGCCCCTGCACGCCGATGCCGCCGACGATCGCCAGCGCGCCGATCACGAGCACCGTGATGCGGGCGACCCGCACCTCGCCGTCGCCCTCCACGCGCCCGTTCTTGATGACGTTCGCGTAGATGTCGTGGGCGAACGAGGTCGCGGCGGTGATCGTGAGGCCCGCGACGACCGCGAGGATCGTCGCGAACGCGACGGCGGAGATGAACCCCATCAGCACGGGGCCGCCAAGCGCCTGCGCGAGCAGCGGCGCGGCCGAGTTCACGCCGCCCGGCGCGGCCGCGATCGTCTCCGCGCCGACGAGCGCTCCCGCGCCGTAGCCGAGCACGAGCGTGAGCAGGTAGAACAGCCCGATGAGCCAGATCGCCCACACGACCGAGCGACGCGCCTCCTTCGCGGTCGGCACCGTGTAGAAGCGCATGAGCACGTGCGGCAGGCCGGCCGTGCCGAGCACGAGCGCCATCCCGAGCGACAGGAAGTCGAGCGGCTTCGCACCGTACTGGAGGCCGGGCGCGAGGATGGCCTCGCCTGCCGACGCGTTCGCGACCGCGGCGCCGAGGAGGCCGTTGAAGTCGAACCCGTGCTGCGCGAGCACCCAGATCGCCATCGCGATGGCGCCGCCGATGAGGAGGAAGGCCTTCACGATCTGCACCCAGGTCGTGCCCTTCATCCCGCCGATGAGCACGTAGACGACCATGAGGACGCCCACGACCGCGATGACCACCGACTGGCCGACGCGGTCGCCGACCCCGAGCAGAAGCGACACGAGGCCGCCCGCTCCCGACATCTGCGCGAGGAGGTAGAACAGGCACACCGCGAGGGTCGTGATCGCAGCGGCCATCCGCACGGGACGCTGCCGCAGGCGGAACGACAGCACGTCGGCCATCGTGAACTTGCCCGTGTTGCGCATGAGCTCGGCGACGAGGAGCAGCGCGACGAGCCACGCCACGAGGAAGCCGATCGAGTACAGGAACCCGTCGTACCCGTTCAGCGCGATCGCGCCGACGATGCCGAGGAACGACGCGGCGGAGAGGTAGTCCCCCGCGATCGCGAAGCCGTTCTGCGGCCCGCTGAACGAGCGCCCGCCGGCGTAGAAGTCCGCCGCGGTCTTGTTGTTGCGACTCGCCCTGATGACGATGAACAGCGTGACCGCGACGAAGGCGCCGAACACGCTGATATTGAGGATCGGGTTGTTCTCCATCTGCGCCGGTGCCGCTGCCATCCATGCGCTCATGCGCCGGCCGCCTTCCGCTCGAGTTCAGACCGGATCTCGGCGGAGATCGGGTCGAGTCGGCGATTCGCGAAGGCCACGTATCCCATCGTGATCGCGAATGTCGTGACGAATTGGCCCAATCCAAAGAGCAGGCCGACGGTGATATCTCCCCACACCCTCTGCCCCATGAACTCGGGGAAGAAGCCCGCGAGGACGACGTAGAGGAAATACCAGACGAGGAAGAATGCCGCCAGCGGGAAGATGAAGCTCCGCTGGGTGCGCTTCAGCTCGCGGAAACGCGGTGAATCCTCCACCGCCGCATAGTCGATCGACGTCGTCGGGGCGACGCCGCCCGGAGAGTCAGTCATGAGGCCTCCTTGCCGCATGGTCCCTGCCGCACTGCGTGTTCGCAGAGCCGGTGTTCCGGCACCTCGCCGGTGATATCTTCGACGCTACGGAAAGCGACAGAGCGGTCGTCACCCCCGAAAGTAGGTATCCCCGGTGCAGACAGTGTTGCCGTCTCGCGGAGCCGATGAGCAGCGGCTCGTCGCGGGCGCCGTCGACGAGCTCGCTCGGCGCACGCGCTTCCCGGTCGCGTTCGGCGGACTCCTGGAGGACGGCCGCGTCGCGATGTCGGCCTTCCACGGCACGCGGACGTCGGCGCTCGACGGGCTCGCGGTGCGCCCCGAGCGCGGCCTCGGCGGGCGCGCCATCATGGAGCTGCGCCCCCGCTTCGCGAGCGACTACCGCACGGCGAAGCAGATCACGCACGACTACGACCCGTACATCCTCGGCGAGGGCATCGGCACCCTCCTCGCCGTGCCCGTCATCGTCCAGGGGCGCGCACGAGGCGTGCTCTACGGCGCCGCCTGGGGCCAGTGGAACGTCGGCGGGGTCGCCGCGGCTCCCGCCGTCGAGGTCGCCGACCGGCTCGCGAGCCAGATCGCCGCGCTCGACGCGTCGCGGCGGCGACGGGAGGCCGCGGCGGAGTCGTCGGCCGTGCTCCCGCCCGCGCACCAGGAGGAGCTGCGGGAGACCTACGCCGAGCTGCGGCGCATCGCGGCCGCCGTCGACGACGGCGCCATCCGATCCCGTCTCGAGGAGGTCGAGCGTCGGCTCGCCGCGCTCTCCGGCGTGGCCGTGTCGGCACCGCGTCCGGCGGCCGAGCCGACCGTGCACCTCTCGCCGCGCGAGGTCGACGTGCTCGCGTGCGCTGCTCTCGGCGCGACGAATGCCGAGATCGCCGCTCAGCTGGGTCTTCGCGAGGGAACGGTGAAGGCCTATCTCGGCGCCGCGATGTCGAAACTCGACGCCTCGACGCGTTTGGCCGCGGTCGCGAAAGCGCGTCGCGCCGGTATTCTGCCCTGATATCCCCGGGCAGACGCGAATTGTGCTCGAATTGGCGCCTTCTGACGCTACATTCGAGATATGGCCCGAAAGATCATCCACCAGCTTGTTGACGACCTCGACGACACCGTTCTCGAGCCCGGAGAAGGCGAGACCGTCCTCTTCGCCCTTGACGGAAAGAGCTACGAGATCGACCTCTCCGCCGACAACGCGGCGGAATTCCGCGCGCAGTTCGAGCGCTACATCTCAGCCGGCCGCCGCGTCGGAAGCGGATCCGGCTCGACGAATTCGAGCGCATCGCGCGTGACCCGTCGGCGCTCCGGCCAGACCGATTACGGACCGGTTCGCGCGTGGGCGAAGGAGAACGGCTATTCCGTCTCCGAGCGCGGGCGCGTCCCCGCTGCCGTGCTCGAGGCCTACGAAGCGGCTCACTGAGCCCGCACGTCGCGGCGCCGATTCGCCGGATGCACATGTGCATCCCGTGTGAATCGGCGCCGTGTCGCGTCCGGGGGTTGCATCCCGGCGGCGTTCTCGGAATCGTGGCTGGCCCGACGGAAGGAGAGCCGAATGCTCACACTCACCGAGAACGCCCAGACCGCCGTCCGAACGATCGTCGACCAGTCGCCGGATCCCGCCACCGCGGGCCTTCGCATCGACGGCTCGAGCTCTTCCCCGCAGGGGTACACGCTCACGCTCGCGCCCTCGCCTGAGGCCGCCGACGCCGTGGTGGAGAGCGGTCCGGTTCGCGTCTTCCTCCCCCAGGAGGCGGCCGTCGAGCTCGACGACAAGGTGCTCGACGCCGAGGTGACGCCCGACGGCGTGCGCTTCGCGCTGGCCGTCCAGGCCTGAGAGCCTCGCACGGCGCCGCCCGGGGATCCCGGGCAGCGCCGTGTCCTGTCCGCACTGCCGATAAGCTGGTGCGGACGCCCCCGTAGCTCAGTGGATAGAGCGTCGGTTTCCTAAACCGTGCGTCGCTGGTTCGAGTCCAGTCGGGGGCACCGTCTCACGCCGCGAGTGCGAGGTACGGCTCCCAGCGCGGATCCGCGCGCTCGGCCCCGCGCACCGTCCAGGACGTGCTGCGCGGCGCCCCCGGCGCGAAGCGGAGCTCCCAGCCCATCTCCTGCGGAGTCCGGTCGCTCTTGATGTTGTTGCACCGCAGGCAGCACGCGACGAGGTTCTCCCACGTGTCCCGTCCCCCGCGCGAGCGCGGGAGGATGTGGTCGATCGTCGAGGCCGAGGCTCCGCAGTACCCGCAGCGGAAGCCGTCCCTGCGCAGCACGCCGCGACGCGTCACCGGCGTCCGGCGCGCCGTGGGCACGCGCACGTAGCGGGTGAGGACGATGACGGCGGGCCGGTCGAACACCGATCTCGTGCCCCACACGGGCTCCCCCTCGACGTGCTCGATGACGGTCGCCTTCTCGTTCATGACGAGGACGAGGGCTCTCTTGAACGAGACGACCGCGAGGGGCTCGTATCCCGCATTCAGCACCAGTGTTCGCATACTCGATCCCTTCGATACGACCCGGACGGCTTCCGGGCATTCGAACTGCGACCGCTCCGATCGGCGGCGGGCGTGCGCGGGCACGAAAAAGGGCGCTGTCTCATGGACAGCGCCCTGGAGAGACCGCGGCTGCTCCGCGGCCCGTGTGCACACGATGCCGGAGGACGTAACGCCCGAGCGCATCCGTGGTGCGGATGCGAGGTATTCGTTCCATCGGCTCCCTCCGCCTCTCTCGGCGACAGGGTCAGGCTAGCGCACCCCGGGCGTGTCGAGGGCGAAGAGCGGGTGAACAGCCGGGGATTCCGTGGCCGGATGCGGCAGAGCGCCCGGCACATGACGTGCCGGGCGCTCTCTCGCGGGATCCGATCAGATCGGGAGGTAGCTCATCGGGTCGACGATCGCGCCGTTGATGCGGTACTCGATGTGGAGGTGGTTCGCCGTGGAGCGGCCGGTCGAGCCGACGTAGCCGATCAGCTGGCCCGCCTCGACGGTCTGCCCGACCTCGACCTGGCGGGTTCCGTAGGTCATGTGGCCGTAGAGGCTCGAGGTGCCGTCGCCGTGGTCGATCGCGACGGTGACGCCCCAGCCGCCGAGCGCCTCCTGCGAGGTGATGACGGTGCCGGACTTCACGGCGTAGATCGGGGTCATCGCGGGCGCGACCATGTCGGTGCCCTCGTGGCCCGACCCGACCGAGCGGCTCACGTAGTAGGTGCCGGCGGGCAGCGGGCAGATGCCGCCGTCGCTCACGACCGGGGGCTCGTACGTCTGCGGCTGCTGCTGCGGCTGCTGCGGCGCGGTCTGCGCCTGCTGCTCCTGCTGCTGGGCCTGCTGCTCGCGCTGCTGCTGGGCGAGGAGCTCTGCCTGCTCACGGGCGCGCTCGGCGGCCTCCGCCGCCGCGGCGGCCGCCTTGGCCTCCTCGATCTCCTCCGGGGTCGTCGCGGAGTACGCAGCGCCGCTCAGCGGGGCGGTCTCGACCGCGGCGTCCACCGCGATCGACTGGGCCTCGCGCTCGGCGGCGTCCTGCATCGAGACGGTCTCGGGCGCCGGCTGCGTCGCCGCGTACGCGGGGATGGCGACACCGGCGAGCAGGGCGAGGACGGCGGCGATCGTGCCCGCGGCTCGGACCGGCTTCACCTGGGGGGCGCCGGCACGGCGGGCGGCCCGCTCCATGCGCCGGACGTCGCTGCGCGGCATGACGACGATTCCTCGCGTCACGGGCTGCACGGCCTTCGTCGGGGTCGTCGCGTCGGCGTCGGGGGCGCCCGCGGACGTGGGATTCTCAGCCAAGTTGTCTCCTCCGTCGCCTCGCGCCAGGGAGCGCCGACTCGTCAGAACTGGTCGGGGCACAGTCTCACTCCGTCAGAACGACGAGCCGGGGAGGCGATTTCTCACGGAGCGCCCGGGGCTCGGAGCCGCCGGGTATCGCTCAACGGTAACGGAAGATAACGGAAATGTCACGCTCCCCGTCGGGCTCCCAGCCGAGCGTCAGCCGCGATCGTCGACGAGGAAGATGTGCGACGCGATCTCCACGGGCAGCTCGAGCGCGTCCTGCGCGCCCGCGATCTGGACCAGCACGTACCCCTCGCTGTAGCGGAAGTCGCCGTGCGCACCCGGCACGACCCCGGCGTCGCGCAGCTGCTGCAGGAGCTCGGGGTCGACCTGGGCCGACTCGGCGAGCCGCCGGACCGTGCCGGAGACGGGCCCGCCGTTCTCGTCGAGGCGGCGCACGAGGCCGACCACCCCCTGATCGGCCCGCTCGACGGAGAACTCCCCGAGCTGCTCCAGCCCGGGGATCGGGTTGCCGTAGGGCGACTCGGTCGGGTAGCCGAGCAGCTCGACGAGGCGGCGCTCGACCTGCTCGCTCATGACGTGCTCCCACCGGCACGCCTCGTCGTGGACGTAGGCCCAGTCGAGGCCGATCACGTCCGACAGCAGGCGCTCCGCGAGGCGGTGCTTGCGCATCACCTCGACGGCCTTGGCCCTGCCCTCGTCGGTGAGCTGCAGACGGCGGTCCTCGGCGACGACGACGAGGCCGTCGCGCTCCATGCGGGCGACGGTCTGCGAGACGGTCGGGCCGGAGTGGCCGAGGCGCTCGGAGATGCGCGCGCGCAGGGGGATGATCTCCTCCTCCTCGAGGTCGAGGATGGTGCGGAGGTACATCTCCGTGGTGTCGATCAGGTCGGTCATCGATCCTCCGTCTGCGTCGAAGGCAATCCTAACCGGGAGCACGGACCCCGGGCGCTGGCCGCCGTGGCCGTCCGCGCACGCGCCGTAGGATGAGCAGCATGACGCTCACGATCCCCGCCGATCTCCTTCCCTCCGACGGCCGGTTCGGCTGCGGCCCCTCGAAGGTGCGTCCCGAGCAGGTCGCCGCCCTCGCCGAGGCGGGATCGTCGCTCCTCGGGACGTCGCACCGCCAGGCGCCGGTGAAGAACCTCGTCGCGAGCGTGCGCGAGCGCCTCGCGCAGCTGCTCCGCCTGCCCGACGGCTACGAGATCGTCACGGGCAACGGCGGCTCGACCGCGTTCTGGGATGCGGCCGCGTTCGGGCTCATCGAGCGCCGCGCGCAGAACCTCGTCTTCGGCGAGTTCGGCGGGAAGTTCGCGAAGGCGGCCGCCGCGCCGTGGCTCGAGGCCCCCGATGTCCGCAAGGCGGAGCCGGGCACGCGCGCCGAGTCCGAGCCGGTCGAGGGCGTCGACGTCTACGCCTGGCCGCACAACGAGACGTCCACGGGCGTGGCCGCACCGATCCGGCGCGTGTCCGGCGACGCGGGTGCGCTCACCGTGATCGACGCGACGAGCGCCGCCGGCGGCATCGACTTCGATGTCGCCGAGACCGACGTGTACTACTTCGCGCCGCAGAAGAACCTCGGCTCGGACGGCGGGCTGTGGTTCGCCGCGATGTCGCCCGCGGCGATCGAGCGCATCGAGCGCCTGCACGCGTCCGACCGCTACATCCCGGAGTTCCTCAGCCTCTGGAATGCGGTCGACAACTCGCGCAAGGAGCAGACGCTCAACACCCCTGCCCTCGCGACGCTCCATCTCCTCGACAGCCAGCTGGGCTGGATCCTGGAGAACGGCGGCCTCGAGTGGGCCGCGGCCCGCACGGCGGAGTCGTCGCAGGCGCTGTACACGTGGGCCGAGGCGTCGTCCTCGGCGACCCCGTTCGTCGCCGACCCCGCGCACCGCTCCCCCGTCGTCGTGACGATCGACTTCGACGAGGCCGTCGACGCGGCGGCGGTCGCCAAGACGCTGCGCGCCAACGGGATCGTCGACACCGAGCCGTACCGCAAGCTCGGCCGCAACCAGCTCCGGGTCGCGACGTTCGTCTCGATCGAGCCCGAGGACGTCCGCCAGCTTACGCGCGCGATCGACTTCGTTCTCGAGAACAGCTGATCCGTCACCGCAGACAGGAGGAGCCCCGGCCGGTCGGCCGGGGCTCCTCCTGTCTCACGCGGTCAGTCCTCCGCGTCGTCGTCATCCCACGCGTCGTCGTCCTCGTCCGCGTCGTCGTCCGCGCTGCGCGCCTCGTCGTCGTCCTCGTCGTAGTCCTCGTCGGACTCGGCCGCATCGTCGTCATCGGCCGCATCGTCGTCGCCCGCGTCGAGCTCGTCGATGTCGACGCCGTCGACGTCTCCCGCGTGCAGGATCGGCGAGCCGTCCTCGTCGAAGTCGTCCTCGTCCTGGTCGAACTCGTCGCCCTCGGGCGCGAAGTCCTCGCCCTCATCGGACTCGTCGGCCGCCGCGGCCTCGGCCGCCGCGCTCTGCGCCGCCTTGTACTCCTCGAGGCGCACCGACCACGGCACCCACTCGGGCGCGAGCAGCGCTCCGTCGCCCGGCAGCAGCTCCGCCTCGAGCACGGTCGGCTCGGCGTCCTCGACGACCGCGAGGGAGACGGTCCAGTGCCATCCCGGATAGCCGCTCAGGCGGTTCTCGAAGCGCAGCGAGACGACGCCGTCGCCCTCGACGGTGTAGCCCGCCGGCTCGCCGATGGTCTGCGCGGGCGTGATCTCCCGCAGCGCGGCGAGCGCGAGATCGCGAGCCTCGAGCAGGCGAGGGTCGGGCTCGACGGGCGCGGCCTCGAGGGAGGCGTCCTCGCGGGGCGCCTCGGAATCCGCGAGCGCCTCCGCGTCCGCCGCAGGCTCGGGAGCCTCAGACATCGAGCTCGTCCGCGACCTTGCGCAGCACGGCCGCGACCTTGCGCGCGTGCGACGACGAGGGGTAGCGGCCGCGACGCAGGTCGCCGCCGATGTCGTCGAGGAGCTTCACGAGGTCCTCGACGATGACGGCCATGTCGTCTGCCTTCTTGCGCGACGCCTTCGCGAGGCTCGGCGGAGCCTCGAGCACCCGCACGGAGAGCGCCTGCGGCCCCTTGCGGCCGTCGGCGATCCCGAACTCGAGCCGCGTCCCGGCCTTCACGACCGCGCCCGCGGGGAGCGCGCTCGCGTGCAGGAACACGTCGTCCTGTCCGTCGTCCGACGTGATGAAGCCGAAGCCCTTGTCCTCGTCGTAGAACCTGACCTTGCCGGTGGGCATGTGAACCTCGCTGATACCGCTGGAACGTAGAGAGAGGGATCGATCGATCCCTCTCCGCCATCCTAGTCCGGCGGGCGTACGACTATCCTGGTCAGGATGAGTGATCAGCCCAGCGCGCAGCCCGCGGTCCGCCGCGTCGACCGCATCCTCGCGTTCATGTCCCTGGGGATCGTCGTGCTGTCGATCGGCTGCTTCCTCGCCGTGATCATCGCGACCGCCTCAGGGGTCACCGACTTCAGCGGCGGCGCGTGGCCGGTCGTGTTCCTCGTGCAGATGATCGGGCCCGTGATCGCCTTCCTCCTGCTCCTCACGCTGCTCGTCATGAGCTTCGTGCGAAGGGGTCGCGCCTCGCGCCGGAGCTGAGCGGATGAGCGGCGCGGACGCACGGGTGCTGGCGGAGCGGCTGGCCGCGATGTCCGACGCGCGGCTCGGCTCGCTCCTCGCGGCCCGCCGGGTCTCCGCCCACGTCGGCTGGCGCGACTTCTTCGACGCCGCCGACGCACTGCTCGCCCCCGAGTCGTTGACGACGGCGCTGCGTCAGCTCCCGCGCGACGTGCTCGCCGACCTCGCCAGCGGCCGTCCGATCGCCGACGAGGGCATCGCGTCCTCGCTCGTCGACGGATCCGGGTCGCCGCTGCCGTCGGTCCGTCGCGCGCTCGACGGCGTGGACCTCGCGCCTGCCCGCCACGACGCCCCTCAGCCCGCCGACGAGTCGGCCGCGGCTCGGGCGGCGGAGCGCGCCTTCACGACCCTCGGGGCGCTCGCTGACGTGCTCGTCGCGGCGCTCGCGACTCCGCTGTCGCGCGTCGGCGGCGGGTCGGTCGGCGCGTCCGACCGGCGCCGGCTCGTGCAGGACGAGGTCGTGCGCGACGCCGAGGAGCTCGACGACCTCGTCGCGCTCGCCGAGGCGGCCGGCCTCGTGCGTCCGGTGGATCGCGCCTGGCTCGTGGCCGACGCCGGCGAGGACTGGACGCGCGAGCCCACGCGTCGTCGCTGGGAGATCCTCGCGACGGGATGGCGCGACGCGCTGCCCGCAGGTCTGCGCACCCGCGAGGGCGGCTGGGTGCCGCCGTCGACGTGGGTCGACGCCTATCCGCTCGACCCGGCCTGGCCCGAGCGGGCGGCCTCGGCCCTGCGTCTGGCGGCTCTGCTCGGCCTCATCGCGCCCGACGGCACGGAGACCCCGTGGGCGACGCCGTTCCGGGCGGGCGGCGCCGCCGACGCCGGCCCCCTCGCAGAGCTCCTCCCCGGTGAGGTCGACCGCGTCTTCCTGCAGAACGACCTGACCGCGATCTCCCCCGGACCGCTCGTGCCCGCGCTCGACATGCGCCTGCGCGCGATGACCGTCCGCGAGTCGCACGCGCAGGCCTCGACCTACCGCTTCACCGAGGCGTCGCTCTCGTCGGCGATCGCGGGCGGCGAGACGGCCGAGGCCATCCGCTCGTTCCTCTCCGAGCTCTCGCTCACCGGCATCCCGCAGCCGCTCGACTACCTGCTCACCCGGACCGCCGAGCGGCACGGCCTCGTGCGGGTCTCGGTCGAGCCGGGCAGCGGCCACACGATCGTGTCGAGCCGCGACCACCATCTCGTCGAGACCATCGGCGTCGACCAGGCGCTGCGCCCGCTGGGCCTCGTGCGCGAGGGCGCTCTGCTGCGGACGCGCGCTGCACGGCAGACCGTCTACTGGGCGCTCGCCGACGCGCGCTATCCCGTCGTCGCGATCGACGACGACGGCCGCACCGTCGCGCTGCACCGCCGCCGACTCGCCCCCGCTGCCGAGGAGGATGCTCCCGAGGAGCGGTACCGGGCCGTCATCGACCGGCTGCGCGCTTCTCACGGCGAGGATGCGGAGACCGCGTGGCGCGAGCGCGAGCTCGACGCCGCCGTCCGCGCGAAGGCCGTCATCGTCGTCGAGGTCGCGATGCCCGACGGGACGACGCGCGAGCTGACGCTCGAGGCGTCGGGGATCGGCGGAGGACGGCTGCGCGGCCTCGACCGCGCGGCCGACGTCGAGCGCACCCTCCCGGTCTCGCTCATCCGCTCGGTCCGCACCGCGTGACGCACCGCCCCGGCCCCGCGGCGGCGCCCCGCCGGTAGACTGGACAGCTATGTCCGAGGGCCCCCTCATCGTCCAGAGCGACCGCACGGTGCTGCTCGAGGTCGCGCACCCCGACGCGGAGGCCGCGCGCCACGAGCTCGCGGTGTTCGCCGAGCTCGAGCGGGCGCCCGAGCACATCCACACGTACCGCGTGACCCGGCTGGGTCTGTGGAACGCGCGCGCGGCAGGGCACACCGCCGACGACATGCTGCAGACCCTCGACCGATGGTCCCGGTTCCCCGTCCCGCCCTCGGTGTCGACGGACATCCGCGAGACCGTGAACCGATACGGGCGCCTCGTGATCGACCGCGACGACGAAGGCCGCCTGCGCCTCGTCTCCCAGGACGAGGCGGTGATCACCGAGGTCTCGCGCAACAAGCGCATCCAGCCGCTGCTCGTCGAGCACCCGACGCCCGACTCCTACATCGTCGACGCGTGGGCGCGCGGGCACATCAAGCAGGAGCTGCTGAAGATCGGATGGCCCGCGGAGGACCGCGCGGGCTACACGCCGGGCACGCCCCACCCCATCGCCCTCGCCGAGGACGGGTGGGCGCTGCGCCCCTACCAGCGGCTCGCGGTCGACACCTTCCGCGAGGACGGCTCGGGCGTCGTCGTGCTGCCGTGCGGCGCCGGGAAGACCCTCGTCGGAGCGGGCGCGATGGCCGCGACCGGGACGACGACCCTCATCCTCGTGACGAACACGGTGTCGGCGCGCCAGTGGCGGGACGAGCTGCTGCGGCGCACGACGCTCACGCCCGAGGAGATCGGCGAGTACTCGGGGCAGTCCAAGGAGATCAAGCCGGTCACGATCGCGACCTACCAGATCCTCACGTCGAAGCGGAAGGGCGAGTACGCGCATCTCTCGCTCCTCGACGCCCTCGACTGGGGCCTGATCGTGTACGACGAGGTGCACCTGCTGCCCGCGCCCGTCTTCAAGCTCACCGCCGACCTGCAGGCGCGCCGACGGCTCGGGCTCACCGCGACGCTCGTGCGCGAGGACGGCAGGGAGGGCGACGTCTTCAGCCTCATCGGTCCCAAGCGGTTCGACGCGCCCTGGAAGGAGATCGAGGCGCAGGGCTACATCTCCCCCGCGGCCTGCTACGAGGTGCGGATCGACCTGCCCGCGTCGGAGCGCCTCGAGTACGCGGCCGCGGCCGACGACGAGCGCTACCGGCTGGCGGCGACGGCGCCCGCGAAGATCGACGCCGTGCGGCGCATCCTCGCGCACCACCCCGACGAGCAGGTGCTCGTGATCGGCCAGTACCTCGACCAGCTCGACGAGCTCTCCGAGGCGCTCGACGCGCCGAAGATCACGGGCGCCACGCCCGTGGACGAGCGCGAGCGGCTGTTCTCGGCGTTCCGGGAGGGGTCGCTGAAGCTGCTCGTCGTGTCGAAGGTCGCGAACTTCTCCGTCGACCTGCCCGAGGCGTCGGTCGCGATCCAGGTGTCGGGGTCGTTCGGCTCCCGACAGGAGGAGGCCCAGCGCCTGGGACGCCTCCTGCGTCCGAAGCAGACCGACCACACGGCGAGCTTCTACACGCTTATCGCGCGCGACACGGTGGATCAGGACTTCGCGCAGAACCGTCAGCGGTTCCTCGCCGAGCAGGGCTACAGCTACACGATCCTCGACGCCGAGCGGCTCGCCGCCGCGTAGCGTTCGCGCTCGGCGCACGGATTCCGCGCCCGACGCGCGGATTTCCAGCCCGCGCTTACCCGGCACCGACATAATGGGGTCATGACCGCACCGCGCATCCTGGTCGTCGACGACGAGCCGAACATCCGCGACCTGCTCTCGCAGAGCCTGCGATTCGCCGGATTCCAGGTTCGGACCGTGTCGAACGGAGCCCAGACCATCTCGGCCGTGCTGGAGGAGGAGCCCGATCTCATCGTGCTCGACGTCATGCTCCCCGACATGAACGGGTTCAGCGTCACCAAGCGCCTGCGCGACGCCGGATACACCGCCCCGATCATCTTCCTCACCGCCAAGGACGAGACCGAGGACAAGATCAAGGGCCTCAACGTCGGCGGCGACGACTACGTCACGAAGCCGTTCAGCCTCGACGAGATCGTCGCGCGCATCCAGGCCGTCCTGCGCCGCACGATGCAGAACGACGAGGAGGAGTCGGTCATCCGCGCGGGCGAGCTCACGATGGACCAGGACACGCACGACGTCTACGTCGGCGACGAGCAGATCGACCTGAGCCCGACGGAGTTCAAGCTCCTCCGCTACCTCATGCTCAACCCGAACCGCGTGCTGTCGAAGGCGCAGATCCTCGACCACGTGTGGGAGTACGACTTCAACGGCGACGCGGGCATCGTCGAGAGCTACATCTCGTACCTGCGCCGCAAGATCGACCCGCACACCGCGGAGTCGCTCATCCAGACCAAGCGCGGCTTCGGCTACATGCTGAAGGTCGACAAGGTCTCCTGACAGTCGGCGGGCGCGCCCCGCCTCGCGGAAAGGCCCTGCCCTGGCACGCAAGCACGACGCCGTGACCCGGTGGTGGCGACGCGTCAGCCTGCGGGCGAAGGTCACCGGCGTGACGGTGTTCGTCCTCGCCGTCGGACTCCTCATCACGGGCGTCGTGACCGTGCCCATCCTCCAGCAGAACCTGCTCGGCAGCGTCCGCAGCACGGTCCAGGAGTACGCCGACTCGAACGTCGCCGAGCGGCTCCTCACCCCGCTCACGACGGCGTCGGGCGAGCTCATGTTCGTGCCGGCCGACAACGAGCCGCGCACCGAGTACTTCGTCGCGATGTACAACCGCGAGGGCGAGCTCATCGCGACCGCGGGCGGCTCGGAGGAGGCCGCAGAGCCCGCGTTCCCGCGCCGCCTGCCCCTCGACGAGGCGTACATCCGGCGCGGCAGCATCGTCCCCCTCGACGCGGAGACCGGGCGCGGACCCGGGTTCTACGCCGCGACGACCGTGAACACGCTCCAGTCGGAGAGCTACGACCTCCCGTACGCCACGGTCGTCGCGCTCCCCCTCGCCGACGTCGACAGCTTCGTCCGCACGTACATCGCCGTCTTCACGCTCGTCGCGTTCGCGACGGTCATCGCGGCGGCGTTCCTCACCCGCGGCCTCGTGACGCTGACGTTCCGCCGCTTCGGCCAGGTCGAGGCGACCGCCATGGAGATCGCGGCGGGCGACTTCAGCCAGCGGATGACCGACATCGAGCCCAGCACCGAGATCGGCCGCCTCAAGATCGCGATCAACACGATGCTCGACCGCATCGACGGGGCGATCGACGAGCGCGACGCCACGGTGCGGCAGATGCGCCGCTTCATCGGCGACGCGAGCCACGAGCTGCGCACGCCGCTCGTGAGCGTGCGCGGCTACGCCGAGCTGTACCGGATGGGCGCGCTGCAGGGCGAGGAGGCGACAGCCAAGGCGATGGAGCGCATCGAGGCCGAGGCCAAGCGGATGGGCGTCCTCGTCGAGGACCTGCTCGCCCTCACCCGGCTCGACGACCGCCGCGAGCTCGACATCCGCCCGGTCGACCTCCGCCCGATCGCGCACGATGCCGCGCTCGACGTCCGCGCGGCCGAGCCGGGCCGCGACGTCACGGTCGTCGACCACACCTTCGAGGCGATCACGGGGGCGGTGACGCTGCCCGAGCGCGCCGAGCTCGAGGCCGCGACATCCGCTCCCGAGGACGGCCGCGCGGACGGGCCCGACGCGCCGCGGCGGCGCTGGGCGCCGGGAACCGCCGCGATCGCCCGCGCGTCGGCGGCGCTGCGTCGCCGACGCCCCGCCCAGACCGGCGAGCAGCCGCTCGTCGCGCAGCTCGACATCCCCGTGCAGCCGCCCGCGAAGCCCGTCGCGCTCCCTCCGATCGTCCGCGGCGAGGAGGACAAGATCCGCCAGGTGGTGTCGAACCTGCTCGGCAATGCGCGCCGCTACAGCCCCGCCGAATCCCCCATCGTCATCGAGGTGGGCGTGGACGCCGCGGCGCGCACCGGATGGATCGCGATCGTCGACCATGGCGAGGGCGTCCCCGAGTCGATCAGGGACAAGGTCTTCCAGCGGTTCTGGCGGGCCGACACCTCGCGCGCACGGGAGACGGGAGGCAGCGGCCTCGGCCTCTCGATCGTCGCCTCGATCGTCGACTCCCTCAGCGGAACCGTCCAGGTGACCGACACCCCCGGAGGCGGCGCGACGTTCCGCGTGGCCTTCCCGCTCGCCCGGGAGGGGTCGGATGCCGGGGCGACGCCGCGTGCACAGTCCGGCATCGCCGCGGTGTCGCCGGGCGACGCTGTGGACGACCCGGAGGGCGGCGCGCCCCGCTCCTAGCGTGAGGACCACGCCGATCTCCGGCGGTCACACGAGAAGGAGCACCCATGCCGATCTTCGCCGTCGACAGCGACGCCCTCGTCGCCCAGTCCGCCAACGTCCGTGCCACGGGCGACCGCATCCAGGCCGATTCCGACACCATGCTCGCGCAGCTGCTCGAGCTGCAGGCGGTGTGGCAGGGATCGGCCGCTGCGGGCTTCCAGAGCGTCATGGACCAGTGGCGGGCGGCACAGCTCGCCATCCAGGAGTCCCTCGCGTCGATCGGGCAGGCGCTCAGCGTCGCGGGGATGCAGTACGCCGAGGCGGAGCAGGCCAGCGCCGGCATGTTCCGCTGAGCCCGCGTCCCGGTACGCAGAAGGGCCCCTCCGCGAGGAGGGGCCCTTCGTGTCGTTCAGCGCGACGAGCGCGCGGCGCGGATCAGAAGTCCATGCCGCCGCTGGGGTCGGCAGGAGCGGCCGCGGCCTTCTCCGGCTTGTCCGCCACGACCGCCTCGGTCGTGAGGAACAGGCCGGCGATCGACGCGGCGTTCTGCAGAGCCGAGCGCGTGACCTTGGCGGGGTCGATGATGCCGGCCTCGAAGAGGTCGACGTACTCGCCCGTGGCCGCGTTGAGGCCCTGGCCGACCGGGAGCTCGGCGACGCGGTTCGCGACGACGCCCGGCTCGAGGCCCGCGTTGAGCGCGATCTGCTTGAGCGGAGCCTCGATGGCGATCTTCACGATGTTCGCGCCGGTCGCCTCGTCGCCCGTGAGCTCGAGACCGTCGAACGCGACCTGGCCCGCCTGGATGAGCGCGACGCCACCACCGGGGACGATGCCCTCCTCGACGGCCGCCTTCGCGTTGCGGACGGCGTCCTCGATGCGGTGCTTGCGCTCCTTGAGCTCGACCTCGGTGGCCGCGCCCGCCTTGATGACGGCGACGCCGCCGGCGAGCTTGGCGAGGCGCTCCTGCAGCTTCTCGCGGTCGTAGTCGCTGTCGGTGTTCTCGATCTCGCGGCGGATCTGGGTCACGCGACCCTCGATCTGCGCGGCGTCACCGGCACCCTCGACGATCGTCGTCTCGTCCTTGGTGATGATGACCTTGCGCGCACGGCCGAGGAGCTCGAGGTCGGTGTTCTCGAGCTTGAGGCCGACCTCCTCCGTGATGACCTGGCCGCCCGTGAGGATCGCGATGTCCTGCAGCTGCGCCTTGCGGCGGTCGCCGAAGCCGGGGGCCTTGACGGCGACCGACTTGAAGATGCCGCGGATCTTGTTGAGCACGAGCGTCGCGAGAGCCTCGCCCTCGACGTCCTCGGCGATGATGACGAGCTCCTTGCCCGCCTGGATCACCTTGTCGACGACGGGCAGAAGGTCCTTGATGTTCGAGATCTTCTGGTTCGCGATGAGGATGTACGGGTCCTCGAAGACGGCCTCCTGGCGCTCCGGGTCCGTCACGAAGTAGGGGTTGAGGTAGCCCTTGTCGAAGCGCATGCCCTCCGTCAGCTCGAGCTCGGTGCCGAAGGCCTGGGCCTCCTCGACCGTGACGACGCCCTCCTTGCCGACCTTGTCGATCGCCTCGGCGATGAGCTCGCCGATCGAGGTGTCCGCAGCCGAGATCGACGCCGTCGCGGCGATCTGCTCCTTCGACTCGATCTCCTTCGCGGTGGAGAGGAGCTGGTCGGTGACCGCCTTGACGGCCTTCTCGATGCCGCGCTTGAGGCTGATCGGGTCGGCGCCCGCGGCGACGTTGCGGAGGCCCTCGCGGACGAGCGCCTGGGCGAGGACGGTGGCCGTGGTCGTGCCGTCACCGGCGACGTCGTCGGTCTTCTTCGCGACCTCCTTGACGAGCTCGGCGCCGATCTTCTCGTACGGGTCGTCGAGCTCGATCTCCTTCGCGATGGAGACGCCGTCGTTCGTGATCGTGGGAGCGCCCCACTTCTTCTCGAGCACGACGTTGCGACCACGCGGGCCGAGCGTCACCTTGACGGCGTCGGCCAGCGTGTTGAGGCCGCGCTCGAGGCCGCGACGGGCCTCTTCGTCGAAAGCGATGATCTTTGCCATGTGTTTGTCGTCCCTCCCGGACGTAGGCGTATGGGTTTAGCACTCTCTTGACGGGAGTGCTAAACGCCATTTTGGCACTCGACCCCATCGAGTGCAAGCCGGGAGGCGTCACCCGCCGACACACGCGCAGCCGCCCCGCGACCGGGGTCGCGGGGCGGCTGCGGAGAAGGCGGGAGCGCTCAGACGGGACGGACCGCCTCGGCCTGGGGGCCCTTCTGCCCGGTGCCCACCGTGAACTCGACGGCCTGGCCCTCCTCGAGCACGCGGAAGCCGGTCATCTCGATGTTCGAATAGTGCACGAAGACGTCCTGGCCGCCGTCGGCGACGGTGATGAACCCGTAGCCCTTCTCGGCGTTGAACCACTTCACGGTGCCCTGGGTCATGGCGATCACTCCTGTTGCGGGATGGAACTGGAGCGATCGTATCCGCGTGATTCCGCGGCAGAACGTCGATCAGGCGACGTTTGACACGGTCGTCTCGTGACGTTTACGCGCCGGAAACACGGTCGAGTCCGACGACCACCGTGAGCTGTCGGCCGTCGCCGCTCTGGTACGCGTCGCTCTGCACCACCTCGGTCGCGCCGATGGCCTCCGCGACGCCGCGCGCCGCCGGCTCATCCTCGGGGCTCGCGTAGAAGACGGTCGTCTTCTCGAAGTCCGTCTCGTCCGAATCGGTGGGGGTCACGGCCCCCTCGGGGAAGCCAGCGTCGACGAGCTGCTCCGCGACCTCGTCGTCGAGCCCCTCTGTCGCCGTGCCGTTGAGGACGAGCACCGAGTACGACGTGTCGACGACGGGCGCCGTCGTCGCCGCCGGCGCCGGCGTGTTCTCGGGCGCCGGGAGCGCGCCCTGCTGCGAGAGGACGAGGAAGCCGAGGATCCCCGCGATCACGAGCACGATCGTCGCGACGATCGCCCACAGCAGCACGGCGGGTCCGCTCATGCCCGGGTTCTCCGCGCGGTGGGCGCCGACGCGCCCGGTCTCGCGCGGGATGTCGTCGAAGCGGTCCCGGGGGTAGGTGCTCGGCATCCCTCGATGCTATCCGCGGACGTCGTGGATCAGCTGGTGACGCGGAGGTGCGCCGCCTCGCGCTCGTCGCGCAGTCGGCGGAGGCGCTTGACGAGGAGCGGATCCGCGGCGAGCGCGGCCTCGGTGTCGATCAGCCGCCCGAGCAGCTGGTAGTACCGCGCCGGGGTCATCGCGAGCTCTGCGCGGATCGCCTCCTCCTTGGCGCCGCCGTGGGCGCCCCACGCCGCCTCGAAGGCGAGGATGGCGCGCTCGCGTTCCGACAGGGAGGTGGACATGCTCCGAGCGTATGGCGCGCGGCACCGCTCGGCCGTCAGGCGCGCCAGCGGACGCATGCCCCGAGCGGATCCGCCGCGGCGAGCACGCGGCCGTCGAGAGCGAGCGCGAAGCCACCGGGCCATTCCGCCTCGTCGACCGGCTCGGTCCATCCGCTGTGGAGCCCCGGCGCGTCGAGCGTGATCCAGCGAGCCCCGAGTGCCCGGATGGCGTCGATGAGCGCCTCCCGGCGGGCACGCGGGAGGTACGGGAGCACGCCCGGCGTCGACACGACGAGCGTCGCCTCCGATGGCGCGTCCGCGGCGAGCGCGCGGAGGGCCTCGGGATCGCCGGCATCGCCTGCGATGAGAAGAGGCGGATCGGCCGCCGCGATGTCGAGCGCCCGCGCGATCCGCTCGCGCCGCCCCTCCTCGCCCGGCCACACGAGCATCTCGAGCCAGGCGCGGTCGCGCGGGTCGCGCGGATCGCGCGGCTGCAGATCGACGCCCGCGCGCCAGACGACCTCCGGCAGCCGCAGCTCCGGCAGCGGGCCATCCCAGGTCGAGGTCAGTACGACCCCGGACTCCCCGTCGACGGGGTCGAGACGCACCTGTCGGCCGGTCGCCGCATACCGGTACGAGTAGCGGTCGGGGTAGAGGCACAGGCCACCCGATGCACCGAGCTCGAGGAGGGCGATCGGACCGGCGACGAGCGAGAGCGCGGGCAGGAGCGCCGCGCAGCGCAGCGGCTCGTTCGTCTGCAGGCCGCGGACGCCGCACTCGGCGACGATGTCGTCGGCCCGCGCGCGCACGAAGCGCGCCCAGTCGGCGGCGTCGGCGTCGTCCGCCGCGCCGAGCAGGCGCGTCACGGCGAACACGAGCGGCGGCTGGCGGTGCGCCGCCGGGATGCGGGCGAGCACGGCGGCCACCGTCCCGTCCTCGGCGACCCTCGCCGCCCAGTCGCCGTAGACGCGAGACCGTCCCGGCGCCTCCTCCGCGGCGAACCGGGCGAAGCGTTCGGCGACCTGCGCGACCTCGTCCATCCCCGCCATTCTGCCTTCTCCCGGCGCCCCTCCTCCGGCCCCTGCCTTCCTGCGCGGCGGTAGAATCGGGGCATGTCGTACAGGGTCGAGAAGTCCGAGGCGGAGTGGCGTGCAGAGCTGACGCCTGAGCAGTACGCGGTGCTGCGCGAAGCCGGAACCGAGCGGCCGTGGACCGGCGAGCTGCTCGACGAGGAGCGCGCGGGCCTGTACACGTGCGCCGCATGCGGCGCCGAGCTCTTCCAGAGCGGCACGAAGTTCGACTCGCACTGCGGATGGCCGAGCTTCTACGAGTCGGTGCGCCCCGAGGCCGTCGAGCTGCTCGAGGACACGAGCCACGGCATGGTGCGGACCGAGGTCCGCTGCGCGAACTGCGGCTCGCACCTCGGACATGTCTTCCCGGACGGATTCGGCACGCCCACCGGCGACCGCTACTGCATGAACTCGCTCTCGCTGAACTTCACGCCCGAGGCGTGAGCGCTCCGCGCATGGGCTCCGCACTCGAGGCCGCCCGCGCGCGGCGCTCATCGTCCAAGGTCACCGACGAGGCTCCCACGCGCGAGGAGCTGCTGCCGCTCGTGGCGGCGGCCGGTCGCGTCGCCGACCACTCGAACCTCACCCCGTGGCGGCTCATCGAGCTGCGCGGCGACGACCGTCTGCGGCTCGGCCGCGCGATCGGCGAGGCGACAGGCGACGGACCTTCGACGAAGCCGCTGCGCGCTCCCCTGCTCATCGCGATCGTGTCGAGCCCCCGCCCGTCCGAGAAGGTGCCGGAGTGGGAGCAGGAGGCCGTCGCGTCGGGCGTGGCCCACCTGCTGAGCCTGCTCCTCGACGAGGCCGGCTGGGGTGTGATGTGGCGCACGGGCGCCTTCGTGCGCTCCCCCGCGGTCGCGAAGGCGCACGGCCTCACCCGCCGCGAGAAGCTCCTCGGATGGCTGTACGTCGGCGGGCGCCCTCCGCGCGACCGCGAGGGGTTCCGGCCCGGTGTCGACCCGGACCGGATCCTCGGCAGGATGCCGGGCGGCGAGCGCCCCTAGGTCACCAGCCCGCGGGCCGGGTGTCCTTGCCGTCGAGCCACAGCCGGTCCGACGCGTCGCTGTGGGCGGTCCCGCTGCCGACGTGCTTGGCGTCGATGCGGTCGCCCTTGGTGATGACGTGCACGAGCGCCATCGCGTGGCCGCGGCCGAGGCCGTAGTCGGCGGCGAGCCACTCGATGATCGGGCCCGCCTTGGTCCCGGGGCCGAAGCCGCGCTCGGCGGCGAGGTCGATGAAGGCGCGCGGCGTGACGCCGGTCTTCGTCTCGATGTTGTCGAGGTACGCCTGGAAGGACATCAGAGGAACTCCTGGATCATCGTGTCGGATGCGTGGATGCAGAGGATGCGCAGAGGCCCATCGCCCGAGTTGACGAAGCCGTGCCACACACCGGCTCCGACGGTCGCGGTGTCGCCCGCGTGGGCGACGATCGTCTCCTCGCCCATCGTGATCGTGGCCTCGCCCGCGAGCACATGCCAGGTCTCCGAGTAGGGATGGCGGTGCAGCCCGGGCCCCTGACCCGGCTCGTTGTCGACATGGAAGAACGACACGGCCGCGCCGTGCTCCCGCCCCTCGAAGCGCAGCGTCCTGCTGCCCGACATGCGGATCCCATCCGCCGTCACGATGCCCATGAGCGGCTCCTCTCTCTCACGACGCGACTCTCGCAGGCGCGGTTCCGCGAGGATAAGGTTTCGACGTGCATCGAAAGCTCGTCGAGTTCCGCCTGCGCCCGGACGACGTGTCGGCCATCCGATTCGGCATCTCGCCGGGGCACGAGCTCGTGCACGCGGTGCGATCCCTCGCCCGCCCCGCGGAGAACCCGCTCCAGTGGGGATGGCTGCGACAGGCCCGCGACGTCGTTCCGCGCCCTGCCTTCGAGCTGCTGCGGACCGTCGTCGGGGCTGACGGCTACGTCCCCGACTTCCTCACCTCGGAGCCCTCGTGGGATCTCGACCCTGCCGAGGAGGCGGCGCGCCGCCGCCGGGCTCCGCTGCCGGGGATGCAGGTCGACCTCCGCAAGCGCGTCGACCGCAGCACGTGCCGCGAGCGGACGACGCTCCTCCGGCTTCTCGACGACCCGCACCGCGCGCGAGCCGTCATCGCCGAGGCCGCCGACGCCGTGTGGGATGCCGTGCTCGCCCCATCCTGGTCGCAGCTGGAGCGCCTCGTGCGGGCGGACATCGTGGCCCGGACGCGGGTCGTCACGACGGCCGGCATCGGCGCGATGGCGACAGCGCTTCACCCGGCCGTGGACTGGTCGGCCGACTCCGTGCGCGTCGAGCTCACGCGCCACGAGGAGACCGTCGACTGCACGGGGCGCGGCCTCGTGCTCGTGCCGTCGGTGTTCGCGCGGCGGTGCTCGGTGATCACCGAGCCGCCGGCGCAGCCGACGCTGTTCTACCCCGCGCTCGGCGTCGCCGAGGACTGGCATCGCGAAGGGGGCGCGCACGCGGCCGCACTCGGCCGGCTTCTCGGCGAGGGGCGGCTCTCGGTGCTCCTGGCACTGCGGGAGCCGCTCTCGACGAGTGCCGTCGCCACGGCGACCGGGCTCGCGATCGCGACGGCATCGCATCACCTCAGCGCGCTGCGCGACGCGAGGCTCATCACGTCGCGGCGGTCCGGACAGCGCATGCTCCATGCGCGCACGCCGCTGGGCGAGGCCCTCCTCGCTGGCTGACCGGTCAGCGGCGCCCGGCGCGCACGGTCGCGACGACGACGCCGCCCGCGGCGAGCGCCACCGTGAGCGCGCGCTGCCACAAGGCGGGCGGCGCGGCGGGCGGCCAGACGACGTCGAGGACGACGGATGCGCCGAGCATGCCGAGCACCGATCCGAGCGTCATGAGCAGCACTCCCGTGCGCGGAGTGAGCGCGGCCGAGATGAAGATGTACGCGACGCCGAGCGCTCCGCCGAGGTAGAGCCACGGCTCGCGCGGCGCGGACGCGGGCGCACCCGCCGTCGCGAGGTGCCAGACGGCGGCGACGGCGAGCACGGCCGTCCCGCCGATGAAGTTGACGAGCGTCGCCGCGAACGCGGAGCCGACGGCCTGGCGCAGCCGCCCGTTCGTCGCCGTCTGCCACGCGACGCCGGCCCCGACGAGGAACGGCAGGACGAGCATCCACAGCGGGGCCCGCGCCACGGCGTCTCCGGTCAGCGACACGACGACCGCCGAGAGCACGAGGGCGGCTCCCGCGACCCGCGGCAGCGTCACGGCGCTCACGCCCGCGGGGCTGTAGCCGATGCGGTCGAGCACGAGTCCGTGCACGGTCTGGCCTGCGACCATGCCGACCGAGAACATGGCCACGCCGATGACGGCGACCGTGAAGCTCTGCGTCGCGACGCTGAACGCCCCCGCCGCGCCGCCCACGAGCATCCACCAGGGCACACGGCGCTCGCGCAGGGCCGGTCGGAGCGCGCGGACGCCAGCGCGGCCGCTCGGGAGGAGCGGCGCGAGCACGAGCAGGATGACGAGGCCCGACCCGAACGAGATGAGGGCCGCCACGAGTGCGGCGTCGAGCGCGACGCCGAGCTGCCCGTTGACGCGCGCCTGGATGGCCGTGAGGGCGCCCACGAGGACGGCGCCGCCGACGCCGATCGCGATCGCGAGCCGGTGCTTCGGCGCTCCGCGGTCCATCGCGCCTCCCCCTGCTCGTGCGACCTCGGCCATCCTACGGCGGCACCGGGCCGCAACCGCGCGCAGTGCCTCGTCACGTCGGTGCCTCGTCACGTCGCGGCACAGCGCGTCACGGGAATCGGATCCGTGGTGCGCATGTGCACGCCTGTGGCCGACACGCGCACACCGGCCCCGCGCATCCGAATCCCGGCACAGCTCGGGAGCGGCAGCCGCCGGCGGCGCGCGGTCAGGCGATCGCGCGCCGTGAGAGTCGGCGCGGGCGAGGCGTGCGGGGAGGGTGCGCGGCCTTGAGGATGGGCTTCACGTCGCGGGCGCGCTCCTCGAGCGCCGCGAGGGCGGTCGCGAGCGAGGCGAACTCGCCGATCGCGACGCCATGGCGGTCGTGCGCGAGGTGGCGCCGGCCGTCGACCGTGACGAAGCCCGCGAACTCGCCGGCATGCGTCGCGACGAAGACGTCATCTGCCGCCTGCTTCCAGGCAAGCGGCTCGTCGGTATGGTGAGGGTCGTCGAGGTGGGTGATGGTCATGTCGTGCTCTTCTCGTCTGAGTGCGGGCGGCCGCGTGGGCATGCCCGCGATGCGGCGGCTCCGGGCGATCGCCGCTCGCATCTGTGCGAGGGGATCCGTGGATGGCCCTGAGCCGGTGAGCTGCGGCGATCGGCCGTGAGAGGCGGCGGACATCGCACTGCAAGCTCCGTCCAGTCTACCTGCAGCGGGCGGAGAAGGCCATCCGCGTGTCGCCGCGCCCGGCGATGTCGGCGCGCGCACATAGCCTGAACGTCGTCCCGACGTCGTGACGCGCCACGCCCTTCGACCTCCAAGGAGACCCCCGACATGATGGGGACCTCGCACGCCGCCAGCGGCGCCGCCGCCTGGATCGCGCTCACCGCCACGACGCTTCCCGCCCTGGGTGCGCACGAGCTCGCACCCGCCGCGGTGCTGCTCGGCGCGCCCATCGCGGCGGGCGCCGCCCTCCTGCCCGACGCGGATCATCACAGCGCGACGATCGCCCACTCCGTGCCCATCGCCGGGCGACTCGCGGCAGGTGTCGTCGGCGCCGTGTCGGGCGGGCACCGGAAGGGCATGCACTCGCTGCTCGCCGTGCTCGGCGTCATCGTCGGCATGCGCTTCCTCGGGGAGGTCGTCTGGCACCCGGACGGCTCCGCCGAGCCCTACCACCTGGGCGTCGCGATCGCGGTCGCGGCGTGCACCGCCTTCGCGCTCAAGGTGCTGCGGATCGCGCGACGGTGGCCCCTCGCGTGGGCGGGCGGTGCGGCGCTCGGCGCGGCAGCCGGCTTCCTCGCCCCCGCGCAGACCTCCTGGCTCCCATGGTGCGTCGGGGTCGGATACCTCGCGCACCTCGCCGGCGACCTCCTCACGACCGGCGGCATCCCGCTGCTGTGGCCCATCCGCGTGCGCGCTCCTCGGTGGGCGCGGCGCACGCCGCTGCTCCGCCGGGTGTGGCTGCGCGGCGGCGGCATCGCGGTGCCGGTCCTGGGCGATACGGGATCCTGGCGCGAGCAGGCGCTCTTCGCCGCGCTCAGCTGCTACGCCCTGTGGGGCGTCGCGGCCGAGGCGGCCGCTGTCCTCGCGGGAGGGATGTGAGGAAGTTTGTTGACATGTGTAACTAAGTCGCGGTAGGACTTCTGTGGGCACCGACGCCCACCTGAGGAGGTTCGCCGATGAACAGCACCCCCGCGCCCGCCTGGGCGCAGCCATCCCGTCTCGTCCGACCGCGAGGACGCGGCAGGCGCGCCGCGGTCGCCGTCGCGCTTGCGCTCGGCCTCGCGGCTCCGCTCGCCGTGACTCCGGTGGCGCACGCCGCCCCCATCGCGGCCGAGGTCGACCTGGTCGACCCGGACGCGACACCCGAGACGCGCTCGCTCTTCGCGTACCTGCGCGACATCGACGCAGAGGGCGTCCTGTTCGGGCACCAGGAGGACCTGTACTTCGGGGAGTCCTTCCCCGCGCAGGACGGCACGTCCTCCGACACCCTCACCGCGACGGGCGACCATCCGGCCGTCATCGGATTCGACACGCTCGAGACCGCGGGCATGCCGCTCGCCGAGCGCGAGGCGAAGGCGCAGCAGCTGGCGGCGAACATCCGCCAGGCGCACGACGTCGGGGCGATCAGCACTCTCACGATCCACATGGAGAACCTCGCGACCGGCGGCGACTTCTACGACACCTCGGGCGACGCGCTGCGCGCCGTCCTCCCCGGCGGAGCGCAGCACGATGCGCTCCGCGCGTATCTCGATCGCATCGCCGCGACCGCGCATGCCGCCGTCGCCGCCGACGGCACGGCCATCCCGATCGTGTTCCGCCCGTGGCATGAGAACGCGGGCTCGTGGTTCTGGTGGGGCGCGGCGTTCGGCCTGCCCGGCGAGTACGCCGAGCTGTTCCGCTTCACGGTCGAGTACCTGCGCGACGTGAAGGACGTGCACAACCTCCTGTACGCGTTCTCGCCCGGGGGCGGGTTCGGCGGCGACGAGGACCTGTACCTGCGCACGTACCCCGGCGACGACTTCGTGGACGTGCTCGGCTACGACGTCTACGACAGCTCGGGCGCCGCGCAGAGCTTCCTGGACGGGCTCGTCGCCGACCTCGGCATGATGGGCCGGCTCGCGCAGGCGCGCGGGAAGATCAGCGCACTGACGGAGTTCGGCATCTCGGGCGGCGTGCGCCCCGACGGCGAGAACGCGAACGTGACGTGGTTCACGGATGTGCTCGACGCGATCATGTCGGATCCCGACGCGGCGCGGACCGCCTACATGATGACGTGGGCGAACTACGGCGGCGACTCGACGCCCTACTTCCCGGTCGAGGGCGAGATGCTGCCGGACTTCCAGGCTTACCACGACGACCCGCGCACGTTCTTCGCCGACGATCTCGCGGGCGTCTACGACGCCGAGACCGTGTCCGTCGCCTCGGCCGCTGCGCACCTCGCGTCTCCCGCCGACGGCGCGCGCGTGGAGGCCGGGCCCGTCGAGCTGCGCGCATCGGTGACGGGTCACGCGGCCGATCGCGTGACGGTCACGACCGATGCGGGGGACGTGATCGAGCTCGCGGCCCCGGCTGACGGGGGGATGTGGTGGACTGGGGCGTGGGAGGTCGACCCCGAGCAGCTCGACAACACGTCGCACGGGCTGACCCTGCGCGTGTTCGCGGGCGGCGCCGAAGTGGAGACCACGGCGTCGACCGTCGTCCTCGGTCCCGAGCCGGTGCTGCCGCTCGGCGTCGTCGACGACTTCGAGTCCTACGACGCCGACGCCGCCCTGCAGAGCAGGTGGTTGCCCCAGAACGCGAACGTCCTCGAGCTCGCCCGCGCGGCCGAGGGCGACGCGGTCGGAGGCGGAGAGGCCGCGATGCGGCTGTCGTACTCCTTCGCGACGCAGTCGTACACGGGTGCGGGCAGGCCGGTCTCGGGCGACTGGTCGTCGTTCTGGGACTTCCAGGCGTGGATCGATCCCGACGCGTCCGGCAACCGGCTCGTCCTCCAGCTCGTCGCCGACGGCGTCGCCTTCGAGGCCTACCCCTCCCTCGCCGGCGACGACCCCTACCTCGCCACCATCCCCTTCGCCGACTGGCGCCCCGCTCCCTGGGACACCGCCAACGCCGACCGCCGCCTCACGCCCGAGGCCCTCGCCCACGTGTCGCAGTTCAGCGTGTTCGTCAACGCAGCCGACGCAGGCGCCGTCGACGGCTCCATCGTCGTCGACGAGCTCCGCGCGGTCGAGGGCACGCCCCCGCCGCCGGTCTACGTCGACGTCGAACGCGACGACCCCGACTACGCCGCGATCGCCTGGCTGCACGACGAGGTCGTCGATCTCGGCGACGCGAACGGCCGCTTCCACCCCGCGCGCCCCGTGACGCGTGCCGAGGCGACGCGCGCACTCGCGGCGTACCGGGAGGATGCCCCGGCGGTCGAGGGCACGGCGAAGGCGCCCGTCGAGCGCGCCGAGCTCGCCCACGCGCTGTGGGAGCTCGCGGGCGCGCCGACGCCCTCGGAGCCCGCGGACTTCGACGATGTGCCGCCCGCCCACCCGTCGGCCGAGGCGATCGCGTGGGTCACGCAGAACGGCATCGTCGAGCCCGCCGGCCACGACCGCTTCGGGATGCGCGGTCCCGTGACGCGGGCGGAGCTCGCCCGCGCCCTGCGGGCCTTCGACGCGGCCCCGGGCACGGAGCCGCCGACGCCCCTCTTCGACTTCGCGGACGGACCGCAGGGATGGGCCGCGAACGGGGCCATCGACGCCGCGGACGGACGCCTCACGGTCGACCTCGCGGAGAGCGGATGGATCTGGGCGACCGGCTCGTGGGACCTCTCCGGCCGCTCGACGCTCGTCATCGACGTCGCGGAGACGACCGGCACGTCGATCAGCCTCGCGCTGCAGGTCGGCCCCTCGTGGAGCTGGTGCGAACTGCCCGCCGGTGACCCTGTCTCCGACGGAGCGTCGGTCGCGATCGACCTCGGCGCGCTGTCATCCGAGTGCCGCGGTCAGCTCGGCGACGTCCGCGGCGTCAACCTGCGCCTCGACGCGGGGCAGCACGCGATCGACGCCATCCGCGTGCGCTGAACGCGGCTCGCGCCCGGGCCATCCGCTGATCGAGCGGATGGCCCGGGCGCGGCCGCGTGATGGTGCCGGCTGCCAGGTTCGAACTGACGACCCCCTGTTTACAAGACAGGTGCTCTACCAACTGAGCTAAGCCGGCGCGGGTCCCCGAGGGGACCTGGAAAGCATACCGTCGCGCGGCGACGGGATCCGCTACTCCGCGGGGGTCTCGGTCGGCTCGGGCTCCGCGGTCTCGCTCGGCGCGGGCTCGGGCTCCTCTGTCGCCTCGGGCTCCTCGGCGGGAGTCGGCGTCGGCGAGGCCGTCGAGTAGTAGGCCTCGCTCGAGACGGTGAGCACGAACTGCGCGAACTCGGCCGGGTCGTCGAGCTGACCCTGATACGGACGGCCGTTCACGAGGATCATCGGCGCGCCGGTCAGGCGCACGTCCTCGGTGTCGGGGAGCGGCTCCTCGAGGACGCGCTGGGTCGTCTCGCTCGCCCAGGTCACGAAGTCCTCGTTCTCGATGCACTCGCGCACGGCCTTCGTGTCGTCGACGCCGACGGCGGCCGCGAGCGCGGCGAGCTCCTTGTCGGTGTACCCCTCGCTGTCGACGGAGGGCTGCTCGACGAGCAGCTCGTGGTTGAAGGCGAGCGCCGACTCGGGCGCGTGAGTGCGCACGCAGGCGACCGCGCCCGCTGCGCGCAGGGAGTACTTCGAGCCGTTCGACTTGGCCGTGAGCAGGGCCACGGGGTGGTACGAGAGGTCAGCCGCACCCTGGGCGACCCACTCCGCGAGCTGGGACGAGTTCGTCTGCTCGAACTGCGCGGACCCCTCGGACAGGTAGTCGACGTACACGCGGATGCTGACGGCGGACGCCGAGCTCGCGCGCTCCGCCTCGGGCGCAGCGGGCTCGGTGGCCTCGAGCGAGCTCGTCACCATGGGCGACAGGTCGTCGGAGTCGGCGACGACGATGCCGTCGTCCTCGAGGTTCTCCGGTGTCAGGGTCGGGCGGTTGAGGGCGGGGACGACGACGCTCGTCACCGCGAACGCGATCGCGGCGACGCCCGCGACGATCACGAGGGTGATCCCGCCTCGACGCAGCATCTTCGCGCGCGTCTGCTTCGCCTTGACCTTCTGCGCCTTCTCCCGCACAGCATCGCGTCGCTCGCTGCCCGGGGGAACGATCGGGTTCTCGTTCGTCATCGCCTGCTCGCACTCCCCTTCGCCGCCACGGGTACCGGCGGTCGACCTCGAAGAGGCTAGAGCGTGTCACTGGGAAATGCCCCGGCAGACACGGCAGATCCGCCGTCTCCGCGCCCGCGCCATCCGCTCGTCAGCAAACGATTTCCCCACGCGCGCGGATTCGATGGCATACTGAGCCGAGACCCGACGAGGGGTCTACGGCGGTTCGCACCGTCGGTTCCATTCACTACGGATCGTCCGGCACGTACCTGCCGGTGAAGGAGAAGAACCATGGCCAGTGTCACTTTCGACGACGCCACCCGCCTCTACCCGGGCGGAACCCGTCCCGCGGTCGACAAGCTGAACCTGGAGATCGGCGACGGCGAGTTCCTCGTTCTCGTCGGCCCCTCGGGCTGCGGAAAGTCCACCTCGCTGCGCATGCTCGCGGGCCTCGAAGAGGTCAACGACGGCCGCATCCTCATCGGCGACCGCGACGTCACCGACGTGCCGCCGAAGGACCGCGACATCGCGATGGTGTTCCAGAACTACGCGCTCTACCCGCACATGACGGTCGCCGAGAACATGGGCTTCGCGCTCAAGATCGCCGGCGTCAGCAAGGATGAGCGCGCCAAGCGCGTCCTCGAGGCCGCCAAGCTCCTCGACCTCGAGCAGTACCTCAACCGCAAGCCGAAGGCCCTCTCGGGTGGTCAGCGTCAGCGTGTCGCGATGGGCCGCGCCATCGTCCGCGAGCCCCAGGTGTTCCTCATGGACGAGCCGCTGTCGAACCTCGACGCCAAGCTCCGCGTGCAGACCCGCACGCAGATCGCGTCGCTCCAGCGTCGCCTCGGCGTCACCACGGTCTACGTCACGCACGACCAGACCGAGGCGCTCACGATGGGCGACCGCATCGCGGTCCTCAAGGACGGCCTCCTCCAGCAGGTGGGCACGCCGCGCGACCTGTACGAGAAGCCGAACAACGTCTTCGTGGCCGGCTTCATCGGCTCGCCCGCGATGAACCTGTTCCCCGCGGAGATCGCCGAGGGCGGCATCCGCTTCGGCACGAAGGTCGTGGGCGTCGACGCGTCGGCGCTCAACAAGGCGCACGGCTCCAAGGTGACGGCGGGCGTCCGCCCCGAGGACTTCATCGTCGGCCCCGCCGGCAGCGAGGGCCTCGCGGTCAAGGTCGACCTCGTCGAGGAGCTCGGCGCCGACGGCTACCTGTACGGCCACGTCGAGGGCTCGGACGCGCAGATCGTCGCGCGCGTCGACGGCCGCCGCCACCCGATGGCGGGCGACACCGTCTCGCTCCTGCCGACGCCCGACCACATCCACGTCTTCGACGTGGAGACCGGCGAGCGCCTGCTCGACAAGGCGATCGTCTCGGCGTAACGCTGTCACCGCGCGACGGCGCGGGCGAACCTCCGGGTTCGTCCGCGCCGTCGCCGTTTCTGGGGGAAGATCTTCTCTATGGCCGATTCGCTTCGCATCACCGCCGCCGAGATCGACCCGCAGCTGCTCACGCTGCCCTGGCGGACGAAGCTCGCCGAGTGGCCGAGCAGCGCGATCGTTAAGCTCCCGAAGGGCATCTCGCGGCACATCGTCCGCTTCAGCGAGCTGTCGGGGATGGTCATCGCCGTCAAGGAGACGACGGCGCACATGGCCCAGCGCGAGTACGAGCTCCTCGGCGCCCTGCAGCGCCTCGAGGTGCCGTGCGTGCGCCGCGTCGCGGTCATCGACGGGCGCACCGACGAGCAGGGCAACCCGCTCCCCGCGGCCCTCGTGACCGCGCATCTGAAGTTCTCGATGCCGTACCGCGCGCTGTTCACGCAGACGCTGCGGCCCGACACCGCCACGCGCCTCGTGGATGCGCTCGCCCTCCTCCTCGTGCGCGTGCACAAGGTCGGCTTCCGCTGGGGCGACGTCTCGCTGTCGAACACGCTCTTCCGCCGCGACGCCGGCGCGTTCGCCGCGTACCTCGTCGACGCCGAGACCGGCGATCTCTATGAGGGCGGGCTGACGGATGGTCAGCGCGAGCACGACATCGACATCGCGCGCACGAACATCGCCGGCGAGATCATGGACCTCGAGGCCGGCGGACGCGTCGAGATCGGCGTCGACGCCGTCGAGGTCGCCGATCAGCTCGTCGCGACCTACCGCGAACTGTGGTCGGCGCTCACGGAGGCCGAGTCGTTCGCCCTGACCGAGACCTGGCGCATCACCGAGCGCGTGCAGCGGCTCAACGAGCTCGGCTTCGACATCGACGAGATGACGATCCAGACCGACCCCGACGGCACGCGCGTCTCGATCCAGCCGAAGGTCGTCGACGCGGGGCACCACCGTCGCCGCCTGCTGCGTCTCACGGGCCTCGACGCCGAGGAGAACCAGGCCCGCCGTCTCCTCAACGACCTCGACGAGTACCGTTCGCGGATCTCGCGCTCGTCCGACGAGGAGGTCGCCGCGCACGAGTGGGTGACGCGCGTCTTCGAGCCGGTCGTCCGGGCCATCCCCTATGAGATGCGCGCGAAGCTCGAGCCCGCCGAGGTGTTCCACCAGGTGCTCGAGCACCGCTGGCATCTCTCGCAGGCGCGCGGCGCATCCGTGCCGCTCGCCGAGACGCTCACGAGCTACATCCGCGACGTGCTGCGGCACCGGCGCGACGAGGCCACGATCATGGGCCCCCTCACGGAGACGCTCACCGAGCCCCTCGCGACGGCCTCGGGAGAGGCGCGCGACTGGCGCGACCTGGTCTGACTGAGCGGGGCAGGGCCCGCAGGCGCCTGCCCCGTTTCGCGGCGAACCCGCGCCGTCGCGCGGGTTACGCCTGGGCGCCTCGGATCGTCGAGACCTGGTAGAGCGCGACGGATGCCGCGATGCCCGCGTTGAGCGACTCGGTCACGTCGGAGATCGGGATGGACACGACCTGATCGCACGTCTCCGTCACGAGGCGCGAGAGGCCCTTGCCCTCGCTGCCGACGACGATGACGACCGGGCGGTCGGCGAGCTCGATCGAGGGCAGCGACACGTCGCCGTCGCCGTCGAGGCCGAGCACGAAGACGCCCTGCTTCTTGAACTCCTTGAGCGTGGTCGTGAGGTTCGGCGCGATCGCCACGGGGATGCGCGCGGCGGCGCCCGCGCTCGTCTTCCACGCCGCCGAGTTCACGCTGGCCGAGCGGCGCTGCGGCACGATGACGCCGTGGCCGCCGAACGCGCCGGTCGAGCGGATGATCGCGCCCAGGTTGCGCGGGTCGGTGATGCCGTCGAGCGCGACGAACAGCGGAGTCGCGCCCGTGTCGACGACCTGCTCGAGGAGGTCCTGGGGGTGCGCGTACTCGTACGGCGGCACCTTGAGCGCGACGCCCTGGTGCACGCCGTCGAAGCCGGCCATGCGGTCGAGCTCGGGGCGGGTGACCTCGAGCACGGGGATCTCGCGGTTCCGGGCGATCGCGAGCATCTCCTTGACGCGGTCGTCCATCTCGACGCGCTGCGCGATGTAGAGCGCGGTCGCGGGGATCTTCGCGCGCAGGGCCTCGAGCACGCTGTTGCGCCCGGTCACGTTCTCGGTGTCGTCCTTCGGGCGCGACGAGCGCTGCTGCGGCTTCTGCGCGCTCCCGCCGCGCTTGGCGGCGAGGCGCTCGGCGGCCTGCTTGCGCTTGTGCGCGACGTGGTACGGCCGGTCCTCGGCCTTCGGGGTCGGGCCCTTGCCCTCGAGCGACCGGCGGTTCTTGCCGCCCGTGCCCTTCGTGGGGCCCTTCTTGCCCTTCGCGGCGCCGGGTCGTCCAGGCTTAGCCATTGATGCTCCAAGTGGTTCCGTGTGCGGTGTCTTCGAGGGCGATGCCCGCCGCGGCGAATGCATCGCGGATGCGGTCGGCGCTCGCCCAGTCCTTCGCCGCACGCGCCTCGGCGCGCTGCGCGATGAGCTGCTCGACGAGGGCGGAGAGGGACTCTGCCGTCGGGCCGTCTCCGGAGCTCCGCGCGAGCGCGCCGAACGGATCCAGGCCCAGGACGTCCATCATGGCGGACACGGCTGAGAACGCGTCCCGCGCCGCCGCCTCATCGCCCGCATCGAGCGCGGTGTTGCCCGCGCGGACGGTCTCGTGCACGACCGCGAGCGCCTGCGGGACGCCGAGGTCGTCGTCCATCGCGTCCGCGAACGCGCCGGGGATCTCGGCCGCCTCGGGGCGCGGATGCACGCGCAGGAACCGCTCGAGGAAGCCGCGGATGCGCGCGAGCGCCGCCTCCGCCTCGCGCCACGACGCGTCCGTCAGGTCGAGGCTCGAGCGGTAGTGGGCTGCCGCGAGCGCGTAGCGGACCACGAGCGGATCCTCGGCAGCGAGCACGTCGGCCGCGAGCGTGAAGTTGCCGAGCGACTTCGACATCTTCTGCCCGTCGACCGTGACGAGGCCGTTGTGCACCCAGTAGCTCGCGAACGCGTCTCCGGCGGCGGTCGACTGCGCGAGCTCGTTCTCGTGGTGCGGGAAGCGCAGGTCGAGCCCGCCTCCGTGGATGTCGAAAGCCGGCCCGAGGTAGCGGCGCGACATCGCCGAGCACTCGATGTGCCACCCGGGGCGCCCCTCGCCCCACGGCGACGCCCATACCGCGCTGCGCGGCTCGTCGGGCTTGGCGCCCTTCCAGAGCGCGAAGTCGTGCGGATCGCGCTTGCCGCGCGGATCCGCGTCGGCCGCGTCCTCCATCGCGTCGACCGACTGGCGTGTGAGGGCGCCGTACGCGCGCCACGACCGCACGTCGAAGTAGACGTCGCCCGCTGACGCATACGCATGACCCCGCTCGATGAGCTCCTGGATGAGCTCCTGCATCTGCGGGATGGATGCGGTCGCGCGCGGCTCGTAGGTCGGGGGCAGGATGCCGATGGCCGCGTAGGCGGCGGTGAACTCCTGCTCCATGCGGTAGGCCAGCGCCCACCACGGCTCGGCGTCGGTCGCGTTGGCGAGCACCTTGTCGTCGATGTCGGTCACGTTCCGCACGAACGTCACGCGCGGGTAGCGGTGCGCGAGCCATCGCCTCAGCAGGTCGAAGGCGAGGGCGCCCCGCAGGTGCCCGATGTGCGGGCCGGACTGCACCGTCGGGCCGCACACGTACATCGTCACGTTCTCCGGGTCGAGAGGCGCGAAGTCGCGCAGCGTCTGAGCGCGGGTGTCGTACAGCCGGAGAGTCACCCCCTCAGACTACTGGCCGCCGTCCGCCCCGCCCCGGCGGCCCGCGTCACACGGACGTCATCCGGAGCGTGTAGAACCGAAGGGTGATGTCCGTCCTCGCCGTGCTCGCCGCGGCCGTCCTGTTCGGGACGACGGGGACGGCGCAGGCCCTCGGCCCCGACGGCACGACGCCCCTCGCGGTGGGAGCCGTCCGCGTCGCGGTCGGCGGTCTCGCCCTCGCGGCACTCGCGGCGGTCGCCGGCGCGTGGGCGCGACGCACGGGCGGCGTCCGGTCTCCGCGGCCCGAGGCGCGCCCGCTGCTCCTCATGGCGATCGCGGGCGTGTGCCTGTTCGCGTACCAGCCGCTGTTCTTCCTCGGCGCCTCGGTGAACGGCGTCGCGGTCGGCACGGTCATCGCCCTCGGCTCCTCCCCCGTGCTCGCCGGCGCGATCGAGGGAGCGCTCACGCGCCGCGCGCCGGGGCGCACCTGGATGGTCGCGACCCTCATCGCGACCGGCGGCGTGGCCCTGCTCGCCCTGGGCGGTCAGGAGGGCGCGGCGACCGCGCCCCTCGGCGTGGCCGCCTCTGTCGGAGCCGGCGCGTCCTTCGCCGTCTTCGCCGTCGCGCAGCGGCGCCTTCTCGACGGCGGCTGGCAGCCCCTCACCGTGATGGGCGTCGCGGGCGGCGTCGCGGCCCTGCTCGCCGCCGCACTGCTGCCCTTCCAGGACCTGGCATGGCTCGCCCGCCCTGACGGCGCCGCGATGGCGCTGTGGCTCGGCCTCGGCGCGACGACGCTCGCCTATGCCTCGTTCACGTGGGGCCTGCGACGTGTGCCCGCGCCGACCGCCGCGACCCTCACGCTCGCGGAGCCGCTGACGGCCGCGCTGATCGGCGTGATCGTGCTCGGCGAGCGCCTCGCGCCGCTGGGCATCGCGGGGCTCGCGGCCCTCGCCATCGGACTCGTCCTGCTCGCCAGGGGCGCGCGGCGCCCCATCCGCCCCTACGCCCTGGAGGCCTGACATGACCATCGACATCCGCGTCGACGACCTGACCCACCCCGCGACCCAGGCGCTCGCGGCCATCCACCTCGCGGGCATGCACGCCGGCACACCCGCCGAGAGCGTCCACGCGCTCGATCTCGACGGGATGCGGCATCCGTCGGTCACGCTGTGGTCGGCGTGGATCGACGATCAGATCGCCGGCATCGGCGCGCTCAAGCGCCTCGACGACGAGCGCGGCGAGCTCAAGTCGTTCCGCACCGCCGAGACGCACCTGGGTCGCGGCGTCGCCCGCGCGGTTCTGCGGCACATCATCGCCGAGGCGCGGACGCGCGGGATGGCGTCGCTGTGGCTCGAGACCGGCAGCGACGCCGCGTTCGCCCCGGCGCGCGGCCTGTATGCGAGCGAGGGCTTCGTCGAATGCGGGCCGTTCGACGACTACGTCCTCGACCCGCTCTCGACCTTCATGACGCGCACGCTCTGACGCGCGCGGCTCACGCGCGGTGCACGAGGGCGACCGCGAACGCCTGCACGCCCTCCGCGGCGCCCGTGAACCCGAGGCCGTCCGTCGTCGTCGCCGACACCGTCACGGGCGCGCCGCCGAGCGCGGCGGACAGCGCCGCCTCGGCCTCCGCTCGCCGCGGCGCGAAGCGCGGCCGTGCGGCCTGCACCTGCACCGAGACGTTGCCGATGGTCCACCCCTCGGCCGCCAGGTAGGCGCGGGTGTCCTCGAGGAACGCGGCGGCGTGCGCGCCGGCGAACTCGGGGCGGTCGGTCCCGAAACGCGAGCCGATGTCGCCGAGGCCGGCAGCGGAGAGCAGCGCGTCGACGATCGCGTGCGCGACGGCATCCCCGTCGGAGTGGCCGGAGAGGGCGGGCTCGCCCGGCCACTCGAGGCCCGCGAGCCAGAGCGCGCCCTCGCCGCCGAATGCGTGCACGTCCGTCCCGACGCCGATGCGGGGCAGGGCGGGGCCGGCCGGGGCCGGGCTGATGAGAGTCCGCGCGCGCTGCAGGTCGGCCGGCGTCGTGATCTTGAACGCGCGCGGGTCGCCCTCGACCGACGCGATCGGATGGCCGGCGGCCGCGACGAGGGCCGAGTCGTCGGTGTGCTCCTCGCCCGCCACGCGGTAGGCCGTCTCGAGGATGTCGCGTCGGAAGCCCTGCGGGGTCTGCGCGGACGCGAGCTCCGAGCGGTCGACGACCCCCGTGATCAGCTCGCCGTCGACTCGCTTGATGGTGTCGACGACCGGGAGAACGGGCACGACGCCCCATCCGGTCCGCTCGACGGCGTCGACGACCCGGTCGATGAGCTCGGCTGGCGCGAGCGCGCG
Organism: Microbacterium sp. JZ101; assembly: GCF_053903175.1. Taxonomy (NCBI): domain Bacteria; kingdom Bacillati; phylum Actinomycetota; class Actinomycetes; order Micrococcales; family Microbacteriaceae; genus Microbacterium; species Microbacterium sp. JZ101. The sequence continues at coordinate 2,710,685 of NZ_CP096400.1, forward strand.
CGCCGCGTCGTGCACGAGCACGATCTCGACGTCGGGCCAGACCGCGGCGAGACCCGCCGCGACGGACTGCTGGCGGGTGCTCCCGCCCGCCACGACCGAGACGAGCTCACGGCGCGCGCCCGCTGCCTCCTGCGCGTCGGTCAGCGCCTCGCCGACCCGCTCCTCTGGCGCGACGACGACGACCTGCGCGGGCCGGGCGGCGAAGACGCGGTCCAGGCAGTGCCGGAGGATCGTGTGGTCGTCGATCCCGACGAAGGCCTTGGGCGCGCCGGCGCCGAGGCGCGTGCCGGATCCGGCGGCGACGACGATGACGGCGACACGGGGCGACGGCGTGACGGTGCTCACACCCCCACGGTACCCGCCGGACGCGGAACGGCCCGGCTCACCTCAGGTGAGCCGGGCCGTTCCGATCGATCGCGCGTCAGCTGCTCGCGAGGACCTCGTCGAGGAGCTCTGCGGCCTTCTCCTCTTCGACCTTCTCCGCGAGCGCGAGCTCGGAGACGAGGATCTGGCGGGCCTTGGCGAGCATCCGCTTCTCGCCGGCGGAGAGCCCGCGGTCCTGGTCGCGGCGCCACAGGTCGCGCACGACCTCGCTGACCTTGATGACGTCGCCCGAGGCGAGCTTCTCAAGGTTCGCCTTGTAGCGGCGCGACCAGTTCGTCGGCTCCTCGGTGAACGGGGCGCGCAGCACCTCGAACACCTTGTCCAGCCCCTCCTGGCCGATGACGTCGCGCACGCCGACGAGGTCGACGTTCTCTGCGGGGACCTCGATGACGAGGTCGCCCTGCGTGACGTTCAGCTTGAGGTAGATCTTCTCCTCGCCCTTGATGACGCGAGTCTTGACTTCGGTGATCGTCGCCGCCCCGTGATGGGGGTACACGACCGTCTCGCCAACCTCAAAAAGCATAGAATTGTGTCCTTTCGGCGATCTCAAGGATATCACAGCTCGCGATGCACTAAGGTTCGCGCGGCATCGGCCCGCATGCCACGCCATCCGCGTGATCACGGGCCCGCACGCCATCCCTTTAGAATGGCGTGGGAGCGTCTGCCGACGGGCGACGCCGCAGCATCTGGAGGATCCGTGAACACGCGCGCACTCGCGTCCGCCGCCCTTGCCGGCCTCGTCATCCTGGGAGCCACGGGCTGCCAGGCCATCACGTCGCAGGCGACGACGATCAAGTACTCCGCGTCGGACGGCGTGAACGTCCCCGATGCCGAGGGCGCGCCCGTCGAGATCCGCAACGCGGTCATCATCGCCGACGAGGACGGCGACCAGGGCAACCTCGCCGCCGCGCTCGTCAACCGCACCGACAGCGCCGCGACCCTCACGCTCGAGTGGGGCGACGAGCGCGAGACGGTGCGGATCCCGGCCGAGAGCGTCGTGAGCCTCGGCACCGAGGAGACCGAGCCGCTGCTGCTCGACGCGATCGACTCCCCCGCGGGCTCGACGCTCCCCGTCTACTTCCAGTCCGGCGACGCCGAGGGCGTCCTCACCGAGGTCCCGGTGCTCGACGGCTGCCTCGAGCAGTTCGCCGACCTCGTGCCCGGCGGCGGCGCGAGCGACTGCGAGAAGGAAGCCCCCGCCGAGCACGGCGAAGAGGGCCACTGACCCGACGCCCGATGGCGTGAAGAAGGGCCGAGCGGAGATCCTCCCGCTCGGCCCTTCTTCGCGTCCTGGGGTCAGCCCTCGAAGCGGTAGCCGAGGCCGCGCACGGTCACGAGCATGACCGGCTCGCTGGGCACCTTCTCGATGCGCGAGCGGATGCGCTTGATGTGCACGTCGAGCGTCTTCGTGTCGCCGAAGTAGTCGCTGCCCCACACGCGGTCGATGAGCTGGCCGCGCGTCAGCACACGCCCCGCGTTGCGCATGAGCACCTCGAGCAGCTCGAACTCCTTGAGCGGCATGTTGATCTGCTCCCCGTCGACCGACACCGTGTGGCGGTCGATGTCGAGCGTCACGCGGCCGCCTTCGAGCACGCGCTCGTCGAGGTCGGCCTCCGCCTGCAGCGAGCGGCGCATGACCGCCCGCATGCGCGCGAGCAGCTCGCGCGCCGAGTACGGCTTCGTGACGTAGTCGTCGGCGCCGAGCTCGAGCCCGACGACGATGTCCACCTCGGAGTCCTTGGCCGTCAGCATGATGATCGGCACGGCCGACGTCGTGCGCACCTGACGGCAGACCTCGGTGCCCGGCATCCCGGGAAGCATGAGGTCGAGCAGGATGACGTCGGGCTCCTGGTCCCGGAACGCCGCGAGCGCGGCGTCTCCGTCCTCGGCGATCTCGACCTCGTAGCCCTCGCGCCGCAGCAGGTAGGCGAGCGGGTCGGCGAGGTCGGGTTCGTCCTCCACGAGCAGAACACGCGTCATTCGTTCTCTTTCCTTCCGTGGCGCCTCGTCACGCGGCGTCGACCGCGCGGGCGCCCTTCCTCTTGCGTTTCGCGGACTCGGCGCCGACGAGCGGGGCCTCCGTGCGCGGGAGCCTGATGGTGAATGTCGACCCGCGATCCGGCTGCGACCAGAGCCGCACCTCGCCGCCGTGCCGATTCACCGCGTGCTTCACGATCGAGAGGCCGAGGCCGGTGCCTCCCGTGCGGCGCGAGCGCGCCTGGTCGGCGCGGTAGAAGCGCTCGAACACGCGCTGCTGGTCGGCCTCCGCGATGCCGATGCCCTGGTCGGTCACGGCGATCTCGACGGCCTCCGCGGTTCCGCGCACGCCGATGCCCACGCGCGAGCCGCGCGGGGAGTACGCGATGGCGTTCGCGACGAGGTTGCCGAGCGCCTCGACGAGGATGGTCGCCGAGCCGCGCACGAAGAGCCCGCGGTCGCCGCCGCGCACGAGCGCGACATCCGCCGACTCGGCCTGCACCTGGTACTGCTCGAGGGCAGCGGCGACGACCTCGTCGATCGCGACGTCGCCGACCTCGGTGAGCTCGTCCGCGGCCTGCAGCTTGGACAGGTTCATGATGCGCCCCGTGAGCTGGCCGAGGCGCTGCGCCTCCGCCGACATCCGCGCGGCGAAGCGGCGCACCTGCTCAGGATCATCGGAGGCCGACTCCATCGCCTCGGCGAGGAGGCCGATCGCCCCGACCGGCGTCTTCAGCTCGTGGCTCGTGTTCGCGATGAAGTCCTGCCGCATCTGCTGCAGGCGCTCCTGCTCCGAGATGTCGCGCACGATGAGCAGCGTGAGCCGGTCGGCGATCGCCGTCGCGCGCGCGACGACGAGGCGGGTGTCGTCGGAGATCCGGCCACGGCGGATGCGCAGCGTCTGCGACTCGGTCGAGGAGCCGAGCCCGCGTGCGGCCTTCACGAGCTCGCGGAGCTCGGGCTGCTCGAGCCCCTGCCCCGGAGTCAGGCCGAGCCACGTCGCCGATGCCGAGACCGAGACGACGGCGCCCGAGGAGTCGATCACGGCCGTCGCGTCGTCGATCGCGTCGAGCGCGGCCGTGAGCGCCGGCGGAAGCGCGAGGCTCTGCTCGCGCAGCGCCCGCTCCCTGGCGCGGAACGCGAGCACCACGATCAGGGTCACGCCGACGCCGAGGATGATCCCTGCGGCGAGCGCGAGCAGCGCGAGCTGCGTGGAGTCCATGTCTCCAGAGTAGAGTGCAGCCGAGAGCCCCTCTGGACGAATGGGCTCGTCGGGGCGCCGCCCCGACGCACTGTTCACCGACCGGGCACCGGCCGTTCACCTTCGCGCATGACAATCGCGAGGCGCACAGGCCAGTGTGAGAAGCCGCCGCTGCGCGGCCGAGACCCGAAACCGACGAAAGGTTCGCCAGATGCGCGAAGTCTTCCACCAGGCCCTCGAGGACATCCAGAACCGGCTGGTCGAGATCGCCGAGCTGGTCACGGTGGCCATCGACAAGGCCACCATCGCCTTCGAGAACGGCGACGTCGCCCTCGCCGAGGAGGTCATCGCCGATGACGTCCGCATCGACGAGCTGGCCCTCTCGGTCGACGAGCTCGCGATCGACACGCTCGCGATGCAGCAGCCCGTCGCCCGCGACCTCCGCATCATCGTGAGCGCGCTGCGCACGAGCGCGTCGCTCGAGCGCATGGGCGACCTCGCCGAGCACATCGCGCAGCTCGCCCGCTCCCGCTTCCCCGAGCGCGCCATCCCCAAGGGCCTCAAGAGCACGTTCGTGAAGATGGGCAAGCTCGACGTCGAGGTCGCGCGCACGCTCGTCGAGCTCCTGCGCACGCAGGACCTCGCCTACGCCGCGCAGATCCGCGACGCCGACGACGTCATCGACGAGCTCCACGCGACCGTCTACGAGAAGGTGCTCAGCGAGGCGTTCGCGGGCGACGCGAGTCACGTCATCGACGCCGCCCTCGCGAGCCGCTACCACGAGCGCTTCGGCGACCACGCGGTCTCGATCGCGAAGAAGATCGTCTACCTCGCCACGGGCGACTGGACCGGCTCCGCCGACCCGGAGATCGAGGTCGTGGACCGCACGCCGGGCGTCTGACCCGAGAACGACGAAGCGCCCCGCCGGTCGGCGGGGCGCTTCGTCGTTCTCGCGCTACTTCTTGCCCTGGGCGGCGACCGCTGCGGCGCCGGCCGCTGCGGCCTCCGGGTCGAGGTAGCGGCTCGGGCCGGTCGGCCTCATGTCGTCGTCGAGCTCGTACACGAGCGGGATGCCCGTCGGGATGTTCAGGCCAGCGATGTCGTCGTCGCTGATGCCGTCGAGGTGCTTCACGAGCGCGCGCAGCGAGTTGCCGTGCGCCGTGACGAGCACCGTCTTGCCGGCTGCGAGGTCGGGCACGATCTCCGACTCCCAGTACGGCAGCAGGCGGTCGATGACGATCTTGAGCGACTCGGTGCCGGGGATCTCGCCGTCGATCCCGGCGTAGCGCGGGTCGTGCGTCTGGGCGTACTCGTCCTCGGGGTCGATGACGGGCGGCGGCACGTCGAACGAGCGACGCCACTCCATGAACTTCTCCTCGCCGAACTCGGCGAGCGTCTGCGCCTTGTCCTTGCCCTGCAGAGCGCCGTAGTGGCGCTCGTTCAGGCGCCACGAGCGCTTGACGGGGATCCAGAGGCGGTCGGCCGCGTCGAGCGCGATGTTCGCCGTCTGGATGGCACGGCTCAGCACGGAGGTGTGGAGGATGTCGGGCAGCACGCCCTGCTCCTTCAGCAGCTCGCCGCCGCGCTGGGCCTCGGCCTTCCCCTGCTCCGTGAGCCGCACGTCGACCCATCCGGTGAAGAGGTTCTTCTCGTTCCAGTCGCTCTGCCCGTGGCGGAGCAGGATCAGGGTGTGCGTCATACCTGACATGCTACCGAGGCGGCGGGAGGGCCGATGCCGCGGCCCCCGTGCGTTCACGCGAGAATGGAGGCATGCCGACGACCGAGGGCCGACCGACCCGCGGCACGACCGGCACGAACCGGCTGCGCCGCGTCGACCGCTGGATCGCGCAGCACCCCGCGCTCCTCGGCGCCGGCGACCCGCTCGTCGTGGACCTCGGCTTCGGCGCGAGCGGCGTGACGGCGTTCGAGCTCGCCGCGCGCCTGCGTCGCGCACGCGCGGATGTCGAGGTGCGCGGTCTCGAGATCGACCTCGAGCGGGTCGAGCGCGCGCGGGCGCAGCTGGCCGACGTCCGCGCGGGGCGCACCGTGTTCGCGCCCGACATCGCGGTCTCGTTCGCACGCGGTGGATTCGAGATCCCGACGGAGGGCGGGCGGCGGCCTGCCGTCGTGCGCGCGTTCAACGTGCTGCGGCAGTACGACGAGCACGAGGTCGCTGCGGCGTGGCGCCGGATGGCCGAGCGGCTCGCGCCCGGCGGCGTCCTCATCGAGGGCACCTGCGACGAGCTCGGCCGCGTCTGCGCGTGGGTCGACGTCGCGCCGACCGGAGAGGCCGTCCGCTTCACGGTCTCGCTGCGGCTCGCCGATCTCGAGCGCCCCGGCATCGTCGCCGAGCGGCTGCCGAAGGCGCTCATCCACCGCAATGTGCCCGGAGAGCGCGTGCACGCGTTCGTGCAGGCGCTCGACGGCGAATGGGAGCGCGCAGCGCACCTCTCCCCCTTCGGCCCCGTGCAGCGCTGGATCGCGACGGTCGAGGCGATGCGCCGCGGCGGATGGGATGTCGTCGGCACCCGGCGGCGGTGGCGGCTCGGCGAGCTCACGGTGCCCTGGGCGGCCGTCGCGCCCGCGTGAGGCGCGACGCGATCAGATGCGCGGGATGGCCGCTGCCGCCTCGGCGTGGGTGAGACCGCTCGCGACGAGCAGGTCGACCGCGAACGGGCGCAGCGCCGCGAGCAGCGCGAGCTCGCCCTGAGACGCGTCGGGCATCATCGCCGCGGGATCGAGCCGCCGCGCGATCGCGAGGAGCGCCTCTCGCGCCGCGGGCTCGGCGGAGATGTCGTCGAGCGCGTGCGCGACGACGCCCGCCGCGCGCTGGAGCTCGGCGAGAGGCTCGGCGATCGCCGGACGCGGCTCGCCGTCGCGCACGACGTAGGCCGCGCGCCGCGCGACGACGCGCAGATTCCGGGCGGCGAGGTCGACGCTCTGCAGGACGCGCGCGTGGCGGGCGAGCTCGATCCGGCGCGAGCGCAGGAACGGCGAGAGCGCCGAGACCGCCTGCGCCGACTCGAGCGACGTGCGCCAGGCGTCGACATCGCCCTGCAGCCCGCGCGCCTTCTCGAGCCCGCGATCCGCCCGCACGGCGTCGCCGCGTCGGAGCCCCTGGACGACGCGCCCCATCGCCGCGTCGAGCGCCGCGAACAGCACGCGGGCATCGCGCAGCTCGGTGCTCATCGGGTTGCGCGGCAGCAGCGCGGTCATGACGATCGCGAGCGCCCCGCCGATCGCCCCATCCGCGAGCCGGAGGAACGGCAGCGGCCCGGCCGGCAGCACCATCGCGATCGCGGACTGGATGGCCGCCGCGACGGCGAACTGCGGAGAGGGCATGAGGAAGCGCGCGACGAGGAGCGTGACGGCGAGCGTGAGCGCGAGCTGCCACGGCCCTGAGCCGAAGACGAGGCGGAGCAGCTCGGAGATGAGGATGCCCGTGAGCATGCCCAGCACCGTCTCGACGACCTTGCGCGGTCGCGCGTCGCGCGCGAGGCCGAGGGAGGAGATCGACACCGTCGCCGCGAGCAGGGGCGCCTCGTGGCCGAGGAGATAGTGCGCGAGGAGGAAGGCGCCCGTGGCCGCGATGACGATCTGGGCGATCGCCGCCCCCGAGTCGCGCACGCGCTCGAGCCCCGGCCGCACGGAGAGGCGGCGGCGCCACGTGACGGGGATCGCCGCGGTCAGCGGCGAGGTCTCGGGGGCGTCACGGGGCTCGGGCACGTTCCGACGCTACGCCGTCACTGCGCGAGCGGGCGGCGCGACAGGCGCGTGATGCGCGGCACCTCCGCGGTCGCGCCCGCGTCGCCCGGCACGATGACCTCCTGCGCCGCGGCGACGCGCACGCCGTCGGCCTCGACCGCGAGCGTCTCACCCTCCGGGACGCGGCGGGCGACGATCGCGAGCGCGATCGGGCCCAGCTCGTGATGCCACGCCGACGACGTGACGTGCCCGGCCTCGGCCTCGCCCGCGAGCACGCGCGCACCGCGCCCGGGGAGCACGCTGTCGCTGCCGTCGAGATGCAGCATCACCAGTCGACGCGGCGGATGGCCGAGGTTGTGCACCTTCGCCACGGTCTCCTGGCCGCGATAGCAGCCCTTCGCGAGGTGCACCGCCGACCGCAGCCAGTCGCTCTCGTGCGGCAGCGCCCGCTCGTCGACCTCGGCGGCCCATCGCGGGCGCCAGGCGGCGATCCGCAGCGCCTCCGCGGCGAGCAGCCCGGCGACCGGGAGCGCTGCGGCATCCGCCCACGCGCTCTCCTCGAGGATGGCCTCGGCCCACGCGTGCGCGGCGCCGGGATGCTCCTCGGTGCGCGCGTACTGCCATCCGCCCGCGCTCACCCCCGTCCAGGGGTCCTGCCAGACCAGCGCGACGCCGTTCGGCCGAGCGGCGGCGTCGGCGAGCGCGTGCTCAGCGCCGCCGCCGCGCACGAAGCCGGCCACGCGGAGGTCGGGGCGCAGGGCCACCTCGACCTGCGCGCGGAAGCGCATCATGCCGAGCCACTTCGCGAGTCCGGCGGCATCCGCCGCGTCGGCGATGAGCCATGCGGTCGCGCCGTCGTCGATCACCGCCGCCGCGTGCTCGACGTGGCCCTGCGGGTCGAGAACGAGCAGCTCGGTGCTCACGCCGGGCGCGAGACGCGCGACGGCCTGCGACGTGATGGAGTCGAGCCACGTCAGCCGCTCGGGCCCCGAGACCGCCACGACGGCACGGTCGCCGCGCGGGACGATCGCCTCCCCCTGGGCGAGGGCGCGCTGCTCCCGCGTGGGGTCGCCGAAATGGGCGACGCCGTCATCCGAGAGCACGGCCCCGGGGATCTGGGCGAAGGGATCGGTCATGCTCCCATTCTCGGGCACGGCGCGAACAGAGGCGCCGCGCCGTTTCGACTCGCTCCGCTCTGCGTTTCGACTCGCTCCGCTCTGCGTTTCGACTCGCTCCGCTCGCTCAACGACCGGGAGCGGCTCGCTGCGCTCGCAGGGCTATTCGGTGCGGGCGAGACGCGCGGAGGCGTGCGACCCGAGCTCGCGGCCCAGCGCCGCGATGTCCCACGCCCACAGGAGGTGTCCGTCGACGAGGCCGTACATCCGCGTCGCGGCGGCGTAGTGCTTCGCGCCGGCAGTGCGGACGACCGCGTCCGTCGCGATGTCGATGCGGGGCCCCTTGACCTGACCGAGGTAGAGCTCGCTCACGCCGTCCGCGTGCACGAGGTTGACCTCGATCTCGAAGCCGCCGCCCGCTGTGCGCAGGCGCTCGACGTCGTCGGCCGTCCGAGTCGGCTCCGTCTCGAGCGCAGGGAGAAGGCCGGGCCCCGGCGTCGCAGCGGTCGCGGGACGCGAGAGGCGCCAGAAGCCCGTCTCGGCGACGAGCTGCTGCGCGGGGCGCTCGCCCTCGGGCGCGAGCCATGCGGTGGCCGAGTAGTTGAGGTACGGACCGCCGTCATGGCTGAAGCTGACGCGGTGCGTGAACTCGCCCTCGTAGTGGGCATCCCCGACGCGGTAGTCGATGACGCCCGTCCCCTCCCACACTCCGATGAGCCAGGAGAGCGGGACGAGGTCGGCAGGCAGGTCGGTCGGAATCTCGATCACGAGGCTCCGCCCCGGCTCAGCGCTGGCCGCGGAAGAGGTTGACGATCACTGCGCCGGAGCAGAAGGCGATCGCGAGACTCGCGAGGCCCAGCAGGCCGACGAAGAACAGTTCGAGGGCGACGAGATCCATGGCACCACTCTAGTCCTCCCGGCGCGCCCCGGCGACCGCGCAGGGCTCAGCCGGGGACGATCGCGGCGAGCGCGAAGATCGCGGACACGACGCCCATGATCCCGACCCCGCCGACCGCCGCGGCGGCGACCCGCGAGATGAACCCCTCGGCGCGACCGAGGCGCAGCTCCGCGGCGAACGCGACGAGGAGGGCGGCGCCTGCGCCGACGGCGAACCATCCGAACCGATCGGCGGGCGCCACGAAGATGCCGATCGCGATCGCGACCACGCCGGCGAACGCCCAGGTCACGGCCAGGCCGACCGGGAATCTGCGCGGGACGAGCACGGGTTCGGTCACGCCCTCCATCATCGCCGATCGCGGCCCCTGACGACAGGATCCACGGTGGCGTGCCGCGCGCGCAGGCGTCTCGCCGCACTTTCGGCTGCCCCTATCATCGGAAGCACGGCGTGGCACCCGCCGCCGGCGAAAGGACCTCGCTTGGCTCAGCTCCTCGTGCTCAGCTCCGCCCCCGGCGGAGCCTCTGCGCTGCCCGCACTCGAGCTCCTCAGCCACCGCGTGCGACAGATCCCCGCGGAGGCCGCTCAGCTCGTGAACGCACCGAGCGCTGACGCGATCTTCCTCGACGCGCGCACCGACCTCGTCGGCGCGAAGGCGCTCTGCAAGATCCTGAACACGGCGGGCATCGACGCGCCCCTCGTCCTCATCGTCACGGAGGGCGGCCTGACGGCCGTCTCCCCCGACTGGGGTGTCGACGACGTCATCCTCGCGACGGCCGGCCCCGCCGAAGCCGATGCGCGCATCCGCCTCGTGGTGGGGCGGCGCACCGCGGAGGAGACCTCGAGCCGCGTCCAGACCTCGGGCATCACGATCGACGAGGCCTCGTACTCGGCCAAGGTGCACGGGAAGCCGCTCGACCTCACGTACAAGGAGTTCCAGCTCCTGCACTTCTTCGCGACCCACCCTTCGCGGGTGTTCACGCGCGAGCAGCTGCTGAGCGAGGTGTGGGGCTACGACTACTTCGGCGGCACCCGCACGGTCGACGTGCACGTTCGGCGCCTGCGCGCGAAGCTCGGCGACCTGGAGCAGCTCATCGGCACCGTGCGGAACGTCGGCTATCGGTTCAACGTCTCGGAGGACGACGAGGACGCGCCGGCGCAGGGAGCGCGGAAGGCCTGACGCGCCGCCCGTTCACACGCGCGACACCCGCGGGTGCCAGGATAGGCACATGACGGATGCGCCCCTGGTCGACCCCGGCTTCGACACCGAGGACGACGACTTCGACGAGATCGTGGAAGCCCCCGATGCGAGCCTCCCCGAGCATCGCTTCATGGACCGGGAGCTCAGCTGGCTCGCGTTCAACAACCGCGTGCTCGAGCTCGCGGAGGACCCGGCGCTTCCGCTCCTCGAGCGTGCGAACTTCCTCGCGATCTTCGCGAGCAACCTCGACGAGTTCTTCATGGTCCGCGTCGCGGGCCTCAAGCGGCGCATCGTGACGGGCCTGGCCGTCCCGACGAACGTCGGAACGGCGCCCGCGAAGGTGCTCTCCAACATCTCCGAGCTCGCGCACGAGCTGCAGGCGCGCCACGCGGCCGTCTGGAACGACGACCTCAAGCCCGCGCTCTCCGAGGCCGGGATCGACTTCGTCCGCTGGGACGAGCTCACCGACAGCGAGCGCGCCGACCTCTACGAGTACTTTCAGGCGCAGGTCTTCCCCGTGCTCATGCCGCTCGCGGTCGACCCGGCTCACCCGTTCCCGTACATCTCGGGCCTCTCGCTCAACCTCGCCATCCGCATCCGCAACGCGCGCACGGGGCGCGAGGAGTTCGCGCGCCTGAAGGTGCCGCAGATGCTCCCCCGCCTCGTGCAGGTTCCCGCGAAGGACGACGCGCCCGGCAGCATCCGCTACCTCGCGCTCGAGGACCTCATCGCCGAGAACCTCGCCGACCTCTTCCCCGGGATGGAGATCCTCGACCACCACGCGTTCCGCCTCACGCGCAACGAGGACGTGACGATCGAGGAGGACGAGTCGGAGAACCTCATCCAGGCGCTCGAAGCGGAGCTGCTGCGCCGCCGATTCGGCCCGCCCATCCGCCTCGAGATCACCGAGGACATGGACGACGTCACCCTCGACCTGCTCATCCGCGAGCTCGACATCTCTGAGCAGGAGGTCTATCGCCTCCCGTCTCCGCTCGACCTCCGGTCGCTCTTCAGCCTCGGGAAGATCGACCGGCCCGAGCTGAAGTTCAAGCCGCACCTGCCCGTGACGCCGCTCGCCTTCCAGCCCGCCGACGCGGACTCGAAGCACGCGCGCGCCGACATCTTCGGAACCATCCGCAAGGGCGACGTGCTCGTGCACCACCCGTACGAGTCCTTCGCGACGAGCGTGCAGGCGTTCCTCGAGCAGGCCGCGCGCGACCCGCACGTGCTCGCGATCAAGCAGACGCTCTATCGCACCTCGGGCGACAGCCCCATCGTGCAGGCGCTCATCGACGCGGCCGAGGCCGGCAAGCAGGTGCTCGCGCTCGTCGAGGTCAAGGCGCGCTTCGACGAGGCCAACAACATCGAGTGGGCGCGCAAGCTCGAGAAGGCCGGCGTGCATGTCGTCTACGGCCTCGTCGGGCTCAAGACCCACTGCAAGCTCGCCCTCGTCATCCGCGAGGAGAAGGGCCTGCTGCGCCACTACACGCACGTCGGCACGGGCAACTACAACCCCAAGACGAGCCGCATCTACGAGGACCTCGGCCTCTTCACGTGCGACCCCGATGTGGGGCGCGACGTCACCCGCCTGTTCAACGAGCTGAGCGGGTACGCGATCGAGAAGAAGTTCAAGCGCCTCCTCGTCGCGCCGCTCCATCTCCGCAAGGGCCTCCTGCGCCTCATCGAGCGCGAGCGCCGCAACGCGCTGGCCGGCAAGCCCGCGCACGTGCGCATCAAGGTCAACTCGATGGTCGACGAGCAGATCATCGACGCGCTCTACCGCGCGTCGCTCGCGGGCGTGCAGGTCGACGTCTGGGTCCGCGGCATCTGCAGCCTCCGCGTGGATCTGCCCGGCGTGAGCGACAACATCCGCGTCCGCAGCGTGCTCGGCCGCTACCTCGAGCACGCGCGCATCTTCGCGTTCGCGAACGACGGCGACCCCGAGGTCTACATCGGCAGCGCCGACATGATGCACCGCAACCTCGACCGCCGCGTCGAGGCGCTCGTCCGGGTCGCGAAGCCGCAGCACGTCAAGGAGCTGCAGGCGTTCTTCGACCTCGGGATGGATGACGCGAGCGCGACCTGGCACCTCGGCGCCGAGGGCGTGTGGACGCGCCACCACCTCGATGAGAACGGCAAGCCCCTCGCCGACGTGCAGGATAAGACCATGGCAGCGATCCAGCGACGACGGCGTCCGCGCGCGACTCGATGACGTCAGCGCATCGACCCGTGTACGCCGCGGGGTGCGTGGTGTGGCGCGAGCTCGACGGCGAGCTCCTCGTCCTGCTCGTGCACCGCGGCAAGTACCGCGACATCTCCCTCCCGAAGGGCAAGCTCGATCCGGGAGAGATGCTCGCGGAGACCGCCGTGCGCGAGATCCACGAGGAGACGGGCCTGCGGGTGTCGCTCGGCCCGTCGGTGGGCCAGTCGGTCTACATCCAGCCGTCCGGGCGCGAGAAGATCGTGCACTACTGGGCCGCCGAGGCGACGCAGGAGGCGATCCGCGCCAGCACGTTCGTGCCCAACAAGGAGATCGCCGGGCTCGAGTGGGTCACCGTCGGCGCGGCGCGCAAGCGCCTCAGCTACCCGGTCGACCAGGACATCCTCGATCGCTTCGAGCGGCTGCGCCGCGCCGCGAGCCTCCGCACGTTCCCGGTCGTCGTGCTGCGGCACGGGAAGGCCGTCGCGCGCGACGAATGGGGCGGCGAGGACGCCGCCCGTCCGCTGCAGACCCGCGGCAAGGAGCAGGCGAAGGCGATCGTCGGGGCGCTGCGCGCGTTCGGCGTCCGCAAGATCGTCTCGAGCGACGCCGAGCGGTGCGTGAAGACGGTGACGCCGCTGTCGAAGGCGATCGGCCGCCGGATCGTCGAGACACCGCTCATCAGCGAGGACGCATGGGATGCCGGCACGGCGGATGCCCGCGAGGTCGTCGGCCGTCGGGTGCGGTCGGGCAAGCCCGCCGTCATCTGCAGCCATCGGCCCGTGATCCCCGCGCTCATGCGGGAGCTGGCGCTCGCGACGGGGACCGTCCACGGGCCCCATCTCGAGAGCGCGGCGGGCCTCGACCCCGGCGCCTTCGCGGTCGTGCACCTCTCGGCGACGAACCCCGGAGCGGGCATCGTCGCGATCGAGACGCACGCTCCGGGGGTCTGACGGCGTCTAGAATCGTCCGGTGACTCAGAAAGCGCGCCTCTACTCGGGAATGCAGCCGTCGGCCGATTCGCTCCAGATCGGCAACTACATCGGGGCTCTCCTGCAGTGGCGCGACATGCAGGACACGTACGACGCGTTCTTCTCGGTCGTCGACCTGCACGCGCTCACCCAGCCGAACGATCCGGCCGAGCTGCGCGAGAAGACCCGCCGCACGGCCGCGCAGTACATCGCGGCCGGCATCGAGCCGTCGCGGTCGACGCTGTACGTGCAGTCGCACGTGCGCGCGCACGCCGAGCTCGCCTGGATCCTCTCCACGATCACCGGCTTCGGCGAGGCCGGCCGCATGACGCAGTTCAAGGACAAGTCGCAGCGCTACGGCGCCGACGCGACGAGCGTCGGCCTATTCACCTATCCCGTGCTCATGGCCGCCGACATCCTGCTCTACCAGACGCACGTCGTCCCGGTCGGCGACGACCAGAAGCAGCACGTCGAGCTCACGCGCGACCTCGCCGAGCGCTTCAACGCGCGCTACGGCGAGACGTTCCGCGTGCCGGAGCCGGTGATCCAGGCCGAGACGGCGCGCATCTACGACCTGCAGAACCCGTCGGCAAAGATGTCGAAGTCGGCGGAGTCGCACGCGGGCGTGCTGTGGCTGCTCGACGACGTCGACGTCACGGCGAAGAAGATCATGCGCGCCGTGACCGACAACGACGGCGTCGTCGCCTACGACCGCGAGGGCAAGCCGGGCGTCTCGAACCTCCTCACGATCTACGCGGCCCTCACCGGCCGTCAGATCCCCTCGATCGAGGACGAGTACGCCGGCCGCGGGTACGGCGACTTCAAGAAGGGCCTGCGCGACGTCGTCGTGGCCGAGTTCGAGCCGGTCCGCGCGCGGGCGCTCGAGCTGCTCGACGACCCCGCCGAGCTCGACCGCGTGCTCGCCGTCAACGCCGAGAAGGCCGCGGCCGTCGCCGACGAGACCCTGAGCACCGTGTACGACCGCGTCGGACTGCTGCGCCGTGCGTGACGCGCTGATGCTGCGGACCGCCCGCCTGACTCTCACGCCGCCGACCGAGGACGACGTCGAGGCCATCCACCTCGCCTGCCAGGACACCGAGGTGCAGCGGTGGACGAACGTGCCGTCCCCCTACACGCGGGAGGACGCCGAGCAGTTCGTCGCGCTCTGCGCCGAGCGGCGCAGCGCCGGCGAGGAGATCACCTGGGCGATCCACGACGCCGAGGGTCTCGTCGGGATGATCGGCCTGCACCGGATCGGGGACGGCTCGGCCGAGCTCGGCTACTGGATCTCCGCCGACGCGCGCGGGCGCGGCTACGGCGCCGAGGCCGGCTGCGCGGTCGTCGACTTCGCCCTCGGTCCCATGCGCCTCGAGCGGATCGAGTGGCACGCGGTCGCCGGGAACGAGCCGTCCGCCCGCCTCGCGCGCTCGCTCGGGTTCCGGTTCGAGGGCACGCGGCGCCGCGGCATCCGCGCCTCCGCCGAGCGCGAGGACGCGTGGATCGCGGGCCTCGTGGCGAGCGACGACCGCTCCCCCGTCGAATGGCCGGTGCTCGAGCCGAGGACCGCGTCGCTGTCGATCCGCCGGCGCCGTCGGCGGCCCATCCGGGTCTCCGGTCCGCGCACCGCGGCCTCGTCCGCTCTGCGCTGAGGACTGCCGGGACACAGCGCAGGAGCGCTCTCAGCCCGCGCCGGCGACGGCCGCGTGATCCCGCGTGCTGACGGCCTCTGCACGGACGGATCTCCTGCGTTCTGTCCCGGCGGTCGCTCAGCGGCGAGCGCGCAGGAGCCCGCGGACCGCGGCGACGAGCACGTGCCGCTCCTCGAACACCGTCATCGCCGTGCCCGGACGCACGCGTAGCCGCGCGCGGCGAGCGCGAGGTCGCGGCGCCGGTCCTCCAGCTGGGCCGCCCAGCTCTCGTGGAACGCCTTGCCGTCGCATTCGACGACGATCCATCCGTCGACGAGCAGGTCGACGCGGCCGACCCCGTTGATGCGCACCTGGAGGTCGATCGACCGGCCGAGCACGCGGAGCGCCAGGCGCGCGAGCGACTCGGCGCCGGATTCCGCCCGGCCGTCGATGAGCGGACGCAGCGCGGCGCAACGCGCAGGGAGGAGCGCGAACAGCGCGTCGATCTGGTCGGGGCGCACTACCCCGAGGTGGAGGGCACTGTCGATCGTGGCCACGGCGTCGCGCGGATGCTGGCAGCGCACGGCACGCGCGACAGAGGCGACGGGGTCGGCGAGGAGGTCGTGGTCGGGCGCCGGGTCGTCCCGCCAGTGCACGACGACGCCGTGCACTGCCGCGAGGCGCTGCTTGCGATCCTCGGGCGATGCGAGTCGGCCGCTGCGCGGATCCACCTGGATGTGCAGTCCTCCGCGCTCGCGCACGAAGACGCCCCGCTCCCGCATCGCCGAGACGCAGTCCAGTCGGCCTCCGACCCGCGCTGCCCGAAGGATGTCCTCCGACTCCCCGCGTTCGACGTACACGTCTCGCCGCACGCGCACGTACTCGCCCTCCGCGACCCTGCGCCGGATCGCCCGTCGGCTCATCCCCCGCGCGCGCAGCGCGGCGAAGGAGAACGACCTCGGCGACCTCCGCGCCTTCTTCCGCGCTTCGGCGGTGCTGCCTCCTGCCATGACGGCATCGTGCCCGTGGCGACAGCGGTGGGGAGACGCGAGAGTCGGACCTGTGGAGATCTTCACCCCGACACGCCGTCTGTGCACGACGCGTCGGCGAGGCGTGCGGGACACAACGCAGGAACTTCGCGCGCGCAGCCGCCGACGAGGCGCGGGTTCTCGGGGGCCGCTGCTTGCCGCCCCGCAGAAACTCCTGCGCTCTGTCCCGGGCGACGAGCGCGCCCGGGCGACGAGCGCGTCCGGGCGACGAGCGCGTCGGTGCGCCTACACGACGCGGTATTTGAAGCCGACGTGCGAGGCGACGAATCCGAGGCGCTCGTAGAAGCGGTGCGCCGCGACGCGCGCGGAGTCCGAGGTCAGCTGCACGAGTGCGCAGCCAAGCGCCGGCGCCGCGTCGTCGACAACCCACCGCATCATCGCCGAGCCGACGCCCGATGAGCGCAGGTCGGAGCGCACGCGAACGGCCTCGACGAGCAGCCGGGTCGCGCCGCGACGGGCCATTCCCGGGATGCGGGTGAGCTGGAGCGTCCCGATGAGCGCGCCATCGGCGGCCTCCGCGACGAGCAGCGCGTTCGCGGGGTCGGCCTGGATGGCCGCGAGCGCGGCGGCGTAGGCGGGGCGGTCCTCCTCGGCGGCGACATCGCCGCGCGCGGCGCTCACCTCGTCGTCCGCGAGCAGCGCCATGAGCGCGTCGAGATCCTCCTCGCGGGCCGCGCGCAGCGTCACCTCCCCCAGGCGGGACTCGAGGACGACGGGCAGCAGCGCGAGGTCGGCGATCACGGATCCAGTGTCGCATCGGCGTCGCCCTGTCCAGCCCGTGACGGATGTCCGTGCGCGGTGCGAGGATGGCGGCATGCCCGAGATGCCGGAGGTGGAGGGGCTCGTGCGCTATCTGCGCGAGCGCACGTCGGGGCGCGCTGTCGTCAAGGCCCAGGTGGCCGCGATCGCGGCGCTCAAGACGTACGATCCTCCGATCGACGCGATCGCCGGCGCCCGCGTGCGCGACGCGCAGCGCCACGGCAAGTTCGTCGACCTCGAGCTCGACGGCGGTCTCCACCTCATCTTCCACCTCGCGAAGGCCGGATGGCTGCGCTGGCACGAGACGCTGCCGGCGACCGTGATCAAGCCGGGCCGCTCGCCGATCGCCCTGCGGATCGGGTTCGACGACGGCTCGGGCTTCGACCTCACCGAGGCCGGCACGAAGAAGTCGCTCGCGGTGTACGTCGTTCGGGCCATCGGCGACGTGCCCGGCATCGCGCGCCTCGGCCCCGATCCGCTGGGCGACGGCTTCGACCGCGACGCTCTCGCCGGGCTGCTGCGCGGGCGCCGCACGCAGATCAAGGGGCTCCTGCGCGACCAGTCCGTGATCGCGGGCATCGGGAACGCCTACTCCGACGAGATCCTGCATGCCGCACGGATGTCGCCCTACGCGCTCGCGGCGAACCTCGACGACGCCGAGGTCGACCGCCTCTACGACGCGCTCCGCGCGACCCTCGCCGATGCCGTCGCGACGGCTTCGGGCAAGCCGCCGGCCGATCTCAAGGACGCGAAGCGGCGCGGGATGGCCGTGCACGCGCGATCGGGAGAGGCCTGCCCCGTCTGCGGAGACACCATCCGCAGCGTCTTCTTCGCCGACACCGACTTCCAGTACTGCCCGACGTGCCAGACGGGCGGCAAGGTCCTCGCCGACCGCCGGCTGTCGCGCCTGCTGAAATAGGGCGACGCATACGCCGCCGGGAATAACGGCGCACGGTCGCGGTTGATTATGCTGAGTGCACAGAACGTGCTCCGGGGTCGGTGAGAATCCGAACCGGCGGTGACAGTCCGCGAACCCCCGTCCTGATGGCGGGGGCCGATCCGGTGGGATTCCGGAACCGACGGTGATGCAGGCGCAGCCTGCGAGTCCGGATGAGAGGCAGCACGTGACGTCGCCCGTCGAGGGCGCCGTTCGCGAACCCCGGGGTGCCTGCAGGAGGTTCGAATGGCGTTCAGCGACGCGGAGCAGCGGGCGATGGCCCGCGCGCTCGAGCTCGCGCGCCGCGGGCCGCGCAGCCGGAACCCGCAGGTCGGCGCGGTCATCCTCTCCCCCGACGGCGATGTGATCGCCGAGGGCTGGCACCACGGGGCCGGGACCGCGCATGCCGAGGTCGACGCGCTCTCGCACCTCGCCCCGGGCGCGGCCCGCGGCGCGACGGCGGTCGTGACGCTCGAGCCGTGCAACCACACCGGCCGCACGGGCCCCTGCTCCGAGGCCCTCATCGCCGCAGGCGTCGCGCGCGTCGTGTACGCACTGGACGACCCGGGCGACGTCGAGAGCGGAGGCGGCGATCACCTCCGCGCTGCGGGCGTGAGCGTCGAGAGCGGCCTCATGGCGCCCGAGGCCCATGCGCTTCTCGACTCGTGGCTGACGGCGCGACGGCTCGGCCGCCCCCACGTCACGATCAAGTGGGCTCAGAGCCTCGACGGCCGCGCGGCCGCGGCCGACGGCACGAGCCAGTGGATCACGGGAGCCGAGGCGCGGGCGGATGTCCATGTCCGACGGGCGCAGGCCGACGCGATCGTCGTCGGGTCGGGCACCCTGCTTGCCGACGACCCCGCTCTCACGGCCCGCGACGGCGACGCCCTGCACCCCGCGCAGCCCGTCCCCGTCGTGATCGGCACCGCCGACATCCCCGACGGAGCGGCCATCCTCCGCCATCCGCACGAGGCGATCCACTACCGCACGCGCGACCTGCGCGCCGTTCTCGACGACCTCCACGAGCGCGGGCTCCACCGCGTGTTCGTCGAGGGCGGGCCGACGCTCGCGAGCGCGTTCCTCGCGGCGGGACTCGCCGACCGCGTCCTCGTCTATCTCGCGCCGACCCTCCTCGGCGGTCCGCGGCTCGCACTCGGCGAGATCGGCGTCCCCACCATCTCCCGGCAGCGGCGCCTCGCCGTCGAGCAGGTCGACCACCTCGGCTCCGACCTCCTCGTCGTGGCCCGCCCGGCCCCCGAAGCCCCCGAAGGAGGCAGCTGACATGTTCACCGGCATCATCGAGGAGATCGGCCGCATCACGGCGATCGAGCCCTCCGGCGACGGCGTGCGCCTCACGCTCCACGCCCCGCGCGTGATCGAGGACGTGCACCACGGCGACTCGATCGCGGTGAGCGGCGTGTGCCTCACGGTCGTGGACTGGACGGACGAGGGCTTCACGGCAGACGTCATGAAGCAGACGCTCGACATGTCGACGCTCGACGCTGCACGGACGGGCACCCCCGTCAACCTCGAGCGGGCGACGGCCTCGGGCGGCCGGCTCGGCGGCCACATCGTGCAGGGGCACATCGACGGCACGGGAACCGTCGTCGACGTCCGGCCCGGCGAGCAGTGGCGCGTCGTGCGCATCGCGCTCCCCGCCGAGCTCGCGCCCCTCGTCGTCGACAAGGGCTCGATCGCGGTCGACGGCGTCTCGCTCACCGTGAGCGCCGTCAGCCCCGCCCACGAGCCGACGCCGTGGTTCGAGGTGTCGCTCATCCCCGAGACGCTCGAGGCGACGACCCTCGGCGAGCGCCGCGTCGGCGACGCCGTCAACCTCGAGACCGACATCCTCGCGCGCCACGTGCAGCGGCTGCTGTCCTTCGGCGCGCAGCAGGCGACCCCCGCGCC
Organism: Microbacterium sp. JZ101; assembly: GCF_053903175.1. NCBI lineage: Bacteria > Bacillati > Actinomycetota > Actinomycetes > Micrococcales > Microbacteriaceae > Microbacterium > Microbacterium sp. JZ101. Next base: position 2,730,615 of record NZ_CP096400.1, read on the forward strand.
CGTCCGCGCGGCCGTCGCGACCGCCCAGCGCGAGGCCGGGACAGGTCACGAGTCGTCGTTCGCGACGTACGACGTTCCGCCCGCCGACTTCGTCATCCTCCGCTCCACCCCCGAAGGAGGCTCGCGATGAGCCTTGCCAGCCAGCTGTCGACCATCCCCGAGGCGCTCGAGGCGCTCCGGGCGGGCCGCCCCGTCCTCGTGGCCGACGACGAGAACCGCGAGAACGAGGGCGACGTCATCCTCTCGGCGCAGCTCGCGACGCCCGAGTGGATCGCCTGGACCGTGCGGTACTCCTCGGGCTTCCTGTGCGCCCCCATGCCCCAGGACTGGGCCGACCGCCTCGACCTCGCGCCCATGGTGGCCGTGAACGAGGACGCGCGGTCGACGGCGTACACGGTGAGCGTCGACGCAGCCGAGGGCGTCACCACGGGCATCAGCGCGCACGATCGCGCCCGCACGGTCAACGTTCTCGCCGACCCCGAGTCGACGCCGACGAGCATCATCCGCCCCGGCCACATCCTGCCCCTGCGCGCCGTGCCCGGCGGCGTCCGCGAGCGCTCGGGCCACACCGAGGCCGCGGTCGACCTCATGCGCCTCGCGGGCCTCGCACCCGTCGGCGTGATCGGCGAGGTCGTGGCGGAGGACGGCGACATGATGCGCCTCCCCGGCCTCATCGAGCTCGGACAGCGCGAGGGGCTCCCTGTCGTCACGATCGAGCAGCTCATCGCCTACCTCGAGGAGAACGACCCGTCGGCGGAGCCCGTCACGCCGTTCCGCCGCCAGGTGAGCCTGCGCGCGGACTCCACCGTCCCGACCTCGCACGGCGTCTTCCGCTTCCTCGCGTACAAGGACCGGATCACCGGCACCGATCACCTCGCGGTCGTCAAGGGCGACCTCACCGACGACGCGCCGCTCGTGCGCGTGCACTCGGAGTGCCTCACGGGCGAGGCGTTCGGCTCGCTCAAGTGCGAGTGCGGCCCGCAGCTCGACGCCGCGCTCGACGCGATCGAGCAGGACGGCGGCGTGGTCATCTACATGCGCGGGCACGAGGGGCGCGGCATCGGCCTCATCAACAAGCTGCGCGCCTACGCGCTGCAGGAGCGCGGCCTCGACACCGTCGACGCCAACACGGCGCTCGGGCTCCCCGCCGACGCGCGCGACTACGCGGCGGCCGCGGGCATCCTCGCCGATCTCGGCGTCGAGCGCATCCGCCTCCTCACGAACAACACCGACAAGGTCAGCCAGCTGCGCGCCCTCGGGCTCGAGGTCGTCGAGCAGGTGCCGCTGATCGTCGGCGTCGGACCCAACAACCACCAGTACCTCGAGACGAAGCGCGACCGGATGGGTCACGTGATCGGCGAGGAGGCGCTCGCCGCGGCGGTCGCCCAGATGCACGAAGGAGCAGAGAAGTGAGCGGCAAGGGAGCACCCGAGAAGGGCGGCATCGCGGCGGAGGGCCTGCGCGTGACGATCGTCGCGGGGACGTGGCACGACGAGATCACCGACGGGCTCATCGCAGGGGCGCAGCGCACCCTCGACGCGGCGGGCGCCGAGTCGACGCTCGTGCGCGTGGCGGGCTCGTTCGAGCTCCCGGTCGTCGCGAAGGCGGCGCTCGAGGCGGGCGCGGACGCGGTCGTCGCGCTCGGCGTCATCATCCGCGGGGGAACGCCCCACTTCGACTTCGTCTCGAACGCCGCGACGGATGGCCTCGCGCGCGTCGCGCTCGACACCGGCAAGCCGGTCGGCTTCGGCGTGCTCACGCTGGACGATGAGCAGCAGGGACTCGATCGCGCGGGCCTGCCTGGCTCGAAGGAGGACAAGGGCGCGGAGGCGGCCGACGCGGCGCTGCGCACGGCGCTCACGCTGCGCGCGCTCCGCGGCTGAGGGCGACCTTCCTTCTACATATCGTAGAAAACCCGTAGGGTGTGCTCATGGAGATCCTGCGCAGCATCGTCATCGTCATCCACCTCGTCGGCTTCGCGACGCTCTTCGGCTCGTGGCTCGTCGAGGTCGCGAACCGGCGGACGCACGTCACGCGGCTCATGCACTGGGGGCTCGCGATCGCCGGTCTCGCGGGTCTCGCTCTGGCCGCGCCGTGGGGCGTGGACGGCGACCTGAACTACGCCAAGATCGGCGTCAAGCTCGTCGTGCTCCTCGTGATCGGCGCGCTCCTCGGCATCCTCTCCGCACGGCAGAAGCGCGGCGCGCAGACGCCGCCCGCGCTGTTCTGGCTGGTCGGCATCCTCACGCTCGCGAACGCGACGATCGCGGTCATCTGGTGACCGCATCCGAACCCTCGGGCGGCTGAGCATTCCGCCCACCGGCTCCGGCACGCACGACGGCCCCTCTGCGCACCTTTCGCGCGAGGGGCCGTCGCGGTGTCCGTATTGCTGAGGGCGCGTAGACTTGACGATCGCGTCCGCGCGTCGAGACGGCCATCCGGCTGGCGACGACGCCGACACCGTCTCCCCGGCGAGCGCCCTCCGCGCCGCCGTCTTCCCTCCGGACAGGCATCTCCATGACATCCACCGCAGCACAGAGCCCCGACGCCCCCGCCGCCGCCACGCCCGCGAACACGCGCGGCCGCGTTATCACCGCCAGCCTCGTCGGCACGACGATCGAGTTCTACGACTTCTACGCCTACGCGACGGCGGCCGTGCTCGTCTTCCCTGCTCTCTTCTTCCCGACGGGCAACGAGACCACGGCGCTGCTCGCGTCGTTCGCGACCTTCGGCGCCGCGATGCTCGCGCGCCCGGTCGGGGCGATCGTCTTCGGCCACTTCGGCGACCGGTTCGGGCGCAAGGCGACCCTCGTCGCATCGCTGCTCACGATGGGCATCGCGACCTTCCTCATCGGCCTGCTGCCGACGTACCAGCTCATCGGCGCGTGGGCAGCGCTCCTCCTGCTCATCCTGCGGCTCGCGCAGGGCTTCGCACTGGGCGGCGAGTGGTCGGGCGCCGCGCTCGTGGCGACCGAGAACGCGCCCGCCGGCAAGCGCGCCCTCTACGGGACGTTCCCCCAGCTCGGCGCGCCGATCGGCTTCATCATCGCGAACACCCTCTTCCTCGTGATCAACTTCGCCCTGCCCGGAGAGGGCGGCCTCGCATCGGAGGCGTTCCTCGCGTGGGGCTGGCGCATCCCGTTCCTCTTCTCCGCGGTCATGGTGATCATCGGCCTCTGGGTCCGCCTCAAGCTCGTCGAGTCGGACTCGTTCACGAAGGCGGAGAAGACCGGCGCGATCCAGAAGTTCCCGCTCGGCGCGACCGTCCGCACGCACTGGCGCCCGCTCATCCTGGGCACCTTCTACATGCTCGCGACGTACGTGCTCTTCTACCTCATGACGAGCTTCACGCTCGCGTACGGCACCCGCCCGGCGACCGCCCCCGAGGGCGTCGACCCCGCGACCTTCGTGCCCGGGCTTGGGTTCACGTACGTCGACTTCGTGCTCATGCAGATCATCGGCGTCGTGTTCTTCGGCCTGTGCACGCTGCTGTCGGGACCGCTCGCCGACTCGGTCGGACGCCGCCGCCTCCTCATCTGGGTCACGACCGCGATCATCGTGTTTGGCCTGCTCTTCGTCGTCTTCCTCCTGCCGCAGGGCCAGGAGAAGTTCACGGGTGCGCTCGTGCAGGCGTTCCTCATCTTCGGATTCCTCCTCATGGGCATGACGTTCGGGCCCATGGGCGCGCTGCTTCCCGAGCTGTTCCCGACCAACGTGCGGTACACCGGCTCGGCCGTGTCGTACAACGTCGCGTCGATCCTCGGCGCCGCCGTGGCGCCCTCGATCGCGCTGGGTCTGTGGGCCCTCGGCGGCGGCAACCCCTGGCTCGTCGGCGTGTACCTCGCCGCGGCCGGCGTGCTCACGCTCGTCGCGCTCCTCATCGGCAAGGAGACGAAGGACGTCGACCTCGACGACGACGCGGCGGTCGCAGCGGCCTCCCGACGCTGAGCCGATGCGCGGGGCGGTTGCCTAGGCTGGCTGAGGTGCGCTCGGCGATCCCCCGCGCACCTCGGAAGGAGACCCCGTGAGCCAGACCGCCCCGCGCGCACGCCGCTCGCTCTTCGCGCGACCGCGTGCAGAGGAAGGGCCGCGCGCGTCGTTCCGGCAGCTGCTGCCCTTCCTCCTGGAGCACCGCGGCGTGCTCGTCGTCGTCGCGGTGCTGAGCATCGTCGAGGCGGTCGCGACGCTCGTCCAGCCGCTCCTCATCGGGCAGGTGATCGACCGCGTCCAGGCCAGCTCGCCGCTCGGGTGGCTGCTGTGGGCGCTCGTCCTCCTCGTCCTCGCCTCGAGCGCCGTGGGCGCGTACCAGCACTACCTCCTGCAGCGCACGGGCACCGCGGTCGTCCACTCGAGCCGCCGCCGCCTCATCGCGCGCATCCTCCACCTCCCGGTGAGCGAGTTCGACGCGCGGCGCACCGGCGACCTCGTCTCGCGCGTCGGCACCGACACGACGCTGCTCTACGCCGTCCTCACCCAGGGCCTCGCCGACAGCGTGGGCAACGCCCTCCTGTTCGTCGGCGCCCTCGTGGCGATGCTCTTCATCGACCCCGTGCTGCTGCTGACGATCGTCGGCGTCATCGGCGTCTCCGGTGCGGCCGTCGGGCTCCTGTCCGGTCGCATCCGCGCCGCATCGGCCGCGCAGCAGGAGCGCGTGGGCGAGCTCTCGAGCGGCGTCGAGCGCGTGATCGGATCCATCCGCACCATCCGCGCGGCGGGAGCGACCGACCGCGAGCAGGAGTCGGTCGGCGCGATGGCGACCGCCGCGTACCACGCCGGCATCCGCGTCGCGAAGGCGTCTGCGCTCGTCGTCCCGGTCGCGGGCATCGCGATGCAGGTCTCGCTGCTCGTCGTGCTCGGCGTCGGCGGCATGCGCGTCGCATCGGGAGCGCTCACCATCGCGAGCCTCGTCACGTTCGTGATGTTCCTCTTCCTGCTCATCATGCCGCTCGCCTCGGCGTTCGGGGCCATCGCGAGCGTCGGCCAGGCGCTCGGCGCGCTCGGGCGCATCCAGGAGGTCCTCGACCTCCCCAACGAGGACGCCGACGACCGCGTCCGCGCCGACGCCGCGCCGGCCACCCCGCGCGACGGCAGGACGGACGCGCGAGAGCAGGATCCCTCCGCGGGAATCCTCCTGCAGCGGGCGGATTCTCCTGCAGCGGATGGCACGGGCGCGACGGCAGCGGATGGCGAGGGCGCGACGACCGCGGATGGCGCGGCGCCGGCGATCGCCTTCCGCGACGTGCGCTTCGCCTACCCCGCGGCCGCGGTCGCGGCACGCGAGGAGGCGGCGCGCGAGGCGCAGCGGGCGATCGAGCGCGCGCACCTCGAGGCGGGGCCGCTCGACGAGGAGACGGCGCAGGCGCCGAGCGAGGCCGACCGCGAGGTGCTCCGCGGCGTCTCCTTCGAGGTGCCGCACGGCGCGCGCGTGGCCCTCGTCGGCCCGTCCGGCGCGGGCAAGTCGACCATCCTCTCGCTCATCGAGCGCTTCTACGACCCGACGGGCGGCGCGGTCCTCCTCGACGGCGTCGACATCCGCGACCTGCCCCGCGCCGAGCTCCGGTCGCATTTCGGATACGTCGAGCAGGACGCGCCGACGCTCGCCGGCACGCTCGCCGACAACCTCCGCCTCGCCTCGCCCGACGCGAGCGACGCCGACTGCGACCGCGTGCTGCGCGCCGTGAACCTCGGCGAGATCGTCGACCGCAGCCCGCTCCGGATCGACACCCCGGTGGGCGAGGACGGCGTCATGCTGTCCGGAGGCGAGCGCCAGCGGCTTGCGATCGCCCGCGCGCTGCTCGCGGCTCCGCCCATCCTGCTCCTCGACGAGTCGACGTCGTCCCTCGACGGCGTCAACGAGCAGAGGATGCGCGAGGCGATCGACGCGGTCGCCGAGGGGCGCACGCTCATCGTGATCGCGCACCGCCTCTCGACCGTCGTCGACAGCGACCGCATCATCGTGCTCGATCGCGGCCGGGTGATCGGCCAGGGCACGCACTCGGAGCTCGTGGCGAGCGTGCCGCTCTACCGCGATCTCGCGAAGCACCAGCTGCTCGTGTGAGTCGCCTTCCCCGACGTCGGCGGCCACGGGCAGGATGGGCGGCATGGATCTCCCCGCCCTGCGGCGAGCGCGCCTGCGCCACCACCGGCTCGTCGCTCCCGCGCGCACACCCGTCGACGCCGCCCGCCATCTGACCGCCACCCAGTCCCAGGACTTCTGGGGCGGCCGGCTCGCTCTCGCCGCACGGACGCGCAGCGCAGGGGTGTCGGCCGTCGACCGCGCCTACGACCGCGGCGCACTCGTGCGGGCGTGGACGCAGCGCGGCACGCTGCACACCGTCGCGGCCGAGGACCTCGGCTGGATGCTGTCGGTCACCGCCGCGCGGATGCTGCAGGCCGACGCGAAGCGGCTGCGCGATCTGGGCATCGCCGACGACGACATCGCGCGCGCTGAGAAGCTCGCCGTGGGCGCCCTGCGCGGCGGCGGCCGCCTGACCCGCGCGGAGATCGCCGCGGTCTGGGAGTCGGGCGGCATCTCGACGGCCGGTCAGCGCGGCTACCACCTCATCGTGACGCTCGCGCTCCACGGCGTCCTCGTCTGGGGCCCCGTCGTCCATCGCGACGCGGTCGAGCCGCGCGAGCAGCACCTCGTCCTCGCCGAGGAGTGGATCCGCGAGTCCGCGTCGCCCGCCGACCCGCTCGCCGAGTTCTTCGCGCGCTACATCGCGGGGCACGGACCGGCCACGGCGCGCGACTTCGCCTGGTGGGCCGGGCTCCCGCTCACCACGGCACGCGCGGCCGCTGCCGCTGCGGCGGATCGGGTGAGGCTCGTCGGCGACGCCGACGAGCCGCTCTACGCTTGTCCCGCGCCGCCGCGCACTGCTCCCGACGCCGCGCGGACGTTCGCCCTGCCGACGTTCGAGGAGTTCTACATCGCCTACGCCGACCGCACCGTGACCGCATCCCCCGATGCGCTCGCGGCCGCTGGACCCGGCGCCAACGGCATGGTGCGGTCCCTCATCGTGCACGACGGCGAGATCGTCGGCGTGTGGAAGCCGCCCGCGATGGCGCAGCGAGCGACGGGCGACGCGCAGATCGAGCTCTTCGCCGACGCTCCGATCGACGCATCCGACGCGCGCACCGCGGTCGACCGGGCCATGGCCATCCTGCGCGCGTGAGCCGCGCATGAAGCGGCCCGCCCCGGATCGGAAGGGGGCGGGCCGCTGGGATGCGTCACCCGGCGTGCGGTCCGGGTGGACGCGGCGGAAGGCCGTCTGTGCGGATCAGGCCTTCGCGGACTCGAGACGCTCGCGAAGAGCCGCGAGCTGCGCCCGCAGCGCGGCCGGGACCCGGTCGCCGAACGTGTCGTAGAACTCCTCGGTGAGCGCCGCCTCGGCGAGCCACGACGTCGGATCGACCTCGAAGAGCTCCTCGAGGTCGGCTGCGGGCACGTCGATGCCGTCGAGGTCCAGGTCGGCGACGACCGGCAGCAGGCCGATGGCGGACGGCACCGCCTCGACCTCACCCTGCAGACGGCGGATGATCCAGTCGATCACGCGCGAGTTCTCGCCGAACCCGGGCCAGAGGAAGCGGCCGTCGGCGCCCTTGCGGAACCAGTTGACCTGGAAGATCCGCGGGAGCTGCTCGGCCCTGCCGCCCATCTCGAGCCAGTGCCCGAAGTAGTCGGCCATGTTGTACCCGCAGAACGGCATCATCGCGAACGGGTCGCGGCGCAGCTCGCCCACGGTGCCCTCGGCCGCCGCGGTGCGCTCCGACGAGATCGTCGACCCGAGGAAGACGCCGTGCTCCCAGTCGAACGCCTCGACGACGAGCGGGACGTTCGTCGCGCGACGGCCCCCGAAGAGGATGGCATCGAGCGGCACCGCCTCCTCCCAGTCGTCCGCGATCGACGGCGCCTGATCGGCGGCCACGGTGAAGCGCGAGTTCGGGTGGGCGGCCGGGCGGCCCGCGTCGGGCGTCCAGTCCTGGCCCTGCCAGTCGATGAGGTGCGCGGGGGTCTCGTCCGTGAGGCCCTCCCACCAGACGTCGCCGTCGTCGGTCAGCGCGACGTTCGTGAAGAGCACGTTGCCCCACAGCGTCTCGACCGCGGTGACGTTCGTCGACGCGCCCGTGCCGGGTGCGACCCCGAAGAACCCGGCCTCGGGGTTGATCGCATGGAACCGGCCGTCGGCGCCGGGGCGGATCCACGTGATGTCGTCGCCGAGGGTCTCGACCCTCCATCCGGGGATGGTGGGGCGCAGCATCGCGAGGTTCGTCTTGCCGCAGGCCGACGGGAAGGCCGCGGCCACGTGGTACGCGCGGCCGGCAGGGTCGATGACGCGGATGAGCAGCATGTGCTCGGCCATCCAGCCCTGGTCGCGCCCGAGCACCGAGGCGATCCGGAGCGCGAAGCACTTCTTCGCGAGGATGGCGTTGCCGCCGTAGCCCGAGCCGAACGACCAGACCTCGAGCGTGTCGGGGAAGTGCACGATGTACTTCTCGTCGTTGCACGGCCACGCGACGTCGGCCTCGCCCGGCTCGAGCGGGGCTCCGACGGTGTGCACCGTGCGCACCCAGTCGGCGCCCTCGGCGATGAGGCGCGTGACCTCGTCGCCGACGCGGGTCATGATCTCGATCGACGCGACCGCGTACGGGCTGTCGGTGACCTGCACGCCGATCTGCGAGATCGGACCGCCGACCTTGCCCATCGAGAACGGCACGACGAACATCGTGCGGCCGCGCATGGAGCCGCGGAACAGCGGATTCAGGGTCTCGCGCATCTGCGCGGGGTCGGCCCAGTTGTTCGTGGGGCCGGCGTCCTCCTCGCGCTCCGAGCAGATGTACGTGCGCGACTCGAGGCGCGCGACGTCGCCGGGGTGCGATCGCGCGAGGAACGAGTTCGGGCGCTTCTCGGCGTCGAGCGGGATGAGCGTGCCCGAGGCCACCATGTCGGCGATGAGCGCGGCGTTCTCCTCCGCGGAGCCCGAGACCCAGTGGATGCGATCGGGCTGGGTGAGACGGGCGATCTCGTCGACCCACGCGGCGAGTTCGCGCATGCCGGCGCCGTCGTAGGCGGGCCGTGCGCCGAAGCCGGCGAGGGCGTCCGTCGTGTGAGGGGCGAGGGGTTCGGCGATTGCCATCAGAGCTCCTTGTGGGTGAGACGTGGTCGCCATGCCAGGTTCTCTCGGTTCTGCCGCTCTTTTCGGCCATCCGAAGTCGAAAGAATGATGGATCTTTAGCTATCATCAAGGAATGCCTCCGATGAGCGACCAGAAGACCGGCCTCGAGCTCAAGACCCTCGGCCACCGCATCCGCCATCACCGCGTGCAGCGGGGGCTGACGCTCGACGAGCTCGGCGCGCTCGTCGGGGTCGCCGGAAGCCAGCTGAGCCTCATCGAGAACGGCAAGCGCGAGCCGAAGCTCTCGCTGCTGCAGGCCATCGCCGACGCCGTGGACACGAACGTCACCGACCTCATCTCAGGTGAGCCGCCGAACCGCAGGGCCGCCCTCGAGATCGAGCTCGAGCGGGCGCAGTCGAGCCAGGTGTTCCGCCAGCTCGGCGTGCCGCCGATCAAGGTGACCAAGGGTCTCAGCGACGAGACCATCGAGTCGATCATCGGCCTGCACCGCGAGCTGCAGCGCCGTGAGAACGAGGCGATCGCCACCCCGGAGGAGGCGCGGCGCGCCAACACCGAGCTGCGCCTGCGACAGCGCGCGGCCAACAACTACCTGCCTGAGATCGAGGAGCTCGCCGAGCGCCAGCTGCGCGCGGCCGGCCACACGTCGGGCGCCCTCAAGCACCGCACGGTGAGCATCATGGCCGAGCAGCTCGGCTTCGAGCTCATCTACGTGAACGACCTGCCCTCGTCGACGCGCTCGATCACCGACCTCGAGAACGGCCGCATCTACCTGCCGCCGGCGTCGATCCCCGGCGGCCACGGTCTCCGCTCGATGGCCCTGCAGGCCATGGCTCACCGGCTGCTGGGGCACGAGCGGCCCACCGACTACGCCGACTTCCTCCAGCAGCGGCTCGAGATCAACTACTACGCCGCCTGCTGCCTCATCCCGCAGACCGCCGCGGTGGCGTTCCTCGAGCAGGCGCGCAAGGACCGCAATCTCGCCGTCGAGGACTTCCGCGACGCGTTCGGCGTGACGCACGAGGCGGCGGGCATGCGGATGACGAACCTGCTCACGACCCACTTCGGCATGCGGCTGCACTTCCTCAGGGTGGGGAGCCAGGGCCAGGTGGAGCGCGTGTACGAGAACGACGGCCTGCCGCTGCCCGAGGATGTGACCGGTGCGATCGAGGGCCAGATCGTGTGCCGCAAGTTCGCGGCGCGCAACGCCTTCGAGCAGCAGAACCGCACGACCGAGCACTACCAGTACACCGACACCCCGGCCGGCACGTTCTGGTGCGCGACGCAGACGGGCTCACGCAGCTCGGGCGAGTTCTCGATCACGGTCGGCGTCCCGTTCGACGACGCGAAGTGGTGGCGCGGTCGCGAGACGCAGGTGCGGGCGTCGTCGAGCTGCCCCGACGAGTCGTGCTGCCGGCGGCCGCCGAGCGTCGCGGAGTCGCCGTGGCGCGGCAAGGCGTGGCCGAGCGCGCGCGTCCACACGCACATCTTCTCGCCGCTGCCCCGCGGCGCCTTCCCGGGCGTCGACGACCTCGAGGTCTACGAGTTCCTCGACCGCCACAGCGAGCACTGACCTTCCCCGCCCCCCTTCTGCGTGTCTCACTCGCCGTGGTTTCGGCGGCCCCTTTCACACCCCGTGTGAGACATGCAGAACCTGGACGGGGTCATCCCGGAGGAGGACCCTGGGATGACCCGGGTTCATCCCCCAGCGGGATGTGCGCGACGCCCCGCCGGGCGGAAGCTGGAGCAGTACCAGCCGCCGACCCGAGGAGCCGTCATGCCGGCCACCGCCATCCCCTCGCCCTCGCAGCCCCCGAGCGCACCGCGCCGCACCGGGCTCGTCGACCCCGCGTACAGCGCCCTGCGCATCGCCGCGGGCTCGCTCGTCTTCCTCGGCACGGAGTCGACCGTGTCGGTGAGCACGCTGCGCCTCGCGGGCGAGCCATCCGCCTCGTAGCCGGCGAGCGGCCGGCGTGGCAGGCTGAGGCCATGAAAGCGTGGTTCATCCGGCTCGTCTGCCTCTACCTCTTCGACGTGCTCGTGCTCGCGGTCGTCGGATGGCTCGTCCCGTTCGTCTCCGTCGGCTGGGCCGCGTGGTGGGCGGCCCTCGTGCTCGCGCTCGCGACGATCTGGCTCAAGCCGCTCCTCGCACGGATCTTCCGCGGCGCCGCGTCCTCGCTCGCGCGGCGGGCGCGCATCGGCGAGAAGCTCGTCCAGTACCTCGCGACGTTCCTCGTGCAGCTCGTCATCTGGATGCTCGTGGTCGCCCTGTCGGACGTCGACGTGCGCGGCTGGTTCTGGGGCTACGTCCTCCCGCCGCTCTACCTGCTCGTCGCGTGGGTCGTCTACGACCTCATCGACGACCGCTTCGAGCGCCGGGCGACGCGGATGCTCGACGACGCCCGGGCGCGCATCAAGCGCCGCGGATGATCCTCATTCCTCCGCCAGGCGGGCCTTGAGATCCTTGCGGAGGATCTTGCCCGATGCGGACTTCGGGATGGCGTCGACGAACTCGACCCGGCGCAGCTTCTTGTAGGGCGCGACCTGGCCGTTGAGCTCGGCGAGCACGGCGTCGGCGTCGGGCTCGCCCTGCGGGACGACGAAGGCCACGGGCGCCTCGTCGCCGTCCTCGAGCGGCTCGCCCACGACCGCCGCATCCGCGACGCGGTCGCTCGCGAGCAGGAGCGCCTCGAGCTCCGCGGGCGCCACCTGGTAGCCCTTGTGCTTGATGAGCTCCTTGAGCCGATCGACGATGAACACGGCCCCGCTCGAGTCGTATGCGGCGATGTCGCCCGTGCGCAGCCATCCGTCCTCCGTCAGGCACGCGGCCGTCGCCTCCGGGTTGTCGAGGTACCCGAGCATCACCTGCGGCCCGCGCACCCACAGCTCGCCCGAGCGCGAGCGCCCCTCCTCCGGCACCTCGATCACCGCGTGCGTCTCGATGTCGACGATCTGCGCCTCGGTGCCCGGCACGGCGGGCCCGATCGACGAGAGCGGGACGCCGTCGCTCTCGCCGCGCACCATGGCGTGGGAGACCGGGCTGAGCTCGGTCATGCCGTAGCCCTGCAGCACCTCGACGCCGAGACGGTCGGCGACCGCACGGCCGAGTCGCTCGTCGAGGGGCGCGGCTCCCGAGAAGACCGTGCGCAGGGCGCTCAGGTCGTACTGGTCGACGAGCGGGTGCTTCGCGAGGGCGACCGCGATCGGCGGGGCGATGAAGGCGTAGGAGACGCGGTGGTCCTGAAGGACGCGCAGGAACTCCTCGAGATCGAACCTCGGCATCGTGACGAGCGTCGCACGCGCGCGCAGCGCAAGGTTCAGGAGCACGGTCATCCCGTAGATGTGGAAGAACGGGAGCACCGCGAGCAGGCGCTCCTGCGGCGACACGTGCAGTCGCGCGACGCACTGCTGCACGTTCGCGACGAGGTTGCGGTGCGAGAGCATGACCCCCTTGGGCAGGCCCGTCGTGCCCGACGAGAACGGGATCACGGCGACCTGGCTCCGCGCCTCCGGGGTGACGTCGGGGGCGGGATGGCCCTCGGCCAGCAGGTCGCGGAGGGTCGGGAAGGCGTCCCACCCGTCGAGGACGACGATGCGCTCGGCCGGGATGCCGGTCGCCTGCGCTGCGGGCACCGAGCCGGGCGCGAGCGGCGAGACCGTCACGTGCGCGACGGCCCTGGCCATCCGCAGCTGCTTCTCGATCTCGCCCGGCGTGAAGAGCGCGTTGACCGTGGTCGCCGTCGCGCCGGCGCGGAGGATGCCGTGGAAGGCGATCGCGAAGGCCGGGGTGTTGACGGCGTGCAGCGAGACCACGTCACCGGGGCCGATGCCGCGCGCGGCGAGCGCGCCCGCGAAGGCGTCGATCGCGTCGACGAGCGCTCCGTAGGTCAGGGTGTCGCCCGTCCGGCCGTCGATGAAGGCGACGAGGTCGCGCTCCTCGTCGCGGAGGTCCGCGAAGAGGAGGTCGTAGACGGGTGCGTCGGGAATGGTGAGCTCGGGCTCCGGAGCGTGCATGATGGCCTCTCGTCCCCTTCAGGGCCGCCCCTCCGGCGGCCCCTCCGGTCGCCGTCGACCGGATGCGGGGAGTCTCTCACGAAGAACCCCGGCCCGACGAGAGCGGACCGGGGTTCGTGTCGGGGGGACGCGGCTCAGGCGAGGGAGCGCTCGGCCGCCTCGACGACGTTCGTCATGAGCAGCGCCACGGTCATCGGGCCCACGCCGCCGGGGTTCGGCGACAGGAAGCCCGCGACGTCGGCGACGTCGGGGTGCACGTCTCCGAAGACCCGCTGCTTCCCGGTCTCGGGGTCGGTCTCGCGCGTGACGCCCACGTCGAGCACGGCCGCGCCGGGCTTGACGTCCTCCGCGCGGATGAGGTGCTTGACGCCGGCTCCCGCGACGATGACGTCGGCCTCGCGCAGGTACGGCGCCATGTCGGGCGTGCCCGTGTGCACCTGGGTGACCGTCGCGTTGACGTCGCGCCGCGTGAGCAGGAGCCCCATGGGGCGGCCGATCGTCACGCCGCGGCCGACGACCACGACGTGCTTGCCGTTCAGGTCGTACCCGTTGCGCACGAGCAGCTCGATGACGCCGCGGGGCGTGCACGGCAGCGGGGTGGCGATCGGCGCGTTCACGTTGAGCACGAGACGGCCGAGGTTCGTCGGGTGGAGGCCGTCGGCGTCCTTCGCGGGGTCGATGCGCTCGAGCACGGCGTCCGTGTCGATGTGCTTGGGCAGCGGCAGCTGCACGATGTAGCCGTGGCACGTCGGATCGGCGTTGAGCTCGTCGATCAGCGCCTCGACGTCGGCCTGGGTCGCGTCAGCCGGCAGCTCGCGCTGGATCGAGTTCATCCCGATCGCCACCGACTGCTTGTGCTTCATGCCGACGTACAGCTGCGACGCGGGGTCGGCGCCGACCAGCACGGTCGCGATGCCGGGTGTGACGCCCTTCGCCGCGAGGGCGGCGACCCGCTCCGCGAGCTCCGCCTTGATCGCGGCCGCGGCCGCCTTGCCGTCGAGAATCTGTGCGGTCATCCGTCTTCGTCTTCCCTCGTTCGTGGGTCAGAACCCGTCGGGACTAGTGCCCGTCGTCGAAGCCAGCGCGGGGAGCGCTGGCTTCGACGACCAGGGCTAGTCTCGACGGATCGGGGCGCCTCAGACGCCCGCGTAGCCCTGGCCGACCTGCTCGAGGCCGGGGTAGAGCGGGAACGCGTCGGCGAGCTTCGCGACGCGCTCGCGCAGGGCGTCGATGTCGGCGCCGGGGAGCAGCGCGAGGGCGATGATGTCGGCGACCTCGGTGAACTCGGCGTCGCCGAAGCCGCGCGTCGCGAGCGCGGGCGTGCCGATGCGGAGGCCCGACGTGACCATCGGCGGGCGGGGGTCGTTCGGGACGGCGTTGCGGTTGACCGTGATGCGGATGTCGTGCAGGAGGTCCTCCGCCTCCTTGCCGTTGATCGCGGCGTCGCGCAGGTCGACGAGCACGAGGTGCACGTCGGTGCCGCCCGAGCGGACCGCGATGCCCGCGTCCTTCACGTCCTGCTGCGAGAGGCGATCGGCGAGGATGGCCGCGCCGCGGACGGTGCGCTCCTGACGGTCCTTGAACTCGGGCGTCGCGGCGAGCTTGAACGCGGTCGCCTTGGCGGCGATCACGTGCATGAGCGGGCCGCCCTGCTGACCCGGGAAGACGGCCGAGTTGATCTTCTTCGCGATGTCGGCGTCGTTCGTGAGGATGAAGCCCGAGCGGGGGCCGCCGATCGTCTTGTGCACGGTCGACGAGACGACGTGCGCGTGCGGGACGGGGCTCGGGTGGACACCCGCGGCGACGAGGCCCGCGAAGTGCGCCATGTCGACCCAGAGGTACGCGCCCACCTCGTCGGCGATCGCCCGGAACGCGGCGAAGTCGAGCTGGCGGGGGTACGCCGACCAGCCGGCGATGATGACCTTCGGCTTGTGCTCGAGGGCGAGGCGGCGCACCTCGTCCATGTCGACGAGCGAGGTCTCGGGGTTCACGCCGTAGGCGACGATGTCGTAGAGACGGCCGGAGAAGTTGATCTTCATGCCGTGCGTGAGGTGGCCGCCGTGGTCGAGCGAGAGGCCGAGGATCGTGTCGCCGGGGCGGGCGATCGCGTGCAGCACGGCGGCGTTGGCGGTGGCGCCCGAGTGCGGCTGGACGTTCGCGAACTCGGCGCCGAACAGCTCCTTGGCGCGGGCGATCGCGAGCTCCTCGGCGACGTCGACCTCCTCGCAGCCGCCGTAGTAGCGGCGGCCCGGGTAGCCCTCGGCGTACTTGTTCGTGAGCACGGAGCCCTGCGACTGCAGCACCGAGACGGGCACGAAGTTCTCCGACGCGATCATCTCGAGGAAGCCGCGCTGACGATCGAGCTCGCGCTGCAGCACCTCCGCGATCTCCGGGTCGACCTCGGCGAGGGGGGCGTTGAACAGCGGATCGGTCATGGCGATCTCCAGACGACAGACGAAAAGGGGTCATCGCATCGGCCCAGGCGTGCGGTCGAATGCCGTCTCGGTCGCTTCCCGGTGGTGCACCACCTCAACGCCAGTCGCGACGCGAACAGCATAGCCGACCCGAGTCGGATGGCCGCGGTCGGGTGGATGTGGGAGGGTCTGGAGCATGGGGACCGTGATCCACTCGACGCTGCTCGTCTCCGACCGCCGCGCGGAGCGCGACGGCTGGATCCGCTTCGAGGACGGACGCGTCTCGTCGCGCGGCGACGGAGACGGATGGCGCGCCGCAACGCAGACGGGCGATGTCGTCATCGACGCGGCCGAGATCGCGGGCGACGGCGCCGTGCTCACGCCGGGGCTGATCGACCTGCACGGGCACGGCGGTGCGGGCGCCGCCCACGAGGACGGGGCGGACGCCATCCGGACGGCACGCGCTCTGCACCGGGCGCACGGCACGACGCGAGCGGTCATCTCGCTCGTGACCGCCTCCGTCGACGACCTCGAGGCGCGCGTCGCCGCCATCGGGCGCCTCGCCCAGCACGAGGACGACATCCTCGGCAGCCATCTCGAGGGGCCGTTCCTCGACCCCGGCCATCACGGCGCGCATGACCCCGAGCTCCTGCGCCACCCCGACGCCGACACGGTCGCGCGCCTGCTCGCGGCGGGCGAGATCGGCGGAACCCAGACCATCCGGCAGATCACGATCGCCCCCGAGCTGCCCGGCGCGATCGACGCGATCCGCGCCATCTCAGCGGCGGGGGTCATCGCGGCGATCGGACACACCGACGCCGACGCCGACGCGACCGCGGCGGGCGTCGACGCCGGTGCGACGCTCGTGACGCACGCCTTCAACGCGATGCCGGGCATCCACCACCGCCGGCCGGGACCCATCCCCACCGCGGCGCGCGACGACCGGGTCGTGCTCGAGCTCATCGCCGACGGTGTGCACGTCGCCGACGCCGTGATGCTCATGCTGCTCCGGGCGGCGCCGGGCCGGGTCGCGCTCGTGACCGACGCGATGGCGGCGACCGGCATGGCCGACGGCGACTACGCGATCGGCGCCCTCGACGTGGTCGTCGAGCAGGGCGTCGCGACGGTGCGCGGCACCGACACCATCGCGGGCTCCACGCTCACGCAGGACGTGGCGCTCCGCCGGGTCGTCGGGCTCGGCGTCCCGCTGCCCGACGCGGTCGGGGCGCTCACGGCGACGCCCGCCAAGGTGCTGCGCCGCGACGACCTCGGCACGCTCCGCACCGGGGCGATCGCCGATGCGGTTCTGTGGAGCCGCGAGCTCGAGGTCGCGCGAGTCTGGACCGCGGGCGCCGTGCGCTGAGGCGTCCGGAGAGAGATCAGGGGCCCGGACCCCTCCCCCGAGTGTCCGAGCCCCTCGTCGCGAGCGGCGATGCCGCCTCGCGAGACCTCCGACCCGAAGCTCCCCAGCAGCTGGGCGGAACGTCCCTCACCGCATGAGACGGCGGTGAGGCGGTTTCATTACGCGACTTCCGAGAAATTTGTCGAACTCCGGATGTGACCGTGCCATCGGGCGGAAAATCCCCCGTGAATCCCTACATCGGGGTGGCGGAGCCGCCCGATCCGCGGGAGGATGTTCACCGGCCTGACGACCCGACGTCGGCCGCACGCGCACCCGCCGCCACCGATGCGACGAGGGGTGTGCCCACCGACACGGACCCGCACCTATGACCACAGACGACGAGAACCTCAGCGACGGCGAGGCGCCGGCATCGGCGACCCCCGACGCGGATCTCGTCCTCCGCACCCGCTCGGGAGACCACGACGCGTTCGGCGAGCTGTGGCGGCGCCACTACCGATCGGGCATCGTCGCCGCGCGGTCGATCACGTCGAGCCTCGACGCCGACGACCTCGTGCAGGAGTCGTACGCGAAGATCTTCCAGTCGATCCAGCGCGGCAACGGGCCGACCGGCTCGTTCCGCGCGTACCTCTTCACGACCATCCGCAATGTGGCGGCGTCGTGGGGCCGCGCGCGCACGGAGGCGACGAGCGACGCGCTCGAGGAGGTCGAGGACCCGGAGTCGACCGAGGTCGCCACGGACGAGGCGCTCGACCGCAGCCTCACCCACACCGCCTTCCGCAGCCTGCCCACGCGCTGGCAGGAGGTGCTCTGGTACACCGAGATCGAGCAGATGAAGCCCGCGGAGATCGCACCGCTGCTCGGCATGAAGGCGGCCGCCGTCTCGCAGCTCGCGTTCCGCGCCCGCGAGGGGCTGCGCGAGGCGTGGATCCAGGCGCACATCGCCTCCGTGGAGGACGGGTCCGCGCACGCCTGGACGATCGAGCGCCTCGGCGCGTACACGCGCGGCAACCTCGGATCGCGCGACCAGGCCAAGGTCGACGCGCACCTCGGCGAGTGCGCGCGCTGCGCGATCGTCGCGTCGGAGGCGAAGGAGGTCGGCAGCCGACTCGCGCTCGTGCTCCTGCCGCTCACGATCGGCGTCACCGGCACCGCCGGCTACCTCGCCTCGCTCCAGCGCGATGAGTCGGCGCTCGTGGCGCTCGCGGCCATGCCGTCGTCGGTGTACGAGGGCGCTGTGGCGGTCGCGGGCGGAGCCGTCGGCGCCGGAGCGGCGACCGGCGCGGCAGCGGATGGCGCCGCCAAGTCGGTCGGGTTCGCTGCGGCGGGCGGCGGATCAGGTGGATCCGGAGGATCGGCCGGCGGGTCGGCGTCGAGCTCCGCGTGGACGATCGGCGGACTCGTCGGCGCCGGGATCGCGGCGGCCGCGGTCGCGGGCACGGTACTCGCGGCGACGCTGACGGGCGGCTTCGCGGGATCCGCGAACGAGGCCGCGTCGGCATTCGAGGACGCCGCGCAGCCCGACGCGTCGATCGAGGCCTCCGACGAGCTGCTCGCGCAGACCCCGGCCCCCGAGGAGCCGATCGCTCCCCCGGTCGATGAGCCCGCGCCATCCGCTTCGCCGACCCCGACGCCGACGCTCACTCCGGCGCCGGCTCCCGAGCCGAGCGCCGAGCCCCAGCCGTCGGCCGAGCCTCAGCCGACCGCCGAGCCCACGCTCGAGCCGCAGCCGACCGCCGAGCCGGAGCCGTCAGAGGCGCCGTCGCCCGAGCCGAGCCCGTCGGAGGAGCCCGCTCCGAGCCCGTCGGAGGAGCCGTCGCCCGAGCCGACGCCGCAGCCGTCGGAGCCTGCGCCCGAGGTCGAGAGTCCCGCGCCCATCGGCTTCGAGCGTGCGTCCGTCGTCGATGCACGCGAGCGCATCGTCCAGGTCGACGTGACCGGCGAGCCCGGTGAAGCCGTGGCCGTGACCGAGTCGAGCTCCGCACCCGCTGCGGCCTCCGCGATGCTCCTCTTCACGGCGGCCGACGCGGATGCCCTCGCGAAGGGCGAGTTCTCGGCCGACGGCGTCGCGGAGCTCCAGTTCGCCCTCACCGCCGTCCAGGTGATGGACGACGTCACGCTCGAGATCGCCTATCGCGACGTCGAGGGCGAGTCGTTCGTCGCGTCGCTGTCGACGCTGGGCGTGCGCGATCCGCTGCTCGAGGCCGTCGAGCCCGAGCCGACTCCGACTCCGACGGTGACGCCGACCGCGAGCCCGACGCCCACGCCGGAACCGACGCCGACCGAGACGCCGGTGCCCCCGAAGCGGATCGACATCGGCGCGGCGGTCGATGTCGACAAGAACGCCGGAACCGTCGAGTTCGCCGTGACCGGCGAGGTCAGCAAGCGGGTTTCCGTGTACGTCGACGGGTCGACCTCGTCCGACGACTCACGAACGCTCGATGCTGAGGGGAAGGCCACGCTCACCATCGCGCTCGGCCCTGGCGAGGTCCGAGACGATCTGCCGATCGAGGTGCGCTATCGGGATGGCGCCCTCGCGGGTCTCGAGGACCGCACGACGCTGGGCGAGCTGATCGATATCGAGGATGTCGCGATCAACGACGGGCTCGACGTCGTGCTGAAGGCGCTCGATGACCCAAGTAACACCGCGTCAGTCGTCATCACAGGCGAAGGCGGGGCTACCGTGCGACTCACGCCGAGCGGAATCACCGACTCTGACGTCATCCCGCTCGACAGCGAAGGACGCGCAGAAGTCCTTATCGTCCCCACCTTCGATCAGGTTGATCAAGACGTTCCGCTCGAGGTGCGCTACACCGCGCAGCACGCGACAGGCGAGCCGTTCGCTGCGGGTATGCGCGATGCGCTCGGGCTTTCTGCATTGCTCGACGTCGACCTCGAGATGGTCCCGGCGACCGCGAACGAGCAGACGCCGGAGTTCGATGTTCAGCTTGCGTTCCGCGGTGAGCCCAACGCTCAGACACGGGTGGACATCGACGGAGCGGTCCACGAGGTGCAGCTGGACAGCTCCGGCGCGGGACGCTTGATTTATGCGCCAACGCTGGCGGACGACCTCATCTCACTCGAGAACGAGAATCTCGAGATCCGCGCCGACTATGCCGCTCCGTCCGTATGGGGGCGCCCTGCCTCCGCGACGCTCGCCAGCCTCGGTGTGCCCGCGCTCATTCCGACTGTCGTACCGAAGGCCATTGAACCTCTTGAGAGCGGCGCATCCAGCACAATTCTCGATGAGAACGGCACGATCACCCTCGCCGTGCAAGCCAAAGCGGGCGTGCGCGTGACCCTTGTTTACTCGGACGAGATCACGCTGAGCACGGTCGCCGACGACTCCGAGCGCGCGGAGTTCACCTTCACTCGGAGCCTCCCTGCGCTGGTCGACGACTTCGAGTCCTACGAGGACACAGTCGTCTTCACCTACGACTACGCCCACTTCGGGGATGGATTCGGAACGCCTCAACGGCAACTCATGTTCGATGTGTGGCCCCAGCTCGTGGCTCAGCTCCTCCTCTGACCCGGCTACCCTCGTCCGAGTGACGGACAATCCCTACGGGCCCGAGTGGGTGCGGCACGATGCGACCGCGGCCGACGGCATCCGACTCGCGTACTGGACCGCGGGGCAAGGCGCACCGCTCGTGCTCATCGCGGGTCAGGCGGTCGATCACCGGTCGTGGCAGATCGCGGGGCCCGGACTGCTCCGCGATCGGCAGATCGTGATCTTCGACCACCGCGGCATCGGCGACAGCGAACTGGGCGAGGCCGAGCGCTTCACGACGCGGCTCTTCGCCGACGACGTCGTGCACATCCTCCATGATGCAGGCATCGAGCGAGCGGACATCGTCGGGCATTCGATGGGCGGCCGCGTCGCGCAGTGGCTCGCGATCGACCATCCCGAGCGCGTGCGCAAGCTCGTGCTCGTCTCGACATCGGCCGGCGACGCGCACGGCCCGCGGCGTTCCGACGAAGCCGACCGCGCCATCCGCTCGCGCGACCGGAAGGAGGTCGCGTCGGTCTTCTGGGACGAGGCGCAGGACGACCTGGTGCGGCTCCTCGCTGTCGGCCGCGACCGCACCGCCCTCGCCCGTCATCATCGCGCCAGTCGCGCGCACGACACGCTCGACGACCTGTCGCGCATCACGGCCCCGACGCTCGTGCTGCACGGCGAGCTCGACGCCCTGACGCCGGTCGAGAACGCCCGGGTCCTCGACGCGCGCATCCCGGGCGCCCGACTGACCGTGATCAAGGGCGCCAAGCACGGCGTGCTGCTCGACGGCGGGATCGGGATGCAGATCGCCGACCGGTTCCTGCGCCGCCCGCTGCGCTCGGCCCTGCCGGAGGCACCGGCCGACCGGTAGCGTCGAGTCATGGTCACACCTCTTCGCATCGCCGTCACGGGCGCGGCCGGTCAGATCGGCTACAGCCTCCTCTTCCGTCTCGCGAGCGGCGGTCTCGGCGACCGCCCGGTCGAACTCCGCCTGCTCGAGGTCGCGCCCGCGCTGCCGAAGGCGGAGGGCGTCGCGATGGAGCTCGTCGACTGCGCGTTCCCGCTTCTCTCCGGGATCGACATCACCGACGATGCCCGTCGCGCGTTCGACGGAGCCGACCTCGCGCTCCTCGTCGGCGCCCGCCCGCGCACGGCCGAGATGACCCGCGGCGATCTCCTGTCCGCCAACGGCGCGATCTTCACGGCCCAGGGTCAGGCGCTGAACGACGTCGCAGGCGACGACATCCGCGTGCTGATCACGGGCAACCCTGCGAACACGAACGCGCTGATCGCGCAGCAGAACGCGCCCGACATCCCGGCCGAGCGCTTCTCTGCCCTGACCCGCCTCGACCACAACCGCGCTCTCGCGCAGCTGGCGCTCAAGACGGGCGCGCCGGTGTCGGAGATCTCGCGCATGACGATCTGGGGCAACCACTCCGCGACGCAGTACGCCGACCTGTCGCACGCCGTGGTGTCAGGCCGGCCCGCGCTCGAGCTCGTCGACCGTCCGTGGGTCGAGAGCGAGTTCCTGCCGACCGTCGCGAACCGGGGCACGGCGATCATCGAGGCGCGCGGATCGTCGTCCGCAGCGTCCGCGGCGAGTGCGACGGTGGATGCCGCGCGCGACTGGCTGAACGGCACGACCGAAGGCGACTGGACCTCGATGGCGGTCGTCTCCGACGGGTCCTACGGCGTGCCCGAGGGACTCGTGTCGTCCTTCCCCGTGCAGACGGAGAACGGCCGATGGCAGATCGTGCCCGACCTCGAGATCGACGACTTCTCGCGCGCCCGCATCGACACGTCGGTCGCGGAGCTCGCCGACGAGCGCACCGCCGTGCGCGAGCTCGGGCTCATCCCGTCCTGAGTTGATGGTGGAAGCCACGCCCGCCCCGACACGGGGCGGGCAGGGCTTTCCTCCTCAGCGCCGGCGGCTGTTGCCGAACAGGCCCCGGATCACGCTGTTCACGAGCGTCGTCGCCGCCGATCCGATGACCCGCTCGACCACGCGGTCGCTGCTCGACCGCGTGGTGCGCCGTGTCGTCGTGCGGCTCTTGGTCGACTTCAGCAGGCGGTCGTACTCCTGCTGCGCCTTCTTCTCGATCGCGGCCTTCTGCTTCTCGTACTCGGCGTCGGCCTTCGCCTTCTCGAGTGCCTTCTCCTCGGCCTCCGCGGCCTCGGCGGCGGCGTTCATCTTCGCCGTGAGCATCTCGTACGCGGATTCGCGATCGACAGGCTCGCCGTACTTGGGCAGGAGCGTCGACGACGCGACAGCCTGCTCCACGACAGCGGCGGGCGACGCGTCCATGAGCCCCTGCGGTGCGCGCACGCGCGTCCACGCGACGGGCGTGGGCGCACCCTTCTCGCTCATGACGGTGACGATCGCCTCTCCGGTGCCGAGCTCCTGCAGCACCCGCTCGAGGTCGTAGCCCGACTTCGGATACGTCCCGACCGTCGAGCGGAGCGCCTTCGCGTCATCCGGCGTGAAGGCGCGCAGCTGGTGCTGCACGCGGGAGCCGAGCTGCGCGAGCACTTCGCCATCGACATCCTTCGGGGTCTGCGTGACGAAGAAGACGCCGACGCCCTTCGAGCGGATGAGCCGCACCGTCTGCGTGATCGCCGCGAGGAAGTCCTTCGACGCGTTCTTGAAGAGCAGGTGCGCCTCGTCGAAGAAGAACACGAGCTTGGGCTTGTCGACGTCGCCGACCTCGGGCAGCAGCTCGAAGAGCTCGGCGAGGAGGTACATGAGGAACGTCGAGAACAGCTCCGGTCGATCGGCGACGCCCGGCACCTCGAGCAGGGAGACGATGCCGCGGCCATCCTCGGCCGTCCGCAGGAAGTCCTGCACATCGAACTCGGGCTCTCCGAAGAAGACGTCGGCGCCGCCCTCGGCGAACGTGATGAGCTCGCGCAGGATGACGCCGGCAGTCGCCGACGACAAGCCGCCCAGCCCCTTGAGCTCGGCCTTACCCTCGTCGCTCGTGAGGTACTGCAGCACCGCGCGGAGGTCGGCGAGATCGACGAGCGGCAGGCCCTTCTCGTCGGCGTAGTGGAAGACGAGCCCGAGGCTCGACTCCTGCGTGTCGTTGAGACCGAGCACCTTCGACAGCAGGAGCGGCCCGAAGCCGGTCACCGTCGCGCGCACGGGCACGCCCGTGCCGATCCCGCCGAGTGCGAAGTACTCGACCGCCGCCGCCTCGGGCTTCCAGTCCTGGCCGATGCCCTTCGTGCGGGCGAGAAGCTTGTCACTCGGCTCCCCCGGCGTCGCCATGCCCGTGAGGTCGCCCTTGATGTCGGCCGCGAACACGGGCACGCCCTTCGCGGCGAGCTGCTCCGCGAGCCCCTGCAGAGTGCGGGTCTTGCCCGTTCCCGTCGCTCCGGCGACGAGGCCGTGCCGGTTGAGCATCGCGAGCGGGATCCGGATCTGCGCGTCGGCGAGCGGCTCCCCGTTCACGAGGGCGCCGATGTCGAGCGTCTCCCCCTCGAAGGCGTAGCCGTCGACGATGCGCTGCACGTCGCCCGCGTCGAGCGGCCCGTCAGACGCCGCGGGCTTCGCGGATTCCTCGGATGTCTCGGGCTCCGCGGATGGCTCGGTCTCCGGCGCGGACTCGGGCTCGGGCTCCGCGGATGGCTCGTCCGCGGCGGACGGCTCGTCCGCGTCCTCGGCGGCCGGCTCGGCATCGTCCTCGGCGGCCGGCTCGGCGCCATCCGCCCCTCCGGCACGTGCCGCGGCGGCTTCTGCGGCGGCGAGCTTCGCGCGGGCCTCCGCGGCCTTGAGAGCGGCTTCGGCGGCCGCGGCCTCCGCGCGCAGTCTCTCGAGTTCGGCGGCACCGGCGTCAGGAGCGTTCTCGGGGCTCATGGCCACAGCCTAGCCAGCGCGGGTCGCCCGACGCGGGACACGACGCAGGAACTCCCCGGGCCCGGCGCGCGCTCACCCCCAGGATCACGCGGGCAGCAGGCTCCGCCTCCGACCGGACTCCTGCGCTGTGTCCCGCCCTACGACCGGGCGAGCCTCTCCGACTGCTCCCGCCGCTCGGCGATGCGGTCGCGATCTCGCAGGAGACGCGCGTTCAGCAGCGCGGCGACGATCAGCGCCGCCCCGGCCCCGACGAGCGCGCCGCCCGCGGTGTCGCTCGCCCAGTGCGCCGAGAGATACGTGCGCGCGAACGCCATCGAGAGCGTCCAGATCACCGCGACCGTGGCCATCCACCATCGCGGGAAGAGCACCCACAGGGCGAACACGACCGTGGCGGCATTGGCCACATGCCCCGACGGGAATGAACCGTGGTCGACGACGACGAGGATGTCCTCGGGGCGCTGCCGCGAGTAGAGCTGCTTGAGCAGCTGCACGAACCCCGCGCTGGCGGCCGTCGCGACGAGGAAGTACAGGGCTCCCCATCGGTGGCGCGTCGCGAGGAGGAAGGCCCCGATCCCGAGCGGGAAGACGAGGATGGCCCACCACCCTCCGCCGATCCGGTCGAGGAGGAGTGAGAACCACAGGCGGACGCCCGCATCGGCCTCAGGCAGCACGCCTGCCCACCACGTGTCGATCGGGAAGGGATCGCGGTGCAGCACCGTGGCCCAGCCGAGCAGCGCGGCCGCCGCGATGAGCCCGATCCCCCACCACAGCATGGCCCGACGCGACATCCCCATCGCCCCATTCTGCCCACGCCCGCGCCGTTCGGGCGCAGGCGTGCGGTCAGTCGGCGAGCAGGCCGAGCGAGCGCGGGCGGACGACGAGCCAGAGCGAGAGGACGGCGATGGCCGAGCAGCCGAGCATCACCGACGCCATCGTGGTGCCCGTGATGCCCGAGGCCGCCGAGATCACGCCGACGAGCGGCGAGATGACGCCCGCGATCCCGTTGTTCGTCGCGCCGAGCACCGAGGCCGCCGTGCCGGCTGCCTCGGGGTGCCGGTCGAGCGCGAGCACCTGCGCGCAGGGGAAGGTGAAGCCGCACGTCGTCATGAAGACGAACAGCGGGATCACGACGCCCCACACCCCGAGCCCCAGCTGGTCGCCGACGATGATGCCGGCAGAGGCGAGCACGAGAACGGCGGTCGCGTACGCGAGCACCCACTGTGGCCCGAACCGCGCCGCGAGACGGGCCGCGACCTGGTTGCCGATCACGAGGCCGACCGAGTTCGAGGCGAACAGCAGGCCGTACTGCACCTCGGTGAAGCCGTACGACTGCTGGAACAGGAAGGACGACGCCGACAGGTACGAGAAGAGGCCTGAGAAGGTCATCGCTCCGATCACGAGCACGCCCAGGTACACGCGGTCGGTGAGCACGACGCGATAGCGGTGCCACACGGACACCGTCTCGTGCGAGATGCGGTCGGACGCGGGGCGGGTCTCGGGCAGCGCGAAGATCGCGCACAGGAGCATGATCGTGCCGTACGCGGCGAGCACGAGGAAGATCCCGTGCCAGGGCATGACCGTGAGCAGCGCTGAGCCGATGAGCGGCGCCACGACGGGCGCGACCCCCGTCACGAGCGCGAGCCGCGACAGCATGATGACGAGGCGGCGCCCGCCGAACAGGTCGCGCACCATGGCCATCGCCACCACGCCGCCCGCGGCCGCGCCCATCCCCATCAGCACTCGCGCGGCGCCGAGCAGCTCGAGCGTGGGCGCGAAGGCCGCCGCGAGGCTCGAGAGCACGTGCAGCGCGGTCACGATGAGCAGCGGAACCCGCCGGCCGAACTTGTCGCTCAGCGGACCCACGACGAGCTGGCCGAGCGCGAAGCCGATCATCGTGCCCGTGAGCGTGAGCTGGATGGCCGCGCTCGTCGTCTCGAAATCGCGCTCGAGCAGAGGGAACGCGGGCAGATAGAGGTCGATCGTGAACGGGCCGAGCGCCGTCAGCGC
This sequence comes from Microbacterium sp. JZ101, assembly GCF_053903175.1. Taxonomy (NCBI): domain Bacteria; kingdom Bacillati; phylum Actinomycetota; class Actinomycetes; order Micrococcales; family Microbacteriaceae; genus Microbacterium; species Microbacterium sp. JZ101. The sequence goes on from NZ_CP096400.1 coordinate 2,756,899, forward strand.
GCCGAGCAGGAGGACGTACGCGAGGCGCCGGCCGCTCGAGAGCGCGTCACCGCGATGCGTGCGCGGCATCTCCCCCGCTGCCGCGCGCGCGGCGTCGGGCAGCGGAATCGTCCCCGTGGGCACCGGGATGAGGCCCGTGGCGGTGGGGATGCTGCCCGTGTGCGGGTGGTGCCCGTGCTCGTCGCGCGGGGAACGGTCTTCGTGAGTCATCGTGAGCGTCGCTGCTTTCGCGGACGAGGTGTGCGGAGAAAGAAAGAAGTCCCAGACGACGCACGGAGGATCCGCGCGAAGGGGACGCCCTCAATCCTAGGGTCGAGGGGGACGGGCAGCGCAAGGCGGAAGCCCAGGTTCCCGGCCCGATTCTCCCAGCGGCGCGCGCATTCAGCCGCATAGGATCGGAGCGTGTCGACGCAGAAGCGCCCCCAGAAGTCCAGCGGCAACCCCGCCCGCCAGGCCGAGATCGAGCAGACGGTCAAGCAGCAGCGCGAGGCCCGGCGTCAGGAGAAGCTCGCCGAGTACCAGCGGCAGCTCAAGAAGCGCCAGCGCGGGAAGCTCGTCTGGTGGACGGTCGGCACGGTCGCGGCGGTCGCCGTGATCGGTGCGATCGTCGCCTCGTTCGTCTTCACGCCGCGTCCGAATGTCGCCGAGTACGGCATCGGTGGCGACGGGGCGGAGATCGAGGGGGTCGAGACCTTCTCCAACACGAACACGCACGTCGAGGGCACCGTCGAATACGAGCAGACCCCTCCCGCGGGCGGCCCGCACAACGTGTACTGGCTGAACTGCGGCGTCTACAGCGAGCCGCAGCAGAACGAGAACGCGGTGCACTCCCTCGAGCACGGCGCGGTGTGGGTCACGTACGACCCCGAGCTCGTGAGCGACGAGGAGCTCGAGACGCTCAAGGGCTACCTGCCGTCGAGCTACGCGATCCTCTCGCCGTACCCCGACCTCGGTACGCCGGTCGCCGTGAGCGCCTGGAACGCGCAGCTCAAGGTCGACTCGGTCGACGACGAGCGCATCGCGGAGTTCTTCGAGGAGTACTGGCGCAACCAGAACGTGCCGGAGCCGGGCGCCGCATGCACCGGCGCCATCGACGGCCCCGGCAAGCTCAGCTGAGCATGACGGAGTCCGACGGCCCGACCGCGCGCACGGGCATCCCCTGGCCGCTCGTGGTGATCGCGGTCGTGCTCGTGGCGGGCCTCGCGTTCGCGATCGGCCGCTTCACGACGTTCGACGACCTCTCCGACGCGACCGGCTCGAGCGGCGGGCCGAACGCCGCGGATGCCGGCTTCGCGCGCGACATGCAGGTGCATCATGCCCAGGCCGTCGAGATGGCGATGATCGAGTACCGCGCGACCGACGACGACGAGCTCCGCGCCCTCGCGTACGACATCGCGACGGCTCAGGCGGCGCAGCGCGGCGAGATGTACGGATGGCTCGTGGCGTGGGGCCTGCCCCAGGCGGGCGACCCGCTCATGTCGTGGATGTCGGGAACCGGACACGACCACGGCACGAGCGCGACGGCATCCGCCGAGGAGCTCGAAGCGGCGATGGGGATGGCCACGGCCGAGGAGATCGACCGGCTCGCGTCGCTCGAGGGCTCGGCTCGGGACTGCCTCTTCCTCGAGCTCATGATCCGTCACCACGCAGGCGCGATCGAGATGACCGACGCCGTCGTGGAGCTCGGCAGCGATGAGCGCGTGATCCAGACCGCGCGCAGCATGGGCCAGGGCCAGACGGCCGAGATCGCGGCCATGCAGTCGATCCAGACGCGCCTCGGCTGCACCGGCTGAGCGTCGCACCGCATGACGAAGGGCCCGCCGGCCGGCGGGCCCTTCGTCATGCGGGTCACCCCTTCGCCGAGCCCGCCAGCAGGCCGCGGACGAAGTATCGCTGCAGGAAGAGGAACACCAGCAGCGGCACGATGATCGCGATGAACGCGCCGGCGGTGAGCAGGTGCCAGTCCTGACCTCGCGACCCGGTCATCTGCGCGAGCAGCTTCGTGATCGGAGCCACGTTGCCGTCCGCGAAGATCAAGGCCACGAGCAGGTCGTTCCAGACCCACAGGAACTGGAAGATCGCGAACGACGCGATCGCCGGCATGCTGAGCGGGAGCACGATCCGGAAGAAGATCTGCCCGTGCCCCGCGCCGTCCACGCGGGCCGCCTCGATGACATCCGCCGGGATCTGCGCGATGAAGTTGTGCAGCAGGAAGATCGCGAGCGGCAGGCCGAAGATCGTGTGCGCGATCCACACCTGCGCGTAGCCCGACGACCCCACCGCCTGGATGACCGGGACCCCGAACAGCTCTCCGCGCGAGAACAGCTGCAGGAGCGGGATGAAGGCCATCTGGATCGGGACGATCTGCAGCGCGAACACGAGCACGAACAGCAGGTTCTTGCCGCGGAAGTCCATCCAGGCGAACCCGTACGCCGCGAGCGTCGCGATGATGAGCGGGATGATCGACGCCGGGAGCGTGATCGCGAAGGAGTTCACGAACGAGCCCAGCATCGTGAGGCCGCCCGTCGAGGTGTTCAGCGCCTCGACGTAGTTGTCGAACGTCCAGCCCCAGTTCTGGGAGACCGTCCACCATCCGGTCGTCTGGATCTCCACACGCGGACGGAACGACGACACGAACACGCCGAACGTCGGGATGGTCCAGAGCACCGCGATGACGAGCGCGGCAACCGTGGCCCACGGGTTCGTCAGGCGGCGCTTGGTGTCGCTCAGCGCGCGCTTCCTCGACGGCTTGCCCGCCGTCGTCACGAGCTCGGTCGCGGTCATCAGCGCACCTCCCTCTGTGCCTTGAGCTGTCGCGCGTTGTAGATGACCAGCGGGAGCACGAGCACGAACAGGATCACGGCGTACGCCGCGGACCGTCCGGCCTCGAAGCTGCGGAACTGCGAGTACATCTCGTTCGCGAGCACCGAGGTGTTGTTCGCGCCCGCGGTCATCGTGCGGACGATGTCGAAGATCTTCATGGACGCGATCGCGATCGTCGTGAGGACCACGATCAGGGAGGGCCGGATGCCCGGCACGACGACGTTCATGAAGCGCTCGTACGCGTTGGCTCCGTCGAGCTCAGCCGCCTCGAGCTGCTCGGTCGGCACGCCCTTGATCGCCGCCGACAGCACGACCATCGCGAATCCGGTGTAGATCCACACGAACACGACGATGAGGAACAGCGTGTTCCAGGGCTCCACCTGGAGGAACGGGACAGGGCTGCCGCCGAACCAGACGATGATCTGGTTGACGAAGCCGATCTGCTCCGCGTCTGCGGGCCGGGCCGTGTACATGAAGCGCCAGATGATCGACGCACCGACGAACGAGATCGCCATCGGCAGGAACACGAGGATCTTGTAGACCTTCTCCCCGCGCGTCTTGTCGATGAAGTACGCGTACACGAGGCCCACGACCGTCGACACGATCGGGGCGATGAGCACCCAGACGATCGTGTTCACGATCGTGCGGATGCCCTGCGGCTGCGTGAAGATCCAGATGAAGTTGTCGAGTCCGATGAACCGCGAGCCGCTCGCATTGAACATCGACTGCCCGAACGTCTGGATGACGGGGAAGACGAGGCCGACGAGCAGCAGGACGAGGGCGGGCGCGAGGAATCCGACGAGCTGGAACAGGTAGCCGGCTCCCTGCTTCGACCGGTAGTCGAGCCAGAAGAACAGCAGGCCGAGGACGCCGGCCGCGATGATCGCCCACCAGTAGGACTGGAGCATCCACATCACGGCCAGGGGCAAGAGCACGCACGCGGCGAGCCGGATGTACGTGTACACCCGGCCCGCGCGCGGCGCGATCTCGATGAAGAAGAGCAGGATGCCGACCGCGAGCAGGAACACCCCGATGATGATCGGGATCTCCAGCCACGGCGAGAGCGTGCTCAGCCAGTCGAGAAACGCTTTCATGTCCGGCCGTTACTCTTCCGGCCAGCCCGATTCGATCTGCTCCAGGACGTCGTCGGTCGAGGCTCCGTTCACCCAGTCGCGCATGCCCGTCCAGAACGTGCCGGCGCCGACTGCGGAGGGCATGAGGTCGGATCCGTCGAAGCGGAACGTCGTCTCCTCGTCCTGGAGGATCTCGATGGCCGCCTTGAGGATCGGGCTCTGCGCGTTCTCGGGGTCGAGCCCGTTGTTCGCGCTGATCACGCCGCCGAGCGAGACGCGGGAGTTCGCCCACTCGGGGCTCGACAGGTACTCCTGCACCTTGACGACGTTCTCGTCGTCGCTGAACGCGCCGACGATCTCGCCGCCGCCCGTGATCATCTGGCCGGCGCCCGCGTCGACCGGGGGCAGCATGAACGCCCAGACATCGCCATCCTCGCCGACCTCGCCGCCGGCCTCGACGATGAAGCCGTCGAGGAACGACGCCTGGTGCGTCAGGAGGCAGTCGCCCGAGACGAGCGCGTTCGCCACGTCGCCGAAGGGCGTCGAGCCGATCGAGGCCACGTCGCCGAAGCCCGCGTTGACGTAGTCCGGGTTGAGGAGGATCTCGGCCGTCGCGTCGAAGGCCTCCTTGATCTGCGGGTCGGTGAAGGGGACCTCGTTCGCGACCCACTGGTCGTAGACGTCGGGGCCGGCCTGGCGCAGGACGAGGTCCTCGATCCAGTCGGTGCCCGGCCATCCGGTCGCGGCGTCGGACCCGAAGCCCGCGCACCACGGGGGCTCGCCCGTCTCGTCGCGGATCTGCTGCGTGAGGTCGAGCAGGCCCTGCCAGTCGGTCGGGACCTCCCAGCCGTGCTCCTCGAACACGCCGGGCTGGTACCAGATCCAGCCCTTCGCGTTGGCCATGAGGGGCGCGCCGTAGATCGTGCCGTCGTGCGAGGCGTAGGTCTCCCAGTCCTCGGCCCAGTACTCGCGGAGGTTCGAGACGACTCCCTCGGGCGCCTCCATGAGGTAGCCGCGGCTCACCATGTCGGACAGCAGGCCGGGCTGCGGGAAGATCGCGAGGTCGGGCGGGTTGCCGCCCTGCGCGCGAACGGCGATCTGCGCCTCGAACTCCTGCGAGCCCTCGTACACGATGTCGATGCCGCTCTCCTCCTCCCATTCCGCCCAGGACTGCTCGAGGAGCTCCGCCTCCGCGTCGACGATCGTGCCGTAGACCGTGACCTGGGCGTCTCCGCCGTCGCCACCGCCCCCGTCTCCGCCGCCATCCGATGCTCCGGGGCCGCTCGTGCATCCCGCGAGAGCGAGACCGGCGATCCCCAGCCCGCTCGCCGCGAGGAGGATCCGCTTGCGTCCTGCAGTCTTCATCGTCTGCTCCTATCTCGAGCATCTTCTCTGTGGAAAGGCTGTGCCCTCCAAGCTAGGAGCCATAGGAGCGCTTCCACAATCACTTGACAGTCACGGACCCGTAACGTCCGCAGACGCACGAAAGCCCCGGGACGAACCCGGGGCCTTCGCGAAGAAGCTTCGAGAAGAAGACTTACTTGAGGGTGACGGTCGCGCCGGCGCCCTCGAGGGCCTCCTTGGCCTTGTCGGCCGTCTCCTTGTTGGCGCCCTCGAGGACAGCCTTGGGAGCGCCGTCGACGACAGCCTTCGCCTCGCCGAGGCCGAGCGAGGTGAGCTCGCGGACGACCTTGATGACCTGGATCTTCTTGTCGCCGGCAGCCTCGAGGATGACGTCGAACGAGTCCTTCTCCTCCTCGGCCGGAGCGTCGCCGCCCGCAGCCGGGGCGCCAGCGGCCGCAACGGCGACCGGGGCAGCAGCGGTGACGTCGAAGGTCTCCTCGAAGGCCTTCACAAACTCGCTGAGCTCGATGAGCGTGAGCTCCTTGAACGCGTCGAGCAGCTCTTCGGTGCTGAGCTTCGCCATGATGTTTCTCCTACTTTTTCGGGGTTTCGGGGTTGCTTCCGCGCAGCCTGATCAGGCTGCGGTCTCCTGCTTCTCGCGCAGCGCCTCGACCGTGCGAACGGTCTTCGACAGCGGCGCCTGGAAGAGGGCGGCAGCCTTCGACATCGAGGCCTTCATCATGCCCGCGACCTTGGCGAGCAGGACTTCGCGGCTCTCGAGGTCAGCGAGCTTGCTGACCTCCTCAGGGCTGAGGGCGGTGCCATCGAAGTAGCCGCCCTTCACCACGAGAAGAGGGTGTGCCTTGGCGAAGGCGCGCAGACCCTTGGCGACGGCGACGGGGTCGCCGTGCACGAAGGCGACGGCCGACGGACCCTTGAGGTCGTCGTCCAGCGCCGTGATCCCCGCGTTGTTCGCGGCGATCTTGGTCAGCGTGTTCTTCACCACGGCGTACTCCGCGTCCTGACGGATCGCGTTGCGGAGCTCCTTGAGCTCGGCAACCGTCAGACCGCGGTACTCGGTGAGCAGAACGGCGGTCGAGCTCTCGAACTGCTTCGTGAGCTCGGCGACCGATGCTTCCTTCTGCGCCATGGCCACTCCTTGATTGTCCTGAGGTGCTCCACGGAGGTGGGGCACCGGCCGCGCCACCCGCCCCGAACATGAGAAAGAGCTCCGGCGCAAGCGCACGGAGCTCGGTTCCCGTTCTCACGGGATTCGTTCGTGACACCTGCGCGGGCCCCTGCAGTGCAGAGCTTCGATCGTCACGTGCTTGCGCACACGGCGATGACCGGCGGTCTTCGGCTCGGACCAGCGTACCCGACTCCAGAGCCTGGGCCAAATCGACGGAGCGGACCTTCCGCACCGAGTCCGCCGAACCCGCATGTCCGGTCGGGACGCCGTCAGGGGGCGGGGTTAGGGTCGAGAGGTGACCCCCGAACTCGCCGCCCGGATCGTCGCGGACTCCCGCGACCGGGTGGCCTGGCTCCGGGCGCGGTCGCAGGGCATCACCGCGACCGACATCGCGACGATCACGAGCGAGCGGGTCATCCCCCGCGCCGCCGAGCAGAAGCTGCGCGGCTCGTCGTTCGGCGGCAACGCGTACACCGATCACGGCCGGCGCCGCGAGCCCGAGATCGCCTCGTGGGTCGCCGCGACCCACGGCATCCAGCCATCCAGCGCCCTCTTCCACGCGACGATCGAGAAGCGCCATCTCGCAACCCCCGACGGGATCGCCGTCGACCAGAGCGGCCGCATCCTGCTCGCCGAGATCAAGACGACGAATAAGACGTGGCGCACCATCCCGCGCTCGTACCTCCGCCAGGTGTGGTGGCAGCAGCACGTGCTCGGCGCCGAGCGGACGCTCTTCGCCTGGGAGGAGCACCGCGACTTCCAGCCGCTGCACGACGAGCCGAAGTGCGTGTGGATCGACCGCGACGACGCGGAGATCTCGCAGCTCGTGAAGCTCGCAACCGCCCTCATCGACGAGCTGTACCGACGCACGACGGGCAACGAGCCGCCGCGCCGGCCCGAGGCCGCCGCGACCGCGCCGCTCACTCCGCGCGAGCGCGCACTCCAGCGCTCCGCGTATCGGGCACTGGCCCTCGCCGACTGACGCGCCGCGTCGCACGCCCGGGTGGCGGGCATGTCTCATCCGCCCCGCCGCGCCATGTCTCACCCGGCGCCGTTATAGACGCCTCATACCGTCAGCAAGCGAGACACGCACCTCACGCCGACGCAGCATGTCTCATCCGCAGCCGCTATCGGCACCCCATACCCACACCAAGCGAGACACGCACCGCCCAGGGGCCAGGCATGTCTCACCCGCCGCCGTTATCGGCACCCCATACCGGCACCAAACGAGACACGCACCGCACGCCCACGCCAACATCACGCGCACCGACATCCGGGAATTAGTTGCGGTTTGTCAACGTTCTGGATATCGTTGACTTTACTCAACTTCTGCATGCCGACGCCGTCATGCCAATCCGGACACGATCGCGAAAGGTGCGTATGAGCGCGCAACCCACCCCCGCACAGGCGCCAGCGGCGCGGATGTCCCGCCGCCAGGTGCTCGAGGCCCTCTCGGGTCTCCTCCTCGCCATGTTCTGCTCCATGGTCTCCACGACCGTGGTCGGCACGTCGCTGCCCATCATCGTCCCGGCGCTCGGCGGCACCCAGGAGTCCTACACCTGGGTCGTGACGATCACCCTCCTCACCACGGCGATCTCGACCCCGATCTGGGGCAAGCTCGCCGACCTCGTCAACCGCAAGACCCTCATGCTCATCGCCCTGGCGGTCTTCGTGCTCGCGAGCGCGGGTGCCGGCATGTCGACGAGCGCCGAGATGCTCATCGCCTTCCGCGCCCTCCAGGGCCTCGGCGGCGGCGGTCTGGCCGCACTCAGCCAGGTGCTCATGGCCGACATCATCAGCCCGCGCGAGCGCGGCAAGTACATGGGCCTGTTCGCCGGCGTGATGGCTGTCGCGACGGTCGGCGGCCCGCTGCTCGGCGGCGTCATGACCGACACGATCGGATGGCGCTGGAACTTCTATGTCGGCGTCCCGCTGGGCGTCATCGCGTTCGCCGTGCTCCTGCGGACGCTGCGGATCGAGCAGATCCGCGCGGCGAAGGTGCGCATCGACTACCTCGGCATCGTCCTCCTCAGCGTCTCGGCCGGTGTGCTCCTCGTCTGGATCACGAACGTGTCGGACTACGGATGGATCAGCTGGGAGACCGCATGGATGGTCGGCATCGCGCTGATCGCGGCCGTCGCGTTCGTGCTCGTCGAGCTCCGCGTCGCCGAGCCGCTCATCCCCCTCACGCTCTTCCGCAACCGCACGTTCACGCTCGCGGTGCTCGCGTCGATCTCGATCGGCGTGGCGATGTTCGGCACATCCGTCTACCTCGGGCAGTACATGCAGATCTCCCGCGGCTACGGCCCGACCGAGGCGGGTCTGCTGACGATCCCGATGGCCGCGGGCATGCTCGTGGCGTCGGCCGTCGTGGGGCAGCTCGTCACGCGCTTCGGCCGCTGGAAGAGCTACCTCGTCGTGGGCGCCGTGCTCATGATCGCCGGAACGGGCCTGCTGTCGACGCTCGCGTACGACACGTCGCTGTGGCTCGTCGGCACGTACATGTTCCTGCTCGGAGCGGGCACCGGCATGACCATGCAGAACCTGGTCCTCGTCGTGCAGAACACGTCGAAGCCGCAGGAGATCGGCGTCGCCAGCTCGGGCGTCAACTTCTTCCGCACGGTCGGCGGCACCGCCGGCGTCGCCGTCATGGGCTCGGTGCTGGCGGCGAGCATGACCCAGCAGCTGACGGATCGCGCACAGGAGATCGGCGCCGCCGTGATGAGCCTGGGCGAGCAGGGCCAGGCCATCCTCGCCCAGCTCCAGTCGGGCGCGCTCCCGGTCACGCGGGACATGCCCGAGGCCATCGCCGTGATCATCGAGGACGCCTCGGCTCAGGCGATCTCGCACGCATTCCTCATCGGCGTGCCCCTGGCCGTCCTGAGCCTCGTGGCGATCGCCTTCCTCCCGAACAAGCCCCTCACCCGGCAGAACAACATCGAGCGGATGCGCGCGCAGCGTCTCGAGGGCGATCTCGCGGTCGCGACCGCCGAGACGGGCTCCATCCCCGTGCACGTCGCAGATGACGGCGACGCGTCATCTGCGCGCAGCCGCTGAGACGATCCGAGAGAATGATCCCGTGACCGCCGACACCGCCCAGGACGCCGCGCCCCCGCGCGGACCCGGGCTCCCGCTTGCGGGGACGACGCCCGCCGAGGGCGTCTCCCCCGAGCAGGCGGAGGCCATCAAGTCGGTCGAGGCCGAGTTCAGCGAGCTGATGACGCACGTGCGGCGCATCATCCACGAGAACGCAGACCGCGTCTCCCCCGGGCTCAACCCCGGCGCCTACAAGGTGTTCACGGCGATCGTCCGCCACGGCCCGCTCAAGGCGTCGACGCTCGTCGAGCGGATGATGCTCGACAAGGGCCAGCTGAGCCGCACCGTGAAGGACCTGCAGGATCTCGGCCTCATCGCCCGCACACCGGATCCGAGCGATCGACGGGCGCACCTCCTCGAGGCGACCCCGCTCGGCATCGCGCGCCTCGAGGAGGCCCGCTCCCACCACGAGAGCCTGCTCTACGACACCCTGCTCGCCTGGGATGTCGAGCGCGTCCGCGACCTCGCGGGCCTCCTCCACGCACTCACCAACGGGACGACGCCCGACCCCCGCTGAGCGTCGGGCCCTCAGTTCACGGAGCAGCTCGCCCCCGCCAGCGGCGGGATCGTCATCGTCACGCCGCTGCGCGTCGGCGACGTCCAGGTGGTCGTCCCCGTTCCGACGACACCGGTCGTGACGACGTCCGCCGAGAAGGATGACCCGAGCAGGAGGTTGCTGAGCCCGCCCAGAAGGTTCCCGAGAAGGGTGCCCGTGAACGTCGTCGTGTAGACGCCGTTCGCCACGGTGGTCGTCGGCGCCGCGGGGGTGGGCGAGCCCGCCACCGGTGTGATCGCGGTCGTCGTCCAGGACGCGTTCGCTGCAGAGTATCCCGAGTACGGCGCTCCGGCGTCGGGCCAGCGCCACGTGATCGTGAGGTAGACCGCCCCGGGGTTGAGCAGTGCAGGACGCGAGCACGTCACCCCCGTGATCGTCGGCGGCTGCAGGCGCAACGCCGTCAGCGTCGCGTTCGCGTGCTCGGTGTCCGTGAATGCTGCATCCGTCGCGGTCGCGGCAGGCGTGAGCGCGGCGCCGCCGAGCGCGGCGGCGAGGGCGAGCGCGGCGATCCGCCTGCGGAGCCGGGTCATCGCGGCGACCTCCGTGCGCGGCGGCCGCGGGCGAGCGCGGCGACGCCTCCGCCCACGAGCACGGCTCCCGCAGCCAGCAACAGCGGCGCGGCCGAGCCGCCCGTCGGCGACAGGTCGCGCTCGTCGTCCTGATCGACGAAGACCTCGTCGCCCGCCGCGCGCACGTGGACCGAGACCTCCGCTTCGGCCGACTCGACGGCCGATGGCGCCAGGCTCACGTCCAGCCGCACGAAGACGGGCTCCTCGGTGCCCGAGCTCCGCAGCCAGTCGGTGGCGCCGTCGAGCGGCAGCGCCCAGTCGGCGCGCAGGACCTCCGCTCCCTCGGGGCACTCCGCCCCCTGCCATGCGACGCCGCACGTGGCGATGTCAGCGACGAGGTCGAGCCCGCCCGTGCCGCGGACGCCGATGTCGAGCGTCCCGGGGTCGGGCGCGTCCACGGAGATCGCGAGCGTCCACGCGACACTCTCCCCCGGCTCGAGCCGCGCCATCCGCTCCCAGTCCGCCGTCGACTCGATCCGGATGTGCTCGCCCTCGATCACCCGCGTCGTCGGAGCAGCGACGGCGGCCGTCGGCAGCGCGACCGCCGCGACGACCGCCGCGAGGCAGAGAGCTCGACGCGGGGTCATCCGGTCCCCCGGCCGTCAGGCGCTGGCTCTTCCCTCGCGCGCTCGGCGCCATCCGCCCGACGCGGCCAGAAGGCCCAGCCGACGAGCAGGGCCGCCCCGATCGAGAGCCCGCCGAGCACACGCGGATCGCCGAAGGACGCGATGACCGGCGCGATCCCGGGCACGGAGAAGAGCACGATCCGCGCCGTGGTGATCGCGTACGGCGCGACGTCGTCCTGCTCGTTCGCGTCGCCGCGCATCGTGATGACGCGCTCGTCGGCGCTCGCCCCCGGGTTGATCGAGGTGATGCGGTGCGTCACGGGCAGCTGGCCCTCGCGGTCCACGGTCACGACGTCGCCCACGTCGAGCGACGCGGCCGGCACACGCTGCACCAGGGCGACGGAGCCGGAGGGGATGGTCGGAGCCATCGATCCCGTGCGGAACATGATGAGCGTGATGTCGAAGAGGTATGCGAGCACCACGAGCACGATGCAGACCGTGCCAGCGATCGCCGCGAGGGTCAGGAGCACGTCGCCGACGAAGCGCGCGGGCGTCCGCCGACGGATGCCCGCGCGCTGGCGGGCGCGGGCGTCGCGGCGCGTCTGCGGAGGAGCGCTCATGCGAGGACGCTCACGAGGACGTCGCCGTGAACTGCCACGTCGGCGTCACGGAGGCTCCCTGCGCCGCGTTGGGCGCGGTCGACGGGAGCGTGACCGCGAAGCAGTAGTTGACGGTGCTCGCTCCGTTGGCAGACAGGCTCTGCGACGACGCGGCGTCGGCACCGAGGGGCGAGCCCGGCGGGATCACGGTCGCGGTCGATGCTCCGAACGTCGTCGCGTCGCACTGCGCCGCGGGAACCGTGCGGACGCCGTACGTGAGGTACTGGCCGAGCCCTGTCGTGGCGTTGGCGTCGGTCGCGGTGAGGAGGACGCTCCCGGCGATCGAGGGATTCACCGTGCGCACGCTGAACAGCGCGTAGGTCGTCGTGCCCGGAGCCATCGCCGTGGGGGCGACCTGGAAGTTCAGGACGGCGGCCGCGCCCGCACTCGCGTGCTCGGTGAAGGTCGTGCCGTTCGTCGCACCCACGATCCCGAACGTGCCCGCCGTGAGCGTCGCCGTCGTGTGCTCGGTGTCGTTCCATGCCGCCAGCGTCGCGGCGGCACCGATGCCGAGCACGACGCCGCCTGCCAGCACCGCCCGCAGGCGGCGCCACCGCAGCGCCCGCCGCCGCGCGTCGCGCGTGGCCTTGCGCGCCACGGGACTACTCCGACGTCGCCGTGAACGACCAGGTCGCCGTCGCGTCGCCCCCCTCCTCGAGCCCCGCCCCGGCCGTCACCTCGAAGCAGCGCTGCACGGGTGCACCGGGCGCGGCGTCTCCCGCGGTGAGGGCCACGTCGGCACCTGCGGTCAGCGCGTCGAGCGTCGCGCCCGATGCGACGAGCGTGCCCGTCGCGGTCGCCGCGCTGCAGGTCGCGTCGGCGGCGATCGCGTACACCTCGTACGACAGGTTCGCCGCATTCACGCCCGTGGCCGCGACGGTGTCGGCGACGAGGGTCGCGTCGGAGGTCGTCGTGTCATCGAGCCGCACCCAGAACGGCGCGTAGACGACGTCGGTCGGCGACAGGTTCTCGGCGAGCGGCAGCGTGAAGGCGAGGGCCGCTCCGGGTGCCGTCTCGTGGTCCGCGTAGCCATCCGTCGCGCTCGTCGTCGAGCCCTCCAGGTTGAACGCGCCGGCCCCGAAGGTCCCCGTCGCGAACTCCGAGTCGTTCCAGGCGGCCAGCGTGACGGCGGCGCCGACGCCGAGGACGAGTCCTCCGGCGAGGACGGCGAAGACCTTGCGGCGACGGGTGTCGGTCGTGCTCATGTGTGCCCCCTCGTGGTGCTGCGCGTGCGGATATCGGTATTCACGCCGTTCCAGCGGCGCACAAGGAACGCCGCGCGCATAGCCCTCAGGCTGGGGGCCGGACACCCACGTGCGTCCGGGGCGGGAGACGACGAAGGCCCCGTCCGGAGACGGGGCCTTCGCAGGATGGGCGTGTTACGCGATCGCGTTGACGTCCAGCGGGATGCCGGGGCCGAACGTGGTCGACACCGCACCCTTCTGGATGTAGCGGCCCTTCGAGCTCGACGGCTTGAGGCGGACGATCTCCTCGAGCGCTGCGCCGATGTTCTCGTTCAGCTGCTCGGCCGAGAACGAGGCCTTGCCGACGACGAAGTGCACGTTGGCGTGCTTGTCGACACGGAACTCGATCTTGCCGCCCTTGATCTCCTCGACGGCCTTGGCCGTGTTGGGGGTGACGGTGCCGGTCTTCGGGTTGGGCATGAGGCCACGGGGGCCGAGCACCTTGCCGAGTCGACCGACCTGGCCCATGAGCTCCGGCACGGCGACGGCCGCGTCGAAGTCGGTCCAGCCGGCGGCGACCTTCTCGATGAGCTCGGCGCCGCCGACCTCGTCCGCACCGGCGGCGATGGCGGCCTCGGCGGCCGGGCCGTTGGCGAAGACGATGACGCGGGCGGTCTTGCCCGTGCCGTGCGGCAGGATGACCGTGCCGCGGACCATCTGGTCCGCCTTGCGCGGGTCGACCGAGAGCTTGAGCGCGACCTCGACGGTCGAGTCGAACTTCTTCGAGCCCGTCTCCTTCGCGAGCGCGACGGCCTCAGCGGGCGTGTAGAACTTGCCGGCCTCGATCTTCTCGGCGGCGGACTGGTAAGCCTTGGACTTGGTAGCCATGTTCGTTATCCCCCTCAGTCCTCGACCGTGATGCCCATGGAGCGGGCGGTGCCGGCGATGATCTTCGAGGCGGCCTCGAGGTCGTTCGCGTTGAGGTCGGGCTGCTTCGTCTTGGCGATCTCGGCGACCTGCTCCTTGGTGAGCTTCGCGACCTTGACCGTGTGCGGCGTGGACGAGCCCTTGGCGACGCCAGCCGCCTTCTTGATGAGCTCGGCTGCCGGCGGAGTCTTCAGGACGAACGTGAAGCTGCGGTCCTCGTAGACGGTGATCTCCACGGGGATGACGTTGCCGCGCTGCGACTCGGTCGCCGCGTTGTACGCCTTGCAGAACTCCATGATGTTGACGCCGTGCTGACCCAGGGCGGGTCCGATCGGCGGCGCCGGGTTGGCTGCACCGGCGTTGATCTGAAGCTTGATCAGGCCGGTCACCTTCTTCTTCGGTGCCATTTCCTCTTCCTCTCATCGAGTGGATGCCGGATGCATCCGCTCTCCCGCGCATCCGGCGGATCCGGATGGCGGTGTGTCGGCCCGCGCGAAAGCGCACGCAAACCACATAAGTCTACCGGATCGCAGAGCCGGCCGCATCGCCCGCTGAACGGCGAACGCCCCGCCGGCGGGAGCCGACGGGGCGTTCGCGACGCGCGAAGCGGGTCAGATCTTGGTGACCTGGTCGAACGAGAGCTCGACGGGCGTCTCGCGCTCGAAGAGCGACACGAGCACCGTGAGCTTGCCGCTCTCGGGCTTGATCTCGCTGATGGAACCGGGAAGGCCGGCGAACGAGCCCTCCTTGATCGTGATCGTCTCGCCGATCTCGAAGTCGACCTCGGCCGGGATGACGCGAGCGGGGGCCGCCTGGCCCTTCTTCGACGCGCCCTTGGCGGCCTGCGCCTGCGCCTCCTTGAGCTCCGCGAGCGGCTTCAGCATGTTGAAGGCCTCTTCGAAGCGGAGGGGCGTCGGGTTGTGGGCGTTGCCCACGAAGCCCGTGACGCCCGGCGTGTGGCGCACGACCGACCAGGTGTCCTCGTTGAGCTCCATGCGCACGAGCACGTAGCCCGGGATGCGCACGCGCGTGACCATCTTGCGCTGGCCGTTCTTGATCTCGACGACGTCCTCCATCGGGACCTCGACCTGGTAGATGTCGTCCTCGACCTCGAGCGTCGACTTGCGCTGCTCGATGTTGGCCTTCACCTTGCGCTCGAAGCCCGCGTACGAGTGGATGACGTACCACTTGCCCTCGAGCGAGCGCAGCTCGCGGCGGAACGCCTCGTAGGGGTCGTCCTCGGCGTCCGACTCCTCGTCGTCGGCGTCGTCGCCGACCTCGGGGCCGTCGTACGGTGCGACCTCCTCGGCGGCAGCCGCCGCGGCCTCGTCGGCCTCCTCGGCCGCGGAGTCCGTGAGGACCTCGGCAGCAGCCTCGACCTCAGCAGCCTCGTCGATGTTCAGTGCGTCGTTCACGATCGCGTCGGCCTCCGGGTCGTCGATGTCGATGTCCTCGTCAGAGTCCTCGTCGAAGTCGCCCTCGACGTGCATGGCGTTGTGCTCAGCGGACGAGCTCGAGCGCTCCTCCTCGGCGAGGACGTTGCCCTCCTGGGCCTCGTCCTCTTCGCTCGACTGCTCAGCAGCCGTCGCCAGGTCGACGTCGTCGGCATACTTCTCAGACACGTGGTTTCTCTTCCGTTCCGGACGCCGAGAGGCGTCACGCAGACTTGCTCTCTCCATTGTGGCGCGGAGAGGGCATGCGCGTCATCCGACCGGCTGGATCAGCTCGGGACGCCGAAGACCACCGTCGTGACCCACGAGAACAGGTAGTCCAGGCCGTACACGAGGGCCATCATGATCACCACGAACCCCAGCACCACGGCGGTGAACTTCAGGAGCTCCTTGCGCGTGGGAGTGACGACCTTGCGGAGCTCGGCGATCACCTGGCGGATGAAGATCACGATGCGCGCGAAGAAGCCTGCCTTCTTGCCGCCGGTCGTGCCAGCCGCCGCGACGATCTCGCCGCCCGAAGCGTCGTGGGCCATGGGTTACCTTTCGTGAGTCAGCTGTCGCTGACGCGCAGGGCGGACAGGAATCGAACCTGCAACCTGCGGTTTTGGAGACCGCTGCTCTGCCAATTGAGCTACCGCCCTAGAGATCGTGCGATCTCAGGAATGCCCCTCCCCGACTGCCGTCGTGCACGAGGCACAGCGGAAGAATGCAGAGGAGCACTGCTTCATCCAGCATACGGCATGCCGATGGGCACCGCGAACCGAGGCGCGCCGTCCGCTCAGCGCGCGTCCGCGTGCTCGCGCGGCGCGTGGGCTTCCAGGAACGCGTACACGTCGGTCGTGTCGACGCCCGGGAAGGAGCCGGTCGGGAGCGTCGCGAGCAGGGTGCGCGGCGTCCGCACGTTCGGCCACGCGCCATCCCGCCACGCGGACTCGAGCTCGGCGGGCGGGCGCCGACAGCAGGTCTCGACCGCGTGCCGCGACACGCCGCGCTGGGGCGTGTCGCGCCCCACGAACCACTTCGTGTCGTCGAAGCGCACGCCGACGCTCACCGAGTGCGCGCCCTGGCTCGAATGCTCCACGCGCGCCGTGCACCAGTAGGTCCCGTTGCCCGTGTCGGTGTACTGGTAGTACGGGTTGAACCGGTCGTCGACGTCGAAGACGACGCGGCTCGTCCAGAGCCGACAGCACAGCTGCCCCTCGATCGACCCGAGGCGGTCGGTCGGGAAGTTGACGTCGTCGTTCTCGTAGGCCTTCGTGATCGTGCCCGACTCGTGCACCTTGAGGAAGTGGACAGGGATGTCGAGGTGCCGGGTCGCGAGGTTCGTGAACCGGTGGGCTGCGCTCTCATACGACACCGCATAGGCGTCGCGGAGGTCCTCGATGGAGATCGCGCGTCGCGCCTTCGCCTCGCGCAGCACGGGCACCGCGTGATCCTCCGGGATGAGCAGGGCGCCGGTCAGGTAGTTCTGCTCGACGCGCTGCCGCAGGAACTCCCGATAGTCCGAAGGCGCCGAGTGCCCGAGCACGCGGCTGGCGAGAGCCTGCAGCACCGCCGTGCGCGGGTCGCCGCTCACCCGGTCGGAGAGGTAGAGCCGCCCGTGGCGGAGGTCGGCGACGCTGCGCGTGGTCTGCGGGAGGTCGGGCACGTAGTGGAGCGTGAAGCCGAGATGCGCCGCGATGTCGCTCGCCGCGCGCTGCGTGAGCGGCCCTCCCGGGTGGTCGATCGCCGCGAGGAGCTCGCGCGCCTTCTGCTCGAGCTCCGGGAAGTAGTTGTCCTGCCGTCGCATGAGACGGCGCAGCTCGACGTTCGCGCGGCGCGCCTCCTCGGGCGTCGCCGAGCGCTCGTCATGCAGGCGGTCGATCTCGCCGGTCAGGCGGAGGATGGCTCGGAGCACGTCATCGGGGACGGCCTTGGGGATGCGGAAGGGCTCGATCCCGAGGGTCTGCATGCGCGGCGAGCGCAGCGCCCGCTCGAGCGCGATCTCCATGCCCGCCCGCTCGTCGAGCGCGTCGGCCTCGAGCAGCGCGTCGATGCCCACGCCGAGCGCCTTCGCGATCGTGCGCAGCATCGACAGGCGCGGCTCGCGCCGCCCGTTCTCGATCATCGAGAGCTGGCTCGGTGCGCGCCCGACCGCCGCCGCGAGCGCATCGAGCGTCATGCCCCGCTCGGCGCGGAGCTGGCGGATGCGGCGCCCCACGGCGAGCGCGTCGGGCCCGTCCTCTTCGACTTCTTCTGCGGCGACCATGCGCCGATGATGCCACAGGACATCCGATCTGCAGAAGATCTCGTGAACTTCTCCTCACGAACCGTCCCCGAATCGCTCGACTTTCTCGGATCGTTGTGTTCACGACAGCACGCGGCACCCGCCGCTCACCACGAGGAGCACGATGATGAGCACCCCCGAAGAGAACACGACCGCCGGTCGCCGCCCGGGCGACCAGACCCAGACGGCCGAGGAGCTCCGCCTCGAGTGGAGCGCCGACCCCCGCTGGAACGGCATCACGCGCGACTACACGGCCGAGGACGTCATCCGCCTGCGCGGCACCGTCCGCGAGGAGGCGACCCTCGCCCGCCGCGGCGCGGAGGTCCTGTGGGAGCGCCTGAACTCGGACGAGTACATCCGCGCGCTCGGAGCGCTCACCGGCAACCAGGCGGTCCAGCAGGTCCGTGCAGGGCTCAAGGCGATCTACCTCTCCGGATGGCAGGTCGCGGCAGACGCGAACCTCTCCGGGCAGACGTATCCCGACCAGTCGCTCTACCCCGCGAACTCCGTTCCGGCCGTCGTGCGCCGCATCAACAACGCCCTCCTCCGCCAGGACCAGCTCGAGCACGCCGAGGGCGAGGTGACCCGCGACTGGCTCGCCCCGATCGTCGCCGACGCGGAGGCCGGCTTCGGCGGCCCGCTCAACGCCTACGAGCTGGCGCACGCGATGATCCAGGCGGGCGCCGCCGGCATCCACTGGGAGGACCAGCTCGCGAGCGAGAAGAAGTGCGGGCACCTCGGGGGCAAGGTCCTCGTGCCGACGCAGCAGCACATCCGCACGCTCAACGCCGCGCGGCTCGCGGCCGACGTCGCGGGCGTGCCGACCATCCAGATCGCGCGCACCGATGCCCTCGCAGCCGACCTCCTGACGAGCGACGTCGACGAGCGCGACCGCGCGTTCACGACCGGCGAGCGCACGGACGAGGGCTTCTACCGCGTGCGCAACGGCATCGAGCCGGTGATCTCCCGCGGGCTCGCCTACGCCCCGTACGCCGACCTGCTCTGGGTCGAGACGGGAACCCCCGACATCGAGCTCGCCCGCGAGTTCGCGGCGGCGATCCACGCCGAGCACCCCGGCAAGATGCTCGCCTACAACTGCTCGCCCAGCTTCAACTGGCACCGCGCGCTGTCCGACAGCCAGATCGCGTCGTTCCAGGAGCAGCTCGCCGAGCTCGGCTACCGGTTCCAGTTCATCACCCTCGCCGGCTTCCACGCCCTCAACCACTCGATGTACCAGCTCGCGCGCGGCTACGCCGAGCGCGCGATGACGGCCTACGTCGAGCTGCAGGACGCCGAGTTCGCCGCCGAGGCCGACGGCTACACCGCCACCAAGCACCAGCGCGAGGTCGGCACCGGCTACTTCGACCACGTGTCGACCGCCCTCAACCCCTCGAGCGCCACCCTCGCTCTCGTCGGCTCCACCGAGGCCGAGCAGTTCCACTGATGCCGCACCCGGCTCAGGCCATCCGCTTCCCTTCCCTTCAGGAGTCATCATGACCATCACCGACATCGCCCCGCCCGCCGCCGACGAGCGCTACCGCGCGCGCACCGCCCCGTCGATCGAGGTCGCCGGCCGCCTCCACGAGCGCTTCGAGGAGATCCTCACCCCCGAGGCGCTCGCGTTCCTCGCCCAGCTGCACGAGCTCTTCGCAGGCGCGCGCTACGACCGTCTCGCCGATCGGATGCGGCGCGGCTACGAGATCGGCAACGGCCGGGACCCGCGCTTCCGCGAGGACATCGCGCGCATCCGCGAAGACGCCTCCTGGCGCGTCGCGGGCCCCGGGCCGGGTCTCGAGGACCGACGCGTCGAGATCACCGGCCCGACCGATCCGCGCATGACGATCAACGCGCTGAACTCGGGGGCCCGCGTGTGGCTCGCCGACCAGGAGGACGCGACGAGCCCGACCTGGCGCAATGTCATCGGCGGGCAGCTGTCGCTGCGCGACGCGATCCGCGGCGACCTCTCGTACACGAGCCCGGACGGCCGCCGCTACGAGGTCACCGCCGAGCGCACGCCCACGATCGTGATGCGACCCCGCGGCTGGCACCTCGAGGAGCACCACCTGCTCTTCACCGACCGCCACGGGCGCACGATGCCCGCTTCGGGCTCGCTCGTCGACTTCGGCCTCTACGTCTTCCACAACGCCGAGCAGCTCATCGCCAACGGCGCAGGCCCGTACTTCTACCTGCCGAAGATCGAGTCTGCGGAGGAGGCGCGCCTGTGGGACCACGTCTTCTCGTTCTCGGAGCAGTACCTCGGCATCCCGCACGGCACGATCCGCGCGACCGTGCTGATCGAGACGCTGCCGGCCGCGTTCGAGATGGAGGAGATCCTCTACGAGCTGCGCGACCACTGCGCGGGGCTCAACGCGGGCCGCTGGGACTACATCTTCTCGATCATCAAGACCTACCGCGGCCGCGGATCGCGCTTCGTGCTGCCCGACCGGAACGAGGTCACGATGACAGTCGACTTCATGCGCGCCTACACCGAGCTCCTCGTGCAGACGTGCCACCGGCGCGGCGCGTACGCGATCGGCGGCATGAGCGCGTTCATCCCCAACCGCAGGGACCCCGAGGCGAATGCGCGGGCGATGGAGAAGGTCGCGGCCGACAAGAAGCGCGAGGCAGCGGACGGCTTCGACGGCACGTGGGTCGCGCACCCCGACCTCATCCCCGTCGCCCAGGCGGAGTTCGACGCCGTGCTCGGAGACCGGCCGAACCAGCTCGAGCGCACCCGCGACGACGTCAGGGTGCGCGAGCGCCACCTGCTCAACCTGTGGATCGGGCGCGCGATCACCGACGAGGGCGTCCACGGGAACGTGTCCGTGGCCATCCGCTACATCGAGGCCTGGCTGCGCGGGCTCGGGGCCGTGGCGATCGACGGCCTCATGGAGGACGCGGCGACGGCCGAGATCTCGCGCTCGCAGATCTGGCAGTGGATCCGGCAGGAGCAGGTCACCGAGCAGGGCACGCCGATCACCCGCGAGTACGTGTCGGAGCTCGTCGACCGGGTGCTCGGCGAGGTCGAGCGCTCGGAGGGCGACCGCTTCGACGAGGCGGCCGAGGTCTTCCGCGACGTGGCCCTGAGCCCGACGTTCCGCGCCTTCCTCACGACGAAGGCCTACGCCGACCATCTCGTCGAACGGGACTGACGTCCTGCGCCCGTGCGAGTCGGAGCCTCGGGCCTCCGGCTCGCACGGGCTTGACCAGGGCGAAGGAACGGCCGAGTTTTCGCCCCGTCGGCGAGCGGCGCGCCCGCGTCGCGCCGACTACGCTGGGGGCGTGACCGACCGCGCACCGCTCTCTCGCAAGCTCTCCGCCATCGCCGAATCCGCGACCCTCAAGGTCGACGCCAAGGCGAAAGCCCTGAAGGCCGAGGGCAAGCCCGTCATCTCGTATGCCGCCGGCGAGCCCGACTTCTCGACGCCGCAGTTCGTCGTGGACGCGGCGGCCGAGGCGCTCCGCAACCCGGCGAACTTCCGCTACACCCCCGCCGCGGGTCTCCTCCCGCTGCGCGAGGCGATCGCCGCGAAGACCCTCCGCGACTCGGGCCTCGAGGTGTCGCCGAGCCAGATCGTCGTGACGAACGGCGGCAAGCAGGCCGTCTACCAGGCGTTCCAGGCCGTCGTGAACCCCGGCGACGAGGTGCTCCTGCCCGCGCCGTACTGGACGACGTACCCCGAGGCCATCCGCCTCGCCGACGGCGTCCCGGTCGAGGTCTTCGCGGGCGCCGACCAGGAGTACAAGGTCACCGTCGAGCAGCTCGAGGCCGCGCGCACGGAGCGCACGACCGTCCTCGTGTTCGTGTCGCCCTCCAACCCCACCGGCTCGGTCTACACCGCCGAGGAGACCGCCGCGATCGGCCAGTGGGCGCTCGAGCACGGCATCTGGGTGATCACCGACGAGATCTACCAGAACCTCGTCTACGAGGGCACGCGCGCCGTGTCGATCGTCGAGGCCGTCCCCGAGCTCGCCGGGCAGACCCTGCTGCTGAACGGCGTCGCGAAGACGTACGCCATGACCGGATGGCGCGTGGGCTGGATGGTCGGGCCCTCCGACGCGATCAACCTCGCCGCGAACCTCCAGTCGCACCTCACGAGCAACGTCAACAACATCGCGCAGATCGCGGCGACCACCGCACTCAGCGGACCGCAGGACGAGGTCGAGGAGTTCCGCACGGCGTTCGACCGCCGTCGCCGCCTCATCGTCTCGGAGCTCGCGAAGATCGAGGGCGTCACCGTGCCGAACCCGCTCGGGGCGTTCTACGCGTACCCCGACGTGCAGGGCCTGCTCGGCCGCGAGTGGAAGGGGCGCCGCATCGAGACGTCGCTCGAGCTCGCCGACTTCATCCTCGACGAGGCCGAGGTCGCCGTCGTGCCGGGCGAGGCCTTCGGCCCGAGCGGCTACCTGCGCCTGTCGTACGCGCTCGGCGACGACCAGCTGCTCGAGGGCGTCCAGCGCCTCCAGGAGCTCTTCGCGTAACACCCCGTCGGTCGGCCCACCACGGCCCACGAGACTAGCCCCCGTCGTCGAGACCGGCGCTCCGAGCACCGGTTTCGACCACGGGGGCTAGTTTCGATGAAGTGCGGGTGGGACGGCGCTACAGCTCGACACCCACGAGGACGGGCTCGGGCTGCAGCACGATGCCGAACTCCGCCGCCACGCGGCTGCGGATGAAGCGCGCGAGCTCGGCGACCTCCCCGCCGGTGGCGCCGCCGCGGTTCGTGAGCGCGAGCGCGTGCTTGGTCGACACGCCAGCGCGCGAGCGCGGCAGGCGGAAGCCCTTCTCGATGCCCGAGTGCTCGATGAGCCACGCGGCGGGCACCTTCACGTCGGCGCGTGTGCTCACCACGCGCGGCAGGGCCCCGTCGTAGGACTCGAGCGGGATGACGACGACCGGGTCGAGATCCGGCTCGACGGGCCACCGCGGGCACTCGTCGGGCAGCGTGCGCGCGACCGACTCGGGCAGGATCGGGTTCTGGAAGAACGAGCCCGCGCTGTGCGTGTCGGCGTCGGGGTCGTCGAGGACCATGCCCTTGGACGCCCGGATCGCGAGGACGTGATCGCGGATCCACGCCAGCGAGACCGCCGCGTCCTCCGCGACGCCGAGGGCGCTGCGCAGCCGCGCATCGCGGATGGGCCGCTCGCCCGTGCCGACCTGCTCGAGCTCGAGCGTGAGCGAGAGGATGACCGCCTCCCGCTCGGGCACGGACCCGTAGTGGCGCTTGAGCACCGACGTGCGCGGGCCGAGCGCGAGGTCGGCGGCCGGCACCGTCGACACCTCGCCCGTGGACGCGTCGATGAGGTCGACCTCGACGAGCGTCTGGACGATCTCCTGCCCGTAGGCGCCCACGTTCTGGATCGGCGCGGCCCCCGACGTGCCGGGGATGCCCGACATCGCCTCGATGCCCGCGAGCCCGTTCGCGACCGTCCAGGCGACGAGCTCGTCCCAGTTCTGGCCAGCCTCGACGCGCAGCCGGACGCGGCCCTCGCGTGCGCCGCCGACGACCTCGAAGCCGCGGGTGAGGATGCGGACGACCGTGCCGGGGAACGGCTCGTCCCCCATGAGCAGGTTCGACCCGCCGCCGAGGACCATCCACTCGCCGTCGTCGCTCCAGACGTCGCGCAGGGCCGCGACGAGCTCGTCTCGCGTGTGCGCGTCGATCATGCGCTCGGGCGCGGCGCCGACCCGCAGGGTCGTGAGCTGCGAGAGGGGGATGGGCGCGATCTCGCTCATGCGCGGCGCACGCGCACCTGCGCCTTGCCGAGCACGGTCGTGTCGGCGTGCGTCACGGTGAGGTCGATGCGCACGGTGTCGTCGGCGACCTGCCCGACCTTCGCGACGACCGAGACGTCGGCGCCGGTCTCGGCGTCCACGACGACGGGGCGCGTGAAGCGCACGCCGTACTCGGCGATCCGGCCGGTGTCGCCGAGCCACTCCGCGATCGTGCCGACCGCGAGGCCCATCGTCAGCATGCCGTGTGCGAGCACGCCGGGCAGGCCCACCGACTGGGCGACGTCGTCGCGGTAGTGGATCGGATTGAAGTCGCCGGATGCCCCGGCATAGCGCACGAGGGACTCGCGCGTGAGGTGCACGGTGCGCTCGGCGACGACCTCGCCGACGGTGAGCTCAGACATCCGCGCTCTCCTCTCCCCCGACGAGCAGGACCGACGTCGCCGTGACGACGTGGCGCCCCTCGGCGTCGACGATCTCGGCGTCGCTCGTGATCATGGCGTTCGAGCCGACCGAGCGGATGCCCGTGACGGTCAGCTGCGCCGTGAGCTCGTCGCCCGCGACGATCGGGCGCGTGTAGCGGAAGCGCTGCTCGGCGTGGATCGTCCGCTCGAGCGCGATGCCGCTGTCGGGCTCGCCCAGCAGCTGCTGCAGCGTGTGGTCCTGGACGACCATCGCGAAGGTCGGCGGCGCGACGACGTCGGCGTAGCCGAGCGCGCGCGCTGCCTCCGGGTCGCTGTGCTGCGGCGCGTCGG
This sequence comes from Microbacterium sp. JZ101, assembly GCF_053903175.1. Taxonomy (NCBI): domain Bacteria; kingdom Bacillati; phylum Actinomycetota; class Actinomycetes; order Micrococcales; family Microbacteriaceae; genus Microbacterium; species Microbacterium sp. JZ101. The sequence continues at coordinate 2,781,091 of NZ_CP096400.1, forward strand.
CGAAGACGGCGCGCGCGAACTCGCGCACCTTCTCGCGACCCACCAGATACGGGGGCGTCGGCGGGAACTCTCGTCCGACCAGTTCGGGGTTCACAGGCACCCGGCCATCCTAACGAGGCCGCCTCCAGGCGCGGTCGGTAGACTGCCGCACGTGTCCCATCGTGTGAGCCCGCGTCGCGGGCGTGAGGAGGTCGTCGGCGCCGCTCGCGCCGACGACAGAGCCTGAGCGGTCGCCGCGCCCCTGCGCGGCCCGTCGCTCCGGCGCGCCCTTCTGCGGCGTGCCGTGCTCTCGCCATCCGCGCGAGACCTCACCACTCCCGCGAGACCGCGACCCGCTCGCGAGACCTCCTGCACGGCAGGCGGCCTCGTCATCGGCCGGAGTCCCGCTGACACACGACGCCGCGCACGCACGCGGCCGCCTTCGAGGACATGACATGAACACCCTGACCGAGCGCGACATCCGCGCCTCCTTCGTCAACGCCTCCCGCAAGGAGGTCTCCGACCTGGCCCTCCCCGTCGACTTCGCCGAGCGCGACTTCGATCGGCTCGACTACCTCGGCTGGGCCGACCCGAAGCTCCCCCGACGCGCGTACGTCGTCGCGGAGCTCGGCGGGCGCCCCGTGGGCGTGCTCCTGCGCCAGGCCGAGCAGCGCACGGGCGCCCGCGCCCTGTGCTCATGGTGCGAGGACGTGACCCTGCCGAACGACGTGCAGTTCTTCGCGGCGCGCAAGACGGGCCCCGCCGGCCGCAAGGGCGACACGATCGGCACCCTGGTGTGCGCGAACTTCGGGTGCCCCGCCGCCGTGCGGAAGCTCCCGCCCCTCGCGTACCAGGGCTTCGACCGCGAGGCGGCGCGCGACGAGCGCATCCGCCGTCTCGGCGAGCACGTCCGGGCGTTCATCCGCGCGCTCGGCGTCGAGGGCTGACGCCGCCGGGGTCACCCCCTCGCGCGCGCGGCGCGGATGGCCTTCTGGGCCATCTGCGCCGCGATCACGACGAGGAAGACGGCGAAGAGGATGTTGCCGACCTGCGGGTCGACGAGGTTCGCGACCCACGTGCCGAGCGGCGCGGTCGCGCAGGCCGCGAGGCCCACGCCGACGGCGGCGGCGACGTCGACGTTGTGCTTGCGGATGTTCGCCACGGTGCCCGAGAGCGACGTCGGGATCATCATGAGCAGCGACGTGCCCTTCGCGACGAGGTCGCTCATCCCGAAGAGCAGCATGAGGACGGGCACGACGACGATGCCGCCGCCGACGCCGATGAGCCCCGACACGATGCCGGTCACGAGGCCGAGCACGACGAGGCCCGCGCCGCTCCAGACGTCGATCTCGAGCACGGCGTCGCGCGAGGGCACGATGAGGAAGAGGCTGATCATGACGACGACGAGGAAGCCGACGAAGATCCACCGGAGCACGGGCTCCGACAGCGCGTGGAGCATCCGCACGCCGATCTGCGCGCCGAAGACGGCGCCCGCGGCGATGAGCAGCGCCGCGATCCAGTCGACGTCGCCGTTCACGGCGTAGGAGATGACGCCGACGATCGCCGTCGGGATGATCGCCGCCGACGACGTCCCCGCGCCCAGGCGCTGCGTGAAGCCGACGAGGAGCACGAGCAGCGGGACGATGACCGTGCCGCCGCCCACGCCGAAGAGCCCGGACAGGAAGCCCGCGAGCGCGCCGATCCCGACGAACGCCGCGATCGCCCCCGCGCCGCGGCGGCGCACCTCGGTCACTGCGCCGACCCGATCGCCGACACCGCGCCATCCCTCGTCATCCGTCCGTGAGCCATCCGTCCACGCTACCAACGGCATGTTTCCGGCGATGACGCGCGGGGCGCGCGCGGCGTCAGCGCAGCGCGCGGACGAACACCGCGGAGTCGCGGGCGCTCTCGACGCGGGTGAACCCCAGGCGCGGGTAGAACGCGAGCGCGCCCTTGTTCGCGGGATCCGCGGCGAGGTGCACGCCCGGCACGCCGCGCTCGCGCAGGGCGTCGAGCAGCGTCTCGACGAGGCGCCGCCCCCACCCCTGTCCCTGCAGCTCGGGCAGCAGGTCGATGTGGAGATGTGCGGGATGGGCGGCGAGATGCGGCTGGTCTTCGGGGCCCCGGCGATGCGCGTACCGGAGGAGGTCGGCTTCGCGCCCCGGGCGATCGCCGGGGTCGGGGAACCGCGCGGCGCGCGACGGCCACCACGTGTCGCGGAACCAGGTCTCGAAGGCGGTCGTGTCGGGCGCGCACACGATGTAGCCGGCCGCGCGCCCTCCCGACTCGACGACGAGGGCGAGATCGGGGTGACGGTCGACGTACGGATACAGGAAGAGCTCGGGCCACAGCTCGTCGTCGCCGAGGAGGCCGGTCGCGTCGCCGCCCGCGTCGGCGGTGCGCACGCACACCTCGCCGAGGGCGGCGCGATCGGAGGGGCGGTACGGACGCATCAGCGCGGCGGGTTCGCTCACGACCGCCAGGCTATCCCGCGCGGTAGCCTCGCGAGGTGCCCGTCCGCCTCGTCGCCCCGGGCGTCGCGTGGCTCGCGGCGTCCGACGCCGCCCTGCCTGCCCTGTCGTCCGCCGACGCCGAGCGCGCGGCGGCGCTGACGGCTCCGCGGCGCGCACGGTTCCTCCGCGGGCGCGCGGCGCTGCGCGCGCTGCTCGACGAGCGCGCGGTCGTCGAGCCGGCACGCTGCCCCGAGTGCGGCGCGCGGCACGGTGCTCCCGAGGTGCGGGCGGATGGCGCGCGCCTCTTCGCGAGCACGTCGCACGCGGATGGCGGATCGCTCGCGGCGGTCTCCCGCCGCCGCGTTGGGGTCGACGTCGAGACGGCGAGCGCTCTGCGCGTGCCTCCGCCCATCCCGGTGCCGCCCGGGGAGGATCCGCTGCGGCACTGGACCAGGGTCGAGGCCGTGCTCAAGGCGGATGGCCGCGGCATGCGCGTCGATCCCGCCGCGGTCGAGCTCGCCCCGGCGGGCAACGGATGGCGCGCGGAGCTCGAGGGGGCCGTCTACGACGTGCGCGACCTCACGATCGACGCCGCGCACGTCGCGGCGATCGCGGTGTCTCAGTCGTCCTGACGCGCTGGGCCCGCTGCGCGGCCGGACCGGCGCGGCGGCAGCTCGGGCAGCGCGCGCTCGTGCAGCCATGGAGCGAGCACGGGGTCGGCCATCCGCTCGAAGTCCGCCGACGCGGCGACCCCGTGGCGGTGGTTCGCGGTCCACGCCCGCACGAGATCGAAGAACGCCGGATCGCCGATCGTCAGACGCAGGGCGTGCAGCGCGAGCGCGCCGCGCTTGTAGACCCGGTCGTCGAACATGAGGTCGGGCCCCGGGTCGCTCAGGAGGAGGTCCTGCGGGAGCTGACGCAGCCGCGCGTGGTGCGTGCGTGCGAGCTCGTCGGCCGAGGGGCCGCCCTTCGCCTCGGACCAGATCCACTCGGCGTAGCACGCGAAGCCCTCGTTGAGCCAGATGTCGCGCCACTGCCCGACGCCCACGCTGTTGCCGAACCACTGGTGCGCGATCTCGTGGGCGACGAGGCGCTCCGATCCGCCGCGCCCGTCGATGTGATTCGCGCCGAACACTGCCATCCCCTGCGCCTCGAGCGGGATCTCCAGCTCGTCCTCGGTGACCACGAGACGGCACACCGACATCGGGTAGGGCCCGAAGGCCCGCTCGAACGTCTCGAGGATGCGCGGGACGACCGCGAGGTCCGCGTCGACGCGCGCGGCGAGTGCGGGCGGATGCACCGCGGCGACCGGGACCCCCTCGGCCGTCTCGGCGATCTGGCGGGAGACGTAGCGCCCGATCTGCACCGTGACGAGGTAGGCCGACGTCGGGGTGTCCTCCTCGAAGACGTGCGTCGTGCGCCCCGCGCGTGTCGTCGTCGACACCCGGCGCCCCGTCGCCTCGACGCGGTGGTTCTGATCGCACGCGATCGCGATCCGGTACCGCGCCTTGTCGGCGACGCGGTCGTTGCACGGGAACCAGGTCGGCGCGCCGGTGGGCTGCGAGGCCACGAGCACGCCGTCCTCGAGCTCCTCCCAGCCGATCGGACCCCAGGGAGACCGGCGCGGCCGCGGCGAGCCCGCGTAGTCGATGCGGACGTCGAGGGCTGTCCCGGCCGGGAGCCCCTCCGACAGCGTGACGCGCACGCGGCGCTCCGACTGGCGCATCTTGGCGACCTTGTGCCCGCGCACCTGCACGTTCGACGCGCGCAGCCCCACGAGGTCGAAGGACAGCACAGAGGTGTCCGCGAGCGTGACGAGGGCGATCTCGGCTCGCCCCGCGAGCCGGTTCGTCGCGATGCGGTAGTCGAGGTCGACGTCGTAGCGCTCGACGCGGTACCGCGTGTCGCCGCTGCGCGGCACGTACGGGTCGGCGCCCAGGCCGGCCGTCACGAGGCAGTCGCCTGGTAGGCGCGCACCTTCACGGCTCGCCACGGTCCGATCGGGTTGCCGCTCCAGCGGCTGCCGACGGGCACGGCCTCGCCGCGCATGACGAGCGAGGCAGGGCCGACCGTCGCGTGCGCGCCGATCGAGGCCGCCGGCAGGATCACGCTGTGGGGGCCGAGGGTCGCCCCCGGCTCGAGCGTCACGGTGTCCATGCTCATGATTCGATCATGGAACAGGTGGGTCTGCACGACGCACCCGCGGTTGACCGTCGCGCCGTCGCCGAGCGTGACGAGGTCGGGCTCGGGCAGCCAGTAGCTCTCGCACCACACCCCGCGGCCGATGCGAGCGCCGAGCGACCGCAGCCATGCGGCGAGCGCGGGCGTGCCCGACGCGGGCCGCGCGAACCACGGCGCAGCGAGCATCTCGACGAAGGTGTCCGAGACCTCCGTGCGCCACACGAAGCTCGACCAGAGCGGCTGCTCCCCCGCGCGGATCGGCCCGACGATGAGCCACTTGGCGGCGGTCGAGACGAGCGCGGCGACCGCCCCGGCCGCGAGCATGACGACGCCCGAGAGCAGGAGGGTGACGACCACGCCGAGCAGCTGGGCGAGCGCATAGAGGGCGAACAGCACGCCGAGCCCGAGACCGCACGTGATCACGACGGGCACGAAGCGGCACAGCTCCCACAGCGTGCGGGCGACGCGCAGCCGGGCGGATGGCCGGAAGGTGCGGCTCTCGTCGACCTCGGCGACGACGCGCCGGAGGCGGACGGGCGGCGACCCGAGCCAGCTGGAGCCGGCCTTGGCCTTCATGGGCGCGACCGACAGCACGGCGACGAGGCCGTCCTTGGGAACACGGTGGCCGGCCGCGGCCATCCCCGAGTTGCCAAGGAACGCCCGCTTGCCGATCCGCGCGGGCGCGACCCTGAGCCATCCGCCGCGCAGCTCGTATGAGGCGACCATCGTGTCGTCGGCGAGGAACGCGCCGTCGTCGATCGTCGTCATCGACGGCAGGAGCAGAACCGTCGACGCCTCGACGTCGCGCCCGACCTTCGCGCCGAGAAGCCGCAGCCACACGGGCGTGAAGAGGCTCGAGTAGATCGGGAAGAGCACGGTGCGCGCGGCGTCGAGGAGGCGCTCGATGCTCCAGGCCTGCCACGCCGGCACGCTGCGGATGGGATACGTGCCCTCGCGCAGGCCGATCGAGAGCAGCCGCACGAGCACGACGACCGCGCCGGCGAAGACGAGGCCCGTCACGACGACGGCCGGCACGAGGAGCGCGAAGGCGGCGAGCGCGGCCTCCGCGAGGTCGTCGGCGCCGCGCATGCCGAGCGCGAGCACGAGGCCGCCCGCGGCGAACGCGACGATCGGCAGGAGCGCGAGGCCCATCGACGACAGGGCATAGAGCGCCAGGTGACGACGCGGTGCGGGCGGGCGCTCCTGCGGCCATCCCCTCGTCGCGGCGCCCGCTCGAACGGCGGGCGAACCTGACCAGTGCTGCCCCGCGCGCACGCGGCCGAACACGGCCGATCCGGGGCCGACCTCCGCGCCCTGGCCGATCTTCGTTCCCGGAGCGAGGGTGCTGCGCGCGCCGATCGTCGCGCCGGCGCCGATGCGGATGCCGCCGATGCGGACGGTCTCGCCGTCGATCCAGTACCCCGACAGGTCGACCTCGGGCTCGATCGCGGCGCCCGAGCCGACCTCGAGCATGCCCGTCACGGGCGGCATGGTGTGGAGGTCGACGTCCCGGCCGATCTTCGCGCCGAGGGCGCGCGCGTAGTAGGTGACCCACGGCGCACCCGCGAGGCCGACCGGGTCGATCTGGTCGGTGACCTTCTCGGCGAGCCAGAGGCGCATGTGCGTCGCGCCCCCGCGGCGGTAGTCGCCCGGCCGGAGTCCCGCGAGCAGCACCCGCGCGAACAGCGCGCCCAGCGCCATCCGCCCGAACGGCGTCGCGAAGACGATGAGCCCGAGGAGCGTCCACCACCAGTCGATGACCGGGAGGGCCTCGAACCCGGGGACGAGCGACAGGAGAGTCGAGGCCGTGAGCGCGTACACGAGCCAGCGGGCGCCGGTGAGGATGAAGAGCGGGATCCCGACGAGCGACTGGGTCCACTGCGTGAGCCGGGGCGTCGGCGCGGGCGTGCTGAACCCGCCGGCGGCCTCGGGGTCGACGGTGTCGAGCGCGGCTTCGGCCATCGCGGCGAGACGCGGGTGGCTGTACACGTCGGCGACCGTGAACTCGGGCGCGGTCGCGCGGATGAGCGTGACGAGCTGAGCGGCCGCGAGCGATCCGCCGCCGAGGTCGAAGAAGTCGGCATCCGGATCGGCGACGGGGATGCCGAGCACGGCCTGCCAGTGCGCGGCGAGCCACGCGACGTCGTCGTCGAGGTCGGAGGCGTCGGCGTCGCCCGCATCCGCGAGCGGCCACGGCAGCGCGGCCTTGTCGACCTTGCCCGACGTGCGCGTCGGCAGCTCGTCGATGACGGCGAGGGTGGGGATGAGCGGCGCCGGCAGGCGCTCAGCGAGGCGCGAGCGGGCGTCGGCGCGGTCGAAGCCGACATCGGCGACGAGGTAGCCGACGAGGATGTCGACGCCGGCCGCGGTCTTGCGGACCGCGACCGCGGCGCCGCCGACGCCCGGGAGGTCCTGGAGCGCGGCCTCGACCTCGCCCAGCTCGATGCGGCGCCCTCCCACCTTCACCTGGTCGTCGACGCGGCCCTGGAAGAGGAGGCCTTCGGGCTCGAAACGCACCATGTCGCCCGAGCGGTACGCCCGCTCCCACCCGAGAGTCGGCATGGGCGCGTACTTCTCGGCGTCCTTGGCGGGGTCGAGGTAGCGCGCGAGGCCGACCCCGCCGATGATGAGCTCGCCGGGCTCGCCCGCCGCGACCGGGCGGCCGTCGGCGTCGACGACGGCCAGCTGCCATCCGTCGAGCGGAAGGCCGATCCGCACGGGCTCGTCGGCGCGCATGAGCGCCGCGCACGCCACGACGGTCGCCTCGGTGGGCCCGTAGGTGTTCCAGACCTCGCGGCCCTCGCCGACGAGACGGGCGACGAGCTCGGGCGGGCAGGCCTCGCCGCCGAAGATGAGGAGGCGCACGTTCTCGATCGTGTCGGCGGGCCACAGCGCGGCGAGCGTCGGGACGGTCGAGACGGCCGTGATGCCGTGGCCGAGCAGCCACGGGCCGAGGTCGGATCCCGATCGCACGAGCGAGCGCGGGGCGGGAACGAGACACGCCCCCGAGCGCCACGCGAGCCACATCTCCTCGCACGACGCGTCGAAGGCGACGGAGAGGCCGGCGAGCACGCGGTCGCCGGGCCCGAGCGGCTCGTCGGCGAGGAACAGGCGCGCCTCGGCGTCGACGAACGCCGCGGCCGAGCGGTGCGAGACGGCGACGCCCTTCGGGGTGCCCGTCGAGCCCGAGGTGAAGATGATCCAGGCGTCGTCGTCGAGGCCGGGGCGCTGGTCCTCGGCGGGCTCGGCGACCGGGGCGGACGCATCGGTGGGCTCGAATCGCCCGCCGCCCGTGAGGACGCCGCGCACCTTCGCCTCGCCGAACACGAGGTCGGCGCGCTCCTGGGGGTCGTCCGCGTCGACGGGCACGTACGCGGCTCCCGCGGCGAGCACCGCGAGGATCGAGACGTACAGCTCCGCCGTTCCCGAGGCCATCCGCACGCCGACGCGGTCTCCGCGGCGCACCCCGTGCGTCCGCAGGCGCTGGGCGACGGCCCGCACCTGCGCGAGCAGCTCGCGGTAGCTGAGCGCTCCGTCGGCGTCCTCGATGGCGGACGCGTCGGGATGCGCCCGCGCGGTCTCCTCGAGGATGTCGACGAGGGTGCGCGGGGGTGCGGCGCTCTCGCCGCGATCGAGCACGGCGCTCTGCGCCGCCGCGGTGTCGGTCAACCTGTCTCCATCCGTGGCGTCGCCGGGTGCGCCGCCATCGTCGTGGGGTCAGGTTACCGATCGGTGAACGACCGCCGACCGGCGCGGGGCCGCACGACGACGGCCGGGCGCGTCGCGCCGATCAGCACGGCAGGCGCGCGGGTCAGCGCGGCAGGCGCGCGCGCAGGGAGTCGATGAGGATGGCGGCGCCGAGCTCGAAGGACCGCGCGGCGCGCGCCTCCCCGCGCACGCCGCCCTCGAGAAGGCGCCCGAGGGTGCGGGTGTCGCCCTCGGGGCGCCAGACCTCGTCGGGCGACGCGAGATCGAGGCCGAAGCCGATCGCGAAGGCGTCGATCACGGCGATGATCGTGAGGACCTCGTCCTCGGGGAAGCCCGCCTCCACGAGCACGGTCGCGAGGTCGTCGTACGACGCGATGAGGTCGGGGTTCGTGATCGTCCGGTCGACGAGCAGCGGGACGAGAGCCGGGTAGTCGGCGTACATGCGGCGCTGGGCGCGCAGCACCTCGAGCACGTAGTCGTCCCACGGCACGCCCTGCGGCTGCACGCGGTACGACGCGATGAGGCGCCCCCGCATGAGCTCGAGGATCGCGTCCGCGCCATCGGCGTGGTTGTAGAGCGACGAGGGCCGCACGCCGAGGCTGCGCGCGATCGCATTGACGCCGAACGGCTCTCCCGCCCGGGCCAGCGCGAGCCCCGCGTCGCCGATGATCTCGGGCGACAGCAGCGGTGTGGACGGCCTGGCCATGCGCTCCCCTCTCCGCCGATCGGAGCACGATCGCCGCCCGGGGGTTTCGCGCGGCGTCTCTTCCCTGCATAATAACGAACATCGTTCGTTGACGAACACCATTCGTTAAACGGCCGAGCCGCACCACCCGATGCCGGCCCGCACATCCGCTTCCGCGCACAGCGCCGTGCCCCCTCTGGAGTCCCCATGTCAACCATCGACCTGACGAGCCGCGTGCCCCTGCGGCTCCCCACCGCGACCGCGACATTCGCGATCGGCATCGCCGGCTACCTCGGCGTCAACCTCTCGCCGTACATGATCACGGCGGCCCAGTCGGGCCTCGGCATGGACGTCCTCGCGGCGAGCTGGCTCGTCACCGCGACGCTCCTGCTGACCGCCGTGACCGGCCTCGCCATCGCCCCGCTGTGCGCGGGAGCGCACCGTCGCACCGTCGCCCGCGGCGGCCTCGCCCTCGGGCTCCTCGGCTTCGGCGCGGCCGCCGTCGTGCCGGCCCTCATCCTGCCGGGGCTCCTCGCCGGCGGCGTCGGCGCGGGCGGCGCAGTCGCCGCCTCGGGGGCCGCTCTCGCGGCGTTCCGCAACCCCGATCGCGTCGCGGGCTTCAACGGGCTCGCCAACCGCGCCGTCATCACCGTCGTGCTCGCCGTGCTCCCCCTCATCGGGCTCGCGCCGATCGACGTGTTCGGCGCGCTCGCGCTCTTCTGCCTCATCGGGCTCGCGGTGTCGCTCTGGCTGCCGGCCGCGCCCGTGCTCGAGCCGCACGCCGGCGCCGCCGTCGCCGAGGCCATGCCGATCGAGATCCCGCCCACCGGCGTGGTGCGCACTTCGGTGCCGCGCTCGCGCACCGTCACGATCGCCGGCTTCGCCCTGCTCGTCACGTTCGCGCTCTGGGCCGCGAGCGAGGACTCGCTGTGGGCGATGGCCGGAGTCATGGGCGCCGAGCAGGCGGGTCTCACTCCCGAGGGCCTCGGCATCGCGCTCAGCGGAGCGACGGCGGGCGGGCTCCTCGGCTCGATCCTCCTCATGATCGTCGGCGACCGCCTCGGCCGCGCCGTGCCGCTCGCGACCCTGCTGCTCGCGGGCGCCGCCCTCAAGTTCGCCGAGGGCTTCATGGCCGACCAGACCGCGTTCATCGTCGTCTTCATCGCGTGGAACACGATCTACGCGATCGCCTTCATGTACTTCGTCTCGACCTCGGCGGCCCTCGACGCGGACGGCCGCTGGTCGGGCCCGCTCCTCGCGGTCTACCTCGTCGGCTCGGCGCTCACGCCCGTGATCGGCGCGGCCCTCGTCGGCGCGCTCGGATACCAGGGCTTCACGACCGCCCTCTCCGTCGCGAGCGTCGTGCTCGCCGTCCCCGCGGGCGCCATCGCGCTCCTGTCCACACGGCTCGAGCGAGCCGCACGCACCGCCATCCCGGAGAACGCCTGATGACCCGCACCCTCTACCGCAGCGCCCGCATCTTCACCGCCGACGAGCCCGCCTGGGCCGAGGCGCTCGTCGTCGACGGCGACACGATCGCGTACGTCGGCGACGCCAGCGGCGCGCCCGCCGCCGATGCGACCGTCGACCTCGGCGGCCGCCTCGTCCTGCCCGGATTCACCGACGCGCACACCCACCTGCTCATGACGGGCGAGGCGCTCGGGCAGGTCGGTCTGACCGACGCCCGCACGCTCGGTGAGATCCAGAGCCGGCTCCGCGACGCGCGCCCGGGTGCCGACGGCGTGCTGCGCGGGCGCGGGTGGCTCTTCGACGCGATCCCCGGCGGAGCGCCGACCGCCGCGATGATCGACGAGGCCGTCGCCGACATCCCCGTGTACCTCGACGCGAACGACTACCACTCGTGCTGGGTCAACACCGCGGCGCTCGCCGAGCTCGGCATCACGCGGGACACGCCCGACCCCATCGGCGGCCGCATCGAGCGCGACGCCGACGGCGAGCCGACCGGGCTGCTCTACGAGACCGCGGCCGTGCAGTACGCGTGGGCGCATCGCGACGCGACGGCGACCGACGCGCAGCGCGACGCCGCGGTCGAGCGCGTGATCGGGGCGTACCTCGCGACCGGAGTCACCGGGGTCGTCGACATGGCGTTCGACGACTTCGGGCTCGAGGCGTTCCGACGCGCGGCTGAGCGGCGCGGCGGCACGCTGCCGATCCGCGTGGCCGCCCACTGGTTCGTGACGAACACGGGCGACGATGCGGAGAACGTCGCGCAGGTCGCCCGCGCCGCCGAGCTCGCTGCCGCGACCGCGTCGCCGTGGCTTCGGGTCATCGGCATCAAGCTCATCCTCGACGGCACGATCGACGCGTGCACGGCGGCCATGGGCCATCCGTACGCCGACGGCACGAACGCCGAGCCGATCTGGCCGGCCGAGCGGCTCGGGCCCGTGGTCGATGCGGCGGATGCCGCGGGACTGCAGATCGCCATGCACGCGATCGGCGACCGCGCGAGCACGATGGCACTGGACGCGATCGAGCACGCGATCGCCGCGAACGGGGAGCGTCCGCGACGCCACCGCATCGAGCATCTCGAGTACGCGGCGCCCGGCACGGCCGAGCGGATGGCGCGCCTCGGCGTCACGGCGTCGATGCAGCCGGTTCACGCGGATCCCGCCATCTTCGCCAACTGGGCGGCTCAGCTCGACGACGAGCGGGTCGAGCGCGCTTTCGCCTGGCCCGAGTACGAGGACGCGGGTGCCCTCCTCGCCTTCTCGACCGACGCGCCGACGGCGCCGCACGCGTCGCTCGCGAACATGTACGTCGCCACGACGCGCGCGTCGGCGCTCGACATGTCGGTGCCGGCCGTGCACCCGCAGTTCGCGCTGCCGCTCGACCGCTCGATCGTCCACGCGACGCGCGACACGGCGGCGTCGATCGGCGACGGCGGATGGCGCGGGCGCCTCGTGCCGGGAGCCGCGGCCGACTTCGCGGTGCTCGACACGGACCCGTTCGCCGCCGGGCCGGAGGCGCTGCTCTCCGCGCGCGTCGTCACGACCGTCGTCGCGGGCCGCATCGCATACGAGGCCTGACCCACCACCCTCTCTGCATGTCTCACTCGGCGCGGGATACGCCTCGGCATTCCCGCGACGAGTGAGACATGCATGCCTTCGGGTGAGATGTGCAGGCGTGCGAGCGGGACGCGCGGGGTTGCGAGCGGGACGCGCGGGGTCGGTCAGCGGACGCCGAGCATGGCCTCGGCGGCGCGGAGCAGCAGCTCGGCGCGCTCTGCCGCGCCGCCCCACCGCACGAGAGCTTGCGCGTTGAGGCCGTCGATCATCCCGAGGAGCTGCCAGGCCGCTGCAGACGGGTCCTCGACGCGGAACGACCCATCGGCCGCTCCCGCCTCGATCACCTCGCGCAGCAGGCGCGCCCACGCGTCCATCTGCTCGCGCACCGCTGCGGCGAGCGGACCGCTGCGGCGTCCGAGCGCCCACGCCTCGACCCACACCGCCGTGACGTCGTCGCGCGTCCCACCGAGGAGGGTCTCGATGAGGGCGCGCAGCGCATCCCGCGGGGCCTCCCCCGCGACGAGCTGGGCGACCTCGGCGAGCTCGTCGCCCACGATGCCGGCGAAGGTCGTCGCGACGAGCTCCTCCATGGCCGGCGCGTAGTGCGCCACGAGCGCAGGGGTCACGGATGCCCGGGCGGCGATCGCGCGGAGCGTCACGGCATGCAGCCCATCGGCCAGGGCGATCGCGCGCGCCGTCGCGGCGATCTCGGCGCGGCGCTCAGCGGGAGCGCGGCGCGGCGCACGTCGGCGAGGGGGCGCCGCTTCGCTTGACATGTCCCTCACCCTAGCGCCAGAATCAGATTATTGATCACACGATCAATACACGAGAGGATCGATGATGACCTGGCGGATGCCCGCAGAGACGGATCGGCACGAGCGCACCTGGATGGCGTTCCCCCGAGAGGGATTCACCCTCGGCGACACCGACGCCGAGCGCGAGGCCGGCTACACGGCGTGGAGCGCGGTCGCGCACGCCGTCGCCGAGTTCGAGCCCGTCACGATGGTCGTCGACCCGAGCGAGGTCGCGCGCGCCCGGCGCATGCTCTCGTCGCACATCGAGCTCCTCGAGGCGCCCCTCGACGAGTTCTGGATGCGCGACGTCGGCCCGACCTTCGTCGTCGACGACACGCGCCCGGGGGCTCTCGGCGCCGTCGACTGGACCTTCAACGGCTGGGGCGCGCCCGCGTGGGCGGAATGGCGCCTGTCAGCGCAGCTCGGACGCATCGTGGGCCGCGCCGCGGGCGCGGAGATCGTCAGCTCGGCGCTCGTGAACGAGGGCGGCGGCATCCACGTCGACGGCGAGGGCACCGTGCTCGCGACGGAGACCGTGCAGCTCGACCCGCGTCGCAACCCGTACGCCGACAAGGAGCGCGTCGAGGCCGAGTTCGCCCGCACGATCGGCGCGGCGAAGGTCGTCTGGCTGCCGCGCGGACTCACGCGCGACTACGACGAGTTCGGCACGAACGGCCACGTCGACATCGTCGCGACGCTGACCTCCCCCGGCGTCCTCCTGCTCCACGATCAGCGCGACCCCGACCATCCCGACCACGCCGTGACGCGCGAGCTGCGCGCGCATCTCGCCCAGCAGACCGACGCGGCGGGCCGCGCCTTCGAGATCGTCGACCTGCCCGCGCCTGCGACGCTGCGCGACGATGAGGGCTTCGTCGACTGGAGCTACGTCAACCACCTCGTCGTGAACGACGGGGTCATCGCGTGCGGATTCGGCGAGGACGAGGCGGATGGCCGCGCGCGCGACATCCTCGCGGAGGTCTACCCGGGCCGCACCGTGAAGACGGTCGACGCCCGCGAGATCTTCGCGCGCGGCGGCGGCATCCACTGCATCACGCAGCAGCAGCCGTCGGTGGGGGCGCTCTGATGATAGACGTGCTCGAGGCGTCCATCGCCGACCTCCAGCAGGCGCTCGCGCAGGGCCGCACGACCGCGGTCGAGCTCGTCGAGGCCTACCTCGCCCGCATCGACGCCTTCGACGCCCCCGGCACCGCGACCGCGCTCAATGCGGTCGTCGTGCGGAACCCCGATGCCCGCGACGAGGCACGCGCGTCCGACGCCCGTCGCGCGGCCGGCCGCCTCCTCGGTCCGCTGGACGGCATCCCGTACACGGCCAAGGACAGCTACCTCGTGAAGGGCCTCACGGCCGCGTCGGGCAGCCCGGCCTTCGCCGATCTCGTCGCCCAGCGCGACGCGTTCACGATCGAGCGGCTGCGCGCATCCGGCGCGATCTGCCTCGGTCTCACGAACATGCCCCCGATGGCCAACGGCGGCATGCAGCGCGGCCTCTACGGCCGCGCTGAGAGCCCGTACAGCGCCGAGTACCTCACGTCGGCGTTCGGGTCGGGCTCGTCGAACGGGTCGGGCACGGCGACCGCCGCGAGCTTCGCGGCGTTCGGCCTCGGCGAGGAGACGTGGTCGAGCGGGCGCGCGCCCGCATCGTGCAACGCGCTGTGCGCGTACACGCCCTCGCGCGGCGTCATCTCGGTGCGCGGCAACTGGCCGCTCGTGCCCACCATGGACGTCGTCGTGCCGCACACGCGCACGATGGCCGACCTGCTCGCGGTGCTCGACGTCGTGGTCGCCGACGACCCCGAGACGCGCGGCGACTTCTGGCGCGTGCAGCCGTGGGTGCGGATCCCCGCGGCGTCCGCCATCCGCCCCGCCTCCTACCCGGCGCTCGCCGACGGCGCCTCGCTGCGGGGCAAGCGCCTCGGCGTGCCGCGCATGTACATCAACGCCGATCCCGACGCGGGCACCTCAGACGACCCCGGCATCGGCGGCCCCACCGGGCGCCGCATCAGCACGCGCGAGTCCGTCATGGAGCTGTGGCGGGCCGCACGCGCCGACCTCGAGGCGGCCGGCGCGACCGTCGTGGAGGTGGACTTCCCGCTCGTGTCGAACTACGAGGGCGACCGGCCCGGTGCGCCGAAGATCACGACGCGCGGGCTCGTCACGCCCGCCTACCTCCACCGCGAGATCGTCGACCTGTCCGCGTGGGCGTGGGACGACTTCCTGCGCGCGAACGGAGATCCGGCCATCCCGTCGCTCGACGTGATCGACGGCGCGCAGATCTTCCCGCATCCCGCGGGCGCGCTGCCCGACCGCTACACGGGCTTCGACGACGACATCGCGTCGTACCCCACGCACGTCCGCGAGCATCCCGTGGCGGCGATGACGGACATCCCCGAGCTCGAAGGCGGCGTGCGCGGCCTCGAGGAGACCCGCCGCGTCGATCTCGAGCAGTGGATGGACGACAACGGGCTCGACGCCGTCGTCTTCCCCGCGATGGCCGACGTCGGCCGCGCGGACATGGACGTGAACCCGGAGTCCGCCGACCTCGGCTGGCGCAACGGCGTGTGGGTCGCGAACGGCAACCTCGCCATCCGCCACTTCGGCGTGCCGACCGTGACCGTTCCGATGGGCACGATGTCGGACATCGGGATGCCCGTGGGCCTCACCTTCGCCGGCCGCGCGTACGACGACGCGGCGCTCCTCGCGCTCGGCGCCGCGTTCGAGGCGACGGGTGCGCGCCGCACGATGCCGCCGCGGACGCCCGCGCTCTGACGCGGCGCCGACGCGCGAGAGCCCCGGATGGCCGTGGTGGCCATCCGGGGCTCTCGCGTTTCCGGCGGGGGCGGCAGCCGCGGGGCGGATCCGGGGCGGATCCGCCCGCCCGACCCGGCTCAGCCCACCCGGATGAGCTTCTTGTTGACGAACTCGTCGGCCGCGAGGAGGCCGAGCTCGCGCGAGGTGCCGCTGCGCTTGACGCCACCGAAGGGCAGCTCGGCGCTGTCGGCGAGCACGATGTTGATGTACACCATGCCGGCCTCGATGCGGTCGGCCACGCGCTGCGCCTGCTCGGCGTCGGTCGTGAACACGTACGAGCCGAGGCCGAACGGGGTGTCGTTCGCGAGACGCACGGCCTCGTCCTCATCGGCGACCCGGTACACGACGCCCGCGGGGCCGAAGAGCTCCTCGCGGTAGACGTCCATCTCGGGCGTCACGTCGGTGAGCACGGTGCCGGGGAAGTACGCGCCGTCGCGCTTGCCGCCCACGACGAGGCGCGCGCCCTGCTCGACGGCGCGGTCGATCTGCTCCTGCAGGCGCTCCGCGGCGGCGAGCGACGAGAGCGGCCCGAGGACCGTGTCCTCCTCGAGCGGGTGGCCGACCTTCGCGGCCTCCATGGCCGAGGAGAACTTCGACAGGAACTCGTCGTACAGGCCGTCGACGACGATGAACCGCTTGGCGCCGTTGCACGCCTGGCCGTTGTTGTCGAGGCGCGCGTCGACGGCGGCCTGCACGACCGCGTCGAGGTCGTCGGCCGAGAGCACGATGAACGGGTCCGACCCGCCGAGCTCGAGAGCCACCTTCTTGAGGTACTGGCCCGCGAGCGCGGCGACGGCGGAGCCCGCACGCTCCGAGCCGGTCACCGAGACGCCCTGGACGCGCGGGTCGGCGATGATCGTCGCCGCCTGCTCGTTCGTCGCGTACACGTTGACGTAGGCCCCCTCGGGCAGGCCCGCGTCGCGGAAGATCTCCTCGAGCGCGGCCGCCGACTCGGGACACTGCGGGGCGTGCTTGAGGATGATCGCGTTCCCGATCACGAGGTTCGGGCCCGCGAACCGCGCGACCTGGTAGGTCGGGAAGTTCCACGGCATGATCCCGAACAGCACGCCGAGCGGGGCGCGGCGGATGACCGCGCTCCCCTCGCCGAGGATCTCGATCGGCTGGTCGCGTGTGATCGCCTCGGCGTTGTCGGCGTAGTACTCGATGATGTCGGCCGAGAAGTCGACCTCGCCGAGCGCGGCCTCGAGCGGCTTGCCCATCTCGCGCACGATCGTCGCGGCGAGGGCGTCGCGGCGCTCGCGGTGCAGGGCGGCGGCACGGCGGACGGCCGCGGCGCGGTCGGCGACGGAGAGCGCCGCCCAGGCGCGGGCTCCCTCGCTCGCGCGCGCGATCGCGTCCTGGATCTGCGCGTCCGTGAAGGTGTCGTACTCGGCGACGGTCTCGCCCGTTGCGGGATCGACGACGGCGTAGTCGCTCATGATGTTCCTCTCGTCGCGGTCAGTCGTTGGGGATGAGGGTGTACTTCGTCGACAGGTACTCGTGGATGCCCTCGAGCCCGCCCTCGCGTCCGACGCCGGACTGCTTGACGCCGCCGAACGGAGCGGCCGCGTTCGAGACGACGCCGGCGTTGAGACCCATCATGCCGGTCTCGAGGCGGTCGATCATCCGGTGGCCGCGGGCGAGGTCCTGCGTGTAGACGTACGACACGAGGCCGTACTCGGTGTCGTTCGCGAGGCGGACCGCCTCGTCCTCGTCGGCGAAGGTCGCGATCGCGAGGACGGGTCCGAAGATCTCCTCGCGCAGGATGGCACTGCCTGCGGTGACTCCGGTGAGGACCGTGGGCGCGTAGAACGTCCCGGGTCCGTCGAGCTTCTCGCCGCCCGTGAGCACCGTGGCGCCGCGGTCGGTCGCGTCCGTCACGAGCTCGTCGGCCTTCGCGACCGCGTCGGCGTCGATGAGCGGGCCGATGGCCACGCCGTCCTCGGTGCCGCGGCCGATCCGCATCGCCTGGACGCGCTCGGTGACCTTGGCCGCGAAGGCGTCGGCGATGGACTCGTGCACGATGAAGCGGTTGGCCGCGGTGCACGCCTGCCCGATGTTGCGGAACTTCGCCGCGAGGGCGCCCTCCACGGCCTTGTCGAGATCGGCGTCCTCGAAGACGACGAACGGCGCGTTGCCGCCGAGCTCCATCGAGACGCGCAGCACGCCCTCGGCGGCCTGCGCGATGAGCTGGCGGCCGACCTCGGTCGAACCCGTGAACGACAGCTTGCGCAGACGCGGGTCGGAGATGATCGGCGCCGAGACGCGACGCGACGACGCCGACGTGACGACGTTCACGACGCCCGCGGGCACGCCGGCCTCGACGAGGAGCTGCGTGAAGAACAGCGTCGTGAGGGGCGTGAGCTGCGGGGGCTTGATGACGACCGTGCAGCCGGCGGCGAGCGCCGGGGCGATCTTGCGCGTGGCCATCGCGAACGGGAAGTTCCACGGGGTGATGAAGAACGAGGGGCCCACGGGGCGCTGCGACACGACCATCCGGCCGGTGCCCTCCGGGTTCAGGCCGTAGCGGCCCGTGATGCGCACCGCCTCCTCGCTGAACCAGCGCAGGAATTCGCCCCCGTAGACGACCTCGCCGCGCGCCTCCGCGAGCGGCTTGCCCATCTCGAGCGTCATGAGGAGGGCGATGTCCTCCTTGCGCTCCTGCACGAGCTCCCAGGCGCGGCGCAGGATGTCGCTGCGCGTGCGGGGCGCGGTGGCCGCCCAGGCGTCCTGCGCGGCGACCGCGGCGTCGAGGGCGCGGGTGCCGTCCTCGGCGGTCGCGTCCGCGACGCGGGCGATCACCTCGTTCGTCGAGGGGTCGTGGACGTCGAAGGTCGCGCCCTCGGGGGCGTCGACCCACTCGCCGCCGATGAACAGACGGGTCGGCACCGAGGCCAGCAGGGCGCTCTCGCGGTCGTTCGTCATGTCGGTTCCTTCCGGGTGGATGGTCGGTGAGGTCGGTTCAGCGGCGGGTGCCGCGGAGGCTGGGCGGTGCGTCCATGGTCAGCACGCTGCCGCGGAAGAACGCGGGCTCGCGCGCCGCCTGCCACAGCATCAGCGCGATGCCGATGACGATGACGGCGATGCCGAGGATGAAGACGAGGCCGATGCCGCCGATCTGAGAGCCGCTTCCGTAGGCCGGGTCCATCGTGTCGATGAGGGTCGTCACGAAGAGGATGGCCAGGATGATCCCGCCGACGAGCGGGAACAGCAGCATGAAGAAGACGTTGCGCACGGAGTCGAACCACTGCCGGCGGAAGTACCAGACGCACGCGAAGGCGGTCAGCCCGTAGTAGAAGCAGATGAGCATGCCGAGCGCGAGGATGGTGTCCCACAGGGTGTTCTCGCTCACGAAGCGCATGACGGCGTAGAACACGCTCGTCACGATCGCCGCGACGATCGTCGAGTATCCCGGGCTGAAGAACCGCGGGTGCACGGAGCCGAACTTCTTCGGGAGCGCTCCGTAGTGGCCCATGGCGAGCATCGTGCGGGTGGGCGACGCGAACGTGGCCTGCAGCGACGACGCCGAGCTCGTGAGCACCGCGAGCGAGACGAGGAAGCCCAGCGAGCCCATGATCGGGTTCGACAGCGCGAAGAACACGTTCTCCTGGATGTCGGGGTTGCCGAGGCCGAGCTCGCCGTCGCCGACGCCCGCGAACATCACCATGCCGATGCCGAGGATGAGGTACAGGAACACGACCACGAGCACGACGACGGTGGCGGCGCGGCCCGGGGTCTTCTCGGGGTTCTTCGTCTCCTCGTTCATCGTGAGGACGAGGTCCCATCCCCAGAAGATGAAGATCGACAGCGACAGGCCGGCGACGGCCGCGCTGAACGAGGGGACGGCGAACGGGTTGAACCAGTTCGGATCGAACGGCGTGGGGTCGAACGCGTCACCCGACGCGGCGCGCGTGATCGCCGTGATCGCGAACACCACGAGCACGACGACCTGGAAGCCCACGAGCACGTACTGGAGGCGCTGCGACGTCTGCAGGTCGCGGTACGACACCCACGTCGCCGCGAGCACGAACAGCAGGCAGACACCCACGTTGATGAACGGGTTCCGCGTCAGCTCCGCGATCTCGGCGTTGCCCGTGATCTGGCTGATCAGAAGGAAGAGGAAGTCGACCGCGATGCCCGCGAGGTTCGACAGGACGAGGATGGTCGCGGCGATCAGGCCCCACCCGGCCATCCAGCCGATCCACGGGCCGAAGGCGCGCGTCGCCCACGTGAACGAGGTGCCCGAGTCGGGCATGACGCGGTTGAGCTCGCGGTAGCCGAAGGCGACGAGGAGCATCGGGATGAAGCCCACGATGATGATCGCGGGCACCTGCGTGCCGACCTCGGACGCGGTCGGGCCGATGGCGGCCGTGAACGTGTAGGCGGGCGCCACGGTGGAGACGCCGAGGACGACGGCTCCGATGAGCCCGAGCGTGCCGGCGCTCAGGCCCTTGCTCGAGATGCCGGTGGTGACGGGATCAGACACGACGGTGTGCGGGTTCTGGCTCATGCGCTCAGGATTCTTCAGGCGCGCGGGTGCGCGAGACGACGATCATCGGGACGGGCAGCTCGTGCAGCATCTTCGCCGCGGTCGAGCCGAGGAACAGGAAGCGGGGGCGTGCGAGACGGC
Organism: Microbacterium sp. JZ101; assembly: GCF_053903175.1. Lineage (NCBI taxonomy): Bacteria > Bacillati > Actinomycetota > Actinomycetes > Micrococcales > Microbacteriaceae > Microbacterium > Microbacterium sp. JZ101. Next base: position 2,801,373 of record NZ_CP096400.1, read on the forward strand.
TCGAGCCGACGAACACGACCTCGCCCGGCTGCCAGGCGAGGCGGGTGACGGCGTCCTCGATCGAGTCGCCCTCGGCGACGACGACGTCGACGGGCACATCGGCCGGGAGCTCGGCGCGCGCGGCCTCGAGGACGGCATCGGCGTGGGAGGCGCCGACGACGCGGATGGCGGACGTCTGGACGCCCGCGGGGAGGTCCACGGTGACGAGCGAGACGAGACGCAGCGGCACGCGAGCGGCCGCGGCGAGCGCTGCGGCGTCCTCGAGGAGGACGTCGGCGCCCGGGCGGGTGCCGATCGCGACCGTCACGCGGTCGAGGGGCGCCGTCACGTCGACGGAGCCCGCCGGCGCGAGGACGACGGGGATGTCGGACGAGTGCAGCAGCTCGTTCGCCACGGACCCGAGGCGGTGGCGGCCGCGGAGGCCGCCGTCGGCGGCGCCGACGACGATGTGCGACGCGCGGAACTCGCGCGCGGCGGCGAGGAGGCCCTCCCCGAAGGACTCGGCCGTGCGCACGTGCGCACGGTGGTCGAGCCCTTCGGGGAGCGAGGCGGCTGCGTCGCGCAGCCACTCGCGCGCCTGCGCGCGGACGTACTCGTCGTAGGACGCGTCGGGTGGCGTCAGTGCGTTGCGGCCCTCGGACGGCAGCACCATGACGATCTCGACGCTCGCGCCGGTCGCGGCGGCGAGACGGCCCGCGAGCGCGACGGCATCCGCGCCCGCGGGGGTGGCGGTGTAGCCGACGACCAGCGCCGCGGTCATGAGCGGGACCGCTCGATGATGTCGGCGGCGGCGACGCGGCCCATGCGGATCGCGCCGTCCACGTGCTGGTAGCCGAGGCCCGCGAGGTCGCTGCAGGCGAAGTGGATCGGGCCGACGGGCGCCGACTGGTCCTTGCCGTAGCGGTGCAGGCCGCCGAGGTCGAAGCTCGCGGCGTACGCGCCGCGCGTCCACTCCTCGGAGCCCCAGTCGCTCTCGTAGTACACGACGGGGTTCTTCGCCTCGGGGCCGTAGTAGTGCGAGATCGACTCGAGGATGCGCTCCTTGCGCTCCTCGGCCGAGAGCTCGAACACGCCGTCGGCGTTCTTGTCGGACACGAAGCCCACGAGGGTGCCGCGCTCGTCGCCGTGGTTGGTGTTGTCGTACGCCTCGTGGCACAGCTCGTACGGGCTGAAGGCGGTCGCCGAGAGCCCCTGCTCGCGCCAGAACGGCCGGTCGTAGACGGCGTGCACCTTGATGACGAAGCCCATCGACAGGTGCTGGTGCAGCTGGTGCTGGCGGCGCGGGAGCGCGGGCACGAACGAGATGCGGTCGTAGAGGACCGGCGCGTGCGCGAGGATCGCGTACTTGGCGCGGACGGTGATGCCGTCGGCCTCCGCGATCACGCCGTCGGCGCCCCACCGGAGCGTGCGGACGGGCGCGTTCAGGTGCACGTCGTCGCCGAGGCGCTCGGCGAGCAGCTGCGGCACCTGCTGCAGGCCGCCCACGACGCGCTTGTCGAGGATGAAGTCGGCGTCGACGAGGTTCGAGAAGCTCCCGGCGCTCGCCGCCATGTGCAGGGCCTGCAGAGCCGAGAACGCGTGGGCGGGCTTGGTGAGCATCGCGCCCGCGATGAAGAGCGCGATGTTGTCGCGCGCCTCCTGGTCGTCGGTCTCGCGCGCGAGCCAGCCCTCGAACGAGATCGTGTCGAGCGCCTCGGCGTCGGGGTGCTCCCACGGGCGCGCGGGGTCGATCTCGGCCGTCAGGCGGTCGAGCTTCTCGATGAGCTCGACCATGACCTTCTCGGTCTCGGGCGCGACGGGGAAGATCTCGCCCGTGAAGCGGGTGAGCTTGCCGTGGGCGTCGACGTAGACGCTCTCGCCCTCGCGATAGCGGCTGTAGGTCTCGAGACCGAGCTCGGCGATCGTCTCCTTGAGCGCGTCCTGGTCGGGCGACACCCACTGGCCGCCGATCTCGAGCATCGCCCCGTCGACGACGTCGGTCCACAGCCGGCCGCCGACGCGGTCGCGCGCCTCGAGCACGGCGACCGACAGACCGGCCTTCTTCAGCTCGTTCGCCGCCGTCGTGCCGGCCGCTCCCGCGCCCACGATGACGACGTCGCGTGTGATCTCCGTCATGTCGTTCTCCTTCTTCCGGTCGTCCGTCAGGCCGCGGCCAGCGCGTCGGCGACGACGCCGAGGCCCTCGGCGAGCAGCGCGTCCTCGATCGAGAGCGGGGGCAGGAAGCGGATGACGTTGCCGTAGGTTCCGCAGGTCAGGACGATGACGCCCTGCGCGATCGCCGCCTTCGCCACCGCGGCGGTGAGCGCCGCGTCGGGCTCGCCCGTCTCGGCGTTCACGAACTCGACCGCGATCATCGCGCCCAGGCCGCGGACGTCGCCGATGCGCGCGTCGCCCGCCTGCAGCTCGGTGAAGCGGCCCTTGATGAGGTCGCCGATCTCCCGCGCACGGGAGATGAGGTCGTCGTTCTCGAACACGTCGATCGCCGCGAGCGCGGCCGCGCACGCGATGGGGTTGCCGCCGTAGGTGCCCCCGAGCCCGCCCGCGTGCGAGGCGTCCATGATCTCGGCGCGTCCCGTGACGGCGGCCAGCGGCAGGCCGGCCGCGATGCCCTTGGCGGTCGTGATGAGGTCGGGGACGATGCCGAAGTGCTCGCTCGCGAACATCGCGCCCGTGCGGCCGAAGCCGGTCTGCACCTCGTCGGCGATGAAGACGACGCCGTTCGAGCGGCACCAGTCGACGATCGCGGGGAGGAACCCGTCGGCCGGGACGATGAAGCCGCCCTCGCCCTGGATGGGCTCGATGATGACGGCGGCGAGGTTGTCGGAGCCGATCTGCTTCTCGATCTGCGAGATCGCGCGCTTCGCCGCCTCGGCGCCGGACAGGCCGTCGCGGTACGGGTAGGACAGCGGGGCGCGGTACACCTCGGGCGCGAACGGGCCGAAGCCGCTCTTGTAGGGCATCGACTTCGCGGTGAGCGCCATCGTGAGGTTCGTGCGGCCGTGGTAGCCGTGGTCGAACGCGACGACGGCCTGGCGCCCCGTGTGCTTGCGCGCGATCTTGACCGCGTTCTCGACGGCCTCGGCGCCGGAGTTGAACAGCGCGGACTTCTTCGCGTGGTCGCCCGGGGTGAGGCGATTGAGCGCCTCGGCGACGGCGACGTACGACTCGTACGGCGAGACCATGAAGCAGGTGTGCGTGAAGGCGGCGACCTGGGCCTGCACGGCCTCGACGACCTTGGGGTGCGCGTTGCCCACCGTCGTCACGGCGATGCCGGAGCCGAGATCGATGAGCGAGTTGCCGTCGGCGTCGACGACGACGCCGCCGCCGGCCGCGACGGCCGAGATGGGCGCGGTGTGGCCGACGCCCGCGGCGACCGCATCGGCCTTGCGCGCGAGCAGCTCCTGCGAGCGCGGGCCGGGGATCGAGGTGACGAGGCGGCGCTCCTGAGGCAGGGCCGGGCCGCCCACAGCGGTGGCGAGGGTAGAGGTGGTCATGCCGCGAGCGTACGACCGGGCCCGAAGTCGCTGCATTCGCCGTGCGGTACAGAATCGATGCATTCGCTATACGCTCTGTACACGATGTCTCAGCCCGCACCATCCGCCCCCACGCTCCGCGCCCTGCTCTCGCGCGGCGACCTCGCCCTGCGCCTCGCGTCCGCGTCGCACGGAGCGCTCGAGCAGCCCATCCGCTGGGTGCACAGCTCGGATCTAGCGGACCCGACGCCCTTCCTCGCGGAGGAGATGGTGCTCCTCACGACCGGGACGCAGTTCTCCGGCGACGACGCCGCGCAGTACGAGGAGTACGTCCGCCGGCTCGCGCATCGAGGCGTCGTCGCACTCGGGTTCGGCACCGAGGTCGCCCGCACCGGCATCCCCGAAGCGCTCTCGGCCGCGTGCGAGGAGCACGGCGTGCCGCTGTTCGAGGTGCCCTACCGCACGCCGTTCATCGCGGTCGCGCGCGCGGTCGCCGAGGCGATCGCCGCGGGAGCGTACGCTCGGCGCACCTGGGCGCTGTCGGCGCAGCGGGCGGTCGCCCTCGCCGCGCTGCGGCGGGATGGCCTCGGCTCGGCGATCTCCGAGCTCTCGCGGCAGCTGGGCGCATGGGTGGGACTGTTCGACTCCGCGGCGGCCCCCGTGCGCGCCTCGGCGCCGCTCGAGACCGCGCTGGCCGCGCGTGTGCAGCAGGAGTGCGAGACGATGCTCGCGCGCGGGGCGAGCGCTGCCGCGGTGATCCGCGTCGGCGGCCGCTCGTTCACGCTCCAGACGCTCGGACCGGGCGGCACACTGCGAGGCGTGCTCGTCATCGGGGCCGAGGCGCTCGACGAGGAGGCTCGCAGCGTCGTCACGGCGGTCGTCGCGATGACGGGGTTCGCGCTCGAGCAGAACGAGGCCCTCGCGCGTGCCCGCGGCACGCTCCGCGCGGGCGTCGTGCGGGCGCTCCTCACCGGCGACACCGCGCTCGCGGGGGAGATCGGCGATGCCGCGTGGGGCGGACTGCCGACCGACCCTGTTGTCGTCGCGGTCACCGACGAGGCACCGGATTCCCTCGCCGCGTTCCTCGAGCTGCGCGCGGGCCGCGAGCAGGGGAGCTTCTTCTTCGGGAGCGACCCCGAGGGCGGCATCGCTCTCGTCCACACGGCGGATGCCCCGCTCGCGCTCGACGAGCTCGCCGAGCGCTTCGACGTCGCGGTCGGCGTGTCGGAGCCGGGGCCCCTCGCGTCCTTCGCGGCGTCGCTCGACGAGGCGCGCATCGCGCGCGACCGAGGCGAGGGCGTCACGCGCTTCGCCGATGTCGCATCCGCCGGAGTGCTGAGCACCCTCTCCCCCGAGGCCGCGAACGTGGCGCGCACGGTCCTGTCCCCCATCGTGCGACATGACGATGTGCACGGCACCGCCATCCTCGACACGCTGCGGATCTGGCTCCTGCACGATGCGCGCTACGACGACGCCGCCCGGGCGCTCGGCGTGCACCGTCACACCGTGCGCACCCGCATCCGCCTCGCCGAGCGGCTGCTCGAGCGCGACCTCCAGTCGTTCGCGGCGCGTGCCGAGATCTGGGTCGCGCTGCTCGCGGCGCGCTGACGCTAGGGTGGCGGGATGCTGAGGCGGATGTCGACCACGCGCCTGGCCGCGCTCTCGCTCGTCCTGCTCGCGGTCGGCATCGCGCTCGTCGTCACAGCGGGCGGTCCGCCGCGCCTGGTCGGCGCCGTGCTCGCGCTCGTCGGACTCGCGGGGCTCATCACGCTCGCGCTGCGGCTCATCGAGCGCCTCGGCTCGCGCGGCGACTGAGACGAGGCGCGCTCGAGGGCGCCATCCTGCTCTGCGCCGCGTGGTGGACCTGGGTCTCGACGACGTGGGTGACCTTCTGCCCGGGTGCCGTTCTGCCCACGGCGCACTTCCGCACCGAGTGCCCTTCTGCCCCGGCGCACTCCGCACCGAGCGTCGCGCCCGGCGCCGAGGCGCTGCCGCCCGCGCCGGGTGTCGATCCTGCGCCGAAAGCCGCGCCCCTGCCTGCCCCGTCGGCGCCAACCGGCACACTCGCCCCGGAACCCGCCGCGGCCGCGACAGATCCGCGATCGTCGGCTACGCTGTCGGCGGCGGATGTTTGCGCAACCATGGCGCGCCATCCGCTGTCACCCATGGCGCGACGCTGCGCCGGAATGGAGTACTGATCGATGAAGAGAGCACTCGGGATCGCGGTAGCGGCCGGCCTGCTGCTGACCGGAGGCGTCGCCGCCAGCGCGACCGCCGCCCCGACGAGCGGACCCAAGGGGACGAGCGAGTTCCGCGGCGTCAACTGGGCCGACCCTCGCGACAACTACGCGGACGACGAGGTCGTGCCATCCGGTCTCAGTACCGCGGACGACTACCGGACCACGTATGAGAAGGCGTCGGACATCGTGTCGGAGTTCCGACACGAGCTGCGCGCGAACACCGTGCGCCTGCCGATCAACCCGTCCAGCGTCGGAACGGAGTGGTGGGACTCGTACCGCGGCGCGATCGACGCGGCCACCCGCCACGGCTTCGACGTCATTCTCAGCTACTGGGAGGCCGACAACGCGAAGGATGGCCGAGCCGACGACCCGGCTGCGTTCGATGAGATGTGGGACACGGTCGTCGACGCGTACGAGCGCAACCCGCACGTGTACTTCGAGGTGATGAACGAGCCGTTCGGCTACTCGCTCGACGAGTGGGTCGATCTGAACGTCGACTGGCTGGAGGCGCACGACGACGTTCCGCGCTCGCGCGTGATCGTCTCGGGAACGGGCTACAACGACGACGTCACCGGCGTCGGCGCGGCCGAGGAGCTCGAGGGCACGCTCCTTTCGCTGCACTTCTACGGCTTCTGGGCGGATCACACGACCGAGGAGGAGTGGAAGCAGAACCTGCTGCCGCGGATCGGCGAGTACGGATGGCGCACGCTCGTGAGCGAGGCCGGCTCGCCGATGACGACGGGGCTGAACTACGGCAACCACACGGGCGACGTGTCCACGTCGTACCTCGGCGCGCTCACGGAGGTGACCCGCGACCAGGGAATGGGCGTCGTCTACTGGCCGGGCCTGCGCACGAACGACTCGTACACGCTCACCGAGCTCGTCGGCGACGGCGACCTCGAGGTGACGAACGAGTCCGGGCTCGCCCAGCTCCAGTGGGGCTGGGGCCTGCTGAAGGACGAGCAGCTCAACGACCTCCCGCCCGCCCCTCCCGGCGAGCCGATCGTGAGCGAGCAGCACGGCGTCTGCATCGACGTGCCCGGCGCCTCGTCCACACCCGGGACGATGCTGGGCCTGTGGAACTGCAACGGCGGTGCGAACCAGTCGTTCAACGCGACGCCCGAGGGCGAGGTCACGGTCTACGGCGACATGTGCGTCGATGTGGCGGGCTCGCTCGCCGTCGGAAGCCGGCTGTCGATCGAGGACTGCTCCGGCGAGGCGACAGAGCTCTGGGAGTTCCGAGCCGACGGCACCATCGCGAGCCCTGCCGATCCGACGCTGTGCGTCGCGACCTCGGAGACGGAGTGGTCGCTCGCGCTCGAGACCTGCGACGCGACGAGCGCGACCCAGCGCTGGAGCCGCGGCTGACGCCATCCGATCGCGCCTGACGCCATCCGCGCGCGGCGCAGGCAGCGCCCCGGGAACGACCCGCGTCCCGGGGCGCTGCCGTTGGGCCTCGCATGTCTCACTCGCCGCGGCCATCCGCCCGCCATTCCCGCGCGAAGCGAGACATGGTGATTCGCGTCACATCCTGGTTGCGGTGCGCGGGGATCAGCCGTGCGCGCCCGCCGCGGCGCACGCTGCCGCGAGAGCGATCGCGACCGCCGTCGGCGTGAACGCGATCCGCTGACGCTACGGGGTGACACCGGGACAAGAGGCTGGCGATGGCGGTCAGGGTCGCTTCGAGATCTTCCCGTCTACCGACCACAGATCGTAGGAGTACAGCGAATCGCACGTCGCCTGACTCCAATCCGGATCATCGACCGTGGGCAGGCTGGAGCAGCTCTTGGTGAACACCACTTCGACGTCGTTCTTGGTGACCAGGTGCCCTTGCCAATCCCGGACGAATCCCGCGTTGTGGTTCCGCGTGAATCCGGTGAGCTCCTCGTTGATGTTCCCTTCCGGCGTCCACGCTCCGCGCCCACTCCGGAGATCGTGCAAGCCGAGGCTCGCCACCTGCACGGAGGGACCGATCCACCACGGGTTGTCCGCCGGGTACGGATGCTGCTCGCGCACGGTGAGGAAGCGGCTGTTGCGCTTGTCCAGGACGAGGTCGAACCCGTTCAGGTAATCGGACGATCCGTCAGCGCCAGTCAAGCCGGCGTTCGGCAATTCGACGGGTTCGGTGATGGAGAAGTCTTCGGCGTTGCGCAGGTCGACCTCGGTCACGTAGGCGCGCGTGCTGGAGTCACCCTGGGTGTAGCCGAGCAGGACCTTGCTCGGCTCACCTGGCATCACGACTGCGGTCGGCTGACCCACCCCCCATTGGTCTGTCCGCTCGAACGAGATGACGGGGCGAGGGAGCTTCACCCATGGGCCCTCGGGGTCGTTCGCGAATGCAACACCGACCTGGTTGTGCGCGCTCGCGTCCAGATCGTTGCCCAGGTAGAACATCGCGAGCCGGTACGCGGTCCCTTCGTACCTGAAGCTTCCGGCCACGACACTCGGGTCGCAGACGTGGAAGCTGTCCCAGCCCGGTGCCGGAGAGGCCTCCAGCACCGAACGGGAGTCGACGACCGTGCCGTCGACGATCTTGGTCACATAGATGTGGTCCTTGATGACACGGAACTCGTCATTGTGGCACGACCAGATCCAATCGGTGTCTCCCTCACGCACAACCGACGGAGCGTACGAGTAGAAGCCGTCGGCTGGTGCGTACACCTCCTGCACCGACTCTGGATTCCAATCGATCTGCGGCCCGTGGTCGACGGCACCGGCGGAGACCGAGCCGGTCACCACGATCAGCGCAGCGCAGGCAGCGCCGAGCCAGGCGCGACTTCGCCGGAGAATGGACGGAGTGTGCGACATGCCACTTTCCCTTCTTCAGGTGCGAGAAGCGGAATCTTCCCGCAGAGACGATGGATCAGACGTCACAGCGGCGCGGTCGTCCTCGCGATCGCGTACGACCACAGCGAATTCGGGTCCGGATCGCTCGTGCTGATGAGGACGCTCAGCAGGGCCTCGTCCGGGAGCGTCCCGAACTCCGTTCGGACGAAGCCCGGGTTGTGCGTCCGGGCGGTTCCCGAGATCGAGCTTCCGATCACGCCTTCCACGGTCCACGTCCCCGTCCCCGCCCACATGTCGGGACCGGGGATGCTGAGCACCTCGACAGCCGTCGAGACGTAGGACGGACTCGAAGACGGGTACGGATGCCGCTCCCGCACCATGTAGAAGCGGTCCCTCACCGGGGAATAGGCGATGTCGAAATTGTTCAGGAAGTCCGCTCTGCCGTCGGCATCCCGGAGCCCTCCTGACGGAACGCCATGCGCTCCGCTGACCGTCGGCGTCCCTGTCAGGAGATCGACACGCGCCATCCATCCGACGGTTCCGTCGGAATACCCCTCAGTCCATGTCAGCGCGACCACGCCGCCGGCGACGCTCACCGTGGTGGCGCTCGGCTGTCCTGCGCCCCATTCGGCGGTGCCCGCGTCGGCTCGAAACCCGATCAAGGGAGCGGGGTACTTCACCCATGGGCCGTCGAGGCTGTTCGAGAAGGCGACCCCCACCTGATTGTGGCAGGAGCAGTTCTGGTCGTTTCCGAGGTAGAACATCGCGTATGTGTAGCTCTGCCCGTTCAGTGTGGAGTTCACGCGGACGACGCTCGGGTCGCAGATGTGGAAGGAGTCCCAGCCGCTGCTCGAGGAGGACAGAACCGGAGTGCTCGACGTGACCGTGTCGCCGACGCGCTTGATGAGAAAGACGCTGTCGCGGATGTCCCCCGATGCACGACTGTGGCAGGCGTAGTAGCGCTCCGTCGAACCGTCGATGCCGGAGGGCGCGTAGGCGTAGCCAGGAGACTGGATCGAGCTCGCGGCGTAGATCGGGGTCGGTACCGACCAGGGGCCGGCAGCGTCGGCGGCGCCGGGCGAGATGAACGAGACGAGCGCGAGGAGACCGCCCGCCGAGAGCCGGCTGATGGCCCTCGGCCGATTCGCCACGCGCTTCTCGCGAGGCGGCGTCCGGCGGGACGCCACCCCACGCGGGTTCAACCTCATCGATCCGAGCACCATCGCTCCTCTCCTCCGGGCCCCGCCCGGTCAGCCGTTCAGGGGTCCTGCGTACGTGCGATGCCCCGTTTCACGAAGCGTCCCCGTGGTCGAGCCTTGCCACTGCGGCGGAGCGAAGCCGCAATAGAGCGCCGGAAGCGCCTCCTGCAGGGCTTTCTCGTACTGCACGGGGTCACCCCGCCGGAACACTCGGACCCGATCATCCGCGGTCGCATCGAGCTCGAACGTGTACAGACCTGTCTCGTGCGAGCGCACTCGCGCCGGGACCAGCTCATTCGGAATGACGAGGTCTTCGCGCGCGATCTCAGCCGCGCCGACGATCCGATGCGTGCCGTCGGCGCGCCGCACCAGCTCCGACCCGGAGACGATCATCCACGCGGCCGTCTCCCACACGGCGTGCCTTCGCTCGTAAACCCGGCGCGCCACCTCCGGCGCCGGATCCTCGTCGAGGGCACGGAGGAAGTCGATCCGCGAGTCCCCGCCGAGCCCATAGAGGAGATAGCGACGCAGTCCGGGGTGCATGTGCTCGATCCACGCGAGGCTCTCGAGCCACCACACCGTGTTGTGCGCGTCGAGCGTGTAGCAGTCGACCGAGGAAGCGCACGGGTAGAGGGCCAGCGGGAGACCGGAGTCCACGACCCGCCGCATCGCGATCGGATCGAGATAGACGTTCCATTCGAGGTAGTCGAGCGTCGTCGATCCCGCCGACAGATGGATGGCCGCGACCTTCTCTTGCATCAACTCGGGGTCGCGATTGAGCGCGACAGCGATCGGCCGTGCCGAGCCGAACGACATGATGTGCACCGGCTCGGCGGACGTTCGCAGCACCTCCAGGAGCAGCTCCGGCCCCTGCTGCTGAAACAGGGGCACATCGCGCATCTCGTCGTCACGATCGCGCATGCGGGCGAACGGCGAGATGCCGCAGGGCACCCGCGTGCCGAAGAGCGCGTTGAGCTGCGCGACCGGGATGATGCCAGGGTCGCGTGGCCCGGGATATCCGCGCACCCCTTCCTTCACGGACTCGCGCTTCTCTATGGACACGTCGAGGATCACGGCGCGCAGATCGACGCGCTCCGAGGCGAACGGGAACACGAGATCGAAGTTGTCGCCCGGATCCTCCGGAGGGAGGTAGAGGTCTGTGACGACGATGACGGGAGCGGGCATGGCTTCACCCCTTTCGGAAGTCCCGGAAGACCCGCAGCTCGGACGCGCTCGGATATGAGGACTGCGTGCCCTCGCGTGTGGCGGCGACGGCGCCGACCAGCACGGCGCTCTCCACGGCCTCGACGATCGAGCAGCCGGCTGCGATCCTCTCGACCACGGCGCCCAGGAAGGCGTCGCCGCAGCCGCTGGTGTCCACCGGCTCCACGCGGATCGCGGGGATCTCTGTCACGACACCGTCCTCGAACACCAGCGCACCGTGCGCTCCGCGCGTGACGACCACCGCCGCCTCATCGAAGGCGGGAGGCAGCCTCCTGGTCGAAGGCTCGAGCACCCCGCCGCACAGCGCGAACTCGTGCTCGTTCACGACCAGCACCTGAGGACACGGCATCCGCTCCGGCAGCGGCCTGAAGGGCGAAGGGTTGTGCACGACGATGGCTCCCACCGATGCCGCGCGCTCGGCGGCTGCGATCACCACCGCGTCCGACACCTCGTTGCCTGTGACGACGACATCGGCGGCCACGAGGTCCTCGCGCACGCGCACCGGGTCGACACACGCGTTGGCACCCCCATCGACGACGATCACGTTCTCTGCGTCGCGGTCGACGATGATCGTGGCCTGCCCTGTGCGCACCGGCACCCGGCGCACTCCTGTGACATCCACGCCGGCCGCGACGGCCGCCGCCGTCAGCATCCGGCCGGCATCGTCATCGCCGACCGCACCGATCAGCCCCACCCGGCCACCCAGGAGAGAAGCCGCGACGGCCTGGTTCGCTCCCTTGCCGCCGGGTGCGTGCACGACCGCCTCGGAATGCACGGTCTCACCCGGCTCGGGAAGGCGGTCCACTCGCAGCGTGGTGTCGAGGTTGAGTGAACCGACCACGATGATGCGGCCCGTCATCCCTTCAGCCCCGTCGTCGAGAGCGACTCCGTGTACTGCTTCTGGAAGAAGAGCAGCAGGATCATCGGGATGAGGCTCAGCACGAACGACCCGGCGAGGATCTGCCCCAGGTCCACCGTGAACGCGGTGCTGAGGTTGGCAAGCACGATCGGTGCCAGTTGCCGCTCGGGCGACGTGCCGATCAGCAGGGGCCACAGGTAGGCCTGCCACTGCGAGAGGAACAGCATCATGCCCGCACCGATGAGCGCCGGCTTCGACAGCGGCAGCACGATGCGCCAAAGGGTGCCGAAGCGGCCCAGCCCGTCGACCTCGGCAGCGTCCATCAGCTCGCCAGGGACACCCATGAAGAACTGCCGCAGCACGAAGATGGCGAAGCCGTTGGCCAGCGCAGGCAGCACCAGCCCTGCGTAGGAGTCGCTGAGCCCCCACCCCTGGAACAGCGACGACAGCGGGATGGCGATCGCGTCGAACGGGATCATCGCGACCACGATGATGAAGCTGAAGATGAGGCCCCGGCCGCGGAACTCCATCGTGGCGAGCGCGTACGCGGCCGGAATGGCGATCGCGAGCCCGACGAGGATGGTCAGCCCGGCGACCAGGAAGCTGTTGAAGAGACCGAGGAGGAACGCACCGGATCCGAGCGCCGAGTAGTTGGTGAGGTCACCGCCGATCGGAATGAACGCCAGCCACGACAGCGGCGTCATGTTCTCGACATAGCTGTTCCCCGGGCGCATCGACGATGCGAACACCCACCAGAGCGGGAGGAAGACCGAGAGCGCGACCAATCCCGCGGCCGTCGTGAGCAGGATGGTCGCTCCGCGCGAGCGCCTCATGAGCGGTCCTCCTTGAGCAGCCGGAACTGGATCAGCACGATCACCGAGAGCACGAGCATCAGCACGACGACCTCGGCCTGCCCGACGCCGACGTCGCCGAGCAGGTACGCCCGGTTGTAGATGTCGTACATGATGAGGTTCGTGGAGCCGTTCGGGCCTCCCCTGGTCAGGATCTGCACCGGCGCGAAGAGCAGGAACGATCCGACGGTGCAGGCGATCAGCACGAACGCCATCGGCCGTTTGAGCAGCGGAAGTGTGATGGAGAAGAGTCGCCGCCACCACCCTGCACCGTCGAGCGCTGCGGCCTCGTAGAGAGAGCCCGGGATGTCCTTGAGGCCGGCGATGATGAAGATCATCCAGTACCCCAGCGCACCCCACGTCACCATGATGCCGATGGAGAACGCCGCCTGGTTGGCGGAGGTGAGGAAGGGCTGAGCGGGGAGGCCGACGCCCTCCAGCAGGCCGTTCACGAGACCATCCGGCTGGAGCGCCGTGCTCCAGATGAGGGCGACGACCGCCCCCGGCACTGCCGCCGGCACGAAGATCATCGACCGCCACAGCCCGACGAGCGGGATGTTCTGCACGAGCAGGAGCGCGAGCGCTGTGGACAGGATGACGATGACGGGGTTCAGAACCAGGTTGAACACGAGCGTCACGACGAGGACCGAATGGAAGTTCGGGTCGCCGAGCAGGTAGATGTAGTTCGCGAAACCGTCGAACGTGGTCTCGCCCGTCGCCAGCGAGACATGCTGGAAGCTGAGACCGACCGCGCTGATGAGCGGTACGACGCGCATGGTGACCATCGCGATGAGAGCAGGGGCCAACATCGCCAGCGCGATGAGAGTGAGGCGCCTGGCTTTGCGGCGGCGGAGCGGCCGGAGGTCGCCGCCCGTGGCGACCGGGGACGGCGCCCCGGTCGCCACGGAGCGTTCTGTGGTGGTCTTCGTCATGTCACTTGAGGCGAGCGATCTGCGCTTCGATGTCCTCGTCGGCCTGGGCTGCACTCGTGGCCGGGTCCGATCCGTTGCGGATGTCGGAGAACATCTGGTTGGCGCGCGGCTCGAAGACGCTGTATCCGACCACTCCGGGACGATGCACGGCGTTGTTCTCGAGCTGGTACTGCATGATGGCGCCGAAGTTCTCGGTCGCGTCTCCGCCGAGGGCGCTCATGGTCTCGGCATACGCCGCGTACGCCTCTTTGTTCGTCGGGGCGATACCCGCTACCTCGGCGGATTGCGCGTTCCCCGTCGGGTCGATCGTGAGGTACTCGAGGAACTCCCGAGCGGCATCCATCTTCGTGGTCTTCGCGGAAATCGCCACGGACCAGGAATCCGTGGACGTAGCGGCCTGACCGCCCTCGAAATACGGGGCGGGCGCGACGCCGTACGTGATGTCCCCCGCTTGAGCGACGTTCACGCCCCAGGGACCCGAGATGATGAAGCCGGCCTTGCCTGTCTGGAAGAGCGCACCGTTCTTGTCGTTCGTGATGCCCCGCGGTGAGAGTCCGTCCTCGAACAGGTCGTGGTACCAGGTCAGTGCCTTCTGCCACCCCTCGTTGGAGAAGTCGACGTTCCCCTCGGCGTCGATGCCGTCGCCGCCGCCCGCCGAGACCCCGACCATCTGCAACTGGTAGTAGGAGTCCCACTGGTCGAACAGGAACGGGTACTCCGCGGCGCCGGCGTCCTTGATCTTCTGCGCGGCCGCGGTGAGTTCCTCGTACGTCCAGGGCTGCGCCGGGTCGCCGACCGGCGGCTCGATCCCGGCCGCGGCCAGGATGTCGACGTTGTAGTACAGGAACTGCGATGTGGTCCAAGTCTCCAGCGCGTAGAGCTTGCCGTCAGCCTCGCGGGCGGTGACCATGTCCTCGCTCAGGGCCGCGTCGACCGCTTCGTCCTTGAGGTCGGAGATGTCTGCGAGGAAGCCGCGGTTCGCCCAGTCCAGCACCGCACCGCCGGCATCCACGACCATGAGGTCGATGTCACCCCCGCCACCGGTCATGCGCTGGTTGATGGTGCTCGTGTACTGCGCGTAGGGGATGTTGAGCTGCTTGACGGTGATATTCGGGTGCGTCTTCTCGAACGCCTCGATCACCAGGTCCCAGGTCTCAGCCGGGTCGGCGTTGGCGAAGGTGAGCGTCACCTTCTCGTCGCCCTTCGAGCCTCCGCCGGATCCGGACGGGGCGCAGGCCGCGAGGCCGACGGCGCCGACGGCGAGCGCCGTGGCGAAAGCCCCGGCGCGGAGTGCTGTGGTGTTCATGCGTGTTCTCCTCGTTGAGTGGTGTTTCGGGTCGTTCTCGACGGATGGTTCAGGGGCGCAACTGCGCGGCGCGGAGGATGCGATCGAGGATCTCGGCGGCGACGGCCTCCTCGTCCATGTCGATCACGATCTCGTGCGGGCCGTCAGCGGAGGGCGTGAAGCGGGTCAGGCCTGCATCCTCACCGTCGGTCTGCACCTCGATCACCCCGCGCGCGATCTCGAACAGATCAGGTCGCGCGAGCGTGAGAACGGCGATCGGGTCGTGCGGGACGTTGTAGTCCTGCTCGGTGAACGACCAGAAGCGGCGCATCTCTGCGCCGATCATCGCACCGAGCGGCCCGGCTTCGGCGATGCGGTCGAGCTCGGCGTGCGCCAGGCGGATCCGCTCGGTCTGCTCGAGCCCGACCGCGAGGACGGGCACCCCGGAGCGGAAGACCTCGTCGGCGGCGGTGACGTCGCAGCGGATGTTGTGCTCGACGATTCCCTCGGCGAATTCGCCGCCCATCATGACGATGCGGCGGATGCCGTGACCGGCGATCTCGACCGCAGCCGCCGCGTCAGTCAGCGGGCCGATCGCGACGACGGTCTCCGCCGCTGCAAGCTCGGAGACACCGTCACGGTCGGCTGCGAACGTGTGCCCGGCGAGGCCCTCGATGGTCTCACCCTCGTGCCCTGCCCACCAGACCTCCCGACCTGAGCGCGCCTCGCGCTCCCCCAGGGCGATCGGCGGAGCGGGACGGCCGATCGTCGCGAACACCGCTGCGACGATCTGGGCGCGAAGGTGCACGTCGCCGTAGACCGTGCTGACGGCATCCAGCTCCAGCTCAGGGCTTCCGATGATCATCGCGATCGCGAGCAGGTCGTCGACATCCGTTCCGATATCGGTGTCGAGGGTGAAGGACGTGTTCCGGGGCATTTTCGCTCTTTCGAAATGGGCGGTTCTTCGCAGCTCCGCGTCGGGCTTCGATATCTACGCGCGTAGACTCTACCCGCGTAGATATCGAACCGCAAGCCTCTCAGAGTGTTCACCTCAGCTACTCGCCGGATGCTCTCCACAAGATCCTCGAAGCACGAGCTCGTGCTCCACGATCACGTGCAGATCGCCGTCGCGCGCGCCCTGCGCGAGAAGCCTGTCCAGTGCCAGCTTCGCCATCTCCGCCATCGGCAGCTGTATTGACGTCATCGGGGGCGAGCTGAACGCCGACTCCTTGGTGCCATCGAACGAGACGATGGCGAGTTCCTCAGGCACGTGGACACCGCTCTCGTGGCACGCGTGCAGCACTCCGATGGCTTGCGCATCTGTGCCGACGAAGACGGCGCTCGGAGGCTCGGCGGAGGCGAAGATCGCTCGCGCCGCCTCGTATCCTCCTTCACGGGTGTGCGGCGCCTCATAGGCCAGATGCTCCACCTGCTCATCGCCGAAGCGCGCGCGCATCTCGTCCCTCCACCCGCGTCGGCGATCCTGCGACACCAGGAGGTTTCCCGGGCCACCGATGAAGGCGATCGCCCGGTGCCCGTGCTCGGCAAGATGCGCCACGGCATCGCGCGACGCCTGATAGTCATCGACCATGACCGTGGCCACCGACCCGGCGCTCAGCTGCCAGTCCATCGATACGAGCGCCATATCTGTCCTGCTGAGCATGTCGACGAGTTCGGCGTCCTGAATGCCGAACGTCATCAGACCATCGACCTCGCGCTCCAGCATGGACGAGACCTGTGAACGCTCGCGCGCCGGGTCCGAGTTCGTCTCGCCGAGGAGGAGCGCGTACCCGCGAGCGAAAGCCGCGTTCTGCACGATGCTGCCGAACTCGGCGAAGAACGGGTTGCTGAGGTCGGGGACGATGAGACCGAGCACTCGTGTTCGCTGGGTTGCCAGCGCTCGCGCCGACGCGTTCGGACGGTAATTGAGCTCCTTCATCGCCTTGAGCACTCGCTTGCGGGTGTCCGGCGCGACGGGACGAGGCCCGTCGTTGAGGACGTAGCTGACGACGGCGGTGCTGACCCCCGCCAATCGAGCCACGTCGTCGCGAGTCGCGCGCGCGCCAGTGCTCATCAGTCCTCCGTGGGGTTGCCAACCTGGACTCTACCCCAGTAGATGGCAGCGCCGCGCGCAGCGCACGCGAGTCCCTGTGCCGACTTCCCGGAGATTCGACCCGACTCGGGCAGACACGACGAAGCCCCCGCCGAAGCGGGGGCTTGATCTGTAGCAGGAGCGGGGCTTGAACCCGCGACCTCACGATTATGAGTCGTGCGCTCTCACCAACTGAGCTACCCTGCCGCGATGCATCCGTGGATGCTGCGAGCCCCGAGTCAGGATTGAACTGACGACCCCTTCCTTACCATGGAAGTGCTCTGCCACTGAGCTATCGGGGCGTGCTGCCTTCAGCAGGCAACCAGAAGAGAATACCATCTCCGCGCGGCGACTTCGAACCGACGACCGCCGCGCGCGTCGGTCACTCCGACGTGATCTCCGAGCCGAGGAGATCCGTGAGAGCGGCCTCCGCAGCGGCCTCCTCTTCCTTCGAGTAGCGCGTGTTCGCATGCTCCTGGAGCCACGGCAGCGGGTCGGTGGTCTTCCCGTTGATGATGATCTCGAAGTGCATGTGCGCGCCGTAGGAGCGGCCGGTGTTGCCCGTGAGGCCGACGACGTCGCCGGTCTCCACGCGCTGGCCCTGCGTCACCTTCAGCGAGCCGTACTGCATGTGCGCATAGTGGCTCGTGACGACCTGGCCGTCGATGACGTGGTCGATGTAGACGGTCACGCCGTACGCGCCGCCCGACTCGGTCGCGATGCGCACGACACCGTCGGCGATCGCCTGGACGGGAGCGCCGTCACCCGGCGTGAAGTCGACACCCTCGTGCATGCGGCCCCAGCGCGGCCCGTAGCCCGAGCTCATGCTCGTGCCGACCGCGAACGGCCACTGGATGTCGGCCGAGGCGTCGTTCGTGAAGAAGGCGCCGGCCGTGCTGATGCCATCCGCCGACGCGAGGGTCGGGAGGGTCTCCGCCGAGTACCCCTGGGCACGCGTGACATCGGCGTTCTGCACCTCGGAAGAGGCAACGAAGGCCTGGATCTCCTCATCCTCGAGGTCCTGCGCGTCGCTGCCTGCCGCGATCGAGACGGTGGCCGCAGCATTGGCGGCGCCGCCCTGCGCGAGGGCGCCGAGCGGCGTGGTCATGCCGACGGCGAGGAGGCCGATGACGCCCATCGCGCCGATCGACGCCGCAGCGGTCGCGACGCGACGGAAGGCGAGTCCACGACGCGGAGCGACGTGCGCCTCCTGCGCGGGAGTCTCCGGCGCAGGCTCGGGAGCCTCGGCGGCGGGAGCGACGGAGACGGGCGTCTCGCCCGTGAAGTGGAGGGCACGCGCAGCAGCGAGGAACTCGTCGTCCTCAGCCGTGGGGATGGCGCCGGTGGCGGGAGCGGAGCTCGCCACCTGCTCGGCGACCTTGAGGGCCTCGCCGAAGTCGGCGTCGCCGTCGTGGATGATCTCGGGGGCGGGGGTGGCCGAGGCGAGTTCACGCAACCGGCGACGCGTCAGCGGCGGCTCGGGAAGAGTCGTCTCCACATCGTCAGCACGCGTCGTCGCACCCTGCGGGTCTGGCATGGACGTCGCGCGGAGGTCGCGACGCGAGCGGCGCTGGGGCGCAGCTTCAGCCATGGGTGTGTCGAGCGGCAAGGAGGAGTGCTTTCCGTAGGTCGCTGCGGGGGAACAGCGAGAAACGTGATCGGGGCGATCGGTCACTCCGCAAGATCGGGCTGCGAAAGTAACGATCCGGTAACCAACGTAGCGGATGTTCTCTGGGAGCGCCATCCACGGCGGGAGGTTGGGGACGAATCTAACCGACCGAGCACCCTGTGCACGAATCGACGAGAACGCCCGACCCGCAGTCAGCTGGCGAGCACCTCGACGAGCCGGTCGTACACGGCCGCACTCGCGGCGACCATCATCCGGCGCCCCCAGGCGTCCGTCTCGAACCACCCGAGACGCCCGCCGGCCTCGGTCACGAGGAGCGACCCCGCCGCCATGTCCCACGGCTTCAGGCCGCGCTCGTAGTAGGCGTCCAGGCGCCCGGCCGCCACGTAGGCGAGGTCCAGAGAGGCCGCCCCCACACGGCGGATGTCGCGCGCGATGGGCATGACGCGCCGCAGCTCGTCGAGCGCGCTCGCATGCGTCTCCGGGTCGTATCCGAAGCCCGTCGCGACGAGCGCGCCCGCGGGCGCCTCCGCCGTCACGGAGAGCCGCCGGTCTCCCACGAACGCGCCGTGCCCCCGCGCGGCGGAGAACATCTCGCCCAGAGCGGGCGCCGCGACCGCGCCCGCGATGACCTGCCATCCGAGCGGGTCGGCCGGCCCGGTCACCGCGGCGATGCTCACGCCGTAGGCCGGCTGCCCGAACGCGTAGTTGACGGTCCCGTCGATCGGGTCGACGACCCACGTCACCTCGGACGCGCCGGCTCCGCCGCCCGACTCCTCCCCCAGGAACCCGTCATCCGGACACGCCTCGGCGAGGCGGGAGCGGATGAGCGCCTCGACCTCGCGGTCGGACTCGGTGACGATGTCGGCGAGGGTCGACTTGCTCGCGGCGATGGCCACGCCCTCGTCGCGGCGGCGCTTCGCGAGCTCACCCGCCTCGCGGGCGATGTCGGTGGCGAGGTCGCGCAGGTCGAGTTCGAGAGTCATCCCTCCACGGTATCCGCGCGCGCTGGCCGGATGGCGACGGTGCCGTGAACGGGCGGCTCCCGCCTTCAGCGGGGGCCGTCAGGACACGGGCGGGACGGGCGGGAGCGGCGGACGCGGCGGCACCTCGGCTTCGCCGGATGCGGCGGGAGTCTGCGGATAGGTCGGGTACCCGGTGTAGTACGCGTTCCAGTCGGGCGATCCGTCGGGCAGCACAGGAAGCGGCGTCACGCCGTCGTAGTACGTCGGCCACGCGGGAGGCGCGTAGCCCTGTGCCTGCGGATGGCCCTGCGGCTGCGCGTACGGCTGCGGCTGGACCTGCGCGTACCCCTGCGCGGAGGCCGGACCCATCGGGCGCGGCTTCCGCGGCGCGAAGAGGGCGTTGAGCAGCGGCAGGAGCGTCGTGCCGACGGCCGCGAGGATGGCGAGGGACACGACGATCCGCCAGTACAGTTCGCCGAAGTCGAAGCTGTCGGGGAACGTGAAGAAGAAGACGAGCATTCCGACGAGCACGACGAGGAAGACCGTCGTCGCGATCGCGATGATCCGCGTGAACGTCGTCACGTGGCGCTCGTGGGCTCGCCAGAAGAGGCGCTGGTGCAGCAGCGCGAGCTGCAGCACGCCGATCACGAGGACGAGGTGGAAGAACCGCTCGATCCCCTCCGCACCGTATCCGTACTCGAAGTAGTCGTCAGACTCCCACCCGCGGGGCACCACGTCGAGCCAGATCTTCACGGCACCCACGAGCAGGACGACGACCCACGAGATCATGCTCGCGAGCGCGAACCAATCCGGACGCCGCGGCGCGAGGTTCGCGTCGAGCAGCACGACCCCGGCGAAGCCCGCCAGGAGGAGCACCGTGAGGAACGCCTTGCCGATGATGCCGTTCTGATCGCCGACGAGCACCCACACCACGCAGATGAGGGCGGCCGCGATGAGCGCGCCGATCGCGATCCAGATGGCGCCCTTGATGAGCTTCGACATCGGACGATCGCCCGGCGCGACAGCCTGCAGCGGCTGATCGTGAGGCGGGTACGGTGCAGACATCTGGTCCCCCTTCGGCGGAGCCGGCGCTCCGATGTCGTCATCATTCCACGGCGGGCGGGCGCCCTCCCCGACCGTCGCCGAACCGTGAGCAACGCGCCCGAGAGGCGCTTGCCATCCGGCGATTTCACCTTGCCCGTCTCACGGGGTAATATCGTTACTCGCGCATCCGGTCGTCTGGTGAAAGTCGGGCGGGCGCGCACTGGCAAGTTGCCCGAGCGGCCAAAGGGAGCTGACTGTAAATCAGCCGCGTCATGCTTCGGGGGTTCGAATCCCTCACTTGCCACCCACGGAGAAGGCCCCCGCGAGAGCGGGGGCCTTCTCCGTTTCTCCCAGTCAGCCCAGGCAGCGCCCGGTGGACACCGCCTCGGTCGCTCCGGGAAGCGCGTCGAGCACGGGCTGCAGCTCGGCGTTCGACATCGCGTAGCCGATCTCCGGACGCGCCTCGTCGCGGGCGAAGACGACCCCGGCGACGGTGCCGTCCTCGCTGAGCAGCGGACCGCCGGAGTTGCCGGGGGCGACCTCCGCCTCGAGCGCGTAGATCGCCCGCTCTGTCGTGCTCTCGCCGTAGATGTCCTCGATGAGCGCGGGGCCGCTCGCCGCGATGCCGGCCGAGACGGTGCGGAACGGCCCACCGTACGGGTATCCCTGCACCGCCCCGGCGTCACCCGCCTGCACGCTGTCGTCGAGCGCGAGCGGCGCGGCCTCGATGTCGACGGCGATCACCGCGAGGTCGTCGATCGGATCGAAGTACACGATCCGGCCGTCACGGGCCGGCTCGCCGGGCAGCTCGACCATGGGCGTCTCGACGCCTGCGACGACGTGCGCGTTCGTGACGATGCGGTCCTCCGCGACGACGAATCCGGTGCCGCTGGGCCTCGTGCTGCACGCCGCGGCCACCCCCGACACCCTCGCCACCGACCCAGCGGCCGCGGCGAGCGCGGGGTCGTCGAGGTCGGCCGTGCCGGGGTCGGCGGCGTCGGGCAGACCGCCGAGCAGCCCGTCGATCGTCGGGAGCACCGTCTCGCCGAGCACGGCCGAGTGGAGGCGCGCCATGGCCTCGGACAGCGGAGCCGGAGTGAGCGCGTCGATGGTCCGCAGCAGCGACGAGGACGCGACCGACGACGACACGACGGGGATGCCGGCGGACGCGATCCCCGCTCCGGTGAGCGACACCGCGAGCGTGCCGGCGACGAGCCCGAGCGCGCCGCCGAGCAGCCGCTCGAGCGCGCGAAGGCGCAGCCTGTCGGCACCGCGCCGGATGACCCCGCCGATCGCGGCCCCGAGGCTCGCGCCGAGCGCGAGCAGGAGGATCGCGCTTCCGATCACAGCCAGCCCGCGCCATCCCTCATCCGGCACGGCGGACGCGACGAGGGGCAGGACCCACGGAGCCGCGACGCCCGCCGCGACGAGTCCGCACAGGGCGCCGAGCGCGGCGAAGAAGCCCGCGCGCAGTCCCGACAGGAGCGCGCCGAGGAGCAGCACGACGATCAGCACGTCGACGACCGAGGGCATGTCGTCCTCCTCCCCCACGCGCCGACCGCGTGTCGCCCTCAGGCTACGCACGGCACCTCTGCCTCGGCCGGGAGCGCGCTCGATGCGGCATGCGCGCTTCCGCGAGGAAGGTGCGGACCGGGACCCCGCGTCGCGCCCTCTGCCCCCGATCCCGCGCGAGGATGGAATCCATCGACGCCCGTCGGGCGTCGACAGACCGCATCACAGGAGATCGCATGCTCACTGTCAACGCCTACGCGGCGCCATCCGCGACCGAGCCGCTCGTCCCGACCACCATCGAACGACGGGATGTCGGCCCGAAGGACGTCCTCATCGCCATCCGCTACGCCGGCATCTGCCATTCCGACATCCACACGGTCCGCGGTGACTGGGGACCGATCACCTACCCGCAGGTCGTCGGCCACGAGATCGTCGGCGAGGTCGTGGAGGTCGGCCCCGACGTCGTCAAGCACGCCGTCGGCGACCGCGTCGGGGTCGGCTGCATGGTCGACTCGTGCCGCGAGTGCGAGAACTGCCAGGCGGGCATGGAGAACTACTGCCTCGCCGGCAACACCCAGACGTACGCGTCGGTCGACCGCGACGGCACGATCACGCAGGGCGGGTACTCGACGCACGTTGTCGTCGACGAGGACTTCGTCCTGAAGGTGCCCGAGGCCATCCCGTACGAGGCGGCAGCGCCGCTGCTGTGCGCGGGCATCACGACCTACTCGCCGCTCGCCCACTGGAATGCGGGCCCCGGCAAGCGCGTCGCGGTCGTCGGCATGGGCGGTCTCGGCCACATGGCCGTCAAGATCGCCGCCGCGATGGGCGCCGAGGTGACGGTGCTCTCGCGCACCCTCGACAAGAAGGATGACGCCCTGCGCTACGGGGCCACGGATCACTTCGCGACCGCCGACCCCGCGACCTTCGCCGAGCTGCGCAACCGGTTCGATCTCATCGTCAACACCGTCAGCGCGCCGCTCGACCTCGACCGCTACCTCTCGCTGCTCCGTCTCGACGGCACGATGGTCAACGTCGGCGCACCGCCCGAGCCTCTCGCTCTGCACGTCTTCACGCTGTTCGGCAGCCGCCGCTCGTTCGCGGGATCGAGCATCGGCTCGATCGCGGAGACCCAGGAGATGCTCGACTTCTGCGCCGAGCACGGCATCGCGCCCGAGATCGAGCTGATCCCGGCCGAGCAGATCAACGAGGCGTACGAGCGCGTGCTCTCGAGTGAGGTGCGGTACCGCTTCGTCATCGACAGCTCGACGCTGTAGGTCAGGGCGGAAGGCGCCCGTTCCGGATGGTCGCGGCCGCGACACCGGGACGGGCGCCTTCTGCGGATGGGGATGGTCGTCAGCGCGTGAGCTCGCGCACCGCCGCCACGACCGCGTCGGGGCGCTCGCTCGCGATGTAGTGCGCGGCGTCCTCGACCCAGATGGCCACGAGGTCGTCGGCGCGACCTCCGACATCGTCGGTGCGGGCGGCGCGCATGATCGGGTCGCGAGCGCCGAGGAGGATGCGCGTCGGCACCGTCAGACGGCGCCCTCTTCCCAGCGCTGCCATCGTCATCATCCCCGGGAGCACGAGGCTGCGATACGTGCGCGCGAGTGCCCGTGCACGGACGGGGTCGCGCAGCGGCGCGAGGAAGCACTCGAGGTCGTCGACGTCGCACCCGCCGAGGCCGGGCGCATACCCCTCGATCATGTAGCGCACGAGCCGCTGCCGCCCGCCCGCGATCAGCCGGGGCCCGAACGGCGAGATGATCACCTGCTGGAACCAGGCCCGCCACAGCTGGAGCGCCATCCTCGGCGTGATCCCGCTCCACGGATGCGGGCTCCCGAGCGCGGTGAGGCTCGCGAGCCGATCCGGATGGTCGAAGGCGAGCCGCCAGCCGAGGAACGCGGAGTAGTCGTGCACGACGAGGTGCACACGCTCGATGCCGAGCGCGTCGAGCAGAGCGAGGACGTCCGCCGTCTGCTGGGCCTCGTCGTACCCGTGATCAGGAGCGTCCGACCATCCCGCTCCCCTCAGATCGGCCGCGATCACGCGATGATCGGCGGCCAACTCGGGGATCACACGGCGGTACTCCCACCAGTGCTGGGGCAAGCCGTGCAGGAGGAGCACCGGCACGCCGGCGCCCGCACGCGGGAGGCGCTTCTCGCCGGAGTCGTCGACGGCATCGTCGCGTCCGAGCTCGACACCGCCGAGCCCCTGCCCGCCGACCCCGACGCCTTCGTCGATGCCCTCAGCGGAATGGTCGAGTTCATCACGGGCCCCCGACGAACGCACACCATCGCCCGCCACGCGCTCTTCCTCGAGGCGTCGCACGACCCCGAGCTCAGCGCGAAGCTGTCGTCGTCGCGCGAACGCTATGTCGCGGTCGTGTCCGACGCGGTCGCCCGGCTGGGCGCACGCGATCCCGACACAGCGGCGGCCGCCGTGATGAGCGTGTGCGAGGGACTGATCCTGCACCGCATCGCCCGCGGCGACACGAGCGACCCGCGGCCGGCGATTGCAGTGGCGATCCGCGGAGCGCTCGCGGGCTGAATCAGCGCAGGGCGAACCCGAGGATCCGGTCGTCCTCCGGGCGCGGCTCGCCGCGGCCGTCGGTGTTGTTCGTCAGCACCCACAGCTCTCCGTCGGGCGTCACCACGACGTCGCGCAGGCGCCCCTCCTCGGCGACGAGGTGCTCGATCGAGGACGCCGGGTCGGCCAGCGGAACCTCGCGCAGGCGCTCGCCCCGCAGGTTGGCGATATAGAGGGTGTCGCCCGCGATCGCGATGCCGCTCGGGCTCGCGTCGGCCGGCGCCCACTGCTGCACGGGGTCGATCAGGCCCGCGCGCCCGGCCGCGCCCTCGACGTCGGGCCATCCGTAGTCTCCGCCCGGCTCGATGACGTTGAGCTCGTCCCACGTGTCCTGGCCGAACTCGCTCGCGTACATCGTGCCGTCCTGCGCCCACGCGATGCCCTGCGGGTTCCGATGCCCGAGGCTGTAGACGAGCGATCCGGGGTACGGGTTGTCGGCCGGCACGCCGCCATCGGGCGTCATCCTGAGGATCTTGCCGGACAGCGCTGCCGGGTCGCGCGCGCTCGACCGATCGCCCGCGTCGCCCGCCGTCGCATAGAGCATGCCGTCGGGCCCGAAGGCGATGCGGCCGCCGTTGTGGTTGCCTGCGGCGGGGATCCCCGCGAGCACCGTCTCGCCCGACCCTAGGGCGAGCGGGTCGCCGTCGAGCGGAAAGCGCTCGATGCGGTTCTCCCCCGCCGCGGTGAAGTAGGCGTACAGCAGCCCGTCGTGCACCGCGATGCCGAGGAGACCGCCCTCGCCTCCCGCGCGGACCCCGGGGATGACGCCGACCTCGCGCACGCCGCCCTCGCCGTCGAGCTCGAGGATGCGCCCGCTGTCGCGCTCGCTCACGAGCGCCGTCGCGCCCAGGAACGCGACCGACCAGGGCGCGTCGAGTCCGTCGGCGACGGTGCGCAGCTCATCGAGCACGAGGGCGGATGGCTGCGGCGAGGGCTCCGCGGATGGCGCGCGTGACGGCGATCCGGAGCCCGAGGGCGCGGATGGCGATGGCGCGGTCGGTGCGGAGCTCGCCGGCGCCGTCGGTCCGTCCCCGGTCGGAGGCGACGAGGGCCCGCATGCGGCGAGCGCGACGGCCGTGACGGCGATCGCCACTCCTGCGACGACCCTGCGCGCCGGCAGCCGGCCCCTGCGCGCCTCAGGCGCCCTGGCCATCCGCTCGCTCATCGTCGGCCTCGCTCGCGCGTCTCCTGCTCAGCGCACGCGCGGCGTCCGCGTCGACCACAGCGCGAGGGCGACGAGAAGCGGCTGGAAGAAGAGGCGCGCGAAGCGCTTGCCGTCGGTGTCGAGTCCGAACGCGCTCCGGCGATGCCGCCACTGCGCGATGTTGCCCGGGAAGACGGCGACGAAGAAGAGTGCCGCGAGCGTGCCGACCCGGCGGCGTCGACGGCGGGCGAAGAGCAGCGCGGCTCCGAGGCCGACCTCGACGACGCCCGAGGCCACGACCGTCGTGTCGGGGTCGAGCGGCACGAAGTCGGGCACCTGTGCGCGGAACTCCTCCCGCGCGACGGTGAGGTGCGCGACGCCCGCGAACGCGAGCGCCGAGCCGAGGAGGAGGCGGCCGATCGTGCGGACGGGCGTGCTCATGCGGCGAGTCTAGGCGCGCCAGCGGACGTCAGGCCGCTTCCTCCAGAACCCGCTCGACGAACGCCCGCGAGCGCCGCGCCGTGCCGTCGATCTTCATGTCGACGCTCGCGCGGTACTCGTTCGGGGCGAGCGGCAGGGCGAGACGCACGTTCTCGTGGCACGAGAGGTCGGCGCAGATGTACGTGCCGACGCTGTCGCCCTTCTGCCCCGCACGGCCCGCCTTGCGCGCCGTGAACATGGTCACCTGGTTGCCGGGCTGCATCGTGCGGCAGATATTGCAGATGCCGTGTCGTGCGCCCGAGGTCGTCGAGGCCGCCCGCAGCACGACGCCGGTCGGCTCGCCGTCGATCTCGGCCACGATGTACCCGCGGCTGTGGGTGTGCGGATCGCGCCAGGCGAGGAAGTCGAGGTGATCCCATTCGGTGAGCGGGAAGTCGTGGGGAAGCTCGACGAGCTCGAGCTCACGGTCGTCCGCGTTCACGAACGACTCGAGGACATCCTTCTCTGTCAGCGGGCGCATGGCCATCCTCCTCGCCGTGTTCTCGCGGGCCATTCTACGAAGCCCCGCGCCGCCCGGGATCGGGTGAGTAGGCCTTGCGACATTCGATCGGCTGCCCCGTCAGCCGACCGACTCCAGCGTCGCCCACACGACGTCGACGACACACAGGCCTTCATCGGTCTCGCGGTAGAACACATCCTCTGGGAACTGGTCCCCCCGGGGCCGCTCCGACGGGGAGCCCCTCGATGTTGATGCTCCACTGTGGGTCGAGGGGAACCTGCTCTGCCCAGAAGTCGCCTGTGAAGCGCTCGGGCTCACCGGCAGACCGCCCCCGCCAGTCCCCCTGCGTACCGAGCTCGAGCTCGGCATCCGTGCAGAGCAGAGACGACCCGCCGTCCGTGCCCATCTCACTGATGAGCTGCTCGGTCGTGTCGATCACTCGAGCGCCGTCACTCCCCCAGACCAGCGCATTCGTCGAGCAGCCAGTCAGCAGCACCGCTCCCGCCGCGACCGATCCGAGGAGTCTCGCCACGCTGAATATCCGCATACGGGCAGGGTAGATGCGCCATGCGGTCCCGTCGTGACGAACGTACCCCCTGGCTAGACTTGCACAATGGCAAGCGACTCCTCGTTCGACAAGCGCCCCACCTAACGGTCGACCACGAAGCGCGCGCACACGATGACTGCTCCCGGAGCATCCTCGCGATGCCACCGAAGGGGGTTCCTCTGGGTGTTCGATTTGCTCCCGCAATATCCGCTACGTTGACCCTGTGCGAGAAAAGCTCACAGACCTGATCGACTCGATTCCGCGGATCGCGGCTGATGAGTCACCCGTGGAAGTCCAGGACGGGCATTTCCAGATCATCACGGACCTCCCAGCGCAGTACGTGTGGCCCGACGTGGAACTTGACGGGAAGTCGCATTCAGCCGCTAGCCCTCTCGTGCTGATTACGGCCCCAGGCGCAATGGGCAAGTCCGCGGCGGCGCACGCCATCGCGGCGCGGACAAGGATGCCGTACGTAGACCTGGGGTCGATCAGAGTCGGCGCCAGTACACTCACTGGCGAGATCAGCAAAGCAGTGGGTGACGAGAATTACAGCGCATTCATGTCTGCCCTGCGTGCGGGCACGGCCGCTCTTGTCTTGGACGGGAGCGACGAGGCCCAGCTCCGCGTGGGACGGGAGAACTATCTCGCATTCATCGAGGATCTCGCCTACCTGATCCGTGATGCTGCGCCAGCTCAGCAGATTATCATGTTGGGACGCCGGGATTCGACCGAAACAACTCTTATTGCATTGGGAGAACACGGCATCACACCTCCCGTATATCGGATCGCGCCACTCAGCCACACACAAGCATGTGCGCTCATCGATGCAACTCTCGACTCAGGGAACGGCCGCACACAAGTCCACAGGCAACATCCCATACCGTTCGGGCAACTACGAGATGCTCTCTTCGGCGACCTTGCCGCGGCGCTGACCCCTGGTCTCGGTGGCGACCCGTCCACCTATTGGAGTGAGGTTGAACACTTTGTCGGATATCCGCCGGTCGTCGTGGCCCTCGCTGAGCGACTGGACGGCGAGGAGAATCCCAGAGCTGCCCTTGAAGCACTGAATGTCACCCCGAAGTCTGAGCTGCCTCAGCTCCGCGGAACGCTTCTTCGCGGCGTGGTTGAGAAGATTCTCGAAAGGGAGCAGCAGAAGGTCGCTGCGCGAGTTGGTGCCGCGCTCACCCTCCACCCCGACGATCCTGTTAGATCCGCACTGTATGACGTGGACGAGCAAGCACTCAGATTGCTCAATCTCACAGGGACCGTCGGGCTGCACGTAGACCACCCTGCCGTTCTCGATCCTGCGGATCGGGACCAGTACGATCGGCTAATCGGTTCGTTCCTTCACGATCACCCGTTCATCTCGAACGGGAGTTTCGCTAACAGTGTTTTCAGTGATTACGTCCGGGCATGGGCTATCTCCTCTTCCCTGAGTCCTCTCTACGCCGAGAACAGGGCAGCGTTCTTTGCCAGCCTGCCTAAGACCGGCCCGTTCTTCACACATTTCCTCCATGCTCTGACTGCCGACGCGAGCGGGATGGGAACCCTTCCCGAGGACCTCGTCGATGATGCCCTTCGATCGTACGGGATGGGAGCAGATATCGGCGGCGACTCGGGAACAGCCGCCTATGTGCAGCGTGAGGAGACCGCGCTACTTGCCTTCTTCGATCCCGACCAAAACGCGACCGGTCCGCGCGTTTCGTTTAAGGTGAGCGAGCTGTCAGGCATTCTGACGCTAACGAGCCCAGTGGCTCGGGCAGTTATTGTCTCGGAGTACGGAGTTGTTCTCCGCGGTGTTTCTGGCAGTTTCGACCTCGGTCCCGAAGTATCGATCATTGCTGACTCCATCGAACTCGAAGCGACCTCTTTGACTGCGATCGGCGGCCCTGAGGGCGACGTCCTTTGGAATGTGATTTCGGCGAGGGAAATGAAGCACAGCGCCGATTTGGCGGTAAAAGCGCTCCCGACCCAATCGCTCGCCATCAGTTGGGAGAACCCTTGGCATCAGTGGTCTTCCTTCGAGACAAACCTCACGGCTGATCCGCGGCTGCCAAGGCAAGTTTCTGGCCAGATTCTTGTTTGTGTCCGGCGCGTCTTGTCGTCATTCAAATCGAGCATGGTGAGCGATCCGAGCGTTTCGTCCGAGAAAATGGATCGCTTGATCATCGGCGACAATGAGGTGTTCAAGGCCACCTTTGACGCGCTCAACGATCTGGGGGTCGTCGCTCACGAGGGCAACCTTTATCGTGTGAGCCTCGACACGCTCGGTCGGTACGGCATCTCGTGGGCCGCGCTGCGCGGCGATGATCCAGCGAAGGTTCTCCACCCACTCCTCCGCGACATCAGTGCGAGCGCGAGAATGGACAAGTTCAGGAGCGCCGACTGAAGCCGGCACGGTAGCCTCAAGCACATGGCAGACAGCAGCTTCGACATCGTCTCCAAGATCGACCGCCAGGAGGCGGACAACGCGCTCAACCAGGCACGCAAGGAGGTCGAGCAGCGCTACGACTTCAAGGGCACCGGCGCCTCCATCGAGTGGAGCGGCGAGGCCATCCTCATCAAGGCGGACAGCGAGGACCGTGCGAAGGCCGTGCTCGACGTCTTCCAGTCCAAGCTCATCAAGCGCGGCATCTCGCTCAAGAGCCTCGAGTCGGGCGACCCCGTCGCGAGCGGCAAGGAGTACCGCATCACGTCCACGCTCAAGGAGGGGATCTCGCAGGAGAACGCGAAGAAGATCGGCAAGATCATCCGCGACGAGGGCCCCAAGGGCGTGAAGTCGCAGATCCAGGGCGACGAGCTGCGCGTGTCGTCGAAGAGCCGCGACGACCTGCAGGAGGTCATCCGTCTCCTGAAGGCCGCCGACCTCGACATCGACCTCCAGTTCATCAACTACCGCTGAACCTGAGGGGTTCCTGAACCCGCGTCATGGATGGGCCGCTCGGCGGTCTCATCGACGGGGGCTCCGACGCAGGTCGGGTCCCTGCGGGGGCGGGGCTTCTGGGGAGCACCGCCTCCGCTCCGGGGGATACGCGCAGGAATGCGGATCGGCCCGGCGCCTCGAAGGCGCCGGGCCGATCGCGTCTCAGTCCCGGGGCGGCGTGGACGGCGGGTTCGCCGTGCCGCCCGGGTAGGACGGTCCCGATCCCGGCGAGCCGGGGTGCTGCGGCCCCGCGTATCCCTGCTGCGGCGGATACGGCGCACCGGGTCGCGGCGCGAGCCCGCGCGCCGCGCGCTCCTCGTCCGCGCGCAGGATGCCGTTCTTCACGGCCGTCCGCATGATCAGGTACCCCACCCACAGCATGAGCGCCAGGATCCCGAGGTAGATGACGAGCCCCAGGATCATCATCCCCACGCCGAGCCCGGCCATCCATCCGTAGTCGTCGTTGTACATCGCGTCCCCCTTCATCCGCGGACTTGTCTGCAAGCACAGTATCGAGCGGCGGCCGCCCGCACATCAGGGAGAGGTGCCCCAGGCCGCGCTCAGCGCCGGATGCTAGAGTCGGGATCTGCGCGACCCGAGTGTCGCGCGTCGTCGTGTCTTGATCGCGCGGAGGGACTCCCCCCGCCGCGCCTCGCGAACATCCTGCCGCGGCGAACGGATCCGGCATCCGCCGAGTTCGCCATCTGCCGTCGTGCCCCGCGATCAGCGTGTTCCCCTGCACGACGGCCCCTTCTCGAAAGCAGTCATCTGTGACCACTGCGACCACGCAGCCCGAGACCACCTTCGCCGACCTCGGCGTCCCCGCGCACCTCATCGAGGTGCTCGTCGCCGAGGACCGCCCGACCCCCTTCCCCATCCAGCGCGAGACGCTGCCCTCCACCCTCGCCGGCCGCGACGTGCTCGGCCGCGGCAAGACCGGCTCGGGCAAGACGCTCGCGTTCGCCATCCCGCTCGTCGCGCGCCTCTCGGCCGCGAAGCCGAAGCGCATCGCCGGGCGCCCGTCGGGCCTCGTGCTCGCCCCGACCCGCGAGCTCGCGACCCAGATCGCGCGCGTCGTCACGCCGCTCGCGAAGGCCTCCGGCCTCACCGTCGCCGTCGTGTTCGGCGGGGTCTCGCAGAAGCCGCAGGAGGCCGCGTTCCGCGCCGGCGTCGACATCGTCGTCGCCTGTCCCGGCCGCCTCGAGGACCTCATGAGCCAGGGAATCGTCAACCTCGACCGCGTCGCGGTGACGGTGCTCGACGAGGCCGACCACATGGCCGACCTGGGCTTCCTGCCCGGCGTCACGCGCATCCTCGCGAAGACGCCTGCCGGCGGTCAGCGGATGTTCTTCTCCGCGACGCTCGACAACGGCGTGGACAAGCTCGTCGCGCGATTCCTCAAGGACCCGGTGCGCCACTCGATCGACCCGGCCGAGTCGCCGGTCCCCGCGATGACGCACCACGTCTTCGAGGTCGACGACGAGGACAAGACCGAGCTCGTCCGCACCCTCGCGTCGGGCGTCGCGCGCCGCATCCTCTTCACCCGCACCAAGCACCAGGCGAAGAAGCTCGCCAAGCAGCTCACGGCGCGCGGCATCCCCGCGGTCGACCTGCACGGCAACCTGTCGCAGAACGCCCGCGACCGCAACCTCGCGGACTTCTCGTCGGGCCGCGTCCGCGTGCTCGTCGCGACGGATGTCGCCGCGCGCGGCGTGCACGTCGACGGCGTCGACCTCGTGGTCCACGTCGACCCGCCCGCCGAGCACAAGGCGTACGTCCACCGCTCGGGCCGCACCGCGCGCGCGGGCTCGGCCGGCGACGTCGTCACGGTCATGCTGCCCTCGCAGCGCCAGGACACCAAGCAGCTGCTGCGCAAGGCGGGCATCGCCGCGCAGCCGCAGCGCGTCACGCCCGAGAGCGCTGCCGTCACGGCCCTCGTCGGCGAGGTCGCGCCGCGCGTCGCACCGGTCCCGGGCGGCCCGGGCTCGGGCAACGCTCCCGCGCCGTCGGCTCCCGGCACGTCGCAGGGGGCGAACGCCCGCCGCAAGCGCGCGGCCCGCGAGGGTCAGGGCGGCCAGCAGCCGGCCGAGCGCACGGGCGGCCGGGGCGGTGCATCGGCTGGTCGCAACGGCGGCGGCGGTCGCAACGGCGGCGCGGCGCGCGGTCAGGGCGGCCGCGGGCGCGCGCAGGGCGGCTCGCAGCCGATGTACTCGACGTCGTCGGGCGACACCGCTCCCCGCACGCACGCCGCAGCCGCCGAGAGCGCCCCGTCGCGCCCGCCGCGCCGTCGGCAGCCGCGCCGCGTCTCAGCTCCCGCGCAGTCGACCCAGGGCTGATCCCCGTCGACAGAGCCCCGGCCATCCGCTCTCGGATGGCCGGGGCTCTGTCGTTCACTCCCGATGCGGGACAGAACGCAGGAGATCCCGGCCCCGCGCGCACCGCGACCCGCAGGAATCCGGGGCGCAACCATCCGCGCTCCGAAGGAACTCCTGCAATGTGTCCCGCAGGGCCATCCACTCTCGCATGGCCGGGGCTCTGTCGTTCCCTCCCGATGCGGGA
Organism: Microbacterium sp. JZ101; assembly: GCF_053903175.1. Classification (NCBI taxonomy): domain Bacteria; kingdom Bacillati; phylum Actinomycetota; class Actinomycetes; order Micrococcales; family Microbacteriaceae; genus Microbacterium; species Microbacterium sp. JZ101. Next base: position 2,834,165 of record NZ_CP096400.1, read on the forward strand.
CAGAACGCAGGAGATCCCGGCCCCGCGCGCACCGCGGCCTGCAGGAATCCGGGGCGCAGCCATCCGCACCCCGAAGCAACTCCTGCAACGTGTCCCGCAGGGCCGCTCCCAGGCGCGGGACCGCAGACACGTCGAGGGGCCCGCGCCCCAGCGCGAGCCCCTCGACGAGCGGTGCGGCCTACTTCACGGCGCCCGCGGTCAGTCCTCCGACGATGTACTTCTGGAGGAAGAGGAACAGCGCCACGACGGGCAGCGCCGCGATCACGGCGCCCGCCGAGAACGCGCTCCAGTCGGCGTAGCGCGGGTTCGACACGAGCTTCGTGAGGCCGACCGCGAGCGTCTGCACGTCCGTGTCGATGAGCAGCACCGACGCGACCACGTACTCGTTCACGGAGGCGATGAACGACAGCAGCGCGACGACCGCGAGGATGGGCGCCACGAGCGGCAGGATGATCGTGAAGAACACGCGCGCATGCCCTGCGCCGTCGATCTTGGCAGCCTCGTCGATCGACTGCGGGATCGTGTTGAAGAACCCGTACATGAGGTACGTGTTCACGCCGAGCGCTCCGCCGAGGTAGACGAGGATGAGCCCGATGCGGGTGTTCAGGCCGATCGCGGGGAACCAGTCGCTGATCGCGCTCATGAGGAGGAAGATCGCGACGACGGCGAGCAGCTGCGGGAACATCTGCACGACGACGATCGCGATGAGCCCGAACCGGCGGCCCGCGAACCGCATGCGCGAGAACGCGTACGCCGCGAGCCCGCCCAGGAACACGGTCGCGACGGCGGTGATGCCCGCGATGATGAGCGTATTGCCGAACCAGGCCACGAACGGCACCTTCGGGTCGCTCAGGATCCGCACGTAGCTGTCGATGCCGATCTTCGAGAAGAGCGCGTTCGAGCCGGTGAGGGTGCCGTTCGGGTTCAGCGAGCTCGAGATGACGAAGACGATCGGCAGGAGCGAGAACGCGACCATGACGACGCCGACGAGGTGGCGCCATCCGGTGTCGGCGAACCAGCGCCCGAAGCCGCGTCGGCGGGGCGCGTACGCGCCGCGGCTGCCGCCGGTGATGGCGACGGTGTCGAGTGAGGCGGTCATCCGTTCAGCTCCTCGAGGGACTTGGTGCGGCGGAACGCGATCACGGAGATGACCGCCACGATGATGAAGATGATGATCGAGTACGCGCTCGCGAGCCCGTAGTCGCGGGTCTGCCCCGTGAAGGCGACCTTGTAGACCATCGAGATCAGCAGGTCGGTGTGGCCGACCGGGATCGGCGCCTCGCTGTCGCGCGGACCGCCGTTCGTGAGCATGTAGACGATGTTGAAGTTGTTGAAGTTGAACGCGAACGACGCGATGAGCAGAGGCGCCACGCTCACGAGCAGGAGCGGCAGCTTGATGAGCCGGAAAACGGCCCATGGCTTCGCGCCGTCGACGGTCGCGGCCTCCTGGAGCTCCTCGGGGATGGCCTGCAGCGCTCCCGTGCACACGAGGAACATGTAGGGGAAGCCGAGCCAGAGGTTCACGATGAGCACCGACACCTTCGCGAGCACGGGGTCGGTCAGCCACGGGATGTCGGCGCCGCCGAAGATCACCTCGTTGAGGAACCCGAAGCTCTGGTTCATCATGCCCGCCCACACGAGCGCCGACAGGAACGACGGCACCGCATACGGGAGGATCATGAGCACGCGGTAGGTGCGGCGCCCCCGCATGCGCGCGCTGTTGAACGCGATCGCGAGGAAGAGGCCGAGGAAGAACGTCGACGCGACCGAGATGAGCGCGAACGCGAACGTCCAGATCGTGACGTAGACGAGCGGGCTCGCGAGGCGCGCGTCCGTGACGGCGCGGATGAAGTTGTCGAAGCCGACCGTCACCTGCCACCCGGGAAGGATCTCGGTGCCGTCGGGCGCCGTGAACGCGCCGGTGCCGAGGTCGGAGTAGACGGTGCCGCTGCGGAGGTCGGTGAGCGTGCCGGCCGCCTCGTCGTACTCGAGCGTCGAGGTGTAGAGGTACGCGCTCGTCCCGTCGGGGGTGCGGAGGGCGCCGTCGTTCGGGTCGTCCGAGAACGGCACGGCGAGCTCGGTGATCTGGTCGGTGCGCTCGAGCACGTCGGCGAACTGCAGGGTCGTCCAGCCGGGCGCCGACACGGCCTTGTCGCCGTCGAAGCCGGCGTCGACCGGCGCGAGGGGCTGCTCGGCGGTCCCCAGGAGCGCCTCGCCGTCGGGCGTGGTGACGAGGAGGCCGATCTCGCCTCCGGCCTCGACCACCGTGGTCGGGTAGCTCGCGGAGTCGGGCACGCGCTCGAGGGCCGAGGCCATGAGCGAGGCGACGGCCTGCTCCTTCGAGCCGTTGTGGCCCGTGCCGTAGTTCGTGAAGGCGACGTAGCCCGTGTAGACGAGCACGAAGACCTGGAACAGGCACAGGAAGATGAGACCGGGCGCGAGGTACTTCGCCGCGAGCGCGCGGCGGGAGAAGTAGACCCAGTTGACGATTCCCGCCACGAGCACGACCGCCGCGAGGACGATCCACTGCTCGTGGCCGAACAGCACGAGAGCCGCGTAGACGGCGATCGCGTCGACGATCGCGAGGGCCGCGATCTTCACGATCACGGAGGCCAGTCCGCCGCCGGCCTGGTCGGCGATCGACCGCGCGCGCCGCTGGCGCGCCGTGGGCTTCGGGTCTTCGGTCGCCGTCTCGGCGCCGGAGAGGGTGTCGGTCATGGGTTCCTATCGCTGTCTCGTGGGGTCAGCGGCCGGTCGCCAGGGCGGGCGGACCGCTGCGGTGCGCTCGGATGGTCCGCGGCCGCGGGCGGGGACGCCCCCGTCGAGGGGGCGGCCCGCCCGCGTCCGCGATCCGAGCGGGTGCGTCAGCCGATCGCGGCCTGCACGTCGGCGGCGAGCTTCTGCCACGTCGCGACGGGGTCGGCGCCGTTGATGATCTCGGCCTCCGCGATGCCCCAGTACTGCCACACGGCGCCCATCTCGGGGATCGCGGGCATCGGCACGGCCTCCGCGCCGACCGTCGCGAAGCCGCCGATGATCGGGTCGCTCGAGGCGGTCTCCGCGGCCGACGAGAGCGCGGGGAGGATGTTGCCGGCCTCGAAGAGCGCGAGCTGCGCCTCCTCGCTGCCGAGGTAGTTCACGAGGAAGTCGTTCGCGGCGACCTTGTCGTCCGACTCGGCCGACACGAAGAAGCCCTTCACGCCCGCGAAGGGCGATGCCGGCTGATCGGTCGGGCTCGGGACGGGATCGATCGCGACGTCGATGCCCGCGTCGACCGCTGCGCCGACGTTCCACGGGCCGGTCAGCCAGAAGGCCGCCGTGCCGTCGAGGAACGCCTGCTTGGCGATGTCGCCGTCGATGTCGGTGTTGAACGCGCCCTTGCCGCCCTGCTCGCCGAGCCAGGTCGCGAACTCCTCGCCGCCGGCGTTGCCCAGCTGCAGGTCGGTCGCGTCGTAGCCGTTCTCGTTCGTGCCGAAGACGGGAGCGCCGAATGCGGTCTGGAACGGGTAGAGGTGGTACGGGTTGCCCTCCGCGCCCTGCTCGACGACGAACGGGGTCTCGAGGCCGGCGGCCTGGCCCTTCGCGATCATGTCGTCGAAGCTCGTCGCGGCCTCGGGGACGAGCTCGGCGTTGCGCAGCATCGCGACGTTCTCGACCGCGTACGGGAGCATGTAGACGGTGCCGTCGTACGTCGAGGCCTCGACGGCGACGTCGAGGAAGTCGCCCGCGGCGTCGCCCAGCTCGAGCGGCGCCACGACGCCGTTCGTCGCGAGCTCGCCGAGCCAGTCGTGCGCGCCCATCGTGATGTCGGGGCCCTCACCGGTCGGCACCTGCTGGATGAAGTCGTCCTTGATCGTCGCGTTGTCCTTGCCGACGAGCTCGACCTCGACGCCGCTCTTCTCGGTGTACGCGTCGGCCACCGCCTGCAGCGCGTCGACGCGCTCGGCGTCGACCCACACGGTGAGCGTCGACGAGGGCGCCTCGGCGTCTCCGCCGCCCGAAGCGCCTTCGTTCGCGCTGTCGCTCGCACAACCCGCGAGCCCGAGTGCCGTCACGCCGGCCATCGCGACGACGGCCGCGAAGCGTCCCCTGCTGTTCACCTTCATTGGTGTGTCCTCCTGGTTGATGAGCCCGCAACTGTGCAAGCGTTTACAGGTATACACCGTCGAGCACCGATTTGAAAACCGCGAATCTGCGGGCGTGACCGATTCGATACGAATCGCGGGCCGAGTTACGCGCCCGTGAACTGCAAACGCTTACAACCGACGCCGAAATCCTCTAGAGTGGGCGACCATGACCCCTGAATGGTGGCGCACCGCCGCGATCTACCAGATCTACCCGCGCTCGTTCGCCGACGCCTCGGGCGACGGCGTCGGCGACCTCGCGGGCGTGACGTCGCGCATGGACGCGCTCGCCGAGCTGGGCATCGACGCGATCTGGCTCTCGCCGTTCATGACCTCGCCCCAGCGCGACGCGGGCTACGACGTGACCGACTACCGCGACGTCGATCCGCTTTTCGGGACGCTGGCCGACTTCGACGCGATGCTCGAGGCCGCGCGCGCCCGGGGCATCCGGGTCATCATCGACCTCGTGCCGAACCACTCCTCCGACCAGCATGTCTGGTTCCAGGAGGCGCTGACCGCCGCGCCCGGCAGCCGCGAGCGCGCACGCTACCTGTTCCGCGACGGCCGCGGCCCGGGCGGCCACGAGCCGCCGAACAACTGGCAGTCGATCTTCGGCGGCCCCGCGTGGACGCGCGTCACCGAGGCGGACGGCTCTCCTGGTCAGTGGTACCTGCACCTCTTCGACTCGAGCCAGCCCGACTTCGACTGGACGCAGCGCGAGGTGCGCGACGAGTTCCTCGACATCCTGCGCTTCTGGCTCGACCGGGGCGTCGACGGCTTCCGCGTCGACGTCGCGCACGGCCTCATCAAGGAGGACGGGCTCCCCGACTACATCCAGCCCGAGGACGCCGACTCGATGGGCGGCGAGGCCGAGGACGACGTGCCCTACTGGGGGCGCCCCGGCGTCCACGAGGTGTACCGCGAGTGGCGCGCGCTGCTCGAGGAGTACGACGGCGACCGCGCGCTGTGCGCCGAGGCGTGGCGTCCGACCGCGCGCGAGACCGCGCTGTGGGTGCGCCCCGATGAGATGCACCAGGCCTTCAACTTCCCGTACATGATGACCGAGTGGGACGCCGCGGCGCTGCGCACGGTCATCGCCGACTCGCTCGAGGCCTTCCCGGCCGTCGGCGCGCCCGCGACGTGGGTCCTGTCGAACCACGACGTCATCCGGCACGCCTCGCGACTCGCGCTGGGCGCCGACAGCCCGCAGGGCCACGGCATCGGCCCGCTCTCCCCGGGCAAGCCCGACCCCGTCGTCGGCCTCCGCCGCGCCCGAGCGGCGACGACCGTCATGTTCGCGCTGCCGGGAAGCGCCTACATCTACCAGGGCGAGGAGCTCGGGCTCCCCGAGGCGATCGAGCTTCCCGATGAGGCCCGCCAGGACCCGACCTGGTTCCGCACGAACGGCGAGCGCTACGGCCGCGACGGGTGCCGCGTTCCCATCCCGTGGGAGGCCGGCGCGCCGGCGTTCGGCTTCAGCGCGACCGGGGCGTCGTGGCTCCCCCAGCCGGCCGAGTGGCGGGCGCTCGCGCGCGACGTTCAGCGCGACGATCCCGCGTCGACGCTCTCGCTCTACCGCGACCTCCTGCGGCTGCGCCGCGAGGAGTCCCTCGCGAGCGGCGACCTCGAGTGGGTCGACGGATGGCCGACGCACGTCCTCGCGTTCCGCAACGGGCGTGTGACGGTGATCGCGAACACGGGATCCGAGGATGTCCCCGCGCCCGAGGGCATGCGGGTCCTGTGCGCGAGCGGGCCGCTCGGCGAGGGCGTCGTCCCCGTCGACACGGCCGCCTGGTTCATCGCAGGATGACGCGGGATGCCCCGCGTCTCCTACGATGAACGCGTGCATTCCGTGAGCATCGCCGAGGTCGCCCAGCGCGCAGGCGTCTCGACCGCCACGGTCTCGCGCGCCCTCTCCGGCCGCGGCCACGTGTCGGCGGCGGCGAAGGAGGCCGTCCTCGCGGCGGCCGACGCGCTCGGGTACGTCGTCTCATCGAACGCCTCGAGCCTCGCGAGCGGGCGCACGCGCAACGTCGGCGTCGTGCTGCCGTTCCTCAACCGGTGGTACTTCGCCTCCGTGCTCGAGGGCGCTCAGCAGGCGCTCCTCCGGGCGGGCTACGACGTGACGCTCTACAACCTCTCCGGCGGCGGAGAGGAGCGCGCGAGCGTCTTCGAGCACTTCCTCCTGCGCCAGCGCGTCGACGCCGTGATCGCCGTGTCGCTCGAGCTCACGGAGGACGAGGTCGCCCGCCTGCACGCGCTCGGCAAGCCCATCGTCGGCGTCGGCGGGCCCATCCCGGGGGTGCGCACGCTCGCGATCGACGACGTCGCGGTCGCCAAGCTCGCGACGGAGCACCTCACGGGGCTCGGGCACACGCGGATCGGCCACCTCGGCGGCCGACCGGAGTTCGACTCCGACTTCCACCTGCCTGTCCAGCGCCGGCACGGGTACGAGGCGGCGCTCGACGAGGCGGGCATCCCGTTCGACGCCGACCTCGTGGCGAACGCCGACTTCACGGTGCAGGGCGGGTACCACGCGGCCAAGCAGCTCCTCGGCGCTCCCCCGCGCAGCCGTCCGACGGCGATCTTCGCGGCCTCCGACGAGATGGCGATCGGCGCCATCCTCGCGGCCCGCGACCTCGGGCTCGCCGTGCCCCACGACGTCTCGGTCGTGGGCATCGACGACCACGACCAGGCCGAGTTCTTCGGGCTCACGACGGTCGCGCAGTTCCCGCGGAAGCAGGGAGCGCGCGCGGTGGACATCCTGCTCGAGCAGCTCGAGCCGCGCGACGGCTCCGAGCCGCTCGCGGACATCCCGCTGCCGTTCGAGCTCGTCGTGCGCTCGTCGACGTCGCGCCCGCGCGACTGAGCCGACCGGGCGCTCGGGCCGTCAGTCGCGCGAGATCCGCACCATCTCGTCGCGCGGGACGACCTTGATGCGCGCGCGGCCGTGCGGCTGGCCCAGCGCGATCTCATGCGCGTCGAGCCGATGCCACCCCTCGAGGTCGGTCCAGATGACGCCGCGCTCGGCGAGGAGCGCGGGGATGGCGTCGGCCGACGGGTCCTCCGGCTGCCACCACGAGCCCTGATCGTTCACGATGTGCTGCACGGTCTCCATCGCGTCGGACTTCGTGTGCCCGATGAGGCCGACAGGGCCGCGCTTGATCCAGCCGGTCGCGTACAGCCCGGGCACGCGCTCGTTCGAGTCCTCGTGCAGCACCTGGCCCTCGTGGTTCGGGATGACCCCGTGCTTCTCGTCGAACGGCACGCCGGGCAGGGGCGATCCGAAGTACCCCACGGCGCGGTAGAGCTGCCCCATCGGCACCTCGCGCATCTCGCCTGTCCCGATGACGCCGCCGTGGCCATCCGGTCGCGTCCGCTCGTACACGAGGGCGGCGACACGGCCCTGCTCATCGGTCTTCACCTCGACGGGGCGCGCCCAGAAGTGCAGGTGCAGACGACGCGAGGCGGTTCCCCCGGCCCCGTTCGCACCAGGGCGGGTGCGCCATTCCTGGAGGACGCGGTCGATGACCTTGACCTGCTTGTTCGACGCGACGGCGGCCTTCGACGCCTCGTCGTAGTCGAAGTCCTCGTCGTACACGACCATGTCCACGTCGCGCAGCTCGCCGAGCTCGCGCAGCTCGAGCGGCGTGAACTTCACCTGCGCGGGGCCTCGGCGGCCGAACACGTGCACATCGGTGACGGGCGATGCCGCGAGCACCTCGTAGACGTTGTCCGGGATCTCGGTGGGCAGGAGGTCCTCGGCGTGCTTGGCGAGCATGCGCGAGATGTCGAGGGCCACGTTGCCGTTGCCGATCACGCCCACCGACGACGCCGTGAGCGGCCACGTGCGCGGGACATCCGGGTGCCCGTCGAACCAGCTCACGAAGTCGGCGGCGCCGAACGAGCCGTCGGCGTCGATGCCGGGGATCGCGAGGTCGGCGTCGCGCACCGCGCCGGTCGCGAAGAGCACGGCGTGGTAGTGGCGCTTGAGGTCGTCGAGCGTGAGGTCCTCGCCGAAGCGCACGTTGCCGAAGATGCGGATGTCGCCGCGGTCGAGCACCTCGCGGAGGGCGCCGACGACGCCCTTGATGCGCGGATGATCGGGCGCGACGCCGTAGCGGACGAGGCCGTAGGGCGCGGGGAGCTGCTCGAACAGGTCGATCGACACGTCGAAGCTGCGCTCGGTCTTCAGCAGGATGTCCGCTGCGTAGATGCCGGCCGGGCCTGCGCCCACGATGGCGAGACGGAGCTGGGTCATATCGGTCCCTTCGTTCGGCACCGCGGAGGCGGGCGTCAGCTGGAGCGGATGGCGAGACTCTCCGCGAAGCGCGTGAGCGCCTCGCGGACGGCGCCGCGCGGGAGCGCGTCGAGCGCCGCGATGGCGCCCCTGGTCCATTCGAGCGACAGCTCGCGGGTGGCCTCGGTCACCGGGTGGTCGCGGAGCTCCGCGAGCGGCCCGTCGAGGATCGCGGGGTCGGCGCCGTCGGCGATGCGCGCGACGCCCTCGTCGATGCGCGCGAGGAGGCCGCGCGACGCGTCGTCATCGCGACGCGACAGGAGGAGGTAGGGCATCGTCGGCACGCCGGCGCGCAGATCCGTCCCCGGCACCTTGCCCGTGTCGTCGGGGTTCGCCGAGAGATCGATCACGTCATCCGCGAGCTGGAACGCGACGCCCACCTTCTCGCCGTACACGCGCAGGGGCTCGCCGTACTTCTCGTCGGCCCCCGAGAAGTACGCTCCGGCCTGGGCGGCCGCGGCGATGAGCGAGCCCGTCTTGTCGGCGAGCACGCCGATGTAGAACTCGATCGGGTCGTCGCCCGGCTGCGCTCCGAGCGTCTCGTGCATCTGCCCGAGGACGAGGCGCTCGAACGTCTGCGACTGGATGCGCATGGCCTCCTCGCCGTTGCGCGACATGATCACGCTCGCGCGGGACAGGAGCAGGTCTCCCGTGAGGATGGCGACGCTGTTGCCCCAGACCTGGTGCGCGGCCGCGACGCCGCGACGCCGGTCGGCGCCGTCCATGACGTCGTCGTGGTAGAGCGACCCGAGGTGCATGAGCTCGAGGGCCTTGGCGGCCTCGATGACCGGCTGCGTCGCCCCCTGGCCGAGCTGAGCGGTGAGCAGGACGAGCATCGGGCGGACGCGCTTGCCGCCGGCCTCGTAGAGGTACCGGCTCATCGCGTCGACGAGCGGGTCGGCGGCCTTGAGCTCGACGGCGAGCTCGCTCTCGACCTGCTCGAGTCCCTCCTCGATCTTCGCCGCGAGGCGCCGGGCGACGGGTCCGGCGAACACGCGGTCGCTCAGACCGAATCGGCTCGCCAGCTGCGAACCCGGCGCGGAGGGGCTCGGAGTCACCTGCCCAGCCTACCTGCCCGGCCCGCACCGGCGCTCACGGTGCCTTCAGGCCGAGACATCTCCGGATGCCGCCTCGCCCGTCGGCTTGACCCCGCGGTGCAGGGCGACGATGCCGAAGCTCAGGTTGCGGTACCGCACGTCGCCCCAGCCCGCCTCGCGGATCCACGTCGCGAGCGTCGCCTGGTCCGGCCAGTGCCGGATCGACTCGTTGAGGTAGTCGTAGGCCTCGCCGTTCGATCCGACGAGGCGCGCGACCCGCGGCAGCACGTTGTCGCCGTAGAACCGGTAGAGCTTTCCGAACAGCCGCCCGGGCGGGGTCGAGAACTCGTTGATGACGAGCCGTCCGCCCGGCTTCGTCACGCGGAAGAGCTCGGCGATCGCCTTCTTGGGGCGGTCGACGTTGCGGAGCCCGTACGACATCGTGACGGCGTCGAACTCGTCGTCATCGAAGGGCAGGTCGGTGGCGTCCGCCTGCACGAAGGTGAGGTTGCGGATGTCGCCGTGCCGCCGGCGCCCCTCGGCGAGCATGCCGGGCGAGAAGTCGGCGGCGACGACCTCGGCGCCGCTGCGCGCGAGCGACGCGGACGACGAGCCGGTGCCCGCCGCCAGGTCGAGGATGCGCTCCCCCGGCCGAGGCGCGACCGTGCGGGTCGTCGCCGCGCGCCAGAGCGCGTCGTTCCCGAACGTCATCGCGACGTTGGTGAGGTCGTAGCGCGCGGCGACCTGGTCGAACATCCCCGCGACGCTCGCGGGGTCCTTGCCGAGGTCGGCGCGGTTGGGTTCCTTCGGTGCGGCGCTCACCCTGTCGAGTCTAGGTCGTGCAGCACCCCGAACCAGCGGTCGGCGGTGGCGTCGTCGAACGGCGCGACGTCGGCGCGCACCTCCCGCTCGAGGACGAGCGTGCGGGCCTCGAGCTCCTCCTGCACGTCGGCGGGATAGCCGTAGTGCGCGCGGTGCTCGTCCCACTCGTCGCGGTCGTCGACGTAGATGCCGCGGTGGTCGAGGCGGTGCACGACGTCGAGGTCCATGTCGATCGCCGTCGGCTCAGGGCCATCCCAGCGCGCATCCCACGCGAGATCGATGTAGACGCGCGTGAGCGACGGCGCCGCGTTCCGCGTGAGCGTCCACGTGGCCTCGCCCGCGGGGAGGAGCGTGATGCACGCGGCGTCGAGGACGACATCGCGACCGGGGCGCGCGCTGCGCCACCCCGGGAGCTGGCCGAACCAGTCGCCCCAGTCGTCCGACCCGAGATACACGCACTCGTGCACCCAGTGCGGAGAGCCGTCCCACTTGCGCCAGCGGAAGAGCAGTCGGGTTCCCACGGCGGGTCGGTCGGCGCTCACCCTGCCGAGTGTAGACGCGCACGACGTGCGCTCAGCGTGAGTCCCTAGGCTGGAGGCCGTGCCCGACCCGCTCTCCCTGCCGCGCCTGCGCGCGGTGACGCGCCCCATCGACGCCCCCGAGGATCCGCTGCTGCTCGCCTCCGCCGAGGACCCGCTCGTCTGGATGCGCCGCGGCGAGGGGATGATCGGATCCGGAGCCGAGGTGCTGCGGATCGACGTCGGAGAGGACGGCCGGCTCGAGGCGATCGCCGACGTGTGGCGCGCGATCTCGGCCGCGACCGAGGTCGACGACGCCGTCCGCCTGCCGGGAACCGGACTCGTCGCGTTCGGGGCGTTCGCGTTCGACGAGACCTCGCTCGCGCCGAGCACGCTCATCGTGCCGAGCATCGTCGTGGGGCGCCGCGGCGGCCGCGCGTGGATGACGCGCATCTCGCGGCTGGACGGCCCGGAGCCGGCCGCCCCCGAGCCGCTCGCTTATGGCCCGCACTGGTCGGCGACGCTCGGTCCCGGCGAGCTCGACCCCGCAGGGCACACCGCGGCGGTCGCCGCCGCACTCGAGGCGATCGCCGCCGGCGAGGTCGAGAAGGTCGTCATCGCGCGGGACATCGCGGGCACGCTGCCCGCCGACGCCGACCTGCGGCGGCTCGTGCGCGCTCTCGCGGAGGGGTACCCCGACACCTGGGCCTATGCCGTCGACGGCATCATCGGGGCGAGCCCCGAGACGCTCGTGACGGTCTCGGGCGGCACCGTCACGGCGCGCGTGCTCGCCGGCACCCGCCCGCGTGGCGCGAACGCGGATGAGGACACGGCGATCACGGCCGAGCTCGCGACGACCGCGAAGGACCTCGACGAGCACCGCTACGCCGTCCAGAGCGTGCTCACGGCGCTCGAGCCCCACACGTCGGCTCTCGTCGCCGCCGAGCAGCCGTTCACCCTGAAGCTGCCGAACGTGTGGCACCTCGCGACGGATGTCGAGGGCACGCTCGCGAACGGCGACTCGGCTCTCGACATGGTGCGCGCGCTGCATCCGACCGCCGCCGTGGCCGGGACCCCGACGCCCGACGCGATCGCCGCCATCCGGCGCATCGAGCCGTTCGACCGCGGTCGCTACGCCGGGCCCGTCGGCTGGGTGGACGGCGACGGCGACGGCGAATGGGCGATCGCGCTGCGCTGCGCCCAGATCGGCGCACCCGAGGGGGCGCACCGCCCCGTCACCGCGCACGCGGGCGGGGGCATCGTCGCGGGCAGCCAGCCCGAGGCCGAGCTGCTCGAGACGCGCGTGAAGTTCCGTCCGATCGTCGACGCGCTCGCGTAGCCGGCGGCTCAGCCCGCCGCGGCGAGCACCCGGTCCAGGAACGGATTGCGCAGCTTCCCCTCGGGGTCGAAACGCCGCGCGAGCTCCGCGAAGTCGCCCAGGCGCGGCCAGACCGACCGGAGCATGTCGGCGTCGAGTCGCGTGAGCTTGCCCCAGTGCGGGCGCGCACCCCACGGCTCGAGGGCCTTCTCGAGCTTCGCCACGACGGCCTCGACCTCGGCCTGGCGCTGGTGCCACGTGAAGTGCAGGCCGATCGCGTCGTAACCGGAGGCGGGGCTCAGCCAGAGGTCGTCGGCGCGCATCGAGCGGATCTCCATCACCTGCACGAGCGGCGCGACCTCGTCGGCGAGCGCGCGGACGGCCTCGATCGCCCCCACCGCGTGCGTGCGCGGCACGAGGAGCTCCGACTGCAGCTCGGCGCCGTTCGAGGGCGTGTGGCTGAGCTTGAAGTGCGCGAGCCGGTCGAGCCACGCGCCGCGCTCGCCGAGCTGCGGCGTGGTCGCCTCGGGGGAGACGCCGGCGAGCATGTGCACCTGCTCGGTCGCCTCGGCGAGGTCGCCCGGCAGGCGCGGTGCCTCATCGCCGCGCGCCTTCGTCCAGACCTGGTCGATGACGTCGGGGTCGTCCCAGCGATGGAAGAGGCTGACGCTGTACGCCGAGGCCATGAGCACGTCGAACTCCGCGAGCGCGACCTCGAGCGGCAGCCGCTCGTACACGCGCTGGCGGATGGCGAAGGTCGGCTCGATGTCGAGGGTCACCTCGGTGACGATGCCGAGCGCGCCGAGCGAGACCACGGCCCCGTCGAAGTCGCGGTCGCCGCGGCGCAGGGTGACGACATCGCCCGTCGGCGTGACGAGCTCGAGGGCCGCGACCGCGGACGAGAGCGTCCCGACCGTGTCGCCCGATCCGTGCGTTCCGGTCGCGATCGCGCCCGCGATCGAGATGTGCGGCAGCGATGCGAGGTTCGCGAGCGCCCATCCCTCGGCCTCGAGCGCGGGCGCGAGCTCGCCGTAGCGCATGCCCGCGCCGACCGTGACGGTGCGGGCGTCTGCATCGATGCGCGGCGCGGCTGTGAGCCGCGCCGTGGACAGGAGCGTGTCGTCGGTGTCGGCGATGAGGTTGAACGAGTGCCCCGACCCCAGCGCGCGCACGCGGCCGGCCGAGGCCAGCACCGCGCGGACCTCGTCGACGCTCGACGGCGTCTCGACCCGCTGCGCGCCGAAGCGCACGTTCCCCGCCCAGTTGGCCTGCGCCATCCTCGTCTCCTTCATCGCCGTTGATTTGTTGCCACTATAGCGTTATTGAGGGCGGGGCGCATCCGCGCCCCGCCCTCCCGACCGTAGCGCGGCTCAGCTCAGCGCGATGGCCGACCACGACACGGGCTCGAGCCGGACCCGCAGGGTGCCGCCGTCGAGTCGGGCGTCGAGGGGCTTGAGCCCCACGCGCTCCTGGTCGTCGATCGTGTTCTTCGCGTACACGTCGTCGTCCCACAGGGTGACGGCCTCCGCCACCGCTGCGCGCCCCAGACCCGAGACGTCGATCGTCACGTCGACGGCCTCGCGCGAGCGGTTCACGAGGAACACCGCCGAGCCCTCGTCGCCGTCGGTCGCGACCGCGTCGACCGCCGATGCCTCTCCGTACTTCTTCGAGGTGACCGTCCCTGCCTCGACGCGCGGCTTGAGCACGCGGCCCTGCGCGAGGCGCGAGGTGACCGAGAACGGGAAGAACGTCGTCTGGCGCCACGCGTCGCCGCCCGGCTCGGTCATGATCGGCGCGATCACGTTGACGAGCTGCGCGAGCGAGGCCGAGCGCACGCGGTCGTGGTGCTCGAGCAGGGTCATCAGCAGGCTGCCGAAGACGACCGCGTCGGCGACCGAGTACACGTCCTCGAGCTGGCGCGGAGCGATCGGCCAGGTCTCGTTGACCTCGTCGGACTCCTGGTGCTCCTTGAGGTACCAGATGTTCCACTCGTCGAACGACAGCATGATCTTCTTGTCGGTCTTGCGCCGATGCCCCACCGCGTCGGCCGTCGTCACGACCGTCTCGATGAAGTAGCGCATGTCGAGGGCCGACGCGAGGAAGGAGTCGAGGTCGCCGTCGAACTCCTGGTAGTAGGCGTGGCACGAGACGAAGTCGACGTAGTCGTATGCGTGCTCGAGGACGGTGCGCTCCCACTCCCCGAAGGTCGGCATCGACGATCCCGACGACCCGCACACGACGAGCTCGAGGTCCTTCTGCGCGGCCTTCATCGCCTGCGCGGTGCGCGCAGCGAGCTTGCCGTAGTCGTCGGCCGTCATGTAGCCGGTCTGCCAGGGGCCGTCCATCTCGTTGCCGAGGCACCACATCCGGATGTCCCACGGCTCGGGGTAGCCGTGCGCGGCGCGCAGGTCGCTGAGCGCGGTGCCCGACGGGTGGTTGGCGTACTCGAGCAGGTCGAGCGCCTCGAGGATGCCGCGCGTGCCGAGGTTCACCGCGAGCATGAGCTCGCTGCCGATCTCCTGGAGCCACGAGGCGAACTCGTTCAGGCCGATCTGGTTCGTCTCGAGCGCGTGCCATGCGAGGTCGCGGCGGACGGGGCGACTCTCCCGCGGCCCGACGCCGTCCTCCCACCGGTAGCCCGACACGAAGTTGCCGCCCGGATAGCGGATGGTCGTCGCGCCGAGCTCCTTCACGAGGGCCGTGACGTCCTTCCGGAAGCCGTTCTCATCGGCCTGCGGATGGCCGGGCTCGTAGATGCCGTCGTAGACGCAGCGACCGAGGTGCTCGACGAACGAGCCGAAGATGCGGCGGTCGATCGGTGCGACGACGGCCTCGGGGTCGATGCGAATGCTCGCGGTGGACATGCGTACCTCTCGGTTTCTCTCTCAGGGGGTGGCCGGTGCCGGCCAGGGTGTCACGCGGTCGCGCGGTCGACGGCAGGGCCGATGAGCGCCGCGTGGACGAGGAGCGGCGCGCTCGCTCCGAAGAGGAGCGCGATGGGCGGTGCGGTCAGGAGCGCCGCGGCGACGGCGCCGAGCGCGGCGAGGACGACGAGGGCCCGGCCCGGGGTCAGCCAGGGCGCCACGACCGCGAACCGCAGGACGGTGCGGGTCGTCGCCCGCGGCGCACGGGCCAGGGCGACGACGGCGTACGCCGCCGACACGGCGGACACGGCGCCGACGATCGTGACGGCCGCGAGGGCGGCCGACGCGATGCCCGCCGGCAGCGACGACGAGACGGCGACATCGAGCGCGACGACGAGCCAGGCGACCTGGAACCCGGCGCCGACGAGGTTCGCGCGCCCGAACGCCTCGCGATAGGCCGCGACGAACGCGCGGACCGGCGCGGATGGCGCCTCGAGCGCGCGCACGGCGGCGACGGATGCCGGGAAGACGCCGAGCACGACGAGGCCGGCGAGCGCGCCCCCGAGCCACAGCCCCTGCACGAGCAGCAGCCGCGAGACGTGGCCGAGCACGTCCATGACGCGCCCCGACCATCCGATCGCCTCCTCGCCTGCCGCGCCCCGGACATCCGTCGTCGCCACGATCAGCCCTTCGATCCCGTGAGGGCGATCGACTCGATGATCTGCTTCTGGAAGATCACGAAGACCGCGAGGACCGGCACGAGCGCGATGCACGACGCCGCCATGATGAGCGGATAGTCGGTCTGGCTCGCGTACGTCGCGTTGAAGCGCGCGATCACGAGCTGCAGGGTCTGCACCTCGGGCGAGTTCAGGTAGATGATCGGCGCGAGGTAGTCGTTCCACACGGCCATGAACCACAGGATGAACTGCGCCGCGATCGCCGGGCGGATGATCGGGAAGATCAGGCGCCAGAAGATCGTGAAGTGGCTCGCGCCGTCGATCACGGCCGCCTCGATGATCGAGTCGGGCACCGTGTCGAGGTACTGGCGCAGGAAGAACACCATGACGATGTTCCCGAAGATCCCGGGCAGGATGAGCGGCCAGAGGGTGTCGACGAGGCCCGCGCGGGCGAACATCTGGAACTGCGGGATCATGAGCGTCGGGAACGGGATCATGATCGCCGCGAGCAGCGACAGGAACAGCGCTCCCTTGCCGGGCAGGCGCATCTTGGCGAACGCGTAGGCCGCGAGCGCCGACGCGGCACCGCCGATGAGCGTCACGCTCACGGCGACGATCGCGCTGTTGGCGATGCCCGTGAGGAGCGGCCCGGCCGTCCACACGCGCACGTAGTTGTCCCACTGCACGGGGTCGGGGATCCACTGCGGCGGCAGGAAGAAGACGGCCTCGCGGGTCTTGAGCGAGGTCGTGAGCATCCACAGGAGCGGAGCGACCATCGTGATGCCGCCGAGCGACAGGATGATCGCGACGATCACGTTGCCGAGGCGGGAGCGGCGCGTGCGGCTGCCCTCGGGGCGGCGGCCGCCCCTCTGCGGCTGCACGAGCGCGCGCGTCGACAGGCTCTGCGTCGTGGTCGGGGTGGGGGTCTGGAGAGCGGTCATCGTCGGCCTCACTCGATCGAGAACGTGCTGCGCCGGTTGAGCGCGAACTGGATGGCCGTGACGACGAACACGAGGATGCCGAGGACGATCGACATCGCCGTCGCGTAGCCCATGTTGAGGTACTCGAACGCCTGGCGCCAGATGTACCAGACGATCGTGGCCGTGGAGAACTCCGGGCCTCCCGTCGGGGTCATGATGTTGATCTCGACGAAGATCTGCGCTCCGCCGATGATGTTGGTCACGACGAGGAAGAAGGTCACGGGCCGCAGCATCGGCACGGTGATCGCGCGGAACTGCTGGAACGCCGACGCCCCGTCGAGGCTCGCCGCCTCGTACAGCTGCCGGGGAACGGACTGCAGCGCCGCGAGGTAGAGGAGCATCGAGTAGCCGAGGCCCTTCCACACGGTCATGAGGATGATCGCGGGCTTCGCGGTCGCGGCATCCTGCAGCCAGTTCGGCCCGTCGATGCCGACGTACGCGAGCGCCTGGTTCACGAGACCGAAGTCGCCGTTGTACGCCCACTGCCAGAGGATGGCGATGGCCGCGATCGAGGAGATGACCGGGATGTAGTAGATCGTCCGGAAGAACGTCGTGCCGCGCATCTTGCGGTTCATCGCGAGCGCGAGCAGGAGCGACAGGATGAGCCCGAGCGGGATGCCGAGCATGAGGAAGACGGTGTTGCCGAGCGACTTCCAGAAGTACTCGTCGCCGAGCATGCGGACGTAGTTGGCGATCCCGTTGGGCGCGGGGGCCGTGATGCCGTTCCAGTTCGTGAACGACGTCGCCGCGGCGAACACGAGCGGGTACGCGACGAACGCGAGGAACCCGATCACGGGGATCGCCACGAAGAGCGCGGCCGCCCGGTGCTCGCGCCGATGCAGCGCGCTGCGCCGGCGGGTCGCCCTGGGCGGGGCGACGGCGGAGGTGGTGGTCATCGTCGAGCTCCTTCGTTCGACAGGGAGAGGGAGGGCAGGGGCAGCGGCGCCGCGATCATCCGCCGGTCCTCGCCATCTCGGACTGGTCGTTGGCCATGTCGAGGAACTCCTGCATCCTCGGCTGCGCCTGCGCGAGGTACTCCTCGGCCGTGACCTTGCCGTCGATGACCGGCTGGATGTTCGTGAAGAGCTCGTCGTACCACTGCGCGTTGTACGTGTAGGTGGCGGGCAGCGCGCGGCCGTAGTCCTGCAGGACCTGGAGGAACTCCTCCTTGTTGGCCGGCATGGTGGAGTCGTCGGCCGCGTACTCCTCGGCCATGTCGATGAGGTTGGGGATCTGCACGCCCGCGTCGACGAGCGCCTGCTGCGTCTCGCGGTCCGCCGACAGGTACGCGGCCAGGTCGACGGCGGCCTCGGTGTTCGCGGTCGAGGCCGACACGGCGATGCCCAGGGTGCCGATCCAGGACGCGGTCTCCCCCGTCTCGCCGACCGGCCACGGGATGAGGTCCCACTCGAAGGGGAGGTCCTTGTAGATCGGGACGTCCCACGGGCCGACGGGGAAGAACCCGATCTCGCCCTGCATCCAGCGCTGGTAGGTGTCGAGCGTCTGCGCCTCGGCGACCGAGGGCGTCACGGCGTGGACGTTCTGCAGGTCCGCGAAGAACTGCAGCGCCTCGGCGAACTCGGGGGTGTCCACCGTGACGCTCTCGGCGTCCTCGTCGATCCAGTCGGCGCCGTTCGACCACGCGAACGACTGCAGGTTCCAGACCACGTTGAGGCCCGTGCCCCACTGGTCGAGCTCGCCGTCGCCGTCGGTGTCCTTCGTGATCGCCTTGAGGACCTCGACCCACTCCTCCCACGTGTACGGGTCGTCGGGGTCGGGCCGCTCGACGCCCGCGGCGTCGAGCATCGTCGCGTTGTAGCCGAACGAGAACGGGCCGACGTCCTTGGGGAGCGCGTAGAGCGGCCCCTGCCCGAGCTTCTCGCCGTCGTAGCGGTACGAGTCGATGCCGTAGTCCCACATGTTGTCGAGGTCGATCGCGTCGGACGCCTCGACGTACTCCGTGATGTCCTGGATCACCCCCGCGTTCACGTAGGACTCGACGCTGCCCGGATCGATGTAGAACACGTCGGGCACCTGGCCGCCGACGATCGCCGCACGGAGCTTCGTCGCGTACTCGTCGGCCGTTGTCATGATGATCTCGACGTCGATGCCGGTGTCGGCCTCGTACTGCTCGATAGCGGCGGTGTACGCCTCCTCCTCGGCGGGTCCGCCGCGGAACATGAACGTCAGGGTGTCCTCGTCCTGCGCAGCGGCGCAGCCGCCGAGCACCGGCGCGGCGATCGCCAGCACGGCGGTCATCCCCGCGATCGCGATCTTCCTCGGCATCGCGACCTCCTTCTTCTCAGGCGGCGACAGCGCCGCTCGAAACGCTCTTCTCCGAGCCTGGTTTCCAACGTTGTAAAGCCAACGTTGTAAAGATAGACCGCCGACCCCACGACGTCAAGACGACGCGGCGCCGTCAGGCTGCGGGGGCGTCGGCGCGCCGGGTCGACTCGCGCTCGACGATCCGGAACGGCGTCGTGTAGCGGCGCGGAGCCGCTGCGGCGCCGCCCGAGCGGCGCTCCTCGATGCGCGACAGCAGCACCCGCACCGCCTGCTGGGCGATCTGGAGGCGCCCGGGGTCGACGGTCGAGAGGGAAGGCGCCGTGTACCGGGTCTCGTCGAGGTCGTCGAAGCCGATGATCTTGACCTCGTCGGGCACGCGGCGCCCCTCGTCCTGCAGGGCGCGGAGCGCGCCGAACGCGAGCGTGTCGTTCATGCCGAACACGCCGTCGACGGCGACGCCGCGGGCGAGGACCTCGTGCATGGCCTGCGCGCCGTCCAGGCGGTGCCAGAGGCCGACGTAGCCGACGAGGCTCTCGTCGTAGGGCAGGCCGGCGGCCTCGAGCGCCTCGCGGTATCCGCGCAGGCGCAGGGCCGCGGAGCCCTGGTCCTCGCCGAGGTGCGCGCCGATGGCGGCGATCCGCCGGCATCCGGCCGCGATGAGGTGCTCGGTGGCCGCGCGCGCGGCGACCACGTTGTCCATGACGACGTGGTCGCAGGGCGGATCGAAGATGCGCTCGCCGAGGATCACGAGCGGGTAGTCGACCTCGAGGCGCGCGACGTCGTCCTGGCTCATCGCGAGCGGGCTGAAGATGAGCCCGTCGGTCAGCTGGAGGCTCGGGCTGCGCAGCACGTCGTACTCGGCGTCGAGCTCGGCCCCGGTCTGCTCGATGAGCACCGTGACCCCGTGCTCCTTCGCCTCCGAGATCACGGCTCCCGCGAGCTCGGCGAAGTACGGCAGGGCGAGCTCCGGCAGCGCGAGGCCGATGACGCCGCTGCGCCCGATGCGCAGGCTGCGCGCGGAGATGTTCGGCTGGTAGCCGGTCTGCTCGATCGCCGCGAGCACGGCCGTCCGCGTCGACTCCTTGACGTGCTTGTAGCCGCGGACGACGTTGGAGACCGTCTTGATCGAGACGCCGGCGAGCTCCGCGACGTCACGCAGGGTGGCGGCCATGGCGCCCCTCCTCCCCCGCGCCGCTCACAGCGCCTCCGCGAGCGCGGATCCGGCCGCGCGCAGGTGCGTCGCGGGGTCGGCGATCGCCGCCTCGGATGACCCCGCGAGCTCGGTGAGCGAGAGGGCGCGCCAGAGCCCCGACGTGTCGGCGGCGATGCGCCCGGCCACGATCGCGACGCGTGCGCCCGCGGCCTCGGCCAGAGCCGAGACGTGCGCGGGCGCCTTGCCCGAGGCGGACTGGCCGTCGTACGAGCCCTCGCCCGTCACGACGAGATCGGCGCCGGCGATCGCGTCGCCGAGGCCGGTGAGCTCCGCCACGCGCTCCGCTCCCGGGACGATCTCGGCGCCCCACACGAGCAGCCCGTAGCCCGCGCCGCCCGCGGCACCCGCGCCGGCCTCCTCGGGGTCGGCGACGCGCGCGAGCGAGCCGGCGACGGTGTCGCCGCTCACGCCGCGCAGCACCTCGACGAGGCGCGCGAGGCCCGCGTCAGCGCGCGCGACGCCCTCCTCGTCGAGGCCCTTCTGCGGGCCGAACACGGCCGCCGCGCCCCGGCCGCCGAGCAGCGGGTTCGTGACGTCGCAGAGCACCTGGACCCCGCCCTCCGGCAGCGGGCGCAGCCGCGAGAGGTCGACCTTCGCGACGTCGTCGAGGCCCGACGCCCCGGGCGCGATCGACGTGTCGAACGCGTCCGTGAAGCGCGCGCCGAGTGCGGTGAGCAGGCCCGTTCCGCCGTCGGTCGACGCGCTCGAGCCGATGCCGAGGACGAGCTGCGAGACGCCGGCGTCCAGGGCGGCCGCGATCGCCTGCCCGAAGCCGAGCGTCGACGCCTCCCACGGACGACGCGCGTCGCCCAGCAGCTCGATGCCCGAGGTCGATGCGAGCTCGACGACGCCGATGCCGCCCGGGGCGGCGTCGGTCGCGGGAAGGCGCAGCCACGACGCGTCGACGGCGAACCCCGACGGCCCGGTCACGCGGATGGGCACGCGCACAGCCCCGGGGACGGCCTCCGCGAACGCGGCGAGGGTGCCCTCGCCGCCGTCGGCCATCGGCCGCGCGACGATCTCGTCGTCGGGGCGCACCGCTCTCCATCCCTCGGCGAGCGCCGCGGCGACGTCGGCCGCCGCGATCGTGCCCTTGAAGCTGTCCGGTGCGATGACGATGCGAGCCATGCCCCCATCCTCCCGCATCCGCGGAGCGCGCACGGACCGCGGCCATCCGCCGTCGCGCGGTCAGCGCATGGTCGCGCGAAGCCGCGCCTTCTCGGCCTCGACGTCGAAGTCGGCGGCCGGCCACTGCGGGTCGATCTGCTCGAGCGTCTCGAGGAGGAGCTCCTGAACGGCGAGCCGCGCATACCATTTGCGGTTCGCCGGGACGACGTACCACGGGGCCTCGGGGGTCGAGGTGCGGTCGAAGACCGTCTGATACGCCTCCTGGTAGGCGGGCCACTGCGCGCGCTCGTCGACGTCGCCGGGGTTGTACTTCCAGTGCTTGTCCGGGCGCTCGAGGCGCTCCATGAGCCGCTCGCCCTGCTCGTCGTAGGAGATGTGCAGCATGACCTTCACGATGCGCGTGCCCTGCTCGACGAGGCGCTTCTCGAACGCGTTGATCGCGTCGTAGCGCCGCTCGATCTCGTCCGCCGGCGCGAGGGCGCGGACCCTCCCGATGAGCACGTCCTCGTAGTGCGAGCGGTCGAAGACCCCGATGAAGCCCGGGCGCGGCACGCGCTGCTCGATGCGCCAGAGGAAGTCGTGCTCGAGCTCCTCGGGTGACGGCGCCTTGAAGGCGACGAGCTCGATCCCCTGCGGATCCACACCGCCGACGACGTGGCGCACGATGCCGCCCTTGCCCGCCGAGTCCATCGCCTGCAGGACGAGCAGCACGCTGTCGCGGCCGTCGCCACCGTGGCTCTCGGCGTAGAGGCGCTCCTGGTACTCGGCCAGCTGCGTCAGACCGGAGGCGAGGTCGACAGCGCCGTCCTTCTTGTCGCCCGCGTAGCCAGGGGTCGCGTCGGGATCGAGATCGGCCAGGCGGAACCCCGCCGGCGCTCGGAGCGCGGTCAGCGCGTCCTCGGTCCACTTCACCTGGCTCTTCGCGATCATGGTCCCCATCCTGCCGCGCGCGGTCGCCGCGGCGCCAGGGCGGGTCAGCGCGCGAGCGGGACCTCGATGATCCGGCGGCGGCCGACGGTCGAGGTGAGCGCCTGATCGAGCGCGCCGCGCGTCGTGACGCGGTGGTGCTCCCACCCATACGCCGCGGCGAGCTGCTCGATGCGGGCGGACTGCGGCGTGTAGAGCACGCGCGTCATGTCCTCGTCGGAGGCCGTCGCCGCGACCTCGAGCCCGTCGAAGATCGTTCCGCCGCGGTCGTTGCCGACGATCACCTGCACACGCGGCTCGTCCTCGAAATCGGGCAGGAGGAGCGCGCCGGCGTCGTGGAGGAAGGCGAGGTCGCCGAGCAGGACGCGGGTGACGCCCGGCCGGTCCGGGCCCTGGCTCGCGAGCGCGACGCCCATCGCCGTGGCGACCGTTCCGTCGATGCCGGCGAGCCCGCGGTTCGCGTGCACAGGCACCTTCTTGCCCGGCAGCAGCGCGTCGGCGACCCGCACGAGCCGCGACGACCCGAAGACGAGTCGGTCGTGCGGCCAGGTCGCCGCCCAGACCGCCGACACGAGCTGCGCACGGTCGAGGGGCCGCCGCACGGCGTCGAGCTCGGCGCGCACGGCGTCGAGGCGCTCGTGCGGATCCGCCGAGCGCAGCCCGGGCAGGTCGGGCGCGGGCGCGTCGAGGTCGGCGGCATGCGCGTGCGAGAAGCGCATCCACGCGCCCAGCCACGCGTCGTCGACGGGTCCGTCCTCGACCGCGACGGCGTCGGCGGGGCGCGTGCGGCCGTTGAGGTTCAGCTCCTCGCCCCCACGGCGGACGGCCACGACGTCGACAGCGGGGTCGGACAGGAGCGCGGCGACCTCGCGGCTCAGGGTCGGATGGCCGAGCACGACGGCCCGCTCGACGCGGCCGCCCAGCTCGGGGTCCCGCAGCGCAGCGCGGTAGCCGTGGATGATCCGCCGACCGAACCGCGCGCCGCTCACGATCTCCGCGACGAGCGGCCAGCCCGCCTCGTGCGCGAGCTGCTCGGCGTCGGCGCCCGCACCCTCGCCCGCGACGACGACCGTGCGCGGGCCGCGCGGCAGGATCGTCGTCGTGCGCGCGGGTGCGCTCGGGGGGACGCCTGCCGACGGCCCCGGCTCCCGGTCCGGCTCCGGGATGGCGCCCGCGAGCGGCTCGCGGTACGGCAGGTTCAGGTGAACAGGGCCCGGCACGGCGTCCCCCGCCCGCCCCGTCGCGTGCGCGAGCGCGAGCGCCGCGAGCCTCGCCATCCGCTCGTCCTCGCCATCCGCGCCCGTCGGCGTCTCGGCATCCGTCGCGAACCGCGCGAGCGCGTCGAAGAGGCCCGGCTGGCGCGTGGTCTGGTTCG
Source organism: Microbacterium sp. JZ101 (assembly GCF_053903175.1). Lineage (NCBI taxonomy): Bacteria > Bacillati > Actinomycetota > Actinomycetes > Micrococcales > Microbacteriaceae > Microbacterium > Microbacterium sp. JZ101. The sequence continues at coordinate 2,857,734 of NZ_CP096400.1, forward strand.
CGCCGACGCCGCGCAGCTCGGGCGGGCGATCCGCGGTGAGGAGGAGCAGGGGCACGCCCGAGTGGTGCGCCTCGAGGGCGGCCGGGAGGAGGTTCGCGACCGCCGTGCCCGACGTGCAGACGACCGCAGCGGGCACGCCGAGCTCGCGGCCGATGCCGAGCGCCGTGAACCCCGCGACGCGCTCGTCGATGCGGACGTGCAGGCGGATGCGACCCTCGCGCTCGAGACGCGCAGCGGCGAGCGCGAGCGCCTGCGACCGCGACCCCGGGCTCAGGACGACGTGCGAGACCCCGCCGCGGACGAGCTCGTCGAGCAGCCGCCACGCGGCCGCGGAGGCCGGGGAGGCGATGGCGTCCGGCATGTCAGCGGAGGCGTCCGTCGCCGTCGGGATCGTCGCGCTTGTCGTCGCGGGTCGGGTCGTCCTCGGCGTCGAGCCGGGCGAGCTCCTCCTCGAGCTGGCGGATGCGCTCGTCCTGGTCGGGAATCGGCCGCACGGTGCCGAGGAAGGTCGGGTCGTCGTCCGGCGCGATCGGGCGCTGGCGCTGCGCGTCGGGGCGTGTGCGCCCGATGACGAACCAGAGGATGCCGCCGATGACGGGGATGAGGACGACGATGGCGATCCATGCGCGCTTCGAGACGCCGCGGTGACGCGACGGCGGCTGCACCGAGCAGTCGACGATGCTGAACACCCAGAACACAGCAGCGGCGACCGCCAGGACGATGAGAGCGCGGGCCATCCTCACATCCTAGGCGGGGGAACCGGGAGCGGCCCGGGTGCCCCGGATTCCCTCAGACGACGCTCCGTAGGATGTCAGCGTGAAGATCCGGTCTGTCGTCGTCTACTCGGTGCTGCGTCTGCTCGCGTTCCTCGTGCCGTTCGGCGTGCTGATGATCTTCCCCGTCTTCCAGCAGCTGTGGTGGCTCGCGGCGATCTTCGCGGCGCTCATCGGGCTGAGCCTGTCGATCCTCCTCCTGCGCCGCCCGCTCGACGACGTCTCGACGGGGCTGTACGCGTCGCGTCAGGAGAAGCAGTCGCGCCGCCGCTCCGCCGCCGAGCTCGACGCCGAGGCAGAGGACTCCGCCACCGGCGCGTGACGCGCCCCGCGGCGTCCCGGCGGTGCGTGTCTCACGCCAGGCCGTGCATGTCTCACGCCAGGCGGTGCATGTCTCACTGCCTGCCGGAAAGACCCGGGCTACGCCGCGGCGAGTGAGACATGCAGAGTGGGGGTCTCACTCCAGGCCGTGCATGTCTCACTCCCTGCGGGAAAGGCCCGGGCTAAGCCGCGGCGAGTGAGACATGCGTGGTGGGCTCAGCCGACGAAGGCCCAGGCGAGGAAGGCGCCGTATGCGAGCGACCCGAGCGACGTCAGGGCGAGGGCGAGGATGAGCTCGCGCGCGGTCTGATACGTCCACACGATGAGGATGGCCGGCCCGACCGCCAGGAGCGCGAGCAGCGCGAGCCACGCGATCGGATAGAAGAACGCGAGGTACACGGCGATCGCGAACGCGAGCGCGACGAGCGCCGTGAAGAGCGCCTGCGTCGCGCGCTTGCCGATGAGCACCGTGAGCGTCCGCTTGCCGGCCGCTCGGTCCTGGTCGATGTCGCGGAGGTTGTTCGCGAGGAGCACCGCGCACGCGAGGAAGCCCGCCGCCACGGCGCCGAACCACGCCTCCTGCGGGAGGGCGAGCGCCTGCACCCACGTCGTCCCGAGCGTCGCGACGAGCCCGAAGAACACGAAGACGAACACCTCGCCGAGAGCGTTGTAGCCGTAGGGGCGCTTGCCGCCCGTGTAGAACCAGGCGGCGACGATGCAGACCGCGCCGACCGCGAGCATCCACCACTGCTGCGTGCGGATGACGATGGCGAGCCCGGCCACCGCGGCGATCCCGAAGAAGACGAGGGCGACGACGAGCACCGACTTCGCAGACACGCGCCGCGACGCGGTGAGCCGTGCCGGGCCGACGCGGTGGTCATCCGTGCCGCGGACGCCGTCGGAGTAGTCGTTGGCGAAGTTCACGCCGATCTGCAGCGCGACCGCGACGACGAGGCACGCGAGCGCGATGACCCAGTGGAAGAGGTCGCCGACGAGGACGGCGGCGCCGGTTCCGATGACAACCGGGGTGATCGCGAGCGGCAGCGTGCGCAGTCGCGCCGCGCCGATCCAGTCTCCGAGCGTGACGGGCTTCGGCGGAGGGGCGACGACGCTGCCGCGCTTCGCCGGGTTGCCGCTGACGTTCTTCCTGCGGTTCTTCGCCTGTGCCACGGCTTCCGATCCTACGACGCAGGCTCGCCCTGCCCGCGCACGAGGCTCCGGATGGCCTGACGGTCGGGCTTGCCGGAGGCGAGCCGCGGCAGCGCGTCGACGAGGACGAGGCGCGAGGGCCTGGCCGGCTTCCCGACGGCCGCGGCGACGGCCGCGCGCACGACGTCGAGGGACGGCGCGTCCCCTGCTCTGCGCGCCGCGACGACGACGGGCGTCTCTCCCCAGCGCTCGTCGGGCGCGCCGACGACGACCGCGTCGGCGAGACCGGGCAGCTCGCGGACGGCGCGCTCGACGCGGTCGAGCGAGACGTTCACGCCGCCGGAGACGATGACGTTGTCGATCCGGCCCGTGACCGACACCGCGCCATCCGCGACCGCTCCCGCGTCGCCCGTCCGGTACCAGCGGATGCCGTCGCCATCCGTCTCGAAGGTGCGCGCCGTGAGCTCGGCGTCGAGGTAGCCGTCGGCGAGCACGGGGCCCGCGATCCGCAGCTCGCCGCCGACCTCGGCGACGCGGACGCCGTCGAGCGGCACGCCGTCGTACACGCAGCCGCCGCTCGTCTCGGTCGAGCCGTAGGTGCGGACGATCCGCGCACCGAGCTCGGCCGCGCGCACGCGCAGGGCGACCGGCAGCGCCTGCCCTCCGACGAGGATGGCCTCGAACGACGCGAGCGCGCGCTGCACCTCGGCGCTCTCGGCCGCGGCATCGACGAGGGTCTGCAGCTGCGCGGGCACGAGGGATGTGTAGGTCGGCACGCGCTCGCCGCCGCGCGACGATCGCATGCCCGAGACGACATGCGCGAAGGCCTGCGCGGAGAACCGCCCGGACAGCACCGCCGGCTCGGTGCCCTCGACGAGTCCGCGCACGAGCACCTGGACGCCGGCGATGTACGTCGGCGCGAGGGGCAGGAGCCACTGCCCCGCGCCGATCCGCTCGCGCGTCGCGAGGGCGCTCGCGGTGAGCGCGTGCCGCGACAGGACGACGCTCTTCGGGACCCCCGTCGAGCCCGAGGTCGTGAGGACGACCGCGGTGCCCGCCGGGACATCCGCGGGCAGGCCATCCGCCGCCCCCACGGCGATCGCGGGGCCTGCCCCCAGTGCGCTGCGCAGAGCCCGCAGGAGGTCGCGCGGGTCGTCGCCCGCGAAGCGCTCGAGCTTCACCGCGCCATCCGGATCAGAAGTGCCACGGGAACGGCGCCCAGTCGGGATCCCGCTTCTCGAGGAACGCGTCGCGGCCCTCGACCGCCTCGTCGGTGCCGTAGGCGAGACGCGTCGCCTCGCCCGCGAAGAGCTGCTGCCCGACGAGGCCGTCGTCGACCGCGTTGAAGGCGTACTTCAGCATGCGGATGGCCGTGGGCGACTTCCCGAGGATGGTCCGGGCCATCGCGATCGCCTCGCGCTCGAGCTCCGTGTGCGGGACGACGCGGTTGACCGCGCCCATCTCGTACGCCCGCTGCGCCGAGTAGGTCTCGGCGAGGAAGAAGATCTCGCGCGCGAACTTCTGGCCGATCTGCCGCGCGAAGTACGCCGAGCCGTAGCCCGCATCGAACGAGCCGACGTCGGCATCCGTCTGCTTGAACTTCGCGTCCTCCGACGCGATCGAGAGATCGCACACGACGTTGAGGGAGTGCCCGCCTCCCGCGGCCCAGCCGGGGACCACGGCGATGACGACCTTCGGCATGAAGCGGATGAGCCGCTGCACCTCGAGGATGTGAAGCCGCCCCCCGCGCGCGGAGTCCGTGACCGAGGTCTCGTCCTCGGAGTACTTGTACCCGTCGCGGCCGCGGATGCGCTGATCCCCGCCCGAGCAGAACGCCCATCCGCCGTCCTTGGGGCTCGGGCCGTTGCCCGTGAGGAGCACGACGCCGATGCGCGGGTCGGTGCGCGCGAGGTCGAGGGCGCGGTAGAGCTCGTCGACCGTCGCCGGGCGGAACGCGTTGCGCACCTCCGGCCGGTCGATCGCGATCCGCGCGATGCGGCCGTCCTTCGACACGTGCGCCGTGATGTCCCGGTAGTCCTCGGAGCCGGGCGCGGCGTCCCACTCGGCGGGGTCGAACAGGTCGGATACGAAGGCGTCGCTCACGTGGTCCAGCCTATTCCGGGGCCCGGGGAGGCGGTTCGCCGCGTTTCGCGGCGAACGGGCTCGGGTTCGCCGCGTTTCGCGGCGAACCCGTCCCGTCTCAGCCGTTCTTCGCGTCGCGCCAGGCGAGCCAGCGCCGCACGAGGTCGAAGTCGAGCTCGGGGCCGCTGATCCCGAGCGTGAACAGGCGCACGCCGGCCGCGAAGAGCTCGTCGGCCTTCGCCTCGTCGCGCCCCTTGAGCTCGTTCGAGACGACGAGCTGCGACAGGTCGCGCTCCTCCTTCTCCCCCCAGCTCGCGAGCACGTCGAGCTTGCGCGCGAGCTCCTCGCCCTCCGTGAAGCTGTGCCAGATGTCCGCGTGCCTCGCGACGAGGCGCAGCGTCTTCTGCTCGCCCTTGCCGCCGATGAGCACGGGGATCCGCCGCGTCGGTGCCGGGTTGAGCGCGTCCCAGCGGCGCTCGATCCGCTCCATCCCCGCGGCGAGGTCCTTCAGGCGCGTGCCCGGGGTGCCGAACTCGTAGCCGTACTCGTCGTAGTCGCGCTCGAACCATCCGGCTCCCGTGCCGAAGATGAAGCGCCCGGTCTCGCCGCCCTTCGCGGAGATGTGGTCGACGGTCCGGGCCATGTCGGCCTGGAGATCCGCGTTGCGGTACGAGTTGCAGTTCACGAGGCAGCCGAACTCGACGCGCTCGGTCTGCTCGGCCCACGCGGCGAGCATCGTCCAGGCTTCGAAGTGCGTGCCCTCGGGGTCGCCCGAGAGCGGGAAGAAGTGGTCCCAGTTGAAGAGGATGTCGACGCCCATGTCCTCGAGGCGGGAGACCGCGTCGCGGATCGTGGCGTAGGAGGAGTGCTGCGGCGCGATCTGGACGCCGAGTCGGACCGGGGTGTCGAGAAGAGGCATGTGGCCAGCCTATGGGCGCGCGGATGGTGCGGGCTCGGACGGCAGGCCGCTCACGGGAGCTTGGCGCGCGCCTCTCTCCGGACGGACGCCGGGAGGCGCTCCCCCACCCGCTCCAGGAAGGCCCGCACCGCGTCGGGCGCGGCGACGAGGGCATCGGCAGTCAGCGCCATGCGGCATGGTACCGGCCGCCCGTGCAATGGAGAGGCGCCCCGCCCGCCGGCGAGGCGCCCCTTCTCGGTCAGCGCGCTGCGCGACGGGCCTTCACGAAGCCGTCGACGATCGACCACCCCGCGACGGCGAGGATCACGACCCCGAGGACCGCCTTCGTGACCGGGAGCGCCGCGCCCGGCAGGAACGCCGCCGTGAACGCGGGGCTCAGCAGACCGTCCTGCACGAGCAGCACGAGGGCCGGCACCGCGAAGGCGAGAGCGGCGACCGCGTTCAGCGCGGCAAGCGCGCTCGTCCACCGCCCCTTCGCGTACACCGCGATCGCGACGAGCGCCGACAGCACGAGGGTCGCGAACAGCCACGCGGTCCCCCAGGGCCACAGTCGCTGGTCGAGCACGGGCATCCATCGCTCGGGCGTCCGCGCGAACCCGACCGCGTTGTCCCAGAGGATGGCCCCCGCAAGCGCGCCGAGCAGGACGAGCGACGCGATGAGGTCGCTGCGCCCCGTGCCGTCGCCGCTCGGCTCGGGCAGCTGATCGACGCTCCACCGCACGCCGGTGTCGGTGCCCGTGCGCTCGAGGATCGCGAACACGAGCGTCGTCCAGAACGCGACATGGACCCCCACGGAGAGGCCGAGCGCGATCGACCCGCCGATCACCTCCCCGATGAGGTTCGCGCTCGCGTCCAAGCCGGCCGCACGCTTCGTGAGCACGAGGGCGATCGCATGGCCGACCATGGCGCACGGGATGACGATCCACAGCAGGAGCTTGAGGAGCCGCCACCACACGAGGTAGTAGCGCGGGCCGATGAGCTGCAGGGGCCGGTCGGCGTAGCGCGCCGCCAGCACGTCGGGGTCGCCGAGCTCGGTGAGCACGGCGCGCTCGGCGTCGACGAACGGCTGTCCCGCGTCGACGCGCGCGTCGATCGCGTCGGCGATCGATGCCTGGAGCTCATCGCGGACGTCGCCCTGGGCGGTGGGCGGGAGCGTGCGGATGGCGGCGGCGATGTACCGCTCGGTGTAGCCGGTCATGTCAGTCCTTCGAGGAGTCGGTGAGGGAGGCGATGGAGGCGGTGAGCGCGCGCCACTCGCCGGTGAGGGTCTCGGCGAGGCGGATGCCCGCCGCCGAGGTGCGGTAGAACTTGCGCGGGCGCGCCTCGTCGGTGTTCCACTCGCTCGTGAGGTGTCCCTGCTTCTCGAGGCGACGCAGCAGCGGGTACAGGGTGTTGGCGTCGGTCGCGAAGCCGTGGCGTTCGAGGTCTTCGAGCAGCCCGTACCCGTAGCCCGCGTCCCGCAGGAGCTGCAGGCATGCGAGCACGATCGTGCCGCGCCGGAGCTCCTGCAGGTGCGTCTCGAAGGCCTCGTTCTCGCTCATGCGCTTCACATTACTGTGTGACACACACTATTGCAATAGACACTACTGACTCGGGTCGCACACGCTGCGTCCCGCGGCGAGGCGCAGGATGGTCCCATGACCGCTCCGCTGCCCCCGCTCGCCGAGATCCTCGCGGGCACGCGCATCGTCTCGCTCCCGCTCGCGACGCGGTTCCGGGGTGTCGACCACCGCGAGGCCGCGCTGTTCGAGGGGCCGGAGGGGTGGGCCGAGTTCTCCCCCTTCCTCGAGTACGACGACGAGGAGGCGAGCACCTGGCTCGCGGCGGCGATCGACTTCGCCTGGAACCCGCAGCCCGCGGCGCATCGATCCTCGATCCCCGTCAACGCGACGGTGCCCGCCGTCGCCGCCGCAGACGTCGCGGCCATCCTCGCCCGCTATGACGGATGCCGCACCGCGAAGGTCAAGGTCGCCGAGCGCGGGCAGACGCTCGACGACGACGTCGCCCGCGTGAGGGCCGTGCGCGAGGCTCTGGGTGTCGAGGCGCGCATCCGCGTCGACGCGAACGGCGGCTGGAACGTCGACGAGGCCGAGCGGGCCCTCCACGCCCTCTCCGAGTTCGACCTCGAGTACGCGGAGCAGCCGTGCGCGAGCGTCGACGAACTCGCCGAGATCCGACGTCGTCTGCATGACTGGGACATCCCGGTCGCGGCCGACGAGAGCGTGCGGAAGGCGGCCGACCCGCTGCGGGTCGCCCGCGCGGGAGCGGCCGACATCCTCGTCGTGAAGGCGCAGCCCCTGGGCGGCACGAGGCGCGCCCTCGACATCGTGCAGGCGGCTGGGATCCCCGCGGTCGTCTCGAGCGCCCTCGACACGTCGATCGGCCTCGCGCAGGGTGCGGCCCTCGCCGCAGCTCTCCCCGACCTGCCATACGACTGCGGCCTCGGCACGGCCGCACTGCTCGCGGCCGACGTCGTCGATCCGCGCCTCGTCCCCTCAGGCGGCGCGATCCCCGTCACCCGGCCGGAGCCGGATCCCTCCCTCCTCGACGCGCACGGGGCATCCGCCGAGCGCGAGCAGTGGTGGCGCGCCCGTATCACCCGCTGCCACGCGCTCCTGACGTAGCGGACGCCGACTGCGACCCGAACCACACACCACCCCACCCAGGTCGCAACTCCCGTCCCCACAGGCGCCGATACCGACGCCAACCGCGACCCCAACCACACACCACCCCTCCCAGGTCGCAACTCCCATCCCCACAGACGCCGATGCCGACGCCAACCGCGACCCGGACCACACACCACCCCACCCAGGTCGCAACTTCCGTCCCCACAGGCGCCGATACCGACGGAAACCGCGACCCGAACGACGTCGCGGTCGCTCTGCGGACGAGATCAGCCGAGACGCGGCGAGCGCGGCGGCACCGCCATCGGCCGCCCGGCCGATGTGACGAAGAGCGGCACCGCGCGGCGCCCGAGCCCGAGCCGGTACTGCAGCTCGCCCTGGGCGAGTGCAGAGTCGAGCACCTCCGAGTGGGGCGCGAACGCGATGCCGCGCTCGGCGGCGAGAAGCCACACCCGCATGAGCGCGCGGCCGGCCTCGAACACCGTCTCCGCGGGCAGGCCGAGCGGCGAGTTGAGGATCCGCGTGAGCGCGGCGCCGGTGCCGAGGTCGAGCTCGTCCGACTCGACGACGAGCACGAAGTGGTCAGCGTCGGCGGCCTCGCCTGCGGCCTGCACCGGCACCTCGAGCAGCACGCGGCGCACGAGATCGCCGCCGATGCGCGCCACCCGGGCCGCGCCGTCGCGCAGCCGGCGGCGTCGCGTGAACCACACGGCGAGTGCCGCGAGGCGCGGCGGCAGGAGGAGCACGCGGTCGCTCAGCCCGTCGAGGTCATAGCGGGGGTGCTGCGGCGACAGCCTCAGCCAGGAGGCGAGCTCCTCCGCGACGCCGGGCCGGGTGAGCGTGTCGGCTGTGCCCAGTGCCGACAGCCGGCGCAGGTCGCCCGCGGCGATGGGCACGAGCCGGATCCACGGCGGCACGACGGCAGACGCCGCCTCGAGGAAGCCGGGCACGCGCCGCACGGCCCCGCGATACGTGAGCCGCCGATCCAGAGCCGTGCGCTGCACGGGCACCTCGCCACCGAGCGTGAGACGGGCGACGGGGTCGCGGCGCTCGGCGCGGACGATCACCGCGGGGTCCGCGAGGGCCGGCAGGGTCTGCACGTCGAGGGCGCGCCCGCGCGCACGCGCCGCGGCGACGGCGGCCTCGGTCCACGCGCCGAGCGCGAGCACGGTGTCGCGGCCCGTGGGGTCGCCCACGCGGAGCGTGCGGCCCTCCGCGACGCCCAGCTCGATCGCGTCCGAGCGGATGCGGGCGTCCCACGGCTGCGTGTTGTGCGCGGACGGCGCGCTCGACGCCGCCGCGACGATGTCGCGAAGATCGGTCATGACTCCTCCAGCCGGCGGCGGTAGAAGGCCGTCCCGTGCAGCGGACGGCCGCCGAGCCGCTCGATGGGTCGGGCCGAGGCCGCGTTCTCGCGCCCGATGTACGTCGTCCGCAGGGTGCGGTAGCCGCCCGCGCGGAGCCGCTCGGCGACGGCGCGCCAGAGGAGCCCGGCGATGCCCCGCCCCTGGCGCTCGGGCACGACGCCGTGGATGACGAGCACGGCGTCGCGGCCGCGCCCGCCGCGCAGCAGTCGAAGGGCCTCGCGCGGCCCGACGCGGCCGCCGGATCCTCTCAGCACGTCGACCGGGTCGGGCACGACGAGCACGAAGCCGACCGGCTCGCCCGTCCGCGCGTCCTCGGCGAAGAGCCACAGCCCGGGGTCCATGAGCCCGACGAGCCCGCTCGTCGCGTCGCGCATCTGCGCGCGCGAGATCTCGGTGTAGTACGGCAGCTGCGCGAAGGCGGCGTTGACGAGCGTCCGCAGCCGGGCCACGTCGCGCGCGAACCGCACACGCGACGCGCGCCGGATCCGGATGCCCGCGGCGGCGAGCTCCTCGGCCGACGGGCCGGATGGCGCGGGAGCGGCATCGAGGTCGGCGATCCAGGTGTCGGATGCGTTCCAGACCGCGAAGCCCGCCTCCTCATACACGCGCGGGACCCACTCGGGATTCCAGGCCCCGTCGAAGAAGCCGGGCTCGTCGAATCCGCTCGTGATCACCCCGCCGGTCTGGTTCGGCAGCAGCGAGACGGGGCCGATCACCTCGGCGCTGCCGTCGCGCCGCCCGCGATCCGCGATGAGCTCGAGCAGGGCCCGGAGGTCGTCGGGCGTCGCCGCCCACGTCGCCCCGAAGAGCGTCGCGCGCGTGCCGAGCTTCTCGTCGAGGGCGCGGTCGGCGTGGATCGTCGTGCGCCCCACCGTCTCGTCGCCGCGGCGTGCGAGGAGCAGCTCGGTGCGGCCATCCGCCGCCGCCGACCCGTCGAACCACGCGCGCACGACGTCCTCGAGGAGCGGCACCGCGAGGTGCGCGGGTTCGCCGCGGCGCGACACCGCGAGGAACTCCTGCAGCTGCGCCTCGGTCTCGACCCGCTCGAGGCGCAGCCGCTCCCCGTCCTCGCCGCCTGGGCCATCCGCCCGAACGCGCGCGGGCGCCTGCGCGGCCGCCGATGCCTGACGCGCGAGCTCGCCGCGCGAGGAGAAGATCCGGATGAAGCCGCCCGTCGCGTTGACCGTGTCGCGGACGATCCACTGCATGAGGTGGCGATGCTCCGGCATGCGCGCGAAGCGCATCATGTCGTCGCGCGTGCGATAGGTCGCGAGCGTGCCGAGCGTGAACGGCCACTCGGCGTAGACGCCGTGCCACACCGTGCCGGGCATGCGGTGCATCTTCGCGACCATGGACCACCAGTGCCGGTTCGTGGCGAGCCACGCGAGCGGATGGCGGTAGCGCGTCGCGCCGAGGAACATCGACTCCCCGTCGAAGATCGTCCAGCGACGCGGCTCGGGGCGACGGCGCTCCCGTCGCGGACGCCGCACCGGCCCGGCGATCTCGGGCGGCTCCCGGCCGTCGCGCAGCTCGGTGGAGACGGGGTGGAAGCGCTCGTTGTGCGCCATCCCGCCGTCCTCCGCGCGCCACACGCCGTTCGTGTAGCCGCGCGGCTCGGCCACGAGGAGCCGCACGCGCCCGCGGTGCGCGCGGGCGGCGGCCTCGGCGGCCGCGACCGACGAGAACAGGACGAGCTCTGCGCGGATCGACCCGTCACGCAGTCGGCGCCGCCACGTCACGCCGTCGCGGCGGCCCGCCGCGCACCGGCCCTCGGCGATCACGAGAGCGGCCGCGCGGCCCTGCACGGGGGCGCGGGAGAAGTCCTCGGTGAACACGTCAGTCCTTCACGAGGTAGACGTTCTTGATCTTGGACTCGCCGCCCGCGAACGGCCCCGTGCCGTGCGCGTGCACCTCGACGCGGATGTCGGCGGTCGTCGGGTCCTCCTCGAGCGACTGCGCGAAGTCGCGCGAGACCGCCTCGAGGTGCGCCACGATCCCGCCTCGCGCGGCCTGAGCGAGCTCGTCGCGCTCCGCCGCGCCGAGGGCCGCTCCCTCGCGCAGCTGCACATGCACGAGCGGGCGCTGCTCGTGCGCGCCGATGTCGACGAGCGCGAGCTTGAACGACTCGATCTGCGGCGCGAACCGGTTGTCCCGGTAGAGCCCGTTCTCGATGTCGATCGGATAGAGGTTCGCGCCCATGTACGAGATCGTGGAGTCCTTCCGCCCGAACAGGAAGAGGAACGGCAGGCGCATGCGCTGCACCGCGAACGCCCGGTGGAACGCGCGCTGCAGCTCGGGGTCGAAGGCGAGCGCGTCGAAGACCTCGGGGAGCGAGATGAGCTTCGCCTCGTCGCCGATGTTGTAGCGGAGCTTCGGGCTCATGACGGCGGTCGAGTTGAGCGTGACGACGAGCTCGCCGGCGCCGTTCACCTCGAGGAAGGTCTCGAGCGGGTTGTACTGGAACACCATCGGGATGCGCGTCTCATCGGGCCCCAGCAGCCGCTCGCGCACCCGCTCGTCGGCGTACATCGACCGCCGCAGCCACACCGCGACATCCGATTCCCCGCCCATCCCGATCGTGAGGTCGCTCGCGCCGTATCCCGAGTACACGCGTCCGAAGCAGACCTCGAGGTAGTCGCGCAGGCCCTCCGTCATGGCCTCGCCGCCGACGAACCCGTTCAGCTGGTAGTCGCGCCACGAGAACCACTCCTCGCGGTCGAGCCGGTCGCGGAGGTGCTTGAGGAACGGCGGGTACGCGCTCACGAGATACACGAAGCGCGGCCCGAAGTGGCGGATGGTGTCGACGATCTTGTCGAGGTCGGGTCCGGTGTTCTTCACCATGGCGATCTTCGACATCGCATGGCCGGTGTTCGTCCCCGTCGCCCAGGCGCCCATCGAGAACGCGTTGATGCAGAACAGCCGCTTCGAGCCGAACAGGAGCGTCACGTACCCCGCGACGTTGCTGTGGATGGTCTTCAGCTCGTGGCGGCCGCGCATCCAGTTGAACGGCGTGCCCGACGAGCCGGACGACTCGTCGACGACCGTGCCGATCGTCTCGATCTCGCCGTTCCAGCAGCGGTCGTCCTCCGAGTGCGCCGTGACGTAGCCGTGCTTGTCGGTCTCGGGGAAGCTGTCGAGCCGGAACCACCGGAAGCGGAACCCGTGCGCACGGAGGTGGCGCTGATAGGCCGGCACGTCGAGGTTCGCGAGCTGGCACATCATCCACGCGTTGAACCTCGCGAACCGCGCCATCCCGGGCTGGAAGTGCCGCGCCGTCCACCGCCAGACCACCGGATGGATGCGGTACAGCTCGTAGAGGTCGGTGATCGCCTTGGCCGAGAGCCGCAGGAGCGTCTGCCACAGAGCCGAGCCCGGCCCCTCGAGTCCGGCCGGCCCCGGGCCGCTGTGCCTGCGCGTCACGACGCCTCCCCCTCCGTCCGCGCCCGATGCGGACCCCTGGGCAGAAACCTAGCGCCCGGCGGCTCCTGTCTGAAGCACGGTCAGCACCGCTCGATGAGCAGCTGCACGACGCGGCCGACCTCCACGCTGCGCAGCTCGCGCGCGGCGTCCGCGTCGAGGCCCGCGATGGCCGCACGACCCGAGACGTCGCCCCACACGGCGAGGATGATGCGCGCGGCCTCGAGCGAGGTCACACGCAGCTCCAGCCGCTCGTTCTCGACGATCTCCTCGATGAGCTGGACGACCTCGTCGACCATCTCCTGCTCCTGCACCGCGTAGGCGACGGCGAAGTCGCGGTCGCGCATCGCGTGGAGATTGATCTCGTACATGAGGAGCGTGCTCAGCCGGTCGTCGCCGATCACGTCGAGGACCCGGATGATCGCCGCGACGTCGGAGGCCTCGACGCCGATCGTCGCGGCGACGTCGATCTCGGCGACACGCGCCCGCGCCGCGGCCACCCGGTCGCGGGCGACGACCTTCGCGAGCTCGAGGAACATCTCGTCCTTCGTGGCGAAGTTCGAGTAGAACGCGCCGCGGGTGTAGCCCGCCCGCTCGCAGATGCGCTCGACCGACGCCTCGCCGAGCCCCACCTCCGCGAACACCTCGGCAGCCGCCTCCAGCAGCCGCGCGCGCGTGTTCTCGCGGCTCCGCGTCCCGCTCCGCACCTCTTCTGCCACCTCGGCCTCCTCCCGCGGAGCGCGCCATCGGCGCGTCCCGCGCTGTTCACGATCTCACACCCGGGATTCAGCCCGGAATCCTGCTCGGTCGATTACGATACAGTCCTGTATCGGATACAGCGCTGTATCGAAGCCCGTCTGACGTGCCCCCGGAGGCGCCACCGTGTCCACTCTGCTGTTCTCGCTCGGCCGCTGGTCCTTCCGCCACCCCTGGCGCGTCCTCGGCGGCTGGCTGCTCCTCCTCGTCGTCGTGGGGGCGGGTGCCCTCGGCCTGAACCGCGGCTTCGACAACAGCTTCTCGATCCCCGGGACCGAGGGCCAGGAGGGCATCGAGCAGCTGAGCCGCACGTTCCCGCAGGTCTCGGGGACGGCCGCGCAGTTCATCGTCGTGGCCGCCGATGGCGACCGCATCGACGATGCGGCCTACCGGGAGCCGATCGAGGAGAAGGTCGATGAGCTCGCCGACTTCCCGGGGGTCGAGGCGACGACCTCGCCGTACAGCGAGATGGTCGACGGCCTCGTCTCCGACGACGGCGAGGCCGCGATCGTGCAGGTGCAGTTCACCGGCCAGAGCTCGACGATCTCCGATGAGACGAAGGACGGCTTCGCCGACGCCGTGCACGAGCTGCGCGGCGAGCTGCCCGACGGCGCGCGCGTCGCGCTCGGCGGCGACCTCTACGCGACCGAGCTCCCCGCCCTCTCGATCGTCGAGGCCGTCGGCGTCGTCATCGCGCTGCTCGTGCTCATCGTGACGTTCCGCTCGTTCGTCCTCGCTGGCCTCCCCCTCGGCATCGCCCTACTCGGCGTGGGCGTGTCGATGCTCGGCATCGTGGCGTCGACCGCGTTCGCGACCGTGTCGTCGACGACGCCGATGCTCGCCCTCATGCTGGGGCTCGCGGTCGGCATCGACTACGCGCTCTTCATCGCGGCGCGACACCAGGACCAGGTGCGCAGCGGCGTCGATCCCGAGGAGTCCGCCGCCCGGGCCACCGGCACGGCCGGATCGGCGGTGGTCTTCGCGGGCGTCACGGTGCTCATCGCGCTCGTGGGCCTGGGCTTCGCCGGCATCCCCTTCCTCACGACGATGGGCATCGCCGCCGCCGTCGCCGTCGCGGTCGCCGTGCTCATCGCGGTGACGCTCACGCCCGCCTTCCTCGGGCTCGTGAAGGGCCGAGCCGCCGGTCGGCCGCCCCGGGCCCGGCGCGCACGGAAGAGCGCGGCGGCCCCGGCGGATGGCGCAGAGCCGGCCGAGGACGCAGGCGCGCGCCCGGGGTTCGCGCTGCGCTGGGTGCGCGGAGTCACACGCCACCCCTGGATCACGACGGTCGCGGTCGTGCTCGGGCTCGGCATCGTCGCCATCCCGTCGGCCCAGCTCGGCCTCGCTCTGCCGAACGCGGGCGTGCTGCCCGAGGACAGCGAGGCGCGGCAGAGCTACGACCTCGTCGGCGAGCACTTCGGCGAGGGGTTCAACGGGCCCCTCATCCTCACCGGCACGATCGTGACGTCGGACGACCCGCTCGGCCTCATGGCGGACCTCGCGGACGAGGTCGAGCAGATCGACGGCGTCGCCCGGGTCGCGCTCGCAACGCCCAACGAGACCGCCGACACGGGCATCGTCCAGATCATCCCCGAGACCGGGCCATCCGACCCCGCGACGAGCGAGCTCGTGCGCGAGCTGCGCGCGCACCACGACGCGTGGCTCGACGAGTACGGCGTCGACCTCGTCGTGACGGGCTTCACGGCGGTCTCGATCGACATCTCCGACCGGCTCGGCGAGGCGCTCCTGCCGTTCGGCGTGTTCGTCGTGGGCCTCTCGTTCGTCCTGCTCATGATCGTCTTCCGCTCGATCTGGGTGCCGCTCAAGGCGACCGCGGGGTACCTGCTGTCGGTCCTCGCCGCCTTCGGCGTCGTCGCGGCGGTCTTCGAGTGGGGCTGGGGCGCCGACCTCCTGCACGTCGCGCGCACGGGCCCCGTGATCGCGTTCATGCCGATCATCGTCATGGGCGTGCTCTTCGGCCTCGCGATGGACTACGAGGTGTTCCTCGTCTCGCGCATGCGCGAGGACTACGTGCACGCGGCGCGGCGCCGCGGTCGCACGCGCGAGGTGGCGGTGGGCGCGATCCACACGGGCTTCGCCGCCTCGGCCCGCGTCGTGACGGCCGCCGCGGTCATCATGTTCGCGGTGTTCGCGGCCTTCGTCCCCGAGGGCGACAGCAGCATCAAGCCGATCGCGCTCGCGCTCGCCGTGGGCATCGCCGTCGACGCGTTCCTCATCCGCATGACGCTCGTGCCCGCGGTCCTCGCGATCCTCGGACGCCACGCCTGGTGGATGCCGGCGTGGCTCGAGCGCGCCCTGCCGCACTTCGACATCGAGGGCGAGGCGGTCGAGCGCGAACGCGAGCTCGCCGACTGGCCGGAGCCCGGCTCGACGGCGGTCGTGGCCGCAGAGGGGCTCGTCATCGCCGACGGCGACCGCGCACTCGTGTCCGGCGCCGATCTGCGGGTCGACCCCGGCGAGGCGCTCGTCGTGACCGCGGACGACCCGGCCCGATCGCGTGCCGTGCTGCTCGCGATCGCCGGCCGCCTGCCGATCGCCGACGGCCGCCTGCGCGTCGCCGGCCATCTCCTGCCCGGACGCGGGG
Source organism: Microbacterium sp. JZ101 (assembly GCF_053903175.1). Classification (NCBI taxonomy): domain Bacteria; kingdom Bacillati; phylum Actinomycetota; class Actinomycetes; order Micrococcales; family Microbacteriaceae; genus Microbacterium; species Microbacterium sp. JZ101. The sequence continues at coordinate 2,873,747 of NZ_CP096400.1, forward strand.
CCTGGGTCCGCGGCCATGTCGGCGTCGCCCTCCTCGACGGCGCGGACGACCCGGCCGCCGACCTGCGCGCCGCGCTCTCCGGCGCGACGCGGCTCGTGGTCGTGGACGGCCTCGACACGCTCTCTCCCGCGACCGGCGACCAGGTCGCGGCGCTCCTGCGGGATGCCGCGCACGCGCAGGACCCGACCGCGCCGCTCACGGTGGTCGCCGCGGCGCGCGACTCCCGGGCGGCCCTCGCCCTCCTCGCCGCCGCGGGCTTCCCCGATGGCGGCACCGCAGACATCCGCACGCCCGACGAGACCCTCGAGGTGACCGCATGACGCCCTTCCGGCCATCCGCAGACCGCAGCCGCGTGCGCTGGCTCGCGGTGATCGGAGCGCTCGCGCTGCCCGCCCTGCTCGGCGGCGTGCTCGTGTCGGCGCTCGACGACCCGACCGCGCGACTCGGCAACATGACGGCCGCGATCGTGAACGACGACGACGGCACCGAGATCGACGGTCAGACCGTGCCGCTCGGCCGCCAGCTCGCCGCGGGGCTCGTCGAGGGTTCCGACGACCTCGACAGCAACCTCGACTGGGTGCTGTCGAACGAGGACGACGCCGAGGAGGGCCTCGCGGACGGCACGTACCAGGCCGTCGTGACGATCCCCGCCGAGTTCTCGGCCGCGGCGATGTCGTCGGCGCAGTCGCTCTCGGGCGAGGACGAGAAGCCGGAGCAGGCGCTCATCGAGGTCACGACCGCCCCCGACGCCCGGGTCGTCGACGGCGCGATCACGAGCGAGATCGCCGCGGTCGCGGCATCGACGCTCGGCACGACGCTGTCGGAGTCGACGCTCGAGAACGTCTTCGTCGGCTACACGACGCTCGGCGACCAGCTGGGCGAGGCGGCCGACGGCGCCCACGCGCTCGCCGACGGAGCGACGCAGGCGCAGGACGGGGCGACTCAGCTCGCCGACGGCGCGACGCAGGCGCAGGACGGGGCGATGCAGCTCGCGAACGGAGCAGATCAGGCGCAGGATGGCGCCGTCCAGCTCGCGAACGGAGCCGGAGCGGCCCGCGACGGCGCGACGCAGCTCGCCGATGGAGCAGGCGCCGCGCAGACCGGCGCGACGCAGCTGGCCGACGGGGCGACGCAGGTCGCGGACGGCATCGGCCAGCTCGGCACGGGCGCCGGCGACCTCGCGAACGGCGCCGACCAGCTCGCGACCGGAGCGACCGACGCCTCGGCCGGCGCGACCCGGCTCGCCGACGGAGCGGGCGCGCTCGCGGACGGGGCGACCCAGCTCGCCGCCGGCATCCGGCAGGCGCAGGATGGCGCCGCGCAGATGCAGACGCAGCTGTCCGACGGGGCGGCGGCCCTCACCGCGAGCGGACTCGTGCCCGACGATCTCCTCGCGGCCGCGAGCGGAGCGGCGCAGGCGACGACCGGCGTCTCCGACGGCCTGGACGCCCTCGTCGCGGGCTGCGCGGCCTCGGGAGCGGCGGCGGAGTACTGCGCGCAGCTGTCGGCGATCGCGGGAGCCGCAGACCAGGCCGAGCAGGCCGCGGCCGGCACCTCGGGCGGCCTGTCGGCGTTCGACGCGCAGGCCACGGCGCAGATCGCGGGGCAGCTGCAGGAGGCAGCGGGCGGCGCGGGCGCTCTCGCCGGCGACGAGGGCCTGGGCGCCCTCGCGACGGGTGCCGACGAGCTCGCGTCGGGCGCGAGCGAGCTGCAGACCGGGACCGGCGCGCTCGCCGACGGGGTCGCGCAGCTCGCGGGCGGCGCCACGCAGCTGGGCGACGGCGCGCGCCAGCTGCAGGGAGGCGCGGCCCCGCTCGCGGATGGCGCGACGCAGCTCGCCACGGGAGCGACCGACCTGTCGGGCGGCATCGGGCAGCTCGCCGACGGCGCGACCGACCTGTCGGACGGCATCGCGCAGCTCGCGACGGGCGCGGCCGATCTCGGCAGCGGCATCGGGCAGCTCGAGGACGGCGCGACCGACCTCGGCGGCGGCATCGGGCAGCTCGCCGACGGCGCGACCGACCTCGGCGACGGCATCGGCGAGCTGGGGTCGGGAGCGACCACGCTCGGCGACGGGCTGGATCAGGCGACCGAGGCTCTCCCCTCGTACACCGACGAGGAGGCCGCCGACCTCGCCTCGGCGGTCGCGGACCCGGTCGCCTCGAGCGCGTCCGATCTCGAGCTCTTCGGCGCCTCGGCCATCCCGCTCCTCATCGCGGCCGTGCTGTGGTTCGGCGGTCTCGCGACGTTCCTCGCGCTGCGCCCCATCGCCGGCCGGACGCTCACCTCGCGCCGCGCATCGGTCCTGCTGGCGGGCGGCGGACTCCTCCCCGCAGCGAGCATCGGCGCCGCGCAGGGCGTGCTCGTCGCGGGCGTCGTGCAGCTCGCGGCGGGCTACGAGGCGTCGACCTTCTGGGCGCTCCTCGGGCTGAGCGCGCTCGCGGGCGTGGCGTTCGCCGCCGTGCACCAGGCGCTCGTCACGATCCTCGGTGGGGCGGGCCGCTGGATCGCGGCCGTGGCCGGAACGCTCGCGATCGCCACGGGCATCGTGTCGACGACCCCTGGCGTGCTCGGCGACCTCGCCGCGGCCCTGCCCACGGCCCCGGCGCACCGCGCCCTGCTCGCGGTCATCTCCGATGCGCCGGGTGCTGGCGCCGCGATCGCCGGGCTCGTCGTCTGGGCGGTGCTGGCGTTCGCGGCGACCTCGATCGCGGTCGCCGCGCAGCGCACGGTGTCGGCGCGCGCCCTGCTCGCGAGCTGAGCCGAATGCAGGGCGCGACGCATCCGAACGCGGATCCGAGGCCGCTATCGTGACCGCATGAACGCCCTGCAGCTGCACACCACCATCCATGCGCGCGGGCCGGCCGCGGCCATCCTGCTCTCGGACGAGCAGGTGGCCGCGCTCGGCTCGGTGAAGAACCCGCCCGTCGTCGTGACGATCGGCGACCGGGCCGCACGGCTGCGCATCGCGCGGATGGGCGGCGAGAACATGCTCGGGCTCAGCAAGGCCGCGCGCGCCGAGCTGGGCGTCGAGATCGGCGACGAGGTCGAGGTCGAGATCGCCCTCGACGCGGCAGAGCGCACGGTCGAGGTGCCGCCCGCGCTCGCCGAAGCGCTCGCGGCGGATCCTGCAGCGAAGGTCGCATTCGACGCGCTCGCGTACTCGCGCCGCAAGGAGATCGCCCGGTCGATCGCGGAGGCCAAGCAGGAGGCGACGCGCGACCGCCGCCTCGAGAAGGCGCTCGCCGAGCTGCGGGGCTGATCGACAGCACGGCGCCCCATCCGACGAGCGGATGGGGCGCCGTGCGCCGCGCGGATCAGGCGATCGCGACGGCCTCCTCGAGGGCCGGTGCGGGAGCGTCGGTGCGGCGACGCGCGAACCGCTTGAGGAGCACGACCGCGAAGGCCGTGACGACGGTGCCGGCGACGAGCGAGAGCGCGAAGCCCCAGATCGGGTCGATCGCGAACCACACGAACAGGCCGCCGTGCGGGGCGCGCGAGCCGACCGAGAACAGCATCGAGAGCGCGCCCGTGACGGCCCCGCCGAGCATCGAGGCGGGGATGACGCGCAGCGGGTCGGCCGCCGCGAACGGGATCGCCCCCTCCGAGATGAAGGACAGGCCCAGGAGCCACGCGGCCTTGCCGTTCTCGCGCTCGGGCGCCGTGAACGCCTTGGGGGCGAGGACGGTCGACGCGAGCGCCATGCCGAGCGGCGGCACCATGCCGGCGGTCATGACCGCGGCCATGATGAGGTACGGCACGCTGTTGCCCTCGGTCGCCGTTCCCAGGCCCGCGACGGCGAACGCGTACGCGACCTTGTTCACGGGGCCGCCGAGGTCGAAGCACATCATGAGGCCGAGGACGATGCCCACGACGACGATGAGGCCGGACTCCGCGAGCCCGTTGAGGCCGTCGGTCATGGCGCTCATGAGCGCCGCGATCGGCCAGCCGAGGAACAGGATCATGAGGCCCGACGCGAAGATCGAGCCGAGCAGCGGGATGATCACGACGGGCATGAGGCCGCGCAGCCAGCGCGGGACGCTGAGCGAGCCGAGCCACCAGGCCGCGAGCCCGGCGAGCACGCCGCCGACGATGCCGCCGATGAAGCCCGCGCTCATGAGCACGGCGACCGAGCCGGCCACGAAGCCGGGCGCGATGCCCGGGCGGTCGGCGATCGCGAACGCGATGTAGCCCGCGAGCGCTGCGACGAGGAAGCCCATCGAGATGCCGCCGATGGAGAAGAAGACGGCGCCGAGGTATCGGAAGAGGCCGCCCTCCGGCAGGTTCCACAGGGCGTTCCCGAGGACGATGTCCTGGGCGTTCTCGTTGATGTCGAACCCGCCGAAGAGGAACCCGAGCGCGATCAGGAGGCCGCCGCCCGCGACGAACGGGATCATGTACGAGACGCCCGTGAGGAGCACGCGCTTGACCTTCGCGCCGAACGACTCCTTCTGCGCTGAGGCGGCGGCGGTCGACGCCGCCGCGCTTCCGCTCACGCGCTCCGCCGCCGGGTCGACCGCGGCCTTCGCGGCCGTCTCGATGAGCTCGGCGGCGTGCTCGATGCCCGCCTTCACCGAGCGCCGCACGACGGGCTTGCCGGCGAAGCGCTCGGGCTCGCGCACGTCGACGTCGACCGCGAAGATCACGGCGTCCGCCTGCGCGATCGTCTCGGCGTCGAAGCGGTCGAAGCCGCTCGAGCCCTGCGGCTCGACCGCGAACTCCACGCCCGCCTTCTTCGCGGCGGCGGCGAGCGCGTCGGCCGCCATGTACGTGTGGGCGATGCCGGTGGCGCACGCGGTGACCGCGACGATCCGCACGGGACGCCCGTCGATCTGCCGTCCGCCGTCGGCGGGAGCCGCCGGCGTCGGCGCCGCCGCGACCGGCTCCGCGTCGGCAGCTCCGTCGCCCTCGCCGATCGCGTGACGGACGATCGCGACGGCCTCATCGGCGTCCTTCGCGCCGCGCAGCGCGGCGAGGAAGTCCTCGTCCATGAGGTGCCGCGCGAGCGTGGAGAGCACGGCGAGGTGCTCCTCGGCGGCGGTGTCGGGCGCGGCGATCATGAAGACGATGTCGCTCGGGCCGTCGAACGAGCCGAAGTCGACGCCCGGCGAGAGCCGCGCGAAGGCGAGCGAGGCCTGGGTGACGGTCGCGCTCTTGGCGTGCGGGATCGCGATGCCTCCCGGCAGGCCGGTCGCGTCGGTCTCCTCGCGCGCCCACGCGGCGGCGAAGAGCTCCTCGGCGTCGCGGGCGCGGCCCTGCGCGACGAAGCGCGCCGAGAGCGAGCGGAGCACGGCTTCCTTGTCGGCTCCGAGATCCTCGTCGAGGCTGACGAGCTGGGGGGTGATGGTGGACACGGTGCCCTCCTGGATGGGTGCGGTGCGGGATTCGGGTGCGCTCAGTCGAGCGCGCGGACGGGGATGTCGCCGGTTGGGAGATCGGCGGGGGTCGCCAGGCGCGTCCCGGGCAGGGCCGCGGTCGCGGAGCCGTAGCGGACGGCGGTGCGGAGCCGCTCGGCGGGGGCGGCCCCGGCCCGGTCGGCGAGCAGGTAGCCGGCGAGCGAGCTGTCGCCCGCTCCGACGGTGCTGAGCACGTCGACGCCCGCCGGGATGCCGGCGTGCCAGACGCCGTGCGCGTCGACGAGGATCGCGCCGTCGCCGCCGAGCGTCACGAGGGCCGCGCGGACCGTGCCGGGCACGAGCTCCCGCGCGAGGCGCGCCGTGGCGGCGATCGGGTCGGCCTCGACCTCGCGGACGAGACGCGACTGCAGCGCGGGCCGGTCGACATCCGGCGCCGAGAGGTCGACCGCGAGCTGCACGAGCTCGTCCTCGTTGGGCTTGATGAGGTCGACGGCGCCGATCTCGTCGGCCTGGGCGAGCACGGTCTCGAGCGCGGGCCCGGTCGCGTCGACGGCGATCCGCGGCGGATGTGCGACGCGGGAGCGCACCGCGCGGATGACGGTCGCGTAGAGGCCGCCGGGGGCGCCCGCGGGCAGCGAGCCGCACAGGGCGAGCCAGTCGGCGCCGTCCGAGGCCGCGACCACGGCGTCGACGAGCGCGCGGAGCACGTCGTCGCCGAGCGGGGTGCCCGCGAGGTTGATCTTCGTCGTCTCGCCGGCGGCATCCGTCAGCGCGATGTTCGCGCGGGCGTGCGCCGTCGTCGGCACGGCGCGGATGGCCAGGGTCGGGTCGAGCAGCGCCGCGAACGGGTCGTCCGCGGCGAGCGGCAGGACCGCGAGGGTCTCGACCGCGGAGCCGTGGAGCACGCGGGCGACGTTGACGCCCTTGCCCGCGGCGTCCTCCTGCGCGGAGGAGGCCCGGTGCACCTCGCCCGGCACGAGGGCGCTGTCCAGCGCGATCGTGCGGTCGAGCGCCGGGTTGGCGGTGAGCGTGACGATCATGCGACCCAGACCTCCGTTCCCGCGTCCTCGAGCGCCGCGGCGAGCGCCGCGTCGGGGGCGCGATCGGTGACGAGCACGTCGAGCTGGTCGAGCCTCGCGAAGCGCTGGAGCGACTCCTCGCCGAACTTCGACGCATCGGCGAGGACGACGACGCGGCGCGCGGCGCGCACGATCGCGCCCTTGACATCGGCCTCGTCGGGATCGGGGGTGCTCGCGCCGAATGCGGCCGACAGGCCGTTGACGCCGACGAAGGCGATCTCGGGCCGGAGGGACGAGATCGCCTCGACCGTCCGCGCGCCGACCGCCGCTCCGGTCACGCCGCGGACCCGTCCGCCGATCGCGGAGAGGGCCACCCCCTCGCTCGCGCTCAGGGCGGCGGCGATCGCGACCGAGTGCGTGACCACCTCGACCCGCGCTCCGCCGAACCGGGCGGGAAGCAGATCGGCGAGCGCCGCGGTGGTCGTGCCCGCGTCGAGGAGGACGGAGCCCGTGAACCCGGAGGGCAGTGCGTCGAGCGCACGCTGCGCGATCCGCCGCTTGGCGACGCCGTGGCGGCCGACGCGCTCCCTGAGGTCGGTCTCGGCGAGGCTGCCGCGGTCGGCGGGAACCGCGCCGCCGTGGACGCGGCGGAGGACGCCGGCCTCCTCGAGGACGGCGAGGTCGCGGCGCACGGTCTCGGTCGTGACGCCCAGGCGCTCGGCCAGATCGGCGACCGCGACGCGGGCGTCGGCGAGCAGCGCCTGCTCGATGAGCTCTCTGCGCTCCGTTGCGTACATGCGACATCCTCCTTCGGATTCCCACACAATACAACCGAAACCCACACAAAGCAACAGAGTTGTGGATCCGCTGGCAGACCGTCCGCCACACGCGCAATCCCCTGGGACCGCTGAGGCCGCCGACTTAGGCTCTCCGGATGCTGCACCTCCGCCCGATGCTTCCCCGCGGGCGTCAGTACGCGCTCACGTGGTCGGTCGACGACACGTGGGGCGGGATGACCTCCGCGATGCTCCACCGCAGCCGCGCGTTCGTGCGTCTCGCCGACCGGCCGGTGACCGTGCTCACGTTCGATCCGGACCCGGACTACCCGGCCAGGGAGGAGCGTCTGCGGCGCGAGGGCATGATCGTCGATGGGATGGCCCTTCTCAATCTGTGGGACTGGCTGCGCGAGAACCCCCTGCCCGGCGGCTCCCTCCGCCCCGACCGGCACCCGTTCACGCCGCTCGCGACCCTGCCGCCGCGTGACGGCGAGCGGCTGTCCGAGCGGCGCCGGGGCGACATCGTCCTCAGCCGCGTGCGCGCATCAGAGGGCGGCGAGATCCTGCAGACCGACCACTTCCGCGCGGACGGCTCGCTGCTCCTCTCGGAGCGCCGGGATGTCGCCGAGCGCGGGACCCCGGGCGGGAAGTCCGTCGTCCTGTGCGACGGCGACGGCGAGCCGGTGCGGTCGTGGGGCCGCATCGCGCACCTCTACCGCGCGTGGCTCGACGCGCTCACCGAGGATGAGCCGTCGTACCTCGTCGTCGACAGCAAGACCGTCGCACGCTGGGCGATGGACTACCGCCGCCCGCACGCGGTGACCATGCACGTCGTGCACGCGTCGCATCTCGTCGGACGCCGGCGGCCGATGGGGCGCCTGCGCGAGTCGCGGAGGCCCGTGTTCGAGAACCTGGACGCGTTCGACGCCGTCGTGCTCCTCACGCGGCGCCAGCGCGACGACGTCGTGGCCCTGCTCGGCGAGCACGCGTGCCTGGACGTCGTGCCGAACGGGCGCGACCTGCCCGAGGCGCCGCCGCTCGAGGGCCGGCCGCCCGGCGCCGGCATCATGCTCGCGAGCCTGACCCGACGCAAGCGCATCGCGCACGCCATGGCGGCCGTCCGCGCCGCCCGCTCCGCGGGCCTCGACGTCGAGCTCGACGTGTGGGGCGAGGGCGAGGACCGCGCGAGCCTCGCCCCGCTCGCCGACGACGGCATCCGGCTGCGCGGGTACGCGCCCGACGCGGCCGCGCAGCTCGAGCGCGCCTCCTTCCTGCTGTCGACGTCCACCTCGGAGGGCTTCCCGCTCGTCCTCATCGAGGCGCTCGCCGCGGGCTGCGTGCCGATCGCGTACGACGTCCCCTACGGGGCGGCCGACATCATCCGCGACGGCGAGAACGGGTTCCTCGTTCCCGCGGGCGACGAGGAGGCGCTGGCCGCCGCGGTCGCGCGATTCGTCGGAGCGTCAGAGGAGGAGCGGATGCGGATGCGCCGTGCGGCCGTCGAGAGCGCGCAGCGCTTCTCCGACGAGGACGTCACCCGCGCGTGGGGACAGGCGATGCGCCGCGCGCACCGCAGGAAGCACCGCCTGCTCAGGCGGTGACGCGGGTGAACGCGCGCTCCGCGCGGCGCCCCGCCGCGCGCGCGGCACGGTGGGAGGGCCGCTCGACGCCGCGGTGGAAGAGCCACCCGACCGCGAGGCTCAGCGGGACGCCCGCGAGGGCGACCAGCGCCCAGTTCTCGTCGCCCCACGCGAACGCGAGCGTCGCGAGGATCGGCGCGTGCACGAGGTAGAGGCTGAACGAGATGTCGCCCAGCCAGCGCAGCGGGCGCGTCTGCAGCACGCGCTCGGCGAGCGGTGAGCACACGGCGAGCAGGATGAGCCCTGCCGCGCCCGCGCCCGCGAGACCCCACAGCGCCTCCCCCAGCGTGCTCGACGGCGGCACGAGCGGGCGCGTCCACCACGACGCGATGAGCAGCAGCCAGGAGGCGGCGAAGAGCGCGAGCCACAGGATGGGCCGCGGCCGACGCCGCGCCCACGCGGTGATCTCGTCGAGGCGGACGGCGATGAGGCAGCCGAGCAGGAACGTCGGCAGGTAGACGAGCGCGTCGAGGTCGAAGGGCCGCTCGTCGAGCACCCGACCGGCGACCATCGCCGCGATGCACGCGACCGCGGCCGGCCAGGCCCAGCGCCGCAGGAGCAGCGCGACGGCCGCGAACACCGGCAGCAGCACGCTGAAGACGATCTCCCAGCGCAGCGACCAGAGCGTGTTCACCGTGTCGTATGTCACGGGCATGAGGGTGGCCTCGTCGAACGCGAGCGCCCAGTCGGGGAAGGTGATGTTGGCGTTCACGATCCAGACGTCGGGCGTCACCCGGGCGGGGTCGCGCGGGATGGCCACGACGAGAAGGACAGCGAAGAGGATGGCCGCCCACACGGGCAGGTAGAGGCGCACGAGTCGCGAGACGAAGTAGCCGGGCCACGAGAACCCCGCGCGCAGCGCAGGGAGCGTCACGACGAGGCCCGACAGCACGAAGAACACCTGCACCGCCTCGGTTCCCGCGAACCCCAGCTTGAGGGGCGACTCGGTCGCCGTCTCCCAGATGAGGCGGGCCGTCCCGTCGTCGGCGAACGGCCGGGCGATGAGGCTCGCGTGGTAGAGCACGACGACGAGCGCGGCCGCTCCGCGCACGCCGTCGAGCGCGTGCAGTCGTGCGGGTCGGGGCGCGGCCATCCGATCAGCCTAGGCAACCGAGCGGGGCGCGGTGCTCAGGCTCCTCCCACGCTCAGCTGAGGCCGCTGTACGCGTGCAGCCCCTCGAAGAACATGTTCACGATCGTGAAGTTGAAGATCACGGCGGCGAAGCCGACGATCGAGAGCCACGCCGAGCGCGTGCCGCGCCAGCCGCGCGTCGCCCGCGCGTGGATGTAGCCCGCGTAGAGCACCCAGATGATGAAGGTCCAGACTTCCTTCGTGTCGAAGCCCCAGTAGCGCCCCCAGGCGTCGTTCGCCCAGATCGCCCCCGCGATGAGCGTGAACGTCCAGAAGATGAAGCCGATGATCGCGAAGCGGTACGCGAGGCCCTCGAGCGCCTCGGCGCTCGGGATGGTCCGGAGCATGCTGCGGCGCGCGGGCGCCTCGGCCGCTTCGACGGCCATCCGCTCGCGCCGTGCCTGCAGGAGCTGCAGCACCGACAGCGCGAAGGCGAGCGCGAGGAAGGCGGTCGCGAGCGACGCGACGAAGACGTGGATGACGAGCCAGACCGACTTGAGCGGGTCCATGAGCGGCGTGATCTGCACGTAGAACAGCGACGACGAGCCGAGCAGCACCGTCACGAGGCCGGTCATGAACGACCCGAGGAAGCGGAGGTCCTTCCAGAACAGGACGCCGAGGTAGACCGCCGTCATGAGGAGCGTGCCGGTCATCGCGAACTCGTACATGTTCGACCACGGCACGCGCCCCGCCGCGAGGCCGCGCAGGAGCGTCGCGCCGAGGTGGAACACGAAGCCGAGCCACGTGAGCGAGGTGCCGATCCGGCCCCACACGTAGCGCGGGGCCGCCGCGACCACGGTCTCGCTCGCGGCGGGCGACGCGGCGCGGGCGCCGACGCCGACGAGCTGCCGGGCGTCCTTCGCGGCCAGCGACGCCTGCGAGCGGTTCGCGAGGTCGACCGCGTAGGCGATGAACGCGAGGACGTAGAGCGAGATGGCCGTCCAGACGAGCACGACGGAGAAGCTGTCCATCGTCACGGGATCGAGCTGCATGGTGTCCATCCTAGGTTTCGGGGGTCGCGCGCGGTCGGGAGCCGAGCGCGAGGATCAGTCGTCGAGCGCGGCCCGGTGCTTCGCGCGCAGCTGCTCGACCGCGTCGGCGAGCGCGGGATCCTCGCCGCGGGCGAGAGCCGCGTACTCGAGGCGCACGCCGTCTCCGTCGGGCGTGGCCTTGACCCACATCCGGCGCCGGGGCACGAACAGCGCGACGAGCAGGCCGAGCGTCGCGAGGACCGCGAACACGAGCACGCCGAGCGCCGAGGGATCGTGGTGGATCTGGAGCGACACGAACCGCTTGACCGACTCGGTGTAGCCGAGGGCCGGATCGGTGCCCTCGGGCGTCTCGTCCTCGAACGTGATCGTGCCCATGCCGTTCGGCAGGTCGGCGGTGTCGCCCGGTGCCAGCTCGATCGAGTCGACGCCCGTGTCGCCGCCCGTGAGCTGCTCGAGCCCCGTCACGTCGAGGGCGTACACCGAGCGCGGCGTGCCGTCGTCGATGCCGAGGTCGCCCGCGTACACGTTCAGGGTGAGCATGGGGTTGAGCAGGTCGCCGTACGCCGAGGCGAACGCGCCCGTGTCGAGCGGCACCTGGGTCGGGTAGAAGAAGCCCACGAGACCGAGCTGCTCGGAGAGGCCGTCGGGCACCTTGACGACGCCGGTCGACGTCATCGCGGTGTCCTGCGGCAGGAACGGCACGGAGTCGCGGTACACGACCTCGCCCTCGGGGTTCCGGACGGTGATCGTCGGCGCGTACCCGTTGCCGAGCAGGTAGATCGCGTCGCCCTCGAGCTGGAGAGGGTGGTTGACGCGCACCGCGTCCTCCGAGGTCGACCCGTCGGGATGCGTGACCGTGACGTTGGCGGAGAAGTCGCCCGCCTGCCCCGACCCGGGCCCGCCGTACTCCTGGTAGGTGACGTCGAACGAGTCGAGCCGCATCGAGTACGGCGTGAGGGCGGCCTCCGACACGAAGCGGCCGCGGTTCATCGACGAGTAGTCGAGCAGCGAGTTGACGAAGGTCGTGCCCTCGACGACGACGCGCTGGCCCGTGTAGGCGAATCCTCCGCCGATGCCGACCGTGAGGAGCACGCCGACGAGCGACGCGTGGAAGACGAGGTTGCCCGTCTCGCGCAGGTACCCGCGCTCGGCCGACACCGAGAACGCGCCGCGGCCGTCGTAGCGCTCGACGCGATACCCCTGCGCCTTGAGCTGCGCGGCCGCGAGATCGACGGCGTGGGCGGCCTCGGCCTCCGGGTCCTCGGCCGCGATGCGGTCCTCGCGGAAGTCGTCGAGGCGCGCGAGCCGCGCGGGCGTGCGCGGCGGCTTCGTGCGCAGGGCCTTCGCGTGGTGCTTCGTGCGCGGCAGGATGCAGCCGATGAGCGAGACGAAGAGCAGGATGTAGATCGCCGAGAACCAGGCGGACTGGTACACGTCGAACAGCTGCAGCGCGTCGAGCACGGGGAACAGATCCGGGTTGTCGCGCTCCCACTGCGTGACGCCGTTCGGGTTCGCCATGCGCTGCGGGAAGATCGACCCCGGAACGGCCGCGATCGCGAGCAGGAGCAGCAGCACGAGCGCCGTGCGCATGCTCGTGAGCTGACGCCATCCCCACCGCAGCCATCCGACGAAGCCGAGCGCGGGCTGCGCGATCGCCTCGTCGGCGTCGACGTGGTCGGAGGGGCGCAGCGGCTCGCTGCCGTCGCGCTGGGGCGCGGTGCGCTGATCGGTCACGGTGTCCTTCCGGGCGGTCACGGTGTCCTTCCGGGCGGTCGCGGCGCCCTTCTCGGCGGTCATAGGGGCGGCTCGATCGTGGCGAACAGCACGCCGAGGCGCGACATCACGTCGGTCCACAGGCCCGTCACCATGAGCAGGCCGAGCACGATGAGGAGCACGCCGCCGACGATGTTCACGACGCGGATGTGCCGACGCAGGAACGCGGTCGATCGCGTGACCCAGCCGAAGCCGAGGGCGACGAGGAGGAACGGGATGCCCAGCCCGAGCGAGTAGGCGAGGCCGAGCACCGCGGCGCGCCATCCGTCTCCCTGGATGATCGCGAGCGACATGATCGCCGTGAGGGTCGGGCCGATGCACGGCGCCCAGCCGATGCCGAGGGCGATCCCGAGCAGCGGAGCGCCGATGAGGCCGAGGTCGCCCTTGACCTGCGGGCGCGCGATGCGCTGCGCGAACCCGAGGAAGCCGATGAAGACGACGCCCATGAGGATGATGACGACGCCGAGGATGCGGGTGATGAGGTCGCCGTAGAGCAGGCTGAACTGCTGCAGGCCGCTGCCCGCGAGCCCGCCGAGCACGATGAGGGTCACGAACACGAGCGTGAAGCCCGCGATGAAGAGGAGCACCCCGCCGACGAGGCGACCGCGCGAGCCGCCCGGCGCCGCGCCATCCGCCGCCCCGCCGCGGGGCGCGACGGCTCCCCCGATGAAGCCGAGGTAGCCCGGGATGAGGGGAAGCACGCAGGGCGACACGAACGACACGAGCCCCGCGAGCATCGCGATCGGGATCGCGAGCCACAGGGCCCCGCCGAAGACGACGGCGTCGAGGCTCACGATGCCGCGCCCGCGGCGGTCATGCCGACTCCGCGAGCGTGTCGGCCACGAGCGTCGAGAGGATGGACGCGCCCTCGAGCTGGCCGATGAGGACCGCGGCGACGCGCCCCTCGGTGTCGAGGACGAGCGTCGTGGGCGTCGCCTGGATCGAGGTCGCGCCGGCGAAGGCGAGCTTCGCGCTGCCGTCGTTGGCGTCGATGATGCTCGGGTACGTCACGCCCCACCGCTCGGCGAACGAGCGCGCGGTGTCGGCCTGGTCGTAGGTGTTGACGCCGACGAACGACACGTTCTCGCCCTGGTACTCCTGCCACACCGACTCGAGGTCGGCGGCCTCGGCCCGGCACGGGCCGCAGGCGGCGTACCAGAAGTTCACGACGGTGACATCGCCCGCGGTGTCGTCGCTCGAGAGCTCGTCGCCCTCCTCCGTGACACCCGACCACTCGACGGGCTCGCCGCGCTCCTCGACGGGGATCTCCTTCACCCGGAAGTCGCTCGCGATGTAGCCCTTGTCGTCGCCTTCGAGGTAGGCCTGCGTCACGGGGTCCGCGGAGCACGCCGCCAGACCGGCGATGAGCGTCGCGACGGCGAGCGCGGCGGCCGCTCTCGCGCCCCGGCGGATGCGGGGAGACAGGCTCGGGACGGCAGGCGTGCGCACGGCTCCCATCCTACGTTCCCGTGTTCGAGGTGCCTGGGTCGATGCTGTATGGCCGGGGCGGTGGCTTCGGGGCAAGGCTCGGCGAGCCTTGCCCCGAAATGCGGCGATCGGGCGCCGGTTCGCGCGAAGCGCGGCAGGCGGGTCAGACTGCGGCGCCCGCCCCCACGCGGCGCAGCTTGGCCATGGGCGCGAGCTCGCCGGGGAAGACGCGCTTGATGCCGTCGCCGAGGGCGGGCTCGATGTCGCGGATGCCGGCGACGAGGGCCGCGAGCTCGGTCGGCTCGATCGAGGCGGCGTGGTCCGAGCCCCACATGCCGCGATCGAGCGTGATGTGGCGCTCGACGGCGGCCGCGCCCAGCGCGACGGCCGCGAACGAGATCGCGAGCCCGCGCTCGTGCCCCGAGTATCCGACCGGGACGCCGGCGAAGCGGTCCTTCAGCGTCGGGATCATGCGGAGGTTCGCCTCCTCCGCCGGCATCGGATACGTCGACGTCGCGTGCAGGAGGACGAGGTTCTCCGTGCCGAGGAGGTCGACCGCCCGGTCGATCTGCTCCATGGTCGACATGCCCGTGGAGAGGATGATCGGCTTGCCCGTGTCGCGCAGCGCCGCGAGGAGTCCGTCGTCGGTGAGGCTCGCCGACGCGACCTTGTGCGCGACGACGTCGAGGTCCTCGAGGAACGCGACCGAGGGCTCGTCCCACGGCGACGCGAACCAGTCGACGCCGCGCTCGGCGGCGTGCGCGCCGATCTCGAGGTACTCGTCGCGGCCGAACTCGACCCGGTAGCGGTACTCGAGGTACGTCATGGTGCCCCACGGTGTCTCGCGCGGCACGTCGCGCATGTGCTCGGGCGTGGAGATCTCCGGGGTGCGCTTCTGGAACTTGACCGCGTCCGCGCCGGCGGCCGCGGCGACGTCGATGAGCTCCCTGGCGATCTCGACCGAGCCGTTGTGGTTCAGGCCGATCTCGGCGATGACGTAGGTGGGGTGCGCATCGCCCAGCGTGCGAGTGCCGATCGTGACCGTCATGAGTGCTCCTCCGGTTGTGACGAGGACGGGATGGACGCGCGGAGCGCAGCGCCCGCGCGCTCGGGCACGAGGCCCGTGCGGGAGCGCAGGACGCGCTCGGCCAGTTCGCGGACGGCGCCGTCGCCGCCCGCTCGGTGCAGGACGACGCGGGCGATCGCGAGCACGTCGGGATGGGAGCGCGGAACCGCGACGGGCCAGCCGACGATCCGCAGGCACGGCAGGTCGTTCACGTCGTTGCCCAGGTATGCGACATCCGCGAGCGCGACGCCCTGGGCATCCGCCCACTCGCGCAGAGCCGCCGCCTTGTCGTCGAGACCCTGGCGCACGTCGACGCGGAGCTTGCGGGCGCGCGCGGCGACGACGCCGTTCGTCTCGGTGGAGAGGATGAGGAAGGGGATGCCGGCCCTGCGCAGGAGCGAGACGCCCATCCCGTCGGAGCGGCTCACGCGGACGAACTCGCGGCCGTCGGCGTCGACGAAGGCGGTGTCGTCGGTGTGGACTCCGTCGAAGTCGGTCACGACTGCCCGGGCGTCGATCGCCTCTCGCCTCAGACCGCTCACGTGACCTCCGTCAGCGGGCGTCTCCCGCTGACCTTCTACGGTCAGCGCACTGCGTGAACGCGAGGGGTCCGGAAGGTGCCCGCGAGGCGACGGCGGGGTGAAGGATGGCGCGGTGCGGGTCTCAGACGGCCCCGACGTCGACCGCGCCCGCGGTCGACGCGGGCTCGACGTAGTCGACCTCGCGCCAGACGTCGCCCTTGCGCTCGAACGAGGTCACGCTCGAGAGGGCGCACCGGCGCGTGCGGGGGTCGTGCCGCAGCGGCAGACCCGCGACGGAGAGATGCGTGATCCAGATCGGCGCCTGGTGCGTCACGATGACGACGTCGCCGCCGTCGGCGGCGTCCCACGCGTCGTCGAGGGCCGCGTGCATGCGGTCGACGACCTCGCGGTACGGCTCGCCCCAGCTCGGCCGCGACGGGCGGCGGAGGTGCCACCAGTTCTGCGGGATGAAGACGGCGCGGCTCATGCGCTTCCCCGCGAACGCGTTCCACGGCTCGATGACGCGCTCGTCGGCGCGCGGCTCGAGCTCGAACAGCGCCGTGAACGGCTCGGCCGACTCGCGCGTGCGCTCGAGCGGAGAGCAGACGAGCTCGGCGAGCGGGCGATCGAGCGAGCGCACGTAGTCGGCCGCTGCCCTGGCCATCCGCCGCCCGTCCTCGCTCAGGCGGAATCCGGGCATGCGCTCGTACAGCACGCGCCGCGGATTGAAGACCTCGCCGTGGCGGACGAGATGGAGGCGTTCGGCGGGCACAGGCCCAGTCTACGAACGCTCAGTCAGCCGCCGGCGCCTCGCGCTCGGCGCGCGGAGCGACGGCACCAGCCGCGCGCTGGCGACGCTGCGCGCGGACGCGGACGACGACGAACCAGACGACCGCGGCCGCGACGCCCACGATGACGACGTTCTGGACGATGTCCATGTACTGCTCGACGATGTGCCAGCCGCTGCCGAGATACCAGCCGACGAGGATGAAGACGGTGTTCCAGATGACGCTCCCCGCGGCCGTGAGCAGCGCGAAGCGCCACACGGGCATCCGCACGACGCCGGCCGGGATCGAGATGAGGCTCCGGAAGATCGGGACGAACCGGCCGAGGAAGACGGCCTTGCCGCCGTGCCGGTGGAACCAGGCCACCGTCCGGTCGATGTCCTCTCCCGAGACGAGCGGCAGGCGCTCGGCGATGCGGCGCAGGCGGTCGACGCCGAACCAGACGCCGATGCCGTAGAGGAGGAGCGCGCCGACGACGGACCCGACCGTCGTCCAGAGGATCGCCTCCCACAGCGCGAATGCGCCGCGATGGGCGGCGAGGCCCGCCATGGGGAGGATGGCCTCGCTCGGCAGCGGCGGGAAGAGGTTCTCGGCCGCGATCGCGACGCCGGCGCCGTAGGGGCCGATGACGTCCATGAGCCCCACGACCGCATCCACGAGAGTGGAGAGCCAGGATCCTCCGTCGGCGGCGGCCGTGATCTCGGTCGTCGTCATGTCGGTGCGGCCTTTCCGTCGGCGCGGGCGGTGGGGTCGGGCTCGACGCTATCGACGGCGCATCCGGGTTCCCTGTGCGAAGGGCCGGGATCGCCTGTGCGCTCGTCGCGCGTGGTTCGGCATCTGCGCGGTTGTCAGCATCTGAGGTGTTGGGTGAGTTTGGCGTGGAGTCTGGTGCGGGAGGTGGGTGCTGGGCGGTGGCGGTGGTGTCGGTCGATCCAGTTGGGGGCGGCGATGTAGGGCACGCCGTGGTGCATGTGGATGGTCCAGCCGGAGGTGTCGAGGTGGTGGTGGTGCCACCAGCAGAGCAGGACGCCGTTGTCGGTTTCGGTGGGTCCGCCTTGGGCGTGGTCTTGGACGTGGTGGATCTCGCACCAGGCGGCGGGGATGGTGCAGCCGGGGATGATGCAGCCTCCGTCGCGGGCGACGATCGCTTTGCGCTGGGTGGGGGTGAAGCAGCGTTGGATGCTGCGCAGCTCGAGGATGCGTCCTTCGGGGGTGAAGAGGGCGCGGAGGATGTCTCCGGTGCATCCGATCCGGCGGGCCACGGTGGCGGGGACGGGCGCGTCGAAGCCGTCGAGGTGCGCGATGCCGTGCTTCGGGCGGGCGAACGCGGACCCCGGGCCGTGGGCCGCGGTGTCATGCACGCCGTCGCCGTCGCCGGTGCCTGTGTCTGTGTCTGTGGTGGTGAGGTCGTCGGCGGTGATGTGGATCATGACGGTGGGGGCGGCGCCGCCGAGGGTGGGGGTCTCGGCGGCGCGTGAGGCGGCCTGGATCATCGCGAAGAACGCGTCGTGGCGTTTCTGTCCGGGGGTGCGGGGGTCGTGGATGATCTCGTCCGGTCCCCACGGGTCTGTGTCGTTGCGGGTCTCGGTGTCGATCCCGTCGAAGAACCCGCCATCGCCATCCGCGTCCGCGCCGTCGTCGGCGTCGGCGTCGGCCGCGATGCTCGAGTCGCCGGCACCGGCAGGGCTCGCAGCGTCTTCCGCGCCGCTCGTGCCCGTTGCGCTGGCGTTCGACGCGTTGCCTGTGCCGTCCGGCCCGTCGCCCGCGTCGTCGTCGTGGTCTGTGGTGGGGGTGAAGGTGACGTGGCGGGCGGGGTTGGTGTGGGCGGAGAGGAGGTTCTGCAGGAGGGCGCCGGCTTCGGGGACGAGGGTGCCGTTGACGCGGAAGGCCCCGTCGGGCAGGGGTGTGAGGGTGAGGGTGCGGTTGCGGATGGGGCGTTCGGGGTCGGGCGGGAGGCCGTCCGCGGTGAGGACGTCCACCCACGCGTCCGCGTGGGCTTTCACGACGCTCCACGGCACGGCCGCGGCCGCGCCGTCCGGGAACGGCGAGGTGGCCTCGGCTGGGGGTGCGGCCTCGTCCAGGTCGGTCGCGATCGCGCCGGTGGCGATCCCGACGAGGTGCCGCTCCATCACCTCGAGCTTGTCGACCTCGGAGGCGGGCGCGCCGCGGCGGGCGGTGGCGACGGCCTTCACGATCAGCGCCGCCGGCTCCGCCCCGAGCAGGCCCGCTTCCACCGCCGCGGCCACCGCCGGGTGCGCCGGCGGCAGGGGGAGCCCGGTGGGGCTCTCCCGGTCCCGGGTGGCTTCATCCAGCCGCACCCGCGCGGATACCGCCGGCCCGGGGATCCCGGTGAGACGCTCGAGCAGCTCCCGCCCGTCCCGGCAGCCGAGCTCTCCCGCGAGGGGCCGTTCCAGGCCCCGCCGGGACCGCCACGCGACCTCTCCTGCCGCCCGCACCCGCAGCGCGTCCACGACCCGCCCCAGCTGCTCCACCCGCGCGGTGAACCCCGCGAGATCTCCCGACGCCACCTCCCCCACCCGTGTGAACAGCCCGTCCAGCAGCCCGACCGCGGCGCACACCGCGCCGGCCGGATCATCCTGCCCCTCATCGGGCGCCCATGGGAAGGCCATACCCCATGATAGAACACAACTACGACCAGGCACAAGCAATTTCTCGAAGATTCTTCGAAGATCCGTCGCCCGCAATCTCGCGTGCCCGGGGCCACAAGAGAAGGGGTCCATCCTAGTCCCGACCACCGACACACACCCTCCGGGACGTGTAAGCGAAACGCTTACATGCATCTGTCGCGACCGAGCGGGACCGCCCCGCGCACTGGCCACACCCCAGGATCGCGCTCGACGGACCGGCGCCATCCGCCGCCCGCCATCCGCCGCATGCCATCCGCACGCCATCCGCAGCGTTCGCTGTTCCGCGCGCCTCCGCCAGCCGCCCCGCGCCCTGCGAGCCCTGGCTAGCCCGCTCCCGCGAGCGGATGGCCAGGACGCGCGCGATCCGTAGAATGGTGCGGTTCCCTTTCCTACCAGGAGGATTCTCCGTGCTGCGCACCCACAAGGCAGGCTCGCTCGACGCCTCGCTCATCGGTCAGACCGTCACCCTCACCGGGTGGGTCGATCGCCGCCGCGATCACGGAGGCGTCGCCTTCATCGATCTGCGCGATGCATCGGGCATCGCACAGGTCGTCATCCGCGACGAGGAGATCGCGCACCCGCTGCGCAGCGAGTTCGTCCTGAAGGTCACGGGCGAGGTGTCGCGCCGCCCCGAGGGCAACGCGAACCCGAACCTCGCGACCGGCGAGATCGAGATCATCGCGTCCGAGGTCGAGGTGCTCAACGAGTCGGCCGCGCTCCCCTTCCAGGTCTCGACCGCGCTCGACGGCACCGAGACCGTCGGCGAGGACGCGCGCTTCAAGTACCGCTACCTCGACCTCCGCCGCCCTGCGCCCGCCGCGGCCATCCGCCTGCGCTCGAAGGCATCGGCGGCCGCGCGCCGTGTGCTCGAGGAGCACGACTTCGTCGAGGTCGAGACCCCCACGCTCACCCGCTCGACGCCCGAGGGCGCGCGCGACTTCCTCGTGCCCGCGCGCCTCAGCCCGGGCAGCTGGTACGCGCTCCCCCAGTCGCCGCAGCTCTTCAAGCAGCTGCTGCAGGTCGGCGGGATCGAGCGCTACTACCAGATCGCACGCTGCTACCGCGACGAGGACTTCCGCGCCGACCGCCAGCCCGAGTTCACGCAGCTCGACATCGAGGCGAGCTTCGTCGACCAGGAGGACGTGATCGCCCTCGGCGAGGAGATCGTGCAGGCGCTGTGGCGCCTCATCGACGTCGAGATCCCGACGCCGATCGAGCGCATCACCTTCGCCGACGCGATGCGCCTGTACGGCTCGGACAAGCCGGACCTGCGCTTCGGCAACGCGATCGTCGAGCTCGGCGACTACTTCGCCGACACGACCTTCCGCGTCTTCCAGCAGGAGTACGTCGGCTCTGTCGTGCACCCCGGCGGCGCCTCGCTCCCCCGTCGTCAGTTCGACGCGTGGCAGGACTGGGCCAAGTCGCGCGGCGCGAAGGGCCTCGCCTACGTCACGTTCGGCGAGGACGGGACGCTCGGCGGCCCGGTCGCCAAGAACCTCTCCGACGCCGAGCGCGAGGGGCTCGCCGCCGCGACGGGCGCTCAGCCCGGCGACGCCGTGTTCTTCGCTGCGGGCAGGACGAGCGAGGCGCGCGCGCTGCTCGGCGCCGCGCGCGTCGAGATCGCCAAGCGCACGGGACAGATCGACGAGAGCGCATGGTCGTTCGTGTGGGTCGTCGACGCGCCCCTCTTCAAGCCGACCGGCGAGGACGACGACGTCGACCTCGGCCACTCCGCCTGGACCGCCGTGCACCACGCGTTCACGTCGCCCAAGCCGGAGTGGATCGACCGCTTCGAGGAGGCTCCGGACGAGGCGCTCGCGTACGCGTACGACATCGTGTGCAACGGCAACGAGATCGGCGGCGGCTCGATCCGCATCCACCGCCGCGACGTGCAGGAGCGCGTCTTCGACGTCATGGGGATCGGCCCCGAGGAGGCGCAGGAGAAGTTCGGCTTCCTGCTCGACGCGTTCCAGTTCGGCGCCCCGCCGCACGGCGGCATCGCGTTCGGGTGGGACCGCGTCGTGTCGCTGCTCGCGGGCGCCCCGTCGATCCGCGAGGTCATCGCGTTCCCGAAGATCGGCAGCGGCTTCGACCCGCTCACGGCCGCTCCGGCCCCGATCACGCCCGAGCAGCGCGCCGAGGCCGGCGTCGACTACGAGCCCGAGGAGGACGACGAGGCCTGAGCCTCTCCCGCCCTCATGCACGACGCCCCCGCCGGATGGCGGGGGCGTCGTGCATGAGGGACGGGTCTCAGACCTCGAGGTCGATCGCCGCGCGCCCGCTGCGGACAGACCCGACGAAGCGCGCCGCCTCGACGTGGGCGGGGTGCACCTGGTACGCCTCGAGCGCGGCGAGGTCGGGGAAGAGCGCGTCGAGCACGATGTCGTGGTTCTCACCCTCGTAGGCGGCGTTGCGCGAGACGGTCAGCTCGAGCAGACCGGGGACGACGCCGACGAGCGCCTCGAGGCGCTCCTTCGCCTCGGCCGCGTGCGCTGCGCGGGTCTCGGGGTCGGACGCGGCGAGCTGGAACAGGACGATGTGGCGGATGGCCATGGCAGAGCCTCTCGGTTCAGGATGCGGCGACGAGGGCGTCGCGCAGGCGGTCGGGGGACACGCGCCAGTGGCCGTGCAGGCGTCCGTCGATGAGGACGACGGGGATCTTCTCCCACCACTGCGCGTGAAGCTCCTCGTCGTCGGCGATCGACCGCTCGACGACCTCGATGCGGTCGGCCGTCTCATCCGGGAGCTCGGCGAGGACCTGGTCGACGACCTCGCGCGCGACGTCGCAGAGATGGCAGTCGGGCTTGCCGATGAGCGTCAGCTGCGTCATCCGGCTCAGGCCTCGATGTCGTAGCCGGCCGCGCGCCACGCGCTCGTGCCGCCCGCGACGTTCGTCGCCTCGTAGCCCCGGGCCGTGAGCGCCTCGACGACCCGGGCGGAGCGTCCGCCGACCTCGCAGATGACGTCGAACGGCTCGGCGGGCAGCTCGTCGAGCCGCATCCCGAGCTCGGACATCGGCAGGTTGACGGCGCCCGGCACACGTCCTGCCGCGAACTCGTGCGTCTCGCGGACGTCGATGAGCGGAACGTCCTCGCGCGAGCGGAGCTCCTGGACCGTGATCTCGTTCATCCCTCCAGTATCCCGTGGATCACGGGCCGTCGCTCCGCTCGCGCTGCGGCTCAGCGGCGCGCCGTGTCGAGCAGCGGCTTGTAGGCGAAGCCCGCGATGAGTCCGCCGACGAGAGGGAACACGAGGAAGACCCAGAGCTGCGCGAGCGCGTCGCCTCCCCCGAAGATCGCCGACGCGATCGATCGCGCGGGGTTCACCGACGTGTTGTCGACGGGGATCGTGACGAGGTGGATGAGCGTCAGGGTGAGGCCGATCGCGAGACCCGCGAGCGCGGGGTTGCCGCGCGTGGGGTGCGTGACGCCGAGGATGACGAGCACGAAGAGCGCCGTGAACAGCACCTCGACGACGATCGCGCCGAGGATGCCGAAGCCGCCCGGCGAGAGCTCGCCGAACCCGTTGCTCGCGAACCCACCCTCCTGGGCCGCGGCGAGCCATCCGTCGCCGGACGAGCCGATGAGCGCGATGACGCTCGTCGCCGCGACGCCGCCGACGACCTGCGCGACGACGTAGCCGGCGACGCCGCCCCACGGGAACCGGCCGGCGGCGGCCAGACCGAGGGTGACGGCCGGGTTGAAGTGCCCGCCGGAGATCGGCCCGAAGGCGTACGCCCCTGCGACGACGGTGAGCCCGAACGCCAGCGCGACGCCGACGAAGCCGATGCCGAGGCTCGTCCCGGCATCGCTCGCGCCGAAGTCGGCGGCGAACAGCGCCGCGCCGACGCCGCCGAGGACGAGGAGGAAGGTGCCCAGGAACTCCGCGACGAGCGTCGCGACGGTGGACGGGCCCGTGGGGTCGGGGGTGTGCTCGAGAGGGGTGGGATCGACGTGACGCTCTGGCTTCGGATCGCTCATGGTTGCCCTTTCAGAGGAGGATCGCCGCGCCGGATCTCCGGCGGGCGGTTCACGCTCAACCTAGCGAATTCCAATATTCCAGACGAGGGCGAGTCATCATGTGACGAGTCGCGACGACAGGTGACGACCGGCGATGACGCCCGGATACCAGAAACGCCGGCCCGTGGATCACGGAGCCGGCGTTCGCGGGGGCCGCTACTTCTTGTTGCGGCGCTGGTGGCGAGTCTTGCGAAGCAGCTTGCGGTGCTTCTTCTTCGCCATGCGCTTGCGGCGCTTCTTGATGACAGAACCCACGGAAACCTCGCTATGTCAGGGGTTGGATGTCCGGTCGCGACGGCCGTCGCTGACATCCGGGATCGGGCACCATGGAAAAGTGCCTCAGAGCATCTTATCCCATGATGGGAGCGGCGCCTGAACGCCGACTCGGAGCGCTCAGCCGGCGTCGGCGATGGGGCGCTCCGACGGCATCTCGAGAGCGGCCGTGACGGCCGACTCGGGGACGCGGTAGCTGCGGCCGAACCGGACGGCGGGGAGCTCGCCCGAGTGGACGAGCCGATAGACGGTCATCTTCGAGACGCGCATGATGTCTGCGACCTCGGCGACCGTGAGAAACCGCACATCCGGCAGTTCAGCCATTCCCCCACGACCCTCTCTGTTCGATCCCGACAACTCTAGAGGCTAGCGGAGACGCCTGTAAACCCGAGTGGCCCGTGTGACCCGGGCACCCGTCAGCGCGCGGCGCGCTCCCGCGCCTCCTTGAGAGCCTGGGCCTGAGCCCTGCGCGCCTGGCGCAGCGCCTTCTCCGCGGCGACGAGCGCCTTCTGCGCGTCTCGGGACGCCTTCGCCGCCGCGCGGTAGCGCTTGTCCTCGAGCACGTCGGCGTCGTCGAGCTCGATCCATCCGCCCTCGCTCGCAGGGGGCTCACCGCGGTCGAGCCGGGCGATATAGCCCTCGACGCCGTCGAGAAGGCGGGCGAGCCCGAACCGGAAGGGATCGGCCTCGTCGAGGAAGACGCCCGCATCGATCGCGCCGCGCAGCGCGGGATACCCGTCGGCGTCGATGACCGCATCGAACAGGGCCGCCTCGCGCGCCGCCACCTCCTCGGGCGCGAGCCCGTCTGCGCGCGCGGCCTCGCTGTAGCCGGCGTTCACGATCCCGCACCACCGCGCCTGCCCGGTGACGGCCAGCGCGACCGCGAGCCGCTCCGACGGAGCGAGGGGCGTCTCCGCCAGCGCGCCGAGGGCCGCATCGAGCCACGCCGAGCTGTTCGGCGTGATCGGCGAGCCCGCGATCGGCAGAGCCAGGATCCACGGATGGCGGAGATAGATCTCGACCTGCGCGCGGAAGAGCACCTCGAGCGCCCGGCGCCAGCCATCCGCCGTCCGATGCTCCTCGGGTGGCAGCCCCGTCGCCTCCTCCTGCATGAGGAGGAGCAGGTCGTCCTTCGCACTGACGTACCGGTAGAGCGACATGGGCGTGAAGCCGAGCTTCTTCGCGACGGCGGCCATCGACACGGCGCCGATCCCCTCGCGGTCGGCCAGCTCGACGGCCGTCTCGACGATGCGCTCGACGCTCATCTCGCGCTTGGGCCCCCGCTGCGGATTCGCGGCGACCCCCCATGCGAGCGCGATGCCGCGGGGCAGCTCGACGGGGGTCTGCTCGATCTCGCTCATGCGTCTCAGCCTAGGCCTGTATATGACATAAACAGTGTGTTACTGTCATAAACAGTTTCACTCATACACAGAAGGGAGACGCCATGCGTCCCGCCATCGAGGTGCGAGGACTGCGCAAGCGGTTCGGCGCGCACACCGTCCTCTCCGGGCTCGACCTCTCGGTCGAGCCCGGAGAGGTCTTCGCCCTGCTCGGCCCGAACGGCGCGGGCAAGACGACGACCATCAGCATCCTCACGACGCTCGTGCACCCCGACGACGGCATCGCGCACGTCGCGGGCCACGACGTGGCGACGCAGCCCGACGAGGTCCGCCGTCGCATCAGCCTGACGGGTCAGTCCGCTGCGGTCGACGACGTGCTCACGGCGTCCGAGAACCTCGTTATGTTCGGCCGTCTCGCCGGCCTGTCGCCCCGAGCCGCCGCCGAGCGCGCACGGGATCTCCTCGCCCGCTTCGCCCTGTCCGATGCCGCCGCGCGGCGCGTGGGCACGTTCTCCGGCGGGATGCGCCGCCGTCTCGACCTCGCACTGAGCTTCGTCGTGACGCCCGAGGTGCTCTTCCTCGACGAGCCGACCACCGGTCTCGACACCCGCAGCCGCCGTGACCTGTGGGACGTCATCCGCGCCGTCGCCGCAGCCGGCACCACCGTCTTCCTCACGACCCAGTACCTCGAGGAGGCGGACCAGCTGGCCGACCGGATCGCCGTGCTGCACGAGGGCCGGGTCGCCGCGCTCGGCACGGCCTCGCAGCTGAAGGCGCGCGTGGGCGGCGACACCGTCGAGCTCCACGACGCCCGTGGCGACCTCCTCCGCGAGGTGCCGACCGACGGCACCGTGTCGGGCCTGCGCCGGGCCCTCGACGTGCTCGACGAGTCCGGCGCCGAGGGCGTCGTCTCGCTGCGACGCCCGACGCTCGACGACGTCTTCCTCGCCCTCACCGAACCCGCGCCCGCCCGGACGCCCCAGCTCAAGGAGTCCGCATGACCGCCGTCGACCTCGCCCGCCCGCGCCTGCGCGGCCTGACCGCCGAGTCGGTCTTCGTCGGGCGCAGCCTCCGCCATTCGCTGCGCGACGGGGAGTCGCTGCTCATGGCCATCCTCCTCCCCGTGATGCTCATGCTCATGTTCACGTGGATCTTCGGCGGCGCGATCGATCCGTCCGGCGGCTACGTCGACTATGTCGTGCCCGGGATCGTCTTCACGTGCGCGGGCTTCGGCGCGGCCTCGACAGCCGTCTACGTCGCCGGTGACATGAAGGCGGGCATCATCGACCGGTTCCGCACGATGCCGCTGCGAGCGAGCGCCGTCCTCACGGGACACGTCGTCGCGAGCCTCATCCGCAACCTCGTGGCGACGGGGATCGTCGTCGGCGTCGCCCTGCTCGTGGGCTTCCGCCCGACGGCCGGTCCGCTCGAGTGGATCGGGGCCGCCGCGCTCATCGCGCTGTACATCCTCGCCATCACGTACCTCTTCGCCGCGATCGGACTCGCCGCGTCGAGCCCCGAGGGCGCCAACGCCTACGGCTTCGTGCTCCTCTTCCTGCCGTACCTCTCGAGCGGGTTCGTCCCGGTGGACTCCCTGGCCGACTGGCTGCAGCCGATCGCGACCTACCAGCCCGTGACGCCCATCATCGAGACCATCCGCGGCCTGCTCTTCGGCACCGACATCGGTGCACAGGGCGCCTGGGCGCTGCTCTGGTGCGCCGCGATCCTCGTCATCGCGGTGGCCTGGGGCGGATGGCTGTTCCAGCGCAAGGCAGGGCGCCGCTGAGCAGGCGGGCGGAGGGCGCGCCCCTCCGCCCGCTCCCTCCCCTGCTCAGTCCTCCTCGTCGAGGCGGTACCACTTCCGGAACTCGCCCTCGAGCTCGCCGTTGAGCTCCTCGCGCCCGTCCGGCACGGCGACCCGCTGCGCCGTGAGGTCGCGCGGCCGCAGGGCGAACCCCTGCCAGTGCATGTCCATCGGCGACTGATCCTCATCGCGGACGACATGGTGGAAGCCCACGGCGACCCAGGAGACGACATCGCGCAGCTCCTCGTCCGCGGAGTCCTCGATGTAGTCGTGCACGCTCTGCCCGCACGTCGACCCCGCGCCGTTGCGGACGGCGAGCAGCTCGCACGGGTCGGCATTCGTGAACGCGACGTCGTACGCCTCCTCCTCGCCGTGGAAGAGGTGATCGTGGGTGAAGGTGAAGGTGTCGCTCTTGCCGAGATCGATCTCGTAGGAGATCGGACGGCCATCGGCGTTGAGCACGCCCGGGGCCAGGACGCGCCACCAGCGCCGATCCTCCCACTGCGCGATCGCCGGATGCTCGATGGCCCGCAGACTGCCCTCCACGATCGGCGCCTTCGGCCCCATCTCCCCCGTGTCCTCCGCGTCGTACTGCTCGACCGCGAGCGCGCCCGGATCGTCGAGCGCCCAGTGGACCCGCCAGACGGCGTTGTGGGAGTGGCTCGTCGCGTGCGCATGATCGCCCTCGCCCACCGCCGAGCCGTGCTCGTGGTCGCTGAAGTCGATCGGCGAGATGTCGCCGGTCGCGCCGAGGTCGGATCGGATGACGCCGTCGGAGCCGAACGAGTACTGCGTGACGTACTCGTACCATCCGACCTTCGAGATCGTGGAGAGCTGCCAGTCCTCGCGTCGCGCGGCGACGACCTCGCCGAACTCCCCCGATCGGTACCCGAGCCCGCCGTCGACGATGAGCGAGCACAGCACCTCGCGGTGACGGGTCTTGCCGTACGTGCCGTCGTCGATGTCGGGGATGTCCGTCGCGATCCGCTCCCCGACGCACTCCGTCTCGGTGAGGGTCTGCATCTTCGTGCCGCCGAAGCCGGCGTCGGTGAGGTCGTACGTGGTGTTCTCGCCCGAGTCGTAGGGGACCTCGAGCTGCGCGAGCGAGATCTCCTCGGCGATGAGGACGGGCTCGGCATCGGTCGGCGTGAAGCGGATGTCCGTGAGCACGAGGCCGCGATCGGGATCGACCTGCCAGCACATGGCCCACTCGGCGCCGTTCTCGAGGGCGTTCGCGAGCGGCTCGCCCTGATCGCAGTCGAACGTCGCGGCGTGCGGCGCCTCCTCGGGCGCTGCCTGCGGCTCATCCGTGCAGGCGGCGAGGCCACCCGCCGCCACCAGCGCGATCAACGCGGCCCCCGCTCGCCTTCGCATGCTCTCGATTCTCACAGAACTCCTCCCCCGCACACGCCGACGGCGGCCCCGTCTCCGAGGCCGCCGCCGGTGTGCGCGTCAGATGGTCAGTCCTTGCGGACCAGCCACTTGCTGCGGGTGGCGCCGAGCAGGATGCCCGTGCCGGCGAGGATCACCAGCAGCGCCAGCGGGATCGCGTCGAACTCGCCGCCGGTCGGCGAGAGCGGGCGCTTCTTGCCGCCGCTGTCGCCGTTGCCGTTGCTCGAGCTGTTCGCGTTCGCGTCGCTGTCGTTGTCAGCGTTCGCGTTGCTGTCGCTGTCCGCGGTGCTGTCGTTGTCAGCGTTGGCGTCGGACTCGTTGTCGGAGTCGGCGTTGCTGCTGCTGTCAGCGTTGCTGGAGCTGTCCGCGTTGCTGCTGCTGTCCGCATTGCTGGAGCTGTCCGCGTTGCTGCTGCTGTCCGCGTTGCTGGAGCTGTCCGCGTTGCTGGAGCTGTCCGCGTTGCTGGAGCTGTCCGCGTTGCTGGAGCTGTCCGCGTTGCTGGAGCTGTCCGCGTTGCTGGAGCTGTCAGCGTTCGCGTCGCTGTCGGCGTTGCTGCTGTCGTCGGCGTCGCCCTCGTTCGCGACGGTCAGCGGCGCCTCGACGACCGCGTCTCCGTCGGTTCCGACGACCGTGTAGTCGCCGGGCTCCGCGTCAGCGGGAACGGGGACGCACGTGCCGGCCGGCAGGTTGCCGTCGGCGTCCGCCGTGACGACCACCGGGTCGCCCACGGGGTTGCCATCGGCATCCGTCAGCTGGATCGTGACCTCCGAGTTCGGCAGCCAGCCACCCGAGACGACGTCGGCGCACGTACCGGGCGCCGCCGGGGTCTCGACCTCGAGCGTCGGCGAGTACACGTCGACGGTGTCGGACAGCTGCAGGCCCTCCGCGTCAGCCGCCGTGACGGTGAAGACACCGGCCTCGGCGTCCGCCGGGATCGGCACGACCGTGCCGGCCGGCACGTCGCCCTCGGCGTCGGTCGTCACGACCACGGGCTCGCCCGCGTCCGCGCCCTCGGGGTCCGAGAGCTGGAGGGTGACCTCCGACTCAGGGGCCCAGCCGCCCGACGTGATCTCCGACTCGCCGCCAGCCGGAACCGGCGACTCCGCGTCGAAGGTCGGCTCACCGGAGGCCGCGATGACCTCGACCGGTGCGGAGACCTCCGCGCCGTTCGCGTCGGTCGCGACGACCGTGTGCGCACCGAGTGCGGCGTCGGCGGGAACCGGAACCGTGGTGCCGGCGGGGACGCTGCCGTCCGCGTCGACCGTCACGGCCACCGGGTCGCCCACCGGCGCACCCTCGCCATCCGTCAGCTGCAGCGAGACCTCGCTTTCGCGGATCCAGCCGGACGACGTGACCTCGGTCGCGTCACCGGCCTCGACCGGAGACGTGGCCTCGATGACCGGCGCGTAGACCGCGAGCGGAGCCTCAGCCGTGTTCTCGTTGGCGTCCGTGCCGACGACCGTGAAGTCGCCCGCGGGAGCGTCAGCGGGAACGGGGACCGTCGTGCCAGCGGGGACGCTGCCGTCCGCGTCGGTCGGGACCGTCACCGGGTCGCCCACGGGGTTGCCGTCGGCGTCCGTCAGCTGGAGCGAGACCTCCGACTCAGGAGCCCAGCCGCCCGACGTCACCTCGGTCGCACCACCGGCCGGAACCGGCGACGTGGCCTCGAGCGTCGGAGCGATGATCTCCACGGTGTCGGAGACCGTGGCGCCGTTGGCGTCCGACCCGACGACCGTGAAGACGTCGTCGACCGTGGCGTCAGCGGGGATGGAGACCGTCGTGCCGGCGGGGACGCTGCCGTCCGCGTCGGTCGTGACGACCACCGGGTCGCCCACGGGCTCCCCGCCATCCGTCAGCTGGAGCGTGACCTCGGACTCGGGCACCCAGCCGCCCGACGTCACCTCGGTCGCACCGCCGGCCGACTCAGGCGAGGTGACCTCGATCGACGGCGCGTAGACCTCGATCGCGGCCGGGTCCGTCTGGACGCCGTTCTCATCGGTGCCGACGACCGTGTAGTCGCCCGCAGGAGCGTCGGCCGGGACCGGGACGACCGTGCCGGCCGGGACGTTGCCGTCCGCATCGGTCGTGACGACCACGGGCTCGCCCACGGGGTTGCCGTCGGCATCCGTCAGCTGGAGCGTGACCTCCGACTCGGGCAGCCAGCCACCCGACGTGATGTCAGAGGCGCCGCCGGCCGGAACCGGCGACTCCGCCTCGAGGGTCGGCGCGATGGCCGCGACCTCGACCGTGTCGGAGACCTCGGCGCCGTTCGCGTCCGTCGCGACGACGGTGAACACGTCACCCTCGGCGGCGTCGGCCGGGATCGGGACCACGGTGCCCGCGGGGACGGTGCCCTCGGCGTCGGTCGTGACCGGAACCGGGTCGCCCACGGGGTTGCCGTCGGCGTCCTCGAGCTGGAGCGTGACCTCCGACTCGGGCAGCCAGCCGCCCGACGTCACCTCGGTCTCGCCGCCGGCGATCTCCGGCGACGTGACGTCGATCACGGGAGCGTAGACCGCGACCGGAGCCGAGATCGCGTTGCCGTTCTCGTCGGTCGCCGTCACGGCGTAGTCGCCTGCCGTCGTGCCGGCAGGAACCGGGATGGCCGTGGCCGGGATGTCGCCGGCCGCGTCCGTCGTGGCCGGAACCGGGTCGCCCACGGGGTTGCCGTCAGCGTCCGTCAGCTGGAGCGTGACCTCCGACTCGGGCAGCCAGCCGCCCGACGTCACCTCGGTCTCGCCGCCGGCCGGAACCGGCGACGTCGCCTCGATGGCGGGAGTGTAGACCTCAACCGGAGCCGAGACATCGGCGCCGTTCGCGTCCGAGCCGACGACCGTGTACGCGCCCGCAGGAGCGTCAGCGGGGATCGGGAGGACCGTGCCGGCGGGGACGTTGCCGTCCGCGTCGGTCGTGGCCGGAACCGGGTCGCCCACGGGGTTGCCGTCGGCGTCCGTCAGCTGGAGCGTGACCTCCGACTCGGGCAGCCAGCCGCCCGACGTCACCTCGGTCTCGCCACCGGCGATCTCCGGCGATGTGGCCTCGATCGACGGCGCGTAGACCTCGACGGCGTCCTCGGCCGTGTTGCCGTTCGCGTCCGAGGCGACGACCGTGTAGTCGCCCGCAGGGGCGTCAGCCGGAACCGGAACCGCCGTGCCGGCGGGGACGTTGCCCTCCCCGTCCGTCGTGACCGTCACCGGGTCGCCCACCGGGTTGCCGTCGGCGTCCTCGAGCTGGAGCGTGACCTCCGACTCGGGCAGCCAGCCACCCGACGTGATCTCCGACTCGCCGCCGGCCGGAACCGGCGAGGAGGCGTCGACCGTCACCGCGCGGGCGACGATCTCGACCGTGTCGGAGACCTCGGCGCCGTTCGCGTCCGTCGCGACGACGGTGAACACGTCACCGGGGGTCGCGTCGGCCGGCGTCGGGACCGTCGTGCCGGCGGGGACGCTGCCGTCCGCGTCGGTCGTCACCGGAACCGGGTCGCCCACGGGGTTGCCGTCCGCGTCCTCGAGCTGGAGCGTGACCTCCGACTCGGGGACCCAGCCGCCCGAGGTGACCTCGGTCGGGTCACCGGCCTCGACCGGCGACGTGACCTCGATCGCGGGAGCGTAGACCGTGACCGGAGCCGAGATCGCGTTGCCGTTCTCGTCGGTCGCCGTCACGGAGTACTCGCCCGCGGGAGCGTCAGCCGGGACCGGGATGGCCGTGGCCGGGACGTTGCCGCCCGCGTCCGCCGTGACCGGAACCGGGTCGCCCACGGGGTTGCCGTCAGCGTCCACCAGCTGAAGCGTCAGCGGGGTGTCGGCCGGCCAGCCGCCCGACGTCACCGAGGTCTCGCCACCGGCCGGAACCGGAGACGTCGCCTCGATCGTCGGCGCGATGACGTCGACGGGGGCCGAGACCTCCGTGCCGTTCGCGTCGGTGCCGACGACGGTGTAGGCGCCCGCGGGTGCATCAGCCGGAACCGGGACGACCGTGCCGGCGGGGACGTTGCCGTCCGCGTCGGTCGTGACCGGAACCGGGTCGCCCACGGGGTTGCCGTCAGCGTCCGTCAGCTGGAGCGTGACCTCCGACTCCGGCAGCCATCCGCCCGACGTCACCTCGGTCTCGCCACCGGCGATCTCCGGCGACGTGGCCTCGAGAGTCGGCGCGTAGACCTCGATCGGGCCCTCGACCTGACCGCCTTCGGGGTCGGTGCCGATGACCGTGTAGTCGCCGGGCTCCGTGCCCTCGGGGATCGTGACGCACGTGTCAGCCGGGACGTTGCCCGCGCCGTCGGTGGTCGCCGTGACCGGGTCGCCGACCGGGTTGCCTGCCGCGTCAGTCAGCTGGAAGGTGACCTCCGTGTTCGGCTGCCAGCCACCCGAGACGATCGCGACGCACGCGCCGGGAGCGGCCGGGGTGAGCGGCTCGAGCGTCGGCAGGTACACCTGGATGGTGTCCTGCGCGGTCTCGCCGTTCGGGTCCGTTCCGACGACTGTGTAGTCGCCCGCCGGCGTGCCGGCCGGGATCGGCAGCGTCGTGCCCGCGGGGAAGGCGCCGGTGTCGTCGGTCGTCACCGTGATCGGGTCGCCGACCGCGTTGCCGTCGGCGTCCTGCAGCTGGACCGTCACGTCGACCGTGGGGTCCCAGTTCTCCGACGTGATCTCGGTCTCGTCGCCGGCCGGAGCAGGCGAGGAGGCGTCGAGCACGGGCGCGGTCGGGTCTGCGACGACGAGCGGCGACGTGATCTCGGCGCCGTTCGGGTCGGTGCCGACGACGGTGTAGTCGCCGGGCTCGGTGCCCTCGGGGACGAGGACGCACGTGTCAGCCGGGATGTTGCCCTCGGCGTCGGTCGTGACGACCACCGGGTCGCCGACCGGGTTGCCCGCCGCGTCGGTCAGCTGGAACGTGACCTCCGTGCTCGGCAGCCATCCACCGGACGTCAGCACCGAGCACTCCGTGGGGAACACGGGCGACTGGGCCGTGAGCGTCGGGGCGTAGACGGTGACCGGAGCCTCCGCGGTCTGCCCGTTCGGGTCGGCCGCGGTGAGCGTCAGCTCACCGGCCGGAGTGTCCGCGGGAACCGGGACGACCGTGCCGGCCGGGAACGCGCCGTTCGCGTCCGTCGTCACGACGACCGGGCCGCCGACGGGGTTGCCCGCAGCGTCCTCCAGCTGGAGGGTGACGTCGGTCGCGGGAGCCCAGCCGCTCGACGTGACGTCGATGTCGGTCCCCGCAGGAACCGGCGATTCGGCGTCCAGAGCGATCGCACAGGCGTCGACCCGGAGGCCGGCGTTGCCGATGTTGAACCGGCCGACGCCGCCCGCCACACCGAAGCTCAGCGCGGAGAGCTGGAGCGACGCGAGCGTCTCGCCGCCTGCCGGCAGCGTGCAGCTCGCGGTCTCCTGGTGGTTCAGCTGAACCGAGAAGACGTTGTCTGCGAAGAGCTCGATGAACGGGTCGAGAACCGCACGGACCGGAGCGGTGATCGTGTCGGTCTTGATCGTCTCGAACGCCTGGTACAGCGCACCCGCCGGGTCCGTCAGCACCGGGCTGAGCAGTCCGACCGCGGTCTGCACGAGCGGCACGGCCGTGCCACACAGAGCGACGCCGCCGAGGCCGCCGCCGACGCAGGGCTCGACGATGTCGCCCGAGAGGTTCATGGCGAACGCCGCCGTGCCCGCGACCGACGTGACGTCGAAGTCGATGACCACGCTGTCGAGCGAGTTGATCGCCGAGTCGAGAGCGACGTCGATCACCTTTTCGATGACGTCGTGGATGCTCGACGCGATGAACGGGTAGGTCTCATCGTCGATCAGCTCGGTGTTGGGGTTCTGGTTGTTGATCCCGATCGGGCGGTCGATGATGCCGTCGTCGTTGCCGCCGATCCGGGCGAGGTCGACCGTGATCGTGCCCTCGCTGAGGTTGATCGACGCGAGACCGTCGTCCGTCTCGATCGGACCGAGCATGACCGCATCGAGCACGTCCTGCTGAAGGTTGCTCGTGATCGTCGTCTCGACCGTCGCTCCAGGCACGAGCGTGCCGAGCCCGAGCGCGGTGTTGATCGTGTCGACGAGCGTCTGCTCCATCTGGCCTACGGCGTCGCTGAGGCCAGCGGCGGCCGTCTCAAGTGCAGGCGAGTGGAGTTCGAGCTTCATGTCGCCGACGCGGTACTGACCCGCGCCGCCGACCGCGTCGGGGTCCTGGAACTGTCCGTCGACGGCCTCGACCCACGCGCCGCCGAGCCCGAAGCTTAGGTCGGCCTGATCGACCGCCGGGTCCGTGACGCCGCCGAGACCGGCCGCCTGGAACACCGAGAGCAGGTTGATGCGCGCCGTGCCGAAGTCGGAATCGGTGCCGTCGAGCGCGAGCCCGCCGTCCGCACCGGCGATGCCGGTGATGGCCTCGCCGTTGCGGCCGTCGGTCGCGGTCGACTCGCTCTGGATGACGCCGAGCTCACCGAACTGGATGAACTGGTCCAGCGGGATGGTGTACCCCGCGCCGAAGTCGATGACCTCGGCTCCGACGAACGAGCCGCTGAACGCCTCGCGGTTCGGGCCGGGATTCGACACCGAGCCGGCGTGTGAGTGCGCGGCGCTGAGGACGTCGTCGCCGTTCAGCACCAGCTCGGCGATGTTCGCCTCGGCCTCGGTCGGCTCGTCCGGATAGGTGTTCAGTCCCGCGGCCATGGCCGCATTCGTGGTCGAGACGATCATCGCCGCGGCGACCGCGGCGGCTGTCCCGGTCAGAAGGCTGGGCAGCTGCCAGCGCTTCCTCCCCCTCGTGCCACCCCGAGCCGGCGGCAGATTTCGCTGTTGACGCATCAACCTTCGCCCTTCTATGTGACGCAACTCCCCCAAGTGCCGACACGGGTCGACCGAGCGCGCTCGTGATGCCAGTATTACGGGATCACATTCAGGTTGTCCACAGCCGATCAGAATGTTCCTCTCAGCGTCGCGAAGGCGCGCTCGAGCGATTCCGCGTCACGAAAATCGCCGGTCAACGGTGAGAGCGCTCCCCTATCGAATGAGAGCGGTCACATCGGCGCCGCGGCGCATGTGAGAGGGATCGGAGGCGCGGAAGCGCCCGCCCGGGGCGGGAGGTGGGTCAGGCCCCGAGACGACGCAGCGCCGACTGCACCACGTTCTTGGCGGACGCCGCGGCGCGGCCGACCGACTCCGCCACTCGTGCGGCCGGCTCCGGCAGGGTCGGCGCGTACGACGCGGCCTCCTCCGCGAGGTCGGACTCGTCGACGAAGAACGGCACGAGCCAGTCGTCGACCGCCTCGAGCGGCTCGGGCGACAGGCTGTAGTAGCGGTGCTGCCCTTCCTCGCGCACCGAGACGAGACCGGCCTCGCGCAGCACCTTGAGATGCTTCGAGACGGTGGGCTGGCTGACCCCCATCTCGGCGACGATCTGCGACACGCTCGTGCCGTCCTGGCCATCCGACGATCGGCGAAGCAGAAGCTGAAGGATGTCGCGCCTCGTGCCGTCCGCGATCACGTCGAAGATGTCCGCCATGCCGATAGGTTAGCCGCGCGCGCCGCGGAGTACCATGATGGGCGACTTCGGCGCGAAGGGGGAGAGCGGATGGCGGCGAGCCGGTCGGCGGCACTGGCCGGCGCGTTCAAGGATGCCGGGCGGGAGCTCGGCCAGTTCTTCCGCGACTTCACGACGTCCTCGCCGGCGCGATTCGCCATCCTCGTGTTCGTCTCGCTGATCCTCATCTTCACGGCGCTGCTGTCTCTGCCGATCGCGAGCGACGACCGCTCGCGCACCCCGCTGTCGGACGCGCTCTTCACGGCCGTCTCGACCATCTGCGTGACCGGCCTGTCGACAGTCGACATGGCGACGCACTGGTCGGCGTTCGGGCACGCCGTCATCTTCATCGGCGTCAACATCGGCGGGCTCGGCGCACTGACCCTCGCGTCGCTGCTCGGCCTCGTGATCTCGAAGCGGCTGGGCCTGCGCGCCAAGCTGATCGCCGCGGGCGACACCAACCCGCTGCGATCGCACGGGGGCGTCGTCAACGAAGGACAGGCCGTTCGCCTCGGCGAGATCGGCCAGCTGCTGCGCGTCGTCGCCCTGTCGACCCTCGTCATCGAGGTGGTCGTCGCCGTGCTCCTCTACTTCC
Source organism: Microbacterium sp. JZ101 (assembly GCF_053903175.1). Taxonomy (NCBI): domain Bacteria; kingdom Bacillati; phylum Actinomycetota; class Actinomycetes; order Micrococcales; family Microbacteriaceae; genus Microbacterium; species Microbacterium sp. JZ101. The sequence goes on from NZ_CP096400.1 coordinate 2,909,827, forward strand.
CGATCGTCTGGGCCGGGTACAGCTGGCTCGACGCCGCGTGGATCGCGCCGTACTACGCCGCGATGTCGTTCACGAACACGGGCTTCACGCCGACCGTGGGCGGACTCGAGTCGTTCCACACCGACTACTTCTTCCTGACCGTCCTCATGATCTCGGTGTTCCTCGGCAGCATCGGGTTCCCCGTCATCTACGCGCTCTCGCGGCAGCTCACCCAGCCGCACCGCTGGCCGCTGCACACGAAGCTCACGCTCGTCACCACCGTCATCCTGTTCGTCGCGGGCGCGGCGGTGTTCCTGGTTCTCGAGTACGGCAACCCCGGGACCTGGGGCGAGAGCGATGCGTGGGACACGACCTTCCAGGCGTTCTTCCTCAGCGCCATGACCCGGTCCGGGGGCTTCTCCGTGATCGACCCCGGCGAGCTGTATGAGTCATCGATGCTCGCCGCGTCGATGCTCATGTTCGTCGGCGGCGGATCGGCGTCGACCGCGGGCGGCATCAAGGTGACGACCCTCGCCGTGCTGGCCCTCTCGGTGTGGTCGGAGGCCAAGGGCCGACGCAGCGTCGAGGTCTTCGGGCGGCGCATCCCCAGCGACGTGCAGCGCGTCGCCGTCGCGGTTCTCGCCTGGGGCGCCACGATCGTCGCCCTGTCGACCATCATCATCGCGCAGATCACCAAGGCACCCCTCGCCGAGGTGCTGTTCGACGTCATCTCCGCGTTCGCGACCGTGGGGCTCTCCACCGGCCTCACGGCGGAGCTGCCCGACTCCGCCGTCTACGTGCTCGCCGTCACGGTCTTCATGGGGCGCGTTGGTACAGTGACCCTCGCCGCGGCCGTGGCCGCGACCTCCAAGTCGCAGCAGTACGCGCTGCCCGTCGAAAGGCCCATCGTTGGTTGAGCAGATCCGCAGCGACGCGCCCGTCCTCGTCATCGGACTCGGGCGCTTCGGCGCCGCCTGCGCGGGCGAGCTCGACCGCCTCGACCGCGACGTCCTCGCGATCGACGACAACCTCGATCTCGTGCAGAAATGGTCCGAGCGCGTCACGCACGCCGTGCAGGCGGATGCCCGCAGTCTCGAGGCGCTCCAGCAGATCGGCGCCGGCGACTTCCAGGTGGCCGTCGTGGCCGTCGGCTCGTCGATCGAGGCGTCGGTGCTCATCACCGCCAACCTCGTCGACCTCAAGGTGCCGCAGATCTGGGCGAAGGCCGTCTCGCAGTCGCACGGCAAGATCCTCGCCCGCGTGGGCGCGAATCACGTCATCTACCCCGAGCGGGAAGCAGGAGAGCGCGTCGCCCACCTCGTGAGCGGCCGCATGCTCGACTTCATCCGCTTCGACGACGACTTCGTGCTCGCAAAGATGTACCCGCCGCGGTTCATCCGAGGCCGCGGTCTCAACGAGTCGGGCGTCCGCTCGAAGTACAACGTGACCGTCGTCGGCGTGAAGAGCCCCGGCAAGCCGTTCCGCTACGCCGAGGCGAACACGGTCGTGACGAACCACGACCTCATCATCGTCTCCGGGACGAACGAGGACATCGAGCGCTTCGCCTCGCTCGATCGCTGAGCAGCGCGCTCAGCGCAGCTGCGCGAACGACTCGACGCGCCGGGTCGGCCCGACGACGAGCACGACGTCGCCCTCATGCAGCACCGTGTCGGCGTCGGCGTTGGCCCACTCGTTCGACGCTCCGCGGAACGCCGCGATCGTCACGCCGTGTCGCCGACGCAGGTCGGTCTCGCCGAGCGGCACCCCCTGCACCTCGGCGGGAGCCGCCGTCTTGACGATCGCGTAGCCGCGATCGATCTCGAGGTAGTCCGAGGCGGCGCCACGGACGAGATGCGCGACACGGCGCCCCATGTCCTTCTCGGGATAGATGACGTGGTGCACGCCCAGCTGCTCGAGGATGCGACCGTGCTGCTCGTCGACCGCCTTCGCCCAGATCACCGGGACGTTCAGCTGCAGCAGGAGCGAGGCGACGAGGATCGACGCCTTGATGTCGGTGCCGATCGCGAGCACGACGCGGTCGAACTCGTCGACGGCGAGCTGACGGAGGACCTCCTCCTTCGTCGCGTCCGCGCGCACCACCTGGGTGAGCTGCGCGTTGTGGTCCTGCACCACCTCCTCCGAGCCGTCGATCCCGAGGACCTCGGTGCCCGACGCCATCAGCTCGAGCGCGAGCGAGCTGCCGAACCGGCCGAGCCCGATGACGGCGACCGAGTCGGCCTCGGCGATGCGGCGAGACGTGTCGCCGAATGAGAGGAACCTGCCCATGGATTCGATCCTTTCCGCCGGCGGCATCAGCCGATCGCCGGCCGCTCCTTCGGGAGCTCGTATGAGACGCGGCGCTCGCGCAGCGCGAGAGCCGAGCCGAGCGTGAGGGGGCCGATGCGGCCCAGGAACATCAGCGCGACGAGGATGAGCTTCGCCGCGTCGGGCAGATCGGCCGTGATCCCGGTCGACAGCCCGACGGTCGCGAACGCCGACACGGCTTCGAAGAGGACCGCGTCGAGATCGAGCTCCGTCATCGTGAGGATCGCGATGACGCCGGCCATCACGGCGGCGATCGCCATGAGGACGACGGAGATCGCCTCGCGGTGCACCGCGCGGGACAGGCGCTTGCCGAAGACGTTGACGGCCGTGCCCCCGCGCAGCTCGGTCCAGAGGATGAAGAGGAGCACGGCGAAGGTCGTGATCTTGATCCCGCCCGCGGTTCCGGCCGGCCCGCCGCCGATGAACATGAGCACATCCATCCCGAGCCACGTCTCGTCGTGCATCTGGCCGATGTCGAGCGAGTTGAATCCCGCGGTGCGCACCTGCACGGCGTGGAAGAAGCCCGCGAGGATGCGCGTCGCCGGGTCGAAGGCACCCAGCGTGCCGGGGTTCTCCCACTCGATCACCGTGATGTAGACCGTGCCGAGGACGAGCAGCACGACCGTGCCGGCGAGCACGATCCTCGTGTTCATCGTCCAGTGCAGGGGCCGCCCGATCTCGCGCCTCAGCTGCCGGAGCACGGGGAAGCCGAGCCCGCCGAGGATGATCGCGGCGCAGAGCGGGAGGCAGATCCACGGGTCGCCGACGAAGGACATGAGGTTGTCGCTGTACAGCGCGAAGCCGGCGTTGTTGAACGACGACACCGCATGGAACACCGCGAGCCACGCCGCCTCGCCCGCCGAGGACCCGTAGCCCACGACGAACCGGACGAACAGCAGCACGGCCACGACGCCCTCGATCGCGATCGACGTCGCGAAGATGCCCCACGCGAGCCGCCGGACATCGCCGATGGCGTCGGCTTTCGCCTCCGCGACGGCGTTGAGCCGTGAGCGCACGCTGAGCTTTCGGGCGAGGACGATGCCGACGAGCGACGCGAACAGCATGATGCCGAGCCCGCCGATATGGATCAGCGCGAGGATGACGACGAGTCCGAAGGGGCTCCAGTGAGCCGCCGTGTCGACGACCGTGAGGCCGGTCACGCAGAGCGCGGACGTCGCGGTGAACACCGCGTCGACGGGGTCCGTGAATTCCCCCTCGGCATTCGAGATCGGAAGCCAGAGGAGCGCGGTGCCGACTGCGAGCGCGAGTCCGAAACCGGTGACGATCGCCTGCGCGGGAGCGAGGTGCCGGAGCCGTGCGCGGTGTCGCCGCGACGACGTCGCTGAGAAGAGCACGAGGAAGCACGATACTCCTGCTTCGCGCGTCGCACGGACGACGCGCACTCCCCCGCTCTCGTGGACGCCCTTGCCGTCATCGGCTGGTCGCCGCATGATGGCTCCGTGCCCGCGCAGCGCAGAGCCCCGAGCCGGATCGACGCCGACTGCGTCATCGCGGGCGGCGGGCCGGCGGGCCTCATGCTGGGCCTGCTGCTCGCGCGGGCAGGCATCGATGTCGTCGTGCTGGAGAAGCACGGCGACTTCCTCCGCGATTTCCGCGGCGACACCATCCATCCGTCGACGCAGGAAGCGCTGCACGAGCTGGGCCTGCTCGACGACTTCCTCGCCCTCCCCCACGCGGACACAGAGCGGATTACGGTGAGCTGGCACGGCGAGGAGGGCGTCATCGCCGACTTCTCGCGTCTGCCGCTGCGGCGTCGCGTCATCACCTTCATGCCCCAGTGGGACTTCCTCGACCTGCTCGCCCGCGCGGGCGAGCAGGAGGCGTCCTACCGGCTCCTCCGGTCGACGCGCGTCGAGGGTCTGCTCCGCGACGCCGATGGCGTGACGGGCGTGCGGGCCGTCGGGCCGGACGGCCCGCTCGAGGTCCGCGCGCGGCTCGTCGTCGGGGCGGATGGCCGCGACTCGCGCGTCCGCGAGCGCGCGGGCCTCGTGCCGCGCGGGAAGGCCGCGGGCATGGACGTGCTGTGGTTCCGCCTGCCGAAGCGCGCTCGCGAGCGCCACCCCTTCGTGCAGGCGGGAGCGGGCATGATCATCGCGATCGACCGCGGCGACTTCCTCCAGGTCGCCCACGTCATCCCCGCGGGCGGCTGGCAGGGCAGCGCGGCGGATCTCGCGCGCATGCGCGACCGCATCGCGCGCATCTCCCCTCGCCTGTCAGAGGCGGTCTCCCGCCTGACGCCCTCCGACGTCCACCTCCTGCGGGTGCGGATCGAGCGCCTGCGCCGGTGGTGGTCGGAGGGGCTGCTCTGCATCGGCGACGCCGCGCACGCCATGTCGCCGGCGGGCGGCGTCGGCGTCAACCTCGCGCTGCAGGATGCGATCGCGGCCGCGCGGATCCTCACCCCGGCCCTCCACGCGGGCGGCGCTGTGCCCGGCAGCGTCCTCCGGCGCGTGCAGCGGCGACGCGCGTTCCCGACGATCGTGACCCAGGCCGTCCAGCGCCGGATGCAGGCGCCCCTCCTGGCCGAGCGCGCGCCCGGTGCTCCCCTGCCCCTGATGCTCCGCCTGCTGCGGGATCACCCGCGGCTGACCCACCTCACCGGGAGGTTCGTCGGGATGGGCGTGCGCCCCGAGCGCATCGGCCGCTGACGCGGCTGCGCCCGTCGCGGGCATCCCTCACGACGGGCGCAGCGCTCGGACGCCGCTGCGGGTCTCAGAACAGAGACGACAGGAGCCCTTCGGGGATGTCCACGGGCATCAGGGTGGGCAGCGCGAGCAGCGCGACGAAGAGCGCCGCGGTGTAGATGACGGCCGTGCGGACCCTCACCCTCGCCTGCACGAGGAGGAACGCAGGGACGAACACCATCGCGGCCGCGAAGTACCCCAGGAGGGCCGTGAGGAGGAGGAATCCCGCCATCCACGCGAAGGTGACGAGGGCGTTTCGCGTGGCGTGCGGATCCGCCTGCTCGGGGTGCACGATCTCCTCGCTCAGCTCCGTGAGCACCGCACCGGTGTCGGGGTCGTACTGCACACCCTCCGCGGAGGCCGGGGAAGCCCCGGAACCGGCCCGGTCGGGGCCGCCGGCGCCCGATGCGTCCGCTGCGTCGATCACCGCACGGCGTGCGCGATGCACGCGTCCTCGGACCTCGAGAGCGAGCATGGCGCCCGACAGCGCGACTCCCGCCCAGCCGACCAGCTGCGGCAGGAGCCGAGCGTCGGCGGAGTACTGCGCCGACAGCACGAGCGATCCCGCGAAGACGAGCAGCGCGACGGCGGCGGTGGCGAGCGAGACGATCGAGTTCTTGAGAGGGGCGTCGGGGTCGACGGCGCGGTGCGCCGCCTCCTCCTTCACCGTCCGCCCGCGCACGCGCATCCGGATGGTGCGGAAGACCGCCCAGAGGATCGGCAGCACGAGCACGGCGATGAACACGAGCGTCGCGGGCCGGAGCATCCACTCGAAGCCCTCGTACAGGCTGTCCGTGAGGAAGTAGTAGCGCTCCATCGGGATCGCGAGGACGAACCCGATGAGGAAGGGCGCGCGCGGCACGTCGATCGCCTTGAGGACCCACCCGGCCATGCCGAGGAGCAGCATGATCCACAGGTCGCCCAGCTGACCGCCCTCCTGGAATGCTCCGAGCAGCATGACGACGACGAGTCCCGCTGCCAGCGCCGCGAACGGCACCTTCGTGAGCGAAGCGAGCGGCTTCACCGAGAGGAAGCACAGGAGAGCTCCCAGAACGGAGGCGATCGCGAACGTCCAGATGATCAGGTACATCAGGTCGAGGTGCTCGCCGATGATGTTCGGGCCGGGCTGGATCCCGTAGGTCAGCAGCATGCCGAGCAGCATCGCGGACGGGACCCCGCCCGGGATGCCGAAGAGGAAGGTGGGGATGAGGTCTCCGGCCTCGACCGAGTTGTTCGCGCTCTCGGGACCGACGATCCCGCGCGGGTCGCCCTTCCCGAACATCCGCTTGTCCTTCGCCGTCGCGACGGCCTGGCCGTAGGCCATCCAGGTGCCGGCTGTGGCGCCGACGCCCGGGAGCACTCCCGCCACGATGCCGATCAGCGATCCGCGGAGAACCTGGGCCCAGTGCCGGAGCCACTCGTGGATGCCGCTCGCCCATCCGCCGCTCACGCGCACGGGGTGCGTCTCGGCGCGACGATGGCTCGCCCGCGATGCGATCTCCGCGAGTCCGAAGATCCCGAGCGCGACGGCGACGAGCGAGAGACCGTCGCCGAGGAAGAGACTGCCGAACGTGAACCGCTCCTCGGCGGTGGTCGGAGCGATGCCGATCATGCCGACGAGCAATCCGAGCAGGCCGGACACGAGCCCCTTCACGATGTTCCCGCGCGAGAGCACGGCGGCGAGCGCGACGCCGAGCACCGTGAGCATGAAGAGCTCGGGGCTCGCGAAGGAGAGCACGAGCGGCCGCGCGAGAGGGATCGCGAGCGTGAGGCCGATCGCGCCGATGATCCCGCCCGCCATGGAGGACAGGAAGGCCAGGCTGAGGGCTCGCTTCGCCTGCCCCCTGCGCGCCATCGCGTAGCCGTCGAGCATCGTCACGGAGGCGGATGCGGAGCCCGGTGCGCCGAGCAGCACCGCGGACACCGTGTCGGAGGTGTGGACGACCGCGAGTGCGCCGATGAGCAGCGCCAGTGCGGCGGATGGATCCATCCCGAACGTCACCGGGAGGAGGATCGCCACGGCGGCGGTTCCGCCGAGGCCGGGGATGAGGCCCATCACGAGACCGGCGAGAACGCCGGCGATGAGCATGAGAAGCAGGGAGGGGTCGGCCAGTGAGGCCAGCGCCGCAAGCGCCGCGTCGAGCATGGGTGTCTGTCCTGTCGTCCTGTGCGTCAGTGCACGGTGATGTCGTAGTCGTCCGCGAGGAGATCGAGGACGTAGTCCCGCGTCGCCTCCGAGACGGTGTAGGCGGCGCTCACGCTCTCCGCGACGGAGTCGTCCGCGAGGATCGGGTAGCCGCCCAGCACCTCCGCCGCGCGCTGGTTGAACGCGTCGTCCTCGGCCATGCGCTGCGCGCTCGCTCGAAGGAGGTCGACCGCCGCCGCGGGAGTGCCCTTCGGCACCCACAAGCCCTTCTGATACGTGTAGGTGAGACCGAGAAGCGTTCGGTATGCCTCAAAGGCGTCACCCGAGGGCTTCTCTCCGTGGAGCTCCTCGTAGACCTCCACGACCGTCGGGACATCCGGGAAGCTCGGGTCGCGGACGACCTCGCCATCGGCGTCGAGCTGGCCGAAGCTCATCAGCACGACCGCCTCGCCGCTTTCCACGAGCGGCTCGACGGACGGGCCGTACGCGCTCGTGGTCGTGTAGTCGATGTCGACCTCACCGCGCTGGAGGGCGAGATTGACCGGGCCCCGGCCCTCGAACCCGAACGTGGAGTCCACGTCGGCGTCGAGGAGGTCGAAGGCCACGAGGGTCGTGAGATCGAGGCCGGTCGCCGTGATTCCACCGAAGACGAGCGGCTCGTCCCGGTTCACGAGGTCGTCGACGCCCTCGACTCCCGCGTCGGTGCGGGCGTACACGACGCCGCCTGTGCCGTTCACGAGGATCGGGATCATGTCGGCGAAGGAGTACTTCACGACGTCGCGCTCGAGGACCCACGGCACGACGGTCGTCGCCGTGCTGACGAGCAGCTCGGCCCCGGTCGCGCCCGCGGACAGCGCGAAGTGGTTCGATCCGGTGATCCCCTCGCCTCCGTCCTCGTTCACCGGGGCGAAGCCGGGGTCACCGGGGATGAAGTGGGCCAGGTCCTGCCCCACGAAGCGCGCCCACGTGTCGGTTCCCCCACCCTCTGCGAGCGGGATCATGACCTCGAGCGTCTCCCCCGCGAAGTCCCCGTCCTCCGTGGTCGCCGGCGGATTGAGGGCTCCGCCCGCGAGCATCGTCGCCGCGATCCCGAGAACGGCGAAGACGCCCACGACCGTCACCGTCTTCGAGCGCGGGGCCGGGGGCGGATCGGCTGGAAGGGCGGAGACGTCGTCGTCAGGGCCCACAGGCGTGCTGGGCATCATTGCTCCTTGCGATTGAGATTACGCGCCGACGGGCGCGTCGGATGGCAGTGGCAGCTGGGCGTGCGCGAGCACGCGGGAGGTGCGGACCGTGCCGACGACGTCTTCGCCGTCGATCGTGCGCCGCCAGGTCGAGATCGTCCCCGCGGGCGTCCGCAGCCGGATCCCGTCGGACGCGCTCCCGCGCACCGCGTCGGCCACGATGCCCCCGGGGACCGCGGCCGCCATCGTGAGACCGACGCTGCCGGTGACGGGAAGCGCCGGGTGCGGCAGGCCCATGGAGAGCATGAGGACATCGAGGTCGGCGTCGCTGTCGGCGCCGGGAGTCGATACGATCGCGAGCTTCGGGACCGCGCGCTCAGCCTCCGCCGGCGACGGCGCGAGCCCCATCGCGACGGCGCCCGCCCGGCGGATCGCATCGAGCCGCGCGAGCGCCTCGCGTCCGAGTGAGGCCCAATCCGCATAGCGCGCGCCCGAGAGCGCGGCCGTCTCGGCGCTGACGATCACGAGCGGCGCACCGGCGTCGACGAGGCTCGCCTCGACCTGCCCCTCTTCCACCAGCAGTGTGTCGCGCACGCGCCCTGTGGGAAGCAGCCGTCCGGTCGTCCGTCCTGCGGGATTGACGAAGCCGAGCCCCACCGCCGTCCCGGAGAAGGGGACGCCGGGGATGTCGGTGTCGAGCCGCTCCTCCCACCGGCCGCCCGGAGTCGCGAGCCGCTCCCAGATCACCTGCCCCGTGTTGGTATTGCGGACCCGCACGATCGTCTCGTCCGCGGCCGGTGCGACCCACCCCCGCGCGAGCGCGAACGGCGCGACCACTGCAGAGCAGTTGCCGCAGTTGGAGCCCCAGTCCACCGTGGCCTCCCCGATGCCGACCTGCGCGAACGTGTAATCCACATCGGCCTCGTCGTCGGAGGCGCGGGAGAGGATGACCGCCTTGCTCGTGGTCGAGGTCGCGCCGCCCACGCCATCGACCTGCCGCGGGTCGGGGCTGCCGTACAGCCGCAGGAGGACGTCGTCGACGGACATGCCGGGGATCTCCAGCTGCTCGCGCTCGAACACCCAGCACTTGCTGGTGCCGCCGCGCATCCAGGTTGCGGAGATCGTGCGGTTCATCGGTCCTGCCTTCGAGATCGGGGCGCCGGGTGGCGACAGCACGATCGTGGATGCACCGCCACTGAAACACCAGTTACAGATTCAGCAGTGTCGTTAAGCAGCTCTTCAAGCACGGAACCACAGGGCGCACGGAGTGCCCGAAGTGCTTCCCAAGGCTCGGCGCCGGTCAGCGGCCTACCATGAGAGAGTCGCCCCTGAAGTGGCCATTCGGCTCTTCTGGGCGCCCATGAAGCATCCCTTCACGAGAGGAGCCCGCGTGCTCGACATCAATCGGCTCAGGGTTCTCCTGCGGGTCATCGAGACGGGGTCCGTCACCGCGGCGGCGGACGACCTCTTCCACACGCCGTCCGCCGTCTCTCAGCAGCTGCGCAAGCTCGAAGCCGAGGTCGGCCAGCCGCTGGTCCACCGGCGCACCGACGGCATGATCCCGACCGATGCCGGACTCGTCCTCGCCGGGCATGCCCGCACGATCCTGCGCCAGATGGACGCGGCCGAGTCCGACCTGCGTCGTCTGGCGCGCCTCGAAGGCGGCTCGCTGAGCGTGGGCACGTTCCCCACGATCGGGAGCTCGTTCCTCCCCCTCGTCATCGGACGGTTCCGCCGGGAGAATCCCTCGGTCGCCCTCGACGTCCGCTCAAGCCGGCTCGAGGATCTCGTCGATCTGCTCAGCCGGGGCGAGGTCGGCCTCTGCTTCCTGTGGGAGTACGCGTGGAACCCTCTCGACCCTCGCCAGTTCGACCTGACCCTCGTCTTCGAGGAGCCCACCGTGCTTCTCGTGGGCGCCGAGCACCCGCTCGCGGGGCGTGAGAGCGTGCAGATGAGCGAGCTCGCCTCAGAACCGTGGATCATCCGCGCCGACGACCACCCCGTGGCCGAGCTGCTGCAGAGGTCCTGCCTGGCCGCGGGATTCTCGCCCCGCATCGCCTTCCAGGCGAACGACTATCTGGAGGCGCAGGCGATGGCGAGCGTCGGCCTCGGCGTCGCGCTCGCTCCCGAGAGCGCCGTCGTGACCCGCCACCCGGGCGTGCGCGTGCTGGCCCTCGGCGACGATGCCCCGTCGCGTCGCATCCTGCTCGCGCAGCGGCACGACCGCGTGCGTGCGCCCGCGGAGGTCGCCTTCCAGTCGCTGGTCCTGCAGCTCGGCGAGAGCTGGCGCGCCGGCCGTGCCGAGGCGATCGGCCGCTGACCCGTCACGCGCCCGCGGCGAGCTCCTTCGCGCGCGCGATCGCGGCATCCGTCGCCGTCCGGAAGAGCTCGCTCAGGCGAGCGTCCTGCAGGACCGCGATCGCCCGCTCGGTCGTGCCCTTGGGGCTCGTCACCTGCCGACGCAGCTCGGCGGGGTCCTCCGCCGTCGCGTCGAGGAGCGCCGTCGCGCCGATGAACGTGCCCTCGGCCATCGCGCGCGCATCCGCCTCCGCGAACCCCTGCGCGACGGCCGCGCGCGTGAGCTCCTCGACGAGGAGGAAGACGTAGGCGGGCCCCGAACCCGAGATCGCCGAGAGCGCGTCGATGCGCTCCTCGGGCACCTCGATCACGGTGCCCACCGTCTCGAAGAGGCGGCGCACGACGCGCACATCCTCGTCGCTCGCGGCGGCGCCCCGAGCGAGGCCCGTGACGCCCTTGCCGATGCGCGCGGGGGTGTTCGGCATCGAGCGGAGGACCGCGGTCTCGGAGCCGAGGATGCTCTGGAAGGTGTCGAGCGTCACGCCCGCTGCGAGGCTCACGACGATCGCGTCGTCGCGGAGAGCGGACCCGATCTCGCGGAGGAGGTCGGGCACCATCGCGGGCTTCACGCCGACGAGCACGATGCGCGCCTCCGACGCGGCGCGCGCGTTGCCGTCGGGCTCGTCCTCGAGCGCGATGCTCGTGACCCCCGGGAGCGCGGCGAGCTCGGCCGCCTTCTGCGCCGAGCGGTTGGTCGCGAAGACGCCGCCGTCGACATCGAGTCCGCTCGCGACGAGGCCCCGCAGGATCGCACCGCCCATCGAGCCGGCACCGAGGAACGCGACGGAGGGGAGCGAGTCAGTCATGCGTCAATCCTAGGGATCGCGTGCGGCGCGCCGACGGGCGGGCGAGGCGCGAGCGCCCGCCTTAGACTGCGAGCATGAGCGCACACGGCGGTGGCAAGGCGATCCTGGCGGCCTTCGCGGCGAACATCGGGATCGCGATCGCGAAGTTCATCGGATGGATCATCTCGGGCTCCGCATCGATGCTCGCGGAGGCCATCCACTCGGTCGCCGACTCCGGCAACCAGCTCCTCCTCCTGCTCGGCGGACGCCGCGCGCGGCGAGCCGCCGACCGCGAGCACCCCTTCGGGCACGGCCGCGAGCGCTACGTGTACGCGTTCGTCGTCGCGATCATCCTCTTCTCGGTCGGCGGGGTCTTCTCGCTCTACGAGGGAGTCGAGAAGCTCACCCACCCGCACGCGGTCGAGAACGCCTGGCTGCCGATCGCCATCCTCGTCATCGCGATCGGGCTCGAGAGCTTCTCGCTGCGGACCGCCGTCAAGGAGAGCAACGCCGTGCGCGAGCGCGGGCAGTCCTGGGCGTCGTTCATCCGCCGCGCGAAGGCGCCAGAGCTGCCCGTCGTCCTCCTCGAGGACTTCGCGGCGCTGATCGGCCTCACCCTCGCGCTCCTCGGCGTGGGCCTCACGGTGCTCACGGGCGACGCCGTCTTCGACGCGCTCGGCACCATCTGCATCGGCGTGCTGCTCATCCTCGTGGCGATCGTGCTCGGGATCGAGACGAAGAGCCTGCTCGTCGGCGAAGGCGCATCGGAGGCCGACTTCGAGCGGATCGTCGCCGCGATCGAGGCGGGGCCCGAGGTCGAGAAGCTCATCCACGTCAAGACGCTCTACGTCGGGCCCGAGGAGCTCATGGTGGCCGGCAAGGTCGGCCTCCCGCAGGACATCTCCGTGGCCGATGCGGCGCGCGACATCGATGCGGTCGAGGCGCGCATCCGCGAGGCTGTGCCCGCCGCGCGGATCATCTACCTCGAGACCGACGTCTATCGCGCTCCCCACGAGCCCGGTCCTCCGACGGAGACCTTCATCCTCAAGTCCTCCGACTGACGGCTCGCTGCGCTGACAGACTGGGGCGCATGGAGTTCTGCGTCTTCACCGAGCCCCAGATGGGGGCCAGCTACGACACCCAGCTCGCGTTCGCGCAGCAGGCCGAGCGCGTCGGATTCGACGGCTTCTTCCGCTCGGACCACTATCTGACGATGGGCGGCGAGGGGCTGCCGGGTCCGACGGACGCCTGGACGACGCTCGCCGGCCTGGCGCGCGAGACGACCCGTCTGCGGCTCGGCACCCTCGTCTCGTCGGTCACCTACCGCTGGCCCGGGATCCTCGCGATCCAGGTCGCGCAGGTCGACGCGATGTCGGATGGCCGTGCCGAGCTCGGGCTCGGGACCGGCTGGTTCGAGGCGGAGCATCTCGCGTACGCGATCCCCTTCCCCCGGAAGCGGTTCGGGATGCTCGCCGAGCAGCTCGAGATCGTGAACGGCCTGTGGTCCACCCCGGTCGGCGAGCGCTACGGCTTCGAGGGAGAGCACTACCGGCTCGTGGACTCCCCCGCCCTGCCGAAGCCCGTGCAGGACCGGGTGCCCGTCATCGTCGGCGGCGCAGGCCTCACCCGGACGCCGGAGCTCGCGGCCCAGCACGCGACCGAGTTCAACATCGCCTTCCAGCCCGAGGACGTCATCGCCGACCGCTTCGCCCGCGTGCGCGCGGCGTGCGAGCGGATCGGCCGGGACCCCGAGACGCTGAAGCTCAGCGTCGCGCTCACGACCCTCGCGGGCGGCAGCGAGGCCGACCTCGAGCGGCGCGCGGCCGCGACCCGGACCGACCTCGCGGCGTTCCGCGCGGGAGACGGCTTCGCCGGCTCCGCCGACGACATCGTCGCCAAGGCGACCCGGTTGAAGGAGCTCGGCGCGTCTCGGCTGTACTTCCAGCTGATGGACATGGGCGACCTCGATCACGTGGCGTATCTCGGCGAGGAGGTGCTGCCGCGCCTGCGCTGAGCGAATCGCCGTCAGGGTCTTGCATTCCGATATTTCAGTAGGCGAGGCTAGGGACTGCGCCCGACCGGCGCACCTCTCCCACCTGGGCTCCGGCCCGCAGAACAAAGGAAACGACCATGGCAGATCTCCTCGGCCTCCTCTCCGGACTCCTCGAGACGCTCCTCGGCCTCCTCGGCGGCCTCGGCATCTGAGCCCATCGCTCGAGAGTCCCCGCGGCGCGGCCGCGGGGACTCTCTGCGTTCAGCGGCGCTCGGCGAAGAAGGCGCGCAGGAGCGCCACGGCCTCGTCCTCGAGCACGCCGCCGACGACCTCCGCGCGGTGGGGAAGGCGCCGGTCCCGCACGACGTCGTACATCGATCCCGCGGCCCCTGCCTTCTCGTCCCACGCCGCGAAGACGAGCCGGCCGATGCGGGCCTGCAGGACCGCTCCCGCGCACATGACGCACGGCTCGAGCGTCACGACGAGCGTGCATCCCTCGAGGTTCCAGGATCCGATAGCCTCGGCCGCGCGGCGCATGGCGACGATCTCGGCGTGCGCCGCGGGGTCGTGCGTCTCCTCACGGAGGTTCCGCCCCTCGCCGAGCACCGTGCCATCCGCCCCGAGCACCACGGCTCCGACCGGGATGTCCCCGCGCTCCCCCGCCGCGTCGGCCAGCGCGAGCGCGCGGCGCATCGCGGACACGTCGGATGGCGAGGAATTCACCCTCCGAGCCTAGAACGGCCCAGGCTCTCTGCATCCGCGCAACCGCGTCCCGGTAGCCTTGCCCTATGCGCCTGCACGTCGCCGACCACCCGCTCATCACGCACAAGCTCACGGTGCTCCGCGACAAGGCAACGCCGTCGCCGGTCTTCCGTCAGCTGACCGAGGAGCTCATGACGCTCCTCGCCTACGAGGCCACGCGCAACGTGCGCGTCGAGCCGGTCACGATCGACACCCCCGTCACGGAGACGAAGGGCGTCAGGATCGCCGACCCGAAGCCGCTCGTCGTCCCGATCCTGCGCGCAGGGCTCGGCATGCTCGAGGGGATGACCAAGCTCGTCCCGACCGCGGAGGTCGGCTTCCTCGGCATCGTGCGGAACGAGGAGACCCTCCTTCCGACCACGTACGCCGAGCGCCTGCCCGACGACCTCAGCGACCGCCAGTGCTTCGTGCTCGACCCGATGCTCGCGACCGGCGGCTCGCTCGCCGCGGCGATCAAGTACCTCTTCGACCGCGGCGCGACCGAGGTCACCGCCGTGTGCCTTCTCGGCACCCCGGAGGGCGTCCACGCGATCGAGAGCCTCGTGGGCGACCGCGACATCACGCTCGTGCTCGGCGCGCTCGACGAGGGCCTCAACGAGCACGGGTACATCGTGCCGGGGCTCGGCGACGCGGGCGACCGCCTTTACGGCACGGTCTGAGCCGGGGCGGCCCGGGCCGCGCCTCAGTCCACGTCGAGCCGGTAGACCCGCTCCTCGCCGTACGTCCGGAAGCCGGCGCGCGCGAGGATCGGCGCCGAGGTCGACACGCGCCCCTTGACGAGCGCGGTCGACGCGCCGAACGCGCGGGCGAGGCGGAGCCGCTCCGCGAGCACGGCCCGGTACGCGCCGCTCCCGCGGTCGGAAGCGAGGGTGGCCGCACCCCAGAGGCGCGCGAACTCCCCGACGATCGTCGCGCCGCCCGTGCTCACGGGGCGGCCGTCGATGCGCGCGAGCACGCGGAACCCGCGCCCCGCGCTCCAATCCGCCTCGAGCTCGCGCAGCTCGGCGTCGAGCCCCGCCTCGTCGAGCGGCGCCTGCTCCCAGACCGGCACGTTGACCGCGTCGACGTCGCGCAGCTGCTCTCGTGTGCGCACCGTCTCGACCGCGACGCCCGGGGACTCCCCCGGCGTCGCCTCGTCGAGGGCGAGCGCGAAGACCGTGACGGTGTCCTCGTGCACCGCGCCGCGCCGGAGCAGCGCGTCCGCGAGCCCTGCCGGGCGGTCGGATGCGCCGACCCAGAAGGTCGTGCGCCGCTCGCCCCAGTCGCGGGCGCGCTCGAGCGCGGCGTCCACCGCCTCATCGGCTGTGCCCTCGCGGTCGAACGCCGAGACCCGCACCCCGCCGCCGAAGCGCGCGGGATAGCGCACGGCGACCATCCCGTCGACGACGTGATCGGAGTCGCGCGGCAGCCAGACCCACTCGGCGGCTGCGCGGCGGATGGCGTCGGCGTCGGTCATGCGCTCTCCTCCTGGGCCACGAGGCGGGCGAACGCGCTCATGCGCGCGACGCCGGCGGGCGTGTGCGGCAGGTCGTCGAGCAGGGCGGGCGAGTGCACGAGGTACGCCGCGACCATCGCGCGCGAGATCGCGACGTTGAGCCGGTTCTGGAGCAGCAGGAACTCCGTCCCGCGCGGGGCGTCCCTGCCCGATGAGGCCGCGAGCGTCACGATCGAGATCGCGGCCTCCTGCCCCTGGAACCGGTCGACGGTCCCGACGCGCACGCGCGGCCATCCGGCACGCTGCAGGGTCTGCTCGACGAGCTGCTGCTGGGCGTTGTACGGCGCGACGACGATGATGTCGTCCTCCGTGAGCGGGCGCGGCGGGCACGCGTGGGCGACTGCGTCGTCGTCGATGCGGATGTCGGTGAACGCCCGCCCGACGACCTCGCCGACGATCCGCACGACCTCGTCGGCCTCGGCCTGGGACTCGGTCGCATCGCCCCGATGACGCACGGGCACCGCGTGCAGGCCCGGCGCGACGCCGTCGACCGACCGGCGCTCCGCGCCGGCGCGCGACGCGAGACGCCCGGCGTAGGACAGGTGCGAGACGGCCTCGGACACCTCCGGATGCATGCGCCACGACCGCGCGAGGAAGTAGCCGTGGGTCTCCGGGAGCACCTGCTGGCCATCCATCACCCAGCCGAGGGCCGAGGTGTCCACGGGCTCGGGATGCACCCCCTGGCTCACCTGCGGAAGCTGCTGCGGGTCGCCGAGCAGAAGCAGGCTGCGCGCCGCCGTCGAGACCGCGATGGTCGACGCGAGCGAGAACTGGCCCGCCTCGTCGATGACGAGCAGGTCGAGCCCGCCGCGCGCGATGCGGCCGGTGTGCGTGAAGTCCCACGCGGTGCCGCCGACGACGTAGCCGCCCTGCTGCTCGGAGACGAAGCGGGCCACACCGTTCTTGGGGATCAGCGTGAAGGCGGGGTCACGCGGCTCGGCTCCGGACTTCGGCGCCTTCGCGACGCGCGAGCCGGGCACCCCCGCCGCGACGACGCGGTCGAGCATGTTCTCGACCACGGCGTGCGACTGCGCGACGACGCCGACCCGGTAGCCGTGCTCCATGACGAGGCGCGCGATGACGTGCGAGCCGACATACGTCTTGCCGGTGCCGGGAGGGCCCTGGACGGCGACGTAGGAGCGGTCCAGGCCGCGCACCGTCCGGACGATCGCGGACACGTCGTCGCCGCCGGACGGCGCGATCCCGGCACCGCGCGGCGGGATGCGGCGCAGGATGTCGGTGGCCGGGTCGGCCGGGAGCTCCCCCGCGTCGGCCGCGCGCACGACCGTCTCGGCCCATGCGTCGATGGCCCCCTGCTGGTTGCCGGCACGCGGCGGGGGTGAGGGGGTGAGGGCTACGGGAAGCTCCTGCCACGTCTCGCCGTCGGCCGCGCGCTCCTCGATGACGGCACCGTCGTCGAGGACCTCGATGACGCGTGCCTGGCGGGGCACGTGCACCCAGCGCGGGGAGGCCTGGTTCGGGAACGGAGCGGGTCGCGGATAGAGCAGGTACGGCTCGACGCCCTCGCTCAGTCGCGTTCCCGGTGCGAGCTCGCCGCGGAGCTCGACCACGCGGCGGACGGATCGCGCGCCCTCGGGCATCCCCCAGTCCTCGACGACGCGGCAGCGCGAGGCGTCGACGGCGAGGACGTCGCGGGTGTCGAGCCAGAGGCCGAGCGGCTCCCGCAGCCGCTGGAAGTGCCCGTGCCAGAAGCTCTTCGCCTCGCGCGGGTAGTAGTCGATCGCGGCCGCCGCGAGACGCAGCGCGTCCTCGTCGGCGCTCGGGGCCGACAGCGGGTCTGCCGCCACGCGGGCATCGCGGCGCGCAGCGGCATGCGCGTCGAGCGCGAGCGCGAGCGGAGACGGCGCGTACGCGAGCTCGTCGGGCACCTCGGGCGGGGCAGGGGTCACGCCGGTCTCCCGCGCACGCTCGACGAGCCAGTCGCGCAGGCGCCGGGTCGAGACGCAGTCGTAGCGGTTGTAGTCGGCGAGGTCGTCGAGGATGGCCCGCGCGGCCGCCTCCTGCCCATCGGCCTGCAGGGCGCGCGCCTCGACATAGCGGACGATCGAGTCGTCGCCCTTCTGCACGTCCTGCGTGCGCACCTCGTCGCCCATGTAGAGCGGCTCGAGCTTCTTGATCGAGTACGACCGCGAGCCGATGCGCAGGGCCCGGCGCACGATCGGGTAGAGGTCGACGAAGAGCTCGTCGCGCAGCATCCGGTCGACGTCGGCCTCGCGCACACCGTGCCGAGCGGCCATCGCCGCCAGGTGCGTGGGCTCGTACGGCGCGTAGTGGTAGATGTGCATGTCGGGATGCGCGGCCCTGCGCGCCGCGACGAAGTCGCAGAAGCGCTCGAGGGCGGCCTTCTCCTCCGCGAGGGTGTGCGCCCAGAGCGCGGAGTACTGCTCGCGCAGGTCGACCCATCCGAAGAGGTAGTCGATGCCCCAGACGGCGGCCGAGCCGACCTGCTCGCTGTAGAGCGGATCGCCCTCGAAGTCGAAGAACACGTCGCCCTGGCTCGGGCGGGGCATCGCGCCGAGCGCGAGCGGCTGCACGACCTCGTACGCGGGAACCGGGTGCGCATCGGCCGGCTCGTCGCCCGGCACGCCGGCGGGGCTCTGCAGCTGGAGGCGCGCCTGCGTGCGCAGCGACGCGAAGACGTCGGAGTTCATCCGCGCGGGCCCGGTCTCGGCCGCCGCGAGGTCGTCGATCGTGCGGATGCCGATGTCGCGCAGGCGAGCGCGCTGCGACGGGCGCATGCCCGCGACGAGCAGCAGGTCGCGATGCGCGACGACCTCGAGCTCGCAGGTCGCGCAGCGCCCGCACGCGGACACCTCGAGCTCGCCGCGCTCGTCACCCCACGCGATCGCCTCGGCCGACGCGCCCCGCTCGATCCCGCGATCCGCGATGAGCGCCCGCAGGCGGCGACGGCGCACGTCGAACATCGGAAGCAGGTCGTCCACCCGGTGCGTCGACACCGAGCCGTCGCCGAGCAGGAGGTCGACCTCGTCGGAGGTCGGGATGCCGAGACGGCGCAGCTGATCGACGTATGCCGCGAGCTGCATGAGCGCCGTCACGCGGGCCGTGCGGGCGAGCTTGCTGTCCTGCACGCGCCAGCGGCCACCAGCCTCCTGCACGAGGAAGTCGGCGAATCCGACGAACTCGTCCGTGGTGAAGGCGGCCTGGAACAGCACCCGCGCATCCGACCGCAGCGCGTCGACCGTCTGGGCCGCCACGGCGGCGAGGGCCGCGGAGTCGGCCGACGACACCCGCTCGAGCTCGACCACCCCGGCGCCGAACTCCTGGCGGTAGCGCTCGAGGACGCGCTCCTCGTGGCGATCGCCGAGCCGGGCCGCGCGCTCGAGCATGGCGTCCTCCGGATCCTCGACGGCGGCGACGCGGCCGAGCTTCGCGTCGATCGCCCGCAGCCACGCGAACTCGCACTCGGCGGCGGCCTTGAGGTCGCTCGCGCTCCACACGAGGCGCTGCTCTGTCGGGATGAATCTCACACTCCGACGGTAGCCCGGGTCTCGGACATCCCCGTCCGCCGGCATGACACGATGGCTCTGATGCCCGCGAGCGGAGGAGACGGCATGGACGA
Organism: Microbacterium sp. JZ101; assembly: GCF_053903175.1. NCBI lineage: Bacteria > Bacillati > Actinomycetota > Actinomycetes > Micrococcales > Microbacteriaceae > Microbacterium > Microbacterium sp. JZ101. The sequence continues at coordinate 2,929,160 of NZ_CP096400.1, forward strand.
GCGACCCGGCCCGTGGACCCGGCTGAGCGCCGCGGCCCATCCCCTCGGCGAGGGATCGCGGCTCATCGACGGCGTCGTGCACTGGGTGGACCTCGAAGGCGGCGTCCTGCACGCCTGGACCCCCGAGGGCGGCGACGCCGCGACCCATCGGCTCGACCGCCCGGTCGGCTTCGCCGAGAAGGCGCCGGACGGACGCCTGCTCGCCGCGGCGGGGACGGGCGTCGTCGAACTCGACATCTTCGGGCGCCACACCGCTCTCGGCGACACCGGTCTCGATCCCGCCCGGCATCGCGTCAACGACGGGACCATCGCGCCCGACGGATCGCTGTGGTTCGGGACGATGGTCCGGGACGGCTCCGATCCCGAGGGCTCGGTCTGGCGCTGGGACGCGGGCACCCGCGAGGTGACGCGCCTCGCGACCGGCATCGACATCCCGAACGGCCCGGCCTTCCATCCCGACGGCGAGACCGTGCTCATCGCCGACACCGTGGGCGGCCGCATCCTGCGCGCCCCGATCGCGGCACCCGACCGCCTCGACGTGTTCGCCGCGGTCGACGGGTCGCCCGACGGCCTGCACGTCGACGCGCAGGGACGCATCTGGAGCGCCGTGTACGACGGCGGGCGCCTCGACGTGTACCGAGCGGATGGCGCGCGGCTCGCGCGCATCGAGGTCCCGGCTGAGCACCCCACGAGCGTCCTCACGACGCCGGACGGCCGCGTCATCGTGACGAGCGCCGCGCAGGGGATGGACGAGCCGGGCCCGTTCGACGGGCACACGTTCGCCGCCGCGATCGCCGACGTGCTCGAGGCCTGAGCCCGGTCATCCGGCCCGGGCGTCGAGGTTCGCCGCGCCCCGGCTCAGCGCCGCGCTGACCGCTTCTGCACGCCGCGCGCGAGGCCGGCGAGACCCGCGACGAGGATGACCGCGCCCGCGGCCAGGACGACGGTCACCGCGGTCGAAACAGGGTCGGCCGTGAGAATCCAGTCGGCCACCGCCGCCTGGAGCGCGGCGTATCGCGTCGCGTCGAGCACCTGCCCCAGCCCGACGAGGGAGACGACGAGCATGAGCGCACCCCAGATGATCGCCGCCCAGCGGATGCGGGGCCGCTCGGCAGGCTCGGGACCCGCGGCCGGGGCGCCCTCGGGGACGCGCTGCTCTTCGCTCATCGTGCACTCTCCTCGTCAGCGGACGGCGTCGGCTCAGCCGCGCCGAACTCGGCCTCGTCGAGCACCCAGATCGACACCTCACCGCCCTCGGTCTGCGTGATGTCCACCGTGCGCAGGGGCGCATCCGCCTCGGCGCCGTCCTGCGCCCACTCGACGATCCCGTCGCGCGGCACCGGCAGGTCCTCCGACTCGTAGAAGCCCGCGTCGCTCATCCGGGTCACCGTGACGCGCGTGTCGTCGTCGGCGTGGATCCGGATGTCCGCCGCGACATCCGGAGGGACGGTCACCTGCGTGAAGCCGGCACGGCGGACGACCGTGGCGCCGCCCTCTCCGCCGCCGTCGGCCATCAGCCACAGCTCGAGGGAGCCGTAGGCGCGCGTCACCTCGTACGACGAGCCGTCGACGGCGATCGTCTGCCAGCTGTTCGCGCCGATCACGTTGTTCGCGCCGAGCGCCGTGCCGGCCCCTGCGGCGAGCGCGATCGCGGCGAGGGCCGCGAGCGCCCCGCTGCGGCGGCGCAGGGCACCCGCGATCACCATCCCGCCGGCCGCGACCGCCGACATCGCGAAGGCCGCGGCCGCAAGGGCGGCCGAGGCGCGCTCGGGCTCGATCGGCCAGGTCCCTCCGCCGAGGACGACGAGGGCTGCGGCCGATCCCGCGACGAGGGCGAGTCCGAGGGTCGACGCGCCGAAGGCGAGGGAGATCCTCGGACGACTCGCCCTGCGGGCCGCGCGCACGCGCGCCGCCTCCTCCGCGAACGCGCGCGCGGCCTGCTGACGGCGGGCGCGCTCCTCCTCGCGGGCGAGGCGCTCCGCGTCGGTCTGCTGCGCGCGCCACGCGTCGTGCTGCTCGCGCCACTCCTCGTGCTGGCGACGCCAGGCGTCGAAGTCGCCGTCGGCGGGCGGCTCGGGCGACGGAGCCGGCTCGAAGGGCGGGACGGCCGGCCCCCCGGCCGTCCCGCGGGCGGCGGGGGTTCCCTGCACCCCGCCGAGGCCCCCGCCCGACACGGGGGACGCGATGCGCCGGCCGGCCCAGATGCCGAGCGCGGCGATGGCCGCGACCGCCGCGAGCCCGACGAGGAGCGCGACGGGCGATCCGTACCCGAAGATCGCGGGCACGACGACGCCGAAGCCGATCCCGAGGATCGGGATGGCGGCCGCGACGCAGACGAGGACGATGAGCGCCGTCCGTCCCGGTCCGAGCGCGGCCACGCCGCCCAGGGGCCGCTCGCGCCGGACGAGCCAGAGCGCGAACGCGGCGAGCGCCGCGACGACCGCGATCCAGAACGAGGCCTCGATGGCGGTCCAGACGATCCGGCCCGGGTACGCCAGCGCGAGGAAGTCCTCCATGAGCGTCGCGCTCGCCCAGCTGGCGAGTGCGCCGAAGCCGATCATGATCGCGATGCCGACGAGGGCCGGGCCCGAGCCGGTCCGCAGGCGGATCGCGATGTCGCCCCGCTCATCCGGGAGCAGGGCCCATCCGAGGGCGTACAGCCACAGCGCGGGGAACCCGAGCACCGCGGCGACGACGAAGATGCCCCGCACGATGACGGGGTCGGCGCCCGTGCGGCGCGCGATCGCGGCGCACACGCCGCCGATCCAGCCCTCCGTGCGCACGAGGCCGAGCGATCGCACCCAGTCGAAGAAGCCTCCTCCCGGACGACGCGACGGCGCCTCGACAGCGGGAGCGCCGCCATCCGCCCCCACGGCGCTCGTCATCTCGGTTCCCCGCGGCTCGCTCTCGGTCATAGTCCGATCCTCGCGCGCTGCGCGCCGGCGCCGCCATGAGGGATCACCCCGGTCCTCCCCTGATTCGCCCGCTCAGGGCGGCCCGCGCGTGGTTGCATGGGGGCATGACCGCCGCGCCTCCCGCCTCGCGCCTCGCGCGCTCGCGCAGCGCGGTGGTCGCGGGCGTCGCCGAGGGCGTCGCGCGGCACCTCGGATGGCGCGTGCCGGTCACGCGGCTCCTGTTCGTCGCGACGGCGGGCATCTGGGGCGCGGGCGCACTCCTCTATCTGTGGCTCTGGGCTTTCACGCCCCTGCAGGATGGCGATGCGCGCGTCACGCGGCGGGCTCCCGTCGCGTGGATCCTCCTCGCGGGGGCGGCGCTGTTCCTCCTCGTCGCGCTCCAGATGAACTACTGGAGCCTCACTCAGGGCGTCCTCCCGCCCGCGAGCCTGCTCCCCGCGGTCTTCGCGATCGCGCTCGCGACCGCCGGGGGCGTGTGGTCGGCCGTCCTCGACCGGGCCGACCCGGCCCGCGGCCCCCAGCAGGACCTCCTCGTCCGCAGCATCGCGTCGGCCGTGCTCGCGGCCGTGGCCATCCTCATCCTCACCCGAACGGGCTCGGTCGCGGCCCAGCTCGCGCCGGTCATGCTCCTCATCGCGCTCGCGGCAGCGCTCGGCATCGCCGTCGTGTGGTCGTCGACCTGGATCGCGCGGTTCCGCGAGCTCCAGGCCGCGCGCATCCAGGGCATCCGCGAGGAGCAGCGCGCCGAGATGGCCGCGCACCTGCACGACTCCGTGCTGCAGACGCTCGCGCTCATCCAGAACCGCGCTGGTGCCTCGAGCGAGGTCGGCCGGATCGCCCGCGCCCAGGAGCGCGAGCTGCGTGCCTGGCTCTACGACGACGACGCGCCCGCTGACAGCGACCTCGCGACCGATCTGCGCGACTACGCGACAGCACTCGAGCTCGACTACGAGGTGGCGATCTCGGTCGTGTCGGCCGGATCGTCGACCGAGCGGGCAAGCGGCGAGGTCGCCGCGGCGGCCCGCGAGGCGATGCTCAACGCGGCGCGCCACGCAGGCGGCGAGGTCTCGGTCTACATCGAGGGCGCCCCGGGAGCCGTCGACGTCTTCGTCCGCGACCGCGGTGCCGGGTTCGACCTCGACGCCGTCCCCGAGGACCGCTTCGGCGTGCGCGAGTCGATCGTCGGCCGCATGCGGCGCACGGGCGGGATGGCCTCGGTCACGCGCGGCGCGGGAGGCGTCGGCACGCAGGTGCACATCCGCTACCCTTCGGCAGGTGCCCGTGCCTGAGCTCACCGTCGTGATCGTCGACGACCACTCCATCTTCCGCTCGGGGCTGCGCGCCGACCTCGACGGCGCGCTCCGGGTCGTCGGCGAGGCCGCCGACGTGCCGTCCGCGGTCGCCGTGATCGCCGAGACCGCGCCCGACGTCGTGCTCCTCGACGTGCACCTGCCCGGCGGCGCGGCCGGCAGCGCGGGCGGCGAGGACGTCCTGCGGCAGGCGTCGCCGCTCTCACCCGGAACCCGCTTCCTCGCCCTGAGCGTCTCCGACGCGGCGGAGGACGTCGTTCGGGTCATCCGCGCGGGCGCCCGCGGCTACATCACGAAGGGCGCATCGGGAGCCGAGGTCTCCCGCGCGGTGCGGGTCGTCGCATCGGGCGACGCGGTCTTCTCCCCGCGCCTGGCCGGATTCGTCATCGACGCCTTCGGCGCGGCCTCGGGCGAGACCGCGGTCGCCGACGACGAGCTCGACCGCCTCTCCGCGCGCGAGCAGGAGGTCATGCGGCTCATCGCCCGCGGCTACGCCTACAAGGAGGTCGCCGCCGAGCTCTTCATCTCGGTGAAGACCGTCGAGACGCACGTGTCGGCCGTGCTCCGCAAGCTCCAGCTCTCGTCGCGGCACGAGCTCACGGCGTGGGCGTCGGCGCGACGGCTGCTCTAGCGGCGGTCGGGCCGGCCCGCCGCGTCCGGTGACAGACTGGACGACGTGAGCGACTTCGACTTCGGCAGCGCATACGGCCACGGCTTCGCCCGCATCGCGGCGGCGACCATCCCGCTCGCGGTCGCGGACCCGGCGACGAACGCCCAGGCGGTCATCGAGACCGCCCGCGAGCTGAGCGACGACGCCGTCGCGGTCGCGGTGTACCCCGAGCTGTGCCTCTCCGGCTACGCGATCGACGACCTCGTGCTGCAGGACCCGCTCCTCGACGCGGTCGACGACGCGATCGCGACGATCGTCGCGGCCTCGGCCGATCTCTTCCCCGTGCTCGTCGTGGGCGCGCCCCTCCAGCGCGGCAGCCGCGTCTTCAACACGGCCGTCGTCATCCACCGCGGCGAGATCCTCGGCGTCGCGCCGAAGTCGTATCTGCCGACCTACCGCGAGTTCTACGAGCGCCGCTGGTACGCCCCGGGCGACGACCAGCGCGGCACGATCGCGGTCGCAGGTCGCGAGGTGCCGTTCGGCCCCGACCTCCTCTTCGAGGCGGCGGATGTGCCCGGCCTCGTCGTGCACGTCGAGGTGTGCGAGGACATGTGGGTGCCCGTTCCGCCCTCGTCGCTCGCGGCGCTCGCGGGCGCCACCGTGCTCCTCAATCTCTCCGGCAGCCCGATCACCATCGCGCGCGCCGACGATCGCCACCTGCTCTGCAAGTCGGCCTCGGCCCGATGCATCGCGGCCTACGCGTACGCCGCGGCCGGGCAGGGCGAGTCGACGAACGACGTCTCGTGGGACGGCCAGACGATGGTCTACGAGGTCGGCACCCTCCTCGCCGAGACCGAGCGCTTCCCGGATGGCGCGCGCCACTCCGTCGCGGACGTCGACCTCGACCGCATCCGGCAGGACCGCCTGCGCCAGGGGACGTTCGACGACAACCGGCGCACCTTCGCCGAGCAGACGCGCTTCCGGACCGTCCGCTTCGAGGTGGATCCGCCGCGCGGCGACGTCGGCCTGCGGCGAGCGCTCGACCGGTTCCCCTTCGTGCCCGACGACCCCGCTCGTCTCGCGCAGGACTGCTACGAGGCGTTCAACATCCAGGTGTCGGGGCTCGTGCAGCGCCTGTCGGCGATCGGCAGCCCGAAACCCGTCATCGGCGTGAGCGGCGGTCTCGACTCGACGCACGCGCTGCTCGTCATCGCCCGCGCGATGGACCGGATGGGCCGCCCGCGCAGCGACATCCTCGCCTACACGATGCCGGGATTCGCGACGAGCGAGCACACGAAGTCGAACGCCATCGCCCTCGCGGAGTCGGTCGGCGCGACCATCGAGACCATCGACATCCGCCCGGCCGCGACCGAGATGCTCACGCGCATGGGCCATCCGTTCGGCCAGGGCGAGCCGGTCTACGACGTGACGTTCGAGAACGTGCAGGCGGGCCTGCGGACCGACTACCTCTTCCGGCTCGCGAACCACCACGGCGGCATCGTCGTCGGCACGGGCGACCTGTCCGAGATCGCCCTCGGCTGGGCGACCTACGGCGTGGGCGACCAGATGAGCCACTACTCGGTCAACCCCGGCGTCCCGAAGACCCTCATGCAGCACCTCATCCGCTGGGTCATCGCACACGGCGAGGGCGTGTCGGAGGCCGAGCGGAAGGTCCTGCAGTCGGTGCTCGACACCGAGATCAGCCCCGAGCTCGTGCCGGCCGGCCAGGACGGCAAGGTGCAGTCGACCGAGAGCACGATCGGTCCGTACGCCCTCCACGACTTCACGCTGTTCCACATCCTGCGCTACGGCATGCGGCCGTCGAAGATCGCCTTCCTCGCCGAGCGGGCGTGGGGCGACGCCGAGGCGGGCGCGTGGCCCCCCGGGTTCCCCGCGGAGGACCACTACGCCTACGACCTCGCGACCATCGTGAAGTGGGAGCAGGTCTTCCTCAAGCGCTTCTTCGGGTTCTCGCAGTTCAAGCGGTCGGCCATCCCGAACGGGCCGAAGGTGTCGCCCGCCGGCTCGCTCTCGCCACGCGGAGACTGGCGTGCGCCGTCCGACGGGAACGCGAGGGCCTGGCTCGCCGAGCTCAAGGCCGCGCTGCCCGACCTCGTCGAGTAGTCACTCGGGGTCGCGGTCGCGCAGGCCGACGCGATCCGGGATCTGCATCGCGAGGCCCGGGAGCCACGTCGCGGGGTCCGGCCACGGGCGCGACGTCGGCAGGCTGCGGAGCATCCGCGCCGCCTGCTCGCGGCGCTCGGCCTCGGGCGCGTGCACGGGCACGATGCGCCGCGGCGCCCGGTGGCCGAGCGCGCCGCACCACCAGTGCCGCCAGATCTCGGGGGCCTCGTCGGGTTCGAGCACGAGGTAGTAGTCGGGCATGAGCGCGTCGCCGCGCTCGAACTGGCGGAGCGTGTCGCCGATCTCCGCCTCGAGCACGCCGAGGGTCGCGCGCTCCTCGAAGAGCTCGATCCACGCGGAGGCCACGTGCTCGAGCGGGTCGGCGTCGTGCACCACCCAGGGGGTGCCGGACGCCGAGATGCGATGCGCCGCGAGAGACGGCTCGGAACCGCGCAGCGAGAGCGCGGAGACGCCGTCGAGTGCATCGACGGAGGCGAGCACGTCGTCGGCACCGGGGCCGACGACGGCGACGATGGTTCCGGTCGTACCTTCCATGCCTCAATATATGCCGGGATCCGGATGCGAGGCCAGACCCCTCCGTCAACCCCGTGAGAGCCGGGCGCGACGGTCGTATCGTGGCGTCATGGACGGCTTCGCGGCGGTCGACTTCGCGTTCGCGCGCGAGGTGCTCCAGCGCGGCATCGCGGCGCTGTACCTCGTCGCGTTCCTCTCGACGCTCAACCAGTTCCGCGCGCTCCTCGGCGAGCACGGCCTGCTCCCGGCGCCCGAGCTGCTCGCGTGGGCGCGCTCCTCCGACCGCGCCGCCCGGGCGCTGCGGCCCACCCTGTTCCGATGGATCCGGTACACGGATCGCCGTCTCGTCGCGCTCTGCATCGGCGGGATGGCCGTCAGCGCGCTGATCGCGGCGGGCCTCCCCCAGCTCGGTCCGCCCTGGCTGCCGATGCTGTGCTTCCTCGCGATCTGGTTCGGCTACATGTCGATCGTCTCGATCGGGCAGACCTTCTACGGCTTCGGATGGGAGATGCTGCTCCTCGAGTCGGGCTTCCTCGCCGCGTTCCTCGGCTCGCACGACCAGCCGCCCGCGACGGCGATCATCGTCCTCTTCTGGTGGCTGCTGTTCCGGCTCGAGTTCGGCGCCGGCATGATCAAGATCCGCGGCGGACGCGAGTGGCGAGACCTCACGGCCCTGACCTACCACCACGAGACGCAGCCGATGCCGGGGCCCCTGAGCCGCCAGGCGCATCTGCTGCCGCGCTGGTTCCACAGACTCGAGGTCGTGGGCAATCACATCGCGCAGCTCGCCGTGCCCTGGCTCGTGTTCGCGCCGCTCCTCGGGCTGTGGCTGCCCGACGCGATCCCGCTTCTCATCGGCGCGTGCGCGGCGGTCGTGATCATCGCGACGCAGCTCTGGCTCGTCCTCACGGGCAACTTCGCATGGCTGAACGCGGCGACGATCGTCCTCGCTTTCTCGGCCGTGGGCATCCCCGCGGGCGACGAGCGCGGCGAGCTCCCCCTGCCCTGGCTCGTGGTCACCTCCGCCGTCGCGGTGCTCTACGTCGTGCTGAGCGGGCAGCCGCTGCGCAACCTCTTCGCGCATCGGCAGCTCATGAACGCGAGCTTCAACCGCTGGAACCTCGCCAACGCGTACGGCGCCTTCGGCACGGTCACGAAGGAGCGCATCGAGTTCGTCGTCGAGGGCACGCTCGACGCGAATCCCGAGCACGCGCAGTGGCACGAGTACGGCTTCCGCGGGAAGCCGGGCGACGTGCGTCGCAGGCCCCCTCAGGTCGCTCCGTACCATCTGCGGCTCGACTGGCTGATGTGGTTCCTCCCGCTCGGCTACCGCATCGACGACTGGTTCCTCGTGTTCCTCGTGCGGCTGCTCGAAGCCGACCGTCCGACGCTCCGGCTCCTCGCGCGCGACCCGTTCCACGGCCAGCCACCCCGCTTCGTCCGCGTCGTGACCTACCGCTACCGCTTCGCCTCGCGCGCCGAGAAGCGCGAGAGCGGAGACGTGTGGGTGCGCGACCGGCGCAGGACGCTCGTGCAGCCCGTGTCGCTGCACGACGTCGCGTGACGCCTGATCAGCCCTCCGCCCAGATCCGCCGCTCGTGCGCGACGCGGACGACCGCGTCGCGGACGAGCAGCACCGCAGGGCGCGACTCCCCCGCGGCCGTCACCGCGCACATCCGCCGCGACGCGAGACGGCTGCGGATCGGCACGGACACGCAGCCCGCGGGCACGACCGGCTGCTCGGGCACGACCGCGAGACCGAGCCCGGCCGTCACGAGACCGCGCACCGTGATGAGGTCCTCGCCCTCGAAGGCGATGCGGGGCGTCCGCTCGCTGCGCGCGAAGAGCGCGTCGAGCGAGTCCCGCAGCCCGAAGCCGCGCGCGAGGGTGACGATCGGCCACTCCGCGATCTCGGGCACCGAGACCGACGCGCGCCGCGCGAGCGGATGGTCGTCGGGCAGGAGCGCGACGAGCGGCTGCTCGAACAGGGGCACGACCTCGATGTCGCCGCCGATCGCCGGGGTGTCGACGACGAGGGCCATGGCGACGCGACCCGCATGCAGCTGCTCGATGAGGAGCGAGCGGGCGCCCTGGTGCAGCTCGAAGCGCAGATCGGGGCGGTCGCGGCGCACGGTGCTCACGACCTCGGGGATGAAGCGCTCCCCGAGCGAGGTCTGGAAGGCGAGCGACACCGTCGACGAGGCCGCGCCCGTGACGGCGCCGACGCCGTCCTCGATGAGCTCGATCGCACGTCGGAACGCGGGCAGGAGCGTGCGCGCGGCGGCGGTCAGGCGGATGCCGCGGCCCTCCCTCTCGACGAGCGCGACGCCGAGGCGCTGCTCGAGGGTGCGGATGGCGCGGCTCACGTTGGGCTGCGGCATGCCGAGGCGCTCGGCGGCGGCCGTGACGTGCTCGGTGTCGCCGAGCGCGACGAGCACCGGTACGAGCGGGAGGACGCCGCGGATCCGATCCGTTTTCATGCTCTCATGGTATGCATCAAGCCGATCCGGTATTGGATCCGCATGCATCGGGCGAGCTAGCGTCGAGGGCATGACGGCGACCGCCTCCCTCCCGACCGCGAGGGAGTCCGCCGTGCCGACGTCGCGCCGCCTCTCGATCGCGATGTGGTGCGCGGGCATCGCGAGCTTCGCGCTCCTCCACGCCCCGCAGGGGCTCCTCACGTTCGTCGCCGCCGACCTCGACCGCTCCGCCGCCGCCGTGGCCTGGATCATCTCGGGCGCGACGCTCGGCCTCGCCCTCTCGCTTCCGCTGTGGGCGGTGCTCGCGGCACGGCGCGGGGTGGCGTGGTCGATGCGCGTCTCGGCGACGACGTCGGCGCTCATCGCGCTGCTCCTCCCGCTCGCCCCCACTCTCGAGCTCCTCGTGGCGGGGCGGTTCCTGCAGGGCGCGGCGCTGGGCGGGATCCCGGCGCTGGCCGTCGCCCTCGTGCACGAGGTGATCTCGGGGCGCCGGGCCGCGGTCGTGGCGGGCGGCTACATCGCGGCGGCCTCGATCGGCGGGCTCTCCGGGCGGCTCGTCGCGCCGCTCCTCGCCGAGATCGGCGGATGGCGCCTCGGCCTGCTCCTCCTCGATCTCGTCGGCGCCGCGATCACGATCACGATGGCCGTCCTGCTGCCGCGCACGGCGCCATCCGGAGCCCCCGCCGGGCGCACGCTCCGGGTGTTCCTGCGGCAGCTGCGCGATGCGCGCCTGCGCGCGCTGTTCCTCATGGGCGGCATGCTGCTCGGGGCGATGATCGGCATGTACAACGCGATCACGTTCCGCCTCGAGGCCCCGCCCTATGCCCTGCCGGCTGCGGTCGTCTCCTTCGTGTTCCTCGCCTATCTCGGCGGGACGGCCGCCGCGCAGCTCTCCGGGCGTCTCTCGCTCCGCTTCGGCCTGCGCACGCCCCTGCTCGCGGGATGCGCGCTCATGCTCGCGGGCGCCCTGCTCACGGGCACGACCCCGCTGCCGCTCGTGATCGCGGGCGTCGTGCTGCTCACGACCGGGATGTTCCTCGCGCACTCCGTCGCGAGCTCGGCCGTGGCGGGCTTCGCGGGCGCCGACCGCGCGAGCGCGGGGTCGATGTACAACGTCTTCTACTACGGCGGGTCGAGCCTGTTCGGATGGCTCTGCAGCGCCGCGTGGACGGCGGCCGGATGGCCCGCGGTCGTCATCGTCCTGGGCGCGCTCGCGATCGCGGCGGGCGGATGCGCGCTCGCGGCCACGCGGCGCTGACGATCAGCCGCGCGCGTTGTAGACCGTGATCGCGCCGGCGTCGACCGCCGCACGGTACGCGCGGAAGACCGCGACCGCGTCGTCCTTCGCGACGCCGTCGATCACGGCGATGCCGCGGGCCTCGAAGGCCTCCGCCCAGTCGGCGACCATCGGGCCCTCGTCGAACGTCGTGATCTCCTCGCACTCCGGCCCCGATCCGGCGATCGCGAGGGTCGTGATGCCCGACCACATCGCCGCGCCGTAGCACTGCACGCACGGGCGCCAGTTCACGACGAGCTCGTGCCGCGGCTGGTCGGATGCGCCGAGGTCCCACGAGCCGACGCGCGCCTGGGCCATCCCGAGCGCCGTCACCTCGGCGTGCCCCGACGTGATGCCCGTGGACAGCACGACGTTCACGCCGACCGACACGATCCGGCCCGTGTCGGCCTCGGCGACGAGGGCCGCGAACGGGCCGCCGTTGCCCTCGCACCAGTTGCGGTCGGCGAGCCGGTTGACGAGGGCCATGCGCTCCTCGAGGGTCGGGATGACATCGGGCACGTCGGCGAGCTCCTCCGCGATCCAGGCGGGAAGGGAGATCGTGTACGAGGTGGCGAGGGGTGGGAACTCCATGACGCCAGCATGCTCCACGCATGTGTCGGCCGTGTGACGGACCGCGGGCGGCCGACAGTTCATCCGCCGGAAACGACAGATTGTGCGGCAGCGCCCATGCAGGTGCATGAACATCGGTGGAATGGGTGGCGGCGTCTGCGCACCGAGGCGGGACGCCGGCCTCCGCCGAGGGAGGCCCGCATCAAGAGGAGAGAACACGTGGGTTCAACGAAGGCCAAGGCGCCGATGTCGAACAGGAGGTTCCTCGCGATCTGGATCCCGATCGTCGCGTTCGTGGCCGTCCTGGCCGTCGGCGCGAACATCGCGATCGGGATGTTCCGCGGGGCGATCGAATCGTTCATGGGCACCGGCACGTACGTCGTCAGCAACACCGCCGAGGGCGCTGAGCTCGACACGACCTACTACGAGAGCGATCACGCGACGCAGGACGACGCCAAGGCGGCGTCGGCCGAGCTCGTCGAGGACATCGCCGACGAGGGCATGACGCTCCTCAAGAACAACGGCGCGCTGCCGCTCGAGACGGGCGCCGTGACGCTCCTCGGGCGTGGCGCCGCCGACCCCGTGTACGGCGGCTCCGGATCGGGAACCGCCGACACGCGCACGGCCGTGAACATCCGCCAGGGCATCGAGAACGCCGGCTTCACGGTCAACGACACGGTCTTCGACGAGCTCGCGGCCTTCGCCGAGGCGAACCCCGCGGCGGAGGGCGGCCGGACGAACATCGTCATGGACAAGCCCGAGGAGTCGAACTACAACATCGGCGAGATGCCGGTCGACGAGTACTCGCAGGACGCGCTCGACAGCTTCGCGGAGTACGGCGACGCGGCGATCGTCGTCATCGGACGCGCCGGCGGCGAGGGCGGAGACCTCGCCACCGACATGACCCCCTGGGACGAGACCGCCGAGCCGGGGCAGCACCAGCTCGAGCTCAACCAGGACGAGAAGGACCTCGTCGCCCTCGCCGAGGAGAATTTCGAGACCGTCGTGGTCGTCGTCAACGCGTCGACGTCGATGGAGCTCGGCATCCTCGAGGACGACCCCGCAGTCGACGGCATCGTGTTCGCCGGCTCGCCGGGTGTCTCGGGCTTCAACGCCCTCGGCAGCATCCTGAGCGGCGCGGTCAACCCGTCCGGTCACACCGTCGACGTCTTCTCGGCCGACTTCACGGCCGACCCGACGTTCGTCAACTTCGGCGACTTCGCCTACGCGAACCTCGAGGACGCGTACTTCGTGGACTACGAGGAGGGCATCTACAGCGGGTACCGCTACTACGAGACCGCCGCGGTCGAGGGCTTCATCGACTACGACGAGGCCGTCGTCTACCCGTTCGGCTACGGGCTGAGCTACACGACCTTCGACTGGAGCGTCGCGGACGCGCGCCTGGGCGAGGTCGACGGCGAGATCTCGATCGACGTCGACGTGACGAACACGGGCGACGTCGCTGGCAAGGACGTCGTCCAGCTCTACTACACCGCTCCGTACACCCCGGGCGGCATCGAGAAGGCCCACGTGGTGCTCGGCGACTTCGCGAAGACGGGGCTCCTCGAGCCCGGCGCGACGGAGACCGTCACGCTGACGCTCGCCGTTGAGGACATGGCCTCGTACGACGCGGCAGATGCCGCGGCCTACGTGCTCGAGCAGGGCGACTACGAGCTGAAGCTGCAGACCGACTCGCACAGCCTCAAGGACGGCATCGAGCCGCTCGTCTACACGGTCGACGAGACCGTCGTCTACACGGACGGACGCGCGAGCGACGAGGTCCCCGCGACCAACCGCTTCGACGACGTGACGGCCGCGTTCGAGGACGGCACCCGCACGGCGTTCTCGCGCGCGGACTTCGCCGGCACGTTCCCGACCGCTCCCGAGGGCGCCGACCTCGAGGCGAGCGAGGCGACGATCGCCGCGTACGAGCCGTTCGACGCCGCGGCCGCCGCGTCCGACGCCGAGGGCGCCGAGGCTCCGACGTGGAACGCCGACAACGACCTGTCCCTCGTCGATCTGCGCGGCCTGCCGTACGACGACCCCGCGTGGGAGGAGCTCCTCGACCAGCTCGACCCCGACGAGGTGCTCACGCTCCTCACGTCGGGCGCGTACAACACGGCAGGGCTGCCGGAGATCGGCAAGATCCGCACGAACGACCTCGACGGCCCCGCGGGCTTCTCGTCGTTCATCAACCCCGACCTCTGGACCGGGACCGCGTTCCCCTCGGAGTACCTCATCGGCCAGACGTGGAGCCGCGACCTCGCGAACGCCATGGGCGTGGCCGTGGGCAACGAGGCGCTGCACATGGGCGCGAACGGCTGGTACGCCCCCGCGGTGAACCTGCACCGCTCGCCGTTCGCGGGCCGCAACTTCGAGTACTACTCGGAGGACCCGGTGCTCTCGGGCGCCCTCGCGGCCCAGGTCGTCGACGGCGCGCTGACGAAGGGCGTGTACTCGTTCACGAAGCACTTCGCCATGAACGACCAGGAGACCAACCGCGTGAACGGCGGCGGGCTCTCGACCTGGGCGACCGAGCAGACCATCCGCGAGCTGTACCTCAAGCCGTTCGAGATGGTCGTGAAGGACGCGCGCGGCGAGGTCGAGTACTACGACGCGGATGGCGAGCTGCAGACGAGCGAGATCGGCTCGACCGCGATCATGAGCTCCTTCAACCGCATCGGCGCGACGTGGGCCGGCGGCTCGTCCGCGCTCATGCACGACGTCCTGCGCGAGGAGTGGGGCTTCCGCGGCTTCGCGATCACCGACTTCAACCTGTACGACTTCATGTACCCCGACCAGGCGTGGAACGCCAGGGGAACGGATCACATGCTGACGTTCGAGGGCTCGAAGACGATCGCGGACTCGACGAGCGCGGCCGCGCAGGACAACCTGCGGTACGCCATCCACAACGTGCTCTACACCGTGGCGAACTCCAACGCGGTGAACGGCATGGCCTCGGGTGCGACGCTCACGTACCAGCTGGCGGGCTGGGAGATCGGCGTCATCGTCGGGACGATCCTGCTCGCGCTGCTCGTCGTGGCCGGCGTGGTCTGGATGGTCGTGCGCGTGCGCCGTCACCGCGCTCGCCCGACCGTCGCCCCGGCCGACGCGGCGACGTACTGACCCAGCCATGAACCGGGGCCGGGAGGGCGACCTCCCGGCCCCGCACAGGAAGACCTCATCGTGAACGACACACCGGCGCTCCTCGCCCAGCTCACCCTCCTCGAGAAGGCCGCCCTGCTGAGCGGTCAGAACACCTGGCAGACGCGCGCGATCGCGCGTCTCGGCATCCCCGCGATCTGGATGTCGGATGGCCCACACGGTGTGCGCAAGCAGGTCGGCTCCGCGGACCACCTCGGTCTCAACGCCTCCGAGCCGGCGACCTGCTTCCCGACCGCGGCCACGATCGCCAACAGCTGGGACGAGGAGCTCGCCGCCGAGATCGGCCGAGCGCTCGGTGCGGAGGCGTCCGCCCAGGGCGTGCACGTGCTGCTCGGGCCGGGTCTCAACATCAAGCGCAGCCCGCTCGGCGGGCGCAGCTTCGAGTACTTCTCCGAGGACCCCGAGCTCGCGGGGCGCCTCGCCGCCGCGTACGTGCGCGGCATCCAGGAGCAGGGCGTCGCCGCGACGCCCAAGCACTTCGCCGTCAACAGCCAGGAGCTGCGCCGGATGGTGAGCAACTCGGTCGTCGACGAGCGGACCCTGCGCGAGATCTACCTGACCGCGTTCGAGATCGTCGTCGAGGACGCGGCGCCGTGGGCGATCATGTCGTCGTACAACCTCGTGAACGGCGCCTACGCGCACGAGAACGCGCATCTTCTCGCCGAGATCCTCCGCGAGGAGTGGGGCTTCGACGGCGCGGTCATCTCCGACTGGGGTGGCGGCAACGACGCCGTCGCCGCCGTGCGCGCGGGCGGCTCGATCGAGATGCCCTCGCCCGGGTTCGACTCGGCCCGTCAGATCGTCGCCGCCGTCGAGAGCGGCGAACTCGCCGAGGCGGACCTCGATGCGCGGGTCGCCGAGATCCTCGACCTCGTGCGGCGCGTCACGACGCGGACGACGCGCGCCCGATCGCGCTTCGACGCCGACGCGCACCACGCCCTCGCCCGACGCGCGGCGGCCGAGTCGGCCGTCCTCCTGCGCAATGAGGGCGGGCTGCTCCCCCTCTCGTCCGGCACGCGCGTCGCCCTCATCGGCGACTTCGCCGAGACCCCCCGCTACCAGGGCGCTGGATCGTCGGCGGTCAACGCCACCCGCGTGACGAACCTGCGGGATGCGCTCGCCGAGACCGACCTCGAGGTGCTCTCGTTCTCGCCGGGGTTCCGCCGGGACGGCCGCCCTGACGCCGCTCTCCTCGCGGGCGCCGTCGCCGCGGCGCGCGAGGCCGAGGTCGCGGTCCTCGCGCTCGGCCTCCCCGAGATCTCCGAGTCGGAGGGGCTCGACCGCGGCTCCCTCGCGCTGCCCGCGGCGCAGGTCGACGTGCTGCGCGCTGTCGCGGCCGCGAATCCGCGCACGGTGGTCGTGCTGAGCGCGGGCGGCGTCGTCGAGACGCCGTGGGCCGATGACGCGGCGGCTCTCGTGCACGCATACCTCGGCGGACAGGCCGGTGCGGAGGGGCTCGCCGACGTGCTGACCGGAGCCGTCAACCCCGGCGGTCGCCTCGCCGAGACCGTCCCGCACCGCCTCGCCGACACGCCGACCGCCGGACGCTTCCCGAGCGTCGACCGCACCGCCGAGTACCGCGAGGGCCCCTTCGTCGGCTACCGCTACTACGAGACCGCGGGCGTCGATGTCGCGTTCCCCTTCGGATTCGGACTGAGCTACACGACGTTCGCGTACTCCGATCTGCAGGTGGGCGACGACGCGGTCTCGTTCACCGTGACGAACACGGGCGGCGTCGCAGGCGCCGACGTCGCGCAGGTCTACGTCGGCCGCCGCGGCACGGGCGGCGTGCCGCGCGCGGTGCGCGAGCTCAAGGGCTTCCGCAAGGTGCGGCTCGCGGCCGGCGAGTCCGCGCGGATCACCGTGCCACTCGGCGCGCGCGCCTTCCGGTTCTTCGACGTCCGCACGGGCGCCTGGCAGATCGAGGAGGGCGACTACCTCGTGCAGGTGGGCCCGAATGTGCGCGATCTGCCGCTCGAGGCCGTCGTGCCCGTCGGGGGCACCGTGCCGCAGCGGACGCCGGAGGCAGCACTCGCCGTCTATGCCACGGGACGCGTGCACGACGTCTCCGACGCGGACTTCACCGCGCTGCTCGGGCGCCCGCGCCCGGAGTCGGAATGGGGCGACGGCCCGCTCGGGGTGAACGATCCGATCGATCGGCTCCGCGTCGCCCGCAGCCCCCTCGCGCGTCTTGTGTTCCGGATCGTCGACGGTCGTCGGCGCAAGGCCGAGGCGTCCGGGGAGCCCGACCTCAACATCCTCTTCCTCTTCAACGGGCCGTTCCGCGTCATCTCGAAGATGAGCGGCGGCCTCGCGACGAGCCGGCTCACCGACGCGCTGCTCACCCTCGTCAATGGGCAGACGATCCGCGGTCTGGGCCGCGTCGTCGCCGCCTTCTTCCGCGGACGCCGGGAGGAGAGGCGCACCCGCGACGCCTTCCTCTCCGCCGCCGACGCACCCACCTCGAACAGGAGCGCATGATGTTCACCGCGATCAAGGACTGGTGGCGAGGCTTCCAGGACCGGCACCCCGAGCTGTCGAAGTTCCTCATGTTCTTCGTGCTCTCGAACGGCGTGACCGTGCTGCAGCTCGCGCTCATGCCGATCTTCCGCTGGGCGTTCGACAGCTTCACGGGTCTCGTCGGGGTCGACTTCCAGGTGCTCCCGGTCGGCTCGAACGTCGACGGCTCGACGTACTTCATGTTCGACTACGCGGCCGGCGCCCTCCCCGAAGGGGGCGGTGGTCTCGCCTACTTCCTGGCCGTCCAGATCACGCTGCTCATCGCGCAGGTCATCAACTTCTTCCTCCAGCGCAACATCACGTTCAAGTCGAACACCTCGCCGTGGGTCGCGGCCGGATGGTACGCGCTCGCCTACGTCGTCATCACGTTCGTCGCGGCTGCCGCGCAGGGGTTCTACAAGGCCCCGATCTACGACCTCCTCATCGGGATGTGGGGCGGCACGGGCGAGGTCGTGGCCGACGTCGCGACGATGATCATCAACTCGGCGATCTCGTTCTGGGTCTTCTACCCGATCTTCAAGCTGATCTTCCGCCAGACGCCCGACGCCGCCGCCGTGGCCGCGCCCACCGCACAGGCAGACTAGAGCCATGCCCCTGCTCTCGATCGTGGTCCCCGCCTACAACGCGGCCGACCACCTTCACCGTGCCCTCGTCCCCCTTCTGCGGATGCGACACGACATCGAGGTGATCGTCGTCGACGACGGATCGACCGACGCCACCGCCGAGATCGCCGACGACTACGCGCGTCGGCGCCCCGACGTGTTCCGGGCCATCCATCAGCCGAACCGGGGGCACGGCGGGGCGATCAACACCGGTCTCGCCGAGGCGCGCGGCACGTACCTCAAGGTGCTCGACGCCGACGACTGGCTCAGCATCCCCGCTCTCGAGCAGGTGCTGCAGATCCTGCGCACCCTCGAGGAGTGCGGCGGCGTCGACGCCGTGTTCACCGACTACGTGCACGACCGCGTCGGGAAGTCCAACCGCGTCTCCCGGTTCGACAGCGTCTTCCCCGCGGGCCGGGTCTTCGAATGGGGCGACACCGAGCGGTTCAGCCGTCGCCAGTACCTCATGATGCACGCGATCATCTACCGCACGGAGATGGTGCGGGCATCCGGCCTCCGGCTGCCCGAGAACACCTTCTACGTCGACAACCTCTACGTCGTCGTGCCCCTCGCGCGCGTGCGGAGCATGTACTACCTGCCGGTGAAGCTCTACCACTACGTCATCGGCCGCGAAGGGCAGTCGGTCGAGGCCGACACGATGCTGCGCCGCGTCGACCAGCAGCTGCGGGTGAACCGCCTCGCCCTGCGCGCGCTCCCCTCTCCCGCCGAGGTCGCGACCGGAGAGGTGCCGGCGCCCCTGTACGCCGCGCTGCTGCACTACATCGAGGCGATCTGCGCGGTCACCTCCGCCACTCTCGCGCGAGGAGGAACGCGTGCGCACCTCGCTCAGCGCGACGCCTTCTGGCGCGAGGTCAAGGCGGAGAGCCCGTGGGTCTACACGAGGCTCCGACGGAGCTTCATGGGCGCGAGCAGCAACCTGCCCGGTCATGCCGGGCGCCGTGTGACCTCGCTCGCGTACAGCGTCGCGCGCCGGGTCGTCGGTTTCAGCTGATCCGAGGAGGGAGAGAGGATGATCCGCATCGCCGTCGTCGAGGACGACCCGGGGAGCATCGACCGTCTCCTCTCGCACCTCGACCGGTTCCAGCGCGAGCACGACGAGCGGTTCCACATCGGCGCGTTCCATGACGGCGCGGACATCCTCGACGACTACCGGCCCGACTGGGATGTCCTCCTCCTCGACATCCAGATGGAGCGCGTGGACGGCATGACCGCGGCCCGCCGCATCCGCGAGGTGGACGGCGAGGTCATCATCGTGTTCGTGACGAGCTCGCCTCAGTACGCGATCAGCGGATACGAGGTCGACGCGCTCAGCTACCTCCTCAAGCCGGTGTCCTACGCGGCCTTCGAGCAGGAGATGGAGCGGTGCCTCGTCCGCCTGCGGCGGCGCGAGCGCCGTCACCTCCTCTTCTCGACCACCGACGGGGCGCGCCACCGCGTCGACGTCGCCGACATCGTCTACCTCGAGAGCGCGAAGCACAACGTGCTGATCCACACGCTCGAGACCGACCACACGGTGGTCGCGACGCTGAAGGCCATGGAGGCCGAGCTCGCGGACGAGGGCTTCCACCGGTGCAACAGCGGCTACCTCGTCAATCTGCGCCACGTCACGGGCGTCGAGGGCAGCGACTGCCGGATGCGCGGCGGCGCGCGGCTGCAGATCAGCCGTCCGCGCAAGAAGGACTTCCTCGCGGCGCTCGCGAGCTACATCGGCTCGCGCGGGATCACGGCATGAGCGACGTCCTCACGAGCGAGCTCGCCGAGATCCCCCGCCTGTTCACCGCTCTCGCCGAGTGGGGCGCCTGCGTCGTGTTCATCGCGATCGTCCGCCGGCGCATGCGGTGGCTCCCCACCGTCGGCGTCGCCCTGGCCGGGCTCGCGGCTCTCGTCGGTCTGCAGCTGTGGGCAGACACCCTCCCTCTCGCGCTGTGGATCCCCGGCATGCTCGGCGCCGCTCTCACGATGTTCGCGCTCCTCTTCGCGTCGCTGCGGATCACCGCGGTGACGGCGGGGTACCTGACGGCGCGGGCGTTCGTGCTCGCCGAGTTCGTCGCGTCGCTGCATTGGCAGCTCGAGCGCTTCTACCTGCCCGACGCGGAGGGCGTCGCCCGGGCGGCGTTCCTCGCCCTCGTCTACGGCGGCGTGCTCGTGCTCGCCTGGCTCGCCGAGCGCCGGCATCTCACGCGCGGAGCGGAGATCGAGGTCGGATGGCGCGAGCTCGTGAGCGCGCTGGCGATCGCCGCGGCGACCTTCGGGATCTCGAACCTCAGCTTCGCCAACGCCAACACCCCGTTCAGCAGCCGTCTCGGCCCCGAGATCTTCTACATCCGCACGCTCGTGGACCTCTGCGGCTACATCGCGCTCTACGTGCAGCACGAGGTGCGCCGCGAGATGCAGACCCGGCGCGACGCGGAGGCGATGTCGCAGCTGCTCCGGAGCCAGCACGACCAGTACGAGCTCTCGCGACGCGCGATCGACGAGGTGAGCCGCAAGTACCACGACATGAAGCATCACCTCGATGCGCTCCGGGCCGAGACCGATCCGGGGCTGCGCGAGCGGATGCTCGACGACCTCGAGGAGTCCATCCGGGACTACGGGGCACAGGTGCGCACGGGCAACCGCGTGGTCGACGTGGTCCTCACTGGCAAGCGCCTGCGCGCCAACGAGGACGGAGTCGACGTCTCGTACGTGGCGGATGGCCGGCTGCTCGACTTCATGAGCCCGCTCGACGTGACGGCGGTGCTGGGGAACGCCCTCGACAACGCCATCGAAGCGACGAAGCGCATCGCGGACGCCGATGAGCGCCTCGTGCGGGTCGCCCTCTTCGCGCAGGACGACTTCGTGATGCTCCGTGTCGAGAACACCTTCGACGGCATCGTGAAGCGCTCGGATGGCCGGATCGTCTCACGCAAGCGCGAGGCCGGCCACGGCTACGGTCTGCGCAACATCGAGGCGGCCGTCGAGCGGTACGGCGGCTCGCTCTCGATCAGCGCGGACGAGCGCTGGTTCTCGCTGCGCGCGCTCTTCCCGCGCTGAGCGTTCCGGGCTCGGAGGTGCTCAGTCGCGCCGCGAGCTCACGAGCGACCGCAGCACGAAGAAGACGACCACGGCCACGACGGCGACGACCGCGAGCTTGAAGATCCAGAACATCACCGAGAACAGGATGTTCACGAGCCACCACGCGATGACGACCGCGGCGATGACGCCCAGGACTGTCCAGATGGTGCTCTTGTTCATGACTCCAGCCTAGGGCCCGCCGATCAGCAGGCCACCCGGTACCGGGTCGGCCCGCCACGACGCGGCGTGCGCGTGTGGTCGAGCCAGGGCGGCGGGATGAACCACGGCACCGCGTCGACGCCGGCGCCCTCGATGCGGATATCCCATCCGTCGTCGTGGATCCGATGATGACAGGCCACGCACAGGAGGATCCCGTTGTCGAGATCGGTCCTTCCTCCGCGCGACCACCACTCGATGTGGTGCACCACAGCGTGGCCGGGCGGGGCGCCGCAGAATGCGCACCCCTCGTCGCGGATGGAGATCGCGAGCTTCTGCTTCGGCGTGAAGAGACGCTCTCTGCGTCCGAGGTCGAGGATCTCGCTCTTGCCGCCGAGCACGCACGGGATGATCTGCGCATCGACCGCCATGCGCCGCACCGCCTTGGCGGTCACGGGCTGCTCGATTCCGTCGATGGTCGCCATGCCGCCGCCCGACGCGTCGCCGTTCTGCTCATCGAGTGCCGCACGGAAGGTGTCGTAGTCCATCCGCACGACCATCGTGGCGATGGGGCGGGTCGGGATGGCGGTGCAGCCGAGAGCATGCCGAGCGACGTCGGCGAGGATGTCGATCTGCATCTGCAGCCGCGTGCGGCGATCGCGCCGCGCCTCGTCGGGCTCGTGCTCGTTCGCGCGCATCCGCTGCGTCACCATGCCGTCGAGCAGCGCGACGATCGGCGCCGCCGTCTCGGGGTCGGCGCGCCCCGTGAAGGACACCGAGCCGTCGCGCTCCGTGCGCCACGCGAGCATGCGCCGATCGCGGCGATCCTGCTCTCGGTCTTCCGCGCCATCCGGATCGAGCCGCATCTCGGCATCGAGCAGCAGGCGCCGCAGCTCGTCACTCGTGAGCCCGGGGGCCTGCGCGACGAGGATCGACTCCATCTCGTCGCAGGCCGCCGTGCCGGCGCGCACGACCACCCGGTCGAGCATGCCGACGATGGCCTCCGCTGCGGCGAGGCCGAGGGCGCCGGCCCGAAGCGCCTCGGCGACATGCGGGTGCTTCGCGGGCAGCCGCTCCCCGACGAGGCTCATCCGCGGCGCGATCGCCTCGCCGACGCGCATGAGCCGAGCAGCCTCGCCCGTCGTCACACCCGTCGTGGCCGAGAGCAGAGTGCCCGGCGAGGAGTACCCCTGCCTGCGCGCGAACCCGTCCTTGCCGAGCTCGCGGCGCGACTGCCGGGCGATCTCTCCCGAGGCCGCGGCGAGCGACGCATCGACGCTCCGCCGGAGGGCGCCGAGCACATCGGTCAGCGCCCTCAGCTCGTCCGGAGCGAGACCATCCACATCGAGGTCAGCGACGTCGGCACGCAGGGCCGCCAGGCTCTCGCTGAGTGCTGATGTCATCCTCGACATGACTCCATAGTAGTTCTGTTCGATTGGTCGCGCAAGAGTTTTTAGAAGTTTTCTTCGAGCTCATTCGCACACGATCGCACGTCCCTCCCCCGCGAACGCAGCCGCAGCATCCGCTGATCTCCCCGCGATCCGCGCCCCGGCCATCCGACAGCTCATAGCCTGGAAGCCGGATCACCGAACGACTGGAGACACCATGGCACGGATCGGCACGAGCGAGCTCGACGTCTTCCCCCTGAATCTCGGCGGAAACGTGTTCGGGTGGACGGCGGACCGCGACGAGTCGTTCCGCATCCTCGACGCCTTCGTCGAAGGAGGCGGCGACTTCATCGACACGGCCGACTCGTACAGCGCCTGGGTTCCCGGCAACAGCGGCGGCGACAGCGAGCGGATCATCGGAGCCTGGCTCGCCGATCGCAAGCCGCAGGGCGTGACCGTCGCGACCAAGGTCAGCCAGCACCCCGACTTCCGCGGCCTCTCCGCCGCCAACGTCCGCGCCGCCGCGGAGGCGTCCATCGAGCGCCTCGGCGTCGAGTCGATCGATCTCTACTACGCGCACTTCGACGACGAGTCGACGCCGCTCGAGGAGACCGTCGCGGCGTTCGGCGAGCTCGTGCAGGACGGCCTCGTTCAGTACACCGCGATCTCGAACTACACGCCCGAGCGCATCCGCGAGTGGATCCGCATCGCGCGCGAGATCGGCGCCCCTGACCCGGTCGCCGTGCAGCCCCACTACAACCTCGTCGAGCGCGGCATCGAGCAGACGATCCTCCCTCTCGCCGAGGAGTTCCACCTCGGCGTCCTGCCGTACTTCTCCCTCGCGAAGGGCTTCCTCGCGGGCAAGTACCGCTCGGCGGCCGATGCCGGCTCTCCGCGTGCGGGCGCTGCGAAGGAGTACATCTCCGAGAAGAACCTCGCCCTCATCGACGGCATCGAGCGGATCGCGCAGGCCCACGGGGTGTCGATCGCGACGATCTCGCTCGCGTGGCTTCGGTCGCGCCCCACCGTCGTCGCCCCGATCGCGTCGGCCTCGCGCGTCGACCAGGTGGCGGATCTCCTCGCCGCCGGACGCCTCGAGCTCGCGCCGGAGGAGATCGCAGAACTCGACCGCCTGTCCGCGTAGCGGCTCGCAGCACCACCCGCGCGCGATGGCAGGATGAGCGGGATGGCTCCCGCGACCGACGACGAACTGCGACTCCTTCGCGAGCAGGCCTTCGGGCGTGGGGCGGACGGCGCGACGCGCGCCGCCGCCCTCGCCCGCCTCGCGGAACTCGACGGTGCGGCCCGGACCGCGAAGGTCGACACCGCGGGTGACGAGGGCGTCGCGGCTGCTTCCCCTTCGCTCGCGGCGGACGGGGCGGCGCGGCCCGGTGCGGCAGCGGACACGCAGAGCGCGGCATCGGAGAGCGATCCAGTGCTGTCCGCTCCAGCGGATGGCGTGTCGGGACGGCGATGGATCGAACGGCTTGCGGTGCGCATGCGCGGGCTTCCCTCGACCAGACTCCTCGCCCTCTGGGCTGCATCGCTCGTCCTCGCCGTCGCGGTCACCCTCGGGGGCATGGCCGCCGTGTCGAGCATCGACGTGCACCGCGTCGCCGTGCTGCACGTCGACCCCGACGGCGAGCTGCCGCCCGAACTCGATATGCCGGGAGATGTCACGGTCTTCGAGGAGTTCCACGGGTTGAGCGTCGCGGTGCACCCGGGGGCGACATTCGGGTACGACCCGGACGGACGCTGCGTTCAAGGGATGGCGCCCTTGTCGGAGGACCAGCCCGGCGCCTACTACGGCTTCGGCGCCTGTGAGGCCGGCTCGTTCCCGGTGGTCGCGACGATGATGGTCGAGGAGTCCTCGCCGGAGTCGGTTCGCGACATCTTCCCCGTCGGAACCGCCCTCCAGTTCGAGCTGTCCGGAGATCAGATCATCGTCCGAGCGGACTGACGGTCTCCTGGGTCACGGTGCTCCAGCCCTGAGGCGTGCGGTCGACGCGCAGCTGCGCGGGGATCTGCTCCTTCATGGCCTCGACGTGGCTGATCACGCCCACGGTGCGGCCGCCCTCGCGGAGGCCGTCGAGCGTGCGCATCGCGACCTCGAGCGTCTCGCTGTCAAGTGATCCGAAGCCCTCGTCGATGAAGAGGGTGTCGAGCGTGATCCCCCCTGCGCGGTTCGTGACGACCTCGGCGAGCCCGAGCGCGAGAGCGAGGGAGGCGAGGAACGTCTCTCCGCCCGAGAGCGACCGCGGTGACCGCGGCTGCCCTGTGAAGCGGTCGAGCACCTCGAGCCCGAGGCCGCTCGCCGCGTTGCGGTATGCGAGCGCGTCAGTGTGCTGGAGCGCGTAGCGGCCATCCGACATCTCGTCGAGGCGGCGGTTGGCGGCTTCGACGATGCCCTCGAGCTCGGCCGCGAGAACGAACGTCTCGAGGTCCATCTTCTTCATGTTCCGCCCGGCGACGGCGTCGGCCAGGTCGCGGATGATCGTCGCCTCCCGCACCGCGGCGGCGATGCTCTCATGCGCCTCCTGCGCCCGGCGGAGCGCGTCCTGCAGCGCCGCAGCGAGTTGACGCATCGACGACAGGTGCGCGACAGCCGCGTCGCGGGCGTCGTCCGCCGCCGCCAGCGCGGCCTGCGCGCCGTCGACATCGATCGGCTGCTCGGGCAGCACGAGGAACTCGAGCTCCATGAGCGCGGCCTTCGTGCTGCGCAGATCGCCGTCGTGGGTGCTGATCTGCTGCTCGAGCTGCTCCTGCGCGGCGACGTCGCGGATGGCCGCACGCGCGCTCTCGACATCGGCGAAGCCCGCGTTGCGGACGGCCCGATCGAGCGCCTCGGCCGCCTCTGTCGCGGCTCGCTCGGCACGAAGCGCATCATTCTGCGCTTCGGCGTAGGCCTCTGCGGCTCCCGCGCGCCGGGTCTCCGCCTCGATGCGATCGGCGACCGACTCGGCATCGCCTCTCGCTGCCTTGACCGTCGCGCGGTTCTTCTCCAGCCCGTCCTCGGCCGAGCGGATGCGCGAGGCCAGCTCGGTCTTCTCGGTCTCCACCGCGGTCCGCTCGGCCCCGAGACGCTGCTCCTCCTCGGCGAGCTCGCGCTGGGCCGACTCGATGGCCTTGAGCTCCTCTGCCGCGGCCGTCGCCGCGCGGAGCTCCTCTGCCGCTGCGTCGCGTTCGGACTCGAGCTGCTCGACGCTCCGCCCGCCCGACTTCGCCTCGGCTTCGGCGAGCGCGCGCTGCGCCTCTCGACGGGTCTCGGATGCCGCGAGCTCGGTTCGGCTCGCATGCGCCTTCCGCTCCTCCGCGGCGTCGATCTCCTCAGCGGAGACATGGTCGTCGTCCCGCTCGGCCGGCGCGGGGTGCGTTGTGGACCCGCAGACCGCGCACGCGACGCCGTCCGAGAGCTCCGCCGCGAGTTCGGCGGCGTAGCCGCTGAGGCGACGCCGATGGAGATCGGCGAGCTCGCGATCGGCGGCGTCGCGCGCACGCAGCGCCTCCTCGGCCGCCGCGGCGGCGCGCTCGTACTCGGACGCGAGTCGTGCAACCTCACGCGCAGCCTCGAGCTGCGCCGTCGCCGAGGTCAGCCGGTCCTCCGCGTGGCGGCGCTGCCCCGCGGTCTCCGTGGCAGACTTCGCCGTCGCGTCGAGCTCCCCGCGTCGACGCGGGATCTCCGCGAGGCGCGCCGCGACCTCGTCGGCGCGCTCCTGCGCTCGTGCGGCTTCGTCGCGCAGGGCGGCGAGGGCCTCCTCGTCGGCGACGAGACTCTGCTCGACGGCGAGAACCGGTCGCCATTCACCGATCCGCTGCTGCGCCTCCGTCGCGATCCGCTCGAGATCGGCGGGCTCGAGGCCCTCGCCCGACGCGAACTCGGACCACCGCTCCGCCGCGCCCTCGACCGCGCTCACAGCGGTCGCGACGGCGGCGAGGGCGCGTCCGGCGCCATCGAGCGCGCCGCGCACGCTCTCCGCCCGGCGCGCCGCGGTGAGCTCCTCCCGCGCGCGCTCGATGTCGTCGATGCGCGCTTCGAGCTCGTCGAGCCGGCGCCGCAGACCGTCACGCTGCTCCTGCTTCTCCCGTTCGCCGCGGAGGCGGTCGAAGGTCTCGGCGACCCTCTCGCGGCAGCGACGCGCCTCGGCCTCCGCGGCCTCCGCGATCTCCACCTCATGGCGCGAGCGCTGCTCGGCGCGCTCGAGCTCGGCGATCCGCATGTCCTCAGAGACGCGCCCGGCCGCAGCCTCCGTCGCCTCTCGGCCCGGGCCATCCGCTGTCGCCGCATCCGCGATCGCGCCGCCCTCGCCATCCGCCGCAGCCTCGGACGAGGACGGAAGCCGGGCCGCGATGCCGTCGGCCTGGTCGAGCACGACCGAGAGGAGCTGACGCCCCTCGGCGACCGTCGCCTCAGCCGATGCCCGCCGCTGATCGAGCTCCCTCTCGTAGTCCTCGAAGCGGCGCGAGCCGAACAGGGTGCGGAGGAGCTTCTGGCGATCGTTGTTGTCGGCGAGCAGGAAGCGGGCGAAGCGCCCCTGCGCGAGCAGGATGACCTGGAGGAACTGCTGCTGGTTGAGTCCGACGACCTCGGCGACGAGGTTCGCGACGTCGCGGTCCTTCACGGCGCTCCAGTCGACGGAGTCGCCGACCACCTCGCCCATCTGAGCGCGTGCGGGAGCCGTGGTCATCCCGTCGCCGCGCTTCTTCGGGCGCTCGTACTCGGGCGATCGCTCGATGCGCCAGCGGGTGCCGCCGGTCGTGAACTCGACGGCGACGCTCGTCGGGTCGTCGGGCTCGCAGTGGTCGCTGCGGAGGCGCTTCTCTCCGCCCTCGTAGCGCGGAACCGAGCCGAAGATCGCGAAGGTGATCGCGTCGAGGATGCTCGACTTGCCGGCGCCCGTGCGCCCGCCGATGAGGAAGAGGCCGTCGGCGGCGTATGCGTCGAGGTCGACGACCTGGCGCCTGCGGAAGGGGCCGAAGCCCTCGATCTCGACGCGGTGGATTCTCATGCGCGCGTCTCCGCGGCCTCGCGGGTCGAGACGACCTCGCCGATGATCTCCCGCTCGACGTCAGTCGCGCCCTCGCCGTTGCGCACGTGCGCCAGGAAGTCGTCGACGAGCTCGCGGTCGGAGCGCGCGCTCTCGACTCGCTCACGGAAGGTGCGACGCTCCTCCTTGACTCCTCCGACGGGTGCGAGCTGGATGGTGGCGCATCCGTCGAAGCGCGCGCGGAGCTTCCGCATCGGCTCGAGCGGCGGGTTCACGTCGGTCAGCACGGCGCAGACCCAGTCGCCCTCGTGCTCGCGGTAGCGCTCGTCGGACAGCAGCTCGTCGAGGGTGCCGCGCAGAGTGACCAGCCGGCGCGGGATGGGGAGGTCGAGCCATTCGATGCGCTCGACACCGTCGGCGCCGAGATCGACGATCCAGGCGCCGCGGGGCTTGTCGCCCTCACCGAAGCTGTAGTGCAGCGGCGCGCCCGAGTAGCGGACGTTCTCGGCGAGGCGCGACCGCCCGTGGATGTGACCGAGCGCGACGTAGTCGGGCCCGTCGAAGTCGACGAGCGGCACGACATCGAGCGATCCCTGCCGGATCTCGCGCTCGACGCCCGCGGTCGGTTCGACGTCGCCCGCGAAGCAATGGGACGCGACGATCGATCGCCCGCCGCGCTCGGAGCGGTCGGCGTTCACGAGGCTCATCGCGTGACGGATGGCGTGCTCCTGCGTGCGCAGGTCGACGTCTCGCCAGACGCTGCGCACGATCGCGGGCTCGAGGTAGGGAAGACCGTAGAAGTGCACGGGCCCGTGCTCGTCGTCGATCGTGACGGGGGTGCCGACCGAGCGCGGATCGGTGATGATGTGCACGCCGGCTGCGCCGAGCAGCGGCGCCTGGAAGCCCAGGCGCGCGGCCGAGTCGTGGTTGCCGCTCGTGACGACGAGCTGAGCCCCTGCCGAGCGGATGGCCCGGAGAGTATCGGTGAGCAGTTCGAACGCGGCAGCGGCGGGCGTACCGGAGTCGAAGACATCGCCCGCGACGACGACCACGTCGATCTTCCGGACACGCACCTCCTCGACTAGGGCATCGAACACGCCCCGCAGCGCATCGAGCGTCGAGAACCCGTGGAAGGTCCGCCCGATGTGCCAGTCCGAGGTGTGCAGGATCCGCATGCTTCAACGGTAAGGAGGGGGTCGGACATTGCCGCGGCGACGCGGCGGGCAGGTGAGCTACTCCTCGGGACCGTGTCGCGGGCCACCCATAGACTGTGGCCGTGTCGGAGGATCGAGTCGTGAAGAAGCAGATCAACGTCGTCGGTGCTGTTGTTGTGAAGGACGGCGAGGTCCTGTGCGCGCAGCGCGGTGGAGAAGGGACGCTCGCAGGAATGTGGGAGTTCCCTGGAGGAAAGATCGAGCCGGGCGAGACCGCGCGGGCTGCGCTTCAGCGCGAAATCGACGAGGAGCTGAGGTGCCTTGTCCACGTCGGCGACGAGGTCACCACAACCCACCACGAATATGAATTCGGCATCGTGTCGCTCACCACGTTCTACTGCGAGCTGTTGAGCGGAACACCCCAGCTCACAGAGCATTCCGCAGTCAAGTGGCTCGCACCGGCGGATCTTGGCAGCCTCGCATGGGCACCCGCGGATGTTCCCGCGGTCGAACGTATCCAGGCTCACTTCGCCGCCGATGGCCGCTGAGTTTTCCTGGGCGAACAGTCAACTTGCCTTTGACGTCGACTACGGATTTCTGAACAGCTCTCGTCTCGCCCCAAGGCAACAGCACCCTCAGGTCATCCTTAACAACGAACGTGACACGGTGCTGCGCACACTCCGCACGGAGCTTGCGCGCAGCACGGACTTCACGTTCTCCGTTGCCTTCGTCTCGCCAAGAGCGATCGCACTTCTCAAGCAGGAGTTGATCGATTTTTCGGGCCAGGGTCGGATCATCACATCCGACTACCTCTCCTTCAACAGCCCCAGAGCGTTCGCCGAACTCCTGCACCTGCACAAGCAACTCGGTGTGGACGTACGGATCCACAAGAGCAATGCCTTCCACCCGAAGGGGTACATCTTCCATCACACCGATGCTGTCACTGCCATGGTGGGCAGCTCGAACATGACGGAGAACGCTCTCGTACGCAACCACGAGTGGAACCTGAAGGTGTCCGCAGCCTCCGGCAGTGACCTTGCCTCGCAGTTCGCCGAGCTCGTGAAGCGAGAGGTTGAGGAGTCCACCCCTCTTTCGCAGGACTGGATCGACGACTACTCGTCACGGTATACCCCGCCCCCATCTCGCCCGCGACGAGACTCGGACCGCTCAGCACTCGAGTCCCTTGTCGCTGAACGCCTCATCACGCCAAACGCGATGCAGCGCGAGGCTCTCCTCTCGCTGGCACAATTGCGGCAGGACGGCAAGAGCCGCGCCATCATCATCTCGGCGACCGGAACGGGCAAGACCATTCTGTCTGCGCTGGATGTGCGCGCCTGCGCACCTCGGCGGATGCTCTTCGTGGTGCACCGTGAGCAGATTCTCGACCGTGCCATGGACGAGTTCCACAAGGTACTCGGAGGGCCCCGCGCTGACTACGGAAAGCTGTCGGGCAACGCAAAGCAGTTCGACCGCCGATACCTCTTCGCGACGGTTCAGACGCTCTCCAACCCCGAAGTCCTCTCGAAACTCGCGCGCGACGCTTTCGACTACGTCATTTTCGACGAAGCTCACCGTGTCGCAGCGAGCGGGCATCGGAAGGTCCTCGAGCACTTCACGCCCCGGTTCCTTCTCGGGATGACAGCGACCCCCGAGCGCGGCGATGGCGTGAACGTCTTCGAGTTCTTTGACTTCAACGTCGCGTACGAGATCCGACTCAACCGTGCGCTGGAAGAAAACATGCTTGCGCCGTTCCACTACTACGGCGTTGCGGATGTGACGTTGGAGAACGGCGTTCAGGTTGACGACAACGCGAGTCTCTCGGTGCTTATCTCGCCGGAGCGAGTTGGCCATGTCATTCACGCGCTCGAGCTGTACGGACAAGCAGGCGTCCCACCCCGCGGTCTGATCTTCTGCAGCCGCAAGGACGAGGCGCACGCGCTCTCTCATGCTCTCAATGAACGCAAGCTGCGCGGCCGTCCCCTCCGGACCCTGGCACTCACGGGAGATGACTCCCTCGCGTACCGAGAGCAAATGGTCGAGAGACTCGAAGCGGGCGAGCTCGACTACCTTCTGACGGTCGACATCTTCAATGAAGGCGTCGACATCCCGTCCGTCAATCAGGTGGTCATGCTGCGACAGACGCAATCATCAATCGTCTTTGTGCAGCAGCTGGGTCGAGGGCTCCGGAAGTCACGGGGAAAGGAATACCTCGTCGTCATCGACTTCATCGGGAACTACGCGAACAACTACCTCATCCCCATTGCGTTGTTCGGCGACCAGACTCTGAACAAGGAGTCGCTGCGCAAGAATCTCATTTCGGCGGAGGAGACCGGAGTCCTGCCCGGTCTCTCGAGCGTCCGGTTCGACCGGATCTCCCAGCAGCGCGTGCTCGCGTCGATCGCCTCCAACAAGTTGGATAGCACCACAACTCTTCGCTTGGCGCTCCGCTCAATGCGGGACCGGCTCGGGCGCACACCCTTGCTCGAAGACTTCTTCCGTTTCGACTCCGTCGACCCTGTCATTTTGGCTACGTCTGGGATCCACTACCCCGGCGTCCTCAAGCGTCTATTGTCGGTCGATCACAGCCTGTCGGAACCCGAAGAAGCCATGCTGAGGCTGCTTACACACGAGGTGTTGCCGGCCAAACGAATCCACGAGTACGTCCTGATCGACGCGCTGCGAGATGCGGGATCCCTCTCCATGGAAGGCGCGACTCAGGCATTGGCGCAAGCAGGGCTCGATGCCCCTTCCCGCGCTGTCGACGCGGCTATCGACACGCTGCGGGTCTCGGGATTTACCCAGCAGGATCAGGCGAAGTTCACTCATGCGATCGTGGAAACACAGTCGACCGGCGCGATCGCGTTGGCACCGGATTTTGCTTCGAGCCTTGCGACGCGGCCCGAGTTCGCCGCTGCTGTCGATGACCTCCTGCGAACGGGGCGCGCACTCACGGAAGCTCGGTACGACACGACGCGGGCGTTTACTCCGGGGCGCATGTACTCCCGGCGCGATGCCGCCCGTCTCCTCGGCTGGCCACGAAACGTCGCGTCGACGATCTACGGCTACAAGACGGATACAGAGAGCGACGCTTGCGCCATCTTCGTCACGCTCCATAAGCCGGAGGACGTTGCAGCAAGTACGGCGTACGAGGACGAGATTCTTGACCGGTCGCACATGCGATGGTTCTCCAAGAGCAAACGCACCCTAAGCAGCCCCGATGTCGCCCCCATCGTGCGGAACGACGTCGAGATTCATGTTTTCGCCCAACGCGACGGGGCTGAGGGAAGCGACCACTACTACCTGGGACAAGCCCGCTCGATATCCCCCGAGCAGAGCACGATGCCGGGGAACAACGGCGAGACGCTAAGCGTGGTCCAAATGATCTTGCAATTCGACGCCCCCATGGACGCGGCGCTGTACGACTACTTCCACCCGGAGCTCACGGCCTAACGCGCCACACGCAACAGCCGGAATTCCCGTCTCCGCAGCAATCGCAGCAGCCACGACGCCGGCGGTCCGAAGGCCCTGAGCCCCTCCTCGACGCCGTACGGCTCCACGGAAGTGATCTCGAACCACTCTCCTCGGTAGAGCACGCGCCCGCCGCCCGCGACGACGTTGCGGTACCAGTTCACCTGCGGACCGTACGTCAGCTCGGCGACGAAGCCCTCGGGCACGCGCGCGAGGATCAGCGGTGCTTCGAAGGTCCGACCCGAGCGCCGTCCGACATGCTCGATGAGCGAGAACGGACCCCGCCCGCTCCGCGCCGCGCGCAGAGTCAGGGGATTCAGGGTGCGGTTGAGCACCTTCAGGAACGACGACTTCATGCGGGTCATGGGATTCCCTTCCGGGACCATCTTGCGCCGTTTCGACGCGCGGAGACCAGAGCGAGGTGGGTCATGAGGTCGGCTTGCGGCGTTTCGACTCGCTTCGCTCGCTCAACGCCCGGAAGGGAGGCATCGCTCAACGACCGGGAGGGAGCGCTCGCTCAACGACCGGGAGGGAGCACTCGCTCAACGACCGGAAGGGAGGCTTCGCTCAACGACCGTGAGGGAGGCATCGCTCAACGACCGGGAGGGAGCGATCGCTCAACGACCGGCGGCGGCCCCGCCCCTACGCACCGTGCTTCGAGATGAGCCGATCGAACGCGGCGTCCAGCTCCGCGTCCACCTCCTGACGCGACGGATCCGCTCGATGCCACTCGACGATCTCGCGCGCGCCCTCCGCGAACGGCGTCGTCGCCGTCCATCCGGGCACGAGCTGCTTGATCCGCGTGTTGTCGAAGATCACCGAGTGCGCCTTGTCGCCCACGAGCCCGGGGCCCATCTCGGGAAGCTCGCGGGCGATCGCGTCCGACGCCACGTGCACGATCTCCGGCTCGCGACCGAGCGCGCGGCCGAGAAGTCGGGCGATCTCATCCCACGTGAGGCGCTCGTCGCTCGTGATGTGCACCGCCTGCCCGAGCGCGTGCGGATTGCCGAACAGCCCGACGAACGCCCGAGCGAAGTCGCGCGAGTGGGTGAGCGTCCACCAGCTCGTGCCGTCGCCGTGCACGACGATCGGCCGCCCGTCGAGGATGCGCTGCAGCGCGGTCCACTTGCCCTCGAGCGGGATGAGCGACGGACCGTACGTGTGGCTCGGCCGCACGATCGTCATCGGGAAGCCCGACCCGCGGTACGCCGCCACGAGCAGGTCCTCGCTCGCGATCTTGTCGCGCGAGTACTGCCAGAACGGGTTCCGCAGCGGCGTCGACTCCACGATCGGCAGCTGCGCGATCGGCTTCTGATACGCCGACGCACTCGAGATGTAGATGTACTGCGCCGTCCGGCCCTCGAAGATCCGGATGTCGTCGGCCACCTGCTGCGGGGAGAAGCTGCGGAAGTTCGCGACGACGTCGAACGTCTCGGCGCCGACCGCGCGCTCGATCGATGCGGCGTCGCCCGCGTCGCCGACGAGCGAGCGCACGCCATCCGGCACCTCGCTCTTCCCGCGGTTCAGCACGGTGACGTCGTGCCCGCGCGCGAGCGCCTCCTCCGTCACGTACGAGCTGATGTTGCCGGTGCCGCCGATGAGGAGGATGCGCATGGACGCCACGCTACTCCCGCCCGCGCTCCCAGGGCTCGACGTCGCCGGGCACGATCACGAAGAGCGGATGGCTGTCGCGCGTGAGGCGCGCGGCATGCGCCTCATGGAGCTCAGGAGAGCGGATGGCCAGCTTGCGCAGCAGGTGACCCCACTCGAATTCGAGCTGGCCCGCGGTCGCGGGGATCGCCTCGACCTCGCCGTGCGGCGGGACCGCGATGCGCTCGGCGTCGTATCGGTAGCCGCGGCGGGTCGCCTCCTGCTGCACGCCGGCGAGGTAGGCGCCGATCGCTGCCTCCGGGTCCGCGTGGACGCGGAAGCGGTCGAGCTGCGGGTGCGCGGTGTACCCCTTCGTCCGCCCCAGGAGCACCGCCTGCGCGAGCAGCCCCTCACGCCAGACGGCGGTGAGCCCCTGCCGATCGAGGAGCGAGGGGTGCAGCGTCCAGAGCCTCACGAAGCGAGCAGGCCGGCGCGCTCGGGATGCTCCGCGAACCAGTCGGCCACGTACCAGCACACCGGCAGCACGCGCCGATCGCCGCGGGACTCGATGTCGGCGACCGCGCGCTCGGTCACGACCGCGGCGTAGCCGTGCCCTCGGAAGCGGGGATTCGTGTACGCGCGCGTGAGCGCGACCGTGCGCCCGTTGTCGCGGTAGTCGAGGATGCTCACGAGGTCGTCGCCCCGCCGCAGCTCGTAGCGCGACGCCTCGGGTGCGTGGGTGAAGTGGAGCTCGGTCACCCTCCGAGAGTACGCCCGCCCACCGACACCGAGGCGCGTGCAGATCGCCCTGCCGGGAGGCTCTCAGGCGCGCACATCCGTCACATTTCTTCACGCAGACCGTCACATCCGGACTCCGTTTGACACACCCCGACACGCCCGGACATAATCGGCGACATGACTGACAGCACACAGCCCTTGTCCGCCTGGGAGGCGAACGGGACTGCCGGCATGATGATGGCCGGCTGTGTTGTCACGTGCTGTCGAATGTGCAGCTGACGTCGGATAACCCCTCAGCAGCACCGCCAGGGCACAGCGAGACCCCCATGGTCGCAACGCCCCCGAGCTCCGATCACCCCGGCAGCTTCGACACCGCCACACCCGGCAACGGCCGAGCTCACGATCAGGCGATCACCGCCGATCCGGCCGCACCTCAGCACGACCGAACCCACCGGGTTCCCCCGCAGAAGGACTCCATCATCATGTCTGCTTCCCTCCTCGAGCGCCCCGCGACCGTCCGCCCCGCCGCTCCCACCGCCCGTCCGACCCACCTCCGTGCCGTCCCCTCCCCCGCCGAGGCGCCGCAGACCGGCCCGCAGCCGGGCGTCTCGCCCCGCGGCTTCGCGCTCTACGTCGGGCTCGACGAGGCCAAGGCCGTCGCCGACGGCGTCTCGCTCTCGACGATCGTCGAGGCGCTCCGCCGCACCATCGCGGAGCTCTCCCCCAGCGCCGAGACCTACGCGGCCGTCGCGCTCGCTCCGCAGAACGCGGGCGGCCGCGACGTCGACGTCGTCCGCCTCGCCCTCAAGGAGCCGGGTGCGGTCGCCCGCGTCCAGCCCGAGACGACCGAGCCCGAGCAGGCCGAGGGCGTCGTCGTCGACATCTCGCGCAAGCGCGTCCTGCTCGACGGGGAGTCGGCCGCCCTCACGTTCAAGGAGTTCGAGCTGCTGCAGTACCTCGTCCTCCGCGAGGGCCGCACGATCGAGCGCACCGAGCTCGTCGAGTCGCTGTGGCAGGCGCAGAGCGAGGACGACGTGCCCGGCGAGCGCACCATCGACGTGCACGTGCGCCGCCTGCGCGCGAAGCTCGGGCGCTACGAGGACATCGTCCGCACCGTGCGCGGCGTCGGCTACCGCTTCGACCGCCACGCCGACGTCACCATCCGGTACGGCGCCGGCGCCCCGTCGCCCGACCGCTTCTGACCCGCGCTGCGCACCGCTTTGTCGGGTGCGGGGCGTAGCGTGGCGGCATGATCCCTCAGGCCGCGCTCGAGTCGCGCTTCGCGCCCCGCGAGCGCGACCCGCGGCCCGACCCCGGCCCGCGCCTCGAGACGGTCTACCGCCCGCGGCGCCCTCTCGACCTCTACGCGACGGTCGCCGTGCTGCAGCGCGGCCCGGGCGATCCGGCGCAGGCCTTCGACCGCGGCGTGGTCTGGCGCGCGACGCGCACCCCCGACGGCATCGCGTGCACGGCGCTGCGGCAGACGGCGGATGACGCGGTGCGCGCCGCGGCCTGGGGCCCGGGGCGCGCGTGGGCGATCGCCCAGGTGCCCGCCCTCTGCGGCGCGCTCGACGATGACGGCGATTTCGACGCACGCGCCCATCCGCTCGTCGCGGACGCGCACCGGCGGCACCCCGGCCTCCGCATCGCGCGCAGCGACCTGCTCTTCGACGCGCTCGCGCAGTCCATGACCGAGCAGAAGGTGACCCTGCGGCAGGCGTTCGGCGCCTGGCGCGCCCTCGTCACGTGGTTCGGCGAGCGCGTCCCCGGCCCGACACCGCGGCCCCTGTTCGCGCCGCCCTCGATCGACGGCTGGCGGCTCATCCCGTCGTGGGCATGGCACAGAGCAGGGCTCGAGCCGCCGCAGTCGCGCACCATCGTCGAGGCGGCCCGGCGCGGACCCTCGCTCGTGCGGGCGACGCTCGCCGCCGCGGATGGCGACGGTCGCGACCGCGCGCTCACGGCCATCCGCGGGATCGGCCTCTGGACCGCATCCGAGACGCGCATCCGCGCGCTCGGAGACCCGGACGCCGTGAGCGTGGGCGACTTCCATCTCGCGCATCAGGTCGGGTACGCGCTCACCGGCTGCCGGACGGACGACGACGGCATGCTCGAGCTGCTCGAACCCTGGCGCGGGCAGCGCTACCGGGTCATCCGCCTCATCCTCGCGTCCGGCGCGAGCGAGCCGCGGCGAGCGCCGCGGCTGCACATGGAGGACCACCGCGACCGCTGAGCGCGGCATGATGGAGGCATGACCCGCGGCCGCACCCTGCTCATCGCCCTCGGCGTGCTCGCGCTCGCCATCATCGTCGGGCTGATCCTGGGCAACGTCGGCCTCGGCATCGTGCTCGGCCTCGTCGTCGGGCTCATCCTCTTCATGTCGTTCGAGTCGCGCCGCGGGCGCAACCAGGGCGTGAACGACGAGGATCACGGCATCGAGCTGTAGGTCAGTAGTAGACCGCGAGCGGCCCGTTCGGGCCCGCCACCACCTGCACCGGGGTGTCGAAGACGCGCGTCAGCACCTCGTCGGTGAGGATCTCGTCGGGCGTGCCGAACTCGACGACCCTGCCGTCCTTGACCGCGCAGATGCGATCGGCGTAGTGGCCCGCGAAGTTGATGTCGTGCAGCACGATGACGATCGTCCGCCCGAGCTCCTCGGCCGCGCGCCGCAGCTGCTTCATCATCTGCACGGAGTGGCGCATGTCGAGGTTGTTGAGCGGCTCGTCGAGCAGCACGTACTCGGTCTCCTGCGACAGCACCATCGCCACGTAGGCGCGCTGCCGCTGACCGCCCGAGAGCTGGTCGAGATAGCGGTTCTCGAGCGCCGTGAGATCGAGGAAGTCGATCGCCCGGCTGATGATCTCCTCGTCCGCCCGCGTCAGACGCCCCTTGGAGTACGGGAAGCGCCCGAACGACACGAGCTGGCGCACGGTCAGTCGCGTGATGAAGTGGTTCTCCTGGCGGAGGATCGAGACGATGCGAGCGAGGTCCTTCGAGGCCGTGCTCGCGACGTCGCAGCCCGCGATCTCGATGCTGCCCTCGTCGATGCCGAGCAGGCGGCCGATCATCGTGAGGAGCGTCGACTTCCCCGCGCCATTCGGCCCGACGAGGGCCGTGATGCCGCCCTCGGGGATCTGCAGATCGACGGGGCCGATCGCGACCTCGGTGCTGTAGTCCTTGCGGACGCCGGTGAGCGAGATCACAGCCTGCCCTTTCTGAGGATGACGAAGAGGAAGACGGTTCCGCCGACGAGCTCGATGATGATCGAGACGACGCCCTGCGCGGCGAAGACGTTCTTCATGACGAAGTACGCCCCGGCCAGGACCACGAAGCCGGTCAGCGCGGCGACCGGGAACACGAGACGGTGGTCGTACGTGGCGGCGAACTGGTAGGCGAGCGTCGCGACGAGGAAGCCGAGGAACGTCATCGGACCGACCAGGGCCGTCGAGACCGCTATGAGGATGGACACGAAGAACAGCATCCGCATGACCTCGCGTCGGTGGTCGATGCCGAGGCTCGTGCTCAGGTCGCGGCCGAGGGCGATCGCGTTGAGCCGGCGGCCGTTCGCGAGGATGAAGATCACCGCGAGGCCCACGAGCGGGAGGGCCACGGGCAGGTAGGAGGCGTCGGCGTTCGCGATGCTCCCGAACAGCCGGGCCGCGAGCACGTCGAACTCGCTCGGCGTGAGCAGCCGCTGCATGAAGGTCGAGACCGAGCCGAGGCCCGCGCCGATGACGATCCCGACGAGGAGCATGATGTGGAGGCTTCCGTACCGCCCCGACAGCAGCCATCCGTAGAGCAGCAGCGAGAGCCCGACCATGAGGGCGACCTGCAGGAGGAACTGCGGCACGCCCTGAAGCGCGACCACGCCGGCCGCGCCGAGGAAGTAGACCGCCGATGTCTGCACGGCCGTGTAGAGGGACTCGAAGCCCATGATCGACGGGGTGATGATCCGGTTCTCGGTGACCGTCTGGAACGTCACCGTCGCGATCGCCTGGCACACCGCGACGACGGACAGCACGACGAGGTTCGTCGCGCGGAGGTTCGCGATGCGCCAGAACCCCTCGGAGCCGACGGGCATCGGGTTGTCCCACGCGAGCAGTCCGAACGCGGCGCCGGCCGCGAGCGCGGCGAGCGCCGCGAGCAGGATGGCGTAGCGGCGCCGCGCGCGGAGGGTCGGCAGCGGCGCGGCGCTGCGGCGGGTCGCAGCGCCTGCGGGGGCGAGGACGGTTCGGGTGTCAGCCACGTCGACGCTGCCTCAGGAGAAGGAGGATGAAGACGGCGGCACCGACGACACCCAGGATCAGGGACACCGGCACCTCGAACGGCATGATGATCGTCCGCCCGACGAGATCGCACACCGTGACGATCGCGATGCCGAGCAGGCAGACCCACGGCAGGTTGCTGCGCAGGTCGTCGCCGCGGACCATCGACACGACGTTGGGCACGATCAGCCCGAGGAAGGGCAGGTTGCCGACGACCACCGTCACGACGCCCGTGGCGACCGCGATGAGGGCGGTTCCGAGGAGCATGATGCGGTTGTAGTCGAGGCCGACGTTGGTCGCGACCTCCTCGCCCAGCCCCGCCACCGTGAAGCGGTCGGCGGCGATGAAGATCGCGATCCCCACCGCCAGGACGACCCACAGCGGCTCGTACTGACCGCGCAGGACGGAGGTGAAGCTGCCCGCGAACCACACGCCGAGGCTCTGCAGCATGTCGGTCTGCAGGGCGAAGAACATGGAGACCGAGCCGACCACAGCGCCGAGCATGATCCCGACGATCGGCACGATGAGCGAGGACCGCAGCGAGACCCTGCGCAGGAAGAGGAAGAAGACCATCGTGCCGACGAACGCGGCGACGACCGCGCCGACCATCCGCGTGAGGATGCTCGCGTCGGGGATGAGCACCATGACCGCGAGGAGGCCGAGCCCCGCCCACTCCGTCGTGCCCGTCGTCGTGGGCTCGACGAAGCGGTTCTGCGTGAGCAGCTGCATCACGAGGCCGCACATCGCCATCGCCGCGCCCGCGAGCACGAGGGCGATCGTCCGGGGGATCCGGGTGATCGCGAACATCTCGGCGCCGTCGTCGGCGCCGAGCACGTCGTAGACGCCGACGAAGAGCGAGAGCACGAGCAGCGCCGCGACCACGGCGACGCCGATCAGCAGCCGAGCGTCGAAGAGACGGCTACGGCGCGCGGGCGCCGCGGTGGGGATGGCCTGAGTCATGGGGTCCTCTGCGTCGACGGCGGGCCCGCGTCCTGCGGGCCCGCCACCGGTTCAGCCGTGTCGGATCACGCGCCCGCTTCGAGGGCGTCGGCGAAGTCGTTGAAGAACTCCGTGTACGTCTGGATGCCCTCGTTCGTGTACGTGTCGGCGGGCATGTACACGATCTGGTCCTCCTGCACGGCGGTGACGCCGGCGAGCGCCTCGGAGTCCTCGAGCACCTCGGCCGCCTGCGTGTACTCCGGGTCGTCTGCGGCGACGGCGGCGTCACGGTCCATCACGAGGAGCCAGTCCGGGTTCGAGTCGGCGATCGCCTCGACGGAGATGTCGTCGCCCTGGTGGTCCTCGCTCGACTCCGGAACCTCGAGCGCGGGGGTGAGACCGAGGATGTCGAACACCGGACCGAGCGTGCGGCCGTTGCCCGGCGCGGAGTACCCGATCTCTCCGCCCGACGTGATGACCGCCATCACCGAGTCGGCCGGGTCGTAGGCGGCCTTCACGCGCTCGATCGCGGCGTCGAGGTCGGCAGCGAGCTCCTCGGCCTCGGCCTGCTTGCCGAAGACCTCGCCGAGCACGGCGACCTGGCGCTTGAGCTCCGCGTCGAAGGGCTCGCCCTCGCGCGGGTCGAGCTCGAGGATCGTCGCCTCCGGCGCGAGCGCCGCGAAGTCGTCGTGGTACTGCGCGAAGCGCTGACCGTTCACGATGAGGTCGGGCTCGGCCGCGACCACGGCCTCGAGGTCGGGCTCGTTGTGCGTGCCGAGGTCGACGATCGCGTCGTCGGTCGTGTACGGGATCGTCTCGGGCATGAGCGACACGGCGGCGGCGGAGAGCTCGATGCCCCAGTCGGCGAGCGTCTCGAACGTGCGGTTGTCGGTCGCGACCACCGACGTCGGCGGGACGGCGACCGTCTGCGTGCCGTTGTTGTCCTCGACCTCGACCGAGGTCGGCTCGGCGGCCGCGGACTCCTCGGGCGCGGCCTCGGCGCTGTCATCGGCGGCCGAAGCGCAGCCGGCGAGAGCGAGGGCGGATGCCGCGACGAGCGAGAGCGCGGCGATCGGACGGGTCGTGGACATAGCGGTGCCTCCTGGGTCGGAGAGCGCGGTGTCATCCGCGGTCTCGTGGGGGACGATGCCGGGAGCGCCGCTCATCCTCGGGACGCTCGATTCAGGTAAGCCGAACCTAACCGGATCGCAGGAAGGCTAACCTAAGTCTTATGCACTTGTCGAATTCCACGGACGCCCGCTTCGCACTCGAGCGCTCGCGCGTCGACCTCCGCTTCCGGTTCACACGGCTCGCCTCCCGCGAGTGGATCGGTCCGGACTACGTCCGGGTGCGCGTTCAGGGCGACGACCTCGCGGGCTTCGGCGAGGGCCTCGGCCACGACGACCACATCCGCATCTTCTTCCCCGACGGCGCCCCGTCGAGCGTCGAGGAGATGCGCGAGGCACCGAGCCGCGAGTTCACCCCGCTGCGGTGGGGCGAGGACTGGCTCGACCTCGAGTTCGCCGTGCACGGCGACGAGGGCGTCGCGGGTGTGTGGGCGGCCGGAGCGCCGATGGGCTCGCTGCTCGGCGTCGGGGGCCCGCGCGGCACGCTGCGCATCGCCGGCGCGCCCGACGCGTGGCTCCTCGCGGGCGACGAGACCGCCATCCCGCAGATCCGCCGCTATGCTGCGGCGATCCCGGATGGCGCGAGCGCCCGCGTGCTCGTGGAGGTCGCGGATGCCGCGCATGAGGTGCCGATCGATGCACCGGTCGCCGTGGAGTACGTGCATCGGGACGGCGCCCGCCCGACATCGGCGCTCATCTCCCGGCTCGAGCAGCTCACCGAGGCCGACCGGCCCGATGGCGACGTCTTCGCGTTCATCGCCGCCGAGCAGGCGGTCGTCAGGGCCGGGCGCGCGCTCGCCGTCGACCGCTGGTCGCTCGACCCCGAGCGCATCATCGTCAAGGGCTACTGGAAGGCCGACGAGAGCGGCGCGACGTACCACGCCGCGCACTGAGGCTCACGGGTTCGAGCCGACTCCGTCGAGCCACTCGGCCCAGTGCGCCTTCCACCACTCCGCCTCCTCGGGCGTGGGCAGCTTCTCGTGCGTGACCGTGAGGCGCGTGCCGTCGCCCGCGTCCTCCGCGGTGAACGCCACGATCCCCGTCTCGACGCCCTCATGGGTGACGCGGAAGCGCAGGTTCTTCGCCGTGGGCCGCGAGAGCAGCTCGGTCTCGACCTCGCCGAGCAGCTCGCGCCGCAGCGCGTCATCGAGCAGGGCGTCGCGCAGGGTGTCGGCCTGCACGCGGAGACGCCGGCTGCGCGAGACGCTGAACGTCCCGTCTGGCATCTGCCCCGGCAGTCGCAGCCCGCGGATGCGCTCGTAGCCGACGGTCACGGACTGCGCCCACCACGCGTCGACAGCGTGCGCGTCGACGAGCCAGCGGGCGATCGCCGTGTGCCCGGCCTCGGGGCCCGGGCCGGCGTCGATGAGGGCGACCCACTCGTCCCATCCGCGCCCTGTGCTGGCCGTGACCGTGGCGTCGTCGACCGTGGGCTGCGCGATCCAGGTGCTGCTCATGCGCGGAGCCTACGCCGCATCGCTGGCGATATCCCGGACATCTCGGGTGGATCCATCCGCTGCGTGCTCACGCACGCCGAGACAGCCGTGCGACACTGGCGCCATGTGGATCGGCTGGGTCGAGTTCGACGTCCTGCTGGGTGACGTGCACTCCCTCAAGGAGAAGCGGAGCGTCATCCGGCCGCTCATCGCGAACCTCTCCCGCCGCACCGAGGCCGCCGCCGCGGAGGTGGGTGCGCACGACCTGCACCGGCGGACGGCGATCGGGCTCTCGGCCGTGGGCGCCGACCTCGCGCACGTGCGCGACGTGCTCGACCGCGCCGAGCGCGTGCTCGCGGAGGAGCACCCCGAGGTGACGCTCCTGTCCGTCCGACGGGGACTCCACTCGAGCGACGATTGAGGAGGTCAGCTCCGCACGGCGAGGATGGCGTCGATCAGCGCATCGGCGACCTCGCGCTTGGAGCCGGCGACGGATGCCGCGACCTGGTCCTGCGCGTCGATGATCGTGAGCGCGTTGTCGGCCTGCTCGAAGCCCTCCGACCATCCGACCGCGTTCACCGCGAGGAGATCGACGCCCTTCCGTCGACGCTTCCGCACCCCGCGCTCGAGAAGGGTCTCCCCCTCCGCGGGCGTCTCGGCGGCGAAGCCGACGACCGTCTGGCCCGGCGTCCGGTCGGCGGCCAGCCCCGCGAGGATGTCCTCGTTCTCGACGAGCTCGAGCGTCGGGGGCACGCCGCCG
This sequence comes from Microbacterium sp. JZ101, assembly GCF_053903175.1. Classification (NCBI taxonomy): domain Bacteria; kingdom Bacillati; phylum Actinomycetota; class Actinomycetes; order Micrococcales; family Microbacteriaceae; genus Microbacterium; species Microbacterium sp. JZ101. The sequence continues at coordinate 2,972,347 of NZ_CP096400.1, forward strand.
GCCGCCTCCTTCGTGAGCTTGCTCTCGAACACCGACGCGACGCGGTAGTCGGCGACCGCCGCGGCCATGATCACGACATCGACGCCGGGCGCCACCTCGCGCATCTCCCCGGCGAGCTCGGCGGCCGTGCCGGCGATGCGCACCCGGATGCCGGGGTGGCCCTCGAGGGCGCTCCGGACGGATTCGTCCACATGCGCGAGCACCGCGGTCACCTCAGCCCCGCGATCGGCGGCCGCGATCGCGATGGCCGCGCCCTGGCGACCGCTCGAGCGGTTGCCGAGGAAGCGGACGGGGTCGATGGGCTCGCGCGTCCCGCCCGCGGAGACGGCGATACGGAGCCCGGCGGCATCCTGGCGTCGCGAGAGGATCGCGCGCAGAGCCTCGTGGATCCGCTCGGGCTCGGCCATCCGACCCGGCCCGACGTCGTCCCCCGTGAGCTGCCCCGACTCCGGGCCGACGAAGAGCACGCCGCGGCGGCGCAGGGTGTCGACGTTCGCCTCCGTGGCGGGATGCCGCCACATCTCCGTGTGCATGGCCGGGGCGACGACGACCGGCGCCGTCGTCGCGAGCAGCGTCGTGCCGAGGAGGTCGTCCGCGATGCCCGCGGCCATCCGCGCGAGCGTGTTCGCGGTGGCAGGCGCCACGACGACGAGGTCGGCCGCCTGGCCCAGCGCGACATGGCGCACGCTCGCGACGTCCTCATGCACGGATGTCGTCACCGGATGGCGGCTGATCGCCTCCCAGGTCGGCAGACCGACGAAGCGCAGCGCGTCAGCGGTGGGCACGACGTGCACGTCGTGACCGTCCTTCACGAGCAGCCGCACGAGGTGCACGGCCTTGTACGCGGCGATGCCGCCGGACACTCCCACGACGATGTTCATCGAGTGCGATTCTCCCATCCGTCTGGCCGCCCGGCACCCCTCCGCACGGCCCTAGGCTGAACGGGATCGCTATGTGCACCGTCGTCATCCGCATTCCCGAGCCCGGCGCCACCGCCGAGCCCATCCGCCTTCTCGCCGTGCGCGACGAGGACCCGGCTCGCCCGTGGAACCCCCTCGGCCCGTGGTGGCCGCAGCTGCCGGACGTCGTCGGTGTGCAGGATCGCCTCGCAGGAGGCGCATGGCTCGCAGCCCGGCCGGGCCGCCTCGCCGTGCTGCTCAACCGCGCCGGCGAACCGGATCTCCCCGCCGCTCAGATCGCCTCGCGCGGGGGCATCGTCCTCGACGCGGTCAGCGGCGCCACCCCGCGAGGAGAGCTCCGCACCCTGGGCTTCAACCTCGTCGAGGTCGATGGAGAGGGCGCGTCGATCGTCTCGTGGGACGGGCAGGAGCTGCGACGCGAACGCCTGTCCCCCGGCACGCACATGATCGCGCACACCGATGCGGACGACCCGGCCACGCCGCGCATCGCGGCATGGCACGCGGCCTTCGAGGCCGCGTCGACGGATGGCGATGCGAGCGGATGGTGGGAGCCCTGGCTGACGGTGCTCGCGCAGAGCGCCGAGCTCAGCCCGGAGGACGACCGCGCGATCATCCGCGACAACCGCCCGCACGGCTACCCGACGCAGTCTCTCCTGGCGTGCGTGGCATCGGTCTCCGCGCAGGCGACCGACGTGCGGTACGCCGAGCTGCCCCACGCGGGCGAGTGGTCGCCGCTGAGCTTCGAGCCGCCGCGCGGCTGACTGCCGCGAGGCGGTGTTCGGGTGAGTGCCGTGTGATGCACGAAAGGCCACCCGGCGTTGGGTGGCCTTTCGTTCAGGTTAAGTCCGGCGGTGTCCTACTCTCCCACAAGGTCCCCCTTGCAGTACCATCGGCGCTGAGAGGCTTAGCTTCCGGGTTCGGAATGTGGCCGGGCGTTTCCCTCTCGCTATGACCGCCGAAACATCTGGTGATGTGTTCGACATCAAGCTTTCTCTATGAAAGTTTCTGGTGCCCGTACATCGGGAACCACAAAGTGGACGCGAGCACCGCAGAAGACGGTGTGTTATCAAGTCATCGGCTTATTAGTACCAGTCAGCTGCACCCATTGCTGGGCTTCCACGTCTGGCCTATCAACCCAGTAGTCTGCTGGGAGCCTCTCCACCCGAAGGTGATGGAAGTCTCATCTTGAGGCCGGCTTCCCGCTTAGATGCTTTCAGCGGTTATCCATCCCGAACGTAGCCAACCAGCGGTGCCCTTGGCAGGACAACTGGCACACCAGAGGTTCGTCCAACCCGGTCCTCTCGTACTAGGGTCAGATCCTCTCAAACTTCCTACGCGCGCAGCGGATAGGGACCGAACTGTCTCACGACGTTCTAAACCCAGCTCGCGTACCGCTTTAATGGGCGAACAGCCCAACCCTTGGGACCTACTCCAGCCCCAGGATGCGACGAGCCGACATCGAGGTGCCAAACCATGCCGTCGATATGGACTCTTGGGCAAGATCAGCCTGTTATCCCCGAGGTACCTTTTATCCGTTGAGCGACAGCGCTTCCACAAGCCACTGCCGGATCACTAGTCCCGACTTTCGTCCCTGCTCGACCTGTCAGTCTCACAGTCAAGCTCCCTTGTGCACTTACACTCGCCACCTGATTGCCAACCAGGTTGAGGGAACCTTTGGGCGCCTCCGTTACTCTTTGGGAGGCAACCGCCCCAGTTAAACTACCCACCAGGCACTGTCCCTGAACCGGATCACGGTCCGAAGTTAGATATCCAGAGTGACCAGAGTGGTATTTCAACAACGACTCCACAATGACTGGCGTCACTGCTTCACAGTCTCCCACCTATCCTACACAAGCCACACCGAACACCAATACCAAGCTGTAGTAAAGGTCACGGGGTCTTTCCGTCCTGCTGCGCGTAACGAGCATCTTTACTCGTAATGCAATTTCGCCGAGTTCGTGGTTGAGACAGTTGGGAAGTCGTTACGCCATTCGTGCAGGTCGGAACTTACCCGACAAGGAATTTCGCTACCTTAGGATGGTTATAGTTACCACCGCCGTTTACCGGGGCTTAAATTCTCAGCTTCGCCTTGCGGCTGACCGGTCCTCTTAACCTTCCGGCACCGGGCAGGCGTCAGTCCGTATACATCGTCTTGCGACTTCGCACGGACCTGTGTTTTTAATAAACAGTCGCTACCCACTGGTCTCTGCGGCCCACACACGCTTTCGAAGCAAGTTCTAATACGCGCTGGGCCCCCCTTCTCCCGAAGTTACGGGGGCATTTTGCCGAGTTCCTTAACCACGATTATCTCGATCTCCTCGGTATTCTCTACCTGACCACCTGAGTCGGTTTGGGGTACGGGCGGCTAGAACCTCGCGTCGATGCTTTTCTCGGCAGCATAGGATCACCCACTTTTCATCCCCATCACATCTCAGCCACATGAGCCACGGATTTGCCTATGGCTCGGCCTACATGCTTGGACCAGGACAACCATCGCCTGGCTTGGGCTACCTTCCTGCGTCACACCTGTTAATACGCTAACCGCACCAGCATGGGGTCGCGCGCTCCACCAGACGGTGCCACCCGAAGGCGGCGATGTCTGGCTTTGGGCGCTTAGCACCACTGGATTGATTGGGGCGGTTCTTCGCCGGTACGGGAATATCAACCCGTTGTCCATCGACTACGCCTGTCGGCCTCGCCTTAGGTCCCGACTTACCCAGGGAAGATTAGCTTGACCCTGGAACCCTTGGTCTTCCGGAGGACGTGTTTCTCACACGTCTTTCGCTACTCATGCCTGCATTCTCACTCGTGTGGCCTCCACGGCTGGATCACTCCGCCGCTTCACCGCCCACACGACGCTCTCCTACCCATCAACACGGCTGGACCACGAAGGCCTACCAAAAATGTCAATGCCACAACTTCGGTGGCGTGCTTGAGCCCCGTTACATTGTCGGCGCGGAATCACTTGACCAGTGAGCTATTACGCACTCTTTCAAGGGTGGCTGCTTCTAAGCCAACCTCCTGGTTGTCTGAGCAACTCCACATCCTTTCCCACTTAGCACGCGCTTAGGGACCTTAGATGGTGGTCTGGGTTGTTTCCCTCTCGACGATGAAGCTTATCCCCCACCGTCTCACTGCTGCGCTCTCACTTACCGGCATTCGGAGTTTGGCTGACGTCAGTAACCTTGTAGGGCCCATCGGCCATCCAGTAGCTCTACCTCCGGCAAGAAACACGCAACGCTGCACCTAAATGCATTTCGGAGAGAACCAGCTATCACGAAGTTTGATTGGCCTTTCACCCCTATCCACAGCTCATCCCCTCAGTTTTCAACCTAAGTGGGTTCGGCCCTCCACGACGTCTTACCGTCGCTTCAGCCTGGCCATGGATAGATCACTTCGCTTCGGGTCTAGGACACGCGACTAAACTCGCCCTATTCAGACTCGCTTTCGCTACGGCTGCCCCACACGGGTTAACCTCGCCACGTATCACTAACTCGCAGGCTCATTCTTCAAAAGGCACGCCGTCACCCCAACAAGGAGGCTCCGACGGTTTGTAAGCAAACGGTTTCAGGTACTATTTCACTCCCCTCCCGGGGTACTTTTCACCTTTCCCTCACGGTACTTGTCCGCTATCGGTCATCTGGGAGTATTTAGGCTTACCAGGTGGTCCTGGCAGATTCACACGGGATTTCACGGGCCCCGTGCTACTTGGGATACCACTCGCGGCAGGAAACGCATGTCGACTACGGGGCTACCACCCGCTCTGGCCGGCCATTCAAAACCGTTCGTCTATACGCACCTGTACCACCGAGACCTGCGGCAGCGGTCTCAGAATGGTCCCACAACCCCGAACGTGCAACACCTGCCGGCTATCACACACGATCCGGTTTAGCCTCATCCGCTTTCGCTCGCCACTACTCACGGAATCACTGTTGTTTTCTCTTCCTGTGGGTACTGAGATGTTTCACTTCCCCACGTTCCCTCTACCCGCCCTATATATTCAGACGGGAGTCACCAGGTCAGCACGCCGCCTGGCGGGGTTTCCCCATTCGGAAATCCTCGGATCACAGCCCGCTTATCGGCTCCCCAAGGCTTATCGCAGATTGCTACGTCCTTCTTCGGCTCCAGATGCCAAGGCATCCACCGTTTGCTCTTAAAGACTTGAAATCACATGAGCCAGCAAAGAAAAAATCCTTGCTGTTCGCTTCTTTAAGATGCTCGCGTCCACTGTGTAGTTCTCAAAGTACGGGCGGCACCCCACCCTCCCCGACCAACAGCCGGCTCAGACGAGGCCCACAAGGAAACAGACACCCGAAAGCGCCTGGTCCCTCAGGACCCAACAGCGTGCAGGCGCCCCGCTCACCGAACCCCCCGTTCCCACCCGACCCGAAGGCCAGACGTACTAGAAGGACTCAGCTGCGCTGACGCCTTGTCAAATGTTCCACCCATGAGCAACCCGTCGAGAACATTCGCCTCGAAACGGGCCTCTGCGAACCCCGAAGGGCTCGAGATGCTCCTTAGAAAGGAGGTGATCCAGCCGCACCTTCCGGTACGGCTACCTTGTTACGACTTAGTCCTAATTACCGATCCCACCTTCGACAGCTCCCTCCCACAAGGGGTTAGGCCACCGGCTTCAGGTGTTACCGACTTTCATGACTTGACGGGCGGTGTGTACAAGACCCGGGAACGTATTCACCGCAGCGTTGCTGATCTGCGATTACTAGCGACTCCGACTTCATGAGGTCGAGTTGCAGACCTCAATCCGAACTGGGACCGGCTTTTTGGGATTCGCTCCACCTCACGGTATTGCAGCCCTTTGTACCGGCCATTGTAGCATGCGTGAAGCCCAAGACATAAGGGGCATGATGATTTGACGTCATCCCCACCTTCCTCCGAGTTGACCCCGGCAGTATCCCATGAGTTCCCACCATAACGTGCTGGCAACATAGAACGAGGGTTGCGCTCGTTGCGGGACTTAACCCAACATCTCACGACACGAGCTGACGACAACCATGCACCACCTGTACACCGACCAAAAAGGGGCGACTGTTTCCAGACGTTTCCGGTGTATGTCAAGCCTTGGTAAGGTTCTTCGCGTTGCATCGAATTAATCCGCATGCTCCGCCGCTTGTGCGGGTCCCCGTCAATTCCTTTGAGTTTTAGCCTTGCGGCCGTACTCCCCAGGCGGGGAACTTAATGCGTTAGCTGCGTCACGGAGACCGTGGAAAGGCCCCCACAACTAGTTCCCAACGTTTACGGGGTGGACTACCAGGGTATCTAAGCCTGTTTGCTCCCCACCCTTTCGCTCCTCAGCGTCAGTAACGGCCCAGAGATCTGCCTTCGCCATCGGTGTTCCTCCTGATATCTGCGCATTCCACCGCTACACCAGGAATTCCAATCTCCCCTACCGCACTCTAGTCTGCCCGTACCCACTGCAGGCCCGAGGTTGAGCCTCGGGTTTTCACAGCAGACGCGACAAACCGCCTACGAGCTCTTTACGCCCAATAATTCCGGATAACGCTTGCGCCCTACGTATTACCGCGGCTGCTGGCACGTAGTTAGCCGGCGCTTTTTCTGCAGGTACCGTCACTTACGCTTCTTCCCTGCTAAAAGAGGTTTACAACCCGAAGGCCGTCATCCCTCACGCGGCGTTGCTGCATCAGGCTTCCGCCCATTGTGCAATATTCCCCACTGCTGCCTCCCGTAGGAGTCTGGGCCGTGTCTCAGTCCCAGTGTGGCCGGTCACCCTCTCAGGCCGGCTACCCGTCGACGCCTTGGTGAGCCACTACCTCACCAACAAGCTGATAGGCCGCGAGCCCATCCCCAACCGAAAAATCTTTCCCACCACAGACCATGCGGCCATGATGCATATCCGGTATTAGCAACCGTTTCCGGCTGTTATCCCAGAGTCAGGGGCAGGTTGCTCACGTGTTACTCACCCGTTCGCCACTAATCCACCCAGCAAGCTGGGCTTCATCGTTCGACTTGCATGTGTTAAGCACGCCGCCAGCGTTCATCCTGAGCCAGGATCAAACTCTCCGTAAAAAACGAAAGCAAACACCCACCCGGGAAAACGGGACAGGCACCTGCGAGTTCAATCATGACCAAAAAGGATGCCAAAAACTGACAACCATAAAATTTGATCCAAAGGAATTCTCAACCAGCCGAAGCTGGACGAGGATAATTTGGCATTTGACAAGTGCACGCTGTTGAGTTCTCAAGGATCAGACGCACCCAGCCCCACGACTCCCGCCGTGGCCCTCCGGGGCAACTTCTCTATCTTAGCCGCTCTCTCACCAGGATGCGAATCCGACACGCCGTGTCGATCGCAGCCGCTCGAGGGAACGACCACCACCCCTTCGAGTCGACGCACGAGTGCGTCTCTTCTTCGAGGTGGTTTCTGTCGCAGACCTGGGGCGGGGAACCTTCCGGCTCAACCTCACCGCTTGGCGGCGACAAGGGAATACATTACGCGGATCGGCGGGGTCGGGCAAACCGAGGTCAGCGTCGGGCGTGTCGCGCTCCTGCGCCGAGGCGGGGCGGCCGCCATCACGACCGCCCCGCCTCTCCCCAGCGTCCCCAGCTGTCAGTAGGCGACCGTGAAGCGCTTGCGGTGGTGCTTCGGCGCCTCGATCTCATCCACGATCGCGAGCGCGAGGTCGGCCCCCGAGATGAACGACTCCCCGTCCTCGTCCACGAGAAGCACGTCGCCGCCGAGACGGTACGTGCCCTTCGCCTCGCCGGGGTTGAATGCGCCAAACCCGCCCGCGGGGCTGATGAAGAACCAGTCCAGGTCCTCGGGCGAGGCCTTGAGCGCCTCCAGGACATCTGTCATCTCAAGGGCCTCTGCCTTGAACGCCTCCGGGAATCCGCTGTCGAGTACGCGAGGCCCGCCCTCCGACACGTGCAGCGACCCTGCGCCGCCGATGACGCCGATCCGCGTGCCGGCCGCGCGCGCGGCCTCGGCCAGCTGGGCGATGGCAGGCGCGACCGCGCCCTCCATGTCGCCCCGCGGGGCGACGGCGCTGATCACCACGTCGGCATCCGCGACGGCCTGCTTCACCGTATCGGCGTCGGCGATCGACCCCGTCCGGTACTCGACGCCCTCGATCGTCGTCGCGGGAACCGACCGGCTGTACGAGATCACCTCGTGTCCGCGCCCCACGGCGTTCTCGACGATGTGCCCTCCGGCGAAGCCGGTTCCTCCGAAGACGGCGATACGTGTCATCTGGATGTCCTCCTGTAGTCGGTCCGCGGCGATCACCGCGCAATAGTCACTCTAGGAGAGCCTGTTACTGTGGGGAAGCAGGCACTTTCCTGTGCCCTGGTCACCGCGACGTAAGTGAGGCGTGATGGACGCGTGGAACCCCTACGCGAAGGACTGCCCCAGCCGGCAGCTGCTCGACCGCATCGGCGACCGATGGACCGCGCTCGTCCTCGGCACGCTCGAGGACGGGCCGCTCCGCTTCTCGGAGGTCGCCCGCCGCATCGAGGGCATCTCGCAGAAGATGCTCACCCAAACCCTCCGTGCACTGGAGCGCGACGGACTCGTGACGCGGACCGTGTACGCCGAGGTGCCGCCGCGCGTGGTCTACGAGCTGTCCGACCTCGGACGCAGCCTGCGCGAGCCGCTGCGCGCGCTGGAGACCTGGGCGACGACGCACATGCCCGACGTGCTCGAGGCGCGCCAGCAGGCCGACGCCGCCTGACGCCACCGGACGCCTCAGGACAGCAGCGACCGGATCGTCTCGGCCGCCTTGAGCCCCGAGCCGCTGAGCATGACGACCGTCGTCTCACTGTCGCGGATCACCCCGCGCGCGACGAGCTCGTCGAAGGCGGCCGCGGCGAGCGCGCTGGTCGGCTCGGCGAACAGCCCGCGATCGCACAGCGCGCGCAGGGCGGAGACGATGCCCTCCTCCGAGATCGCGAGAGCCGCGCCATCCGTCTCGCGGAGCGCCTGCAGCATCTGGTCGAGGCGGAGAGGCGATCGGATGGCCGTGCCCTCGGCGATCGTCGGCGCATGCGCGTGGCGCTCTCCCGAGAGGGCGGCGACCACCGGGGAGCATCCCCTGGGCTGCGCGGCGAAGAGCCGCGGCATCCGCTCGATCTGACCGGCGGAATGCAGCTCGCGGAAGCCGAGCCAGCACCCGAGCAGACTGCTCCCGGCGCCGACCGGCACGATGACGTTGTCGGGCGCGCGGAACCCGAGGTCCTCCCAGAGCTCGTAGGCGAGCGTCTTCGTCCCCTCGAGGAAGAGGGCCTGCCAGTTGTGGCTCGCGTAGAACGTCTCGTCGGATGCGCGGATCGCCGCTTCCTGAGAAGCCTCCCGCGGCCCGTCGACGAGCTCGACCTCGGCACCGTATGCGCGCACCTGCGCGATCTTCGCGGGAGACGTCGAGGCCGGCGCGAAGATGCGCACCCCCATCCCACCGGCCGCGCCGTACCCCGCGATCGACGATCCGCCGTTCCCGGAGCTGTCCTCGAGCACGGCCTCGACTCCGCGCTCGCGCAGGTACGACAGCATGACGCTCGAGCCGCGGTCCTTGAAGCTCCCCGTCGGGCTGAACCACTCGAGCTTGAAGAGCGGACGATGGCGCCCCCACTCCCGCTCCACGAGCGGCGTGCACCCCTCGCCGAGCGTGATCGGATGCGCGATGTCGACGGGGAGCGCGGCGTGATACCGCCAGAGCGAGCGCTCGCGCGTCTCGATCTCGTCGCGGGCGATCCCGCGCTGCGCACTCACCATGAGGGGCCGTCCCGCGTCGGAGCGCCAGCGCGGCGTGTCCAGCCCAAAGGTGCGGCCATCGACAGGATCCACGTACACGGCGACCATGTCATCCCCTCTCGGACGCTCGGACGAGCAGACTATCGAGCGGGGAGTCAGATGCTGTCGCGGTACTCTTCGATCGGCGCACCCGGCGTGCCATCCGAGTACGCGACGCGGATCAGCGGATTGCTCAGCTTGAGGTCGACGAGCGACCTGCCCAGCGTGATCGACGCGGCACCGGAGCCGCCGAACGTGACCGAGCCCGCGGCGGACCCGCCGTAGGTGACGGTCGCCGTCGAGCCGGGCTCGCCGACCACCGAGAGCGTGTAGCTTCCGAGCACCTTGATTCCCAAGAGGCTGAGCGTGTAGTTCTCGCTCAGCCCGGCGAACCGGAGGGGATCGGGTGCCGGGGCCGGCGGCTCGCTTGTGGGCGGCGGAGAGGGCTCACTCGTGGGAGGAAGACTCGGGCTCGGCGGCTGTGAGGGCTCGCTCGTGGGCGGCGTCGAAGGCTCCTCGGTCGGCTCTGTCGGCTCGGATGGCGACGGCTCAGCGGGCTCGGACGGCTCGCGGGTCGGCGAGGGCTCAGACGGCTCGGACGGCTCGCGTGTGGGCGCAGGCTCCGAGGGCTCCCGGGTGGGCGAGGGCTCGGAGGGCTCGCGTGTCGGAGACGGGTCCGAGGGCTCCCGGGTCGGAGACGGGTCCGATGGCTCCCGGGTCGGAGACGGCTCGGATGGCTCGGACGGCTCCCGCGTCGGCGAGGGGTCGGATGGATCGCTCGGCTCGCGCGACGGCTGCGGCTTCGTCGTCGGAGACGGGTCGTCGAGATCGAAATCGAAGTCGGGCCACCACGGGAAGGGGCTCGGGCTCGAGTCCTGGTCCTCGTCCCCGTGGTCGTCCTGCCCCTCGCGGTCGTCGCCGTCGCGCTCGTCCTGGGGGTCATCGCCGCCGCCGTTGTCGTCGCCTCCGCCGCCGGAGCGATCGTGGGGCTCATTCGAGCGCAGGTCGTCAGGAAACGTCGACGGCAGGATCCCGAGCGGCTCGAGGTCATCGGCGGGCGGCTCGACCACCTCGACGGCGAGTCCGCCCTCGCCGTCCGCCTCGGGGGTGCTCGCGTAGGTCCCCTGCTGTGCCTCAGCGAAGGTGAAGCCCGACCCGAGGAGCGTCCCGCCGCCGCCTCCCGGAGTGAACGCGGTCGCCACGGCGGCGATCACCGCAGCCGCCGTGCCTGCGGCGACGAGCTGACCCGCGCGGAACGACGATCCGTTCGCGGCGACCTCGGTGCGCACGGGCGTGACCGGCGCGGCGAACGGCAGAGCCGCGATGCCCGAGGCACCGCCGCGGCGCGGAGCGGACCCGTACGACGGCAGGATGAGCGGCGTCACGGGGGCCGTGCCGAGACGGCGCACGGGCACTGCCTCCGGGAGGCTCTCCCGACGACTCCGACGCGCGCCGCCATGCGAAGACGCGGCCACGGCGTCGTCTTCGCCAGCGGTCATAGCTGCTCTCCGTGCCATCCGGTCGCGGACCCGCAGTCAGGGCCACGTCTTCCCCCGTGCCAGCCGGCACAGAACACCGGTATTCTAACCAGCCGTCATCCCGACGCAAGGAATCGCGTCGTCGCGCCGGCTGTCAAGCGCTGGGCGGCGGCGAACGGGGGCTCCTAGCCTGAGCGGATGATCGACCTCACGGCGCCCACGGGACACGAACCGGCATTGCGCGCGCTTCCGCGAGCTGACAGCACACCACCCCGCGCGCTCGTGCTCGGGGCGACGGGCTATGTCGGCGGCAGACTGACGCCGCGGCTCGTCGCAGCCGGATACCGCGTGCGCGTGCTCGTGAGAGACGCCGCTCGTGCACGATCGCTGCCGTGGGGCGACGAGGTGGAGATCGTCGAGGGCTCCGCTGCCGAGGCGAGCGCGGTCGCGCGTGCATGCGACGACGTCGATGTCCTGTTCTACCTCGTCCACTCCATGGGAGCCGGCCGGGGATTCGAGCGCGCAGACGAGCTCGCGGCGCAGACCGTCGGGAAGGCGGCGGCCACGGCCGGTGTCCGTCGCCTCGTCTATCTCGGCGGGCTGCATCCCGCCGATGCCGAGCTCTCACCGCACCTCCGCTCGCGCGTCGCCGTCGGCGAGATCCTCCTCAACTCGGGGGTGCCGACTCTGGTGCTGCAGGCGGGCGTCGTGATCGGCTCCGGCTCGGCATCATTCGAGATGATCCGCCATCTCACCGAGGTCCTCCCGTACATGCCCGCGCCGCGCTGGGTGCGGAACCGCATCCAGCCGATCGCGATCCGCGACGTGCTCCACTATCTGCTCGGAGCCGCACGGGCTCCCAGCGGGATCACCCGTGCGATCGACATCGGCGGTCCTGACGTGCTCCGATACGGGCAGATGATGAACGGCTACGCGATCGAGGCGGGGCTGCGCCAGCGCGCCATCGCCGCGCTGCCCGTGCTCACGCCGACCCTCGCGTCTCACTGGGTGAACCTGGTCACTCCGGTGCCGCGTGCGATCGCGCGCCCGCTCATCGCGTCGCTTCAGAACGAGTGCATCGTGAAGGACGGCGTGCCCGACGACCTCATCCCGCCTCCCGCAGGCGGGCTGACGCCGTATCGCGAGGCGGTGCGGCTCGCGCTCGGCCGCCTCGACGCGGACCGTGTCGAGACGAGCTGGCAGGACGCCGAGGTCTCCGGCGCACCGAGCGACCCGCTGCCGAGCGACCCCGAATGGGCCGGCCGCACCGTCTTCACCGATGAGCGCGAACGCTGCACGCGCGCGTCGGCCGAGGACGTCTGGGAGATCGTGCTCGGCATCGGGGGCGAGAACGGCTGGTACTCCTCACCCGTCCTCTGGGCGGCGCGGGGCTGGATGGACCGGGTTGCGGGCGGGGTCGGACTGCGCCGCGGGCGGCGCTCCCGCAGCGCGGCTCGCGTCGGCGACGCGATCGACTTCTGGCGTGTCGAAGCGATCGAGGACGGCCGTCTCCTGCGGCTGCGGGCGGAGATGAAGGTCCCGGGTGCCGCGTGGCTCGAGCTGGGGGTAGAGCCGCACGGCGCCGGCGCCCGGTACCGGCAGCGAGCGGTGTTCTTCCCGCGCGGTCTCGCCGGACGCCTCTACTGGCTTGCCGTCCTGCCCTTCCACGGATTCATCTTCGCGGGGATGGCCGAGCGCATCACGGCGGCCGCGGAGGCGCTCGGCGGCCTCAGCGCCCGATGACACTCGCGACCGCGCCGACCGCGACGGGCACGGCGAGCAGCGCCAGAAGCGCTGCCCGCCGCAGCCGTGTCGCGAGTCGCGCGCCGTCTGCGCGAGGGCTCAGCTCGCCGCCGGGACGATGAGGCCCGACGTCGCCGTGCGCGCGGCCTCGAAGCGGCGCTGCACGTCGGCCCAGTTGACGACCTCCCAGAACGCCTTCACGTAGTCCGCGCGCACGTTCTGGTAGTCGAGGTAGTACGCGTGCTCCCACACGTCGAGCTGGAGAAGCGGCGTGACGCCGAGGGGCGCGTTGCCCTGCTGGTCGAACAGCTGGAAGATCACGGGACGCGCGCCGACCGAGTCCCACGCGAGCACCGACCATCCCGAGCCCTGCACGCCGAGAGCCGTCGCGGTGAAGTGCGCGCGGAAGCCGTCGATCGAGCCGAACGCGTCCTCGAGCGCGGCCGCGAGCTCGCCCTCGGGCGCTCCGCCGCCATCCGGCGACATGTTCTGCCAGAACACGCTGTGGTTGATGTGACCGCCGAGGTTGAACGCGAGGTCCTTCTCGAGCTTGTTCACGTTGGCGAGGCTGTTCGTCTCGCGCGCCTCGGCGAGCTGCTCGAGCGCCGTGTTCGCGCCCGTGACGTAGGCCTGGTGGTGCTTCGAGTGGTGCAGCTCCATGATGCGCGCCGAGATGTGCGGCGCGAGCGCGGAGTAGTCGTAGGGAAGATCGGGCAGTGCGTATGCGGGCATCGTTTCCTTCTCTCTGGGTGGTTGCGGTCAGCCGACCGCGGTGGGGTTGAGGACGTGGAAGGCGCGATCGAAGTAGACGACCGGCTCGCCGGCCTCCCCTTCGATCACGTCGAGGACTTCAGCGAGGACCAGGGAGGACGCGCCCACGGGGGTCACCTGCAGAGGCCGGCAGCGCAGCGCGAAGCGCGCCGACGGGAGGTAGGGCTCGCCCGTCTCGAGCGTCGACCACCCCTGCTCGGGAGTGAAGCGGTCGGCGCCCGTGACCGCGAAGGCCTGCGCGGTCTCGACGTGGCGCGCGGTGACGAGGTTCACGACGAACGACTCGGCGCGGAGGATGCCGCCGGCGCTCCCCCGCGACCGGGTCACGGAGAACGCGAGGGCGAGCGGGTCCAGTCCGACCGACGCGACGCTCGAGGCCGTGAGCCCCACGGGCCCCTCCGCTGTGCGAGCCGACACCACCGCGATCCCCGCCGGATGCAGACGGAACGCGGTCTTGAAGGCATCGACGGATGGGCTGTGCATGCTTCGACGGTAGAACCTCAGGTGCGCTTGAGGTCAAATCGGCGACCGATCGCGGCAGACCCTCAGGAACCGTCGTCGACGTCGAGCCGCCGCGCGCCCGCGCCCTCCTGGCCCAGCTCGTCGTCGGGGTTGAGCAGGCGACACGCGTTCATCGAGAGGCAGCCGCAGCCGATGCAGCCGGTCAGCTCATGCTCGAGACGCTCGATCGCCTGCCGCCGTCGTTCGAGCACCCGCTTCCACTCGCGCGAGGCCCGCTGCCAGTCCTCCTGCGTGGGCCGTCGGTCGAGCGGCACGTCGGCAAGCGCTCGGCGGACGTCGGCGAGCGGGATGCCGAGCCGCTTCGCCACCGCGATCAGCGTGATGCGGCGGATCATGTGCCGGCGGAACCGGCGCTGGTTTCCCGACGTGCGCGAGGCCGCGATGAGTCCGAGCTGCTCGTAGTAGTGCAGCGCTGACACGGCGACTCCGGTTCGCGCGCTCACCTCGCCGACCGTGAGCAGCTGCTCGGGATCGCGTTCGACCTCCGCCATCCGTCCAGGGTAGAGCGCGCTCGCGCCATCCGATCGCCGGTCTCCTCCAACGTGAGAATTCCGGTAGCGTCGTCCGCGGCACCGCGTCGTGCCCTCCCGCGAACCCGATGAAGGGACACCATGCCGCTCGCGCGCACCACCCCGCCCATGGGCTGGAACAGCTGGGACTGCTTCGGCACCACCGTCACCGAGGCGGAGGTCCTCGCGAATGCCGAGTTCATGGCGAAGCACCTCCTGCCCTACGGGTGGGACACGGTGGTCGTCGACATCGACTGGTCCGATCCGACCGCGCGCTCGCACGGGTACAACGACGACGCGCCGCTCGCGATGGACGAGCACGGCAGGCTCATCCCCGACCCGGGGCGCTTCCCGAGTTCGGCCGGCGGCGCGGGCTTCGGGCCGCTGGCCGAGCGCATCCACGCGCTCGGCCTCCGCTTCGGCATCCACACGATGCGGGGCATCCCGCGGCGCGCGGTCGCCGCCGACGCGCCGATCCTGGGCACCGACGCGCGCGCGTCGGAGGTCGCCGACCCCGCGAACGCCTGCGACTGGAACCCCGACATGGTCGGGCTCGACCATGACCACCCCGCGGCGCAGGCGTACTACGACTCCACGCTCGATCTCTACGCGTCGTGGGGCGTCGACTTCATCAAGGCCGACGACATGCTGTGGCCGTACCAGGCGGCCGACATCGAGGCCTACGCGCGCGCCATCGCCCGCACCGGCCGCCCGATCGAGCTGAGCCTCTCGCCGGGCCGCGACCTCTCCCTCACGCGCCTCGAGCACCTCCGCGAGCACGCGACGATGTGGCGGATCTGCGACGACCTGTGGGACGACTGGCACGACGTCGAGGCGAACTTCGCCCGTTTCGCGCGCTGGGCGCCGCACGCGTCGGCGGGCGGATGGCCGGACGGCGACATGCTGCCGCTCGGCCGGATCGGCATCCGGGCCGAGCGCGGCGAGCCGCGTCACGACCGCCTGACCCCCGCCGAGCGGGTCTCGCTCATGACGCTGTGGCTCGTGGCCCGGTCGCCCCTCATGATCGGCGGAGACCTTCCGACGAGCGATCCCGCCACGATCGCGCTCTTCACGAACGCCGACGCGCTCGCGCTGCTGCGCGCCGAGGCGAGTCGCGAGGTGTTCCGCGAGAACGGCCTCGTGCTGTGGACGGCCGACGGCACCGACGGCGAGCGCTACGTCGCCGCGTTCAACCTCCACGACGAGGCGCGCGACATCGCCCTCGACGCGCAGAACGTCGGTCTCCCCGCCCAGCTCGACGGAGAGCTGCGCGAGCTGTGGACGGGTGCCGAGATCGCGGCCGATCATGCCGCCGTGCGCGGCGTCGCTCACGGCAGCACGGCCATCCGCCTCTCCCTCGCACCGCACGGAGCCGCGCTCCTCCGCTACGTCGCGCGCTGAGAGGTCGGGGTTTCCCCCGGCGGTGCGCCCCCGGATTTTGACGCCTCGGCAGCCGCGACGTATCATTCCCCGGGCTCTCCATGCCCGTTCCCCGATCCGAAGGCAGGTGATGCGCGATGTCCAGTGATAGTCGCCGCGCCGCCGATTCGCCTTCGTCGATCAGCGTCACTCCTCGCTGACGTCTTCGCCCATCGGCGGCGCCTGCCGCGTGCTCGAGCGCGCGGCCTCTCTGCACGTGCGGAGCCCTGCTCGCGCGTGCCTCGAAGTGAGCAGAAAGAGGTGAATGATGATGGCATTGATCGACAACGCGGTGTACGTGGACGGACACCGCACGGCCGACCCGGCCGACCTGACCGCGACCCGCGAGACCATGCGCGATCGCGACGGCATGGCGTGGATCGGGCTCTATCGCCCGACGGCGGAGGAGATCCGCGCCATCGCCGCCGAGTTCTCGCTCCACCCGCTCGCCGTCGAGGATGCGCTCAAGGGGCACCAGCGCGCCAAGCTCGAGCGCTACGGCGACACGCTCTTCGTCGTGCTCCGGCCGGCGCGCTACCGCGATGACGAGGAGCAGGTCGAGTTCGGCGAGCTCCACCTGTTCGTCGGGCCCGACTTCGTCGTCACGATCCGCCATGCCGAGGCGCCCGATCTCGCGAGCGTCCGCCGTCGGCTCGAGGCCTCGCCTCAGCTGCTCGCGATGGGGCCCGAGGCGGTGCTGTACGCCGTGCTCGACGAGGTCGTCGACAAGTACGCGCCCGTGGTCGCCGGCCTGGAGAACGACATCGACGAGATCGAGGACGAGCTCTTCTCGGGCGCCGACTCGGCTTCCCGTCGCATCTACGAGCTGGCCCGCGAGGTCATCGGCTTCCAGCGGGCGACGCAGCCGCTCGTCGCCATGCTCGAAGCTCTCCTGCGCGGCTCCGACAAGTACCGTGTCGACCTCGAGCTGCAGCGGTACCTGCGCGATGTGCTCGATCACGCCCTGCGCATCGCCGACCGCACGGGTGCCTTCCGGTCGATCCTCGAGAACGCGCTGACGGTCGACGCGACGCTCGCCGCTCAGCGTCAGAACGACGAGATGCGCCGGATGACGGAGTTCAATCTCGCGCAGAACGAGGAGATCAAGAAGATCTCGTCGTGGGCGGCCATCCTGTTCGCGCCGACGCTCGTCGGCACTGTGTACGGCATGAACTTCGAGCACATGCCGGAGCTGGACTGGACCTACGGCTATCCGCTGTCACTCGCCCTCATGGTCGGGCTCGGCTTCGCACTCTGGGGCGTGTTCAAGCGCAAGCGGTGGCTCTAGCGACCGCGCCCGTCACTCCGACGGGCGCGCCTCCTGCAGCCACTCGGTGCACGGCTTGAGGTAGAGCACGGCGACCGCGGCCACCCCGAGAAGACCCGTCGGCCCCTGGCCGGTGAAGATCCCGAGCAGCATGTTGCCGATCACGATGACCGTCAGCACGGTGCGCGCCCACATGCGCCCGAACCACACGAGGATCGCCAGCACGAGGTCGACGACGACGACGGCTGCGGCGATGAGGAAGAGCGCGGCGCCCTCCTCATCGCCGTGGTCGGATGCATCGACGAAGCCGAGGATGCCGAAGGTGAGCCCCAGGAGGCACGTGAAGACCATGAGCCCGACTCCGATGTGGAGGGCTGCCGGTCGAGGAGGGTGGGTCGCCGCTCGAGGTGCGCTCATGGCGCACAAGCTAGCGTCGCCGCCGGAACGGCGGAAGGCGGCGCGACGGTGCCCGGGTCTGCTCCCCGCGGAGCCGACGCGCACGCTCACTGCGCCGGCAGGCATCCTCCGTCGGCGATGCCCCCGCCGACATCGATCGTGACGGCCTCCGGCGCGACCGCGCCGAACACGCATCCGCCCGTGGCGGCGACAGCGCCGAACAGCACGTGCCCGGCGCCCTCGCGGGTCTGCACACTGGACAGGCCCTCCGCCTCGAGCAGATCGACGACCGCGTCCGCGGTCACCGGCTCGCCGCTCGTGCGAAGGGCCTCGAGGTCATCGGCGGCGGCCTCGGCGATGTCGCGCGCCGCCTCCTCGACCGCCGGGTCGAGCTCGCCCCGTTGGCGGTAGGCGTCGTTCTGCGCCATCGAGTGCTCGGGGTCGTAGCCGGCGCACTCGGGAGGCAGCTCGACACCCGGCTGCTCGGGGCACGCGGCGGTCGCTGTCGGCGAGGCGGATGGCGCGCGGCCGGCGGCCGGGGTCGCGCACCCCGTCAGCAGAAGCAGGGCAGCCGAGGCGACGACCAGCGTGCGCGTTCTCATCCCGGCAGGCTACGTCGAGCGTCGGGTCGAGCGCTGTCGGCTCTTCGGCGGACAGGGCTCAGCGGCGAGATCGCATCCCGAGGAGCGCGAGAAGACTGCCGAGCCCATCCTCGCTGCCCGGCCAGTGGCGTTCGATCGGCTCTCGCCCCGCCGTGCGGATGGCGTGCCGCAGCACGAGCACGACGATGATCACGTCATCCGCGTAGCCGAGAACAGGGATCACGTCGGGCACGAGATCGATCGGGAGGAGCAGGTATCCGAGGAGGCCCAGGAGCCACCATCGCGTCGGTCGAGGCACCGTGCGATCCGCCGCCAGTCGCCGGATGAGCCGGATCACGTCGGGAACGAGTCGGGCCGCCTCCCGCCAGTCCACGTCTCGCCCCGCCCGCTTCGCCTGGACCCACAGGATGGCGATGAGCCCGAGCCACAGGACGAGGAGCGCGCCGAGCACCGCGAGGAGGATGTCGAGCCAGTCCGGCAGCGGCGTCATGGATTCTGCTCCCGGACGGTCACGATGAACTCGGTGTCCCGCACCTCGATGGGCGTTCCCGTGTCGGCGTCTCGCAAGACGCTCACGTCACCCTCGTCGACGCCCCGCAGCGCGCGGCCGTCCGGCACTCGATCGATCCGCACGAGCTCGCCGCTCGCCGCACGCACGCGCAGGTCCGCGACCGTGCCCACCACTTCGACAACGGCGATGCCGTCTCGGTCGTGGTGAACCTCGTGAAGGCGCTCGCCGTTGCGCACGCATGTCCAGCGCACGTGATCGCCGCGCCGGATGGCCTCGCCGCAGCACTCGTGCTCCCAGCCCCCGACTCGCACGTCCACCACGGCGCCCACGCTAGCGGGCACCGAGATCGCGGATGTTCACACTGCCGCCCCAATCGAGCTCGCGGACAGGTGCGACTCCGCCGATCATGCGGTGCGGAGGGCCGCAGCGGCCTGGTCGAGGGCACCCTTGTCGATCGCGTAGTAGGCCCACTTCCCCCGCTGGTCACGCGTCACGAGGCCCGCTTCCGCAAGGAGCTTCATGTGGTGCGACACCGTTCCCTGGGAGAGCCCGACCGGTTCCGTGAGATCGCAGATGCACGCCTCAGCGCCATCCGCCGACGCGATCAGCGACAGCAGCCTCACACGCGTCGGGTCGGCGAGCGCCTTGAAGACGCGCGCGACGCGCTCCGCCTCCTCGGTGCTCATGATCGACGTGATCGGCGGCACGCAGCACGTGCCCGTTCCGTCGATCACCGCAGGAAGACTCATGTCCACAGTGTCGCACGCATTGACATCTTTCGATAGGTCGGGCACGCTCGTCACATTGACATCTTTCAATCTGAGGAGATCCGATGTCGCTGCTTCCCGTCGTCATCATCGGAGCGGGGCCGCAGGGCCTGGCCGCCGCCGCGCACCTCACCGAGCGCGGACGGGACGCCATCGTGCTCGAGAGAGGCCGCGCCGCGGGCGCCGCCGTGTCGGAATGGGGCCACGTGCGGCTGTTCTCGGCCTGGCCCGAGCTCATCGACGCCGCGGCCCGCCGCCTGCTGACTCCGACCGGATGGACCGCACCGACGGCCGGGTACCCCACCGGCGCAGAATGGGTCGACCGCTACCTCCTCCCCCTCGCCGCCGCCCTCGGCGAGCGCGTGCGCACGGGGGTCGAGGTGACCGGCGTGAGTCGCGTCGGACGCGACCGCGTGGTCGACGCCGGGCGCGACGAGCAGGCGTTCACCGTTCACACGAGGGACGCGGATGGTCGTGAGGCGCAGATCCTCGCCGGCTCGGTGATCGACGCGAGCGGCACCTGGAGCCACCCCAATCCCGCTGGTGCCGACGGGCTCCCCGCCATCGGAGAGAGCGCGGCAGCAGGCGGGATCTCCTATCGCATCCCCGACGACGTATCGGCGTTCGCGGGGCGCCGGGTCGCGGTCGTCGGCGCCGGGCACTCGGCAGCGCATGCCGTGCTCCGGCTGGCCGAACTCGCCCGGAAGACCCCCGGCACGGTCGTCACCTGGGCGCTGCGCCGGGGTGCGGCGGTCTTCGGATCCGGCGACGCCGACGGGCTGCCCGAGCGCGCCGCGCTCGGAGGCCGCGCGCGCCGCGCCGTAGAAGAGGGCCTCGTCGAGGTCGTCGAAGGGTTTCGCGTCGCGGAGGTGCGGGCTCACGCGGATGGCATCGACCTCGTCTCCGAGGACGGACGAGAGCTCGCGGGGCTCGGCCACGTGTTCGCGCTCACCGGCTTCCGGCCGGACACGTCTCTGCTGTCCGAGCTGCGCATCGCCCTCGACCCGACCCTCGAGGCCGTCGCGGGGATCGCCTCGGAGATCGACCCGAACATCCACTCGTGCGGCACGGTCGCCGCGACCGGGGCGCGCGAGCTCGTTCAGCCCGAACGCGGTCTCTTCATCGTCGGAGCGAAGAGCTACGGCCGCGCGCCCACGTTCCTCGCACTGACCGGCTACGAGCAGGTGCGCAGCGTCGCAGCCCACCTCGCCGGCGATCACGAGGCGGCCGCGCGGAGCGAACTCGCTCTTCCCGAGACGGGAGTCTGCGGAGGCGCGGCCGCATTCGACGAAGCCGGAGGAAGCTGCTGCGCGGCCCCGGTCCTGCAGATCGGATCGCGACCGACCCCCGTGGGGTAGATGCGCACGGCGCCATGGTGCCGCGCCGGACCACGCCGGACCAGCCTCGGCCGGCGCCCGCGCATCTGCAATAATCTGCGTATGGATGCAGATAAGCGGATATGCGGAATGGATCTCGACAGCCCGTACGTCGAGCTCGCCGTCGAGGTCTTCCGCCTCCTCGCCGATCCGACGCGCGTCCGCATCGTCCTCGCGCTCCGGAGGAACGGCGAGCTCTCGGTCAACCGCATCGCCGAGGCCGTCGGCAAGTCGCCGGCGGCCGCGTCGCAGCACCTCGCGAAGCTCCGGATGGCGCGGATCGTCGCGACGCGGCACGAGGGCCAGCGCGTGCACTACCGCCTCGAGAACGAGCACGCGTCACAGCTCGTCGCGGACGCGATCTTCCAGGCAGAGCACTCGCTCAGCGACCATCCCCGTCACCATCACACCGAGAGGGCCGGCGCGTGACCGCGCACAGCCACCCGCATCACGACCACGCTCACGCGCCTCACGACCGCGAGCATCACGACCACGACCACGACCACCCGTCGGGACTGCGCGGTCTTCTGCACGGGATCCTGGTGCCCCACTCCCATGACCCCGCCGACGCGATCGACGACGCGATGCGCGCCCACACTGAGGGCGTCCGCGCGCTGAAGATCAGCCTGGCGATCATGCTCGCGACGGCGCTGACACAGGCGGCCGTCGTCGCGCTGTCGGGCTCGGTGGCGCTGCTGGCCGACACCGTTCACAACTTCTCCGACGCGCTGACCGCCGTGCCCCTGTGGATCGCGTTCGCGCTCTCGCGACGCGTCGCCACCCGCCGCTACCCCTACGGCCTCAGCCGAGCCGAGGATCTCGCAGGGCTGTTCATCGTGCTCATGATCGCCCTCTCGGCCGTCGTCGCCGCGAGCGAGTCCATCCAGCGGCTGTTCGATCCGCGATCGGTGTCCAACCTCGGCTGGGTCATCGCAGCGGGTGTCGTCGGCTTCGCCGGCAATGAGATCGTCGCGATCTACCGCATCCGCGTCGGACGCAGGATCGGGTCGGCCGCGCTGGTCGCCGACGGAGTGCACGCGCGAGCCGACGGCTTCACGTCGCTCGCCGTCGTGGTCGGCGGGATCGGAGTCCTGCTGGGGTTCCCGATCGCCGACGCGATCGTCGGCCTGCTCATCTCGATCATGATCGGCGTCCTGCTCATCGGAACGGTGCGATCCGTCGGCCTCCGCCTGCTCGACGGAATCGAGCCCGAGCTCGTCGACCGGGCCGAGCACGTCCTTGCGCACACAGCGCGGGTGGATGCGGTCGAGCGCGTGCGGCTGCGGTGGGTCGGGCACCGCCTGCGCGGGGACGCCATCGTCTCCACGCGCGCGACCATGCTGATCGACGCCGACCGTCTCGCGATCGAGGCCGAGCACGCGGTGAAGCAGGCGATGCCGAACGTCGACGAGATGACCGTCCGCGTCCGCTCTGCGCGCACCTGACGCGGGCCAGCCCCCCCCTCGCCCACGCCGGGATGCGGTCCATCGGTCAACGATGGAAGATGGACGCGTGAGTGGATGGATCGCTCGACGCGCGGAGAGATTCGCGCGCGCGGCGCACGCGGACCAGGTCGACCTCCTCGGGAACCCGTACGTCGACCATCCCGCACGCGTCGCCGCACGAGCCGAGGGCGACCACGTGCTCGCGGCGATCGGATGGCTGCACGACGTGCTCGAGAAGACCGACACCTCCATCGAGGACCTGCGCGCGGAGTTCCCGGCGCACGTCGTCGAGGCTGTCGACGCCCTCTCGATCCGTGACGACGAGCCCGTCGAGGCCTACTACGGCCGCGTGCGCGCCAATCCGCTTGCGCGCGCCGTGAAGGAGCACGACCTCGCCGACAACATGCGCCCGGAACGGCTTGCGGCGCTCGACGCGGCCACGCGCGAGGTGCTGTTCGCGAAGTACGAGCGGGGGCGGGCGCTGCTCGGGCTCGGCGCTCCCGCACGTGAGGAGCAGCCGTCGACTCCGCTCGCTTCCTGAGCCCAGACCTCCGCCGGAGGACCCGGTCCCGCACCAGGTCGAGGCGCTGCCTGACTGATCGCTATGCGTCGGTGAAGAAATCACAGGAAGATAACGCCGAGGGTTGCTCCCGTTACCTCCCCGTTATAGAGTCATCGCACGGCAGCTGTTTTGCTGTGGCAGCTGCCGACATGTGATTGCAGGACACTCTTGGTGCAAGGGACAAGGGCCGGGCGGCTTCCTCTCCGCCCGGCCCTTACTTGTGCCGGCTGAGCCCCGGCGCCCGTCGAGCAGGAGTCGAGCTCCGGGTTGCAGATCCCTTCCACGCCGACCATCCGGGCAAGCGCTTGCCCATCCCCGATCAGCGGGCTAGCATCGTGCCACCCACCTTTGTCCGGACGTAGAGACAATCACACATCCGAGACATCCAGCCCGACCGCGGCATCGATGCCGCCGAGGAGGTTTCGATGACGAACCGCAGCACCCGCTTCATCCGCACGTCCGCCTTCGTCGCTGCAGGGAGCGCTGTCCTCGCACTCGCCGGATGCGCAGGCGGCGCGAGCGGCGAGGCCGACAGCATCACGTTCTGGCTGTCGACGAGCGTCGAGCAGCAGGCGGGCTACGACGCGCTCGCCGAGCAGTACGAGGAGGAGACCGGGACCGCCGTCGAGATCGTGAACATCCCGTACGACGGCTACGGCACGCGCCTGCGCAGCGCGGCGCAGGCGAACGAGCTCCCCGACGTGGCGCGCGTTCCGGGGCTCGATCCTCTGTGGACACCGGCGGCCCAGGATCTCGCCGAGATCGTCGACGACCCGGAGAACGGGATCAACGCCGATCTCATCGTGCGAGGCGACGACGACTCGGTGCTCAGCATCCCCTCGGACGTCACCGCATCCGGCATGTTCATCAACAAG
This sequence comes from Microbacterium sp. JZ101, assembly GCF_053903175.1. NCBI lineage: Bacteria > Bacillati > Actinomycetota > Actinomycetes > Micrococcales > Microbacteriaceae > Microbacterium > Microbacterium sp. JZ101. The sequence goes on from NZ_CP096400.1 coordinate 2,996,274, forward strand.
ACCCTCTTCGACGAGGCAGGCGTCGCCTACCCGACCGATCCGAATGAGACGTGGACGTGGGACGCGTTCCTCGACGCGACGACGCAGGTGCGGGAGGCGACCGGCGCGCAGTACAACCTGACCTTCGATGCATCGCCGTCGCGCTTCCGCGCGTTCCAGTACCAGCTGGGCGGCGAGGCCATCCAGTGGGATGACGGAGAGATCTCCACCAACGACGCGACGATCGACATCTACGAGCGCTTCAAGGCGATGAACGACGACGTGATCATGCCAAAGTCGGTCTGGACGAGCGGCGCCGACCCGAACGCCCTCTTCAAGAGCGGCCAGGTCGTCGCGTACTTCTCCGGCGTCTGGCAGATCGCGGACTTCAGCTCCACGATCACCGACTTCGAGTGGGCCGCAGTGCCGGCGCCGGCGCAGCCCGTGCACGCGACGGACCTCAACTTCGGCGGGCTGACGGTCGCATTCGACAACGGCGGCGGCCGCTCTGAGGCCGCATACGACTTCGTCGACTGGATGTACGACCCCGAGCAGTACGCGGTGCTCGCCGAGACGAACGGGTTCCTCCCCGTCGAGAACGGGCTCGACCTCGCCTACCCGTTCGAGTCGCAGGCCGCGCTCGACGGGTTCGAGCTGTACACGCAGGAGATCGAGCTGGCCGACCCGATCTCGAGCTCGTTCGCTCAGGCGCAGACACGCTGGGCGCTCGACGACAAGGCCCTCGCCGAGGACCCCACGGTCTCCGAGATGGGGGCGTTCATCAATGGACAGCAGGACGCGCAGACCACGCTCGACAACATCCTCGCGGGCTACGAGGACCAGGTCGGAGGCGAGTGAGCGCATGACGACCGCCCTCCAGGCACCGCCGGCGGCCCCTGGCGCCGGCGGTGCCCGGCGACGCCGACCGCTCCACCGCTACCGGGTCGCGCCGCTCACGCTCATCGCGGCGAACGTCGTCCTCTTCGCCCTCTTCTTCGTCTGGCCCGGGGCGATCGGGCTCGCGTACTCGTTCACCGACTACACGGGGATCGGCACTCCCGATTTCATCGGATTCGAAAACTACGCCGAGCTGTTCGCAGACAGCGGCTTCTACCAGGCGCTCGCGCGCACGTTCCAGTACGCGATCCTGCAGGTGCCGCTGTCATACGCACTCGCGCTCGGCATCGCATCGCTGCTCGTCAGCAAGTTCGCGCGGGGGCGCGCGGTGGCGCGCATCGTGTTCTTCATCCCCTGGCTCATCTCCCCCATCGTGACCGGCGTGGTCTGGCGCTGGATGTTCGGGGAGAACTTCGGCTTCGTCAACTTCGTCATCGGGATGCTCGGCGGTGCTCCCGTCCCCTGGCAGTCGAACGCCGACATCTCGCTTCTCGTCGTCGTCTTCGCCGGCGCGTGGGCCGGCACCGCGTTCAACATGCTCCTCTTCATCGCCGCGATCCGGAATGTTCCGCAGGCGTACTACGAGGCCGCCGAGCTCGACGGCGCCGGCTCCTGGCAGCGCTTCCGGCACATCACGCTGCCGAGCATCGCCCCGACGTCGTTCATCGTGATCCTCCTGTCGACCATCGGATCGATCAAGGAGTTCGCCATGATCCAGGCCCTCAACAACGGCGGGCCCGGAACCGAGAACAACCTGCTCGTGCAGTACATCTACCGAACCGGGTTCCAGAACGGCCAGATCGGCTATGCGAGCGCGGCATCCATGATCCTCATGGTCATCCTCATGGTGATCGCCCTGGTCCAACTCTGGTTCAACAAGAGGAGGGGCGCGGCATGAGCACGCTCACCGAGGTCGTGACGACGGCTCCTTCCCGACGCCGCCGCCCCGCAGCCGACCGCCTGCGCGGCCCCGCCGAGCGCGTGAAGGCGATCGGCGCGACGGCAGTCCTCTGGATCCTCGTGCTCGCGTTCGGCTTCCCGCTGCTGTGGTTCCTGCTGAGCTCGTTCAAGCCCGCCGGCGATCTCTTCTCCTACCCGCTGACGCTGCTCCCCGAGCGATGGGACTTCTCCGGATACGCCACGGCATGGTCGAGCTACGACTTCGCCGGCTACTTCCTGAACACGGCCTTCGTCGCGGTCACCACCACCGCACTCACCATCGTCGCCAGCGCCTGCACGGGATACGCGCTGGCGAAGTACGACCGGTGGTGGCTCAAGGCGTTCTTCATCTGCATCCTCGCCACGACGATGCTCCCGACGGAGGTCATCCTGTCGCCGACGTTCCTCGTCATCCGCGACCTGGGCCTCTACAACTCGCTGTGGGGCCTCGTGATCCCCTCGATCATCACGGCGACGGGCATCTTCATGTTCCGGCAGTTCTTCCTGACGGTGCCCGACTCGCTGGTCGAGGCCGCGCGCATCGACGGAGCGAGCGAGCTGCGGATCTTCGCGCGGATCATGATCCCGATCGCGCGGCCGATCATCATCACCCTCGCCATCTTCTCGTTCCAATGGCGCTGGAACGACTACATCTGGCCGCTCATTGTGCTCAACGATCCGGGGAAGTTCACCCTGCAGATCGCGATCCAGTCGATCGTCGGGGCCGAGAACGTCAACTGGTCCGTGCTGCTCGCCGCGTCTGTGATCTCGATCATCCCGCTCGTGATCATGTACGTCGTCTTCCAGAAGTACGTGATGAACGCCGACATCAACGCGGGGCTGAAGGAGTGAGCGAGGACCTCGTCTTCCGTCGGGCGGTGCTCGCGGCCGCGGACCGCGACATCGCGCGTCTTCTCAGCAGCCCGAGCCGAGCGGATGCCCTTCCCGCTCATCGCGAGCTCATGCGCCGGGCGAAGCTGCTCGTCGCTGCCGCACTCGCTCCCGGGAGCGCCCACGCCGGACGGGCCGATGCTGCCCGGGCGGCGGCCGACCTCGTCATGACGCTGAGCGAGCTGCAGTCCCCCTCCGGACTGTTCGCGGGCGGCGACAACGTCGAGTCGCCGCCCGATTCCGCCTTCACCGTCAGCGATGTCGCCGACGCGCTCGAGCTCATCCGGCGGGCGGATGATCCAGGACCGCTCCGCGAGGTCGCGACGGCGCTCGATCGGATCGCGGAGCGCGCGGCGCCCGCCATGCTGGCGGGCGGCGTGCACACGCCGAACCACCGATGGGAGCTCGCCGGGGCGCTCGCCCGACTCCACCGCCACACCGGCGATCCGGCGCTGCGGAGCCGCGCGGAGACGTGGCTCGAGGAGGGCGTCGACATCGACGCGAACGGGATGTACTCCGAACGGAGCGCCAACTACGCCGCGCACGTGTCGAACCCCTCCCTCACGGCCATCGCCGACATCCTCGGGCGCGAGGACCTGCGGGAGATCGTCGCGCGCAATCTCACGTCCTACCTCGGGCTCATCCGCGGCGACGGCTCCGTCGAGACGGTGCACTCGCGACGCCAGGATCAGCGGGACGATCGCTTCCCTGCCGCCCCCTTCCTCGTTCTCTACCGTCGGTACGCCGTGGAGACGGGCCGAGGCGATCTCGCGTGGGGCGCGGAGCGTGCCCGGGCCTCCGGCGTCTCGTCGGACGCCCTCGCCGAACTGCTCCTCCACCCGGCGATCGGCGAGACGCTTCCCGCGCCGCTCGCACCGGAGCTGCCGAGGCGCGACCGATGGTCCGCAAGCGGCCTCGTCGTCGACACGCGCAGAGAGCGCACCGTCGTGGTGTTCGGCGGGTCGGACTACGCCCGCATGCGCCGGGTCCGGTCAGGGCTTTCGAACAGTCCCACGTTCCTGCGGCTCGAGGCGGGGGCCGCGCGTCTCGTGTCCGCACGGCTCTCCCGGGACTTCTTCGGTCTCGGCCCCTTCCGTCCTGGCAGCCTCGTCGAGGAGCACGGTCGGCTCGTCCTCGACGAGCGCGTCGAGGGACGGTACTACCAGCCCCTCCCGTCCACGGCCATCCGCGCGATGGGCGACTACGCGCTCGCGGACGAGGGCCGCTTCGCGGCCGCGATGTCCTTCGACGCGAGGGAATCCGATGCGGTAGAGCTCGTGACGCGCATCGAGATCACGCCGAGCGACGACGGCGCCGACATCGAGATCTCGCTGCAGGGCCCTGCCCTGGCATGGTCACTCGAGCTCGCCTTCGCTCCGGGCGGCCGCATCGACGGCGCCGCACCGCTCGGAGGCGGTGCCTACCAGCTCAGGGACGGCTACGGCCGGTGCACGATCGGACACGACGTCATCGAGTTCGGCCCCGCGCTGCCCGGCGGCCCGCCTGCGTTCTATGAGCCGGGAGAGGACTACACCTACCTCGGTGGCACCGACGCGCAGTCCGGTCCGAGGGTCTACATCACGGGGCGCGCGCCCGGGGTGGCGCGTCTCACGCTGCGCGCGCGTGGCACCTGAGGGCGCCCCTGCGCCCCGATCAACTCCTATAGGCGCGCATGGAACGCTAGCCTGAGAGGCATGGCCGACCGCAGACTCGCTATCGCCGCGTGGGAGAGCCTCTTCCGTGCGCAGCACGAGGTGTTCGAGGACGTCTCGAACGACTTTGTGGGCGGCGACCTCTCGCAGGCGGAGTACGACGTGCTGCTCACGGTCACCCGTGCACCGGACATGACGGCGCGGCTGCGCGACGTCACGGCGAACATGCTCATCAGCCAGCCGAGCGTCTCCCGGCTCGTCGACCGCATGGTCGGGCGCGGGCTCGTCACGAAGTGCAGCGACCCCGACGACGGGCGCGGCGCCCTCGTGACGGCGACGGAGGACGGCGCCCGCGCGTTCCGATCGATCGCCGCGGCTCACGGCAAGAGCATCGCCGAGCGCATGTCGTGCCTCGACGACGACGACCTGCGGACGCTGCTCGACATCACCGAGAGGCTCCGCGCGGGAAGCTACCGGTCGGCCGACTGATCCGGCGCGACCGGCTCGTCCTCCGCGTGCGGAGTCGCGACGAGCCCCGCGGTCCCGGGCGTCGGAGCCCCCGGCGCCTCGGGTGCCGCGTTCGGCTCTTCGCCGTCGCTCTTCAGGAACTGGGCCGACAGCATCCGGTAGGCCGGCAGGAGGAATGCGCCGAGCGCCAGCAGGATGGCGACGACGCCGGCCGCGACGAACACGAGCGCGATGCCCCGCGCCTCGCCCTCCCCCAGCAGCCAGGACCACTGCCGTTGACCCGCGTCCGTCTGCATGTACGGGATGACCCAGAGCTGGGCGATCGGCGCGATCAGGAACGAGGTGATGGGCGCCGAAGCCGCTTCGAAGGTCATCGCGAACCCGAAGACGCGCCCCTGCTTCTCGTACGGCGTCACCTTCTGGATGACCGTCTGCTCGGCCGCCTCGACGGCGGGCATGAGGCACATGAAGACCCAGATGCCGCCGACGTAGAGCCACGCCCAGTCCCTCAGGGTGAAGACCGCCCCGACGACGCCGACGAGCGCGGCGATGAGCAGCATCGTGCGGATCGGGTTCCTGCCGAGCCCCAGCTTCGCGATCACCGCGCCGCCGACGATGAAGCCGGTCGAGCCCACCGCGAGCCAGATGCCCCACATCTCGACCGAGAACATCTCGAGCCCGTACGGGTCCATGAGCGCCATGTAGACGCCGCCCACGAGGTTGTTCAGCGTCGTGAAGAGCACGAGCGTGAGCAGCCCCGGAACCGCGCGCACCGCCTGGAACCCGCCGGCGACATCCACCCACCGGGTCTGCCCCTCGGCGTGCACGATCTCGCGCTCGGGGATGCGGATGGCCATGAGGTGCAGAAGCGACAGCGCCATCGCGACGAGGGCGATGAGCAGCGTCGTGCCCATGCCGAGGAGGCCGACGGAGAGCCCGCTGAACACGCTCGTGACGAGGAATGCGAGGCCCTGCACGGTGCCGACCATGCCGTTCGCGTTCGCATGGCGGTCGACGGGCACGAGAAGCGTGACGGTCGTCGAGAGGGCGATGTTGCGCAGCTGCTCGACCACGGCACCGGCGAGCATGACGACGGCGAAGATCCAGAACCACGGCTGCGTGAGGTCGACGATGCGCTCCTCGCCCAGCACGAAGAAGAAGATCGCGTCGAGGCAGAAGACGCTGAACGCGATGAGCGTGGCCCAGGCCATGACCGCCTTCTTGCGGAAGCGGTCGACGAGGGTCCCGAAGAACATGCTGAAGAGCGCGATGAACAGCATGTAGGCGCCGCCGATGACGCCCGTCGCGATGACGTTGCGCGTCTCGAGGTAGATCCAGAAGGTCAGGGCCCACCAGAGATAGCTCGTCGTGATGTTCGCGAATGCCGTGTTCACGAGCACGTGCAGGAAGCTGCGCATGCCGTTCTCGGGAGGCGCCGGGTTGCCGTCGCCGGGATGGGTCTGGGTGTCCGCCATGGTCTCTCTCCGTCGTCGCACGCCGTCGTTCGGATACTTGCAAAAGGCAAGTACGTCGTCAAGAGGATCTGTCGAGGAGAAGCTACGCGCCCCCTCGGACATTCCCGCGGACCGCCTCCGGGCTCCGGATCGGGCGTAACGTCGGAGGTACCGCAGGCAGGCTCGAACGGAGGCACGACCCATGACCGACGTCGCCCAGAACATCGTCGCGACCCTCAGGGCGAACGGCGTCGAGCGCGTGTACGGGATCCCCGGCGACTCGCTCAACGGCTTCACCGACGCGCTCCGCAAGGACGGATCCATCCGGTGGGTCCACGTGCGCCACGAGGAGTCGGCGGCGTTCGCGGCGGCCGCCGAGGCGGCGCTGACCGACGACCTCGCCGTCGTCGCGGGCTCGTGCGGTCCGGGCAATCTGCACCTCATCAACGGGCTCTACGACGCGCATCGCTCGCGGGTTCCCGTGCTCGCGATCGCGGCGCACATCCCGACCTCCGAGATCGGCACGAACTACTTCCAGGAGACGCACCCGCAGGAGCTGTTCCGCGAGTGCAGCGCCTACGTCGAGTACGTCGCGGACGCGAGTCAGATGCCGCGCATCCTCGAGATCGCGATGCGCACGGCCATCCAGGAGCGCGACGTCGCGGTCGTCGTGATCCCCGGCGACGTCGCGCTCGCGGAGGCCGCCTCCGACCGCGTGACCGTCATCGACCGGGCGCGCCCGGTCGTCCTGCCGAACGACGCCGAGCTCGACCGCGCGGCCGAGCTGCTCGATGGCGCGAAGAAGGTCACGATCCTCGCCGGCGCCGGCGTCCAGGGCGCGCACGACGAGGTCGTCGCCCTCGCCGACCGGCTCGCCGCCCCGGTCGTCCACGCGCTGCGCGGCAAGGAGTTCATCGAGTACGACAACCCGTTCGACGTCGGGATGACGGGACTGCTCGGATTCGCCTCGGGCTACCGCGCGATGGAGGGCGCCGACGCGCTCCTGATGCTCGGCACCGACTTCCCCTACCCGCAGTTCTACCCCGAGCACGCGACGACGATCCAGGTCGACATCCGCGGCTCCCAGCTCGGCCGCCGCCATCCGCTCGACCTCGGGCTCGTCGGAGACGTCAAGGCGACCGCGGCGGCGCTGCTCCCCCGTCTCTCCGAGAAGCGCAGCCGACAGCACCTCGACGACGCGCGCGACCACTACGTCAAGACGCGGCGCAAGCTCGACGAGCTCGCGGTTCCGCGCCGCGGGGCGCACCCCATCCACCCGCAGTACCTCGCGCGGCTCCTCGACGAGGCCGCTGCCGACGACGCCGTCTTCACCGCCGACGTCGGCTCGCCGACCGTCTGGGCCGCGCGGTACCTCACGATGAACGGGCGCCGGCGTCTCATCGGCTCGTTCAGCCATGGATCCATGGCGAACGCGCTCCTGCACGGCATCGGCGCGCAGGCCGCGCAGCCCGGCCGCCAGGTGGTCGCCCTCGCGGGCGACGGCGGGCTCGCGATGATGCTCGGCGAGCTCATCACCCTCACGCAGAACGATCTGCCCGTGAAGACCGTCGTGGTCAACAACTCGTCGCTGAACTTCGTCGAGCTCGAGATGAAGGCCGCCGGCTTCGTGACCTACGGCACGGGTCTCGAGAACCCCGACTTCGCTGCCGTCGCGAACGCGCTCGGCATCAAGGGCATCCGGGTGGAGCGGTCGGATGCCCTCCCTGCCGCGATCGAGGAGCTCCTCGCCCACGACGGGCCGGCGCTCCTCGACGTCGTGACCGAGCGGCAGGAGCTGTCGATGCCGCCCACGATCACGGCCGACCAGGTCGGCGGATTCGCGCTCTACGCCATCCGCACCGTCCTCTCCGGCCGCGGCGACGAGCTCCTCGACCTCGCGAAGGCGAACTGGCGCCAGCTCTTCTGAGCCTCCCGGGGGCGGCGATACTGGAACCGTGACCGCGAGCATCCCGACCGATCCGCACCGCGTCGAGCAGCCCGTCGTCGACACCGAGGCGGGTCGCGTGCGCGGGTTCTGGCGCCGGGACTGCGCGACGTTCCTCGGCATCCCGTTCGCGCAGCCGCCGGTCGGGCGCCTCCGCTTCCAGGCGCCCGCGCCGCACGAGCCCTGGGATGGCGTGCTCGACGCCACCCGGCAGGGGGCGACGCCCCAGCGCGGGGCGACCGGCATCACGCTCATCCCGGAGCCGTCGGTCCCCGGTCGCTCGACGCTCAACGTCAACGTGTTCACCCCGTCGACCGATCCGGGGGCGGAGCTTCCCGTCCTCGTGTACTTCCACGGCGGCGCCTACGTCTCCGGCTCGATCGCGAGCCCCTGGTACGACGGGCGCTCGTTCGCCCGCGACGGCGTCGTCGTCGTGACGGCGTCGTACCGCCTCGGCTTCGACGGGTTCGGCTGGATCGCCGACGCGCCGAGCAACCGCGGGGTGCGGGACTGGCTCGCCGCCCTCGAGTGGGTGCAGCGCAACATCCGCTCCTTCGGCGGCGACCCCACCCGCGTGACGATCGCGGGCCAGTCGGCCGGCGGCGGAGCGGTGCTCACCCTTCTCGGGATGCCCGCGGCGCAGCACCTCTTCTCGGCGGTCTGGGCGATGTCGGCCACGATCGGCGTGATCACGCCCGAGGAGGCCGAGCGCTTCGGGCGCCGGGCCGCAGCGGAGGGAGGCGTCGAGCCGACCGTGGCGGGATGGCGCGCGCTCACCGAGAAGCAGGTGCGCGACGCCGCGAAGGACCTCATCGCCATGCGCGATCTGCACGGCGCCCAGGCCGTGCTGTCGGATGGCCTGCGGCTGGGTCCTGCGATCGACGGCGAGCTCATCCTCGAGCCGACTCTGCGTGCCCTCGCGAAGGGCGTCGGCTCCGACAAGCCCCTCGTGATCGGCACCACGGACGACGAGTTCTCGATGATCGTCGACGACCACAGCCGGTGGCTCCGCTGGGTTCCGGCCTGGCTCGTCCTGACCGTGCTCGGGCTCCCTCGGAAGCGACGCCGCGCCTATCTCCGGGCGAACGCGGAGCTGCGGCGCGATCGCGGCGTCCCCGCCGCGATCGGCCGCTTCGTCACCGACGCGCTCTTCCGCCGCCACGTGGTGCGCATCGCCCGCGCGCGATCGGCCGCGACCTCGGGCGGCCGCACCTGGGCCTACCGGTTCGAGTGGGTGTCGCCGGCGCGCGGGTGGTCGCTCCACTGCCTCGACGTGCCGTTCTTCTTCGACGTGCTCGACGCCGAGGGCGTCGACCTCATGACCGGCGAGGACCCGCCGCAGGAGCTCGCCGACGCCGTCCACGGCGCGGCGGTCGGCTTCATCCGGACCCGCGCGGCCGATTGGAGTCCCTGGTCAGCGGGCTCGACGCCGTCGCGCGTGTTCGCGTACCCCGCGACCGCGGAGACCGAGTCACTGGACGCGTACGACGGGGCGATCCCGCTCGCGTGAGGCCGCGCGCTCAGCTGAGCGCCGGGATCACCTTCTGCTCGAACAGCTCGACGCCCGACCGGTCGTAGGCGGCCTCGGGGAAGTAGTGGATCGCGTAGGCCAGACCCTGGTCGCCGAGCGCGGCAAGGCGCTCGGTCACCTGCTCGACCGTGCCCACCGCGACCGCTCCCCGGTACTCGCCGATGAAGCCATCCGTCGCGTCACCGAGATGCGGCCGGACGCGCGCCTCGATCGCCGCGAGGCGCTCCTCGACCTCGGACTCGGTCTCGCCGATGACCGTGTTGTAGTTCGCCGACCGGACGATCTCGGCGAAGTCGCGGCCGATGGCGTCGCAGTGCTCGCGAAGCACGGCGCTCTTGTGGGCGAACGCGTCGGGCGCGCCGGCGAAGTTCGTGTACTGCGCGTACTCCGCGGCGATCTTCAGGGTGACCTTCTCGCCGCCGCCCGAGATCCAGAACGGGATGCCGGGGCGCTGGATGGGCCGGGGCTCGACGATCGCGCCGTCGACCTGGTAGAAGCGGCCGTCGAGGGTCGCCTCCCCCGTCTCCCACGCCTGCTTCATGATCTCGACGCCCTCGCGGAGCATCCGGAGCCGATCGCCGATCTTCGGGAATCCGTACCCGTACGCGCGCCACTCGTGCTCGTACCATCCGCCGCCGATGCCCATCTCGACGCGCCCGCGCGAGACATGGTCGACCGTCGCGGCGACCTTCGCGAGGTATGCGGGGTTGCGGTAGCCCATGCACGTGCACATCTGCCCGAGGCGGACGCGGCTCGTCGACGCCGCGAACGCCGACATGAGGGTCCACGCCTCGTGAGTAGCCTCGCGCGACGGCACCGGCGTCGTGTGGAAGTGGTCGTAGACCCACAGCGATTCCCACGGACCGGCGTCCGCGGCCTGCGCGAGCGACAGCATCGCGCTCCACTGCTCGGCCGGATCGATGCCGACGAGGTCGTGACGCCAGCCCTGGGGGATGAAGGTTCCGAAGCGCATGCCGCCAGGGTACCCGCCTTCCCGCGCGCGACATCCGCATGTCATCGGCCCCCCGTAAGGTGTCCCCCGTCGCCACCGCGACGCCCTCTCCCCTCTCCCGAACCAGGAAGGCACTCATGCGCAGGATCATCGCCGCGCCCGCCGCCGCCCTGCTCGTCCTGCTGCCGGCGGCACCCGCCGCATCGGCCGCTCCGGACGACGCAGAGCAGCGCATCCCGCTCACGCTCATGGCCACGACCGACGTGCACGGACACGTCGTGGACTGGGACTACTTCCAGAACGCGCCGTTCCCCGCCGACGACGCACTCGGGCTCACCCGGGTCGCCACCGCCGTCGATCAGGTGCGCGCGGAGAAGGGCGCCGAGTCGGTCGTCGTCCTCGACAACGGCGATGCGATCCAGGGCACTCCCCTCACCTACTTCTACGGGATGGGCGACGGAGCGCCGTCCGTGCTGTCGGGCGAGCTCGAGCACCCCATGGCGACGGCGTTCGACGCGATCGGCTACGACGCGCAGGTCGTCGGCAACCACGAGTACAACTACGGTCTCGACCTCCTCGCCGCCTACGAGCAGGGCCTCGACGCTCCGCTTCTCGGTGCGAACGTCATCGACGTCGCGACCGGCGAGCCCTATCACGAGCCCTACACGCTCATCGATCGCGAGATCGACGGCGAGACCGTCACGATCGGCGTGCTGGGGGTCGTGACCCCCGGCGTTCGGGTGTGGGACAAGGCGATCGTCGACGGCGTGCTGGAGTTCCGCGACGTCGTCGAGACCGCGGCGGAGTGGGTGCCCGTGGTCGAGGAGCAGGCCGATGTGGTCGTCGTGCTCGCGCACACGGGCAAGGGCACCACTGCCGACGCGGACTACGACCCGGCTCTGCTCGAGGAGGACGCCGCCCGCAACATCGCGACCCAGGTGCCGGGCATCGACGTCGTCGTGGCCGGCCACAGTCATCAGGACGAGCCGGAGGAGATCGTCGAGAACGCCGCGGGCGAGAAGGTGCTCATCACCCAGCCGGAGTACTGGGCGCGCAGCGCGAGCCAGGTCGACCTGACGCTCGTCGCCGACGGCGACGGCTTCCGCGTCGACTGGTCGGATGGCCACGCCCCGGTCGTCGTGCCGCACTACGGGCGAGAGGGGATCGGCGAGAGCGCCGGGCTCGCCGAGGCCGTTCAGCGCGCGCACGACACCACGGTGTCGTACGTCAACACCCCGGTCGCGACGTCGACCGAGGAGCTGCGCACCGAGACGTCGCGCTACGAGGACACCCCGATCATCGACTTCATCAGCGAGGTGCAGGCCGAGACCGTGGCGAACGCTCTCGACACGACGGAGTACGCCGACCTGCCGGTGCTCTCCCAGGCGTCGCCGTTCTCGCGGACGGCGCGCTTCCCGCAGGGCGAGGTCACCATCCGCGATCTCGCAGGCCTCTACATCTACGAGAACACGCTTCTCGGCGTCGTGCTCACGGGCGCGCAGGTGCAGGACTACCTCGAGCACTCCGCGCGCTACTTCGTCCAGACGGAGGAGGGCGCCGAGTTCGATCCCGAGAACGGCACGAACGCCCGCTACGAGGATGCCCCTGAGGGCATCCCCGACTACGCGTACGACGTGCTCACCGGGCTCGACTACACGATCGACATCTCGCAGCCGGTCGGCGAGCGCATCACGGGGCTCCGCCACCCCGACGGCACCCCCGTGTCCGACGACGAGCAGTTCGTGCTCGCCGTGAACAACTACCGGCAGAGCGGCGGCTCGGGCTACCCGCACGTCGCGGAGGCGCCCGTCGTGTACGACGAGCGCCTCGAGATCCGGCAGCTGCTCGTGGACTGGGCGCAGTCGCGCGGCGTGATCGACCCGGCCGACTTCTTCACCGAGAACTGGTCCCTCACCACCTCGCCCGTCGAGGAGGCGCCGTCGCCGGCGCCCACCCCGGAGCCGACTGCCGAGCCGACTGCCGCTCCCTCGCCGGAGCCCACTGCCGAGCCGACCGCGGCGCCCTCGCCCGCGCCCACCACAGCGCCCTCGCCCGCGCCCACCGCAGCGCCCTCGCCCGGGGCCGACGAGGATGCTCCGCTTGCGCCGACGGGCGGCTCGACGGTCATCGGCACCGGCGTCGCCGGCGTCCTCGTGCTCGCAGCGGGGGCCGTGGTCCTCGCGGCGCGCCGGCGCCGAGCCTGAGGAGGGGCGGCGGGGGCGGCGTGCGTCGCCCCCGCCGCTCCGCGCAGGCGCGGGCCGGCGCTACCTGCGGAGCACGACGCGCGCGTCGGGGATGCGGTCCCCCATGATCCGGATGGCGTCGGGGTTGTCGTCGATGAGCACCGCGTCGCGGCCGAGCGCTGCGGCGACCGCTCCGGTCGTGCCGCTGCCCGCGAACATGTCGAGGACGCGATCCCCCGGGCGCGAGGAGGCCTGGATGATGCGGCGCAGGATGCCCTCGGGCTTCTGCGTCGCGTATCCGGTCCGCTCCGCCCCGCTCGTCGGCACGATCGTGTGCCACCAGACATCCGTCGGCAGCTTGCCGCGACGCGCCTTCTCGCGCGTCACGAGTCCGGGCGCCATGTACGGCTCGCGGTCGACGGCCTCGGAGTCGAACCAGTAGCGGTCGGGGTCCTTGACGTAGACGAGGATCGTGTCGTGCTTCGTCGGCCATCGGCGGCGCGACTTCGCCCCGTAGTCGTACGCCCAGATGAGCTCGTTGAGGAACGCGTCGCGCCCGAAGACCGCGTCGAGCATCACCTTGGCGTAGTGCGCCTCGCGGTAGTCGAGATGCAGGTAGAGCGTGCCGTCGTCGGCGAGGAGCCGCCAGGCCTCCTCGATCCGCGGCATGAGGAAGCCCCAGTAGTCGTCGAACCGGTCGTCGAAGGTGCGCAGCGCACCCCGCACGCGCTCGTAGCTGCGGCCGTGGAAGCCCGTGTGCGTCGCCGCGCGGACCTCGGCCTCGTGCGCGTCGATCGCCGCGATGTCGGCGCCGTCCGGGCTCCCGAAGAGCGCGCCGTCCTCGAGGACGGGCTCGGGGGCATCCGCCGCCGCCTCGGGCTCGTCCGGCACGTGGATCGAGAAGCCGCGGCGGCTCTCGTCGGTCTCGCGGCCGCGCCCCGTGTTGAACGGCGGGTCGAGGTACGCGATGGTGAAGGCGCCGTCGGGCAGCCGTGCCGCGACGTCGAGGTTGTCGCCGTAGTGGATCGCGACCGCGCCGCGGCCCGGTGTGAGGGCGGCGAGCGGTGCGTCGTCGAGGATGTCCTGACTCACGGGACGCGGTGGAGCCACGCATCGGTCGCGAACTTGGTGCGCACGAGCTCCTCGGCCTCTGCGAGCTCGTCGGGCGCCACGTGCCCGCGCTCGGCGCCGGTGAACGCCTGGAACGACGCGATGAAGCGGTCGATGATCTCGCGGCGCGACATGCCCGTCTGGCTGCGGATCGGGTCGACGCGCTTCGCGGCCGACGCCGTGCCCTTGTCGCTGAGCTTCTCGCGCCCGATCCGCAGGACCTCGGTCATGACCTGGCCGTCGATGTCGTACGAGAGCGTCGCGTGGTGGAGGACCCCGCCGTTCGCGAGCCGCTTCTGCGCCGCCCCGCCGATCTTGCCCGAGGGGCTCGCGATGTCGTTGAGCGGCTGGTAGGTCGCCTCGATGCCGAGCCCGCGCAGCGCCTGCAGCACCCAGTCGTCGAGGAAGGCGTACGAGTCGGCGAACGTGAGGCCCGCCACGAGCGATGCCGGCACGTAGAGCGAGTAGGTGATGATCTGCCCGGCGCCCATGAGCATGGCGCCGCCGCCCGAGATGCGGCGGACGACCTGGAAGCCGTGGCGTGCGGCGCCCTCGGGGTCGACCTCGTTGCGGTACGACTGGAACGAGCCGATCACGACCGCCGACTCGTCCCACTCCCAGATGCGGAGCGTCGGCTTGCGGCGACCGTCGCCCACGCGCCCCGTGAGCACCTCGTCGAGCGCGAGGTTGACGAGCGGCGAGACGGCGGGGTCGTCGATGATCTCCCACTCGAAGTCGGTCCAGGTCGACGCCGTCACGAGCGCGCGGCGCACGGCCGTGCCGACGGCCTCGGGCGTGAACCCGAGCATCTGGACGCCCTCGGGGAGGCGCGCGCGGATGGCCGCGGCGATCGCCGGGACGTCGGCGGTGTCGGGCATGCCGATCAGCGCGCGGTTGATGTCGTCGAGCGCCGTGTCGGGCTCGAGGAAGAAGTCGCCCGCCAGGTGGAAGGAGCTGATCCTCCCGGCCTCGACCTCGAGGTCGACGACCACGAGCTTTCCACCGGGGACCTTGTACTCGCCGTGCACGCGTCCAGCCTACGTCGTCGCGTCGAGACGACGCCGAGAGAGCGAGCGCTCTCTCGCACGCTACGACCGCGCCGGCACGCGCGCGTCGAGCCAGGCGAGGATGTCGGCGCGCACGCGCCCCTGCACGGGCTCGTTGAGGATCTCGTGCCGCCCGTCGTAGACGAGCGTCGTCACATCCGTCAGCCCGGCGCGCTCCCGATACGCCTGCGCGAGCTTGTGCACGCCGCGCGGACCGCCGACCGTGTCGTCGCGCCCGACGAGGAGGAGCACGGGGACGTCGGCCCCCGCCCGCTCGCGGAGGTCGCGGCGGGGGCGCCCGTAGATCCGGGCGGCCTCGACCACGCCGAACAGCTTGACGAGCGGCACGTTGACCGCGAGCGGATCGTCGAGGAACGCCTTCTGCACGGCCGGGTCGGTCGAGAGCCACTCGACGCCCGTCGCGCCCGGCGCCTTCCACGGCGCGTTGAGGTCGCCCGGGTTCAGGGCGCCCGGCCACCGCAGCGACGATCCGACGAGGACGACCGCGTCGTACGCCTCGGGGTGGGCGTCGAAGAGGATCTGCGCGAGGAAGGATCCCCACGAGTGGCCGAGGAGCACGAGCGGGAGGCCCGGGCGCTCGTCGCGGATCCGCCGCGACAGCTGCCAGACCGCGTCGACCGCCGCGCGGTGCCCGCCGACGCCGAGGCGACCGAGCTTCGCCACGTCGCCGTGCTGGCGCATGCCCGTGCGGCCGTGACCGCGATGGTCGTCGGCGTAGACCGCGAAGCCGGCCCCGGTCAGCGCCTCGGCGAGCGCGGCATAGCGCCCCGCGTGCTCGCCGACGCCGTGCAGCACCTGGACGACACCGCGGGGCCGCCCCTCCGGCTCGTAGACGTCGTACACGATGGCGACGCCGTGCGCGTCGACGAACTCGGGCATGCGTCGATCGTACACACCCCTTTACTTAGCAAAGCTAATGAGCTAAGCTAATGGTTGACATGGCTAAACAATCCGCATCGACGAAGCTCTCCTCCGACGCCTCCGAGATCCGGGCCGCCGTCTTCCGCCTCTCGCGGCGGCTCAAGCAGCAGCGCGCCGTCTCGGACATGACCGACGGGCAGTTCGCCGTGCTCGTCGCCCTCAAGGTGCACGGGCCGCACACGCTGTCCGCGCTCGCCGAGCGCGAGGGCATCACCGCGCCATCCATGAACCGGACGGTCAACTGCCTCGAGGAGCTCGGCCACCTCAGCCGCACCGAGAACGGCGATGACCGGCGCAAGGTCGACATCCAGATCACCGAGAGCGGGCGTCGCGTCGTCGAGGAGACCGCGCGGCGACGCGACGAGTGGCTCTCGAAGGTGCTCGCCGATCTGTCACCCGAGGACCGCCAGACGCTCCGCAGCGCGGCGGCGATCATCATGCGGGAGGTCGAGCGATGAACGCGATGTTCCGGTCGTTCGCCTCGTTCAACTACCGCATCTGGTTCCTCGGGGCCCTCATCTCCAACGTCGGCGGATGGATGCAGTCGACGGCGCAGGACTGGGTCGTCCTGACCGAGCTCACCGACAACGACGCGACGGCCATGGGCGTCACGATGGCGCTGCAGTTCGGCCCGCCGCTCGTGCTCGTGAGCGTGACCGGCTGGGTCGCCGATCGCTTCGACCGGCGACGTCTTCTCATGGTCACGCAGGGCGTGCTCCTGCTCCTCGCGCTCGGGGTCGGCGCGCTCCTCCTCGCCGGCGTGATGACCCTGCCGCTCATGCTGCTCTTCGCGCTGGCCTTCGGCGTCGCGAACGCCTTCGACAGCCCCGCGCGGCAGGCGTTCGTGTCGGACGTCGTCGAGCGCCGGTACGCGGCTAACGCCGTGGCGCTGAACTCGGCGTCGTTCAACATGGCGCGCCTCATCGGCCCGGCCGTGGGCGGTCTGCTCATCGTCGCGGTCGGGAGCGGATGGGTGTTCTTCGTGAACGCCGCCACCTTCCTCGCCATGATCGTGGCGCTCATGCTCATGCGCCGCGACGAGCTCGTGCCGCGCGTGCGCAGCCAGGGCGCGGCGCGCGTCGCCGACGGCTTCCGCTATGTCTCGCGCCGCCCCGACCTCATCGTCGCGTTCGTCATGGTGTTCCTCGTGGGCGCGTTCGGCATGAACTTCCCGATCTTCGCGTCGACCATGGCGATCGAGTTCGGGCACGGTGCGGACGGCTACGGGCTGCTGAGCTCGGTGCTCGCGATCGGCTCGCTCACGGGCGCACTGCTCGCCGCCCGACGCGAGCGCGCCCGGCTGCGCGTCGTCATGATCGCAGCGGGCGGCTTCGGCGTCGCGTCGCTCGTGTCGGCGGCGATGCCGAGCTACTGGACGTATGCCGCCGCCCTCGTCTTCGTCGGCTTCGGCACGGTGACGATGCTCACCACCGCGAACGGCTACGTGCAGACGAACTCCGACCCGGCCCTGCGCGGCCGCGTGCTCGCCCTCTACATGGCGGTCATCATGGGCTCGACCCCGATCGGCGCGCCGATCGCGGGGTGGGTCGCCGACGCGTTCGGCCCTCGCGCCGCCATCGTCCTCGGCGGCACGGCCGGCGTGCTCGCGAGCCTGATCGGGCTCACCTGGGTCATCTGGTCGGGGCGCCTGCACCGCGATGCCGACCGCCGCCTCGGCGTCTCCCTCGACGAGACCCGGCCGCTCGACATCATCACGAAGGCCAATCCGACCGTCGCGCCGGAGGAGTTCAGCGACCAGGTGGCCCAGACCACGGCCATCCGCATCGACGACGAGGACGAGGACGAGGACGAGGACGAGGACGAGCGGATGGCGCGACGCGGCCGCTGAGGCTCGACGGCTAGCATGAAAGCGCTTGCCCGCCATCGAGAGAGGCCCCGCCCATGAGCTCCACGACCCGCGTCTGCTTCCGTCTCCGGGTGAAGCCCGAGATGCTCGACGAGTACATCGCGCGCCACAGCCCGGTGTGGCCGGAGATGCTCGAGGAGATCGCCGCAGCCGGGCGGCGGAACTACTCGATCTTCCACCTGGGCGGCGGGGAGCTCATCGGGTTCTACGAGACCGACGACGACGCCGCCGCGCAGGCCTACCTCGCGGAGTCGGAGGTCGCGGCACGCTGGGAGGAGTCGATGGCCCCCTTCTTCGTGTCGCTCGACGGCCGCGCCGACCAGGCGGCCGAGACATTCCCCGAGGTGTTCCACCTCGAGTCGCAGCTCGCCGACGCCCGCGGCGCCTAGCGGCGACGACGAAGCCCTCCTGCGCCGGCCGGCGCAGGAGGGCTTCGTGCTGCGGGAGCTCAGACGAGCGACTTCGCGGGAGCGCCGTAGCGCTCCTCCTCGATCTCCTCGAGCGTCTTGCCGCGCGTCTCAGGCGCCCAGATCGCGCCGACGAGCAGGGCGACCGCGAGGATGGCGATGAGCAGCGCGCCGAGTCCGTGCAGACCCATCGTGGTCAGCCAGACCGGGAAGCCGTAGCTCAGGATGCCGACCATGATGCGAGCGGCGAAGAACAGCACGCCCTGGGCCGACGCGCGGTAGCGAGTCGAGAACAGCTCGGCGGTCCAGAGGCCGTAGAACGCCTGCGCGCCGATGCCCGAGGCGAAGCCCCACAGCACCGCGAACGCGAGCATCGTGACGGCGGAGGCCGGCAGGTAGACGAGCACCACCCATCCGGCGATCCCCATGACCGCGCCGATCACATAGAGCAGGCGACGGGAGACGCGGTCGGCGAAGCGCATGAACCCGAAGTAGGTGCCGAGCACGGTGAAGAGCCACAGCAGCGACTGCAGGAAGAACTGCTGCTGCGCATTGGTGAGGCCCGCCGCGTCGTAGACACGCGGCATGAAGATGCCGGCCTGGCCCGCGACGGTGTTCCAGAAGCCGTAGACGCCGATGAGGAACAGCAGCGCCGTGAGGTTCTGCTTGCGGCCGAAGAGCGCCTTGAGCCCCTTGCCGCCGACCGCGTTGGCGGAGGCGTCGTCGCGCGAGGCCTTCCAGCGCTTCGACTCGGAGAGCCCCTGCCGGACCCACCACGTGACGAAGGCGACGACAAAGAGGTGCACGAAGATGATGCGCGAGCCGAGCAGTCCGAGCGGCTCGAGCAGAGCAGCGAGCAGGAAGCCGATCATCGGGCCCACCGACCAGGCGAGCTGCGCCGTGCCGACGTGGGCCGCGCGCTTGTCGGCGGGCGCCTCCTCGGCGATGTAGGTCCACGAGGCGGGCACGCCCGCGCCGACGGCGATGCCGGTGATGACGAACGCCGCGAGCAGCATCCACTCGTTCACGGCGAATGCCGCGATGAGCACGCCGACCATGTAGACCATGAGGTCGTAGGTGTAGATGAACTTGCGCCCGAACCGGTCGCACAGCGGCCCGCCGATGATCGCTCCGATCGCGGCGCCGAACGCGTTCGCGCTGAGCGCGGCGAGGAGGCCAGCGAAGCCGTCGGTGAACCCGAACTGCGCCTGCCAGAATCCGAGGCTCGTCGCGATCGCGATGATCGAGCCCGCTTCGATGTAGTTGGACATCGCGACCGAGATGGTGGCCTTCCACCCCGTGGTCGATTTCGCTCCGATGCGTGCCATGTGAGTCGTCTCTTCCTTGAATCCGTTCGACGTCGTCCGCGTCCTCGCGCTCCGATGTGACCGCTCTCATAAAACGATTCAACGACGCCGAGTCGGTACCTTACGCGGCGCGGGGACCATCCGCAAACCGCCGGACGACAGAAGCCCTCCGACCCCTGGCGGGGCGGAGGGCTTCTGGAGGAACGGGATCAGCCGGCGAGATCCGCCAGCACGACCTGGAGCTGCTCGAGCGCCCAGTCGATCTCGGTCGCGCGGATGACGAGCGGCGGGGCGATCCGGATGGTCTGCCCGTGGGTGTCCTTGACGAGCACGCCGCGCGCCATGAGCGCCTCGGACACCTGACGCCCCGTGCCGATGGACGGGTCGATGTCGACGCCGGCCCAGAGCCCGGCGACGCGGATCTCGGTGATGCCCTGACCCACGAGCGCCTCGAGCTTCTCCCGCAGGTGCGCACCGAGCAGCTGCGCGCGCTTCTGGAACTCGCCGGTCGCGAGCAGCTCGACGACGCGAAGCGCCACGGCCGCAGACAGCGGATTGCCGCCGAACGTGGACCCGTGCTCACCCGGGCGGATGACGCCCAGCACCTCGGCATCCGCGACGACAGCCGACACCGGCAGGATGCCGCCGCCGAGCGCCTTGCCGAGCAGGTAGACGTCGGGGACCACGCCCTCGCGATCGCACGCGAACGTCTCTCCCACGCGGCCGAGCCCCGACTGGATCTCGTCCGCGATGAAGAGCACGTTGCGCTCGCGCGTGACCTCGCGCACCCGCCGGAGGTAGCCATCCGGCGGGATCACGACGCCCGCCTCGCCCTGGATCGGCTCGATGAGCACGGCTGCCGTGTCGTCGTCGATCGCCGCGGCGAGCGCGTCGGCGTCGCCGTAGGGCACGGCCACGAATCCGGCCGGGAACGGCCCGAAGTCGTCGTGCGCCTCGGGGTCGTCGCTGAAGCCCACGATCGTCGTCGTGCGGCCGTGGAAGTTGCCGTGTGCGACCACGATCTTCGCGCGGTCGTCGGCGATGCCCTTCACCCGGTAGCCCCACGCCCGCGCCACCTTGATGCCGGTCTCGACGGCCTCGGCGCCGGTGTTCATGGGGAGGACGAGGTCTTTGCCGCACAGCTCGGCGAGTGCCGTCGCGAACGGCTCGAGGCGGTCGTTGTCGAACGCGCGGCTCGTCAGCGTGATCCGCCCCAGCTGCTCCATCGCGGCCGCGACGAGGTCGGGGTGCCGGTGGCCGAAGTTGAGGGCCGAGTACCCCGCGAGCATGTCGAGGTACCGCTTGCCCTCGACATCCGTCACCCACGCGCCCTCGCCGCCCGCGATGACGACGGGAAGGGGGTGGTAGTTGTGCGCGACGTGGCTCGTCGCGGTCTCGGCCGTGGTCACTTCGCGCCCCGCAGCTCGAGCGTGCAGCACTTGATGCCGCCGCCGCCGAGCAGGAGCTCGGACAGGTCGATGAGCACCGGGTTGTACCCGCGCTCGCGCAGCTGCGCCTCGAAGCCCTTCGCGCGCGGCGAGATGAAGACGTTGTACCCGTCGCTGGCGGAGTTCAGGCCGAAGACGGCGCCGTCCTCATCCGAGACCTGGATCGCGTCGGGGAAACGCTCCTCGAGGATCGCGCGGCTGCGCTCGTCGAACCCGCCGGGGAGATAGGCGATGTTCGCGGGCCCGGTCGTCTCGTCCTCGACCGGGTCGAGCACGCTCAGTGCCGTGTCGAGGTGGTAGAACCGCGGGTCGACGAGGTTGAGGCTGATCACCTCTCGGCCGAACACGCGGGCCACCTCGGCATGGCTGTCGCCCGTCGACCGGAAGCCCGTGCCCGCCAGGATGACGTCGCCCGCGAGGAGGAAGTCGCCTTCGCCCTCGTTGACCTCCTCGGGCACGACCGTCTCGAAGCCGTTCGCGCGGAACCAGTCGATGAACGCGGGCGCCTCGCCCTGGCGCTCGACATAGCGGAAGCTCGGCCCGTAGGCGATGCCGTCGATCACGAAGCCGCCGTTCGCCGTGTAGACCATGTCGGGGTAGTCGGCGAGGGGCTCGATGAGCTCGACCTCGTGCCCCAGCTCGCGGTAGGTGTCGTAGAGCACCTGCCACTGGGCGACCGCCCGCGCGGTGTCGGTCGGCCGCGTCGGCTCCATCCAGGGGTTGATCGAGTACGACACGGTGAAGTGCTCGGGGCGGCACATCAGATAGCGCCGCTTGTGCTGAGTGCGAGTCGGCGCCTCGGTGGGCGCGGGAGACGCGACGGACATATTTCGCTCCTCGTCGTGGCAACGGGCGGCGGACGCTGTCCAGAGGCCCGGCGGAGCTGGTAGCCGCGATCCGGGCACGCCGAGGTCATTCTTCCACGGTGATCCCGAGTCGTCGGTGAGAACGCGGCGTCAGGGCACCACGACGATCTTGCCGAGGGCGTGCCCACTGTGAGCGCCCGCTGTCGGTGAACGCTCCCGGATTCGGACCGGTGGGGCTGGTGTGAGCTCCTGGGGCCGACACGCGCACACGCGCCCCACCGATCCGGATCCGGACACGCCTGCGCGACGAGGGACACGCCAGCGCGACGCCGGACACGACGTGCTGCCGCCGCGCTGATCAGCCCCCGCGCCGCGCTGAGCGTCAGATCACGTCGGAGAAGCGGTCGTCGGGATTGCCGAAGCGGTGCGCCGTGATCGAGATCGACTGCTCGCGCAGGAACGGCAGCAGCTCGAGGCGTCCGGCCGTGGTGACCTCTCCCGCATAGACCGCGAGATCGGGATCGCCCTCGACGCGTGCGGCGAGCGCTCGATGCAGACGCTCGACGCTCTCGCGCGATCCGACGAGGCGCGCGCGGGACGGCCGCTCGCGTCGGATCCCGAGGATGTCCTCCGAGGTCGGCACCGCCGCGTCGTCGGCCTCCTCGTCGGAGACGTCTCGATCCTCACCGCCCTCGAGGGCCTCGTCGGCGGGCGCGGCTCCGGCCATCCGCTCGATCCACTCCGCGTCGCTCTCGACGAAGACCGGCACGTCGAGCTCGCCGAGCGCACGGCGCACGGCCGCCGGGAGCCCCGACGGCACGCTGAGGGAGAACCAGTCGGCGGCTCGGACGCCCGCGATCACGACCCGCAGCACGGCCTGCCACGGAGCGTCGGCGGTCGCGCGGATCGCGACAGAGGCCGCACGGTAGCGGAAGAGGTTGCGCTCGATTCCGAGCCGCGAGACGTCCTTGACGCGGCCGAACTCGCGGTCCCACGCGATCGCGTCGGACAGCGCGCCGCGCCGCAGCCACTCGAACTCGTCGTACGACAGCGAGGGCTGCGCGGCCTCGATGAGCGCGGCGATGCGCGTGTCGAGCCCGCGCAGGTGCAGCGACTGCGACGACGGGCCTCCGCTCGTCGCGCGCCACGATCCGAGGCCGACGAGGTAGTTCGGCCCGCCGGCCTTGGCGCCCGCTCCGACCGACGAGCGCTTCCAGCCGCCGAACGGCTGCCGCTGCACGATCGCGCCCGTGATGCCGCGGTTGACGTAGAGGTTCCCGGCCTGCACGGTCTCGAGCCACTGCTCGAGGTCGTCGGGGTCGAGCGTGTGCAGACCGGCGGTGAGACCGTAGTCGACGGCGTTCTGCAGCTCGATCGCCTGCTCGAGGCTCGCGGCGTGCATGATCCCGAGCACGGGCCCGAAGAACTCCTCGCGGTGGAAGCGCGAACCGGGCCGCACGCCGATCCGGATGCCCGGTGTCCAGTAGCGGGCATCAGCGTCCTCGAGACGGCGCGGCTTGAGGAGCCACGACTCTCCCTCCTCGAGCTCCGTGAGCGCCCACGCGAGCTTGCCCTGCGGCTCCTCGATCACCGGCCCCATCTCGGAGAGCGGGTCGTGCGGCGGTCCGACGCGCAGCGACCGGGTGGCGTCGACGAGCTGCCGCGCGAAGCGCCGGGAGCGGCCGACCGGCCCGACGAGGATCGCGAGCGATGCGGCAGAGCACTTCTGCCCGGCGTGGCCGAACGCGCTGCGCACGACATCGGCCGCAGCGAGGTCGAGATCCGCCGACGGCGCCACGACGATCGCGTTCTTGCCGCTCGTCTCGGCGAGGATCGGCAGATCGGGGCGCCACGACCGGAAGAGCTGCGCCGTGTCCCACGAGCCCGTGAGGATCACGCGCTCGACGGCGGGATGCGAGACGAGGCGCTGCCCGAGCTCTGGCTCGTCGAGCGCGACGAGGGCGAGCGCGTCTCGGGGCACGCCCGCGTCCCAGAGCGCCTCGGCGACGACCGCCGCGCAGCGCCGCGACAGGTGCGCGGGCTTGAAGACGACCCCCGAGCCCGCGGCGAGCGCGGCGAGCACGCCGCCCGACGGGATGGCGATGGGGAAGTTCCAGGGCGGTGCCACGACCGTGACGGCCGATGGCTGGAAGACGGCCCCGGCCACCCGGTCGAGCTCGCCCGCGTTCGCGGCGTAGTAGTTCGCGAAGTCGACGGCCTCGCTCACCTCGGTGTCGGCCTCGGCGAGCACCTTGCCGGTCTCCGACGCGGCGACCTCGATGAGCTCGGCCCGCCGCGCCTCGAGCGCCCGGGCGGCACGGCGCAGCACGGCCGCGCGCTCGGCCGCGGGGCGCGCGCCCCATTCCCTGCCCGCCGTGCGCACGCGCTCGACGATCTCGTCGAGCGCGCCGGCGTTCGCCACGTGCGACGTCGCGACGGTGTCGGCTCCTGCGCGCGAGTCGGGAATGCGGGCGAGGATCTCCCGCGCCCATTCCCGGTTCGCGGCCAGGGCGGGATCGGTGTCCGGGGTGTTCCGGAACCCCGGCGCGCCTGCCGCCGCCGCGCTCTCCTTTCTCGCGAAGACGGCGGTCTCGACCCAGTCGTCCTCGAAGCCCGCGGCCGACGCGGATTCGCCGGCCGCGATGTCGAGCACGACCTGCGTGAGCTGGCCATCCCCATCCGACGCCGCGTCGCCCGAGCCGCCATCGAGGTCCGCGTCGTCCGCCCGCCGCTGCCCACGGCGCGGCTCGCGCGCGAGAGACGTGTCGTCGGCTCGGCGCACGGCGCCCGCGAAGCGGTTCTCCTCGCGCGCGAAGAGCGTCTCGTCCTCGTGCAGCGAGAAGGCGGCCGACAGGAAGTTCTCGCTCGATGCGTTCTCCTCGAGACGCCGCACGAGGTAGCTCACGGCGACGTCGAACTCGTCGGGGTGCACGACGGGGACGTAGAGGAGCACGCGCCCGACCTCGCGCGAGACCGCCTTCATCTGGCCCTCGGCCATCCCGAGGAGCATCTCGAACTCGATCGCATCGCGCACCGCGCGCTCCCCCGCGAGCAGCCACGCGTAGGCGATGTCGAAGAGGTTGTGCCCGGCCACCCCGATGCGGACGGCCCGCGTGCGCTCGGGCGAGAAGGCCGCCCGCAGGCAGCGGATGTAGTTGGCATCGGTGTCGAGCTTGGTGTCGTACGGCGCCTGCTCCCACCCGTGCAGAGTCGCGTCCACCCGCTCCATCGCCAGGTTCGCGCCCTTGACGAGACGGATCTTAATGGGCGCGCCGTCGCCCTCGACGCGCTCGGTCGCCCAGTCCGTCAGGCGGTCGAGCGCCGTCAGCGCGTCGGGCAGGTACGTCTGCAGCACGATCCCGGCGTGGTAGCCGTGCAGTCTCGGGTCGTCGAGCACGCGCTGGAAGACCGCGATGGTGAGATCCAGGTCGCGGTACTCCTCCATATCGAGGTTGAGGAACGTGCCGTTCTTCGCCGCGGAGAGGTACAGGGGCAGGAGCCGCTCGGCGACGAGCTCCACGGTCTCGTCGAACGCCCACATCGAGAGGCGGCTCGCGATCGCGGACACCTTGACCGACACGTAGTCCACGTCGGGGCGGCGGACGAGATCGTGGATGCCCTCGAGGCGACGGCGCGCCTCCTTCTCGCCCAGCACGGCCTCGCCGAGAAGGTTGAGGTTGAGCCGCGCGCCCTTCTCGCGGAGCTTCTCGATCGCCGGCCCGAGCTTCTCCGGTCGCGCATCGACGATGAGGTGCCCGACCATCCGCCGCAGAGCGGCGCGGGCCGCCGGGACGACCGCGATCGGGGCGACGGGAGCGAGGACGCCGCCCGCCTGCACGGCGCGGCGGAGGTACCAGGGCAGGAAGCGCGGCGCCTTCGGGGCGATGCGGGCGAGCTGCGACGCCGCTGCCGAGAGGCTCTCGGGGCGCATGACCCCGTCGACGAAGCCGAGCGTGAAGGGCAGGCCGTTCGGATCCTGCAGCACGCCGGCGAGCCGCTTCGCGGCCGGATCGACCTCCGCCTCAGCCGCCTCGTGGACCCAGCGCCGCGCCAGCGCGACGGCGCGCTCGACCAGTTCGTCCGTGCCCTCGGATGGTGTCTGCTCGGCCATGCGCTCAGCCTACGAGCGCGATCCCCGCGGCGGCGGGCATGGATGATGTGGGTCTGCTGAGTCGTATGCTCTGCGTCATGGAGGAGGCGGAGGGCGCGCGGCCGACGGAGGCCGCCGCGTCGGAGTCGGCGGCGACCGCCGTGAACGCGGCCGCGCTCAGCGGCGGAGGAGCACCCGCCCTCGGCGCGTGGGCGCGGAACCTCATCGACCGGATCCCCACCGGGTGGAGCGCCACCATCCTCACCGGGCTCGCGCTCGGCGCCACGGCCATGTTCGGCGGTCTCGAGGACGCGCCCGTGCCCCCGCCCACGATCGTCTCGGTCGCCGCGGGCGAGGACCACGTGAACGACGCCCTGCGGATCACGGTGCAGCGCGCGATCGTCATCGACGAGCTGTCCGGGTCGGGGAGCTCCCCCGACGACGACTCCGACGACCGCGTGTTCGCCCTGGTCGTCGACGTCGAGAGCCGGTGGGACCGGCCCCTCTACGCGACGACGACCCTGCAGTCGAGCGTGCTCGCGCCGCACACGGAGCTCGACGAGTTCGACCGGGACGCCGAGATGAGCGTCGTGCGCCTGGAGGACGAGACGTCGGGCGTCGTGCTGCAGCCGCACGTGCCCGAGACCCTGGTGCTGTCCTGGGTCGTCCCGGGCGATCGCTATGCCGACGGCGAGCCCGTGGAGATCGCCCTCCGCGACCCCGAGCTCTTCGTCTACACGACCTTCGAGCACGAGGACGAGTGGACGGACTTCGCCGAAGCCGCGACCGTCTCCCTCACCGTCGAGGACCTTGGAAGCGGGGCATCGTGATCCGGCGCGCAGCCGCCCTCCGCTGGGGCGCCGGCCTCGCCCTCGTCGGCGCGGCCTGGGGCGTCATGCAGCTCACCCCCGACGACGACGTCATGCGCGAGCCGTTCCGCACCTGGGCATCGGTCGGCGAGCACGTCGAGACCCGCACGCTCGCGGGCGCCGTCACGGACGCACGGCTCGGCGAGCGCATCTCGGACGAGAGCGGATGGCGGGACACGGGGATGTGGCTGGTCCTCGACCTGGAGATCGCCGCCATGGAGACCGACGCCGACCGCTCCCTCGAGCACGTGCGGCTGACCCTCGACGACGGCACGGTGTACACGGCGAGCGAGCGCCCGGAGGACTCCCTCTATCGCGCCCCCACCCACGTCGGGCTTCCGCGCACCGGCAGCGTCGCCTTCGAGCTGCCGCTGGAAGCCGCCGACGAGCGGGCCCGCATCGACATCGGCACCGAGCTCGAGCCGTGGGTCGACGCACTGATCTCCCTCGACCTCGACCTCGGCTCCCTCGAGGTGCGGCCGTGGGTCGAGCTCCTGCCCCTCGGATGGAGCGGCTGAGATGCAGAGGTCCTGGCTGCGACGCAACGCCCTCGCCCTGACGGCGCTCGGCGTACTCCTCGTCGGCGCGATCGCCGGCATCGGCGGCCCCGCGTGGTGGTCGCGACACGAGACGATGCCGGTCTTCCCGCACACGGTCGCCGCCGGCGAGACCGGCGCGTTCGGCGGCGCCACCTGGCGCGTGCGCAGCGTGGAGGACGTCTCGACGGAGGTCACGTCGCCGCTGCCGCCCGGCGGGCGGGCGATCACGGTCACCGTCGAGGTGTCGCCCTCGGACGACGAACTCGCCTGCAGCATCATCCGCCTCAGCGAGATCGGCGGCTCGCACCGGCAGTGGAATGCGAACCCGCCCGACCTCGACGTGCCCTACGACCCGGAGGTCGACGCGTTCTGCGACGCGTCCGACGGGGATTTCCTACTTGGCTTGAGCTTCCTCGTCCCTCGCCAGGTCGACGGCGCCCTTGCTCTCGACATCCCGGTCCAGGGCGAGACCCCGGCGTTCGTCCGTCTCGAGCTGCCCCGCTGACAGCACGACGCGATCGAGGGTCGCGTCATAGGCGGACGCGACGAGCGCGAGCCGCAGCGGCTCGACGATCAGCGGCATGATCAGGAGGATCAGCCGATCGAACACGCCCCAGAACGTCGCGAGATCGTGCGGGCCGACGAGGCGCGTGATCGCGTAGAGGAGAACGGGCTCGAGCAGGAGCGTCACGCTGTACAGCAGGATGAACCCGCCGATGAGGACGGGCCCGCCTCGGAGCATCAGCCGGATCGCGCCGTAGATGGGCGCGACGCGCGACGCGGCCATCCCGCCGAGGTCGTTCAGCCGTCGCTGCGCCGACGCGGGAAGGCTCGACAGACGCGTGCGCGCCGCCCGGATGACGCGGTGATCGAGCTCGAGCCCGCGCGCGCTGATCGCGACGCCGTAGACGACGCCCGCGATCGCGAGCCACGCCAGCGGAAGGGAGACGACCTCGACGAGCTGCGTGACCAGCCACCAGAGTGCTTCCCACGCCCACGCGACGGGAGTCGCCGCGCGGGCGATGGCGTCGCCCACGCCCTCGGCCCAGGCCGTCGCGGCGCGGCTCTCGACCCAGTCGCGGACGGGCGCGGAGAAGGACTGGATGATGAAGCCGACGCAGAAGGTCCACACGAGCTCGAAGACCACGGCGACGGCCGCCGTCCACTCGGGCAGCCGGTCGCGGAACCTCGTCCAGAGAGTGCGCCCCGTGAACGCGACCACGATGAGCACGATCGTCAGCGCGCTCACCTCGACCTCGACGATCCGCGAGAGGTCGGCGCCGCTGTCGCCCCAGCCGA
This sequence comes from Microbacterium sp. JZ101, assembly GCF_053903175.1. Lineage (NCBI taxonomy): Bacteria > Bacillati > Actinomycetota > Actinomycetes > Micrococcales > Microbacteriaceae > Microbacterium > Microbacterium sp. JZ101. The sequence goes on from NZ_CP096400.1 coordinate 3,024,895, forward strand.
GGTCCGTCGCGTAGAGCTCGCCCGCGCGCCGGGCCCAGTCCAGCCGGTCCTCCTCGAGATAGCCGGCCGCCACGTAGAACGCGATGAACGGGATCATCGCCGCGATCAGGGCGTCGATGAAGAAGTCGCGCCGCTCTCGGCGATCGACGGGAGTCGGCGCGACCTGCTGCAGCGCGGCCATCCCGTCCCGCATCACGAGGAGCATCGCGACGAGCGCGACGAGCCGGAACAGCACGCCGAGCGCGAGGAGCATGAGCCCGCCGATGCCCGAGTAGAGCCCCACGTAGGCGGCGGCCTCGACCGCGAGGTGGCGCCCGAGCTGCCCGAAGAGGAACCACGCCAGCAGCGCCGGCCAGTGCGCGAGCAGCAGCCTCCCCATGGTCCCGAGCATCCGGAGCATGCGTTCACGGTACTGCCCCGGGACCGGGCGACATCAGTCCCAGATGCTGGGGGCGGGGCGCCGCGTCGACGGCAGCGCCGCCGCGTCGGCCCACGTGTGGATCCACTCGTCGACCTCGGGGAGGCCCTCGGGCACGTGCACCGCGGCGAACAGGTCGTCGTGCGGAACCGGCCCGCCGGGGCCGAGGAGGCGCGCCCGCACGATGGCGCGCGCGAAGACCTCGCCGTCGACCACGGCGCGGTGCTCCATGTAGAGCGCGCGGTCGTCGCGGCCGATCCAGCGCGTCTCGAGGTCGAACCGCTGCCACAGGTCGAGCGAGCGGCGGAAGGTGATCGTCTCGCTCGAGACGACCGGGTACCAGCCGCGGGCGCGGAAGACATCGGTGAGTCCGGCCTGCTCGAGCATGTCCCAGCGCCCCAGGTCGAACAGCGACAGGTAGCGCCCGTTGTTGAGATGCCGCAGGAGGTCGATGTCGGTCGGCAGCACGCGGAGACGGATGCGGTAGACGTCGGTGAGGGGCCGCGTCCCGCGGCGGCGCCTGCGCAGCTTCGCTCGGAGCATCACGAAGAGGGTTCGCCAGAGCACGTTCACGGGTCCGGACGCTACCGGCGGCGCTCGCCCGGACCGCTTTCCTTGTGCTCGTCCCACAACCCCGCGGCCGGCCATCCCCCTCCGATTTCGCCCCTCCTCCGGGCGCGCGTAATCTGACGGCATGGCCACCGAAACGCACGCCGACGTGCTCGTCCGACCTGTCCGCGATGTCGACGTCGAGGCACTCGGACGCGTGCACGCGAAGGTCTGGCACGAGACCTACGACCAGCTGATCAGCAAGGCCACGCTCGAGAACGTCTCGCCCAAGCGCCTGGCCGAGCTCTGGACCCACTACACGGCCCTCGGCCCCGAGTACCGGATGGCCGCCGCTCTCGTCGACGGCGAGATCATCGGATTCGCGGGCTCCGGTCCGGCGCGCGACACGGACGCCCCGGCCGCCCGGGAGCTGTACTTCGTGTACCTGCTCGACTCGTGGCACCGCAAGGGCATCGGCCGCGCGCTCTTCGACGCGGTCGTCGAGAAGGACGAGCCGCTGTACCTGTGGCTGGCCGAGCAGTACCCCGGCGCCCGCGACTTCTACGAGAAGCGCAACCTGCGCCTCGACGGCGGTCGGCGCGAAGAGGCGTTCCTCGGTGAGACGATCACCGAGGTGCGCTACTCGCGCAGCTGACGCGCGTGCTGCAGATCTGGGCGCTCGCCGGCATCGGCGAGGTCACGGCGGACGACGACCTCGCCCAGCTCATCGGCGACGCGCTCGCGGCGGCGGATGTCCCGGTGGCGGATGGCGACATCCTCGTCGTCACGAGCAAGATCGTCTCGAAGGCCGAGGGCCGGTTCGTGGTCGCCGACGACCGCGAGGACGCCATCACGCGCGAGACCGTGCGGGTCGTCGCGACGCGCACCGCGCCGTCCGGGCACACGACGCGCATCGTCGAGAACCGGCTCGGGATCGTGTCGGCGGCGGCGGGCGTCGACGCGTCGAACACACCCGAAGGCACGGTCCTCCTGCTGCCGGAGGATCCGGATGCGTCGGCGCGCGCGCTCGCGGCGGCGCTCCGGGACCGGTTCGGCGTGCGCCTCGGGGTGCTCGTCTCGGACACCCTCGGCCGAGCCTGGCGCGACGGGCAGACCGACCACGCGATCGGCGCGGGCGGCGTGCACGTCTTCGAGGATCTGCGCGGCGAGGTCGACGCGCAGGGCCGTCCGCTCGTCGTGACCCTCCCGTGCGTCGCGGACGAACTGTGCGCCGCAGCCGACCTCGTCAAGCGGAAGGCGACGGGGATGCCCGTCGCGGTCGTGCGCGGGCGCGGCGACCTCGTCGGCGACCTCGACCTGCCGGGCGCCCGGTCGATCGTGCGCACCGGGGAGCGCGACATGTTCCGACTCGGCGCCGACGAGGCGTACGCCGAGGGCTACGCCGCCGGCCGCGCCGCGCGCTGACCACTGAGTTAAGCATTGACTTATATAAGCGCCAGGTGAAGAATGGGCGCATGCACGCGCTCGATGTCCTCGGGGATCCGGTCCGCCGGCGCATCCTCGAGCTCCTGACCGACGGCGAGACCGCCGCGGGAGACCTCGGCTCGGTGATCCAGGCCGAGTTCGGCATCAGCCAGCCGGCCGTCTCCCAGCACCTTCGCGTGCTCCGCGAGCAGGGGTTCGCGACCGTGCGCGCCGAGGGCGTCCGGCGGATCTACGCGGTCGACCCGCGCGGGATGCAGGCCGCGAGCGCATGGCTCACCCCGTTCGAGCGCTTCTGGCGGGGCCCCCTCGCGGCACTCGACACCGAGCTCGCGCGCGGGCACGCGCGCCGTGCGGAGTGGCCATCCGAGCGCGAAGACGATGACCGGGAGCCTCCCGGCGACAGAGAGGAATGATCATGGTGGACATCCAGGCGCAGCTCGATGCGGTCTCGCGCGAGCTGCGGGAGGACGAGGTCGACGGGCACGCTGCGCACGTGCAGACCATCGCGCAGGAGTACCCGTCGGGCATCGACGACGTGTGGGAGGCCGTGACCTCGCCCGAGCGCATCGCCCGCTGGTTCCTCCCCGTGTCGGGAGACCTGCGGCTCGGCGGCCGGTACCAGCTCGAGGGCAACGCGGGCGGCGAGGTCCTCGCGTGCGCCGCACCGGACGGCGGCTCGGCGGGCTACCGCGTCACCTGGGAGTACGGCGGAGGCGTGACGTGGCTCGCCGTCCGCCTCAGGTCCGTCGCCGACGGCCGCACCCGGCTCGAGCTCGAGCACACGGCGCGCACGGCGGATGTGCCGCCGGGCATGTGGGAGACGTTCGGCCCCGGGGCGACCGGCGTCGGATGGGACCAGGGCCTCCTCGGCCTCGCGCTGCACCTCGGCGCGGTCGAGGGCGCGGTCTCACCCGCCGAGGCCGAGGCGTGGCAGCTGTCGGACGAGGGGCGGGCGTTCACGCGCGCCGCCGCGGACGGCTGGGCGACCGCCCACGTCGCGGCAGGGGCCGACCCGCAGGCCGCACAGGCGGCAGCCGATGCGACCTACGGCTTCTACACGGGCCAGCAGTGATCAGGCGACGTGCGCGCGCAGCCAGGCGCGCACCGTCTCGGTGAACCACTCGGGCGCGACGTTGTACTCCCAGGAGTGATCGGCCGCCGGCGCCTCCTGCACCTCGACGAGCCCGGGGTTCGCCGCCGCGAACCGCTCGGTCGAGTCGAACGGCACCGTGCGGTCGGCCCGCGAATGCACGACCAGCGTGGGCACGGCGAGGCGTCCGGGTCGCGTCCAGTCCAGCTCGTCGAGGTCGACCGGTGCGCGCATGCCCGCGAGCCGCGACAGCAGCGGATGGCCGAGCGCGGCGCACGCGATGCGCGCGGCCGCCCCGGGCAGCGGGACGCCCCCGGCCGCCGCACCCGATCGGATGGCCGCGCGCCAGTCGGTCGCGGGGCCGACGAGCACGAGGCCGGCGATCCGCTCGCGATGCGCGCTGCGCTCCGTGAGCCGCAGCGCGATCCCGCCGCCCATCGACCAGCCCACGAGCACGATCCGCTCGGCGCCCCGTTCGACCGCGAAGCCGATCGCGGCATCGACGTCGTCCGCCTCGTCGAGCCCGAGACGGCTCGCGCCTCCCGGTGCAGGGGCCGCGTCGCCGTCGCCGCGGTACGAGACGACGAGGCTCGACAGGCCCTCGGCCTCGGCGGCGGGCACGGTCCGCAGTGCGCCGTCGCGCGTCGAGCGGATGCCGTGGATGTGGACGGCCCAGGTCGCGTTCTCGGCCGGACCGAAGCGCCACGCGGGCGCGGACCCGCTCGGCGCGTCGATCAGCACGTCGACGTGCGGTCCGACATCCGAGGGGAGGGCATGCACGTCCCCCTCCCAGCTGACGCCTCCTCGACCGGGAGGGCGTCCGGAGACCTCGCGCAGCTCGCGGGTCACCGTCCGAGCGTCCTCGGTGACGACCGGGCCGACAAGGGCGTACCCGTCCTCGTACCGCAGGCCGAACACCCCGGGATGACGCGTCTTGAGCGATGCCGCGAGCACGACCATCCGCTCGTCTGCCGCGAGCACGCGCTCGTCGTCGTGCGGTCGCCAGCGGACGACCCGGCGCGCGAACGCCGCGGCGAGCGCGACGCCGAGGGCCCCGACCGCCGCTCCCCCGGCCGCGGCTCCCCCGAGCACACGGACGACGATGCGGGGGTCGCGCGGAGTTCCCATGGTGCTCGCCAGCGTATCTGTCTTCCGCGGCCTGCTCTTCCCCTCGCCCCGTCGCCGGGGCAGGATGGCGGAGTGTGCGCGACCCGCGCCATCCATCCGCTCTCTCACGACGAGGATCACGATGCCCTCTCCCTCCCTCAGACGCGCGACCGGCGCGGCCGCCATGACGGCCGCGTGCGCTCTCGCCTTCCTCCCCGGGGCGGCGAACGCCGCCGTCGAGCCCGAGACGACCGATCTCCGCGTGCTCACGATCAACGACTTCCACGGTCGGATCGAGGCGAACGGCGACGAGGTCGGCGCGGCCGTCCTGGCGGGCGCCGTCGCGCAGTTCAAGGCCGAGAACCCGAACACGATCTTCGCGTCGGCCGGCGACAACATCGGCGCCTCGACGTTCACCTCGTTCATCCAGGACGACAACCCCACGATCGACGCGCTCGTCGCATCGGGGCTCGACGTCAGCGCCGTCGGCAACCACGAGTTCGACCAGGGCTTCGCCGACCTGCGCGACCGCGTCATCCCGCGCTACGGCAGCGGCGAGTGGGCGGCGGGTGTGGACTTCGCGCTCGGCGCGAACGTCTACGCGAAGGGCACGACCGAGCCTGCGCTCAAGGAGTACGCGATCCGCGAGGTCGACGGCGTGCGCGTGGGCTTCATCGGCACCGTGACGAGCGACACCGCGACGCTCGTGAGCCCCGCCGGCATCTCCGAGCTCGACTTCGGCAGCCAGCTCGAGGCGGCCAACCTCGTCGCCGCCGAGATCGCCGACGAGACCGACGTCGTCGTGCTGCTCACGCACTCGGGCGCGGCGACCGAGGACTGCGCGGCGATCGCCGGCGAGCAGTCGGAGTACGGCGAGCTCATCCGCGAGGCGTCTCCCGAGATCGACGCCATCGTGTCGGGCCACACGCACCAGCTGTACTCGTGCGACATCGCCGACCGCCCCGTCATCTCCGCCCACCAGTACGGCACGACGCTCGGCTCGCTCGAGATCAGCGTCGACGCCGCGACGCACGAGCTCGTGTCGATCGCGGGGTCCACGGTCGACCTTGCGACGCAGGAGCTGGACGAGAACGGCGAGGAGATCGACGTCCCGCAGTTCCCCGCCGACCCCGAGGTTCAGGCGATCGTCGACGCGGCGACCGAGGAGGCGGACGTGCTCGGCCAGGAGGTGGTCGGCACGATCAGCGCCGACATCCTGCGCGGCGGCAACCCGCCGGGCGACGACCGCGGCGTCGAGTCGGCGATGGGCAACCTCGTCGCCGACATCTACCTCTGGTCGACGTCGCCCGAGTACGCGAACTACGGCGGCGAGCCTGCCGACATCGCCGTCATGAACCCCGGCGGCCTGCGCGACGACCTGCTCTACGGCGAGGACGGCACCGTGACATACGAGGAGGTCGCGGCGGTTCAGCCGTTCGGCAACACCCTCACCACGACGACGCTCACGGGCGCCCAGCTCGAGCAGCTCCTCGAGGAGCAGTGGCAGCCCGGCAACGAGCGCCCGAAGCTGCACCTCGGCATCTCGGACGGCTTCGCGTACGAGTACATCGAGGACGCGCCCGCGGGCGAGCACGTCGTGTCGATGACGTTCCAGGGCGAGCCGATCGCCGCCGAGGACGAGTTCCTCGTGACGACGAACTCGTTCGTCTCGGCGGGCGGCGACGGCTTCACCGCCTTCCTCGAGGGCACGGGCACGTCGGACACGGGTCTCATCGACCTGTCGGCGACGGTCGACTACTTCGCCGCGCACGAGGTCGTCGACCCCGCGCCGCTCGGCCGCGCCGCCGAGTACGTCGCGGAGCCGACGCCCACCCCGACCGCGACGCCGACCGCCTCGCCGACCGCGTCGCCGGAGCCGACCGAGACGCCGACGGCGTCTCCCGAGCCCACGGCGACGGCCACGCCCGAGCCGACGAGCGAGCCCTCGACGCCGCCCACGCAGAAGCCCGAGGACGAGCACCTCGCGCCGACGGGGACGGACGTCACCTGGGGCCTGGCCGCGGCCGCGGCCGGTCTCGTCGCGGCAGGCGCGCTCCTCGTCGCCCGTCGACGCCGCGAACGCGCGTAGCGATCACCCCACGGCGCCCCGCGACGATCCGTCGACGCGGGGCGCCGTGCTGTCCCCGCGGAGGGCGCGCCGACGTCGCCGACAGGCGTTCGCCATCCGTTCACGTCGGCGACACCTGCCGACGACAGGGTGGAGCACGGTGCCCGGGCATCCCGACCCGGCGCTCTCTCCGACCACGAGGACAGCGATGCCTTCTTCTCCCTTCCGTCGCGCCGTGGGCGCGGCCGCCGTCGGGGCGACCGCGTGCGCGCTCGCGATCGCGCCCGTCACCGCGGCGAGCGCAGCTCTCGTCCCCGATCCGCTCGTCCATGCCTCCGCGGACGCGCCGTTCGATCTCGTGCCCACGGGCACGTTCGAGACCGGCGTCTTCGACGAGGGCGCGTCCGAGATCGTGCAGGCCCACGGCGACCGCCTCTTCTCGATCAACGCCGCCGAGGGGTCGGTGAGCGTTCTCGACATGAGCGACCCGACCGCTCCCACCCTGCTCTACACGATCGGCGCCGAGGGCTTCGTCGCCAACTCCGTCGCGATCCGCGAGGACGGGCTCGGCGTCGTCGCGCTCGAGGTCGCCGATGACAAGACCGCGGAAGGCGCGCTGCTCTTCTTCGACGCGGATGCCGAGTCGGCGACCGTGCTCGGCACGGTGACGGTCGGCGCTCTGCCCGACATGGTGACCGTCTCACCCGACGGCGCATACGCGCTCGTGGCGAATGAGGGCGAGCCTGCCGACGACTTCTCGAGCGATCCCGAGGGCTCGGTCGGCATCGTCACGCTGCCGGAGGCCGGCACACTCGCCGCGCCCGCACAGGCGGATGTCCGGATCGCCGACTTCCACGCGTTCGAGGGCGGCGCACTCCCCGCCGACGTCCGCGTGTTCGGCCCGCGCCCCCACGGCGACGACCTTCCCGTGTCGCGCAATCTCGAGCCGGAGTACATCACCGTCTCGGGGACGACCGCCTATGCGGCACTCCAGGAGGCCAACGCGGTCGCGGTGATCGACGTGCCGACCGCGACCGTCACCGACATCTGGTCGCTCGGCTTCAAGGACTGGGGCCAGGTCGCCCTCGACCCGTCGGACCGCGATCCCGAAGACGCCCCCACGATCGACCTGCGCACGTTCGAGGGTCTGCACGGGATGTACATGCCCGACGGCATCGCGTCGTACGAGGTGGACGGCGAGACCTACCTCGTGACGGCCAACGAGGGCGATGCGCGCGAGTGGGGCGACTACGTCGAGCCCGCCCGCGTCAAGGACCTCGGCGAGGTCGACGACGAGACCGGGCTCATGACGGGCTACGGGCCCGTGTGCGAGACCGCCTTCGACGCCGCTCTGCTCGAGGACGACCAGCTCGGTCGCCTCGAGGTCACGACCGAGCTCGGCTTCGACGAGGAGCAGGGCTGCTACGACGAGCTCTACGCCTACGGCGCGCGCTCGTTCTCGATCTACACCGCCGACGGCACGCAGGTCTTCGACTCGGGCGCGCAGTTCGAGGAGATCACGGCCGAGCTGCTGCCGGAGCACTTCAACGCGGGCCACGACGACAGCGAGCTCGAGAGCCGCAGCGACGCCAAGGGCGTGGAGCCCGAGAATCTCGCCGTCGGGGAGGTGGACGGCCGCACCTACGCCTTCATCGGCTTCGAGCGCCTCGGCGGCGTCATCGCGTACGACATCTCCGACCCCGCGTCCCCCGCGTACGTGACCTACGTGAACAACCGCGACTTCTCGGTGTCGGCCGCGGACGACATCGAGGCCGCTCCCGAGCGCCAGGCCGAGATCCTCTCGCAGGCCGGCGACCTCGGACCCGAGGGCCTCGACTTCATCCCCGCGAGCGCGTCGCCCACCGGCAAGCCCCTGCTCGCCGTCGGGAACGAGGTGTCCGGGTCGACCACCCTCTACACCCTCGACGACCGCACGACCGAGGGGCGGATCCTCACGATCAACGACTTCCACGGTCGGATCGAGGCGAACGGCGACGAGGCGGGCGCCGCGGTGCTCGCAGGCGCTGTCGCGCAGTTCACGGCCGAGAACCCGAACACGATCTTCGCGTCGGCCGGCGACAACATCGGCGCCTCGACGTTCACGTCGTTCATCCAGGACGACAACCCCACGATCGACGCGCTCGTCGCATCGGCGCTCGACGTCAGCGCCGTCGGCAACCACGAGTTCGACCAGGGCTTCGCCGACCTGCGCGACCGCGTCATCCCGCGCTACGGCAGTGCCGACCTCGCGCTCGGCGCGAACGTGTACCTCAAGGGCACGGACACCCCCGCGCTCGAGGAGTACGCCGTGCGCGAGGTCGGCGGCGTCCGCGTCGCCTTCATCGGCACGGTCACGAGCGACACCGCGACACTCGTGAGCCCCGCCGGCATCTCGGAGATCGAGTTCGGCAGTCAGCTCGAGGCCGCCAACCGCGTGGCCGCGGAGATCACGGCGGATGGCGCCGCGGACGTCATCGTCCTGCTCACGCACTCGGGTGCCGCATCGGAGGACTGCACTTCGGTCGCCGATGAGCAGTCGGAGTACGGCGAGCTCATCCGCGAGGCGTCTCCCGAGATCGACGCCATCGTGTCTGGTCACACGCACCAGCTGTACTCGTGCGACATCGCCGACCGCCCCGTGATCTCGGCGCACCAGTACGGCACGACGCTCGGCGCCCTCGACTTCCAGGTGGACGATGCGACGGGCGAGCTGCTCTCGATCGCCGGCTCCACCGTCGACCTCGTCGCCCAGGAGACCGACGAGCTGGGCGAGGAGATCGACGTCCCGCTCTTCCCGGCCGACCCCGAGGTGCAGGCGATCGTCGACGCCGCGGCGGCCGAGGCGGATGTGCTCGGGCAGGAGGTCGTCGGGCGCATCAGCGCCGACATCCTCCGCGGCGGCACCCCGCCCGGCGACGACCGCGGCGTCGAGTCGACGATGGGCAACCTCGTGGCGGACATCTACCGGTGGGCGACGTCCGCGGAGTACGCGAACTACGGCGGCCGACCCGCCGACATCGCGATCATGAACCCGGGTGGTCTGCGCGACGACCTGCTCTACGGCGAGGACGGCACCGTGACGTACGAAGAGGCCGCGGCCGTCCAGCCGTTCGGCAACACGCTCGTCACCACGACGCTCACCGGCGCGCAGCTTGAGCAGATCCTCGAGGAGCAGTGGCAGCCCGGCAACGAGCGCCCGAAGCTGCACCTCGGCATCTCGGACGGCTTCGCGTACGAGTACATCGAAGACGCTGCGGCCGGAGAGCACATCGTCGAGATGACGTTCGAGGGAGCCCCGATCGCCCCCGAGGACGAGTTCCTCGTGACGACGAACTCGTTCATCGCGTCGGGCGGCGACGGATTCACGACCTTCGCAGAAGGCGTCGGAACGGCGGACACGGGCCTCATCGACCTGTCGGCGACGGTCGACTACTTCGCCGCGCACGAGGTCGTCGACCCCGCGCCGCTCGGCCGCGCCGCCGAGCACGTCCCGGGTGAGACCCCCGCTCCCGAGGCACCCGAGGAGACGCCGTCACCGGAGTCGCCCGCGCCGGAGAGCCCCGCGCCGGAGGAGCCGCAGGGCGAGTCGCCCGCGCCGGAGTCGCCTGCGCCGCAGGAGCCCGCGCCCGAGTCGCCTGCGCCGCAGGAGCCCGGGGCCGAGCAGAAGCCGCAGGGCGAGCTCGCTCCGACGGGTGGCGACATGGCCGTCGTGGGCGGCATCGCGGCAGCCGTGCTCATCGCCGTCGGCGCGCTGCTGTTCGTCGTGCGACGCCGTCGCGTCTGACGCGACCGGATCCCAGACGGGGTCGGGTCTCTCCGGAGATCCGACCCTGTTCGGCATCCTGCGCGCTCGCGGCGCCGGGGTCATCCCTCGGAGTCGGAGGATCCCCGGCCGAAGATCCCCCATGCGAGCAGGGCCGCACCACCGGTCAGCACGAGAAGCGACGCTCCGTGCGTGATCCAGCCGAGCGCCGAGTCCATTCCGAGCACGCTCTCGAGGCCTTCCAGCTTCCGGACCACCATCCACGCGAGGAAGACGATCACGAGCAGCGCGCCCGCGGCTGTCGAGAGCCCGCGTCGGAGGTTGCGCCGCGATCCGTTCAAGGCCCATCCCCTTCGCCGTACGGAGCGCCCTGGTGCGCCAGGGTCCGTGCCACCGTACCCGCCCCGGGCCGTCGCCGTCAGTCGGCCATTCGGCGGACATCCGAGGGCAACATCCCGTGACCACGAGCCGCAGCGGCGGCCACTTCCGTGCGCGGACGATGTCGTCTCACCGAACCGACCCGGAAGATCGAGCGATTCCGTGTCTCCTCGACGGGACGACATCGTCGGACGAGATCAGCACCTCCATGCAGACGCATGGAATAGTCGGCACGCCGCCCGCGTTGCGCCGGATATGACTCCGCAGCCCGTCGACGTCGTCGTCATCGGCGCCGGGCAGGCCGGACTCTCCGCGGCCTTCCACCTCCGCCGTCGCGGATTCGCGCCCGTTGACGAGGGCGGCGAGCGCACCTTCGTCGTGCTCGACGCGAACGCCGCACCGGGTGGCGCGTGGCAGCATCGCTGGGCCTCGCTGCGCATGGGCACGGTCAACGGCATCCACGAGCTCCCCGGCCATCCTGTGCCTCAGGCGGATCCGGCGAGCGCGAGCCGCGACGTCCTCCCCGCGTACTTCGCGGAGTACGAGCGGATGTTCGACCTGCGCGTGCACCGTCCGGTCGCCGTGCGCGCGGTGCGGCGCGAGGACGACCACCCCGATGGCCGCCTGCGTGTCGAGACGGATCGCGGCGCCTGGTCGGCGCGCTTCGTCGTCAACGCCACGGGAACGTGGACGAGCCCCTTCGTCCCGCGCTACCCGGGCCAGGAGCGCTTCCTCGGACGCCAGCTCCACGTCGCGGACTACGTCTCCGCCGACGAGTTCGCCGGGCAGCGCGTGATCGTGGTCGGCGCGGGCATCTCGGCCGTCCAGCTGCTCGACGAGATCTCGCGCGTTGCCGACACCGTGTGGATGACCCGGCGCGAGCCGCGATGGATCGACGACGACTTCGACGAGGCGGCTCGCATCGCGGCGATCGCCGGTGTCGAGGAGCGCGTGAGCCGCGGGCTCCCTCCCGGCAGTGTCATCTCGGTGACGGGCATGCACTGGACGCCCTGGGCGCGGGCCGCCCGCGACCGCGGAGTGCTCGTGCGCCATCCGATGTTCGCGCGGATCGAGGAGGACGGGGTGCGGATGGCCGACGGCACGTTCGTCGCCGCCGACGCGATCCTCTGGGCCACCGGATTCCGGCCCGCGCTGCGTCACCTCGCGCCCCTGGGCCTGCGGACACCCGAGGGCGGCATCCGCGCGTCGCACGGCCGTGCCCTCGACGAGCCGCGGCTCTTCCTCATCGGGTACGGACCGTCCGCGTCCACGGTCGGCGCTAATCGCGCCGGGCGTGCGGCCGTGAATGCGATCGTCGCTGAGCTCGACCGCGCGGGCGCGCAGGCGGCGTGATCGACCCGCCACCGCCATCCGCTACGCTGTCCGTTACCGTCCCGCACCCGGGACCGCGATGACGCGGCACGACCCCTGCCGGCACCTCTCCGCCGCTCCCCCGAGAGCGACCGCTGCCGCCAGGAGGCATCATGAGCCGTACCCGCATCCGCGACTTCCACGACGACGATCTCGACGGGATCGTCCGACTGTGGGAGGACTCCCACGACGATGACGCACCCGTCTACGCACTGTCGGAGGTCATCGCGTCGTGCCAGGCCGACCACGCGGTCGTCGCCGTGCGCGACGACGAGATCGTCGGCGCCGCCGTCGGCCGTGCCGCGCACGCGCAGGGCTGGGTGGTGTTCTTCGCGGTGGCGCCGCACGAGCGCACCGACCGCGTCGAGGCAGGGCTCCTCGACGCGCTGGAGCGGCGGATGGCTCCGCTCGGCCTCGGCAAGCTGTCGATCCTCGTCGCGGATCGGGCGGGAGCGATCGACGGCCTCACCGCGAACGGGTTCGAGGCGCGCACGCAGCTGCGGTACCTCGAGCGCCAGATGCCCGTGCAGCGCCGTGAGCTCGACCTCCTGAAGGGCGTCGGTGGGCGCATCCTCCCCCGCCACCTGTGGGATGCCGTGAGCGGCATGCAGCTCGAGAAGGACCTGCTCGAGGAACGGCTCGTCGTGCCGCTGTCGCGGCCCGACCTCGCCGATCGGTTCGGGGTCGTGCCGCCGCGCGCGGTCATGCTGTTCGGACCTCCCGGCACGGGCAAGACGACCTTCGCGAAGGCGGTGGCCTCGCGCCTCGACTGGCCGTTCGTCGAGCTGTTCCCCTCGCGCCTGTCGGGTGAGCCGGGCGGGCTCGCCGCGGCCCTGCGCGCGACGTTCGAGATGATCGGCGAGCTCGAGCACGCGGTCGTGTTCATCGACGAGGTCGAGGAGATCGCGGCACGGCGTGGAGGCGAGCCGCCGTCGCCCATGCAGGGCGTGACGAACGAGCTGCTGAAGCTCGTGGCGGAGTTCCGCGAGCGCGAAGGGCGTCTGCTCGTGTGCGCGACGAACTTCGTGCGCGCCCTCGACGCGGCTTTCCTGCGACATGGGCGGTTCGACTACGTGATCCCGATCGGGCTCCCCGACGAGGAAGCCCGTCGGGCGATCTGGCGCCGCTACGTGCCGTCGCAGCTCGTCGACGGACTCGATCTCGACGCGCTCGTCGACGCGAGCGACGGCCTCACGCCGGCCGACATCGAGTACGCCGCCCGACGCGCGTCGCAGGAGGCGCTGGCCCGTGCCCTGCGCGACGGCGAGACGGGAGAAGCGGATCTCGGCACCGACGACTACCTCGCGGCGCTCGGCGCGACCAGGGCGACGGTGTCGGAGGAGACGGCACGGGAGTTCCGCGACGACGTGCAGACCATCGCGCGGCTGTGACGGCGCGGCCCCGGCCGCCGAGACTAGCGTCCGTCGTCGAGGCCGGTGCCCGGAGCGCCGGTCTCGACGACGGACGCTAGTCTCAGGCAGCCGCGGCTACTTGCGCAGGCGCACGTCGCCGAAGCGCCGGGCGAACGCCGCGATCCACGCGTCGTTGCGGATGGCGAACCAGCCGACCACGAGGGCCACGACCGAGAGCACGAAGATCCCGAAGCCGAGCCATCCGTCGCCGTCGTTGCCGGCGTACATCGTGTTGAGGTTGCGCACGATGCCCGTCGTCAGCACGAGCCCCACGTGCACGACGACGAACGCCACGAAGAACAGCATCGTCGGCCAGTGCAGGGCCTTCGCGATGCGCTCGGGGAAGAGCGCGCTCAGTCGCTCGCTCTGGCGCGGCCAGAAGGCGCTCAGGCGGAACCCCGTGATCGCCGCGAGCGGAGCGGCGAGGAAGACGATCGCGAAGTAGCTCAGCTGCTGCAGCGCGTTGTAGTTCGTCCAGCCGTCGTGCGTCGGCCAATCGAAGGACGCGTACTGGATGAGCGCCGACAGCGCGTTCGGGACCACCTCCCAGCTCGTCGGCACGATGCGTGCCCAGTGACCCGACGCGAACAGGAGCACGACGAAGACGACGCCGTTGACGAGCCACAGCACGTCGACCGCGATGTGGCCCCACAGCGCGAGACTCATCCGGCGCTTCTTCACGCGCTTCGACGACCACAGCCCTCCGGCCACCTTCTCGTTCCGCACACGCAGCCCCGACCGGATGATGAGCACCAGGAAGAACGCGTTGAGGAAGTGCGTCCACGAGACCCACGCGGGGATGCCCGGGGTGACGAAGTCGGGGAGCGTCGAGTCGCCGGGGTACGCGCGCAGGAACTCCGCGACGGGCTCCAGGCTGGCGACGACGCGCACCGCGGCGACACCCGCGGCGGCGAGGACGAGGAGACCGGCGGCGCCCAGCAGATACGCGAGCGCACGCGGCCATGGCGTGCGGGGGCGGGGGGACGTCACGAGAAGATCATGCCAATCGCGGCACCTCATCCGGAAACCGGATGAAACACAACGCACACGGAGGGCTCGCGGCCGTTCGGCCGCGAGCCCTCCGTGTCGTTCAGACCAGTCGGGTCTTCGGCGAGACGCCGTACGTGTCCTCGGGGTCGTCGTTCACGACGCCCTCGAGCGCCGCGTCGATCGCTGCCAGGACTCCGGGCTCGAGGACGACGCCCGACGCCTTGACCGTGTCGGCGAGCTGCTCGGGGCGCGAGGCGCCGACGAGGGCGGCCGCCACGTTCTTGTTCTGCAGCACCCACGCGATCGCGAGCTGTGGCATCGTGAGGCCGAGGTCCGACGCGATGGGCTTGAGCTTCTGCACGGCGGTGAGCGTCTCCTCGGTGAGGAAGCGCTGGATGAATCCGGCGCCGCTCTTCTCGTCGGTTGCGCGGCTGCCGGCCGGCACGGGCTGGCCCGGCAGGTACTTGCCGCTCAGGACACCCTGCGCCATGGGCGACCAGACGATCTGCGAGATGCCGAGCTCCTCGCTCGCGGGGACGACCTTGCCCTCGATGACGCGGTGCAGCATCGAGTACTGGGGCTGGTTCGACACGAGCTGGAAGCCGAGCTGCTTCGCGAGCGCGTGGCCCTCACGCAGCTGCTCCGCCGTCCACTCCGAGACGCCGATGTACAGCGCCTTGCCCTGGCGGACGACGTCGGCGAACGCCTGCATCGTCTCCTCGAGGGGCGTCTCGTAGTCATAGCGGTGCGCCTGGAAGAGGTCGACGTAGTCGACGTTCAGGCGGCGCAGCGATCCGTGGATGCCGTCGAAGATGTGCTTGCGGCTGAGCCCGGTGTCGTTCGGCCCCTTCGGACCGATCGGGAAGTAGACCTTCGTGAAGATCTCGAGGCTCTCGCGACGCTGCCCCTTGAGGGCCTCCGCGAGCACCTCCTCGGCCGCGGTGTTGGCGTACGTGTCCGCGGTGTCGAACGTCGTGATGCCGGCGTCGAGGGCGGCGTGCACCGTCGCGATCGCCGCGTCGTTCTCGACCTGGGAGGCGTGCGTCACCCAGTTGCCGTAGGTGATCTCGGAGACCTTGAAACCGCTGTTGCCGAGGTAGCGATAGTTGACCATGCCTTCACGCTAGCCGCCCCTGATGGCACCTCGGCGCGAAATCCGGAAACCGCTTGCTTCGACTCAGCCCGCGGCTGCCGCAGCCGCCTGATCGTCCTCCGTGGCGGTTTCGTCTCGCTTCGCTCGCTCAACCCGCGGCGACGGGCGAGCCGCTTCGCGGCTCAGGATCATCCGCCGCGAGCTGACCGCAGGCGCCGTCGATCTCCTTGCCCCGGGTGTCGCGGATGGTCGTCGGCACGCCCGCATCGTTGAGGCGGCGGACGAACTCCATCTGCACCGAGCGCTCCGACGCGTCCCACACCGAACCCGGCGTCGGGTTCAACGGGATGGGGTTCACGTGCACCCAGCCCTTGCCGCGCGCGTTGAGCTTCTCGGCGAGGAGGTCGGCACGCCACGCGTGGTCGTTCATGTCGCGGATGAGGGCGTACTCGATCGAGACGCGGCGTCCGGTCGCGTCGAAGTATGCGCGCGCGGCATCGAGCGCCTCATCGACCTTCCAGCGCGAGTTGACGGGGATGAGCTCGTCGCGCAGCTCGTCGTCGGGCGCGTGCAGCGACAGCGCGAACGTGACGGGGATGTCCTCGGCCGCGAGCTTGCGGATGGCCGGGACCAGCCCCACGGTCGACACCGTGATGCCGCGGGCGCTCATGCCGAGGCCCTCCTTCTTGTCGACCATGACCCGCACCGCCTGCATGACGCGGGCGTAGTTCGCGAGCGGCTCGCCCATCCCCATGAAGACGATGTTCGAGACGCGCTCGGCGCTGTGATCGTCGGCCTTCTTGCCGCCCAGCTCGCCCGACGCGATGACCTGGTTCGCGCGCACGATCTGGTCGACGATCTCGGCCGCCGACATGTTGCGCGTGAGACCCGCCTGCCCCGTCGCGCAGAACGGGCAGTTCATGCCGCAGCCGGCCTGCGACGACACGCACAGCGTGATGCGCCCGGGGTAGCGCATGAGCACCGACTCGACGAGCGCTCCGTCGTGCAGCCTCCAGAGGAACTTGATCGTGTCGCCGCCGTCGGTCTGCAGGCGGCGCACCTCGGTCAGCAGCGGGGGCAGGAGCCCCGCGACGAGCTCCTCGCGCCCTTCCGCGGGGAGGTCCGTCATCGCGGCGGGGTCGCTCGTGTAGTGCGTGAAGTAGTGCTTCGCGAGCTGCTTCGCCCGGAAGCCGGGGAGGCCGAGCTCCTTGACCTTGGCGACGCGCTCCTCGGGCGTGAGGTCGGCGAGGTGCACGGGCGGCTTGCCCCGCTTCGGGCTCGCGAACTGCAGGAGCGGGCGCCCGCTCTCGTCCTTCTGCTGCTGCCACCCCTCCGTGCGCGGGCGCACCTGCCGCACGCCGGTGCTCGTCGGGCGTGTCGTCGTGCTCTCGGGGCGCTCGGTCATTCCTCCAGGGTAGAGCCCCGCCCTGCGAAGCCGCTGGTTCCGGCAGGGCAGGATGGCTGCATGAGCATCCCCGTCGACGACATCGCCGTACCGGACCGCGTGCGCGCCCTCGCGGGGCCCGCGCGGCTCGAGCCCGCCTGGCGGAACGAGCTCGGCGGTCTCACCTTCCGCACCGACGACGGGCGGTACATCAAGTGGGGCCCGCTCGACCTCGAGACGTCGATGGCGGCAGAGGCCGAGCGCCTCGCGTGGGCGGTGCGATGGGCTCGGGTTCCCGAGGTGATCGCGCACGGGTCGGATGGCGCGCACGAGTGGATGGTGACGCGCGCGCTCCCGGGGCGCAGCGCGGTCGCACCGCGGTGGCTCGCCGACCCCGCGACGGCCGTGCGCGCCGTGGGCGAGGGCCTGCGTGCGCTGCACGAGGCGCTCCCCGTCGCCGAGTGCCCCTGGTCGTGGCAGGTGCCCGACCGTGTGTCCAACGCCGCGCGCCGCGGCATCCGCGTGCCCGACGCCCTCCAGGCCGCGCCGCCCGTCGACCGGCTCGTCGTCTGCCACGGAGACGCCTGCTGCCCGAACACCCTCGTGGACGACGCGGGCCAGTGGGCGGGTCACGTGGATTTCGGCGCGCTCGGCGTCGCCGACCGCTGGGCCGATATCGCGGTGGCCGCCATGAGCACCGAGTGGAACTACGGCCCCGGTTGGGAGGACGCTCTCGTCGAGTCCTACGGCGTCGCGCCCGACCGCGAGCGGATGGCGTACTACCGCGATCTGTGGAACGCCACGTGAGCCACGGCTAGAGGAAGACGTCGGGGATGAGGTCCTCGTCGGGCGTCCCGGGCACGGCCGCGTAGCCCGAGAGGTCGGTCACGCCGGCGTCGGCGAGCACGTCCTCGACGATGAGCGTCTGGCCCGAGTACGCGCGCGCCTGCTGGGTGAGCACGACGTGCGCGGCGTCGGCGTAGATCTCCGGCGTCCGGCTGCGCGCCATCATCGCGTCGCCGCCGATGACGTTGCGCACCGCCGCGGTCGCGATGAGCGTCTTCGGCCAGAGCGCGTTCGCGGCGATCCCCGCGTCCGCGAACTCGGCGGCGAGCCCGAGGGTCGCCATGGTCATCCCGAACTTGGCGATGCTGTAGCCGGGATGAGCCCCGAGCCACCGCGGCGTGACGGTGAGCGGCGGCGAGAGCGACAGGATGTGCGGATTGCCGCTCTCGCGCAGGACGGGGATGGCGGCCCGGCTCAGCATGAACGTCCCTCGGACGTTGACGTCCTGCAGGAGGTCGTACTTCTTCGCCGCGAGGTCCTCCGAGCCGGAGAGGTCGATCACGCTCGCGTTGTTGACGACGGCGTCGATGCCCCCGAACGTCCCGACGGTCTCCATGACGGCCTGCGCGATCGCGTCGTCGTCGCGGACGTCGCCGACGATCGCGAGGGCCTGCCCGCCCGCGGCGCGGATGGCATCCGCCGCCGTGTGCACCGTGCCCTCGAGCCGCGGGTGCGGGCTGTCGGTCTTCGCCAGCAGCGCGACGTTGGCCCCGTCACGCGCGGCGCGCAGCGCGATCGCGAGTCCGATGCCGCGGCTCCCACCCGACATGAGGATCGTCCGCCCTGCGAGGGAACCGTCCTGGATCATCCGCTCTCCTTCGAACGTGCACGTGGCGCGCGGGCGCGCGCGGATCCATCCTGCCCCGGCGCGGCACCGACGGGCGAAGGCGTTATCGGATGCGCACAACGCGGCCGCCGCGCTCCCGCCCGCGCACCACCCCGGAGCGGATGCGCCGATCCGCCGCGATCTGCCGTTAGCGTCGGAGTGCGCGGGCCGTGCCGCGCCGCGAGACGAGGAGGTTCGCATGTCGACGTCGCCTGAGCAGACCCCGAAGTGGAAGGTGATCGGCCCCGGCCTGGTCGTCGCGGCGACCGGCGTGGGCTCGGCCGACATGGTCGCGACCCTCGTCGCGGGCTCGAACTACGGCTACATGCTCCTGTGGGCCGTGGTCCTCGGCGTGATCCTCAAGATCGTGCTCGTCGAGGGCGCGGGGCGGTACACGGTCGCGACCGGCCGCACGATCTTCGAGGGGTGGCGCTCCCTCGGGCGCTGGCCCGTGTGGTACTTCGCCCCGTACATCGTCATCTGGGGCTTCGTGTACGCGGCGTCGGCCATGAGCTCGACCGCGCTCCCGCTCGTCGCGCTGTTCGGCGGCGAGACCTGGATGTGGGCGGTCGCGATGGGGCTCGCCGGCTTCGTCCTCATCTGGTTCGGCAAGTACCGCTTCTTCGAGCGCATCACGGCCGCGCTCGTCGGCCTCATGTTCGTGACGATCGTGATCCTCGCGATCATCGCGGCGCCCAATGTCTTCCAGGTGCTCACCGGCCTCGTCCCTCTCCTGCCGGATGCCCCGAACGGCATCTTCTACACGCTCGCGCTCGCCGGCGGGGTCGGCGGCACGATCACGCTCGCGGCGTACGGCTACTGGCTGCGCGAGAAGGGGTGGGACAAGCCCCGCTTCCTCCGCGTCATGCGCATCGACAACACGGTCGCGTATGTCGTGACCGGCATCTTCGTGATCTCGATGCTCATCGTCGGGGTCGAGGTCGTGCAGGCGGCGGGCGTGGCGCTGGCGTCCGGCGACCAGGGCCTTCTCGAGCTCGACGCCGTCCTGCGCGAGCGCTACGGCGAGTTCATCGGAGTGTGGTTCCTGGTCGGCTTCTGGGCCGCGGGCTTCTCGTCGCTGCTCGGCGTCTGGAACGGCGTCTCGCTCATGTTCGCCGACTTCATGGGCAACATCACCGGCAAGGGCTCCGATCACGCCGACTCCCGCGGACACGGCAAGTGGTTCCGCGTCTACGTGCTGTGGCTGACGTTCCCGCCCATGCTCATGCTGTTCCTCGACCAGCCGATCTTCCTCGTGCTGCTCTACGGATTCCTCGGCGCGCTCTTCATGCCCTTCCTCGCGATCACGCTCCTGCCCATCCTCAACACCGATCGCGTGCCGACGGAGTTCCGCAACCGCTGGCACCACAACGTCGCGCTCGGCATCACGGCCGTGCTCTTCATCGTGCTCGGGGTGTACCAGGCCTGGAACGCGATCGCGACGGTCATCGCGGGCTGAGCCCGCGCCGCCTCACCAGCGCGGGTGGATGGCCTCGCGCAGGTGGGCGTCGTAGATCCGGCGCACGCCGGCCTCGAACGCCTCGCCGAGCGGGGAGACGGAGCCCGCGGCTGCGTTGCTCCGCGCCTGGGCGATCGAGCGGGCGCCGGGGATGACGCTGCTCACGCCGGGCTGCTGCCAGAGCCACGCGATCGCCGCCTGCGCGGGCGACACGCCCTCGGGTGCCTGCTCGGCGACGAGCGCGCTGAACTCGCGCGCGGCCTGGACGCCGGTCGCGTAGTCGACGCCGGAGAAGGTCTCGCCCACGTCGAAGGCCTCGCCCGAGCGGTTATATGTGCGGTGGTCGTTCGCCGCGAACGAGGTCGTCTCGTCGTACCGCCCTGACAGGAGACCCGACGCGAGCGGCACCCGGGCGATGATCCCGACCCCGGCCTCCTGCGCCGCGGGGAGCACCTCGTCGAGCGGCTTGAGGCGGAAGGCGTTCACGATGATCTGCACGGTCGCGACGTTCGGCCGCGCGATCGCCGCGAGCGCCTCCGCGACGGTCTCGACGCTCACGCCGTAGTGGGCGATCGCCCCCTCGTCCACGAGCACGTCGAGCGCGTCGAAGACCGCGTCGTCGGCGTACACCGACGACGGCGGGCAGTGCAGCTGGACGAGATCGAGAGTGTCGACGCCGAGGTTGGCGCGCGACCGGTCGGTCCACGCCCGGAAGTTCTCGAGCGTGTAGTTCTCGGGCACCTGATCGACGCGACGGCCCATCTTCGTCGCGACCGCGATGTCGTCGCGCAGACCGCGCTCGTCGAGGAAGCGGCCGATGATCTGCTCGCTGCGGCCGTCGCCGTAGACGTCGGCGGTGTCGAAGAACGTCACGCCGCCCTCCGTCGCCGCCGCGAGCACGCCGAGCGCGTCGGTCTCCGACACGTCGCCCCAGTCGGCGCCGAGCTGCCACGTGCCGAGTCCGACGACAGAGACGTCGCGTCCGGTTCGTCCGAGTGTCCTGTGCTCCATGTCCGCCTCCGCGTCGTGGGTTGTCGAGCCGCGTCCGATTATGCCCGCCCGCGAGGACACCGGGCTCAGCTCGGGCCGAGGATGAAGTTCCACGCGCCCGTCGCGACCGCGACGGCGACCGCGGTGAGCGAGATGCCGAGGCCGATCGCGAGGAGCATCCACTCGCGCGCGCCCCAGGGCGAGCGGCGCGCCCACGTCCGGGCGCGGTCGCTCCCGAAGCCGCGCGCCTCCATCGAGGTCGCGAGGGTCGCCCCGCGACGCAGGGCGAGGACGACGAGGGCGAAGGCCATCCCGAGGACGCGGCGCACGCGGCCGGTATCGGCGACGCCGCGCGCACGACGGGCGAGCTCGAGCTCGCGCCAGTCGTCGAAGAGGAGCCCGACCAGGCGCATGCCGCCGAGCGCGCCGAGCACGAACCGCGCCGGGAGCCGCACGCGCTGCGCGAGACCATCCGCGAGATCGGTCGGATCGACGGTCGCGAAGAGGACGACGCCGGGCAGCGCGAGCGCGAGGATGCGCAGGCACGTCGCGGCGGCGAGGGCGAGCGATCCGTCGCTCACGCGCACGAGCAGCCACTCGAAGTGGACGGTGCCGCTGGGCTCGCCGTACAGCGCGATCGTCACGGCGGCGAGCGGCGCCGCGATCCAGACGGGCGCGGTGCGGCGCCAGAACGTGCGCGCGTCGACGCCGGCGGCGAGGAGCAGCGGGATCTCGAGGAGGAGCGCGACCGCCGCCGAGACGACGTCGATCGTGAGGATGAGCGGGAACGCGATGAGGAGCGCGGCGCCGAGCTTCGCGACCGGGTTCACGTGCGCGAGCGGGCCCCGAGGGATGGGCGGCGCTGGGATCATCCGAGCACCCCCGCTCCGTCGAGGCGGTGGACGCGCGCGTCGAGGGCCGCGAGGACGTCGGCGTCGTGCGTCACGGCGACGACCGCCGACGGAGCGGCGTCTGCTCCGTCGCGCAGCCGCGCGATGATGTCGACGAGCTCGGCCCACGTCGTCGCGTCCTGGCCGAACGTCGGCTCGTCGAGGACGCAGACGCGCGGCCGGGTCGCGAGCATGGCCGCGACCGTGAGGCGGCGCTTCTCGCCGCCCGAGAGGGTATGGGGGTTGGCGTCCGCGAGGTGGGCGAGGCGCAGCGCGGCGAGGAGCTCCTCCCCGCGCGCCGAGATCTCCGCGTCGGGCACTCGGAGCGCGCGCATGCCCACCTCGAGCTCGGCGCGCACCGTGTTCGCGAGGAGCTGGTGATCGGGCGACTGCAGCACGGTGCCGATCCGGGTGAGGAGCTCGCGCGAGCGCCATCGGATGGGCGCGGGGCCTGCGCCTGCCGCGAGTTCGGGTGCCGCCGCCACTCGGCCGTCGACCGGCGGCAGGAGCCCTGCGAGCGTGCGCGCGAGGGTCGACTTCCCCGCGCCGTTGCGGCCGGTGATGCCGAGCACCTCGCCGGGGCGCACCTCCAGGTCGACGGGGCCGGCCACGGCCGTGTCGCGCAGGCGCCCCACCTGCAGCGCTTCCGCAGCGAGGAGAGGAGCGCCCGGCGCGTGGCGCGGCGGGCCGGGGCGACGCGGCGGGATGCCCGGCACCCACACGCCGCCCGACGCGAGCTCGGCGCCACGTCGGGCGAGGACGACCTCGGGCGTCCCGTCGGCGACGACGCCCTGCTGACCGCCGCCGAGGACGATCACGCGATCGACGACGGGAAGCCACACGTCGACCCGGTGCTCGACGACGACGAGCGTGGCACCCGTGTGCGCGACGACGCGCGACACCGCGTCGCGCACCTCGACGACCCCTTCGGGATCGAGGTTCGCGGTCGGCTCGTCGAGCAGCAGGAGCCCGGGGCGCATGGCGAGCGCACCGGCGAGGGCGAGGCGCTGCTTCTGCCCGCCCGACAGCGCGGACGTCGAGCGGTCGAGCGGCACGTCGAGGCCGACGATCGCGAGCGCCTCCTGCACGCGCGACCAGATCTCGTCGTGCGGGACGCCGAGGTTCTCGCACCCGAACGCGACGTCGTCCCCGACGCGCGCGAGCACGGCCTGTGCGTCGGGATCCTGCTGCACGAGCCCGGTCCGTCCGCGTGCGGCCTCCGGCGGCGCGCCGTCGACGAGGAGACGGCCCGCCTGCTCTCCCTCGTCCTCCCCGCCGAGCACGCCGGCGAGCGCCTGCAGCACGGTCGACTTGCCCGATCCGCTCGCTCCGAGGAGCAGCACGCGCTCCCCCGGCCGGATCGACAGCGTGACGTCCTGGGCCGCCCATGCCAGGCGCGTGCCGTACCGCCATCCCCACCCCTCGGCGAGGATGCCGCAGGGGCGGGTCTCCGCGGCCGTCACGTCAGACGCGTCGCGCGACGTCGCGCCCCGCGGCGAAGCGGCTGAGCGCTCCGGTCGCCGCGAGTGCGCGCACGATCGCCCAGCCGCCGAGGCCGGCGATGACGGCGCCCGACAGCGTCGTCGACGCGATGTAGATGGCCGTGAAGGCCGCGTCGGCCCCCGCGTACCAGTTGACGATGTCGTTGATGCCGCAGGCGAGGCCCGCCGCAGCGCCCGCGAGCGCCGCGACGACGGGACCGAAGGCGCGGTACAGGAAGATCGCGAGGACGATCTCGGCGCCGAGGCCCTGCACGAGGCCCGAGACGATCGTGAGCGGACCCCACTGGTTGCCGACGAGCGCCGAGATCACGGCGGCGAGCAGCTCGGTGTAGAGCGCGGCGCCCGGCTTGCGGACGACGAGTCCGCCGATCACGCCCGCGATGAGCCACGGGCCGGCGACGAGGCCGCCGAGCCCGGGCAGGAGCGGGCTGAGCAGCGTGCTCGGCAGCTCGTAGGCGATGTTCCAGACGAGGAACACGACC
The DNA here is from genome assembly GCF_053903175.1 of Microbacterium sp. JZ101. Classification (NCBI taxonomy): domain Bacteria; kingdom Bacillati; phylum Actinomycetota; class Actinomycetes; order Micrococcales; family Microbacteriaceae; genus Microbacterium; species Microbacterium sp. JZ101. The sequence goes on from NZ_CP096400.1 coordinate 3,048,959, forward strand.
GCGCACGCGACGCCGATCACGCTCGCGACGACGATGTCGACGACCCGCCACGTGAAGCGGCGGCCGGTCGCGGTCTGTCCTGCGGAAACGGACGTGGACATTCGTTCTCCTTCCTTCGCCGGCATGACCCGGATCAGGTTCGACGGTCGACGCGCGGCTCGCGTCCTCTCAGTCCGGCTCGGCGGACTCCCGTGTGATGTGGGCTGATTCTACTCGCATCCCACGAGCCGCTTCCCGTCTTCGCAGGAGCAGCGGGTACCGTATGCGGGTGGCAATCGACGACATCCCTGCGGCGGAGACCGCGCCGTCGCAGGACGCCGCTGCGGCGCTCACGGCGCTCGGCTGGGTCGACCCCGACGCCGTCGCCGCCTCGCGCACGGCCGGCGCGCTTCCCACGAGCCGCCTCGTGCCCGTCGAGCCGTCGCTCCTTCCGCCGCGCACGCGCCGCCGGTTCTGGCTCGGGCCGACCGTCACTCTCGGTGTGCTCGCCCTCGGCTACGTCGCGTCCTGCGCGGTGTGGCCGCTCGCGAACGTCGCCCCCACCATCTCGGATCTCACCGTCGAGACGCCGATCGGCGAGGAGTTCCCCGTCACCTGGCCGGAGGACGGCATCGCCGCCCTCGCTGCGGAGGGCGGCCCCGGCGGCCCGATCGCCTCGAGCGACGAGGCGCTGCCGATGGCGAGCATCACGAAGATCATCACCGCGCTCATGATCATCGAGCGCGAGGGCCTCGAGCTGGGTCAGGATGGGCCGTCCTACGCCTTCACGCAGGCCGACAGCGACGAGTACTGGGCCTATCTCACGGCCGATGAGTCGTCGCTCGATGTCCCCGTGGGCGGCACGCTCACGCTGCACGAGATGCTGCAGGGCGTCATGCTCGGCTCGGCGAACAACTACGTCGACCGGCTCGTCCTCGAGCTGTGGGGCACGCAGGAGGCCTGGCTCGCCGACGCGCAGGCCTGGCTCGCGCAGCACGAGCTCACGGGCATCACGGTGGCCGACCCGAGCGGCATCGACCCGGCGAACACCGCCGACGCGCGCTCGCTCATCCGCCTCGCCGAGATCGCGCTCGAGGATCCGGTCCTCGCGAGCATCATGGCCGAGGACTCCGTCGTGCTCCCGGGAGCGGGGCTCGTCGAGAACTCGAACCCGCTCATCGGGGACGAGGGCGTGGTCGGCCTGAAGACCGGCTCGCTGTGGTCGACGGGCACGCAGTACTGGAACCTCCTGTCCGCGAAGGAGGTCACGATCGGCCAGACGAGCGTGACCCTCTACGCCGCGGTCGTCGGCCAGCCCGACGACGACAGCCGCGCGATCGTGAGCCGCGAGCTCCTCGCGCAGCTCGAGGAGGGCATGCAGCTCACGACCGCCGTCGCCGCCGAGGTGCCCGTCGCGCACGTCCGGACCGAGTGGGGCGCGCAGAGCACGATCGTGACCGCCGACGAGGCCCAGGTGATCTCGTGGCAGGGCGTCGCGCCATCCACCGATCCGTCGTACGAGGTCGAGCTCGGAGCCGAAGCCGGCGACGAGGTCGGCACGCTGGCCGTGCAGGGCGGGATGGACGACACGAGCGTCGCGCTCACCCTCACCGACGACGTGCCCCCGCCCTCCTTCTGGTGGCGGCTCACGCACCCGCTGTCGCTGCTCGGCCTCGACTGACCCGACCGCCCGAAGCCGACCAAGCATGTCTCGCTCGGCGCGGGAAGCCGACCGAGCATGTCTCGCTCGACGCGGGATACGGCATCCCTATCCCGCCGGGAGTGAGACATGCAGATCGGGCGGCATGCAGATCGGGCGAGACGCGGACGGACGGGGGACAGAGGCGGACCGCCCGTGGCAGAGGCGGACCGCCCCGGGGAGGGAGCGGCCCGCCTTCTGATCAGGCGTCGGCGAGACCGGGAACGACGTACCGCCGCTCGTTGCCGAAGCGGTGCGCCGTGATCGACACCGCCTGCTCGTGCAGGAACGGCAGCATCTCCACGCGGCCGGCCGACGTCACGGGACCGTCGTACACGGCGACGTTGGGGGCGCCGTCCGTCGCCGCCACGACGTCGGCGAGCGCACCGCCGAGGAGGCGGATGCGCCCGCCCGTCTGGGCGAGGCGCGCCGCGCGGGCCGCCCACGCCTCCGCATCCTCGAACGCCACCTCGACGCCTGCGTCCGTCAGCCACGTCGCGACCCGCTCGGGGAGAGCAGTCGGCGTGCTCACGACGAGCTCTGCGCCGACACGCAGCCCCGCGGCCGCCACGCGCACGAGCTCCGCCGCCGGGCGTCCGTCGAAGCGGATCGTCACGGGAACCGGCGCGTACCGGAGCACGTTCTGCTCGAGCCGGAGGCCCTGCACATCCCGCGCGACGCCGAACTCCTCCGCGAACGCGACGACGTCGGTCGCGAGTGCCTTCTCGAGCCACTCCGCGCCATCCGCGGTGCCGAGCGCCTCGACCGCGCGCCGCGCCGCGCCATCCGCCCTGCTCGCCGTCGCGACGGGCGCATCCGTCCAGGTGCCGAGACCGAAGAGGTAGCTCGGGCCGCCGGCCTTCGTCCCGGCGCCGACCGCCGACTTCTTCCAGCCGCCGAACGGCTGGCGCTCGACGATCGCGCCGGTCGTGCCGCGGTTCACGTAGGCGTTGCCGACGTCGATGCGCGAGAGCCACCGGGCGATCTCGTCCTCGTCGAGGGCGTGCAGCCCCGACGTGAGGCCGTAGTCGACGGCGCGCACGAGGTCGATCGCCTCGTCGAGGGTCTCGGCCGTCATGATGCCCAGCACGGGGCCGAAGTACTCCGTGAGGTGGAACTCGCTGCCGGGCTGTACCCCGTCGCGGATGCCGGGCGTCCACAGCGCGCCGGAGTCGTCGAGCTGCTTCGGCTCGCGGACCCACGTCTGACCGGGCTCGAGCTCGGTGAGGGCGCGGCGGAGCTTGCCCTCAGCGGGGCCGATGAGAGGGCCGATCCGGGCGGCGGCCTGCCACGGCATGCCCACCTCGAAGCCCTCGACGGCGTCGACGAGCTGGCGGCGGAACCGCTCGCTGCGGGCGACCGATCCCACGAGGATGACGAGCGACGCCGCCGAGCACTTCTGGCCGGCGTGGCCGAACGCCGAGTACGCGACGTCCTTCGCGGCGAGGTCGAGGTCCGCCGACGGGGTGACGATGATCGCGTTCTTCCCGCTCGTCTCGGCGAGGAGCGGGAGGTCGCGCCGGAACGACCGGAAGAGCTCGGCGGTCTCGTACGCGCCGGTGAGGATGACGCGCTCGACGCGCTCGTGCGACACGAGACGGCGGCCCAGCTCGTTCTCCTCGACCCGCGCGAGACGCAGCACGTCACGCGGGACGCCCGCCTCCCACAGCGCCTCGGCGAGCACGGCGCCGCAGCGTCGCGCCTGCGACGCCGGCTTGAGGATCACCGGCGACCCTGCGGCGAGCGCCGCGAGGGTCGAGCCTGCGGGGATGGCCACGGGGAAGTTCCAGGGCGGCGTCACGACGGTGAGGCGGACGGGCTCGAACGCGGCCCCGTCGACCTCGGCGAGCCGCAGGGCGCTCTCGGCGTAGTAGTGCGCGAAGTCGATCGCCTCGGAGACCTCGGGGTCACCCTGCTCGATGACCTTGCCGCACTCGGACCCCATGACCTCGAGCAGCTCGGCGCGCCGGGCCTCGAGGATGTCGCCCGCGCGATGCAGGATCGCCGCGCGCTCCTCGGGGGCGAGCGCACGCCATCCCTCGCCCGCCGCGACCGCGCCGTCGACGACGGCGTCGACCTCCTCGAGCGTGCGGAGCGTGTGCGCGGCGAGCGTCTCCTCGCCGAGGGTCGACGCCGCCATGCGGGCGCGGATCTCCGCGGCCCAGGCCCGGTTGCCGGCTATGCTCGGGTCGCTGTCGGGCGCGTTGCGGAAGCCGTCGCGCGTACCCTCGGGCTGCGGCTCACGGCGATCCTGCACCCGGTTGGACGGGGGCACGTCGCTCGGCATGAGGTCGATCGACGCGAGGAAGCGGTCGCGCTCGCGCGCGAACAGGGCGGGATCGGCGTCGAGGTCGAACACGGCCGACATGAAGTTCTCCGGGCTCGCGCCCTCCTCGAGGCGGCGGATGAGGTACGCGATCGCGACGTCGAACTCGTCGGGGTGCACGACCGGCGTGTAGAGGAGGAGCGACCCGACCTCGCGGCGCACGACCGCGGCCTGAGCCGTGGCCATCCCGAGGAGCATCTCGAACTCGAGGCCCGGGCCGTCGGCGATGCCGCGGCGCTTCGCGAGCAGCCATGCGAGCGCGATGTCGAAGAGGTTGTGGCCCGCGACGCCGATGCGCACCGATCGCACGCGCTCGGGGTGCAGCGCGTAGTTGAGCACAGCCTTGTACGACGCGTCGCTGTGCTGCTTGCTCGGCCAGGTCGCGAGCGGCCAGCCGTGGGTCTCCGCGTCGACCTGCTCCATGGGGAGGTTCGCGCCCTTCACGACGCGGACCTTGATCGGGGCGCCGCCTCCCGCGACGCGCTCACTCGCCCATTCCTGAAGGCGCATCATCGCGCCGAGCGCGTCGGGGAGGTATGCCTGGAGGACGATGCCGGCCTCGATGTCGTGGTACTCCGGGCGCTCGAGAAGGCGCATGAACACCGCGAGCGTGAGGTCGAGGTCCTTGAACTCCTCCATGTCGAGGTTGATGAACGTGCCGTTCGCGCGAGCGGCCGTGTAGAGCGGCGCAAGCGCGACGACGGCGTGGTCGACGGCCTCGTCGAACGCCCACGGGCTGTGCGGCGCGACGGTCGAGGACACCTTGATCGAGACGTAGTCGACGTCGTCGCGCTCGATGAGGCGTCGGGTTCCGGCGAGGCGCTTGTCGGCCTCGCGCTGGCCGAGGATCGCCTCGCCGAGGAGGTTCACGTTGAGGCGGATGCCCTCGCCGCGCAGGCGCGCGAGCGTCGATCCGAGCTTCTCGTCGCGCGCATCGACGATGAGGTGCCGGACCATCCGGCGCAGGACGGCGCGGCTCGCGGGCACGACGACGCTCGGGAGGACGGGCGCGAGCGCGCCGCCGAGACGGATGAGCCCGCGCAACGGTGCCGGCAGGAAGCGCGGGATGAGCGGCACGAGGCCGGCGAGACAGCGCGCGGCGACGCGCGTGTCCTCGGGGCGCACGACGCCGTCGACGAAGCCGACGGTGAAGGCCAGGCCGTTGGGGTCGCGGAGGACGCCGGCGAGGTTCTTCGCGGCCGCGTCGACCTTCTCGTCGCGCGCCTCGCGCAGCCAGGTGCGGACGAGCGCGATCGCCTCCTCCGCGAGCTGCGGGTCGATGTCGGGGACGTGTGCCGCCTCGTGAGCGGATGACGGGGGTGCGATGGTCATGGCGAGGTCTTTCTCGAGAGGATCGCTCTCATTGTGCGACCGTCCACCATCCGGCAAAAGCGCACGTTTTCGCTCATGACCTTTCGATATTCTCGAACGATGGCGACTCCCTGGAACAGCCGCGGTCTCCTGCTCCTGCGCGAGCTGCGGATGCGCGGCACCGTCTCGGCCGTCGCGGCCGCGCGCAGCTACAGCGCATCGACCGTGTCGCATCAGCTGCAGCAGCTCGAGAGGGAGGTCGGCCTCCCCCTCCTCGAGCCGGAGGGGCGAGGTCTGCGCCTGACGGCAGCGGGCGAGGCGGTCGCCCGCCACGCCGCGCAGCTGCTCGCTGCCGAGGAGGCGCTGCGCGGCGAGCTCGCGGCCCTGGCGCCCGACGCGGCGCCGCTGCGGATCGCGGCGCTCCAGACGAGCGCGCGCACGCTCATCCCCCGCATGCTCGACGCCCTTCGCGACGCCCTCCCCGCGCTGCGCGTCGAGGTGATCGTCACCCCTCCCGAGCACGGCCTCTTCGAGACCGAGGCCGGGGGCTTCGATCTCGCGATGGCCGAGCAGTACCCGGGCCATACGCGGCCGCATCGCGCCGGTCTCGACCGCGAGCTGCTCGGCCGCGACCCGATCCGCTTCGCCGCGGGGCCCGCGAGCGGCATCGCGTCGCTCTCCGACGCGCGCGAGGCGGCATGGGTGATGGAACCCGAGGGGACAGCCGCCCGCGCGTGGGCGGTGCAGCAGTGCCGGGCTGCGGGGTTCGAGCCCGACATCCGGTACGAGGCGACGGACCTCTCCGCGCACCTCCGTCTTATCGCCGCCGGGCATGCCGTCGGGCTCATCCCGGGTCTCGCCGTCGCGGCCGACGAGGCAGAGCCGCGGCTCGTGGACCTGCCCGGCTCGCCGCACCGCGAGATCTTCACCTCGACGCGCGTGTCGGCACAGCGTCTGCCCGGGCTCCGGATCGCCCGCGACGCCCTCGCGGAGGCGTTCCGCTCGCTCCCCGAGACCTGAGTCGCACCTCAGCGGGACGCCGCGACGAGGATGCCGCCGAGATGTGATGGGCTGGAGTCGTGGATGAGACGCAGTGGCTGTGGGTGGCAGGCGCGGGGTGCGGTGTGCTCCTCATCGCGGTCGTGGTGCTCGTCATCGCGAACCGCCGCGGCAGGGAGCGCGCACGTCGTCGAGTGGCGGAGATCGAGGTCGCGAGCGCGACGCGCGCCGCGGAGCTGACCCGCGCGCATGAAGACCAGGTCGCGACGATGGCGGCCGAGCACGAGAGCCGGCTCGCCGCGGTATCCGACGATCACGAGCGCGAGACCATGCGACTGCGCGCCGAGACGGCGGCGTCGATGGAGGTGGCGCGACGCACGCGCGAGACGCTCGCGACGGGGCTGAAGTGGGAGGCCGCATCGCGTCGGCTCATCCTCGCCGCGTGCGAGCAGCTCGGTCTTCGCGGGAGCCTCCACACGAACGTCGTGTTCATGCCCTCCGACGCGCTCGAGACGCGGACCTTCGTCACGCAGATCGACCACGTGCTCCTGCTCGACGGCGCGCGGCTCGTCATCGAGAACAAGCGCTGGCAGGGCGTGCTCTTCGACGGCGTGCGGCCATCCGCCGTGCACGAGGCGTTCGGCAAGCTCGTCGACGAGAACGACCTCGGCGAGCACTTCGCCGTGCAGCTGCGCCGCGATCCCGAGTCGCCGCAGTCGATCACCGTGAACCGCCATCTCGGCGAGCGGGCGCCCGTCGTGCAGGTGCGGCGTCAGGCGCAGCAGCTCTCGCGCTTCGTCGAGCAGGAGCTGTCGGAGCCGATCTGGTTCGACACCTGCGTGCTCTACTCGCACGAGCGGGCCGAGGCGCACCTCCGGCAGCGAGACCAGTCATCGGGCGGGGCGAGCACGTGGGTCGTCGCGGGCGCCGATGGACTCATCGCGTGCCTCGAGTCGTTCGCGAGCCGGACCGGCAACGACGACACGCGGCGAGACGACGCGGCCCTGTTCGAGACGCTGTCCGCCCTCGGCGCCGACGCCACGCGCTTCGGGCCCGACGAGAGCTGACCGGGCGGGCACGTGCGCGCGCTTCTCAGCCCGGGACGTGCGCGCGCGTCCAGGCGTCGATCGCTGCGCGCTCGGTCTGCATGAACGCGTTGATCGCGTCGGTCGCGGCGCGATCGTGCGCGATGGCGCGCCCGTCGATCGCGGTGACGGACTGCACGAACGATGCGCCCATCATCCACACCTGGTCGGCCGCGTGCAGCCGCTCGACCTCGACGTCCTCGTAGGCGACCTCGAGGCCGTTCAGCGACGCCCAGGCGAAGAGCTCGACCTGCGTCGTGCCGTGGAGGATGCCGATCCGCGGATGCGGCGTCACGACGCGGGCGCCCTCACGCAGGACGATCGACGACTGCGGCCCCTCCAGAACGAAGCCGTCGCGGGTCACGTAGACGCCGTTCTGGGCTCCCCGTCGCTCGTACTCGCGGCGCGCCGCCATGTTCGTCGCATACGAGAGGGTCTTGGCGCCGAGAAGCAGCCACGGGGCGCGCTGAGCGGAATCGCGCAGGAGCTCGCGCTCGAGCGTGGCGACCGCGATCTCGGGCTTCTTGGGAGCGAACCCGGGGTCGATGATCGCGAAGACGGTCGGGGACGTCGGCACATCGACCGCCGACAGGGTCGCATCGGCCCCGCGCGTGATCACGAGCTTGATGTGGGCGCGCGCGATCGGGCTCATCCGCCGGATGGCCGCGCGCACGAACTGGTCGAGCGCGCGGACGTTCGGGGCCGGCAGGTCGAGCGCGACCGCTGACTGGAGGAGGCGCCGCACGTGGAGGTGCCAGGCGAGCGGCACGTCGTCGACGATCGTCGTGGCCTCGAAGACGCCGTCGCCGCGGAGCAGCCCGAGGTCGAACACGGACACGTTGGCGGCGGCGGGGTCGATCGCGCGGATGTCGGGCTCGCCCGCGAAGGACGTGTCGAGGAGCTGGTCGGCCCGCCCGAAGAAGACTCCGAAATCGGTCATGGGATCACGCTAGTGCCGGGGTTCAGCGGAGCGCGGCCGCCCACTCGGACGGATCGCTGCCGAACGGGATGGCCATGAGCCCGTGCCAGAGGATGAGAGCTTCGAGCCATGCGCGCTCCGCTTCTCCGAGGGCTCTCACGGACTCGTACCCGCGCCGCAGGCTCTCGCGGGTTGCCACGGAGGTCGGCCGCCAGTCGGTGAACCGAGTGCGCAGGTACACCGACGCGCGTGCGAGGTCGTTCACCCGATGTGAGGTCGCGACCTCGTCGAAGTCCAGCACGGCGGCGACGGTGGACCCGCGGGTCAGGATGTTCGCGGCCCGGAAGTCGTTGTGCACGAGCTGGGGCGGGTCCTCGAGGTCAGGCAGGTCGGCGAGGAGCGCTTCGAGCCGCGAGGAGGCCTCCGGGGCCTCACGGTGATCGTGGTGCGCGAGCCAGGTTCGGATCCGTGCTCGCGGGTCGCCGAGGTCGATCTGGAGGGCGCTGTCACCGCTTTCGCGGCCCAGGGCGTCGTGGAGTCGAGCAAGGCACTGCCCCGCGGCGTGAACGGCGTTCAGATCAGCCGTGTCGAGCCAGACGCCCGACACCTCGGGGAGGACGGCCATGGAGAGCGGACCGCGCGGGCCGTCCTGCACCGCGCGTGCACGACGTTCCGTCGTCAGGATCGGATCCGCCACGGGAACCCCGCGCGCTGCAAGCGATCTGAGGATCTCGGCGGAGGCAGCCAGCCGATCGAACTGCTCCGTCGCGCAGGACCATTTGACGACCAACGGGCCGCTGCCGCTGCGCACCCAGACGATCGCGTTGCGATCGCTGATCACGAGACGGGCGACGCCGTGCAGATCGATGCCCCACCCCTCGCGCAGCGTGACCGAGAGCCACTCCGAGGCGTCGGGAAGACCGGTGAACCCGAACCGTTCGAGAAGCGCCGCGTCGGGAGAGGTCTGCTCCCACAGCATCGACAGGCCAGCAGGCAGGGTCATGCAGCGATGCTACGGGGAGCAGATCTGTGGACGACCGTCATGGTGCGGTTGTCAGCATCTGAGGTGTTGGGTGAGTTTGGCGTGGAGTCGGGTGCGGGAGGTGGGTGCTGGTCGGTGGCGGTGGTGTCGGTCGATCCAGTTGGGGGCGGCGATGTAGGGCACGCCGTGGTGCATGTGGATGTTCCAGCCGGAGGTGTCGAGGTGGTGGTGGTGCCACCAGCAGAGGAGGACGCCGTTGTCGGTTTCGGTGGGTCCGCCTCGGGCGTGGTCTTGGACGTGGTGGATCTCGCACCAGGCGGCGGGGATGGTGCAGCCGGGGATGATGCATCCTCCGTCGCGGGCGACGATGGCTTTGCGTTGGGTGGGGGTGAAGCAGCGTTGGATGCTGCGCAGCTCGAGGATGCGTCCTTCGGGGCTGAAGACGGCGCGGAGGATGTCTCCGGTGCATCCGATCCGGCGGGCCACGGTGGCGGGGACGGGCGCGTCGACGCCGTCGAGGTGCGCGATGCCGTGCCGGCCGGTGTCGGTGGGGTCTGTGGTGGTGAGGTCGTCGGCGGTGATGTGGATCATGACGGTGGGGGCGGCGCCGCCGAGGGTGGGGGTCTCGGCGGCGCGTGAGGCGGCCTGGATCATCGCGAAGAACGCGTCGTGGCGTTTCTGTCCGGGGGCGCGGGGGTCGTGGATGATCTCGTCCGGTCCCCACGGGTCTGTGTCGTTGCGGGTCTCGGTGTCGATCCCGTCGAAGAACCCGCCCTCCCCATCCGTGTCCGCGCCGCCGCCATCGCCGTCGCCGCCGCCGTCGGCGTTGTTGCTCAGGGCGTCGTCGCCGTCCGGGCCGTCGTCGCCGCGGTCTCGGGTTTCGGTGAAGGTGACGTTGCGGGCGGGGTTGGTGTGGGCGGAGAGGAGGTTCTGCAGGAGGGCGCCGGCTTCGGGGACGAGGGTGCCGTTGACGCGGAAGGCCCCGTCGGGCAGGGGTGTGAGGGTGAGGGTGCGGTTGCGGATGGGGCGTTCGGGATCGGGTGGGAGGCCGTCCGCGGTGAGGACGTCCACCCACGCGTCCGCGTGGGCTTTCACGACGCTCCACGGCACGGCCGCGGCCGTGCCGTCCGGGAACGGCGAGGTGGCCTCGGCTGGGGGTGTGGCCTCGTCCAGGTCGGTCGCGATCGCGCCGGTGGCGATCCCGACGAGGTGCCGCTCCATCACCTCGAGCTTGTCGGCCTCGGAGGCGGGCGCGCCGCGGCGGGCGGTGGCGACGGCCTTCACGATCAGCGCCGCCGGCTCGACCCCGAGCAGGCCCGCTTCCACTGCCGCGGCCACTGCGGGGTGCGCCGGCGGGACGGGGAGCCCGGTGGGGCTCTCCCGGTCGCGGGTGGCCTCATCCAGCCGCACCCGCGCGGATACCGCCGGCCCGGGGATCCCGGTGAGCCGCTCGAGCAGCTCCCGCCCGTCCCGGCAGCCCAGCTCTCCTGCGAGGGGCCGTTCCAGGCCCCGCCGGGACCGCCACGCGACCTCTCCTGCCGCCCGCACCCGCAGCGCGTCCACGACCCGCCCCAGCTGCTCCACCCGCGCGGTGAACCCCGCGAGATCCCCCGACGCCACCTCTCCCACCCGTGTGAACAGCCCGTCCAGCAACCCGACCGCGGCGCACACCGCGCCGGCCGGATCATCCTGCCCCTCATCGGGCGCCCATGGGAAGGCCATACCCCATGATAGAACACAAGTACGACCAGACGCAAGACATTTCTCGAAGATTCCTCGAAGATTTCTCTCCACCAGAATCCCACGCGCGCCTGTCCAGCAGTGCGTGAACCTTACCGTGAAGCACCGACATTGATCCGTGCAGGTAAGCGAAATGCTTATGTATAGCCACCGCGGTTGAGACATGCTCCGTTCGCGCGTGTTTGCGTGTGCGCGGCCGTCTCCATTCGGCGACTCCCGGGGGCGGCTTGCGGCGTTTCGACTGCGCTCGCTGGCGCTCGCTCCGCTCAACGACCGAGGGGGGTGAACCCCGCCCTGTTCGCTCCGTTCAACGACCGAGAAGGGAACCTCGCTCCGCTCAACGACCGAGAAGGAGAACCCTGCCCCCTCCGCGAGCGAAGCCATGCCCGGTCCGGCGCACGGGACCCCTCCCCTACGGGCGAGCGCGTCCCCAGGCCTCGAAGGCCGCCTGGACCTCGTCGAAGAACGCGGTCTTCCCGCGCGTGTAGTCGTCGTAGTCGGCCTTCCCGCGGTTCTCCTCCGAGAGACCGCGCTTCACCTGCTCGTAGCGATCGCGCTGGTCGGGATGGGCGCGGAGCCAGTCTCGGAACCAGACTGCGTACCGCCCCCAGGGGGAGTCCATCCGACGCACGTGGAGGATCGTCGTCCCGTCGCGCCCGACGAAGAGCCGCTTCTCCCACACCTCGTCCGCCACGGCCTCGCTGCCGCGGGGCAGGTCTCGGTACACGCCGGGCGAATCCGGCCGTGAGCCGTGGGCTCGCCGATACCCGATCCGAGCGAACGCGGCGTCCACCGCCCCTTCGGCCGGCAAGGGCGAGATCCGCACCTGCAGGTCGACGAACGGCTTCGCCGCGAGCCCGGGCACCGACGTCGAGCCGATGTGATCGAGGACGGCCTCGGATCCGCCCTCGACGTCCTCTAGCGCGTGAGCAACCGCGGCGAGCTCCTCTTGTGCGATCAGAGACCACGACGGATCATGCGCGACAAGACGCGCAGGGTTGCCTGCATCAGACCGGGGCATGACCCGATTCTCCCCCGCGCGCGGGATCCGGCACCGGCCCGCCGCGCACGAGAATGAGCGCATGACCTCCGCTGTCCGGCTCATCCGCTCGTCCTCGCTATCCGACGTCGCCGAGTACGCCTACGCGGCGACCGCGCCGAAGGACGCTCGCCTGATCTTCCTCGCCGGAGCCTGCCCGCTGGATGACGACGGCGCCACTGTCGCTCCCGGAGACTACGTCGCGCAGGCCGCCCGCTGTGTCGAGACGCTGACGACCGCGCTCGCCGACGCGGGCGCGACGCTCCGTGACGTGATCAGCACGCGCGTGCTCGTCGCGTCCTCCCGCCAGAGCGACCTCGTGGCCGCGTGGGAGGTCGTCCGAGACGCGTTCGGCGACCACGATGTGCCGAGCACGCTCCTCGGCGTGACCGTCCTCGGCTACGACGACCAGCTCGTGGAGATCGAGGCCGTCGCCGCCGTCATCGACTGATCGGTGCGCGGGTTCGGCCACCTCGCCCGGATCGCACGCGTCGGCGTCAGAATCGCGCGAGAGCCTCGTCGAGCATCCGGAGTCCCTGCCGTTCAAAGCGCTCGTCGCCGACCCGGTGCGACCAGACAGCGGTCGAGATCGCCTCGCGCAGGAGGGTGAGCGACCAGTCCGGCTCCGTGCGCGGGTCCGCCCCGTAGCCCTCGAGGAAGGCGCCCTCGAGCGCGGGCTCGTCTCGCCACTGCTGCACCGCGAGGCGAGCGAGGTCCGTTGCGGCAGGTCTCAGATCGAAGCGCCCGAAGTCGATGATGCGCACGCTCCCCGTGGCGTCCACGAGCCAGTTGCGGGGCTGCCAATCGCCGTGCGTCGGGACGAGCGGCACATGCGCCGGCGCGGATGACCCCAGCACGGCACGCGCGCGCCGCATGATGGCCGCCTCGATTCGATGCGGCTGCTCGAGCATCGCCAGCACTCGCTCGGTCTGCCGCTGCGCGTAGCCGGCCTCATCGTGCTGCGCCTCCGCGTGGAAGACGCGCAGCAGCCGTCCGGCCTGCCGGTGCACGTCCGGAGCGAACTCGGCGCCGCTTCCCTGCACGAGCCGACCTTCGAGGTACCGCGTCACGAGCACGTTCGCGTCGCGGTCCGCGGCCACGAGCGGTGCCGCCGCGCCCCGGCGCACGAGCGGAGCCGTCGCCCGCTCGTGCGCCGTGATCTCGCGGCCGATGTGGTGGTTCCCGAGGCCAGCGGCCTTGACGATGAACTCGCCCTGCTCCGCCCGCACGTGGAGAACCCGAGTGTCGACCTGCCCCCACGAGAGGTCTGCGATGAGCGCGCTGGTCGGGAGCCATGCCTCCACGAGTGCCGCCTGCGCTCGGGTCGGCAGCGCCTCGCTCCACCAGCCGCCGGTCACGTGACTACGCCCACACCCCGCTTGTACCGCGGCGATGGCTGCCGACGAGGTGGGTGTCGACGATGCCCACGGCCTCCATGAGCGCGAACATCGTGGTCGGGCCGACGAAGCGGAAGCCGCGCTTCTTGAGCGCCTTCGACAGCGCGATCGACTCGGGCGAGGTGGTCGGGATCTCGGCGTACGAGGTCGGCGCGGGCGTCTGCGCGGGTCGGTGACTCCAGATGAAATCGACGAGTCCGCCCTCCGCGCGCAGCTCGACGGTCGCGCGTGCGTTGCCGATGGTCGCGAGGATCTTCGCGCGATTGCGGATGATCCGGGCATCGCCCAGCAGCCGCTCGACGTCGGACTCGTCGAAGGCCGCGACGGCATCCGGATCGAAGCCCGCGAACACCTCTCGGAACGCCGGCCGCTTCCGCAGGATGGTCGCCCACGACAGCCCGGACTGGAACGCCTCCAGGCTCAGCCGCTCGAAGAGGCCCGTCTCGTCGCGGACGGGCATGCCCCATTCCGTGTCGTAGTACGCGCGCATCAGCTCATCGGAAGCCGCCCAGCGCGGGCGGCCGAGACCATCCGGCCCGATGACGAGATCCGCTGAGGCGGCACCGGGGCCGGCCGCGAGGCCGGCCCCGGTGTGCGCGTCGGCCATCAGGGTCGTCGACCCTCGCCGTCGTCCTCGCCTTCCGGAGAGGACGTCGGGATCGCGCCCGTCACGACCGAGACGCTGCCCGCGACGACCGGCGCGGGGCTCATCCCGCCCGGGGCCGGCGCCGAGTCCGCATCGGCGCCGTCGGCCTCCGCCTCCGCGGTCTCGGCCTCCGCGGCGTCGAGGTCGACGACGGCGTGCTCGAACTGCGACTGGTACAGCCGCCAGTACGCGCCCTCCTTGCGGATGAGCTCGTCGTGCGTGCCCTGCTCGACGATGTCGCCGTGCTCCATCACGAGGATGAGGTCGGCGTCGCGGATCGTGGAGAGGCGGTGCGCGATCACGAACGACGTGCGGCCCTCGCGCAGCGCCGCCATCGCGTGCTGCAGCAGCAGCTCGGTGCGGGTGTCGACCGAGCTCGTCGCCTCGTCGAGGATGAGCACGCTCGGTCGGCGCACGAACGCGCGCGCGATCGTGATGAGCTGGCGCTCGCCCGCCGACACGTTGGCCGCGTCCTCATCGAGGACCGTGTCGTACCCGTCGGGCAGCGAGTGCACGAACCGGTCGACGTACGTGGCCTTCGCGGCGGCGAGGATCTCCTCGTCGGTCGCCGACTCGCGTCCGTAGCGGATGTTGTCGCGGATGCTGCCCGCGAACAGCCACGGGTCCTGCAGGACCATTCCGGTCCGCGAGCGGACATCCTCGCGCGTGAGCTGGGAGATGTCCTGTCCGTCGAGCAGGATGGCGCCGCCGTCGAGCTCGTAGAACCGCATGATGAGGTTCACGAGCGTCGTCTTGCCCGCACCCGTGGGCCCGACGATCGCGACGGTCTGACCCGGCTCGACCCGGAACGACAGATCGCGGATGAGCGGCTTCTCGGGAGAGTAGGAGAAGGACACGTTGCGGAACTCGATGACGCCGCGTCCATCGGGCACGGCGGGCGCGTTCTCGGCGTCGGGCTCCTGCTCCTCCTCGTCGAGCAGCGCGAACACGCGCTCGGCCGAGGCCGTTCCCGACTGGACGACCGGCAGCATGCCGCCGAGCTCGGTGAGCGGCTGCGTGAACTGCTGCGAGTACTGCACGAACGCCTGCACGTCGCCGATGCGGATCTGGCCGCTCGCGACCATGATGCCGCCGAGCACCGCGATGCCGACGTACGTGAGCGAGCCGACGAACTGCATGCTCGGCATCATGATGCCCGAGAGGAACTGCGCCTTGAACGCGGCCTGGTAGAGCTCCTCGTTCTCCTCCTGGAAGGCGGCGGCCGTGGAGCGCTCGCGACCGAAGACCTTCACGAGCGCGTGGCCCGAGAACGACTCCTCGACGCGGGCGTTGAGACGCCCGACCTTGCGCCACTGCGTCTGGAACGCCTTCTGCGACGCGGGCCCGATGCCGAGCATGATGAACGCGATGAGCGGCAGCGCGACGAGGGCGACGAGCGCGAGCTGCCACGAGATCGAGAACATCATGATGAGCACGCCGACCACGGTGAGCAGCGAGGTGATGGCTCCCGACAGCGCCTGCTGGAGCGTCTGGGTCATGTTGTCGATGTCGTTCGTGACGCGCGAGATGAGCTCGCCGCGCTGCACGCGGTCGAAGTAGGCCAGCGGCAGGCTGTTGATCTTGCGCTCGACCTGCTCGCGCAGGTTGAACATCGTGCGCACCATGATCACGTTGATCACGTAGCCCTGGATCCACTGCAGCAGGGACGACACGACGTAGATCGCGAGCGCCCAGACGATGACCACGCGGAGCGCGTCGAAGTCGACTCCGGCGCCGAGCTCGAAGTGGGTCATCGCCGCGACGACGTTCGCGAGGTCGTTCTGCCCCGCGGCGCGCAGAGCGGCCACGACCTCGTCCTGCGAGGCGCCGGCCGGGAACTGGTCGGCGAGCGTCAGCGAGAGGACGCCCTCGAAGACGATGTTCGTCGCCTCGCCCAGCACCTTGGGCGCGATCACGGCGAGCACGACGCCGACCGCTCCGAGGAGCGAGACGAGCGCGAACACCCACGCGTAGGGGCGGAGAAGGCCGATGAAGCGGCCGAAGCTCTTGCCGAAGTCGGCGGCCTTGCCGGGGGCGACCGAGTCCCAGTCCCCCGAGTTCAGGCGCGCCTGCTCGGCGAGCTCGAGCTCGAGCTGCTCGTCGATCTCGGCCTGCGTCTTCTTGTCGCTCACGCTTCCACTCCCAGCTGCGATTCGACGATCTCGCGGTAGGTGCGGTTCGTCGCGAGGAGCTCCTCGTGCGTGCCGGAGCCCACCATCTTCCCGTCGTCGAGCACGATGATGCGATCGGCGTCCGTGATCGTCGACACGCGCTGCGCGACGACGATCTTCGTCACGTGCGGCAGCTCGCGCCACAGCGCCTGCCGCAGACGCGCGTCCGTCGTGAGGTCGAGTGCGGAGAACGAGTCGTCGAACACGAGGATGTCGGGGTTGTGCACGATCGCGCGCGCGATCGAGAGCCGCTGCCGCTGGCCGCCCGACACGTTCGTGCCGCCCTGCGCGATCCGCGAGTCGAGGCCATCCGGCATCTCCTCGACGAAGTCCTTCGCCTGCGCGATCTCGAGCGCCTTCCAGATCTCCTCGTCCGTGGCGTCCTCGCGGCCGAACCGCAGGTTGCTGGCGACCGTGCCGCTGAACAGGAACGGGCGCTGCGGCACGAGGCCGATGCCGCTCCACAGCCTCTCGAGGTCGGCCGAGCGCACATCGACGCCCTGCACCTGCACCTGCCCGGCGGTCGCGTCGAACAGACGCGGGATGAGCGACACGAGGGTCGTCTTGCCGGAGCCGGTCGATCCGATGATCGCGACGGTCTCCCCCGGCTCGGCGTGGAAGGTGATGCCCTCGAGCACGGGCGACTCCGCGCCCGGATAGGTGAACGCGACGTTCTGCATCCGGACGGACCCGCGGCGCGGGAACTCGGTCACGGGCCTGTCGGGGCGCAGGAGGGTCGACTCGCTCTCGAGGACGGCGCCGACGCGGTCGGCCGAGACGGCCGCGCGCGGGATCATGATCGTCATGAAGCTCGCCATCATCACGCCGCCGAGGATCTGGCCGACGTACTGCATGAAGGCGAACAGCGTGCCGATCTGGGTCTCGCCCGCGTCGACCTGGATGCCGCCGAACCACACGACGCCGACGATCGTCACGTTGAGCACGAGCATGACGAGCGGGAACATCAGCACGAAGAGCGAGCCGACCTTGCGTCCGACGACCATGATGTCGGTGTTGGCGAGGCGGAAGCGCTCCTCCTCGATCGCCTCGCGCACGAAGGCGCGGACGACGCGCACGCCCGTGAGCTGCTCGCGCATGACGCGGTTCACGCCGTCGAGCTTCTCCTGGTAGGCGCGGAAGAGCGGCACCATGCGGCCGATGATGAGGCCCGCGACGATGAGCAGGGTCGGGATCGAGACCGCGAGGATCCAGCTGAGGCCGATGTCCTGCCGGAGCGCCATGATGATGCCGCCGATGGCGAGCATGGGCGCCTGGACGAGCATCGTCGCGCTCATCATGGACACCATCTGGATCTGCTGCACGTCGTTCGTGTTGCGCGTGATGAGCGAGCCGGCGCCGAACTGCGACACCTCGCGCTCGGAGAACGCGCTCACCTTGCCGAACACGTCGCGGCGGATGTCGCGGCCCGCGCTCATGGCGGCGCGCGCGGCGCAGTAGGTCGCCACGATCGACGCGAGGATCTGGCCGAGCGAGACGGCGAGCATGAACATGCCCGTGCGGATGATGTAGCCGGTGTCGCCGCGGGCGACGCCGTTGTCGATGATGTCGGCGTTCAGCGTGGGAAGGTAGAGCGCCGCGAGCGCGGAGCCCAGCTGGAAGACGAGGACGCCGACCAGGAGCCATCGGTATCGACCGAGGTAGCGGATGAGCAGCTTGAGAAGCACCTGGAAAGGATGCCACCGACCTCCGACATCGGCATCCTCCTGAAGGGGGATATCCGCTGACAGCGGAACAGATCCGGATGTCCGGGGCCGGCCGAGCGAGGCCGGCCGTCGGCTCCCTCAGTCCCCCGTCGGCGCGGCGGCCTCGCGGCGGCCCTCCTCGCGCGCCTGCGCGAGGAGGCGCTCGATGCGGCGGCGCGAGCGACGACGGCCCCACACGCCGGATCCCACGATGAGCGCGATGCCCGCGAGCACGGCCAGCTGGGACCACGGGATCGCCCACATCCCGGTCTCGACGCGGACCGCGTCGACGGGCGTGCCCTCGCCCTCGCCGACCACGGTCGGGACGACCTCGAGCTCGACGGGGACGGAGAAGAGCGGCCACACGTCGTCCACGGGCACGGTGAACGTCCGCCGATCGCCCGGCAGCAGCTCCTGGTCGATCTCGTCGGGGCCAGGGAACGCCGACTGGCGGCCTCCCGCGGCGGCAGTGCCCGTCACCATGAGCCGCGTGTTGCCCGAGTTCACGACCTCGAACCGCACGACCGCGTCGCCCGGGGCCAGCGGATTCCACGACACGTCGTACTCCGACGAGACCGCCTCCACGGATGCGGACGGCGTGAGCTCCCCCGCCACCCGCGTCATGACGCGGAAGCCGACGCGCGACTCGACACCCACCGACGAGCCGTCCTCGCCGACCTGCTGCGACAGGATCGACGCGGCGATCCCCGCGGCGTGGTCTCCGGGGGTCGCGTTCTCGGGAACCGTCGTCGTGAACGGCACGATCTCCACCTCGCCCGCGCCGACGACGACCTCGTCGACCACGTCGATCCACGTGCCCGCGTCGACGGACTCCTCCGTCGACGGCAGCATGCTGAAGCGGCCGTTCTCCTGGAAGTACGCGTCCGCGGTCGTGATGCGGAAGGTCACCTCCTGCTCCGAGAAGTTCCGGATGGCCAGATGCTCGGTCGCGCTCGCGCCCGGGTCCAGCTCCTGCTCGACCCAGGCGCGGCCATCCTCGCCCGACGCGTCGGCCGGCCGCACCGACCACGTGACCGTCCCGTCGTCCTGCGCCTCCGCGAGCGCGGGCGCCGACGCGCCGAGTGCGAGGAGCAGCGCGAGCGCGAGGGCGGAGACGCGCGGCAGGGTGCGTCGGATCGGGGTTGTGGGGGAAGCCATCGTCGGCCTTTCGGGATCGGGTGGGACCGAACGCAGGAGATCCGACCCGGAGCGGGGCGGGAACACGGTTCCCGCTCCTCGATCCGCTCGGATCTCCTGCGCTGCGTCCTGCTTACTCGAACAGCGACAGGGTCAGCGTCGACGTGTACGCACCCGGCGCCGTCTCCGCCGGCACCTTCAGCACCAGCTCAGCCGTCGCCTCCCACGACCCCACTGCCTCCTCGCTCGTGAGCGCCATCGCCAGCAGCTCACGCCCCTGCAGACCCACGTTATTCGGCCCCTCATCCAGAACCGTGTCCACATCCGACCCCACCGCGACCGCACCCGACCCGTCATCGGCCACATGAGGACGCCACCCCAGATGATCCGGCGTGATCTCCGCCTGACCCGCATCCCCCACGAAGCTCGACGCCGTGCCCTCGACCCACCAGAACGCCCCGTCCGGGATCTCCTCCGCCGTGCGCGTATCCGTCACCGTCACCGTCGGCAGAGCACCCGTGAACTCCCGCACCAGCTCCGACGACCCCGACTCCGACAGAGACGTCGACGTCCCCGCCACACTCATCGCCAGAACCCCCGCACCCGTGTCCTCGATCTGCACATTCACATCCACCTCCCCCGACCCCACTTGCTCCTCCGCGAACGCCGCACCCGCGACCCCCGCCAGCAGCACACCGCCCACAGCCGCCACACCCAGCCGCGCCTTCACACCCTGCTTCATCATCGAAACCACCTGCCTCTTCCTTCCGTTCGGTTCACCGACGAAACGCGCCCTTCGCGCCTCGCCCCATCTCGCGCCCGCCGCAGCGGCGGACGCGCCTGCTCATCCGCAGCTCGCGCCCGCGTACGCGACCGTCTTCTCGGTCGTCGCGCCCTGGCCATCCGTCGCCGTGACCGTCAGCGAACCTGCCGCCACCTCGGCGGAACGCGTCGTCACCGCGACCGACGCGGCCCTGCCGGGCGCGATGCTCGCGATCGTCTTCTCCCCGTACGCGCTCGAGACCGTCGCCGACACCGGCCGCTCGCTCTCGTTGCGGACCGAGACCGTCAGCATGACCCTCCCCGCGACGCAGCGCGGCGAGACCGTCGCCGAGATCTCGGGGCCGACGGCGGGCACCTCGTGCGGGGCGACGCTCGTGAGCGTCGGCGTCACGGTCTGGAACAGCCCGTCCTCGCCGATCTCGAGCCGGTCGATCGTCGTCTCCCGGTGCGTGCCGTCCCCGCCGGGGATGGCGAACCGGTGATACGCGATGTACCAGTCGTCGGTGCCCGGCACGTTGATGATCGAGCTGTGCCCCGTGCCCCTGATCCCGAGTGCGGTGTCCTTCTGCAGGATCACGCCGCGATACGTCCAGGGGCCGTCGAGGCTCGTGGCCGTCGCATAGCCGACGCGGTAGTTCTCCGAGCCGGTGTCGTCGATCGAGTACGTCAGGTGGTAGAGCCCGTCGCGGTAGTTGAGGAACAGCCCCTCGCGGAAGTCCGTGAGACCCGCGATGCGCCTCAGCGTGCCCGCCTTGAGCGAGGTCATGTCGTCGCCGAGCTCGGCGATGACCGGACCGTTCGACGGCCCGCCGTTGCCCCACGCGAGGTAGTACCGGCCGGACACCGGGTCGCGGAACGCGGCGGGATCGATCGCCTGACCCGAGGTCACGGCCTCGTTGTTCAGGATCATCGCCTGCGGCTGCGCCGTGAAGGGCCCCGTGGGGCTGTCGGCGACCGCGACCCCGATCGTCTTGCGACCCAGGGCCGTGTTGTGCCCCGAGAAGTAGAACCAGTACCTGCCGTCGCGCTCGATGATCGTCGGCGCCCACGCGTTGCCGCTCGCCCACGGCACGTCGCCGTTCGCGCCGTCGAGGGTCAGGATGGGCTCCTCGGAGCGCGTCCACTCCACGAGGTCCTTCGAGCTCCAGACGAAGAACTCCTTGCCGCCCCACCCCGCGTAGCCGTCGCTGGTCGCGTAGATGTAGTACGTGTCGCCGAACACGGCGATGTTCGGATCGGCGTACAGACCCGGCAGCACGGGGCTGCTCATGACCTGCGCCGAGAACGTCCACGTCGTGGTCTGCCCGTCGGCGGTGATCTCGTATGTCACGGGTTCGGTCAGATCGACGGTCTCCCCCGACGCCGGGGACGCCGTCGCACCCCCGGCGGTGACGAACGTCGGAGCGAGGGAGGACACGTCCGTTCCCGGCACGACCGGCAGGACGACGGTGTGCTCGGCCTGGTCGACGATCGGCGCGACCTTGAGCGCCGCGGGGTCGGCGAGCGACACCTCGCCGATCGCTCCCGGGGCTCCCGCCGTCTCGAGGACCTCGCGCGCCGTGAGGGCGCGGTCGTAGATCGCGAACTCGCGGAACCGACCCGTGAAGCGCGCGTCCTGCTCGTAGAGCGACCGGCCGAGATAGTTCGCCCAGGTCTCGCCGCCCGAGATGTCGCCGGGATCGATCGTGACCCCGTCCTTGGTCGCGACGAGCACTCCGTCGAGGTAGAGGCGTGCGGTCTCTCCCTCGAGCGTGTAGGTCAGGTGCGCCCAGCGTCCACGCGGCAGCGGCGACCCATGGCGCACGGTCTGCTCATCCGTGTAGGTGCGGGTCGTGATGCTCGTCCGATACGCGCTGTCGCCCGTCGTGAAGAGGTACCCGCGACCGGCTCCCGCGGCGTCGGTCGTGCCGAGCCCCCAGATGAAGTAGCTGCCGGACTGCGCCGGGTCGACCCAGACGTCGGCGTCCACCGTGATGTCGTCGAGGCCCGCCAGGAGATCATCCGGCAGGTCGACGTAGTCGTCGACGCCGTCGAAGTGCAGCGCGCCATCCGTCCACGTCGCCCCGTGGATGGCCGCATCGCGTCCGTTGCCCGATACGTCCGTGAGCGTCGCGCCCGCGCCATCCGAGAAGTCGTAGCGCACGACCTCCCCCTCGGCGTTCGAGGAGACGGGATCCTTGCCGGCGTACAGGCCGGCGAGCTCCGCCGCCGTGACCGGGATGACCGTGCCGTGGCGCGGGCTCGCCGGCAGGTCGTACTCGGGCGCGACCGACCATCCGCCCGCCGAGATGTCCTCGGTCACCAGCGGGATGTACCCGCGCCCGCCGTACTCGTCGACGAACAGGTAGTGCCTGCCGCCGCCGTTGACGTCGCCGGGGTTCGACTCGAAGATCGTCGGGCCCTCGACGGCGCTCGTGCCGGCGTCCCGCCCGATGCACGAGTCGATCATGGTCCACTCCTCGAGCGGAGCGCGCAGGGAGGGCGACGACTCCTGGATGATGTCGGAGCATCCGGTCGTGCCGGCGCCCTCGTCCTTCGTGAAGCGGTAGTAGACGCCGTCGGAGCGCGTCACGGTCGAGTCGATCCGCGACATCCCGTCCTGCCAGATCTGCGGCTCGGAGAAGGTGACGAAGTCGCGGGTCGTGGCGTACATCATCCGGTTGTAGGTGCTGCCCGTGTGACCGGGGTCGTCCTCCGCGTAGAGCTTCGATGCCCAGAACACGACGTACGCGCCGAGCTCCTCGTCGTAGTACGCCTCGGGAGCCCACGTGTTGCCGGCCGTGTCGGGTGAGACGCGCACGTGCCGCTGCGCCGACCAGTTCACGAGATCGTGCGACTCCCACACCTCGAGGTACTTGCTGCCCTGGCGCTGCGACGTGTCCCACGAGGTGCCAGAGCCGATCGAGAGGTCGGTCGCGATGAGGTAGAAGGTGTCGCCCTCGGGCGAGCGGATGATGAACGGGTCGCGCAGGCCCTGCTCTCCGTACTGCGACGAGAGGACGGGCAGCCCGCCGTTCAGCTCGTTCCAGGCGAGGGCGTTGTTGCCGTCGCTCGCAGCGAAGTGGATGTTCTCGCCCTCGACCGTGTTGCCCGTGAAGTACGCGAACGCGTAGCCCTCGTACTCCTCCTGGGGGCGCGCGGCGCGCACCGTGAGCGAGAACTCGCGCGTGAGGCCGCCCGCCGTCGCGGTCAGCACGACGTCCTGGTCGGTCGCGCCGCGGGTCACGACGCCCGGGGCGATCTCGCCGTCTGCGCTCGTGCTCACGACGCGCTCGGGTGAGGCCGTCCACGAGATCGGCGTGCCGTGCACCGGCCCCGTCTCGGGGAGCGTGATGTTGCCGCGGACGTCGTCGGCGTTCGGGATGGAGATCGCATCGAGGTCCGCGCGGAGATCGGCCTCGCCCGCGGCGGGGACCGTGGCGGAGAACGCACGCGTGGCGGTCGCGTCGCCCTTCACAGCCGTCGCCGTGAGCGTGACGTCCGCGGATCCGGATGCGGGCCGTGTGACCTCGCCGGACGGCGAGATGACCGACTCGTCGCTCGATGCCCACGTGATCGCGGATCCGTTCGGCGCGGCCGTCGGCAGCGCGAGGTCGGCGGTGACGTTCGAGAGGTCGCCGAGGGAGAGGGCGTCGACGTCGCGCTGCGCCTTGACCTGGTCGGATGGCTGGAGCGCGGCGACCTCGGATGCCGAGAGCGCGGTGTCGTAGATCCGGAAGTCGCGCAGGCTGCCCGCGAGATGGCGGTCGGCGGAGTAGTTCGACCGTCCGAGGTAGTTCGCGGAGGTGCGCCCTCCGCCGATCTGCCCGGGCTGGATGGTCACGCCCGTCTTGCGGGCGACCTCCGTGCCGTCGAGGTAGAGCACGGCGGTGTCGGTCGCGTCGTCGAGCGTGTAGGTGATCGTCTTCCAGACGCCGCGCGCGAGGTTCGCGCCGCTCGTCGCGGTCTGCTCGCCCGACCAGTTGCCGGTCGTGATCGACGTGCGGTACGCGTTGCCGGTCGAGAAGAGGTAGCCCGTGCCCGAGCTCGACGACGCGGGGTTGCCGAGGCCGTAGATGAAGTAGGGGGTGCCCTGCTCGGGACGGACGAGCACCTCGGTGCTCACGGTGATCGACGTGAGGCCCGCGAGGATGTCGTCGGGCAGCTCGACGTGATCGTCCACGCCGTCGAGGCGGATGCCCTCGCCGCCAGTGAGGGTCGCGCCGCCGAGGATCGCCGCATCCCGGCCGTTGCCGGAGCTGTCGACGGCGACCGCGCCGGTCGTCTCGTCGAGGGCGTAGTGGGCGACGAGGTGCTCGTCGGCGGCCGCGGCGTGCACGGGGGCGATGCCCGCCGCGACGATGCCGAGGGTCGTCGCCGTCGCGAGGACGGCGCGGCGCGCGAGACCGCGCGCGCGGGTGGGGGCGACCATGCGCTCTCCTTCGAGGGGTCGTGGCAACGTCGGGTTGTTACCGGTATCAGATGTTAGCGTCACCACTCGCCCGGGACAAGGATTCGTGTCCGGCCTCCTTCATGTCTCACCCGTCGTTGGAAAGGCGGCGCTGAACCCGCCGCGAGTGAGACATGCAGACAGGTGGTCCCCCCGCCCTGGCCACCGTGTCTCACTCGCCGCGGGAAAGGCGGCGCCGAACCCGCGGCGAGTGAGACATGGATGGCGCGGGCTCAGCCGCAGGTGGTGGCCTCGTAGGCGATCTCGCGGACGGCGGAGGTGCCATCCGCGCCCTCCGCGGCGACCTCGACGGAGCCGGCCGGGATCGCCGCCTGACGCGTCGTGAACGAGACGGACGCCCGTGCTCCCGGGGCGAGGTCCTGCTTCGTCTTCACCCCGTACGGCGAGGTCACCGTCGCGGTGAGCACGGTCTCGTCTTCGTTCGCCACGGTGACGGTCTGCACGACGCGGCCCGCGACGCAGCGCGCCCCCACCTCGGCCTCGAGGGCGAGCGCGGGCTCCATGACCGTCACCTCGACGCTCACGGCACGGTTCGCGGGAGCGACCTCCTCATCGGCCTCCTGGTCGAACACGGGCATGCCGTCGACCGCCCAGTGCACCCGGCGCACGAACGTGTCGCGCCCCGTGAGGCCGAGGTTGTCGGTCCGCGCGTGGAAGACGTAGAGCAGGTTGCCGTCCTCGTCGGTCGACCACATGCCGTGCCCCGTCCCCAGCTGCCATGCGCCGTTGAACGGCCCCGACTTCTGGATCGGGTAGTTCAGCTTCGTCCACGCCGCGGGGTCGGTGAGGTCGATCCCCTCCCCCGCCGTCGCCGTGGCAAGACCGGTGGTGTAGGTGTCGCCCACGGTCGAGCCCGAGTAGATGAGGAAGAGCGTGCCGTCGTGCGCGAGCACGTTCGGCCCCTCGGCGATGACGTTGTCCCATGCGTACTCCGGCACGACGATCCGCACCGGATCCGACGTGATCCGCGTCGGATCGGACGGGTCCATCGTCGCGATGAAGACGGAGCCGAGCATCTGCCACACGTAGTACGACTGCCCCGAGTCCTCGACGTACGTCATGTCGAGCGAGATGCCCTGGGCGGCGTTGAGCGCCGTCCCGTCCGCGCGCACGACGTGCTCGGCCTTCGTCCAGTTCGCCGGGACCGCCGGATCGAGGTCGTTCCCCTGCGCGTCCTTCTTCAGCTGGATGATCGAGGAGCGCCCCGTCCACATGTCGGGGCGCCCGTTCGCGCCGTCGTAGCAGGGCATGAAGAGGATCGACAGCGTGCCGTCGATGACGTGGAACTCAGGAGCCCAGAAGCACCCCGTCATCGCCTTGCCGTATGCGTCGAGGTCGCCGTCGCGCAGCAGATCGACCTCGGTGTTGCGCCCCGAGCGGATGGCCTCATCCGAGAGATCCTCGATCGTGTCGGCGATCCGGAACGGCATGTGCGGGCCGTTCGCGGGGTCGATCGGATTCATGTGGAGGTCTTCCGTGGCGATCATGAGGAACTTCGTCTGGCCGTTCCACTCGTAGCGGAAGACGGATGGATCGGCGCGCTCGTCCGCGAAAGGCGTCGGATAGGCCTGCTGCGCGATCGTCCCGGTCACCTCGTACGTGCCGGGCGTCGAGGTGTCCACGGCGGCGAGAGAGGCAGGATCCCAGTCGATCGCGCGCGTCGCGGTCGATCCGTCGTCGTAGGCGAGGTCGGCGCGCGGCGGGAGAACCGACGCTTCGAGAGGAGCGCCCGCGGCGACGTCGACGCCGTCGAGGGGCGCGACGGTCGTGTTGGCGATCCGCCCGAAGCGCACCTGCAGAGCGCGCGCGACGTCATCCGTCACCGCGATCGCGTTGCCGCTCGCGTAGTCCTCGACGCCGGTCTCGGACTCGCCGGCCGTCGCCGACACGGCCCCGCGCTCGACCGGGCCACGCGTCGAGGCGTCGGCGAGGTCGGCGAACGTCGTGTGCATCGCGGCGCCGCCGTCCGAGGTCCAGGAGACGACGTACCGCCGCGTCGCGGAGTCCCAGACCACGGCCGGATCGTTCACGCCGCTCGTCACGCCGAGGTCGACGAGGCCGACCTCCTCGTAGGACAGGAGGTCGGTGCTGCGCGCGAAGAGCATGCGCCCGCTCTGCGTGCCGTCGGATCCGCCGCCGCGCGCCGTCCGCGTCGCCACGATGCCGAACGAGCCGTCCTCGAGATAGAACAGGTGCGGGCTCCTCAGGCTCCGCAGGATGGCCTCGGTCGTGCCGTTCGGACCGGGAGTCTGCGCGGTCTTGGCGAAGAAGACGCCGTAGTTCTCGTTGAGCGGCACCCATCCGCCATCCTGCCCGAGCGCGAGGTGCATGCTCAGCGCGATGTCGGCGTTGTTGGCCTCGGCGGCCGTCGTCGGCAGACGGTCGTAGGCGAGCAGCGGCGTCGACGCATCGGCCGGGAGCACGCGAACCGCGTACGTGCGCGTGGCGCTCGCGCCCGTTGCCGCGTCGGTCGCGGTCACCGAGATCTCCCCGTCGACCGGCTCGTCGGCGTCGGTCGAGATCGCCTCGTCGACCGTGAGGCCCTCGCTGACCGCGGTCGCCGCGATGTCGACGCCCTCGGGTGCGGCAGGAAGGGCCGTGCCGGACGCGACGACCGAGGGGATGACGAACCGCTGCGCGAGCCGCTCGATGCGCTGCGCGGGGGTCTCGTCGGAGGGCAGCACGGTCACCGCGATCGAGGTGCTCGCGCTCGCACCGCGGATCTCGACCGTGGCCGTGAGCGTGACCTCGACCGC
The DNA here is from genome assembly GCF_053903175.1 of Microbacterium sp. JZ101. Classification (NCBI taxonomy): domain Bacteria; kingdom Bacillati; phylum Actinomycetota; class Actinomycetes; order Micrococcales; family Microbacteriaceae; genus Microbacterium; species Microbacterium sp. JZ101. Next base: position 3,076,081 of record NZ_CP096400.1, read on the forward strand.
CGACCCTCCCTGGAGCGGCGGGGTGACGGCGCCGTCGGGAGCGACGATCGCGGGATCGCTCGACGTCCACGTCACCTGGCCGCCCGCGGTCGGCAGGTCGATGTCGTCGCTCGTCTCGAGATCGGACAGGCCCAGGCCATCCAGGATTCCCTGCGCCTCGGCGCGCAGCTCGTCCGCGTGGACGAGCGCGTCAGAAGCCGACACGTCGGCCACCTCCGCCGCGGTGAGGGCGCGGTCGTACACGCGGAACGACGACAGCGCACCCTGGAAGAGCGGGTCGGGCCACGGCGCGCGGCCGATCGCGTTGAGCGACTGGTCGACGATGTCGGCCGGGGTCGCTCCGAGGGCGCCCTCTGCGACGAGCGCGCCGTCGAGGTAGAGGCGCCCCGTGCCGTCGGCGTCGAGGACCGAGGCGACGTTGACCCACCGGTCGGCCGTGACGCCGCATGAGCCCGACTGCACGAGCCGCTCGGCCCCGGCGGCCTTGAGGCCGACGAGCGGCGAGCGCCCCGAGCCGCAGTTCAGCGACGCGAAGAAGTACTCGGTCGCCGAGGACTCGTTGCCGATGTTCCAGAGGAAGTGGAAGCCGCCGAGCATCGCCTCCGACGCCTTCACCTCCGCGATGACCGTCGCGGCGGTCTCGCCCTTCAGCAGGTCGTCGGGCAGCTCGACCCAGTTGCCCGGCCCGTCCTTCGCCCCTCCGCGCAGCGTCAGGGCGTCGCCGGTCCAGTCGGCGTCCTGCACGTTGCGCACGATCGCGGCTCCGAACGGCGAGCCGGGCGCCGTGTTCGACACCTCCGACCCGGTCGTCTGCCCGAAGGCGTACTGGGCGAGGAGCCCGTCAGACGGAGCGTCGGCGAACGCCGCTGTCGCCCCCGTCCCCAGGATCATCGCGCCGACGGCCATGGCCGTCGCCGCTCGTCGTCGGAAGGTCTGCATCATTGCACTCTCCATCGTTGTAAATCGCCGCGGCTGCGGCGGGCGGTGGTTGAAGTCGCCGGGCATCGGCCGGGTGGCCCGGTTTCGGGGGGGGGTGGGGTCGGGTGGCGAGTCCGGGGTGGCCAGTCCGGGATGTCGGACGGCCAGCCCAGGATATCGGACGGCGAGTCCGGGGTCGGGGGTGGCCAGTCTCGGGTGGCCAGTCCCGATGTCTCGCTCGCCGCGGGAAAGGGGGCGTCTTTCCCGCGGCGAGTGAGACATGCTGACCCGTGCGTCAGCGACCGGGGTCAGCCGCAGGTAACGGCGGCGTAGGGCGCGTCGATCTGAGCGCCGCCGGCCGCCGCGGTGACGACGCCGGCGGGGATGGTCGCGGCGCGCGTCGGGAACGCGACCGAGCCGCTCGCGTCGGGCTGCAGCGCGGCGAGGGTCTTCGCTCCGAAGCTCGACGACAGGGCGACGTCGACCGCCGCCGCTCCGACGTTCGTCGCCTTCACGACGACGGTCGCCTTCCCGCCGACGCAGCGCGTCGACGCCGAGACCTCGAGCGGCGCCGTCACCGCGACGGTCGCCTCCACGGGCGCGCGGGATGCGTCCTGCGCGACGCCCCGCACGGTGAACGTGCCGGGCTGCGCGTATGCGGCCGGGTCGATCGCATCCCAGACGACCGCGACATCTTGCTCCGAGCCATCCGCCATCGTCAGGTGCGCACCGGGCAGCGCCGGCGCCGTGCCCGCGGGCGTCGTCACGGCGATCGCGTCGGCCTCGGCCACCGCGAGGTCTGGCGCGAACGCCTCGAGCACCGTCTCGTACTCCTCGCGGGTCACGGGCAGCACGGTTCCGTGCCGCGGCTTGCCGCCATCGGCGTTCTGCGGCAGGTTCTCCCGCAGCGTGGCGCCGACGGGCTGCCACGCATCGCCGTCGGCGATGTCGTCGGTCGCGAACGGGATGTAGTAGTTCGGCCCCGCGTGGTACGACGGCTGGTCGATGAACAGGTACCACTCGTACCCGTTCACGTCGCCGTCATTCGCCGGGAAGATGCTCGGCCCCTCGCCCTGGGTGAAGATGCCGCCGGGCTCGCCGTTCGGCAGCCCGGTCGCGACCTGGTCCTTCACGAGCGTCCACTCGTCGGCCGCGCCTTCGCCATCCGGCAGGGTGCCCGAGACGGTCGAGAGCAGGTCCGTCGAGCGCTCCTGGCGGATCGTCATGGACGCCTCGTCCTTGAGGAACCGGTAGTACGTGCCGTCGACCCTGGCGATCGTCGCGTCGATCGTCCCGCGGCCGGTGCCGCGCTTCACGTCGACCCACGGCCGCGCCTCGGAGAACGTGACGAAGTCGTCGGTCGTCGCGTACATCATGCGGTTGTACGTCACGGCCGTCCGGTCGGCGGGATCCGTCGTGTCGTAGAGGTTCGAGGCCCAGTACACGACGTACGTGTCGAGCTCCTCGTCCCAGTACGCCTCGGGCGCCCAGGTGTTCCCCGCGAAGTCGCTCGACACCTTGACATGGCGCTGCTCCGACCAGTGCACGAGGTCGTTCGACTCCCAGACCTCCATGTGCAGCGAGCCCGTGCGCTGGGCCGCGTCGAAGCCCCCGGCCAGGCCCGCGACCTTGAGGTCGGTGGCGAGCATGTAGAAGCGGTCGCCCTCCGCCGAGCGGATGATGAACGGGTCGCGCAGGCCCTGCGTGCCCTGCGTCGACGTGAAGAGCGGCTGCCCGTCGTTGAGCGTGTTCCAGCGGAGGGCGTCGTTGCCGCGCGAGGCGGCGAGGCTCACGCGCTCGGCGCCGTCGCCCTCGCCCGTGAAGAAGGCCCACACGTACGCCTCCTCCTCTGCCGTGTCGGATGGCAGGGGCTGGATGGTCAGGGCGATCTCGCGGGTTCGCGTCGCGTCGCCGACGCGGGCTGTCGCCGTCAGGATGACGTCGACCGCCTCCTCGCCGGCCGCGGGCCGCTCCACGACGAGGGTCTGCGTGCCCTCGGCCGCGCCGTCGCGCAGCGAGACCGGAGCACCCTCGGGCACCGTCCAGCTGATCGCCGATCCGTGCGCGCCGGTCGTGGGCACGGAGACGTTCGTCCGCACGTCTGCGGCGTTCGCGATCTCGATCGCCGCGAGGTCGCCATCCGCCTTCTCCGCGTCGGTGAGGTCCTCCGGAACCGTCACGGCGAATGTCGCCGTGCGCGTCTGCGCTCCCGCGGTGAACACCGCGGTCAGGGTCACGGCCGCGTCGCCCGAGCCCGGTGCGGGGCGCACCACGGTCGCCGATCCACCCGAGATCGCGATCGCGGGGTCATCCGAGCTCCACGCGATCGACGTGCCGTACGCGGTCGTCGGCAGCGTGAAGTCGGCCTCCGCGGTCGCGGGCACGTCGACCGACGCCACCGCGCGATCGAGGGCGCCGTCGCTGTAGAGCGCGGCGGCCTCGGTCGGGTCGAGCGCCTCGCCGTACACCGCGAGATCGTCGATGTCTCCCGCGAAGAACGGGTCGCGGTACGTCGAGCGGCCCAGGTAGGCGACGAGGCTGCTGCCGAAGCTCGCGACGTCGCGCGCGATGGCGTGCTCGGCGGCCTTCTCGCCGTTCACGTAGAGGGTGAGTCGCCCGTTCGTCCCGTCGATCACGGTCGTGTAGAGCGCCATCCCGGCGGGCGTGCGCACCCCCGCGGTCGGCGTGCCGGTGGCGCCGGCGCCGACCTCGGTGCCCCACGGCGCCGACGCGCTGACCGTGTTCGTGACGACCGACTTCACGTAGCCGCTCGGATTCGACGGGTTGAGGAGCCAGTATCCGCTCGAGTACGACGCGCCGCTCGCGACGGGCGCGCCGATGAACGCCGCGGCGAGGTTCCCCGGCCCCGACCGGTGCGACGCCCACATCGACACGGTGAGGTCCTTGCGGCCGACGAGGTCGTCTGTCGGCAGCTCGACGTAGGCCGCTGAGCTCGTGGCCGACCCGCCCGGGAGCGACAGCACGCCGTCGGCGAAGGCCGCGCCGGACTGCCGCAGGGCGCCGTGATTGCCGTTGCCGCTGAGGTCGTCGATCGTGACGCCGTCTGCGGGGGCCGCGTCGAACGCGTAGTGCAGAAGGGGCGCGGCGTCCTCGGCGGCGGCCGGAGCCGTCGCCGCCGCGAGCCCGACGGTCAGGGCCGCCGCGATGCCGATCGCGGCGGGTCGGAGCGTTCTTCTCAAGGTCGTGCCTCTCGTCGTCGAGAACGGCGTCGTCATCGGCGCCGGGGGTCGCGCGCAGGGCGCAGGGGAACGCCCGTCGAGGGCGGAGGGGCGCGGCCGGCGCCTCACGCTCGATCGGTCGATGAGGCGCCGGCGCGTCGGTGCGCTACTCGCGACGCCGTGCGAGCACGGCGCGCTGCAGCAGGACGAACACGAGGAGGATGCCTCCCGTGATGATGGTCGTGGCCTCCGGCGGGATGCCGCCGTCGCGCGTGATGAGCACGTTCATGAGACCGAGCACGAGGGCGCCGACGACCGAGCCGAGCACGAAGCCCGCGCCGCCCGTGAGCAGCGTGCCGCCGATGACCGCCGCCGCGATCGCGTCGAGCTCCCACCCGATGCCGGTGATGTTCTGGGCGCTGCCGAGACGGGCGGTGTAGACGACGGCGGCGAGCCCCGACAGGGTGCCGCTGATGACGTAGACCCACATCTTGGTCGCGGCCACGGGCAGGCCCATGAGCGCCGCGGACTGCTCCGAGCCGCCGATCGCGTACACCGTGCGCCCGGTGCGGGTGCGGTGCAGCACGAAGAACGCGATCGCGACGACGACCACGGCGATGAGCACGCCGGGGGTGATCACGATGTCGTTGACCTTGGGCCCGTCGACGACCTTGATCTGCGTGCCCAGCGTGCGCAGCGCGGAGTCGTCGGCGAGGCGCTCGGGCACCGTGCTGAGCATCGACGCGAGACCGCGGCCGAGGAACATCATCGCGAGGGTCGCGATGAACGGCTGCACGTGGAAGTACTGGATGAGCACGCCCGAGATCGCGCCGAACACGGTGCCGATGAGGATCATGAGCACGGTCGCGACCCAGGGGTCCCAGCCCGCGTTGATGAGCAGCACGCCGGCGACGCTGCTGAACGCGATCACGGCGCCGACCGAGAGGTCGATCCCGCCCGTGAGGATCACGAACGTGAGGCCCACGGCGAGGATGATGAGGTGCGCGTTGTTGATGAGCAGGTTCGACAGCGTGTTGAACTGCACGATCTGGCCGTACGCGGCCTCGCCGTAGATGATCATCCCGACGAAGATCACGACGGCCGCGGCGGTCGGGAGCGTGTCGAGGTGGAGGGACAGCCGCTGGAGGATCGGGCTCAGGCGGCCGGGCTCCTGCGCGGGTGCGGGAGCCGGGGGCGTGGTGAGAGCGCTCATGCCGCGACGACCTCTCGCTGGGCCGGGCGGGCTGTGCGCGCCCGGCGCTGACGGAACACGCGCCGCACCCGCTCCGACTGGAGGAGGCAGAGCGCGACGATGACGATGGCCTTGAAGGCCGGGGTCGCCGACGACGAGATGCCGAGGAAGACGACCGTCTTGTCGAGCGTCGCGATGAGGATGGCCCCCACGACGGCGCCCGTGACGTTGAACTTGCCGCCCGCGAGCGACGTGCCGCCGATGACCACCGCGAGGATCGCGTCGAGCTCGAGCTGGTAGCCCGTGCGCGACACGTCGACGGTCATCACGCTCGCCGTCGCGAAGACCCCCGCGATGCCCGCGAGCACCCCGCCGACGATGTACACCGTGAACAGCAGCGCGCGGCGGTTGACGCCGGCCAGGCGCGCGGCCTTGGCGTCCATGCCGATCGCCTCGAGCATGAGGCCCAGGGCGCTGCGGCGGACGAGGAGGCCGACGGCGATCACGATGAGCAGCGCGAGCAGGAACACGACGGGCAGGCCGAGCACGTACCCGTTCGCGATCCACCGGAACGCCTCGTTCGAGGCCGTCGTGTTCTGGCCTCCCGTGATGACCTTCGCGAGACCGCGCCCCGCGAGCATGATGACGAGCGTGCTGATGAAGGGCTGCAGGCCCACGACCGACACGAGCACGCCGTTCACGGCGCCGAGCGCCGCGCTCACGACGACCACGAGACCGAGCGCGGCGAACGCCGAGCCGAGTGTGTCGGGTGCCGCGCTGAGGAACTCCATCGACACGGCGCCGGCGACGACCATCACGGATCCCACCGAGAGGTCGATCCCGCCTGTCGCGACGACGAGGCACATGCCGACCGCGATCATCATGATCGGCGCGGCGGCCCGCAGGATGTCGATGACGTTTCCGACGAGGTGGCCCGACGATCCGACCGTGACGGCGAGATAGCCGGGGTCCTTCGCCAGGTTGACGGCGAGCAGGAGCACGATGGCGACGACGCCCCACACGTACTGGCTCTTGAGCAGTCCCCTCAGGACCTCTCGGGAGCGGGATGCGCTCTCGCTCATGATGCGACCTCCTCGCGGATGGCGCCATCCGCGTCTGCACCGTCGAGGCCGTCCTCGGCGATGATCGTGACGATGGAATCGGCGGAGACGCCGGGGCCGCCGTCGATCTCGGCGATCTTGCGGTGGTCCTTGAGGACGACGATGCGGTCGCTCTGCCGGACGACCTCCTCGAGCTCCGACGAGATGAAGACGACCGAGAGCCCCTCGTCGGCGAGAGCGGCGACGTACTCCTGGATCTCGGCCTTGGCGCCGACGTCGATGCCGCGCGTCGGCTCGTCGAGGATGAGGATCTCGGGCTCGGTCGCGAGCCACCGGCCCAGCAGGACCTTCTGCTGGTTGCCGCCCGAGAGCAGGCGGATCGGCCGCTCGGGATCGGTCGGGCGGACGCCGAGGGCCGAGATGTACTTCCTCACGAGCTCATCCTGCTCGCGGCGCGGCAGCGGGCGCGCCCAGCCGCGCTTGGCCTGGACGGCGAGGATGAGGTTCTCGCGGACGCTGAGGTCGCGGATGATGCCCTCGTCGCGGCGGTTCTCGCTCGAGAACGCGATGCGCTCGGCGAGCGCCTTCGCCGGCGTCGAGATGTCGGCCTTCTTGCCCCGGAGCGCGACCTCGCCCGTGTCGGGGCGGTCGGCGCCGAAGACGAGGCGCGCGAGCTCCGTGCGCCCCGATCCGAGGAGGCCGGCGAACCCGACGACCTCTCCGCGGTGCAGGTCGAGGTCGACCTCCTCGATCGCGCCCTTGCGGCTGATCCCCTTGGCCGAGTACAGCGCGTCGCCGCGCACACGCCGTGCGGGCTTGGCGTCGAGCGACGCCAGCGTCTGGGCGTCCTTGCCGATCATGGTGGAGATGAGGGTCGCGCGGTCGATCTCGCGCGTGCGGAACTCGCCCTCGAACCGGCCGTTGCGCAGCACCGTGAGGCGATCGCTGATCGCGTAGACCTGGTCGAGGAAGTGCGAGACGAACAGGATGGCGACGCCCTGGTCGCGCAGGCGGCGGATGACCGCGAAGAGCTGCTCGACCTCGTTCGCGTCGAGGCTCGAGGTCGGCTCGTCGAGGATGAGCACCTTGCACTGCGCGACCATCGACCGGCTGATCGCGACGAGCTGCTGGATGGCCAGGGGCAGGGTCGCGAGCGACTGCTTGGGGTCGAGGTGGCCGAGCCCGAGCTTCTCGAGCGTCTCCCCGGCACGGCGGTGCGTCGCGCGCCAGTTGATCCCGAGCGGGCCCTTCACCTCGTGGCCGAGCATGACGTTCTCGCCGATCGTGAGGTTCGCGCAGAGGTTGACCTCCTGGTATACGGTCGAGATGCCCGCGCTCTGCGCGTCGGCCGTGCCGCTCAGCCGCCGCGGCTCGCCCGCGATGCGGATCTCGCCCTCGTCGATCCGGTAGACGCCCGTGAGCGCCTTGATGAGGGTCGACTTCCCGGCCCCGTTCTCGCCCATGAGCGTGTGCACCTCGCCGGGGAAGAGCCGGAAGCTCACCTCGTCGAGGGCCTTCACGCCGGGGAACGATATCGAGATGCCCTCCATCTCGACGATCGGACGCGATTGCGTCATCGCATGCTCCACATCTGTCGCCGCGAGCGTGCCGCGGGTGGTCTGAGCGTGCGGGGCCCGCGAGGGCCCCGCACGTCGGGCGCGTGCCCGATCAGTACTTGCGGTCGGGCAGCGCGGTCTCGGCGGCCTCGGGCGAGTCGAAGGTCTCGCTCGGGACGACGATGCTCGGCTCGACGTCCTCGCCCGCGAGCACCTTCTCGACGACGTCGAGGGCGGTCTCGCCGAACAGCGGGTTGTACTCGGCGACGAAGCTGAGGTCGCCGGCCGCGAGGGCCTCGAGGGCGCCCTGCGTGCCGTCGATCGTGGCGATCTTGACGTCCTCACCCGGCGTCAGGCCCGCCTCCTCGACGGCCTGGACGGCGCCGAGGCCCATCTCGTCGTTCTGCGCGAAGATGAACTGCACGTCGTTGTCGTTGGACTTCAGGACGGTCTCGACGACGCCCTTGGCCTCCTCGGTCGACCAGTTCGCCGTCTGCGCGCCGATCTTCGTGAAGCTCGACTCGGCGCCGACGACGGCGTCGAAGCCCTCGTTGCGCTCGTTCACGACAGAGACGCCTGCCGGGCCCTCGAGCACGAAGTAGTTCGCGCCGTCGGGGAAGGCCGACACCGCCCACTCGGCGACCGCCGTGGAGACCTCGATGTTGTCGGGCGCGATGCGCGTGACGTAGAGGCTCGTGTCGTCGGGCTCGATGCCGCGGTCGAGCAGCACGACGGGGATCTCCGCCTCCTGGGCCCGCTTGAGCGAGTCCTCCCAGCCGGTGGCCTCGGTGGCCGACAGCAGGATCACGTCGACGCCCTCGTCGACGAACGACGTGAACGCGTCGATCTGCGACTTCTGGTCGAGGTTCGTGGCGGGCGCGTACTTGAGCTCGTAGCCCGCCTCCTCCGTGAACGTGTCCTGGATGTTCTGCTCGTTCGCCTCGCGCCAGGCGCCCTCGGGCCCGACCGCGACGAAGCCGATCGTGGTGACGTCGTCGTCGCCGGCCGCCCCGCCCGAGCAGGCAGCGAGACCGAGCGACAGGGCGCCGACGGTCGCGAGACCGAGCACCTGGAAGACGCGCTTGTGTGCAGACATGGTTCTCCTCCTCGAGACACCGGGCGCAGGGCCGCCCGGCGATCCGGATCCGTCGTGGATCCGCTGCCGATTGCAGTGACGCGTGGTGCGCCATGCTCGAGATGTTACCGGGAACAATTTGTTCCGTGCAAGGGCGAGATCGGATCGTGACGGGATCAGTCCCCGAGATCCCCGTCGAGGTCGGCGGCGATCATCTCGACGATCGTGTCGACGGTCACGCCGGGGCCGTTGCTGAGCTCGCCGATCTTCTCGCGGTCCTTGAGCACGACGATGCGATCGCTCAGGCGCACGACCTCCTCGAGCTGCGACGAGATGAAGACGACCGCGACGCCCTCCCCCGCGAGCTGAGCGACCTTGCGCTGGATGTCGAGCTTCGCGCCGATGTCGATGCCGCGCGTGGGCTCGTCGAGGATGAGCACGTGCGGGCGCGTAGCGAGGAGGCGCGCGAGCATGATCTTCTGCTGCGTGCCGCCCGAGAGCTCCTCGACGGGGCGGTCGATGTCGGACGGCGACAGGCGCAGGGCCTCGAGGTACGTCTCGATGAGCGCGTCCTGCTCGCCGCGCGACAGCGGCCGCGACCATCCGCGCAGCGCCTGCAGAGCGAGCACGATGTTCTCGCGCGCCGTGAGCCCGCCGATGATCCCCTCGTCGCGGAGGTTCTCCGTGGAGAGGGCGATGCGGTGGTGGAGCGCGGCGCCCGGGCTGCTGAGCTGCACCCGCCGTCCGTCGACCCAGAGCTCGCCGCTGTCGGCGCGCTCGGCGCCCGCCATGAGGCGCGCGAGCTCGGTCCGCCCCGAGCCGCGCAGCCCGGCGAAGCCGACCACCTCGCCACGGGAGAGCTCGAGATCTGTCGGCTCGAGCGTGCCGCGTCGTCCGAGCGCTGAGGCCGACAGGGTCGGCTCCCCCGAGGCCGCGTAGTGGTGGGACAGGCGCTCCGAGCGCAGCGCCTTGAGCGCCTCGATGTCCTCGCCGATCATCTTCGAGATGAGGTCGGCCCGGTCGAGATCGTCGGCGGCGTACTCCCCCACCACGCGCCCGCCGCGCAGCACGGTCATCCGGTCGGCGATCGCGAAGACGTGCTCGAGGAAGTGCGAGACGAAGAGGATGGCGACGCCGCGGTCGCGCAGACCCCGCACGACCCGGAGGAGCGTGCGGACCTCGGCCGCGTCGAGGCTCGCGGTCGGCTCGTCGAGGATGAGGACGCGCGGCTCGAGCACGAGGGCTCGCGCGACGGCGACGAGCTGCTTGACCGCGGGCGACAGAGCCGTGAGCGGCGCGCGGGGGTCGACGTCGTCGAGGCCGAGCCGCGCGAGCACCTCCTGGGTGCGGGCGCGGTTGGCCTTCCAGTCGATGCCGAGGCGGCCTCGGATCTCGTTGCCGAGCATGACGTTCTCGGCGACCGTGAGGTGCGGACTGAGACGCGTCTCCTGGAACACGGTCGCGATGCCCTGTGCGCGGCTGCGCGCGACGCCCACGGGAACGCTCTCGTCTCCGTCGATCCGAACCTCGCCCGAGCGGATGGGCACGGTTCCGGTGAGCGCGCCGATGAGCGTGGACTTGCCGGCGCCGTTCTCGCCCATGAGCGCGTGCACCTCGCCCGGGCGCAGCGTGAGGTCCACGTCGTCGAGGACGCGGACCCCCGCGAACTCGACGCAGATCCCCGTCATCTCCACGACGGGCTGACGCGCGGTCATCGCCCCTCCCGCGGCGCGGCCGTGGAGGAGCGCACGAGGAGCTCGGCGGGGATGCGCGTCACGCGAGGGATCTCGCGCTTCTCGATCGCCGCGCGCAGCATGTCGACCGCGGAGACGCCGAGCGCGTGGAAGTTCTGCCGGATGGTCGTGAGCGGCGGCAGCACGTGCGCCGAGAGCGGCACGTCATCGAAGCCGACGACGCTGAGGTCGTCTGGCACGGAGAATCCGCGGTCGGCGAGCCCGTGGATGAGCCCGACCGCCATGTCGTCGTTGCCCGCGAAGATCGCGGTGTAGTCGGGCAGCTCGCGGATGCCCCTGGCGAAGTCGTAGGCGAAGTCGGCCGTCCAGTCGCCGACGACGATCGGGCGCTCCCGGATGCCCCACGCCTTCGCGCGTGCGTGGAACGCGCGCTCGCGTGCGCGGGCGTCGAGCCAGTCGAGCGGCCCGGCGAGGTGCAGGATGTCGCGGTGCCCGAGCGAGACGAGATGGTCGACCGCGAGGGTCGTGCCCTCCTGCTGGTCGACCGAGACGGTGAGGAACGCCGGGTCCTTGTCGGGCTTGACGACGAGCACCGGGACGCCGATCGAGATCTTGCGGAGGGCGGCGATCGACGACGAGCGCGGGGCGACGACGCACAGGGCGTCGATCCCCTGGGTCGTGAGGTTGTCCACGGCCTCCTGCGGCGTGATCTCGTCGCCGCCGCGCAGGGCGATCGCGCCCACGGAGTATCCGGCCAGCCGCGCGGCCGACTCGACGGCGCGGAGCGTGCTCGTCGGGCCGAACTCGACCGCGCTCTCCACGAGCACGCCGATCCGCTGGCTGCGCTGCGTCGCAAGGGCACGCGCCGCCATGTTGGGGCGGTAGTCGAGCTCCTCGATGACCTCGAGCACGCGGCGGCGCGTGGCCTCCTTGATGTAGGGGTAGTCGTTGAGGACGCGCGAGACCGTCATGTGCGAGACGCCGGCGAGCTGGGCGACCTGCCGGATGTTCGGCTTGTCCGCGCTCGTGTTCGCCACCGGAGTCCTCCATCGGTCTCGCCGTCGCCGGGAGCGGGACGGGGGCCGCGCGCGACGGCGCGCGGCCCCCTCAGCCTAGCGATCGCGGCGGCCTGTGAGCGGGAACAAGCCCCGGCCATCCGCTCTCCCCGAGACTCCGCGTCCCCGACTCTGCATGTCTCACTCTCGGCGGCTTCGCGCCCGCCAGAGCCGCGGAGAGTGAGACATGCAGAGTCGGAGTGGGTGGAAGGGGCGGCGGGGTCAGGCCCCCGCGCGGCGCTCGGGGATCCAGATGCGCATCGTGGAGGGACCCCGCTCGGCCCACTCGTGATACGGGATGAGCGGCACGTCGACGATCTGCTCTTCGTCTGCGACCTCGGGGTCTCCGAACGGCCACGGCAGGTCGACGGGGCGGCGGATGGCCAGGCGCGCGACGACGCGTCCGTCCTCTTCGCGCAGGGGCGCGTCGGGATCGATCGCCACGACATCGACGCCGATCCCCTCGGGGAGGTCGACCGATTCTAGCGCCAGCACCTCGGGGCCGCGCTCCACCGCCACCGCGCCCCGGATCGCGTCGATGCGCGCGTCCGGCCGCGTGAGCCGCGGCGCGACAGGGAGGCGCAGCGTCACGACATCGCCTGCGGAGAACGCGCGACGCACGGTCGCGTACCCGGGTTCCGCCGCGAGCGTCTGGACCCCGCCGTCCGCCGAACGGACCTCGAGCGCTGCTCCGACCGCCCAGCTGGGCACGCGGAGCGAGAGCGCCCACTCCGCGTCCGCTGCGGCGTCCACGGTGACGCGGATGTCGCCGGCCGCGGGGTAGTCCGTCTCCACGTGCAGTGCGACGTCGTGCCCGGCGACCGTCGTGGAGATCGTGGCCGGAGCGTACTGGTGGATCTGGAGCCCCTCCTCGTCGACGGTCGCGACGTACGCGGCGAGGCTGGCGAGGGTGCGGGCGACGTTGGGCGGGCAGCACGACACCTCGAACCACGGCGCGCGCAGCGACGACTCCGCACGCGCGGACGGCGCATCCGGGTCGGCGACCTCTCCCGGCGTGCGCTGGTGCAGCGTGTTCGCGTAGTAGAACGCCGTGCCAGCGGACGAGGGCGAGGTCGCGACGACGTTGTACAGCGTGCGCTCGATGAGGTCGGCGTACTTCGCCTCCCCTCGCTCGAGCAGCAGGCGCCAGCTGAACTGGACCGATGCGATGCCCGCGCAGGTCTCGGAGTAGGCGCGGTCGGGCGGCAGCTCGAAGTCGGCGCCGAACGCCTCGTCCTGGTGGTGGGCGCCCTGCCCGCCGGTGATGTACGTGCGGCGGGCGACCGTGTTGTCCCACTGCCGCACGAGCGCCGACGACAGCTCGCCGTCGGCCGTCTCGACCGCGACGTCGAGTGCCCCCGACGAGAGGTAGTTCGCGCGCACGGCGTGGCCGCGGAGGACGTCGGCCTCGCGGATCGGGATGTCGTCCTGGAAGTACGAGCGGCCGAACTCGATGTCCGCGAGCACGCCCGTGCCGTGCCGGTCGACGAAGAGCTTCGCCTGCGCGATGTAGCGGGGCTCGCCTGTGACGCGACCGAGCTCGACCAGTCCCATCTCGATCTCCGCGTGCCCGCACATCGACGGGATGCCGTCCTCGCCGAACACCTCGCAGACGAGGTCGGCGGCGCGTGTCGCGATCTCGAGGAGCCCGTCGTCGGCGCCGGGCTTCGTGCGTGCCCGCGCGACCGCGGCCTGGAAGAGGTGCCCGAGGCAGTAGAGCTCGTGCCCCCATTCGAGGTCGGACCACCTCGGGCCCTGACCGGGGCGGCCGAACCGCGTGTTCAGGTACCCGTCGGGCTCCTGCGCCGCGCCCACGACCGAGACGACGTCGCGGAACGCGCGCTCGAGCTCGTCATCGGGGGCACGGCCGATCTCCCACGCGAGCGCCTCGAGGTACTTGTAGACCTCGGAATCGGAGAACTCACGACCACGGCGGCCCTCGGGCGGCCCACCGGCGACGGCGAGCTCGAAGTTGCGGATCCAGCCCTCGCGCTCGAGCCACGTGCCGATGTGCGCGAGGGTCGCGCGCCGGTTCACGCGCTGCCGAGCACCCCAGAACCCTCCCGTGATCGCGACCTCCTCGATCCCCAGGGGACGCAGCGCGCCCGAGCTCGGCAGGACAGGAGCGGCAGCCGCCGCGGTCGCGCGGTGCGATGTGGTGAGTGTCATGATCATCCCTTGAAGGCGCCGGACATGAAGCCCTGCACGTAGTGACGCTGGAGAACGAGGAACAGGAGCACGCAGGGCAGCGCGAGGACCGCGACCCCGGCGAGCGTGGCGCCGTAGTCGATCACGCCCATCGTCTGGCCGCGCAGATTCGCGACCGCGAGCGGCAGCGTCATCCGATTCGTGTCGCTGATGAGGATGAGGGGCGCGATGAAGTCGTTCCACGCGGTGAGGAAGGCGAAGAGCCCCACCGTGATGAGCCCCGGCTTGGTCGCGGGCAGCAGCACGCGCCACAGCGCCGAGAAGCTGTTGCAGCCGTCGACGAGGGCGGCCTCGTCGAGCTCGCGCGGGATCGACTCGAACGAGATCCGCATCATGAACGTGGAGAACGGCAGCTGGAACATCGTGAGCACGAGGGCGACGCCCACGGTCGTGTTGCCGAGGCCGAGGCCGTTGAGGATCACGTACAGCGGGATGAGGAGGGTCGCGTACGGGACCATGAGGATGGCCAGGGTCGTGAGGAACAGCGCGGTCTTCCCCGGGAACGAGAACCGGGCGAATGCGTATCCGCCGAGGAACGAGATCGCGAGCGTGAGGATCACGGTGAGGCCCGACACGACGAGCGAGTTGCCGAGGTAGACCCAGATGCCCGCCTGGAACTCGGCGAGCGTCGCGTAGTTCCCGAGACCCCAGCCTTCCGTCTGACTCGTGCCGGCGCGCGGCGCGAACGACGACACGACGGCCCAGACGAGCGGGTAGAGGAAGACGGCCGCGAGCGCGGCCGAGAAGATGCCGAACGGCGCCCTCGCGAGCAGCCGGCGCCATCCGCCCTGCCGCGGCGCGCGCGACGCGCCGCGGCCCTCCGTGACGATGACCTCGGTCTCGGTCGGAGCGAGCGCGGTCATGTCAGCTCTCCTCTCCGCCGCGGAGCGCCCGCAGCTGGAAGACGTTGATGACGACGAGGGCGATGAGCACGATGACCGACAGCGCCCCCGCGATCCCGAGGTCGTTCTGCCCCTGGAAGGCCATGGAGTACATGAGCTGCACGACCGTCATCGTGGAGTTGTCGGGACCGCCCTTGGTGAGGATGTAGAACTGCTCGAACGCGAGCAGCGAGCCCGTGACGCACATGACGATCGTGAGCGCGAAGGTGGGCCGCATGAGGGGCATCGTGACGTGCAGGAAGGTCTGCAGCTTCGAGGCCCCGTCGATGCGCGCCGCCTCGTACACCTCGCCCGGGATCGCCTGGAGGCCCACGAGCATGAGGAGCATGTAGAACCCCGTGAAGCGCCACACGATGAGGAAGACCGTCGCCCAGAGCGCGCCGCCCGGCGTCCCGAGGATCGTGAAGCCGGATGACTCCATCCACTCCGCGAACGGACCCGCGATCGGCGAGTACAGGACATAGAAGAGGAGCGACGCCGAGGCGAGGCCGAGGGCGCTCGGCACGAGGAAGGCGGTGCGCAGGAACGACCGCCACCGCGACGACTCCTGGACGAGCAGGGCCAGCCCGAGGCCGAGGCCGATGAGGAGGACCGTCGCGGCGATCGTGTAGATCACCGTGAAGCGGATGGCCTCCCAGAACAGGCGGTGGTCGACGGCGGCGACGTAGTTGTCGGGGAAGTTCCAGCCCCGGAAGCCCGCGAGCAGCGGCCAGTCGCCGAGCGACATGGCCACGACGAGAACGAGGGGGACGACGAAGAGAACGCCGACGAAGAGGGCGGTGGGCGAGGCGTACAGCCATCCCTGGATGGCGTGCGCGCGCTGCGCGCGGGTCCGCCCGGGACGTCGCGCGGTCGTGGCGGCGGTGGTCATCGTGGATCCTTCTGTCCGATGCCGTCGGGGCGCTCCGCTGCGGGGAGCACCCCGACGGCGGCTGTCACTGCGAGAGGATCTCGGTGATCGCGGCGTTGTCCTCTTCGAGGGTTCCGCCCTCGCCGAGCACCTCGTTGCGCACGAGGGTGAGCCAGGGGCTTCCCGCGGCGTTGAAGGCCTGCTGGAAGCTGACGGCCACGGGGGTGTCGCCCTGGGCGGCGACCTCGTTGATCGTCACGAGGCGCGGGTCGGCCGATGCGTGCTCGTTGTCGGCGAGGTCTCCGCGGGAGACCACGTTGCCGTTCGCCGCGAGGACGTCGACCTGCGTCTCCTCCGACATCATCCACGCGAGGAAGTTCCACGCCTGCGCAGAGAGCTCGGAGTCCTTCGAGATGCCGATGCTGTCGCCTCCGACGAAGGTCGAGGCGCCGCCGTCGACGCCGGGGAGGCCCGCGACGCCCGCGTCGAACTCGAGAGCCGGGAGAAGCGTCGCCGGGTACGGCATGATGCCGACCTTGCCCTCCTGGAAGCCGGCGACCCACGTGGCGCCGGTCTCGTCCTCGGACCCGGGCGCGACGACGCCGTCGTCGACGAGGCCCTTCCACGTGCGGTAGATCTCCTGCGCCGCCTCGCCGTCGAGGAGCGACTCGGTGCCGTCCTCGCTGAGGACCTCCTCACCCGACGCCCAGATCGACGGGAACCACGTGAAGAGCAGGCAGCCGCCGCAGTTGAGGCCGGTCGAGGTGCCGGAGACGCCGTCCAGGCCGAGCGCGTCGACGTCACGCGCGATCTCGGCGAACTCCGCGATCGTCTCGGGGGCCTTCTCGGGGTCGTGGCCCGCCTGCTCGACGAGCTCCTTGTTCCACATCATGACCGACAGGTCGAGCACGAAGGGCAGCGTGTACTCGGCATCGTCGATCGTGCCGGCCGACATGTGGCCCGCGTTGATCTCGTCGGCGTAGTCGAGCTGCTCGACGAGCGGCGAGATGTCCTGGAAGAGGCCCTGGCCCGCCCAGTTCGGCACGTAGACGACGTCGGCGGCGAACAGGTCCGGCAGCCCGCCGGACCCCGCGGCCGCCCCGACCTTCGCCACGTAGTCGTCGTTCGGGACGACCGTGAGCTCCACCTGGTTCTCGTGCGTGGCGTTGTACTCCTCCACGAGCAGCTTGGCCTGCGCCTCGATCGGCGCACGCGTCCACAGCGAGAGGGTGGAGCCGTCGTCTACGCCCTCGGCGGGGATCTCGTCGACCGCGGCCTGGCCTCCGCTGCCGCCCGAGCACGCCGTGAGGCCCACCGCGAGCGCACCCGCGACGGCGAGTCCTGCGGCGCGCATCGCTGTGCCGCGCCGGATGGTCGTGATCATGTGTCTGCTCCTCTGGCTCTTCGTTGAGCGAGCACGCCGCCGTTGCCGCCGATGCTCGACATGCCGCACGAAAGCTTTCGAAACGGCTTTCGTTGAATCTAGCGGCGACACTTCGGGCCGTCAAGCACGACCGCGCAGAAGTCCATGTAACGGTTTCGAGACTGTGGCACGCTAGAGCGATGAGCACGGAGCGCAACGGGCGGGCCGCCACCCTGAACGACGTCGCGCAGCGCGCGCGCGTCTCGGCGGCGACCGCCTCCAAGGCACTCAACGGCCGCACCGACGTCGCAGCGGCGACGAGGGCTCGCGTGCTGGCGGCAGCCGAGGAGGTCGGGTTCACCCCCAACGCGGTCGCGCGCGGCCTCACCGCCGGGCGTACGAGCACGGTGGGACTCCTCACGAGCGACCTCGACGGCCGCTTCGTCCTGCCCATCCTCATGGGTGCCGAGGACGCCTTCGGCGCGGGGCGCATCGACGTGTTCCTGTGCGACGCGCGCGGCGACGCCGTCCGGGAGCAGCATCACCTGCGCGCGCTGCTCAGCCGCAGGGTCGACGGGATCATCGTCGTGGGCGACCGCACCGATCCCCGCAGGAGCCTCGGCCGCGCGCTGCCGGTCCCCGTGGTGTACGTCTATGCACCGTCCAGCGATCCGCGGGACCTGTCGCTCACGCCCGACAACGTCGAGGGCGGCCGTCTGGCCATCCGCCATCTGCTCGCGTGCGGCCGCAGCCGCATCGTGCACATCGGAGGCGATCCCTCCTATGCCGCCGCGCAGGATCGCCTGAGCGGAGCACAGGAGGCGCTCGCCGCGGCCGGCACGGCCTTCGCGGCGGAGCCGATGCTCGGCGAGTGGTCGGAGCACTGGGGGCGGGCGGCTGCGGCCCTTCTGCTCGAGCGCGATCCGGAGATCGACGCCGTCTTCTGCGGCTCGGACCAGATCGCGCGCGGCGTGCTCGACGCGGCGCGCGACCTCGGACGCGACGTGCCGCGCGACCTCGCGGTGATCGGCTTCGACAACTGGACGGTGCTCGCAGAGAACTCGCGTCCGCGCCTGACGACGGTCGGCGTGGACTTCGAGGCGCTGGGTCGCACCGCCGCGCAGCACCTCTTCCACGCGTTCGACGACAACGGGATCGAGAGCGGCGTCCTGCACACGCCCGTCCAGCTCGTCGTGCGCGGAACGACCATCCCGGTCGACTGAGCGCGGGACACGACGCAGGAGATCCGCGGCCACGCCCCGGAATCCGGTTCCCGCGGCTCAGGCCACGGGAACTCCTGCGCTGTGTCCCGCACACCGCACCCCGACGCCCGCAGCAAGCCCTGCATGTCTCACTCTCGGCGGCTTCGCCCCCGCCAGAACCGCGGAGAGTGAGACATGCAGAGCCTGCAGAGCCCCGACATGCTGAGCGCGCAGAGGCGTCAGAGCGCGATCGGCGTCCGGCTCGTCAGAAGGCCCGCGTCGGCGAGGAAGCGCTCGAGCGCGATGACGGCGATTCCGGTGGACACGGTGCTCCCGCCGATCGTCGACACGCCGAGCTCGACGTCGGCCCCGGCCGTCCCGGGCGCCTGGTCGCGCAGGTGCTCGCGGGTCGCCGGCAGCAGGCGGTCGCCGAGCGCCCAGGCCGTCCAGCCGGTGAGCGTCACCACCTCGGGGTTGACGACCGCGACGAGATCGGCGAGCGCCGAGCCCAGGTACCAGGCGGTGCGCGCGATCGTCTCGTCGACCGCCGCATCCTGCTCGGGCCCATCCGCCGCCCCGGCCATCGCCTCGATGAAGTCGCGCTGCGAGTCGAGCGCGAGAAGCGGATGGTCCGGGGCGATCTCGCGGAGCGTCTGCCGGATCCCGGGCGCTCCGACGTAGGCCTCGACGCAGCCGCGGCGGCCGCAGCGGCACCCGCGTCCGTCGAGCGCGAGCAGCGAGTGCCCCCACTCCCCCGCGAGATTCGTCGCTCCGCGCAGGATGCGCCCCTCGAGCACGATCGCGGCGCCGACGCCCGTGCCGAGGTTCACGGTGACGAGACTCGAGTGCGACCGGCCGCGCCCGAGCCACAGCTCGGCCGTCGCGATGACCTTGAGCGGGTTGTCGATGACGAGCGGCAGCCCCACCCGCTCGCGCAGGCGGTCGAGCTCGACGGTGTGCCAGGTCCAGTTCGGCACGAGCACCGAGACGCCGGCGGGCGCCTGCACGAGGCCCGGGAGCGAGACCCCGACGCCGAGCACATCGCGCCGGTCGACGCCGCCCTGCTCGAGCACGCGGTCGAGCGCGCTGCCGATCGCCTCGACGACGGAGTCGGGGTCGAGGAGGTGCTCGTCGCGCTCGACGTCGACGAGCGCGATCTGGGTGAGCGCCGTATCGAACAGCTCGGCGCGCACGTAGGTCTCGGCGACGTCGATGCCGACCACCCGGCCGCGATCGGGGTTCATCGCGAGCGTCGCCGTCGGCCGCCCGATCCGGCCGACCGTGACCTTGGTCTCGACGACGATGCCCTCGACGAGGAGCTCGCCCACCACCGTGGCGACGGTCGCCGGGCTGAGTCCCGTCGTGCGGGCGATCTCGTTGCGCGTGGTCTCGCCCTGCGACAGCAGGACATGCAGCACGTCGAGCCGCGACTCGCTCCGGATGTCGCGCGACGTGCGCCTCGAGACAGCCATGTTCACTCCCGCACCGCGGCCATCCGCATCGGGTCCGCCGCCGCGGCGGGCGATCCCGGCGACCGGTCCCCCGCCGGTCGTCGCCAGTATGTCACGGCCCGCACTCCACGATCGTCTCGGGGAGCCCCTCGGCCCGGAGGCGCACGACGGCGCCGGCGTCCGCGCGCACGAACACGGCGAGCCGCCCCTCGAGGGTCCGCCGCTGCGAGCTCGCGTAGGGCGTGACGTCGGCGAGGTCGCCGTTCTCGATCCCGAGCAGCTCGCCGCCGGAGACCTCGACCGAGACCATCCGCTCGTCCCGCGCCGATCCTCCGTCGGCGTCGCGCAGCGCGCACTCGATCTGCACGAGACCGTCGAACGGGGCGCCGTCGAGAGCGAGGCCGGCGTCGGCGCAGCGGCGCGCCGCATGCTCCGGGGCCTCCCAGACGACCGCGTCGAGGCGATCGGCCGCCCCGCGCGCGCGGAGCTCGTCCTGTGCGACGACGGCGCCGTCGCGGATGATCTCGAGCACGAGCGGCGCGGAGCGCACGTCGGTCTCGGCCGTCCAGAAGCCGCCCTCGTCGTCCCATGCGAGCGGGATCGCGTCGCCTCCGCACGTGAGCCTCGGCTCGCCGCCGCCCGCGAAGCAGAGCACCTCGACCCGCTCCCCGCCCTCCCATGCGCGCGAGACGGGATGGCTCCAGAAGCTGCGCGGACCCTCCCCTGCCGGCCGGGTCACGAGATGCGCGACGGGCTCGTCGGTCCACCAGCTGCGCCGCAGATGCCACGTGTGCTTCGCGAAGCCCGCGAGCGTGAGCAGTCCCGCCCCCGAGCCGCGCACGGGCCATCCGTGCGCCTCGCCGAGATAGTCGATGCCGGTCCACAGGAACTGCCCCGCCACGTAGTCGGCTCGCACGACGTGCTGCCAGTCGGCGTAGCCGTGGCCGTTCTCGCTGCCCAGCAGAGGCTTGTCGGGGAACCGCGCGTGGTCGGCCTCGTACAGGTGCTCCTTGTAGTTGTAGCCGACGACGTCGATGTCGTCGAGGAAGCCCGTGAGGCTCGACAGCTCGGGGAAGGCCGCCGCGATCGTCACGGGCCGCGTCGGGTCCTTCGCGCGGACGATCGCCGCGAGCCGCCGAGCGATCGTCGTCAGGCGCCGGATGTCCGGGCGCGACGGATCGTAGACGCGCTCGGCCGCGGGCTTGCTCGCGTCGTTGTTGCCGGTCATCTCGTCGAAGAGGGGGCTCGCGTACGGGTCGTTCGGGTAGTCGATCTCGTTGCCGATGCTCCACGCGATGATCGACGGATGGCCGCGATGCGCGTCGATCATGGCCGCGAGGTCGCGCTCGTGCCACTCCGGGAAGTCCTTGGCGTAGCCCTCGTGCCGCGGCGGGTACACGTTGTGCCCCTGCCACCACTTGTTCTTCGGGTTCTCCCACTCGTCGAAGGCCTCGTCGATCACGAAGAGGCCGAGCGCGTCGCAGAGGGCGTACAGCTCGGGGGCGTGCGGATTGTGTGCCATGCGGACGGCGTTCGCGCCCATCTCCTTCAGCCGCAGCAGGCGCCGCAGCCACACCGCCGGAGGCACGGCGGTGCCGAACGGCCCCGCGTCCTCGTGCAGGCACACGCCCGTGAGCGTGCGCGGCTCGCCGTTGACCGAGAAGCCCGCGTCGGCGTCGAAGGCGACCGTGCGGATCCCGACGGTCTGCGTGTAGCGGGCGGATGGCCCCCGATCGGGCACGAGGGTCGTCGACAGACGGTGCAGATGCGGATCGGTATCGGACCAGAGCTCGGGATCGGGCACGCGCGTCTCGCTCTCGACGTCGGCCGCGCCGCCCGCTGGCACCTCGACGGCCGCGTCGAAGGCGTGCACGCGCCCCGATGTCAGGGAGCGCAGCTCGTGCCGGACCTGCACCGACACCGGCTCGGGGCCGTCGTTGACGAGGGTCTGGACGACGCGCACGACGGCCTCGTCGGCGTCCGCCGACAGGGTCGTGAAGGCTGTGCCGTACTCACGGAGGCGCACGGCCTCGTGCACCTCGATCTCGACGCCGCGGGTGATCCCCGCGCCGTTGTACCAGCGCGAGTCGGAGAGGTCGGAGTGATCGACCCGCACGCTCAGCACGAGGTCGTCGTCGGGCGCGTACGAGAGGATCTCGGTCAGGTCGAACGAGAACGCGGCGTACCCCGACGGCCGTCCGCCGAGGTGGTATCCGTTCGCCCAGACCTGCGCGTTCTTGTAGACCCCGTGGAACACGAGGCGCACATGCGGGGCGTCGGCGAGCTCGCCCATCGGCACGTGGGCGCGGTACCAGCCGACGCCGCCCGGCAGATATCCCGTGCCGCTCGAGCAGTCGCGCGAGAACTCCTGCTCGACGCTCCAGTCGTGCGGCACCCTCACGGCACGCCATGCGGTGTCGTCGAAGCCCTTCTTCCACGCGTCGGGCTCGTCGCCGAGGTGGAAGCGCCAGGGGATGATGGGGTTCGCGCGCACGCGCCTACCTCTCGCTCGAAGAGTCGATGTACCGGCTGAAGACCCGGTCGAGCACGCTGCCGATGACGATGGCGAGCCCGCCGAATCCGATGAGGAGCCACAGCAGGCCGTAGCCGGTGGCCTGCGGGGAGAAGATCGTGACGACCGCCGACAGCACGAGGACGGTCAGGATGAGGAACGTCGAGAGCGGGTGCCGCAGGGAGAGGAGCCGCGCGTTCCGGAGGACCTCGGGGATGGTCCCCTCGAAGGTCGCGAGATAGGGGAAGACGTAGACGGCCCACGCGACGCAGAAGAACACGACGACGTACCAGATCGCGAGGAGGGCGAACTCGAGCATCGGCGGGACTCCGATCCCGTTCACGACGACGAACCATGCGGCGAGCGCCGCGCCGACGAGCAGCATGAGCAGCCACAGGGACGTCGCCTGGCGGAGGTTCCGCCGGAAGGACCGGAGGAAGTCGCCCGTGACCGATTCGCACGCGCCCGTCGCGAGCCTCCGCCCCGTGAAGCTCAGCGCGGTGAGCGATGCGCCGATCGTCACGACGGGCAGCGACGCCACGATGAACAGGCCGTTGAGGATCATCGCGTCCGCGACGCGCGTGAGAAACCGCATGAGCGCGGAGTCCGCCGCGAAGATGCCGTTCATCCTCTCCCCTTTCGAGATCGGGCGGGCCCGCGGTGCGCGGGCCCGCCCTTGCCGATGCAGGCGCTCAGTCGCCTGCGGTCACTGGCTCTCCGCCCAGGCGTCCATGTCGGCCTGGACCGAGGCGAGGGCGTCCTCGTAGCCCGCGTCGCGGAGCTTCTGGCGCATCTCCTCGATCGCGGCCTCGGGGTCGTCGAACTTGCCGTACTGCAGCTGCGGGATGTACTCCGAGAACACCGCGCCCATGGCGGCGAGGGTCGGATCGATCGCGTCCTTGTTGAACAGGAGGGTCGAGTACGGGTAGTCCTTCGCCTCGGCGTCGAGCTGGTCGTAGAGCTCCTGCTTGTTCTCCGCGTCGGTGACCCGCGGCAGCTCGTACTCGTCCATGCGGCCGGCCCAGAAGTTGGCGCCGAGCGCGTCGGTCGACGGGTCGTAGCCCTCGGGGTTGTCGAGCTTGCCGTCGTCCGTGATGACGTAGTCGGTGCCCTCGATGCCGTAGTTGATGAGGCGGTACGACTCCTCGTCGTTGCGGAGCATGTCGTACACCTCGAGCGCCTTCTCCGGGTTCGCCGAGGTCGCGCTCACGGCCATCGCGCCGTGCGTGAGGATGTCGCGGAAGTAGTTGCCGTTCTCCTGGCCCCAGTAGAAGAACTTGGGGTCGGATCCGGGCTGGCGCTCGTTCATGTTGTGCACGATGCCGCCCACGAACGTCTGGGTGTGGTGCTGGTCGGCGCCCGACAGGCCCGAGTAGAAGAGCTCGCGGGTGTCGCCGTCGTAGTTGAGCGCGTCCTCGCGCCACACCCCGATGTCGTTCCACTCCTTGGCGAGCTCGGCGGCCTCGAGCAGCTCGTCGCCCTCCATGTACCAGGACGTGACCGTGTACGGGTCGGACTCGGACGTCTGGAACGGGTAGTAGATGCCCGCGCTGATCTGCTGGATCGTCTGCAGGTCGGTGTGCCCCTGCAGGTAGCCCGTGAGGGCGGCCTCGTTCGTGCCGGCGACATCCCACGGGTAGGCCTCCGGCTTGTTCTCCTTGACCCACTGGAAGTAGGTCGTGAAGTCCTCGAAGGCCGTGATCTCGCCGTTCTCGAAGCCCGCCTCGGCCGCCCAGTCCCCGCGGTAGAAGAACCCGTGGTTCGTCCACTGGGTGAAGTTGTCCTCGGGGATGAAGTAGATCTGCCCGTCGTCGAGCTTCGTGAGATCCCAGTGCCCGTCGGCTTCGACCTGCTCCCACGTCTTCGGCGCGTGCTCCTGGAGCATCTCCTCCGACAGCGGCAGGAAGGCTCCCTTCTCCGCGTTCTCCCACGCGAACAGCCAGTCGGTGGCCGTGGTGATGAGGTCGATGTTCGAGTCGCCGGAGAGCAGCTGCACGTTGTACTGCGTCTGCCAGTCGGCCCACTCGACGTAGTAGAGGTCGAGCGTCGCGCCCACCTCCTCGGCGAGGCGCTCGTTGAGCTTCTCGAGCATGGCCTCGACGCGCCCGTTGGTCGGCTTGTCGCCGAGCACGAGCATCGTGATCTCGGCGGTGCCGCTCGACTGCTCGCCGCTGCCGGCGGTGCACGCCGACAGCATGCCCGCGCTGACGCCCACGGCGAGCAGCGCTGCTCCCGCTCGGACGATGTTCCTTCTCATGTGAGACTCCTTCGGCTCATTCCTGGTGGAGGGGTGGGATCGGGTTCAGCCCTTGACGGCGCCGACGGTGATGCCGGTGACGAAGTACTTCTGGACGAACGGGTAGACGAGGAGGATCGGGCCGGTCGCGATCACGGCGCTCGCCATCTTGAGGGTGTTGCTCGGCAGCTCGGAGATCACCACGTTGTCGCCGGCGACCGAGTTGCGCAGCGCGTTCGCGGTGTTGATGACGTTGTAGAGGTAGTACTGCAGCGGCTTGAACTCCACGGAGCTGCCGAGGTAGAGCGATGACAGGTACCACTCGTTCCAGTAGCCGAGAGCGAGGAAGAGGCCGATCGTCGCGAGCGCCGGCTTCATCATCGGGAGCGTGAGCTGCGCGAAGATCCGGAAGTCGCCCGCGCCGTCGACCTTGCCCGACTCGACGATCTCGTACGGGACCGTCCGCATGAAGTTCTTCATGAGGATGATGAGCCACGGCGTCATGAGCAGCTGCAGGAAGACCGCGAGGTAGCTGCCGCGCAGCCCCAGGTCACGCCCCACCCAGAGGAAGGTCGGCGCGAGGCCCGCGGAGAACAGCGTCGTGAAGTAGATGAAGAACGAGATGACATTGCGGTACCGGAAGTCCCGGCGGAACAGGGCGTACCCCGTCATCGAGATGATGAAGAGCCCGATCGCCGTGCCCGCGACCGTCATGATGATCGTCACGGCGTAGGAGCCGAGGATCTGCCGAGGCGAGTTGAAGATGTACTCGTACGCCGTGAGCGTGAAGCCCTTCGGCCACAGTCCGAACCCGCTCTTCATGATCTCGGACTCGCTCGAGAACGACGCCGAGATGATGAGGATGAACGGCAGCGCGCAGAACAGCGAGAAGAGCGAGATCGTCACATACGAGATCGCCTTGAGCGTGTAGTCGCTCTTCGCGAGCTTGATGGTCGTCGGCCGCCCGGTCGGGCCGCCGCGGCGCTTCCTCGCGTTCGCGGTCGTGACCGCCTCGGTGACCGTGGGCGGGGGGACGAGCGTCTCAGAAGATTGCATAGTCCTTGTTCATCCTTCGCACGACCCAGTTCGCCGTCATCACGAGGGCGAAACCGAAGAGGGACTGGTAGAGGCCGACCGCGGTCGACGTCGTGAAGTTGTTCTGCGACATGACCATCCGGTACACCGAGGTCTCGATGATGTCGGTGGTCGAGAACAGGGCGGCGTTGTTGCCGATGAGGTTCCAGAACAGGCCGAAGTTGCCGTTCATGATCCCGCCCAGCGAGAACAGCAGCAGGATGATGAACGTCGGCTTGAGGCTCGGCAGGATGACGTAGCGGATCCGCTGCCACGCCGAGGCCCCGTCGATCGCCGCGGCCTCGAACAGCGTCCGGTCGATGCCCATGATCGCCGCGAAGTACACGATCGACCCGTACCCGGTGCTCTGCCAGAGGTGGACGAGGATGATGATGAGCGGCCACGCGCCCGCCGTGCTGTAGATCTTGATCGGGTCGCCGCCGGTCGACTCGATGAGGGCGTTGAGCGCGCCGGTGTCGTAGTTGAGCAGGTTGAACGCGATCACGCCGATGAGCACGACCGAGATGAAGTACGGCAGGAACATCACCGTCTGCGTGACCTTCTTGAAGTACTTCGAGGCGATCTCGCTGAGCATGATCGCGAGCGCGATCTGCAGGATGTTCCCCAGCACGATGAACGCGAGGTTGTAGAGGATCGTGTTCCGCGTGAGCAGCCAGAGCTGGCCCGACTTGATGAGGAACTCGAAGTTCTGGAACCCCACGAACGGGCTGCCGAAGATGCCGTCGCGGTAGTTGAAGTTGGTGAACGCGATCCAGATCCCGGGGAGCGGCGCATAGCTGAAGATCGCGAAGAACACGATCGCCGGGATGCACATGAGGATGAGCACCCTGCTGTGCGTGAGATCCTTCAGCAGCCGTCGTCTGGGCTGCACCCTGTCCGTCACGGACATCCTCTGCCTCTCTGCAGTCGGAGCGTCGGCTCCATCGCCGACGGGTGTCTCTTCGAGGATAAATCTAACCGTCGATGAAACTACGAAGACAGTAGCGATCCCCTGCCGGCTTGGCAAGAGCCGCCTTCGGGAAGCGGTCGGATTCGGTCGCGGGTGCCCCGGCCGCGGCCGGGGCACCCGCGCGCGCTCAACCGCAGCTGGCGGCGGGGTAGCCCACCGTCACGGGCACGCCATCCGCTCCCGTGAAGGTGGTCTCGCCTGCCGTCGCCGAGGCTGCTCGGACGGCGATCGCGGCCGAGGCCGCGTGTCCTGGCGCGAGCTCGTCGAGGACGCGCCCTCCGTACACGCTCTGCACCGCGACATCCGCCGCGCCGTCCGCCGTGTTGCGCGCGGTCGCGACGAGCTGGACCTTGCCTCCCACGCAGCGGCTCGTCACGGCGGGCTCGACCGCGGCGTCGACCGCGCCGACCGCGAGCACGGGGATCTTGAGGTACGAGCCCGGCGTCGCGAAGACGAGACGCACGGCCGAGGCGAGCACCGGCTCGAAGGTGAACGACGTGGGCGAGCCGTTCGCGCTCGGGACGACGTCCTTCGCGGTCGTCGGGTGCCAGGTGCCGTGCGCGTCGCGGTACTCGACGCTCACGCCCGTGATGGTGCCCTCGCGGTTGGTGAAGCCGACCCGATCCACGATGTGGGCCTCGGCGGGCTCGATCGTGAGCGTCGCCTGGTCGCGCTTCGTGCTGTCCCACGTCGACCACGAGGTCGCGGCGCTGCCGTCGCACGCGTTCGCGGGCGGCATCGTCTCGTACTGCGTCTGGTGGAAGCTCGCCGTGAGCGTCGTGCCGTCGGCACCGCAGACATCCCGCACTCCCTCGGCGCCCCACAGCTGCACCTCGGAGATCGACTGCCACACGTTCGTCGCGGTCTTCAGCTGCAGGCGGACCCCGCTGGTCGCCGGGATGCCCGACACGTCGAGCTTCGCGACGGGTGCGGTGGCCGAGGCGTCCTGCGCGAGGTCGACGCTCGCGTTCGCCGACACCCAGGCTCCCGATGCGTCGAGGTACTCTGCGGCGATGGTCGACGGCCACGTCGCGCCCGCGCCGTCCTTGTAGGTGTGCACGACGACCTCGTCGACGTCCTGGGGGAAGGCCCACGTGTACGACAGCCAGCTGCTCTTGGGGTACACGCCGCCCCCGACCCAGTCGTCCCAGCCCTTGCCCTTGACGTTGCCGTCGGCCGTCGTGCCGGCGAGGTCCTGGCGACTCGATGCCGCCACCGCGGCGTCGAGCGCGAGGTTGACGATGCCGGGCGTCGCGACCTCGATCGTGCGCGTGAACGTGCGCCCCGCCGTGAACGTCGCATCGGCCGCCAGGGTGCCGGTGATGAGCTGCGTGCCCCGCTCGTCGAACGACGTCGCGCTCCACGTCACCGCGACCTCAGCCGTCGCACCGTCGACGGCGACCGGGACGGTCTCGGGCAGCTTCGCGGAGAAGTCCTCCCCCGGCTCGACGGTCTCCGGCAGGCGGTCGTCGACGACCGACCAGATGCCCTCGCCCAGACCGTGCTCGTCGAAGTACGACGCATCCCAGCCGGCGCCCCAGCGCTCCGGGTCCTCCGTCGCGGGATTGCGCATCTCGGCTCGGCCGTTCTCGCCGATGGTGATCGGCAGCCACACGTAGGTCGAGTCGGCGGCGCCGGAGTTCCAGCGATCGCCCATGTAGACGAAGCGGCCACCGCCCAGGTCGAGCACGTTCGTGGACTGCGAGCCGAACGTCGTGCGGCGCACGTCGCCGACCGAGAGGAGGCCGTCGCCGCCCTCGGGGATCGCGTTGTACGCGACGTTCTCGTAGGCGTCGTCGGCCTGGACGCCGCGGATCCACGGCCCGAGGATCGTGTCGGCCGTGTGGTACGTCTGCGGGTTCGGCGCCCAGCCCGTCGCGCCCGATGCGACGACGTAGTACCGGCCGCCGTGCTGGAAGAGCGCGGGCGCCTCGAGCATGCCGCACTCCTTGACGATCTGGAAGTCCTCCCCGCGCACGGGCGCCTCCGGAGTCCCGTCTGCGAAGAGATAGGGGAAGCGGCCGTCCTCCGAGTACTGCCCCGCGTCGGCCATGTCGGTGTCGGTCGTGTGGGTGACGTTCGTGTACGACGCGTCGAGCTCCGCGATGTAGAGCGAGCGGTTCTCCTCTGAGGAGTAGACGATGTACGCCGTGCCGTCGTCGTCCTGGAACACGGTCATGTCGCGGGCCTGGCCGGGAACGGCCGCCGAGATGCACGCCTTGTAGTCGGTGCGGTTCGGCATCCGGTAGACGCCGGTCATCTTGAAGGGCCCGGTCGGGCTGTCCGAGACGGCCACGCCCGCCATCGAGCGGGCGTACATGCTCCCGCCCGGGCTCGTCTGGCCATCCGAATGCCACCACAGCACCCACTTGCCCGTCGCCTCGTTGAAGAGCACCTTGGGCCGCTCGAAGATCGTCGTGTACTCGGCCGCGTCGTTCGTGTTGAGGTGGTAGTTCAGCTCGGCGATGCGCTCCGTGCGCGGCTGACCCGCCTCGTCGACCGTGTCGTAGAGGGCGTCGAAGTACTCCGTCTCGAGTTCGGAGGCGTCGGACACCGAGCGCAGCACGACGCCCTGGTCGACCCAGTTCACGGTGTCGTACGACTTGTAGGCGTGCACGCCGGGGCTGCCGTAGTAGCCGTTGCTGCGGTCTTCGCCGTACCAGTAGTAGACGGTGCGGCCGTCCTCCTCGGCGGTCACGATCTGGCCGCCGTGCGCCTGGATGTGCGCGCCGTTGTCATCGAGCCACAGCGGCTGGAAGTAGTCGGGCGCGCTGCTGCCCGGATCCTGGATGGCCGGATACGACGTGTACGTCGTCGGCTCGCCGACCGGGACCTCGGCCGTCGCCGGCCCCGCCAGGGACATCGTCAGGGCGGCGGCGAGAGTCAGCCCCGCCGCGGCCGTCATGGTTCTCTTCAACATCACTCCCTCGTGAGCGAGGCGACGCCGCCTCGCGGATGTTTGCGTGAACATCAGTCAAGCGGGAGTCCGCATCGCGCGGCAACCATGCCTTCGTGGAAGCGATCGCAATCGATCATGCGGGCGGATGGCCGGGATGGACGGCTCGCCTCCCGGCGCCTGTGGCCGCGATCTCGCTAGGGCAGCGTCGTGTACCCGTCGGAGGCGAGCTGCATCCACAGGGCGAGGTGGAAGTCCTGGTCGTTCGCGAGCGGATCCGCGCTGTGGGCGGGCACTCCATCCACCGAGGAGGGCATCACGAAGGCGCACGTCGCGGAGCCGTCGTCGCCGTAGTTCGCCATGTTCGCCCGCAGGATCCGGTCGGCGAGCGCATCCGTCGCCGATGTGCGCAGCTCGGAAGGCAGGCGCAGGAGCACCCCTGCCGTGAGGGCGCTCCAGTAGTGAGGGAAGACATCCCCCCACTGCCTGCGCTGACCGAACCAGTACCCGTCCCAGTGCCGGATGGCGATTCCGCCGAGGCGCGCGTGCGGCTGCGGGCCGCCGAAAGCGAGCAGCCACGGAAGCCGTTCGCGGATGGCCTCGAGCAGCGCCTCGTCGCCGGTGAGCGCGTGCGCGTCGATCAGCAGGTTGAGCAGCGGCGCCACGATCGCCTGCTCGTAGGCGACCTCGTGCCCGGGAAGGTCCGCGCCGCGGGCGGCGTACTGCCGCGCGCTTTCGACGACGGCCGAGCGGAGCGCGCCCGCCCGACCGGAGGCGCCCGCGACGGCGAGCGCGCTCGCGACGGCGACAGCGACCTCGGAGAACCCGATCGTGAGCACCTTCCCGATCCCGAGCTCGAGGGCGCGCTCGAGGATCCGCGCCGCGAGCTCGAGGTCCTCCGCGCGCCGGCGGTGCGCGTGCCGGAGGAGGAAGAAGCGCGCGAGCCAGGGCGAGTCATAGAGCCGGATGCCCGCGTGATGCTGCTGGGAACCGCGCCGCGGGGCGGCGGTGTCGTCGAGGAGGTGCTCCCGCGCAAAGCCCGCCCAGCCGTCGAGCGCGTCGTCGACCTCCGCGCCGAGCCAGCCGCGGGCGACACCGTGCTGGAGCATGATCGCCACCCCGATGCGCTCGGACCCGTCGGTCCAGTCGGACCAGCCGTTCGTGAGCTGCGTCAGGCGCGTGCGGGTGTCGACGGGCAGGATGGCGTGGGAGAGCAGTCCTGGGCGCTCGCGGCCGAGCTGATACCGCATGACGAACTCCGCCCGCTTCCGGACGGCGTCGGCCACCGAGTCGTGGAAGAGCACCTCGCTGCGCGCGCCGTCGCCCAGCCGGATCGCGTAGAGACCGTGCACCCGAGCGGTGATGCGCGCGCCGGCGGGCTCCGTCACCACCTCCACCCCGCCCGCCGCCCGGACCTCGCACGGCGTTCGGATGGAGATGGGCTCCCCGACGGTCGCCGCCAGCGCCGAGAACTCGGCGGGCGCGTGGGTCGCCTCGATGAAGGACGCGATGTCGCTGTGCCAGCCGAGCTCCCAGCCGAGCACGTATTCCGCCCCGGCGTCGAGCGCCAGCGCGGGCTGACCGCCGAAGGCATCCGGGTTGCGCGCCCGATCGGTGACGTTGAGCACGAGATGCCCTCGCGCGTTCGAGATCGTGTTCGCGTTCCGCGTCTCGACCGAGTACGACCACAGTTCACCCTCGGTCACTCTCAGCCCGAGGACGTGCCCCCGACCGTCCATCGGCTGGGCGGCCACCCACGCCCATCGTCCGCCAGTGAAGACGTGCGCGTGCACCCGCCTGGTCAGAGCGTCGAGCGCGCCAGGGTAGAGGTCGGCGAAGGGAGTCTGGACCCCGAGACCTGTGATCCGGATGGCGCTGTCTGAGGTGTTTCGGAACCGATAGGTCTCCCGCAGCAGGTCGCCACCGCGACGCTCGACGTCGACGACCAGCGGGCCGACCTTGTACGCGGCCCGCACGACGTCGCCGTCGATCTCGAGCTCATGCGGAGCGTTCCATCGGCCGGCGAACGTGTCCGCGACGACGTGTCCGCTCCCCCATGCGTGCTCGAGGGAGTGCCAGGGCGTCCGCCCGTCGAGGAGGTAGGTGCGCTCGGGGGCGGTGTCGTCGACGAACTGCTGCGGGCTTCCCGTCTCCGCGTCGAGGAGAGCACGCCCCGAACCGAGGCGCAGCTCGATCTCGCGCGCCACGGCGCGCTCGACGGGGTCGACCGCGATGGTCGTCTCCTGGTCGATGGTCTCTGTGGACGTCATGCGGTCGCTCCGTCTCGTCGTGCCATGTCAGCCCTTGATCGATCCGGCGACGCCGCCGATGACCTGCCGCTGGAGGATGAGGTAGAACACCACGAGCGGCAGGACCCCGAGGACCATCATCGGGAAGAGCGAGGTCCAGTCGATCGAGAACTGGCCGATGTTGCGGTACACCTCCTGCAGGATGACCTGCTTCTCACGGGACTGCAGAAAGTAGAGCGGGCCCATGAAGTCGTTCCACGCGCTGAGGGTGTTGAGGATGGCCACGGTCACCACGGCGGGGCGGAGCAGCGGGAACACGATCGTGACGAAGGTGCGGATCGTCCCCGCGCCGTCGATGCCCGCCGCCTCCTCGAGCTCGCGCGGAACGGTCGTCGTGAAGGCGTGGAACAGCAGGGTCGCGAAGGGCAGGTTCACCGCGACGTTGATCAGGATGACCGCGAGCAGGCTGTTCATGAGGCCGAGCGCCTTGACCACCTCGTAGAGGCCGAGGATCGACATCTGGTACGGGAACATCAGCCCCGAGAGCAGGGTGAGGAACGCGATCGAGGCGACTCGGCTCCCTGACTTCCGGCTGAGGGCGTACCCGGCCGGAGCCCCGAGGAGCACGACACCCGCAACCGACCCGACCGTGATGAGGAAGGTGTTCAGGAACGCACGCGGATACTCCATCTTCACGAAGGCATCGACGTAGACGGTCAGGTCGAACGACGCGGGCAGGCCCATCGGATTCGCCGCGGCCTCGGCCGGCGACTTGAACGTGGTGACGACGAGGTAGTAGATCGGCACGAGCACGAGCACGGCGAGGATGCTCAGCACGATCAGCGCGAGGATCGAGGTCCGCCGGCGGCTGCGTCGGAGGGAGGGCATGCGGATGACGGTGGACGCGCTCATGAGTACCTCGCCTCGAGTCGACGGAACAGACGCAGGAGCAGACCGCCAATGAGCAGGCTGACGATGAGGAAGAGCACGCCGAACGACGCCGCGAGGCCGTAGTTCCCCTCCGAGAACTTGCGGTACATGAGGGTCAGGACGGTCTCGGTCGCGAAGCCCGGACCGCCGTTGGTCATCGAGATCACGATGTCGAACACCTTGAGGCCGGAGATGAGTCCCGTGACGAGCGTGATCTGTAAGGCCGGGATGAGGCCCGGCAGGGTGACGGTGCGGAACGATCGCCACCGCCCCGCGCCGTCGAGCGCGGCCGCCTCGTAGAGATCGGGGTTGATGGTCTGCAGGGCCGCGAGGTAGATGATCATCTGGTAGCCGAACCACTGCCACACCTGGGTGACGATGATGCTGCCGAGCGCGAGATCCGGGTCACCCAGCCAGTTGACGTTCGACAGCCCCACGGAGCGCAGCAGCACGTTCAGCAGGCCGTAGTCGTTCGACGAGAAGATGTAGCTCCACAGGTATCCGACGACGAGCACGCTCAGCACGGCCGGGCCGAAGAAGATCGTCCGGAATCCGCTGCGGAACGGGATCCGCCCGTGCAGCAGCAGCGCCACGGGCAGCGCGATGGCGTTCTGCAGGACGACGACCGCGACCGCGTAGAGCAGCGAGTGCTGGATCCCGGCGAGGATCTGCGGGTGGGTGAGCGCTTCGACGTAGTTCTCGAGCCCGATGAAGGCGACGTCCTGGCTGTGGTTGCTCTGGTCCGTGAGGCTCAGCACAGCGGTGCGGACGACCGGGATGATGAAGAACACCGCGAAGATCGCGAGCGCCGGCGCGACCATGAGGATGTAGGGGGCGTTCGCCCGAAGCCGTGGCCGGCGGGCGCGGGCGCCGCGCCCGATCGAAGCCGAAGGCTCAAGGCGCGGCCCGCGCGCGGCGGGCGCCGGGCGCAGCTGCTGCGTCGTCATGCGGTGTCTCCTGTCCGGGGCGCGGCCGCATGCGGCGGCCGCGCCCTCGCGGCTCAATAGCGGGTCGAGTCAGCCTGGCTGTCGAGCTGGGCGATCAGATCGTCCGTGGTCTGCTGTCCGCTGATCACGCTCTGAAGTCCCTTGGTCAGGGTGTCGAGCATGGTCTGGGCCGGCATGTTCACACCCCACCGGTCCCATGCGACCGCGACGCGCCCTTCGTCGAGCAGAGGGGCGACGAGCTCGTACTCCGAGGGGAACGTGCCCTGGACGCCGTCGAGGTAGCTGAACGCGCCGAGGTTCGCGTCGACGACCGCCTGCCGCGCCTCGGGCGACGCAAGCGCACGCAGCGCGGTGAGCGCCGCGTCCGGCTGGTCGCTGTCGGCATTGACGCCCATGCTCGCCGCCGGCCCGCCCAGCAGCCACTGGTTCTCGGCGTCTTCGCCGACGTGGGAGAACATGCCGAAGTCGAGACCGGCGTCCTTGATCGCCTGGTAGTCCCACGGACCGCTGATGTACATGGCCGCCTCGCCGTTGGTGAACTCGGCGACCGCCTGTGACAGCGGAACGCCGACCATCTCCGGCGTGAGGACGCCGTGCTCGATCACCTGACTCCAGTCCGAGAGGGGATCGTTCCAGTTGCCATCGAGGGCCGCCTCGCCGTACGCGAAATCCGTGTCGAGCTGCACGCTCCCGTCGCCGTTGTTGTAGTAGGCGTTCTCGAGGTAGCCCATGAGCGAGTGGATGGCCTTGTCGCTGTCGGCGAGGCCGGCGGCCATCGGCTGGATCCCCGCAGCCGTCAGCTTGTCGGCGGCGTCGAGGAACTCGTCGAACGTCGTCGGCACCTCCGCGCCTGCTTCTTCGAAGAGCGCCTTGTTGTAGAAGATGCCGGAGAACCAGCCGTAGGAGGGGACCCCGAAGACCCGACCCTCGGCATCGCTTGCGAGAGCGAGGCCGACCTCGCTGAAGCCCTCGATGACGTCGTCGTCGCTGAGGTCGACGAGATTGCCCGCGGCCACGCGCGCCGGGAAGCTCGCGCCGTCCATGATGATGTCCGGCCCCTCGCCCGAGGCGAGCTGCGTGCTGAGCCAGGTGTTGTACTGATCCAGGGGGACCTGCGTGTACTCCAGCGTGATGCCGTCGGCGGCGAGGAGCTCGTTCGCCGCCTCGAGCGTGCTGCCGATCACGCCGTCTTCATACCAACCGGCGATCGTCACTGTGCCCGCGTCGTCGCCATCGTCCGTCGCTGACGAGCACGCGGCCAGGGCGGCCGAGGCGGTGAGTGCGACCGCCGAAGCAGCCGCTGCGCGCATCCAAGCTCGACGTCGAGTCATCGGAGTTCCTTCCATGCCGTCGCCAGCGGCGGCCGATTCGTGATTCGATGCGCATCGATTCGATGCGCATCGACAGACTAGACGCCGAGGCGGGTGAACGCAAGCACACGCACGACGCCTGCGCGCCGCGATCAGCGCGGCGGCGCGGTCGTGCGACGTCGTGTGAGTCTCGGCGAGACGAGCTGCACGCCCCGTTCAGCCGGGCGCCCATCCAATCGCGCGAAGAGACTCTCCATCGCGAGCCGAGAGACCTCGCGCGGCTCGGGCGAGATGTTCGTCACCGGGATGCGGAATGCCTCGGCCGTGCTGTCGGTGCAGACGCCGACGAGCGAGACGTCCTTCCCGGGCGTGACCCCGGCAGCCTGCAGGATCTGCAGGGTCATGTCGATCGCCTGCGGGGTGCGGGCGATGACGCCCGCCCGCACCGCCGCGAGCTCTGCCGCCTGCGACTCGAAGCGCGTGAAGCCCGCCCACCCTTCGGCGTCCGGCTGATAGGTCGATACCGCGATGCCTGCGTCGGCTGCCGCGCTCTCGACGCTCTCGGCGAACTGCGCGACGAAGCCGAACTGGTCTGCCCGAACCACAGGACTCTCGCCGATGAGCGTGATGCGCCGATGGCCCGCCTCCGCGAGTTCGCGAACCGCCAGACGGCCGGCCGCCTCGACGTCGACGTCGACGCAGTCGAGATCGCGCGGGTCATCCGGTACGCCGATGAGGACGACGGGCACCTGCACGGAGTGCGCAGCCGGGACGCGGTCGTCGTCGCGGCGGATGTCCATCAGCACGATTCCGTCGACGATCGCGCGTCCCGCGAGCCGCTCGAGGCCGGCAGGGCCCTCGTCCTCGGTCACGAGCACGACGTCGTAGTCCCGCTCTCTGCAGTAAGACGAGATCGTCTCGATGAAGGGCAGCAGAGCGGCCACATCCGTATTGGCGGCGAACCGGACGACGAGTCCGACGACATTCGTCCGACGACCCGCGAGGGCCCGGGCGCCGGCATTGGGGTGGTAGTCGAGCTGGCGCATCGCGGCCTCGACGCGCGCGCGGGTCTCGGCGGAGATCGATCGCGTGCCGCTCATCACGTACGAGACCGTGCTCTGCGAGACGCCAGCCAGCCTCGCCACATCCGCGCTCGTCGCCATCCAGACCTCCTCGTCGAGTCTAGGACTCCCGTCGATGCGCATCGGCTGCCGCGAGGCGGGGCGCGAGAAGAGCGAATGGCTTGGACGGCGCGCACGGCGGGACACCACGCAGGAGTTCTGGCGCGGAAAGGGGCGGGAACCGGGTTCCCGCCCCTTGATCCGCTCGGATCTCCTGCGCTGTGTCCCGCTGAGCACCGGCGGCGTCGGGGTCACCCCCGGACGGTCCGGAGGGCGGCGGCTCGTGGCCGCCGCCCTCGCGTCACCGGCAGGTGAAGGCGGCGTACTCCGCCGAGGAGGTCCCCGTCTCCTCGCCGGCCGTCGCGGTGGCGTCGACCGCGCCCGCCGGAACCTCCTTCTCACGGGTCTTGAACGCGACCGAGACGCTGTCTCCCGGCTCGACGCCCGCGAACGTCTTCTTCCCGTAGGGCGAGCGGATCTCGATGTCCGCCGCCGCGCTTCCCTCGTTGGTCGCCTTCACCGCGATCACGCCCTTCGCGCCCACGCAGCGGCCGTCCACCGACACGGCGACCGAGACGGGGCTCTCACCGCCGCCTGCCCCGACGATGACCGAAGCGGTCGCCGTCTTGTCGCCCGCATGGTCGCTCTGGACCGTTCCCGCCACCTCGAACTCGCCCTCCGAGGCGTACTGGGCAGGATCGATCTCGTCCCAGACCACCGGAAGCGTCTCCTTCGAGCCGTCGTTGTACAGCACCGACGTGCTCTCCGGCAGCGCAGGTGCGACGCCGACAGCGGTGTGGACGGAGACCGTGTCGACCTGGTTGATCGTCAGCTCGTGCGTCGAGCGCACCCAGACCGTCGCTTTCGCGGTCGCCGAGGCGCCCTCGACGATGCCGCGCACCTCGAAGCTCCCCTCGGCCGCGACCTGGTCCTCCGTCACCGGTGCCCACGTGACCGCGGCGAGCGCTCGGCTGTCGTCGGCGTACGTGACGCCGACCTGCTGCGGCAGGGTCGGGAGCGCACCCACATCCGTGCGGACGTGGGTCTCGTCGATCGCCGCGGGGGCCGCCGAGAAGACGTCCCATTCGCTGACGCCGACGGCCGAGTACGATGTCCCGGCCGCATTCGGCGAAGCCTCGAAGGTCGCGCGCAGTGCCGTCGTCGTCACCATGTCGAACGTCGTCGCGTTGGTCCCGGTGCGCTCCGTCCCGTAGCCGGATGCGTTCGGGACGTCGACCCACGCTCCCTCGGCGTCGAGGTACTGGATCTTCCACGATGTCGGCACCGCGACGCCCTCGCCCGTTCCGGCCGCGGAGTCCGTCCAGAACATGATCTCCGACCCGGCGACGCGCACCGGCTCCTCCCACGTGTACTGCAGCCATTGGGAGGCGGGACGATCCCCGGACCAGGTGCCCCAGATCTGGGCCTGATCGCCGCCCTCGTTCACACCGCTGCCGTCGTTCACAGCCGTGACGCGGTTCCATCCGGCCGTGTACGAGGCGGTCGGGGTAGCCGACGGTCCGACGTCCGTTCCGCCGTCTGCGGCCTCGCCGCGGATGACGACGTCGTCCGAGACCGAGTGCTCGCCATCCGTCGCGGTGAGCCGAAGGCGGTACTCGCCCGCGACCGTGAAGCGCACGATCGTGTTCGCGCGGTCGGCGTGCTCGATGAAGGCATCGCCACCCTCGGGTGCGGACACGACGCTCCACGAGACGGTGAGCGGATCGGAGGGAGCACCGTCGTCCTTCACGATGCCCGTGAGCTCGGCTCGTCCGGCGCTCACCGCTCCCGCCTGCGTGTAGGCGAGGACGCTCGGGGCGGCGTTCTCCGCCGCCCCGACCGGCTCCCCGGTCCGGAGCACCTCGAGCTCCTTGAGCCCGGTCTTGTACCCCTCTGCGTGCGCCACGGAGATGCGGATGCGCTGCGTCGTGATCTCGGGGAACCGCGCCTCGTTCAGGTTCGGCTGCGGCACGGTCGGCGCCTCGACGGCACCGGGCACGGCTTTCCATCCCGCGCCGTCCCAGTACTCGATGCCGTACCGCGAGGGCTCGGCGTAACCGGACGCCGTCGCGCTCGAAGACGTGTCGTAGAAGTACGCGCGCACCGTGTCCACGGCCTGCGGCGATCCCAGGTCGATCTCGAGCCAGTCGGTGGCGTTCGGCGATCCGGCCGTGCCCCAGAAGGGCTCGTTGATCGTCGTGCCGTTGACTGCGGCATTCGCGGGGCGGCCGTCCGCCGAGAACGACGCCGTCACCGGGCTCCCCTCAGCCAGATTCTCCGCCGCGTGCGAGGAGATGTCCTGTCCGGCCTTCGCGAACAGGTCGACGACACGGGAGTCGTCCGCGTACGCCACGTCCTGCGGCGACCGGAGCGCAACCGGGGCGGCGTCGATGACCTTCGGTTCGGACACCCCGTTCACGACGTCCTCCTCGAAGGAGACCTGGCCGGTCGCGGGGTCGTAGACGACATGGGTGAGAGCGTCGACCGTGAACGCCCGCTCGCCGTCGACGAACACGGAGTAGCCCTCGGGCACCGAGTCGCCGTACGGGCGCTCGCCGTCTCCCGGCTCATCCCATGTGATCGTGAGATCGCTGCCGTGATACGAGACGTTGTTCACGGTGAAGTGCGGCCAGTCGATGTCGATCGGGTAGAGCTCGATCCTGTCGTCCGTGCGGGGCTGCAGACCCATCGCGTCCTCGATCATCGTGAAGTTCGTCGTCCCGAGGATCGTGTGGTGGATCCATGAGCGGTACCCGATGCTCTGCGGATCGGCGTCCCCGTCGGCCCAGAACTCATTCGCGTCAGGAAGGCGGTTGTCGCCACCGTTCTGATAATGCGCCCACGCGTTCCAGTAGAGGAGCTTCTTGTACCACTCGGCGTCGATGGCATCGCTCGGGTACTCCCGGAGCGCCGCTGCGACCATCCGGAACGTGACGGTGGAGTTGATGATCGAGAAGTTGTTCGTGCCGGGGTGCCCCGCGGCCGCCGCTTCGGCCTTGTCGGCCTGGTTCGCTGTCGTGAAGGGGAAGATCGGGTACTCCGCGTCATCGGCGAACAGGCGGAGGGCGTCCACGTAGTCGTCGGCGTAGTCCTCCTCGCCCGGCTTGGGCATGAGGCCGACCGAGAACGGGTAGTAGTTGTTGATCTCCTTCCAGGGGATCAGCTCGCCTGTCTGGAGATCGCGGTGCTTGATGAGGTTCTCCTCGGCGTCCCAGAGGTTCTCGAGGACGCCGGTCTTCACCTTCTCGGCGATCGCGTCCATCTCCGCCGACTTGTCGTCGCGGCCGAGCAGCCCGTAGGCGGCCGACGCCGCACGGGCGCCGCTATACACGTAGGCGGACTCGGCCCGCTCATTCGCGCGCCGGAAGTAGTCGAACGACACGGCGTCGGCGTCGTTGCCCGTCCACGCATTCCAGTTCGTCTCGAGGAGCCCGTTGCCGTTGGAGTCGTACGAGCTGAGCTGCCCCTTCGCGTCGCCCTCCGCGTAGCGCGCGAGGTTCTCGACGATCCCGAGCGGGCCGCCGTGCACCTGGTACGACTTCCAGGCGGCCTCGGCGATGTACTGCGTGTGGCTCGCGTTCCAGTTCGCCGGGTCACCCGGGTTGTCGACGAAGCGCCCGCCCTTCGACGTCTCGCCGGTCGACACCCATCCGCCGTACGAGTAGATCGGGTTGCGGAAGTACTTGAGGTCGTCGATGAACATGCCGACCGTGAGGTCGATCGCGTTGTTGTAGCCGAGCGCGCCCTCGACGGCGGTCGGGAACTGGTACGCGTTGCCGGGCGCATTCGCATCGAGGTAGTTGAACCGCAGGAGCCACCAGCGGTAGAAGAGCGTCTTGTCGATGTCATCCTCGGGGGTGTCGAGGTACGGCACGTTGTCGGCCCACCAGCGGTTGTACGCCGTGACGTGCTCCGTGTACGTGTCGGAGGGCGAAGCGGCGGCGATCGCGTCGTACGCGGGGCGCGACTCCGCGATCTCCTCGGTGACGAGGCCCAGCTGCAGCTTGGTGACGGCGCTCTCCCCCGCGCCGATCGAGAGTGTGGTCTCGAGACCGCCGTCGACCGGCGCGAACCCGTCCCCGGAGAATCGCGGATGGACCCTGGTGATGTCGTTGAGGGCGTCGAACGTTCCCGTGAGCTCGTTCTCCTCGGCCACCGTCGCGTACGGCGACACGGCGCGGAGCCCGACCTCGACGGCCGCTCCGGTGGATCGCACCTCGAGTTCGGTAACGAGGACGTTGGCGTCGGTGATGAACTTCGTCTGGACGATCTCGACGCCCGCGTCGGCGTTGCGGTGCACGCTGCGCCAGTAGCTGGGCGTCTGCTTGCGCGCGGCCGCGTCCTCGGTGAGCGTGATCTGCTCGCCGCCCACGCTCGCGGTGACCGTGTAGGCGTCGCGGCCGTCGACCGCTTCCCAGTACGCCAGCTGGCCGCCGAATCCGAGCTTCGCCGGGTCGTGCACCTTCATGAAGGCGGCGCGCCCTCGGCTGAACAGCCACTGGTTCTCGTCGCCGAAGCTTCCCGCGGTCCCCGTTCGCGTGAGCATCCGATCGAACCAGAAATCCTTTTCGGTGCTGGCGCCCGCTCCCGCAGCGAGATCCGCATCGAAGATGGCCTGCAGCTGATTGCCGACGGTGTATCCCGTCCCCGTGTCAGGAACGGGGTTCTCGCTTCCCGAGAAGACCGGGTAGCCGAGATCGCTGTTGGCTGCGAACGCCGGCGAAGCCGACAGTCCCACAGCCAGCGTGCATGCGACCCCGACGGCGATCCATGCCCTCGCGGGCCGACGGGATCTCTCCTTCATTGACCAGACCACTGTGTCTGCTCCCTTTCTCGCCGAGCTTCGGCGCACGCTCGTCACCCTAGGGACGGCGCAGGAGCGACCGCAAGCCTTTTCGAAAGCTTTCGGTACGAGGAAGAGCGGATGGCCGGGATGGCACGGACAGCGCGCGCACGGCGGATGGCGGGCCGAGACACCACGCAGGAGTTCCGACGCGGAAAGGGGCGGGAACCCGGTTCCCGCCCCTCGATCCGCTCGGATCTCCTGCGCTGTGTCCCGCTGTCACGCGGGTCCGCCTCCCCTCAGCCGCAGGAGAGCGGGCCGTACGCGGCGGTGAGCGTCTCCGTCACCGCCTCGCCGTCGATCTCGCCGGTGATCTCGACCGACGCCTCGCCTTCCGGCACCGACGCCTCGCGGGTCGAGAAGCTCGCCGACCGCTTCTTCTCCGCGTCGACCTGCAGGGTCTTCGCCCCGAACGGCGTGGTGATCTCGACCGACCCGTCCGCGACGGCGCCGTTTCGGACCTCGACGACCGCGACCGCCTTGCCTCCGACGCACCGCAGCGACGCAGTCGCCGACGCCTCGAACGAGGGCTCGTCCGCCTGTGCGACCGCGAGCCAGCTGATCACGGGGTCCTGCGAACCGGTCTTCCGCACGGTGTAGGTGACGGTCGTCGGCTCGGTCAGCGTGAACGTCACGTCGCTCGTCGCCCGCGTCGTGCTGCTCGAGAGGGAGACCGGCGCCCCGGCGACGGTGTGCGTCCCCGTCGAGTCCGTGAACGACACCTCGGTCGCCATGGGGCGGTTCTGCCCCCACCACTCCGCGAACCCGGCCGTCAGGGTGTACTCGCCGGCATCGAGAGGCAGCCGGTAGCGCACCGTCTTGCCCGCGCCCGCCCACAGGCCGGTGGAGAAGATGTCGTTCACATCCGTCCCGCCCTTCACGTTGAGCCCGTCGTTGACGAAGCCCCACGAGGCCGCGTCGGCCGAGGCCCGGTCGACGGCGTCGTTCGCGAGATCGAACGTGCGCGACACGGCATCGAACGCGGGTGACGTCTGACCGCTCGGCACGCCCGAGTCGATGAAGTACCGGATGCCGTCGGGCACGACCTGGAAGCGGGCGGAGATCTGCTGCTTCCGGCCGTCGGCGATCGGCTCGGTCGTCCAGCCGAGCACGGTCACCGCCGCGTAGGGCCGACGCTCGGCCTCGTCGCTCCCTGGCGCCCACTGCACCGCACGCTCGACGCCGTCGATGACGACCGATGCCGGAAGGTCGCCGCCGACCGAGACCGCCCCGGCCAGGCCGAGATCGCGCACGTCGTCCGTCACGTCGGCCGGCCGCAGCCCGTTGGCCGCGGACTCCAGCCGCGCGGCGAGCTGGGCGGCGCCGATCGCGTCGAGACCGGCCTGGCCGTCGACCGCCGCCTCGGCTGCCGCGCGCGCGGCGGCGAACGCGGCCCACGAGGCCTCCGAGTAGTCCCCCTGCTCGTAGCCGGCGGTGTCGTCGAGTGCGTCGCGGATCTCGTCGGTGTCGACGGTTCCGTCGACGACGCCCGAGATGACGGAGTAGCCGTCGATGACGACCGTTCCCGAGACCACCTCGATCGCGACCGTGTGCTCGCCGTCGGGCAGGCCGCGCAGGGAGTACGCCGCCTCGCGCTTCGAGGTCGCGCGCAGCGTCGCGCCCTCGACGGGCTGCCCGTCGACCGAGACGCGGATGCGCGCACCCGCGGCGTTCCCGCCGATGAGGTCGACGCCCGTGCCCGAGAACGCGATCGTCGCCGTCGCGCCCGCGGCCGACGTGGTCGACGTCGAGCGGTACCAGTCGTCGGCGCTGCCGGCCGTGGCCTTGTGCGCCCACGCCCCGGTGTACGCCACGCGGGAGTCCATGTTGTCCACGAGCTCCGAGGCGTAGGCGGTGTAGCCGTCGACCTTCTCCACGCGCAGGTCGTCGAACGCGACCTCGTGGAACTCCGTGCCGAGGTTGACGCGACCGGCGTACTCCGGGTTGGGGTCGGTCCACGTCGCCACCTGCTCGCCGTCGACCCATGCCGTGATCTGCGCGCCCTTGGCCTCGATCGCGAGACCGTAGCCATCCGCTGCGGCGACCGAGCCGCTCGCGACCGTCGTGTCGTGGCGCGCGAGCGTCCACGCGCCCGCCTTCGTGATGCGGATGCTGTACGCGGCGTCGCCCGCGCCCATCCCCTTCTGCTGCCGTACGCCCAGGCGCGCGAGCCCGCCCGCCTCGTCGACGAACGACACGTCGACGGACGCCCGGTAGTTCTGCCAGCGGAAGTCGCCGACGAGCGTGTTCGGCTGGCGCACGTTCCAGGCGCGCGTGTCCTTCATGGACTGGTCCATCCGCTGGAAGAGCACGCGGTCTCCGGTGCCGTCGTCGCCGACCTCCCACGCCCCGGTCTGGTCGACCATGTAGCGGGGCTGGTGGCCGCGCGAGGTCAGGTAGTCCTGCTCCTCCGTCCGCGCGCCGTTGTCGACGCCGACGCGCACCGGTCCCTCCTCGTCGTACTCGAAGTCGTCGGCGTAGAGCACCTCGTCCGATGCGTCGAGAGCGCCGCCGGTCTCGTCGGTGTCGAGCACGGCGCGCTCGGCCTGCTCCGGAAGGCGCTCGGC
Organism: Microbacterium sp. JZ101; assembly: GCF_053903175.1. NCBI lineage: Bacteria > Bacillati > Actinomycetota > Actinomycetes > Micrococcales > Microbacteriaceae > Microbacterium > Microbacterium sp. JZ101. The sequence goes on from NZ_CP096400.1 coordinate 3,119,442, forward strand.
GAGGTCGGCGTCGCCCGAGCGATCGAGCGTCGTGAAGGTGATGATCGACCGCGGCGCGACCGTGAAGGTGTACGAGCCGTCGGACGCGGGCTGCAGCTCCTGGGCGAGGTGCAGCATGTTCGCGTCGTAGGCCTCGCCGGCGTCGGCCGCGCGGGTCTCCCAGAGCTCCGCCGTGAGGTCGTCGCCGAGTGCGAGGGCGGATGGCGCGATGCGGTAGGTCTTCGTCTGGTCGCTGTCGTTCACGACCACGGTCGAGAAGTCCGAGGCGTCGGGCGCCGCGAGCGTCATGTAGCTCGGCGCCCCGTTCGACCCGTCGAGGTTCTCCGTGCCCAGGACGCCGCTCGCGCTCGCCTCGGGGATGGTCCGCCAGATGCCGGCGGTGTTGTCGGCGTTCTCCCACCCGGTCTTCGCGAACGACGTGAAGTGGCGCATCACGTACGTCGCCGCGTCGTAGTGGATGGATCCCGACCACGGGTCGCGGGCGCTCAGCAGCTCCTTGTGGCTGTACTGCGCCCCCTCGTAGAACGAGCCGATCGCGGGCTGGAAGATGTAGTGCGTGCGCTTGGAGTTCGCGTACCCCTTGACGACGCGGTTCGCGAGGTCGAGCGCGCTCTGCACGCCGCCGATCCCCGTCGACGCGCCGCCCGGGCCATCCGTGTTGTTCACGCGGTAGTCGGTGTAGCCGAACGAGCCCACGCCCTCCGAGTACCAGACCTCGCGATCCTCGCCCGTGGGCGTCTGTCCCGTCGCGAGCTTCGTGTACGGCTGGTAAGTGCTGCTCGTCGGGTCGCCGTCGAGCCGGTCGTCTGTGTTGTAGTGGTAGCCGACGGCGTCGACGATGTCGAACAGCTCGGGGTCGTCGAGCAGCGCGGGCCCGATCTTCTTCGTCTGGTTCTCGTCGGACGCGACGATCCGAATGGACCGGTACGCCTCGCCGACGGCCTCCTGCTCGTCGGCGGGGATCCCGTAGCGGGGGTCGGCGAAGTCGGTGTCGTTCGCGACGCGGTCCGCGTACCACTTCACGAACGCGATGTCGGGGTTCGTCGTCTCGTTGGTGTCGGGGTTCACGTAGTCGACGATGAAGCCGTACTTCTCGTACGCGTCGAGGATGGTCTCCTTGTACCAGGTGTACATCTCGTCCTGGCCGGTGCCGGCGCTCCAGGCGGTCTGCACCCACTGCGGCATCGTCCAGCGCAGGATCGACACCTTCACGTCGGGGTTCACCGTCTTCGCGTCGGCGGCCAGCTGCCATCCGGGCGAGCGCGACGCGTCCGCGAGCTCGTCGGGAGTGCGCATCGTGGCGGCGTCCGCCCCCGTCGAGTTGTTCGTGTCGGAGCCCATCTCGATCTTCACGTGGCTGATCAGCGGGTACTCGCCGCCGAACAGCACATCGATGAGCTGCCAGTACGCCTCGGGGTGCTCGGCCTTGTAGTCCATGAGCAGGTTGCTCGTGGAGTTGGCGCTGAGCACGCCGAGCCCCTTGAAGGGCAGGCCCGCCGTGTTGTCAGGGCGGATGTCGCCGCCGTCGACGGCGATCTGGACGGTCTCGTCGGCCGCCTGGGCGGCGGGCGCGACGAGGGCGGATGCCGTGAGCGCGGCGAGCGCGACGGCGGCGGCTCCCGCGGTGCGGGCGGGTGAGGGCATGCGAAGACTCCTTCGTCTTGCGGATGGGGGCGTGCCGCTCGAGGCAGGTGCCTCTCGGACGGAGCGCCTCAGGCGGAGTGCCTCAGGCGGCGATGACGAGCGATTCGAGCAGGACGGGGTGGGCGAGCGGCTCCCCCGCGGCGACGCGGCGGAGCTCGGCGATCTCGGTGTCGATCATGCGATCGACCTCGGTGCCGACGGACCCGGCGATGTGCGGCGTGAGCAGCACGTTCGGGTGGTCGTAGAGCGGATGGTCGGGCGGGAGCGCCCACGGGACGGTCACGTCGAGCACCGCGTGCAGGTCTCCGACGAGGATCCGCTCGGTGAGCGCCTCCTGGTCGACGATCTCGCCGCGGGCCGTGTTGATGAACGTCGCCCCGGGGCGCATCGACGCGATGAGCGGGGCCGAGATGAGACCGCGCGTCGACGGCAGCGAGGGCGCGTGCACCGACACGACATCGCTCTCGGCGCACAGCTCGGCGAGCGCGACCGGTCGCGCGCCGAGTGCGGTCACCGCGTCGTCGGACAGCGTGGGGTCGAACAGGAGCACGTCGAGGTCGAAGGGGCGCAGGAGCTCGACGACGCGGCGGCCGATGCGCGACGCGCCGACGATGCCGACGACGCGCCGGTAGTTGCCGACGACGCCGAGCCCGGCCTGGTCGATGAGCTCGCGGCGCTCACGGTACTCGCGCGCGATCTGCACGATGCGCTTGTTCGACATGAGGATGGCCGCGAGGGTGAACTCGGCGACGGGCACGGCGTTCGCGTCGACGGCCGAGCTCACCTGGATGCCGCGCTCCCACACGACGGGGTCGAGCTGGTCCTTCACGGATCCGGCGACGTGCAGGATCCAGCGCAGCCGAGGCGCGCGATCGAGCACGGCCGCGTCGACGCGCGGCGTGCGCCAGCCGGTGATGAGCACGTCGGCCTCGGCGAGCGCGGCGAGCGCCTCGGGGGTGTCGAACGCGTCGACGGTCGCGAGCAGCTCGCCGTGGGCGGCCAGCTCCCGAGCGAGGTGCGTCTCGGACTCGGGGGCGAACGCGCCGGAGCCGACGGCGCTCACGATGCGCGGGCGGATGGTGATGGCGGGCGGGTTCATGGTGGTCCTTCGGGAGAGAGGGGAGGGTCAGGACTCCGCGGGCGCGAGCACGGGCTGCAGGGTGTAGCGCCCGCCTGCCCACACCACGTAGAGGCACGCGGCTGCCGTGAGCCCGATCCCGAGCGCGGGCGCGGCGACGACGACCGCTGCCTGCACGGCGACGACGGCGAACGAGGCGACGGTGAGCGGCCAGCGCCGCACGGCGAGCACGAGGCCCGCGCGCAGCACGTCGCGCAGCCGCGCGTGCGGATCCTCCGCGACCGCGACCATCCCGACCATCCCCATCGCGATCGCGAGCAGGGCGACGACGATGAGCAGCGGGGCGACGGCCGCGCCGGCGCCGGTCGGCACGAGCACGAACACGTCGACGAGGGCGACGGTCACGACGGCGCCGACGAGCGCGGAGAGCGCGAGGGCGCGTCGCCAGGTCGCGCGCAGCGAACGGGCGAAGGCGCGCAGGACGCCGGTCTCGCCGTCGGCGTGCGCCCGGAACGTGCCGAACGCGGCGGCGACGCCGGGCCCCGCGAGCACCGCGGCGAGCGCGAGCGCGGGCCACGAGAGGGAGGGGTCGGTTGTCAGGAGCAGCGCGATGAACGGCAGGGCGACCGCGGCGAGCGCGAGGTTCACGCCGAGCGCGAGGTGCACGACGCCGAAGAGCGTCGCGTACACGCTGTGCGGGATGCGCTTCATGATCAGCCCTTCATGCCGCTCGTCGCGATGCCCTCGACGAAGAACCGCTGGCCGAGGAGGAAGACGATCGCGATCGGCAGGATCGAGATCACGAGGCCCGCGAAGAGCACGCCGTAGTCCACGTCGTAGAGGCTCGAGACGAAGTTCTTGAGACCCAGCTGCATCGTCCACAGGCTCGGGTCGCGCAGGTAGATGAGCGGTCCGAGGTAGTCGTTCCACGTGTTCACGAAGGTGAGGAGCGACAGGCTCGCGATCGCCGGCACCGACAGCGGGAGCATGATCCGGCGCCAGATGCCGTACTCGCTGAGCCCGTCGAGGCGCGCCGCCTCGGACAGGTCCTCGGGGACGGTCTCGTAGAACTGCTTCATGAGGAACACGCCGAACGCGCCGAACGCCTGGAGCAGGATGATCGACCACAGCGTGTTCGCGAGGCCCGCGTCCGACAGCAGGATGAACTGCGGGATCATGTACGACTGCCACGGGACGGCGATCGTCGCGACGTAGAGGAGGAACAGCGCGTCGCGCCCGGGGAAGCGGATCCGAGAGAACCCGTACGCCGCGAACGAGCCGGTCAGCACCTGCAGGGCCGTGACCGTGACCGAGAGGACGAGCGTGTTGCGGATCCACGTGACGATGTCGGAGCGCGTCCAGATCTCCACGTAGTTGTCCCACACGAACACCTCGGGGATCCAGCGGATCGGCACCGAGAAGACCGCGTTGGCCTCCTTGAGCGAGCTCATGATCATCCAGAAGAACGGAGTGAGCATGGCGGCCGCCGCCGCGATGAGCGCGACGTAGAGGAGCGCGCGGGCGATCGGGTGCGCCTTCCCTCCCGCACCGCGCGGGCGGGGCTTCGGGTCGATCGAGAGCCGGCGACGGGTCGGCTCGGGGGCGACGAGGGTCATGGTCTCGCTCATCACGAGTCCTTCCGCTTGTTCCACAGGAACTGCGCGATCGTCACGACGATGCACAGGAGGAAGAGCACGACGGCCGCGGCGGACGCGTAGCCGAACTGGTTCTCCTCGAAGCCCTTGCGGTAGATGAACTGCGAGATCACGGTCGTCGACTGGCCGGGGCCGCCGTTGGTGAGCACGAGGATGAGGTCGAAGATCTTGAACGAGTTGATCGTGAGCATGACCGTGACGAAGAACATCGTCGGCCGCAGCATCGGGATCGTGACGTTCCAGAACCGCTCGAAGACGTTCGCGCCATCCATCCGGGCCGCCTCGTGCAGCTCGCGTGGCACCGTCTGCAGCGCCGCGAGGAAGAGCACCATGTAGTAGCCCATGTCGCGCCAGGTGCTGATGATCACGACCGCGGGCATCGCCCATTCGGCCGAGGTGAGCCATCCGGGCGGCTCGGCGATCCCGATGAAGCGGAGGATCTCATTGATCGGGCCGTACTGCGGGCTGAACAGGAGGTTCCACACGAGCGCGATCGCGACGATCGACGTGATGTAGGGGAAGAACGCGGCGGTGCGGAAGAACGCGACGCCGCGCAGCTTGTTGTTGAGCAGGAGCGCGAGCCCCAGCGACACGACGATCGTGAGCGGGATGTGCAGGACCGAGTAGTACAGCGTGTTGACGAACGCGGTCCGGAAGCTCCCGTCGCCGAGCAGGCGCTGGAAGTTCTGCAGCCCGACGAACTGCGACGATCCGAAGATGTTCCAGTTCGTGAGGGACATGTAGAACAGGACGACCACGGGCACGAGCGTGAGGACGGCGAACCCGAGGAAGTTCGGCAGGATGAAGCTCCACCCGATGAGGGTGTTGCGCATCCGCAGGCGGGATGGGCGACGCCGTGCAGGCGGCGCCGTCGCGGTGGTGGTCATGATGCTCCTAGGTCCTGGTCCTGATGTCTCACGCGCGATGTCGTTCACTCCGGTCGTTGAGCGAGCGAGGAACGAGCGAGTCGAAACGCGGTGCCTCGTCTCGAGGTCGGCTTGCGACGTTTCGACTCGCTGCGCTCGCTCAACGACCGGAATGCGGGTCGCTGCGACCTGTGTTGAGCGAGCGAGGAACGAGCGAGTCGAAACATCGCTGAGTGCTTCGACTCGCTGCGCTCGCTCAACGACCGGGAAGCGGGTCGCTGCGCTCGCTGAGTGCTACTCGGTGCCGACCTCGTTGGCGACGCGCTCCTCGGCCTCCGCGATCGCGGCGTCGACGTCAGCCGAGCCCGACAGGATGGCCGAGTGCATGTCGGCGAGGATGTTCTGCACCGCGGCGGTCTTGCTCGAGGTCGGGCTCTCGGCCTTCGTCTCGTGGGTCTGCACGGCGAACGCCGACAGCTCGTCCTGCGGAGCGCCCTCGACGCCGAAGTACGCCTCGACGACCGGGTCGGTCAGAAGCGCGGGCGAGATGCCGATGCCGGCGAGTGCCGTCGCGGCCTCCTCGCTCGCGGCGAAGGCGAGGAAGTCCTTCGCGATCTCGACCTTGCTCTGGTCGATGTTGGCGTTGATCGCGAGACCCGTCGGGTCGCCGAACGTGACCGGCGTCGCGTCGAGACCGGTCGTGGAAGCGTCCTGCTGCGGGATCGGCGCGATGCCCCACTCGAAGTCGTCGGCCTCGCCCGAGGCCTGCTGCGCGATGAGGGTCGCGACGAACCACGTGCCCATGGGCAGCATGGCGGCCTTCTGCTTGCCGAACTCGCCCTGGTAGGTGAGCTGGTTCGCCGTGACCGTGTTGTACGCCTCCTGGGCGCCGGCCTCCTGCAGCGCGAGGACGCGCTCGTAGTACGGGGCGAAGTAGTCGTAGTCGCCGCTCAGCAGGTCGGCTCCCTCGGTCTGCGCGGTCGCGAAGCCCTGCACGGTCGACTGCCAGCCGTGCTGGTACGCGCCCTTCGCGGTCGATCCCGCCTCGCCGAGCTTGGTCGTGAGCTCCTCGGCTGCCGCCTCGTAGTCGTCCCAGGTCCACGATCCGTCGGGCTGGGCGACGCCGGCCTCGTCGAAGAGCGCCTTGTTGTAGAAGAGGACCCACGAGTCCTGGCGGTACGGCACCGCGTACGCCGTGCCGTCGACCTCGTACGACGCGGCGCCGCCGATCCCCTCGGGCAGCTCGACGTCGGACACGTCGAGCAGCTGCCCGCCCTCCTGGAAGGTCGTGACGTACTTGACCTCCTTCTGGGTGATGATGTCGGGGCCCTTGCCCGCAGCGAGGTCGGCCGTCACGAGGGTGTTGTACTCGGCCGGGTCGTAGTCCACGATCTCGACCGTCACGTCGGGGTTGGCCTCCTCGAACAGGTCGGCGAGGAGCTGGAATTCGGGCGTCGTCTCGACGCTCCAGCCGGAGAGGGTCAGCGTGACCGGCCCGTCGGGATCGGCCGCCGGCGTGCCGCCGCTGCATCCGGCGAGGGCGATGGCCGAGGCCGCGAGGCCGGCCGATGCGGCGATGATGCGCTTCTTCATGGGAGTGCTGCTCCTTTGCTGCAGGATTTTCGGGTGTTCGGGGATCACCGCTGCGCGGGCTGCGCGAGGCGGAGGTCTGAGAGGGCCGTCGTCGTCTCGACGCCGTCGGGCCAGGTGATGTGCGCGCTGTCGCCGTCGAGACGGAGCTGCACGCTCGGCAGCTCCTCGGCGCCCGAGAGGGCGAGTTCGACCGCATGCCACTCGCCGACGACGACCGCGCTCTCGAGAACGGGGACGGCTGCGGTCTCGCCGAGCGGGCTCGCGTCGCGTCGCTGCTCGACCCGGGCGCTCGCGACGTGCCCGAGCGCGCGGATGGCGCTGGTCGCGCCCTCGACCGACGCGATCGCGATCGCGTCGGGTGCGGTCTCGACGCGCGCGTCGACCCGGGCGCCCGCGGCGGGCCATCCGCCCCAGCGCAGCCGCCATCCGGCGAGGCTGCACTCGGGGTCGTCGACTCGCGCGAGGCGCACCTCGTGCGCGCCGCGGAGGATCGACACGACCGACAGCCGCGCGACCGCCTCTGCCGTGCCGCGCAGGCCCGAGCCGTGCGCGACCTGGTCGGCATCGGCCGAGAAGGTGTGCGCGACCGCGGTCGATGCGCCGACGCCGACGCCGTCGCCCGCGCGCACCCCGTGGCAGGACATCCCGGCGCGGTGGGTCGCGGCGCCGGTCGGGTCGACGAGCGAGACGGACTGCTCGAGCGGCTCGCGCCATCCGCGCGCGTCGAGCAGCGGACTCGTGGCGGTCGAGTATCCGAGCCGCGCGTACAGCGGCGAGTCGGCGACGAGCGCCCCCTCGACCTCGTGGTCCGTGCCGTGGTTCGCGACGCGCACGATGCCGTCCCGGGCCGTGCCCGAGACGATCCACCCCGGCGCCGCGATCGCGCGCACGAAGTCGCCGTGCTCGACGGGGAGCGGCTCCGCGGGAGCGTCCCAGACCGGATGGTCGGCCGGGAGCATGATCCCGAGCAGGCCCTTGGCGGCCCAGTAGGGCGAGCCCGGCCCCGAGTACGACTGCGCGAGCTGGCGCCATTCGCCGTGCCAGCCCATCGTCAGCACGCCGCGGTCGTCGGGGATGCCCCGGTCGGCGAAGTGCGACACGATCCGTGCGGCCGCATGACGCAGCGCGCCAGCGGAGACCGACGGCACGTCGGCGACGACGCCCGCCCAGAACGGCGCGGCCGCCGCGAAGCGGTAGATGAGGCTGCGGCCCTGGATGAGGGGCGAGCCGTCGGCGCCGACGAGGTGCACGGCGTCCTGCAGGAAGCGGTCGAGCGACGCCCGGTCTGCCGCGATGCGGTCGCCGGCGAGATCGGCGGCGCCCGCCATGCGCGCCCAGAGCACGGGGTAGAGGTGCAGCGCCCAGCCGACGTAGTGGTCGTACGAGCGCGCCGCGCCGTCGGCCATCCACCCCTCGCCGCGCGCGAACGTGTCGTGCAGCGCGAGGTCCGCGGCGATGTCGTCGGCGGACCAGGGGCCGCCCACCGAGCGCAGGAAGGTCTGCACGACGACGCGGAACCACAGCCAGTTGATCGGCGGATAGGTGTCGTCGCCGACCGCGGGAGCCAGGTAGTCGATCACGCGCTTCTGCGTGAGCGCGTCGAGGCGATCCCAGATCCAGGGGCGGGTCAGATCGAGGATGAGCGCGATCGACGCGGCCTCGACCTTCGCCTGCGCATGCTCCTCCATGCGCACCCAGCGGTCGGGCGCGTCGGGATCGACGCCCGCGCGGATGCCCTGGGAGAAGAAGTCGATGAGGTGATCGACGCCGCGGCCGCGCTCTCCCGCGATGCGGAAGCCCGCGATGAGGAAGGTGCGCGCGAAGCCCTCGAGGCCGTCGACGTCGCGTCCGTAGCCGCCCTCGGCGCCGGGGATGAGGATGCGCCCGCGGCCGGCGGAGCCGTGCGCCATCGCGCCCTCCAGGAGGCGGTCGGCGTAGGCCGTCCAGTCGGCGCGCGTCCACTCGGACGAGTGCGCTGCGCGGGCGGGTGCGGGTGTCACGGGTTCCCCTTCGAACGGCGTGCGGGCGGGCTGACGTTGAGGAGCGTATCAATCAGATCCGCTCTTGCAAACACAATCTTGAACGGGCATGATCGTTTCTGATCACTTCGGCGGATGTCGCCGAGGGCAGGAGGAGATCGACGATGACCCCTTTCCGTGGACCGCTCGCGGACGCGCTCGCGCGCGCAGCCGGCGTCGAGCTGGACGCCCTCGACCGGGCCCTCGCCGAGCGACTCGCCGAGCCCGACGCCGCTCTTCCGCCCGCCGATCTGCGGCGCGCAGACCCCGCTGCCATCGCCGCCTTCCGCGCGCGGGCCGAGCGCGAGCTGCCGGAGCCCTGGCCGCAGCCCCGTGCGCACGACGCGGCCCGATTCCACGGCGACGGCGACCGCGTCGCCTGGGAGGCGCCCGCCTTCGCACGCCAGGAGCGCCTCACGCGCGTCGCGGTCCTCGCGGGCGCCGGGGGCGAGGAGAGGTGGCTCGACGAGACGCTCGACGGCGTCGTGATGCTCTGCGAGCAGAGCTCGTGGTGCTGGCCCGCGCACGATGACACGCGCGATCGGCACGGCGCCGTCCTCGCGACCGTGACCGACCCGTATGTCGATCTCGGCGCGGGCGAGGTCGTGTCGCAGCTCGCCTGGCTCGACCACGCGGTCGGCGAGCGGCTCGAGGCCCGCTTCCCCGGCATCCGGGCGCGCGTGCGGCATGAGGCGCACGTGCGGATCTTCGAGCCGTTCCTCCGCCGCCGCGACTGGCGGTGGATCGGCCTCGACGGACACGTCCACAACTGGAACCCCTGGATCCACGGCAACGTGCTCGTCGCCGCGCTGCGGCTGCTCGACGCCCCCGAGCAGCGCGACGAGCGGGCGCGTGTCGTCGCCCTCGTCGTCGAGGGCCTCGACCGCTACGTCGCCGCGCTGCCCCTCGACGGCGCGATCGACGAGGGCTACGCCTACTGGTGGAACGGCGCGTGCCGCCTGCTCGAGGCGCTCGACGTGCTCGCGCACGCGACCGGCCTCGACGTGACCGGCGACATCCCGTCGCTGCGCGAGACGATCGCCTTCCCGCATCGCATGCACCTCGGCGGGCCGTGGTTCGTGAACGCCGCTGACGGGCAGGCGCGTCAGACCGGGCCGCAGCCGTGGCACGCGCTCCACCGCGCGGCGCGGCGCGTGGGCGACGACGCGGCGGCCGCCTTCGCCGCGCTCCACCGCGATCCGTCGCGCCCCGCCGTCGCCGAGCCGGAGGGTCTCGGCCGGGTGCTCCGCGGGCTGACCGATCCCGCGTGGCTCGCGGCCGCCCCGGGCTCCGACCCGCTGCCCGCCCGCGTGTGGCTCCCGTCGACCGAGATGCTCGTCGTCCGCGAGCGCGAGGGCGAGCCGCGCGGCCTGACCGTGGTCGGCAAGGGAGGGCACAACGCCGAGAGCCACAACCACGACGACGTCGGGAGCGTCATCGTCGCATCCGACGGAGTGCCCGTCCTCGTGGATGCGGGCCGGCCGACGTACGAGGCGCGGACGTTCAGCGACGCGCGGTACGAGCTCTGGCCCATGCAGAGCGCGTGGCACAGCGTCCCGTTCATCCGCGGACGGGGGCAGTCGGAGGGGCGCGAGCGCGCGGCGCGCCTCGTCGACGTCGGCGACGCCGAGCTCGTCCTCGAGCTCGCGGACGCCTACGACGTGCCCGAGCTCGAGAGCTGGCGCCGCGCCATCCGCCTCGACCGCGCGCGACGCACGGTCGCGATCGCCGACGCGTGGCGTCTCGCGCCCGAGGACGGCGCGACCGAGGTCCGCCTGCTCGCGGCCGGCGACGTCAGCCTCGCGGCGGGCGCCGCGCGGATCGTCCCGCTCGACGGGGCGCGGTCCGTCGAGCTCTCGTGGGACCGCGCGGCCCCGGCCCGGCTCGTCGAGCAGCCGCTCACCGACCCCATGCTCACCCATGTGTGGGGCGAGCGCCTCGTCCGCATCGACATCGACGTGTCGGGCCTCGCCGAGCTCACGGTCACCGTGCGCCAGGATGGATCGACCGAGGAGGGACGATGACCGATCAGAGCGCGCCGCTCGCGGCCTCGCGCCGCGACCTCATCCTCGACGCGCTGGCGCGCGCGGGCGCCGTCCGCGTGTCGCAGCTCACCGAGGACCTGGGCGTGGCGGCCGTGACGCTGCGCCGCGACCTCCAGCAGCTCGAGGAGGAGGGCCTGCTCATGCGCGTGCACGGCGGCGCCGTGCCGCCGCCGGGAGGCGTCGTCGCCCGGCGCCCCTCCCCCGACCGCGCGTCGGCCGCGAGCATCGGCGTGCTCGTGCCGTCGCTCGACTTCTACTGGCCGCAGGTCGTGCGCTCGCTCGAGGGCGCCGCCCGCGAGCACGGCGCGTCGATCCTCCTGCGCGGCACCTCGTACGACATGCAGGACGAGCGCCCCGTCCTCGAGCGGATGGTCGAGGCAGGCGATCTCGCCGGGCTGGTCGTCGCGCCCAACACCGACACCGAGTACGCGCAGGACGTCATCGCGTGGCTCACCTCGTCGGGGATCCCGTTCGTGCTCGCCGAGCGCGAGGCGGTGTCGCGCCCCGACGGGGCACCGGTCGAGTCCGTCACGACCGACCATGCGCTCGGCGCGGTGCTCGCGGCGCGTCACCTCGCGCAGCTGGGCCACCGCAAGGTCGGCCTCCTCATCTCGCGCAACTCGCCGACCTCGCGCAAGATCATCGCCGGATGGACGGCCGCGTGCCGTGAGCTCGAGCTCACCCCCGCGGAGCACGTGGAGCGGATCCTGCCCGACCGGGGCGCCCCCGGCTTCTCGAAGGGCGTCGACGAGATGCTCGACAGCGTGCTGAAGGCCGGTGTGACCGCTCTGCTCGTCCACTCCGACCGCGAGGCCATGGCGATCGTCGACCTCGTGCTCTCGCGCGGCCTGTCGGTGCCGGGCGACCTCTCCGTCGTCGCCTACGACGACGAGTTCGCCGAGCTCTTCACGCCCGCCCTCACGGGCGTCGCTCCCCCGCGTGCGGCGATCGGGCGCGCGGCGCTCGAGCTCCTCTTCGCGCGCATCGCCGACCCGTCGCGTCCCGTGCACCGCGTGACGCTGAGCCCCGCGCTCAACGTGCGCGCGTCGACGGGGGCACCGGCGTAGCGGCCGGCTCCGCGTCGGCGGCGCGGCCGGGTCAGTGCCGCAGGGGCTCGAGGCCGAGCGCCGGCGCGAGCCGCTCGAGCGACCCGAGCGGGTCATCTCCGAGCGGCTGCAGCGCCACGTGGTCGGCGCCCGCGCCGAGGTGCGTGCGCAGCGCGGCGGCCGCGGCCTCGGGGTCGGGGTTCGCCGCGACGGCGTCGATGAGCTCGTCCGACCCGCCGCCCGCGAAGTCCTCGTCTCTCGCGCCGAAGCGCTTGAGCGCGTCGACGTAGTTCGACAGCCCGAAGTAGCGCTCGAGGGAGGCCCTGGCCGTCGCGCGTGCGGCCTCGGCCGAGTCGGCGAGCGCGACCTTCATCTCCGGCGCGAGGAGCGCGTCGCCGAGCACCTCGCGCGCATGCGCCGTGTGCGCGGGGACGGTGAGGTACGGATGGGCGCCGAGCGTGCGCTCCGCGGCGAGCGCGAGCGTGCGGTCGCCGAGCGCCGCGAGCACGCGCTGATCGGGGCGGACGCCCTCCGCGTCGAGCACGTCGAGGTACGCGTTGAGCGCGGCGAGCGGCTTCTCGCGGCGCGGCGTGGCCTCGCGGTGCCCCGAGCCGATGCCGAGGACGAGCCGGCCGGGATGCGCGTCCTCGATCCGATGGAACGCTCGGGCCACGCTCTCGGCGTCGGCCTGCCAGATGTTGACGATGCCGGTGGCGACGATGATCGAGGTCGTCGCGTCGAGGAGCTCCTCGACGATCACGAGGTCCTGCGCGGGCGACCCGCCCACCCACAGCGTTCCGTATCCGAGCTGCTCGACGCCCTGGGCGAAGGCGCCGTCGAGGCGCGCCGCGGGGCGCCACACGCCGTAGGAGCCGAACTCCGCCTTGTCGGTCATGCTCACCTCTCCAGGTCGGGGAACAGCATCCGCTCCGCGCGGTGCGCGAAGGCCGTGCCCACCGTGTCGGGGTGCACATCCGCCACCGTAGCCGGGTTCCAGCGCGGCTGCCGGTCCTTGTCGATCACCTGCGCCCTGATCCCCTCGACGAGGTCGGGCTGCGTCGCGAGGTACCAGCACATGAGGTGGTACTCCTGCTCGAGCGCGTGGCGCTGCGACGGCAGCGCGCGAGCCGAGCGGATGGCCCCGAGCGTGACGACGAGCGCGGTCGGCGAGCGCTCGTCGAGGGCCGCGAGGGCCGCGGCCGGCGACGGGTCCTCGTCGGCGGCGACGCCCTCCGCGACCAGCTGCTCGAGCCGCTCTCGGATCTCGGGGAGCGTGTCGGCCGAGAAGGCGCGATCGATCCACGGCTGCGCGCGCTGGATTCGGCTCGGCTCCGGCGTCTCGTCGAAGAGCATGACGAGCTCGGTCGGCGTGGCCGGGTCCGCGCGCATCTCGAGGGCGTCGACGACCGACGGGATGCGGTCGCTCGGGACGTAGTGGTCGGCGAAGCCGCAGTGGATGGCGTCGGCGGCGTCCATCGTGTCGCTCGTGAGCGCGAGGTACTCGCCGAGACGGCCTGGCGCGTGCGCGAGGAGCCACGAGCCGCCGGCGTCGGGCGAGAATCCGATGCGCGTCTCGGGCATCGCGAGGCGCGAGCGCTCGGTCACGATGCGGACGTGCGCGTTGCCGGCGAGCCCGATCCCGCCGCCCATGGTGACGCCGTCGGCGATCGCGACGATCGGCTTGGGGTACGCGGCGACCTCTGCGTCGACGCGGTACTCGACGCGGAAGAACGGCTCGGCGGCCGGCTCGCCGCCGTCGAGCATGCTCGCGTACAGAGCTCGGATGTCGCCGCCCGCCGAGAACCCGCGGTCGCCGGCGCCCTCGAGCAGCACGATCGCGACATCCGGCTCATCCCGCCATCCGTCCAGGATCTCGCCCACCGCCTGGAGCATCTCGAGCGAGAGGGCGTTGATGGCCTCGGGGCGGTCGAGCGTGATGCGCCCCACCCCGCTCTGCATCTTCGCGGCGACTCTGGCCGAAGGCGTCGTGTCCGTCACGCGTGCCACGTTACCCGGCGCGCGTCCCGGCCCCGGCCGCGGGGTGCCCACGGAGGGGTTTGCGCCGATGTGCCACGGTTCTCAGCGGGATTCCGACAAGATAGGGGGAACATGCATGCAGATGAAGGGGTCACCATGACCGACGGCAAGGTGCTCGAGTTCACGGGCGTCACGAAGACCTTCGACGGGATCGCCGCTGTCTCGGACTTCACCGCCCGCGTGGACCCCGGCTTCGTGACCGCGTTCCTCGGCCCCAACGGAGCGGGCAAGACGACGACGCTGCGGATCCTCCTCGGGCAGCTGCGCGCCAACGCGGGCACCGCGACGATCGGCGGCAAGACGTTCGCGCAGCTCTCCAGCCCGCGCCGCGTCGTGGGCTGGGTGTCGGAGTCGCCGACGTTCCGGGCGCGCCGCACGGCGGTCAAGCACCTGAGCACGGTCGCCCGCCAGGCCGGTGTGCCCTCGTCGCGCGTGGCCGAGGTGCTCGCGCTCGTGGGCCTCTCCGAGGTCGCCGACATGCGCATCTCGGGCTACTCCCTCGGCATGACGCAGCGACTCGCGGTCGCGGAGGCGATGATCGGCGACCCCGGCGTGCTCGTCCTCGACGAGCCCGCGAACGGACTCGACCCCGAGGGCATCCGGTGGATGCGCCTCCTCATGCGCCGCCTCGCCGACGAGGGCCGCACGGTGCTCGTGTCATCGCACCTGCTCAGCGAGATCCAGCAGGTCGCGGATCGGCTCCTCGTCATCTCGAACGGCTCGCTCGTCTTCGCGGGCGCCATCGAGGACCTCGAGGACGCGTCGTCGCAGACGGTCGCGGTCGACTCGCTCGACCGCGCTGCGCTCTCGCGCGCCCTGCGCGACGCGGGCTACGAAGTCGAGCTGCTGCGCTCGGGCATCAACGTGCAGGGCGCCTCGGCCGCGGAGATCGGCGCGCTCGCCGCGCAGGCCGGTGTCGCGCTCACCACGCTGCAGCAGCGCAGCCCCAGCCTCGAGGACGTCTTCATCCAGCTCGTGAGCGGCGAGTACGTGCCGCCGATGACCGCGGCGCTGCCGCCGACGGCGGGTGCGGCGGACGGCGCGGTCGCGGACGCCCCGGGTGCGGATGCCTCGGGTGACGCGGACGCGGACGCGGATGTCTCAGGTGACGCGGACGCGGCGCCTGCGGATGTCTCGGATGTCGCAGCTGCGGATGTCTCGGATGGCGCGGCTGCGGATGTCTCGGATGGCGCGGCTGCGGATGTCTCGGATGGCGCGGCTGCGGATGTCTCAGATGAGGCGGACGCGACGACCGTGGACGCCGAGGCCGACCGCCGCGAGGACGCGGAGTCGAACTCCGAGGATGCGGGTCTCTCCCCCGCCGAGGTCGGCGTGACGGCTGCCGCGGGCGCCGCTGCCGGAGTCGGCGTGGCCGCCATCGTGACCGACGCGACCGACGAGCAGCCGGCCGACGCCGACTCGGGGGAGACTGCCGACGCCGACGAAGCTCGCCAGGGCGCCGACGCCACCGGTGAGAACGCGGACGCCGCCGAGGAGGGCGAGGCGGACGCCGAAGACGCCGCACCCCAGGGCGCTGCGGACGCAGAGGGAGAGACGGCCTCCGACGAGACGATCTCCAACGAGACGGCCTCCGACGGGACGGCCTCCGACGAGACCGAGGACTACGCGCCGGCGGAGTACGAGGCCGCGGGCGCGGAGGACGACGCCGAGGGCGACGACGCGGCAGCGGAAGCGCTCGAGCACACCGCCCCCGAGGACGCGCCGTTCGTCGCCGACGCGCCGGCGCCGGTGCCCACGTGGCACATCCCGGCCGCTCCTGCACCGACCACCGACGCCGACTTCGAGCGCGAGGTCGCCGAGGCCGACGCCTTCCTCCAGGCTCCGGCCATGGACGGCGACCCCGGCGCCGCGCACGCGTGGGACGACGAGGCTCCCGCGGCTCCCGAGCACGTCGCCGAGAGCCACGAGGACTGGACGCCCGAGGGCGACGACGCCGACGCCCCGGCCGACGCCTTCGCCGCCGATTCCGATCCGTCGGAGGCTCCCCACGACAGGCACGAGGGCGAGCAGGATGCTCCTCGCGACGACGCCGACAGCCCCGACGTGCTCGAGGAGCCCGATGCGGTCGTCGAGTTCGACGGTGGCGACGACGCCGAGGACGCCGAGGCGGCTCCGTTCGCGGGCGGCCTGCCGGGGTCGGCGCGTCTGGCGAACCTCCTGGCCGGTGGCGACGAGCCGGTCGGCGGCGCGGCCGCGTTCCTGGGCCATGACGCCGACGAGCACGAGCCGGGCGAGCCGACCATCGCCATCCCGACCATCGACCACCTCTCGACGGAGACCGTGGCCGTGCCGATGATCGGCGCCGAGGAGTCCACCGAGGAGGAGGACGCGGCCGTCGTCGAGGGCGAGAACGAGGAGGGCTTCTCGTTCGACGACATCCTGCGCGGAGCGGGCGTCGACCCGGCGACCTACGAGGGCACTGAGCAGCCCACCGAGGACGACGCCGACTGACGACGGCGCCGCCGGCTCAGATCGCGGGAGCGGGACGCGGGGCGGGGCGGGGTGTGCGCTGCGGCTCCTTCGCAGGCTCCGCGCCGAGTTCGACGGCCTCGGCGGCCTCGTCGAGGTTGAGGCGCAGCGCGCGCGTGAGCGCGAGGCCGTGACGTGTCGAGATGACGAGACGCTCGAACTCGCCGTCGCCATCCAGATCGATCACGACTCCGGGCAGACGGCGCCCGCGCACCGCGACGAAGTCGTCTCCGGTCTCCGTCCGCCACGTGCCGAGCGCGGTGAAGCCGGGCAGGAACGTGCCGCGGGCGCGCACGCCGCGCAGCCAGGTCCACGGGTCGTCCGTGAGCTGCACCTTGACGATCGACGAGCGCTCGACGCGGATGCTCGTGCGGCGGAACGCGAGGGCGCGCTCGGTGGCCGACAGCGAGATCTCGAGCTGCGCGTGATCGAGGAGCAGGGTGACCATGGCATCCATCCTGCCAGCGGACTCCTCCCGAGAGGCTGGTGAGTTCGCACAGCTTCGCCGCGGCCGTGCTGTCCGCGGCGGCGCCCGTCGCCGCGCACGGTGCGAGACTGGATCGGTGACCCTGCTCAGCGCGAACGCTCCGGCTCTCGCCGCCGCTCTGCGAAAGGCCGAGCGCGGGGAGCGCCTCGACGCCGACGACGCGCTCGCGCTCCTCGAGGCGACGGGCCCCGATGCCGAGCGCGTGCTCGATCTCGCCGCGCGCACGCGCGACGAGGGGCTCGCCCTCGCGGGCCGCCCCGGTGTCGTGACGTACTCGCGCAAGGTGTTCATCCCGCTCACGACGCTGTGCCGCGACCGCTGCCACTACTGCGTGTTCGTCGACACCCCCGGCCAGCTGCTCAAGAAGGCGAAGCCCGCGTACATGTCGCCCGAGCAGGTGCTCGCCGTCGCCCGACAGGGGCAGGCGCTCGGCTGCAAGGAGGCGCTGCTCACGCTCGGCGATCGCCCCGAGGACCGCTGGCCCGAGGCGCGCGCCTGGCTCGACGAGCACGGCTACGCGTCGACTCTCGAGTACGTCGGCGCGATGGCCGAGCTGATCGTCGATGAGATGGGGCTCCTCCCCCACCTGAACCCGGGCGTGATGAGCCCCGACGAGCTCGCGGCGCTGCGCCCGTTCGCCCCCTCGATGGGCGTCATGCTCGAGACGACCTCGCGCGCGCTCTTCACGGAGCCGGGGCGCGTGCACCACGGCTCGCCCGACAAGGACCCCCTCGTCCGGCTCGAGCTGCTCGAGAACGCCGGCCGCGCCCGCATCCCCTTCACCTCGGGCATCCTCGTCGGGATCGGCGAGACGCTCCGCGACCGCGCGGAGTCGATGATCGCCCTCCGCGACGTGCACGAGCGCCACGGGCACGTGCAGGAGGTCATCGTCCAGAACTTCCGCGCGAAGCCGCGGACCGCGATGCAGGACGCGCCCGACGCCGCGCTCCACGAGCACGCGATGGCCGTCGCCGTGACGCGGCTCGTCCTGGGGCCGCGCATGCGCGTGCAGGTGCCGCCGAACCTGTCCGACCCGCAGGAGTTCGCGCTCCTCCTCCGCGCGGGCGCCGACGACTGGGGCGGCGTCTCGCCGCTCACCGCCGACCACGTGAACCCCGAGCGCCCGTGGCCGCACCTCGACGACCTCGCGGCGCGCACGGCAGAGCTCGGCTTCACGCTCCGCGAGCGCCTCACGGCCCACCCCGAGTACGTGCACGCGGACGCCTGGGTCGACGCGGCCATCCGCGGTGCGACGCGCGCCCTCGCCGACGAGAGCGGGCTCGCGCGACGCGCGGCGGATGGCGGCATCGTGCGACCCGAGGCGCGCTCGCCCCGCGCGGGACACGACGCAGGAGTTCCGGGCCCGCAGGAGCCGGGAGACCGCTCCCCCGATGCGGGCGCGGTCGAGACTCCTGCACTTTGGTCGCCCGGCGGGCTCATCGCCGCCGTCATCGAGCGCGCCGCGCAGGACCCTGGAGCGCTCGACGACGCGGAGTGGGAGCGCCTCCTCACCGCGACCGGCGACGAGCTCGAGGCCCTCGTGCAGACGGCCGACGACGTGCGCCGGTACACCGTCGGCGAGACCGTGAGCATCGTCGCGAACCGCAACATCGCCTCGACCGGCTTCCGCGCGCGAGGCGGCCGGGCGGATGACGAGTTCGACCTCCCGCTCCTCGAGGACGCCGCGCGCGACGCGGTCGACCTCGGTCTCACGGAGATCTGCGTGCAGGGCCTCCTCGCGCCGGGCGAGGAGCCTGAGGCGTACCTCGAGATCGCTCGCGCCGTGAAGCGCGCGGCCCCGGCCATCCATCTCCACGCCTTCCGCCCGCAGGATGTCGCCGACCTCGCCGACCGCGCGGGGCTCGGGGTCGACGGCGCGCTCGCCGCGCTGCGCGAGGCGGGAGTCGATACGGTGCCGGGAACGGGCGTCAAGATCCTGAGCGAGCGCGTGCGCGCCGAGGTCGCGCCCGGCGACCTCGAGATCGACCGCTGGATCGAGACCATCACGGCCGCCCACCGCGCGGGCTTCCGCTCGACATCCGTCCTGTTCTACGGGCACGTCGAGACCGCCGCGGAGCGCATCGCCCACCTCCGCAGGCTCCTGGCCATCCAGCGCGAGACCGGAGGGTTCTCCGAGTTCGTGCCGATCCCGATGCCGGGCTGGGGCCGGCCGCTCGTCGACGGCCGCAGCCCGCGTGATGAGCACCGTGCCATGGTCGCGGTGTCTCGCCTCATGCTGTCGGGCGCCATCGCGCACGTGCAGATCCCGTGGACGCGCCACGGCCTCGAGCTGTCGGCTGACCTCCTGCGCGCGGGCGGCGACGACCTCGGCGGAACGCTTCTCGACGGACGCGTCGCGCCTCGCGCGGGGGTCGAGGCCGGCCTCGAGCTGCCGCTCGACACGGCGCGCGGCATCGCGAAGCGGCTGTTCCGGCCGTTCCGGCAGCGGACGACGACCTACGGCGACGTCCAGCGGAGCGGCGGATGATCCGCGTCGGCACGCTCATCGTCGGCGCCGGCTTCGCAGGCCTCGCGGCCGCGCTCGCCCTCCGGGCGCAGGGCGTCGACGACTTCGCGATCATCGAGCGCGCCGACGGAGTCGGCGGCACGTGGCGCGACAACACCTATCCCGGCGTCGCGTGCGACGTGCCCTCTCACCTGTACGGGCTCGCGAGCCATCCGTCCCCCGACTGGACGCGCGTGTTCGCTCCCGGCGCGGAGATCCGGGAGTACCTCGAGCGGATCGCGCGCGACGAGGGGCTCGACGCGCGGATCCGCTTCGGCACCGCGCTGATCGACGCACGGTGGGATGGCGACGAGTGGGCGGTGCGCACCGGCCCGGGACACATCGCAGGACCTCCGAGCGGCTCCGCGCGCGGGAACCGGATTCCCGGTGCGGCGGGCGAGGAGGATCCTGCGTCGTGTCCCGAGGAGATCCGGGCGCGACATCTCGTCCTCGCGTGCGGGCGGCTCACCGAGCCCCGGATCCCGGACGTCGTGGGGCTCGAGACCTTCCCCGGCCCGCTCTTCCACTCCGCGCGGTGGGACCACACGCAGGACGTCGCGGGGCGCCGGATCGCGGTCGTCGGCACGGGGGCGAGCGCCGTGCAGCTCGTGCCCGCCCTCGTCGATGCGGGCGCCGAGGTCGTGCTCTTCCAGCGCACGCCCGCGTGGATCGTCCCCAAGGGCGACCGGGTGTACGGCCCCGAGGAGCGCGCCGCCCTGCGCGAGCCGTCGGCCGCCGCGCGCCTGCGCGACGAGCTGCTCCGCGAGGGCGAGGCGCGCTTCGCGTCGCGCTCTGGCGACCGCGCGGCCGCCGCCGAAGCCGAGGCCGTCGCGCGCGCCCACCTCGCCTCGCAGGTGGCGGACCCGGCCCTGCGCGCCGCTCTCACCCCGGACTACGCGTTCGGCTGCAAGCGCGTGCTCCTGAGCGACGCGTTCTACCCGGCCGTCGCCTCGGGTGCCGTGCGTCTCGTGCCATCTGCCCTGGCCGCCGTGGAGAACGGCGCGCTCGTCGCGGCCGACGGCACGCGGCACGCGGCCGACGCGGTCGTCCTCGCCACGGGCTTCGCCTCCACCCGCCAGCCCTACGCGCCCCTCGTGACCGGAGAGCACGGTCGATCGCTCGACGCGCACTGGTCCGACGGCATGCGCTCGGTCGGCTCGACCCTCGTGCACGGCTTCCCGAACCTCTTCATCCTCGGCGGGCCGAACGCGGCGCTCGGCCACAACTCGGCCGTGCTCATCCTCGAGGAGCAGGCCGCCTTCGCCGCGGCTCTCGTCGCCCGGGGACTCGACGTGCGCGTGAGCGCGCAGGACGAGGCCGCCTACACGCGGGAGATCGTCGAGCGCTCGACCGGGACCCCGTGGGTGTCAGGCGGCTGCGAGAGCTGGTACGTCGACTCCCGCAGCGGCCGGCTCACGCTCCTCTGGCCGGGGACCGTCGCCGCCTTCCGCGAGCGTCTCGCGCGCGTCTCCCGCGACCTGCTCGAGCCATCCGCCGTCCTCACCTCCGAAGGAGCCCTGCCATGACCATCCCCTTCCGGTTCGGCTACAAGGCCTCATCCGAGCAGTTCGGGCCGCGCGAGCTGCTCGACTACGCGATCCTCGCCGAGGAGGTCGGGTTCGACTCGGTCTTCCTCAGCGACCACCTTCAGCCGTGGATGCACGAGGGAGGGCACGCACCCGCCGCGCTGCCCTGGCTCGGCGCCGCGGCCGAGCGCACCTCGCGCGTGCTGCTCGGCACGTCGGTGCTCACGCCGACCTTCCGCTACCACCCGGGCGTCGTGGCGCAGGCGTTCGGCACCCTCGGCGCCATGCACCCCGGGCGGATGATCCTCGGCGTCGGCACGGGCGAGGCGCTCAACGAGGTCACCCTCGGCCTCGACTGGCCCGAGTCGCCCGAGCGGTTCCAGCGCATGAAAGAGGCGATCACGCTCATCCGCCGGCTGTGGACCGACGATCGCGTGACCTTCGACGGCACGTACTACTCGGTGCGCAACGCCACGATCTACGACCGCCCGGACGAGCTCGTGCCCATCTACATCGGCGCCTCGGGCCCCGCGGCGACGCGGCTCGCCGGCCGGATCGCCGACGGCTACATCACGACGAGCGGCAAGGCTCCCGAGCTGTACAGCGAGAAGCTCCTGCCGGCATTCGACGAGGGGCTCGCCAAGGCGGGCCGCGACCGGTCCGACGTCGACACGCTTCTCGAGGTCAAGGTCTCCTTCCGGCACGACCGCGCCCAGGCGCTCGAGAACACGCGCTTCTGGGCCCCGCTCGCCCTGAGCCCCGAGGAGAAGATGGGCGTGGACGACCCGCTCGAGATGCAGCGCCTCGCCGAGCAGCTGCCCACCGAGCGCGCCGCCTCGCGCTTCATCGTGTCGGACGACGTCGACGAGCACCTCGCGGCGATCCGCACCTGGATCGACCTGGGCTTCCGGCACCTCGTCTTCCACGACCCCGGTCACGACCAGGAGACCTTCCTGCGCCTCTACGGCGAGGAGGTGCTGCCTCGGCTCCGCGCCGAGTACGGGGCGTGAACGGCGACGCGGGCTTCGCCTGGCACGTCGTCATCCCCGTGAAGCCGCCCGCACGGGGGAAGTCGCGGCTCGAGGCGCCCGGCGTCGATCGCGCGGCGCTCGCCGACGCGATCGCGCGTGACACGGTCGACGCGGTCGCGCACGCCTCGCGGGTCGCCGAGGTCGTCGTCGTCACGGCGGCCTCCGGATGGCCGGAGGGCCTCGCAGACAGCACACCCCCGCCCGCGCGCGCACGGCCATCCGCCCCCATCCGCGTCGTCCGCGAGTCCGAGCCCGCGGGGCTGAACGCCGCCATCCGCCGCGGGCTCGCGACGATCGACCGCGTCCTCCCGCGGGCGGTGCTCCTGGGCGACCTGCCCGCGCTCCGACCGGCAGACCTCGATGCCGCGCTCGCGCTCGCCGGCGCGGCGCGGCTCGGGCTCGTCGCGGACGCCGAGGGCACGGGATCCACCCTCATCACGGCGCGCGCGGGCACCGCACTCGTGCCGGCCTTCGGAGCGGACTCGGCCGCGGCGCACCGGGCGGCGGGGCACGTCGACCTCGGGGTGGCGCAGGACTCGACGCTGCGCCGTGACGTCGACACCGTCGAGCAGCTGCGCTCCGCCGCCGCACTCGGCCTCGGCTCGCGGACCGCGAGGCTGCTGGGCTGAACAGCGTCGCACCGCCGCGGTGCCTCATCGCGGGAGGCCCCTTCTCGCGCCGATCGCGGCCTCGCCCTGTTCGCCTGGCGGCCGGAGCGGTGCCCCGACGCGAACGCGCCCGCGTCGGCCCCCTGGCGCCGGCGCCCTCTCCTCGGGGAGAGCGCGTCGACGTAGGCATCGACCCGGCTTCGACGTGACGCGAGGACGAGGTCGGTTCCGCTCCCCGCCTCCTCGATGATCGCGCGGCGGTTCTCGGCGATGCGCGCCGCGGCGCCGGCCCCGAATCCGCGGACGAACCCGCTGCGCGCGCGACGGCGGTCGCTCTCCGTGCACCAGTCGTACGACGCTCGCTCGATGAGCCACCATGCGCGCATCGCGACGAGCGCCTGGACGCGCAGGCTCGCGATGAGAACGCGCGCCTGCTGCACGTCGGACGCGAACCCGACGAGATACGGCACCGATCCGCGAGCGGAGTCGGCGATGAGCGGCCGGATCGTGCCGAGGGCGCGCGCGACCCCGCCGCCGAGCTCTCGGAGGTCGCGCGCGTAGGCGCCCGTGAAGAGCATCTGCTCCTCGACGACGGGGTCCTGCGTCTCGCCCAGTCGAGCACGTCTCTCATCGAGCAGCGCCTGCCCGATCCCGTACTTCACCATGAGGCGCTCGGCGTGCTCGGTGAGCGCCTCGGCCTCCTCGGGCGTCGTGCTCTCGGCCTTCGCGAGCAGCTTCGCGATGAGGTCGAGCTTGGCGTCGGTCATGGTCTCCTCCTCGGTCGGATGCGTCACATCCTCGGAGGGACCACCCCCGTCGGCGGCTCGCACGCGGTTCGCCTGGGGAGGGCGCGCCGGCGGGAGCCGCCTGTGCAGAGGGCGTCGCGGCTCAGGCGGTCGCGGCCGCGGCGGCCCGCGCGGCCGCGGGCAGCGCGTCGACGATGCGAGCGAGCGCCTCGTCGTCGTGCGCTGCCGTGAGGAACCACGCCTCGAACACGCTCGGGGGCAGGGCGACGCCCGCCTCGAGCATCGCGTGGAAGAACGGCGTGTAGCGGAACGCCTCCTGCGTCTTGGCAGTCGCGTAGTCGGCCGGCGCCTCGGGCAGGAACGCGAGCCCGAAGAGGTTGCCGGCGCGCGGGATCGCGTGGACGACGCCCTCCGCCGAGAGCGCGGCGGCCAGCGCGTCGGCGACCGTGGCCGCGGCGGCGTCGACGGCCGCGTAGACCTCGGGAGTGGCCAGACGCAGCGTCGCGATGCCGGCGGCGACGGACAGCGGGTTCCCCGAGAGCGTGCCGGCCTGGTAGACGGGGCCGACGGGAGCGAGCTGGTCCATGACGGCGCGCTTGCCGCCGAGCGCTGCGAGAGGCATGCCGCCGCCCATGACCTTGCCGAACGTGATGATGTCGGGCTCGAAGGCCTCGCCCGCCTCGACCTGGAGCCCCCAGTGCCCCGCCGGGTGCACGCGGAAGCCCGTGAGCACCTCGTCGAGGATGAGCAGCGCTCCCGCGTCGTGCGCGATCTGCGCAAGCGCCGCGTTGTAGCCGGGCGCCGGCTGCACGACCCCCATGTTGGCGGGCGCGGCCTCCACGATGATCGCGGCGATCTCGTCGCCGCGGACCGCGAAGATCTCGCGCACCGCGTCGAGGTCGCCGTACGGGGCGACGAGCGTCTGCGCCGCGATCGGCGCGGGCACCCCCGCCGTGCCGGGGAGGGCGAGCGTCGCGACGCCGGAGCCCGCCGCCGCGAGGAGCCCGTCGGAGTGCCCGTGGTAGTTGCCGTCGAACTTGAGCACGAGGTCGCGGCCGGTGACGCCGCGCGCGAGGCGGATGGCGGTCATGGTCGCCTCGGTGCCCGTCGAGACGAGGCGCACCTGCTCGACCGGACGGAGGCCGCCGGCCTGCACCCGGCCGACGATGAGATCGGCCAGCTCGACCTCGCCCTCGGTCGGAGCGCCGAATGACAGACCGCGCGCCGCCGCCTCCTGCACCGCGGCGACGACCTCCGGATGCGCATGACCGAGCAGAGCCGGGCCCCACGAGGCGACCAGGTCGACGTACTCTCGGCCAGCGGCATCCGTCACGTACGCCCCGCGCGCCGACGCGAGGAACCGGGGCGTCCCGCCGACCGAGCCGTACGCCCGCACGGGCGAGTTCACGCCGCCGGGGATCACTTCGCGGGCGTGCTCGAACAGGACGTCGTTGCGATCGGTCATGCGTCCATTCTCCCGCGCCGCGGATGGGCGAATCGTGCGAGGACGTTCGCCGCGAAACGCGGCGAACCCGCCGCGCCCGGACGACGCCGCGCCTCCCGGATCAGCGCAGCCAGCGCGCGGCTTCGACGGCCCAGTACGTGAGGATGGCGTCGGCGCCGGCGCGGCGGATGCCGAGGAGCGACTCCTCGATCGCGCCGCGGCGGTCGATCCAGCCGTTCGCGCTCGCCGCCTCGATCATCGCGTACTCGCCCGACACCTGGTACGCCCAGACGGGCACGTCGACGGCCGCACGCACGTCGGCGAGCACGTCGAGGTACGGCAGCGCGGGCTTCACCATGACGATGTCGGCGCCCTCCTCGACGTCGATCACCGCCTCGCGGACTCCCTCGCGCGCGTTGCCGGGGTCCATCTGGTAGGTGCGCCGGTCGCCCTTCAGCTGCGAGTCGACCGCCTCGCGGAACGGCCCGTAGAACGCGCCCGCGTACTTCGCCGAGTACGCCATCACGATCGTGTCGACGAAGCCCTCGGACTCGAGCGCCTCGCGGACGGCCGCGACCTGGCCATCCATCATCCCCGAGAGCCCGAGCAGCGTCGCACCCGCACGCGCCTGCGCGAGGGCCATCGCGGCGTACCGCTCGAGCGTCGCGTCGTTGTCGACACCGCCCTCGGGCGTCAGCACGCCGCAGTGCCCGTGGTCGGTGAACTCGTCGAGGCACAGGTCGGCCTGCACGACGAGGGCGTCGCCGACCTCCGATGCGAGCGCCGACACGGCGGCGTTGAGGATGCCCTCGGGATCGTCGGCGCCCGATCCCACCGCGTCGCGCACGGCCGGCACGCCGAAGAGCATGATGCCGCCGACTCCGGCCTCCGCCGCCTCGACGGCGGCCCGGCGGAGGGAGTCGAGCGTGTGCTGGCGCACCCCGGGCATCGACGAGATCTCGACGGGCTCGGCGATGCCCTCCCGCACGAAGGCGGGCAGCACGAGCTGGGATGGCGCGAGGTGCGTCTCGCGCATGAGCCGGCGGACCGCCGGCGACTGGCGGAGGCGTCGCGGCCGGTGCACGGGGAAGGTCATCGGCGCGCCTTCATCCCGGGGATCCGGACGACGTCGGTCGGCGTCGTGGGCGGGATGGCCCTGGCCTCCTCGGTCGGCTCGGGCACCGGGATCTTCGCGAGGGAGTCGATGAGCGACTCGATGGTCTGCCGTGGTGCGACGAGGTGGATCGGCAGCCCCACGGCGTCGGCGTCGCGCGCGGTGCGCGGGCCGATCGCGGCGATGATCGTCTGGTCGGGGATGTCGGGGAACTGCTCGCGCACCTGCTCGGCGACCGAGCCGCTCGTCACGAGGATGGCGTTGATGCGGCCGTTGAGCACGTCGCGGTGCGCGCGCTCCGGGGCGGGCACGCCCACCGTGCGGTACGCGACGACGCTGTGCACGTCGTGCCCCGCTGCGATGAGGGCGTCGGTGAGGACGGGCTTGGCGATCTCGCTGCGCAGGGTCAGGATGCGGCGGGGCTCCGACTCCCGGGCGAGGAGCTGCCGCGCGAGTCCGGCTGCGGAGTTGTCGGTGTCGGGCACGAGGTCCACGCCGTACCCGACGGCCTGCAGCGCGGTCGCGGTCGTCTCGCCGACCGCCGCGACCTTCGTGCTCTCGGGGATCGTCGCGCCGTAGGAGTAGAGGACGTCGACGGTCGTCGCGCTCGTCACGGTGAGCCAGTCGAACATGCCGTCGGCGAGGTCGCGCAGCGCCTGCTCGAGAGCGGCCTTGTCCTCCGTCGGGGCGAAGTTGATGAGCGGCGCGATGACCGGCGTCGCGCCGTCGGCACGCAGACGCGCCGCGACGCCATCGCCCCACGGGCCGCCGCGAGGCACGAGCACCCGCCATCCGGCGAGAGGCTTTCCGGTCATGTGTTCCACTGGCTTCGTCATGGTGTGGTCGAGGGGGAGACGAGGTCGGACGCCCCTCGGTCGAGAAGCCGACCGGCGACAGCGGTGCCGATCTCGCTCGCTCGTCGGGGGACGACGCGCCGGGCGGAGTCCGCACCGTCGCTTCCGCCCTCAGGACGAATATACTCCTGCGCCACGGCCTCGGCGTGCTCGACGGCGATCTCCTCGCCCGGCTCGCGGCCGTACGCGACCGCGGTGACCGAGAGCTGCTCGCCCCGGAGGACGGCGTGGATCCCGAGGGGCGCATGGCACCCGGCTTCGACGCCCGCGAGGATCGCCCGTTCGACCGTCACGGCGAAGCGGGTCGCGGGGTCGTCGAGGGCGCGGATGGCCGCGAAGAGCTCCTCGTCGATGTCGCTGCGGGTCTCGACGGCGAGAGCTCCCTGCCCCGCGGCCGTCGGCCATCCGCCCAGGTCCTGCGGCTCGAGAGCGAGGTCGATGTCGGCTCCGAGGCGCGACAGGCCCGCCGCGGCCAGCACGATCGCGTCGAGCTCGCCGTCGCGCACGCGCTGCATGCGGGAGTCGACGTTGCCGCGGATGTCGTGGAGCTCGACACCCGCGTTCGCGCGCCGGACCTGCGCGATCCGGCGCGGCGAGCCCGTGCCGATCCGCGCACCGGGGGCGAGGTCGCCCAGCCGCACGCCGTCGCGCGTGAGCACGACGTCGCGTGCGTCCGCACGCGCGGGGGTCGCCGCGATGACGAGGCCGGGGGCGTCGGCGGTCGGGAGGTCCTTCAGGGAGTGCACGAGGAGATCGCACTCGTCGCGCAGCAGCGCCTCGCGCAGGCGCGTCGCGAAGACGCCCGTCCCGCCGAGCTGCGACAGCGACGCGCGCGACGTGTCGCCCTCCGAGACGATCGGCACGAGCTCGACGGGCCTCCCCGCCTGCTGCTCGAGAGCGCGGGCGATCTGCGACGACTGCGCCGTCGCGAGAGCGCTCCGGCGCGTGCCGAGACGGATGGGCGTGGTCACTGGAGCACCTCGGGCACGGCCGACGCGGGGATGCGTCGACCCGTGAAGAACGGCACCTCCTCGCGCACGTGGCGACGGGCCTCGGTGTAGCGCAGCTCGCGCATCATGTCGACGAGCTCGTTGAGCTCGTCCGACTCCATCGGGAGCATCCACTCGTAGTCGCCCAGGGCGAACGACGCCATCGTGTTCGCGACGACTCCCGAGAACGCGGCGCCCTTGCGGCCGTGGTCGGCGAGCATCGTGCGGCGCTCGTCCTCGGGCAGCAGGTACCACTCGTGGCTGCGCACGAACGGGTACACCGTGAGCCAGCCCTTCGCGGGGATGCCGCGGAGGTAGCCCGGGATGTGCCGCTTGTTGAACTCCGCGTCGCGGTGGACGGCCATCGCGTTCCACGTCGGCAGGAGGTCCTTGAGCAGCTCGGTGCGGCGCAGCCGGCGCACGGCCCGCTGCAGGTCCTCGGCGACGGCGCCGTGCAGCCAGACCATGAGGTCGGCATCGGCGCGCAGGCCGCTGACGTCGTAGAAGCCGCGGATCGTCACGCCCTCGCCCTCGAGCAGGGCGACGATGTCCTCGAGCTCGGTCGCGTCGGGCTCCGTCACGGGGCGGTCGGGGTTCCGCCGCCACACCGCCCAGAGGCTGTAGTTGTCGCCGGTCGTCTCGGGTGCTGCAGACATGACTCCATCATGCTCCCGCGTCGCGAGAAGGCGAAAACGAGGCCCTCCCCCTTGACGGGAGCGGAGGGCCTCGCCACCGATCAGCGCGCGATGATCCGCGCGACGCCCCAGATCGCGAGCCCGACGGCCGCGGCGACGCCCGCCGCGGCGGCGGCTGCCGCCACTGGGCTGCGCTGCGCGAACGCGCGCGCCTTCACCGCGCCGCGCTGGCTCGCCTCGGCCGCTCGACGCGGCAGGTTGCCCTTGACCTCGATCGCGGCGAGCGCGGCCTTCAGCTCCGCCCGCGCGAGCTCGACCGGGTCGGAGATCCCGCTGGGCACGACCGTCTTCGCGAGCCGCTCCTCGGCGCGTGCACGGTCAGAACTCATCTGCGACCTCCTTGACGATGGCGACGTCCGTCTGCACGGCGCGGGCGGGGTTCTCGCTCTTCGCGAGGTGCTTGAACCGGAGCAGGCCGAGCAGCGCGAACACCGCGGCGAGCACGAGGCCGACGCCGAACACGATGAGCGCCGACGCCCACACCGGCAGCCACAGCGACAGGAGCGCGACGACGAACGCGAGGAAGGCCGGGATCGCCCAGAACACGAAGAACAGGGCGACGATCATCCAGCCGGTGCCGAAGCCCGCGTCCTTCGCGGCGGCGATCGCCCACTTCTTCGCCGCGTTGACCTCGGCGACGACGAGGTTGCGGACGAGCTCCGGCAGGTCGCCGATCAGCGAGAAGAGACTGTCGTCGGCGCGGTCCCGCACCGGCGACGGCGGAAGCTGCGCCATCAGCCGGCAGCCTTCCGCTGCGCCTCCTGCTTGACGTCGTCGGCGGCGTCCTCCGCCTCGCCGAGCGCCGCATCGAGACGCTGCCCCGGGGTGCCGGACGTCGTGGCCGCCTTGACGACCTTGATCGCGCCGTTCCAGGCGGCGCGGGGGATCGCGAGCGCGCTCGACTTGGCGAGCTTCGTCGCCTTCTCGGCCTGCGCCTGGACGATGGGGAGCTCCCACACCTCCTGCGCCTTCTCCTTGATCTGCTCGTAGCGCTCGCGGCCGGCTCGCGTGCCGAGCACGTAGCCCACTCCGAGGCCGATCACGAGTCCCAGCTTCCCCCGCATCGGGTTCTCCTCACGTCGTTTCGGGTGCTGCCCTGGTGTCCCACAGTAACCGTGTATGCCGCTTTCGGCATCCGCCTTGCGCGAGAGCGCCCGCGGGTGTACCCGGGTCAGGTCACGAGAAGAGCGCGCGGCGTCGCACGCGCTCCGCCTCCGCGATCGCGTCGGGCACGACCTGAGCGAGTCCCGTCCCGGCGAGCCAGGCGCCGACGGCGCCGATGCCGGGAGCGGTCTGGATGGCCGCGCGCGCCTGCGCGGTCGCGGCCTTGAGTCCGACGGTCGCGGCCGGCTGCGCCTGGAGGAAGCTCTCGCGCCGGGCGCCCGCGAGCTGATGCGGCGCGAGGGCGACGCCGAGCAGGGCGCTCGCCTCCTCCAGCGCGAGGGCTGCCGCCTCGTCGTCGTCGAGGCCCGCGGTCGCCGGCTCCTCGTTCTGGGTGCCGAACGAGACCCGGACGACGTGACGGTGCGCGCCGGCGGCCTCCGCGACCCACTGCCATTTCGCGGTCGCGTGGGTGAGTGCCTTCGCACGGTGCGATCCCGGGACGGTGAGCACGCCCGTCCCCCGCGGCTTCGCGTCGAGCTCGGGGGCGTCGAGGACGAGTGTGACGATCTCGACGACCGGGCCGGGCCGTGCCGGCTCGGCGGCCAGGCCGGTCACGTGCGGCGCGAGGAGGCGACGTGCGCCCGCCTCCCCGATCGCGACGACGACCACGTCCGCCTCGATCGGCCCGTCGTCGACAGCGGCGTCGCTCACGTCCTCGTCGCGCTCCTCGCGCGCCGCGAGGCGGATGGTCCAGGTCGCACCCGCGCGCTCGAGCCCGTCGACGGCGGCGCGGGTCCTGACCTCGGCGCCGAGCACCTCGAGACGCTCGACGAGCGCGTCCGCGAGCCGCGCCATCCCGCCGCGCAGACCGAGCACGGCGCCTCCCGGAGCGGACGTGCGCGCGCCCGCGAGGTCGGCGACGGCGCCGGTGAGCGAGCCGGTGCGGGTGAGCGCCGCGTTGAGCCCCGGCGCCGCGACGTCGGGATCGATGTCGTCGGGATGCGCGGAGTACACCCCGGTCGTGACGGGCGCGACGAGCCGATCGAGGGCCTTCTCACCGAGCCGCGACCGCACGAGGCGCCCCAGGCTGTGCTCGTGGCCGATCGTGAGCACGGGCTTCAGCCGATCGAGGTAGGCGCGCCAGGCGCCGCCCCAGCCGAGGATCCGTCGGACGTCGTCCGCGAAGGGGTTGGCGGGGATGCCGAGCACGCCGCCCTTCGGCAGCGGGGCCGCCCCCACGCCGGGCACGCCGGCGACCCACGCGCCGCCTGCGCCCGTGCCCGGCGCCACGACGTCGTCCGACAGCCCGAGCTCGTCGATCAGCGCGCGGACGTGCCCGCCGCGGGTCGCGAAGCTCTCCGCGCCGAGGTCGAGGACGAGACCGCCCACCTCGGCCGAGCGCAGCACGCCGCCCGGGCGCTCGCCGGCCTCGAGCACGGTCACGCGCATGCCCACCTTGGCGCACTCCCACGCGGCGATCAGGCCCGCGACGCCGCCGCCCACGACGACGACGTGCTTCTCATGAGCGTGGGCGTAGAGCTCGTCGAGCTGCTCCGTCACGGTGTGCCTCCTCCGACGATCAGACCGAGTGGACGAGCTCGACGATGCGCGTCAGCACCGTCGGGTCGGTCTCCGGCGGGACGCCGTGGCCGAGGTTGACGATGTGCGCACGGGCAGCGCGCCCGCGTTCGAGCACGTCGCGGACGTGCGCCTCGAGCACCTCCCAGGGCGCGGCGAGCAGGGCGGGGTCGATGTTGCCCTGCAGGGTCGTCTCGCCGCCGACGGTGCGCGCGGCCTCGTCGAGCGGCACGCGCCAGTCGACGCCGACCGCGGACGCGATGCCCCCGAGGCGCATGTCGGCGAGCACGGGGCCCGTGCCGACGCCGAAGTGGATGACCGGCACGTCGAGGCCCTCGACGGCGGCCGTCGAGTGCGGGAGCACGAATGCGCGCAGATCGGATGGCGCGAGCGAGCCCGCCCACGAGTCGAACAGCTGCACGGCCGCAGCCCCCGACTCGATCTGCGCCTGGAGGAACGCGCGCGAGACCTGCGCGAGCCATCCGGCGAGCGCGTGCCATGCGCCGGGGTCGGCGTGCATCAGGGCGCGGGCGCGCAGGTGCTCCTTCGACGGCCCGCCCTCGACGAGATAGGCCGCGAGCGTGAAGGGCGCCCCCGCGAAGCCGATGAGCGGCGTGCCGGCGCCGTCGAGCTCCGAGACGACGGCGCGCACCGCGGCGCGCACGGGGTCGGCGGCCGCCGCGACCTCCGCGGGGTCGATGGCCGTCACGCGGTCGACGTCGGCGCGCGTGCGCACGGGGTCGGCGAAGACGGGCCCGCGCCCGGGGACGATCTCGACCTCGATGCCGGCGAGCCGGAGCGGCACGACGATGTCGCTGAAGAAGATGCCCGCGTCGACCCCGTGCCGCCGCACGGGCTGCAGCGTGATCTCCGCCGCGAGGTCGGGCGTGAGGCAGGCGTCGAGCATGCGCGTGCCGACGCGGAGCTCGCGGTACTCGGGAAGCGAGCGGCCCGCCTGTCGCATGAACCAGATCGGAGCGGTATCGGGGCGCTCGCCGCGCAGGGCGCGCAGCAGCGGCGCATCGGGGGAAGGCATGCCCCCATCCTCCCATCCGCGCCTTCGGAGTCGCGGAAAGCGCCGGTTAGGCAACCCTTCCTTTTCATGAATCATTCAGAAGAGACTTTTACGCGGGGTAGAATGGCTGTCGTGCTGTTCTGCCTGTCTGCGAGTCACAAGACCGCGCCGTTCGATCTCCTCGAGCGCCTGAGCACGCACACGACCGCCGTCGCCCCGCTCATCGCGGGCCACAGCGAGGACGTCAAGGGCACCGTCGTGCTCTCGACCTGCAACCGCTTCGAGGCGTACATCGACCTCGACGTGCCGTCCGGCGCCGCGCGCGAGGCCGGCCTCGCCGCCGCGCATGAGGCCATCCGCACGGCCACGGGCGTGACCCCCGAGGACCTCGAGGGCGCCTGCGAGGTGACCGCGGGCACGAAGGTCGCCGAGCACCTCTTCTCCGTCGCCTCGGGGCTCGAGTCGGTCATCGTCGGCGAGGGCGAGATCGGCGGCCAGGTGCGCCGCGCCCTCGACGAGGCGCGCGAGCACGGCACCACCTCGAGCGAGCTCGAGCGCCTCTTCCAGCGCGCGACCGAGACGCAGAAGGGCGTCAAGAACGGCACCGCCCTCGGCCGAGCAGGCCGCTCGCTCGTGCGGCTGGCGCTCGACCTCGCGGGCAGCCGCATCGCCGACTGGACCACCCAGCGCACGCTGCTCGTCGGAACCGGCTCCTACGCGGCTGCGACGCTCGCCGCCCTGCGCGACCACGGCGTGACCGACATCACGGTCCACTCGCCCTCCGGCCGGGGGGCGCGCTTCGCCGCGAAGCACGGCCTGCTCAGCGTCGCGAGCGACGAGTTCGCCGCGGTGGCCGCGTCGTCCGACCTCGTCATCACCTGCACGTCGCGTGAGGAGCCGGTCATCGACGCTGCCCTCCTGCAGGGCGCCGGGTTCGACGGCGCCGCGATGATCATCGATCTCGGCATGCCGCGCAACGTCGCCCCCGATGTCGCGACCGTGCCGGGCGTCACGCTGCTCGACCTCGAGACCATCCGCCTCCACGCGCCGCTCGAGGAGCTCCAGGCGACCGAGGCCGCGCGCGCGATCGTGCAGGACGCCGCGGCGCGCTTCCACCTCGCGAGCCGCCAGCAGAGCGCGCAGCCCGCGATCGTCGCGCTGCGCCAGCACGTGTTCGAGCTCACCCAGGCCGAGGTCGACCGTGCCCGACGTCGCGGCGACGGCGAGCAGGTCGAGCAGGCGCTGCGCCACCTCGTGGGCGTCCTGCTGCACACGCCGACCGCGCGTGCGGGTCAGCTCGCGGCCGAGGGACGCTCCGACGAGGTCTTCGACGCGCTCGAGACCCTCTTCGGCATCGACGCGCGCCCCGCTGCGGCCGCGGCCGAGGCGCCGGTCTGCCCGTTCACGGGCGACGCGCAGGCCTCCTGACCCCTTCCGGGACTTCCTGACGCCTCCCCCGGGACACATTGCAGGAGTTCCGCGGGCCGCACTGTCGACCATCCGCGCGATCCCGCGCACGCGCTGCCGCCATCCGCTCGATTCTCCTGCGCTCTGTCTCGCCCCGCGCGCCCGGCCGGGGCCTGAGAGCATAGGAGCATGGCTCTCACGATCACGGGCGACGACGCCGCAGACACGCTCCTCAGCGAGAACCCCCTCGCGCTCCAGCATGTGCGCTGACCATGGAGCCGACATCACGACCTTCGCGCTGGGACGGCGATGTCCGTCAAGCGATGGAAGGCCGAGCGAACTTCCGGGTGAGCACGCCGGTCACGTTGATCGCAGCATGCCTGTGGGACTGCGGCGAGGATGAGCTCGCCGAACGCGCGCTCATAATGACCGCAGACGATCATGCTGCCATCGAGCGGATCCAGGCGGTTTATGAGGATGCGAACTATCCGCTTCCCGTGTTGGGCCGGCGCGCCACTCATCGGCACGTGACGGCGCTCGCGGCGATCGCCTACTTCGAGGGCAGTCTCCGGCCACTTGCTCGCACCCGCAGTCGACCACGTCGAAATCGTCCGGCCCGATTCGATGGGAAGCCGTCCGACCACGACCACGACCACGACCACGACCACGACCACGAGGAAGACGCATGACCCTGCACATCACGGGCGACGACGCCGCCGACACGCTCCTCAGCGAGAACCCCCTCGCGCTCCTCATCGGCATGCTCCTCGACCAGCAGGTCGCGATGGAGACGGCGTTCGCGGGGCCCGAGAAGATCCGCGAGCGGATCGGCGCGGTCGACGCCGCGACCATCGCGTCGTATGACCCCGAGGCCCTCGTCGAGGCGTTCCGCCAGACGCCGGCGGTGCACCGCTACCCCGGCTCGATGGCCGAGCGCGTGCAGCAGCTGTGCCGCGCGATCGTCGAGGACTGGGATGGCGACGCCGCGCAGCTCTGGACCCGCGGTGCCCCTTCGGGCGCCGAGGTCCTGAAGCGGCTGAAGGCCCTGCCCGGATTCGGCGACCAGAAGGCGCGCATCTTCCTCGCGCTCCTCGGCAAGCAGTGCGGTTTCGACGGCTCCGGATGGCGCGAGGCCGCGGGCGCGTACGGCGAGGACGGCTCGTTCCGCTCGGTCGCCGACATCACGAGCCCCGAGTCGCTCGCCAAGGTGCGCGAGCACAAGCGGGCGATGAAGGCCGCCGCGAAGGCGAAGGCCTGACGGGCCGCGACGCCGTCGAGCAGCTCGACGGCGTCGCGGCCCGCGCGGAGGCGCTCGCTCAGCTCGGACCGGGCGGGAGCGACGGGATGGCCCTGGAGGTCACGAGCTGAGGACCGCGTCGCGCGACGCGACCTCGGCGGAGAGGCGGTTCGCCGGGCGCGGCAGGCCGTAGTGCTCGCGCAGGGTGCGCCCCGTGTACTCCGTGCGGAACAGCCCGCGCTCCTGCAGGATCGGCACGACCTTCTCCGCGAACGCCTCGAGCCCGGACGGCAGCACGGCGGGCATGATGTTGAACCCGTCCGCCGCGCCGGTCTCGAACCACTCCTGGATCGTGTCGGCGACCTGAACGGGGGTGCCGGTGAAGGTCCGGTGCCCGCGGCCCCCGCCCAGTCGCCCGATCAGCTCGCGGACGGTCAGGCTCTCGCGCCGGGCGAGCTGGACGATGAGCGTGTAGCGGCTCTTCGCCCCCTCGATCTCGTCCTCGTCAGGGAGGTCGTCGGGCAGCGGGCGGTCGAACGCGAGCGACTCGGGGTCGACGCGGAGAGTCCTCGCGAGCTGCTCGCGCGCATACTCCGGCCGGATGAGCCGATCGAGCTCGGCCTCCAGCTCACGGGCCTCCTCCTCCGTGTCGCCGAGGATCGGGACGATGCCCGGGAGGATCTTCACGTGGTCGGGGTCGCGGCCGTTCTCGACGGCCCGCCGCTTGACGTCGTCGGCGAAGGCCCGCGCCTCCTCGATCGTGGGCTGGGCGGTGAAGACCGCCTCGGCCCAGCGCCCCGCGAACGCCTTGCCGTCCTCGCTCGATCCGGCCTGGACGAGCACGGGGTACGCCTGGGGGCTCCGCGGCGCGTTGAGCGGGCCGTCCACACGGAAGTGCGGACCGCGATGGTCGATCGCGCGGACCCGGTCGGCGAGCGTGTGGACGCCCGCCGCCTTGTCGGCCACGACCGCGTCGTCCTCCCACGAGTCCCAGAGCTTCGTCGCGACCTCGAGGAACTCCGAGGCGCGCGCGTAGCGGTCGCGGTGCAGCGGCTGGTCCTCCAGGCCGAAGTTCCGAGCGGCCGCCTCCCCCGCGGTGGTGACGATGTTCCATCCCGCCCGGCCATCCGAGATCCAGTCGACCGACGAGAGGCGCCGGGCGAGATTGAACGGCTCGTTGTACGACGTCGACGCCGTCGCGATGAGCCCGATGCGCGAGGTCGTCACGGCGAGGGCCGCGAGCAGGACGGTCGGCTCGATGCGCCCCTGGGGCCGGCGCCCGACGTCCCCGAAGAGCACGGGCGAGTCCGCGAGGAACAGCGAGTCGAAGCGCGCGTCCTCCGCGATCCGGGCGAGCCGCTGGTGATAGGCGAGGTCGAGCAGCGCGTGCGGATCCGCATCGGGCAGCCGCCAGGACGCCTCGTGGTGCCCCGTGTCGTGCAGGAACAGGTTCAGGTGCAGCTGTCGCGTGGTCATCTTTCCTCCTTGTCGGCCGCGGTGGCGGCACCGGGTTGCGGGGAGACCCCCAGAGACGCGAGCAGCTGCTCGCGGTAGCGCGCGAACGCGGGATCGTGCGGACTCCGGTCGCGCGGGAGCTCGATCGGGACGTCGAGGGCGAAGCGGCCCTTCTCGATGACGAGGACGCGGTCGGCGAGCAGGACCGCCTCGTCGACGTCGTGCGTGACGAGGAGCACCGCGGGATGGTGGACATCGAGGAGGTTCCGCAGGAGGGCGTGCATCCGGATGCGCGTGAGCGCGTCGAGCGCGCCGAACGGCTCGTCTGCGAGGAGCAGCTGCGGCTCGCTCACGAGCGACCGCGCGAGCGCCGCGCGCTGCTGCTCGCCGCCGGACAGCTCATGCGGCCAGGCGCGCTCGCGGCCCGCCAGCCCGACCTCGGCGAGGACGCCGCGTCCGCGTTCGGCGGCGCCCGCCCCGCTCTGCCCGAGGGTCACGTTCTCGAGCACGCGGAGCCACGGCAGCAGCCGGGAGTCCTGGAACACGAGCGACACGCGCTCGGGGACGAGGACGTCCCCGCCGCCGTCCACCCCGTCGTCGAGGCCGGCCACGGCGCGCAGGAGGGTGCTCTTCCCCGACCCGCTGCGCCCGATGAGGGCGACGAAACCGCCCCGCCCGATGCGCAGGTCGATGCCGTCGAGGACGGTCCGGCCGTCGAACCTCCGCGTCAGGCTCGAGATCTCGACCGCCGCGGTCAGCTGCCCAGGGTGCGTCGCCACGAGAGCGCCCTCCTCTCGAGCAGGCGGACGAGCGCATCCGAGGCGAAGCCGAATGCGCCGTACACGACGAGGCCGACGAGGATGATGTCGGACTGCGCGTACAGCTGCGCCTGAGACATCATGTAGCCGATTCCCGACGTGGCGTTGATGGTCTCGACGACGATGAGCGCCGTCCACGAGCCGACGACCGCGAGACGGAATCCGACGAAGAACCCGGGGAGGGCGCCCGGCAGGAGGACCGAGCGCACGTACTGGCGTCGGCTCAGCCCGAGGGATTCCGCGAGCTCGATGTAGCGCCGGTCGATGCCGGTCAGCCCGCTGTAGGTGTTGATGTAGACCGGCACGAGGACCCCGAGCGCGACGACGACGACCTTGAACTCCTCGCCGATGCCGAGCCACAGGATGAGGAGCGGGATCAGCGCGAGGTTCGGGACCGCCCGCTTCACCTGCAGCGTCCCATCGATGAGGGAGTCGCCGAGCCTGCTCAGACCCGCGAGCACGGCGAGCACGACGCCCGTGACGGTCCCCACCGCGAGACCGAGCAGCGCGCGCCCCAGCGAGGTGGCGATGCTCTCCCCCAGCCGGCCGTCGGCGATGAGCTCGCCGGCCGTGCGGAGCACGGCATCCGGCCCGGTCAGCAGACGCGGATCGAGGAGGCCCGCCCACGCGGCGGCCTGCCAGACGATGAGCACGAGCAGAGGCCCCAGCAAGCGCGCGCCGGGGAGGCCGGGGCGGCGACCGAGTCGACGGCGACGGCCCTGGCGGACGAGCCCGGGCGCCGAGCCGACGGGCGCGGGGGCGATCGCGATGCGCCCCACGGGGCGGGCGATGGTGGTCATCGTGCGCCTCCTCGGTACTCGGCGGCCACGGCCGCGGCCGCGTCGCCCTCGAACCGGCGGTCGAACAGCACCTCGGCGTCGAATGTCTCGACGAAACCGCCCTCCGCGAGGAGATCGATCGACGACTGCGCCCAGTCGACGGCGACATCCCAGTCCTCGGGGAACAGCGGGCGGTTGGCCGTCTCCCAGATGCGGTCGGCGTCCGCGGCCGT
Source organism: Microbacterium sp. JZ101 (assembly GCF_053903175.1). Lineage (NCBI taxonomy): Bacteria > Bacillati > Actinomycetota > Actinomycetes > Micrococcales > Microbacteriaceae > Microbacterium > Microbacterium sp. JZ101. The sequence goes on from NZ_CP096400.1 coordinate 3,157,540, forward strand.
CACCCCCTCGGTGTCGACGTAGTAGAACTGCTTCCACGCGTCGGCGTTCTCCCAGGCCCAGACCTGGCCCTGCGCCCAGACGCGGATGTAGTCGCGCACCGCGCGCACGTTCTCCTCGTCGGCGAGCAGCTCGGTCGGCACCCAGAGGACGCTGAGCAGGTCCGGTTCCTCCGACGGGATGGCGATGGCGCCATCCGCCCCGTACTGATCGATGTACTTCGTGACGGCCGGCTCGCTGAGCGGCGCGACGTCGACCTGCCCCGACTGCAGCGCGGTGAGGAACTGCGTGCTCGGGAGGGGGACGAGCTCGACCTCGTCGTTCGCGATTCCCGCCGTCCGGAGAGTGCGGAGCACCGTGTCGCCCTGTGACTGCCCCTGCGAGAACGCGATCTTCTTGCCGCGGAAGTCGTCGAAGCTGTCGATGGAGGAGCCGGCGGCCGTCGCGTAGACGTACGACGGCTCGGGGCGCTCGAGCACCGCGACGATCGTCGCGTCGAACCCGATCGCGTGCGCCTGGATCGGCGGGATGATGGCGTTCTGCGCGATGTCCGCGGCGCCCGCCCGGAAGGCCTGGATGACGTCAGGCCCGGCAGAGACGTTGACCCACTCGCCGACCGTGAACGCGGGGCCCTCGAGGTCGGCGCCCGCCGCCTCGAGCTGGAGCTGCGTCGTGCGGCCGGCGACGCGCAGCGTCGTGTCCGCTTCGGGCGCGCCGGACGGCAGGGCGGTCGTGTCGCGCTCGGCGCCGGCCGTCGCCCCCTGGCTGGCCGTCGCGCAGCCCGTCAGGGCCACGAGCGCCGCCGCGGTCATCATCACGACCGCCCGTCGGCTGATCGTCGATGTGCGGAGTGTCCCGTTCATTGCTGTCCTTCCCGTGCCTGTCGTCGAGTGCGTTGGGAGAGATCCTGGAAGCCGCGTCGGCCGCCGTCCAATGCCGTGAAGTCGGGAGACGCCTCATGAAGTCGCGTGTCTGCGCATTGCGGCATGTGACGCGCTGCCGAAGGGCCCGTCGACGGCGGGCGAGCGCTCACCGGGCGGCTGAATCCCACTCACCGGGAGAACGGCCCGGCTCCGCGGCGGGGCTCTGACAGCATGTCCCGGTGCATCGTCGCGCACGGGGGCGCGGCGAGACGACCCGAGGAGACGACGACGTCATGACCGAGACCGCCGCGCCATCCGCGCGCACCCGCAGCCGCACCTGGATCGGCATCCTCTGCTTCCTCATCGTGGTGTTCGAGGGGTACGACATCGTCGCCCTGGGCGCCACGATCCCGGTGCTGACCGATCCCGCCATCGGGGGCTTCTCGGTCGGCGAGATGAACCTCGTGAACACGGTCTCGCTCGTCGGGGTCGGGCTCGGCGCGGCGATGATGGGGCGCATCGCAGACCGCTTCGGCCGCCGCACGCCGCTTCTCATCGCGGTCGCCGTCTTCTCCGTCTTCACGATCGCGTTCCCGCTCATGCCCGACGCGGTGTGGATGGGCGCGAGCCGCCTCATCGCGGGCCTCGGTCTCGGCGGCTGCATGCCCGTGGCCCTCGCGATGATGCAGGAGGTCGCTCCGACGGGGCGGCGCGCGCTCGCGAACAACATCCCCATGATCGGCTACCACCTCGGGGCGGTGCTCGCCTCACTCGCGGGGCGGTTCGCCGGCGCGGAGTGGTCGCTCCTCTACTATCTCGGCGGTGGGCTCGGCGTCGTCCTCTTCGCCGTGCTCTGGCTGCGGCTGCCCGAGACGGCCCCCGCCGAGCTGCGCGCGCAGGCCGAGCGCACCTCGATCGCCGACGTCCTGAAGCCGCGCTACGTGCGCTCGTCGATCGGACTCTGGGTCGCGACGTTCATGGGCCTCGTGCTCGTGTACGGCCTGAACGCGTGGCTGCCGAAGATCATGGGCGCAGCGGGCTACCCGGTCGCCGACTCGCTCATCATGCTGTTCGTGCTGAACCTCGGGGCCATCGCCGGGCTCGTCATCAGCGCCTTCGCAGCCGACGCACGCGGCATCAAGGGCGTCGGCATGATCTGGTTCGGCGCCGCAGCGGTTCTCCTCGTCGTGCTGTCGATCCCGTTCGACTCGCAGCTCGTGCTCACGACGGCGATCTTCGTCACGGGGGTCTTCGTCTTCAGCGCCCAGACCCTCATGTACGCGTTCGCGGGGCACGTCTATCCGCGCACCCTCGTCGCGACCGGCATCGGGCTCACCTCGGGCATCGGCCGTTTCGGCGCGATCGTGGGTCCCTGGGCGACCGGGCTCATGGTCGCGGCCGGAACCGCCTACCCCGGGGCGTTCTACCTCTACGCCGGCGCCGCGGTGCTGGCCGTGATCGCCGTGCTGCAGATCCCGAGGCCCGGCGCCCGCGCCTGAGGGCGGACGCGCAGAAGCGCCCCGTCCGGCTCCGGATGACCCGCTCGGCCGGACGGGGCGCTTCTGCGCCGATCAGGCGCCGCGGAGGCGCTCGGCGAGGTAGGCGTGCAGACCCTCGAGCGGGATGCGCTCCTGGCCCATCGTGTCGCGGTCGCGGACCGTGACCGCGCGGTCCTCGAGCGAGTCGAAGTCGACCGTGACGCAGAACGGCGTGCCGATCTCGTCCTGACGGCGGTAGCGGCGGCCGATCGCACCGGCGTCGTCGAAGTCGACGTTCCACGAGACCCGCAGCTGATCGGCGACCTCGCGGGCGAGCGGCGAGAGGCGCTCGTTGCGCGACAGCGGGAGGACAGCGACCTTGACCGGAGCGAGGCGCGGGTCAAGGCGGAGCACGGTGCGGGTGTCGGTGCCGCCCTTCGCGTTCGGCACCTCCTCCTCGCGGTACGCGTCGACGAGGAACGCCATCATCGAGCGGGTGAGGCCGAACGACGGCTCGATGACGTACGGCACGTACTTCTCACCCGAGGCCTGGTCGAAGAACGAGAGGTTCGAGCCGGAGTGCTCGATGTGGTTCGACAGGTCGAAGTCGGTGCGGTTGGCGATGCCCATGAGCTCGCCCCAGCCCTTGCCCGCGAAGCCGAACTCGTACTCGACGTCGATCGTGCGGTCGGAGTAGTGCGCGCGCTCGCCGTCCGGGACGTCGAACTTGCGCATGTGCGCCGGGTCGATGCCGAGGTCGACGAACCAGTTCCAGCATGCGTCGACCCAGTGCTCGAACCACTCGCCGGCCTCGGCCGGGGGCACGAAGAACTCGATCTCCATCTGCTCGAACTCGCGGGTGCGGAAGATGAAGTTGCCGGGCGTGATCTCGTTGCGGAACGCCTTGCCGACCTGGCCGACGCCGAACGGGGGCTTCTTGCGCGCGGCCGTCACGACGTTCGCGAAGTTCACGAAGATGCCCTGGGCCGTCTCGGGGCGCAGGTAGTGCAGGCCCGACTCGTCGTCGACGACGCCCACGTAGGTCTTCATGAGGCCCGAGAACGAGCGCGGCTCGGTCCACTGGCCGCGCGTGCCGCAGTCGGGGCACACGATGTCGGCCATCCCGTTCTCGGGGGCACGGCCCTTCTTGGCCTCGTACGCCTCGATGAGGTGGTCCTCGCGGTGGCGCTTGTGGCACTGGAGGCACTCGACGAGCGGGTCGGTGAAGGTCGCGACGTGGCCGGACGCCTGCCAGACCTTGGTCGGCAGGATGATCGACGAGTCGAGGCCCACCATGTCGCCGCGGCCGCGCACGAACGTCTGCCACCACTGACGGCGGATGTTCTCCTTGAGCTCGGTGCCGAGGGGGCCGTAGTCCCACGCGGACCTCGAACCGCCGTAGATCTCGCCCGCTTGGAACACGAACCCGCGATGACGGGCGAGGGCGATGACTTTGTCGAGGCGGGACTGCTCGGCCACGGTGGCTCCAATGGTCGGAAAGGGGGCGAGGGCGCCGTGAGCGGTTCCGCGACGGGATCCGGGCACCCCCTCAATCCTAGTCCGCGGGTCCGGCGGGGTCGGCCTCCGCCGGGCCCGCGCCGAGCGCCACGCCGCCGGCCTGCGCGCGGGCGAGCGCGTCCGAGATCGCAGCGGACGTGTGCGCGAGCTGGTTCAGGGCGACGAGGACGCGCGTCTGCGCCGCCGCGCCCTGCAGCAGCGCCCGCGCGACGGCATCCCGGGTGCCGTCCGTGCGGATGGACGCGATGTCCTCGCGGGCGAACTCGGCGAGCATCCGCGCGTACCGGGCGAGGGTCTCCCGCCCGAACGTGACGCCGACCGCCTCCGCATCGCGCAGGGCCGCGGAGAGCGCGTCGCGCGCGACGCTCGTCGCGTCGGGCCATCCGACATCGGCGAGCAGCCTCGGCACGCGCGCGTCCTGCCCGGCGTCGCCCGCGCGCAGCCCCGTCGCGATGAGCTGGCACTCCTCCATGATGTCCAGGAGCGGGACGCCGGGGTCGTCGATGCGCACGACGAGCGCCCGGATCCGCGCGATCGGCAGGTCGAACTCCTCCCGCAGCGTGCGCACGAGCGCGATCCGCTCGACGTGCCCCTCGCCGTAGACGGCGGTGGTCTGGTTGCGGAGCTCGCCGGGCGGCAGGATCCCTTCCCGGATCCAGAACTTGAGCGTCGCGGTCGATGTGCGGGTGCGCGCGGCCAGTTCGCTGAGCTTCATGCCCCTCCTCGGATAGCGCGGCGGCCCGGCGCTATCCAGGATGCGCCGCATTGGATAGTGACTCTATCTTGTGAGCATGGACCCGCACGCGCTCCTCATCCCGATCCACGCGATCGCGGCATCGCTCGTCATCCTCCTCGCGCCGGTCAACATCCTCCGTCGTCGCAAGGACCGCGCCCACAAGACCCTCGGCCGCACGTGGGTCATCGCCATGTACCTCGTCTGCGTCTCGGGGATGTTCATCTACACGATCGGCGGCTTCACCGTCTTCCACGCGCTCGCGATCTTCACGTTCGCCACCACGACCCTCGGCGTGATCGCCATCCGCCGCGGCAATGTGCGCTCGCACATCGGCAACATGGTGGGCTCCTGGCTGGGCGCACTCGCCGCCGGCGCGTTCGCGGCATTCGTCCCCGGCCGCTTCATCCCCACGCTCGCCGTGTCGGACCCCGTGGTGCTCTGGTCGGCCGTCGCCGCGATCGTCATCGCCGCGACGGCGTGGGTCGCGTTCGTCCTCGCGCGCTTCGGCGCCCCGGCCCGCCGTCGCGTGCCGCGGGCAGCGCTCATCCGCTGACGGCGGGAGGCGTCACCGGGCCGCCTGCGCCGCTGCCGCGGCACGCGCGAGCCACGCGGGCGTCGCGCCGGGCCGCTGCGGCGGCACGAGCCGCCCCGCCTCGCAGTCCTCGACGAGCTGACGCGCCCGGCGCTCGCGCGTGGTCTCCTGCTTCGCCGACATGATCCAGTGGCGGACGGCCTTGCGGTAGCCCGGCGTCGCCTCGGCGAGGAAGGCGACCGCGCCCGGCGAGGCGTCGACGATCGCCTGGAGCGGGGCCGTGAGCTCGGCCTCGGGATTCTCGTGCGAGTACGTCCCGGTGCGCGCCTCGGTGCGGCGCTCGAACGCCGCGATCCCGGCGGGGTGCATCCGCCCCTCCGCGAGCAGCCGCTCGACGTGCGCGATGTTGACGCGCGACCAGGTGCTCCCGCGCTTGCGCGGGGTCCAGCGCTGCCGCCTCGAGTCGTCGTCGATCCTCTGCGAGACCGAGTCGATCCATCCGAAGCACAGCGCCTCGATCACGGCGTCGCCCCACGTGAGCCCGCGGTCGGGCACATGCGCGAGCCGCAGGCCCATCCACAGCTCGGTCGCGGTGTCGTGGTTCCGCTCGAGCCACGCGCGGAACTCCGCGGCGTCGCGGAAGAACACGGCGGGCCGCTCGGGGGTCCCTCCCGGAGTGCCGGGCTCGGGGGAAGTGCTCACGCGAACAGGATGGCACGCGGCGCCGACACCGACGCGACGGTGCGGATGGCGGGTGCCGATGGAGGGCGGATGGCGGGCGCCGATGTCCGGGGCGGATGGCACGATGGGGGCATGGCAGCGGCTGCGGCGTCCTCTCCCCCGATCGGCATCGTGTTCCGTCCCCAGTCCCCGCCCGAGGACCTCGTCGCCGTCGCGCGTGCCGCCGACGCCGCGGGGGTCGCGGAGCTGTGGCTCTGGGAGGACTGCTTCCTCGAAGGCGGCCTCGCGACCGCGACGGCGGCGCTCGTCGCGACCGAGCGGCTGAAGGTCGGCATCGGCCTGCTTCCCGTGCCGCTGCGGAACCCGGCGCTCGCGGCGATGGAGGTCGCCACGATCGAGCGACTCGCGCCGGGCCGGTTCATCGCCGGCTTCGGGCACGGCGTGCTCCCGTGGATGGGCCAGGTCGGCGCGAGGGTCGCGTCGCCCCTGACGCTGCTGCGCGAGTACGTCGGCGCCGTGCGCTCGCTCCTCGACGGGGAGACCGTCGACGTGGCAGGGCGGTACGTGAAGCTCGACGGCGTCTCGCTCGGATGGCCGCCCGCCACCGCGCCCGAGATCACGATCGGAGGGAGCGGGCCGAAGACCCTGCGCCTGGCCGGAGAGATCGGCGACTCGGTCCTGCTCGACGCCTCGATCGACGTCGAGGGCCTCCGCCGCGCACGGGGGATCATCGACGAGGGACGCGAGGCCTCAGGGCGCGGAGGCCGCGCCCGCGTGCGCGTCTACACGGAGATCGACCCTCGGGCCGATGCGCTCGAGAACCGCATCGCCGACCGCATCGGCGAGCTCGTCGACGCCGGGGCCGACGCCGTCGCGTTCCAGGGCACGGACGAGGCGCCCGACCCGAGGCCCCTGCTCGACGCGCTCCCGGGCTGAGCCGCGCTGGTCACCCCCAGGGACTTCCGCCCTCGCCCGTCGTGAGCGGGCGGAGGTCGCGCGGCGGCGGCCACGGCAGCTCGATGAGCTCGTAGGGCACGTCGATCGCGCCGAAGTCGTCGGTCTTCACGACGACGCGTCCGGGAGCGACGACGCCGCCCTCGAGCCGATCGGGAGAGAACTCGACCAGGCGGACGCGCACGTCGCGGCCATCCGGCCGGCGCAGCATCCACACATCCGCCATCCACGACAGGCCCTGGCGCTCGAGCGCCTCCTCCGCCTCGAGCCAGTCGACCGAGCTCGTGATGTCGGCGCCGAAGAGCGACACGGCGACCCAGCCGTCGCCATCCGGACGCACCCAGCCCACGAGCTCGCCGTCGGAGGCGCGGCGGTGCGGGATCCAGTCGGGCGTGATCATGTCCTCACCCTAGGCGGAGCCCGTGTCCGGAGCGGAGCCTAGGGTGGAGAAGGTGCGCGACGACGACAGACCCCGAAGCAGGCTCGCCCACCCGCCGCGCTGGCTCACGGTCGCCGTGCTCGCGTTCGCGGGCCTGTGCTCCGCGTTCATGTTCACGCTCGTCGTGCCGCTCCAGGCCGAGCTGCCGACGCTCCTCGACGCGTCGCGCGAGGACACGTCGTGGGTCATCACGATCACCCTGCTCGTCGCCGCCGTCGCGACGCCCATCTCCGGGCGTCTCGGCGACATGTACGGCAAGCGGCGGGTGATCGTCGTCCTGCTCGCGCTGCTCATCGTGGGCTCCCTCGTCGCGGCCCTCTCGAGCTCGATCGTCGGGGTGATCATCGGCCGCGCCCTGCAGGGAGCGGTGACCGGCGTCGTGCCGCTCGGCATCGCGATCATGCGCGATGTTCTGCCTCCCGACCGCCTCGGGACCTCCGTTGCGCTCATGAGCGCGACGATGGGGGTCGGCGGAGCCGTCGGCATGCCGGTCGCGGCGTACCTCGCGCTCAACGCCGACTGGCACTCCCTGTTCTGGCTCGCGGCCGCTCTCGGCGTCGTCGGGCTCGCGCTCGTCCTGGCCTACGTGCCGGAGGACATCCTGCGGGCGCCGGGCCGCCTCGACGTGGTGGGCGCGATCGGCCTCGCCCTCGGGCTCACCGGGCTGCTGCTGTTCGTCTCCCGCGGCGCGGAATGGGGATGGACGTCGCCCGCCGCGCTCACCAGTGTCATCGGCGGGCTCGTGGTGCTCGGCGTGTGGGGCGCGTACCAGCTGCGCACGCGCGACCCGCTCCTCGACCTGCGCGTCGCGGCTCGTCCGGCGGTGCTGTTCACGAACATCGCCGCGATCGGGATGGGCTTCGCGCTGTTCTCGTCGAACGTGACGTTCCCGCAGATGCTCGAGCTGCCGACGGAGACGGGGTCCGGTTTCGGGATGGACATGGTCGGCGCCGCGCTCATCGTCATGCCCGCGGGCCTCGTGATGATGGTGATCTCGCCGCTGTCCGGATGGCTCGAGCGCACGATCGGGCCGCGGCCGCTGTTCACGGGCGGCGCGTCGTTCATCGTCCTGGCCTACGTGTTCGTGCTGCTGTGGTCGAGCGAGATCTGGCACATCTTCGTGGCGAACCTCCTCATCGGCGTCGGGATCGGGTTCACGTTCGCCGCCATGCCGATGATCATCATGCGCGCCGTGCCCGCCGACGAGACCGGGGCGTCGAACGGCCTCAACGCGCTCTTCCGCTCGGTGGGGACGTCGAGCGCGTCCGCCGTCATGGGCGGCGTGCTCGCGGCCATGAGCGTCGAGGTCGGGGGCGCGACCATCCCCACGCGCGAGGCGTTCGACGTCTGCTACTGGCTCGCGATCATCGCGGCCGCGGTCGCGGTGGCGCTGTCGCTCTTCATCCCGCGCCACCCGACCTCAGCCCATCCGTCGCTGCCGAGCTGACAGCCGACCGGCTCACTCCCAGGGCATCGCCGCGGGGAGCTCGACGGAGAAGCGCTTGGCCAGCCACGCGGCCGCGAGCGGCACCCAGTGCGCGGCATCGTCGTCGATCATCGGCTCGGCAGGGGCGGTGGCGCGCGTCGCGAGCGAGAGGCCGTGCTGCCCCGCCTCGAAGGCGTGGAGCTCGAAGGGCACGCCGTGCGCGGCGCATGCCGACGCGAACCGGAGGGAGTGCTCGACGGGCACGAGCGCGTCGGCGACCGTGTGCCACAGGAAGGTCGGCGGGGTCTGCGCGCTCACGTGCAGCGCGGGGCTCGCCGCGTCGAGCAGCTCGGGCGCCGGGTCGATCTCGGCGAAGTACGCGACGGCGGCCATCTCGCGGACGGCGCGCTCCGCGGGCGGCATGGCATCCAGACGGGCGTGCTGGAAGCGGTAGTCGCTGAGCGCGTAGCCCATGATGAGCGCGGCGGGCCGCAGCTCGTCCGGGGTCGCGTCGACCGCCTCGGTGACGAGGGCGTCATGCCATCGCGTGCCGTACATGCCGGCGTTGTGGCCGCCGGCGGAGAACCCCGCGATCGCGATGCGGTCGGCGTCGACGAGCCACTCCGCCGCCCGTGACCGGATGTGCTTCATCGCGAGGGCGACGTCGATGAGCGGGTTCGGGAAGACGCTGTGCGCGCGGGGCTCCATCGCGCGAGCATCGACGTTCCAGTCGAGCGGCCCGCCCGCGCCGTACACCGAGTAGCGCAGCACGAACGCGTGATACCCGAGCGCGGCGAACGCGAGGGCGACCGGCTCGGCCTCGCGATCGGAGCAGCCCATGTACGCTCCCCCGGGCAGGATCAGCACGGCGGGGCGGGCGCGGCCGTCGAGCAGCTCCGGGGAGTCGTCGAGGACGTACGTCGTGAGGGTCACGTCGTCGCGTCCGTCGTGGAGGGCGATGCGCTCGTGCTTCACGGTGCTCCTTCGCAGTCATGCCGCGGGTGCGGCGTCTCCAGCATCGCGTCACCGCGCGATCGGCGCCATTCGCCTCTCCCGCATGCGCATGAGGCGACGGCTCACACGAGACGCAGATCGGCCTCGATCGCCTGCGTCGCCGCGATCAGACGCGGGAGGTGCTCGTCCCGGAGGCGCTCGATCGGAACGCGCCCGGCGCTCGCGGACACGTTCACCGCCGCGACGACCCGGCCATCCCGGCCGCGCACGGGAGCCGCGACCGATCGCACGCCCGACTCGAGCTCGCCATCCGTGATCGCGAATCCCGCGGCCGCGACCTCGTCGAGCCGGCGCGCGAGGGCCGATCGGTCGGTGATCGTGCGCTCGGTGAGGGGCTCGAGAGCGGATGCCGCGAGCAGGGCATCGCGCTCATCCTGCGGCAGGTGCGCGAGCAGCACGCGGCCCATGCTCGTGGCGTAGGCCGGGAAGCGGGTGCCGATCGTGATCGCGACGCTCATGATCCGACGCGTCGGAACGCGCGCGACGTAGACGATGTCGCCGCCGTCGAGGACGGCCGCCGAGACGCTCTCGTCGACCTCGCGCGAGAGCCGCTCGAGGTGGGGCTGGACGATCTCGGGCAGCGACAGCGCGGAGAGGTAGCTGAAGCCGAGCTCGAGGACGCGCGGCGTGAGCGCGAACTCCCGCCCCGTGCTGCGGACGTACCCGAGCGTCTCGAGCGTGAGCAGGAACCGCCGGGCGGCTGCGCGGGTCATCTCCGTCCGGGCGGCGACCTCGCTCAGGGTGAGGCTCGGGTGCTCCGCGTCGAACGAGCGGATGACCGCGAGGCCGCGCGCGAAGGACTGGACGAAGTCGCCGCGGCCCTCTTCGACGTCGTTCGTGCTCATCCTCGCGACCCTATCGCCCTCCGAGCCACCCCGTGTCTCACGCGGTGCGGCCATCCGGGCCCGAAACCCGCGTGGAATGAGACATGGGGGTGGTGGCGGGGCTTCCATGTCTCACCTGGTGCGGCTATCCGGGCCCCATTCCCACGCCAACCGAGACATGCACGCACCCCGGTCCCGCGTACGTCGCCTGCGGCTCAGCGCTCGAGGACGACGGCCAGCCCCTGCCCGACGCCGATGCAGAGAGCGGCGACCGCCACTCCCCCGCCCCGGCGCTTGAGCTCATGCGCGGCGTGCCCGATGATGCGTCCGCCCGAGGCGCCGAGCGGATGCCCGATCGCGATCGCGCCGCCGTGGATGTTCACGCGCTCGGGGTCGATATCCCACTGACGGATGCACGCGAGGCTCTGCGAGGCGAACGCCTCGTTGAGCTCGACGAGGTCGACGTCGGCCCACGTCTTCCCCGCTCGGCGGAGGGCGATGTTCGCCGCCTCGACCGGCGCGACGCCGAAGAGGTGCGGCTCGTTTCCGAAGACGCCTCGGCCGGCGATGCGCGCGAGCGGCTCGGCGTCGATGGCCCCCTCGGCGCCGAGGAGCACGGCCGACGCCCCGTCGTTGATCGACGAGGAGTTGCCCGCGGTGACCGTGCCGCCCTGCTTGAACAGCGCCTTGAGGCCGCCGAGCTTCTCGACGGTCGAGCCGTCGCGGATGCCCTCGTCGCGGGCGAGCTCATGCCCGTCGACCTGCACGATCTCCGCGTCGTAGCGACCCTCGGCCCACGCGCGGGCCGCGAGCTCGTGGCTGCGCACGGAGAAGGCATCCTGGTCGTCACGCGAGATGCCGTAGGTCTCGGCCAGCAGCTCGGCGCTCTCGCCGTTCGAGATCGTCCATTCCCGCGGCAGAGCGGGGTTGACCATCCGCCATCCGATCGATGTGTTCCACATCGTCTGGTTTCCGACCGCCGGGAACGGCTTGGCCGACTTCTCCACGACGAACGGCGCGCGGCTCATCGACTCGACCCCGCCCGCGAGCACGATCCGGTCGTCGCCGGCCTCGATCGCGCGCGAGCCCTGGATGACCGCCTCGACCGACGAGCCGCAGAGGCGGTTCGCCGTCGCGCCGGGCACCGTCACGGGGAACCCCGCGAGCAGCGCACCGAAGCGCGCGACGTTGCGGTTGTCCTCGCCGGCCTGATTCGCGTCGCCGAACATGACGTCGTCGATCCGTGCGGAGTCGAGACCCGTGCGGTCCACGGTCGCCCTCATGACGACGGCGGCGAGGTCGTCGGGACGCACCCCCGACAGCGCTCCGCCCGCGCGCCCGAACGGGGTGCGGACGGCGTCGTAGACGAAGCTCGCGGTCATGCCGCCACCTCCTGCAGAGAGAGCCCGGTGAGGGACTCGAGGCCCTCGATCGTGTTGTCGCCGAAGAGCTCCCGCACGCGGAAGCCCTCGTCGGTCACATCGAACACCGCGTGATCGGTGTAGACCCGCGTGACGCAGCCGACGCCCGTGAGGGGATACGTGCAGGCGGCCACGAGCTTCGACTCGCCCTGCTTCGTGAGCAGGTCGGTCATGACGAACACCTGCTTCGCGCCGATCGCGAGGTCCATCGCGCCGCCCACGGCGGGGATGGCCCCGGGCGCGCCGGTCGACCAGTTCGCGAGGTCGCCGCGCTCCGACACCTGGAACGCGCCGAGCACGCAGATGTCGAGGTGCCCGCCGCGCATCATCGCGAACGAGTCGGCGTGGTGGAAGTAGGCCGCCCCCGGCAGCGCAGTCACGGGTTGCTTGCCCGCATTGATGAGGTCGGGGTCGACGCGGTCGGCGGCAGGAGCCTCGCCCATGCCGAGCAGGCCGTTCTCCGTGTGCAGGATGATCTCCTGATCGGATGGCAGGAAGTTCGCCACGAGGGTGGGCGCGCCGATTCCGAGGTTCACGTAGGAGCCCTCGGGGATGTCGGCGGCGATCCGTGCCGCGAGCTCGTCGCGGCTGATGCGGGTGGTCATCGTGCGGCCTCCTCGGCGAGCGGACGTCCCTCGATGTCGACGCCTCCGACGAAGACGCCGTCGCGCAGCCACGCGCGCTCGCCGACCGCCACGACGCGGTCCACGAAGAGACCCGGGGTCACGACCATCTCGGGGTCGAGCGCTCCGAGCTCGACGACCTCGTCGACCTGGACGATCGTCGTCGTGGCGGCCGTCGCCATGATGGGCCCGAAGTTGCGCGCGGTCTCGCGGTAGACGAGGTTGCCCCAGCGGTCGGCGCGGTGCGCGCTGATGAGCGCGACGTCGGCCCTGATCGGATACTCCAGGACGTACATGCGCCCGTCGATGTCGCGGTGCTCCTTGCCCTCCGCCAGCTGCGTGCCGACGCCCGTGGGCGAGAAGAAGGCGCCGATCCCCGCGCCGGCGGCGCGGATCCGCTCGGCGAGATTGCCCTGGGGCACGAGCTCGAGCTCGATCTCGCCCGCGCGGTACAGACCGTCGAAGACCCAGGAGTCGCTCTGACGAGGGAAGGAGCAGACGATCCGGCGCACGCGTCCCGCCGCCAGGAGCGCTGCAAGGCCAGTGTCCCCGTTGCCGGCGTTGTTGTTCACGATCGTGAGGTCGCGGGCTCCGTGCGCGATGAGCGCGTCGATGAGCTCGACGGGCTGTCCGGCGCGCCCGAAGCCGCCGATCATGACGGTCGCGCCGTCCGCGATCCCCGCGACGGCGTCCTCGACGCTCGCGACGGTCTTGTCGATCACCGGTTCCTCCTCGATCGGTTCGCTGTGCGAACGTATGTTCGCTATACGGCCAGTGTACCGAGCGGATGTTCGCCGCGCGACCCCCGGGCGCACGCCGCGTCGGACTCATGCGCACGCCGCGTCGGACCCGTGGTGCGGATGTCGCCTGCCGGGGACGACACGCGCACACGAGCCCCAGCCATCCGATTGCGCGTACGGGGTCGGGGCCCAACGGCCGACCATCCGTCACTCTTCGACATGCGATGCGGAAGTCGCACCGTGCCCGCCGTCGCGACGGCGGGCACGCCCGCAGAAGGAGCGAGGAGCAGCATGACGACCATCGAGACGACGACCGCCGGAAGCCTGCCGCGCACGAAGGCCCTCATCGAGGCCAACGCCGCGCGCACGTTCGAGGAGGACGGCTTCACGCTCACGTCGACGCCCGAGTACGAGGCGCTCGTCGCGGAGGCCGTGCGCGATGTCGTCGAGCGCCAGCGCGCGGTCGGGATCACGCAGCCGGGAGACGGCGAGTTCGGCAAGGCGATGTCGAGCCCCGTCGACTACGGCGCATGGTGGGGCTACTCGTTCCAGCGCGTCGACGGCCTCTCGCTCACCGAGGTGAACGCGTTCAACGAGCCGCCCCGCCGCTCCGAGCCGGGCAACATCGTGCTCACGTCGTTCCTCGACCGCCGCGACCGCCAGGCCTTCGCCGAGGTGTACCACGACCCGGAGAACGGCGTCGAGACCGGACGGACGGCCACGGCGTTCCCCACGACGACGGGCCCGATCTCGTACCGCGGGCAGGCCGCGACCGCGGCGGATGTCCGCCACCTCGCCGACGCGCTCGGCGAGGGCGAGACCGGATTCCTCACGGCGATCGCGCCGGGTTCCGCCGCACGCGTGCGCAACGACTACTACGCGACCGAGCTCGAGCACATCCGCGCGTGGACGGACGCCCTGAAGGAGGAGTACCGGGCGATCACGGACGCCGGTCTCATCCTGCAGCTCGACGATCCGTCGCTCGCGGAGAACTGGGACCAGATCAACCCCGAGCCGAGCGTCGAGGACTACCTCGCGTTCACGCAGATCCGCATCGACGCGATCAACGAGGCCATCGCCGGGCTGCCGAGGGAGCAGGTGCGCCTGCACCTGTGCTGGGGCTCTTGGCATGGGCCTCACACGACCGACATCGAGCTCAAGCACATCCTCCGCACCGTGCTCGGCGCGAAGGTCGGCCAGATCTCGTTCGAGGCGGCCAACGTGCGCCACGAGCACGAATGGGCGGTGTGGGAGGAGAACAGGGATCTCATCCCCGACGACCTCGTCCTCGTGCCGGGCGTCGTGGGTCACTCGACGAACCTCGTCGAGCATCCGGACCTCGTCGCGCAGCGCATCGAGCGCTTCGCGGCATCGTCGGCCCCGACCGCGTGATCGCCGCGACCGACTGCGGCCTGGGCGGCCGCGTCCACGAGCAGATCGCGTGGGCCAAGCTCGAGGCCCTCGGCGAGGGCGCGCGCCGCGCCGCGAAGCGGGTCTGACGGCCCCGGCCGTCAGCGCGCCCGGGCTCGCGACCGAGGACGGGCGGGCGGGATCGGCGGGGCCGGGACGGGGGCCCCGACGTGCCCGACGAGCTCGCCGATGCCCTCGACCGTCATCCGCACCTCGTCGCCCTCGCGCAGCGGCGGCAGGGTGCTGCCGCGCCCCCAGAGCTCGCCGAGGCAGCCGCCGTTGCCGACGGTGCCCGAGCCGAGCACGTCCCCCGGGACGACGCGCGCATTGCGCGAGGCGTACGCGACGAGCTCGGCGAAGGGCCATCCCATGTTCGACACGAGATCCTCGCCGTACCGCTCGCCGTTGACGGACACCTCGGCGCGCAGGGCGAGGAAGCCGTCCTCGTCGCGGAAGCGCTCGAGCTCGTCGGCCGTGACGATCCACGGGCCGAGGCTCGTGGCGAAGTCCTTGCCCTTGCACGGCCCGAGGCGCACCTTCATCTCCCGCGACTGCAGGTCGCGGGCCGACCAGTCGTTCATGATCGTGTAGCCGAAGATCACGGCGTCCGCCTCGGCCGGCGAGAGGTTCGCACCTGCGCCGCCGAGCACCGCGGCGACCTCGAGCTCGAAGTCGAGGCGCTGCGTCTCGGGCGGGGCGATCGTCTCGCCGGGACCGGCGATCGTGTGCGGGTTCGTGAAGTAGAACGTCGGCGCCTGGTACCACTCGGGCACGACCTCGCTCTTGCCGTCGACCGACGCGCTGACCCCCTCGACGTGCTCCTCGAACGCGACGAAGTCCCGCACGGACGCCGGCGACAGCGGCGCGCGCAGCGTCACGTCGGCGAGGGGCGCGACCGGATGGCCCGCGCGCTCGCGAAGCGCGGGGAGCGCCCCGAGCCCTGCGGCGAGCACGTCGCCCACCGTGAGCGCGTCGGGGAACGGGATGACCCCCTCGTCCTCGATGAAGCCGTCCTCCTCGCGGCCGGCGCGCGTCCACCGCCCGATCCTCATGCCCGCGCCTCCGCGATCGGAGCGCTCGCGGCATCCGCCCCAT
Organism: Microbacterium sp. JZ101; assembly: GCF_053903175.1. NCBI lineage: Bacteria > Bacillati > Actinomycetota > Actinomycetes > Micrococcales > Microbacteriaceae > Microbacterium > Microbacterium sp. JZ101. The sequence continues at coordinate 3,173,292 of NZ_CP096400.1, forward strand.
GTACGCCCGCGGCGAGCGCGTCCGCCGTGCGGGAGAGCACGGCATCGGCATCCGCGAGCCCCGCCCCCTGCACGAAGCCGACGGGGTCGTCGAGCCCCATGTCGAACGGGAAGTCGCTGCCGAGCACGACGCGGTCGACCCCCGCGACCTCGACGAGCGCGCGCAGCGTGCGCTCGTCGTGCACGACCGTGTCGAACCAGAGCCGGCGCAGGTACGTCGACGGCGGCTCGGCGCAGCCCCGCGCCTCGGGGCGCACCGCCCACGCGCGATCCGAGCGGCCGATCACCGTCGGCAGGTAGCCCCCGCCGTGCGCGGCCACGATCCGCAGCTCCGGATGGCGGTCGAGCACGCCCGCGAAGATGAGGTGCGAGAGCGCGACGGCGTTCTCGGTGGGCTGCCCCACGGTGTTCGAGAGGTAGAACCGGTCGAGGCGCTCGTCGAGCGAGCATCCGAACGGGTGCAGGAACACGATCGCGCTGAGCTCGGCGGCGCGGGCCCAGAACGGCTCGAGCCGCTCGTCCGACAGCTCGACGTCTCCCGCGAACGAGGAGATCTCGACACCGAGCAGCCCGTGCGCGAGCACCGCGTCGTCGAGGCACTCGACGAGACGCGACGGGTGCTGCAGCGGCACGGTGCCGAGCCCGCGGAGGCGGTCGGGGGCGGTCGCGATGTGCGCCGCGATCTGCCGGTTCGCCTCCTTCGCGATCCACACGCCGAGCTCCTCGTCGGCCCACGGATGGAAGTGGTTCGGCGACGGGCTCACCCACTGCTGCGCGACCCCCTGCTCGTCCATGGCCGCGATGCGCGCGGCCGGGTCGGTGAGCAGCGGGATGCGCGCGCCGATCATGCGGCCGGATGCGGCCAGGCTCTCCGGCCCGTTGCGGCGCGCGTCGAGCGCGTTCGCGGCCGCGAAGCCGTCGGGGTCGCGGCGCGCGACCTCCTCCTGCAGAGCGGGCAGGAGGAGGTGCGCGTGGACGTCGATCGCGCCGCTCATGCGGGCTGCGCCATCTGCTGCGCGACGCCGAAGATGAGGCCGGCCGCGTCGGCGTCGCGGTTGTGCTCGAGCTGCCAGCGTCCGAGCTGCACCGACGCCTCGACGACCGCGGTCGCACGCGGCACGCGGCGCGCGTGGAACGCGTCCCAGAGGCCCTGGTCCACGGTGTCGGCGGCGATGAGGAGCTCCGCGAGCACGATGCCGTCCTCCATCGCCTGCGCGGCGCCCTGGGCGACCGTGGGCGGGCAGCTGTGCGCAGCGTCGCCGATGACGACCGTGCGGCCGCGGTTCCACGCGCCGTCGAGGATGTGCGCCGTGAACCACGTGTAGTTGATGCGGCTCGACTCGGACAGGCTCTCGCGGATGGCGTTCCACGGGCCGCCGTAGGCCGCCGAGAGCCCCTTCATGATCACCACGGCCTCCGCCGGGGCCACACCGAAGCGATCCTGGGCGTCCTCGACGAGGAACGCGTACATCGTGTCCTCGCCCGTGGGCGTGTAGCCGGCGATGTACGCGGGGCCGCCGTAGTAGAGCTGGCTCTGCGTGACTTCGGCCGGACGCGGGACGAAGGCGCGCCAGATGCCCATGCCCGTGTGCTCGGGCTGGGTCTCGATGCCGATGAGTTCGCGCACGGTCGAGTGGATGCCGTCGGCCCCGATGAGCAGGTCGTACTCGCCGACGGGCGCACCGCCGACGTCGACGAGCACCCCGCCCTCGGTCTCGCGCACGCCGGTGACCTTCGCACCGTAGTGCACGCGCACGCCGAGCGACTCGGCGCGCTCGACGAGGATGCGCGCGAGGTCGGGCCGGTACATGCCCATGCAGGCGGGGAAGTCGGGGCCGCCGGTCTTCACCTCGGGAAGCTCGGCGATGACGGGCGCGTCCGGGCCCGGCGCGCGCAGGGTGAGCCCCTCGAACGGGTAGCCCTGGGCGGCGGCCTGCTCCCACACCCCCAGGCGGCCGAGAGCGCGCAGCGCATTGCCCTGCAGCGTGATCCCGGAGCCGAGCGCCGACAGCTCGGGCTTGAGCTCGTACACGTCGACGGAGACGCCGGCCTCGGCGAGCGGGATCGCGGCGGCCATGCTGGCGGCGCCGCACCCGGCGATCGCGACCTTCGTCACTGCGGTCATGGAAGAACCTCCTCGTTCTCGGATGTGTCTGATGCGGATGGCCCGCGGATGTCGGATGGTCAGAGGATCGCGAGCGGGTTGACCGGCGACCCGACCGCGCCCGTGATCGGGATCGTCGCCGCGGTGAGCAGGAACTCCCATCGTCCCCGTTCCCGGCACGCGTCGGCCAGCCGGTCGAGATCCCACATCTCGCCGACCGTGAGCCCCATGTTGGGGATGACGACCTGGTGCAGGGGCTGGAAGGCCGCGTCGAACTCGTTCGGGCGCACCTCGAAGCCCCACGTGTCGGTCGCGATCGCCGCGATCTCCGAGCGGTGCAGCCATCCGGCCGTCGTGAACGACAGCCCGGCCGAGGGGCCGCCCGCGTAGTCTCCCCAGCCCTCGCGCCGCGCGCGTGCGAGCCGGCCGGTGCGCACGAGCACGATGTCGCCGCGGCCCACGCCGCTCGTCGGGCCCTGCGCGGCGATGCACGCGTCGAGCTCGGCGGCCGTGATCGCGTAGCCGTCCTCGAGCTCGCCCGTGTCGGGTCGCAGGAACGCCCCCAGGTCGAGCAGCACCCCGCGGCTCACGAGCCGGTCGGCCGTGTGCTCGATGCCCGTGACGAGGTCGCCGTCGCTCGTGACGACATCGCCCGCGCGGCGCCCGTTCCACGCGAAGCCGCGGTCGAAGATGTGGCCGAGGCCGTCCCACTGCGTCGAGCACTGCAGCGGCATCGCGATCACGTCGTCGGCGCCCCCGATCCCGTGCGGGAAGCCCTGGGCGCCGCGCTCGGCGTCGGTGCCGGTGTCGAGCATCGTGTGCACGGGGTTCGTTCGGCGTCGCCATCCCTTCTGCGGTCCGTCCATGTCGAACGACTGCGCGAGCGAGACGACGAGGCCGTCCTGCACGAGGCCGGCGGCCGTCCGCCGCTTGGCGTCGTCGATGAAGTTCAGCGTGCCGACGACGTCGTCCTCGCCCCAGCGCCCCCAGTTCCGGTACGCCTCGGCCGCCGCCGCGATGTGGCCGGCGGGGTCGGCGCGGTCGAGCTCCTGCGGATCCTCGGTGGGCGTCATCGCGCGGTCCCCTCGGCGACGCAGCGCACGACCTGGGCGCCCAGGCCCGAGATCGCCCCGGTCATGACGTCGCCGTCGCGCAGGAACCTCTTCCAGTGCTGGCCGTTGCCCGCGGGGCTGCCCGTGAGGAGCAGGTCGCCCGGGAGCAGCGGCATCGTCTGGCTCGCCGCCGAGACGAGCGCGGGGATGTCGAAGAGGAGATCGCTCGTCGAGGAGTCCTGCATCGTCTGCCCGTTGAGCTCGAGGCGCACGCGCGCGTCCTTCTCGTCGACGAGGCCGGCCGGCACGAGGAACGGCCCGGTCGGCAGGAAGCCGGGCGCGTTCTTCGACCGGTACCAGTCGGTGCCGATCTCCTTCATGTCCTTGCGGAACACGAGGTCGCGCGTCGTGATGTCGTTGACGATCGTGTAGCCCGCGACGTGCTCCATCGCGTCCTCCCGCGAGACGCGGAACGCCTCGCGGCCGATGACGACGGCGAGCTCGAGCTCCCAGTCGTGCACTTCGCTGTAGGGCGGCAGCGCGAGCGGCACGTCGTCGCCCACGACGCACGCGGGCAGGCCGATGAAGAAGTACGGCTCGCCGCTCGCCGCGCGCTCGTCCATCATGTCGGCCGCGAACGCGCGCGCCTCCTCGGGCGTGCGGTCGGTGTTGTTCGTGAGCCCCGCCGCGACGAGCTCGATGACGTGCTGACGGTAGTTCGCCCCCGTCTGCAGCACCTGGCGCGGCTCGACCGGCGCCGTGAGCACGACCTCGTCCAGCGGCTGCCATGGGCCGTCGGCCTCGGCGAGCGCGGCCATCCGCTCCCAGCCGGCGAAGGCGTCCGCGAGGAACGCGTTGAGGTCGGGGGCGCCGAGCTCGTCGGGCCCCACGGGCCGGATGCGATCTCCGGCCACGAGGCCGAGGCGCACCTCCGCGCCGTCACGGTAGCGCGCGAGCGCGAAGCGGTTGTCGAGCCGCGGGTGCGACGTCATCGTCATCTCCTCATCATGAAGCGGATGGCCGGAGTCCGGCCCTGGGGACGCGGGAACGCGGGTCGCGTGCGCGACCCGCGTTCCGTCGGCGTCAGCCCCGGCCCTGGACGGCGTAGGGGTTGAGCAGGGCTTCCTTGATCTCGTCGGGCACGCCCTCCTCGGTGGCGGACGGGCCGTTCGCGGGCGGGAACGACTCCGTCATCGACATCGGCATCGCGCCGTTGCGGTAGAAGTTGTTCGAGCCCTGCGAGGGGCGCCACGTGTTCGCCTCCCAGTCCGGCACGTAGTTGCGGTAGCCGCCCGTGTTGAGCTCGATGCGCAGGCTCGAGGGCTCGCGGTAGTAGAGGAACGTCTGCTCGCCGATGCCGTGGATGTTGGGGCCGTACTCGATCGGCGTGCCGTTCTCCATGAGCACGTCGGCGGCGATGAGCAGCTCCTCGCGGGTGTCGACCCAGAAGGCGTAGTGGTTGATGCGGCCGTCGCGGTCGGAGCCGTCGAGCACGACGCCGAGGTCGTGCGACTTCTCGTTGGTCGTCAGCACGCTGAACACCGAGATGGGCGCCTCGTCGAGCACGGTGCGCGCCATGAAGCGGAAGCCGAGGACGCGGACGTACCACTCGACGAACGCGTCGACGTCGCGCGCCGCGATCGTGACGTGGTCGAGCTGGCGCGGGGCGCCCGCGTGAGACGAGCGGCGCGCCGGGCGGTCGGGGTAGATCGACGCCTGGTCTGCGCCCGAGACGTAGTGCTCGACGTCCCAGTGCAGCGTCATGCGGTGACCCTGCGGGCCGACGAAGCGGTAGGCGCGGCCGATCGCGTGCCCCTCGAACCACTCGCCATCGACGCCCTCGGCCTCGAGCCGGCGGACGGCCTCCTCGAGCGCCTCGGGGCTCGTCGTGCGCCATGCGGCGGTCTCGAGCGCGGGCTCGTCGCCCGGGACGACGACGACGCTGTAGCGGTAGTAGTCGCCCCAGCAGCGCAGGTAGACGGCGCCGTCGATGCGGTCGACGACCTGCAGGCCGACCTGCTCCTCGTAGAACTTCACCGACGCCTCGACGTCGGGCGTCGTGATGGCGACGTAGGACAGATGCGAAAGCAGTTTGATCATCTTCGATCCCTTCTCGGGTAGGTCTGCATCCACTCTCCGGCCATCGGGACTATCAGGGAACCCGAATTCTTCGATCCCCGGCATCACTCTGATTTATGACTCGATGGGCCGCGAGCGCGCTCTTCAGCGCGGCCGATGACCGGCATTCGGATCGCTGATATCGCCCCCTCCCGCTCCCCCGCCGCGCGCTAGATTCGAAGGAACGACAGCGGCGAAGGCGCCGCGCGCGACGGTGGACGAGGGAGTGACACGACGTGATCGACAAGCAGATCCCGACGGCGGCCGAGGCGGTCGCTGACATCCCGGATGGCGCGAGCATCGCGGTCGGCGGCTTCGGGCTCTCGGGCAACCCCATCGCCCTCATCGAGGCCCTGCTCGCGCAGGGGACCACCGACCTCTCGATCGTCTCGAACAACTGCGGCGTCGACGACTGGGGGCTCGGCGTGCTCCTCGGCGCTCGCCGCATCCGCAAGATGACCTCGTCGTACGTCGGCGAGAACAGGGAGTTCGAGCGGCAGTTCCTCTCCGGCGAGCTCGAGCTCGAGCTCACTCCGCAGGGCACGCTCGCGGAGAAGCTGCGGGCGGGCGGCGCGGGGATCGCGGCGTTCTACACGCAGACGGGCGTGGGCACGCAGGTGGCCGACGGCGGCCTGCCGCGCCGGTACGCCGCCGACGGCTCAGTCGCGGTCGCCTCGCCCGCGAAGGACGTCCGCACCTTCGGCGAGCGCGAGTACGTGCTCGAGGAGGCCATCACGACCGACTTCGCGCTCGTCCACGCCTGGAAGGGCGACCGACACGGCAACCTCGTCTTCCGCAAGGCGGCCCGGAACTTCAACCCGCTCGCCGCGATGGCGGGCCGCGTGTGCATCGCGCAGGTCGAGGAGCTCGTCGAGCCCGGCGCCCTCGACCCCGACGCCGTGCACCTGCCCGGCGTGTTCGTGCACCGGGTCGTCGAGGTGGGCACCGACATCGAGAAGCGCATCGAGAAGCGCACCGTCGCGACCGAGGGGAACTGACATGGCACTCACCCGCTTTCAGATGGCCGCGCGCGCCGCGCGCGAGCTCCACGACGGCGAGTACGTGAACCTCGGCATCGGTCTTCCCACGCTCGTCCCGAACTTCGTGCCCGACGGCGTGACGCTTGTGCTCCAGTCCGAGAACGGCATCCTGGGGGTCGGGCCCTACCCGGCCGAGGACGCCGTCGATCCCGATCTCATCAACGCGGGCAAGGAGACCGTCACGACGCTCCCGGGCGCGGCCTTCTTCGACTCGAGCCTGAGCTTCGGGATGATCCGCGGCGGCAAGATCGACGCGGCCATCCTCGGCGCCATGCAGGTGTCGGCGTCGGGCGACCTCGCGAACTGGATGATCCCCGGCAAGATGGTCAAGGGCCCCGGCGGCGCGATGGATCTCGTGCACGGCGCCGGCCGCGTCATCGTCCTCATGGAGCACGTCGCCAAGGACGGGTCGCCCAAGATCGTCGACGCGTGCTCGCTCCCGCTCACGGGGCGGGGCGTCGTCGACCGGATCATCACCGACCTCGCCGTCATCGACGTGACCGCGGACGGGCTCGTCCTCCGCGAGCTCGCGCCGGACGTGACCCTCGACGAGGTCGTCGCGGCCACCCAGCCGACCCTGATCGTCGCCCTCGAGGAGGAGGCAGCATGAACCCGCAGGACATCGTCATCGTCGCCGCAGCGCGGACCCCGCAGGGGCGGCTGAGCGGGCAGCTCTCGTCGCTGACCGCTCCGCAGCTCGGCAGCGCGGCCATCCGCGGCGCACTCGAGCGCGCGGGCATCGCGCCCGGCGCGGTCGACGCCGTCATCGTGGGCCAGGTGCTCCCGGCCGGATCAGGCCAGAACGCCGCCCGCCAGGCCGCGGTCGGCGCGGGCATCGGCTGGGACGTCCCGTCGCACTCCGTGAACAAGGTCTGCCTCTCGGGGCTGACGGCCGTCATCGACGCCGCGCGGATGATCGCCGTCGGCGACGCCGAGGTCGTCGTCGCGGCCGGCATGGAGTCGATGTCGCGCGCCCCGCATCTGCTCATGGGGTCGCGCACGGGCTGGACCTACGGCTCGGTCGAGGTTCTCGACCACATGGCGCACGACGGACTCACCGACGCGTACGACGGCGTGAGCATGGGGCTCTCGACCGAGAACCACAACCCGCGCTACGGGGTCGAGCGCGCGGCGCAGGACGAGGTCGCCGCGCTGTCGCATCAGCGTGCCGCCGCGGCGACCGAGGCAGGCGTGTTCGACGACGAGATCGTGCCAGTCGAGATCCCGCAGCGTCGGGGCGAGCCCGTCGTCGTGACGCGGGACGAGGGGATCCGCCCCGACACGACAGTCGAGACCCTCGCGCGGCTGCGCCCCGCGTTCGCCGAGGGCGGGAGCATCACGGCCGGCAACTCGTCGCAGATCTCCGACGGCGCGTCGGCCGTGGTCGTGACGACGCGCGAGCGGGCCGAGCGCGAGGGATGGCGCGCGCTCGCGACGATCGGAGCATCGGGCCAGACCGCGGGCCCCGACAACTCCCTCCAGGCGCAGCCGGCCGCGGCCATCCGCCGTGCCCTCGAGAAGCAGGGCATCGACGTCGCCGACCTCGATCTCGTGGAGATCAACGAGGCGTTCGGCGCCGTCGTCGCGCACTCGGCACGCGAGCTCGGCCTGTCGTCCGACATCGTGAACATCCACGGCGGCGGGATCGCGATCGGGCACCCGATCGGCGCCTCCGGCAACCGCCTCGTCGTGCACGCCGCCCACGAGCTCGCGCGCCGCGGCGGAGGGACCGCCGTGGTCGCACTGTGCGGTGGAGGAGGCCAGGGCGACGCCCTCGTGCTCACGGCGTGATCGAGGCGTTATCGACCGGCGCTATGGTGATGGCGCCGGTGATCGACGGCGGTGATACGATCCGGGTACGCTCATCGCCGAGCGGACCCGACCCGAGGACCACGCCGCCGTGCCCGATCAGCCGCTGCTCTCACGACTCGACCTGAACCTGCTCGTCTCGCTCGACGCGCTGCTCACCGAGCGCAGCGTGACGCGCGCCGCCGAGCGCCTCCACCTGAGCCAGCCCGCGCTGAGCGCGTCGCTCTCGCGGCTCCGCGCGCACTTCGACGACCCCATCCTGGCGCGACGCGGCAACGCGTACGAGCTCACGCCGCTCGCGATGCGCCTGACCGAGCACACGACGACGGCGCTCGAGGCCGCGCGTCGGGTCTTCGAGAGCCAGGCCGCGTGGAACCCCGAGCAGTCCACGCGCGAGTTCGCGATCTTCGGTTCGGACTACGGCTTCGCGACGGTCGGGCGGACGGTGAGCCGCATCGCCCGCGAGCGGGCGCCGGGCGTGCGCTTCCGGTTCATGCTCCACAACCAGACCATCGTCGAGGACGCCGCCACGCGCCTGCGCGCCGCCGACGCCATGCTCATCCCGCACGGCTTCCTCACCGACCTGCCGTACGCCGATCTGTGGCAGGACGACTGGGTCGGCATCGCGAGCGCCGACGACGCGCGCATCGGCGCGCAGGCCACGATGAAGGACCTCGCCGAGCGCCCGTGGGTGTTCACCTACCAGTCGCGCGAGGCGTTCACGTCGGCGAGCCGCCAGCTGCAGCAGCTCGGCATCGAGCCGCGCGTCGAGGCGGTCGTCGAGAGCTTCCTCGCCCTCGGCCACTTCGTCGAGGGCACCGACCGGCTCGGCATCGTGCAGTCGGCGCTCGCGCCGATCGTGGAGCGCTCGGCGGCGGTGCGCACGTTCGCGCTCCCGTTCGACGCGACGCCCGTGCTGAACGCCATGTGGTGGCATCCCGTGCACGACCGCGACCCCGAGCACCAGTGGATGCGCGAGCTCTTCGTCGACGCCGCCGCCGAGCTCGGCGCGCGCGCCGACCCGAAGCGGCTTCCGTAGACTCGGGCCGTGGCGCGCGCACGCCGCGCCGCAGCGGGAGGACGACGCGAGGGTGACGGCACGGACGGCTTTCGGCTGGTCTCGCCTGGCGGCGGCGGCCCTGTGCCTGGTCGCGCTCGTCCACCGGCTCGCCTGGGGCCTCAGCTCGCAGACGATCGCCGGTGAGAACTTCCTCGCCTACCTCACGATCCAGTCGAACATCGCCTTCACGGTGCTCGCGACGATCGCCGGGGTGATCGCCCTCCGACACGATGAGGACCCGCCCTGGCTGACCACGGCGCGCGCCCTCATCCTCAGCTGGACGATCACGGCCGGTCTCGCCTTCGCGCTCATCGTCTGGCAGGCGGGGCTGCGCGGCATCCGGATCGACGTGCCCTGGTCGGACGTCGTGCTGCACTTCGTGCTCCCGATCTGGACCATCCTCGCGTGGCTCTTCGGGCCCGGCCGCCGCGCGGCGTCATGGCGCGTCGTGGCGTTCGTGCTCGTGTACCCGCTCGTGTGGGGCGGGTTCACGATGTGGCGCGGCGCGATCGTCGGATGGTTCCCGTACTACTTCCTCGACCTGCGGCAGGTGTCGGGCTTCGCGGAGTTCGCGGTCACGTGCGCGATCGCGCTCGCGATCTTCGCGGGCGTGGCATCGGGTCTCGTGCTGCTGAGCCGCATCCGGCCGACCGTCCGCGACGCGGACGGTCGCCCCTGACGCGCGCAGGGCCATCCGCTCGATACGCTCGGAGTTCGCCCCCGATGACGGATGTCGGCGGCGCGATCGACGAGGAGGACCCCCGATGAGCCGGTTCGCGATCGGGGAGCACGACTTCCTGCTCGACGGAGAGCCGTTCCGCGTGCTCGCGGGCGCGCTGCACTACTTCCGCGTGCACCCCGACCAGTGGCGCGACCGCATCCGCAAGGCGCGGGCCATGGGGCTGAACACGATCGAGACGTACATCGCGTGGAACGCGCACGCGCCGCGGCGCGGTGAGTTCCGCCTCGACGGGGGCCTCGACCTCGGCCGCTTCCTCGACGACGTCGCGGCCGAGGGCATGCACGCGATCGTGCGGCCGGGGCCGTACATCTGCGCCGAGTGGGACAACGGCGGCCTGCCGGCCTGGCTCTTCCGCGACGGCGCCGGGGTGCGCCGCTCCGAGCCCCGGTATCTCGACGCCGTGCGCGAGTACTACGCGCAGATCGCGCCCGTGCTCGTGCCGCGGCAGATCGACGCAGGCGGGCCGATCATCCTCATGCAGGTCGAGAACGAGTACGGCGCGTTCGGCGACGATGCGGCCTATCTGCGCGAGGTCGCCGACCTCACGCGCGCGATCGGGATCACCGTGCCGCTCACCACCGTCGACCAGCCCACCGACGAGATGCTCGCCGCGGGCGGCCTGCCCGACCTGCACCGCACCGGCTCGTTCGGCTCGCGGGCGACCGAGCGGCTCGCCACGCTGCGCCGTCACCAGCCCACGGGGCCGCTCATGTGCTCGGAGTTCTGGTGCGGATGGTTCGACAGCTGGGGCGAGCACCACCACACGACCTCGGCGGAGGACTCGGCGCGCGAGCTCGACGACCTGCTCGCGGCGGGCGCCTCGGTGAACATCTACATGTTCCACGGCGGCACGAACTTCGGATTCACGAACGGAGCGAACGACAAGGGGCGGTACATCCCCATCGTCACGAGCTACGACTACGACGCGCCGCTCGACGAGACGGGCCACCCGACCGCGAAGTACCGCGCGTTCCGCGACGTCATCGCGAAGTACGCGCCGGTCCCCGACGAGGAGCCAGCGGCCGTCCGGCCCGACGCGCCCGTCTTCGACGTCGCGCTCGACCGCGCGCTCTCGCTGTGGGATGGTCTCGAGCTGCTCGGCGCGGAGACCTCGGTCGACCACCTGCCGACGATCGATGAGCTCGACCACTTCGGCGGGTTCACGCTGTACCGCGCCACGCGCCCGATCGAGGCGCCGGGCGTGCTCGCATTCGACGAGGTCCGCGATCGCGCCCAGGTCTTCCTCGACCGGAAGCCGGTCGGGGTCCTCAGCCGCGATCACGGCGAGCGGCGCATCGCGCTGCCCCACGGCGGCGTGCTCGAGTTGCTCGTCGAGGACCAGGGGCGGGTGAACTACGGCCCGCGCCTCGGCGAGCCCACGGGGCTCATCGGTCCCGCGACGCTCGACGGCGCGCCGATCGACGCATGGGAGGCGGCACCGCTCACGTGGGAGCGCCTCGACGAGCTGGCCGACCGCGCGAGCGCACACGGATCCGCCGCGCACGCGGGCCCCGGCGTCGCGTTCGGGATGTTCGACGCGCCCGCGGGCCGCGACCTGCTGCTCGACACATCCGGATGGGGCAAGGGCGTCGTGTGGGTGAACGGGTTCTGCCTCGGCCGGTTCTGGTCGCGGGGCCCGCAGCGCACGATGTACGTGCCCGGCCCGGTCGTGCGCGAGACGGGCAACCGGATCGCCGTGCTCGAGCTGCACGCGGGCGAGGCGGTCGCGCGGTTCGTCGCGCAGCCCGACCTCGGCCACACCGAGCTCTGAGACCGCGCTACCCCGCGGACGGGGTCGGCTCGGACGGCGTCGGCTCGGACGGGGTCGGCTCGGGCGTGGGCGACGCCGGCGCGAAGAACCCGAGCGACTCGAGAGCAGCGGACTGCGCGTCGCCGTCGTCGAGCGCCGCGAACGCCTCGGCCTCGTCGCCGCCCACGAGGCCGACGAGCACGGGCTCGCCGGTCGCGGGCGCGAGATTGAACCAGGTGCGGATGGCGCCTGTCCCGCCGGCGAGGTGCCAGATCGCGGCGTCCGTCGCCCAGAACCGCTCCTCGAAGCGGAGCCACACGGTCTCGATCGCGCCCATCCCGAGCGCCGCCACGGCTCCCCGCTGAGCGGCCGGCAGCTCGGGCGAGAACTCGATCCCCTGGTGCTTGAGCACGCCGAGCGGCACCGTGACGACGACCCGGTCGTACGACAGGGCCTCGCCCGTCGCGAGGCGCAGGCTCACGCCGCGGTCGTCGTGCGCGATGCGGACGACGGGCGACGAGAGCGTCACCTGGATGTCGTCGAGCGGCCCCTCGACGAGGCCGGCGAGATCGCCCGCCGCCGCGCGCAGCGTGTCGGCGGGCAGCGGCGGCGGGAACCAGCACGAGGCATCAGCCGCACTCGCGCCCGTCGTCGCCGCGAGCCAGGCGAGCGACGCGGCGAGCGCCTGATCGTCGAGGTCGGCGCCTGTCGCGAGCAGTGCGGCCTCGAGCGGCACGTCCGCGGCGCCCGCGCTGCCGCGTTCGACCGCCTCGCGCACGGCGTCGAACGCGAGCGTCGCCGTCTCGCCCTGCTCGGACCATCCGGCGGCCGTGTCGAGGTCGATGTCGGGGATCCCGAGCAGCCGCAGGCGCCCGAGGAACGCCTCGTCGTCGTCTCCGAAGGTCCACGCGCCGAGCTGGGCCGGGATCGGCCACGGGTCGTCGGGCACCGAGTGGAGGCGCCCGCCCACGCGGTCGCGCGCCTCGAACACCGTGACGTCGTGACCGGCGTCGGCGAGCGCGCGCGCCGCGACCGCGCCGGCGATGCCCGCTCCCACGACCGCGAGGCGCTCCCCCGAGCCCGCGGCCGCGAGCACCTCGTCGGCCGCGCGTGAGCCCGAGCGGTGCGCGCCCATGACCGTCGCCGGCTGATCGGTGGCGGTCGCCTCGCCCGCGAAGAACACCCGGTCGCCGACCGGCTGCGCGAGCGCCTCCCGGTGCTGCGGCGTCGCGCCGACCGCGATGAAGCTGCGCGCTCCGCGAGCGTACGGGTCGGCCGACCACGTGCTGCGCAGCCAGGCGGAGGGCACCGGCACGCCGTTCGACGGCGTCGGGATCGGGGCCGGCGTCGACGGCGCGGGCGTCGACGGCGCGGGCTGCGGATCGCCCGTGCACGACGCGAGAAGCATCGCGACGGCGCCCGTGCCGGCGCCGACGAGCAGGGTGCGGCGCGTGATCCTCATCGTGTCGCCAGACTACCCGCCGGCGTCGGGTTCGATCCGGTACCGGAACGTCCCCCGGTACGCGTACACGCGGCCCACGACGGGCGCGTCGACCGTCAGCTCCACGCGCTGGCGGCCGTCCGCGTCGTCCCAGCTCTCGCGGAGGCGCACGACGGGCGCCACGCGACGCGGGAGGCGCACCCGCAGGCGCCCCCAGCGCAGCCCGACCGACCGGCTCACGAGCACGAGCGCCCCGTCGTCCACCCGGACGTCGAACACCGCCGCGAGCGTCGGGGGCTCCCCGAGCCGATCGACGACGCGCCCTGTCTCGGCGAGCGCGACGGCGTCGACCATCGTCCAGTCGCCGCCCGGGAGCCGCAGCTCCCTGCGGGCGAGCGCGCGGCCATCCGCCGTCCGGTTGACGATCCGGAACGGCACGTCGCGCGCCCAGCCGGCCCACACGACGCCGCGCGCCTCGAGCACGCGCAGCAGGGGATGCAGCCAGCGGCGCGGCGTGCCCACCGTGTCGAACACGCCCTCCCCGACGCCGACGCTCCCCTCGGGGATCGTCGAGAAGTACCGCCGCAGGGTCGGATGGAGCTCGTCGATCCGCGCCCCGAGCGCCCGCGCGTACGGCGATCCGGTCACGCCGCGAGCCTACGCGTCGTCGGAGAGGACCTCGTTCGCGATCCGGAACGCCGTGTTCGCGGCGGGCACGCCCGAGTAGATCGCGGACTGCAGGATGACCTCGCGGATCTCGTCGACCGTGAGGCCGTTGCGGAGGGCCGCGCGCAGGTGCATCGCGAGCTCCTCGTGATGCCCGTGCGCGATGAGCGAGCTGAGCACGGCGACCGAGCGCGACCGGCGATCGAGGCCGGGGCGCGACCAGATGTCCCCCCACGCGTAGCGGGTGATGAGGTCCTGGAAGTCCGCGTTCAAGGGCGTCTGATGCGCCGTCGCGCGCTCGACGTGCGCGTCGGAGAGCACCGCGCGGCGCACCGCCATCCCCTGGTCGTAGCGCTCCTCGTCGGTGAGCCCCTGGCCGTCGGGTCGGGTCATCGTGCGATCCCCTCGAAGTGGCGGATGAGCTGCTCGGCGACCGCCGCCGGCTGCTCGGCGGGCGCGAGGTGGCTCGCGTCGGGGATCACGACGGAGCGGCCGTCCTGCACCCCCTGCGCGATCGCCTCGGCGTGGGCGGGCGGCGACACGGGATCGTGCGCGCCCGCGACCGCGAGCACGGGCACCGCGATCTCGCCGAGGCGATCGGCGACGTCGTACTGCGCGAGGGCCTCGCAGCACAGCGCGTAGCTCTCGTCGTCGGCGTCGCTCAGCGCGTGAAGCAGCCGCCCGCTGAGCACCGGCACGCGGGCGATCGAGCCCGGCGCGAACCACCGCTCGGCCGAGCCGCTCACGAGCACGGGCGTGCCCTGCGCGCGCACCTGCGCTGCACGGTCATGCCACGCCTGCGGCTCGCCGAAGCGCGGCGACGCGCACACGATCGCGGCGCGGGAGACGAGGCCCGGGTGCCGTAGCAGGAGCTCGAGCCCCGTCGCGCCGCCCAGCGAGACGCCCGCATAGAGGAAGGGCTCGCCGACCGCCTCGGCCACCGCGTCGGCGAGGTCGCCGACCGTGAAGGGCTCCGCGACCGGCTTCGCAGCGCCGTGCCCCGGGAGGTCCCACAGGGCGACGCGGAAGCGCGCGGCGAGGAGCGGGGCGACGCTCTCCCAGAGGATGGTCGAGGTGCCGAGCGAGGGCCCGAGCACGACGAGCGGGGCGTCGGCGGGGCCGACGGGGGCGGTGAGGGCGATCATGCGCTCTCCTCCTCGGTCAGGGGCGAGTGGTCGGCGGCATCCTCGGTCGCGCGGTCGACGGAGGCCCCCGCGAGCCCCGTGTACCGCGCGGGGTCGAGGAGGTCGTCGACGTCGACGCCGTCGACGCCCGCCTCGGCGAGGGCCGCCGCGACGAGCGCACGCAGGTCGCCGCCCGCTCCCGCGGCCGAGACGATGTCCTTCACGCGATCGCGCCCGAGCACGGGGCCCAGCGCGACGGACAGGCGCTCGGCGACGATGAGCCCTCCGGTCGCGGCGAGGTTCCGCTCCACGGCGTCGCGGTTGACGCGGAGCCCCGAGACGAGGTCGACCGCGTGCGCCGAGGCGCCGAGGGCGAGCCGCAGGAGCTCGCGCAGCGTCGGCCACTCGGCATGCCATGCGCCGTCGGGGCGCTCGTCGACGGCGAGGCCGGCCGCCGAGTGCAGCGTCGCGGCGAGGTGCGGGGCGCGGATGGCGGCGGAGCGGATGAGCACCGACCGCGCGGGATTCTGCTTCTGCGGCATGGCGGACGAGCCGCCGCCCGTGCCCTCGGCGAGCTCGCCGATCTCGGTCCGCGACAGCGTCGCCACGTCGGCGGCGATGAGGCCGAGCGCGTCGAGTGCCTGCGCGAACGCGTCTCCGGCCTCGGTCACGGGCCAGCGGGTGACGTGCCAGACGCCGTCGGGAGCCGCGAGGCCGAGCGCCGTCGCGAAGGCGGCCGGCAGCTCGCTCGCGCGTGCGCGCCCCGCGACCTCGACGAACGAGGCGAGCGTGCCGCCTGCTCCGCCCAGCTGCGCGGGGAACTCCAGCGCGGCCAGCCGCGCTCGCGCCCGGCGGACGGCCCGCAGCCAGTTCGCGGCGCGGAGGCCGACGGTCGTGGGCACCGCGTGCTGGGTGAGCGTGCGCGCGGCGGCCGGCACGTCGCGGTACTCCTGCGCGAAGTGCTCGAGCGACCCGACGACCGCGTCGAGCGAGGCGAGCACGTGCGCCGCGGCATCCTTCGCGACGAGCATGAGCGCCGTGTCGAGGATGTCCTGGCTCGTCGCGCCCCGGTGGATCCACGGCTTGACGTGCGGCCCCGCGAAGATCCGCAGCTCGTTCGCGAGCGGGATCACGGGGTTCCCGCCGGCGACCGCGGCCAGCGCGAGCGCGCGCACGTCGGCCACGCCGAGAGCGTCGGCCTCGGCGCGCACGGCGTCGACGTCCGTCACCGCCCCGACCGCGATGTAGGCCTCGATGAGCGCGCGCTCGGCGAGCACGAGAGCCGACAGCACCGCGGCGTCCGACACCCGATCCTCGCGCCCGGCGGTCACCGGCGAGAGGAGTCCGGCGTCGAAGCGGTCGGGGTCAGTATGCAAGGAAGACGGTCTCCTCATCCCCCTGCAGCCGGATGTCGTGGTGCAGGTAGCCATCGGACGTGCGTGTCGCGACGAGCGTAGCGCGCTCGCCCTCGTCGAGGGAGGCGAGGAGCGGGTCCTGCGCGAGGCGCTCGGGCTCCTCCGGCAGGTAGATGCGCGTGTGCAGCTTGTTGGGAAGCCCGCGCGCCCACAGCACCACCGCGAAGAACGGCGCCTTGCCCTCGATCGGGCCGGGGTTGCGTGTCCAGAACTCGTAGTGGCCCTCGTCATCCGTGAACGAGCGGCCGTAGCCCGTGAACGAATGCCCGTCGCGGCGGAGCGTTCCGCGCGCACGCGGCACCGTGCCATCCGTGTCGGCGCCGAAGATCTCGACGACGGCGTCGGGAATGGGGTGCCCGTTGCCGTCGCGCACGGTGCCGCCGAGCACGATCGCGCCGGGGCTGTGCGGGAAGGCGACCTGCGCCATCCCGTCGAACTCGAGCCCGAACTTGAAGAACGGTCCGACGGTCTGGCCGGCGGTGGGGGCGAGCGTCTTCTCGCCGAGGTCGCTGCGGGTCATCAGTGCTCGTCTCCCTCGGGCTCGAACCACGTCGCGTCGGGGCCGTCGACGACGATGTCCCAGCGGTAGCCCATCGAGAACTCGGGCACCGTGAGGTCGTGGTCGTAGGTCGCGATGAGCCGCTCGCGGTCCTTCTGGTCGCGGATCGTGTTGTAGATCGGGTCGAGCGCGAACAGCGGGTCGCTCGGGAAGTACATCTGCGTCACGAGGCGCTGCGTGAAGCCGCGGCCGAAGACGGAGAAGTGGATGTGCGCAGGACGCCACGCGTTGACGTGGTTCTTCCACGGGTACGGGCCCGGCTTGATCGTCGTGAAGGAGTACTCGCCGTTGGCGTTGGTGATCGTGCGGCCGGCGCCCGTGAAGTTCGGGTCGAGCGGAGCGGGGTGCTGGTCGCGCTGGTGGATGTAGCGGCCAGCGGCGTTGGCCTGCCACAGCTCGATGAGCTGGTTCGCGATCGGACGCCCCCAGCCGTCGAGCAGACGGCCGCTCACGGTCATCCGCTCGCCCTGCGGCTCGCCCGCGTGCTGCAGCGTCAGGTCGGACTCGATCGCCGCGACATCCCGCTCGCCGTAGGCGGGCGACCACAGCTCGATCGTCTCGGGGTCGACGAGCTTCGGGTTCTTCGTCGGGTGACGCAGGATGCTCGACCGGTACGGGGGGAAGTCGTAGAGCGTGCTGGGCACGTTCTCCCCCGCGGCCACGCGCGCGGCGGCGTCGGCGTGGATCTGCCGGATCTCCTCGGTGATCTCGGCCTGGCTCACCTGATCGGGCGAGGCGAGCAGCGACTCGGGGGCCGCCGCGGTCTGCTCTGGCGTCATGGTGTCTCCTTCGACGAGCTGCCGGTCCAGTGTGGCGCGACCGCCGCGCTGGCGGGCGGGATTCTCCCGGTGAGTGGGAGGAGGGGTCGGCGAGGGGCGGCGTTGGGGGCGAGGGGCGGCGTTCGGGCGGCGTTCGCGGGACACAGCGCAGGAGTTCCGGGCGCGACGCGGACGGTGGGCCGCGTGATTCCGGGGTCGGGCAGCCGCGAAGGCGCGGGAAGTCCTGCGTCGTGTCCCGGGCGGATGGCCGGAGCGAGCTCGTCAGCTCGCGTCGCGGAGCTCGCGCGTCAGGGCGGCGGCCGTCTGCCGCACGAGAGCCGCGAGGCGCCGCTCATCCGCCGTGTCGATATGCGCGACGACGCCGATCGCCGTGGGCGGGAGACCGCGCACGTGCCCGAGCATCGCGGCGATCGAGATGTTGCCGAGGGTCATCTCCTCGCGCGCGACCGCGTAGCCGCGGGCCTTGGTGGCGGCGAGGTCGGCGCGCACGGCCTCCTCGGTCGTGAGGGAGTGCACGGTCTCGCGCTCGAGCGGCGCCCGGAAGAACTGCCGCAGCCACTCCTCCCCCTGCTGCGCGAGCATGGCCTTGCCGACGCCGACGGTGTGGAGCGGGTGGCGACCGCCCATGCGCGACAGGGTCGGGATGGATCCGTGGCCTGTGACGCGTCCGACGTAGAGCGCGGATGCGCGTTCGGGCGTCGGCGCGTCGAGCACCGCGAGGTGGACGTTCTCGCCGGTCGCCTCGTAGAGCCGCTGCATGTGCGGCAGCGCGGTCTCGCGCAGCCGGAGGGACAGCGGCGAGAGCTCGCCCAGCTCCCACAGCCGCGGCCCGACGATGTAGCGCCGCCCCGGAGCGCGGGCGAGCAGGCCGTGATCGACGAGCTGGGCGAGAATGCGGTGGAGCGTCGACGACGACAGCCCCGTCTGCTCCGACAGCCGCGTCGCGCTGAGATCGGGCTCGTCGGCCGTGAAGCACGCGAGGATCCGCATCGCCCGCGTGAGGACCCCTTCGCCCTCTCCCTCCACTCCCATGTCTCGATTGTCGCGCCTCTGGGCCATCCGAACCCGCACGACGCGAGACATGGAGACCTGGCCGGATGGCCTCCCGCGTCCCCCGAATCGGATCCGTGCGACAGGAGTCGCCCCCTGCGCACGACACGCGCACACGCGCCCCAGCCATCCGATTCCGGTCACGCACGAAACGAGACATGCCCGGACGGCGGGCGACAATGGCCCCATGGCGAACTCCCCGTCGGGCGACTCGGTCACCGAGCGGATCGTGCGCGTGCTCGAGACGTTCACGACCGACCGCACGGTGCAGACGACCGCCGAGATCGGCCGCCGCGCCGGCCTGCCGTCGTCGACGGCGCATCGGATGGTCGCCGACCTCGTCGCGTCGGGGCTGCTGGAGCGGGATGGCGAGCGCCGCATCCGCCTCGGCCTGCGCCTGTGGGAGCTCGCCGAGCGCGGTTCCCTCGCCCTGCGGCTGCGACAGGTCGCCCTGCCGTTCATGGAGCGCGTGCAGAGCCGGATCCGCGAGCACACCCAGCTCGCAGTGCTCGAGCGGGGCGAGGCGCTCTTCCTCGAGCGCCTGTCGTCGCCGACGTCGGGTGCCAACATCACCCGCGTCGCCGGGCGGCTGCCCCTGCACGCATCGTCGTCGGGTCTCATCCTCCTCGCCTTCGCACCGGAGGAGGAGCGCGAGCGGGTGCTCGCCGAGCCGCTCGCCGCGGTCTCACCGGAGACCGTCGTCGACCCCGTCGAGCTGCGGCGCCGCCTCGGCGCCATCCGGCGCGACGGATTCGTCGTCGCGGAGGGCTCGATCGAATCGGTGTCGACGGGCGTCGCCGTTCCGGTGCGGGATGGCCGGGGCCCGGTGATCGCGGCCCTGTCGGTCGTCCTGCCGCGCGAGGCGCCGACCGCCGGCGCGGTCGAGGAGCTCCGTGCGGCAGCGGCGGGGATCTCCGCTTCGCTCGGCGCGTCCCGGCGCTGACGCCGCGCGGGACGCGATTCCCGTTGAACGGGAACAATCGCGCAGGCGGGCCGTCCCGCCCGAGAGACTCGTGCCATCCCGACCACGTCGAAGGAGACGGACATGACCGAGCGCACGCGCGTCGCCATCATCGGAGCCGGCCCGGCCGGCCTCCTCCTCTCGCACCTGCTGGGCCGTCAGGGGATCGAGTCGATCGTCATCGACCAGCGCTCGCGCGAGCAGATCGAGACGACCATCCGCGCCGGCATCCTCGAGCAGGGCACGGTCGAGATCCTCAGCGAGACCGGGGCATCCGACCGCGTGCACACCGTCGGGCGGCGCCACGAGGGCATCGAGCTCGCGTTCGCCGGCGAGCACCATCGCATCGACTTCGCTGCGACCGCGGGCAGGGCCGTGTGGCTCTACCCCCAGCACGAGGCGCTCAAGGACCTCATCGCAGCGCGACTCGCCGCCGGCCAGGACCTCCGCTTCGAGGTCACGGCAGAGCGTGTCGAGGACGCCGAGTCGGATCGACCCCGCCTCATCGCGCGCGACGCGTCCGGCGCGCCGGTCGAGATCGAGGCTGATTGGATCGTCGGCGCGGATGGCTCGCGCTCGGTCGCGCGGTCATCGGTCAGCGGGCAGCGGGCGGGGTACTTCCGCGAGTACCCGTTCGCGTGGTTCGGCATCCTCTGCGAGGCGCCGCCGAGCGCCGAGGAGCTCATCTACTCCAACTCGGCCGAGGGCTTCGCGCTCATCAGCCAGCGCAGCCCCGAGGTGCAGCGGATGTACTTCCAGTGCGACCCAGAGGCCGACCCGGATGCGCTGACCGAGGCCGAGCTGTGGGAGACGCTGCAAGCGCGCGTTCCCGGCACGACGCTCAAGGAGGGTCGCATCTTCCAGCGCGACATCCTGCGGTTCCGCAGCTTCGTGGCCCACGAGCTGCGCCGCGGCCGCGTCGTGCTCGTCGGCGACGCGGCGCACACCGTCCCGCCGACGGGCGCCAAGGGGATGAACCTCGCCGTCGCCGACGTCGTGCTCCTCAGCGAGGCGCTGCGCAGCGCGCTGGCCGACGGCGACGACGCGCTCGTCGACGCCTATCCCGAGACCGCGCTCCAGCGGATCTGGAAGGCGCAGCACTTCTCCTGGTGGATGACGAGCATGCTGCACCTGCAGCCGGAGGCGAGCGACTTCGACCGCCGGCGCCAGCTCGGGGAGCTCCGCACGGTCGTCGAGTCGGAGGCCGGACGCACCTACCTCGCCGAGGCGTACACCGGATGGCCGATGCCCGGCATCGAGGCCGTGCTCGGCCGGTAGGCACCCCGGGAGGGACGCGCGGCCGCCGGTGCGTGCGGCGGCCGCGGCGCGTGCGGCGGCGCGTGCGGCGGCGCGTGCGTGCGTGCGTGTCTCACCCCCTGCGGGAATCCAGCCCGCTAACCAGCCAAAACCGAGACACGACCACTCAGGCCCCTACCAACCCGCCCGCGCCCGCCGCCGGAGAAAGGCCGAAAGACCGGGAGCAGGAGACAGACCGCGCGCAGGAGAAAAGACCGAGAGCAGGACGATCGGGCGAAGATCGTCCTGCTCTCGGCGGATTGTCCTGCTCCCGGAGCGGGACAAGCCATCGCCCCAGAGCGGAAGCAGCTCAGCCGGCCGCCGGCACCGCCCGCACCGCCCGCGCCGCGCGCACGGCATCCGCGTACACCGCGGCACTCGGCTTGGGCGTGCGCGCGAACGTGTCGCGGTCGACCGACACGAGGCCGAGCTTGGGGCCGTAGCCGAAGATCCACTCGAAGTTGTCCATGAGCGTCCAGTGGCAGTAGCCGAGCACGGGCGTGCCCGCCGCGATCTCCTCGCCGAGGGCCTCGAGCGCCGCCGGGATGAACGCCGCGCGCTGTGCGTCGTCGTCGGTCTGGATGCCGTGCTCGGTCACGAGCACGGGCACGCCCGACACCTCGTGCGCGTAGCGGACGGCGCCCGCGAGCGACGCCGGCTCGATGACCGTGCCCATCCCGTTGCGCGGCCCGTCGGGGACGACCTCGCCCGAGGCGTCGTGATAGGTCCGCTCGTAGTTCTGCACGCCGATGAAGTCGTCGTCGCGGGCGACCTCGAGCCAGTGGTCGTAGACCGCCGCACGGCGCGCGTCGCGACGCGCCTCACCGCCGGGCAGCGCGACCTCGTCGGAGATCGCGATCGAGACGCCGACGAGGAGGTCCGCCCGCCGGGCCTGGACGGCGGCCTTCGCGGCGCGGTGCGCGACGGTGAACGCCTCCTGGAAGTCGGCCTGCGCCTCGGCCGGCAGCACGTTCGACGCGAAGTAGCGCTCGGCGCCGGCCGCCCGCGCGGCCGCGGCGAGCATGTCGCGCTTGAGCTGCTCGGCGACAGGAGGCAGCTTGCCGCCCGCCTGCAGCAGCTGCTCGAGGTTCGGCTCGTTGAGCGTCACGACCGCCTCGAGGCGGTCCCCGAAGCGCGCCATGACGCGGTCGGCCTGCTCGGCGAACAGAGCCGCGGCGTCGGGGGCGAGCCAGGACCCCGCGGCCGAGAACCAGTGCGGCGACGCGAAGTGGTTGAGCGTCACAAGGGGTGCGAGGCCGCGCTCGAGCGCGGCGTCCACGACCCGCTCGTAGTGGTCGAGCTCCTTCTGCGACACGACGCCGCGCTCGGGCTCCATGCGCGCCCATTCGACCGAGAAGCGGAAGGCGCTGAGCCCGAGGCCCGCGACGAGGTCGAGGTCGCTCTCGAAGAGGTCGTATGCGCGGCAGGCCTCACCCGAGCGCTCCCGGAACAGCGTCGGCGTCGTGTTCTCGAGGAACCAGATGTCGCTGTGGACGTTGCCGCCCTCGTTCTGGTGGCCGGCCGTCGCGACGCCCCAGAGGAAGCCGTCGGGGAAGGAGGTCATGTCGTCACTGCTTTCTTCGGGATTCGATCGAGGAGGGATGGCCGCCCGCGCGGGGCGGCCATCCGAGGTCAGCGCGCTCCGCGCACGAAGAGGATCACGAGGCCGCCGATCACCGCGGCGATCGCGCCGGCGATGAAGAGCGCGGCGAAGTTCGGGCCGGCCGGCCCCGCGCCGATCGCGAGGAGGGCGGGCGCCGCCGCGGCGACGATCGTCACGGGCAGGTTGTCGGCGATCTTGAGGATGCCGAGGTCCTTCGCGGGGTTGTCGGGGTCGGGGAGCACCTGCGTCGCGAGCACGAGCTCGACCGCGAAGTACACGCCCTGGCCGAGGCCGACGACCGTGCACGCCACGAGGTAGAAGCCGAAGTCGGGCGCGAGCGAGGCGAGCACGAGGCCGACGGCGAGGATGACCGCGGCGACGAGGATGAACGGCTTGCGGACGCCGAGGCGGTCGCTGAGCTTGCCGACGAGCGGGGCGACGAGCATCGTGATGCCGAGGTTCACGACGACGGTGAGCAGGATCATCGAACCGAGAGCCGCGGGATCGATGTGAAGCTTCTGCATGAGGAAGATGGGCTGGTATCCGTTCAGCGCGGCGACGCCCGAGAACACGAGCATGCGGCTCGTGAAGACCCACGTGAACGCGGAGTGCTTGAGCGGGTTCACCCAGAACACGCGCAGGGCGGCTCGCAGGTCGAAGGGCGGCTGCGGGAACTCCCACTTCGGGTCGCGGACGACCACGGCGAGCACGAGCATCCCGATGACGGCGAGAGCGGTCGGGATGCCCACGAGCGGGAGGAGCTGCTGCCCGAACGGCACCGCCACCGCCATCCCGAAGAGCGCGCCGATCGGCGTGCTCATGCTCACGAGGGCCGTGGCGACGCCGCGCTGGTCGGCGGGCAGCTGGTCGGTGAGGAGCGCCATGACCGTGACGTTGGCCGCGACGAACCCGGTCGTGATGAGGAGGTGCGCCGCGACGAACACGGGCACACTGGTGGCCGTCACGAGCAGGATGGCTCCGAGCACGAACGCGATCGCCCCCACGACGAGATACGGACGGCGCCGGCCGAAGCGCGACCGCGTGCGGTCGCTCAGTGTGCCGACGATGGGCAGCGCGAACAGCGTGAGGATGCCCGCGACGGCGCTCGAGATCGAGATCGTCGTCGTCGCGGTCGCGGCGTCGATCTCCGTCGCCTTGAGCGCGAGGGTGAGGAGCGCCGCCGACATCTGGGCGGCGGCCGCGCCCACCATCGCGAGGACGAGGAAGAACGTGAAGCCGCGGGGGCGCTTCACGCTCTGGCGGAACGCCTCGGTCGGGGTGACCTCGCGCAGGGTGTCGGTCGTGATCGCGGGGGCCGCGCCGAACGGCGTGGCCGCGGGGGCGTCTTCGGGAATGGTCATGGTGGCTTCCTTGCCGATGGGGGCCGTCGGGTCGGCCGTCTCTTCGTCGATGGGGTCCCGTCGCCGGGATGCGGGAGACGCTAACACGAAAAGTTGAAGGGTTCAATGTTTTTGCGCGGATCCTGGTACGGTGCTGACATGGCAGGGCCCCGAGGCGAGTACCGGAAGAGCGCGGAACGCCGCGCGCAGATCCTCGACGCCGCGTTCGCGATGTTCGCGAAGAACGGGTACACCGCGAGCTCGGTGAACGAGATCGCGCGCGCCGTGGGCATCACCCAGACGGGGGTCCTCCACCACTTCGCGGGCGGCAAGATCGCCCTCCTGCGCGCCGTTCTCGAGCAGCGCGACGCGCGCGCCGAGGGCGTCCTCGAGGCGCGGCGCGGCCGCGACTTCCTCCTCGGCCTCGTCGAGATCTCCCGCGCGCAGGCCGCCCAGCGCGGTGTCGTGCAGCTCTACCGCAACCTCTCGGCCGAGGCGGTCGACCCGGACCATCCCGCGCACGAGTACTTCCACGCCCGCCTCGAGCGCATCGCCGACGCCGTCACCCGCGCGTTCGCCGAGGTGCGCGACGACGGAGGGCTCCGCGACGGCGTCGACCCGCGCACCGCCGCGCTGCGCACGATCGCGATGACGGAGGGCCTCGAGCTCCTCTGGCTGAACGGCTTCGACGTCGACATGGCCGACGACATCCGCGACGTCATCGACGGCTATCTCGTCGATCCCCTCTGACCCGACCACGACCATCCGCGGACGCCGTCGTCCGCCATCCGTCAGGAGCCCCATGAGCATCGCCGCCCGCCCTGTGACCGTCGAGCACCACCGCGAGCCGATCGGCATCGGCGAGACGCGTCCGCGCCTGTCGTGGATCGTCGACGCCGACCAGCCCGGATGGGCGCAGCGCGCCTACGAGATCGAGATCGTCTCCGACGCGGGCGCGTTCACGACCGGACGCGTCGAGTCGGTCGATCAGGTGCTCGTGCCCTGGCCTGCCGAGGCGCTCGGCAGCCGGGCGCGCCGCTCGGTGCGGGTGCGCGTGTGGGGCGCCGAGGGCGACGCGTCGGACTGGAGCGCGCCGACCGTCCTCGAGACGGGGCTGCTCGACTCCGCACTGTGGGAGGCGCGGATGGTCGCTCCCGCGCTGCCCGAGACGGGCGACGGCGGCGAGCCGGCCGCGCTGCTGCGCGGCGAGGCCGAGCTCCGCGGCGGGATCGTGCGCGCCCGCGTCCGCGCCACGGCCCGGGGCGTCATGACGCTGCGGATCAACGGGCGCCCCGTCGGCGACGACGTGCTCCACCCCGGATGGACGAGCTACGCGCGGCGGCTGCGCTATCGCACGTGGGATGTCACCGAGCTCGTGCACGAGGGACGCAACGCCCTCGGAGTGCACCTCGCGGACGGCTGGTACCGCGGGTACCTCGGGTTCGGCGGCCTCCGCGACCTCTACGGAGACCGGACGGCCGCGCTCGTGCAGCTCGAGGTCGAGCACGCCGACGGTTCCCTCACGGTGGTCGGGAGCGATGAGACCTGGCGCTCGACCCTCGGGCCCGTGACGCGCGCCGACCTGTACATGGGCGAGACCTACGATGCGCGGCGCGCCGTCGCCGGATGGGACGAGCCCGGCTTCGACGACGCCGCGTGGGATGCCGTGTCGACGGTCGCGTTCGACCCCGCGACCCTCGTCGCGCCCGACGGTCCGGCCGTCCGCCGCACCGAGGCCATCCGCCCCGTCGAGGTGCGCACCTCGCCGACCGGCCGGACGATCCTCGACTTCGGGCAGAACCTCGTCGGCCGCCTCCGGGTGCGCGTCCCGGCCGACGCAGGCGAGATCGTGCTGCGGCACGCCGAGGTGCTCGAGCACGGCGAGCTCGGCACCCGACCGCTGCGGCGCGCCCGCGCGACCGATGTGGTCCTCGGCGATGGCGCCGCGTTCACGTGGGAGCCCGCTTTCACGTTCCACGGCTTCCGGTACGCGGAGGTGAGCGGATGGCCCGGCGACGTCGATCCGTCGGCGTTCGAGGCCGTCGTGCTGCACACCGACATGCGCCGCGTCGGCACCTTCTCGTGCTCGGATCCGCTGCTCGACCGTCTGCACGAGAATGTCGTGTGGGGCATGCGCGGCAACTTCCTCGACGTGCCGACCGACTGCCCGCAGCGCGACGAGCGCCTCGGCTGGACGGGCGACCTGATGGCCTTCGCGCCGACCGCCGCGTACCTCTACGACACGTCGGGGATGCTCACCGGATGGCTCGCCGACCTCGCCGCCGACCAGCACGACGACGGCAACGTGCCGGTCTACATCCCCTGGGCCGACGTCGACCCGAACATGCCGCCGCTCGGGGCCGAGGCCGGCTGGGGCGACGCCGCGACGGTCGTGCCGTGGACGCTCTACGAGCGCTACGGCGACGTCGAGATCCTCCGCCGCCAGTGGGGTTCGATGACCGGATGGGTCGAGGCGCTCGCCGCGCGAGCGGGCGACGCCCTCGACTTCTCCAGTGGAGGTTTCTCGTTCGGCGACTGGCTCGACGCGGCGGCGCCCGACGACCAGCCGTGGGCTGCGCGCTTGCCGTGGCAGGCGGTCGCGACCGCGTACCTCGCGCTGTCGGCGCGCATCCTCCGCGACGCCGCCGCCGTACTCGACCGCCCCGAGGACGAGGCGCGCTACGCGGACCTCTTCGCCCGCACGGCGGCGCGCTACCGCGACGAGTACGTCACCCCCACGGGGCGCGCGGCGTTCCCGTCGCAGACCGCGTACGCCCTGGCCATCCGCTTCGGCCTCCTGCTCCCCGAGCAGGAGGAGCACGCGGGAGAGCTCATGGCCGCCCAGGTCGCCGCCGACGGGTTCGCGATCGGCTCGGGCTTCCTCGGCACGCCGCACGTGCTCGAAGCGCTCGCCGACACCGGTCACGCCGCGACGGCGTGGCGGCTCCTCCTGCAGACGGAGTGCCCGTCGTGGCTCTACGCCGTGACGATGGGGGCGACCACCGTCTGGGAGCGCTGGAACTCGATGCTCCCCGACGGCTCGATCAACCCCGGCGAGATGACGTCGTTCAACCACTACGCGTTCGGCGCTGTGGCCGACTTCCTCCACCGGCGAGTCGGCGGACTTGCTCCGGCAGCGCCGGGCTACCGCCGCATCCGGGTCGCGCCGCTTCCGACTCCCGAGCTCACGTGGGCGCGCACCGCCCACGAGACGCCCTACGGTCGCGCGGAGGCGTCCTGGACTCTCGAGGACGACGCCTTCGCCCTCGAGGTCGTCGTCCCGCCGTCGACGGAAGCCGAGATCGTGCTGCCCGACGGGTCAGAGCCGACGATCGTCGGCTCGGGGACGCACCTGTTCGCGTGCGCGTTCACCGCCGGTGAGGCGGCCGCGGTGGCCGCGTCGTTCACGGGCTAGCGGCGGCCTGGCGTCCGGCGGGCGGAGCGCCTCGCGCAGGCACCCCGCCGCGCGGAGAACCGCACGATGAGCGCGAGTGCCAGGGCGGAGGCGGCCATCGCCGACCAGCCGATCGCCGAGACGGCGGCGAGCGACGCCGCCATGCCGACGCCCGCGGCGAGCATGCCGAGGGCGAAGAGCAGCCCGAGCGCGCCTGCGCCCCGACGGAGCGCGCGGCCGATGAGCCAGCCGGCGACGAGGATGGGCCCGGCGACCGAGATCGCCGCGACCCCGATCGCCGTCGGCATGATCCACGCTTGGCCGGTGAGGCTCGCGTAGATGAGGGCGCCCGCGCCCGCGCCGAGACCCGCCGCGAGCCAGATGCCGAGCCACAGGGCGGCGCGCCGCGGCGGTGCGGTCCGCTTCGGGCTGGCGGGTGCCGTCGCGCGCTCGGCGCGGGCCTCAGTCGGACGGGTCTCCTCGAGTGCGATGCGGGTGCGCATGACTCGAGGAGACCATCCGAAC
Source organism: Microbacterium sp. JZ101 (assembly GCF_053903175.1). Lineage (NCBI taxonomy): Bacteria > Bacillati > Actinomycetota > Actinomycetes > Micrococcales > Microbacteriaceae > Microbacterium > Microbacterium sp. JZ101. The sequence continues at coordinate 3,201,119 of NZ_CP096400.1, forward strand.
CTCAGACGACGCTCAACGCGCCGCCGCCTGGCGCTCCGTCGCGAGCGTGCGGATGAGCGCGTGCTGGCGGCGCAGCTGATCCGAGGCGCGGTACGGGTGCTTGTGCCCCTCGTACTCGCTCGAGAGCCAGCCCGTGTATCCCGATTCGAGGACGATGTCGATGATCTCGGCCCACGGGATGTGGTGGTCGACGAGCTCGTCGTCGATCTCGTGGAACTTCGCCTGGAAGTACACCGTATAGGGCATGACGTCGCGCAGATCAGAGACCGGCACCACGGGCACGACGGGGAACGCGGGCGCGCCGCCCGTGCCGAGCTGCGACGTGATGCCGGGCTCCTCGCGGCGGAACATGCTCTTCTGGAACACGCCCGTGTCGATGAGCAGTCCGAAGTTCTCGGTGCCGGTGCGCTCGATGAACGCGATGTACTCGTCGACCACGGGCGACCTGATGACCGACGGCCAGTGGATCTCGGGGCAGATCGTGATGCCGAGGTCGTGCGCGAGGTCGAGGTTGCGCTCGACGGCCTGGTCCCAGATCGGATCGACCTGGAGGTCGCTCGTCACGACGCCGATCTTGGGACGCACGAACGAGAACCCGAGCGTCGCGGCGAGACGCAGGTCGAGCGCGAGCTGCTCGGCGCCCTCCTCGACGGTCATGCCGCGCCCCGGGAACCGGCGCGTGTCGAGCCACGATCCGTACAGTGTCGGCGTGAGCCCGAGCTCGGCATTGCGGGCGTGCCACGCGTCGATGAAGGCCGTGGATGGCTCGGGGTAGCTCTCGACATGGCCCTCGCCGAGGATCTCGATTCCGGTCGCGCCGAGATCGGCGATGTCGCGCGCGCAGTCGTCGAGGTCCATGACGACGCCGAAGTCGCCGGTGTAGCTGTAGACCGAGACGCCCAGCTGGAACGGGAGGGCGCTCATCGGACGATCACCGCCTTCCGGGTCGCGGTCCAGGCCTGCGGCTGGAGCTCTTCGGGGATGTACGACATGCGCATGCGCAGGGTGAACGAGACGTCGTGGACGCCCGGCGCGAGGCCGCCGTCCTTCGCCACCGTCAGCACCGCCGCGTGCTCGAGCGGCCAGCGGACATCCGTCGACTCCCGCAGCTGCGCGAACGAGTACTCGCCGCTCGGGAGGCCCCATGTGATGTCGGAGGCGTCGAACTCCTCGCCGTCGACGACGAGCGTGGGCTCCTCGAGCAGGTTCGCCCAGACGCCGCGGTAGTAGGGGCTGCGCACCTGCAGCTGGAATCCGGTCGGGCGGTCTCCGCCGACGTTGCGGAATCCCTTCGACTGGATGAGGGATTTCTCGAGCATCCTCGCTCCTCTCGCGCCCCGTCGTGGGGCTCACTTATGTCGAGAATAGTCATAAGATCGCGTGAAGCCAACGTTGAGAGGATCCGCAATGACGCCGTCCGATGCCGACGAGCTCCGCGCGCGCAATCGCGCGGTGGTCGAGGCCTTCTTCTCGTCGAACCTCGACAACCCCGAGGAGCGCATCGCGCTCTGGCACCCCGACGGCGTCAAGGAGCTGCCCTTCGCACCGCGCGAGCTGCCCAAGACCCGATGGGAAGGGCGCGACGAGATCGTGGCGAACACGGTCAGCAACGCCGGCATGTTCGCGAACTGCGTGCACCAGGACCTCGAGATCTTCGCGTGCGAGGATCCTTCGCTCTTCTCGTGACGAGCCGGATGGTGCCGGAGGCGACGTTCCTGGGCGAGCCGTACCCGCAGTCGTTCGTGCACCTCCTGCGCGTCGAGGACGGCAGGATCATCCTGCAGCGCGAGTACTTCGACTCGGGTATCCTCGCCGACGCCGAGCGCGCCGCCCGCGCGAAGGGGCGCACGCCGATGGTCTGAGGGGCCCGCTCGGGCGCCTCGGCCGTCGCCGCGTTTCGCGGCGAACCGGGCGCGGATCGACGCAGGACGCGGCAGGAGCCTGGGACTCCTGCCGCGTTTCGCGTCCAACGGATGGCCGTCTGCCGCGTTCCGGGGCGAACGACAGGCGAACCCGCACGCCGGCCGACGCCCCCCCCCGCATCGGCCGGCGCGGTCTTACAGGCGCGCCGCGGCGTCCTGCGCGGCCCGCACGGCGAGCGCGACCGACATGAGCGTCGGGTTCATCGTCGTCGCGGTCGGGATGGTGCCGTTGCCGCCGACGTAGAGGTTCTCGAAGCCCCACACCCGCGAGTGCGGGTCGGCGACCGAGGTGCCGTCCTCAACGACGCCGAGCCGGGTGGTGCCCTGGTAGTGCAGGCTCGATCCGTTGGGCATGAGCCGCGGCTCGGCGATGAAGACGCCGAGCCCCTCGCCGATGCGGCGCAGGCGCTCGGTCGCGTCGGCGATCTCGGCCTCCTCCTCGGGGCCGAGCGCGTACTCGATGGTCATGTTCGGCAGCCCGCGGTAGTCGAGCTCGTCGTCTGAGAACGTGACGCCGTCCTCGAAGCGCGGACGCTTGCGCATCCCGTAGCCCATGTTGACGTAGCCCCACCGGTTGCCGGCGTGCGGATGGCTCTCATCGAGCGGGAAGGGGGGCTGCTCGGCGTACATCACCTGCAGGGAGTACGGATGGCCCGGCTCGGCGAACGGGATGCGGTTGACGGCGGCGACGGGGTCGACCGGGTTCGCCGCGCGGCGCGCGAGCTCCGCCTCGAGATCGGCCTCCGAGGCGAACCGCGACATCTGATCGCCGGACAGCGCGACGGTCGAGATGACGACCGGGTGCTCGGTGAGGTAGCGGCCGAGTGCGCGCGGCCGGATGCCCGACGCCCACAGCAGCTGCGGGGTGCGGAACGCGTCGGCAGCGACCACGACGAGGTCGGCCTCGACCGTCGAGGTCTCGCGGGTGCGGAGGTCCTCGACGACGACGCCGGTCGCGCGCGCGCCGTCGACGACGATCTGGCGCACGAGCGACAGGTCGCGCAGCTCGAAGCGCGCCGCGATCGGGGAACCCGGGTCGACGAGCGGGCCGAGCACGACGTCGGCGCCGGCCCAGCGGACCGTGCCGTCGGGCTGCGGGTCTCCCGCGACCGGCAGCGTGCTCGGCGCGGGGTCGGAGCCCGCTGCCTCCTCGAGCAGCGAGCGGATGGCCGCGCCGACCGCCGAGTCGGCGAACGCGGCGCTCTGCACGTGCAGGAGCTCCTCCGCGCGCTGGATGAGCGCATCCCACTCCGCGTCGTCGATGAAGTCGACGCGCTCCGAGCCGGAGGGGCGGGGCGTCGCGCACGTCCAGTGGGCGCCCATCCCGCCGACGTTCGTCGAGGCCGCGGCCGCCGGGAAGGTCGGTGCGTGCGCGGCGCCCTCCCCGCCGAAGTCGAGCAGATGCGTGCCCTGGCGCGCCGTGAACATCCCCTCGACGACCGTTCCGGCCGGGATGCCGAGCGACTCGCGCAGGGCGCCCGCCTGCGGGCCCTGCGACAGCTCGCGCGCCCGCGCCTTCTCGTCAGGCGACGGGATGTTGCGCACGCTCTCCCCCGGCACGGCGGTGAGCTGCGGACCGGCCTCGAACATGACCACACGGGCGCGCGGATGGCGCTCGAGCAGCTCGCGCGCGAAGGTCGAGCCGATGGGTCCGCTGCCGACGACGGCGATGACGGGCTGGTCGTTCATGGAGTCTCCTCGCGGGATGAGGCGGGGCCGCCTGCGGCGGCCTGGGGGATCGGATGGCCGCGCCCGACGAGGCGGGTCGGCTCTGCGGCGGGCGGATGGGCAGGGGCGTGCTCGTCCGAGAGGCGCCCGGCAGGCAGGAGGAGCGCGATGACGAAGCCGAGGAGGTAGACGAGCGCGAGAGCGCCGAAGACGGGCCCCATGACGTCGCCGTACGCGCGGGCGACGGCGTCCTGCACGGCCGCGGGCGCCGCGTGCACCTCCTGCGGCGTGAGCGCGGCGACCTCGGAGACGAGGGCGGCGGCCACGCCGGCGCCGATCACGCCTCCGACGATCGCGGTCGCGACCGTGGAGCCGATCTGGCGGACGAGGTTGACCGCAGCGGTCGCGGCCCCGGTCGCCGAGCGCGGCGCCGAGCTCTGCGCGACCGCGACCACGAGGCTCATGAAGAGGCCCGTGCCGATGCCGACGAGCGCCATGAGCGCCATCGGCACCCACAGCGGCAGCCCGAGCGGGAGGACGGCCATCGCTCCGAGGCCGAACGACGCCAGCAGCGGACCGGCGATCGCGAAGCGCCGGTAGCGCCCCGTGCGCCCGACGAGCCATCCGCTGAACAGGCTCGACACGAGCATCCCGAACACCGTGGCGATCGGCACGAGACCCGAGACCGTCGCGCTCGTGCGGTACGCCATCTGGAAGAACGTCGGAAGGTACGCCGTGACCGAGAAGAGCCCGACGCCGATGACCGCGGAGAGAGCGGTCGACGCGGCCATCCGGCGGTCGGCGAACAGGCGCAGCGGAACGAGCGGGTGCGATGCGCGGAACTCCACGAGCACGAAGACCGCGAAGCCCGTCGCCGACAGCGCCGCGCACGCGAGGCCGGCGCCGAGCGCGGCGGGGTCGCCGAGCCAGGTGACCGCGAGCACGAGCGAGACCATGGCGACCGCGAACGCGAGGGCCCCGGCGACGTCGATGCGCCCCCGCTCCGCCCCGCTCTCGACGTGAGGCAGCGCGAACGCCGCGAACGCGAGCGCCGCTCCGCCGAGCGGCAGATTGATCCAGAAGACCCACGGCCATCCCCACGTGTCGACGATCACACCGCCGAGCACGGGGCCGGCGAGGATCGCGACCGGGAAGGCCGCGCCGATGACGCTCATGTACCGCGCGCGCTGCCGGGGCGTCGTCACGTGCGCGACGATCGTCTGCGACATGAGGTGGAGACCCGCCGATCCGATGCCCTGGACGACGCGCGCGACGATGAGCGCCGTCATGCCGGTGGCGAAGCCGCACGCGAGCGACGCCGCGAGGAACACCGCGAGCGAGACGAGGAAGACCAGGCGCGGGCCGATCATGTCGCCGAGGCGGCCGATGACCGGCATGAGCACCGTGCTCGCGAGCGTGTAGGCCACGATGATCCAGCTCATCTGCGCGAGCGCGTCGAGCTCGCCGGCGATCGTCGCGAGCGAGGTCGAGACGATGGTGTGGTCGAGCGCGCCCAGGAACGACACGACGAAGAGCGCGCCGACGAGGAGTCGGATGCGGAGCGGAGAGAGGTTCATCAGCGGATGGCCCGTACGACTGGGCTGTCGACTCGACCTGGTGTGCCCCGTCGGCCTCGGCGCCGACGGGAACGAGCCCTCGCGGGCCCCGATGTCCCCGCCAGCATATCAGCTTCAGTAGAAAAACTACATAAGTAGGTCGAAAGTCATCCTTGACGTGCGTGCAGCCAGTCGCTCACGACGTCGAGCGTGCGGAGCGCACCCGCGTCGCCCGGCTGGTCGATGTGACCATGCGCGGCGCCCGGCTCCACGTGCAGCTCGACCGTCCCTCCGGCCGCACGCACCGACCCGGCGAACGACTCGCCGGATGCCCGGAGCGCGTCTCGCTCGCAGACGACGACGAGCGCGGGCGGGTATCCCGCGCCGCTCCCCTCGCCCGGGAACGCGTGCGGATCGCTCAGGGCGTCGACGGAGCCCGCGAAGTTCAGGGCGAGCTGCGCATGGGGTGATGCGGGATCGAGCGGCACCCCCGGGTTCGCGCTGTTCGCGTGAAGCGCAGGGTAGACGGCCAGGAGCCCGCCCGGCAGGGGCCCCTCTGCGCCGTCGCGCACACGCGCGGCCACGCCGACCGCGAGGTTGCCGCCCGCACTCGCCCCGCCGAGCACCAGTCGATCAGCCGGGAGCCCCAGCAGGGCGGGCGCGGAGCGCCAGGCCGCGAGCACATCGTCGGAGGGCGCGGGGAAGTGCGCCTGGCCGAGGCATTTCGTGTAGTCGACGGCGAGAACCGGGATCCCGCGTGCCGCGAGCTCCCTGGCCACCCAGTTCGACTCCGGCATGTCGAGGTGCCCGCCGATGAACCCGCCGCCGTGCACCCAGACGAGCGCGACGCGCGCTTCCGCCCCGGGGCGCCGGTAGAGCCGCACGGGCACGCCGCCCTGCGGGCCGTCGACCGTGTGCTCGACCGTCTCGATCCCGCGCAGATGCGGGAACCGCCGCTCGAGCGACGCCGTGTCGATGTCGGGGCGCGGATCCTCCGGCTCCCCGTGCTCGGCGAGCCAGCGGATGGCTTCGCGCACGGGGAGGCGCCGGAAGTCGGGCAGGCCGGCTGCGTCGGCGTCGCTCATGTCAGTTCCCTTCGGAGAGGACGGCGCGCACGCGCTCGTCGTGCACGAGGTCGGACAGGTCGGTCGCCCCGCCGTGCACCGCACGCCGCAGGGCAGCTCGCGCGGCGGACTCGCGCACCCGAGGGAGCACGAGCTCGCCGTCCGCCGAGGCGACCCGCACGTCGACGCCACGGGGATCGACGCGCACCTCGACCCGCTGCTCGCCGAGCGTCCGCGCCACGATCGCCGGATGGCCCGAGGTCGCGCCCGCGAGGAGCGTCACGGGGACCCCGTGGGGCGTCGCCAGGAGGGCGAGGACGCCTGCCGAGCTGCGCGTGCACGCGGACGGCGCGAGAGGCCCGGCGAGCACGCGGCCCCAGCCGATCGCGTCGCGGAGCCACTCCGCCGCCGCGTCGGTCGGCAGAGCCGCCTCGACGACGACAGCGCGAGCCGCGGCAGCCGCGCGGGACGCCTGGTCCGGCAGCGGGCGCAGCCGCTCGCGCTCGACCGCGCACTCCGCTGCGCCGAGCACGTCGAGCGCCTCGGCCGGAACGGACACCGGCTCGGCCACGAGCGGCGACGTCGAGCGGCTGCTCCCTGCGAGAGCGTCGCGCAGCCGCGAGACCCATCCGTCGGCGCCGTCGACCACGACCACCCGCTCGCCCCCGGGCTCCGCGGTGCGCCCGCGGCCGGGACCGACCGTCAGCGGCAGCTCGATCGCGGCGACCCGGAAGCGGTCGGCGGACTCCCGCGCGGACGCGAGGTCCACGCCGATCATGCGGCGCTCCGCACGGCGTCCGCGACCGCATCCGCGAGATCGATCGCGTAGTGCGCGTCGGCCGCGATCTCGTCGTACTCGATGGGCGCGTCGCCATCCAGTGCCGCCGCGAACGCGCGCCAGAGTGCGACATAGCCGTCGTCCGCAGCGCGCGGATGGCGGATCAGCCGGCCGTCGTCATGCCGGATCCGCACCTCGGCGGAGCCGTCGTGCACGAACGACGGCGGGAAGTCGATCTCGACGCCATCCCCCTCGGTCCGGATGGAGACGCGCCACAGCGCCTCGGCGCCGTCGGGCACCATCGCCGTCGCGAGCTGCACGAGCACGTCGCCCGCGCGGAATCCGATCGCGTATCCGATCGGCGGCACGGGGCGTGCGAACACGACCTTGTCGAGGCGGGGCGCGAGATCGCGCAGCAGCGGGGCGTCGTGGATGGCGAGGCCGAGGACGAGCTGGCGGATGACCGCCGCAGCGAAGCCGGTATCCGACCAGTCGGGCGCCGAGCGCGCGGGCGCGGCCACGCCGCGGTCCGCGAACTCGGTCACCGCCGCGTGATAGCGGTCGTTGGCCGGCAGCGACACCGTGACGGAGATGCTCTGAACCCGTTCGCGCCGTGCGATGAGGAAGTGCTTGGCGCGCCCCCACGCGGGGTCGTGGAGGTGATTCGTCCCCACGATGAGCGCGACCCCGGCCTCGCGGCAGGCGCGCAGCACCGCGTCCACCTCGCCGTGCGCGAGAGCGAGCGGCTTCTCGCACAGGACGCCGCGCTTGCCGGCCGCGACCGCCGCGAGAACCTGGCCCGCATGACGCTCTGGCGGCGACGCGATCACGACGACCTCGACGGCCGGGTCGGCGAGCAGCTCCTCGGCGCTCGAGGAGGCGCGGGCTCCGAGCGGCGCCGCGATGGCGGCCGCCCGCCCGCTGCCGGCGTCCGCGACGTGCACGACCGCGAAGCGATCGCCCAGGCGGGCGAGGGTGGGGACGTGGAGCGCTGCCGCGCCCGGGCCCGCGCCGATGATCCCGACTCCTGTGGGCATGCGACCTCCTCGTCGTGCGCACTTACGTTAAAAGTACACGTAAGTTTCGGCGCGATCGACAATAGATCGCGCAATCTCGCGGGCACTGTGCCAGAATCCGAGGATGGCGAACCAGTCCACCCTCCGATTCGGGGCCCAGACCGACGAGGTCACGAGCCTGCTGCGGATCGTCAATCTCGTCCGGACCGGCGAGGCCACCACGCGGCCCGAGATCGGCCGGCTGACCGGACTCGGGCGCGGCGTCGTGTCGCAGCGCGTCGACCGCGCGATCGAGGCGGGCTTCCTCGAGGACGCCGAGCTGGGCCCGTCCTCCGGAGGGCGCGCGCCCCGCGTGCTGCGCTTTCGATCCGAGCAGGCGCGCATCCTCGTCTGCGCCCTCGGCGCCCTGCACATCCGCGTCGGCGTGACCGATCTCGACGGGCGCGTGATCGCCGACGATCACGCACCGTGGGACATCACACGCGGGCCGGACGCGACGCTCGACGCCGCGATCGAGATGGCCGAGACCGTGCTCGCGCAGACGGGGGACGCCCCGATCTGGGCCGTCGTCGTCGGCGTCCCCGGGCCCGTCGACTTCAGCTCGGGGCGCCCGGTCGCTCCGCCGATCATGCCCGGCTGGAGCGGATTCGACGTCCGAGCGCGCTTCGAGGAGCGGTTCTCCGCGCCCGTGTGGGTCGACAACGACGTGAACCTCCTCGCGCTCAGCGAGCGCGACCGCCGCCGTGCGCAGAACGTCGACCTCATCTTCTGCAAGATCGGATCCGGCATCGGCGCCGGGCTCCTCTCGCAGGGGCACCTCCACCGCGGTGCGAACGGCGCGGCCGGCGACATCGGCCACGTGCGCGTGCTCGGCTCGGAGGAGCTGTGCCGGTGCGGCAAGATCGGCTGCCTCGAGGCCGTCGCGAGCGGATGGGCGCTCATCCGCGACGCGCATCGCGCGGTGGCGGAGGGCGACGAGGGAGCCCTCGCCTACTTCGTCAAGAACGACGAGGAGCTCATCCCGGAGCACGTCGCGATCGCCGCCACCCACGGCGATGCGCTCGCGATCTCGCTCATCCAGAAGTCCGCACGCGTCGCCGGGGAGTCGATCGCGACGCTCGTCAACATGTTCAACCCGGCGGTGATCGTCATCGGCGGTGCGATCGCGTCCGCGGGCGAGGTCTTCCTCGCGGAGGTGCGCCAGCGCGTGTACGAGCTCTCGCTGCCCCTCGCGACCCGCGACCTGCAGATCGTGAACTCCGCGAACGACCCGACCGAGCCCATCCGCGGCGGCGCGCAGCTCGCGATCGAGCAGCTGTTCGACGCGACCTTCCCGCGCTGGTTCGCGGACGGCCGGCCCACCATCCAGGGGGTGCTCGCCGCGGCCTGAGACCACTTCTTACGAAAAACAACGGAAGTGTGTATCTTCTGGGTCTAAGTCACACGAAGGAGTGTCATGACCCCGAAGCCCATCCGCACGCTCATCGTCACCGGGATGACCGACGTCCACCACGACTGGAGGAAGACCACTCCGGCCCTCGTCGCGCTGCTGGAGTCGACCGGGCGCTTCGATGTCCGGGTCTCCGAGGAGTTCCGGGGCGCGACCGCCGAGACGCTGCGCCCATACGATCTCGTCGTCCTCAACTACTACGGGCGGCGCGACCCCTGGCGCGACGTGCCCGAGGAGCGCTTCGGCGAGGAGACGGAGCGCGCGCTGTTCGACTTCGTCGCCTCGGGCAAGGGCCTCATCGCCTACCACCCGACCCTTGCGGGAGGCGTCGGCTGGCATCCGGAGTACGAGCGCCTCCTCGGCGGCGTGATGCGCGAGGACACCTCGCGGCGGGCGCCGAACAACGACTTCCTCCTCCGCACGGCCGAGGCGCACCCCATCACGGCTGGATGGCCCGCCGAGTTCCCGCACTACGGCGACGACCTCTACGTCGGCCTGCGCTGGCCCGATGGCGTGCGGAAGACGATCCTGCTCACCGGCTGGGACAACCCGCTGCGCTACACCCAGGTGCCCGCCCAGTGGCGCGCGCTGCCGGGCATGGGCGAGGAGCACCCCGTCGCCTGGACGGTCGAGTACGGCGCGGGCCGCTCGGCCTCGATCGGCATCGGCCACGACGTCGCGGCGATCGGGCACCCCGCGTTCCGCGCGCTCTTCCCGCGAGCCGCCGAGTGGGCGGCGACGGGGGAGGTGACCATCCCCACGCCCGAGGATCTGGGCGAGCCCGTCGAGGGCGGCGACTGGTGGCCGACGACGCTCGAGCCGATGGTGCGCCGCATGTTCGACGAGTGGGTCGCGGCGGGCGAGCCCGCGACGCAGAAGGGCGGCGCATGACGCTCCCCGTGCTCCGCGACGACGCGCTCGTCTCGGATCGGGAGGGGTTCGCCCTGCGCCTGTCGCTGCCGTGGATCCGCTCGCTCCCTCTGTCATCGCTTCAGGACCTCGCGGTCTCGGTCGACGGAGAGCCGGTCGGCGCGCGGGTGCGCGAGGGCCACCCGGAGTGGTGGTTCCTGCAGGACCGCGTCGAGGTCGTGGCTCCGGGGCCGCTTGCCGACGGCTGTCACGAGGTCGAGGTGGCGTTCTCGCTCCTCATCCCCTATCTCCCCGGCGCTCCCGGCCATCCGCTCGTTCTGCCGTTCCGCGCGCGGCGCGTGCTCGAACTCGACGCGGCGCCGTCCGCTCCCTCCCCCGCCGCGGCGCCGCGCGCGCCGGAGCGGACGGCCGCGGCCGCGGGCCGATGGACGCTCGCCGCGAGCGCCTTCAACTGGACGCCCGAGGTCATCCGCGCCGAGCGCTCGGCGCCCGACATCGCCGTCGCGATCGCCGCCGAGGGCACGGCCGATGTCCTCGAGGTCGAGCTCGGGCAGTCCCTCCGATCGTTCCCCGCGCCATCCGCTGACGAGGCGACAGGGCTCGGCACGCGCATCGCGGATGTGGGCGGACGCGTCAGCATCGCCGGGGCGAGCATCGACGACTGGACCGGCGACGGCGAGCGCCGATCGGAGGACGAGCGGCTCGCCTTCCTGCTGCCGCAGCTGCACGCGGCGCACGCCCTCGGCGCCGAGGGCGTGCGGCTGCCGATCGGGCAGGCCGGCGAGGCGCTGCTGCGCCGGCTCCTGCCGACCCTGCAGGAGCTCGACCTCACGCTCTACGAGGAGATGCAGGGGCACCAGACGCCCGAGCGCGAGGCCGCCGCGGTCGACGTGGTCGCCGGGATCGACGACCCGCACGTGCGCCTCCTCGTGGACATCAGCATGCTCATGCCCGCGCTCCCGAGGACCTACCTCGAGCGGATGTCGGCGCTGCCGCCCGCCCTGCACGCGCGGCTCCGCGAGGAGTGGCGCGACCCGGGCACCTCGGCGGCGGTGACGGCGGCCCTGCGCGCGGGCGAGGTGCCGCCCGAGCTGCGGACGCTCTTCATGAACCTCATCGTGCGGTTCGGCCGATCCGAGGCCGCCGTGCTCCGCCCCATCCTGCCGCTCGTCGGCGCCTTCCACCTCAAGTTCTGGGACCTCGAGGACGACGACGGCCGGGTCAGCGCGCCCATCCGCGACCTCGGGGCGCTGCTGCGCGGCTCGGACTTCCGCGGCACGCTCTGCAGCGAATGGGGCGGGCACGAGTGGCTCGACGACGACCCGACCGAGACGACCCGCGCCCACCTCGCGCTCGCGCGCGAGGCGCTGGGCGCACCATCCCCCGAGTGAAGGAGCTCACCATGGCCGAACCGACCATCCACGACCTCGCGGAGCAGGTCGCCGACCTGCGCGCGCAGCTCGCCGAGGCGCAGCGAACCGCGCAGGCCGCGCACGACCGCGGCGCGATCGAGAACCTCTTCAACAGGTACATGTACCTGCACAACGCGTTCCAGGACGAGCAGATCATCCCGCTGTGGGTGAAGCGCGGCACCGAGGGCATTCGCGCGCGCTACACGAACGCGGGGCAGTACACCGACTACGACAGCGTCATCCGCTACCACCAGGGCCGCCCCGCGCCGGTCGGCAAGCTCATCCTCCATGCCACGACGACGCCCGTCATCGAAGTGGCCGCGGACGGGAAGACGGCGAAGGGCGTGTGGCTCATGGCCGGAACGGAGTCCGGTCTGACCGACGTCGAGGTGGCGAAGGAGAGCCCGGAGTACATGTACTCGCCCGGCCTCGTGGCGGGCAAGCGGGTCTGGGCTCACTGGGTGTGGTGCAAGCACGCGATCGACTTCCTCCGCCAGGACGGCGAATGGCGCATCTGGAAGTTCCGGTGCTACGAGCTGGCCCGGGCTCCGTTCGAGGAGAACTGGGTGAGCTTCGGCGAGAAGAACCAGCACGCCTTCGACCTCGACCTCATGTACTTCGGCGATGACGGCAAGCCCGTCTTCATGCCTCCCGCCGACGAGCCCGTCCCCGAGAGGAACCACCCGTACAGCCCGTCGACGCGCCAGAAGCTCGAGCCGGTGCCGCCCGTCCCGCACGCGACCTTCGAGGACACCTTCGCCTGATCCCTCCCCCGCGCAGAGAGCCGCCCCGGAGCCCATGACGGGCTCCGGGGCGGCTCTCTGCGCGCGCTACTTCGTCGAGAACGCCGCGTCGAACGACGCTGCGGGCGGCGTGATGGCGTTGAGCTTGCGCACGAACGCGAGCGCCTCGGGAGCGCCCTGCAGACGGTCCATGCCCGCGTCCTCCCACTCGACGCTCGTCGGGCCGTCGTAGCCGATCGCGTTGAGCGCGCGGAACAGCGGCTCCCAGGGCACGGCGCCGTGGCCCGTCGACACGAACGTCCAGCCGCGCCGCGGGTTCGCCCACGGCAGGTGCGACCCGAGCACGCCGTTGCGTCCGTCGAGGTTCGTCACCGACTCCTTCACGTGGACGTGGAAGATGTGGTCGGCGAAGTCGAGCACGAACGCCACCGGGTCGAGCTGCTGCCACATGAAGTGCGACGGATCGAAGTTGATCCCGAAGCCCGGACGGTGCCCGATCGCCTCGAGCGTCGCCTTGGCCGTCCAGTAGTCGTAGGCGATCTCCGACGGATGTACCTCGAGCGCGAAGCGGACGCCGACCTCCTCGAACACGTCGATGATGGGGTTCCACCGGTCGGCGAAGTCCTGGTAGCCGGCCGCGATCATCTCGTCGCTCGCCGGCGGGAACATCGCGACGTACTTCCAGATCGACGACCCCGTGAAGCCCGTGACAGTCTTCACGCCGAGCTTCGCCGCGAGGCGCGCGGTGTTCTTCATCTCCTCGGCCGCCCGCTGGCGCACGCCCTCAGGATCTCCGTCGCCCCAGACGACGTCCGGGAGGATGTCGCGGTGGCGCTGGTCGATCGGGTCGTCGCAGACCGCCTGGCCCTTGAGGTGATTCGAGATCGTCCACACCTTCAGCCCGTGGCGCTCGAGCGTGTCGAGCTTGCCCTGGACGTAGGCGTCGTCATCCCAGCGCCACGGATCCAGGTGGTCGCCCCAGCACGCGATCTCGAGGCCGTCGTAGCCCCACTCCCCCGCGAGGCGGCACACCTCCTCGAACGGCAGGTCGGCCCACTGGCCCGTGAACAGCGTGATCGGTCGCGCCATCGCGAACTCCTCCCGATTGTCGTTGATTACAACTTACTCGCGGACCGACGGTCAGGCCAGCACGAGCTCGCGCTCGACCGGCACGCGGTTGGTCACATACCGGCCGGGCCCGCCGTCGACCCCCGGCGCGATCTGCATGTAGAGCAGGCGCATGGTCAGCACGACCTCGACAGTGGTGCGCTCCCCCACGGCAGGCACGCCGCCGTCGAGGACACCCTCGAGCGGGATGACGATGTCAGGTCGGTCGGCGACGAACCAGAGGGTGTCCCACTGGTCGGGCAGCTCCGCCACGGTGTACGAGCGCCCCTGCAGCTCGAAGCGCAGCGTCTCCTTGGGGATCACGACGCCGTTGACGGTGACGTCGACGTCATCGACGGCAGACAGCCAGAGGCTGCGGTACCACGGCAGCTGGATCGAGACGGCGATGCCGTCGTCGCGGCGCGTGACGTCCTTCTCCGAGAACAGGGAGTTGTGAGTGGCCATGTCGTCTCCTCCTAGACCGTCGCCGCCGCGACGGATTCCTCGATCGCGCGGCGCATGAGCGCGTGCTGCTTCCGGACGAGGTCGATCGGGTCGGCCTCGCCGAGGTCGGAGAACGCGTGGCCCTCCCACTCGCTGGACAGGAAGCCCTCGTAGCCGCCCTCGACGAACTGGCGCACGATGCGGGGGATGTCCATGGCCGGCTCCTCGCCGTCCGCCCCGATGTCGTAGAACTTCGCATGCACGTGGAAGATCTGCGGCATGATGTCGAGCCACTCCTCGGGCGGCACGAGTCCGTGCATGTTGAAGGCGAGGCGCGTGAAGGGCCCGAACCGGAGGAAGTCGAAGCCCTCCGCGGTGAGGAAGTCCTCGAACTCCTGATTGCGCACGTGCATGGGCAGCGGCTTCCGCCAGATCTCGTCCATGACCGGGAAGTACTTCTCGGGCATGCCCATCGTCCGCAGCGTGCGCAGGAGCGTCGGCGACAGGCTGTGCATGGTCGATGAGAAGTCGGCCGTGAACCCGAGGCGCTCGGATCCGAGCTCCTCGTACATCGCGCGGATCTCGAGGATCTTCGGATCGTTGGGGCCCTGCGGTGCGTGGATCTCGTAGCCCAGGCGCTGGTCGTACTTCTCCGCGAGCGGCAGGAGGCGACGCAGCAGCTCCTTGCCGGCCGAGCGGATGACGATCCTCCGGAATCCGAGCGTGTTCGCCGTGGCGAGCTGCCGCGAGAAGAAGTCGAACTCCTCGTCGGGGGTCATGTCGCGATCCTTGCGGCGGCCCATGTCGAGGTTCGTCCCGACCGCGCTCGGCTCGAGCTCGTGCTCGTGCTTCTCGAGCGTGTCGAACCAGAGCCTCGTGAACTCGGCGTCGACATCCGGGTAGGTGCGCAGGAGCTGCGCGATGTTGAACTCCACACCCGGCCCGATGCCGTTCTCGGCGACGGCGGCGATCAGCGTCTCGGGCGTGTACAGCCCGGCGGCGAACTCGCTCGTCATCGAGTACAGGGTGGTTCCGAGGCGGATGCCGGTGCCGGCGATGCCCTCGCTCGTCATGCGCTCACTCCTTCCGTTCGAGGCAGCCACGCTGCCAGCTGCGTCCGTGCCTGCGCGGCCTCCGTCACCATGCGGCTGCCCACGGCCTCCGCTGCGGAGCGCTGCACGGCCTGCTCGCCCGCGATGATCTCGAAGGGCGACTGCCAGTGGTTCCAGTGCCAGCCCTCGTACTCGCTCGAGATCGCGCCGTTGTAGCCGTTCTCGACGAGGAGCGTCACGAGATCGCGGACGGGAACCGACGGCTCCTCGCCGTTCTCGTCGATGCCGAAGAACTTGCCGTGCACGTGCTTGATCCACGGCATGATCTCGAGCCAGTCGTCGACGCGGGCAGGGCCGAACAGGCCCGTGCCGTTGATGCCGAAGTCGATGCCGAACTCGGGCTGCCCGTGCTGGGCCGCGAGGCCGATGAAGCGCCCGAAGCGCTGTCCGTGCTCGGCCTGGTCGGCCGGCGGCCCCTGCTCGTAGAACGCGCTCCACAGGTCGACGACCTCGCCGAGCAGCTCCTCCGATGCGCCGCGACGGCGGTACGCCTCGATGAGCGACGGCGCGAAGCCGGTCACGGTGGCGCCCCAGTCCATCGTGAAGCCGAGGAACGGCGAGCCGACCTTCTCGTAGCGGTCGCGCAGGGCGAGGATGCGCGGATGGGAGGCGTACTGGTCCGCGTGCACCTCGAGCGCGAGCGTCACGCCGTGCTCCTCGGCGATGGGAGCGAGCGCCTCCATCGAGTCGGGCGTGATCGAGATCTGCACGCGCGCGATCGGGAAGCCGAGCTTGGCGGCGGCGAGGATCTGCCTCCGCATGTACGCGATGAGCTCGTCCTGGTCGAGCAGGCGGTCGCGGTGGATGCCGATGTCGGCGTTGATCGCGAGCGAGGTCGTGACGAGGCCGGTCTCGGCGACGAGATCCCGGAAGCGGCCCGCGAACGCGTCGTCGACCTCCGGGAAGCCGCGGAAGCTCGAGAAGCCGATGATCTCGAGACCGGGACCGTAGCCTTCGGCTGCGACCTTGCGGATGAGCCCTTCGAGGTCGTACTCGCGGCCATGGAACGCGCGCGTGAAGCTGTAGAGGGTGACGCCCTGGATGGGCGCGCCGAGGTTCGTCATGCGGCTGCCGCCTTCATGGTCTTGGCGTCGCGCTCCTCGATGTGGAGGGTCTCGTCGTCGCCGATGATGATGTACGGGATGTAGAGGGTGAGGCCCACCTCGACGCGGTGCTCCGCGTCGTCCGCGGGCACCGGGAGGTCGCCGGAGAGCACGGCGGAGTCGACGGGGAACCACCAGCTCTCGGTGTCGTCGACCATGTCGGCGAAGGTGCGCTCCTCGCCGTTGAGACGCCAGCGCAGCGAGTCGGCCGGCGCCTCGACGCCGTCGACGGTGAGCGTGGCGCCGGCGATGCACGACGCGGGCAATGCGCGGTACCAGGGGATGCGCACGTCGACCGCGACGCGCGCGCCGTCGGTCCTGAGCGTGCCGGGCTCGATGATGCGATCGGGGATCACGGATGTCCTCCAAGACGTCTTTGTCTGACTTCCGTCAGACTAATGCTTCTTTTCTACCTAAGTCAAGGCCTGGTGGGGCCCGGAGCCCCTCACGGCGGTCTCAGCCTGCGGCTACGGCTCCCGAGACCCGCTCGGATGCCGTCTGCGGGCTGAGCCTCTCCGCGATGCGGCGAGCGCCGCGCACCGCGAGCGCCACCGCGGTCAGCGTCGGGTTGCACGCCGTGGCCGTCGGGATGACGCCATTGCCGGCGACGAAGAGCCCCGGCACGCCCCAGACCTCGCTGTACGGGTCGCACACGGAGGCGCCGTCGTTCGCCGCGCCCATCCGCACCGTGCCCTGGTAGTGCAGAGACGACCCGAGGGGCATGACGAAGGGGCGGTCGTCGAGCGGCTCCCCGACGGCGCTCCCGAGTCGGACGATCTCGCGCTTCGCGCGCTCGATGACCGCGCGGTCGCGATCGGTGAGGGTGTAGTGGATGCGCATGGCCGGCATCCCGTACGCGTCGGCCCGGGAGTCGTCGAACGCGACCCGGTCGGAGGCCTGCAGGTCCTTCGCGCAGAAGAGCCCGAGCCCGACGATCGATCCCGGCACCACAGGGTCGTCATCCGCGAGCGGGATGGGCGACGCGTCGAGCTGCATGATCTGACCGTGGAAGGGCAGGTCGTCGGTGAACGGCACCCAGCTCACGCCGCTCGTCTCGCTGAGAGCGCCGTCGCCGCCCTCCCGGGTCGCGGGCGCCTCGACGTCGCGCAGACGCGACGCGAAGACGATCTGCGCCTGGTCGTTGAGGTAGCGGCCGAGGGCCTCGGGGCGGATGCCGGACGCCCAGAGCACCTGCGGCGTGCGCAGCGCGTCGGCCGCGACGACGACGAACCGGGCGGCGATCCGATGCGTCTGCCCGTCGCGGAGATCGCGGACCTCGACACCCGACGCGCGGCCGTCGGCGACGAGCACGCGCGTGACGAGCGACTCGTCGTGGAGCGAGAACCCGTGGTTCGCGCGCGTGACGTCGCCGAAGACGACGTCGGATCCCGACCACACGAGGCGCCCGTCGTCGCGACGGTGCACGGCCAGCGGCATCCGCTGCACGCGGCGGTCCGCTGGCCGCTCCGCGTCGACCTCGGCGGCCAGGCGCTCGCGGACGAGCCCGGAGAACGGCGCGGCGTCGAAGGCGTCGGAGGTGACGCCCAGGAGGCGCTCGCCCTCCGACAGCAGCTCGTCGAGGGCGCCGTCCTCGTCCAGGAAGCCGATGCGCTCGCTGTCGCCCGGGCGCGGGCACGCGGCGGTCCAGTGGGCCCCCATGCCCCCGACGTTGCTCGAGAACGCTGCCACTGGGAGGCCGTCCTCGCCGTCCTGGGCGTAGCCGTCATCGAGCAGGTAGGTGCCGGCGCGGGCGCGCCGCTGCCCCGCCTTCACCGCCCCCGGGTTCGTGACGGTGGCGGTCTCCGCCGCGGGGCCCTGCGAGCGCACCTGCGCGCGGGCGCGCTCGGCGTCGTCGACGATGTTCTTGACGTGCGCGCCGGGCGGGTCCGACACGGTCGGCCCCACCTCGAGCATGGCGATCCGCGCCCCCGGCGCGCGCTCGGAGAGGATCCGCGCGTAGGCGGCGCCCGTGGGCCCCGAGCCGACGATGACGACGTCGACCTCGTTCGGGTAGCGGCTCATGCGCGGGCCGCCGCTTCGACGATGCGCCGCACCGATGCGGACGACTCGACCGTCGGGTAGTACTCGAGTCCGATCGGACCGTCGTACCCCGACGTGCGCAGGATGCCGAGGCGCTCCTCCCAGTCGAGCTCGCCCGTTCCCGGCTCGCCGCGCCCGGGGGCGTCGGCGAGCTGGACGTACTTCACGAGGTCGCCGGCGCCCGCGAGCTCCGCCGCCATGTCCTCGCCCTCGACGGCCGAGTGGTAGATGTCGTAGAGGACGCCGAACGCGGGCGAGTCGACGCCGCGCGCGACGTAGGCGGCCTCGGAGGTGCGGTCGAGCAGCGAGCCGGGGTGGTCGACGCGCACGTTCACCGGCTCGAGCACGAGCGTGACGCCCGACCCGTCGATCTGCGCGATCGCCGTCCGGTAGATCTCGATGAGCTTGTCGAGCTGGACCTGCCGCTTCCAGCCGCCGAAGCCCGTCCCGCTGCCCACGACGATGCGCGGGCATCCGAGCGCACACGCGATCTCGACGCCCTCGTCGAGCTTGCGGAAGAACTCCGAGTGGTCCCACGGCGGGATCATGAACTGCGTGCGCGGCTCGGCGAGCTGCGCGGTCAGCTGCGTTCCCGTCTCCTCGAGCGCGGCGCGGAGAGCCGGGATGTCCTTGGGCTTCGCGGGCGCGTCGACCCCGGTCGGGCCCCACATCTCGACGGCGTCGAACCCGGCCGCCGCCGCCGCGCGCACGCGCTCCGGGTAGTCGCCGGCCTCGGTGAAGAGCAGTTCGATATTCGGTGCGAGCTGGTACATCGGTCCTCCTGGATCAGAACATCGGGTGGTCGTGGACGGCATGCACGGAGGCGCCGCCCCCGTGCTCGACGATCCGGCCGTCCTCGAATCGGCGGGTGCTCATCGGGCCCCCTCGATCACGACGGGTCCGAGCAGGCCGGTCGGCTCCTGCGCGGCCCATGCCGAGAAGAAGTCGGGCTGCTCCTTCGCGAGTGTGTTCACGACCTCGACGACGAGCTCGTCGTCGCCCGTGAGGACGCCCGCCGGCACGTCGTAGCGGTAGGGCGGCGCGACCCGCACTCCGAGATCGGCCCCGTTCACGAACACCTGCGCGACCTCGTGAGCCTCGCCGAGGTCGATCACAGCGGGCGCGGATGGCGTATGCCCGAGGACGCGGGTCGTGTAGCGGATGGTCCCGCTGAAGCGGGGCAGGAGCCCCGGCCGGTCGAGCGGGACGAGGTCGTCGATGCTCCGCCACGCCTCGAAGGCGGGGTAGGCGAGAGCCGAGGCCGTCTCGATGCGCCAGGGCCCCGGGACGGGCGATGGCGTGGCGCGCTCGCGCAGCGGCGCGACGGGCATCCCGGCCCACGCGGCGGGATCGCCCACGATGAGGAGCGCGGTCTCCCCCGGGGCGAGCGTCACGTCGATCGCGACCTCGTCCGCTCCGCCCTCGTGAACAACCGCGCGGAGCGCCCCCGTCCACGGGTCGACGGAGACCGCCTCGCCGCCGCGCGGAACCGCGACGCGCACCGGGAGCGCGGCGCGGACGCCCTCGTTCATGAGCATGACGACATCGGCGGCGCCCTGGTCGACACGATGCACGCGGAGCTCGGGGGCAGGCGCGGCGACGCGCACGGCGCGCGCGGTGCGCTCGGCGACGGCGGCCGCGAGCCCCGCCTGCGCGACGGGCGCGAAGGCGCTCTGCAGAAGGCGCGTGTCACCGTCCGCGACCGCCGGCACCTCGTCGACGAAGAGCACAGGGAGACCGTCCTGCGCGAGTCGCTGCAGTGTCCGCGCCGTCGAATCGGGCAGCTGCGCGCTGCCCGGGACGACGAGCACGTCGTAGGCCTCCTCATGGACCCGCAGCGCGCCATCCGCGACGACCGCATCGTGGAGCGCGTCGGCGGGCACGATGTCGGCGTCGATCTGCGCCTCCGCGAGCAGGCGGACGGGGCGCTCCGCCGGCATCGCCCGCCCGAGCCAGTCGGCCTCGGCGGGGTAGAGCACCGCGGCGGGCGCGATGTGCCGCCCGCCCGAGAGCAGGTGGCTCACCCGGTTCGTGTACGCGCTCAGCACCGCCTGGTGGCGGTACTGGGGATTCCGTCCGCGCGCGAAGAAGTGCGGCGGGCAGTCGAGGTCGGGGTACTCGGCCGGGGAGTACGCGTGCGGCACGATGTGCGTCACGCCGCGGACGAGGAGGTGCGACGTCACCCACGCCTGATGCCGCAGGCCGAACGACCAGCCGTACGCGCCGAATGCCTCGCACATCGAGCGACCGCGCTTGAGCGGGTCGATGTGCGCGGCCGACGACGCGAGCTTCGCGAGACCGAACTGGAAGAACTCGCCGTCGCCCGAGCCGGCCATGTTCGCAAGCGGCCCTCGGCCGAACCCCGGCACGACCTGCGCGCCGATGACGTCCACGCCCGCCATGTCCTGCCCGGCCATCGCGCGGAAGTAGTGGCCGGCGCCGGGGCCGAGTCGCATGTGCGCGCCGTTGTCCTCGACGACGTGGCCGATGTGCTCGACGCCGTGCGCACGGCACCACTCCCCGACGGGCCGCGCGAAGCTGCGCTCGTAGAGGCGCGTGAGGGCGTCCATGTACGCCAGGCGCGTCCGTGTCGCCCCATCGCCGTCCCACCACAGCAGGGGCGCGGCGAGCGGATCGAGGCCCAGGTCGGGGTGCCACGGCAGGACGACGCCCGGCTTGCCGACCGTCGAGGTGAAGTCGAACGTCTCGCGGTCGTTGTAGAACCCGGGCTCGTCGGTGAAGAAGCCCGCGATGACGCCCCCGAAGTCGTCGGCGTACCGCGCGTGGATGGCCTCGTGCACGGTGTCGAGGAGCAGGCGCGTCGCATCGGCGTCGATGTAGGAGAGGTGGTCGCGATGCCGCTCGCTCGCCCCGTCGGACACGACCGACACGAAGAACACGCGCCAGTGCCCTTCCGGCACGTCCCAGAAGACGCGGCCGTCGGCGATGCGCTCGGTGAGGTCGATCGGCTCTCCGATGAGCGCCTCGCCGCCCTCCTCGCGCCGGTAGGCGACGACGCGGACGAGCTGGCCTGGATCCCACCCCGCCTCGGGGCCGAAGAACTTCCGCCGGTCGACGATGAACGACGCTCCGCGGGCGGGCCCGACCGCGTCGGTGTGCCGCTCGGCGAGGAACCGGCGGCGCCGCTCGGCGGGCGCGCCTTCGAGGGCGCCCGCCGCATGGCCGGTCGGGAACGTGTCGTCGTCGAAGAACCAGACCCTGAGCCCGCGCTCGCGCGCCACCTCGAGCACGGCGTCGACGTCGCGCCACCATCCGTCGCCCAGGAACTCCGGGTGCGGCCGCGCCTCGAGGATGACCGCGCCGATCCCCGCGTCGGCGATGCGGTGCGCCTCCTCGACGATCGTCTCGACCGGGCCCCCCTTCTGCCAGAACAGCGGCATGATCGCGTTCGGGACGACGCCGTCGACGACGTCGCGGAGCTGCGGGAGCGTCATCCCTTGAGACCGCCCGCGAAGCCCTGGATGAATTTCTTCTGCGCGACGAGGTAGAACGCGAGGATCGGGATCATCGAGACGAGCACGATCGCGAAGATCTTGTTCCACTGCGACACGAGCGATCCGATGAAGTAGTACATCGCGACCGGCAGGGTCTGCGCGTCGGATCCGCCGAGGAAGATGAGCGCGGTCATGAAGTCGTTCCACACGATGAGACCCGTGAGGATGGCGACCGTGCCGGTCGCGGGGGCCATGAGCGGGAGCACGATCCGGAAGAAGATCTGCGTCCGGGTGGCGCCGTCGATCGCGGCGGCCTCCTCGTACTCCGTGCCGAGGCCGCGGAAGAACCCCGCGTAGAGGAAGATCGCGAGCGGCAGCATCATCCCCGTGTAGAGGATGATCATCCCCCACAGCGAGCCGGTGAGCCCGATCGCGCGCGCCCCGATGTACAGGGGCACGGTGCCGAGCTGCGCGGGCAGGATGATCGCGATGAGGAAGAGGTAGTAGGCGCCCTTCGTCCACCGCTGCGTCGAGCGCATGATGACGTACCCCGTCAGCGAGCCGAGCAGCACGAGGCCGAGAATCGCGCCGAGGGTGAGGACGACCGAGTTCACGAGCCCGGCGAGGATGTTGCCCTGCCCCTGCGCGGCGAACAGGTCGACGAAGTTGGCGAGCTGCGGCGCCTCGGGGAGCGCGAGCGGCGAGGACCGGAAGACCTCCTCGTCGGTCTTCAGCGCGGTGGAGACGAGGAAGAAGAACGGCAGCAGGAACACGAGCGCGAGCACCCAGATGAGCACCTCGCGGACCGCGGTGAGCTTCGTGTAGCGGAACATGTCAGTCCTCCTTCTCCTGCGTCACGCGCTGCTGGATGATCGCGAAGACGAGGATGATCGCGGTGAGCACGAGGGCGAGCGCGGCGCCGTACCCGAACTGGCCGAGCGAGAACGCCTGCTTGTAGACCTCGGTCGCGAGGGTCTCGGTGGCGCCGGCGGGGCCTCCGCCGGTGAGCGCCATGATCTGGTCGAAGATGCGGAGGCCGTTCACGAGGCCGAGCGTGGTCGCGATCGCGACGGCGGGGCGGATGGCCGGGAGCGTCACGTGCCAGAACCGCTGCCAGAGCGTGGTTCCGTCGATCGTCGCGGCTTCCTCGATCTCGACCGGGACCCCCGCGAGGCCCGCGGCGTAGATGACCATCGAGAAGCCGGTCTGCTGCCAGACGATCACGATGAGGATGGTCCAGATCGCGAACGTCGGGTCGCCGAGCCACGCGCGGGCGAGGTCGCCCATCCCGATCGCCGTGAGGAACGCGTTGAGCGGTCCGTTGAAGTCGAAGATGAACTTCCAGATGTAGGCGACGGCG
Organism: Microbacterium sp. JZ101; assembly: GCF_053903175.1. Classification (NCBI taxonomy): domain Bacteria; kingdom Bacillati; phylum Actinomycetota; class Actinomycetes; order Micrococcales; family Microbacteriaceae; genus Microbacterium; species Microbacterium sp. JZ101. Next base: position 3,224,219 of record NZ_CP096400.1, read on the forward strand.
AGCGGGCTCAGCACCACGGGCATGAAGAAGAGCGTGCGGAGGATGTACCGCGTCTTGAGCAGCCGGTTGAGGGCGACAGCGAGCGCCAGGCCCAGGACGTTGGTGAGGATCACCGAGCCGAACGCCAGGAAGAGGGTGTTCCCCAGCGCGAGCATCTTCGAGGGGTCGCCGAAGATGCGCTCGAAGTTCGCGAAGCCGACGAACTCGAACGAGCCGAGGCCCGTCCAGTCCGTGAAGGCGAAGAAGCCGCCCGCGATCGTCGCGGCGTAGTGGATGCCGAGCACCATGAGGATGCCCGGAAGGGCCCACCACCAGTGCCCGAACGTCAGCAGGCCGGGGCGGCGGGGCCGCGCCTTCGGGCGCAGCCCCCGCCGCTTGCCGCTTCGGGGGACGACGACGGCCTCCGTCGCCGATTCGTCGGCTGTGTCGTGCTGCAGCATCGCGGTCATCGTCCTGTCCCTCGCGTCCGGTCGGGTCACTCGCCCCAGGCCGTGTCCATCTCGGTGAGCACCTGCTCGACCGTCTTCTGACCGGTGAGGAGACCCTGCACGCCGGCGCCGAGGGCGTCGTACACGGCGGGGTTCGACCAGTCGGAGTTCGGCAGCGGCACGAAGTCGCCCGCCGCGAGCATGTCGGCCAGCGGCTCGAACGCCGTGCCCGTGAAGTCCATCTCGGCGTAGCCCGTGATCGGGAGCGTGCCCGACTCCTCGGCGACCGTCTCCGCCTGCGCGGGCTCGGCCATCCACTCGAGGAACGCCTTCGCCGCGTCCTTGTTCTTCGACGACGCCGGGATCGAGTACGAGTAGGTCGAGCTGGCGTAGCCGAAGACGCCGTCGGCCGCGTCTGCGGGCGGGAACGTCTGCGCGACGAAGGCCGCCTCGCCGCCCGCGGCCTCGCCGAGGTCGCGCGTGACGCCGCTCGGGCCGAACATCGCGCTCGACGTGCCCTGGACGAGTCCGTTCGTGATGGCGTCGAAGCCCGCGCCCTCGACACCGGGCTGGAAGCACCCCGCATCCTTCATGTCGACGATCGCCTGGAGCGTCTGCTGCCATCCCTCGCTGTCGGCGAAGGTGACCTCGCCGTCGGCGCGCTGCGTGTTCCAGTCGGGGTCCTCGGCGTACACGCGCGTCGCGGCGACCGCCTGCGCCATCATGCCCGCGTTGGGCGGGATCGAGCCGGCCACGACGAAGTACGAGCCGCCCGCCTGGGCCGCCGTCTCGCACGCGTCGAGCACGCCCTGCCAGTCGGCCGGGTACTCCGTGATGCCGGCGGCCTCGGCGGCCGTCTGGTTCACGACGACGCCCGCGGGCGCGATGTTCAGCGGCTGCCCGTACACGGCGCCGTCGACGACGAACTGGTGCTCCGAGCCGTCCGGGATGAGGCTCGTCGCCGTCTCGCCGAGCGGCTCGAGGAGCCCGGCCTCTGCGAGCGGGACGATGCTGAAGGACTGGCCGTTGCCGGGAGCGGAGAGGAAGATGTCGGAGGCGTTGCCGCCCTGCAGCTGGGTCCGGATCGTCGTGTTGTAGCTCTCGCCGGGCAGCTTGTCGATCGTGATCTCGACGTCGGGGTTCTCCTCCATGTACTGCTCAGCGAGGATCTCGTACGGGGTCTTCGCCTCGTTCGAGACGGGGAACGCGAGCGAGAAGCTCTGGCCGTCTCCCGCGCCGCCGCCGGCGGAGGTCGAGCAGCTCGCGAGCACAAGCGCTCCGATCGCCGCGGTTCCTGCGAGGGCGCCTGCCCGGATGATGCGACGCTGCTGTGTCATGTCGTTGCCCTTCTGACGTCGTCGTCGAGTGCTGCGGCTCCCGCCCAGGTGCGGGGCCCTCTTCAGTATCGACCACCTAGGTCGAAAACACACATAACTAATTTCGATATCCGACATAAGCCGGTGCGGACAGGGGATCGGCGGGCGCTTCCGCCCGCCGATCCCCTGTCCCAGGTCAGTCGCCCCAGGCCGCGTCCATGTCGGCGAGGACGGCGTCGACCGTCTTCTGGCCCGTGAGCAGGCCCTGCACGCCGCTCGAGAGCTTCTCGTAGACCTCGCCCTTCCAGAACGCGTTCGGGAGCCCCGCGTAGTAGCCGGACTGCAGGAGATCCGCCACGGGCTCGTAGATCGTGCCCGTGAGGTCGAGGCCCTCGATGCCGGAGACGGGGAGCTCGCCGGAGAGCTCGGAGAAGCGCTCCGCCTGCTCGGGCTGCGCGAGCCACTCGAGGAACGCGGCCGCCGCCTCCTTGTTCTCCGACGCCGCGTTGATCGAGATCGTGTAGTTCGAGCTCGCAATGAGGTACGGGTCGCCGCCGTCAGCGGGCGGGAAGGGCTGGATGGCCCACTCCACGTCGGGCGCGGCACGGCCGATCTCGACGGCCGACCCCGACGGGATGAAGCTCCCGAGCGAGGTGCCCTGCGCGAGGCCGTTCGTGATGGCGTCGAAGCCGGCACCCTCGGCGCCGGGCTGGAAGCACCCGGCGTCCTTCATGTCGAGGATCGTCTGCAGCACGTCGTGCCATCCGTCGCTCTCGGCGAAGGTCACCTCGCCTGCGGCGCGCTGGTCGTTCCAGTCGGGCGTCTCGGCGTACACGCGCGTCGCGGCGATCGCCTGGGCCGTGAGGCCCGCGTTGGGCGCGGCGGCGCCCGCGAGCACGACGAGCGACGCGCCGTTCTCGGCGACCTCGCCACAGGAGGCGAGCAGCTCGTCCGTCGTCGCGGGGAAGTCGTCGAGCCCCGCCTCCGCGGCGGCGGACATGTTCACGACGAGCGTCGAGAGGGTGAAGTCCATGGGCTGCCCGTAGACCTCCCCGTCCACCGTGAAGAGCGCGTCGGCGCCCTCGGGCACGAGACCGGCCGCGGTTTCGCCGAGCGGCTCGAGGAAGCCGGCCTCGGCGAGCGGGACGACGCTGCGGGGGTCGCCCGATCCGGGGGTGGTCTGGATGACGTCGGGGGCGTTGCCGGCCTGCAGCTGCGTGCGGAGCGTCTCGCCGTAGCTGTCGTTCGGGAGCGGGTTCGTCGTGATGGTGACGCCGTCGTGCGCCTCCATGTACTCGTTCGCGAGGGTCTCGTAGGGGCTCTCGAGGTTGTTCGAGGTGGCGTACATGAAGCTGAACTCGACGGACTCTCCCCCGTCGTCGCCTCCGTCGCCCGAGCCATCCGAGCCGCCCGCGCATCCTGCGAGGAGGATGAGGCCCGCGGCGGGGATGGCGATCGCGGCGAGCCGCCGCGTGGTGCGCTGTGTCATGATCTGGCCTTTCTGACATCGTCGTCGGAAGTGCAGGGACAGGAGCTCGGGTGCTCCTGTCCACAGCATGACCGCGTTACGTCAGAAAGTCACATAAGTGTTTCCGATGCGGGTTATCACCCGCGTGGAAGCCGCCCGTGCTCAGTCGGGCTGCCCGCGCTCAGGCGGGCTGCCCGGTGCGCATGCTCGCGCGGATGAGGTCGTGCTGGCGCCGCACGAGGGCGAGCGGGTCGACCTCCCCGAGCTCGGCGAACGCGTGGCCCTCCCACTCGCTCGACCAGAAGCCGCGGTAGCCGCCCTCCACGAACACGCGCACGAGCTCGGGGTAGTCGATCGCGGGCTCCTGACCGGCTTCGTCGATGTCGTAGAACTTGGCGTGCACGTGCAGGATCTGCGGCATGATGTCGGCCCACTCGCGCGGGTCGACGTGGCCGTGCATGTTGAAGGCCAGGTGGGCGAACGAGCCGAGCCGGCCCGGGTCGAAGTCGCGACCGCGCAGGTACGCGATGAACTCCTCCTGCCGTGCGCGCATGGGCTCATCCGTCGCCCAGATCTCCTGCAGCCGCGTGACGGCCTCGTCGTCAAGGCCCGCGCGCCGCACGGCGCGCAGCAGCGTCGGCGACATCGCCCGCATCGTCGCCGAGAAGTCGGCGACGAAGCCCAGCAGGGGCGAGTCGAGCTCGGCGTAGAGGTCGCGGATGCGCAGCACCTCGGGGGCGTTCGGCCCGGAGGGCGCGTGGATCTCGTACGCGAGACGGAGGTCGAGCTCCTCGGCCACGGGCAGCAGCCGACGCAGCAGGTCGGGCTTGGCCGACTGGATGCGCACGAGCGGGAAGCCGAGGCGCTTCGCGCCGCGGAAGAGCAGCTCGGTGACCTCGAACTCCTCATCGGGCGTCATGTCGCGGTCGCGTCGACGCCCCATGTCGAGGTTCGCGCCGAACGAGCTCGCCTCGAAGCCGTGCCGGTCGAACGCCGCGCGCCACGCGCGCTCGAACTCCTCCGACACCCGCGGGTAGGTCGGCACCATCTGCGATGCGACGATCTCGATGCCCGGCCCGATGCCGAGCTCGGCGACGCGATCGAGCAGGCCGTCGAAGTCGTACCAGCCGGCCCGGAACTCCGCGCTCGCGGAGTACAGCGTCAGGCCGAGACGGAACGGGTCGTCATCGGATCGCTCGGGCGCCGGCGGCACCTCGAGCTCGAGGCCGACGGGCGCGGCGTCGCGGTCGGTGGCCGTGAGCGTCAGCTCATGGTGCACGACGTTCGGCACGTACAGCCCGGGGCCGCCGTCCTGCCCCGGCGCGATCTGCATGTAGGGCAGGCGCAGCTCGCCGTGCAGCACGATCTCGTGCGTCTCGCCGAGAGCGATCGGCGCCGCGCGGCGGACGATGAGAAGCGGATGGTCCTGCAGATACCAGAGGACGTCGCTCTGCTGCGGGAGGTCGGCGATCGCGTAGCGCGTGCCGTTCAGCTCGAAGGTGAGATCGCTCTCGGGAACCTGCTCGCCGTCGACCGTGAGGGCGATGCTCGTGACGGAGGACAGCCAGAGGCTCCGGTACCACGGGATGGTGAGCTGGAGCGCCGCTCCGTCGGGGTGGACGCGGAGGCTCGCGGCATCGAGCAGACCGTTGGGCATGGCGACTCCTTCGTCGGCGGATTCGTATACGCCGAGAGTAGACCTACTTTCGCCGCTTTTCAACATAAGCCCGACGGAGCACACGACGGCGCCGCCCCGGAACCCCGGAGCGGCGCCGTGCCGGATGCGTCTACTGGTTGCTGAACGCGGCGTCGAACGACGCCTCGGGGAGCTTCCACAGCAGCGAGCGGATGTAGCCGACCGCCTCGGCTGCCCCGTGCAGTCGGTCCATCCCGGCGTCCTCCCACTCGATCGAGATCGGGCCGTCGTAGCCGATCGCGGCGAGCGCGCGGAACGCGTCCTCCCACGGGATGTCGCCGTGCCCGGTCGAGACGAAATCCCACCCTCGCCGCGGGTCGCCCCAGGCGAGGTGCGACCCGAGGATGCCCTGCCGACCGGATGCCCTGCGGATCCGCGTGTCCTTGCAGTCGACGTGGTAGATCCGGTCGGCGAAGTCCGTGATGAACGCGACCGTGTCGACGCCCTGCCACGCCATGTGCGACGGGTCCCAGTTGAACCCGAAGGCCTCGCGCCGGTCGATGGCCTCGAGGGTCCGGACGCTCGTCCAGTAGTCGTACGCGATCTCGGAGGGGTGCACCTCGTGCGCGAACCGGACGCCCTCGGCGTCGAACACGTCGAGGATCGGGTTCCACCGGTTCGCGAAGTCCTCGTAGCCCGCGTCGATGACGTCGGCGGGAACGGGCGGGAACATCGCGACGTAGGGCCAGATCTTCGATCCCGTGAAGCCGACGACCGTGTCGACGCCGAGCTTGCGCGCGACGCGGGCGGCACGCTTCATGTCCTCGGCCGCGCGCCGGCGCACGCCCTCGCCATCGCCATCCCCCCACACGTAGTCGCGCAGGATCGCCTGATGGCGGAAGTCGATCGGGTCGTCGCACACGGCCTGCCCGGCGAGGTGGTTCGAGATCGCCCACACCTTGAGCCCGTAGCGGTCCAGGATGTCGAGACGCGACTGCGCGTACGCGTCGTCCTCGTCGGCCCGCTGCAGATCGAGGTGGTCGCCCGACGCGGCGATCTCGAGGCCGTCGTAGCCCCACTCGGCCGCGCGGCGCGCGAGCTCCTCGAACGGCATGTCGGCCCACTGGCCGGTGAACAGCGTGACGGGATGCCGCGCCTCGGTCATGGATCCTCCTCCGGTCGTCATGCGTCGACCGGCGTCTCGACCCACGCGCCCGTGCGCGCCGACTCGACGACGGCCTCGGTCAGCTGCGCGGCGCGCAGGCCGTCGCGGAACGACGGCAGCCCCTCGGGCTCCGCCCCCGCGGTCGCGGCGTATGCGTCCGACACGAAGGCGTTGAACGCATCCTGATACCCCATCGGGTGACCCGAGGGGACGCGGCACAGGCGCGCGGCGTCGGGGGCGAGCAGGCCCTCCTCGCGCGGAAGCAGGAGCGAGCCGTCGCGCCGGCCGATCCACAGGTCCTCGGGGCGCTCCTGCTCGAAGCGGTAGGCCGCATCGCCCGTGTGGACCTCGAGCACGAGACCGTTCTTGCGACCGGCCGCCATCTGGCTGACGAGCGCCGTGCCGGGTGCCCCTCCCGAGAGCTGGAACAGGACGGCGGCGATGTCCTCGTTCGCGACCGGATGCCCGGCGCGCTCCTCGAAGACGGTGCGGGTGAGCGCGCTGAGCTTCACGACCCGCTCGCCCGTCACGAACTCGAGGAGGTCGAACAGGTGCGAGCCGATGTCGGCGAACGCGCGAGATGCGCCGCCCTCCGCGCCGGCTCGCCAGTTGCCGTCCTCGGCGCCCAGCAGCCAGTCCTGGAGGTACGCCGCGTCGATCGAGAGCACGGCCTCGCCGCTCTCGGCGATGCGGGCGCGCGCCTCGCGGACCATCGGGTGGTAGCGGTAGACGAACGGGACGGCGCCGACGAGACCCGAGCCGGCCTGCGCCTCCACGAGGCGGCGCGCGTCGGCCGAGGTCGTGGCGATCGGCTTCTCGCACACGACGTGCTTGCCTGCCGCGAGCGCCGCGAGCGTCTGCTCGGCGTGCTGCGCGTTCGGCGTGCACACGTGCACGACGTCGACGTCGTGGTCGTCGAGGAGCGCGTCGTAGCCCGAGAAGGCGTTCTCGATGTCGAGGTCGGCCGCGGCAGAGGAGGCCCGCTCGGCCGACGAGGAGCTGATGCCGCGCAGTCGGGCGCCGGCGGCCCGCGCGGCCCGGCTGTGCACGCGGGCCATGAACCCGCCGCCGACGAAGCCGGCTCCGATCTCAGAGCTCATAGGGCGTCCAGTCCGCGGGGATCGGCGCGGGGCGCTCGATCCGGCTCTCGACCGCGACCGTCTCGCCGGTCTCGATGGACCGCTCGATCGCGATCATCGTCTCGAGCACGTGCAGGCCGATCTCGCCCGACGCGCGGTGCGGGCGGTCCTCCCGGATGGCGCGCACCATGTCGATCACGCCCAGACCGCGGCCGCCCACGACGCCGTCGCTCTCGAGCTCCTCCCACTGCTGCTCGCGCGGGTCGCCGCCCGCGCGGATGATCCGCAGCGGCCCCTCGAACATGTTCGGGTCCGGGATCGAGAGGGTGCCCTCGGTGCCGGTGATCTCGACCACGCCCATGCGCATGAGGGGCGACTCCCAGCTGAAGATGCTCGAGCTCGTTCCGCCGCCTTCGAACTCGAGGTTCGCGTTGACGTGTGTCGGGACGAGCACCGGGAACTCCGCCCCCGCGCGGTCGCCCGCGATGACCGTGCGGGTGGGCGTGCTCGTGAGCCCGAAGGCCGAGGCCTTCGCGACCGAGCCGAACACGTTGACGAGCGTCGTCAGGTAGTACGGGCCCATGTCGAAGACCGGTCCGGCGCCGGGCAGGAAGAAGAAGTCGGGGTTCGGGTGCCACTTGTCGGGGCCGAGGCTCATCATCGCCGTCGACGCGCCGATCGGCTGGCCGATCTCGCCGCGCGCGATCGCCCGCAGCGCGCTCTGCACGCCGCGGCCGAGCACCGTGTCGGGGGCGATGCCCACGCGCAGGCCCTTCTCGGCGGCGCGCTTCACGAGGCCCTGACCCGAGGCGAAGTCGACCGCGATCGGCTTCTCGCTCCACACGTGCTTGCCGGCGTCGATCGCCGCGAGCGACACCTCGGCGTGCACCGCCGGGATCGTCAGGTTCACGACGAGCTCGACATCGGGGTGCGCGAGGATCTCGTCGGGCGAGCCCGACACCGGCACGCCGTGCTTCTCGGCCTGCGCCTTCGCGCGCACCGTGTCGATGTCGCCGACCGCGACGACCTCGACGTCGGGGAACTGCGCGAGGTGCTCGAGGTAGGTGTCGCTGATCATCCCCGCGCCGATGAATCCGACGCCGACGGGGTGGTGTCCGCTCACGGGACGCTCTCTTTCTCTCTGGTTCGGGATGGCGGCTGTCACGCGCCGAGCAGCGCGCGGGTTCCCGCGAGGCCCTGGGCGATGCCGTCGAAGATGTCGCCGCGGTACTCGTCGAACTCGACGACGAGCAGCTCGGCCGCAGGCGCGGCGGCGAGCACGGGCTGCCACGCGATCGCGCCCTGTCCCGCGGGCAGCTGGTCCTCGCGGTCCTTGCTCAGCGCGCCGTCGACGAGGGGCGCGTCCTTGATGTGGAGCTGGCGGACCCGGTCGCCGAGCGACGTGAGCAGAGCGGGCACGTCCGCACCGCCGACGGCGGCCCAGTACGCATCGACCTCGAGGCCGACGTCGGCCGGGAGGGCGCCGGCGAGGACCTCGAGGGCCGTCTCGCCGTCGAAGACGTTCTCCACCTCCCAGAAGTGGTTGTGGTAGCCGAACGCGAGGCCGTACGCCTTCGCCTTCTCGGCGTGCGCGGCGAGCTCGTCGGCGATGCGGAGCACCTCGTCGCGGCTCGTCCAGCGCTCGGGCGCGATGAACGGGTCGATGAGCGTCTTCACGCCGAGGGCCTGCGCGGCCTCGAAGAACTGCTCGGGCTCGCCGCTCGAGAGCACCGCGTGCGCGGTGGGAGCGGTGAGGCCGTGCGCGGCGAGGCCCGCCTCGAGCTGCGCGCGCCACTCGACGATGTTGAAGAGCTCGATCTGCTCGAAGCCGATCTCGGCCGCGCGGGCGAGCGCGGCGCCCGCATCCTCGGCCACCGCCTCTCGGATCGTGTACAGCTGGAGCGCGATGGCGGGGGCAGAGGTCATGTGACTCTTCTCTCGACGGTGAGGTCTCGGGGATGGCGCGCTCTCGCAGGCGCGTCCCCGACGGTATCAGGACTTCCGTCGATCAACAAGCAAAAGTTGCGTGTTCCCAGACAGAGGAGGAGGCGCCCGCCTCCCCCGCGGGCGCCTCCTCCTCGGCTCTTCCGGGCTCGACCCGTCAGGACTCGAAGGCGAGGTCGATGAACTCCTCGACGTTGTCCTTCGTCACGACGGGCGCGTCGAGCACGATCCGATACGGCACGCTCGGCGTGACGAGATCGCTCATCGTCTTCTCCTGCGCGACGAGACGCGCGAGCGCGATGCCGTCGGCCGCCTGCGTCGAGGGGTAGATGACCGTCGCCTTGATGACGCTGTCGTCCGCCTCGATCCGCTCCATCATGTTGACGCTGCCTGCGCCGCCCACGAGGAAGAACTCGTCGCGACCCGCGGCCTCGATCGCGGCCATCACGCCGACGCCCTGGTCGTCGTCGTGGTTCCAGATCGCGTCGATCTCGGGGTTCGCCGAGAGCAGCTGCGAGGCCGCCGCCTCGCCGCCGGCCACGGTGAAGTCGGCGGCCACGCGGGCCGACACCTCGAGACCGCAGTCCTCGAGGGCGTCGGCGAAGCCCTGCGACCGGTCCTGCGTGAGCGGGAGGGAGTCGATGCCCGCGATCTCGGCGACGACCGCGTCGCTCTGCCCCTCGAGCTCCTCGCAGATGTAGGTGCCGGCGCTCACGCCCATGCCGTAGTTGTCGCCGAGGATGGTGACGCGCGAGGCGAACGTGCTCGAGAACTCCCGGTCGACGTTGATGACCGGGATGCCCGCCTCCATGGCCTGGATCGCGACCTCGGTGAGCGCGGCGCCATCCGTCGGGAGCAGGACGATGGCGTCGACTCCCTCGTTGATGAACTGCTCGACCGCCGCGATCTGCTGACTCGCGTCGTTCGTGCCCTCGGCCTGCCGCAGCTCGACGTCGCCGAAGCTCTCAGCCGCGGCGAGCGCGCCGGAGTTGATCGCGCCCAGCCAGCCGTGATCGGCCTCCGGCCCCGACCATCCGATGACGACCGTGTCGCCCTCCTCGGCGTTCTCGTCGCTCGTCGTGCCCTGGTCGACGACGTCGCCCTCGCCCTCGTCGCCGTCGCTGGTGCACCCGGCGAGCAGGCCGATCGTCGCGAGTGCCGCCATCCCCGCGACCGCAGCGCGTCCTGCGCGCGTGCGCACTGTGCCCATGTCTCCTCCTTGAAACGTGATGCAGATGCGGTCAAGCTAACAGCCTTGCGGACGCCTGTACAGGTTCTGACTCATCGACAGCAGAAGCCCCGCGGTGTTAGGTTTCAGCCGTGATCAAAGACGACCACGCCGCGTCATTACTCTCGGTCCGCGGAATCGAGAAGAGCTTCGCGGGAGTGCAGGCCCTGCGCGGGGTCGACCTGGACGTGCTCCCGGGCGAGGTGCACTGCCTCCTGGGCCAGAACGGCGCGGGGAAGTCCACGCTCATCAAGACCCTCGCCGGCGCGCACGAGCCCGACGCCGGCGAGATCCGCTGGAACGGCGAGCCGATCGCGATCACGAGCCCCCAGGCGGCGATCGATCACGGCATCGCGACGATGTACCAGGAGCTCGACGTCGTCGACGATCTCACCGTCGCCGAGAACATCTTCCTCGGGCACGAGCTCGCGCGCGGCGGCGTCACCCGGCGGCGCGATGCCGCTCGCGAGACGCGCCGACTGCTGGAGCGCCTCGGTCACGGCGGCATCTCGCCGCACGCGGAGGTCGGCTCGCTGAGCGCAGCGGGCAAGCAGATCGTGAGCATGGCGCGCGCGCTGTCGCACGACATCCGCCTCATCGTGATGGACGAGCCGTCGGCCGTGCTCGACGCCGAGGAGGTCCGCAACCTCTTCCACGTCGTGCGCGAGCTGACCGCCCAGGGCATCGCCGTCATCTACATCACGCACAGGCTCGAGGAGATCCGCGCGATCGGGGATCGCATCACGGTCCTCAAGGACGGCCGCAGCACGGCCAGCAACCTCTCCGTCGCCGACACCCCCACGGCCGACCTCATCCGCCATATGACGGGCCGGACGGTCGAGAACGTCTTCCCGCCCGCGACGCCCATCGCGCCGGACGCGCCCGTGCTGCTCGAGGTCGAGGGACTCGGCTTGGCCGGCGTCTTCGAGGACGTGTCGTTCTCCGTGCGCGCGGGGGAGATCGTGGGCCTCGCAGGGCTGGTCGGCTCGGGTCGCTCGGAGATCCTCGAGACGATCTACGGGGCGCGGCGAGCGACCGCGGGCACGGTGAAGCGGGATGGCCGCCCGCTGCCGCGCGGATCGGTCACGGCCGCGGTGAAGGCCGGCATGGGCCTCAGCCCCGAGGAGCGCAAGTCGCAGGGGCTCGTGCTCGACGAGCCGATCTTCCGCAACATCACGCTGTCGACGTTCCCGCGCATCGCGCGACGGGGCGTGCTCGACGAGCGGGCCGAGCGCCGCGTCGCGAGGGAGCAGATGGACGCGCTCGAGCTGCGGCCCGCCGACCCCGACCGTCCGGTGGCCACGCTCTCCGGCGGCAACCAGCAGAAGATCCTCCTCGCCCGATGGCTCGTGGAGGGCAGCCGGGTGCTGCTGCTCGACGAGCCGACCCGCGGTGTCGACGTCGGCGCCCGTGCCGAGATCTACGGGCTCATCCGGCGGCTGGCCGCGTCGGGGACCGCGATCGTCATCGTCTCGAGCGAGATCCCCGAGGTGCTCGGCCTCGCCGACACCGTGCTCGTCATCGGCGACGGGCGCGTGCTCGATCGTCTTCCCGCATCCGACATCGACGAGCACGGCGTGCTCGATCTCGTCATGAAAGGAGCCGCCGAATGAGCGTGCAGAGCCCCGCCGCCGAGCCGCAGGCCTCGCCCCTGCGGCGGATCTTCTCGGGATCGGTCGGACGCAACCTCGGCCTCGTGCTCGCGCTCCTCGCGCTCGTCGTCGTGGGGGCGATCACGGCGCCCGGGACGTTCCCGACCTTCGACAACGCGCTCGTCATCCTGCGCCAGGCGTCGATCATCGGCGTGGTCAGCATCGCGATGACCTTCGTCATCATCGCGGGCGGGATCGACCTCTCCGTGGGCGCGGTGGTGGCCCTGGCCTCGGTCGTGGCGACGCTCGCGGCCGTGCAGGACCTCGCCGACTCGGTGCACTGGACGCTCATGATGCTCATCGCGCTCGTCGTCGGCGCCGCAGCCGGCCTCATCAACGGGGTCGTGATCGCGTACGGCAAGGTCGTGGCGTTCATGGCGACGCTCGCGATGCTCGTCGGAGCGCGCGGCCTGGCCGAGCTCCTCGCGAACAACCGCACGCTCATCGTGTCGGATCGCGACTTCATCCGCGCGCTCAACATCGACATCCTCGGCATCGACATGCTCATCTGGATCTTCGCCGTCGTCGCCGCGGGCGGCTGGTTCCTCCTGAACCGCACGACCTTCGGCCGCCGCACGGTCGCGATCGGCGGCAATCGCGAGGCCGCGCGCCTCGCGGGCATCGCGGTGAAGCGGCACACGATGTGGCTCTACGCGCTCAGCGGGCTGGCCGCCGGCGTCGCCGCGATCATGCTGCTCGGCCGCACGACAGCGGGCACCTCGACGCACGGTTCGCTGTGGGAGCTCGATGCGATCGCCGCCGTCGTCGTCGGCGGCACGCTTCTCACGGGCGGCCGCGGCACGATCACCGGGACGGTCTTCGGCGTCCTCATCTTCGCGACGCTCAGCAACGTCTTCGTGCAGAACAACCTGTCCTCGTCGACGCAGGCGGTCGCCAAGGGCGTGATCATCGTCATCGCGGTGCTGCTCCAGCAGCGTTTCGCCGGGCGGCCGTCGCGCAGCAGCTGACGCGGCTTCCGCCGACACCGGCACGTAGGATGACGGATCACGGCAGAAGTCGGCCGACTTCTGCCGGCGCGAGAAGGTGAGTGCGCATGTCCGATAGCCCGACGGGGCGCGCCGACGTCGGCGACCTCTTCCAGCTGCTCCGCGACGGCGTGCCGCGCACGCGCGCCGAGCTCGCCAAGTCGACGGGGCTCGCGCGGTCGACGGTCGCCGCGCGGGTCGACGAGCTCATGCGCATGGGGCTCATCACGGCGGTCGCCGACGCCGTCTCGACGGGAGGACGCCCGCCGTCGCAGTTCGCACTCAACCCGTCCGCGAAGGTGGTCGTCGCCGCCGACCTGGGCGCGTCGCATGCGAACGTCGCGATCACCGACCTGACCGGCGCCATCCTCGCCGAGGCGAGCGAGCGCGTCGAGATCGCGCAGGGCCCCGAGGCGGTGCTCACGTGGCTCGTCGAGTCGGCGCAGCGGCTTCTCGACGAGACCGAGCGGTCATCAGCCGACGTCGCCGCGATCGGGATCGGCCTGCCCGGCCCGGTCGAGCACTCGACCGGGCAGCCCGTCAATCCGCCGATCATGCCGGGATGGGATCGCTTCGACGTCCCGGCGTGGGTGCAGCGGCACTTCCCCGTCGCGGTGCTCGTCGACAACGACGTCAACATCTCGGCGCTCGGCGAGCGTGCGGTCGCGTGGCCGGGCGTCGACCACTTCCTCTTCGTGAAGGTCGCGACGGGCATCGGCGCGGGCATCGTGTCGGATGGCCGGCTGCAGCGCGGAGCACAGGGCATCGCGGGCGACATCGGGCACGTGCGCGTGGCGCGCGGCGTCGACGTCCCGTGCCACTGCGGCAACCACGGGTGCCTCGAGGCGCTCGCGTCGGGGCCCGCGATCGCCCGCACGCTGCGCGACCAGGGCGTCGAGGCGCACACGGGCGACGATGTCGTCGCGCTCGTCAAGCACGGCAGCCTCGAGGCCATCCAGGCGGTGCGCCAGGCCGGGCGCGACATCGGCGAGGTGCTCACCGCGTCGGTCAGCCTCCTCAACCCCTCGGTCATCTCGATCGGCGGGTCGATGGCGCGCGTGAGCGAGCACCTCATCGCGGGCGTGCGCGAGATCGTCTACACGCGCTCCACCCCGCTCGCGACCGAGCACCTCACAATCGTGCAGTCGACCGCCGCGTCGAAGGCAGCCGTGATCGGCGCGAGCATCCTCGCCGTCGAGCACGCGCTCTCGCCCGCCGGCCTCTCGACCGCCTTCGCCCCGGCCTGACCGCCCACCGGACGGCCGCCATAGGTCCGGCCGGACCTCCGCCATCCGTCCCTCCGGACCGCCGCCATCTGTCCAGGTCGCAGTTGCGGTCCGAAAACCGGCCGTTTAAGGACGCCAACTGCGACCCCGACGAAGGCCCGTCCGCCGGGGTCGCAGTTCCCGTCCGAAAACCGGCCGTTTAAGGACGCTAACTGCGACCCCGACGAAGACTCATCCGCCGGGGTCGCAGTTGCCGTCCGAAAACCGGCCGTTTAAGGACGCCAACTGCGACCCGGACCGGCGGTGGCGGCGACTCAGACCTGGGCGAGCAGCGCCTCGGTCGCAGCCGTCCCGTCGACCTCGCCGCCGAAGCCGAGCATCGTGCGCAGCGGCATCGACTCCATCATCCGGCTGATCTCGGGGTCGGCGAAGATCGCCGCCGACGCGCCGCCGTGCGCCGCGAGCGCGCCTTCGAGCACGCCGCGACCGACCGGATGACGCTGCCAGTCGCCGATCGTCGACTCGAGGTCGAGCTCGGGCACGACCGGCGGCACGTCGAGCTCGATCTCGGTCGTCGCGACGATGTCGCGCGACGACGTGCCGACCTCGACCGTGAACGCGCCGGGCTCGACGGTCCAGCCCGTCTCACCCCAGAAGGCGAATGCACGCTCGTCGAGCTCGAGCCGCACGCGCGTCGACTCCCCCGCCGCGAGGCGCACCTTCCGGAAGGCGCGCAGCTCGCGCACCGGCCGGTCGACCGACGCCTCGGGGTCGCCGACATAGACCTGCACGACCTCGGCGCCGTCGCGCGCACCCGTGTTCGAGACCGTCACCTCGACCACGGCGTGCGCGCGACCCGCGTCGGGAACCGACACCGCGACATCCGTGAGCTCGAACGTCGTGTAGCCGAGCCCGAATCCGAACGGGAAGGCCACCTCGCGCTCAGTGCGGTCGTACCAGCGATACCCGACGTAGACCCGCTCGCCGTACACGACCTTCTTCGGGCTGCCGGGGAAGTTCACGTGCGCGGGGTTGTCGGCCAGGCGCAGCGGGATGGTCTCGGCGAGGCGACCCGCCGGCTCGGCGGCTCCGAAGAGCACGTCGGCGGCGGCGGAGCCGGACGCCTGTCCGCCGAGCCACATCTCGAGGATGGCCGGGGCCCGGCCCACGATGCCGTCGAGCGAGACGACGGAGCCGTTCGAGAGCACCACGACGACGCGCTCGTTGACGGCGAGGACGGCGTCGAGGAGGTCGCGCTGCACGCGCGGCAGCTCGATGTGCGTGCGGTCGAACCCCTCGGACTCGTCCTCGGCGGGGAGACCCAGGAACAGCACGACCGTGCGGGCGGCGCGGGCCGCCGCGACCGCCTCGTCGACGAGCGCGGCATCGGCCTCGCCGTCCAGGCGGAAGCCCGCGGCGAAGGACACGTCGCCCGCGACCTCGCGGATGGCATCGAGCGCGGCGTCGAGGCGCGTGGGCTGGATGTGCGAGCTCCCGGCGCCCTGGTAGCGCGGCGACCGGGCGAACTCGCCGATCACGGCGATCGATCCCTCATCGGCCGACAGCGGCAGGATGCCGTCCTCGTTCGCGAGGAGGACGGTGCTCTCAGCCGCGATCCGGCGGGCGAGAGCGTGGTGCGCATCGTGGTCGACCGCGGGAGTCTCGCCCCGTGCCGCACGGAGGCGGTCGTGCACGGTCAGGATGCGCGACACCGCGAGGTCGATGGCCGCCTCGTCGAGGTCGCCGCGGTCGAGCGCCGCACGGATGTCCGCGGCGTGGCGGGAGCCGGCCGCCGGCATCGTGAGGTCGAGACCCGCCGCGACGGCCGCGGGCGGGTTGCTCACGGCACCCCAGTCGGACACGACGTACCCGTCGTAGCCCCACTCGTCGCGGAGGACGTCGGTCAGCAGCCACCGGTGCTCCGACGCGTAGGTGCCGTTGATGCGGTTGTACGCGCACATGACGGTGGCCGGCTGGGCCTCCTTCACGACGCGCTCGAAAGCCGGAAGGTAGATCTCGCGCAGTGTGCGCTCGTCGACCTCGGCGCTCACGCGCATGCGCTCGGTCTCCTGGTTGTTCGCCGCGAAGTGCTTGAGCGAGGCCCCGACACCCTGCGCCTGGAGCCCGCGGACCCATCCGGCGCCGAGCGCCCCGGCGAGCAGCGGATCCTCGGAGAAGTACTCGAAGTTGCGCCCGCACAGCGGCGAGCGCTTGATGTTGACGCCGGGTCCGAGCAGCACGTCGACGCCGAGCGCCCGGCTCTCCCGTCCGAGCGCCTCGCCCATCTCCTCGAGCAGCTCGGGGTCCCACGTCGAGCCGGTCGCCGCGGCCGTCGGGAACGAGGTCGCGGGGTGGCTGTCGTTGATGCCGAGGTGGTCGGCGCTCCCCGTCTGCAGGCGGACGCCGTGCGGGCCATCGGTGAGGACCGCCCCCTCCACGCCCGCGTGCTCGACACCGCGCGTGGTCCAGAACGAGTCTCCCGTGAGCAGGGAGATCTTCTCGTCGAGGGAGAGTCGGGAGACGGCTGCGTGCATCAGGGAGGCCTTTCTCGTCCGCGGCGACCTCGGCTCCGAGATCACTTACGCGCTTCAGTGTAGGGTTGAATGTATCGGGATCCTCCTCGGAAAGCAAGGACGCCCATGACCACCTCCCGACGAGCCGGCCGCGTCACCGCCGCCGATGTGGCGCGCGCGAGCGGCGTCTCGCGCGCCACCGTGAGCTACGTCCTCAACGACACCCCGGGCCAGACGATCCCCGAGCCGACGCGCCGCCGCGTGCTGCAGGCCGCCGCCGACCTCGGGTACGTGCCGAGCGTGCACGCTCGCGCGCTGGCATCCGGGAGCACAGGGATCGTCGTGATCGACACGAGCACCATCCCGCCGGGCGAGCTCGTCGCGACGGCGACCCGCACGCTCTCGAGGGCGCTCGTCGAGCGCGGATACGTGCCGGTGGTGAACCAGTACACGGGCGCCGACGCCGGCGGCGAGGTTCTCGTGACGCTCGCGCAGCGCCTGCACCCGACCACCGTGCTCGCGCTCGGGGAGCTCTCCGACGACATCATCCGACGCATCCGCGAGGCCGGCGTCGCGCGGGTCTTCGCCACGCCGTCGAGCGCAGGGATCCGCGACATCGCGGAGGTGCAGGTCGCGCACCTCGCCGGCCGCGGGCACCGCTCGGTGGCCTACGTCGCGCCGCCCGAGCCCGAGCTCGCGGGCCTGTCGGAGCTGCGGCTGGCCGGCGCGCGCGCCGCTGCCGCACGGCACGGGGTCGTGCTCACGGCCATCCCGCTGCTCGATCAGAAGCCGCTCGCCCGTGAGCTGCGGCGCCTGCGCGACGAGGGCGTCACGGCCGTCGCCGCCTACAACGACGAGGTCGCGGTCGGCGTGCTGGGCGCCGCTCGCCGCGCCGGCATCGCGCTTCCCGATGAGCTCGCGGTCATGGGCATCGACGACCTCCCCCTCGCGCGGCGCACGTTCCCGCAGCTGACGACCGTCGCCCAGGGCGACGTGGCAGACGCCGACGTCGACCTCGCGACGATCGACGCGATCCTCGCGGGCGAGCAGCCCGTGCTCCCCCGCACGGCACCGCGGGTCGTCGTGCGCGAGTCGGCGTAGGCCCTACGCCGCGAGCCGGCGGAAGCGGTCGCTCACGCGCGTGGAGCCCGACACGACCTCGGCACCCGAGACACCCGTCGCACCCACGTGCAGGATGGCCCGGGCCAGGACCTCGTCGCGCACCTCGCGGCGCGCATGGTCGTCGGCGAGCATCTCGACGAGCGCCGCGACCTCCGCCTCGGCGAGGGCCGCGATGGGGAACCACGGCAGCGCGGCACGCCATGCCCGGAACGCGAGCAGCAGCAGGTCGTGGCGCTGCTCGACGTGCGCGCGCTCGTGCGCGATGACGGCGACGAGCTCGTCCGCGTCGAGCCGGTCGAGGAGCCCCTGCGACAGGACGGTGACCGAGCCGACGCCGCGCGGCAGGCAGTAGGCGACGGGGACGGCGTCGTCGAGCACGCGCGTGCGGGCACGGGTGGGGTGCGGCGACGTCAGCATGTCGAGGAGGGCGTGGTGGCGCCGCCGCTGCCGGACCACCTGCGCGATCGTCACGCCGAGGTGGGCGAGCAGGTACACCGTGAACGCGGCGGCGGGCACGAGCGCGAGAAGCGGATGGCTGGGGGCGACCGCATATCCGGCGAGCGTGAGGGCCGCGATCATCGACAGTCCACCCGCGAGGCCGATCGCCTGCCACAGGAGCAGCGCGACGACGGGAGCCCGCATGGGCCACGCCGCACGGGAGAACGCGACCGGAACAGGCCACGCGAGGGCGAGGGCGAAGAGGCCGAGGACGACCGCTCCCCACACGATCGTCTCGTGGGGGATGACGAGGGCGCCGTCGAGCCCGGATCCGACGACGGCTCCGATGCGCGTCACGGGCGGCTCGATCAGACCCCGCCGCGCAGGAGCTTGCGCAGCACCGCCGCGTCCTCGTCGGAGACCCCGCCCACGAAGCGCTCGAGCACGGCCATCCGGTCGGCCGACTCGCCGAGCACCTCGTGCATGAGCTCCGCGACGTGGTCGGCGCGCGAGGCGACGGCCGTGTAGCGGTGCGGGCGCACCGATCGGTCGGAGGCCACGAAGCCCTTCTTCTCGAGACGGGACAGCACGGTCAGCAGGGTCGTCGCGGCGAGCGCGCGCCCCTGATCCTGCTCGAGCTGCTCCTTGACGTCATACGCGGTCATGGGCATCTGCGCGTCCCACACCGCGTCCATGACGGCGCGTTCGAGTTCGCCGAGCGTTCCCATGCGCACCTCCTCGCCTCGTGTCGCGGCCGCGCCATCCGACCGCCTGCGCCAATTCTACCCCCGGTCGAATTTCTTCTATGCTCTGTCGAACTAGTTCTACACGGCGTAGAATTGGTTTCGGCCGGACGCGGCGTCCGGCCCACACCTCCCGAAGGAGAACGCGCGTGGACGTCCTCGACATCGCCCGCTGGCAGTTCGGCATCACGACCGTCTACCACTTCCTCATGGTCCCGCTCACGCTCGGGCTCGGCATGACGGTCGCCGTGCTGCAGACCGCGTGGGTCCGCACGGGCGACGAGCGCTTCCTGCGCATGACGAAGTTCTGGGGGAAGCTCTACCTCATCAACTTCATCGTCGGCGTCGCGACCGGCCTCGTGCAGGAGTTCCAGTTCGGGATGGCCTGGAGCGAGTACTCGCGCTTCGTCGGCGACGTGTTCGGCGCCCCGCTCGCGCTCGAGGGCCTGCTGGCCTTCTTCGCCGAATCGACGTTCCTCGGGATCTGGATCTTCGGATGGGGCCGGCTGCGCAAGGGGCTCCACCTCGCCGCGCTGTGGTGCGCGGTGATCGGCTCGTGGGCCTCGGCGTACTTCATCATCGTCGCGAACTCGTGGATGCAGCACCCCGTCGGCGTCGAGCTCGGTGCCGACGGCCGCCCCGTCATGACCGACATCTGGGCCGTCCTCACGAACAACACCGCGATCGCGGCCTTCACCCACACGATCTTCGGCGCGCTCGTGGTCTCGGGGATGTTCCTCCTCGGCCTCTCCTGGTACCACCTCTGGCGCCGCCGCCACGACGGCATCGACACGGTCGGCGCCGACGGCCGCGTGGTCGTCGGGCGAGCGGATGTCCCGGGTCGCGACGAGAAGGACCACGGCGTGTGGCTGTGGTCGCTCCGGATCGGCGCGGTCGTCGCGATCCTCGGATTCGGCGGCACGGTGCTGACCGGCGACATCCAGGGCAAGCTCATGTACGAGCAGCAGCCGATGAAGATGGCCGCCGCCGAGGCGGCCTGCCACACCGGCTCGGCCTTCTCGGTGCTCTCCCTCGGCGACCCGGGCTCCCGCGACTGCTCCGACGTCATCACGCTCATCGAGGTGCCCGGCGTGCTCGGCTTCCTCGGCACCGGCGAGTGGGGCGCCGAGATGCCCGGCATCAGCGACCTCGAGCCGCAGTACGTCGACCAGTACGGCGAGACGATCCCCGACGACGCGCTCTACGGCGACCGCGCGGGCAGCGAGGTCGAGTACGTGCCCGTCATGTGGGTGACCTACTGGGGCTTCCGCCTCATGATCGGGCTCGGCGGAATCGTCGCGGCGGCCGCGGTCGTCGCGCTGTGGCTGACCCGCAAGGGCACGGTCCCGCGCTCGCCGTGGATCATGCGGCTCGCCCTGCTCGGCATCCTCGCGCCGTTCGCGGCGAACATCGCCGGCTGGATCTTCACCGAGATGGGCCGCCAGCCGTTCGTCGTGGCGCCGAACCCCGACGCGACCGGCGTCGACGGGGTGTTCATGTTCACGGCGGCGGCGGTCTCGCCCGGCGTCACCGCCGGCGAGCTCCTCTTCTCCGTGATCGCGCTCGCCTCGGTGTACGCCGTGCTCCTCGTCGTCGAGCTCTTCCTCCTCACCACGTACGTGCGCGGAGGCGTCGCGAGCGCGATGCCCGAGCTGTCCCACCCGCGCGACGACGACCATCCCGACGACGACGCGCAGCGAGACGACGTGCTCGCGTTCGCCTACTGACCGACTGCAGAGGAACCCCCATGGACACGCTCCCCGTCTTCTGGTTCATCGCGATCGCCATCCTGTGGACCGGCTACCTCCTGCTCGAGGGATTCGACCTCGGCGTCGGGATGCACATGATCCTCGGCACGCGCGACGACCGCGATCGCCGCGTCATGCTCAACACGATCGGCCCCGTGTGGGATGGCAACGAGGTGTGGCTGATCACGGCCGGCGCGGCGATCTTCGCGGCCTTCCCGCACTGGTACGCGTCGCTCTTCTCGGCGCTCTACCTCCCGCTCACGATCATGCTGCTCGGCCTCATCGTCCGCGCGGTCGGGATCGAGTACCGCGGCAAGGTCGCGACGGCGCGCTGGGCGCGCATCTGGACCTACGGCATCGGCGTCGGCTCGATCGTCGTCGCGTTCTGCGTCGGCGCAGCGCTCGCGCTCACGTCGACCGGGCTGCCCCTGAACGCGAACGGCGATCGCGTCGGCGGGCCGTTCGTCTGGCTGACTCTGCCCGCGATCGTGGGCGGTCTCGCGGTCGTCGGCTTCGCCCTCGCCCACGCGGCGACCTTCCTCGGGCTCAAGGCGGATGGTCCGGTGCGCGAGCGCGCGGGGCGCTTCGCCGCGCGCTGGGCTCCGCTCTGCCTCGTGCCCGCGGCCGTCTGGGCCCTGTGGGTGCAGCTCGCCCACGGCGGGACGCCCCTCTCGTGGACCCTCGTCGGCCTCGCCGTGGTCGCCGCGGTGCTCGGATGGGCGAACGCGCGCCGGCGCCGCGAGGGGCGGGCGTTCCTCGGCTACGCCGGCTTCGGCCTCTTCGGCGCGGGCGCGATCTTCGCGGGCATGTTCCCGCGCGTCCTCCCGTCGACGGTCGACCCCGCCTTCGACCTCACGGTCTGGAACGCGGCGAGCGGCGAGTACACACTGGGGGTCATGACGGTCGTCGCGTGCGTGGGCCTCCCGGTCGTGATCCTCTACCAGGCGTGGAGCTACTGGGTCTTCCGCAAGCGCGTCACGCCGGGCATGATCCCCGACGCGCACGTCGTGCTCCCCGCGGCCCTGCGCGCGCGGTGACCGCCCCCGCGGCCCGCGCGCGGGCCATCCGCGAGCCCGGCATCGATCCGTGGGCCATCGAGGCCGAGCGCGCGGCAGCGGCCCCCGGGTTCCGGCGGCCCGACCTCGGCCCCGTGCCGCGCGCGCGCCTCGTCGCGCTCGGTGTGCTCGCGGCGCTGCGAGCGGTCGGCCTCGTGCTCATCGCGGACGCGGTCGCCCGCGGGATCGGCGGCCTCGCGGCGGGCGGCCTCGATGCCGCGGACATCCGCGCTGTGCTCGTCGCGGGTCTCGCGGGCGCGCTGCTGAGGGCCGGCGCGGAGTGGGCGACCTCGGTCGCGGCGCGCCGCATCGCGTCGGACGTCAAGCGCGACCTGCGCGCGCGGCTCTGGCGCCGCATCGCCGCGGGCGACGTCGACGGCGGCGGGACCGCCGTCCTCGCCGCGGACGGGCTCGACGACCTCGACGACTACTACGTGCAGTCGCTGCCCGCGCTCATCGCGGCCGCGGTCGTGCCCCTCATCGTGGGCCTGCGGATCCTCGGCGCCGACTGGCTGAGCGCCGCGGTCGTCGTCCTCACGGTGCCGCTCGTGCCCCTGTTCATGATCCTCATCGGCCGGCACACGCAGCAGCGGACCGACGCGGCGCTGTCGGCACTCACCCGTCTCGCCGACCACCTGGCCGAGCTGGCGCGCGGCCTTCCCGTGCTCGTCGGGCTGGGCCGGGTCGAGGAGCAGACCCGCGCCCTCGACGGCATCCAGGGCGCCTACCGTGCGCGCACGCAGGAGACGCTGCGCTGGGCGTTCCTGTCGGCGCTCGCGCTCGAGCTCATCGCGACCATCTCGGTCGCCATCGTCGCCGTGTTCCTGGGGCTCCGCCTTCTCGACGGGACGATGGAGCTCGAGCCGGCGCTGCTCGCCCTCATCCTCGCGCCCGAGTGCTACGCGGCGCTGCGCGAGGTGGGCACGGCGTTCCACGCCTCGCAGGACGGCCTCGCCGCGCTCGAGCGCGCGAAGGCGCTCCTCGCGCGCCCGCTCGCGCGCGACATCCGCTCGCGGGGGCGCGCGGAGCTCGCCGCGACATCCGCCCCTTCCCCCTCGCCCACCGCAGGAGAATCCGCCGGCGACAGGACGCGGATGCCCGACTCGTCCTGCTCTCGACGGAATCTCCTGCCCCCGGTGCGGCTCGAGAACGTCGCCGTGCGGTACGCGGGGCGCGATCGGCCCGTGATCGAGGGGCTGAACGCCGAGCTGTCGGGCATCGTCTCGGTCGCGGGGCCGAGCGGCTCGGGCAAGTCCACGCTGCTCGCCGCGCTGACGGGGACGCTCCCCGCGGACGCCGAGGTTACCGGGACGATCACCGGGGCGGATGGCGCCGGCTGGGCCCCGCAGGCCGCGCGCGCGTTCGCGGCCACGCCCCGGGCGGAGCTCGCGCTGCACGGCGCGCCCGGCCCGGAAGCCGCTCTCGCCGAGCTCGGTCTCGCGCACGTCGCCGAGGCCGCGATCCCCGAGCTCAGCCCCGGCGAGCTGCGTCGTCTCGCGGTCGCGCGCGCCCTCGCCCGGGTCGACGCGGGCGCGCGTCTGCTCGTGCTCGACGAGCCGACCGCGCACCTCGACCGCGCCGCGGCGGAGCGCGTGCGCGCGGCCATCCTGCGTCGCGCCGCGCACGCGACGGTCGTGCTCGCGAGCCACGAGCCCGAGACGCTCGCCCTCGCGACGATGACGGTTCCGGTCGGCGGAGCTGCCGCCCCGCACGCCCCGGCGACCGCCGCCCCGGTCAGCATGTCTCACTCGACGACAGAAACGGGCGCCGTCACCCGCAACAACCGAGACATGCATGAGGCGGACTCGGCCCCGGCCGGCCCGGCGGATGGCCCGGCGGATGGCGTCACGCTCGCCTCCCTCGTCCGGCCGCACCTCGCGGCGTGGGCAGGCGCCGTCGGGCTCGGCGTCATCGCGACGGCGCTGGGGCTCGCGCTCACGGCCGTCTCGGGATGGCTCATCGTCCGGGCGAGCGTCGAGGAGTACATCATGTACCTCCTCGTCGCGATCGTCGGCGTGCGGGCGTTCGGCATCGGGCGCTCCGTGGGCCGCTACGCCGAGCGCCTCATGACGCACCGCGCGGCGTTCCGGACGGTCGACGACCTGCGTCTGCGACTGTGGCGCGCGATCGCGGCGCGCGGCGCGGGCTCCCGCCGTCTCCTCGAGGGCGGGGCGCCCGTCGACTACCTCGTGACGCTCTCCGACGACCTGCGCGACCAGCTCCCCCGCGTCGTCGCGCCGCTCGCGGTCGGCGTCCTCGTCATCCTGGGCGCCTCCGTCACGACCTGGTTCGTCGTGCCGCACCTCGCCCTGCTCGTCCTCGTCGTGCTCGCGGCGGCCGCCGCCGTCGCCGCCGCGCTCGCGATCGCGTCCGAGCGGGGGGCGGGCCGCGCACGCGTCGCCGCCCGCTCCGAGATCGTCCGCGGCACGTCGGCCCTCGCCTCGGCGTCCGCCGATCTCCGCGGGAACGGCGCCTCCGAGGCGGCTCTCGCGGAGCTCGACGCCGCCGCGGCGCGCCTCGCCCAGGCCGAGCGCCGCGCCGCCTGGGCCGCGGGGCTCGGCGGCGCCGTCGTCACGGCGGTGACGTCGATCCTCGCGTGCGCGGTCGCGCTCCTCTCCCCCGCTTCGCCGGCCGAGCAGGTGTCGGTGATCGCGCTCCTCGCCCTCGCCGTGCTCGAGCCGATCGCGGGCCTCGTCACCGCCGCCCACCGGCTGCCGGCCCTGCGCGAGGTCGTGCGCCGCCTCGCGCCCGTGCTGCGGCCCGCCCCATCCGCGCCGTGGGGCGACGGCGCCCTCGCGGAGCCCGTCGCCTCGATCGCGCTCGACGACGTCGCCGTCCGGTACCCCGGCACATCACGCCCCGCCGTGACGGATGTCTCGGGCCGGGCCGCACGCGGACGCTGGCTCGTCCTCGAAGGCCCGTCGGGATCGGGCAAGTCGACCCTCCTCTCGGCGATCATGGGCGCCCTCCCCGTCGCGCACGGCGAGATCCGCGCCGACGGGGCGCCGCTCCCGTCGCTCGACGAGCGCGCCTGGCGCTCGCGTGTGGCCTGGTGCCCGCAGGACGCCTACGTCTTCGACTCGACGCTGCGCGGCAACCTCCTGCTCGCCCGCGCGCACGACGACGCGCCCGACGACGCGGCACTGCACGACGCCCTTGCGCTGGCCGGTCTCGGCGCTCTCCTCGACGCGCTGCCCGACGGGCTCGCGACGCGGGTGGGAGCCGGCGGCTCCGCCCTGTCCGGCGGCGAGCGCCAGCGCCTCGCGGTCGCCCGCGCGCTCCTCGCGCGCGCCGACGTCATCCTGCTCGACGAGCCGACCGCGCACCTCGACGCCCCGACGGCCGCCGCGATGATGGCGGATGTCCGCGGTGCGACCGCGGACCGCGTCGTCGTGCTCGTGTCGCACCGGGCCGACGACCGTCGTCCCGATGACGCGGTCGTGCAGCTGGGGTCCGTGCGAGAGTAGTGCCGTGTCTCCCCCGCGGTCCGAGCTGCGCCGCGTCGCGGTGATCGTGCTCGAGGGCGCGAAGCCGCTCGACGTCGGCATCCCCGCGCAGGTCTTCACGACCCGCGCGAGCATGCCGTACGAGGTGCGCGTCTGCGGCCCCGCACCCGGTCTCGTCACGGGCGGCGACGGCCTCTCGTATCACGTCGCCCACGGGCTCGAGGCGCTCGAGTGGGCCGACATCGTCTTCATCCCGGGCTACCGTTCCCCCGACCAGGACGACCCGCCCGCGGCGGTCGTCGAGGCGCTCATCGCGGCCCACGCGCGCGGAGCGCGCCTGGCCGCGATCAGCACGGGGGCGTTCGCGCTCGCGGCGACCGGCCTCCTCGACGGACGCCGCGCGACCACCCACTGGCACTACACGCGCGCGCTCGCGCGCCGGCACCCGCGCGTCCGCGTCGACGAGAACGTGCTGTTCGTCGACGAGGGCAGCGTCCTCACCTCGGCGGGCGCGGCGTCGGGGATCGACCTGTGCCTGCACATCCTCCGCTCCGACCTGGGCGTCGCCGCGTCGAATCATGCCGCACGGCGGCTCGTCGCCGCGCCGTATCGCAGCGGAGGCCAGGCGCAGTACGTGCCGCGCAGCGTGCCCGAGCCCATCGGCGAGCGCTTCGCGGCGACCCGCGAGTGGGCGCTGCATCGCCTCGGCGACCCGCTCACCCTCGAGGTGCTCGCGCGGCACGCCGCGGTCTCGCCGCGGACCTTCTCGCGCCGGTTCGTCGAGGACACCGGCTACACGCCGATGCAGTGGATCATGCGCGCGCGGATCGACCTCGCGCGCGAGCTGCTGGAGAGATCCGAGCGGAGCGTCGAGCAGATCGCGGCGGATGTCGGGCTCGGCACGGGAGCGAACCTGCGCCTGCACTTCCAGCGGATCCTCGGGACGACCCCGACCGACTACCGGCGGACGTTCACGCAGGGCGAGTAGCCCGCGCTCACGCGGTGCGCTCGAGCCACGCCCGCAGCCGCTCGAGGGGCCACGTCGTGACGATGCGCTCGGGCGGGACGCCCGCGCGCTCGGCCCGTTCTGCTCCGTAGTCGAGCAGCGAGAGCTGCCCGGGGGCGTGCGCGTCGCTGTCGATCGAGAACAGGCATCCCTGCTCGAGCGCGAGGGCGATGAGCTCGTCCGGCGGATCCTGGCGCTCGGGGCGCGCGTTGATCTCGACCGCGACGTCGTGCTCGGCGCATGCCGCGAAGACCGCGTGCGCGTCGAACGCGGAGGGCGGCCTCGTGCCGCGCGCGCCCTCGACGAGCCGCCCCGTGCAGTGGCCGAGCACGCGCATGCGGGGGTTGCGGATGGCGCCGAGCATGCGGCGGGTCATGCTCGCGGCGTCCATCCGCAGTCTCGAGTGCACGCTCGCCACGACGACGTCGAGGCGCGCGAGCAGGGCGTCGTCCTGATCGAGCGCGCCGTCGTCGAGGATGTCGACCTCGATGCCGCTCAGGAGCGTGAACCCCTCGTCCGAGAGTGTCGCGACGACCTCGAGCTGCCGCTCGAGCCGCTCGGCCGAGAGCCCGTTCGCCACCGTGAGGCGGGGCGAGTGGTCGGTGAGCGCGAGGTACTCGTGGCCCAGCCGCCGGCCTGCCGCGACCATGAGGCCGATCGGGGTGAGGCCATCCGACCAGTCGGAGTGGCTGTGGAGGTCGCCGCGCAGGAGGCCGCGGAGGGCGCTGCGGCCGGCGCCCCCTGTGCGCTCGCGCAGATCGGCGAGGTATGCCGGCACCTCGCCCGCGAGCGCCTCCTGGATGACGCGGAAGGTCGACTCGCCGATCCCCTGCCGACGCCGCAGCCGCGCCGCATCGCGCAGCTCCTCGGGCGAGAGACCCGCCACGACATCGGCCGCGGTGCGGAACGCCTTCGACTTGTAGCGCGACGACCGCTCGCGCTCGAGCAGGTAGGCGATCTCGGTGAGCGCGTCGAGCGGGTCCATGGCTGCCAGTCTGCCGCGCGGGATCGACGACGGCACGGCCGCACGACGAGCAGGGATGGCGAGATCCTTGCGGACGCTGTCCATCACGCCGCTGTCGCCCGCGCGCCATCCGGGAGACGCTGTGAGGGTATTCGACGGGGCTGACGCTCGCACCGCCACCTCGTCCGCCATACCTTCCGAACGGGCCTGACGCACAGCGGGCCCGTTCGGCTGTTTCCGGGCCGCGCTCTCGCGGGCGGCGTCTCAGGCGACGATCTTCTCGACCGTCCGGATGTTCCGCGTCGTCGTCACGGCCTTCCAGCGCGGCTTGGCGAGCTCCTTCGCGAACGCCGTCGACACGCTCGCGCCCTTCGGCGGGTTCCAGTAGACGACGCCGGGGCCCTCCGCCACCGGATCGTCCGGTGCATCCGCAGCGAGCGCGAGCACGGCGTCGCGCGCCTCGACATCGGCGCAGAAGACGATGTACGGCTGGCGATCGGAATCGGACGCGTCGAACGGGAAGCCTGCGAGGGCGGCTCGCAGCTCATCGCAGGTGGCCAGCACGATCCACGCCTCGTAGCCGAACCTCTCCCCGAGCGCCCGCTCGATCCGCCGCTTGAGGGCGGCGCGATTCTCGCCGGCGGTGAAGCGCACGTTGCCGCTCGCGAGGAACGTGCGCACATCCGTGAACCCCAGTTCGGCGAACAGCGCGCGCAGGTCGGCCGAGCGCACGGTGATGCCGCCCACGTTGACACCGCGGAGCAGGGCGACGAAGTCGGTCATGCCACGACCCTATGAGCCGACGAGCGACTCCAGAAGCGCGCGCACCGTGCGGACGACGAAGGCGCGTCGCGCCGCGACGCGCTCGGGGCGGTCGGCGGCATCGCCCACGTACAGCCGGTCCACCGAGCGGAACACCTGCCAGCCGTCGGCGAGGGTCACGATCGTGAGGAGCAGCTCGGCGGCGGCCGCGTCGTCGAGGGCGGGAAGGGTCCTGCGCAGCTGAGCGACCTTGCGCCGGTGGGCCTCGGAGCGCGCCTCGAACGCGACCGGGGTCTCGCGCTCGAGGCCCTCCCACGCGAGCAGGCGCGAGAGCTGAGGGTGCGCGGCGTGGTAGTCGAAGACAGCCTCGACGTACCGCAGCACCGCGTCGGCGCCCTCGCCCTCGATGGGGACGGCGTGGATGACCGCGAGCAGCTCGCTCTCGAGCGCCGCGCCGAAGAGCGCCTCCTTGTCGCCGAAGTGCGCGTAGATGCGCTCCTTGTTCACCCCGGCGGCACGTGCGATCCGGTCCACGCGCGCCCCGGCGAGACCGTGCGCGCTGAACTCGTCGACGGCCGCCTCGAGCAGGCGTCGCCGCGTCTCCTCCGGGGTGTAGGCCATCCGCCCATCCTATTCCCAACCGAACAGTTGCCTTCCGGGTCGGAACGTGGTTCACTGTTCCCAACCAGCCAGTTGGAAAGTGAGATGCCATGCCCGCACCCACCCCGCCCTCCATCCACGTCCGCGCCGTCATCACGTGGCTCGCGATCTTCCCGCTCGTCACGATCGGCCTGTACGCCATCGCGCCCTTCAGCGAGACCTGGCCGCCCGTCCTCCGCTCGCTCGCGCTCACGGTCGTCGTCGTGCCGCTCGCGGTGTACCTCGTCGTCCCGCAGCTGATGCGCGCCTGGATGGCGCTCAGCGGCCGCCGCGCCGCCGAGGCCGCCCAGGTCGCGCCGGCCACACCCGTCGCGCCGGCCACCCCCGCCGCTCCCGAGACGTCCCCCGAGGTCGTCAGCCGCGGATGAGCCGGAGCGTCGCGCGCTCGAGCGCGACCTGCCGTGCGTCGGCGTCGGCATGGCGCCGACGCACGGCGGCCGCGATCGTGCGCCCCTCGTCGAACGCCGAGACGACGCGCGGATCGACGTACGAGGTGCGCGCCATCGTCGGGGTGTTGCCGAGGAACTCGGCGACATCGCGCATGGTCGCGGTCACCGCGCGGCGGCGCTTCGTCGCGCTCGCGCCCTCCTCGATGTCGAGCCCGCGCTCGGCGAGGCGCGCGGCCGCGAGCACCGTCGCATGCCACGTGCGGAAGTCCTTCGCGGTCGCGTCGGCCCCCGTCGACGCGCGCACGTAGTCGTTGACGATCGCGGGCGTGAGGCGCCGCCATCCGCCTGCCTCCCGGTACGCCAGGAGCGCGGGCTCGCCGTCGCGTCGCCGCCTCATGCTCTCGATCGCCGCGACGACGGGGGCATCCGCGATCTCGATGCGGTGCGCGACGCCCGACTTGCCCATGAAGCGGAAGACGAGGGCGTCGCCGGTCCGCCGCACATGCGCGCGCTCGAGGGTCGTGAGCCCGAAGCTGCCGTGCCGGTCGGCGTACACGTCGTCGCCGATGCGGAAGCAGCCGAGGTCGAGCAGCCGCACGGCGGTCGCGCACGCGCGCTCGAGCGGCATGCCGTCGAGCCCGAGCTCGCCGAGGATGGCCGGCCGCGCACGGCCCAGCGCGACGCCGAAGTCGAGCACGCGGTCGAACTTCTGCGCATCGCGGCGCGCACGCCACTGCGGGTGGTACAGGTACTGCCGGCGCCCCGCATCGTCGGTGCCCACGGCCTGCAGGTGCCCGTTGGGGTAGGGCGTGATCCAGACGTCGCGCCATGCGGGCGGGATGGCCAGCGCGCGGATGCGAGCGACCTCCTCCGCGGGCAGCCGCTCGCCCTCGGAATCGAGGTAGGCGAATCCGCGGCCGGAGCGGCGCCGCGTCCAGCCCGGCTCCTGGGGAGAGGTGCGTCGGAGCCGTGGCATGCGGTCGAGTCTGCCTGACGGCATCCGCCGCCCGTCAGGCCTTGACAGCGCCTCCGGAGAGCGTCGCGGATGTTGGGCTTTCCAACGTCGTAGCCCTACGCTCGACACTCGACGCCCTTTCTGCCCTCCCGGGAGCCACGATGAAGTTCTTCCCTGCCCGCGCGGTGCGCGTGACCGCCGGCCCGTTCGCCGACGCGCTGCGCGTCGACCTCGACTACGTGCTCTCGCTCGACGCCGACCGGCTGCTCGCGCCCTTCCTGCGCGAGGCGGGCCTCGAGCCGCGTGACCGCTCGTACGGCAACTGGGAGGATGCGGGGCTCGACGGGCACACCGCGGGGCACTGGATCTCGGCCCTCGCCCACCTGCACGCGGCGACGGGCCATCCCGAGGCCCTTCGCCGACTCCGCTACGCCGTGGGCGAGCTCGCGCGTGCGCAGGAGGCGCGCGGCACGGGGTGGGTCGGCGGCGTGCCCGGCGGCGAGCAGCTCTTCGCGGGGCTCCGCGACGGCGGCGTGGCGGCGGCCCGGGCGCTCGCATCGAGCGGGCACTGGGTGCCCTGGTACAACCTCCACAAGACGTTCCAGGGGCTCATCGACGCACACGTCGTCGGCGGCGACGAGCGCGCCCTCGACATCGCCGTCCGCCTCGCGGACTGGTGGCTCGACATCGCCGACGGCATCGACGACGCGGCCTTCGAGGCCATGCTCGACACCGAGTTCGGCGGCATGAACGAGGCCTTCGCGGAGCTCGCGGCGCTCACCGGACGCGACGACCTCGCGGCGATGGCCTGTCGCTTCGCGCACCGCGCCATCCTCGACCCCCTCCGCGAGGGGCGAGACGATCTGACCGGGCGCCACGCGAACACGCAGATCCCGAAGGCCGTGGGCTACGCGGTCGCCGGCGAGCGCGCGGCGGCCGCCGCGTTCTGGCGCACGGTCGTCGAGCGGCGCACGGTCGCGATCGGCGGCAACAGCGTCCGCGAGCACTTCCACGCGCCGGACGACTTCGCGCCGATGATCGAGGACCGCGAGGGGCCAGAGACCTGCAACACCTACAACATGCTGAAGCTCACGCGCGCCCTCGCCGAGGCCGAGCTCGACCCCACCCACCTCGACTTCGCCGAGCGCGCGCTCTTCAACCACGTGCTCTCGGCGCAGCATCCCGAGCGCGGCGGGTTCGTGTACTTCACGCCGATGCGCCCCCGCCACTACCGCGTCTACTCGCAGCCCGACCAGTGCTTCTGGTGCTGCGTCGGCACGGGCATGGAGATGCAGGCCCGGTACGGCGAGTGGATCTTCGGACAGGAGGGCGACGCGCTCGCCGTCAACCTCTTCGCACCCGCCGACCTCGACGCATCCGAGTTCGGCGTCCGGCTGCGCATGACGACGGACTTCCCCGCCGACGAGCAGGTGCGGATCGCGGTGGAGGCGGACGGCGCGCGCGCGTTCGCGCTGCGCCTGCGCGTGCCGGGCTGGAGCGACGGACTCCGCGACTTCCGCGTGAACGGCGACGACGCGGAGGCGACCGCGGAGGACGGCGCCGTGCGCATCACGCGGACCTGGGCGGACGGCGACGAGATCGTCTTCCGCGTGCCCCTCGCCCTGCGTGCGGAGCGCCTGCCCGACGGGTCGCCGTGGCAGGCCTACCTCGCGGGGCCCGTCGTCCTCGCCGCGCGCGCGGGGGAGGACGGGCTCGACGGGCTCGTCGCCGACGACAGCCGGATGGGCCACATCGCGTCGGGCCCGCTGCTCCCGTTCGCCGACCTGCCGCTCGTCGCGGAGGGCGCCGACGCGGTCGCCCAGGTCGGCCCGCTGCGCTTCCGGCTCGAGACGGACGACCCGGCGGGCGCCGTCGACCTCGAGCCGTTCGCGGGCATCCACGACAGCCGGTACACCGTCTACTGGCCGATCGCCGACGGCCCCGGCCGCAGGGACGAGCTCCTCGCCCAGGACGGCCGTCTCGCGATCGACGCGGCGACCGTCGACGCCGTGGCGTTCGGCGAGCAGCAGCCCGAGTCCGACCACGCCTTCTCGGGCGACGGCTCGACCGTCGGCGTGGACGGCGACGCGCACTGGCGCGAGCTCGGAACCGGCGTCTCGATCGAGCTCCGCGACCCCGCGTGGCAGTCGCGTCGCCTGCGCCTCGAGCTGCGGCCATCCGCCGAGGCGACGGCGATCGCGGTGCGCGTCGGCGAGCAGCTCGCCGTCGAGGAGCGCCTCGCGCCCGGCGCGACATCGCTCGAGGTCGTCATGGCGCCGCCGTCGCCCGGCACGCGGATCACCCTCTCTCCCGTCGACGGTGCTCCCGCGCCGGGCGTGGTCTCGGCGCGCCTCCTGCGCTGAGCACCGGCGAGACTGGAGGCATGCTCACCCGGATCCGCCCTCGGGGAATGACCGCCTCGGTCGCCCTCGTCATCGGCTCGTGCACGTCGCTGCAGTTCGGCGCGGCGCTCGCCGTGCAGCTCTTCCCCGAGCTGGGGACGTGGGGCGTGACGGCGCTGCGCCTCTCGATCGCGGCGCTCGTCCTGTGCGCGGCGGTGCGCCCGCGCGTGCGCACCTGGACCCGCGAGCAGTGGGGATGGGTGGCCGCGTACGGCCTCTCCCTCGCGGCCATGAACGGCTCCTTCTACGCCTCCCTCGAGCGGATCCCGCTGGGCACCGCGGTCGCGATCGAGTTCCTCGGTCCGCTCGTGCTCGCGGCCGTGCTCACGCGACGCGCCCTCGATTTCGCGTGGGTCGGCGTCGCCCTCGTCGGCATGGCGCTCCTGGGCGTCGACAGCGCCATCGGCGTCCCGCTGGATGGAGCCGGCGTGGTGTTCGCGCTCGTGGCCGCCGGGTTCTGGGCCCTCTACATCCGCACGAGCGCGCGCGTCGGCCAGCTCGTCCCGGGGATGGGCGGGCTCGCGGTCGCGCTCGTCATCGCCTCGACCGCGCTGCTGCCCTTCGGCGTGCCGGCGGCGGTCGAGGTCGTCGCGGAGCCGCACCTCCTCGTGCTCGCCGTCGGGACGGCGCTCCTCGCGTCGGTCATCCCGTACGCGCTCGAACTCATGGCGCTGCGGAGACTTCCGCAGCGCGTGTTCGGAGTGCTCCTGAGCCTCGAGCCCGTCATCGCGACGGCGGCCGGATGGCTGCTCCTCGCTCAGGCGATGAGCCCGCTGCGGATCGCCGCGATCGCGCTCGTCGTCGCCGCGAGCGTCGGCACCGCCCTCGCGGCGCGACGGGCGAGCGAGGACGCACCCGGATCCGCCCTCACCGGGGCGATCCCGGTCATCCGCGACTGACCGCGGTCTCCGCCGTCGTGACGCGACGCGACGGCCAGGCGGCGAGCAGGCGCTCCCGCTCCTCCGCCGTGATCGGCACGACCGAGCCGTGCCGGAAGCGCGGCGGAACCGCGTGCGCGCTCGGCGTCCACGTGCCATCCGCGAGGTCTGCGCTCTCGAAGACGCGGTAGCCCGTGCCGCCGCCGTAGGGCGGCCAGTCGATGAAGAGCAGCCACGAGCGCTCGTCGAGCGACCGGACGATGATCGGCCCCTCGCCGTGCGAGATGACGTCGCTGCCGATCCCCTCGGCGAGCAGCTCCCACGCCGAGCCGATGCGCCCCTCGGTCGGGCGCAGCACGTCGTCGCCGCGCTCGGCGAACACGTGCATGGTGCCGGGCTCTTCATCCTTCGTGAAGCGGTACCAGTGGGCGCCGTCGCGCGCGAGAGTCGAGTCGATCGTCCCGTACCCGGGCCCCCGGCGCACGTCGATCCACACGCGCGGCTCCGAGAAGGTCGCGAAGTCGGCGGTCTCCGCGATCATCATCCGGTTGTAGCTGTCGGCGGCCCGCCGCTCGCCGCCCTCGGGGTAGAGGTTCGAGGCCCAGTAGACGAGGTAGGCGCCGTGCTCCGCGCTCCAGACGGCCTCCGGGGCCCACACGTTGCCGGCCTCGGGGCCCATCACCGAGACCGCACGCGGGCCCGTCCAGGTCACGAGGTCATCCGACTCCCAGACGAGGATGTCGGTGCTGCCGTTCTCCTGCCCCGCACCGAAGCCGCCGGCCCCGTGCACCTTGAGGTCGGTCGCGAGGATCACGAACCCGCCGTCCTCCTTGCGGAGCAGGAACGGGTCGCGCACGCCCCGCGTGCCGAGCTCCGACGTGAGCACGGGCGCGCCGTCCGCCAGCAGGTCCCAGTCGCTCAGGGAGGCGCCGTCGCTCACCGCGAAATGGACCTGCTCGGCCGCGTCGTCATCTTCGCCCGTGAAGTGGACGAAGAGGTACGAGGAGAATTTACAACGTTGCACAAGTGCACGATACCAAGGGACGGCCACCGCCGCGACCCCGGGCTCCGCCCTACGCGCCCAGGAAGGTCGCGGGGTCGAACTCGTCGATCGGGATGACGCGGAGGCGCGGGAGCTGCGCGTCGAACACCGCGGCGTCGTACTCGAGGTCGAATCGCTGCAGGCCGGGCAGGGTCGCATACCCCGCGTTCCGGAACTCGTTGAACGCGACGATTCCGACGCGCCGGTCGCCGCCGATGAGCGCCGCGACGTCGTCGAGGAAGTCCCCGTCGTGGCTCACGAGCATCACGTCGTCGTCGCGGTCAGCCAGGGCCCGCAGGGTGCGCTGGATCGCGATGTCGACGACCTTCTCGTCGGGGGCGCCTGCGAGGAGTACGACCTCGTAGTCCATCGCCTTGAGCGCCTGGACGAAGCTCTGCGGGATGACGGACGAGGCGTTGATGAAGAACACGCCGCGTGCGCGCTGGTTCCACTGCCGCGCCGCGAACGAGACGAGCCGGTCCCACCGAGGCCGCTCATCCGGCTGCGGCCGTCGCCCGATGATCGACGTCCCCAGCGTCGCGTCGATGTTCTCGCCGTCGACGAGCACCCAGGTCACGTCTTCACCGCTCACGCGCATGCGCGCCTCCCCATCCGGCGCCGTCGAGGTGGCGGGGCCTCGTCCGATCCTACGAGGGCGCGGGGCGGCTCAGCCGCAGAGGGTCGCGAGCGCGCCCTTGGCCTGTTCGACGGCCTCGACCGTCTCGGGCGCCGCGAGATCGCTCACCTGCGACAGCTGCTCGGCGTTCGCGCGGATGAGCTCCCCCGGCTGGCCGCCCACGTCATCAGCGAGCCGCTCGAGGGTCGCGACGAGGTCGTCGCGCGCGACGTCGGCCTGCTCCGCGGTCACGTCGCCCTGCTCGAGGATCGCCTGGTACTGCGCGTAAGCGGCATCGGCGGTCGTGCAGATCTCGTCGACCGGGACGCCGAGGGCGTCACCGGCGATGTCGGCGGCCTGTGCGCAGCCGGCGAGCAGGCCCACGGCGAGGAGCGGGAGGATGGCGAGTCGGCGCATGCGACGACGGTAGCCGCTCGACCTTGGACGCCGATGCATGCCGCATCTGCGGCAGAATCGACCCAGACCATCCGCATCTGCGAATCGAGAAGCGCATGCCCGACATCCGCGTCCGCGACGCCGCCCATCTGCTCGGCGTGAGCGACGACACCGTCCGACGCTGGATCGCCGCGGGCGCGCTCGCGGCGCACCGCGACGACGCGGGTCGCCGGGTCATCGACGGAGCCGAGCTGGCCTCGTTCGCGCGGTCGCATGCCGAGGCCCCCGAAGATCCGCTCTCCGGGGGCCGCTCCGCCCGCAACCGCTTCACCGGACTCGTCACGGCCGTCACGAGCGACACCGTCATGAGCCAGGTCGAGCTGCAGTGCGGGCCGCACCGCGTCGTGTCGCTCATGAGCACGGAGGCGGTGCGCGAGCTCGGCCTCGAGCCGGGATCGATCGCGGTGGCCGTCGTCAAGGCCACGACCGTCCTCGTGGAGACGCCGTGAGACGGCGGGCGCGCGCAGCGGCGGCGGGCGCGGTCGCGCTCGCGCTGTCCGGCTGCGCTGCGCCGCCGACCGCGGGGCAGGAGCTTCACGTGTTCGCCGCGGCGTCGCTCACCGAGGTCTTCACCGAGATCGCCGACGCGTTCGAGGAGGCGCATCCGGGTGTCTCGGTCAGCCTGAGCTTCGACGGGTCGGCCGGTCTCGCGACGCAGATCGCCGAGGGAGCGCCCGCCGCGGTGTTCGCCTCGGCCGACACGGCGACCATGGAATCCGTCGCGCAGCACGCCGCCGACGAGCCGGCGGTGTTCGCGCGCAACGCCCTCGAGATCGCCGTGCCCGCGGGCAATCCGGCCGACATCCGGGGATTCGCGGATCTCGCACGCGACGACGTGGTCGTCGTCGTGTGCGCGGTCGCCGTCCCGTGCGGGCGCGCGACGGCCGAGGTCGAGCGGGCGCTCGACGTCGCGGTCGACCCTGCGAGCGAGGAGAACGCCGTGACGGATGTGCTCGGCAAGGTGACCTCGGGCGAGGCGGATGCGGGCGTCGTCTACGCCACCGACGTCCGCCGTGCGGGCGACGCGGTCGAGGGTGTGCCGGTCGACGCGCCCGATGCCGCCGTGAACGACTACCCCATCGCGGCGCTCGACGGCGCACCCGACCCGGCGCTCGCTCGCGCGTTCGTCGACTTCGTCCTCGACGACCCCGCACAGCGCGTCCTCGCCGACGCGGGCTTCCTCCCGGCGGACTAGCGGATGGTCGAGCACGAGGAGAGAGACGCGGCGGCCCGCGCCCCGCGACCGCCCGAGGTCGCCGCGGCGCGGCCATCCGCTCGGGCGGGGCGGCCCGCTGGGGCGGGGCGGGCATCCGCTCGGGCGTCGCGGCCGATCGCCACCGACCTGCCGCGCTGGCTGTGGATTCCGGCCGCGCTGGGGCTCGCGCTCATCCTCGTGCCCCTCGCCGCCCTCGTGCTGCGCGCGGAGTGGGGCGACTTCTGGCACCTGCTGACCGGGGCGGCCGCGCGCGACGCCCTCGCGCTGAGCCTGCGGACGGCCCTCGTCTCGACCGCGCTGTGCCTTCTCATCGGCGTGCCGATGGCGGCCGTGTTCGCGCGGGGGCGCTTCCCCGGGCTGAAGGCGCTGCGCGCGCTCGCACTCGTGCCGCTCGTGCTGCCGCCGGTCGTCGGAGGCATCGCGCTGCTGTACGCGTTCGGGCGCCGCGGGCTCGTCGGGCAGGCGCTCACGCCGTTCGGGATCCAGATCCCGTTCACCGAGGTGGCGGTCGTCATGGCCCAGACCTTCGTCGCCCTGCCTTTCCTCGTGATGAGCGTGGAGGGGGCGCTGCGCTCCGCCGGCACGCGCTACGCCGCGGTCGCGGCGACGCTGGGGGCATCGCCCGGGCGGGTGCTGTGGCGCGTGACGCTCCCGCTCATCGCGCCGGGCATCCTCTCGGGGGCCATCCTCTCCTTCTCCCGTGCGCTCGGGGAGTTCGGCGCGACCCTCGCCTTCGCCGGGAGCCTGCAGGGCGTCACCCGCACGCTTCCCCTCGAGGTGTATCTCGTCCGGGAGAGCGACAGCGCCTCGGCCGTGGCGCTGTCGCTCGTGCTCATCGCGCTCGCGGTCTGCGGCGTCGTGCTGGCGTATCGTCCGCGGAGGGGGCAGCCGTGACCGACGAGGAGGCGGGCGGGTTCGAGGATGGCCCCGGGGCCAAGGCGGGTCCCACCGGGTTCGCCGCGAAACGCGGCGAACCGACGCCGGGTCGCCCCGAAACGCGGCAACCCCCGCAAGGCCCTGCCCCGAAACACGGCGAACCCGCCCCGGGTCGCCCCGAAACGCGGCAGAGCCCGGATGACGCGGCTCGCTTCCTCGAGGTGCACGCACGGGTGACGGGCCGCGGGGTCGCCGTCGACCTCGACGTCGCGCGCGGGGAGACCGTCGCGATCGTGGGGCCGAACGGCGCGGGCAAGTCGACGGCCCTTGAGCTCGTCGCGGGGCTCATCCGTCCCGACGCGGGCGCCGTCGTCCTCGAAGGGGCGCCCCTGGCGGACGGACGCCGCTGGGTTCCGCCGCATCGACGCGGCATCGCCCTCATGACGCAGCAGACGCTGCTCTTCCCCCACCTCACGGTCCGCGACAACGTCGCGTTCGGTCCGCGCGCGTCCGGCCTGTCGCGGTCCGCCGCGCGCGACGCCGCGGAGCGCTGGCTTCTCGAGACCGGCGTACGGCACCTCGCCGAGCGCCGCGCATCCGACCTCTCCGGAGGCCAGGCGCAGCGGGTCGCCCTGGCCCGGGCCCTCGCGGCCGAGCCGGCCGTCCTCCTGCTCGACGAGCCCACGACCGCGCTCGACGCGACGGCCCGGCCCGAGCTGCGGGCGGTCCTCGCGCGCGTCCTCGCCGGGCGCACGGCCATCCTCGTCAGCCACGACGCCGACGACGTCGCGGCCCTCGCGCACCGCACCATCCGGATGGCCGAGGGCCGCGTCGTCGGCTGACGTGCGCCGGCGCGCGCCAGTCGGGCACTACGTGGCCTGCGCGTCGACCCGCGCCCGCACACAGCGGCCGCCACCTCCGGTCCGACGTCGACCCCGCGGCCCTCAAAGCAGGAGGATCGCGCTTTCCCAGGATGGTTCTGCCGTATCCGTCCTGGGAAAGCGTGATCCTCCTGGCGACGGGCCTCCCGGCCGTGCGGCAGGCCCGCGTCGTCGGCTGGGCGACAAGCCGCCCGGCCTTACGGCAGGCCCGCGAAGCCGCCGCTACGGGACGATGTGGCCCGCCGCGCGGGTGAGCTCGTACCACTCGGCGCGCGTGAGCGGGAGGTCGCTGCCCTGCGCGGCCGCCGCGACCCGGGCCGGAGTCGTCGTGCCGAGGACGACCTGGATGCCCGCGGGATGACGGGTGATCCACGCCGTCGCGATCGCGATCGGCTCGACGCCGTACCGCGCGGCGAGGCGTTCGATCACGGCGTTCAGCTCGGGGTGCGCCTCCGAGCCGAGGAACACGCCGGTGAAGAAGCCGGCCTGGAAGGGCGACCACGCCTGCAGCGTGATGCCGTTGATGCGGCTGTACTCGACGAGCCCTCCGCCGTCGAGCACCTGCGACTGCTCGACGCCGAGCATGTTGGCCGCGATGCCCTGCGTGATGATCGGCGCATGCGTGATCGAGAGCTGCACCTGGT
Organism: Microbacterium sp. JZ101; assembly: GCF_053903175.1. NCBI lineage: Bacteria > Bacillati > Actinomycetota > Actinomycetes > Micrococcales > Microbacteriaceae > Microbacterium > Microbacterium sp. JZ101. The sequence continues at coordinate 3,263,159 of NZ_CP096400.1, forward strand.
TGGCGACGATGGGCTGGCGCACGGCCGTCTTCAGCAGGTCGATCTGACGCGGCGTGTGGTTCGAGACGCCGAACGCGCGCACCTTGCCCGCGGCCTCGAGCTCGTCGAACGCGCGGGCGACCTCGTCGGGCTCGACGAGCGCATCCGGGCGGTGCAGGAGGAGCACGTCGATGTAGTCGGTGTCGAGCGCGCGCAGCGACTCCTCGACCGACATGACGATGTGCTCGTACGAGAAGTCGAAGTACGGCCCCTCGCGCACGATGCCGCACTTCGTCTGGATCGTGAGCTCGGCGCGCTCAGACGGCGTGAGGCGCATCGCCTCGGCGAAGCGGCGCTCGCACTGGTGCAGCTCGGTGCCGTAGATGTCCGCGTGGTCGAAGAAGTCGATGCCGGCCTCGCGGGCGGTGTCGACGAGCTCGCGGATCTGCGCGTCGGTCTTGTCGGAGATGCGCATGAGCCCCGCGATGACGTTGGGAGCCTGCTGGCCTCCGGGGCCGAGGGAGACGGTCTTCATGGGTGTCCTTCCGGTGCCGCCCGGCGACGGCGCCGCGGGCGCTCCTACGATAGGGAGCGGTGCGGCAGAAATCCAACAACTGGAGCAGATGCCTGCCAGAAGGAGAAGTGCTGATGGATCTGCGCCAGATGGAGTACCTCGTCACGCTCGCCGACGAGCAGCAGTTCACGCGCGCGGCCGCCGTCTGCGGCATCTCGCAGTCGGGCCTGTCGGCGGCCATCCGGGCACTCGAAGCCGAGCTCGGCACGGAGCTCTTCACGCGCTCGCCCCGCGGGGTGGAGACAACGCCGGCCGGCCGCGCGCTCCTGCCGCACGCGCGCTCGATGCTCGCACAGGCGTCCGCAGCGCGCGGCGCCGTCGCGCGCGCGACGGAGGAGCTGACCGGGAGGCTGCGCATCGGCGCCGAGCAGTGCCTCGGCCTGGTGGATGTCTCGGGCCTGCTCGAGCAGGTCCACCTGCGCCATCCCCTCGTCGAGCTCGAGTTCGCGCAGGCCGGGTCGCACGAGCTCGCCGCCCGGGTCCGCGAGGGCGATCTCGACCTCGGTCTCGTCGCGGCGACGGAGCACCTCGGCTCGCTTCACCGGGAGGAGCTCGGTCGCCTGCCGCTCGTCCTGCTGACGCCGCCCGGCCATCCGCTCTCGGGCGCGGAGCCCGTCTCGTGGGCCGACCTCGACGACGTCGACTTCGTGGACTTCCAGGGGTCGTGGGCGGTGCGCTCGCTCAACGACGCGGTCTGCGCCGCGCGCGGCATCGCGCGGCGCGTGCGGTGCGCCACCGGCGACGTCCACACGCTCATCGACCTCGTGCGCCGGGGTCTCGGCGTGGCGATCGTGCCCGCGCACGTCGGGGCGAAGCCCGAGGCCGCAGCGCTCGCGGTGCGGCCGATGCCCGCGGATGCGCCGCCGTGGGTCGTGTCGGCGATCGCGCGGCGTCCGTCCGAGCCGGCCACCGCTCTCGCGCTCGAGCTCGTGCGGACCCAGGCGGCGCCCGCGCGGTGACGCGGGTGAGGAGGGACGCCCGACAGCGACCCTCCTCACGACCTCACGCCGCCTGGAGGGACTCCGCGAGCTCCCGGCCGGCGACGCGGGCGGCGTCCTCGGCCGCCGCCCGCAGGTCCGCCGCGACGTCGGCGAAGGCGTCGAGGGCGGGGTTCACGCCCACGAGCGTGAACGGCCGCTGGACGACCCGGAGGTCCAGACCCCAGACATCCTCGAGCACGCGGCGCAGCCACGCCGTCGAGTGGTCCCAGCCCTCCTTGGGCGTCCCGGGCGCGTAGTTGCCGCCGAGCACGGTCACGAGCGTCGCGGGCTTGCCCCGCAGCGCCGTGCCCTGCGGGTCGATGCGCGGGTCGGTGTAGGCGACGTCGAACCAGGTCTTGAAGTGCTGCGAGACGCCGTAGTTGTAGAGCGGCACGGTGAAGAGCAGCGCGTCGGCGTCGATGAGCTCGTCGGCGAAGGCGCGGGCGAGCGCCTGCGCTGCGCGCTGCTCCTCGGTGCGATCGGCCTCGGGCGCGAAGCCCGCGGTCACGGCGTTCTGCCACACGGTGGACGAGACGGGCTCGGCGGCGAGGTCGCGGCGCACGACGACGTCATCGGGGTGCGCCGCCGTCCACTCGGACTCGACGAGATCGCCGAGGGAGCGGCTGGCGGAGGTTGCGGGGAGGATGCTCGCATCCAGGCGGAAGAGAGTCATGGGTGCTCCGATCAGGTTCGATGAGTCACTCTGAAAAGAAGAGCGGCTATCGGGACATTAGCACAGGTAGGATGGCTGCATGGCGGAGATCGAGCACGGCGGACCGGCGTGCGACGCCGCCGTCTCGCTCGCGTTCTCGGTGCTCGGCAAGCGCTGGAACGGCATGATCGTCGACACGCTCAGCAGCGGCCCCCTCTCCTTCGTGGCGCTGCGGCGCGGAGTGGCGGGCATCAGCGACGCCGTCCTCTCCGACCGCCTCGCCGAGCTCGCTGCGGTCGACCTCGTCTCGCGCGAGGTGCATGCCGGCCCTCCGGTATCGGTCGTCTACACGCTGACACCGGCCGGCGAGGCGCTCATCCCGGTGCTCGAGCAGCTCGGCGAGTGGGCTTCAGCGCATCTGCGCGCCGCACCGTGACCCCACCGCACCGGTAACACGAGCGGGCGCGCCCGACAAGGCCGCGACAGCCCGCCGTGCGCTCCGTAGCCTGGGCCCAGGCACACGGAAGGGAACACGATGGCCGAGAAGAAGCAGCAGTCCGCCCCGAAGAACCGCCGCCGCCCCGCCCGCTCGGGAGCCGAGCTGACGGATGAGCAGAACGCCGAGAAGGGGTTCACCGCGTCCGAGCAGCTCAGCGGGCACATGCAGTCCGTGCTCGTCGATCTCATCGAGCTGTCGCTGCAGGGCAAGCAGGCGCACTGGAACGTCGTCGGCACCAACTTCCGCGACACCCACCTCCAGCTCGACGAGATCATCGCCGCGGCGCGCGAGTTCGCCGACACGATCGCCGAGCGCATGCGCGCGCTGCACGCGCTCCCCGACGGACGCAGCGACACCGTCGCCGAGACGACCTCGCTCCCGGAGTTCCCGCAGGGCGAGATCGCCACGACCGAGGTGATCGACCTCATCACGGAGCGCCTCGACGCCGTCTGCCAGACGTGCCGCGAGGTGCACGACGCGGTCGACGAGGAGGATCCGACGACCGCCGACATCCTCCACGCCGTGCTCGAGCGGCTCGAGCAGCTGTCCTGGATGGTCAGCGCCGAGAACCGCACGCCGCGCGCGAGCTGACGGGTCAGTCGGCGGGCTGGGACCTCCGGTCGCCGACGGGCTCGGTCGCGTTCGGGAACGCGATCGAGCCTGCGGCGGCCCACCATTCGACGACCTCGAACGACAGCCGCCCCGCGATGACGGACGGATCGGCGGCGGACAGCCGCGCGGCCTCCTCCGGCGAGCGCGCGAAGACCGACATTCCGCGCAGGGTCTCGTCGCTCTGCGCGAGGAACGGGCCGTTCGCGACCGTCGCGCCGTCGCGTGCGAGCTGCGCCCGGTAGGCGAGGTGGCGGGCCTGCAGTGCGTCGAGTTCGTCCTCGGTCATCTCCGGCGCGTCCGCGGGGCGCCGCAGGAGAACGACGGTGAAGACGTCGAACGCGTCAGGGATGTTCGGGTCCGGCATCAGTCCGAGCCCTTGACCACGACGCGCTCGACGCGCGCCGTCCCGGCGTCGACCTCGGGCCATCCGTCGACCGGCAGCTCGAGCACGGCGAGCGTCGCCGTGGGGTACGCGAGCGGGACGCGCCCGCGCTCTGCCGCGAGCGTCGCGACGAGATCGTGGACGCCCGGGTTGTGCCCGACGAGCAGGAGCGAGCGCGCGTCGCCGCCCTGCTCGCGGACGACCTGGAGCAGCCGCCGCGCGGACGCCGCGTAGACGTCGTCTTCGAACTGCACGGGCGGCGCCTCCTGCCACGGCGACGCGACACCCGCCCACGTCTCGCGCGTGCGCTGGGCGATCGAGACGACCGCGCGGTCGGGGATGAGCCCGCGTTCCTGCATGTACGCGCCGACGTCGCGCGCCTGGGCTGCGCCACGCGGCGTCAGCGGGCGGTCGACGTCGTCGACCCCCTCGGGCCAGTCGGACTTCGCGTGGCGCAGGAGCAGGAGGCGCAGCATGCTCGGCATGCTACGCGCGGTCGCCGCCCTCCTGCGCGTCCGCCGCCTCGCCCGGCTCGCCGAAGCCGGGGCGCACCGCGGCGTCCTCCGCGACGTCGATGCGGGTCACGCCCTCGCGACGGGTGACCTCGATGCGCGGCTTCGCGTCCTCCTCGGTCGCGTCGGGCGCCGACGTGAGCTGGTCGCGACGCTTCTCCTCATCGGTCATCTCGTCCTGTCCCATGGCGCCTCCTCCGATCGTGGCCTGCTCCGCCGACGCTAGGCGATGAGACCGCCCGCTGTCTCCCCCTTGCGCGGGCGCGTCCGTCTCGCTCTCGAGCAGGCGCGGGAGCGTGTGAATACCACCCCGGCCGCACGTCCACAAGCCTCCTCCGCCTGTCGGAGGTCGCGCATAGAGTCGTGAGGCGGTCAACGACGACCGCGTTTGCCGGAGCACTCTCCGTGCGCCCCGGTGAGAGAAGGAGACACAGCGATGACCATCGCCGATCACGGCACGCACACGACCTGGAGCCGCGTCCAGAAGGGACTCCACGTCGCGAATCGAGACGGAATGTTCATGGGCTTCGTGGAGAAGGGGCCGGATGGCCGCTTCCTCGCCTTCGACGCTCATTCCGAGCGCGTCGGCGCGTTCTCCGAGCTCGCGGAGGCGATGGCCGCGGTCGACCGCGGGTGATCACGCGTCGGGGGATGCGATCCTCGGGCGGTCGGCGTTCAGCTCGACGAGTCGCGCGTAGCGGGTCGCCGCCACCGCGTACGCCTCCGTGTGCGCGGGATCGGGCTGCACCGTGACGTCGGCCGAGCCGCTCAGCGCGCGGACCTCGTCCGCCGTCGCGAAGTGGCCGACGGCCCATCCCGCCATCGCCGCGGCGCCCTGCGCCGCGCCGTGACCGCTGTCGGGGCGTACGACCGGCACGCCGAGCACATCGGCCTTGATCGTGAGCCATGCGAGCGATGCGGCGCCGCCGCCCGTGCTGATCACGCGGTCGACGGGGAAGCCGTGGTCGCGCAGGACCTGGACGTCCTGCGCCATCGCGAGGGCGTTGCCCTCCATCGCGGCGAGCATGAGATCGGTGCCGTCGGTCGCGAGGTCGATGCCGTCGATGATGCCGCGGGCCTCGGGATTCCAGCGCGGGGTGCGCTCCCCCGCGAGGCTCGGAACCATCGTCAGACGGCCGGGACGGGGCCGAGCGAGCAGCGCGGTCTCGTCGCGCAGGTCGCGCGCCCCGTCGAGCCCGTTGACCCAGTCGATCGTGGCGCCGGCGGTCACCTGAGCGGTGATCAGCAGGTCCACGTCGGCTACACAGTGCCGCGAGTGGATGAATCCGGGAACGCGCGTGCCGCGCGGCACGGCGAGGATCGTCACGCTCGAGAACCCGGTCATGTCGACGAGCGGGTCGCCCGGAGCGAGGCACCCCGCCTCGAGCGCCGAGCCGATGGCGTCGATCCCGCCGGCGACGACCGGGGTCCCCTCCGGGATGCTCGTCGCGGCCGCGGCCGACGCCGTGACCGTGCCGACGACCGACAGCGCGGGCACGATCTCGGGGAGCAGCCGGAGCGACGGCTCCGCCGCGAGGAGCGCGTCGGGGAATCGGCTCGACGCGTCGTCGAACCCCTGCATGAGGGACGCGGTCGTGTCGTCGAGGACGGCGCGACCCGTCAGCTGCCGCACGACGAAGCCGTTGGCCGAGAGCACGTGCTGTGCGCTCTCGAGGGCCGATGCCCGGTGCGCGGCCATCCAGGGCAGCTTGGCGGTGCCGAAGAACGGGTCCTTCCCGTTGCGGGACTCGGGGACGATGTCCGCGATGCGGGCGGCCTCGTCGACGGCGCGTCGATCGAGCCACGTGAGGGCCGGCGCCGTGGGGGCGCCGTTCTCGTCGACGGGAACGAGGGTCGGCGCCTGCGAGGTCACCGCGACCGCGAGGACAGGAGCGCCGGCCACCGCGTGCCGGGCTGCCTCTCCGACCGCCTTCCACCACGTCGCCGCGTCCTGCTCGGCGCCCCTCCCGTGGGTCGAGGTCGGGTATCGCACCGCCGTGTCGGCGACCCGGCGACCGGCGGCGTCGATCACGACGACCTTGACCGAGCTCGTCCCGACGTCGATCCCGACGAGCGCTCCGGTCACGGCGCGCTCCACGCGAACGGCGCCTCGCCCTCGACGAGCGGATGGAGGGCGGGCTCGCCGGCGAGGAAGCGGCGGACCTCCTCCGCGACGCCCGTCGCGGCGCGCTCGGCGGTCTCACGGCTCGCGCCCGCGATGTGCGGCGTGAGCACGAGATCGCGCCCCTCGCGAGCGAGTGCGAACAGGCGGTGCCCGAAGTCGACCGGCTCCTCGGGGTACACGTCGAACGCGGCGCCGCCGAGATGGCCGCTGTCGATCGCACGGGCGACCGCGTCGTAGTCGACGAGGCCGCCGCGGGCGGCGTTCACGAGCAGAGCGCCCTGCCGCATGAGTCCGATGCGACGCTCGTCGACCAGGTGCCGGGTCTCCGGGGTGAGACGGGCGTGCACCGAGACGAGATCGCTGCGGCGAAAGAGCTCGTCGGCGTCGTCCACGCGCTCGATGATGCCATCCAGCGCCGACGCGCGGAGGTAGGGGTCGAACACGAGCACGCGCGCGCCCATCGCGTGGAAGACCTTCGCGACGTGGCCGCCGACCATCCCCGCGCCGAGGAGCCCGATCGTCGCCCCCGAGATCTCGCCCCCGATCGCGTCGGAGCGGTAGAGGTCGCCCCGCCACTCGCCCGCGAGCATGCTGTCGTGGGCAAGGGGGATGCGCCGCAGGAGCGCGAATGAGAGCCCGAGCGTCATCTCGGCCGTCGCGATGCCGTTGCGACCCGGGACGTTGGCCACGCGAACGCCGAGCTCGCGCGCGGCGTCGAGGTTCACGTTCGTGGGTCCGCCGCGCGAGACCGCGATGAGCCGCAGCTCGGGCCGAGCCCGCAGCACGCGGTCGGTGAGGGGCGCGAGCTGGGTCACGATCGCCGTGACGCCCTCGAGCGCCTCGATGAGCTCGTCCTCGGTGCCCGACGCCTCGTCGACCTCCGCGACCGAGCCGAACGGCTCATCCGGCCAGGGGAACTCGATCTCGCGGATGTCCACATCGTCCGGCACGACGCGGGCGACGGCGTCGCGGAGTCGCGCGGCCCGGATGAACCGGTCGCCGGCGGCAAGAATGCGGGTCATGTCTCGTCCTTCCGTGCGCGCACCGCGGCCATCCGGCCCGTCGCGCGGTCTGTGCGGGGAGGTGCGGCGCCGCGCCGCACCTCCCCGAGGGGCATCAGTCGCCGAAGATCTCGTCGTAGTAGTCCTGCGCGTTCGAGGAGTCGATGACCTCGATCGGCATGTACTGGTCCTTCTCGACGTCCTCGCCCTCGAGCAGGTCGACCGTGATGTCGACGAGCGTCCGGCCGTGCGCCTTCCCGCCGCCGAGACTGACCGACGCCTTCTGCGGGTCGCCGTTGATGATGTTCTGGATCTCGTTCTCGGTCGCGTCGATGCCGAAGAGGCCGAACGCGTCGTAGTCGGTCACACCGGCCGACTTCACGCCCTCGTTGCCGCCGACCGCGCCGCCGCCGCCGATCGTCGCGATGACCTTGAGGTCAGGGTTCGCCTGCAGGAAGTTCTCGGCGTTCGCGACGCCCTCCTCCGCCGTCAGAGCGGGTGCCGTCGCCACGAGCTCGGCCTGCGGAGCCAGCTCGGCGATGGCGTCCTTGATGCCGTTGGCGCGGTCGATGATCTCGGGGAACATCGGCAGATCCATGAGCGCCCACTCGACGACGGGCTCGTCGCCGTAGTTCTCGTTGATCCACTCAGCCGCGGCCTCGCCGTTGGCGTAGCCGGTCTTGTACGCGTCGACGAGGTACTGCGCGTCGTAGTTCTCGAGCACCTGGGTGTAGCCGACGACCTTGATGCCGGCCTCCTGGGCGCGGGCGGTGACAGCCGACAGCGCGTTCGACTCGACCGCGCAGATGATGATCGCGTCGACGCCCTGCTGGATGAAGTTCTCGATCTGCGTGACCTGCTGCGCGGAGTCGCCGCGTGCATCGACGTAGTTGACGCTCAGGCCCTGCTCGGAGCCGTACGCGGTCGCCTCCTCGACGAGCTCGGCCCAGACCGGGTTGCTGAGGTCGGAGAAGGTGACGCCGACCGTGTAGCTGCCGTCGTCGCCGTCCGCCGCCGGGGTGCCGTCGGGGCCGACCGTCGTGCAGGCGGCGAGCGAGAGGGCGACGGCGCCGACGGCGCCGATCGCGGCCAGTGCGCGGGTCTTCTTCATGGGGTTCCTTTCGGGTGCTGCCGGCGACGTCCGCGTCGTCGGCGAAGGGTGGGATGGCCGGGGCGCTCCCCGGCGGAGGGATCAGCCGGCGTTTTGCCCGGCCGGAGCGATGGCGACGCCGCCGATCTGCTTCCTGCGGCCGCCGGAGGTCTTCGACATCGCGTCGTAGATCACGGCGGCGAGGAGGATGACGCCCTTGATGACGAGCTGGATGTACTCGCTCACGTTCAGCAGGACGAGGCCGTTGTCGAGCACGCCCACGATGAGCACGCCGACGAACGCCCCGAAGAGCGAGCCGCGGCCGCCCATGACGCTCACGCCGCCGAGCACGCACGCGGTGAGCACGCTGAACTCGAAGCCCGCGCCCGTCGCCGACTGGGCGGAGCTCAGGCGGGAGAGCAGCAGCACCGCGCCGATCGCCGTGAAGAACCCGCACAGGGCGTACACGAGGATGAGCGTGGCCTTGGTGTTGACGCCCGAGAGACGTGCGGCCTCGGGGTTGTTGCCGATCGCGTAGAAGTAGCGGCCGACGTAGGTCTTGTTGAGGATGAAGATGCCGACCGCCCACACGGCGATGAGCACGATGAGCGAGACCGGAACGCCCAGCACGGCCCCCTGTCCGAGGATCGCGAAGTCGGCGGGGAAGCCGAAGATCGGCAGCCCCCGCGACAGGAGGTAGCTGACGCCGTTGAGCACGGTCATCATCGACAGCGTGACGATCAGGGGCGCGACGCCCGTGAGGGTGATGATGAGTCCGTTGAGGACGCCGATGCACGTCCCGAGGACGAGGACCACGAGCACCGCGAGGTACCAGGGCAGCCCGGATTCGGCCATGAGCATCCCGCATACGACGACGTAGAGCGAGATCTGGTAGCCGACCGAGAGGTCGATGCCGCCCGTGATGAGGACGAAGGCGAACCCGACCGCGCAGATGCCGAGTGTGGCGATCTGTCGCGCGATGTTGAAGAGGTTCGAGGGGTCGAGGAACGACGGCGCCATCACGCTGAAGGCGATGACGAGGACGACGAGGACGAGGACGATGCCGAGGTCCTTCACCCGCGGGACGAATCTGCTCATCATGCTGCTTCTCCTTCGGCCGCGAGGGCCATGATCGCTTCCTGGGTGATCTCGTGACGGCGGAGGGTCCCCTGCTGGACGCCCTCCTGGAGGACGACGACCCGATCGGACATCCCGATGAGCTCCTCCATGTCGGACGAGATCATGAGGATGGTCTTCCCCTCCGCGGCGAGGCGGTTCATGATCTGGTAGATCTCGTGGCGGGCGCCCACGTCGATGCCGCGCGTGGGCTCGTCGAAGATGAGCACCTCCGGCTCGGTGGCGAGCCACTTCGCGAGCACGACCTTCTGCTGGTTGCCGCCGCTGAGGTTGCCGACGCGCTCGCGTGAGCTCGGCGCCTTGATGCGCAGGCTCTCCATGTAGGTCGCCGCCAGCTTCGCCTCGCGCGCTCTCGGGATGACGCCGAACCGCGACATCCCCTTGAGGACGGGCAGCGAGATGTTCTCCTTGATCGTGAAGTCGAGCACGACGCCGTGGCGCTTGCGATCCTCGGGGACGAGCGCGAAGCCGTTCCGGATGGCGGCGATCGGCGTCTTCGCCTCGGCGGCCCTCCCGTGCAGCCGGACCGAGCCTCCGTGCGCGCGGACGCTTCCGAAGATGAGCTCCATGAGCTCGGTCCTGCCCGCGCCGATGAGGCCCGCGAACCCGAGCACCTCGCCGCGGCGGGCCTCGAACGAGATGTCGCGGACGCCGTTGCCGGTCAGGCCCTGCACCGTGAGCGACACCTCGCCGGGCTCGACGTCGCGGTCGGGGTACGCCTCGCTGAGCTCTCGGCCGACCATGAGCGTGATGAGCTCGCGGCGCGTCGTGTCCGCCGTGTCGAGCGTCGCGACGTGCTTGCCGTCGCGGAGCACCGTGACGCGGTCGGAGAGGCGGAAGATCTCGTCCATGCGGTGCGAGATGTAGACGATCGTCATGCCCTGCGCCTTGAGCGCGTCGACCACGCGGTACATCGCCTCGACCTCCGCGGAGGTCAGGGGCGCCGACGGCTCATCCATGATGAGCAGGCGCGCGTCCTTCGAGAGCGCCTTGGCGATCTCGACGACCTGCTGGTACCCGGTCGTGAGGGTCTCGACGAGCGCACGGGGCGAGATGCGGACCCCCAGGCGAGCGAAGAGCTCCGCCGCGCGGGCGTCCATGCGCTTGCGATCGAGGACGGGGCCTCGGGTGAGGTACTCGCCGAGGAAGACGTTGTCGGCCGCGCTCAGTGTCGGGACGAGCGTGAACTCCTGGTAGATCACGGCGACGCCGAGCTCGCGGGCCAGCGCGGGGGTGAGCTGCGTGTGGGTCTCGCCGTCGACGGCGATCGTGCCCTCCGTCGGCTCGACAGCCCCCGCGAGGATCTTGATGAGCGTCGACTTGCCGGCGCCGTTCTCGCCGACGATCGCGTGCACCTCGCCGCGGCGCAGCTCGAGGTCCACCCCGTCGAGCGCGGCGACGCCCGGGTAGTGCTTGCGGATGCCCGTGGCGCGCAGGAAGGCCGTGTCGCGCTCCTGGGCGCCCCGCGGCGCTGCGAGATCGGCGTCGGTCATGGTGACCACCACTCCTTCGTGACTGATCGGGTGAATCGGATACATCCTGTTCGAGAATGTTAGATCTTGTCAAGAGTTGGGAGATCTTGTTACCTGGCCGAGACATGCGCCGCCCGCTCTCCGGCGCACAGATGGCGCGCGGAACGGCAGACGCGGAGCCGGTGGCAGGCAAGCGGCGGGAGCCGGTCGACCGGAGGCGCGGGAGCGCCGCGGCTCAGCGGAGCTCGGAGACGACCCCGCGATAGCCGGCCACGCGGACGTCCGCGGGGTCGAGCTCGGTCGCGAAGACGCTCACGCGATCGAGCGTGACCGCGGCGGCGGTCGCGTTGCCGCCGAGCTTGGCGAGGTTCGCGCCGATGAACACGCGGGCCGATGAGCGCGCGAACGCGCGCTTGACGTCGGCCTCCTCGAGGGTGTCCTCGTAGCAGGCGAGCTCGTCGACCGCGGCGGCCGACGCGAAGAAGCCCTGGAACCGCATGCCCTCCAGGCAGGCCGTCGCGACCGGCCCGACGAGGGAGTCCGATCGGCGGTCCGCGGCGCCGCCGGTCAGGATGGCCGTCACGCCGGGACGATCCTGGAGCACCTGGAAGGTCAGCAGGCCGTTCGTGACGACCGTGAGATCCTCGGGCTCGGGGAGCATCTGGGCGAGGCGGTGGATGGTCGTGGACGAGTCGAACGCGACGACGCCGCGCTCGGGAACGAGCGGAAGGAGCTTCTCGGCGATGATCCGCTTCTCCTCGGCGTACGACCGCTCGCGCCCCTGGAAGCTCACCGGCCCGCTGTAGACCGCGCCGCCGCGCACACGGCGCACGAGGCCCGACCGCTCGAGGTGGTCGAGGTCGCGCCGCACGGTCATCTCGCTGACCTCGAGCGCGGACGACGCCTCGACGAGGGACACCGTCTTGGTGGCGCGCAGCTGCGCCAGCAGCCAGCTGCGGCGCTCTTCTGCGGCCAGGGAGCTCATGCGCTCATTCTAGGCAGGCGGATGGCCGATGATGTGAGATCCTGTGAGATCGCGTCGCGCCGTTGCTGACGCGATTCCGCCGGATGCTGACCGGAATCGCCTCACGAGCGGCGCCATCCGCCCGCGAGAGTGGAGGCGAGACCGAGAGGATCCCATGTCGCCCGCACAGATCGACGCGCTCATCGCGCCGCCCACGCCCGTCGCCGCACGTGCCCGCGAGGTGCTCGAGGCCTGGTCGCCGCCCGAGCTCGTGCGGCACTGCCTGCGCTCGTGGGTGTGGGCATCGACGCTCGGCGACGCGCTGGGCCTGACCTACGACGCCGAGCTGCTGTACGTCGCGACGATGCTGCACGACCTCGGGCTCGTCGCGGAGTTCGACGCCGACGTCGTCCCGTTCGAGGCGGCGGGCGGAGCGGCGGGATGGGCCTTCGCCGCCGGCGCAGGCTGGCCGCGCGCACGCAGAGAGCGCGTCCAGGAGATCATCGTGCGGCACATGTGGACGGCGGTCGATCCGGACGAGGACGCCGAATCGCACCTCCTCGAGGTCGCCACGAGCCTCGACGTCTCGGGCGTCGACCCGGAGAAGTGGGATGCCCCGCTGCTCGTCGCGGTGGAGTCGCACCTGCCGCGAGGCGCCTTCTCGACGGACTTCGCGCAGCGCATCCACGATCAGGCCGAGCGCAAGCCGACCTCGTCGGCGGGCAGACTCGACGCGTCAGGTCGGATCGACGCCGGCGCTCGCACGTGGGAGCGCCTGGTCGCGCCGAACGGCTCCGCGTAGCGGCGCGACCGGGCAGATCACTCGCCCGAGGGCTCCTCGTCGGAGGCCTCGGAGAAGTCGTCGCCTTCGTCCGGCTCCTCGGGCGCGCCGCCCGATGCCGTGTCGGCTTCGGCGTTCTCGTCGGGGACGCCTTGCGTGTTGTGCTGTCCGCCATCGCTCATGGGATTCCTCCGCGACATCTCCCCGGATCGCGTCCGGCTGCGCGCCACGGTACGCCGACCGCGACCCCGGGGCGAGGGGTTGACAGCCCGGCGCACGCGACGGAGAGGCGATGAGTACACCGATTCCTGTACTATCGCCCCATGCTCACCGCGACCCTGACGCACACTGCGGCGCTCGCTCGCCTCGGGCACGCGCTGTCCGACCCGACGCGGGCGGGCGTCCTCCTCGCACTGCGCACCGCGTCCGCGCACCCGGGAGATCTCGCGGAGTCGCTCGGCGTCTCGAAGCAGGCGATGTCGAACCACCTCGCCTGCCTGCGCGGCTGCGGACTCGTCGAATCGACGCCGGACGGGCGCCGCAGCCTCTACCGTCTCGCCGATCCGCACCTCGCTCCCGCGCTCGACGAGCTCCTCCGCGTCGCGCTCGTCGTGGAACCGGACTGCTGCGCGAGCGAGGGGTGCACCTGCTGATGCCGGGTACGCCGGCCACGGGGGCCGCGCGGCGCGCCGTCCTGCACCGACGCATCCGGCTGATCGTCGCCGCGACCATCGCCTACAACCTCGTCGAGGCCGTCATCGCGCTGATCGCCGGAGGCGCCGCGTCCTCGGCGGCGCTCATCGGCTTCGGGCTCGACTCGACGATCGAGGTGCTCTCCGCGGCGGCCGTCGCCTGGCAGTTCACGCGACGCGACCCGGCCCGCTGGGAGAAGCCGACGTTGCGCGTGATCGCCATCGCGTTCTTCGCGCTCGCGATCTACGTCGCGGCGAGCGCGACGCTCGCGCTCGCGAACGGCGATGTCCCCGACCACAGTCCGGTGGGCATCGTCCTGACGGCCGCGAGCGCGGTGACGATGCCGTTCCTCTCCGCGGCCGAGCGCCGCGCCGGGCGGGAGCTCGGCTCGGCGACCGCGGTCGCCGACTCGCGCCAGACCCTCATCTGCGCCTGCCTGTCGGCGTCCGTGCTGGCCGGTCTGCTTCTGAACAGCGCGCTCGGATGGTGGTGGGCCGATGCGGCCGCCGGCCTCGTCATCGCGGCCTTCGCCATCCGGGAGGGCGTCGAGGCATGGCGCGGAGACGCGTGCGCGACCGCGGTCGGGATGGTCCTCGAGCACGACGAACACGACGGCTGAGGGCCTGGTATCGCGCCTCGGAACCGAGTACGGTTTCTCCCGGAGTGCCGGGAAGCCTGGTCGGCGATCGATACCGTTCGTCCCGGAAGGCAGCGACATGCGAGCGCTCATCTCCACATACGGCACACGCGGCGACGTCGAGCCGTACGTCGCACTCGCCCGGAGGCTCGTGGCCGAGGGCCATTCGGCCGTGCTCGCGGCGCCCGAGGCCTACCGTCCGACCGTCGAGGGGTCTGGAGCGGAGTTCGCCCCCGTGTGCACGGCGATGCACGAGGTCATGCGGGAGGGGATGTCCGGAATCGGCGGCCCGCGCGAGGCGCTCGGCCTGGCACGGCGCATGTCGGCGGCGATGCGGACCTCGCTGAGCGAGCAGTGGACGGCCGCACAGGAGGCGGCGCCCACCGTGATGGTGTCGCACCCGAAGGCGCTCGGCGGGCTTCACATCGCGGAGCGTCTCCGCGTCCCCTTCGTCGCCTCGCTGCCGCTTCCGTTTCTCACCCCGACGCGCGACTTCGCCATCCCGTTCCTGTCGCGCGGCCTTCCGCCCGCGCTCAACCGGGCGACCTACGCGTTCAACCGCTTCACCGGCATCGCATACGGCGGGATGATCAACCGATTCCGCACCGAGGAGCTGGGCCTCGGCCGCATGAGCCGAGCCAGCGACTACCTCCATGGAGCGGACGGCCGCCCCGTGCCCGTGCTCTATCCGTTCAGCCGGCACGTCGTCCCCGTCCCGCGCGACTACCCCGATTCGGCCCACGTCACGGGATGGTGGTTCGACCGCAACCGCGATTGGACCCCGCCGCCGGAGCTCGAGGAGTTCCTCGCGGCGGATGGCCCGGTCGTCTATATCGGGTTCGGGAGCATGGGCTTCGGGCGCCACGCGCCCGAACGAGGTCGCGCCGTGCTCGACGCCGTGCGCCGCGTGGGCGTCCGCGCCGTCGTCGCGACCGGATGGGGCGGCGTGGAGGTCGGCGCGTCCGAGGACATCATGGTGATCGAGGATGTGCCGCATGCGTGGCTCTTCCCCCGTGTGACGGCGGTCGTCCACCACGGCGGCTCCGGAACGACCGCGGCCGGCCTGCGCGCGGGGCGCCCCACGCTCGTCTGCCCGGTGCTCGGAGACCAGCCGTTCTGGGGCGCGCGCATCCACCAGCTCGGGCTCGGCCCGCGGCCGCTTCCGCTGCGGAAGGTCACCGGAGAGGCGCTCGCGGCGCGCCTCGCCGAGCTCATCGGCTCGCCGGCGGTGGCGAGCCGCGCAGAGGCGATCGGCGAGCTCATCCGTGCAGAGGACGGAACCGGCGCCGCCATCCGCGCTCTCGAGGAGATCACCGCGGAGCGGGCCCTGAGATGAGAGCTCACACGAGCCGGTAGCCCGCACCGCGGACCGTCTCGATGCGGTCGGCCCCGAGCTTCTGGCGCAGGTAGCCGATGTAGACGTCGGCGACGTTCGACCCGGGGTCGAAGTCGAAGCCCCACACCCGGCTCAGCAGCTGCTCGCGGCTCAGCACCTGGCCGGCGTGCCGGATGAGCTCCTCCGCGAGGGCGTACTCGCGCGCCGAGAGGTCGACGGACGGCCCGCCGTCGATGACGACGCGGCGGGTGCGGACGTCGAGTGTGAGGTCTCGATGGCGCAGGGCGCCCGCCGCGGGAGCGACCTCCTCGTCGCGGCGCATGCGGAGGCGGATGCGCGCGAGCAGCTCGTCGAAGCGGAACGGCTTGCCGATGTAGTCGTCGGCCCCGCCCTCGAGCCCTGCGACGGTGTCGCCGAGATCGGTGCGCGCGGTGAGCATGATGATCGGCATGCGCGAGCCCGAGCCGCGCAGGTTCTCGAGCACGTCGAAGCCGTTCATGCGCGGCATATTCACGTCCAGGACGAGCAGGTCGAACTCGCCGGTCTGCGCGAGCTCGAGCGCCTCGACGCCGTCGGCGGCGACGCGGGTCGCGAAGCCGGCGGCGCGCAGGCCCTTCTCGATGAACCCCGCGATGCGCTGCTCGTCATCGGCGATGAGAATCGATGCCACGGTGGCTCCTTCCGTCCGAGTGCGGCGGCGTGTCCTCGTCGTCGGGCGCGAGCGGCACGAGGATCGCGAACAGCGCGCCGCCGCCCGGGGCGTCCGTCACGCGAGCTCGGCCGCCGTGGGCGCGCGCGATGACCTGCACGATGTTGAGGCCGAGGCCGCTCCCTGCCGCGCGCTCGCGTCCGCGTCCGCGCCGGAAGCGCTCGAACACGGCCTTCTTCTCGTCGTCCGGGACGCCAGGGCCGTAATCGCGCACCCACAGGGCGAGGCGGCCTTCCTCGACATTGCTGCCGATCACGAAGCGCCCGCCGCCGTGGGTCACGGCGTTCTGCGCCAGCTGCAGCACGGCCTGGGTGATGCGGGCCGCGTCGAGCGGCGCGACGACATCCGCGATCGGCCCGGCGGCGACATCCGCGCCCTCGATCGCCTGGGCCTTGCGCACGATCTGCGCGACGAGATCCGCCGCGTCGGTCGGCTCGGGGGCGACGGGGGATGGCCCATGGAGCGCCGCCGCGGACGACAGATCCTGCACGAGTCGGCTCATCCGGTCGAGCTCGTCGACCGCGAGCTGCTGCGTCTCCCGCACATCGTCGGGGTCGGCGGGGTCCATCAGCTCGACGTGCCCGCGCACGATCGTGAGCGGGGTCTTCAGCTCGTGGCCGACATCGCTGAGCAGCTGCCGCTGCGAGTCGAGCGCATCGTCGAGTCGATCCAGCATGGCGTTCATCGTCGCCGCGAGCTCCGACACGTCGTCACGCCCCTCGATCGGCAGGCGCTCCGAGCGCGACTGGGCCGACACGCGCTCCGCCGTCTCGCGCATGCGCCGCAGCGGGCGCAGCAGACGACCGGCCGCGACCGTGCCGACCCCCGCGATGACGACGAGCACGATGCCGCCCGCGACGAAGAACACCCGAGCCGGCCCGTTGATCTCCGACAGCTCGGCCTCGACGTCGTAGGCCATGACGAAGAGCACGCTCTCGGCATCGGGGGCGCCGGGCACCTCGACAGGCGTGGCGAGGAAGCGCCAGACGACGCCCTCCTCGGCGTACGTCCCGAGCACGGGCTCGCGCCCGGCGGTCGTCCGCACCGCGAACGGGATGAATCCGGGCGCGCTGCGGAGGTCGACGTCGAGCGGCACCCCGGGCACGAACGCCGCCTTGCCGTCCACGACGCCCGCGACCCCCGTGTTGTCGTCGGGGCTCATCCGCCGCACGATGTCCTCAGCGGCTTCGCGCGACGACTCCCAGGCCTGCGGCTCCTCCGGCGTCCCTGCCACGATGAAGCGGGCGGAGTCGAGGTTCGCGCGGAGGCGGTCGTCGATCTGAGCCATGATCGTCGCCTGCTCGACGATGTACACGGCGAGGCCGACCGCGGCCATCCCGAGCGCCGCGACGATGGTGATGACGGCGATGAGGCGCACGCGCACCGAGACGACGCGCCGCCGCCTCGGTCCGCCGTTCCCGTCCGCCACGGTCCCAGTATCGTCGCCGGGGCGCGCGCGACCGCTCGGATCCGGCGACCATAAGGGTTGTCTCATGTGCGGCTGTCGACCCGTTTAGGCGAGGCGCGCATCCTGGAGGGGAGAGGGAGGAGCCACGATGCGGAAGGCGATCGCGTACACCGTCATCGGCGGCATCGGCCTGCTCGCCCTCACCGGCGGCGTCGTCGTCGCGTCGGAGGCGCTCGAGCAGCGCACGGATGGCGGACAGATCCTCGACGGCGGTGCGGTCACGGGCGACTACACGGGCGGGGCCGTCGGCCGCGACCTCCGCTCGGACCAGCGCGGAGCGACCCCCACGCCGACGCCCACGCCGACGACCGCACCGCCCGAGCAGACCGAGCCGCCGACCCAGACCGAGCCCGAGCACCTGCCGCCGGCTCCTCCCGTCGAGGTCGAGGACGATCCCGACACCGACGTCGATGACGACACGGACGTGGACGTGGACGACGACGCGGACGACGTCGACGACGACTGAGCCACCGGGCCCGCCTCGGGCGTTCGCCGCGAAGTGCGGCGAACGCCCGCAGCCCCGGCCTCACCGCCCTGCCGTGACGGGGCTCCCGACTCGCCGCAGAAGGGCGCGCGCGACATCGTGCCATCCGTCGCGCTGCGCGTAGACACCGGCGAGCCGCAGCCGCGCCGCAGCGGAGTACGCCGGCACGCGTGCCCAGAGCGGGCCGTCGCCGACGCCGCGGCGGAAGGCCTGGCCGGCGGCGTCGGCCCGCGTGGTCGGCAGCAGCCCCTGCAGCACCCGCAGCTCGAGGTGCACGAGCAGGTTCGCCACATCGAGCGCGCGTTCGCCGATCGCGAGGGTGTCGACGTCGATGAGGCCGACGCGCGTGCGCCCCGCCGCGAGGTCCTGCGCGGTGAACGAGCCGGATGGCACGAGCAGCTGCTTGTCGTGGAGGTCGCGATGGAGGACGCCGTCGACGCGTTCCGGCGGATCCGCCGCGAGCGCGGCCTCGACCGCGGCGAGCGCGTCGGCGACATCGTCGCCATCGAGCGCGCTGCCGACGGACGCCAGGGCACGGCGGATGGCGCGCATCTCGTCCGCGACGCCGTGGCGCGGGAGCCCCGCGGGGTCGAGCGCATGCAGTTCGGCGAGTCCGACTCCGACGCGCGTCCACACGGCGACGAGCGCGTCGTCGGAGACGGACGGGTCGCCCCCGGCGTCGAGGAGGGTCCGCTCGCCGACGCTCGCGAGGCGGAGGACACCGGCCGCGTCGTCGCGCGCGACCACCTGGGGCGACCGAAGCGTGCGCAGGCCCGAGACGCGCTCGGCGCGCTCCGCCACCTCGGCGAACCGTGCGGGCCGGACGAGCTTCACGAAGTCGCCGTCCGCTCGGCGGAGGACCGCGCGCCGCCCCGGCCGATGCGCGATGACGCGCGCCGACGCGAACGGTTCGACCGCCGCGGCCCCGGGAAGCGCCGCGTCCGCACGGAGCGCCGCGAGCCCGACGAGGCGCTCGCTCTCGGCGACGAGGTGCGCGACCTCGGCGTCCCAGTCGGCGATCCTCGCCCGGAACGGCTCCACGGCGCGCCGCAGCAGACCGGCGGCCGTGTGGGCGAGCAGGGCCGCCTCGTCGACAGCGCCGCCCGCTTCCCGATACCCCGCGACGAGCGCGGTGCCCGCGCGGCACGCGCTCTCGCCCCGGGCGATCGCATCGGCGGCCCACGAGCCCAGGTCGGACAGCGGGTCGCCGTCCCCCGCCCGATCGAGGTCGATGAGCCACGGGCGGCCGTCGGGGCCCACGATGACCTGGTCGATCGAGCAGTCGCCGTGCACGAGGGTGCGGACGCGCCGCTCCTCGAGCAGCGATCGGATGGCGCCCGCCGCGCGGAGCGCGCGATCCTCGAGGGCGGGCAGCACGGCCGCGACCCCCGACGCCGCGGCGTCGAGCGCGCGCTCGATCCCCGGCGGACGCGCGCCATCCGCCGCCCCGCCCTCTCGGGCCGATGCCGTGTGCAGCCGCGCGAGCATTCCGCCCACGCGATGCTCCGCCTCCGGATCCGCGATCTCCGGCAGCGGCCTTCCGGCGAGCAGGTGGGTCTCGACGAGCCCGACGGCCGCGTCGGCGCGGACGAGCGCGGCGGTCGGCACGAACGTCTCGACGCGATGCTGCGCCCGGATGGCCGACGCCGCGCGATCGGGCGCGTGCACCTTGACGATGACGCGGCAGCCTGCGCAGCGCGCGACCCAGCGACGGCCGGGCTTGTAGACGAGCACCTCCGCGTCCGGGTGCCGCTCGAGCGCGACGCGGATGCCCGGGAGCGCGCGGTCGGCGGCCGCGTCGACCACCGCGATCCCCCGTTCGGTATCGAGCAGGAGGAGGCCGTCGCCCGCGTGCGCGGCCATCCGCTCGAGCTTCCGGTGGACGCCGACGGGATACGCGACCGCCTGCGCCCGGATCGACCGGCTCGGGGTCTCGATGCGCACGCCCGCGACCGCCGAGGTGCCCGGCTTGAAGCGCAGATACGTGGTCTCGACGCGCTGAACGGGGACCCCCGCGGCCTCGAGAGCGCGGTGCAGCGTGGCCGCATCGAGCACGAGGGGAAGCCCCGGCAGCGCGGTCTCGCGCGCGGCGAGCGCCGCATCGGCGGGCGCGAGGTGCGGGATCGGGTCACGCACGGGCGGCCTCGTTGAGGATCGCCAGCCGCGACCCCGCGCGGGCCAGCAGCTCGTCCGGACGCCCCTGCTCGACGATCCTGCCGCGCTCGAGCACGACGATGCGATCGCACGCGAGGGCGTCCTCGAGCGCGTGCGTGATGACGAGCGTCGTCCGCCCCGCGCTCAGCCGATCGAGCGCGGGGCGGACGGCGGCGCCGCTCGCGGCGTCCAGCCCCGTCGCGGCCTCGTCGAGGATGACGATGCGCGCGTCGCGGAGCACGGCTCGCGCGATCGCGATGCGCTGGCGCTGGCCGCCCGAGAGGGTGTCGCCGCGCTCGCCGACGAGCGTGTCGAGGCCCTCGGGCATCCGCGCCGCGAACTCGTCGACGCCCGCCGCGCGAGCGGCCCGCTCGACCTGCGCATCGGTCGCGTCGGGGCGGCCCATCCGGATGTTCTCGCGGATCGAGCCCGTGAACAGCACCGACTCCTGCAGGACGATCGCGATGCCGCTGCGAAGGGAGGCGAGCGTGTAGGCGCGCAGGTCGCGGCCGTCGATCATGACCGACCCGCGGACGGGGTCCTGGAGGCGCAGCAGCAGCGACGCGAGGGTCGACTTGCCCGACCCCGAGTGCCCGACGATCGCGACCCGCTCGCCGGCGGCGATGTCGAGGTCGACCTCGTGCAGGGCGGGCTCGCCGTCGCCGTACGAGGCGGACACGCAGTGGAAGGTCACCGCACCCGCCACGCTTCCCATGCGGTGGGCACCGGGCAGGTCGGCCAGGTCGCTGCGCGTCGCGATGAGGTCGAGGATGCGCTCGCCCGAGGCCGCGGCCTTCGCGATGCGGCCGGTGTACTTCGCGAGGTCGCGCATGGGCTTGAACGCGCCCTTGAGGTACTGCACGAACACGACGAGCTCACCCGGCGTGAGGTGGCCCTCGAGCACGCTCCAGCCGCCGACGAGCAGGACGGCGGCGGTCGCGACGCCCACGAGCAGATCGGTCGCGCGCTCGAGCCCGGCCGACAGCCGGGTCGCGCGGACGCCCTCGGAGAGCTCCCGCTCGTTCGACCGCGCGAAGTCGCGCTCGAGCGTGCCCTCGAGCGTGTAGGCCTGCACGACCTTGATGGCTCCGAACGACTCTCCCGCCGTGCCCGCGATCTCGCCCTCGCGGCGCCGCTGCACGCGCGCGGCGTCGGTGATCCGGCGCGACGCGCGGCGCGAGTGCAGGAGGAAGACGGGGAGGGCGGCGGCGACGACGAGACCCAGGCGCCAGTCGAGGACGAGCATGACCGCGAGCATCGCGACGAGCGCGACGACGTTGCCCACGAGCGGCATCGCGGCGGTGACGGCGACGTCGCGGAGCTTGCCGATGTCGGAGACGAGCCGGTTGATGAGGTCGCCCGAGCGGGTTCCGGTGTGGAAGCGCAGGGGCAGGCGCAGCGCATGCGCGAAGACGTCTGCGCGCACGGCGTTCATGGCCCGCGTGCCGGCGAGGGCGAAGCACACCGTCATGAGGTACGACGCGAGCGCGCGCAGGCCGGCCGCCGCGACGACGGCGAGTGCGCACGCGAGGAGCAGGGTGAGGATGCCCGGCTCCTGCGCCGCACCCGGCGCGATCACGGCGTCGATCACGACCTTGAGCGGCCACGGCTCGAGCAGCCGGAAGGCCACCTCCGCGAGCATGGCGACGAACCCGCCCGCGACGAGCCCGGCCTGCGGGCGGAGGTACGGCCGGAGGAAGCGGACGAGGCGCCGCCCGCGCCCCGCTTCGGCGTCGCCGCGCCGACGGCTCATGCCGCCGCCTCCTCGTCCGGTTCGAGAGGGAGGCCGGCTGCGCCGAGGGTCCGGCGCACGACGTGCCGCCACGTCCGGGTCTGCGCCACGTCGTCTCGCGCGGCGTCGGCGAGAGCCCGGCGAAGCCCCGGGTCGGCGGCGAGGCGGTCGAGGGCCGCCGCGAGCGCCTCGGGATCGGATGGCGGCACGAGGAGCCCCGTGCGGCCATCCGCGACGAGCTCGGGGAGCTGGCCGACCCGCGATGCGACCACGACCGCGCCCGAGGCGAGGTACTCGAGCACCTTGAGCGGAGAGAAGTACGGGTCTCCGTGCGCGGGGTACGGCGCGACGGCCGCGTCGAGGGCGGCGAGCTGCTCGGGCACGTCGGCGGGATCGACGGCCCCCGTGAACACCGTGCGGTCGGCGATGCCGCGCTCGCCCGCCCGCCGCTCGAGGGCGGCGCGCTCCGGCCCGTCGCCGACGATCACGAGGCGCGCATCGGGGCGCCTCCGCGTGAGCAGGGCGAAGGCGTCGACGAGATGCTCCGTGCCGTGCCACGGCTTGAGAGTGCCGACGAAGCCGACCGTGAACGGCCGGCCAGCGGGTCGCGGAGCGGGCGCGAAGCGGTCGGCGTCGACGCCGTTGGGCTCGACGACGATCCGGGCGGCGGGCGCCTGCGTGCGCGCCCACGCCGCGACCGGCTCCGAGACGCACGTGACGAGCGAGGCATCGGAGATCACGGCGCGCGCGACCGCGTCGGCGGTGTCGGCGTGCACGAGGGAGCGGTGCCGCGCCTGCTCGATCGGAAGGGGCGCGTTGACCTCCAGGATCGAGGGGATGGCGGCCTCGCGCGCGAACGACGTGCCCGCGATCGCGAAGAGCGCGTACCGCTCGTACACGAGGTCGAACGGCCGATCGGCGTGCGCGGCGAGGAGAGCGCGACGGGTGCCCTCCTCCGCGGCCATGAGCATCCGCTCGCGCTGGCGCACGTCGGATTCCCCCGTGACGGGAGCGGGGTGCACGCGGAGGCGTCCGTCGTCGTGCGCGCGGGCGAGGGCGCCGCGAGGCTCGCCGCCCGTCCGCCGGCAGTGGAGGTCGACCTCGTGGCCGGCGGCGAGGAGCACGCGCAGCACCTCCTGCACGTGGACGGACGCGCCCTTCGCGCCGAACACGGGGATGCCGGGGTCGCCGCAGACGTAGGCGATGCGCATCAGGCCACCTCCTGCAGCGAGCGGGCGCGGGCGATCTCGTCGAGCTCGCGCGCCTGGCGCCGCACGTCGAACGTGCTCTCGACGAGCGCCCTGGCCCGCCGTGCGAGGGCCTCGGCGAGCGCGGGGTCGTCGAGCACGCGCGCGATCGCCGCCGCGAGCGCCGCGGGAGCGTGCTGCGGCACGACGAGGCCGGTCTCGCCGTGTCGCACCGCCTCCGTGATGCCCGTGACGTCGGTCGAGATGCAGGGCGTGCCGAGGGCCATCGCCTCGAGGAGCACGGTCGGCAGGCCGTCGGCGTTGCCGTCCGACCCGACGACGCACGGCGCCGCGAACACGCTCGCGCGCGCGACCTCGGCCCGCACCTCGCCCTGCGGCAGAGGGCCCGTGAACGTGACGAGGTCATCGAGGCCGAGCGCGCCGACGAGCGCGCGCAGCTCTCCCTCGCGCTCGCCGGCCCCGACGATGCGGCACGGCACGGCGCGCCCGCCCTCGCGGAGAAGGTGCACGGCGGCGATGAGGTCGGCGAAGCCCTTCTTCTCGACGAGCCGCCCCACGGCGACGATCGAGGGCGAGGCGGGTCGGCCCGGCGCGTACGGGAAGCGGTCGAGGTCGAGGCCGTTGTAGACGCGGTGGATGGGCGTGCGAGCCGCCGCGGGGTAGCGCTCGCGCAGGTGCCGCAGGTTGAAGCCCGACACGGTCACGACATGCGACGCGTCGGCGATCTTCCGATCGACGTCCTGCGGATCGACGCTCTCGTGGAAGAGGTCCTTCGCATGCGCCGTGAACGAGTACGGCACCCCGGTGAGGAGGGAGGCCAGGCGTGCGACGGTCGTCGCGAGGCTCGCGAAGTGCGCGTGCAGCGCCGTGATGCCCTCGCGCTCGACCGCGATCGCGAGCCGGATGGCCTGGGCCGCGTCCGCGACGTCGGCCGCGAGCAGCTCCTCGAGCACGTGCGGCACGCGCGGCAGCACGCCGTGCGCCTCGCCCAGGAGCTCCCACAGCTCGGACACGCGCGTCGGCCGGGGGATCTGCTCGACCGGCGCCGCGACGCGCGCGAGGGTGTCGTGGAAGCGGACGTCGACCGTGGGGCGCAGCGAGAAGATGCGCAGGTCGGCGCCGCGCTCCTCTCGCGCGATGATCTCCGACACGATGAAGGTCTCCGAGAAGCGCGGGTACATCTTCACGACGTAGCCGATCCGCTCGGCGGCGCGCTCATGCGACATGGCGGCTCTCCTCGGTGCGCATGCCGACGAGGTCGGCGAACAGGCGGGGCAGACGGCTGAGGCCGTCGAGGTCGATGGGCGGCGCCGGTCGCGGCGCGCGGCGGATGGCGCGCGCGGTCCACGCGGAGATCGCGTCGGGCGAGAGGTCGTCCGGGAGCACGACGTCGAGGGCGCCGCGCCGCGCGAGCGCCTCGGCGCGCACGAGCTGCTCGAGGCGCGGCTCGACGCGCGGCACGACGAGCAGCGGCGCTCTCGCGGCCAGCGCCTCGCACACTGTGTTGTAGCCGCCCATCCCGACGACGGCGGCGGCGCGCGCGATGAGGCCCGCGGCGTCCGGCGCGGAGCGCACCACGCGCAGATCGTCGCGCTCGGCCGCGATCGCGCGCAGCGCGTGCACCGCCGGGTCGGGCATGTGCGGGCCGGCGATGACGACACCGCGATGTCCCTCCGGCAGGCGCGAGCGGGCGAAGGCGTGCGCGACGTGCGCGCCATCCTGCCCCGCGCCGACCATCGCGAGCACGAACGGCTCGTCGGCGCGCGTGCGCATCCGCGGCGCCGGGCGCCCGTGCGCGAGGTAGCCCGTGTACCGCACGCGCGCGGGGGTCTCGAGCCCCGCGAGGGGGTCGTGCACGTCGCGGTCGCCGTAGACCCACACCTCGTCGTACCAGGCCGCGAGCGCCGCTGCCCCCTCGGCCTCGCGCCACTCGCGCGCCGCGGTGTGCGCGTCGTCGAGCACGTCGCGGATGCCGAGGACGACGCGCGCGCCGTGCGCGCGGACGGCGTCGAGGGCGGGCTCGAGCTCGCCGCGGAAGCCGCGCGGGTGCTTGTCGACGATGAGCACGTCGGGGCGGAACGAGGCGAGGGCGGCGTGCAGCACCGCTGTCCGCATCTCGGAGAGCTGCGCCGGGTCGACCGAGAGGTGCCGCGCGCCGTACCTCCCCGCGCCGTCCTTGGCGAGCGCGGGCAGCGACACGATGTCGCATCCGGATGGCCGACCCGCGTGCGCGGCGTCGGGAGCGCTCGTGAGGAGCAGGAGGTCAGGCGCCTCGTCCATCCCGCTCAGCGCATGCGCGATGGCGAGGTTGCGGCGGATGTGGCCCAGGCCCTGTGCATCGTGCGAATAGAGCGCGACGCGCAGGCGGCCCTGGCCATCCGTCGTGTCGCGGATCGGGGTGCGGCGTCTCGTCTCGTCTCTCACGGACTCCACGATGGCGCTGCGCCATGAGGCGCCTGTGATGGGAACGTGAGGAGAGTCTTAGACGCCCGTCAGGCCTCCGCGGCGCGGTGCGCGCGAGAGGGGATCTGGGTGGCGAGCTTGCCGCCGCTCACGTCGATGAGCGTGCCCGTGACGTAGCGCGCCGCCGGGCTCGCGAGGAATGCGACGACGTCGGCCACCTCGTCGGCCGTCCCCCAGCGGCGGAGGGTGAGCGTGTCGAGCAGCTCGTCCTGCTGCGCGGCGGGCATGTCCGCGAAGCCGTTCATCGCGGTCGGGACCATGCCCGGCGCGTAGGCGTTGACGGTGATGTCCCACGGGCCGAGCTCGCCGGCGAGCACGCGGGTGAGCTGGACGACGGCCGACTTCGTCGCGGCGTAGGCGCCGCCGCCGATCGCCGGCACGATGGCCGCGAAGGACGCGGCGTTCACGATGCGCCCGGCCCCTGCGCGCTTCATCGTCGGGATCACCGCCTGGCACATCCGGAGGAGGCCCACGACGTTCACGTCGAAGCAGGCGCGGACGGCGTCGAGATCGGCGGTCTCGAGCGGGCCGGTGAGGTTGACGCCCGCGTTGTTGACGAGGACATCGATGCGCGCGGTCGCCGCGAGCACGCGCTCGACGGCGGCGGCCACGTCTGCGTCCGAGGTGATGTCGCACGCGATGCCGGTGATGCCCTCGCCGACCTCGGCGACGTCGCGGTCGAGTGCGAACACCGTGTCGCCCTCGCGGGCGAGGCGCTGGGCGATGACGGCGCCAATGCCGCGGCCCGCGCCAGTCACGATGACGGTCCTGCTCTCGGACATCCGATCTCCTCATGTCATACTTCATTGCATGGTGACGAGTTCAGATCATACTTCAAAGCGCCGCGTGCTCGTCACGGGCGCCGGTTCGGGCACCGGACGCGCCGTCGCGGAGGCGCTCGCGGCGACGCACGACCTCGTGCTGCTCGGCCGCCGTGCCGACCGCCTCGCGGAGGCCGCGGACGCCGCCCGCGCAGCCGGCGCCGCGGTGACGGCGCGCGCCTTCGACGTCACGGCGGACGACCCGCGCGCCCTGCTCGACGAGATCGGGCCGGTCGACGACCTCGTGCTGTCGGCGGGTCTCAACGCGCCCCGCCGCGCGTGGGCCGATCAGCGCATGGACGAGTTCGAGGCCATCGTCGCGACGAACCTCACGGCGCCCGCCCGGATGATCGACGCGGCCCTGCCTGCCCTGCGGGCGGCGTCGGGCACGGTCGTGATCGTCTCGTCGATCGCGGCCTGGAAGACCTCTCCGGGGGCAGGCGTGGCGTATCGCGCGAGCAAGCGCGGCCTCCGCGCGCTCTCGGACTCGCTCAACGAGCAGGAGGCCGCGCACGGGGTGCGCGCGTCGATCGTGTGCCCGGGTGACATCGACACGGAGTTCCTGCACCAGCGCCCGAATCCGCCGCGCGGAGCCGCCCTCGAGGTCATGCTGTCGCCCGCCGACGTGGCGCGGGCCATCCGATTCATCCTCGACAGCCCGCCGCACGTGCGGATCGACGAGCTCGTGATCAGCCCGCTCGGCACGGTCGCGCGATGACCTCGCTCGTCGCGGGCGTCGTCGACGCCCTCGGCGCGGACATCTGCGCCGGGCGGCTCGCGCCCGGAACCGCGCTCACCCTCGAGGCCGTGCAGGAGCGCACGGGCGTCTCGCGACCGGCGGCGCGCGAGGCGATGAGCGCGCTCGCGACGCTCGGGCTCGTCGCCCCTCGGCGCCGGATCGGCTTCGAGGTCGCCGACCCCGAGCGGTGGCAGCGGCTCGCGCCGGAGGTCATGCGGTGGCGTCTCGCCGGCCCGGCGCGCGATGCCGTGACCGCCGAGCTGACCGCGCTGCGCGCCCTCGTCGAGCCGGCCGCCGCGCGCGCAGCCGCCTCGACGGCCTCGGCGTCGGACCGCGTCGAGATCGCCACGCGGGCCGGCGCGCTCTGGTCGGCGGCGGCAGGAGCCGACCGCGAGGCGTTCGTCGCCGAGGACCGCGCCCTCCACACGGCCGTGCTCGCGGCATCCGGCAACAGCCTCTTCCGGGCGCTCGGCGGCCTCCTCGCCGAGTCGCTTCCACCGCGCGCGCCCGACGCCGCGCACATCTCGCTCGAGGCGGCCCGCCGCCATCTCGAGCTCGCCGAGGCGATCACGGCCGGGGATGGCGAGCGCGCGGCGGCCGCGGCGCACGCGATCGCGGCGGCCGACGCCCCGTGATCGCCCTCCGCGCATCGGTCAGGAATCGAGAAGCCGCGGCCCCGCGCCATCCCTAGCCTGGGTTCATCAGGGACGAACCCGACCGAGAGGAGAGCAGGGATGACCGCATCGGATGGCCTCAGCAAGGAGGAGCGCGACGCCGTCAAGCAGCGCGCGAAGGAGCTGCGCGAGCAGGAGAAGGCGGGGAAGAGCCGCGCGGCGGGCAAGAAGGCCGTGCGCGACGCCATCGCGAAGCTCGAGGACGCCGACAGGACGCTCGCGGAGGGCTTCTTCCGAGTGGTGTCCGACGTCGCGCCTCACCTCGTGCCGAAGACCTACTACGGAATGCCGGGCTTCGCTAACGCCGAGGGCAAGATCGTCGTCTTCCTGCAGCCGGCCGCGAAGTTCAAGGCGCGGTACGCCACGATCGGCTTCGAGGATCGTGCCGCTCTCGACGACGGCGACATGTGGGCGACCGCGTTCGCGGTGCTCGCGTGGACGCCGGAGGTCGAGCAACGGGTCTCCGAGCTCGTGCGCCGCGCGACGAGCTGACACTCGTGGCGAGGGAGGGCGGCGTGCCGCCCTCCCTCGCCTCACGCGGGCTGGGCTTCGCGCGGGGCCGCCGTGTCCTCGAGCTCCTCGACGCTGCGGTGCGCGCCCTCTCGGAGAAGCAGGGTGCAGCCCCCGAGCACGAGGCACGTGAAGATGCAGTACACCGCGACACCGGTCGGGTTGCCGCCGAAGACGACGAGCAGGCCGCTCGCGACGGACGCCGCGGTGCCGGCCATCCTCAAGGAGGGTCCCGTCGACGCGATCGTCGCGCTCACCGGCCGACATGCGGCCGGTGCGGCGGCCGGATTGCGGGAAGCCGGCCTGCGGATTCCCGCCGACACGATGGTCGTCGCGGCATCCGACTCGGCGCAGACGCGGTTCGGACGCCCCGCGATCTCGGCCCTCGAGCATCCGCACCGCGAGATCGGCAACGCGCTCGTCGAGATGCTGCACGACATCATCTCCGGGCGCCCGCCGGAAGCGCCGAGGGCGCTCCAGACGATCTACCGCCGCCGCGCGTCCACGGCGCGCGACGTGGCGTGAGGGTTCACTGTCTCGGCCGTTAAGCGGAGCGAGCGGGTCGGGGTTCGCCCCCTCGGTCGTTGAGTGGAGCGAGCGCCAGCGAGCGCAGTCGAAACGCCGCAAGCCGGGCCCGGGAGCCACCGCGGGCTTCGTCTCGGTCGTTGAACGGAGCGAGCGGGTCGGGCTTCACCCCCCTCGGTCGTTGAGCGGAGCGAGCGGGTCGGGGTTCACCCCCCTCGGTCGTTGAGCGGAGCGAGCGCCAGCGAGCGCAGACGAAACGCCGCAAGCCGCCCCCAGGGAGCCGCCGAGCCGAGACAGCCGCGCGCACGCAGGCACGCACGAACGGAGCTTGTCTCAACCGCGATGGCCATGGGTAAGCAGTCCACTTACCTGCATGAATCAATGTCGGTGCTTCACGGTAAGGTTCTCACACGGGTTGGCTCGCATTCGCGGGATTGCGTAGGCGACGAATCTTCGAAGAATCTTCGAGTAATTGCTTGTGCCTGGTCGTAGTTGTGTTCTATCATGGGGTATGGCCTTCCCATGGGCGCCCGATGAGGGGCAGGATGATCCGGCCGGCGCGGTGTGCGCCGCGGTCGGGCTGCTGGACGGGCTGTTCACACGGGTGGGGGAGGTGGCGTCGGGCGATCTCGCAGGGCTCACCGCGCAGCTGGAGCAGCTGGGGCGAGTCGTGGACGCGCTGCGGGTGCGGGCGGCAGGAGAGGTCGCGTGGCGGTCCCGGCGGGGCCTGGAACGGCCCCTCGCAGGAGACCTCGGCTGCCGGGACGGGCGGGAGCTGCTCGAGCGTCTCACCGGGATCCCCGGGCCGGCGGTATCCGCGCGGGTGCGGCTGGATGAAGCCACCCGGGACCGGGAAAGCCCCACCGGGCTCCCCCTGCCGCCGGCGCACCCGGCGGTGGCCGCGGCGGTGGAAGCGGGCCTGCTCGGGGCGGAGCCGGCGGCGCTGATCGTGAAGGCCGTCGCCACCGCCCGCCGCGGCGCGCCCGCCTCCGAGGTCGACAAGCTCGAGGTGATGGAGCGTCACCTCGTCGGGATCGCCACCGGCGCGATCGCGACCGACCTGGACGAGGCCGCACCCCCAGCGCAGATGACCTCCGCCTACCCGGACGGCACGGCCGCGGCCGTGCCGTGGAGCGTCGTGAAAGCGCACGCGGACGCGTGGGTGGACGTCCTCACCGCGGACGGGCTCCCGCCCGACCCCGAACGCCCCATCCGCAACCGCACCCTCACCCTCACACCCCTGCCCGACGGGGCCTTCCGCGTCAACGGCACCCTCGTCCCCGAAGCCGGCGCCCTCCTGCAGAACCTCCTCTCCGCCCACACCAACCCCGCCCGCCACGTCACCTTCACCCCCACCACAGACCACGACGACGACGCGGGCGACGGGCCGGACGGCACAGGCAACGCGTCGAACGCCAGCGCAACGGGCACGAGCGGCGCGGAAGACGCTGCGAGCCCTGCCGGTGCCGGCGACTCGAGCATCGCGGCCGACGCCGACGCCGACGACGGCGCGGACGCGGATGGCGATGGCGGGTTCTTCGACGGGATCGACACCGAGACCCGCAACGACACAGACCCGTGGGGACCGGACGAGATCATCCACGACCCCCGCACCCCCGGACAGAAACGCCACGACGCGTTCTTCGCGATGATCCAGGCCGCCTCACGCGCCGCCGAGACCCCCACCCTCGGCGGCGCCGCCCCCACCGTCATGATCCACATCACCGCCGACGACCTCACCACCACAGACACAGACACAGGCACCGGCGACGGCGACGGCGTGCATGACACCGCGGCCCACGGCCCGGGGTCCGCGTTCGCCCGCCCGAAGCACGGCATCGCGCACCTCGACGGCTTCGACGCGCCCGTCCCCGCCACCGTGGCCCGCCGGATCGGATGCACCGGAGACATCCTCCGCGCCCTCTTCACCCCCGAAGGACGCATCCTCGAGCTGCGCAGCATCCAACGCTGCTTCACCCCCACCCAGCGCAAAGCGATCGTCGCCCGCGACGGAGGCTGCATCATCCCCGGCTGCACCATCCCCGCCGCCTGGTGCGAGATCCACCACGTCCAAGACCACGCCCAAGGCGGACCCACCGAAACCGACAACGGCGTCCTGCTCTGCTGGTGGCACCACCACCACCTCGACACCTCCGGCTGGACCATCCACATGCACCACGGCGTGCCCTACATCGCCGCCCCCAACTGGATCGACCGACACCACCGCCACCGCCCAGCACCCACCTCCCGCACCCGACTCCACGCCAAACTCACCCGCACCCTCAGATGCTGACAACCGCGGGATCCGCAGTGAACCGCGTACCATGACCGCTGCTCGACCGCGCGGCCATCTACTCGCAGAGCCACAGAGGCAGACGCACCATGAAGAGCTCCGACAGTCGCGTCACCATTCGGCTGTCCGGATCGACCGTCTGGGCCGCGGACAGGTACGCCATCGCGAGCGATCGCTGCCCGCCCGCCCAGTGCAACCAGGCGAGCACGCAGAAGATCGGCACATCGAAAAGAGCCGGCGCCAATGCTGCGGTCAGGCGCAGCACCTGGATGCCTCGGCGCACGCGAGCGATGTCGATGGCGCGCCGAACCTCACCGCGAAGCACCCTTGCGAGTGGCGCGAACGTCGGCGGCGGCTGGGGCAGGACGACGTCGCCATCAGCGTCGAGTCCCACTCGCTCGAGGCACGCCGTCAGCTCGGCGAAGCGCGGAACGTTCGCGTCCGCCATCGCCACGCCGAAGGCGACCTGCAGAGCAACCGCGAACGTGACGCCCGGAACGAGAGTGAGAAACAGCAGCTGCCCGTGTTGCTCTGGGCTGATCTCGGGGCCATCCTCAGCGAGCATCGTCTCGACGAGCGCCACGAGAGCCGCGAAGACGCGCTCATTCGTCGGCACGTCGAGCCGATCCTCCCGGATGTGCTTCTGCGCCACCGTGAGACAGAGGGTCGGAAGATCGTCGAACAGATCAGTGATCTCCGCGAGCACGATGTCGCGCTCCTCCTCGTCGACGTACGGAAGATGGAGGGGAGGTCGGTCGGGCAGGAACCCGGAGGTGCTGAGCGCGCTCATCCCCTCATCGTGAAGCGGCGAACGACCCCGTCACCGCGCCGAGGGACGGTCCGAGGACGACGCGCTGGCGGACGAGACCCTGTGCACGCGGCGAGAGGATGGTCACATGAGCTACGAGGTCGACGAGACGGTCTTCGAGTACACGGCCCGCCGAGTTCGACTCGCCGCGAACGCGCAGTTCGACGCGCTCGTCGACGCGTTCGAGGCCGCGGTGCCTTCCCTGTCCGAGGCGGATGCCCGGGCGCAGCTCTCCGGCGATTGGGCCGCATTCATCCGCGGCCTGCAGTGGGAGTCGCCGAGCGGCTTCGTGCGTCTTGCGACCTCTCGCCCGAGCGATCTCCTGCAGCACGCGGGAAGCACGACGCGGAGCGTCGTCTGGACGATCGCGCACCACGGCATCGCCGCGCGACTGCACCGCCTCGACCCCGGCGCGATCCTCTCCGCCCACGTGCGCGTCGAGGCGCACACGACCGCGCAGCCCGGCACCATCCTGACCTTCGATGTGCCGAGCGCGCGCCTGCGCTCCTTCGAGATCAACAAGGTGACGCAGGGCGGAGCCGAGCTCGACCGCGCCCTCGGCGACCTCATCGAGGATCTTGGCTTGCCGCGCCCGGCGGCCCTGCGGCGCTGACCGCTACCCGGCCACTCGCGTGGTCGACGCGCGCGGCATGAGCGTCGGGAGGACCTTCCGGATCGTCGCCTCGCCGGGCGGGGCGAAGAGCAGATCGATGGCTCCGGCCGCGATCTGGTCGAACGGGACGTGCACGGTCGTGAGCGGCACCGGGAGGCGCGACGCCAGCGGGATGTCGTTGTAGCCGACGAGCGAGAGATCGTCGCCGACGACGCGTCCCGCGAGGTGGGCGGCCCTCATGACGCCGATCGCGAGGTTGTCGTTCGCGGCGAACACGGCGGTCGGCCGGGAGCTCGTGAACACCGCACGGCCCGCCTCGACGCCCTCGTCGATTCCGTAGCCGGCGTACACGACCCGCTCAGCGTCGAGCGCGAGTCCCGCTTCCGCGAGAGCCCGCCGCGCCCCCTCCACGCGGCCGTTCGCGCTCGATGCGAAGCGCGGGCCGGTCACGATCGCGATGTCGCGATGACCGAGATCGACGAGGTGGCGCACCGCGAGATACCCGCCCATGTCGTCGTCACCCAGTGACGACGGGCTCACTCCGTCGGTCCGCAGCGCGAGGGAATGGCGGATGCCCCGGGCCCGCAGCGCTGCCGGCAGTTCGTCATCCAGGCGCGCCGTCGCGAGCACGAGACCGTCGACCCCGCGTTCGAGCAGGATCTCGGTCGAGCTGCGCTCGCTCTCGGGATCGTCGCCGCAGGTCGCCACGACGGCGAAGTAGCCGCGAGCTCTCGCGGCGCGCTCGAGCGCCTCGAACATCAGCGCCATCACCGTGTCCGTGAGACGAGGGACGAGAACGCCGATGGTCCCGGTCTGGCCGCGCCGCAGCCCCGAGGCGTAGGCATTGCGTCGGTATCCGAGTTCGTCAGCCACTTGGCGGACGCGCACCGCAGTGGCCGACTGCGAGCGCGGAGCGCGCTCGTCGAGCACGCGACTGACCGTGGACACGCTCACCCCCGCGGCCTCCGCGACGTCGCGGAGCGTCACGCTTCCGCGATCCGCCATCGTGTCCACTCGCTCTCCTTCGTCCGCCCCGAGCCTAACGGTCGTCGCGTCGCGTTCCGGAGCTCGGGGGTTGACATCCGTTCCTGCCCTCACCATACTTGCAAACGTTCCTGCAAACGTTCCCGCGAACGATTGCACCGTGACTCGAAGAAGAGAAAGCGAGAGAGCCATGACGCTCGACCTCCGAGGCCTCAGCCCCGCCCCCGTCACCCCGTTCACCGAGGACGGCGACATCGACTTCGCCGCCATCCAGCGGCTCGGCTCCTGGCTCGGCTCGATCGACGGCGTGAAGAGCCTCGTCGTGCTCGGCCACGCCGGCGAAGGCACCTTCCTCACGATCGACGAGCAGCTCGACGTCATCCGCGCCTTCCGCGACTCCGTCGACGGCGCGATCCCGATCGTCGCCGGCATCACAGGCGAGGGCAACAAGGTCGCCGCCCTCGAGGCGAAGCGGGCCGTGGAGGCCGGAGCCTCGGCAGGACTCGTCTACCCGTCGCACGGATGGCTGCGCTTCGGATACCAGAAGGGAGCGCCCCAGACCCGCTACCGCGACATCTACGAGACGAGCGGCCTTCCGCTCATCCTCTTCCAGTACCCGGACAACACCAAGGCCACGTACGACCTCGACACCCAGCTCGAGATCGCCGGCCAGGAGGGCGTCTTCGCAACCAAGAACGGCGTCCGCAACATGAAGCGCTGGTACACCGAGATCCCGGCACTGCGCGCAGCGCACCCCGATCTGCAGATCCTCTCCTGCCACGACGAGTACCTGCTCCCCACCATGTTCGATGTCGACGGCCTCCTCGTCGGGTACGGGAACGTCGCGCCGGAGCTCCTCGTCGAGCTCATCGAGGCCGGCAAGGCGCAGGACTACGCGCGTGCCCACGCGATCCACGAGCGCCTCCTGCCGGTGACCAAGAACGTCTACCACCGCGGGTCGCACATGGAGGGCACCGTCGCCCTCAAGTGGGGCCTCGTGAACCGCGGGATCCTCGATCACGCCACGGTCCGGACGCCGCTGCTTCCGCTCGCCGACGGCGCGGACGCCGAGATCGCCGCCGCGTTCGCCTCCGCAGGGCTCGGCAAGGTCGCCGTCCCCGCGTGACGCCGGGAGCGGCGACCAGCCGGTCGCCGCTCCTCCCCCGGTGCCAGCGTGCACCCGCGCCGCTCGACGGCGCACCAGTCAACGAAGACTCCGCGGCACGAACCGCACCCTCCGATGAAGGAGAACGACTCATGGCCGATCGCACCAGAGCCCGACACAGCGCACCGACCCCCGGAACCGGGTACGGTCGCATCTCGACAGAGACCATGAAGAGCATCGTCGACGCCCACCGCACCCGCCGCACGTTCTGGCAGCAGCTCGCGCTGATCGGTCCGGCGTTCGTCGCGGGCGCGTGGCAGTTCGGCCCGGGCAATCTGACCACCGCGGTCCAGGCAGGCAGCGGCTATCAGTACGGGCTGATCTGGGTGATCGTCGTCTCGACGATCCTCATGATCTTCCTGACCGACATGAGCGTGCGGCTCGGCATCCGCTCTCCCCTCTCGCTCATCTCCTCGATCAAGGAGCACCTGGGCGCCTGGGTCGGCGTGCTCGCGGGCATCGGGGTCTTCCTCATCACGCTGTGCTTCTCGGTCGGCAACGCCGTCGGCTCAGGGCTCGGGCTGTCGATGCTGTTCGGCGGGAGCCCGGTGATGTGGACGGTCATCTGCACCGTCGCCGTCGCGGCCCTTCTTCTCCTGCGGAACGTCTACCGCGTCATCGAGAAGGTGCTCGTCGCCATCGTCGCACTGATGGCGATCGCCTTCGTCGCGTCCGCCTTCATCTCGAACCCGGACTGGGCAGCGGCGGGCGCCGGACTCCTGCCGGTCGTGCCGGACGGCTCGTGGCTGCTCATCATCGCGCTGGTCGGCACGAACTTCTCGATCAACGCGGCCTTCTACACGTCCTACGGCACGAAGGAGCGCGGCCGCACGGAAGGCGACTACCGCGACGTCACCGTCGTCGACACCATCCCCGGCATCATCGCACCGGGCGTCATGACGGCTCTGGTGATCGTCGTCGCCGCGGCTGTGCTCGGGAGGACGGGCGAGACGGCGCCGACGATCGTCGCACTCGCCGGAGTCTTCGAGCCGCTCGCCGGGCCCGTGGGGTCGACGGTCTTCGCTCTCGGATTCTTCGGAGCGGCGTTCTCCTCGATGATCGCCAACGCGACCGCCGGCGGAACGATGCTCTCTGACGCGATCGGGCGCGGCGCATCCTCGAGCTCACGGGCCGCGAAGATCATCAGTGGGAGCATCCTCGCCTTCGGAGTGCTCGTCGCCGTGATCTTCCCGTCCTCGCCGATCCAGCTCATCGTCATCGCGCAGGCGCTCACGATGTTCGTCGCTCCCGTGCTGGCCGCGCTGATCGTGATCATGGCCAACCGCACGGCCCTCATGGGCGCCCTGCGCAACACGTGGTGGCAGAACGTCTTCGGCGTCCTGGGACTCGTCGCGGTCGCCGCGCTCTCGGTGCGGCTGTTCCTCACCCTGACCTGACGCTCAGACGCGGACGGGCGGGCTGACCGCCGCCCCGGGATAGCCTGGGCGGCGATGTTCAACAGCCCGCTCTCCGCGTCGCCGTACGAGGTGCTCGGCGTTCTCCGCTCGGCGGATGACGAGGAGCTCCGCCGGGCGTATCGCCTGCAGCTGCGGCGCACCCATCCCGATACGGGCGGCGACGCCGCCGCGTTCATCCAGGTGCAGCGCGCGTGGGAGCTCGTCGGCACACCCGAGGCCCGCGCAGCGTACGACCGCGATGACGGCGCGCAGCTGCAGTGGGCGGGGCGACGCACAACGGGCCGACGGGACACGCGACCCCGGACACGCTCGCACGGGGCTGCGGGCGCGTGGCGGCGGAGGCGCTACCTCGCGATGGTGGCCGAGTGGGCCGGAGAGGTCGCCGACCCGTACGCGCCCGCCTTCGTCCGCTCGGCGCCGTGGGAGCTGCGGCGGATGCTCGCCGACGCCCTCGCCGAGGAGGACACCGCGGCGATGATCGATGAGCTCGGCATGGGCTTCACGGCCTGGCACGACGTCGCGACGACGGCGGACGCGGACGACAAGCTCGACCATGTCGTCCTCAGCCCGACCGGCCTCTACGGCCTGACGAGCGAGGACTTCGGCCGCCCGGTCGCGTTCCGCGGCGGCGAGGTCATCGGCGAGGCGACCCCCGTCGCCGACCTGCTCGCGCGCATCCGCTCGGTCTCGCGCGCCGCGCGCGTCCGCTTCGGCGGCGCCGTGTTCGTCCTCCCCGACGACGACCTCGCCGACCCGGTCGTCGTGCTCGGCTCCGTGAAGGGACTGCCTGTCGCCGCCGTCCGCCGCAGCGCGCTGCGTGCGGTGCTCCGCGCCGGCATCCCCGGCGCGCAGATCGTCGGGGGCAACGTGCTGTTCGACGTCCGCACGCGCCTCGAGAGCGCCATCCGGTTCGTCTGACCTCGGACCGCGGCGCCTCGCACGCGCATGCTCGAGCACGGATGGGCCGTCGCGCGCTCAGTAGGATGGCGCTGTGTCCGGCGGATCGCGTTCGCGAAGGCTCCTCATCGAGCTCGACGTCGACCGCGCGCGGGCGCTGGACGCGCTCGCGGAGCTGTACCACGCGACGCCGGAGCGGATGATCGTCTCGTGGGCCGAGTACCACATCGACCGTCTGAGCGCGGGCCAGACGCCCGACAGCATCCCCTCCGGATGGCGGCCGGACGCCGGCACCTGACATGGCCGGCGAGGAGCGGCCGGCCGCTGATTCGCGGGAGGTGCGGCGACGGATCCGGGCGGCGAAGCGGTGGATGGGGATCGACATCACGGTGGATGACGCCGGCCGCGTCCGCATCGCGGACACGGCCGCCGAGCGCGAGGGCGCATTCGAGGACTATGACCGCATGATCGCCATGGAGGCGCGCGGACACGTCCTGTCCGACGGGCGGACGTGGAACCAGCGGTGGCTCAACACGTTCCGCAACATCCGCTCCCGCAGCGAGAACCCCGAGCCGCGCGTGGCGTACATCATCCGCCGCCGCAGAGAGGCGGGCTTGCCCGACCTGACCGAGGACGACGTCAGACCCTCGGCCGAGCCGGGCTGACCTCGGGCCGGGCGCCTCGCCTCAGTCGCCTCCGCCGAACTCGCTCACCGGCGCCATGTCGGCGAAGCGCGAGTAGTGGCCCTGGAACGCGACCTCGATGTTGGCGGTCGGGCCGTTGCGGTGCTTCGCGACGATGATCTCGGCGCCGCCCGGGTTGTCGTTCTTGTCGTACACCGACGGGCGGTGCAGCAGCATGACCATGTCGGCGTCCTGCTCGATCGAACCCGACTCGCGCAGGTCGCTCACCTGAGGCCGCTTGTCCTGGCGCTGCTCGGGCCCTCGGTTCAGCTGCGACAGCGCGATGACCGGCACCTGGATCTCCTTCGCGAGCAGCTTGAGCGCACGCGAGAACTCCGACACCTCCTGCTGACGCGACTCGACCTTCTTGCCGCTCGTCATGAGCTGGAGGTAGTCGATGATGACCATCTTGAGCCCGGCACGCTGCTTGAGCCGCCGGCACTTCGCGCGGATCTCGACGAGCGTCATGTTCGGGCTGTCGTCGATGTACAGAGGCGCGTCGTTGATGCGTCCGCGCGTCGCGGCGACAGTCGTCCAGTCGCGCGAGTCGAGCGTGCCCTTTCGCATCGACTGCAGAGGGATGGCGCCTTCCGCGCTGAGCAGGCGCATCGCGATCTCGCTGCGCCCCATCTCGAGCGAGAAGAAGATCGTCGGCATGTCGTTCTTGATCGCCGCCGCGCGCGCGAAGTCGAGCGCGAGCGTCGACTTTCCCATCGCGGGTCGCGCCGCGATGATGATCATCTGCCCGCCGTGGAGGCCGTTCGTGAGCTGATCGAGCTCGCTGAACCCGGTCGGGATGCCGGTCATCTGGCCGTCGCGACCTCGTGCGGCCTCGATCTCGTCGACGGCCGCGTCGACCGCGACCGTGAGCGGCACGTAGTCCTCGGTCTGCTCGGTGCCCGTGACGTTGTAGATCTCGGCCTGGGCCGCGTTGACGAGCTCGACGGCCTCGCCCTGGCCCTGATAGCCCATCTGCGCGATCTTCGTGCCCGCGTCGACGAGTCGGCGCAGCAGGGCGCGCTCCGACACGATGCCCGCGTAGTAGCCCGCGTTCGCCGCCGTCGGCACGATCGACGTCAGCGAGTGCAGGTAGTCGGCCCCGCCCGCGCGCTGGAGGTCGCCCGTCTTGATGAGCTCGTCGGTCACGGCGACGACATCGGTCGGCTCGCCGTGCGAGTAGAGCGAGAGGATGGCCTCGAAGATCACCTCGTGCTTCGGCACGTAGAAGTCGGGGCCGCGCAGCGTCTCGATGACATCGGCCACCGCGTCCTTCGACAGGAGCATGCCGCCCAGCGTGCTCTGCTCCGCGATGACGTCGTGCGGCGGGGTCCTGTCGCGTTCCCGAGGTCCCCCGAGACGGTCCTCCCCGATTTCAGCGATCGACACGCGCCCTCCTCTTCCGTTCCCCCGCGGGGGTGATCTGCTTCATGACACCAGCGACCACCGACACCGCCCCGACGAGGCTATGGGCAGCCATCGGCACCTTCAACGCGGCCTGTGGATAACTCTGTGGAGGGCCTGCGCAAAACGCCGTGGAGAGTGTGGAATCGTCCTGTGGAGAGAAGAGACTCGCCCGGGAGATCTCTCCACCGAAACGCCGTCTGACCTGGGTATCCCGTTTCACACACCCTGTGGATGGATGTGTGATTAAAGGAGCACTTGAAGGTTTGTGGTAGGTCGTTCGAACTGTGTACAACGACGCCTCCGAGAGTCCGATATGACGGCCAGGAGACCCGCCGCGAACACGACGAAGCGGCGCGGAGCCGATGGCTCCGCGCCGCTTCCGGCGTTCGCGAGAACTTACTTCTTGAGCGCGACGACCTGCAGCGAGATGACCGCGGTCACCTCGTCGTGCAGACGCACGAGCGCCTCGTGGTCGCCGACGGCCTTGATGGGCGACGGGACCGTGATGGTGCGCTTGTCCAGCTGGCCGAGACCGGCCTCCGCCACCGCGTTCGCGATGTCGGCCGGCTTGACCGAGCCGAACAGACGACCCTCGGCGCCGGCCTTGACCGACAGGCGCACGCGGGCGTTCTCGAGGGTGTTCTTCAGGGCGACGGCGTCGTCGTGCGTCGCGATGGCACGAGCCTCGCGGGCCGCGCGGATGTCCGCGACCTGCTTCTCGCCACCGCGGCTCCACGCCACCGCGAAGCCCTGGGGGATGAGGTAGTTACGGGCGTAGCCGTCCTTGACCTCGACCACGTCTCCGGCGCTGCCCAGGCCGTCGACCTCGTTCGTGAGAATCAGCTTCGACATGGGTGCTCCTTAGCGGCCAGCGCCTGCGTAGGGCAGGAGCGCCATCTCGCGCGCGTTCTTGATCGCGCGGGCGATCAGGCGCTGCTCCTGCACCGAGACACCGGTGATACGACGGGCGCGGATCTTGCCGCGCTCCGAGATGAACTTGCGAAGGGTCGCGACGTCCTTGTAGTCAATGACGCCGACCCGGATCGACTTCGCGGGAGCGGCGTTCTTCGCGCCCTTCCGCGGCTTGCGGCGGTCGCCGCTCGACTTTCCAGCCATGTTGGGTCCTTTGAAAGTGTGAGTTCTGAATCAGAACGGGGTGTCGTCCGAGAACGACCCCGGGGTGCTCCATGCATCGGCGCCGGACTGGCCGGGTGTCGCCCAGGGCTCCTCCGAGACCTGCTGCTGCGGGCGCTGCTGCTGGCCGTAGCCGCCGCCAGCGCTGCCGCCGCCGTAGTTCCCGCCGACGGCGTTGTTCCCGCCGCCGTGGTTGCCGCCGCCGCTCGATGCGGCGCGGGTCACCTGTGCCGTCGCGTAGCGCAGCGAGGGGCCGATCTCGTCGACCTCGAGCTCGATGGAGGTGCGGCGTTCGCCCTCCTTCGTCTCGTAGGAGCGCTGACGCAGACGGCCCTGCGCGATGACGCGCATGCCCTTCGTCAGCGATCCGGCGACGTGCTCGGCGAACTCGCGCCACACGCTGGCACGGAGGAACAGGGCTTCGCCGTCCTTCCACTCGCCGGACGCGCGATCGAAGTTGCGCGGCGTCGAGGCGATCGTGAAGTTCGCCACGGGCAGGCCGTTCTGCGTGTAGCGCAGCTCGGGGTCAGCCGTGAGGTTCCCCACGACGGTGATGACGGTTTCGCCAGCCATGGTGCGTTAGGCCTTCGCCGCCGTCTTGCGAGCCGCCTTCTCCTCGGCGCGCTTCGCCTCGGCAGCCACCAGGGCGATGGCCTCCTCGGCGCGCAGCACCTTGGTGCGCATGATCAGCTCGTTGAGCTTGAGCTGGCGGTCGAGCTCGACCGTCGCCTCGCTCGTCGCGGTGAAGTTGACGACGGCGTAGATGCCCTCGTTCTTCTTCTGGATCTCGTATGCCAGACGGCGCTTGCCCCAGATGTCGACGTTCTCGATCGATCCACCGCGCTCGGTGATGACCGACAGGAACTTGTCGAGGTGTGCGGGGACCTGGCGCTCGTCGACCTCAGGCTGGATGATCACCATGAGTTCGTACTGGTGCGTCACTTACCCACCTCCTTCGGACTTGAACGGATGCCGGGCATTTCCCGGCACCAGGAGGGTGTGTTGCACGTTGTGCGGACGTGATCGCAGACAGGGCTGCCGTCGCACAACCTTCATAGCGTACCCGATCCGACGGCGAAGACCCAAGCCCCCTTCCCGCGCCGGCGCGCTCCCCGGGCAGTTCCTCCCGCGAACTCCCGCCTCTTCGCCCCGGGGAAGGAGCTCGATACACCGCTGGATGCCACGGCATCCGTTGACGCCGCGCGCGGCCCGTCGCTAGACCGGAGGCAGAACGCCCGTCCGGGATCGTCTCGCTCGGGCCGACGAAGGGGGAGGTACAGACCATGGACTGGTCCGGAATCACCGCAGGGATCGGCGACATGCTCGCCGGTGTCGGGAGCTTCATCCTGCAGCTCATCGTTTTCCTCGTCATCCTGCTGATCGGATGGCTCATCGCGAAGAGCATCGCCAAGGCGCTCGAGTACCTCTTCAAGAGGATCGGATTCCAGCGGCTGCTCGACAAGGCCGGCATCACGAAGCTGCTCGCGCCGACGGGCATCGATCCGCTGACGCTCGTCGTCAAGCTCGTGTACTACTTCGTGCTCCTCATCGCGCTGCTGCTCGCGCTGGGCGCGTTCGGCCCCGACAACCCCGTGTCCGGGATCGTCACCGAGATCATCAGCTGGCTGCCTCGCGTGCTCGTCGCGGTCGTGATCGTCATCGTCGTCGCCGCGATCGCGAACTTCGTCGGCGACCTCATGCGGCCCGCGCTCGCGAGGTTCCGCTTCGGGTCGATCCTCACGAAGATCGTCGTCATCTCGATCATCGCCATGGGCGTCATCGCCGCGCTCAACCAGATCGGCATCGCCGTCACGGTGACCATGCCCATCCTCGTCGCCGTGCTCGCCGCCATCGTCGGCATCGCGATCGTCGGCATCGGCGGAGGGCTCATCGGACCGATGCGCTCGCGCTGGGAGAAGTGGCTCGGCGCCGTCGAGGGCGAGTTGGGCAAGGCCGACACGACGGCCGCGACGTCGGTGCCCGGACCGCCGAGCACCGCGCCGGCGACCCGTCGCGAGGCGACGACCCTTCCGCCCGAGCCGGGCACGCAGCTGCCGCCGCAGCCGCCCGCCGTCTGAGCGGACCCGCCGGCGCGCTCGGTCGCGTCGGCACGGATGCCGCGGCTCGATCATTGGGGGGACGATCGGGTCGCGGCATCCGCATGCGAGCGAGACACCCGGCGCACGCACCGCGAGCAGCGGCCACTCCCGCGCTCGCACCGCGAGCGCCACGGCGATCCCGGCGGATGACCGCGGGCGGCTACGCGCGGA
The DNA here is from genome assembly GCF_053903175.1 of Microbacterium sp. JZ101. Taxonomy (NCBI): domain Bacteria; kingdom Bacillati; phylum Actinomycetota; class Actinomycetes; order Micrococcales; family Microbacteriaceae; genus Microbacterium; species Microbacterium sp. JZ101. The sequence goes on from NZ_CP096400.1 coordinate 3,305,741, forward strand.
GGCGGCGGCGCAGCGCGGCGACGGTCTCGGGAGTGCCGCCCGCCGCGAGGAACCACGCCTCGGCGCCGCCTCGCGAGGCGAGGTCGTCGAGGAACCCCTCCATCGCCGCCGCCGGCGCCGACAGGATCTCCTTCGGGATGTCGAGCGCGAGCTGCGCGCCGACGGTCCGCGCCGCGACCGTGCGCCGCGCGCGGGCGTGCACGTGCGGCATGTTCTCGGCCGTGCGGACGTAGTCCGCGACGATCTCGTCGTCCGGCACGCCGACGAGGGCGAGAGCGAGCGCGACGGTGACTCCCGTCCGGTCCTTCCCTGCCGTGCAGTGGACGAGCACGGGGCCATCCGCCCGGGCGATCTCCTCGATCGCGCGCACAAGGAGCACCGCGGCCTCGCCCTCTAGCATCGAGGCGTACATCCCGCCGAGCCCCGCGCGCAGGAACGCCGCGACGTCCTCCTCGTCGGCGTCCATGGTGGCGCGGCCGCCCAGAAGCGGCAGGTCCACGACCCGGCACACGCCGAGCAGCGGATGGTCCTCGCTCTTCTCGGCGTCGTCGCGGAGGTCGACGACGACGGTGGGCGGCCACTCCCCCACCTCGGGGGCGTCGTCGCCCGAGTGCGGGGCATCGCTGCGCAGGAGCACGCCCGGCCGTACGCGCGCGGTCGACGATGCGACGTCGCGGAGGTTCACCAGGCCTCGGGGGATCTCGCGGATGCTCATTCGTCCTCCTCGTGGGCGGCGTCGGCGGCCGGAGGGTCTGCGGCCATCCCCCGCCAGGCTACGCGGACAGCCTTCTCGCAGCGCGCGACGGCGGCGGGATCGTCGAAGTTCACGCCCCGCACGACGAACTGATAGTAGAAGACGCCGTTGATGAGGTCGATGCATGCGTCGATGTCGAGATCGTCGCGCAGCTCGCCCCGGCGGACGCCCTCCGCGAGGAGCGCGGCGACACCGCCGCGCCGTCGCGCGACGTGCGAGCGCCAGTACGCCTGCGCGAGCTTGCGGTCCGTCATCGCGAGCCGCAGGCGCAGCCGGAAGCGCTCCTCCGTGTAGCCCGGCCCCGCCGATCCGGTCGTGTACGCCGCGAGGAGCGCCGCGAGCAGGTCGTCGCCCAGCGGGATGCGCGGCGCCTCGCGCCCGACGTCGAGGGCCGCCGCGAGCAGATCGGTCATGCTCGGCCACCGCCGGTACAGCGCGGCGCGGCTGACGCCGCTCAGCTCGACGACCCTGCTGACGGTCACCTCCTCGCCGCGCTCGAGCAGCTCGACCGCGGCGGCGAGGATCCGCGCGTCGTGTCCCTCGGCACGCGGGCGTCCGGGCCGTCGAGCAGGCGTCGCGCCGCCCTCCGTCGCGATCCCGCTCCGCTCAGCACGACGAGCGGATGGCGCGGCGCCCGTCTGCACGGAGGCTGCGGTCGCGCTCATGCGGCGAGCGCGCGCTCGCGCAGGCGGCCGATGAGCGCGTCGGTGAGGCCGGCAGCGCGGAGCGGAGCGAGCGGATCCCCGTGGCGCGTCGCGAGCGCGCCGAGCAGGTCGCGCATGGGCGCCGGCGAGAACTCGGCGCGAGCGGCCGCGCGGGCCGCGTCATCGAGATCGAGCCCGTATCGCGCCATGAGCGGCTGCATGATCGGCGCGATCCGCCGCATGATCGCCGCGGCGTTCTCGCCCGTGCGGGCGTAGTCCGCGACGATGTCGTCCGGCTCGGCGCCGAGCGTCAGCAGGATGGCCGCCGCGAGCACCCCCGTGCGGTCCTGCCCGGCGGCGCAGTGGAACGCGACCGTTCCGGGGGTGTGCGCGATGATCGCGAGCGCGGTGACGATCTGCGCGGCGGCGCCCTCGAACATCCGCACGTACATGCTCGCGAACGACGACTGGTCGAGCTCGATGTCGTCGATGCCGTCGCCGATCGACGCGAGGAACGGCACGTGGTGGTAGGTCACGTCGGCGAGCGCTCCGAACGGCCCGCGGCCCGTGAGCGCCACCTCGTCGGACGAGCGCAGGTCGACCACCGCCCGCACGCCGGCGGCGACGAGGCGGGCGGCGTCCTCCTCGGTGACGATCGAGAGGTCGTCGGCGCGGATCGCGAAGCCCTCGCGCACCGCTCCCCCCGCGACGGGGATGCCGCCGAGGTCGCGGAGGTTGACGGGCGCGGAGAGCGCGATGGCGGGGGCGTCGACGACGGTCATGTGATCTTCCTTCGGATGACGGCGCTCGCCTGGTCGATGACGGTGACGAGCACGATGATGCAGATGACGATCGCGGAGAGGTGGCCGTAGTCGTACATCTTCATGGCGGTGGTGAGCTCGAGGCCGATGCCGCCCGCCCCGACCATGCCGAGGATCGTGGCGCCGCGGACGTTGCCCTCGAACAGGAGCAGCGTGTAGGACACGAGGAGCGGGGCCGCCTGCGGCAGGACGCCGTACTGCACGACCTGGCGCGGCGAGGCGCCGACCGCCTGCATCGCGGTGACCGGTCCGCGGTCGACCGACTCCATGGCCTCCGCGAACACCTTGCCGATCGACCCGATCGAGCCGATCGTCATCGCGAGGATGCCCGCGAAGGGGCCGAGGCCGACCGCCGAGACGAACATGAGCGCGAACACGAGGTCGGGCAGCGATCGGATGACGTTCATGATCCAGCGCGTGGGGTAGTACAGCCAGCGCGGGGCGATGTTCGATGCGGCGCCGAACGCGACGACGAGCGACAGCACGGCGCCGAGCACGGTCCCGACGATCGCCATCTGCAGGGTCTCCACGAGGAGCTCCGCGATCGTGCCGAACTTGTCCCACGTGGGCGGGAAGAGGCGAGAGAGGAAGGCGCCCATGTTGACGGCGCCCTCGCCGAGCTTGCCGACGTCGAAGCCCGCGCCCGTGAACGACCACACGAGGAGGAGCGCCGCGACGGGCAGCCCGAGCAGGAACCGGGCGCGCGGCACGCGGAAGGCCCGCTCCATCCGCTCCCGGTCCCGCGGGTTCAGCTGCGGGCTCCGCGGGGCGCGGTCGCTGGCGGTCCTCGCGGAGCCCGAGGCCCGCGCCGTGCGCTCAGGCGATGCCGTCGACATCCCGCTCCTCCTCGTCGTGCGCGTAGATCGGCTCGAGCGCGGTCGCGTCGAGCTGGGCGGTCGGCGCCGACACGAGCATCTCGCCGTGCCGGAGTCCGACGATGCGGTCGGAGTGCGCGAGCGCGAGCGGCATGACGTGCAGGCTCACGAGCACGGGGATGCCGTCCTCGCGGGCGATCTCATGCAGCAGTTCGAGCACCTGGTGCGACATGCGCGGGTCGAGGGATGCCACCGGCTCGTCGGCGAGGATGACCTTGGGCGCCTGCATGAGGGCGCGCGCGATCGCGACCCGCTGCTGCTGGCCGCCCGAGAGCGATCGCGCCTCGTCCTGCGCCTTGTGCGCGATGCCGACGCGGTCGAGCAGCTCGAGCGCGCGACGCCGGTGCGCGCTCGAGAAGCCGCCCACGAGGTTGAGCGGCCCGGCGTCGTGGAGCGCGCCGGTCAGCACGTTCGTGAGCACGCTGAGCCGGCCGACGAGGTTGAACTGCTGGAACACCTGGCCGACGGACGCGCGCACCTGCCGCAGCTGTCCGCGACGCAGGTTCGCCATGTCGTACCCGCCGACGCGCACCGCGCCATCCGTGATGGGCGCGAAGCCCGTGAGGCTCTTCATGAGCGTCGACTTCCCCGAGCCCGACGAGCCGAGCAGCGCGACCATCTCGCCGGGGAAGAGGTCGAGGTCGACGCCGTCGAGAACCAGCGGGCCGTCTCCGTAGGCGACCTTCAGCCCGCGCACCGAGACGAGCGGCAGCCGCTGGCGCAGCTCGGCCGTGGTCGGCTCGACGGCCGTGTCCGCGCGGCTCATCCGAGGTCCGAGATGTCGACGTCGGCGATCGCGGCGATGTCCACGAACGGCTCGAAGAGCTCGTCCTCGGGCTCGAGGATCGGCTCGGTGCCCTGCATCGCCTCGAACATCGCGCCGAGGGCCTCGGCGTTCTCCTCGACGAAGACCTTCGGAAGCGCCTCGAGCAGGAGCTCCCGCTTGTCGTCGGCGATGCCCTGGTCGGCGAGCACGGTCACCGCGACGGGCATCGAGTCGCTCTCGCCGATCGAGCGCGTCTCGCCCTCGGCGAACGGGAACATGTCGGTCCCCGTCATCGTGGGGAAGATCGTCGACGTGCACGCCACGTCGACCTGGCCCTCCTTGAGGGCGATGAAGCTCATGTCGTGGCCGCCCGAGAACATCGCCGTGTAGTCGGCGTCCTTCTCGAGGCCGGCGGCGTCGAGCATCGCGACGGGCATGAAGTACCCCGAGCTCGATGCGGGGTCGGCGAACGCGACGACCGTCTCGGGCGTGATGTCCTCGAGCGACTGGAGGGGCGAGTCGTCGAGCACGAGGCACGTCGACACGGGCTCGTCGCTGCCCGGCCACGCGACGAGCGCGTCGACCTCGCCCGTGTTGACCGCGAGCGCCGACGGGAAGCCGCTCATGAACCCGATGTCGACGTGGTGGTTGCGGATCGCCTCGACGACGGCCGTGTAGTCGGGCACGTCGACGATCTCGACCGCGCGGCCGGTCTCCTCCTCGACGAGACCGGCGAACGCCTCGATGGGGTTCTCGGCAGTCGGGTCGTCGCCGAGGGGCGTCGTGGCGAAGGTGATGGGCGCGTCGGACGCGGCGGCCGCGGCATCGTCGGCTGACGAGCTCGAGCAGGCGGAGAGGGCGACGGCTCCGAGGGCGAGGAGGCCGAGGGCGGGGAGGGCGCGGGCGCGCATGTCGGGTGTCCTTTCGGGAGGAGATATCGCGACGGGCGATATCGAAAGGCAACCCGGTCGAGGTGACGCCGAATTACGAGACCGCCGTACCCGGAAGGGAATCCGAGGTGAACATCCCGTGACGGCGCGCCCGCCCCCTCACACCCCGTCGCGCTCGCTCGCGAGCCGCTGCGAGATCCACACGGGGATGAACGACAGCACGATGATGACCGTCGCGACGACGTTGACCACGCTCGCCTCGTTCGGCCGGGCCATCTGGTTCATGATCCACAGGGGCAGGGTGTCGACGCCCGCGGGCGCCGTGAAGATCGTCACGACGACCTCGTCGAAGCTGAGCGCGAAGGCGAGGATGCCGCCCGCGGCGAACGCGCTGCGGAACTGCGGGAACGTGACCATGCGGAACGTCTGCCACGGCGTCGCACCGAGGTCGGCGGAGGCCTCCTCGACGTTGGGGCTCAGCCTCCGCAGCCGCGCGAGCACGTTGTTGAACACCATGACGATGCAGAAGGTGCCGTGCGCGATGATCATGCCGAAGTAGCCGACGTGGATGCCGATCGGCTCGAGCAGCTGGTTGTAGGTGTTGTTGAGCGCGACACCCGTGACGACGCCGGGAAGCGCGATCGGCAGCACGACGAGCAGGTTCACGGCCTGCTTGCCGAAGAAGGCGTGGCGCTGCAGCGCGAAGGCGACGAGGGTCCCCAGCACGAGGGCGATCGCGGTCGCGCCGAGCCCGACCGCGACCGAGTTGCCCACAGCGGCGCGCACCGGCTCGCTCGCGAGCGCGGCTCCCCACCACTGCAGCGAGAAGCCGCGGATGGGCCAGCTCGCGATGCGCGCCTCGTTGAACGAGTTGAGCACGACGAGCAGGAGCGGCACGTACATGAACGCGAGGACGACCGCGACGATGGCGCCGAGCGCGATCCGCGCGCCGAGGGAGAGTCTGAGCATGACGGCCTCACATCCGCTGCAGCGCGCCGGTGCGCTGCACGCTGATCAGGTAGATGACGACGAAGGCGATCGGCACGACCGAGAAGGCCGCCGCGATCGGGGGGTTGAGGTTGATGTTCGAGGCGATGACGCTGCCGATCATCTGCGTGGACCCGCCGACGAACTTGGCCGCGATGTAGTCGCCGAGGCTCAGCGAGAACGTGAAGATCGAGCCGGCGATGATCGCGGGCTTCACGAGCGGGATCACGACCGTGCGGATGGTGCGGCCCGCGCCCGCGCCGAGGTCGGCGGACGCGTCGAAGAGATTCGGAGGCAGCTGGCGGATGGCCGTGTAGACGGGCACGGCCATGTACGGCAGCCACAGGTAGGTGAGCGTGAGCACGACCGTGATCACGCTGAACCCGGGCCCCGTGATCCCGAGCGGCGCCATCACGGCGTTGAAGAAGCCGTCCTCCGTGAACGTGATGCGCATCGCGAGGATCTTCACGAGGTAGCCCGCCCACAGCGGGAGCGTGATCGCGACCGCGAGCACGGCGCGCAGCCACGTCGGCGCGATCTTCGCCATGAAGATGCCCAGCGGCACCGAGATGAGGATGCAGAGCACGGTGACTGCGAGGGCGATCGCGAGGGTGCGCAGCGCGGTCGAGAGGTAGGCGGGATTCGCGACGAGCTGCTCGAAGTTGCGCAGGGTGAACCCGGGCTCGACCTTCGAGGTGAAGGGGTCGGTCACCCAGAACGCCGTCACGAGCAGCATGACGAGCGAGAAGATGTAGATGCCGATGAGCCAGGCCATCGGGAGCGCGAGCAGGCCCGCGAGCTGGAGTCGCCGTTTCATGGTCGTCCTGTCGTGAAGAGGAGACGGCGGGGCGGCTGGGGTCCGCCCCGCCGGGCTGGTCAGCTCTTGACGGAGAGCCAGGCGTCCGTCCACTGCTGGAAGTTGGTGCACGTCACATCCGTGCGGCCGTCGACGCACTGCTCGATCGGCGTGGTCCAGAACCACACCTTGTCGAAGTACTCCTCGTCGGTCGCGTGGTAGTACTCGCAGTGCTCCTTCGCCTCGTCGCTCGTCTCGCAGAAGGCGGCGTTGGCGGGGGCCATGCCGAAGTTCATCGCGATCGCGCCGTTCACCTCGGGCGACGAGGTGTAATCCATCCACGCGTAGGCGCAGCTGGGGTTCTCGGCCTCGGCCGCGAGCATCCAGGCGTCCGACCATCCGGTCGAGCCCTCCTCGGGCAGCACGCTCTTGAACTTCTCGTCCTCGGTGAGCTTGCGCAGCACCTCCCACGACGTGCCGAGCACGGTCGTGCCGCCGACGAAGGAGGTGATCTGCGCGGCCGGATCGGCCCAGTACTCCGACACGATCTCGTTCTGCTGCTGGAGCAGCTCGATCGCGGCGTCCAGCTGGGTCTGGTCGAGCGCGTACGGGTTGGTGATGCCGAGCTCGGGCTCGTGCGCCATGAGGTACACCGCCGCGTCGGCGATGTAGATGGGCGCGTCGTACGCGATCACCTTGCCGGCGTAGGGGCTGTCGGCCTCCCAGGCGACGTCCCAGCTCGTGGGCTCCTCGGTGACGACCTCGCTGTTGTACTGCAGGATGTTCGCACCGCGCCCGATCGGCACGCCGTACGACTTCCCGTTGATGGTGTCGTAGACCTGCCCCTTCATGCCCTCGACGATGTCGTCTCCGAAGTTCGGGATGAGATCGAGGTTGAGGGGCGCCACGTCGCCGCCGGCGATGAGGCGCAGGCTCGCGTCGCCCGACGCCGACACGAGGTCGTAGTCGCCGGTGCGCATGAGCTGGACCATCTCATCGCTCGTACCCGCCACGCGGCGGTTCACGACGCAGCCGGTCTCCTCCGTGAACGCGTCGCTCCATGCGGGCTCGACGAACCCGCTCCACGCGACGATGTTCACCTCGCCCTCGTAGTCGCCGAGCTCCTCCTGCATCGGCACATCGGGGACGTCGATCTGGAGCCCGCCGGCGGCCTCCTCGCCGCCCGCGGCCTCCGACGTGCTGCTGCAGCCGGTCACGGCCAGCAGCGAGACGGCGACGAGCGCCGCTCCGGTCATCATCCTGGATCGCATGTGATCGCTCCTCGTTCGGTTCTTCTGTGATGGGTGGATGGCGGATGGCCGCGGTCAGGGAAGACGCGCGGCGTGGTCGGCGAGCCAGCCGACGCGCACGGCAGCGCCGCGCTCAACGGCCTCGGCCGCGGACGGATGGTGGGCGTTGGGGCGCTCGGCGATGAGCTGCAGGCCGCCGTCGACATCGACGAGGTACCGGGTCGACGGCCCCGTGTAGACGACCTCCGCCACGACGCCCGCGACCGTCACCTCGCCGGGGCGCGCGTGCTCGTCCGGCCCGAGCACCCGCACGCGCTCGGGCCGGATGCTGAGCGCCTCGCGGCGACCGGCGATGCGCTCGGCCGCGTCTGCGGGCAGCAGATTCGAGAGGCCGAGGAACCGCGCGACGAACTCGGTCTGCGGGTACTCGTACACCTCGCGCGGCGTGCCGATCTGCTCGATCCGACCGCCGTTGAAGACCGCCACGCGGTCGCTCAGGGTGAGCGCCTCCTCCTGGTCGTGCGTCACGAAGATGAACGTGATGCCGACCTCGCGCTGGATCTGCTTGAGCTCGATCTGCATCTGCTCGCGCAGCTGCTTGTCGAGCGCGCCGAGCGGCTCGTCGAGCAGGAGCACCTGCGGGCGCAGGATGAGCGCACGGGCGAGGGCGATGCGCTGACGCTGGCCGCCCGACAGCTGGTGCGGGAGGCGCTGCGCGACGTGGGCCAGCCGGACCTGCTCGAGTGCGGAGCCCACCCGCTCGCGGCGCGCGGCCCTCCCCTCGCCCCGCACTCGCAGGCCGTACCCCACGTTCTCCTCGATCGTGAGATGGGGGAACAGGGCGTAGTCCTGGAAGACCGTGTTGACCTGCCGTCGGTGCGGCGGCACCCGGGTCACGTCGACGCCGTACAGCGAGATGGCGCCCGACGTCGCGTCCTCGAAGCCGGCGATCATGCGCAGGACGGTCGTCTTGCCGGAGCCGGACGGCCCGAGCATCGAGAGGAACTCGCCCGGGCGGACGTCGAGGTCGAGATCCTTCACGGCGTCGAACTCGCCGAACGTCTTCGTGACACCGCGGAGCGAGACAGCACCCACGTGCGGGTCGCCGGACTGCGGGCGGGCGGGTGCGGCAGCGGGCGATGGGCTCATCGCTCCTCCTCGGATCATCGTCGAACACGGAAGCTGAGGTTTAACATATGAACCCATAGTTCATATTTCAAGTCTCGAAGGCATAACGTTGGGACGACCGCTCTCGAGGAAGGACCGCTCATGGCCGCACAGGCGCCGCCGCACGCCGTCGCCTCCTCGGGCCCGCGCCGCCTTCAGGGCGCGCTGTTCCAGCCGATCGGCGACGAGGGGCGCGCGGCGCTCGTCGAGCGGCGCCTCGATGAGGCGATCACCGGCGGGCACCTGCGCGCGGGCGAGCGACTGCCGAGCGAGACCGATCTCGCGAAGAGCTTCGGGGTCGCGCCGGTCACCGTCCGCGAAGCGCTCCTCTCGCTGCGCTCGCGCGGCCTCGTCGTGACGCGGCGCGGCCGCGGCGGCGGCAGCTTCGTCGCGGAGGATGCCGACCCGCTCGCCCACGCGCGCGACGCCGTCCGTCGCGCGACGCGGACCGCGCTGCGCGACATGGGCGTCCACTACGCCGCGATCACGGGCGCTGCCGTCCGTCTCGCCGCACGGCGCGCCGACCCCAGCGAGGCGCGCCTCGTCGCGCGCCACCTCGAGCGGCTCGATCCGGCCGACATCGAGGCCTGGCGCCGCATCCTCGACGACGCTCAGCTCGAGCTGGTCGCGCTCAGCCAGTCGGCGCGGCTGACCCGCGTGCAGATGCAGCTGCAGGCCGAGCTCTCCCCGTACCTGCGGCTCATCGACGCCGACGCGTCCGCGCGCGATGCCTACCGCGCCGGCCTCGAGCGCGTCGTCGCGGCGATCGAGGCCGGCGACGACGTCGGCGCCGGCCGCGAGGTCGAGGAGATGACGGCGGCCGTGATCGACACCCTCATCGAGCTGCGCTCGCGACCCGCCGCGAGCGCAGACGACGTCCCGTGAACCTCAAGGAGGAGGTCAGCATGCACCAGGACACCGACACCGCCGTCGACCGTGCCGCGTCGATCGTCGAGAGCTACTTCCGCGCGCCTGTGGACAGCCTCGTCGAGACCGCCGCCGCCGTCTCGCGGGATCTCGACGCCGTGCGCGCGGCAGCGCCGCTCACGGTGTCCGAGCTCGACGCGCTGGTCCAGCCGCACGCGATGACGCTGCTGGCACTGCCCGACCTCGCGGTGTACGGCGCGGGCTACGTCGCGGCGATCGACCTGCTCGACGACGCACGCAGCCACCTCGCCTGGTGGCAGGGCAGCGACCGGTCGCGCCTCGTGCTCGCGGCGCAGTCGCTCGGCAAGGAGCGCATCGACTACAGCGAGATGGAGTGGTTCCGCGTACCGCACGCGACGGGCCGCCCGCACGTCGCCGGCCCCTACGTCGACTACCTCTGCAGCGACGAGTACACGGTCACCATCGCGGCGCCCGTCGCCTCCCGCGGCGCGTTCGCCGGCGTGGCCGCGCTCGACCTCCTCGTCGACTCGATCGAGCGCGACCTCACGCCGCGACTCGAGGAGGTCGGGCTCCCGGTGACCCTCGTGAACGGCGTCGGCCGGGTCGTCGTGTCGACCGACCATCGCTCGGGGGCCGGCGACTCGGTGCGCGGGAGCCGTCTCGCGACGCTGCCTCGCGTCTCCTGCGGCGAGGTCGCGCTCGACGTCATCGTGGGGTGATCCGCGCGCTCTTGTAGCGTGAAGGCCATGTCCGGAACGACGCAGCAGAGCGTGCCGTTCGACGCGCGCCCCCTCACCGAGCCCGTCGACCGCGCTGACGTGAAGCGGTTCTCCGACGAGCTCTCGCGACGCTTCCCGAGCGGCACCGGAGCCGGCGCGGTCGTCGCGGTGATCGTGATCGTCTTCGTCGGCGTCATGATCCTCGGGTTCGGCGGCCTCATCCTGTCGATCCTGCTCATGGTCGCGGACGCCGACGGCGCCTCGGGCGCCGGATTCTGGGTCTCGCTCGGCATCGCGGCCCTCGTCATCGGCGCGGTCGTCTGGGGCGTCCGGGCGTTCCAGGGGCAGCGCCGCGAGCGCCAGTACCGGCTCGACCGCTTCGCGCGCGCGAACGGCATGAGCTACCTCCCGTCACTCGGCGACCCCGCCCTCCCCGGCATGATCTTCGGGCTCGGTCGCGCCCGCCGCTCGAACGACCTCGTGCGCGGTGAGGCGCCGCGGTTCGCGGAGTTCGCGAACTACCAGTACACGACCGGATCGGGGAAGAACCAGACCACGCATCGCTGGGGCTACGTGGCCATCCGACTCGACGCACCGCTGCCCCACATCGTGCTCGATGCCGTGGGCAACAACACGATCTTCGGCTCGAACCTCCCGGTCGGCTTCGACAAGGACCAGCGGCTGTCCCTCGAGGGCGACTTCGACCGGCACTTCGCGCTCTACTGCCCGCAGGGCTACGAGGCCGACGCGCTCTACCTCTTCACGCCCGACATCATGGCGCGCTTCCTCGACCACGCCGGGCAGCTCGACGTCGAGATCGTCGACGACTGGCTGTTCCTCTACACGCGGCGCGAGGTCTCGACGCTCGATCCCGCGACCTGGGCGTGGCTCTTCTCGGTCGTCGCCGCCCTCATCCACAAGCTCGATCAGTGGGGGCGCTGGCGTGACGAGCGGCTCGCAGCGGGCACGGGGGTGCCGCGTCCGATCGCCTCGGGGCACCACGAGGCGCCCGCCTTCTCGGCGGCCGCGCCCCTCACGCCTCCGCCGCGCGGAGTGGCCGAGCCGGGCCGGCGCCTCAAGCGCCGGTTCTCGTGGTTCGGCATCGTCATCATCGCCTTCGTGATCCTGCAGTTCGTGCTGCAGGTGATGGGCGTGCTCGACTGAGCCGATCGGCCGCGCCGATCGCGACGCGGCGCCCGCTCTCGCGATACCAGCGGGCGCAGAGGAGCACGACGAGCCCGAGCTCGACGACCCCGCCCGCGTAGTGCATCGTGAGCGCGCCGAGCCGCTCGTCGGCGACGGAGGTCGCACCCGGGGGATGCGCGTAGAGGAGCTTCGCGAGAACCGCGTGCGATGCCATCGCGAGGACGAGCACGATCGCGCGCGTCGTCCATCGGCTCGGGTGCGGGTTCGGGTCGACGCCGACCAGCGCGGCCGTGAAGAGATAGCCGGCCGCGACGGTGTGCGCGTGCACGACGAGGTGCACGAACGGGCTCGCCTGCATCGCCTCGTGCAGCGGCGTGAGGTGGATGAGCCACAGGCCGCCCGAGGAGAGGAGCGCCGCGGTCACGGGGTGCGCGAGCACGCGCACGGGCGCGCTGCGCAGCAGGCGCGACAGCCGCCGCGCCGGCGTGACGGGGAGCGTGCGGAGAGCGAGGGTGACGGGTGCGGCGAGCACGAGCAGGATCGGCGCCAGCATGCCGCCAACGACATGGCCCCACGCGTGTCCGACGAAGCTGCCGTGAACCGTCGAGGCGAGCGGCTCGACGACCGGCGCGGTCGCGGCCGCGATGCCGACGCACCAGAGGACCATCCGGTGCACGGGCCACGGCCGCCCGCCGCGCCGCGAGGCGATCGCTCCTGCCGCATACGACGCGACCGCGAGCGCAGCCAGTGCGAGGACGACGACGTCGAGCGGGACTCCCGCCCCGTGGGCGTGCGCGTGGCCGCCGGACATCGGCGTCATCGCTCGACGTGGGCCCACGCGGCGGCCGGGCGCGTGCGGACGACGAGGACGAGGCCCGCCGCGAGCAGCAGGACGGCGATCGCGTTCCAGACGATGTCGTAGGGCAGGACATCGTCCACGTACCGGATCTGGTGGAGCCCGAGCACCTTGTGCTGGATCGTGCCGTCGTACAGCTGGAAGGCGCCGGCGCCCAGCAGTGCTCCGCCGACCCAGCGCGGCGTCCAGAGCGCCCCGCGCCGCGCGACATCCGCGAGGAGGAACAGCCCGGCCACGGTGCCGAACCAGCTGAAGGCGTGGAAGAGCCCGTCCGACACGAGACCGGCCGCGGGCGTGCCGCGGTCGTAGAAGTGGTGCCAGTGCAGGATCTGGTGGAACACGGCCTCGTCGACGAAGGCGACAAGGCCCATGCCGAAGAGCGCACCGGCCCACGCGGTGCGCGTCGCGTACGTGCCGCGCGCGGCCCACAGGGTCCGGGGGTCAGGAGATCCGGCCATGGTCCGACGCTCTCGCGTGCGCCGTCGCCATCCAAGCCATGGACATCCGCCGACCCGTCGTGCTACGCGCGGCGTCGCACAGCGCCGAGCCATCCGCAACCCCCTCGCGCCATCCGAGCGCCCTGCGCAGACTCGACGCGACGAGGAGGACACATGAAGGCGCTGACGTACCGAGGTCCGTACAAGCTCCAGGTGACGGAGAAGCCCGACCCCCGCATCGAGCATCCGAACGATGCGATCGTCCGCGTGACGCGGGCCGCGATCTGCGGGTCGGACCTGCATCTGCTGCACGGGATGCTCCCGGACACGCGCATCGGGCACACGTTCGGCCATGAGTTCATCGGCGTCGTCGAGGAGGTCGGCGGCTCGGTGCAGCGCCTCGCGGTCGGCGACAGGGTCATGGTGCCGTTCAACATCTTCTGCGGGTCGTGCGCGTTCTGCCGGCAGGGCCTCTTCTCGAACTGCCACAGCGTGAACGCGAACGCGACCGCGGTGGGCGGCATCTACGGCTACTCGCACACGGCGGGCGGCTACGACGGCGGTCAGGCGGAGCGCGTGCGCGTGCCGTTCGCGGACGTCGGGCCCATGGTCATCCCCGAGTGGCTGAGCGACGAGGACGCGCTCATGCTCACCGACGCGTTCACGACCGGCTACTTCGGCGCCCGGCTCGGGCACATCGAGGAGGGCGACACCGTCGCGGTCTTCGGTGCGGGCCCCGTGGGGCTCGCCGCGGCGCGCTCGGCCTGGCTCATGGGCGCGGGCCGCGTGCTCGTGCTCGACCACCTCGACTACCGGCTGGAGAAGGCGCGCTCGTTCGCGTACGCCGAGACGCACGCCCTGTCGGAGATCGGCGATCCCGTGCTGCACCTCAAGCGCGAGACCGACCACCTCGGGGCCGACGTCGTGATCGACGCCGTGGGCGCCGAGGCCGACGGCGGATGGCTGCAGCACGTGACCGCCTCGAAGCTCAAGCTCCAGGGCGGCTCTCCGGTCGCGCTGAACTGGGCGATCGACGGCGTGCGCAAGGGCGGCAACGTCGCCGTGATCGGAGCGTACGGCCCGCTGCACAGCGCCGTCCGGTTCGGCGACGCGATGAACAAGGGGCTCACGATCCGCGCCAATCAGACGCCCGTGCGCGCGATGTGGCCCGCCCTGCTCGACCACGTGCGCGCCGGGCGACTGGCGCCGCGAGGGCTCGTGACGCACCGGCTGCCGCTCGACGACATCGTCGACGGCTACCACATGGTCTCGGCGAAGCTCGACGACTGCATCAAGACCGTCGTCGAGGTCTCGGACGACTGAGGAGGATGGACATGACGCAGCCCGTCGACGCGCTCCGCCCGCGCATCCCCGGCTGGGGGATCGAGCTCGAGGACGGATGGCGCGAGGAGCACGAGCTCGACCCGCAGGAACTCGCCGCGCCCTGGGCGCTCGAGGATCGGATGTCCGACCCCGCGCGCGAGCACTCGATCGAGCATCCGCAGCTGCCGCCCGTGTTCGGCACCGCGCAGCCGCTGCACGGGCTCTCGGGCAGGATCCGCCGGATCGCCTACGCCCGGTACAGCGAGGGCAAGCTGCGGCACTGGCTGCTGCTCGTGCTCGGCGACCGCGTGGAGTCGATCGGCGCGCACGTGCGCTCGCTCGCGTCGCGCCATCCCGACAACCCGATCACGCAGACGGGCGTGCTGGGAGAGTGGAGCCGGCGCCCCGTCGGGTCGCGCATCGGCCGCGGCCGCGTCGACCTCCGCCACGCGTGGATGGACCCGATCATCGTCGTCGGGCCGTGGGTGCTCGCAGGCGTCCTCGCGGTGCGCGCCCTCAGCTCCCTCACGCGGCGCCGGTAACGGCAGCCCAGATCTGCATGTCTCACTCGCCGTCGGTTCGGCGCTCCGATACCCGCCGTGAGCGAGACATGCATGCAGGGGGCGGGGCGTGCACCGGGACGCGCATGCGGGCGGCGTGAGCGGGGCCGCACTCCCGGCGTGCGGCTACGCCCGCGGCGTCAGGCCGAAGTGCTCCAGCTCGGGCTCCGTGAGCATGCGCGACCGGATGAGGAACCGCATGCCCGTGGGCGACTCGACGCTGAACCCTCCCCCGCGCCCCGGCACGACGTCGATCGTGAGGTGCGTGTACTTCCAGTACTCGAACTGCGACTCCGACATGTAGACCTCGATCGGGTCGTCGAGACCCGCGTCGATCGTCCCGAGCAGCACATCGCCCGTGCCGGTCAGGTACATCCCGACCGGATAGCACATGGGCGACGAGCCGTCGCAGCACCCGCCCGACTGGTGGAACATGAGCGGCCCGTGCTGGGCCGTGAGCGTGCGCAGAAGAGCAGCCGCCGCCTCGGTCACCGCGACCCTGCTGAGCTCCTCGGACATCCCTCCTCCTTCCCTGTGCACCCGCGACGTCGGCGTCGCGGGGATCCGACGCCCGGGCGGGGATTCGGGTCATCCCGCCCGGGCGGATCCGATCGGATCAGAAGAAGCCCATGGGCCCCTCCGCATAGGAGACGAGAAGGTTCTTCGTCTGCTGGTAGTGATCGAGCATACGCAGGTGGTTCTCCCGCCCGATACCCGACTGCTTGTAGCCGCCGAAGGCGGCATGCGCCGGGTACTGGTGGTAGGTGTTCGTCCACACCCGCCCTGCTTCGATCGCGCGACCAGCACGGTAGCAGAGGTCGGCACTCCGGCTCCATACCCCCGCGCCGAGGCCGTAGAGGGTGTCGTTCGCGGTCGCGATGGCGTCGTCGTACGTGTCGAAGCCGGTGACCGAGACGACGGGGCCGAAGATCTCCTCCTGGAAGATCCGCATGCTGTTCTGACCCTCGAACACGGTCGGAGCCACGTAGTACCCGTCCGTGAGGTCGCCGCCGAGATCGACGCGCTCGCCGCCCGCGAGGACCTTCGCGCCCTCGTCCTTGCCGATCTGGATGTACGACAGGATCTTCTCGAGCTGGTCGTTCGACGCCTGCGCGCCGATCATCGTCTCGGGGTCGAGCGGGTTGCCCTGCCGGATCCTCGAGACGCGGTCGAGCCCATCCGACAGGAACGCGTCGTAGATCGACCGCTGGATGAGCGCGCGCGACGGGCACGTGCAGACCTCGCCCTGGTTCAGGGCGAACATCGCGAAGCCCTCCTTCGCCTTCTCGTAGTACGCGTCCTGCGCCGACGCGACGTCCTCGAAGAAGATGTTCGGGCTCTTGCCTCCCA
This sequence comes from Microbacterium sp. JZ101, assembly GCF_053903175.1. Taxonomy (NCBI): domain Bacteria; kingdom Bacillati; phylum Actinomycetota; class Actinomycetes; order Micrococcales; family Microbacteriaceae; genus Microbacterium; species Microbacterium sp. JZ101. The sequence continues at coordinate 3,321,970 of NZ_CP096400.1, forward strand.
GCTCGAGCGTCACGGGGATGAGGTTCTGCGACGCGTACTGCATGATGAGGCGCCCGGTGGTCGTCTCGCCCGTGAACGCGACCTTGCGGATGCGCTTGTGCGACGCGAGCGGAGCGCCCGCCTCGATGCCGAAGCCGTTGACGATGTTCACGACGCCCGCCGGCAGGAGGTCGCCGATGAGGTCGAAGAGGAACAGGATCGACGCGGGCGTCTGCTCGGCGGGCTTGAGGACGACGCAGTTGCCCGCGGCGAGCGCGGGCGCGAGCTTCCACGTCGCCATGAGGATGGGGAAGTTCCACGGGATGATCTGGCCCACGACGCCGAGCGGCTCGTGGAAGTGGTACGCGACCGTGTTCTCGTCGAGCTGGCTGATCCCGCCCTCCTGCGCGCGGAGCACGCCCGCGAAGTAGCGGAAGTGGTCGACCGCGAGCGGGATGTCGGCCGCGAGCGTCTCGCGCACGGGCTTGCCGTTCTCCCACGTCTCGGCGACGGCGATCGCCTCGAGGTTCTGCTCGATGCGGTCGGCGATCCGATTGAGGATGACGCTGCGCTCGGCGGGGCTCGTGTGCCGCCACGAAGCGAACGCCTTCCACGCCGTCTCGACGGCGCGGTCGATGTCCTCGGCGGTGCCGCGGCCGACTTCGCAGAACGGCTTGCCGTTGACGGGCGAGATGTCCTCGAAGTACTCGCCCTTGACCGGGGCGACGAACTCCCCGCCGATGTAGTGGCCGTAGCGAGCGCGGTACTGGGCGACGGAGCCCTTCTCGCCCGGGGCGGCGTAGACGCTCGAGACGCCCTCTTCCACGATGGTCATTGCTGTCTCCTTCGACTGCGCGACGTCGCGGGGATGCCCCCGCGTGGCTGTGCCGTCACGCTACGTCGCCGGAGGTTGCATCGGATTGCGCGCGGGAGGGCTACTCGAGCGCCGCGAGCCGCGCGACGACGCCGGCGCGCCGCGGCGACCGGGCCGGGAGCATCCGCAGCACCTGCCGCAGCGCCTCGACGTCGTCGGCGCCCGCCGCGGTGTCGGTGTACGCGAGGAGCACGTCGACGCCGGCCTCCGCGAGGAGCGCCTCCCGCAGGGACGAGCGGATGGTCTCGCGCAGCTCCTCGACGCCCGGTGCCGCCGAGTCGGGCAGCACGTCGCCCCGGTAGGCGGCGAGCGCGACGCGGTGGGCGCCGCGATCGAGGAGCGAGAGCACCTGCTGCGCGTCGGTCTCGATCTCGCCCGCCATCCGATACGGGCGGGACTCGGGGACGAGCGCCGGCACCATCCGCTCGAGCAGCTTGCGCAGCCGCACCATCTCGGGCCGCAGCGTGCCGATCGTGGCGGGGTCGCCGTAGACGAGCTCGGCGAGCCTCTCGGCCGTGAGCCCCTGACGGTGGGTCGCGAGCATGAGCACGAGCTCGGCGTGGCGCATGCCGAGCTCGACGACGCGCTCGCCGCCGTCTCCGGCGAGGGTGAGCAGCGCGCGATCGCGGCCGAGCACGCTGAGCGTCGCGCGCTGCGCCGTCTCGACGCGTCGACGCGGCTTCCGCGACGGCTCCTTCTCCGCGCGCAGCCGGGCGACGAGGAGCTCGCCCTCGACCGCGCGCGCCGTGGCGTCGACGAGCAGCTGCGCCTGCGGGGTCGCGGCCTCATCGCCGCCGGTCACGTCGATGACCCCGATGAGGCGGCCGTTCTCAGGGTCTCTGACCGGGGCGGCCGTGCACGACCACGGCTGCACGAAGCGGTTGAAGTGCTCGGCGCCGCGCACCTGCACCGACCGCCCGAGGGCGAGCGCCGTGCCGGGTGCCGCGGTGCCGACCCGGTCCTCGGCCCAGTTCGCGCCCTCGACGAAGCCCATGTCGCCCGTGAGCGCGCGCACGCGGCGGTCGCCCTCGACCCAGAGGAGGCGCCCGGCGGCATCGCCGACCGCGACGACGACGCCCGCCTCGTCGGCCTCGCCGGGGAGGAGGAGTCCGCGGATGAGCGCGAGCGCGCCCGCGAGCGGATGGGCACGCCGGTACTCCTCGAGGGCGGCTCCGGTCAGCTCGAGAGCGGGCAGGGCCTCGGCTCCCACCGCGCTGCCGACGGACCTCCGCCACGACTCCCGCACGAGCGGCCGCACCTGCGCGAGGCGCGGATCCGCGCTGTTGCCGGCGAGGAGCTCATCGTGCGCGCGCTCGACGAGGAGCCGCGAGGCGCGGACGCCCTCGCTGCGCAGCCACGGCGACGACATGGGGCTCCTTCCTCGTCGAGGGAGCGGATGGCCACCAGTGTAGGTCGCCGCGGTGCCGCCGGGGAGGCCCGGTCAGTGCTCGGGCGTCTGCACCGTGAGGAACTCCGACGTGCGGCGCAGCGCGAACCCGAGCTTCTCGTAGGCGCCGATCGCGCCGACGTTGTCGGCCGCCGCATGCAGGAGGGCCCGGTCGCCGCGCTCGCGGATGTGGAAGGCGACATCGAGCACGAGCCGCGACGCGAGGCCCTGGCGGCGGTAGGCCTCGTCGGTCGACACGGCACTGATCTCGGTCCAGCCGGCCGGGTGCAGGCGCTCCCCCGCCATCGCGACGAGGCGGCCATCCCGCCGCACGCCGACATAGCGGCCGAGCTCGTGCGTGCGGGGCAGGAACGGGCCGGGCTGGTTGCGCTCGACGAGCGCGAGCATGTCGGCGACGTCGCCCGCGCCGAGCTCGACGGCCTCGTCGAAGGGCACGGGCGCGAGCCGATCCGTCTCGACGAGCTGGACGCCCGAGCCGCGGCCGAGCTCGGCCCATCCGCTCGGGAGCTCGGGATCGGCGTTCGAGATCGTGACGGGCGCGCCGGGCCCGAACACGTCGATGAGCGCGTCCCACACGTCGGGGTCGCTCCACGAGCGCACACCCACGAACGGCGAGACGTCGGCCGGGTAGTGCTTCACGAGCTCGTTGCCGATCGCGAAGTGCGCGTGCGGGCCGGTGAGCGATGACCAGGCCGGGTTGTCGAGGACCGCGTCGTCGATCGCGGGGTCGGCGGGCAGCGGGATGGCCGAGGTCATGGGAGTCCTCCTGTCGAGCGGATGGCGGCCCAAGCGGCAACGCGCGACGGCCGCAGACGCTTCCCGACACGCCCGCGGACGAGGCGGGGTGAATGCGCGGGCGAAAAAGCGGGGCGAACCTGCAGATCCGCTGAGTGCGGACAATGACCGGGCAGAAGTCCCCATAGGGTCGAAGGCGGGGTTGGGGAATCTCGGCGTGCTCGCACGCCCATGCGATCGTTCGGTCTGGGGCCGACGGTCATCTCGGCTTGGTGCCGTGCGCTCTTGGAGCGCGCCGTGTCTCCTGCCCTCTCGAAAAAGAGGCTGTCTGGGGAGGCACCGGTGAAAACGGAGACACCGACGTTCGGCGTGCGCGGAAGGCGCCGTGACGGACGACGACGCAGGACGCGACGCGGCGCGATGGCGGTCATCACGACGCTCGTCGCAGGGCTGGTCGGAGCGACGGGCGCGCTCGTCGTCGCGGAGCCCGCTGCGGCGACGTATGCGGAGGGCGGATCGGGCCGGCACATCGGCGCGATCGACTGGATCGAATGGGGCGCGAGCGGCGCTCCGATCACGAACGGGACGACCGCGACGAGCACGCGCGACATCGCGGGTCAGGAGCTCACGACGACGTGCACGATCACGGATGTCGTCGGCAGCGTCGCGGCGTACCGCTCGGGCGACTACAGCGGCGACTCGCTCGACGACCTGTACAACATCGGCGGCGCGGGCTCTGCGAACCAGATGGTGTACGGCCTCGTGAACCGCGACAACGGCGCGACGGTGAGCTTCCACTTCTCGTGCGAGACGCGCCTGAACGGCGCCCTCGTGCCGCTCGGCGGCCTCGTCGTCGCCGATGCGGAGTCGAGCAACCGGAGCCAGGGCGAGTACGTCCAGGCCAAGCCCGACGAGGCCGCCACGACCTGGCGCGTGATCGAGCGGGCGCGCAGCTGCGACACGAACGTGCTGGCGACCCTCTCCACCGACAAGACCCTGCGCCTGCACCCGGATGCCGAGCAGTGCTCCTCGCGACAGCGGGGCGGCAGCGGCCCGATGGCGATCGGCTACATGGACGGCGCGACCGGCGCCGCGGTGACGGTCAAGGGCGGCGGCAAGAGCGCCGTCGCGCTCGGCGTCGTCCTCGAGGCCGACTTCGGCGACGCTCCCGAGAGCTACGGCGCTGCCGGCGCCCTCTTCGAGCGCGCCTGGACCGGCGGCGAGGTGCCGGTGGGTGAGACGAACGTCTCCTCGTCGTCGTTCGCGCTGGCCACCCAGAGCCAGCCCCGCACGCGCCTCGGCGCGATCGTCGACTCGGACAACGGCCACCAGTTCAGCGCGGCCGCCGACGCGGACGACCGCACCGCCCAGGCCGATGAGGACGCGGTGGGCGCGATCGGATCGATCGACGTGACGCCCGGGGAGCCCTACGTGCTCGAGGACGTGTCCTGCACGGGGCCCGGGTTCGTCGCGGCCTGGATCGACTGGAACCGCAACGGCGCGTTCGACGACGGCGAGCGCTCGGGGGCGGTCGAGTGCGTCGGCGCGTCCGTCGACCTGGCATGGACCGTGCCGATGGACGCGCAGGACGGCGCGAGCTTCGCGCGCATCCGCATCGCCCAGACGGCGGATGGCGTCGCCTCGCCCGTGGGGATGACGACGACGGGCGAGGTCGAGGACCACGCGCTCTCGATCGCCCTGCCCCACCTCGCGATCGAGAAGATCTCGGACGCGACGGCGGACACGCGCCCCGGCGACACGGTCACCTACACGGTCCGCGCGCGGAACACGGGAGCCACCGCGTACACCGACGCGTATCCGGCCGTCGTCTTCGACGATCTCTCGGGCGTGCTGGACGACGCCGGGTACAACGACGACGCGCGAGCCGACCGCGAGGGCGACCTCGCGTACGCCGAGCCGCTGCTGTCGTGGACCGGGCCCCTCGCCGCGGGCGACGCCCTCGAGATCACGTACACGACCACGGTGAAGGCCGGCGGAGACGGCACCGCGCGCAACGTCGCGTGGGAGCCGAACGACCCCGAGAACCCGGCGACCCCGAGCTGCGACCCCGCCGACGGCGGCGTCGACCCGACGACGGGTGAGCCCTGCGCGGAGGCGGTGCACCTGCTCCCGAAGCTGAAGGTCATGAAGACCGCGGTCACCGAGGAGCTCCCCGCGGTCGGCGAGACCGCGACGTTCCGCATCGAGCTCACGAACGTGGGCCCCGGCGCCTTCACGGCCGAGGAGCCCGCGCGCGTCGAGGACGACCTCGTCGACGTGCTCGACGACGCGGTCTTCGGCACCGTGACGTCCGATGTCGACCCGCAGCCGGTCTTCGACGGCGAGCGCTATCTCACGTGGCAGGGCGCTCTCGCGTCGGGCCAGACGGTGACGATCGAGTACACGGTCGACTTCCGAGGCACGGGCGACAACGTCCTGCGCAACACCGCGTGCGTGCCCGAGGCCGACACCGCGTCCGGCGCACCGAGCTGCGACTTCGCGCAGATCCCGGCGGCGAACCTCACGTGGTGGAAGACCGTCAAGACAGACGACGACCCCGTCGTCGCCGGCTCGACGCTCGAGTACACGCTGTGGTTCGCGAACGACGGCGAGGCCGATGCGACCGTCGACGCGGTCGACCACCTCGTGCACGTGCTCGACGACGCCGACGTGACCGTCGAGCCGTCGTCCGACACACTCACGGTCGTCCGCGACGGCGACCGCATCGCCATCACGGGCACGGTCGCTCCCGGCGCCACGGTGCCCGTGCGGTACACCGTGACCGTGAAGCCGGATGGGCAGCGCGGCGACGACATCGCGGCGAACTTCCTCCTGCCCGCGGGCGAGGAGCCGCCGACCGAGCCCGTCTGCGAGCCCGACGCCGCACGCTTCCCCGACTGCACGACGACGCCCATCGCGGCCGTCGAGTACGCGAAGTCGGTGACCGCGTCGACCGATCCGGTCGCCGAGGGCACGGTGCTCACCTACGAGATCACCGTCACGGGCACGGGCGAGACGACCGCGCCCGTCGCCCGTGAGGACGACCTCTCGGGCGTTCTCGACGACGCCGATCTGACGACCCAGCCGTCGTCCGACACGGAGTCGGTCACGGTGACCGAGGTGCAGGATGGCCGCTTCGCGATCGGCGGCATGATCGGCGCGGGCGAGACCGCGACGATCACCTACACGGTCACGGTCAAGGCCGCAGCCGATCGGGGCGACCACCGGGCCGACAACTTCCTCGTGGCGCCGGGTGAGACCCCGAGCACCTCGTGCGAGAGCGGCGACGACTGCACGTCGACCCCGATGCCCGCGATCTCGGCCGCCAAGTCGGCCGACCCGGCGACGGGCGAGACGGTCGTCGCGGGCCAGCGCGTGACCTACACGCTCGAGTTCCGCAACGACGGCACGGCGGCCGGCGGCGTCGAGTACGTCGACGACCTGTCCGGTGTGCTCGATGACGCGGCCCTCGTCGACGACCCGTCCTCCGCCGTGCTCGACGCGGTGATCGACGGAGACGCTCTGCGCGTGTCGGGCACGCTCGAGCCGGGCCAGGTCACGACCGTCGAGTACACGGTCGAGGTCGGGCAGGATGGCGCGCGCGGCGACAACCGCCTCGCCAACGTCCTCGCGCCGAGCGACCTCGAGGACCCGTCGTGCGACGACGCCCTCGTGTCGTGCACCGAGCACCCTGTTCCCGAGCTCGCCTCGTGGAAGTCGGTCGAGGCATCCGCGACGCCCGTCGCCGCGGGAACCGAGCTGACCTACACGCTGCACTTCGAGAACACGGGCGAGGCGCCCGCGAGCGTCGACGAGGTCGACCACCTCGTCCACGTGCTCGACGACGCCGACGTGACCGTCGAGCCGACCGCGGGAGCCCTCACGGCCATCCGCGACGGCGACACGATCGCGATCACGGGCGAGGTGGCACCGCGCTCGGTCGAGACCGTGATCTACACGGTGACCGTGAAGGCCGACGGCGAGCGCGGCGACGACATCGCCGCGAACTTCCTGCTGCCGGCGGGCGAGGAGCCGCCGACCGAGCCGACGTGCCAGCCGGCCGACGGCGAGCGCCCCGACTGCACGGTGACGCCCATCGGGCGCCTGCTCACCGGCAAGGCCGTCGAGGCGTCGTCCGACCCGATCGTGACGGGCACGGAGCTCATCTACACCCTGACGTTCGACAACCAGGGCGAGGGCCCCGCGACCGTCGCGCACATCGACCGCCTGGCCGACGTGCTCGACGACGCCACGCTCAGCGAGGCCCCGGTGGCCTCCGATGACGCGCTGCAGGTGACCGAGGTGCTGAACGGCGCCTTCGCGATCACCGGCGAGCTCGCGGCAGGCCAGGTCGTGACCGTGCGCTACACGGTCGTCGTCAACGCCGAGGGCGAGCGCGGGAACGACGTCGCGGCGAACTTCCTCGTGCCCTCGGGCGAGGAGCCGCCCGCGACGTGCGACGGGGCCGACTGCACCGTGACGCCGATCGGCCGCATCACGGCCGAGAAGTCGGCCGACCCGGCATCGGGCACGGCCGTCGACACCGGCGACCGCGTGACGTACACGCTGTCGTTCGCGAACGACGGCCAGGCCGCGACCGCGGTGGACTGGACCGACTCGCTCGCCGACGTGCTGGACGACGCCGAGCTCGTCGAGGGCCCGACGGCGGATGGCCTCACGGCCGTCCTCGACGGAGACGTGCTGCACGTCACGGGAACGCTGGACACGGAGGCCACCGCCGCGGTGACCTACACGGTCGAGGTGCGCCCGTATGACGAGCAGGGCGATCACACGCTGGCGAACCACCTCACCCGGACGGGCGAGGAGCCGCCGACCGCGTGCGACCCCGACTCGCGCCTGTGCACGGAGCACCCGACGGTGACGCCGACGCCCGAACCCACGCCCGAGCCCACTCCGACGGACCCGGCACCCGAACCCACGCCCGAGCCGACACCGACGGACCCGGCACCCGAGCCCACGCCGGAGCCCACTCCGACGGACCCGGCACCCGAACCCACGCCCGAGCCGACACCGACGGACCCGGCACCCGAGCCCACGCCCGAGCCGACGCCGACCGACCCGGCACCCGAGCCGACACCGGAGCCGACGCCGACCGACCCGGCACCCGAGCCGACACCGGAGCCGACACCGACGGACCCGGCACCCGAGCCGACCCCGGAGCCGACGCCGACCGACCCGGCACCTCAGCCCAGCGAGCCCGCGGAGCCGGAGCCGAGCGAGCCCGCGGAGCCCGCGCCATCCGAGCCCGCCGACCCCGCGCCGAGTGCGCCGGCGGACCCGACCCCCGCCCCGCAGCTGGAGGACGACGGCTCGCTGTCGCCCACGGGGGTGTCCATCACGGTGGGCGCGCTCCTGGCGGCGCTCGTCGCCGCGGCCGGCGGTGCGGCCCTGATGGTCCTCCGCCGTCGTCGCGAGCGCGACGCGGCCTGACCCGATGAGAGACGGCCGGTCATCCGAGAGGATGGCCGGCCGTCTCTCTGTCTGCCACGGTGGCCCGCCCTCACTTCTGGGGCAGCGCCAGCCGCCACGCGGTCGCCGACACCCCCGGCTCAGCCGACACGGCGTAGTGCTCCCCCTCCGCGGGATACGCACGCAGGGTGACGGATGCGCGTCCCCGCGGGTGCACTTCGACGATCGACGCGTCGATGAGAATGCGCACGTCGTCGCCCTCGAGCTCGCCCCGCCACACGACCTGGTCGCCCAGGCGCAGGTCGGCCGCCCCCTCCCCCGAGAGCCGGACCTCCGCCTGATCCGGGAGCGCTGCGGGGTCGACCTCCTGGGCTCGGAGCGCGTCCAGCTCGCGTGCGGGTGCGAGCTCGACGTCGTCGCCGCGCACGCTCAGCTCGCGCGGGAACGTGAGCAGCCCCGACCATCCCTGCGCGTCGCTGTCCTCCTGGGCGCGCGCACGGGCGCCGTCCTCCGCGACCTCCTGCGCCCATCCCCACAGGAGCACGCGGTCGCCGCGCTCATCCTGCACGGCTTGCGGCGCATAGAACGCCGCCCCCTCGTCGAGGATCCCCGAAGCGCCCCCGCGGAACGCGGGCAGGCCCGAGGCGGGATCGATGTCGAGCGCGCCGATGATGTAGCCGACACCGAGATGCGGCTGGCCGTCGCGCCACAGCGACACGAGCACGACCCAGTCGTCGCCGCTGCGCACGAGCTGGGGGCACTCCCAGCCTTCGCATGCCGGCAGCTGCGCCGCCACCTCGTCGTCCGAGGTGAGCAGGAAGCCATGCTCCTCCCACGCGTCGAGGTCGTCGGCGGCATAGAGCAGCAGCGCGCCGCGATCCCCCGCGACACCCGATCCCTGCAGGGCCCAGCGGCGGCCGCCGAGCTCGAAGAGGAACGGATCCCGCACCATCGTGATCGCGGGGTCGGCCGGCATCCGTGCCGCGACGTGTCCGGTCTGCTCCCACGTCTCGGCGTCGGAGGATCCGCGCGCGATCACGACCTCCGAGCGACCGTCGAAGCCGACGACCCCCGAGTAGATCGCGGTCGGGACGCCGCCGTCGAGCGCGCCGACGCCGCTGAAGCAGCCGGCGGCATCGGGCCCGCCCTCCTGCGGGCGCAGGGCGATCGGATGCTCGTCCCACCGCAGCAGGTCGGGCGAGCTCACGTGGCCCCAGCAGATGCGCTCGTGCCGCGCCGAATCGGGGTTGTACTGGAAGAACAGGTGCCACCGCCCCTCCGTGAAGAGGATGCCGTTGGGGTCGTTCACCCAGCCGCGCGCGGGGCGGGGGTGAAGCCGCGGGAAGCTTCGATCGGGGTGGTCGACGGCCGGGGCGAGGATGTCCGACATGGGGTCCTTTCGTGAGGGGGATGACGCGCGGCTTCCCGCAGGACGCGGGACGACCGTGCGGAGCTGCTACTTGCCCGCGCCGGCCGTGAGGCCCTCGCGAAGCGGCTTCTGGCCGAAGATGAACACGAGCAGCGCGGGGATCATCGAGAGCACGACGCCTGCGAGGACGGTCGCGATCGAGCCGGTGCCGAGGTTGCCCTGGAGAGTGACGAGCCCGAGCGGGAGCGTGAAGTTCTGCTCGCTGATCGTCAGGATGAGCGGGCGGAAGAACTCGTTCCAGTGGTAGTTGAACGCGAGGATCCCGACGATCGCGAGACCCGGTGCCGCGAGCGGCAGGTAGACCCCGAAGAAGACGCGCCACGGCCCGGCGCCGTCGATCTCGGCGGCCTCCGCGAGCTCGGGTGGGAGCCCCATGAAGTACTGCCGCATGAGGAACGTCCCGAACGCGGTCGGCAGCATCGGCACGATCAGCGCGAGGAGCGTGTCGGCCAGGCCCATGCCGCGGATCAGCATGAACACGGGCACGATCGTGACCTGCATCGGCACCATCATCGTGGCGAGGATGAGCGCGAAGAGGAGCCTCTTGCTGCGGAACTCGAATCGTGCGAAGACGTAGCCGGCCATCGCGGCGGTGAGCATCTGCCCGGCCGCGATGAGCAGCGTGACGAGCGCGCTGTTCCAGGTGTAGAGCCAGACGGGGATCTGCGCGAAGACGTCGGCGAAGGCGCCGAGGCCGAACTCGGTCTCGTTCGTCTCCGGGTTCGACGGCGTGAGCGCCGTGATGAGCGTCCAGACGACCGGGGCGAGCGTGAAGAATGCGGCGATGACGAGCACCGCGTACTTTCCGACCTGGGCGAGGGCCTGCCGCGGGGAGCGGGCTTCAACTGCGTGGATGGACATCGTCGTTCCTCATCCGTAGAAGACGTAGCGCTTGCTGAGCTGGAACTGCACGAGCGTCACCAGCATGATCAGGACGGTCAGCACGATGCCGATCGCGGAGGCGAGCCCGAACTCGAGCTGCTGGAAGGCGGATTCGTAGATCACCATGACCGCCGTGCGGGTCTCGTCGCCAGGACCGCCGCGGGTGAGCACGTACGGCTGGTCGAAGATCTGCAGCGCGTTGATGATCGCCATCACCGAGGCGACGAGCATGGTCGGGCTCACGAGCGGAAGCGTGATCTGGCGGAACTGCGTCCACCCGGTCGCGCCGTCGAGCGAGGACGCCTCGTAGACCTCCTTCGGGATGGCCGAGACGCCGCCGAGGAAGAGCAGGAACGTGAACCCGAAGTTCTGCCAGACGTAGACGAGCAGGACGACGATCTTCGCGCCGAACCCCGTCGTGAGCCATCCGATATTCGCGACCCCGAACCATCCGAGCACCTGGTTCACGAGCCCGAACTCCTGGTTGAACAGGTAGGCCATGACGAGCGAGACGGACGCCGCGGAGAGGATGAGCGGGAAGAAGAGGGATGAGCGGAAGAACGTCCGCAGCCAGCTCGGCATCTTCGACTGGACGAGCACCGCGAGGAAGAGGGCGACGGCGAGCTGGAGCAGCACCGCGACGACGACGAAGCCGATCGTGTTGAGGAACGACACGCGCACGGTCGGGTCGGCGGCGAGCTCGACGAAGTTGTCCACGCCGACGAACTCGGGGGCCGTGATCACGTCCCAGCGGAAGAAGGCGAGAAGGAACGACCCGACGATCGGGATGAAGCTGAACAGGCCCAGCCCGATGACGGTGGGCGCGAGGAAGACCCAGATGAGCAGGCGACTGCCCTTCTTGGCCGTGGCCTCGGGGCGAACGCCCTTCACGCCCCGAGGGAGGACGGCCGCGCGCGTGCTCGGCGGCGGAGTGACGACGGTGGACATCAGCGTCCCTTCAGTGCGAGTTCGAGGTCGCGCTGCATCGTCTCGAGCCCGCGGCGCACGCCGCCGGGTCCGTTCGTGATCGTCGAGACGACGTTCTTGATGAGCGCGGATTCCACAGCGGCCTGCTGCGGCGGAGCGGGCATGGGCCCGGTGTCGGGATGGCGATCGAGGGTGTCGTAGAACACCTCCCAGTGCTTCGGTCCGATCTCGCCGCCGTACAGCTCGGCGTTCAGGGTGCGGCGCGGCAGCGAGGAGTCGGGCTTCTGGTGGGCGAGCGCCATGCCCTCGGTCGAGATGCAGTACTTGAGCCACTCCCACGCCTCGTCCTTGCGGGGCGACGTCTGCATGATCGCGTACCCACCCGCGCCGAACTGGTGGCGCTGGCTGCGCATCCGGGGGAAGTACGTGACGTCGTACTCGTCGTTGGCGAAGCCCGCGTCATGCAGACCCTGCACCCAGAACCCGCCGGCCGGCGTCATCCCGACCGAGCCGCGGGCGAAGAGCGAGACGAGCTCGTTGCCGCCGCCCTGCGCGGGGTTCGCCGCGATGCCCTCGCCGACCATCCGCTGCAGCACCTCGAAGCTCTCGATCGTGCGCTCGTTCAGCGCGTCGGCGTTCTGCCACAGATAGCCGCCGCCGCGCGGCGCCTCGCCGGGGTAGAACCGCGACCAGAGCCAGTCGCCGCCCGGCGCCTTCTCCTCGGTGAGGAAGCTCGCGTCGTTGACGTACAGCCACGGCACGACGCCGCCCCACAGGCGGTTGTTCCAGAAGTACGGGAGGAAGCTCCCCTCGGCCGAGTCCTTCATCGTGCGCGCGACGGTGAAGAAGTCGTCGACCGTCCAGTCGTCGCGCGGCCGCTCGAGACCCGCCCGCTCGAACGCAGCCGTGTTGTAGTACACGTTCGCGGCGTTGAAGTTGTCGGGCAGCTGGAAGAGGCTCCCCTTGTACATGAACGACTCGATGAGCGAGGGATGGACGTCGTCGAAGTACTCCTGGAGGTCGGCGGCGTCACGCTGGACGTAGTCATCGATCGGGTGGGCGAGCCGCTCGGCGAAGAGCTGCGTGCCTTCGGTCGCGACCGACACGACGTCGGGCGGGTTGCCCGCGGCGACCATCGTGAGGATCTTCGCGAAGAAGTTGCTCCAGTCCTGGCCCTGGACCGCGACGATGCGGACGGTGATGCCGGGATGGAGACGCTGGAAGCCCTCGACGAGCGACTGGCGTGCGGCCGCGTCCTGGGCGGTCCCGAAGAGGGCGACGGTGAGCGCGTCGTCGCCGCGACCGGGGATGTCGGCACCGGTCAGGCGCGGCCAGGAGATCGCCGTGCCGGCGATCCCGAGGCCGAGCAGGGCGAGCGCAGCCCTGCGACTCAGTTCAACCACGTTGTTGCTCCTGCGGATGGGGCCACGGCGGCTCGCGCGAGCCGACCGTGTGCCGTGAAATGGAGTGCTGAATGCGTTCAGCAGATGCACCGTAGCATGGTCGGGAACCGTGCGCGAGGGATATGCTGAAACAATTCAGCAACGGGGCGTCGGTGAGGACGCAGCGAGGAGTGCCATGCCGAAGCAGAGCCGCCGCGCCACGCTCGCGGACGTCGCCGAGCGCGCGGGCATGTCGAAGGCCGCCGTGAGCATGATCCTCAACGACCGGCCGGGCTCGAGACTCTCCGCCGCCGCGGCGGATCGCGTGCGGGCGGCCGCGGCCGAGCTCGACTACCGGCCGAATCCGGCTGCCCGCGTGCTCCGCCGCGGCAGGACCCAGACGATCGGATTCATCTCGGATCAGGTCACGCTGACGCGTCAGGCCTCGGGGCTCATCGGCGGAGCGCTCGAGGTCGCCAAGGCGCACGAGCACACCGTGCTCATCGCCGAGACCGGCGGTGGCGACGGCGCCCTCGCCGACGCGTTCGAGACGATGATCGACCACCGCGTCGACGGCATCCTCATCGGGCTCATGGGTGCGCGCATGATCGACCTGCCGGAGACCTCGACGAACGTGCCCGTGGCGATCGTGAACGGGCGATCGTCCTCGGATCATCCGAGCGTTCTGCCCGACGAGCGCGCAGCGGGGTACGCCGTGGCGCGTCACCTGCTGGACGCGGGGCACCGGAGGATCGGCCTCGTCGGCGACCTGCCCGATGAGATCGTGTCGGACCTCCGGCGAAGCGCGACCATCGCGCTGCGCTTCGACGGCATCCAGCGCGCATTCGACGAGGCGGGGGTCGTCCCGGCGCGCGTGGACATCGCCGACTGGCAGCCTGCGCTCGGCTACGACGCCGCGGCCGCGCTTCTCTCGCGGGAACCCGACCTCACGGCGATCCTCGCGTCCAACGACGCGGTCGCGCTCGGGGTCTACCAGGTGCTCCTCGAGCGGGGTCGCCGGATCCCCGATGACGTCTCGGTGATCTCGTTCGACGACGAGGTGCTCGCGGGCTACCAGCGACCAGGGCTCACCACCGCGCGGCTCCCCTACCCCGAGATCGGCTCCCTCGGCGCCTCGATGATCCTCGGCGAGCGCGAGCTCGGCCACGAGCTTGTGCCCATGCCGCTCATCGAGCGGGAGTCGGTGGGGCCGCCGCGGCCCTTCTCAGCATGAGAGATCCGGACGGTGCGGCGGCAGGAGCTCTGCCGCCGCACCGTCCGGACCACGGAACTGCGATCGCGTCGCGCCGACCGGGGATCAGCGCGTGATGTGAATCCGGGTGCTCGCCACGACTTCGCCATCGAGCGAGAGGACGATCGTCCACTTGCCGGGCTTCAGGTCACCGGGAAGGGCGACCTCATGGGCGCCCGCTCCGGACACCGACGCGATCTCCTCGGCCCGGGAGCCGTCGCCGCGGCCGATGCCGATGACGGCATCGGCCCCCTCGCGGACACCGTCGAGCGCGACCTGGATCGTCTCGCCGGCCCGAGCGCGCTCGGGGGCGGTCACCGACGGCTCCTCCTCCACGATCTCGGCCGCGAGCGGCGAGACCGTGATCCGGTCGAGGATGGGGGCGTCCTGGGCGCGAAGCGGGATACCCGGCCAGTTGTCCTCCGCGTAGGTCACGCCGTCGAAATTCGGCTGCTCCTCGGCGGCGAACGTGATCGTGTTCTCCCCCGCCTCGAGATCGAGCACGATCGTCCGCTCCCAGAAGCTGTTCCGGTGGAAGGTCGGCACGAAGAGCACTCGCAGCGGGTCACCGCCGTTCACCGAGATGTCGGCGTGGCGTGCCATGGGGTTCGGGTTGTAGTGCGTCGCGGGGATCTGCTCGGGGTTCGAGAACCGCACGACCACGGCGTGGCGCCCGGCCTCCTCCGCCTGGACGGTGAACGACAGCGTGTTGTCGTTCCCCGGCTCGCCGCCGACGCCCGAGACGGCCTTTCCGCCCTCGGCGTTCGCGAGGTCGACGATCTCAGCGACGCCGGACCGCGTCGCGTCCTCCGCCTGGTACTCGGTCGCGGTGAGCATTCCCGCCCCGGACGAGACCCGCAGGCCGTCGATCGTGGCTTCGCCCGTCACGGTGACCTTGTTGATGCCGCCCGCCAGGTGCACAGCCCCGGCGGTCGACCGGGCGAGGTCGAGCACCTCCTCGCCGTTCACGGCGACGCGGCCGTCGCCCGAGCCGATGACCTCGAGCAGCGCTTCACCATCGCGTGCACCGTGCACCCAGAACGTCGCCGTCTGATCCGCCGCAAGCGCGACCGTGCCGTTGCCCGTGTAGGTCGCCGTGCCGTCGTGGTCCGACAGCGTCGCCTCGTACTCGTCGACGCCGCTGTCCTGGCGGGTGAGGACGATGCGGTCCACGAGTGCGTCGCCCTGCGTCGCGCGTGAGCCGTCGAGGCTCTTCGCGGCGAGCGTGATCGTGTGCGTTCCGGCAGCAAGCTCGACGGTGGTGTCGGCGTGATCCCAGACGACCCACTTGTAGCCGAGCGGGAGGAGGATCTCCTGCTCAGCGGCCCCGTCGACCGTCAGGAAGACGTTGGTCGGGCCGTTCTCCGCGACGAGGCTGTATGTGTTGAGGCTGTTCGCGTAGACCGAGAGATCGTAGGAGCCGTCCTCCGGGACCTCCACCGTGAAGGAGAGACGGCCATCCGAGCCCGTGCGCAGGCCGCCGACGTTGTACCCGCCGGAGGTGTAGAACTTGCTGACGTCCGAGGGCGAGCCCTCGGGGCCGTTGAGGCTGTACCCCGAGCCGGCGTAGTCGGCGTCCTCGGCCTCGTAGACGGCTGACCACGGAGCGGTCGGCGCGGACGCCTCCGTGGCCTCGTCCGCCGGGGTCACGACGAGCTCGTACGCCGACGACTCCTCGAGAGCTGGAAGCTCGTCACCGCCGAACTGCAGCGTCGCGACGCGGTCTACGACCTCGAGCACCTGATCGCCGATCACTGCGGGGCCCTTCGAGTCGCCGAGCTGACCCGTCCACTCGATCTCGCGCACCGTGACCTCGACACGATCGCCGAAGACGTCCGCGGGGATGTTGGCGAAGTCGACGGGTGCCGCACCAGACGCGCCCCCGATGAGCGCTCGCGCGACGCGACGCTCCTCATCGAGAGCGGCCACGCCCTGAAGGGAGTAGTTCTCGCCCGGCGAGGGCGGGGTGAGCTCCACGGTGTGCCCGCTCAGCTGCGCGTAGGAGTTGTAGAGCCACCACTGGCCGTTGCCCCGGTTCGACTGCACAGCCGAGTCGGCGAGGTTGCCGTTGATGTTCCAGAAGGCGATCATGGCGTCGACCTTCGCGTCCTCGATCGCGGAGATCCACTGAATCATCTGGCCGGGGACTGACGTGTGGTAGTTGAAGGCGTACTCGTTGATGTTGATGGGCAACTCGGCCCCCTCGCGCGCCGTGCCCTCGAAGGCGGCGGCCTCCCATGCGCGGAATCGCTCGACCGAGTCGCGGATGGCCTGGGGGTGCGACAGCTCGTGCCACGTGATGATGTCGGGCACCGTGTCCTGTTCGACAGTGTGCGCGAGGAAGCCCTTCATCTGATCGAAGAGGACGCTCGTGCCCGGGCCGGCGACGCGGATGTCGGGGAACGCGGCCTTGATCGTCCGATAGGTCTCGTCCCAGGCCGCGAAGTAGGCAGTCGGGTCGTCAAGCCAGCTCGTGCCGTCGAGGCTCCACTGCCCGGTGCCGAACATGTTTCCCTCGGGCTCGTTGAACGGCTCGATGACGAGGTGCGCCCGCTGTTCGTCGGGGATCTCGGCGATCATGTCGAGCTGCTTCCGGAGCACGTCGCGATAGTCCGCGAGCTTCTCCTCCGGAGTGTCGCCGGGCCACTGATAGGGGAACCCTCGATACCAGTCGGTGACGCGAAGGTAGACGTCGCCGCCCGTCGTCTCGGAGAGCGCCGGAAGGATCTCGAGGGCGTCCGAGCCAGGGTGCTGGGAGCCGTCCTGCGCCTTCGTCGCGACACTGCGCACGTTCATGCCCTCGAGGAGGTTGTCCGTCGGCATCCCATCGCCATAGAGGCCGTACAGGACCCCCGACGCGCCCCCGTGAACGGGACCGGTATTGCTTCCGAGGTCGATGCGGACCTCGCCGCGGTGCACGGTCACCTCTGTGGTGACGGGCTGGCCGGCCGCCGTCCCGTCTACGGAGAAGGTGCCGGTCTGTTCGTACTGAGCGGGGTCGACCGGCTCCCATTCCACGGGCACGTCGCGGTCGACGCCGTCCGTGAACGAGGCGCGGATCGACGCGGGCAGGTCCGGCGCGACGCCGACAGCCGTCCGAACCTCGAACGCCGTCTGGGAAAGGGCGTCGAGGCCGGGCAGCTCCCCGCCGACCAGCGCGCCGACCTCCTCGGCGGAGAGAGCGTCGTGGTACACGCGGAAGTCGTCGACCTCTCCGCGGAAAGCGGGATCCGGGTAGAACGAGCCGCCGATAGCGCCCGCGTCTGCCGCCCCTGCCGACAGGAGCTGGCTCGCCGTCGCCGTCGTCGAAGCTCGGGAGAGGGCGACTCCGTCGACATACGCGGTGAGGATGTCGGCCTCGGTGTCGAGCGTCAGCGTCAGCGTGCTCCAACGATCTGCAGGCAGAGCGCCGTAGCCGGTGACCTTCGCCTCGCCGCCGGCCCCCGAAGTCGTCACGGCTGCGCGGATGCGGCCCTCTCCGTTCGACGGCGTCGCGAAGAGGTACCGCGTGGTGTCGGATCCCAGACCGAACACCCACTGCCACGCTCCGCCGGATCCGTCCCAACGGATCCTCGCCGACACCGTCAGGTCGGTTGCGCCCTCGAGCGCAGGCCGTGGGACCCGCACGCTCCCCGAGCGCACGTCGATGGCGCCGCCTTCTGCACCCTCGACAGCCGGGACATCGCCGACGATGACTCCGTCCCACCCGTTGCCGGAGGAGTCGGGGACGTTCCCGTCGGCGACGTCATCCATCGTGTAGACGAGGACGGGCGCGGGGCCGTCCTCAGCTGCGGACGCGGGAGCGGTGAGCCCCGTGCTGATCACTGCGGCCGCCGCGAGGAACACGGCGGGCCCGGATCTGGTGGTGATGCGCATGGTCGAAGACCTCTCTGTCTCGTGTATGTGCGTTGCCCTCCGATGGCGGAGAGCGTGGTGACGCCCGCCGTCAGCTGCGGGCGGTGAGCGCGGGCAGGAAGACCCGCATGGTCGACGGACCGCGTTCGGCCCAACGGTGGTAGGGGATGAGGCGGACCTCTGATCGACGCTCCTGTGGGCTCTCCGCCGGAACCGGGCCATACGCCCATCCGCGCGGATCCCGTTCCGGTGCCATGGCGACGCTCACGACGGCGCCGTCGGCGTCCGGACGCGGCTCGAAGCGGGTATCGACGCGGACGCCGTCGATGCGCGTCTGCGGCGGGAGATCGAGCGACTCCACGCAGAGCACCAGCGGCCCCCTCTCCACAGCCACCGTCCCCCGAACCGCGTCGATGCGGGCGTCGGGCCACGTGAAGCGCGGGCCGACAGGCAGCACGAGCTCGACGACGTCCCCGGGAGAGAAGACGCGCCGCACCTGCGCCCATCCGGCTTCGACGAACGTCGGTGCGGCGTCCGGTGCCGCAAGCGTTGCGTGCTCGGCCCATGACGGGACGCGCAGCCGCAACGTGCGCTCCTCGTCGGGAGCTTCGACGACGTGCACGCGGACGCGATCGTCGAACGGGTAGTCGGTCTCGATCCGCAGCACGAGCCCTCGCCCGGTGAGCTCCCCGGCGGCGTACTGCAGGAGGATGAGCGCGTCGCCTTCCTCGGCGGCGAGGTAGGCCGGCAGAGAGGCGAGCGTCCTTGCGACGTTGGTCGGGCAGCAGGACACATCGAACCACGGCGCCCGGACACCGCCCTCCGCGCGGTGATTGACCCCGTCCGCCGCTTCACCGGCCTCCTCCCGCTGGTGAAGTGGGTTGGCGTAGAAGAAGGCACGGCCGTCCGCGCTCGGTGACGTCGCCACCACGTTGAAGAGGGTGCGCTCGATGAGGTCGGCGTACTTCACATCGCCCGTCGCGAGGAGGAGCCGCCACGCGAACATGACCGAGGCCACGCCGGCACACGTCTCGCAATACGCACGGTCGGCCGGCAGCTCCCAGTCGTCGCCGAAGCCCTCATCCTGATGACGCGACCCCATCCCTCCTGTGAGGTACGTACGCCGCTCCACAGTGCGGGACCACTGACGCTCGAGCGCGGCCAGGAGGTCGCCGTCGTGCGTCTCCACCGCAACGTCGACGGCGCCCGCGGACAGGTACAGCGCGCGCACGGCATGCCCGCGCAGCACGTCGGCCTCACGGATCGGCGCGTCGTCCTGGAAGTAATCGGCCGACAGCAGCGGTCGCACGGGCAGCCGCCCCCTGCCACGTCGCTCGAGAAAGCGACGGGCCTGCTCGACGTAGCGCGGCTCGCCGAGGGCACGTCCGAACTCCGCGAGCGCGACCTCGATCTCAGGGTGCCCGCAGAGGCCGTCCTCGTCATCCCAGAATCGGGTGCAGACGTGGTCGGCGGCACGGCGCGCCACGGCGACGAGATCGTCGGTGCCATAGGTGCGCACCCGCGCGACGGCCGCCTGGAGCAGGTGCCCGATGTTGTAGAGCTCATGCCCCATCGCCAGGTCGGAGTACCGGGGCGGGAGTCCAGGATGGCCGAACGCCGTGGAGAGGTAGCCGTCGTCGTCCTGGGCGGCTGCGACCCGCGCGACGAGACGCGCGTAAGCCCCCGCGAGCTCGTCGTCCGCCCGGCGCGACAGCTCCCAGGCCATCGCCTCGAGAAGCTTGTACACCTCGGAGTCGGAGAACTGCCATCCCGCTCGCTCGCGCGTCACGTCGCCGCGGGCGATCCGGTCGAAGTTCTCGATCCAGCCGAGCCGCTCCATCCACTCGAGGCAGTGCGCGATGGTCGCCGTGCCGTTCACTCGCTGCCGCGAGCCCCAGAAGCCCGCCCCGTCGAGCGCGTATGACGAGACGTCCACGCCGTGAATGCGCGCGTTCGCGGGTGCCACGGGACGACTGCCGACGCGGAGGCCATTCGGGGACGGCTCGGTCGAGGTCGAGAATGAGGTCACGGATCAGTCCTTCACTGCGCCGGCGGTCACACCGGCGGCGACGTAGCGCTGAGCCATCACAAGGAGGACGGCAGCGGGGATGGAAGCGACGACGGCGGTCGCCATGATGGCGTTCCACTGCGTGGTGTTGTTGCCGATGTATGCGAAGATGCCGAGCGTCACGGGCCGCAGGTCGCTGTTGCGCGCGAGGGTCGATGCGAAGACGAAGTCGGACCACGCCCACAGGAAGGCGAAGAGCGACACCGTGAGCACCGAGTTGCGGCTCATCGGCATCACGATCGACACGAAGGTGCGCCACGCTCCCGCGCCGTCCACGCGAGCCGCCTGCAGCAGCTCCCGTGGCAGACCGGTCATGAACGCGCTGAAGAGCAGCACGCCGAACGGCACGGCGACCGTCGAGTCGGCGAGGATGAGGCCCCACACGCTGTTGAGCAGTCCGAGGCGGACGTAGATCGCGTAGAAGCCCATCGCCATGACCACGGCCGGGATCATCTGCGCCACCAGCAGGAGGAAGTTCAGCGTGCGCCCTCCGCGGAGGTTGAGCAGCGCGATCGCGTAGGCCGCCGGTGCTGCGATGACGACCGTCAGCACCACGCAGCCGAGGCCGATGAGCAGGCTCGTGCCGAGGTTCGGGAGCTGCTGGCGGAAGACCGCTTCGAAACCCTCGAACGTCGGGTCGAACGGGAAGACGTGCGGCGGGTTCGCGCGCAGGTCGCTCGTGCGCGTCAGCGAGACGTTGACCATCCAGTAGACGGGGAAGAGCATCAGGGCGGTGAAGATGACGCCCAGCGCGACCTTCCACCAGTTGTGTCGGGCCGTCATGAGTTCACCTCGCGTCGCTGCACGCGCAGATAGAGGAATCCGAAGATGAGGGCGATCACGATGAGGAGGTTGCCGATCGCGGCCGCGGGCGACAGGTCTGGCTGGCCGGTCCCGAACGCCTCGCGGTAGGACCAGATCGCCAGCGTCGTCGAGGAATTCGCGGGCCCGCCGGCCGTCATGATCCAGATGATGTCGACGACTTTGAGGGTGTAGACGAGCCCGAGCAGGAGCGTGATGGCCGAGACCGGACGCAGGAGCGGAAACGTGATGCTCCAGAACTGTCGCCACGGGCCGGCTCCGTCGAGCGACGCCGCCTCGTAGACGTCGCCGGGGATGTTCTGCAGGCCGGCGTAGAGGATGACGAGGTTGAACGGGATGCCGAGCCAGATGTTCGCGATGATCACCGCGGTGAGCGACGTCTCGGGCGACGTCAGCCAGTTGATCTGGGGCCCGCCGAACGCGGCGAGCACCGAGTTGACGATGCCGCTGTCGCTGTTGAGCATCCACGACCAGGTCGAGGCCGACACAATGAGCGGGAGCAGCCACGGCACGAGGAAGAGTCCGCGCAGGATGCCTGACAGCGGAAAGCTCGTCCGGAAGAAGACGGCGAGCGCCAAGCCGATCGCGTACTGGAACAGCAGCGAGACGAAGACGAATGCTGCCGTGTTCGCGAGTGCCGTAGCGAACAGCGGCGACTGCACGATGTCGACGTAGTTGGCGAGGCCTACGAACTCGGCATTGCCCTGGACGAACGCGCGGATCGTGTAATCGTGGACGCTCAGGTCGACGCTGCGGACGAGCGGGAAGACGTAGAAGATCAGCAGGTACGCCAGCAGAGGCAACGCGAAGGCGAACGCGACCCAGCGCGATCCGAGCAGCGGCGAAGGCCGGCGCCTGCGCGGATCGGGGACGACGAACGCGGCCGTGTCGCCCGGTGCGCCGGCGGTGCGTGCGGAGGTTGTGAGGGTCATGATGCTCTCGTTTCGGGCCGGGGCGGAGAAGGCTCCGCCCCGGCGTCTCTCACGGGGTCACTGGCCCCCGGTCTCGGCCGCGGCGGCCTCCTGCGCGGCGTCGAGGGCGTCCTGCGGAGACTCGACTCCCGAGAGCGCGCTCTGGACAGCGGTCCAGAGCTGCTCCGAGATGATCGGATAGTCCGTGCCGAGGTTGTCACTCGTGCGGCCCTTCGCCGACTGAACCGCAGAGACCCACGTCTCGAGCTCCGGGTTCTCCTCCAGCAGCGCCTCCTGTCCCTCGGCCGTGGGCGGGATGTAGTACGCGAACGTCGTCGCGGTCTCGACGAACCCCTCGGACGTCGTCATGCACTCGATGATCTGGCGCGTCACCTCATAGCGCGCGGTGTCCGCCTGGACGGGGGCGATGATGAACTCGCCGCCGGTCGGAGCGGGAGCGGCACCGCCGTCCTTCGCAGGCAGCGTGATCACTCCGGTCTGGAAGGGGGCCTCGGCAGCGCTGTTCACCTGCCACGTGCCGTTCTCGGCGAAGGCGAACTCACCGGTGAGGAACTCCTCCCAGACGGTGTTCTGCGAGTTGGTGATGACCGAGTTGGGGGCGTAGCCCGCATCGAGCCACCCCTTCCAGAGCTCGAGGGCCTCGACTGCCTCCGGCGAGTTCAGCTCCGTGAGCTCTGCCCCTGCGCCCCAGAACCACGGAAGGAACTGGAACGAGCCCTCCTCCGTGTTGAGCGCCGAGAAGGTGATGCCGCGCTTGCCGGTCTCGGATACGGCAGCCAGCGCCTCCTCGAAGCTCGACCAGTCGGTGATCGAGGCGGGGTCGACGCCCGCCTCGGCCAGGATGTCGGCGTTGTAGTAGAGGGCAAGTGTGTTCGCCCCGATCGGGATGCCGTAGGTCTCGCCGTCCAGCTCGCCCGCAGCGAGGAGGTTCTCGTCGACCCCGGAAACGTCCAGGCCGAGCTCATCGACGGTGGACACCATGCCGGTCTCCGCGAGCGTCGAGACGGCGGGGTTGTCGAGCAGGATGATGTCGGGCGAATTGTTCTCCTGAGCGGCCAGGAGCGCCTGGTTGGTGAGGGCCGTCGTGTCGTACGCCGTGCGCTCGATCGTCACGCCCGCTTCGGTGCCGCAGGCCTGCACGCGGTCGGCCCAGTCGGATCCCTCCTCGTGCTGCGGGTACGGATCCCACCAGGTGTAGGTGTCGGATGAGCCCGAGCCGGCTTCGGTGCCGGTCGTGCCCGCGCAGCCGGCGAGCGCGCCGACGGCGATGAGGGCGCTCGCGAGCGCGAGCGGCCTGCGCAGGTTCCTGATGATCATGGGGTTCCTCCTTGAACGGGATGCCCGTCGGGTGCGGGCGGATGCTGTCAGGCGCGAGCGGGGGGTGCGGCGATGGAGCCGCGATCGTGGATGACGGGTGGGATGAGCTCTACGGTGTGGGGCACGTCGGCGCCCTCGATCCGGGCGACGAGCTGCTCGACGGCACGTCGGCCGAGTTCGGCCGCCGCACTGTCGACGGAAGAGAACGGAAGGGAGAACGTGCGCGCGAAGTCATCGGAGTAGCGTCCGATGACGGAGAGGTCCTCGGGAGTCCTGAGACCGCGCTCCCACAGGACGCTGGGCAAGGCCGCCGCCGCCGCCTCGTTGTTCAACAGCAACCCCGTGACGTCCGGATGCGCGTCGAGGAACGACACCAGATCGCGCCCGATGTCGGGCTGGCTCGATGCGCCGAAGTAGCGGTGCAGCGTGATCCCCAGCTCTTCGGCGCGCCCAGCTGCAGCGTCGGCGAGGCGCCATACGTACGCGCCGCCGCGCTCCACGACGTGCTCCGGCTGAGAGACGAGGATCAGGTCGCGATGACCGAGCTCGTGAAGACGGTCGACCATGAGACGGCCGGTCGCGACGAAGTCGAGATCGAACACGTCGACGCCCGATGTGTCGGCGGGCAGTCCGACGAGAGCACCGGGCTGCTGCGCAGCGCGCAGCGGCGCGAGGCGGGTGTCGTTCTCGGCGACGTTGAGGAGGACAAACCCATCGACCATGCGGGAGTCCGAGATGCGCTTGAGAGCCGCGACCCCGTCCTCCTCGGAGATCAGCAGGGTGTCGTAGCCGCGCGCGCGAGCGCAGTCAGAGATTCCGAGGATGTACTGCAGCATGGCGGGCGCGAACTCGTCTGAGAGGAACCGGGCGAGCACCCCCAGCACCTTCGTCTGCGATGTCGCCAGAGCACGGGCTCCGGCGTTCGGGGTGAAGCCAAGTGACCGGACCGCCTCTTCCACGCGCTGGCGGACCTCCGGCGAGATGGCCCGCTTCCCCGACAGCGCATACGAGGCGGTGCTCCGCGAGACGCCTGCGACGCGGGCGACGTCCCCGATGGTGACCATGCTGTCCTCCACTTCGAACCGGTTCGACTTCGAACCGGTTCGAAGCTAGCGGATGCGCCGCGGTCGGCGCAAGAGGGAGGTTCCGACCGCATGTCGTCGCGCCGCGACAGAGCCCTCCGGCCCTGCTACGGTCCCCTCATGTCGCGGACCGTGATCCTCGTCGAGGGCGAGAGCGACCGCGCGGCACTGGAGGCCGCGGCGGTGGCTCTGCGTCGCCCGCTCTCGGCCGAGATCGTCGTCATGTACGGCATCACGAACCTGCTGCGTCACCTTGAGGAGCACGCGGCCGACCGCGTCGTCGTGCTCTACGACGCACCCGAGCACCACCGTGTCGAGCGCGCGCTCGCGCATTCGTCGGCGCAGCCATCCGCTCTCTTCGCGTGCGAGCGCGATCTCGAGGAGGAGCTGATCCGCGCGGCGGGAGCCGACCGCGTGCTCGACGTCATCGAGGCGGAGGGCGACCTGCCCGCGTGGCGCGCGCTGCGCGGTCAGCCCTTCCACCGCGAGCACCCTGTCGAGGAGGTGCTTCACCGCTTCATGGGATCGATCGGCGGGCGCAAGCTCCGCTACGCCTCCGCTCTCGTCGCGATCCTCCGCCCTGACGAGTTACCCCGACCGCTCGTGGAGGTCATCCACGCGGCGGCTGAATCACGGTGATTCAGCCGCCGAGCGCGATCAGGTCGTCATCGCTCAGCTCGACGCTCGAGGCCGCGATGTTCTCCTCCAGATGGCGGATGGATGTGGTCCCGGGGATCGGGACGACATTTGCAGAGCGACGGAGGAGCCAGGCGATCGCCACCTGACCCGGCAGCACGCCGTTCCTGCGCGCGACCTCGTCGAGCATTCCGGACGCGCGCGTGTGGGCGCCGACCGCGAGCGGGAAGAACGGCACGAACGCGATCCCGTGTGCGGCTGTGTAGTCCACCACGGGGTCGTGGTCGCGCGCGCCCACGTTGTAGAGGTTCTGAACAGCGGCGATCGGCGCGACCGCGAGGGCCTCGTCGATCTCGGCGACCGACACCTCGGACAGACCGATGTGCCGGATCTTGCCCTCCGCGCGCAGCTCGGCGAGAGCCCCGACCTGGTCGCTGACGGGGTACGCCGGGTCGAGGCGGTGGAGGCTGACGAGATCGATCCGGTCGAGACGGAGCCGTCGGAGCGAGAGCTCGACCTGCTGACGGAGGTAGACGGGATGCCCCAGCGGGACCCACTCATCCGGCGAGGGCCTGAGGTTGCCGACCTTGGTTCCGATCACGAGATCCTCACCGTAGGGGTGCAGGGCCCGGGCGATCAGCTCCTCGTTCTCGCCCAGGGCATAGGAATCGGCCGTGTCGATGAACTGCACCCCGAGCTCGACGGCCCGGCGAAGCACAGCGATGGCAGCAGCCGGATCAGCGGGTGCCTGCCAGATCCGCGCTCCGGCCTGGGTGCCATCACCGGTCGCGTCCGTGAGCCTCATCGCGCCGAACCCGATCCGGTGGATGGCGAGGTCGCCTCCGAGCGGGAAGGTTTGCGTCAGGGCAGCGGTTGCGTCGTGTGTCGTGGTCATGGGGCGACCGTAGGACCTGACATCAGTGTCAGATGCAAGAGGAGATCGACATGGAGCGTCTCGATGCGATCGGGATCGGCGAGCTGGCGGAGCGCACGCGCTCAAGCGTCCGCTCGATCCGCTACTACGAGCAGCAGGGCCTGATCACCTCGGTTCGCACCGCGGCGGGGCACCGCCGCTTCGATCGCGCCTCCGTCGAGACGGTGCTCCGCATCCGGCGTCTGCTCGACGCCGGCCTGCCGCTCGCGATCGTCGCGAAGATCCTGCCCTGCTTCATCGGCGATGGCGTCAGACTCGACGCGTGCGTCGCCGACTACCTGCGCGAGCATCTCGAGTCCATCGACGAGCGCATCGAGACGCTCGACCATCAGCGGGAGACGGTCGAGGGGCTGCGCCGACTCGTCGCGGTCTGACATCCGCGGGCGGCGCGTGAGTCAGGGCGGTCAGGCCCCGAGCGCGATCGTCTCGGAGTGCTCGGCACCGCCCTTGAACCACACGAACTCGACGCTCGCGACCGTCTCGCTGGGGCCCGAGGGGATGTCGCGGACGGCTCCGCGACGCAGCGCCTCCCATTCCTCCGCGGAGAGCGCTGCGCCGTAGATGAGCGAGAGATGGAAGACCCACTGCTCCAGGGGCAGCTCGCCGATCCGACTGAAGTCCGTGGCGTCGAGGCGATCGGTGAGGCTCGAGTAGGCGTCGACGAGCGACGCGGTCCGGGCGAGCCGCGTGATGACGATCTGAAAGGGCGCAGGGAAGGCGTCGACGGCGTCCACCTGCAGCTCGATGGGAGAGATCCCCGCCGCCCAGGCCCGGATCTCATCGCGGAGCTCTCCGACGCGGCGCGCTTCCGAGAAGCCGCGCAGCGTCACGTGCCCGACGGTCGGGAAGGGCGCCGTCGGCACCGACGCGCGGAGCTCCTCCTGCGTCGAGTCGAAGAACGCCGCCACCGGCCCCGTCGGGCAGAGCACGACGTACTGCTGGCCCTCGAGCGAACGCAGCTGCTCGGGGTCGGTCATGATCGCGCGCTTCACGGGCTTCTCCTTTGACGGGGACGAGGTGCCTGCGGGAGTCGAACCCGCCTGCGCGGCTTTGCAGGCCGCTGCCTCACCGCTCGGCCAAGGCACCGTGACCACCGACGATATCGGCGCGCTGACCGAGCAGGGCCCTGTGTTTCCGGACGGCGGTCAGCCCCCCCTGTGACAGGGGCGTTCGTCACAGATCGACGTTCAGCCGCCCGCATGTGACGACGGGTCCAGGATCCAGCGGCCCTCGTCGTCGGAGAGCAGAAGACGCGGAGCGGCGACGCCCGCGACCTCGAGAAGGCACGCATGGAGCACCGAGGGGATGACCGCCTCGGGGCGCACGGGGCGAGCGCGATCATCCGGTGCGGCTCGGACCATCCCGGCCGGCACGTCCCCGCGGGCGACGGTCACCGGCCGGTGCTCGCCCTCCGTGAGCATCCACTGGAGGAGACCGTCGGCGCCATCCCGTGCGTGCAGAACCTCGACCTCCGGCTGAAGGACATGCGCGAGCTCGCGAGCGGTCCTGCAGACGGCCGGGGCGGATCCGGCGCGCGACACCGTCCATCCGCTCGGCGACGCGCGGACGCTCAGACGATGTCCGAGTGCGGATGCGATCCGCGCGACCACGCCGCGCGCGTGGGCGCGGGACAGCACGGCATCGGCCCACGATGCCTGCGCTGCCCCGCACCCTCCGCACATCAGAGCATCACGTCTCCGCTGTTGGGCCCCAGCGTCTGGCCGACGTAGAGGTCTCCGAACGGCGAGGACGCGAGCATGACGGCCGTGGGCGCGACCTCGTCGACCTGCCCGAAGCGCCCGAGGGGCAGCTCGGCGCGCTTCGCGACCTTCCAGTCATCGCTGATGCCGGCCACGAGCGGCGTCTCGATCGGGCCCGGCGCGATGCAGTTCGCGAGCACGCCGTCGCGCGACACCTCGAGAGCGAGCGACTTCGTGAGAGCGATCACGCCGGCCTTGGCCGCCGCGTAGTGCGCCATGCCCGTTCCGCCCTTCTGCCCGAGCTGCGATGCGACGTTGATGATGCGACCGTGCCCGCGCGCACGCATCCCCGGGAGCACCTCGCGGCACAGCAGGAAGACGCTGGTCAGATCGATCGAGAGGGTCTCGTTCCACTGCGCGAGGCCCATGCTCTCGACCGGCGACTCGGTCAGGATCCCGTGCGAGGTGACCAGCACGTCGATGCGCCCCAGCGCGCGCTCCGCCTCCGCGACGACGGAGACGATACTCGCCTCCTCCGCCGCGTCGAAGGTCAGGCCGACGTGCTCGGCCGACCCGCCGCGCGAGATCTCGGCCGCTGCGTCTGCGACACGAGGGCTGCGGTCGGCGAGCGCGACGCGTGCCCCCGCGGCGGCGACATGGATGGCCGTGGCCAGGCCGATCCCGCTCGCCGCGCCGGTGACCAGCGCGGTGCGGCCGGCGAGCACTCCGCCGTAGTCCGGAAGGGTCATCCTCAGCTCCTCATCGCGACGGTGAGCCCGCCGTCCACCGTGATCGACTGGCCGCTCACGTAGCCCGCATCGTGCGAGAGCAGGAACGCCGCGACGCTCGCGACCTCCTCCACGCGACCGACGCGCCCCCAGGGGATGTAGTCGCCCGCGGCGCGCAGGCCGTCCGGCCCCAGCGAGTTCGCCGCGTCGAGAGACTGCGGCGATTCGATGAGGCCGGGGATGATCGCGTTCGCGCGGATGCCGCGCGGAGCGAACTCGACCGCGATGCTCCGGACGAGTCCGAGGACGCCCGCCTTCGCCGTCGCGTAGTGCGCGTGCTCCTCCCAGCCGTACACGCCGCCCGCGATGGACGAGATGGCGACGATCGAGCTGCCTTCCGAGAGGTGCGGGATGGCCGCGCGCACGAGCCGCATGACGCCGTGCAGGTCGACCTGCAGCATGGCGTCCCAGGCCTCGTCGGTCATGTCCGCGAAGGCGGCCCGACGGAGGATGCCGGCGTTCGCGACGACGTGATCGATCCGCCCGAAGGCCGCGAGCGCCGCCTCGGCGAAGGCGTCGGTCGACGCGGTGCTCGCGACATCCAGGTCCACGACGATCCCCTCGCCGCCCGCGGACTCCACACCGCGCAGGGTCTCGTGAGCGTCGTGCGGGTCGCCCGGGAAGCGCCCGATGACGACGCGGTGCCCGTCGCCCGCGAGACGCACGGCGGTCGCCCGGCCGATGCCGCTGGCGGCGCCCGAGATGATCGTCACCGGTGCGTCCGTCATGCGGGCACCTCCCCCGCGCGAGGCTCGACGGTGCCCGCCCCCTTCTTGACGAAGAGCATGATGAGGCCGGAGAGGAACGTTCCGAGCGCGCCGACGATGAACGCCGCCATCGAGAAGGGCACGGCGGCCGCGACGAGGCCGGTGAGGATGAACCCCGCGATCACGGCTCCGGGCTGGCTCATCGCGCCGATGAACGTCGAGCCCGTGGCGCGGCAGTCTGCGTCGTAGCACTCCGCCTGGAAGAACATGATCGCGGCGTACGGGCCGAGCAGGAAGAACAGGCCGAGCATGTACGTCACGAGTACGAACACCGGATTGCTCGGCCCGAGCAGCATCGCGGCGAACATGATGCCGCCGAGCAGCCATCCGCCGACGATGACGTTGCGTCGGCCGAGCCGATCGCCCAGCCATCCGTGCGTGAGGTAGCCGAGCGCGCCGACGATGTTCGACAGGACGATCATGATGAGCGCGTTCGAGGCGTCGAAGCCCTTGCCGCTCTCGAGCACGGTCGTGCCGAGCACCGAGAAGGTCTGGATGCCGAACCAGTTGAACAGCCACGCGAGCGACAGCACGATCGTGCTCCGCAGGTGACGGCCCTGGAAGATGCGTCGGAACGGGGCGTGCTTCTGCACGTCGAGGCCGACGCTGCGGGCGAACTGCTCGGCGCCCTCGTGGTCGCCGGCCGCGCTGAGCTTCTTGATGTGGCGCATCGCCACGAACTGGGGGCTCTCCTTGAGCGTGAGGCACAGGAGGGCCACGATGATCGCCGGGACGGTCGCCACGAGGAACACGATGCGCCAGTTCTCGGCGCCGACGATCGCCGTCATGATCGCCACGAAGCCCGCGGCGAGCAGGGCGCCCAGCGGCCAGCCGGTCTGCACCATGGAGTAGACGAAGCCCTGGTTGCGCTTGATCTTCTCGTCGTCGGTGACGCTGTAGAGCTCGTTGAGGTAGGTCGCGTTGACCGACTGCTCGGCGAGGCCGAGGCCGCTGATCGCGCGGACGCCGACGAGCGAGACGGCGCCCTGGGTGATCGCGGTCGCGGCAGACGAGGCGGCGGTTCCGCCGACCGAGATCACCATGCCCTTGCGGCGCCCGAGCCGGTCGACGAGCGGACCCACGAGGATCACGACGATGAACGTCCCGATGCTCACGAACGTCGAGACGAGGAGCGCGAAGCTCGGCTCCCAGCCGAATCCCTCCTCGATGCGCGGCAGCAGGGTGCCGAAGAGGATGAAGTCGTAGACCGCGATGGTCCAGGCGAAGAAGGCGATGCCGGTCGCCCGGCGGGTCTCTCTCACGCCGACTCTGCGCAGCGCGGGGGTGATGGTTGACATGTCGTGTCCTTCGGGTGCGCGTCAGTGCTGACGCGGAGAACGGGCGAGGAAGTCGGTCGCGATGCCGTCGAAGGTGCTCCAGCGCACGCCGTCGTGCGAGTTGATGTACTCGATGAGGCGCTCGAGCATGAGGAGCACCTGCGGGCGCCCCGAGACATCCGGGTGGATGGTCATGGTGAAGACCGCGTAGTCGTTCTCGCGGTGGATCCAGTCGAACTGGTCGCGCCACATCTGCTCGATGTCGCGGGGATTCACGAAGCCGTGGCTGTTCGGGCTCGACTTGATGAACATCATGGGAGGCAGGTCGTCGAGGTACCAGCTGGCGGGGATCTCGACGAGATCGGTCTCCTGACCGCGCACGAGCGGCTTCATCCACGTGCTCACGGGCTTGTCGTAGTCGATCTTGTCCCAGGTGTCCCCGACGCGGACGTAGTACGGCTCGAAGTCGCGGTGCATGAGCGAGTGGTCGTAGCGGATGCCCTGCTCGATGAGGAGCTCGTTCGTGACGGGCGAGAACTCCCACCACGGCGCGACGTAGCCCGTGGGCCGCTTGCCCGCGCGCCGCTCGATGAGGTCGATGCAGTAGGTCAGGATCTCCGACTCCTGCTCGCGCGTCATGGCGATGGGGTTCTCATGGCTGTAGCCGTGGACCCCGATCTCGTGGCCCGCGGCGACGACCTGGTCGAACTGCTCGGGGAACGTCTCGATGGAATGCCCGGGCCAGAACCACGTGCTCGGCAGGTCGTACCGCTCGAACAGGCGGTTGAGCCGCGGCACGCCGACCTCGCCGGCGAAGAGGCCGCGCGAGATGTCGCCGGGCGAGTCCTCCCCGCCGTACGAGCCGAGCCATCCGCCGACGGCGTCGACGTCGACTCCGAAAGCCACGAAGATTTCCTTGGCCATGGTGGATCTCCTTTTCTCAGTGAGGACGGATGTCCTTCGTGTGGGTGGTCAGAGGGCAGCGGATGGCGCAGACCGCGCGTCCGCATGCGTGCAGATGCGCGCGAATCGGCTGCGCGCGGTCTCCGCGGCGCCGTCGTCCGCCGCGTCCTGGGCTTCCGCGAGGATCAGGGCGAGGAGGATGCGCGCCTGAGTCGCCGGAACCGCGCCGAGGGATACCGCGCCGGCGTGGACGGCGTCGACCGCGCCGCCCCCCGCGTACAGCGGAACGACGGTGCCTGCCCCCGTCCGCGTTCCGAGCCCGACGACGACGCCCGCCCTCGAGGCGCGCGCGATCCCCTCGGTCAGTCGGATCCCCGGGTTCCCTGCGCCGCCGCCGAGGACGATCACGCCCTGCGCGCCCGCGCGCACCGCGGCGTCCAGCAGCGCTGAGTCGGCGCCGGGGTAGGCGAGCACGAGGTCGACGCGGACGGCGTCGAAGGCGGCACCCGGTCGGGCGAGAGGTGCGCGGGCGTCGGGGCGGAACGCGTACTCCGGTCGCTCGAGGACGCGCCCGATCGGCCCTCCGAAGACGTTCGCGAACGGCTGGGCGGCGAGCGTGTGCGCTTTGCGAAGCCCGAACGCGCTGAAGACCTCGCCCGCGAACACCACGAGCGCCCCGCGACCGCGGCTGTCGGGCGAGGCAGCCACGACGAGGGCGTCTCGCAGGTTGCGCGGGCCGTCGGTGTCCGGCGCGTCGGCCGAGCGCTGCGCACCGGTGAGCACGACGGGGCGGGGATCGTCGTGGACGAGGTCGAGCAGAGCAGCCGTCTCCTCGAGCGTGTCCGTGCCGTGCGAGACGACGATGCCGTCGACGTCGTCTCGGGAGAGCGCGTGAGCCACCGCGTCGGAGATGGTGCGCAGGTCGCGCAGCGCGAGGTTGAACGAGTTGACCGCCAGCACGTCGTGCACCTCGACCGTGATGTCGCCGTCGAGATCCCCCGCGGCGGCGGCGAGCTCGGCCGCGGAGTCGGTCGCCTTCGACCCGCCGGAGGGCATGCGCCGCGAGGCGATGGTGCCTCCGGTACCGAGGAGCACGAGGTGGGGCATGAGCTTCTTCCGAGGGTCGAGCGAGCGGGTTGCCGTCCATACTGCTCCCACACAATCGTTAAACGCAATCGTTTGTGTGAAGATCGTGTTACAGGAGTTTGCGGCAAACCGACGTGACATCGCGTCGGCGGCGACGGCGCCGTGCGCCACAATGGACTCGTCCCACGAGGAGCACGCGTGACACCACCACCGGGCCGGCGCCCCATCACCCAGCGCGGCATCGCCGACCTCGCCGGCGTGAGCATCACGACCGTCTCCCGCGTCCTGGGCGCCCCCGGCGAGGAGGCCCTGCGCTGGGCTTCACCGGGCAAGGTCGCGGAGATCCGGCAGATCGCCGAGGAGCACGGCTACCGACGCAACCCCCACGCAGCGAGCCTGCGCACGGCGCGATCGAACCAGATCGGCGTCATCGTCCCCCGGCTCCAGGACTACGTGCTCGCCACGATCTACGAGGGCATCGACGAGGCCGCCGGAGAGCGCGGCATCTCGACGTTCGTGACGAACTCGCTCGACGACGTCGCGCAGCAGCGCATCCGCACCCAGCAGATGCTCGACCGCCGCGTCGACGGGATCATCTTCGGAGACGCCCACCTCGACGACCCGTTCCTCGACGAGCTCGCGGAGCAGGGAGTGCCGTTCGTCGTGACCTCGCGACGACGCCCTCCGCACGTGGGGGTCACGTGCGACGACTATCTGGGAGGCCGCCTCGTCGGCGAGCACCTGCTCCGGATCGGCCGCACCGACGTCCTGATCCTCGCGGGCCTCGCGTTCGCCTCCACCGCCCGCGACCGCACGCAGGGGCTCATCGACAGCTTCCATGACGCGGGCGTGGACGTGCCGCCCGAGCGCATCGTCTATCGCGGATTCGACGCGGCCGCCGGGCAGGAGGCGACGATGGCGGCGCTCGACGCCGGGATCCGCCCCGACGCGGTCTTCGCGACCAACGACTTCGCCGCGATCGGAAGCCTCGGCGCCCTCATCACGCGGGGCCTGTCGGTGCCGGACGACGTCGCCCTCGTCGGCTACAACGACACGCCGCTCGCGGCCTCCGTGGGCATCCCGCTCACGACCGTCCGCTCGCCGATGCACGAGATGGGGCGGCGTGCTCTCGAGACCCTCCTGCGGGTCGTCGCGGGCGAGACACCCGAGTCCTCGCTGCTGACGCCCGAGCTCCTCGTGCGCGCGTCGACCACCGTGTCCGAGTCACCGTGACTCACGGCCCGGTCGCCCGAGTCACCGTGACTCACGCGGCCACGGACATCCCGATCACCGCCACGCCGAGCAGCGCGTCGAGAGCGCAGCAGAACTCGGCCATGGATGGCGCGACGACGCGTCGCGCACGCAGGTGCCGCGCATCCCACGCCGCGTGCCCGAGCAGCCCGAGCCCGACGAGCACTCCCGCCCACGGCTGACCGAGCGCCGCGACGACGAGCGCGATCCCGATGATCGCGGCCATCGCAGCGGCCTGCAGCGGGAGCCCCCACGGCGGCCGGATGGCTCCGCGCACGACGCCGACGACGGCGAGCGCGATCGCGAGGACGACCAGGGCCCAGAACGGGTCGAATCCGTCGACGAGGGCCCCGACGCCGATGAGCACGAAGGTGACGCCGAAGAGCGGCCACGCGAGGCTGGGCCGGCCGAGCGCGGCGGCGCCGAGGTAGACGAAGCCGGCCGCCGTGAGCACCTGAGCGACCTCGGCGGAGTCCGAGAAGCCGCGCGCGAAGGCGAGGGCGAGGGCCCCTCCGAACACGATCCCGGCGAGGGCGGCCCAGCGGCGCAGCAGCCAGGGACGGCTCCGGGGCGTGATGGCGGTCATGGGCACTCCTCCGGCGTCGAGCGCGTCGGCTTCTCGCACAGCACGGTAGGGCCGCGGCGCACGAGCGGCAAGGGCCCTGGCCCAACGTTGGGCCGCGGCCTGTCCGTACGATCGACCCATGGAACCGGACGAACGCCTCTACCTCCGCGTCACCCTGCGCGACGTCGAGCCGGAGATCTGGCGCGAGTTCGAGATCGACGGCCAGATGACCATCCGCCAGCTGCACATGGCGATCCAGGTGATGCTGGGCTGGCGCGAGACCCATCGACACGAGACCTTCGAGGGGCTGCCCCTCACCGAGGACCTGACCCCGCGCCCGCCGCTGCGGTGGGGGCAGCCGTCGTCCGACGATCCGGAGATCCTCGATGAGGACGAGTGGACCATCCTCGGCGCCCTCGAGGAGTCACCGCTCGCCTACATCTACGACTTCGGCGACACGTGGCACCACCTCGTGGAGATCAACCACGAGATGACGCCGATCGCCGAGGCCCCGCCCGTGCTTCTGCGCACGGGGCGCAATCGCGGGCCGTGGGAGGACTCCGGCGGCGCGGAGGGGTACCAGGAGAAGTGCGCGATCTGGGCCGACCCCGACCATCCCGAGCACGACGAGATCCGGCAGTGGGTCGCCGACACCGTCGGGCCCTGGGCGCCGGCGGACCCCACGTTCTTCGACCCGCCGTCGATCCAGGCCGAGCTCAATCTGCTCTTCAACCCCGGCGGCTCGGGCGTCCACCCGTACGACTTGTCGGGCCTCGTCAAGGCCGACGAGCTGCGCCCGCCGGGCGATGTCGACCTCGAGTCGCCCATCGTCGCGTTCGCGGGGACGCTGCCTCCGGCCATCCGCTCCGAGCTCCGCCAGCATCTCTATCGCACCGGCGTGCTCGCGCCGACCGACATCGACGATGCGGCGGCTGAGCGACTCATCCGACCGTTCGCGTGGCTCGTCGATGCCGTCGGCGCGGGCGGCATCGATCTCACCTCGGCGGGCTGGCTGCCGCCCGACGTCGTGCTCGACGGCATGACCGCGCTCGGCTGGATCGAGGACTGGATCGGCAAGGGCAACCGCGAGGACCTCACGCCGCCGATCGCGAACCTGCGCGAGACGGCGCAGCGCCTCGGGCTCGTGCGGGTGCAGAAGGGGCGCCTGCTGCTGGGCGCCGAGGCGAAGAAGTCGCTCGGCCACCCGCGGCGGCTGCTGCGACTCGTCGCGCGCGGGCTCTACCGCAAGCTGCAGGACGCCGAGGTCGACGCGGCGGTGCTCCTGTTCCTCTCGCTCGCCGACGGCACCCCGGCGGATGAGCGGTGGCGCGCGATCGCCTTCGGGCTCACGATGGCGGGATGGCAGCACCCGAGCGGCGAGTTCGCTCGCGATGACATCGCGAGCGTCGCCGGGCGCACGGAGGACCTGCTCGGGGTGCTCTTCGGATGGCGCGAGCGGCTCACGCGCGAGGGAAGCGCCGACATCGCCCTCTTCGCGCGCGAGGCGCTGCGGTAGCACCCGACCGGATCGGTCCGGAACGGTCGGGCGGAGCAGCGGTCGTGCGAACGAGACTCGATGCGGAAGGAGGGCCATGATCGCCGCACTCAACGACCTGATCGACGCCGTCGAGCGCACGCCCGACGACGAGATCGACGTGGCCGCCGTCGCGCACGCCCACGGCACGACGGAGCACCACCTGCGACGGATGTTCTCGTCGCTCGCGGGCATGCCGGTCTCGGAATACGTCCGGAGGCGGCGCATGACCCTGGCCGCGGCGGATGTCGCGGAGTCGTCGGGCGACCTGCTCGCGATCGCGGTGCGGTACGGCTACGGATCGACCGAGGCGTTCGCGCGGGCGTTCCGCAGCGTGCACGGCGTCGGCCCGAGCGAGGCCCGTCGCGACGGCGGCCCCTTCCGCAGTCAACAGCAGCTCAGGTTCCGCCTGACCGTCGAAGGGAGCACCCCCATGCACGTCCGCCTCATCGAACGCCCCGCACTCCGGCTGGTCGGCCACGCCACGCGCGTGCCGCTCATCCACGAGGGGGTCAACCCGCACATCCAGGAGCACATCGCCCGCATCCCGATGGAAGAGCACGTGCGTCTCAAGGCGCTCGGCGACACCGAGCCGGCGGGCATCCTCCAGGTGACCGACGACATCGAGCAGGACAGCGCGGAGGGCAGCGAGCTGACGTACCTGCACGGTGTCGCGATCTCGGACGACGTCGACGCTCCCGACGACCTCGATGCGATCGCGGTGCCCGCCGGCAGCTGGGCCGTCTTCACGAGCGACGGCCCGCATCCGAAGGCCCTGCAGGACATGTGGGCCGCGACCGCCGCCGAGTGGTTCCCGTCGAACCCCTGGCGCCTGCGCCCGGGGCCCTCCATCGTGGCCGTTCTTGAGCACGACGCCGCGTTCACGCACGCCCGGTGCGAGCTCTGGCTCCCGGTCGAGCGCGCCTGACGGGCATCGGGCCATCCGCCGCGTGCGAGACGCGCGGCGGATGGCCCGCCGTCAGGCGGCCGGCGCGCGGCCGACTTCCCGCAGCCATCCGAATCGATCCGGGACGGTGCCGAACTGCATGCCGGTCAGCTCGTCGCGCAGCCGGGCGGCGATCGGGCCGAAGCACGCGGTCGGCGTCTCGATGACGCGCTCGGGCGAGACGAGACGGGCGATGGGCGTCACGACGGCGGCGGTTCCCGTCGCGAACACCTCGGCGAGGGTTCCGTCCGCGGCCGCCCTGGCCCACTCGCCGACGCTCACGGGGCGCTCCTCGACCCGGTGGCCGAGGTCGGCCGCGAGTGCGAGCGCGCTGTCGCGCGTGACGCCCTCGAGGATCGTCCCCTCGGCAGGGGGCGTGACGATCGAGCCGTCGGCGAAGGCGAAGAAGATGTTCATGCTGCCGGCTTCCTCGACCCAGGTGTGCGTCTCGGCATCGGTGAAGAGCACCTGTGCGCAGCCGTGCGCCTCGGCCTCGCGCTGGGCGGCGAGCGATGCCGCGTAGTTCCCTCCGCACTTCGCGGCTCCCGTGCCGCCGCGCCCCGCGCGCGAGAAGTCCGTCGAGAGCCAGAGCGAGACACCCTCGCTCGCGCCCGAGAAATAGGCGCCCGCGGGCGAGGCGATCACTCCGAAGAGCGCCTGCTTCGCCGGCCGCACACCGAGGAACGCCTCCGATGCGATGACGAACGGACGCAGGTAGAGGCTCGCGCCGGGGCGCGCGGGAACCCATTCCGCGTCCTGCGCGAGGAGCGCGTCGACCGCCGAGAGGAACAGCGATTCCGGCGGGACCGGCAGGGCGAGCCGCTCCGCCGAGCGCGCCATCCGCCGCGCGTTCAGCTCCGGACGGAACGTGACGAGCCGGCCATCCGGATGGCGATAGACCTTGAGGCCTTCGAAGATCTCCTGGCCGTAGTGCAGGACGGCGCTTGCCGGATGGAGCGGAAGCGGCCCCATGGGCTCCACGCGCAGGTCGTGCCAGCCGCTGTCTGCGCTCCATTCCGCGATCGCCATATGGTCGGTGAAGCGCTGGCCGAACACCGGGTCCTCGAGGATGCGCTCGCGCTCGCCGACCGAGGTCGGGGCGGCATTCCGCCGCACCGTGAAGTCGCCTGCCGTGTATCCGGTCGCCGTCGTCGTCATCTCGTTCCCTTCCCGCGTGTGCATGGCACGCCCATCCGAGCAGGCTCGCAGAGGAGTGGGCCCTCCGTCTCGGGCCAATCGCGAGGTCGTGGCGTGCGCGCGGCCTGCCGCGATCGGGCCGCATCCGCTATGGTTGCGCAAACATGGTCTGTCGCAGCGGACGGCTCAGCCGGGTGCCGCGCGACGCTTTCGACGACGAAAGGGGCAGTGTCGATGCCGACATCGCACACGCTGCGGCGCGCCGCGGCGCTCACGACGGGCGCCGCGCTCGTGGGAGGGGCGCTGATCGCCTCACCCGCCGCGAGCGCGGCCGAGGCGGCGGAGCGATCCGTCACGATCACGCCGAACCCCGCCTCCGCGGGCGAGGCGTTCCAGGGGTGGGGCACAAGCCTCGTCTGGTTCGCGAATGCGACCGGCGACTACCCCGAGGAACTCCGCGAGGAGCTCTACCAGGCCGTCTTCGGCGAGGACGGGCTCGACCTCAACATCGCCCGCTACAACATCGGCGGCGGCAACGCCTCGGACGTGGCCGACTACCTGCGCGCAGGCGGCGCCGTCGAGGGCTGGTGGGCGCCGGATCCCGACGGCTCCGAGGGGCTCTACGGCGGAGCGGCGACGACCTACGCCGATCGCGACGCGGTTCTCGCGGCGTTCGACGCGGATGACCCCGCGCACTATGACTGGGGCGCCGACGAGACGCAGCGCTGGTGGGTCGACCGGCTGGTCGCCGACGGGCAGATCACGCACTGGGAGACCTTCGCGAACTCGGCGCCCTACTTCATGACCGAGAGCGGCTACGTCTCGGGCGGGTTCGACGCGGCTGCCGAGCAGCTCAAGCCCGAGGCGGACGAGGCGTTCGCCCAGTACCTCGTCAACGTCACGGAGCACCTCGAAGCCGAGCACGGGATCGAGGTCGACACGATCGACCCGTTCAACGAGCCGAACACGAACTACTGGGGGACGCGGCTCGAGAACGGCGTTCCGGTCGGCGGCCGCCAGGAGGGCATGCACGTCGGGCCGCAGCGTCAGGTCGAGGTCGTCGAGGCGCTCGCCGCCGTGCTCGACGGCGCCGAAACCGATGCGCGCATCTCGGCCATGGACGAGACGAACCCGGGGATCTTCGCGCGGAACTGGGCGGCATACCCCGCGGAGACGCGCGAGGACGTCAGCCGCATGAACGTGCACACGTATGGCACGAGCGGACGCCTCGTCGTGCGCGACCTCGCGAAGCAGGCCGACACCCCGCTCTGGATGAGCGAGATCGAGGGCAGCTGGGTCGACGGCTACGACCCCGTCGACATCGAGAACGGTCTCGGCATCGCGGGTCGGATCATGGACGACCTGCGCGAGCTCGAGCCGAGCGCGTGGGTGCTCTGGCAGCCCGTCGAAGACCTCTACAACATGCAGCCGCAGGGCGAGGACCTCAACTGGGGCTCGGTCTTCATCGACCTCGACTGCGAGCCCTACGAGGAGGATGGCCGCACCGTGTGGAAGTCGGCGCGACGCGTCGCGGACGCGGGCGGCGACTCGTCCGCCGTCGAGCCGTGCGGCGTCGAGGTCAACTCGAAGTTCAACACCATCCGCAACTTCACGAAGTTCATCCACGAGGGCGATCGCCTCGTGCCCGTCGACGACACCTCGAGCACCGCGGCCATCCGCGGTGACGGAACGGGCGCGACCATCGTCCACCGCAACACGAGCGCGGATGCGGCTTCGGTCACGCTCGATCTCTCCGCCTTCGGCGAGATCGCGGACGGCGCGACCGTGACGCCGTACGTCACGACGGAGGCCCCGTCGCCCGATGAGCCGACCGCGAACGCGCTCGTCAAGGGAGCACCCGTCGCCGTCGACGACGCGTCGGCCACGCTCACCGTGCCCGCGAAGTCGGTCACGACGTTCGTGATCGACGGCGTCTCCGGCGTCTCGGCCGATGCGCCCGCCATCGAGGATGGGCACAGCTACCAGCTCGTCGGCGCGCAGAGCGGAAAGGCACTCACCGCCGGCGGCTCGGGTGCGGCGACGAGCATCACGACGCTCGCCGACGACACGGCGACCGCAGCGGCGCAGAAGTGGACGGCCCACACGGTCGCCGTCGGCGAGAGGACCGCGACCCAGCGCGTCGTGCTCGAGAACGGCGACGGACGCGTCCTCGGCGCGACGAGCGCGGGCACCGACCTGCGCGACATCGACCCGACGGCCGCGGCCCAGAGCCCCGAGACGCGGTGGATCGTCAACACCACCGACGGGAAGAGCTTCTCGTTCGTGAACGAGGCGCTCGCGCTCGCCCTCGAGGTGGGCGGGCAGTCATCGGCCGAGGGCGCCTCGGTGGGCGTGTACGGCTCCAACGGAGGCGCGAACCAGGCCTGGGAGGCGCGCGACCTGACCCCCGTCAATGGGACGGCGATCCCGGCGCGCACAACGGCCGGCGTCGCTCCTCTGCTGCCCGAGACCGTCCTCTCCGCGTACGCGTGGGGCACGGGCGCGGCGGTTCCGGTCGAGTGGGACCTTCCCGATGACGCGACCTGGGAGAACGAGGGCCGCGTGGAGGTGCCGGGCACGGCCGTCGACCTGTTCGGGCAGAGGTTCACCGTCGTCGCGCACGTCGATGTCGGCGGCCTCACGGCGACGGATCCCGTATCGGTCACGGTCGCGGCGGGCACCACGGCGGACGCTGTGCGTGCCGCGGCGCCGGACACCGTCCCGGCCCGCGTGGGGGCGTCGGAGCACGCCTTCGAGGTGTCGGTCGAGTGGGACTGGACGACGCTCGATGCGAGCGCGCTGACCGAGCCCGGTGCGATCTCGGTCGCCGGGACGGCGCAGGCCGACGGCGCAGAGCTCGAGGCGCGGCTCGCCGTGCTCGTCACGGAGGGCACGCAGCGCAGCTTCGCGGCAGACGGCGGCGTCGCGGTCGAGGCCAGCTACACGGAGCCCGGCTACCCGGCGGAGCGCACCCTGAACGGCGTCCTCGACGACAAGGGATGGTCGAACTGGTCCGGCAGCGCCCAGGAGCAGACCAGCACCCTCACCTACACGTTCGAGGCGCGCGACCTCGACGGAGCCGCGATCCGCTTCTGGCGCGACGGTCGCCCGAGCTGGGCCGAGACGATGACGATCGAGGTGCGCGACGCCGACGGCGCCTGGGCGCCCGCGCCCGGCTGGGAGTCTCCGCAGGCCGTGGAGTCTCCGTCCACCGGCGCTCCGATCGTGACGGCCGAGTTCGCCACCCGAACGGCGACCGGGGTGCGCTTCACCCTGCACGCCGCCGAGGGGATGCACATGATCGTCTCGGAGGTCGAGCTGTTCGAGAGCGTGGCCTCGCCGGCCGCAGTCGCGACCCTCGCGGACCTCCGCGTGGCCGGCGAGACGGTGGAGGGCTTCTCGCCCGATGCCAGCGCCTACGAGGTGACCGCCGATCCGTCCGTTCCGCCCGTCGTGCAGGCCTTCGCGCTCGACGATGAGGCATCGGTCGAGGTGGAGCAGGCCGACGCCTCGAACGGATGGACCGCACGCATCGTCGTGACATCGGCCGACGGATCCGTCTCGAGGGAGACGACCGTCGCGATCTCGAGGACGGCCGTGATCACGCGGCTCGAGCTCAGCGAGGCGCCCGCGATCGGCGAGCCCGTCGAGGCGATCGCGGAGTTCGCCCCCGCCGACGGCGACGTCTCGTGGCAGTGGCTGCGCAACGGGCGGCCGATCGCGGGTGCGACGGATTCGAGCTACACGCCGGTCCGCGGCGACGCCGGCAAGCACCTGAGCGTCGAGCTCACCGTGTCGGCTCCCGGTGTCGAGAGCGCGACCCTCGTCAGCGAGGAGCAGCGGATGCTGCCGGCGCCGGCACGCCGCTGAGCGGCGTGGCGGGGCCTCGCGCGGAACGCGGACGAGGCCCCGCCACGGTCGGCGACGGCCGAAGATCGCCGCCTGACGGGACGCCTACTTCTGTTCGGCGGCCCGGTTCTGTGCGCGCGTCAGGCGCCCGCGGCCAGCTCGCCTCGAGCGTCCTCGAGCGCGCGCATGCGCTCAGGGCTGGGCGCTGCGGCGCTCTCCCGCGTGACGAGCGCCGGGCGCTCGGAGGAGAAGCGCTTGCCGCCGGCGCCGTTCAGGAGGTCGAGCAGCAGCTGGAACCCCCGGCGTCCCATCCCGGCGAAATCCTGATGGGCGGTCGTCAGGGGAGGCGACCAGATCTCACTCAGCGGGTGATCGTCGAATCCGACCACCGAGATGTCCTCCGGGACGCGCAGGCCGGCGTCGGCCAGACCGCGCATGACGCCCATCGCGATCTCGTCGTTGCCGCAGAACACGGCGGTCACGGTCGGATCCGCCGCGATCTCCCGCGCGACCTGCCGTCCGCTCACCGGCTCCCACGTCGCGTCGAACGGCGCGGGGATCGGTGCGCCGGCCTTCCGCAGCGCTCGGCGCCATCCGGTCGTCCGCCCGTCCTCCCGACGCGAGGGCGGCACGCGCACATGATGCACCGTCTCGTGGCCGAGTTCGAGCAGGAAGTTCGTGAGCTCCTCTGCCGCGCGGGTCTCGTCGAGCACCGCCTGCGGAACGCTCACGTCGCGCACGCCGGAGAGCGCGACGACCGGGATGTCGTCGGGAAGCCGGTTCACCACGGCCACCCCGGGAGGGTCGAACTTGAGCACGACCACTCCCGCGATGGCATGTGTGAGCGTGGCCGTGATCGCCCGATCGACCTCGTCGTCGTCTGCCGACTCGACGACCGTGATCATGACGGTGTATCCCTCGGCGCGTGCGGCGAGCTCCACGCCGCGGATCGTCTCGGCGTATCCGTAGCGGGACGTGTCCCCGGCGATCACGGCGATGACCTGCGAGCGCCGCGAGACGAGGGCGCGGGCGGCTGCGCTCGGGCGGTAGTTGAGCTCGGCGATCGCGTTCTCGACGGCCTCGCGCTTCGTCGGGCTGACCCTCGCCGCACCGGTGAGCACCCGTGACACCGTCGGCACCGAGACTCCGGCGCGCCGGGCGACGTCGGCGATGGTGGGGTGCTTGCTCTTCATGTCGGTGGTGTCCTTCGCCCTCATCGTCTCACTTGACCGCGCCGCTCGTGATACCGGAGATGATCTTGCGCTGCGCCACGATGAACGTGATCAGGAGCGGAAGGCTCATGAGCACGATGTACGCGAAGATCAGGTGCCAGTTCTGCAGGTAGAGTCCCGAGCTCGCGACCTGGTAGAGGTTCAGGGGCAGGGTGTCCAGGCGACCGCCGACCACGAAGAGCGCGTAGAAGACGTCGTTCCAGATGTAGAGGCAGATGAGGATCGTCGCGGTCGCGAGCACGGGCATGAGCAGCGGCAGGATGATCCGCACGAAGACCCGGACGGGCCCTGCGCCGTCGACCCGCGCGGCCTCCTCGAGCTCGGCGGGGATGGTCCTCACGAAGCCGGTCACGAAGAAGATCACGGTGGAGAGGTACATGCCCATGTAGACGCCGATCATGCCGAGCGGCGTTCCGGCGAGGCCGAGCTGCCTCAGCAGGAGGACGATCGTGACGACCGCGGGCGGGAGCACGATGCCGCTGATGCCGAGCGCGTACACAGCGGACATGACGCGGCCCCGCCGGCGCCCGAGGATCCAGGCGGCCATGGACCCGAGGATGAGCACCCCGAGCACGGAGGGGATCATCACGAGCGCGCTCCCGAGGAACGCCGGCCACATCCGGCCCTCCGTGAAGACCGTCGCGAGATTCTCGAGGAGACGCCACTCGGACGGCAGGCTGAGATCGGGCTCGAAGGCCTCCGCCTGGGTCTTCGACGCGGTGACGACGACGA
The DNA here is from genome assembly GCF_053903175.1 of Microbacterium sp. JZ101. Classification (NCBI taxonomy): domain Bacteria; kingdom Bacillati; phylum Actinomycetota; class Actinomycetes; order Micrococcales; family Microbacteriaceae; genus Microbacterium; species Microbacterium sp. JZ101. The sequence goes on from NZ_CP096400.1 coordinate 3,365,681, forward strand.
GCCAGAACGGGATCCCGAGCAGCACGACAGCTGTCACGACGGCGACGACAGGCTGCGCCCAGCGCGAGGCCGCGACGCTCGAGCGACGCCGCGACGCGGCATGAGGGATGGTGGCGGTCACAGGACGTCCTCTCGCTTCCGGAGCATGCGGATGACGGGGAAGGCCAGCACGGCCACCGTCAGGAAGAGCACGAGGCTCATCGTCGTCGCCTGGGCGAAGAGACCCTGGCCGAATGTGCGGAAGATGAAGATGTTGAGGAGCTCGGTCGTGCCGCCCGGACCGCCCGCCGTCGTGGCCTGCACGATGTCGAACCCGTTCATCGAGCCGAGCAGCGCGGTCGCGACATTGAAGGTGACCGCGGGCGCGAGGAGCGGGAAGCGGATGGCGGTGAAGGTTCCCCACCAGCCGGATCCGTCGATCCGCGCCGCCTCGAGAACATCGCCGCTGATCGTCTTCAGCCCCGCGAGATAGATGAGCATGGACAGCCCCATCCACTTCCATGCGTGCACGAGAGCGACGACGACGATGGTCCAGGTCGTGCTTCCGAGCCACGCGATCTGCACGTCCTGCCCGGTGAGGAAGCCGAGGATGCCGTTGAGAGCGCCCTCGGGCTTGAGCATCGCCTGGAAGATGTAGCCGACCGCGAGCGCCGACATGATGACGGGGATGAAGAACGCGACGCGGATGATCCGGTTGAGCCGCGTGTCGCGCTCGAGGAGGAGCGCGAGCGCGAGACCGAAGAGGTTCTGGAAGACGGCGACGAGCACGGCGTAGAGGAGCGTCACCCAGAGCGCGTTCACGAGCTGCCCGCTCGAGAACAGCGCGGTGAAGTTCGCCCAGCCGACGAAGCCGATCTCGGACTTGAAGCTCGACCAGTCGGTGAACGCGTAGATGAAGTTGAAGATCGTCGGCACGAGGAAGAACACGACGAGAACGACGAGCGCGGGGATCAGGAACCAGGCCGGATGGTCCTGCGTGCGTCGTGCGGGCGGGGCCGGCTGCTCGTCGGGTCGAGCGGCCGGCGCCGCCTGGCGCGGGAGACCGAGGGTGGTCGTCATGGGTGAATGCCTTCCGGTGGGGTGCCGGGCGCCGATCTCGTCGGCGCCCGGCTGTCCGAGAGTCAGAAGCCGGAGGCGCCGATCGCCTTGGCCAGCTCGGCGAACTGGGCCTGCGTGGCCTCGCCCACCTCGGCCGGCGTCATGGTGCCCTGGATCATGTCGCCGAGGTTCAGGTAGAGGTCGGGGTTGGCGACGGCGAGCGCCTGCATCGAGCCGACCGCGTCGCCGAGCGACGCGCTCACGTCGAGAAGCGCCTGCGGCACCTCGTCCGACGACGGGACATCCGTCTGCAGCGAGACCGTGGACTGGGCGTTCACGAACTCCTCGTAGCCGTCGCCGAGCCAGTACGAGAGGAGCTGGCGCGATGCGGCCTCGCGCTCGGCATCCCCCGTCTTGAACGCCACGAGGGCGTTGGACTGATCGGGAATGAAGGTGCCCACGTTGCCGCTCGGCGAGATGGGGAAGAAGCCGATCTTCTCATCGAGCTCCGCAGTATCCGCCAGGGACTGCAGCTGGCCGAAGAACGAGTTCACCTGGACGACCATCGCCGCCTCGCCGCTCAGGAGGGCAGGGCCCTGCTCCTCGAACGTCGCGGTCTTGATGTCCTCGTTGAAGAGCCCCTCATCGATCAGGGCGGCGTACTCGTCGATCGCGTCCTGGATCGGCGACTCGTCGAACCCCTTCTCGTTCGCGTTCACCTCGTCCCACAGGCCGTCCTTCGCGGCGTCGGCGAGCTGCACCTGAACCCACCACTGCGTGGCCCAGGGCGTGCCCCCGCCGAAGTCGAAGAACGGCGTCGTGCCCTGCTCCTTGAGGTCCCGCGCGAGCGCGATGAACTCGTCCCAGTTCTTCGGGAGGTCGGTGACCCCGGCCTCCTCGAAGACCTCCTTGTTGTAGTACACGCCCTCGACAGCGGGGGTCGTGATGAGCGCCGCGTAGCGCGTGTCGTCGAGGATGCCGGTGATATCCCGCAGCTCGGGCTTGTACGCGTCGAGCCAGGGGGCGTCGTCGAGCGGCTGAAGGTTCGTCGGGGCGTTGAGCGCGGTCAGCATGGACGACGTCGGCTGCCAGAACGCGAGGTCGGGCTTGTCGCCCGTGGCCACCTTCGTCTGCACGCCCTGCTCGTAGGGATCCGGGATCGTGACGACCTCGACCTCCGCGCCGGTCAGCTCCTCGAAGCCGGCGATGACGCTGTCCGGCACGGTGTTCGAGTTCTGCGCCGCCCAGATCGTCAGGGTCGTTCCCGCGAGATCGGCGTCCTGCGCGGGCCACTCGGCGGGGTCGCTCGCGCCGGCTCCTGCGCCGGGATCCGAGCACCCGGTGAGGGTGAGCGCGGCGACGGCGGCGAGCGCCGCGCCTGCGCGGAACGTGTTCTTCATCGAATTGCTCCTTCGTGGTTGCTCCGGCGCTCGGGATGGGCACCGGAGAGAGGTCAGCGGGTCGGGGTGCCCACGCTGAGGCGGATGGTGCGCGCGGCGAGATCGGCATCGCCGGCGTGCAGCGTCAGGGTCCCGGAGGAGGCGTCCCACGTCGTCCGCCAGGCCGGGAGGTGGAGGGGGAACACCGGCGAGACCTCCACGTCGGCGCCGATGAGGTGCGGGAACGACAGGGACGTCGAGCTCTCGCCGTCCCGGCGCCAGACCGACACGACCTCCTCGCCTTCCGAGCGGATGGACAGCGCGACCCACGGGTCGGTCCATCCCGGAAGCCCGAGGGGCCAATGGGGCTTGCCGCTGCGGATGAGCGGGCGCAGCGACTTGGCCTGCGCGACGGCCGCTGCGACGACCTCGCGCTGTGCGTCGGTCATCCGGTTGAGGTAGCCCGACACGTAGAACCGGCCGAGAAGTCCCGTGACGAGGCTGAACGACAGCTCCTCCGCGTTCATGTCGGGCTGCGGGTACGCCCAGCTCGCCGCCTGCTCGGGCAGCATCGAGATCGGAGCCGCGGCTGCGATCGGCGGGTACTTCCGGAAGTCCTGCTGGTCGGAGGTCGACTGCATGGCCAGCCGCGAGAGCATCGCGAAGTCCATCCGCATCGCCCCCGAGGCGCAGTTCTCGATCACCAGTCCGGGGTGGCGGTCGAGGACGCCGTCGAGCCAGGCGAGGTGGGCGCGGTTGTGAGCGAGGAGCCCATCGCCCGGGCTGTCGGCGTCGTGGTCGGTTCCCGCACCGGGGTTCACGTTGTAGTCGAATTTGAAGAACCCGACGCCGAAGTCGGCGACAAGGCGGTCGACGACCGCATCGAGGTGAGCGACCGCCGCCGGGTGCCGCAGGTCGAGGTGGAATCGGTGGTGCTCGACGATCCGCTGTCCGTGACGCTGGAGGAAGGCCTCCCGCGGAAGCGTCTCTGCGACGGGGCTGCGCACGCCGACGACCTCGGGCTCGAGCCAGAGCCCTGGCACCATCCCGGCGTCGCGGATGGCGTCGACCACCTCCGAGAGACCTCCCGGGAAGCGGGTGCGGGAGGGCCGCCATTCTCCGACCGTGTCCCACCAGTGACCGCTGTCGTCGTACCAGCCCGCATCGATGCAGAAGACCTCGGCCCCCACCTCGGCCGCCGCGGAGATGAGCGGGAGCAGCCGCTCGGTCGTCGGATCTCCGTTGAGCGTGTTCATGTAGTCGTTGAAGACGACCGGCATCGCGACGTTGTCCGGGTGGGCGCGGCGCGCGGAGCGGCGGAAGTCCGTGAGAGCGCCCAGCGCGTCCTCGAAGTCCCGACCGTAGGCGAGCTCGACGGGAACCGTCTCGAAGGCCTCCCCCGGTGCGAGCCGACGCGTCCACGACGAGTCGGTGTCCGTCGGCCCCGAGAGGCTCAGGTACCCGCCGTCCGTGTCCTCGCCGATCTCGCTGCGCCAGGCTCCGTTGTGCTCGATCTGCCACACGAGCGCCAGCCCGAGCGCTGCGCTCTCCAGGCCCCCGACGGGCAGGTCCGCGCCCGTCGACCAGGTGCCGTCCGAGCTCACCGCCCAGGCGCCGCGCGGGTTGTGCCCCGTGAGGTGCTCGGCGAGGTGCGGGAAGTCCGGCCCGCGCAGCGGCGTGCGGCACCAGCGCCCCTCCCCGAGCCAGTCGCTCACGCCCGACACGCGCACCCACCCGTCGAGCTTCTCGGGCCCGCTCGCGTCGCACGCCGTGAAGCCGCCCGCCCATGACGTCACCGACCGCAGGACGACAGGGTCGGTTCCGACCGCGCGCACACTCGTCTGCGCGCGGACGGCCCGAGGAGCGCCCGCGAGCCTTTCGAGCTGGGTCACCGCCTCGACGCCGTCGGCCTGCTGGCGGATGATGAGGCGCCCGTCTTCATCGACCTCATGATCGATGTGGCGAAGGCGCGCACCGAGCTCGGTGTGCGAGAGGCGGCCCGACGCAGGCAGGTGCCCGGCCGTGGCCGTGAGGATCTCGACGAGCGGGACGCGGTACAGCGGCAGCGCGCGCTCGCCCATCCGGAGAGCCGCGAGATGGACGGGGGCGTCGTCGGCCCATCCGAAGGTGAGGGTCAGGTCGCCGTCTCCCCACGCCAGCTGTTCGGTCACGTCACTCCTCGTCATTGCGGTCCACGCGACCCGGTCGAGTCGCTGATAGCGATTTCAAGAGGCGAACGTAGCGGATTCTGAAATCGCTATCAAGTCTGCCTTGTAATCGTTATCACGCGTTGCTAGTGTCGCCTCCCAGTGGTGAGCCGAAGCACCCGACTCGATGAAGAGGAGATCCCTTCCCATGAAGAGAACACTGGGCGCGGCGACGACGCTCGCTGCCGCTGCGCTGGTCACGAGCGGCTTCGCCGCTCCACCCGCGGTCGCGGCCGACGCGGAGCGCCTGACCGTCGACTTCTCCGATCGCACCGGAGAGTTCCGCGGAGGCGCGAGCGGAACGCTGTACGGGTTCGGCGACGACGGCGCTCCGACTCAGGCGCTGATCAACGGCGCGCACATCACGAACACGTCCCAGAAGCCGCCGTACGGCACGCAGCACCCCGGCGGCGACACGCTGAAGATCGAGGACGGGTTCTTCGACAAGCACGGCGAGGACCTGTACATCTACCAGCAGGACTACTACCCCGAGTGGCCGTACAACAGCGGCGTCCGCCCGGGCGACGACCGCACCTACGACGTCGCGACCGGCTCCTACACCGAGGGCGGCAACGGCGTCTGGGACTACCTCGAGGTGATCGAGTTCGTCACCGAGGCGGTCGCGACGCAATCCGACCACCCCGAGGAGTACACCTTCATCCCGTTCAACGAGCCGGACTGGATCTGGTACTCGGACTGGGCGGCCGACAAGGAGCAGTTCTTCGCCGACTGGACCGCGGTGCACGAGAAGATCGAGGAGGTCTACGCGCGCCACGGTCTCGACCGGCCGCGCATCGGCGGCCCCGGCGACAGTCACTGGCGGAAGACGCCGAGCACGGAGTTCCTCGACTACGCGATCGCCGACGGATCCGTCCCCGACGTGTGGATCTGGCACGAGCTCGGCATCGACAATCTCGCGACCTATCGCGGTCATCTCGCCGAGTTCCGCGCGATCGAGTCATCGAAGGGCATCGATCCGATCCCCGTCAACATCACGGAGTACGGGATGCTGCGCGACATGGGGCAGCCCGGTCAGCTCATCCAGTGGTTCTCGATGTTCGAGGACACGAAGGTCGACGCCCAGACCGCGTACTGGGGCTACTCGGGCAACTTCTCCGACAACTCCTCGCGGCCGAACGGCGCGAACGCCGGGTGGTGGATGTTCAAGTGGTACGGCGACCTCGAGGGGTCGGAGACCGTGCGTGTGACGCCGCCGCGTCCCGACACCGCCGACACTCTGCAGGGCATCGCGGCCGTCGACGACGAGAACCGGCGCGCGACCGTGCTTCTCGGCGGGACGGACGCCGACGTCGAGGTGTCGCTCGAAGGGCTCGATCGAAAGGTGTTCGGCAACCGGGTCGACGTCGAGGTGCGCGAGATCGCGACGGTCGGCGCGCAGGGGCTCGCCGACACCCCGGCTCTCGTCTGGGCGGCGGATGGCGCAGCGCTCGCGGGCGGCAAGCTCACGATCCCGGTCGACACGTTCAACCGCTACGCGGCCTACCAGGTGCTGATCACTCCGGCCGGCACGCACGATGTCGAGCAGGATCTCGCGGCGCAGCCCTGGAGCGCGACGATCGAGGCCGAGAGCACCGCGATCACCGGCTCGTACGTGCAGAGCCACGACCCGAAGGCGAGTGGCGGCTGGACCTGGCTCGCCTCCGGCAACCAGGACGTGCGCGCGTTCAAGACGCTCGACTCGACCGCGACCTGGACGGTCGAGGTGCCGCGCGACGGTCTCTACCGGTTCCAGGCGATCGGCGCCTCCAACAAGAATCCCGGCCAGCACGCCCTGTGGGTCGACGGCGCATACGCGAGCACGGTGCAGTACCGGGCCGACCTGCACTGGAACTACCGCGGCAGCGGCGAGACCCTGGTCGAGCTCACCGCGGGGACGCACGAGCTGACGCTCCGCACCACCGCCGATGGCGAGAACCTTCTCCCCTACCCCGACGTCACGCTCGACCGCTTCCTGCTCACGGATGTGACCGACGGTGAGCCGACGGTGCACCCGGCATCGACGTTCCGTCTGTACGACGGCGCGAAGATCGCGTACCAGGGCAAGAAGGCGTCCGGATTCGCGAGCCTGTCGGACAGCGGGCGCGCCGACCTCTACGTCACGGCGATGGACTCGGGCTACTACGACCTGTCGGTCGCCTACGAGAGCGGCCGCGCGGGCGCGATCGAGGTCACGATCAACGGCGGCTCGCCTGTCGAACTCGCAAGCGAGCGAAAGGGCAGCTGGGAGTCGACGGCCCGAGTGCACCTCGCTGAGGGCATCAACGAGATCGAGCTGCGCTCGTCGGGCGATGTCGCGATCGAGAGCGTCACGACGACGCGGGTGCGCGCCGCCGACGACGCGCGCGTCGTCCTGGAGGCAGAGGACGGGCAGCTCACGGGCACCGCGCAGGCCGGAACGCTCGCCCCCGCCACGGGCACGAACGCGACGGGCGGCGGCTACGTCGACGGTCTGGGCGGCGGCGAGGGGAACGCGATCGAGTTCGCGCGCTCCGCGGGCTTCGACAGCGCCGGCGACTACGCCGTGTCGGTCTGGTACTCCAACGCGAGCCTCGCCTCGCCCCACCCGTACAACCCGCAGGTGGTCGACCTCCGCCTCGACATCGCCGAGGGCGACCAGGAGGTGGGGTACGGCTACCACCGCCACACCTTCAGCTGGAACAGCTTCCTGGAGCGCAGCATGCAGGTGACCCTGTCGAGCGACGGCGAGCCGCTCCGCGTGTTCAGCGCCGACGACGAGGCCCCGCGCGTCGACAAGCTGATCGTCGCGCCGATGGTGCTCGGTTCGCCGACGACGCAGCCGCTCGGCTGAGCATCCGGGTGGGTGAGGGGGTCGCCTCCTCTCACCCACCCAGGCGGCGGGCGGGGGTCTCCCCGCCCGCCGCCGCGTCAGCGCGCGTCGACCAGCGTGAGCACGCCGCCCTCGATGCGCAGCTCCGGCTGGTAGCCCTCCGGCAGCCCCGTGACCTCAAGCGCCGGAAGCGCGCCCGGGAACTTCGCGGCCTCGATGAGCGGCAGCTCTGCCGGCACCTCGGCCAGCGCCGACACGTCGACCGCGAGCGTGCCGCGCAGCTTCGCCTTGCCGTCGACCGAGAGGGCGGGAGCGGAGGCGTCCTCGATCGTCAGCGCGAGCGTCGCGCCCTTCTTCTGCGTGAGCTCCCCGCCGACCTCGAGCGTGCCATCCGCCTGCTCGCGGACGACGCCCCGCTGCAGCTCGACGTCGGCCGTGCCGAGCGCGGTCGCGGTCGTCGCGACGAGCTCGCCGCCCTTCACGCGCACGCCGCCCGTGAAGGAGTTCTCACCCGCGAGGATGAGCGTGCCCGTGCCGTCGAGCGTGAGCGACCCCGCGCCGTCGATGTCGTTCCGCCACACGTCCACCGCACCGTAGCCATCCGCCGTCGCGTCGAGCGAGACCGCGACGTCGCGGTCGAATGCGCCGAAGCCGTTCGCGGCGGCGAAGAGGTTGAGCCGGCCCCAGCCCTCGGCGTCGTCCGCGACGGGGAGGCCCGACTCGAGCGCGGTCGAGTAGAGCACCCAGCGCAGCTGCGCGTCGTCGAGGTAGGGGTAGCGCGTGCGGATGAGCTCCTCGGCGCCCCCCGGCACGACCGGCGCGACGCCCGCCTCGCCGACGGGGTCGAGGCCGAACGTGGTGTTCGCGAGGTACTCCGCGAGGCGCGCCTGGTACGCGTCGCGGTCGGTGTCGAGATCGAGCTCGGCCTCGAGCGCGGTGTCGGCGTCCGCCGTCGCCTCGGCGATCAGCTCGGCGTTCTCGTCGTCGGCGAGGGTCGCCGCGGCGAGCCCCGTCGCGAGGATGCGGCCGCCGATGATGTCGAGCGCCGAGTGCATCCCGGCCTCGGCACGGCTGTAGCCGAGGTCAGACGCCTGCAGCAGGAGGTCGTCGTAGTGCTCGGGCACGGCCGTGGCGAGCGCGATGCCCGCGAGGAAGGCGGCATTCGTATGCCCGCTCGGGAATCCGCCGTCCGACGCGGCCTCCGACTCGGGCTTCTTGACCGGCTCGAGCTCGGGCACGAGCACGACGTCGTCGCTCCAGCGGAACGGGCGCATGTACTGGTAGTACTCCTTGGCGCGGTTCGAGGTCGCCCACGGCCCGCGCACGGTGTTCACGAGCTGCACGACGCTGCCGAGCTCGGAGTCGACGTCGGCCCAGGCGCCGTTCTCGTTGCCGCGGTCGTCGTACTTGGTCGTGAGCGCGTCGGCGGGGATCTCGTCGGGGATGGTCGTGCCCGCGTTCGCGAGGTCGCGGAACTCCTGCGCGTCCTCCTCGAGGCCCTCGATCATCGAGTAGCTCTGGTGGCGGCGGTCGGCGAGGTAGGCGGCGTCGGCCTCCTCGTCGGTGCGGTTCTGCGTGATCCGCTCGATCGCCGCGATGTTCTGCTCATGCACCTGGGCGCTCAGGATCGTGCCGTCGTTCCAGGTGGTGCCGGGCGTCCAGTACTCGAGCATCTCGGCGAGCACGCCGATCGCGGGGTTCGTCTCGGGCGTCGTGAAGTCGGTCGTGTTCTGACGGTACGTGTCGACGAACGCGCCGTACGCCGCCGCGCGCGGCTCGATGGCCGACACGTCGACGAGGTCGTCGTCCTTCGCGGCGAAGGCCGGCTGCGCGAAGGCGGGGCCGACGAGGAGCGGGAGGAGCACAGCGCAGGCGACGGCCTTGCGACGAGGGAATGCGGATGGCACGGATCTTCCTTCCTGAGTCCGTCGGGTCGGACTCGCGGCGGGCGCGGTCGGATGGCCGCGGAGGGGATGCCGGAAGGCTCGCGGATGGCGGTGAACGGTCGGGAAACGCCTTCCCGACGCCCTATGCGCGGGGCCTGCGCCCGCGTGATCGGACGCCGGCCGTCCTATGCGGCGAGGTCCTTCCGCCACTCGGCCGCGAGGTACTCCAGGTCGCCCCAGCCCGTCGGATGCCGCGTGACGGTCTCGAGCGCATAGCCCGACTCGGCGAGCGCCCGCGCCTGGGGGTCGCGCGGCGCCGCCTCACCGCCATCCGCTGCCGGGATGACGTCGCCCTCCGTATCGGGGCGATGCAGGCTCACCGCGCGGACCGCCGCGAACCAGTGCGCCCGCGCCTGCTCCTCGACGGCCTTGATGAGCATCGCCTCGAGGATGCCGGCGTCACGGCGCGGCACGAACACGCTGATGCTAGCGAGCACTCCCCCGTCGGCCGGCGCCATGAACTGCGCGGCTCCCGCGGCCCGCCCGGCGATCCGCGCGAGCAGCGGCACGCACGTCGCGCCGCGCAGCCGCTCGAGGGCGTCGGCAGGCTTCTGCGCGCCGACACCGGCGCCGCTCTGCTCCCGCATGACGGTCGCGGCGATCTCGAGGTAGTCGAGGAAATCCTGCGCATCGCGCGCGTCGACGGCGTCCGGCAGCGTCACGGGTGCGATCTCGACGGCGATCATCCGGGTCATCCTGCCAGGAGAGAAGCGGATGGCACGGTGCACGCGCGCGGGACGCCGAACGTCAGGCTTCCGTCCCACTCCCACGGGTCGAGCGGGGTCGGCCGTCCCCGTCAGGGGGCAGGCGGACGAGCCACGAGCAGCTCGCCGACGCCGTCGACCTCGACCGGTCCCTGGCTTGCGGGCACGAGGAAGGTCGAGCCGACGGCGGCCCGCGCGCCATCGATCACGAGCGAGCCCTCCACGAGGACGAGGAGGGAGAAGCCCGCGGCGACGGTCGCCTGCCCGTCCACCGGCAGCCTCTCGAGCCGGAAGTACGGGTCCGCCGCTTCCGGGAAGACCGACCCCCGGACGGGTGCCGGACGCACGAGCTCCGCGAGCTCCTCGACGCGACGGGCGCGACGATTCACCGCGGCGAGCGCCCTGTCGAAGCCGAGGCCCAGGTGCCCCTCTGCCGCGCCGTCGATCGCGAACCCCTCCCACTCGAGCAGGATCGACAGGTCCTCGGGCTGCTGCAGCTCGAGGAGGAAGACGCCCTCGCCGATGGCGTGCAGCTCACCCGGCGGCACCCAGACGATGTCCCCCGGCTCCACGCGCACCGTGTGCAGGAGGCCCAGGAGCGCGTCGACATCCTGGGAGCGGACGAGATCGGCCAGCTCGTCGGGAGACACCTCCCGCGTGAGCCCGACGTGCACGGTGCCGCCCTCGAGGATGTACCACGCCTCGGCCTTGCCGTGCCGGCAGCCGAGATGGCGCTCGGCGAACCCGTCATCGGGGTGCGCGTGGACAGGCAGCCTCTGGCCCGCATCGAGCAGCTTCACGAGGAGCCGCACGTCAGCGCCCCAGCGGGCCGCATGCTCCGCTCCGAGCCAGGAGACCGGATCCTCCGCCACCGCGTCGCGAAGCAGCCTGCCATCGGGCAGGCGCGTCAGCCCGAGCTCCGCCTCCCCGCGGACGGTCGTGACGGATCCGATCCAGTCCTCCGGCTCCCACTCGGCGGCCGACGGCTCGCCGCGGAACGCCGCGATGGCCCGACCTCCGCGATAGAACCTCTCGGGCGGTCGATTGGGTCCGAGCTCGTGGATCATGCCGCCGCCCTCCGCGCGGGCGCGAACGCCGACAGGAAGCCGCCGACGAACGTGTCCCCGAGCCCGATCGTCGTCGGCGACGACGTGTCGATGTCGAATCCGGCGACCCCGGTGGAACCCGGAATCGCCGCACGCACTCGATCGACGACGAGGGCGCCGCCCTGATGCCGCGGGCACCGGTCGGTCACATCGAGATCGGATGGCGAGAAGCCGTCTCCGAGTCGATATCGGGTCGCGGCGATCCGAACCGCGCTCTCGAGAGCGTCGCGGTAGCGCTCCGCCTCGGGGCCGACGGCGACAGCCCACGTGCGGGTGTGCACGACGAGGGCCGGGGCGGGGATGAGCCGATGGATGTCGCGGAGCGCGACGACGACATCGTCCCCGTCGTGGAGATCCACGCTGCGACCGAGGTACTCCTGCAGCTCGTCCTCGTTCATGCCGTAGACGTCGATGCGATCGAGCAGCCGTGCTCGGATCTCCCGCGAGAACTCGCGCCGGTAGAAGCCCGCGTCCTCGTAGTAAACGACGGCGTCGCTCGGCAGTCGGCGCATGGCGGACCTCAGCTCATCGAGGCGCCGCATGAGCAGCCGGTCGTCCTGCATCGTGTTGAAACCCGAGACGAGGAACACCGCCGCCGTCGCGAGGGCGTCGCCCAGGCCATCCGCGATCGCCATCTCGCGGTTCGGCGGATCGTTCGCGAAGATCAGCCGATTGGCGCTCGGCGTGACGACCTCGCCATCCGCCAGCCGGATTCGCGCACCGGCCGGGTACTGCACGATGAGGTGCGGATCGAGGGTGTCGCGCGTCGCGGAGCTGACGACGCGCATCGACGACGGGAGGAGCCGGCGCACGGTGTCGTCGATGCTCACGAGGTGCTGGGTGCTCGGGACACCGAGTCGGTCGAGCGCGAGACCCGCCCGCACCCCCGTCCCGCCCAGGGTGACCGAGGTCGAGAACCGCGCGGCGAACCCCTCGACGATCTCCGAAGAGGCGACGAAGCGCTCCCCGCCCGTTCCCACGGCGGCGAAGGCGAGGATCGCCGCCACGAGCGTGCGCTCATCGACGATCGGCTCGTCGGCCGTCAGCTCCGCGCGGACGATGCCGAGCTCGTCGACTAGCGCGTTGACCACGTCGGTGTCCCAGCGGACCTCGTAGTCGACCGTCCCGCCCAGCCCCAGCACCAGATCGGCTCCCACGCCGGCTCCTTCCGTCTCCTGTGACGATCAGTACAGCGTGGCCTTGCCCGCGGCTCCGAACAGGTCGATCTTCTCGGCCGCCGTGACCTTCATCGCCTCGAGCGGCTCCGGCTGGATGGCGTTCGGCTCGCGCAGGCGCACGTCGGTGCCGAGGACCTCGCGCATGCGGTTGTGGTACGAGACCTTGATGTCGCTCGAGATGTTGATCTTGTTGATGCCGAGCGAGACCGCGCGCGCCAGCTCGCTGTCCGGATTGCCGGACCCGCCGTGCAGGACGAGAGGGATGCCCACGGCGGCCTTGATCTCCTGGAGCAGGTCGTGCCGCAGCTCGGGGTTCTTGTCGGCGGGGTAGAGACCGTGCGAGGTCCCGATCGCGATCGCGAGGCTGTCGACGCCGGTCTCCTCCACGAACCGGACCGCGTCGTCGACGTTCGTGTAGATGATCTCGGCTGCGCCTGCCTCGCCGTAGCTGTCGTTCGCCCCGATCGTCCCGAGCTCGCCCTCGACCTGCACGCCCACGGCATGCGCTGCCTCGACGACCTTGCGCGTGAGGGCGACGTTGTCGTCGAACGGCTGCAGAGAGGCGTCGATCATGACCGACGTGAAGCCGGCCTGGATGGCCGTGATCATCTGCTCGAAGGTGCCGCCGTGGTCCCAGTGGATGGCGACGGGAACGCTCGAGCGATGGGCACGCGCGTGCATGGCCGGGATGAGGTCGGTCGTGATGTGGGAGACCTCGTCGGGGTGGATGGCGATGATGACGGGCGCGTCCTTCTCCTCGCTGATATCCATGATCCCCTTGAACATCGCCCAGTCGCTGATGTTGAAGGCGGGGATGGCGAAGGCGTGCTCGTTGGCGACGTCGAGGATGGACCTACCGGTGTACAGCAATGTGATTCTCCTTGTTGATGGATGGCGAGGTCGGTCAGCTCTTCACGGAGCCGGCCGTGAGACCGCTGATGAAGAAGCGCTGCAGCACCAGGAAGAGGATCAGCACGGGGATCGAGCCGAGAATGCTCATCGCCATGATCTGGTTCCACTCGTACGAGTGCTGCCCCATGAGCAGCTGGATGCCGATGGGCACCGTGCGCATGTCGGTGGTGCGGGTGAGGGTGAGCGCGAAGAGGTACTCGTTCCACGCGATCATGAAGGTGTAGATCCCCACCGAGACGATCCCGGGCACCGAGATCGGCACGAGGATCCGCCAGAGCGCCGTGAGGGAGCCGGCGCCGTCCATCCGGACGGCCTCGTCGAGCTCGCGCGGCAGGGTGTTGAAGTACCCGGTCATCATGATGATCGCGTAGGGCAGCGTGAACACCATGTAGGTGAGGATGAGCCCGGGGTACGTGTTGTAGAGCTTGAGCGCGACGACCAGGCCGAAGTACGGGATGAGCAGCGTGATCGGCGGCACCGCCTGCACGCTGATGATCACGACGTTCAGCACGCGCTTGCCGCGGAACTCGAATCGGCTGAAGGCGTACGCCGCCTGGATGGCCACGACCAGCGTGAGCAGCGTGACGGCTCCCGCAACGATGTAGCTGTTGAGGAAGAAGCGGACCGTCTCGGGCGTCGTGAGGATCGCGACGTAGGCGTCGAGCGAGAACGAGTCCGTGATGAGCCGCGGGGGCAGCTCGAAGATCTCGGTGTTCGACTTGAACGAGCTCGAGAGCATCCAGAGCACCGGCCCGGCGGCGAAGACCGCGCCGAGAAGGAGCCCGATGATGACGCCGGTGCGCGCCGTGCGCGTGCGGGCGGTGACGGAGAGCGCCATGTCAGTCCCTCGCCTTCTGATGGCGGACGTAGAACACCGCGAGCACCATCGACATGAGGAGCACGAGGACGGCGGAGGTCGCGGCGAGCGAGAAGTCGTACTCGGCGAACGCGAGCTTGTAGGTGAATGTGCTGAGCACCTCGGTGACGTCGATGGGCCCGCCGCCCGTGGTCATCCAGATCAGCGCGAACTGCTGCGACGTCCAGATGAGATCGAGCAGCACGAGGCTCACGATGATGGGGCGCAGCTGCGGGATGGTCACGTTCCAGAACCGCTGGGGTGCGTTGGCGCCGTCGACCGTCGCCGCTTCGTTGAGCTCGTTCGGGATGCCCTGCAGGCCCGCGAGCAGGCTCACCATGAAGAACGGGTAGCCGGCCCAGATGTTGATGAAGGTGACGGTGCCCAGCGCGAGCTGCGGAGAGGCGAGCCACTCGACGTCGGTGCTGAGGAGGAAGTTGATGATGCCGTTCGGAGCCAGCAGCATCCGCCAGAGGACCGCGATCACCGCGGCCGTGAAGAGCCACGGAAGAACGTAGAGCGCGCGGAAGATCGCACGCGGCACCGCTCCGATCAGGGGGCTGTTGAGCAGCATCGCGAACGCCAGCCCGAGGATGAGGTGCGCCGCGACGCTGACCACCGTGAAGAAGACGGTGTTGCCCGTCGCCTTCCAGAACCCCGCGTCGGAGAGGACGGCGATGTAGTTCTCGAGCCCGACGAGTCCGGAGGACGACCCCATCACGGCCTCGTCCTGGAACGAGTACCCGATCACCATGACGATCGGCACGATCATCAGGACGAAGAGCAGGATGAGAGTCGGGGCGAGGAAGCCGTAGGACTCGCGGGCCTTCCGCAGCTGGCGGCGCTTCCGCGACAGCGGGGCACCCGTGACGAGCGTCTCCGTGTCGGGAGCGAAGGATGTCTGCATGCTCATATGGCGTCGACCTCTGTCGGGATCGGATGGCGCGCGCCGCCGCGCGCCATCCGACCGAACGGGAACGGGATCAGAATTCGGCTTCCCAGGACTCCTGCGCCTTCTCGAGCGCGTCCTGCATCGACTGCTGACCGTCGAGAGCCGACTGGAGCTGCTCGCCGAGGAGCCGCATGAGCTCCTCCGCGACGGGCAGACCGGTGAACTCGTTCGCGGGATAGCCGGCCTGGTAGATCTCGAAGGCCTTCGCGAAGAGCTCGTCATCCGCGACGAAGTCGGGCACCGACTCCGTGTTGCCGGGGAACGCGTTCGCCATCGTCGACAGCTCGGAGTTCGTCTCCGACTCCATCAGGAACGAGACGAGCTTGAACGCCGCCTCCTTGTTCTCGGAGTTCTCTGCGACGCCGATTCCCCACGAGGCGTAGGGGATGCCGCGCTCGCCTTCGTAGCCCTCCTCCGCGGGGATAGCCGAGATGGAGAACTCGAGGTCGGGGTTCGTCTCGCGGATGAGGTTGATGTGCGCAAGCGAGTCGATCATCATCCCGACGCGGCCGTTCGTGAACTCCTCGACCTTGTCCTGCTCCTTCATCGTGAAGCTGCCGGATGCGATGGAGCCCGCGTCCCACATCCCCTCGATGAACTCCATCGCGGAAGCGACGTCGTCATTCGTGAGATCCGGCTGACCGCCGTCGAGCATCGAGCCGCCCGAGGCCCACACCCACGACATCACGTCGTTCTGCACGCCGTTCGGCGCCTCGAGCGACAGCGGCAGGACCCATCCCGACGCGTCTCCATCGAGAGCCGAGACCTTCTCGGCCGCGTCGGCGAACTCCTCGCGGGTCGACGGCGGCTCGGAGACGCCGGCTTCCGCGAGCAGGCCGTCGTTCGTGAACATCGGGTACACGAAGTTGACCACCGGGATCATGTAGGTCTTGTCGTCGACCTTGATCTGGCTCGCGAGCTCGCTGTCGTCGTAGTCGTACTCCGCCATCAGGGCCGTGAGATCGGCGATCACTCCCTTGGAGGCGAAGTCGTTGACCCAGGCGCCGTCGAGGCCCACGACATCGGGCATCGTGCCCGAGGCGGCGCCGGCGAAGAGCTGCTCCTTCGTCGAGGCGTACGGACCGCTGACGAGCTCCACCGTGATGCCGGGGTTCTCCTCCTCGAACCTGTCGATGAGGGCGCGGAACTCGCCGTCGGGCAGCTCCGGCTCCCACCACTGGGCGAACTCGATCGTGACGTCTCCCCCAGACGCCCCCGAGTCGCCGTTCGCGCCGCAGCCGGACAGCGCCAGGACCGACGCTGCAGCCGTCGCGATGCCGGCGACGACTCGCGCCCGCCGGGCCGCACTCCGATCAATTGCCATGGTCTCTCCTCTTCGAGATCCTGCGGCATTCCGCGCTCTTCTGCGTTTTAATGCCGGTTTAGGACGAGTATGCGGCGAGCAGCGCGGTCTCGTCAAGCCCTTCTCTGGGCCCCTTCCACGGCTTTCCGCTGTTCGCGCGACATCAGCCGGCCCGTCTGACTGCCGCCGATCGTGCGGTTTCCTGCTGTTTCTTCAGTGATCTGGACGCTCTGTGCTAGATATGACCGCATGGAAGCTCCCTCACCCGCACGCGGTCGGCGCCTCCCGGCCGGCCGCAAAGCCGATCTCGCCGCCTACGTCGATGAGGTCGGCCGGGTGACCGTCGCCGACCTCGCGGCCCACTTCGGCGTCTCGATCGACACCATCCGCCGCGATCTCGATCAGCTCGACCGCGAGGGCGTCGTCGTGCGGACGCACGGCGGCGCGGTCAGCACCGCCGAGAGCCCCGGCCGGGATCGCGGGCTCGACGTCCGCCTGCGGATGCAGGTCGCGGAGAAGGAGAAGATCGCCCGCATCGCGGCCGAGCTGGTCGAGGACGGGTCGGTCATCATGCTGAACGCCGGCACGACGACGCTCGCTGTGGCGCGGGCTCTGCGCAACCACCGCAACCTGACGATCGCGACGAACAACCTGCGGATCCCGGCTGAGATCTCGCCGAACGCGTTCCGGGATCTCTACGTCTTCGGCGGCGCCGTGCGCACCCTGACGCAGGCGACGACCGGTCCGGTCTCCCTCGCGCTGAACTCGAGCACGCCGGATGTCGACATCCGATGCGACCTGGCGCTCGTCGCCGTCGGCGCGGTCGACGAGACGGGCTACTCGACCTCGAACCTCGGCGACGCGACGATGATGGCCGAGATGGTGCGCCGCGCCGACCGCACGGCCATCCTCGCCGACTCGACCAAGCTCGGCCGCCGCCTCTTCGCGCAGGTGGTCCCGCTTGAGCAGGCGGACTACCTCATCACCGACGAGCAGCCGAGCCCAGAGCTGAGCGCCGCCCTCGCCGCCGCGGGCGTCGAGGTGCTGACGCCGTAGCGGGCGAGGGGCATGGATACCGTCTCTTGCGCGAAGCGATGATGTGGATTTAGCGAAGAGGTTTCGGATCCGCAGCGGCGCCGCCGCGGCAGCGCGAGTCGAGTGAGGCCGCGGATTGCGTCTCCATCATCACAGCCGCTCGGCCGGAGAAAAACCTCGGCCGGCCGGAAACGTGTTGGTCCGATCCGGGCGGTGAGGCGGGGCGTCGCTACTGGAGAGCCGTAAGCAATGGGCCAAGATGGGAGAGTTCGCGGCCCTGCAGTCGCTTGTTCGCTCTATAGCAGGAGTGCCCTCGTGGTCAATTACGTCGCCGTCACCTGCAACATCGCGGAGTCTCTTCGCGGGCCTTTCAAGCCCTCAGAGTACGGTTCGGTCGTGCCCCCACTTACCGTGCTGCGCCGACTCGATGCGGTGCTCTCGGACACGAAGCCGGAGGTGCTGAAGGTCGCGAAGGCAACCGAGGATCTACCGGAGAAGCCTCGGGAAGTGCGAGGCTTGTCTGGACCTAGCACTCGACGCAGGTGCCGATATTGACCTATCCCGGCGCGAACGACGTGCTGCTCGCCGAACCGCTTCTTCCATGGATTGATGAGCACTTCATTCGGCCCGACCCATATGCGTTCGACGGAAGACGGTTCTCCAAATTCGTAGCGCGAACATGCGAGGAACTCGGAGTCGATCGCAATGGTGTGTTCTGCCTCGGGTCTGGCGCGATCGGCCTCTCGCTCAATCCGGACAACGTCGTTGATGGACGCCTCAAGGAGTTCGATGTGGGCTCTGATTTAGACATCGCCGTCGTCTCCGAGATCTTCTTTGAGCAGGCGTGGCGGGATCTCCGCGTCGCCACTCAACCGACCGCGGCTGAGGTGGATCCTGAGCTCCGAAGCGTGATCGGCTGGCAGAAGAAGCGCTTCTTCGATGGGGCGATCCTCGCCAACGTGATGCTTCCGTGGGTGTCGTTCGGGCGTGAGTGGCTCACCGCACTTGTACGGCTGGAGGAGTATGTCGCGATCGAGTTTGATCGGGAGATCGACGTCCATGTTTGGATCTACCGAGATTACTGGAGCGTCCGAAATTACGTCTCGGAGTCCATCATTCGATGCAGAAGGAAGATGACGGCATGAGCGCATCCCTCGAGTTCGTGAACCAAATTGCCTCGAACAGTTCCAACCTGTCGGTCAACCACTTCGATAAGGCCTTCGGTGAAGGGGCTCTAGTCCTTCGACCGGCTTTCCAAAGAAACCTGGTCTGGAATGAGTCGCAGCAGAGCTTTTTGATCGACTCCATACTTCGAGGGCTGCCTGTTCCGGAGGTGTACGTTCAGACGACGACGGCTGCGGACGGCTCCGAGCGCCTGACCGTCGTTGATGGACAACAGCGAATCTCAGCTTGCCTTAGATTCATCCATGGCGAACTTCGGCTTGAGGTTTCCGACGATCTGGACCCGCGATGGCGGGGCCGAACCTTTGGCGAGATCGGCGAGGCCCTTCAGGCTCGGTTCCGTGGCTTCAAGCTGATTGTCAGAGACCTTCCCGACCTCACGGATACTGTGCTGCGGGAGGTCTTTCGGCGCCTGAACAAGACAGTCGAGCCTCTTGAGCCACAGGAGCTCCGACATGCCGCGTATACCGGCCCGTTCATAAAGTTCATCGAGACCCTCGCCGCAGTGCCCATCTTGACTGAAGTCGGCGTTTTCTCCGCAAGGGACTATCAACGTCGGCGAAATGACGAATTTGTCGCCGAGGTCGTCTACGCCGTGGTCTCGGGGGCGTTCCCCAACAAGAAGGACGGCCTCGATACGCTCTTTCGAACCATGGACCTCCAGGGAATGCCTCAAGAACAACTCGTTGACCTGAAGCGCAGGTTTGGGCGCGTGCTTGGTCAGTTGGCGCCGATCGCGGCCGATATTCGACGCTCCCGCTTTCGCAATAAGTCGGACTTCTATTCGCTCATGATCTACCTGGCAAGAGAAGCAGAACGCCTGCCACTTAATGACGATGGTGGGCGCGCGTTGGCGGACACACTAAAGGAGTTCTCGACAACCGTCAACGACATAAAGAAGGAAGAGGCCGAGGGAAACTCCGTAGACGACCTGACTAGCACCCCTCAAGGCGAATCTGCCGTTCGCTACCTCCGGGCGGTCGAGCGAGCGGCAAGTGACCGTCTCAACCGTGTACGTCGACAGGAGTCCATTGCAGAGATGCTCGGCACGGTGGTGGCTACGGGAAGCACGCGCGCCCTCTCGAGCGCTGACGAGGCGTGGCTCACGGTTTATGAGGAAGAGACCGTCGAAGAGCCGGCGGATGGTGATGAGAAGGCCGAGACCGAGCGAGTGATTCTTGGTGACGCGCAGTCCGACTAGCGGTGCGCAGCCAATTTCGACGCGGACATTGCTCGCGGCGGACGCCGAGAGCAATGACCAGAGGAAGATGGAGATGCACGCAGGCACCCTTGTGCGCGACGCCCTTTAAGACCACTCCAGTACAGCTACCCGCAGACCGGAAATTCCTACCTGAACCACAAGATGCGCCCATCCTGGCGTCGTTTGAGGAAGCCTCGAGCGATCGAAGCGGCGCTTCCAATCCCGAGGGTTCGAAATACGATCACCTGCGCACTCGAGGGCAACTGCGATGCCCAGCTGCAGCACGCTTCCGGGACTGACGCGCTCGCGGTGTACAGCGTGGCATCCGCTGCCACCCTCTCACGGTTCATCGGGGGAACGGCGTCGTCGCACCGATGAGTTAACGGCCGGCGGTCTTCGGGTGCTCGCCGGGCACGGCCCGGTCCCGGCAAGGAGGGCGGCCGCCAGCGGCTCAGCCCCGCCGCCGACCTGCTGTCCGCGGGTACGCCTCCCGGCCGCACCTGGCATCACATCCAGCAGGCGCTCGATGGTCGGATGTTCGACCACGCGAGGTTCGGGTCGGCTATTCAGGCACGATCAGCGCGGGTTTCGGCCTCGCTCACAGATCTTGTGTGCTGCCACGAACGACAGGTCGACACGATGCTTCAAGCGGCCTGGTCTCGCCAATGGCTGAACCGGCTGATCGAGGCTTCGATGGTGCGCGCTCGACCTTCGTCGCATGCGGCGACGCCACGTCGCATACCAGCCCACGGGTGCCCAGAAAGATCATCAGGGCACACGCGCCTTCCCTTCCACGATACTGGGTGTCCACTGACTGTCAGCCTGTGTCCGATCTAGCCGCTAATCTGTCCTCATGGAACACTTCTCTGTCGTCAGGTCTCTGGTTCGGGTCTCTCTCGCGCAAGGCGATGACACCGTGCGGCACCAGGTCGAACGGCTTGCCTCAGCGATGGAGAAGGCGGGCGATAAAGATGCCTCAGCGCTCACTCGCATGCTCCGCAGCGAGTCGGCATCGAAGGCGCTCGCGCCAAGCCGGCTGGCCAAGAGCAGCACCGGGGAACGGATGAGGCCGGGTGTGCGCGTGCCCGTCGACCGCGAGACATCCGCACCACTGGCGACCGTGGTGTTCCCCGATGAGAACGATGCGACCCGACCTGTGTTCCCTGAGGATGTCGCAGCGGCGGTGGACGGCCTGCGCATGGAGTGGGAGAACCAGGCGCGGCTAGCCGACGCGGGGATGCGACCTGCGCTCAGCTGCCTGATCTATGGTCCACCCGGCACCGGAAAGACAAGTCTCGCTCTGTGGCTGGCTCGGGACCTCGGTTTACCTGCAGTGGTTGCCCGGCTGGACGGACTCATCAGTTCCTTCCTCGGAACCACCGCGCGCAATCTGGGCGCTCTCTTTGACTTCGCCCAACGGTACGAGTGCGTCCTGATCCTCGACGAGTTCGATGCCATTGCCAAGCTTCGCGACGACCCTAATGAAGTCGGCGAGATCAAGCGCGTGGTCAACACTCTGCTGCAGAACATCGATACCCGCGCAAACACCGGCATCACGATCGGCATCACAAACCACCACGGACTCCTGGACCCAGCCGTGTGGCGACGGTTCGAGGTACAGCTGGCGACACCGCTGCCGAGCGCACATGAACGTCTTGAGATAGCCAACGCCTCCATGAAAGACCTGACGACCGAGTCAAAGTTTGTCGCGTGGATCTCCGAGGGCTACTCCGGTTCGGAGCTAATCACGCTCGTCGATCGATACCGCAAACGCTCGATCCTCGCCGAGCAGACGACCACTCCGGTAGCAACCATCCGCCCGCTTGCAGCCTCCACCACGGCCACGGCCGGGGCCAGCAAACCAAGGATTGGGCTCGACGAGACGTCACTCATGCAGGCGCTCGCGACGTCCACCGACATCCGTTTTCAAAAGTCCGAGATCGCTTTCCTCACGGGCGTCAGCACCAAAACCGTCAGCCGTCGTGTGAGCGAGCTCGCAGAGGGAGGCCAGGACCATGCCGAATGAGCCAGTACAGGTAGTCACCAACCCGCAGCGCCTGCGAACACCACGCGAGAAGAATCGACCGGGCAAAGCCGGTGACGACTTCTTTGCGGGCGATGACGCCGGGTTCGCTCTGCACCGAGACTTCCTCGCCGCATCACTTCGTGACGTAATCGCGACTGTGCGCAGCGACGCGTGGCAACGGAATAACGGCGATGCTGCCCACATCAAAGTCACGATGAGACCTCAGGCGATCGCAAAAAGCCACCGTCCGCAGCGCGCCGTGTTTCGAGCGAAGGTCGCACCCCACGTTGCGACCGCCCGGATCGGTGAGCCCATTTACGCGGTCACTTCCGCCGCGCTCCAGCAGATTGCGGACCTCGTTGCCACTGCGCCCACCGAGGTAGAGACGAAGATCGACAACGTAAGTGAGAGAGTCAAACCGAACCCCACTCGCCTGCGCTGCGAGCTCTCGGCCATCGCAACGATCGAATTGTGGGGGCCGGCCGACAAGCGATCATTCAGTATCACCGACGGCGCGGAATGGCTGAGCCGTGCGGGCGCCGGCGGCCAGTACATCGTCAATTTCTTCCCCCTCGCCGATTCTACGGCCGCACCCAATCTCGTCGCGGCCGAACAGGTAGCCGCACGCGCTCTGCATACCCGCCTTTCACAGTTGGGGGTGGTTGCTCGTGCTCGCGCCGCGCTCGGCCGTGGCTCGGGTCGCGTCGTCACGGTTGGGCTCCTCGAAGAGGGCAACAAGTCGGTCCTGCAGCTCGGGCTCCTCACGCAACCGGTAGGCAGCGATGTCGGCTCGGCGGTATTACGGGCAGTCTCCCTAGACCGGCACGAGGCGGTGCTTCGCGCTCTCGAGGAATCCACGCTCGTGCGCGACATCACGCTTCCACCTCTTGTCCAGTCGGACAAGGCCACGACACTCCCAACGAACGAGCTTCTCGGTACTGGACTGCCGGACCGCGGTTTCGAGCCGGTGGCCAGAGTCGGCGTGATCGACGGAGGCGTATCGAAGTCCGCCGACGCATGGGTGACTGACCGTTGGGAGCAACTGTCTCCAGAAGACAGGGATGAAGCCCACGGCACGTTCATCTCCGGCCTGCTCGTGGCATGCGGCGACTTCAACCCTGGCTTCCTCAGCAGCGTGTCCTCTGGCTGCGAAGTTGTGGACATCGATGTGCTCCCGGCAGATCCCGCCGGCACGAATCAGGCGTTCGCGCGCTACTACCCCAATGGCGTCATCGACTTCATGGACGAGGTCGAATCAGCCGTTAGCGAATATCGATCGCGGCTGGGGGTACGCGTCTTCAACTTCAGTCTCAACTTCGTGGGTCCCGGCGACGGCACTCGCTACGGCTATGCGGCACGTCGCCTCGATCAGATCGCCCGGGACCACGACGTCATCTTCGTCGTCTCGGCTGGCAACCTCGCACCCGCCGAGCAACGACCGGAATGGCCCGGCGACACGGCCGCGGCCGTTGCCACGCTTGTCGGTGACTCCGCGGGCCTCATCAACGAGCCGGCCGAAAGCCTATTCAATGTGTCCGTCAGCGCGCTTAACCCGCCGGGCTTGGCCGGACAGGTCCCTTATGCGCTGGCACGGTACAGTCGGCGTGGACCAGGGCTTCGGGGCGCAACCAAGCCAGACTTCGCTCACGTGGGTGGGTCCGGGACTCCTGATCCGAGACGCGGGCACGGCTTGACGAGCATCGGTGTCGGCGGAGAGCAAGCCACTGGCGCTGGGACTAGTTATGCTGCGCCTTTGGTCGCACGGATGCTAGCTGACCTCGATCAGGCGATCGACGGAGATGCTCCGCGCGAGGTTCTTCTTGCGTTGCTCGTCCATTACGCTCACATGCCGGCGATCATGCGGCACAGCAATGTCCTCCCGCTCGCGCGTGACCTCGCGGGTTATGGTCTCCCATCCTCAGCGGCGGCGACGCTGCAGCGGCCGGATAACGAGATCGTCATCGTCGTGCACAGCACCGTCCTCAGCGGCCAACAGCACACTCTCGACTTCAACTGGCCAGCCGCGCTTGTCGATCCATCTGGAAAGTGCCGGGGATACGCGCGCCTCACGCTTGTCGCCCGGCCTGTGCTCGCCTACGAGCACGGAGACGAGCGGGTTCGGGTCAACATTGACGCGAAGCTGATGCAGCAGCAAGAGGACGATTCGAACGGCACCCCGAGGTTCAAGAACGCCCTTAAGACAATCAACCGCCCAGCCACCGTGAAAGCTCCGCGGAGCGAGAGGGAGCTGCTACAGGAAGCCTCGAAATGGCAGGTCGTCAAGAGCTTCGAGACGCCCCGAATGCGCGGCCGCGGCGTGCGATCTGATTGGCGGTTCCTCGTTGAATACCTCACCCGCGCCGAAGAACAGTTCCCTGACGCGGGCGTCGAGTTCGCCGCCGTCCTGACAATCGCGGACGACCAAGGCGATGCCCCCGTCTTCCAGCAGATGCGCCAGCACCTTGGAGACCTGGGCGTGCGCACCGGCGATATCCGGACCAACATCCGCACCCGTGTGCAAGGCGGAGCTTCATGAACGCTGCTGATGTCTCCGAACTATTCGGTGCTTGTAGGCGACCGGTACGGTCGTGCCGGTTGCGCAACCTCGCCGAGCCAGCACCGTGAACGAGGTCTAGGTCATCACTCTTCTGTTCGGAGTGGGTCGTCGCGTAGCGGCAGCCGGTATGGCTCGTGATCCACCGATAATGTCTCCGAGATGGATCGAAATGAAGGCTGACGCGCTATGACTGCTACTACACCATTGGTGGTGGCCTGTGACGAGTCAGGGAACGACGGCGAGAATTTGCTCTCGGGGCGGTCGACCGTCTTCGCCCATGCCAGTGTGGCGCTGATGCCGGATGATGCCGCCGATCTGCTGGATGAGATCCGCGCGCGCACGCTCAGCCAGGCCACAGAGCTGAAATCGAAGACGATCCTTCAGCCTCGCCACCAGGCCACGGCGAAGTGGCTACTGTCGCATCCTTCAATCCGAGGCAACGCATCGGTGCACCTCACCCACAAGGAGTACTTCGTCGTTTCGAAGCTGTTCGACTCCACCGCGGAAGAGCTCGCGCATGAACTTGGGTACGACATCTACGAGAGCGGCGTCGCTCTGGCGGGTGCGAACCTGCTCTTCTTCCTTGGCCCTCAGAGCTACGGCACCGCGTGGGACCGGCTCCTCATGACATTCCAGCACTTTATGCGAGCGAAGGACACGGCCCACGCGCAAAGGTATCTGACACGCCTGATCAAGAGCATGGTCGAGCTGCTGTCCAACGAGGACGCGCTTGCACGAGACGTGCTCGGCACAGTGTTCGCTGGATTCAGCCACCTCGGGTCTCTGTCGAAGCTGCAACTCGGCGGGGGCGTTGAGGAACGGCTTCGTACTATGGATCCGCTCATCCCCGCGGTGGGGGCGGCGGTGCACTTCTGGGCATCGACCTCCGGCAGGCCCGTGGAGTTGATACACGATGCCTCCAAGGTACTGACCCCGGTGAAGATCAATTGGGCGAAGCACGCTCTCGCCCGCCCGGAGGACGTTGCCCCCTCGCGACAAGGCTTGGCGAGCGAGTTGACTGGTGTTCGACTCGTCGACTCGAAGGATGATCCGCGCGTCCAAGTGGCTGATCTGCTCGCCGGCATCGGTCGCATCGTAGGGGAATCGATGGTCGACGAGCGACAGCATCCGCTTGGCCCAAACCTGGTCCCGATAGTGAGCGGAGCCAGTCTGTGGCCGATACGGGAGAACATGGACGTCGAGAACGCTCGTAAGGTGATGCTCTCTCAATTCTCGCCCCAGGCCGGTCAGCACCCCTGAGACGCCTTACCGGATGACCGTTAGATTCTTCTTAGCAACGTGATCGAGCGGCGTCATGGCGATCTATGGAATTGTGCGGCCGCTCGGCCACTGACGCTTCCTCCGAGAGGCGCAGCAGCTGCCGGGAGGTTCTCGTCACATCACGGCAACTAGATCAAACAACGTCCCTGGGCACTACATCATGCCTAGCCCTAGGAATCGATCGAAGAAGCGCGTGAGCGCCTCGACCACGCGCTTCTTCTTCTCGCCGTGACCAGCCTCGCGGTTGAAGCGTGACACCGGCGGGAGGATACGAGTGATCTCCGTCCCCGAGGTCCGCAGCTGACCGTCACGAAAAGCGCTGTCGACGAACGCTCGCGCCTGCTCAGGCTTGAGGTTCTCCTCCTCAATGATCGCCTGAAGTTCTGCCTCACGCTTGGCGGCGATGAATGCGCGCCACTGCTCGTCGATGCTGCCGTCCACCGAGACGGAGTCGACGAAGTTCTCGACCAGGTCGCGCTTGCTGCGAAGGCTCGGACTGGCATCCACAGCGCGGGTGATCTGAGCGCGAATCTCCTTGTTCTCGCCGTCACCGAACGAGTCACGGTACTTCTCGACGAGCATGAGGATGTAGTCGACGTTGATCTCGACCTGCTTGACGAGCTCGATCTCGAAGACGACGTCGTCGTTGATCAGTTCCTTGTCGCCATCGGCTTTCGGCCTCCAGTCAGCGTAGAGGTCGAGGTAGACGCTTCGGTAGTCCTGATGCTGCCGCTCGGTGAGCGGATCCTGGCCGGCGAACTCGTCGAACGAGGTCAGGATGTTCTGCAGGCGCAGGATGGCACCGAAGAGCTGAATGAACTGCTTCTGCGCGACCTCGCCGACGATCTGCTGCCCGAGCGGGAAGCTCTCCAGCAGCTCGGCGACCTTATCGGCGTACTGCGCGTAGTAGTCGCCGAACGGCTTGAGCAGCACGACGCCGCGAGCGTCCTTGTTGCCGAACAGTTCGAGCGCGGCGTTCGTCTCCTCCTCCAGGTCGCGGAAGGCGACGATGTGACCGTAGGTCTTGACGGAGTTCAGGATGCGATTGGTGCGCGAATACGCCTGGATGAGGCCGTGCGCGCGGAGGTTCTTGTCGACGAACAGCGTGTTCATTGTGGTCGCGTCGAAGCCAGTCAGGAACATGTTGACGACGATGACCAGGTCGATCTCGCGGTTCTTCATCCGCTGCGACAGGTCCTTGTAGTAGTTCTGGAACTTATCCGAGCTGGTGTCGTAGCTCGTCCCGAACATGTCGTTGTAGTCCTGGATAGCGTCCTCGAGGAAGCTTCGTGCGTCGACGCTCAGCGCATCCGTGTCGAAGGCTTCGTCGTCGAGGATCCCGTCGCCGGCAGCGTCGTTGGCGCCGTAGGAGAAAATCAGCCCAATCTTCAGGCGCCGATCGGCTGGCAGGTCCTCCATCTGGATCTGGAACTGGTTGTAGTAGCGGCGCGCGGCCTCGATCGATGCCGTCGCAAAAAGGGCGTTGAAGCCACGAACCCGCTTCTTCTCGCGGATGGCTTCGACGGCCCGGCGGGTGCGAACGGACTCGGCGACGTTGGTGACGATGGAGTGCTCGTAGCCGGCGACGCCGCGCTTGGTCTTCTGGTCGAAGTGCTCGAGCGTGTACTCCACGATCTCGCTGATGCGGCGAGGATCCAGCAGCGCCTTCTCGGCGTCGATGGCCGGCACCTGCTTGTCGATGACCGTGCCGACCTTGACGGTGTTGACGTAGTCGATCTTGAACGGCAGGACGTTCTTATCCGTGATCGCATCGACGATCGTGTAGGTGTGGATCGCCATCTGGTGCGCCTCCGGCGGGCACGTCGAGGGGTCGCCGTGCAGGAAGCAACCGAACGCCTGCGCCGTAGTGCGAAGCGTCGGGTTACCGCCCGTGCCGGCGTTGGCGGCGAAGATCGGAGTACCGGTGAAGCCGAACAGGTTGTAACGCTTGAACGCCTTCGTGATCGCCTCGTGCATGTCGCCGAACTGCGAGCGGTGACACTCGTCGAACACGATCACGACATGGCCCGAGTAGATCTCGTGCCCCTTGTTCGCCTTGATGAACGTGGCGAGCTTCTGGATCGTCGTGATGATGATCTTCGCGTTCGGATCCTCAAGCTGCTTCTTCAGGATCGCGGTCGACGCGTTGGAGTTGGCGGCGCCCTTCTCAAAGCGGTCGTACTCGCGCATCGTCTGGTAGTCGAGATCCTTACGGTCCACGACGAACAGCACCTTGTCGACACTCGGCAGCTTCGACGCCAGCTGCGCCGTCTTGAACGACGTCAACGTCTTGCCCGAACCGGTGGTGTGCCAGACGTACCCACCGGCATCGATCGTGCCGAGGCGCTTGTAGTTGGTCGAGATCTCGATCCGCTGCAGGATCCGCTCGGTCGCGACGATCTGATACGGCCGCATGACCAGCAGGTCACGGTCAGCAGTGAGCACGCAGTAGCGGGTGAGGATGTTGAGCAGCGTGTGCTTGGCGAAGAAGGTCTTCACGAACGCCGTCAAGTCCTGAATCGGCTTGTTCTGCGCGTCCGCCCACCACGAGGTGAACTCGAAAGAGTTGCTCGTCTTCTTCCCCTTGGCCGGATTCTGCGCCTCCTTGAGGTGCTTGAACCGGGTGCTGTTGGAGTAGTACTTCGTAAGCGTGCCGTTGCTGATGACGAACAGCTGGACGTACTCGAACAGGCCAGATCCCGCCCAGAAGCTGTCGCGCTGGTAGCGGTCGATCTGGTTGAACGCCTCACGGATGTCGACGCCGCGACGCTTCAGCTCGATGTGGACCATCGGGAGGCCGTTTACCAGTACCGTGACGTCGTAGCGGTTCGCGTACTTCGCACCGCCATCGCCCTGGCCGATCTCGTACTGATTGATGACCTGCAGGCGGTTGTTGTGGATGTTCGTCTTGTCCAGCAGCGTGATGTTCTTCGTCGAACCATCGTCGCGCTTCAGGATCTGGACATGGTCCTCCTGGACCCGCACCGTCTTCTCCACGATGCCGTCGTTCTGCCCGGCGATCTTTGTCGTGAAGAACGTCTTCCACTCGGTGTCCGAGAACGTGATGCCGTTGAGCCGCTCCAGCTGCACGCGCAGGTTCGCCACCAGCTGCGCCTCGGAGATCACAGGTAGATACTCATACGCCTGCGCCTCGAGCAGGCGGATCATCTCGCGTTCGAGCGCAGCCTCCGACTGGTAGGCGGACTCAGCGTGAGCATCCGGAAGGTACTGCGCGACAACAGTGCTCTCGGCCGAGACCGCGATCGGATCGTACTTGCGAGCAGGCACGTCACTCATGCTGCGAGCTCCTTGAAGGTCAGCAAGCGGTCGCGGTAGAACTCGTATTGCTTACGACGAGCAGCAAGCTCAGCCGGGAGACCGACGCTGATGTCGTTAACAAGGGCGTCGAAGCGATCCATGAGAGCTACGACTCTCTCCTGTTCGCCCGATGAAGGAACCGGGATCTCGAACTCCCACAGTTTCCTGCTGTCAAGCGAAGCGACCGACCCTCCGCTACGACGAACGCGACGAAGGATCTCCGTGCGCTGCCCGCGAATGGCGTGGAACAAGTACCGCGGGAGAATACCGTCTGAAGCGACAACAGCCTTCAGATCCTGGTTCAGAGCTGCCGGGCGTGTGAGATACGCCACGGGCAGAGTGTGATCAAGAATGCTCGATCGAGCCACGATCGCTACTGCATGTTCCGGCACAAGCTTGGTTGCAGATCCTGCCACTGCAGCCTCAGTGATGTGGTCTTCAGTATCGACGACCGCCGAAACTCCCATGTCCTTAGGGGAGATCCAAGGAATCGTGCCATTAACCCAATACTCCGAATTACCCTTCGACGGCGTGCCGCCTCCGTACCAGCGTCCAAGATCACGCATCGAAACCATTCGGGCGCCGCGCGCGACCAATTCGTCAAAGAGAGACGTTGAGTAGTAGGAGTACTGGGCGCGCCGCGCTTCCAGCTCCGCTTCCAGCTCCGCTTCCAGCTCCGCTTCCAGCAGAGTGAACTTATCCAACACTCCCACGATTTCGCGCTGGATCTCGATAGGCGGGACGGGGACCCGAAATCCACGGATCACGGCGGCGTTCAAGTTGTTGATCGTCGATGTCGAAAGTGAGCGGTCAAGATGAGCCTTGAAATGATCACTGGTGAGGACGTGAAAAAGAAATCGGCTCTTCACGCGCGCGTCGCTTACACGAAGCACGGCCATAAACCCGCCAAACGTCGGGTCAATGTCCTCGCCGATGTACGCGACCTTGCCGATGTGATCGCGACTACCGCTGCCCGCGCAGATCAGAGTGTCGCCCGCTCGCAGGCGTTGCGCATCACGAACGCGAACATGATCTGAGACACGCTTTACATCCTTAAGGTTGAGCGTGTTCGAGGCAAGCGTGATGTTGTTGGCACGAAGTACCTGAATCGCCCCCGCCGAGTCCTCGTCGTCCTTGCTATAAGTAATGCCGCGCACATAGTCCGCGACATCGAGCACTCCAGCATGCTCCACTCCATCCGGGCACAACTCTCGGATCAGGTCATCGATGCGACTCACCTGGAGCCCTCCAGATCCGCCACGAGTGCGTCAATCGCCGTGCGGAGCTCGGCCTGGCGCGCGACGATGCGGGCGATCTCGGCGTTGAGAGCCTGGATATCCACGGCCTCTCGCATGTCCTCCGCCTCGACGTAGCTCGACACAGCGATGTTGTAACCGTTAGCCGCGATGTCCTCGTTGCTGACCAGCTTCGCGAAGTGGTCTTCGTCTTCGCGGAGTTCGTAGGCGCTGAGGATGTTCTGCTGGTTGTCCGGCAGCAGCTTGTTCTTGTTGCCTACGCGCTTGAACTCGGCCGAGGCGTCGATGAACAGGACGTCGTTGGTCTTCTTCGACTTCTTGAGCACCAGGATGCAGGTCGCGATGGTGGTCCCGAAGAAGAGATCCGGCGGCAGCTGGATGACGGCGTCGACGTAGTTGTTGTCAATCAGGTACTTGCGGATCTTCGCTTCCGCTCCCCCGCGGTACAGCACCCCAGGAAACTCAACGATGGCGGCGGTGCCGTTGACCGCCAGCCAGCTGAGCATGTGCATCGTGAACGCCAGGTCCGCCTTCGACTTCGGCGCCAGCACACCGGCCGGCGCGTACCGCTCGTCGTTGATGAGCAGAGGGTTGGCGTCGCCCTCCCACTTGATCGAGTAGGGAGGGTTGGAAACGATCGCCTCGAACGGCTCGTCGTCCCAGTGGGCCGGGTCGATCAGGGTGTCACCGTGGGCGAGGTTGAAGTCGGCGTAGTTGATGTCGTGCAGGAACATGTTGATCCGCGCCAGGTTGTACGTGGTCAGGTTGATCTCCTGGCCGTAGAACCCCTGGCGGACATTGTTCTTGCCGAGCACCTTGGCAAACTTCAGCAGCAGCGAGCCCGAGCCGACGGCCGGGTCGTAGACCTTGTTGACGGACTTCTTGCCTGAGACGGCGATGCGCGCCAGCAGCTCAGAGACCTCCTGCGGCGTGTAGTACTCGCCACCGGACTTGCCGGCGTTGGCCGCATACATCTGCATCAGGTACTCGTAGGCGTCACCGAACAGGTCGATCGAGTTGTCCTCGAAGCGCCCGAGCGGCAGGTCGCCGATGGCGTCGAGCAGCTTCACGAGCTTCTCGTTGCGACGGGCAACGGTGGAGCCGAGCTTGTTGCTGTTGACGTCGAGATCGTCGAACAGCCCTTTCAGATCATCCTCGGAGTCGGTGCCGAGCGCGGAGCCCTCGACGTTCTTGAACACGCGCTCCAGCGTCTCGTTGAGGTTCACGTCCTGAGCGGCACGACGGCGAACGTTGACGAACAGTTCGCTCGGAAGGATGAAGAACCCCTTCTCCGCAACCACCTCTGCCCGTGCGAACTCTGCCTCGTCGTCCTGAAGCTTGGCGTAGTCGAAGTCGACGTCGCCCGCCTCGTGCTCGCCCTTGTTGATATAGGCGGTCAGGTTCTCCGAGATGAAGCGATAGAACAGCATGCCGAGCACATAGCTCTTGAAGTCCCAGCCGTCGACCGAACCTCGCAGATCGTTCGCGATGCGCCAGATCGTCTTGTGAAGTTCGGCGCGCTGGGCTTCTTTGGTGATCGGCGGCATAGTTCAGTGGCTCCATTCGCGCGTCTCCCTATGCGAGACGCATTCAGTTCTCAGGCTATCCATCCACGAACATCCGACATTGGCTTCATCGTCCGCGCCCCACCCATCCGCGACCCGACCATCCCCTCCCCCCCTCAACCGCCCCACGCCCCGCCCGGTAGACTCTCCTCGTCCGCTCCCCCTCGCCCCTCAGGAGCTTCCGCGTGACCACGCCCGCATCATCCGCTGCCCCGCACGCCCACGTCGCCGACACCGTCGAGAACGCCGTGGCCACTCCCGACAAGGAGCAGCCGTACGACGCGCTGGGCCTGAAGCCCGACGAGTACGAGCAGATCAAGGCCATCCTCGGCCGCCGCCCCACGTCGGGCGAGCTGGCGATGTACTCCGTGATGTGGAGCGAGCACTGCTCCTACAAGAGCTCCAAGATCTACCTGCGCCGCTTCGGCCAGAAGGTCAGCGACGAGATGCGCGAGCGGCTCATGGTCGGCATGGGCCAGAACGCGGGCGTCGTCGACGTCGGCGAGGGCTGGGCCGTGACCTTCAAGGTCGAGTCGCACAACCATCCGTCGTACATCGAGCCGTTCCAGGGCGCCGCGACCGGTGTCGGCGGCATCGTCCGCGACATCATCTCGATGGGCGCGCGCCCGGTCGCCGTCATGGACCAGCTGCGCTTCGGCGCGATCGACCACCCCGACACCGCGCGCGTCGTGCACGGCGTCGTCTCGGGCATCTCGTCGTACGGCAACTGCCTCGGCCTGCCGAACATCGGCGGCGAGACAGTCTTCGACTCGGTCTACCAGGCGAATCCCCTCGTCAACGCGCTCGCGGTCGGCGTCATGCGCCACGAGGACATCCGCCTCGCCAACGCGACCGGAGCCGGCAACAAGGTCGTGCTCTTCGGCGCCCGCACGGGCGGCGACGGCATCGGCGGCGCGTCGATCCTCGCGTCGGACACCTTCGCCGACGGCGGCCCGACCAAGCGCCCCGCGGTGCAGGTCGGCGACCCCTTCGCCGAGAAGGTGCTCATCGAGTGCTGCCTCGAGCTCTACAAGGGCGACCTCGTCGAGGCCATCCAGGACCTGGGCGCCGCGGGCATCTCGTGCGCCACGAGCGAGCTCGCCGCGAACGGCGGCTCGGGCATGAAGGTCGAGCTCACGAACGTGCTGCTGCGCGACCCCTCGCTCACCCCCGAGGAGATCCTCATGAGCGAGTCGCAGGAGCGCATGATGGCGATCGTCGCTCCCGAGAAGCTCGACGCCTTCCTCGCGGTCACGTCGAAGTGGGATGTCGAGACGAGCGTTCTCGGCGAGGTCACCGGGGATGGCCGCCTCGTCATCACGTGGGACGGCGAGACGATCGTCGACGTCGACCCCTCGACCGTCGCGGTCGACGGCCCCGTCTACGAGCGCCCCGTCGCCTACCCGACGTGGATCGACGCCCTCCAGGAGGACTCGGCGTCGGCCCTCCCCCGCCCGACCGAGCCCGAGGCCATCCGCGAGCAGTTCACCCAGCTCGTCGCGAGCCCGAACCTCGCCGACACCTCGTGGATCACGAACCAGTACGACTACTACGTGCTCGGCAACACGGCCCTGTCGTTCCCCGACGACGCCGGCATGATCCGCGTCGACGAGGAGTCGGGCCTCGGCTTCTCGATCGCGACCGACGCCAACGGCCGCTACTGCCAGCTCGACCCGTACGCGGGCGCGCAGCTCGCCCTCGCCGAGGCGTACCGCAACGTCGCCGTCACGGGCGCGACCCCGACGGCCGTCACCGACTGCCTGAACTTCGGCTCGCCCGAGAACCCCGAGGTCATGTGGCAGTTCTCGCAGGCCGTCGACGGCCTGTCCGACGCGTGCCTCGCCCTCGGCGTGCCGGTCACGGGCGGCAACGTCTCGTTCTACAACCAGACCGGCGACACCCCGATCCACCCGACCCCCGTCGTCGGCGTGCTGGGCATCATCGACGACGTCGCGCGGCGCATCCCGAGCGGATGGCAGGACGCGGGCGAGAACATCTACCTCCTCGGCATCACGCGCGAGGAGCTCGACGGCTCGGCCTGGGCCGACGTCGTGCACGGCCACCTCGGCGGACGCCCGCCGGCCGTCGACCTCGAGGGCGAGAAGCGCCTCGCGGGCCTCATCGCCGCCGCACGCGACGAGTGGCTCATCTCGTCGGCGCACGACCTCTCGGAGGGCGGCCTCGGCCAGGCCCTCGCCGAGGGCGTGCTGCGCTTCGGCGTGGGCGCGCGCGTCTGGCTCACCGAGATCATGGAGCGCGACGGCGTCGACGCCGCGACCGCCCTGTTCAGCGAGTCGACGGGCCGCGTCATCGTGACGGTGCCCCGCGAGGAGGACGTGAAGTTCCGCGGACTCTGCGAGGGCCGCGGCTACCCCGTGCTCCGCATCGGCGTCACCGACACCGTCGCCGACCTCGAGGTGCAGGACGTCTTCACCGTGTCGGCCGCCGAGCTCCGCGAGCTGTCGACCTCCACTCTGCCGAAGCACTTCGGCCCGACCGTGGTCGAGCCCACCGCCTGATGACGACTCCGGAAGAGGACGACGAGTTCGCCGCGTACTCCACGCAGCGCACGCGCCGCATCCGCATCACGGCGTGGATCGCCATCGTCGCGCTCATCGCGACGGGCGGCGGCTCCGCGCTGTTCGCGCTGCTCTTCCCGTAAGTCATCGTCTTCGACGCGCAGCGGCCATCCGGATCTCCTCGGATGGCCGCTGTCGCGTTGTGGGGGCTTCTCCCTCCGGCATGTCTCACTCGTTCAGGCTTACGGGGTGGTTTGGCCTGCATAAGCGAGACATGCGAGGGGCGGAGAGCCGCTCACACCGCGCGCATAAGGTCGGCGGATAGCTTCGGTCGCACAGAGGGAGTACTTCCACCGCGGTCGACCCGTCAGTACGGACTCGCCATCGAGTCCCGGGCGGCCGGCTCCGCATCCGGAGCGAAGGAGACTTTGGCAGACGTCGGCTGCGCCGACCCTTCCGGAAGGACCCCATGAGCAAGCTCAACCAGTTCATCAAGCTCGCGAAGAAGGCCATGGACGCGAGCTCCTCCTCGTCCTCGTCGCAGCGCGGCTCATCGAGCACCGACTGGATGGCCAAGGCGCGCGGCGCCGTCGACTCGCTCCTCGGGGACGAGCGGCCGGCGAGCCATCGGCCGGCGCACCGCCAAGACCCCGCGCCGGACACCCGGCGCTCGACCGGGCTCACCCCTCCTCCGTACCCCGCCTCGCATCCGTCGGCATCGCGCTCGGCGCGCACCGCGCCATCCGGATCCGCGCAGGACCGCGCCGCGATCGCCCGCTACGACTACCTCCTGCAGACCGCGCGCCCCGATCAGATCGAGCAGGTGCACCGCGAGGCCTTCGCGCGGCTCACGCCCGAGCAGCGCGCGCAGGTCGCCGAGCGGATGCGGTCGGAGCTGCCCCCGTACGAGCACCCGCGCTCGTACGATGCTCCCGAACTGGCCCGGGTCGCCGCCCGTGCGGAGGCGTCGCAGCCGGGCCGGCTCCGCGGGCTCCTCGCCCGCACGCGGACGGTCGGCATCGCTGGCGGCGCCGTCGCGGGCGGCCTCGCGGTCGGCGGAATCCTCGCGGCGGTCGCGGGCGGGGCCATCCTCACGAGCATCGGCTCGGAGATCATCGGCCACGCTCTCGGAGCCGGTGTCGACTTCGACGCCCTCGCAGAAGGTGTCGACGTGTCGGCGATCGCCGAAGGTGCTGGCGGCTTCGTCTCGGAGGCCGGCGAGTTCACGCAGGGTCTCGGCGACCAGGTGTCAGAGGCTGGCAGCGGCCTGGGCGACCTCGCGTCGGAGTTCGGGCTCGGCGACTTCTTCGGGCGCTGAGCCCCCCCCCCCCTGCATGTCTCGCTTTTTCACCCCAAACGGCGGCGGAAGGGTGCATAAGCGAGACATGCCGTTGAGCGCCTACGCCCCGAAGCGCACGCCGGTCAGCTGCTCAGACACCTCCCACACGCGGCGGGCGTCCTCGGTGTTGCGCAGCGGACGGTACAGCGCGTGCTCGGCGGGAGCTCCCCCGAGGTGGCCGGGCCCGCTCGGGCCATAGAGCGCCCCGGGCTTCGCCTTCGGGTCCGTCGCCGCCATGAGCGCCGGGAGCCCCGCGCTCTCCAGCGTGCCGAGAAGGATGCCCCGGGCCGACAGCCAGCGGATGATCCGCACTCCCGTCGTGTCGCCGCTGCGCCCGATCTCGGGCCGCGCGGCGAGCAGACTCGTCGGAGCCACCCCCGGATGCGACAGATTGCTCGTGATGCCCCACCCGTGCGCGCGACTGCGGCGCTCGAGCTCGAGGCCGAACAGCCCGAAGGCGATCTTCGACTGGCTGTACGCGCGCTGCCCGTCATAGCGGCGCTCCCACTGCAGGTCGTCCCAGTTGATCCGTCCGCGCCGCGCCGCGATGCTCACCTGCGACGTGACCCGCGCCCGCCCGGCGCTCAGCAGCGGCAGGATCCGCCCGACGAGCGCCACATGCCCGAGGTGATTCGTCCCGAACTGCAGCTCGAAGCCATCCGCCGTCGTCTGCCTGGATGGCGGCGTCATCACCCCGGCGTTGTTCACGAGGAGATGCAGGGGCTGGCCCTCGTCGAGGAGCGTGTCGCTGAGCGCCGCGACCGAGTCGAGCGACGACAGGTCGAGCGCGCGCAGCACGAGCCGCGCGTCGGGGTGGCGCGAACGGATGGCCGCGGCCGCGGCCTCGCCCTTCGCCGCGTTGCGGACGGGCATCACGACCTCGGCGCCGGCCGCGGCGAGGCGCTCGGCGATGACGAGTCCCATGCCGTCGCTCGCGCCCGTGACAATCGCGCGCTTGCCGCGCAGGTCGGGGATGGTGATGTCGATCGGATGGCGTGGCATCGGCGTGCTCCTCGGCTCGGATGGCTGTCGCATCGATGCTCGTCGGGTGCGGCGGGCGCATCCAGGGACTGCCGATCCGTCCCTCGCGAGAGGGGGATCCGCGATCCGTGGCACGCGGGGCCCGGGTCGTGTGAGATGGGGACGTGACCACGATCGACCGACCCGCGCTCGCGGAGTTCCTGCGGCGGCGCCGCGAGGCGCTCCAGCCCGAGGACGTGGGCCTCGCCCGCGGAAGCCGACGCCGCACGGCCGGGCTGCGTCGCGAGGAGGTCGCTGCGCTCTGCCACATGTCGACCGACTACTACGCGCGTCTCGAACGCGAGCGCGGGCCGCAGCCATCCGCTCAGATGCTCGCCGCGATCGCGCAGGGCCTGCGCCTCTCGCTCGCGGAGCGCGACCACCTCTTCCGGCTCGCGGGGCAGCAGCCGCCCGATCGCGGGTCATCCGAGCACGTCAGCCCCGGGCTCATCCGCATCCTCGATCGCCTGACGGACACCCCCGCCGAGATCGTCACGGAGCTCGGCGAGACCCTGCGGCAGACGCCCGCCGGCGTCGCGCTCACGGGAGATCTCACGGCGCACGAGGGCCCGTTCCGGAGCATCGGGTACCGGTGGTTCGCGGATCCCGATGCTCGGCGGCTCTACGCCCCCGAGGAGCACGCGTTCCTGTCGCGGATGTACGTGTCAGGGCTGCGCGAGCTCGCCACGCTGCGCGGTCCGTCGTCGCGGGCGGCGCGGTACGCCGAGCTGCTCCTGGCCGAGAGTGCGGAGTTCCGCGAGCTGTGGGAGCGCCACGAGATCGGCATCCGGCCGCGCGACGTGAAGCACTTCGTCCATCCGGAGGTCGGCGCCCTCGAGCTGCAGTGCCAGCGGCTCATCGACCCGGAGCAGTCGCACTGCCTGCTCGTGTACACCGCGACGCCGGGCTCGGAGAGCGCCGAGAAGCTGCGCCTGCTGTCGGTGATCGGCGCCCAGTCCCTGGCGTGAGCCGGCGGGGTGACACCGACCCTGGGAGACTGAGGACGTGACCCGCGCGCAGACCGTTCTCGATCGCATCGTCCGCAGCGCCGAGGAGCAGGGCTTCGTCGGCCACGGTGTGCACGTCCGCATCGGCGACGACGCGGCCGCGCACATCTGGGCCGAGGACATCCGCCGCGACATCCACTCCGCCGCGAAGGGCGTGTGCGTGATCGCGGCGGGCATCGCCTCCGACAAGGGCCTGTTCGATCTCGACGCGCCTGTCGCGACGTACCTTCCCGGCATCGCGCTCGGCGAGGGCGTCGATGCTGTGACGACGCGGCACCTGCTGACGATGACGAGCGGCATCGACTTCCCGTGGTCGGAGACGATGATGACCGACTGGCCCGATCTGGCGCGGGAGTTCCTCGGGCGTCCGTCGCAGGGCCGGGTCTTCCAGTACTCGAATGCGAGCACGTACACGGCCATGCGGGCGCTGGGCGCGGTCGTCGGCGACGTTCACGGATGGCTCGAGCCGCGGCTGTTCGCGCCGCTCGGCATCGTCGGCTCGGCGTGGGAGCGCTGCCCGAACGGGTGGATCGTCGCGGGCGGCGGCCTCTCGCTCACGCTCGACGAGTTCGCACGGATCGGTCGCCTCATCCGCGATGGCGGGCGGTGGGATGGCCGACAGCTCGTCTCGCGCGGATGGATCGACGCGATGCACGGCGACTGGATCGAGCGCGACGCGAATCCGGGGTACGAGCGCTACGCCCTCGCCGGCTGGGGAGGGCCTGGCGATGCGTGGCGGCTTCACGGGGCGTATGGTCAGCTGCTCATCTTCCTCGACGATGCCGTCGTGACGATCACGGCCGACGATCACTTCGGCGCCGACGAGATGGCGGCGAAGGCGGTCGCTGCGCTTTTACGGTGACCCTCCCGTGGGTGTCTCGCTCCTGCGTCTCCGCCACTGCGGTCGGCGGACGACCCATGTCTCACTCGCCGCGGTTATTCGCCCCGCTAACCCACGGCAACCGAGACATGCAGAACCGGGCGTCGGAAGCCTGGCAGACTGACCGCGTGACCGCGGCACAGACAGCCCTCGACCGCTTCGTCCGCGCCGTCGATGCAGAAGGGCTCGGCGCGTACGGCGCGCACGTCCTCATCGGCGACAGCACGGCCGAGCACCGGTGGCGCAGCGACGACCGCGAGAACGTCTACTCCGTCTCGAAGGGCGTCTCGGCGCTGGCGATCGGCATCGCGATCGACGAGGGCCTCGTGACGCTCGACGAGCCCATCCGCTCGTACCTCCCCGAGCTGGAGTTCGGCGCGGGTGCCGAGGAGGTCACCCTCCGGCACCTGCTCACGATGACGAGCGGCATCGACTTCGCGTGGTTCAGCGACGAGCCGGTCCGCTGGGACGACCTCGCTCAGGAGATGCTGCGTCGGCCATCCCGCGGGCGCGTCTTCCAGTACTCCGACGCGAGCACGTATGTCGCGATGCGGGTTCTCGGCGCCCGCGTCGGCGACGTCCGCGACTGGCTGCTGCCGCGGCTGTTCGATCCGCTCGGCATCCACAATCCGCAGTGGCATCGGTGCCCGCTCGGATGGATCGTCGGCGGCTCGGGACTCGAGCTCCGCACATCTGAACTCGCCCGAATCGGGAGACTCCTTCGCGACCGCGGAGCGTGGGATGGCCGGCAGCTCGTCTCCGCCGAGTGGATCGACGCGATGCACGGCACCTGGGTCGACGTCGGAGAGCCCCCATATGCCCGCTACGGCATAGCCGTGTGGGAGGGCCCCGGTGACGCCTGGCGCCTCGACGGACGCTACGGCCAGTACGTCATCGTGCACGAGCGACGCGACGCCGTCCTGACGATCACCGCGCACGAGGAGTCCCGCGACCACCGTCTGGCCGAGCTGGCCGTCGAGGCGCTCGACGGGTCCACCCCCTGACCCATGTCTCACTCGCCGCCGGTTTCCGCCCCGCTTACCCGCGGCAATCGAGACATGCAGACACGGCGCGAGGCAGAGCGCCGCACGGGCCCTCGACGGAACCCCGCAGGCGCCTGGCAGACTGAACCGATGACCTCGGCACAGGCCATCCTCGACCGATTCGTCCGAGCCGTCGATGCAGAGAACCTCGGTGCCTACGGCGCGCACGTGCTCATCGACGACGACACCGCCGAGCACCGGTGGCGCAGCGACGACCGCGAGAACGTCTACTCGATCTCCAAGGGCGTCTCGGCCCTCGCCGTCGGCATCGCGATCGACGAAGGCCTCGTGAGCCTGGATGAGCCCATCCACTCCTCCCTCTCCGGCATGCGGCTCGGCGAGGGCGTCGAGGAGGTGACCCTCCGACACCTCCTCACCATGACGAGCGGTATCGACTTCGAGTGGTTCGCGCTCGACCCCGTGCCCTGGCCCGACCTCGCGCAGGAGATGCTGCGCCGCCCATCGCGCGGCCGCGTCTTCCAGTACTCCACCGTCAGCACGTACGTCGCGATGCGCGTGCTCGGCGCGGTCGTCGGCGATGTGCGCGACTGGCTCCTGCCGCGCCTGTTCGATCCGCTCGGCATCCACAACCCCCAGTGGCATCGGTGCCCGGCCGGATGGATCATCGGCGGCAGCGGCCTCCAGCTCCGCACCGAGGAGATCGCGCGCATCGGGCGGCTCCTCCGAGACCGCGGAGCGTGGGATGGCCGGCAGCTCGTCTCCGCGGAGTGGATCGACGCGATGCACTCCGATTGGGTCGACACCGGAGCGCCCGAGCCATCCGCGCGGTACGGACTCGCGGCCTGGGGTGGACCGGATGGCACCTGGCGACTCGACGGGCGCTACAGCCAGTACGCGATCATCGACCCGGCGCGGAACGCGGTCTTCACGATCACCGCGCACGAGGAGACACGCGATGCCCGCCTCGGCGAGCTCGCCGTGGAGGCGCTGCGCGGGTGATCCCTGATCGAGCCCCGCGTCACGGGGCCGCGAGGCGACGTGCGGCCTCGACGACCGCCGCGCGATAGCGCTCGTCGTCGGTCCCGACGCCCGTGATCATCCGGACCACCTGCGGCGCCAGGGCGCCGTATCCTGCGAGCGCGAGCAGGAGCACGTGCAGCATGTCGGCATCGAGCGAGGTCGTGAGCGCGCCTGCTTCCTGCGCCACCCGGATCTCATCGGTGCGGCGCGCGTACCGCTCGACGCGCTTCTCCTCATCCGGCACGGCGTCGGTGTAGGCCAGCGCCTCCCACGCGAGCAGGCGGACGAGCTCGGGATGCGCCTGATTGAAGTCGACCAGCCGCGACTCGAATCCGCCGACATCGTCGATGCCCGTGGCGACGTACGGAACGGACACCGCCCCCTCCGCGACCTTCTCGCGAAGCACGAGAGCGAACAGCTCGGGCTTGCCGCCGAAGTAGTTGTAGACCCGCTCCTTGTTCACGCCCGCGCGCTTCGCGATCCGCTCGATCGTCGTGCCGTGCTGGCCGTGCGCGACGAACTCCTCCGTCGCCGCCTCGATGATCTTGCGCTTCGTGCCCTCGACGTCCCAGGCCATCCGCTTCCCCATTTCCAACGCCAGCGTTGCTTATTGCCCTCCACGGTACTACAGTGACTTCCAACGTGAACGTTGGTTTTAGTGAAGAAGGCACCATGACCGAGTCAGCCAGCCCCCGAGGGATGGCCGCAGGCGCGACGCTCCTGTTCGCCGTCGCGGCGGGCGCCGCCGTCGGCAACCTCTACTGGGCGCAGCCGATCCTCGACGTGATCGGCGCGGACGTCGGCGTCTCCGCGAGCACCGCGGGCCTCATCATCACGGTCACCCAGCTCGGCTACGCCGTCGGCGTGTTCTTCCTCGTCCCGCTCGGCGACGTCGTCGACCGCCGGCGCGCCATCCCGCTCTTCATGCTGCTCGCCGCGGCCATGCTCGGGCTGAGTGCCCTCGCGCCGACCTTCCCGATCCTGCTCGCGACGCTCGGGCTCGTGGGCGTGAGCACAGTGTCGGGGCAGTTCCTGGCGCCGCTCGCAGGCGACCTCGCGACCGACTCGCAGCGAGGGCGCGTGCTCGGCACCGTCGCCTCGGGGCTGCTGCTCGGCATCATGATCGCGCGCGCGGTGAGCGGCATCGCGACCGACCTCATCGGATGGCGCGCGCTCTACGCCCTCATCGCGCTCGTCATGATCGTGCTCGCGTTCGTCATGTGGCGCTCACTGCCCCGGCTCGAGCCGCGAGCGCGGGTGTCGTACCCCGCGCTCCTGGCATCGGTGCTGCGCACGCACCTCGTGAGCGCGACCGCGCGGGCGGTGGGGCTCATCGGAGCGGCAGCGATGGCGAGCTTCACGCTCTTCTGGACGGCGCTCACCCTCCTCCTCTCGGCCGAGCCCTTCGGCTTCTCCGCGACCCAGATCGGCCTCGTCAACCTCGTCGGGATCGGCGGCGCGGTCGCGGCGCAGCTCGTGGGGCGCCTCTACGACCGCGGACTCGCGGTGCCGGCGATCGGCGCGGGTCTCGTGCTGGCCATCCTCGCCTTCGCCGTGTCGGGAGTCGCGCCGCACTCGCTCGTCGCGGTGATGGCGTCGATCGCCCTGTACTCGATCGGCGTGCAGTCGGTCATGGTCCTCACCCAGACCCGCATGCTCGCCATCGAGCCGTCGGCGCGCAGCCGGCTGAACACGGTGTTCGTGGTGGGCAACTTCCTCGGCGGCTCGGTCGGCTCGACGCTCGCGGTCGCACTGTGGGATCTCGGCGGGTGGCCGCTCGTCATGGTCGCCGCCGCGGCCATCCTCGCGTTCGCGCTGGTCGTCTGGACCCTCCAGCGCCGACGCTCGCTCGCCCTCTGACCCGACGCCTCTTGGGCATGTCCCCGGAGGCTCGGGGCTCGAGGGCCGCTCCCCACGAGGAAGCCCCGCGCCTAGCATGGCCCCGTGGGAATCTTCGAGTTCATCGGCAACAACTGGTGGCTGTGGTTCATCTTCGGCGGCCCCAT
The DNA here is from genome assembly GCF_053903175.1 of Microbacterium sp. JZ101. NCBI lineage: Bacteria > Bacillati > Actinomycetota > Actinomycetes > Micrococcales > Microbacteriaceae > Microbacterium > Microbacterium sp. JZ101. Next base: position 3,408,287 of record NZ_CP096400.1, read on the forward strand.
CGTCGCCGGACTGAGCAGCGCCGCCAGCTGGTGGTCGAAGCAATCCAAGCTCCGCCATAAGCGTCGGCTTGAACTCCTGAAGGCACAGAGCGAAGCCCGCGCGGTCGAGATGCAGGCGCGGGCGCAGCTCAAGGCGTCGAAGGCGCAGGATGGCCCCGCCGAAGACATCGAGGCCGACGACGCGGCGAGCCGGCAGGCCAGGCTCGCGCGCCTCATGGCGACGCACGACGAGGTCATGCACCGCTGGCTCGACTACGAGCTCGACGTCGCGAAGCTCATCGCGTTCCCGACGATGAGCGACGGCCGCCAGCCGCTGACGGCCGCGTTCCTGCGGGCGAAGAAGGTGGCGGACGGCCTCCGCCCGGCATCCGCGGACGTCAAGATCGATGCGGCGACGCTCGCGGAGTACCGCGACGCCGTGCACGACTTCGAGGTCGCGTTCGACATCGCGGAGCAGGACGCCCGACGTGTGCGCGACAGCGGCTTCACCGAGGACGAGCGCCGGCGTCTCGACCGCGCGCAACAGCTCCTCCGCACCGCGGTCGATCAGTCGGCCACAGCGGCCGAGCGCCAGATCGCGTACAAGCGCGTGCGCGAGGAGCTCGACGGGCTGATCGTCCTCTCCGACGACGCGGTCGAAGTGCTCGAGAAGCAGGTCGCCCCCGAACTCGAGGCCGGGCGCCCCGCCGCGACCCCGAAGCCCCGAGAGACCCCGAAGGCCCGGGAGACCCCGGAGACCCCGGCGCAGCCCGAGCGGACGCCCCTGCGCCCGCCGGCGCCCGAGGCCTGAGCCTTCCTGCGGCACCACCTCGACGGCGGCCGCGAGCCCGCGAACGCGGTGATCGAAGAGGGCCGCGGGGGCCTGGACCGCTCGGCTGAGGTCACCATCCGAGCGCGGCGACCCACGAGCGCGCCAGTTCATCGGGATCGCGGATGGGCCTCCCGGCGAAGCTCGCCACGAACGCCTCATGCAGCGCCGCGCCCGTGAGCAGCGACGCGACGGCATCGACATCGCGGGCCGGAGCGACGCGGCCGAGGCGCTGCTCCTCCCGGAGGTACTCCGCCACCAGGCGGCGCGGCGCCTCCGGTCCGCCACCGCGCGCCTCGCTCTGCGCACGCCAGCCGGCGAGCGTCTCCCGGTCGCCGAAGAGCGCCGCGGCGATGGGGAAGCCCGCCTCGTAGAACGCGAGCAGCGCGACGACAGCGCGCTCGAGGTTCTCACCCAGGTCGCCTTCCCCTGGACGGACATCCGCGAGCGGCTGCGGCAGACGCTCGCGGAGCACCGCGGCGAACAGCTCCTGCTTGCTCGGGAAGTGTTTGTAGAGCAGGGCCTCCGAGCAGCCGGCGGCCCGGGCGATGGCCTTGGTCGTGGACTTGACCACGCCGAGGTCGCGCATCACGGTCGCCGCCGCGTCGACGATGCGGTCTCGAGTCGACATGACGTCCTCCGGTTGACGGGTGAGTGCTCACTCACCACACTAGTGGGTAAGTATTCACTCACCACCTCGAAGGACGGCTCCCGTGCTTGAGAACCTGCGGCTCGCGCTGCTGATCATCCATCTCGTAGGCACGTCGGCGATCGTCGGCGCGTTCATCCTCCAGATGCCGTGGCGCAAGGACTTCGACTTCTCGCCCCTGCTCATCGGCTCGATCGTGCAGGTGCTGTCGGGCAACGCGCTCATCGCCGTCCGGATGATCTCGGGCGCGGGAGTCATCGAGGCGAAGATGATCGTCAAGCTCGCTCTCGCCCTGGTGATCCTCGGGCTCATCATCGCCGCCATGGTGCGACAGCGCCGCCTGCGCTCCGCGGGCTCCGACGACCGAGCCCTCCGCCCTCTGCTGCAGATCGCCGGCTGGCTCGGGGTCGTCGAGATCGCGGTCGCCGTGCTGTGGCATTGAGCGGACGCGCGCTCGCGACCCTTTGGCTGCGGCCGGCACGGCGCTACGTTGAGGCACATGGCGGCGATCGAGACGAAGGCGCTCCACAAGCGGTACGGGCAGCGCACGGCCCTGCACTCCCTCGACCTGCGGGTCGAGCCCGGCACGGTGTTCGGGCTCATCGGCCCGAACGGCGCCGGCAAGACGACGACCCTGCGCATCCTGCTCGATGTCATCCGACCATCCGGAGGCGAGGTCCGTGTGCTCGGCGAGGACCCGCAGCACGGCGGCCCCGCGCTGCGCCGCCGCATCGGCTACGTCCCGGGCGAACTGCGGCTGGATGGCCGCACGACCGGGCGCGGGATGCTCGACTTCTACGCGAAGGTCTCCGGCCCCGTGCCGGACGGGCGGATCGACGAGCTCGCCGACCGGCTCGGGCTCGACCTCGACCGACGCGTGCGCACCCTCTCGAAGGGCAACAAGCAGAAGCTCGGGCTCGTGCAGGCGTTCATGCACGAGCCCGAGCTGCTCATCCTCGACGAGCCGACGAGCGGCCTCGACCCGCTCGTGCAGCGGGCGTTCCTGCAGCTCGTGCGCGAAGCGCGCGACCGCGGGCAGACGATCCTGCTGAGCTCGCACGTGCTGAGCGAGATCCAGCAGGCGGCCGATGAGGTCGCCGTCCTGAGCGCGGGCCGCGTCGTCGCGGCGGGCGACGTCGCCTCGCTGCGCCTCGGCGCCGTGCGCCGCATGCGCGCGGGCATCGCAGACGCCTCGGTCGCATCGGTGCGCGATGCGCTCGGCCGGACCGGCGCGGAGACGACCCTGCATGACCTCGAGGTGTCGGATGGCACGGGCCATGTCCGCGTGGCGGTCACGATCGAGGGCGACGTCGACCCGATCGTGAAGGCGCTCGCCCGGTTCCGCGTCGTCGACCTCACCCTCGAGGAGCCCGACCTCGAGGAATCCGTCCTGCGGCTGTACGGCGAGGGAGCGGGCGCAGAAGCCGCCCCGTCCCGCCGACCGAATCCGCCTTCCCCCTCTCCCGCACCCGCACCCGCGCCCGCGGACCCGCCGCCATCCTCGCCCGCGTCCTCGCCGTCGGGCTCACCCTCATCCCCGCCCGCCGACCCGCCGCGCCTCCGACGCGACCGCCGGCGACAGCCATCCGGCGCCGCCTCATCCGGAGACCTGCCGTCCGCCGGGCCGGTCCAGCACGAGGGAGGCGCCCGATGATCCCCGTGTTCATCCGCACGCTCGCCGAGTCGTGGCGCGGCCTCCTCGTCTGGACGCTCGCACTCACCGCCGTGATGATGCTCTACCTCTCGCTCTACCCGAGCATCGGCATCGACGGGCAGATGATGCAGATGCTCGAGACCCTGCCGCCCTCGCTTGTCAACACCCTCGGCTTCGACCAGATCACGTCGGGCGCGGGCTACGCGCAGGCGACGTTCTACGGCATCCTCGGATTCGTCCTGCCGACGGTCGCCGCGATCGGCTGGGGCTCCGCCGCGGTCGCGGGCGCCGAGGAGCAGGGCCGGCTCGAACTCGACCTCGCCCACGGCATCTCGCGCACGGGCTACGTCGCCGGCCAGGTGCTCGCCCTCGTCGCACGGCTCGCGTGGCTCGGCGTCTACTCGGGGTGCCTGCTGCTCGCCGTGAACACGCCGTTCGAGCTCGACCTCGCGCGCGAGAACGTCATCCCGCAGACGCTCGCCGCGATCGGGCTGTGGCTCTTCAGCGGCGGGGTCGCGCTGCTCGTCGGCTCCCTCTTCGGCCGCCGCGCGTGGGCGACAGGCGCGGGTGCGCTCGTCGCGGCGGCGGCGTTCCTCTTCAACGGCGTCGCCAACCAGAACGACGACTTCGACGCGCTCCGCGCCCTCTCCCCGTACTCGTGGGCCTATCACGAGAGCCCGCTCCGCGAGGGATGGACGGATGGCCTCTGGCCGCTGTGGATCGGCGTCGTGCTGCTCCTCGCGGGGAGCGTGGTCGCGCTCACACGCCGCGACCTGCGCGGCTGATCCCGCGGGAAGCGAGACACGCGCAGCCGCCCCCGCCGGAAGCGAGACACGCACAGCCGACCCCCGCCGGAAGCGAGACATGCACGGCCGCCCCCGGCTGGACGCGGGACACAACGCAGGAGAAACCGGGCTGCCTGGACCCAGATCGTGCGGAATCACGCGGCTCCGCTCAGCGCGAGCTCGCAGATCTCCTGCACTGTGTCCCGCCCCCGCCCTCCCGCCGCCCCTCCGAGCCGCGGACTGCCATCCCGCGCCCCGCGCCCCGCCACCGACATCCACCCCCCAATCCGCTCGACCTCCCGCCACGAAGAGGAGTCAGCGGAGAAGGGAAGCGCACATGTCACTGGCCATCATCGGGTTCCTCGGGGGACTGATCACGGGGATCTCGCCATGCATCCTCCCCGTGCTGCCCGTCATCTTCCTCACGGGCGGGGCGCAGTCCGCCCGGAGCGGCGCCGACGGCGGCAGCGTCTCACGCTGGCGCCCCTACCTCGTCGTGCTCGGTCTCATGACGAGCTTCACGCTCGTGACCCTGCTCGGATCCCTCGCGCTCGGCGCGCTCGGCCTGCCCCAGGGCGTCATCCGATGGGTCGGCATCGCGCTCCTCGCACTCATCGGCCTCGGGCTGCTCGTGCCGGCGTTCGAGCGGCTCCTCGAGAAGCCGTTCACCTGGCTGCCACAGCGCGAGGTCTCGAACCGCCGCAACGGGTTCGCCGTCGGGCTCGCGCTCGGCACGGTCTTCGTGCCCTGCGCGGGCCCGGTGCTCGCGGCGATCATCGTCGCGGGGTCGACCGGCCGCATCGGCCTCGAGACCGTCGTCCTCACGATCGCGTTCGCGGTCGGCGTGGCCATCCCGCTCCTGCTCTTCGCTCTCGCGGGGCGCAGCGTCATCGAGCGCATCCGCGCCTTCCGCCGCCGCGAGCGCGGACTGCGGATCGCGGCCGGCGTCGCCATGCTCGCCCTCGCGGTGGGCCTCGTGCTCGATGTGCCCGCCGCGCTCCAGCGGCTCGTGCCCGACTACACCTCGACGCTCCAGCAGCAGCTCGCCGAGGATGAGGGCGTGCAGGACGCGCTCGACCTCGGCGGCATCGTCACCGACGAGAACCGCGATCTCGATCAGTGCACCAACGGAGCCGACGAGCTCGAGTCCTGCGGCACGGCGCCCTCGATCCGCGGGATCGAGCAGTGGCTGAACACCCCGGGCGGCTCACCCGTCGACCTCGAGAGCCTCCGTGGCGAGGTCGTGCTCATCGACTTCTGGGCCTACTCGTGCATCAACTGCCAGCGCAGCATCCCCCACGTCGTCGCGTGGGACGCAGCGTACCGCGACGCGGGGCTGCGGGTCATCGGCGTGCACTCGCCCGAGTACGCGTTCGAGAAGGACGCGGCCAACGTGCAGGCGGGCGCCGACGCCTTCGGCATCTCCTACCCGGTCGCCCTCGACAACGACCTCGCGACGTGGACGAACTACCGCAATCGGTACTGGCCGGCCCACTACCTCATCGACGCCGACGGGACGGTCCGGCACATCTCGTTCGGCGAGGGCAACTACGCCGCGACCGAGCGGATGATCCGCGAGCTCCTCGTCGATGCCGACCCCGCGGTCGCGCTCCCCGACCCGACCGCCGTCGACGACCGCACCCCCGTCGATCCGGATCGCACGCCCGAGACGTTCCTCGGCTGGACGAAGGACGTCAACTACGCGGGCGCCACACCGTACACGGGCGGCACGGCCCGTTTCACCCTCCCCGACGAGCAGCCCCGCGACACGTTCGCGCTCGAGGGCTCCTGGACCATCGAGACCCAGTTCGCGACCCCGGCCGACGCGCCCGCGACCATCCGCCTCGCCTACTCTGCGAGCGAGGTGCGCATCGTCCTCGCGGGCGAGGGGAGCATCACCGCACGCGTCGACGGCGGAGCCCCCGAGGAGATCGCGGTCTCCGGCACGCCGCGCTCCTACGCGCTGCGCAGCGGCGACGCGGGCGAGGGCGAGATCGAGGTGACGGTCGATCCGGGCGTGGAGGTCTACTCCTTCACGTTCGGCTGAGCCGCGGGCACAGGAGCGGCGGATGGCCCCTGGCCGTCCGCCGCTCCCGTCGCGTCGCTCAGTCGGTCGGCATCACGGCGATCGGCTCGGTCGTCGGGACGCCCGTCGGCGACCCGCCCTCCTGCTCGATCGTCACGGCGACGACGTCGCCGGGTGCCAGCTCTCCGTCGAGCAGGAGCGGCTCGACGACGCCGCCATCGAACACCCCTGCCGGGATCGGCTCGTCTCCGCGCACGAGCCAGAGCTCGTACTGGCGGCCCTCATCGAGCGCCGGCGCCTCGTCGGCGAGCACCACGACCTCGCCGACCGAGTGCGACCAGTGCATCTCGATCGCGCCGCCGCCCGGCAGCTCGCCCTCGAGCACCTGCCCGTCCTCGGCCTGCGCGATCTGCTCGAGCGCCACGACGGCGTCGGGCCGGTCGAGCAGGCGCCCGATCGTGAGCGCCGAGAGGCCGACCGCCGCGACGACCGCGACGGAGGCCGCGAGCGCGAACCAGCGGCGACGGCCCGGGCGCGCAGGCGCGGATGGCGCGGGCTCGACGGCCTCGCCCGCCCGGGACCCCGCGGGCTCGGCAGGCGCGTCGGCGCTCTGCTCGGGGGCTACGTCAGCGGGAGCCGCGGCCCCGGCGATCCGCGCGAGCAGCTGGTCCCGGATGGCGGCGGGCGGCGCGACCTCGGGCGTCGCATCGGCAAGCAGCGCGGCGGTCTCCTCGTCGCGCTGCGCACGGGCGCGCAGCGCGGGATCCGCGGCGAGCGCCTGCTCGAGCCGGGCGGCGTCCTCGGGCGACAGCGCGTGGAGGGCGCGGCCGGCGAGCAGCTCGTCGAGGTCCTTCTCGGTCATGCCGGCACCCCCATCCAGGTCCTCAGGCGCGACAGCCCGTCGCGCATCCTCGTCTTCACCGTTCCCAGCGGCGTCGCGGTCATGGCCGCGATCTCGCTCTGCGAGTATCCCCCGTAGTACGCGAGGGTGAGCGCCTCGCGCTGCGCCTCCGGCAGGCTCTGGAGCGCCTCGACGACGCGTCGTCCCTCCATCCGGAGCTCCACATCCTCGGCGACCCCGTCGAACGGCACTCCGAGGTCCCGGAAGCCCACGCGAACATCCCGGTCGGTGCTCGCCTGCGCGGATCGCACGCGGTCGACCGCTCGGCCGTGCGCGATGGTGAGGACCCATGTCCTCCCCTGACCTCTGTTCGGAGAGAAGCGCGCGGCGGATTGCCAGATCTCCAGGAAGACCTCCTGCAGCACCTCCTCGCTCTGCGCGCGATCCACGAGCACCCGCAGGATGAGGCCGAAGACGCGGCCCGAGAGCATGTCGTAGAGCGACGCGAAGGCGCCCTGATCGCCGTTCGCGATGCGCACGAGGAGGTCCGCGACGTGATCGACGGGTCCGTCGGCGTGCTCGCCCACCTCGACGCCGTCGATCACCATGCCCACAAGCATGCCGCATCCCCGTCACGGGGCGGTCCGCGGGCCATCCCGACGCGATTTCGAGATCGACCCATCCGATCCGCCGACCACCCCGAATACGTCGTGAAAGCCGAGAGGCACCGCCCCTCGGGGCACCCACCGTTGAAGAGGAGAACGCCATGTCCACGAAGAAGTCCACGTTCGCCGGCGCCGCCGTCCTGTCGCTCGTCGCCGTCTTCGGCCTCGCCGCCTGCAGCAGCGGCGCCACCACCGCCGAGGAGGAGCCGACGTCGGGCGATTCCGGCATGGTCGAGGAGTCGGCCGCGCCCGAGGAGACGACCCCGGAGGAGAGCTCCGAGACGATGGCCGACCCGGCCGCGAACCTCGTCGGCCCTGGCTGCGCCGACTACGCCGAGGCGGTGCCGGATGGCGCGGGCTCGATCGAGGGGATGTCCGCCGACCCCGTCGCGGTCGCGGCGTCGAACAACCCGCTGCTGACGACCCTCGTCTCGGCCGTGTCGGGAGATCTGAACCCCGACGTGAACCTCGTCGACACGCTCAACGGCGACGAGTTCACGGTCTTCGCCCCCGTCGACGACGCGTTCGCGCAGATCGACGAGGCCACGATCGAGACGCTCAGCACCGACGCCGACCTGCTGACGTCGATCCTCACCTACCACGTCGTCCCGGGCCAGATCGCTCCCGACGCGATCGCCGGCACCCACACGACCGTTCAGGGTTCCGACCTCGAGGTGACCGGATCGGGCGACGCCCTCATGGTGAACGACGCGACCGTCATCTGCGGCGGCGTCCAGACCGCCAACGCGACGGTCTACCTCGTCGACACGGTGCTCATGCCCGCGCAGTGACCTCCGAGGGGAGAGGGACGGCGGGCGGTCGGGCGCGAGCCCGGCCGCCCGCCGTGCACCCAGGAGCCTCTGCGTCTGCGCCCGAGTGCGCCGAGTATCCTCCGACCATGAAGGTCGCACGCGCAGCCGCCGCTCTCGCTCTCGCCGCCGCGATCGCGGGCTGCGCGGCGCAGACGCCGCCCGACGAGACGGCGCCCGAGGAGACCGCCGCACCCTTGCCGACGGCGGAGACCGCGCCGGCCACGGTGACGCCGACGCCGACGCCGAGCGGATGGACCGCACCCGACTCGTGCGCGGGGATCGAGGCGGGCGCCACCGTCGGCGGAGCGGACCTCGGGGCCTGCGTGCAGGACGTCCTCGTCGCGCAGGGGTCCGGGCGGATCGGCCTCAGCGGCCCGATGCTCCGCGGGACGGTGGACTTCACCTTCGAGCCCGACTATGCCTTCCACCTCGACGGCACGGGAGGCACGGACATCCCGTTCGACCTCTGGTTCGTCGACGGCGCGCACTGGCTCGACCGCGGCAACGGCGCCGTCGAGGCCGACGCGTCATCCGACGACCGCGACCAGCAGATCGCCGCCGAGGCCGCCGAGTACGCCGCCCCGTTCTCGGACCCGCGGGCGATCGCCGAGCTCATCGCGGCGAGCCCCGCGTGGGAGGTGGCCGCGGAACCGGCCGCCGCGGGCGTGTACCGCATCGCGAGCACCGAGCCGTTCCACTGGAATGAGGTCGACGTCGACACGTTCGTCGTCCGTCTGGCGTCCGATGCGACGCCGCTGAGCGCCGAGATCGCCCTCACCGTGCACGGCTTCGCCGGAACCGTGACGCAGACCTTCGAGCGGCTCGGCCAGCCCGTCGAGATCACGGCCCCGACGGGCTGAGCCGGGCACATCGGCGTTTCGACTCGCTCCGCTCGCTCAACGACCGAGAAAGACGAGCTCCCTCAACGACCGCGAAAGGCGAATTCGCGCTCAACGACCGCGTCGAAACATCGCTCACCGACGGGGAAGGAGCACCTCGGCGCGCCAGCGCTCGAGGACCTCGCGCACCGCGTCATCCTTCTCGTCGACGAGCGCGGCCTCGTACGCCTCCTCGATCACCGTCGCGATGCGCACGCGGCGGCCCGTCGAGGCCGAGCGCACCGCCGCCTCCACCATCGCGAGGCTCGCGACGTTCGACCGGGCGTCGGTCGAGGGCGTCTCCCCCGCGCGCACGGCGGCCACGAACTCGGCGAGCGAGCCCTCGATCTGCTCGGGAGCCGTGTCGAGCTCCTGCTCCACCGACCCGACGCCGATCTCCGCGCGCGGCGCGCCGTCGCCATCCCATTCGGCCGATCCGGCCTCGCCGCTGATGCGCCACCGGCCGTTCCAGGAGGTCTCGAGGCCCGGCGCGCACCAGCTCCCGCTGTAGGTGTAGCGCGCCCCGCCCTCGAACTCGAACACCGCGACGGCGTTCGCGTCGCCGCGGTACCAGCTCCAGCTCGGGTTGTACTCCTCGGCGTACACCGCGACCGGGTCGCGGCCGATGAGATACCGCGCGGCGTCGAACTGGTGGATGGCCATGTCGACGAGGAGCACGTGCTCCATCTCCTCGCGGAAGCCGCCGAAGTGCGGTGCCCGGAAGAAGTCGGTCGTCACGGCGCCGATCTCGCCGAGCCGCTCGGTCTGCCGCTTGAGGGCGCGCAGCCCGTCGAAGTACCGGCGCGACTGGCTGATCATGAGCAGGCGGCCGTGCACCTCGGCGGCGGCCGCCTGGCGCAGGGCGTCCGAGACGGTCGGCGCCGCCGGCTTCTCGCACAGCACGGGGTAGCCCGCGGCGAGCGCCTCGACGTTCACGGGCAGGTGGGCGACGGGCACCGTAACGTTCACGACGACGTCGGCGCCGACCGCGCGCGCGACCTCGGCCGCCGACGTGCCCACGGCGACGTCGGTCAGGCCCGCGTCGGCGAGCGCGTCGTGCGCGGTCGTCATGTTGAGGTCGACGAGGCCGACGAGCTCCGTCTCATCCGAGGCGGTGATCGCCCCGATCCAGGCCCGGCCCATCCCGCCGGCCCCGACCTGCACGACGCGCAGGCGGCCATCCGATTGTCCGGTCAATTGTGCATCGCCCCTTCGTAGCCGCGTCCGTTGTAGAAGTCCTCGGTCTCGTACCGCAGCAGCGTCGGCACCGAGCGCTCCGGACGAAGAGTCTGCGCCCACGCGACGCCGTTCGCGATGACCTTGCGCACCTCGGCCTGGTGGTACACGGGGTAGTCCTGGTCGCCCGGGCTGAAGTAGAAGATCTTGCCGTAGCCGCGGCGGTACGTCATGCCGCTGCGGAACACCTCGCCGCCCGAGAACGTCGAGAGGAACACGAGCTCGTCGGGGGCCGGCACGTCGAAGAACTCCCCGTACATCTCCTGCGCGGGGATGATGAACGGATGCGGCACGCCCTGCGCGATCGGGTGGGTCGGGTCGACCGTCCACACGATCTCGCGGTCGTCCTTCGACCGCCACCGCAGCGTGCACGTCGTGCCCATGAGCTTCCCGAAGATCTTCGACCAGTGCCCCGAGTGAAGCACGAGCAGGCCCATCCCCGCCAGGACGTGCTGGTGCACGCGCTCGACGACCTCGTCCGCCACCTCGCCGTGGGCCGCGTGCCCCCACCACACGAGCACGTCGGTCTCGGCGAGCACCTCCTCGGTGAGGCCGTGCTCGGGGTCGTCGAGGGTCACGGTGCGCACCGACACGCGGTCGCCGAGGTTCTCCTCGATGCCCTCCTTGATCGTCGTGTGCATGCCGTCGGGGTAGATGTCGCGCACGTTCTGCTGCACCTGCTCGTGGCGGTTCTCGCCCCAGACGATCACGCGGATCGGGTTGTTCGTCATCGATGTGTCCTTTCAGAGGTTCCGGAGGCTTACTTGACCGCGCCGCCCATCGCCCCGGCGGCGATGTAGCGCTGCGCGAGCAGCAGGAGGAGGATCGCGGGCAGCGACGACAGCACGGCCGTCGCCATCACGGCGCTCCAGTTCGACACCTGCGTGCCGAGGTACTGGTAGATGCCGAGCGTGACCGGGCGGATGTCGGGCGTCGTCGTGAGCGTCAGGGCGAAGAGGAAGTCGCTCCACGCGAAGAGGAACGCGAACAGGCCCGCCGTGATGAGCGCGTTCTTCGACACCGGCAGCACGATCGACCAGAACGCGCGGAACTGGCCAGCGCCATCCACGCGCGCGGCCTCGATGATCGAGGGGTGCACGTTCATCATGAACGCGCGCAGCACGAGGATCGCGAACGGGATCGCGTGCGAGGCGTCGGCGAGGATGAGCCCGGCGACGGTGTTGAGCAGCCCGAGGTCGTTGTACGCCGCATAGAGCGCGTTGGCGATGACGATGCCGGGGATCATCTGCGCGATGAGGATGACGAGCAGCGCGATGTTGATCCAGCGGTACCGGAACTGCGCGAGCGCGTACGCCGCCGGTGCCGCGATGCCGAGACTCACGACGACCGCGCCGACCGACACGATGAGGCTCGTGAGGAGGTTGCGGCCCTGGTCGGCGATCGCGCGCTCGTAGCCCGCGAAGCTCGGCTCGAGCGGGATGAGCGCGGCGTTGAGCGTGTTGCCGGACGGCTGCAGCGACGCGTTCACCATCCAGTAGACGGGGAACAGCATGATGCCGAGGAACAGCAGCCCGAGCGCCGTGTAGATGAGCGGGCGCCGGCTTCCGGCCCGTCGCGCGGCACGGGGGTCGACCGTGATGAGTGCGGTGGTCATGGTCGTCTCCTTACTCGTCCACGGCCTTGCGGGTGCCGCGCAGGTACACGAACGCGAACACGAGCGAGATGAGGATGAGGATGTTGCTGAAGGCCGCGCCCACGCCGAACTCGAAGTCGATGAACGAGGTCTGGTACGAGCGGATGGCGATCGTCTGCGTCGCGTTCGCCGGCCCGCCGCCCGTGAGGCCGAGGATCACGTCGAGCACCTTGAGCGTGTAGACGACGCCGAGCACGAGCACGACGCCGATGACGGCGCGCAGGTTCGGCAGCGTGATGTGCCAGAACGCCTTCCACCCCGTGGCGCCGTCGAGCGACGCGGCCTCGTAGAGCTCGCCCGGGATGTCCTGCAGCCCGCCGTAGAGCAGCGTCACGTTGAACGGGATGCCGACCCAGATGTTCACGAGGATGACCGCGATGAGCGCGACGTCGGGGCTCGTGAGCCACGGCACGGCGTTCAGCCCGATCGCCGTGAGGAACTGGTTGAGGATGCCGCTGTCCTGATCGAGGATCGAGCGCCACGTCGCGCTCGCGACGATGAGAGGGAGCAGCCAGGGCAGCAGGAGCATCGCCCGCATGAAGCCGCTCAGCGGGAAGCGCTTCTGGAAGAACACGGCGAGCGCGAGGCCGATCACGAACTGGCCCGCGAGCGATCCGAGCGTGAACAGCAGGGTGTTGACGATGGCCGGCCAGAAGAGGTTGCTCGTGACCGCCGTGACGTAGTTCTGGAGGCCGACCCAGGGCGCCTCGCCCGTGAAGAAGGTCTTGGTCGTGTACTCCTGGAAGCTCATCATCAGGTTCTTGACGATGGGGTATCCGAAGTACAGCAGGATGTAGACCCCCGCGGGGATCACGAAGAGCGCCTTGACGAAGTCGTCGCGCTGCAGCCGTCGGCGCGGACGTCGCGCGGTGGACGGGATCGAGGTCATCAGCGTCCTCTTCCTCGGGCCGGCCGAGCGCTCGCGCGCCCGGCCGGACGACGGATGGTGGATCAGCCCTGCGAGGCCTGCTCGAAGGCCTCGGCCGGCGTCGCCTTGCCGGTGATCGCGAGCTGGATCGCGTCGTAGATCACGGTGGCGGCCTCCGGCCAGTCCTCGCCGAGCTTGCCGGTGCGGGCGCGGGCGTCCTTGATCTGCTCCGCGAAGGCGGCCATCTCGGGCACCTGCTCGACGTAGTCGTCGATGAGGTCGGTGCGCGTCGGCACGAGGTAGCGGCTCTCGGCGAGCGACATCGAGATGTCGGGGCTCGACATGCACTCGACGAACTCGGCCGCCTTCGCCTGCTTCGCCTCGTCGCCGGTCTGCGGGACGGTCCACACCTCGCCGCCGAGCGGGGCCACGGGCGTCTGGCCCTCCTCGTTCACGGGCACCTGCACCGAGTCCCACTCGACGTCGGTCTCGGCGAGCGCGGGGATCTGCCACGGGCCGTTGATCATCATCGCGGCCTTGCCCGCGACGAACTGGTCCTTGACGTCGCCCTGCTTCCAGTTGACGACGCTCGGCGAGGCGGATCCCGACTCGACGAGGTCGACCCACAGCTGGAGCGCCTCGGCGACCTCGGGGCTCGTGAGGTCGGTCTCGTCGCCGCCGTTCGTCCACATGAACGGCAGGAACTGCCAGCTGCCCTCGTAGTTCGCGATGGCCGAGAACGCGATGCCGTACTGGTCGCCCTGCGTGAGCTTGGCGGCGGCGTCCTTGAGCTCGTCCCACGTCTTCGGCGGCTCGATGCCCGCCTCCTCGAGCGCGGTCACGTTGTAGAACAGGCCGAGCGTGTTGACGGCCGGCCCGATGCCGTAGACCTCGCCCTCGTACGTCGCGGCGTCGAGGATCCCCTGCGCGAAGCCCGAGGTGTCGACGTCGAAGTCGCTGAGCGGCGCGAGGCCGCCGGTGGCGGCGATCTCCTGCACGTCGGGGTTGTCGAGCATGAGCACGTCGGGCAGCGTGCGCGACGACGAGCGCTGGAGCACGGTCTGGATGAGGTCGGCGCCGGGGACGGTCTCGCGGTCCAGCTCGACGCCGACCTCGGCGGCGCACGTGTCGAGGGCCTCCTGCACGAGGGTCTTGTCGGGCTCGTTGTTGTAGTAGTCGAGCACGGTGAGCGTGCCGGCGTCGCCGGAGCCCTGGCCGCCGCCGCCTCCGCCGCTGCACGCGGCAAGAGCGAGGGGGACGGCGGCGAGGGCCGCGGTGGCGGTGAGAGCGCGGGTCCTGGTGCGCATGGCGATACTCCTTCGTACGCGGTGGCGGGTGCGGATCCAGCGCTTCCCCTTCGGGCGGTTAAGCGCTTAGATGCTGTGTGAAAGAGTATGGGTTCGGGAGCGGTAAGTTGTCAACCCCACGGTTTGTCACGGCTCGATCTCGGGGAGAGGAGGATGATCGGATGGCCACGATGCAGCAGGTCGCGGAGCGCGCGGGCGTGTCGATCGCGACGGTCTCCTTCGTCGTGAACGGCTCGAAGAAGGTGCTCCCCCACACCCGCGAGCGCGTCGAGGCGGCCATGCGCGAGCTCGGCTACTCGCGCAACCACGCCGGCAGCGCCCTCGCCCGCGGGCGGACCGACATCATCGCGCTCCTCTACCCGGCCTTCGAGCGCAACCTCAGCGGAACCGCCATGACGTTCTTCACGAGCGCGGCTGACCGCGCGCGCGAGCGCGGGTACACGCTCGTGCTCTGGCCCGCCCACAACGAGGCCGCGGAGATCACCGAGCTCACCGCAAGCGGCCTCGTCGACGGCGTGCTCCTCATGGAGGTCCAGCTCGAGGACGGGCGAGTCGACCGCCTCAAGGAGGGACGGACGCCCTTCGCCCTCATCGGGCGCACGCAGGATCCGGAGGGGATGGCCTGGGTCGACGTCGACTTCGCCTCCTCGGTCGAGACCGCGATCGAGGAGCTCGTCGCGCTCGGCCACACGTCGATCCTCTACATCTCCGGCGCGACCGAGAAGCGCTTCGTGGCGCACGGAGGCGTGGCCCGCGCCCGCGAGTCGTATCTCCAGACCATGGCGCAGTCGGGGCTCACGGCGACGACGCTGACCTGCGGGGAGAACTCGGCGGCCGGTCGCCTCCTCGCTGCCGAGCTCGTGGAGCACCACCCCGACGCGACCGCGATCATCCTCATGAACGAGCATGCCGCGCCCGGGCTCGCGATCGGGCTCGCGCAGCACGGCGTGAGGGTGCCCGACGACCTGTCGATCATCTCGATCGGCACATCCGCGCACATGGCCTCGATGGCCGAGCCCGTCCTCACCCACATGGACTCCCCCGCCGCCGAGCTCGGCCGACTCGGTGTCGACGCGATCATCGAGCGCATCAACGAGCCCGACCGCCCGCTGCCGCAGACGCTCATCCCCTGCACGCCCGGCGAGGGCGCCTCCGTCGCGCGCGCTCCCCGCCGCTGACCGCAGCCATCCGAGATCCCTCTCGAAGAGGGGTTGACGCGCGCCCGCTTCCATGGTTCACTAGTCGAGTAACTAACCGATCAACCGGAGGTCGCCGTGATCGAAGAAGGCAAGCCCCTGTTCGTGCAGATCGCCGAGCAGGTCGAGGACTCGATCGTCGACGGGAGCCTCGCCGAAGAGGCGCAGGCCCCGTCCACGAACGAGCTCGCCGCCTTCTACCGGATCAACCCGGCGACCGCCGCGAAGGGAGTGAACATGCTCGTCGACAAGGGAGTTCTCTACAAGCGCCGCGGCATCGGCATGTTCGTCTCCCCGGGGGCGCGCGAGCTGCTGCTCGGCGAGCGGCGCAGCGCGTTCGCCGACCGCTACGTGCAGCCCCTGCTCGTCGAAGCCCGCAAGCTCGGGCTCGGGCCCGACGACGTCGCCGACCTCGTGCGCGAGCACGCCGCCCAGACCGCCTCTTCGTGATCGAGAAGGACACCATGAACCCCGTCATCGAGGTCCGGAACCTCACCAAGCGCTACAAGGACAAGCTCGCCCTCGACGATGTCAGCTTCGACATCGAGAAGGACACGATCTACGGCTTCCTCGGCCGCAACGGCGCCGGCAAGACGACCGCCATGTCGATCCTCACGGCCCAGAACTTCGCCACGAGCGGAGAGGTGCGCGTCTTCGGCGAGCGCCCCTACGAGAACGCGCACGTGCTCAGCCGCATGTGCTTCGTGCGGGAGAGCCAGAAGTACCCCGACGACGCGACCCCGCGTCACGCGCTGGCCGCCGCGCGGCTGTTCTTCCCGCACTGGGATCAGGACTTCGCCGACGCCCTCGTCGACGACTTCCAGCTGCCCCTCAAGCGCACGATCAAGAAGCTCTCCCGCGGTCAGCTCTCTGCCGTCGGCGTCATCATCGGGCTCGCTTCGCGCGCCGAGATCACGTTCTTCGACGAGCCCTATCTCGGGCTCGACGCGGTCGCACGGCAGATCTTCTACGACCGGCTGATCGCCGACTACGCCGAGCACCCGCGGACGATCCTCCTCTCGAGCCACCTCATCGACGAGGTCGCGAACCTCATCGAGCGCGTGCTCGTGATCGACGACGGCCGCATCATCATGGATGAGTCGACCGACGACGCCCGCGCGCAGGCCACCAACGTGGTCGGCGACGCCGCCGCCGTGGAGGCGGCCATCCGCGGCCGGGAGGTCATCCACCGAGAGAGCCTCGGTCGCGTGACCTCGGTCACCTTCCTCGGCCCGATCGACGACGCCGAGCGGGCCGAGCTCGCGGCGGCGGGCCTCGACCTCGCCCCTGTCTCCCTGCAGCAGCTCATCGTCCGGCGCACGCAGCGCATCTCCGCGCACACCGGCGCCGGCACCCAGGAAGGAGCACTCCGATGACCGCCCTCTCGACCCCCGAGCACGTCACGCCGCACGGCCGCACGCTCAAGGTCGTGCGCCTGCAGTTCATCAACACGCAGACCTTCATCTGGGTGCCGCTGATCGTGCTCGGCGGCGCGTGGCTCGTGACCCTGCTCGTGTACCTGATCCTCGAGGGCGCCGGCGTCGACGGCCCCAAGTACGGCGGCGGATCGCAGGCCCCGATGTGGTACTTCGCGGTGGTGGGCGCGTATGCCATGACGCTCACCTTCCCGTTCTCGCAGGCAATGAGCCTCACGCGGCGCGAGTTCTTCCTCGGCTCGATGATCGCCGCGGCCGTGAGCGCGCTCGGCCTCTCGGCGGTGTTCGTCGCCATCGGCCTCTTCGAGCAGGCGACCGGCGGATACGGGATCAACGGCTACTTCGCGTACCTCGACTGGGTGTGGGAGGCGGGCGCCCTCGGCGCCGGCTTCACGTTCTTCGTGCTCACCATGCTGTTCTTCACGGTCGGCTTCTGGTTCGCGACGGTCTACAAGCGGTTCGGGCCCGCCATGCTGACGGTCGCGATCCTCGCCTCGGTGCTCCTGCTCGTGGGCGTCGCCGCGCTCATCACCTGGCAGCAGGCCTGGCCCGAGGTCGGGGCCTGGGTCATCCAGAGCGGCGCCGTCGGGCTGTCGCTGTGGGGCCTGCTGCTCGGCGCGGTGCTCGCGGCCGGGTCGTACGCGACGCTGCGGCGGATGCCCGCCTGACCGCGGATGGCGATGGCCGCTTCCCGAGGGAGGCGGCCATCGCGGCGTCCTGTCACACATCCGCCTCGGCCGGCGTCTCCATGTCGAAGGCTCGACAGAGGAGGCATCATGGGGAACGTGACGGGACGCAGGACCGAGGTCGTCGTCATCGGCGGCGGCTACGCGGGAGTGCTGGCGGCGAACCGCCTCACGCTCCGCGACGACGTGGCGGTGACGCTCGTGAACGCGCGCGATCGCTTCGTCGAGCGGGTGCGCCTCCACCAGCTCGTGGGCGGATCGGATGACGCCGTCGTCGACTTCGGCGACCTGCTCGCGAAGCGGGTCCGCCTTGTCGTCGACACCGTGACCGAGATCGACGCGCCCCGCCGGCGGCTCGTGCTCGAGAAGGGCGAGCCGCTCGCGTACGACTACCTCGTCTACGCCGTGGGCAGCACGAGCGGGCCGCTCGAGGTGCCCGGCGCCGCGGAGCACGCGCTCCCCCTCGCGACGCTCGAGGAGGCCGAGCGGGTGCGCGCGGCACTCGGGAGCGCTCCCGTCGACGCGCCCCTCGTCGTCGTGGGCTCGGGCCCGCTCGGCATCGAGACCGCCGCGGAACTCGCCGAGCTCGGCCGCCGCGTGACGCTCGTGTGCGGGCGCGTTCTCAGCCCGTACAGCCACGAGAGCGCGCGCGGGACCATCCGCCGCCGTCTCGAGAGCCTCGGGGTGCAGCTGCTCGAGGGGACGACCGCCGTGCGCGTCACGCGCGCATCCGTCGAGCTCGCCGACGGGCGCTCGACCCCGAGCGCGGTCACGATCTGGACCGCGGGCTTCGCCGCCGCGGATCTCGCGCGCCGCAGCGGCCTCTCGACCGACGCGGACGGCCGACTGCTCGCCGACGAGACGCTCACGAGCATCGACGACGACCGCATCGTCGCGACCGGCGACGCGGCCTCGCCGCAGGGCGTGCCGCTGCGGATGAGCTGCCAGGCCGCGCTGCCGCTCGGGTCGCACGCCGCCGACACGGTGCTGCAGCGGATCGCGGGAGGCGCACCCGCCGGCTTCGACCGCGGCATCGCGGCGATGTGCGTGAGCCTCGGGCGCCGCTTCGGCGTGTTCCAGTTCGCGCGCTTCGACGACACCGCCATCCGCCTGCATGTGCCCGGCCGACTCGGCGCGCTCCTCAAGGAGGAGGCGTGCAAGAGCCCGATCTCGCAGATCAGGGCCGAGGCGCGCCGCCCCGGGACGCATCGGTTGCCGGTCAAGGACGGCCGGCGCGCCGAGCGCGTGCGCGCGGCATCGGATGGCGCGAGCCGGCTCGGCGAGAGCGGCGAGCGCCCGGCGGCGAGCGCGGCATGAGCGCCCCCGCGACCGAGGCGTTCGTCCGCCACCGCAACCTGCTCTTCACCGTGGCGTACGAGATGCTCGGCTCGGCCGCCGACGCCGAGGACGTGCTGCAGGAGGCCTGGCTGCGCTGGTCGGGTGTGGACCAGGACGAGGTTCGCGACGAGCGCGCGTACCTCGTGCGGATCGTCACGCGCCTGTCTCTCGATCAGATCCGGACGCTGAGCCGCCGCAAGGAGACGTACGTCGGCGAGTGGCTGCCCGAGCCGCTGCGGACGACCCCCGACGTCGCCGAGGACGTCGAGCTCGCCGAGAGCGTGTCGATGGCGCTCATGGTCGTGCTCGAGACGCTCGCACCCACCGAGCGGGCCGTGTTCGTGCTGAGGGAGGCGTTCGGGTTCGACTACGCCGAGATCGCGGAGTCGCTCGACAAGTCGCCCGCGGCCATCCGCCAGATCGCGCATCGCGCGCGGGCGCACGTGGAGGCCCGTCGTCCCCGGCAGACGGTGTCGACGCGCGAGGCGCGCGTCGCCGTCGCGGCGATGCAGCGGGCGATCGAGGAGGGCGACTTCCAGGCGCTGCTCGACGTGCTCGCGCCCGACGTCGTCATGATCGCCGACGGCGGCGGCCGGAAGCAGGCCGCGGTGCGCCCGATCGTGGGCGCCGACCGCGTCGTGCGCCTGCTCACGGGCGGCATGGCGAAGCACGGCGGGGTGCTGACCTCGGCGCCCGCCGACCTCAACGGCACGCCGGCGCTGCTGCTGTCGGTCGACGGGGAGGTCGATGGAGCCCTGGCCCTGCGCGTCGAGGACGGGCTCGTCACGGGGCTCTACTACGTGCGGAACCCCGAGAAGCTCTCGCGCATCGCGACCGAGACGGCGCTCTCGCGCTAGCTCTGGCGCTCTTCGGCCGCGGCCTCGTGGTGGCGGATGACCTCGGCGACGACGAAGTTGAACCACTTCTCGGCGAACTCGGGGTCGAGGTGCGCGGCCTCGGCAAGTGCGCGCAGCCGCGCAACCTGCTGCTCCTCGCGCTTCGGGTCGGACGCCGGGAGGGCGTGCTCGGCCTTGAGGCGGCCGACCTGCTGCGTGCAGCGGAAGCGCTCGGCGAGCATGTAGACGAGCGCGGCGTCGATGTTGTCGATGCTGGCGCGCAGGCGCAGCAGCTCGGCGCGGGCTTCCTCGTCGTTCAGGCTCATGCCATCGAGGGTACCGGCCCTCAGCGCGTGGGCAGGAGGTGCGTCGGGGTCGCCAGCGGCAGGCGGTGCCGCGGTCGGGAGGGCACGCCCGTGCGCGTGTCGAGCGGGAGCGAGACGATCTCGCTCGACCCCTGGCCCGCGACGAGCAGGGCGTCGCGCCCGACGAAGTGGTGCCGCGGCGTCACGACGCCCGCCTCGACGAGCGCGACCTGATCGAGCGAGCCGCCGTCTCCTCGCACCCTCAGCACGGCGATCGTGTCGCTGCCGCGCAGGCCCGCGTAGAGGAACTCGCCGTCGCGCGAGCGGGCGAGCTCGGCGCCGGTGTCGCCGGCGAGCGATGCGCCCGACGCGGGCGATCCGCCGCGCAGCGCCCAGCGGCCATCCCGATCGCGCCCGAGCACGAAGACCTCGCCCGAGAACTCGGTGAGCACGTAGAGGTATCCGCTCGGGTGCAGCACCATGTGCCGCGGCCCGGTGCCGAACGGGAGCACGACCTCGTGGTGCGGCGCGAGCCCGCGCGCCGAGTGCCGCCAGAAGCGCACGAGGTCGTAGCCGAGGTCGGTCGTCGCGACGAGCCCGCCGGGCAGGAAGAGCGCCGAATGCGCGCGGGACGGCCGGGGCTCGGATGGCGCGCGGCCGCCCGCCTGCACGTCGCGATCTGCGGCGCGCGCGTCTCGGAGAAGCGTCTCGAGGTCGCCGTCGTCGTCGCGCTTCGCGAGGAGGTCGCGCACGGCGGGATCGTCGAACGGGTCGGACGCGCCCTGGCCGAGCGCGGCGAGGAGGCCTGCCAGACCGTCGTCCTCCGTGTTCCCCGCGAGCATCGAGGCGATCCGGCTCGGGTCGGCGTCGCCCTCGACGAGGGCGCGCAGGTCCATCGCGCCCTCCCATGACGGCTGCGCGCTCTGCTCGCCCGCGAGGAGGGCGGCGATGTCGGTCGGCTCGGCGCCCTGCGCCAGGAGATCCTTCACGTCCACCGTGCCCTCGCCCTCGAGCGCGGCGCCGAGGTCGGGCTCGGGTGCCGCGGCATACGGGTCGGCGGCCGCTGCGCCGAGCGCCGGCGCAGCGAGCGTCCCATCCGGACGCAGCGGGACGTGCACGACCCGTCCATCGCCCCAGCACGACGCGATGAGGTGCGAGCCGTTGGCCGCGACCGCGAGATGGCACACGGCTGCGCCCGCCTCGACGGCGTCGCCGTGCGGTGCGAGCGAGACCTCCCCCGTCCGCGCGAACGCGGCGATCCGGCCGTCCGCCTCGAGTGCGGCGTAGAAGACCTCGCGGGTCGGGTGGGCGGCGAGCCACGACGCCGATTCGGCGCGCGCGGCCAGGCCGCGGTCGGCGAGCATGCCTCCGGCGAGCGGCGACTCCGCCTCCCCCGCCGTGATGAGCGAGATGCCCTCGGACTCCCCGCCCTGCGCAGGGCCCCAGCCGCCGATCCAGAACTTCATGTGGCCATCCTCTCGCGCCGGGGCGCCTCCCCGCTGCCGGACGGGTGACGCGCGGGCTATGCCGCCCCGCGGGTCGCCGTGCGGATGCGGTAGAGGCTCGTCGTCGCCGTGATGAAGAGCTCGTCGCCATCGACGCCGCCGAAGCACACATTCGACACGACCTCAGGCACGGCGATGAAGGCCGCCTCGCGGCCGTCGCGCTCGTACACGTGCACGCCGTCGCCCGCCGACGACCACACGCGGCTGTCGACGTCGACCGCGATGCCGTCGGAGTGGCCCACGGCCGGTGCCGCGAAGCGACGGCCGTTCCCCACCGCGCCACCCTCCACGTCGTAGGCATGGATCGCCGGAGCGGCACCCGTGTCGGTCACGTAGAGGATCGTGCCGTCGGGCGAGAACGCGATGCCGTTGGGGCGGTCGAGGTCGCGGACGACGGGCGCGAGCGTGCCGTCGGGATCGAGCCGGAACACCCAGCACGCCCCGTACTCGCGCTCGCCCGGGTGCCCCTCGAGCGGCTGCGTGATGCCGTAGTCGGGGTCCGTGAACCAGTACGCGCCGTCCGCGGCGATGGCGACGTCGTTCGGGGAGTTGAGCCGCACGCCGTCGTACCCGTCCGCGAGAGCCGACACCGTGCCATCCGCCCGCTCTCGCTCGAGCCGCCGACGGCCGTGCGAGCACTGCACGACGCTGCCGTCCCGATCGAGCGCGCGCCCGTTCGTGAACTCGACGCCCGTGCGGTGCTCGGTCGCATCGCCGGTCGCCGCATCCCACCGGAGGATGCGGTCGCCCGGGATGTCGCTCCAGCGCACGCAGCCCTCGTCGGGGATCCACAGCGGCCCCTCGCACCAGGTTCCGCCCGTCCAGAGCCGCTCGAGCGCGGCGCCCGCGGCGATCATGCGCTCAGATGAGGTCGTGGCGCACGATCACCTGGTCGCGGCCGGGGCCGACGCCGATGACCGAGATGCGCGTGCCGCTCATCTCCTCGAGCGCGAGCACGTAGTCCTGCGCGGTCTGCGGCAGGTCCTCGAACGTGCGCGCCGACGAGATGTCCTCGCTCCAGCCCGCGTAGTGCTCGAGGATCGGCGTCGCGTGGTGGAAGTCGCTCTGGTTGACCGGCACCTCGTCGAAGCGCTCGCCGTTCACGTCGTACGCGACGCACACGGGGATCTTCTCGAGCCCCGTGAGGATGTCGAGCTTCGTGAGGACGAGGTCGGTGATGCCGTTGATGCGGGTCGCGTAGCGCGTGATGGGGGCGTCGTACCAGCCGACCCGGCGCGGACGCCCGGTCGTCGTGCCGAACTCGAAGCCCGCCGCACGCAGCCAGTCGCCCTGCTGGTCGAAGAGCTCGGTCGGGAACGGGCCCGACCCGACGCGCGTCGTGTAGGCCTTGACGATGCCGACGATGCGGTCGAGGCGGCCGGGGCCGACGCCCGATCCGGTCGCGGCGCCGCCCGCGGTCGCCGACGACGACGTCACGAACGGGTAGGTGCCGTGGTCGATGTCGAGCATGGTGGCCTGGCCGCCCTCGAACACCACGACCTCGCCCGCGTCGAGCGCCTTGTTGAGGAGGAGGCCGGTGTCGCACACCATCGGGCGCAGGCGCTCCGCGTACGACAGGAGGTCCTCGACGATCTCATCGCACGTGATGCCGCGCCGGTTGAAGACCTTCACGAGCAGGTGGTTCTTCTGCTCGAGCGCGCCCTCGACCTTCTGGCGGAGGATGCTCTCGTCGAACAGGTCCTGCACGCGGATGCCGACGCGGTTGATCTTGTCGGCGTAGGCGGGGCCGATCCCGCGCCCGGTCGTGCCGATCTGGCGCTTGCCGAGGAAGCGCTCGGTGACCTTGTCGAGCGTGCGGTGGTACTGCGTGATGATGTGCGCGTTCGCGCTCACGCGGAGCTTCGAGACGTCGATGCCGCGCGCCGAGAGCGCGTCGAGCTCGGCGAAGAGCACCTCGAGGTCGATGACGACGCCGTTGCCGATGACGGGGTTCACCCCGGGGCTCAGGATGCCGGAGGGCAGGAGGTGCAGGGCGTACTTCTCGTCGCCGATGACGACGGTGTGCCCGGCGTTGTTGCCGCCGTTGAACTTGACGACCCAGTCGGTCCGCTCGCCGAGCAGATCGGTCGCCTTGCCCTTGCCCTCGTCGCCCCACTGGACGCCCACGATCACGATGCCCGGCATGGAATACCCCCTGATGGGTCGTTGTGCCCGGATGCCCGGAACGGCTCCCGGCGGAGGCGTGCGTGTGCCGCGGCGCTCTCCCTGGCCATCCTATCGGGGGCGGTCCGCGGCGCCCGCTGAGCTGCCACGGGGCGTCATCGGCCTCGGGATTGCCAGCGTTCTCCGATACCGTCGAGGGGATGCGCATGTGGAACCTCCCTCTCCAGCCGGCGCGGATGGCGGCGGCGCGATGAGCGCGCGCCTCGGGCTGCAGACGGCTCAGCTTCTGCAGGAGATGATCCGCAACGCGGCGGTGAACGACGGCCGTCCGGACTCCGGCCACGAGATCCGCCAGGTGCGCACCCTGCAGAGCTTCTTCGAGGGATCCGGGCTCGACGGCGTCGTCGTCGAGCCGCATCCAGGCCGCGGGAGCCTCATCATCCGCATCCCGGGCACCGACCCGCACGCGCCGTCCCTCGCCCTCCTCGGGCACACCGACGTCGTGCCCGTCGAGGAGGCCGGATGGGAGCGCGATCCGTTCGGCGGCGAGATCGTCGACGGCGTGCTGTGGGGCCGCGGCGCGATCGACATGCTCAACCTCACGGCGGCCTACGCCGTCGTCACGCGGGAGATCGCACGGCAGCGGTTCCGCCCGCGCGGCGACCTCGTCTTCGCCGCCGTCGCCGATGAGGAGAACGGCGGCCACTACGGCGCCGGCTGGCTCACCGAGCACCGGCTCGACCTCATCGACGCCGACTACGTTCTGACCGAGTCGGGCGGCGCCCCCGCGGGCGGCAAGCCCGCGATCGGCATCATGATCGGCGAGAAGGGCCAGGCGCCGCGCACGCTGCGCGTCACGGGCGTCCCGGGCCACGGCTCGGCCCCGTGGGGATCGCGCAACGCCGCCGTCATCGCGGCCGAGGCCGTCGCGCGCATCGCGCGGTTCCGCACGCCGACCGTGATCACACCGCAGTGGCACGCGTACGCCGACGCGCTCGAGCTCGACGCGGAGACGACCGCGAAGCTGCAGGACCCCGAGCGCCTCTACGAGGGCCTGCCCGCGACCGGCCTGCTGCAGGGGTTCGCGCACGCGTCGACGCACACGACCATCTCGCCGAACGTCGTGCACGCGGGCGACAAGCTCAACGTGATCCCCGGCGAGGCGACCGTGCGCCTCGACATCCGCGTCCTCCCCGACGTCGACGCGGCGGATGTCGACGGCTATCTGCGCGAGGCGCTCGGTGACCTGCTCGAGAACGTGCGCATCGAGGGCGACGAGTTCGTGCAGTCGACCGTCTCGCCCACCGACACTCCTCTCTTCGACGTGCTGCGCGGGGCGGTCCGCCGCGCGCGCCCCGACGCCGACCTGCTGCCGATGCTCGCCGCAGGCGGCACGGACGGGCGCTTCTACCGGCTGCGCGGCGTGCCGGCCTACGGCTTCGGCGTGCTCAGCGACCGCTGGGACTACGGCAAGTTCCGCACCCTCTTCCACGGGCACAACGAGCGCATCGATCTCGAGTCGCTCGACCTCACGGTGGACGCGATCGACCACGTCGTGCGCGAGTTCCTCGGGCGCGATCACGGCGTGCGCGTGAAGCGCTGAGCGCACCCGCATCTCCCCTGCGCACGCGGCTGTGCGCCGAGGTGTGCTGGCGTCTGGTGTGCTGTCGTCTGGTGCGCTGGCGCTTGGTGTGCTGGGTGGATGTCGGTGGTGTGTGCTAGCGCTCGTCGCAGAAACATCCCGATCAGAGGAAGAAAAGTATTGCGCTTGTCGTATCGATGTTCTATGCTGAATACATGGCGAAGGAGCCAGGATTCGAACCTCTCTTCCCGGGCGCGGCGGTCCGGGACGCGCTGACGCGGCTGGAAGGGCTGGCCGAGGGCGTGCGTGAGGTGACGGACGCGGACCTGATCGCGTTCGCGGGTGAGGTCGAGCACCTCGGGCGCACGCTCGATGCGCTGCGCACCCGGGTCGCGGGAGAGGTCGATGCCCGCTCCCGCCGCGGTGACGACGACCCGCTCGCGGGCCGGTACGGGTGCCGCACCGGGCTGGAGCTGCTCGAACGCCTCACCGGGGCGTCGAACCGGGAGCTGCGCGGGCGGGTGCGGCTGGATGAGGCCACCCGCACCCGCACCGCCCTGACCGGGGAGGACCTCGATCCCCGGTGCGTGCACGTGGCCGCCGGGCTCGCGTCCGGACTGCTCGGTGCAGAAGCGGCCGCGGGGATCGTGAAGGCCGTCGACACCGCCCGCCGCGGCGGCGGGCACCCCGACCGGGTCGAGCTCATGGAACGCCACCTCGTCGCCCTCGCCACCGGCACCATCACCCCCGACACCGACCCCGACACGGACACGGGCGTTGCCGACGCGGACGCGGAGGCCGACGCGGGCGCGGATGCGGACGCGGACGCGGGGCGGGATCCGCTGGAGGAGCTCGCGCCGGTCCCGCCGCTGTCGGTGGTGAACGTGCACGCGCAGGCGTGGATCGACGTGCTCACCGCCGACGGCACCGAACCCGACCCCGACCGGCCCGAACGCGACCGCACCCTGAACCTCACACCCCTGCCCAGCGGAGCCTTCCGGGTCAACGGCACCCTCGTCCCCGAAGCCGGCGCCCTCCTGCAGAACCTCCTCTCCGCCCACACCAACCCCGCCCGCAACGTCACCTTCACCAAAACCAGCGACGGCGACGCGGGCGACGGGCCGGACAGCAAGGACGGGGACGTTGACGCGGGAGGGAATGCCGCGGACGATGCCGGACTCGACGACGGCATCGGCGCGGAGTTCGGTCCGGTCATGCCGGACACCCGCTCACCGGCGCAGAAGCGGCACGACGCGTTCTTCGCGATGATCCAGGCCGCCTCACGCGCCGCCGAGACCCCCACCCTCGGCGGCGCCGCCCCCACCGTCATGATCCACATCACCGCCGACGACCTCACCACCACAGACCCCACCGGCGACGGCCCGCACGACAACCCGGCCCACGGCACGGGTTCCGCGTTCGCCCGCCCGCGGCACGGCATCGCGCACCTCGACGGCGTCGACGCGCCCGTCCCCGCGACCGTGGCCCGCCGGATCGGATGCACCGGAGACATCCTCCGCGCCGTGTTCACCCCCGAAGGACGCATCCTCGAGCTGCGCAGCATCCAACGCTGCTTCACCCCCACCCAGCGCAAAGCGATCGTCGCCCGCGACGGAGGATGCATCATCCCCGGCTGCACCATCCCCGCCGCCTGGTGCGAAATCCACCACGTCGAAGACCATGCCCGAGGCGGACCCACCGAAACCGACAACGGCGTCCTGCTCTGCTGGTGGCACCACCACCACCTCGACACCTCCGGCTGGAACATCCACATGCACCACGGCGTGCCCTACATCGTCCCGCCACGATGGATCGACCGCGACTGCACACCCCGCCCCGCACAAGGATCCGCCACCCACATACGCACCCGCATCCGCCGCACCCTCACCCGCATCCGCACCTGACCCACCACGGCACACCTTGCTGACTGCCTCGACTGCCGACGGCCCCGACCTGGGTGGATGGCCGGTACGCTCGCGTTCGTGAGCGCAACCGACACCCGGACATCCGCCCTCGTCGACCTCGGAGACGGCCTGCGCGTCTCACCGCAGGGATACGGCGGCATGTCCCTCACGGACGTGTACGGCCCGATCTCCGATGACGACGCCCTCCGCACGCTCACGCACGCGGTCGATGCGGGCGTGACGTTCATCGACACCGCGAACGTGTACGGCGAGGGCCGCAGCGAGCGCATCATCTCGCGGCTCCTCGCCACGCGTCGCGACGAGGTGCAGCTCGCGACGAAGTGCGGCATCGTGCCCGGCGGCCGCATCGGCGAGAGGTCGGTGCGCGGCGACCGCGCCCACATCCGCGAGCAGATCGACCTCAGCCTCAGCCGCCTCGGCACCGACCACGTCGACCTCTACTACCAGCACCGCGTCGACCCGAACGTGCCCATCGAGGAGACCGTCGGCGCGTTCGCGGAGCTCGTGCAGGAGGGCAAGGTCCTCCACATCGGCCTCTCGGAGCCCACCGGAGACGAGCTGCGCCGGGCCGCTGCCGTCCATCCGATCGCCGCCGTGCAGAGCGAGTGGAGCATCGTCAGCCGCGACGTCGAAGCGCACGTCGTCTCGGCAGCGCGCGAGCTCGGCGTGGGCTTCGTGCCCTACTCCCCGCTCAGCAGGCAGTGGCTCACCGGCGCGTTCGACGCCGCGGCGATGGTCGAGGGCGACGGGCGGCCGAAGTTCCCGCGCTTCGCGACCGAGGCGCTCGCAGCCAACGCGCCGATCCTCGCCGAGGTCCGCGACCTCGCGACCGAATCCGGCGTGACGCCCGCACAGCTCGCGCTCGCCTGGCTCTCCGCGAAGGGCGAGCAGCTGGGGCTCCCGGTCGTGCCCATCCCCGGCACGCGCTTCGCCGACCGCGTCGACGAGAACCTCGGCGCCGTCGGAGTGCGCCTCGACCCGGAGGTCGTCGCGCGACTCGACAGCATCGCAGACCGGGTCACGGCGCACCGCTCGTTCGACCCGCTGTGGGTCTCGGATGGCCGCGAGCAGCCGGGCGCTCCGCAGAACCCGCGGCCGACCACCTGACCGTCAGGCCCGTTCGTCGACGAGCGGCTCCAGCGCAAGGGCCGCGACGACCGCGATGAGCGGAAGGGCGACGAGCGCCTGCAGGATCGCTTCCATGATGCCTCCTCCCCGGATGCACCCTGCATCCAGGCATCCAGAGAACAGGCCGCGCCCCGGCGGTGCCCCTGTGCGGGCTCAGAACGGCCTGCGCGGAGCCTGATGAGGTCGCAGGGAACGCTCGGAATCCCCTGACGATGCGGCCTATGCTGACGGGCATGACCGCCGATGCGCTCCTCGACCCGCTCTTCCTCGATGTCGCGGATCCGGCCATCCGAGACCTCCGCACCCTGCGCGAGGATCTCGCGGTCGCGCCGACGCCCCTGCAGCCGCTCGACCGGCTGCGCGACAAGCTGGGCGGCGGTCCGCGGCTCTGGGTCAAGCGCGACGACCTGACGGGTCTCGCCCTGGGCGGCAACAAGACGCGCAAGCTCGAGTACCTCCTCGCGGACGCACGGCAGCACCGCGCCGACGTGCTCGTCACGGTCGGCGCCGGCCAGTCGAACCACGCCCGCCAGACGGCGGCCGCCGCGGCCAAGGCCGGGCTCGAGTGCGTCCTCGTGCTGCGGGTGCCCGCCGACGCGACGCCCGAGTACCGCGGCTCGGGCAACGTACTCCTCGACCGGGCGCTCGGGGCGCAGGTCGTGCTCGTCGAGGAGACGGCGGATGACGTGCACCCCGAGATCGCGGCGGCCGACGCGGTCGTCGCGCAGCTCCGGCAGGACGGGCTCCGGCCCTACCTCATCCCGACGGGAGGCTCGACACCGGTCGGCGCCCTCGGGTACCTCGAGTCGTACGCGGAGCTCGCCGACAGCGGCCGCACCTTCGACGAGATCGTCTTCGCGAACGGCAGCGGCGGCACGCATGCGGGCCTCCTCGCGGCCCGTGAGCTCCTTCCCGGCGCCGGTCGCCCGCGGATCCACGGCGTCGCCGTCTCGCCCGAGGTCGACGCCCTGACCGACACCGTCGAGTGGATCTCGCGCGAGGTGCTCGGGTTCTTCGGGCGCGAGCCCGCCGAGTCGCCCTGGCTCGACGCGGCGCACATCGGCCCGGGCTACGGCGTCCTGACGGAGGGCGGCACTGAGGCCATCCAGCTCTTCGCGCGCACCGAGGGCATCCTCCTCGACCCGGTCTACACGGGGAAGGCGGCGGCTGCGCTCATCGCCGGCGTCCGCTCGGGCGCGTACTCCGAGGACGAGGACGTGCTGTTCCTGCACACGGGCGGCGCTCCTGCGCTGTTCGCGCACGCTCCCGCGCTCACGGAGGCGTTCTCGAGCTGAGCCGCGCGGTGCTCCCGCCCTGCCCAGCCCGGCGGATAGTCTCGGCGGCATGACCGCAGATTCGCGCGCCTGGACCACGGCATGGCAGATCGCGCGCGTCGCGACCGCGATCGCCCTGGTCTCGGCGACCGCTGCGCAGTTCTCGCGGACGGTCGGCAACGCGCTGACGAAGACGGAGGCGCACGCGTCTCACCTGCCGACCGTGATCTCGAACTTCTTCAGCTACTTCACGATCGAGTCGAACCTCTCGAGCGCCATCCTGCTCGTGGTCGCCGCGATCTGGACGTGGAGCCGCGGTCGCGACGGCCGCCGCGAGCCAGCGGGACTGTCGCTTCTGCTCGCCTGCGTCTCGACGTACATGATCGTGACGGGCGTCGTCTACAACATCCTCCTTCGCGGCATCGAGGACCCGACGACCTCGGTCGCGTGGGCGAACGAGGTGCTCCACGTCGTCGGCCCGCTCTTCCTGCTCGCCGACGTGCTCGTCGCCCCGCGACGCGGCGCCCTGCCCTGGCGCGCGCTGGCCGTCGTGATCGCCTTCCCCGTCGTCTGGGCCGTGTACACGCTGCTCCGCGCGAACGCGATCACGGGGCCGGCGACCGGCAACCCCTGGTGGTACCCGTATCCGTTCCTCGATCCGCATCTCCAGGGCGGATACGGAGGGGTCGCGCTGTACATCGTCGGCATCGCCGCGGCCATGGGCGTCATCGGCGCGGCCGTCATCGGCGTGGGGCGCTGGCGCGCAGCGCGCACGGCGACCGAGCGGATGGCCGCCGGCCGGCTCCCCGAGGAGCGCACGCCGATCGCGTAGCGCCGGATGGCCGCCGAATCGGGCGGGGAGCCGCGCGGCTCTAGGATGGAGAGCATGTCGAAGGTCCTGGAATCCCTCCCCGTCGGCGAGCGCGTCGGCATCGCCTTCTCCGGGGGTCTCGACACCTCCGTCGCGGTCGCGTGGATGCGCGACAAGGGCGCCATCCCGTTCACCTACACCGGCGACCTCGGGCAGCCCGATGAGGACGACATCGAGTCGATCCCCGGCCGCGCCCTGACCTACGGCGCGGAGGCCTCGCGCCTCATCGACTGCAAGCCGCTGCTCGTCGAGGAGGGTCTGTCGGCCCTCGCGTGCGGCGCGTTCCATATCCGCTCGGCGGGTCGCACCTACTTCAACACGACGCCCATCGGGCGCGCGGTCACGGGCACGCTGCTCGTGCGCGCGATGAAGGAGGACGGCGTCGACATCTGGGGCGACGGGTCCACCTACAAGGGCAACGACATCGAGCGCTTCTACCGCTACGGTCTGCTCGCCAACCCGCGCCTGCGCATCTACAAGCCGTGGCTCGACGCGCAGTTCGTCTCCGAGCTCGGCGGGCGCAAGGAGATGAGCGAATGGCTCGTCGCGCACGACTACCCCTACCGCGACTCCGCGGAGAAGGCGTACTCGACCGACGCGAACATCTGGGGCGCCACGCACGAGGCGAAGACCCTCGAGGAGCTCGACGTCTCGCTCGAGACCGTCGAGCCCATCATGGGCGTCCGCTTCTGGGACCCGGCCGTCGAGATCGAGACCGAGGACGTCACGGTCACGTTCGACGCCGGACGGCCGGTCGCCCTCAACGGCGTCGAGTTCTCCGACCCGGTCGCGCTCGTCTTCGAGGCCAACCGCATCGGCGGCCGCCACGGCCTCGGCATGAGCGACCAGATCGAGAACCGCATCATCGAGGCGAAGTCGCGCGGCATCTACGAGGCGCCGGGCATGGCGCTCCTCTTCATCGCCTACGAGCGCCTCGTGAACGGCATCCTCAACGAGGACACCCTCGCGACGTACCACGAGCAGGGTCGCCGCCTCGGCCGTCTCATGTACGAGGGCCGCTGGCTCGAGCCGCAGTCGCTCATGCTGCGCGAGTCCATCCAGAAGTGGGTCGGCTCGACGATCACCGGCACCGTCACCCTGCGCCTGCGCCGCGGCGAGGACTACACGATCCTCGCCACCGAAGGCCCCGGCCTGTCCTACGCACCCGAGAAGCTCTCCATGGAGCGCGTCGGCGACGCCGCGTTCGGCCCGACCGACCGCATCGGCCAGCTCACCATGCGCAACCTCGACATCGCCGACTCGCGCTCGCGCCTCGAGGGCTACGTCTCGCGCGGCCTCATCGGCGGCACGACGGGCGAGCTCATCGGCGCCCTCGAGAAGGGCGAGGCCGAGGAGATCACGGCCGGCACGGAGGCCGACGAGGCACTCGACGCCGCGGGCGAGTCCGCCGCGTTCGACACCGGCACGGACTGAGCCACGTTCTGACGAAGCGGCCCCTCCGATCGGAGGGGCCGCTTCGTCGTACCGGATCAGCGCCCGATGCTCGCGTTGATCCGGTCGTGCGCGATGACCCAGATGATGAGCCCCACGAGCGGGAACGCCAGGATCACGATAATCCACAGCAGTTTGAGCACACCGCCGATGGCGGGGTCGGCGATGGTCTTCACGATGGCGTAGATGATCGCGCCCAGCCAGATGAGGCCGGCCACGCCGATCCCGATCACGCCGATGATGCCGAGGATGTCCATGGGCTCACCCTAGGTCGGGTCGCGTCGCGATGCGTTCACGAGACGGCCTTCCGGATGTCGGCGCCCCGTGCCATCCTCATCTCGGATCCGGGCAGCGGGCCCGGCGGAGAGAGGACATCCCATGGCCTTCAAGATCTCGCCCTACATCAGCTTCGTCGACAACGCCGCGGAGGCGCTCGAGTTCTACCAGAGCGTGCTGGGCGGCACGCTCAACATCTCGAAGATGAGCGAGTACCCCAGCCCGGAGCTCGATGAGGCCGATGCCGACAAGGTGATGCACGGCCAGCTCGAGCTCGAGAACGGCTTCACGCTCATGGCCTCGGACACCCCGACCGGCATGCCGCGCGACGAGGGCGCGAACCTGTCGGTCACGATCTTCGACGGCGACGCCGAGGAGCTCCGCGGCATCTTCGAGAAGCTGGCCGACGGCGGCAGCGTGGTCGTTCCCTTCGAGCAGGCGCCGTGGGGTGACTGGTTCGGCATGCTGTCCGACCGCTTCGGCGTGCAGTGGATGGTCAACAGCGGAGCCTGACGACCTCCGAGGCGGGCCTCCGGCGCTTCGGCGGCCCGCCTCAGCGCCGCAGGATGCGCCGCGCGAGACCGTTGCCGATCGCCTGCACGAGCTGCGTCACGATGATGATCACGACGAGCGCGCTGACGATCACAACAGGGTCGTTCTGGCGGTGCCCGTACGCGATGGCGTAGTTGCCGAGCCCCGTGCCGCCGATCATGCCCGCGACGGCCGACATGTCGATGATCGCGATCGTCGCGAAGGTGTAGCCCAGCACGAGGGGGCCGAGTCCTTCGGGCAGGATCACGGTGAGGATGATGCGCCACGGACCGGCGCCGGTCGAGCGGGCCGCTTCCACGACACCCGGGTCGATCGTGACGAGGTTCTGCTCCACGATCCGCGCGAGGCCGAACGTCGCGGCGATCGAGATCGCGAAGATCGCCGCGGCGTTGCCGATCCCGATCCCGATCACGTAGCGCGCGAGCGGCTGCAGCGCCGCGAGGAAGATGATGAACGGGATGGGGCGGAACGTGTTGACGAGCAGGTTCAGCACCCAGTAGACGACGGGCTGCTGGAGCACGCCACCGCGACGCGTGACGAAGAGCGCTGTGCCCAGGACGAGGCCCGCGATCCCGCCGATGACGAGCGAGGCTGCGACGAGCCACAGCATGATGCCGGTCTGCTCGACGAGCTCCGGGAAGATGTCTCCGATCTGCTCCAGGATGTCGTTCACGCGGCCACCTCCGTCACCGTGACGCCGTCGCCGATCTCGGCGAGAGCGCCGCGCACGGCCTGCTCGTCGCCGCGCACGGCGATCGTCAGGAGGCCGTACACGCGTCCCTGGATGTCGTCCACGCCGCCGTGCACGAGGTTGAAGTCGACCCCCGCTCGCGCGAGGGCGCCGAACACGCGGGCCTCCGACGCGCCCTCGTCCGTGAACGAGATCGTGAAGAAGCGGCCCTCGTGCTGCGTCCGGAGCGCCGCCAGGGCGTCCCCGTCGGGAAGCGCGCGGACCACCGTGCGCACGAAGCGCTTGGCCGTCTCCGTCTGCGGGCGCGTGAAGACGTCATACGTCGGGCCCGATTCGACCACCCGACCGCGCTCCATGACCGCGACCTTGTTCGCGATCCGCGCGATGACATCCATCTCGTGCGTGATGACGACGATCGTGATGCCGAGCTCGCGGTTCACTCGCGCGAGCAGGTCGAGCACCTCGTCGGTCGTCTCCGGGTCGAGGGCGCTCGTCGCCTCATCGGCGAGCAGGATGCCCGGGTTCGCGGCGAGCGCGCGGGCGATCCCGACGCGCTGCTGCTGGCCCCCTGAGAGCTGCTCGGGGTACGCATTCGCCTTGTCCGCGAGCCCGACGAAATCGAGAAGCTCCGCGACCCGCTTCGCGCGCTCGGCCCGGGGCATCCGCGCCACCTCGAGCGGATACGCGACGTTGCCGCTGATCGTGCGCGAGCGCAGCAGATTGAAGCGCTGGAAGATCATGCCGATGCCCTGCCGCACCTCGCGCAGCCGGCGCTCGGGGATGGCCGTGATGTCGGTGCCGTCGACGTCGATCGAGCCGGCCGTCCACCGGCTCGAGGCCGTTGATGAGCCGGACGAGGGTCGACTTGCCAGCCCCCGAGTAGCCGATGATGCCGAACACGTCGCCCCGCTCGATCTCGAGCGAGACGCCGTCGACGGCGACCACCGGTCCGTCGCCGCGCCGCTGCGGCGGATAGCTCTTCGTGACATCGGAGATCGTGATGTGCGGCATGGCTCCTCGGCTCTCGGAAAGCGCGATACGCGGGCGGCCTCGGGCCACCCGCGTATCGTAACGCGGCGGGGTCGGTCAGCCGGCGCTCTGCGCCTGCTCCTGGACCTCCTCGAGCGACGCCTGGAGCTCCTCCTTGGGCGTCTGCACGAACTCGGCCGTGCCGCTCGCGCTCTCCTGAGCGCCGTCGAGCACGTCCTGGTTGGTCTGGTAGATCTCGACGAGCTTGTTCAGCACCTCGTCGTCGACGTCCTCGGCGCGCGTCGCGAAGATGTTGACGTACGGGAGCGCCGAGGGGTCCGACGGGTCGTCCGACGCGATCGCGTCCTCGCCGGTGAGACCGGCGTTCTCCAGGAAGTCGTTGTTGATGATCGCGGCCGCGACGTCGGGCAGCGACGTGCCGATGAGCGATGCGTCCAGGCCCTCGACCTTCACGCGCGACTCGTCCTCGACGACGTCCTCGAGCGTCGAGAAGGGGCTGCCGCCATCCTTCAGCTCGATGAGACCCGCCGACTGGAGGACGAGCAGGCCGCGGGCCTGGTTCGTCGTGTCGTTCGGCACGATGACGGTCTCGCCCTCGGGGATGTCCTCGACGCTGTCGTACTTGTCGGAGTAGAGGCCGAGCGGGTAGATGGCCGTCGAGCCGATGGGCTGCAGGTCGTCTCCGGCCGAGACGTTGTAGTCGGCGAGGTAGAGGATGTGCTGGAACTGGTTGATGTCCAGCTCGCCCTCGCTGAGCGCAGGGTTGGGCTGCGTGTACTCGGTGAAGTCGACGATGTCGACGTAGATGCCCTCCTCCTCGGCCGCCGCCTCGAAGACGGCCCAGTAGGGCTCGCTCGCGCCGACGACGCCGAGCTGAACCGGGTCGGCCTCGGTTCCGCGGGTCTCCGCGGCGGGCTCTTCGGCGGCGTCGCCGCCACCGGAGGCGCAGCCGGCAACGGCCAGGAGGCCGACGACGGCGAGGGGTGCCAGAGTGCGAATGCGGAATGCCATGTGAAGCTCCTCGGGTGCAGGGATTCCACGGTAGGCAGACGCGCCGCCGACCCGCCAACCAGGCGACACAGAGCGCAACAGGATGGCCGTCCGAGCGAGTCAGCGGAACGGCGCTGCCACGGCGTTGCGGTGGTACTCGAAGATGATGCTCGTGCGCGTGGTCGCGACCGACGGCTGCGCGGAGAGATGGTCGACGACGAACTGCCGGACGTCCGATGCGCGCTCGACCGCGATGTGGACGAGGAAGTCGTCGGCGCCGCCGATGAAGAACAGCTGCACGACCTGCGGCAGGCGCCGCACCTCGTCGGCGAACGCGACGATGCTGTCATGCCGCGACCCGGGGCGCAGCGTGACGCCGACCATCGCCTGCAGGCCGCGCCCGAGGCGCTCCTGGTCGACGCTGGCGTGGAAGCCGGT
The DNA here is from genome assembly GCF_053903175.1 of Microbacterium sp. JZ101. NCBI lineage: Bacteria > Bacillati > Actinomycetota > Actinomycetes > Micrococcales > Microbacteriaceae > Microbacterium > Microbacterium sp. JZ101. Next base: position 3,444,065 of record NZ_CP096400.1, read on the forward strand.
GATGACGCCGCGCTCGACGAGCGAGCGCATGCGGGCGTGGGCGGTCGAGGGCGCGATGTCGAGGGCCGCCGCGAGGTCGACGTTCGTGATCCGCCCCTCGCGCTCGAGGATGGCGAGGATGCGGGCATCGAGGTCGTCGAGCCGCTCGGTTCGAACATCCTTCGATCGCGGGTCGCGTCCGGGGCCATCCATGGACGAAAGCGTAGCGACATCCGCTCTCTTTCCGAAGGATCTTCGGGACCGGATGACCTCGGGCGATGATCCTGCGAGCATCGAAGGAGAGCGGCTCACGAGGCCGCGCGCCGTCGACGGAGACCAGGAGCCCCACCATGCGCATCGGAATCCCCACCGAGATCAAGAACAACGAGAACCGCGTGGCCCTCACGCCGGCGGGCGCCGACGCCCTCGTCCATCGCGGTCACGAGGTGCTCGTGCAGGCGGGCGCGGGGGCCGGATCGCACTTCTCCGATGACGACTACCGCGCCGCGGGCGCCCGCATCGTCTCGGACGCGGAGACGGTGTGGGGCGACGCCGAGCTGCTCGTCAAGGTCAAGGAGCCGATCGCCTCGGAGTACGGCCACCTGCGCGACGACCTGACGCTGTTCGCCTACCTCCACCTCGCCGCCGACCAGCCGCTGACCGACGCGCTCATGGCGGCCGGAACGACGTCCGTCGCGTATGAGACGGTGCAGCTCGCCGACCGGTCGCTCCCGCTCCTCACGCCCATGAGCGAGGTCGCCGGACGCCTCTCGATCGCGGTCGGCGCCTATCACCTCACTCGACCGCAGGGTGGCCGGGGGATGCTGCTCGGCGGCATCGCCGGCGCCCCGCGCGCCGAGGTCGTCGTCATCGGCGGCGGTGTCGCGGGCGAGCATGCCGCGGCGAGTGCGCTCGGCCTCGGCGCGCAGGTCACCGTCATCGACGTGAGCCTGCCGCGCCTGCGCGAGCTCGAGCACCGCTACGGCGGAGCCCTGCAGACGCGGCATTCGACGCGGTACGCGATCGCGGAGGCGCTCGAGCGCGCCGACCTCGTGATCGGATCGGTGCTCATCCCCGGGGCAGCGGCCCCCAAGCTCGTCACCGATGAGATGGTCGCCGCGTTGAAGCCCGGATCGCTGCTCGTCGACATCGCGATCGACCAGGGCGGTTGCTTCGAGGGCTCGCACGCGACGACGCACGACGACCCGACGTTCCCCGTGCACGACAGCCTCTTCTACTGCGTCGCGAACATGCCCGGCGCCGTGCCCGAGACGTCGACGCGGGCTCTGACGAACGCGACGCTGCCCTACATCGCCGCCATCGCCGACCGCGGCTGGCACGCGGCCGCGCAGGCCGACCCCGCCCTCGCGAAGGGGCTCAACGTGTTCGGCGGCTCCGTGACGAACGCGGGCGTCGCCTCGGCCTTCGGCTACGCGCTCGCCAGCTGAGCCCCGGCCGTCTTCCCGAGACCGGTTCCGTCGAGACTAGTCCCGGTCGTCGAGACCGACGCACGGAGCACTAGCCTCGACGACGAGCGCTAGTCTCGCGGGTGGGGCGGGCTCGCGAGCTCGTCGCTCGAACGGGCGTCGGCGGCGAGCTCGTCGACGAAGAGGCTCTCCTCGTCGATCGTCCTGTTCCGGTACGCCTGGCGGCCGACCATGTGCGCCGAGAGCGGCGCGGTCGCCATCTGGATGACGACGATCGGCACGAGCATCGCCACGGCCGCCCATGACCGCAGCGACAGCGCGGCCGCGATCGCGATGAGGAGGAGGCCCAGCACCTGGGGCTTCGTCGCGGCGTGAAGGCGCGACGGCACGTCGCGGAAGCGCAGGAGGCCGATCGCGGCCGTGAGGCACAGCAGCGCCCCCAGCAGGACGAGAACGAGGGCCGTGGTGTCGAGGATCTCGTCGCCGCTCACCGGTCCTGCTCCTTCCGCGCGACGAACCGGGCCACCGCGATCGAGCCGAAGACGCCGATCGCGGCGATGATGAGCATGATCGGCAGCGTGCGCGTGTGCTGGTTGATGACCGCCTCCGCGCCGAGAACGCACAGCACCATGCTCAGCAGCACATCGCTCGCGACCGCGCGATCCAGGATCGACGGGCCCACGACCATCCGCACGATCGTGAGCGCGGCAGCGATCGCGAAGACCGCGAGGATGGCGATGACGAGCGGGTTCATCGGGCGCCTCCCTGCGCGATGCGGTCCTCGACGGCAGGTGCGCCGTCCCGGATGAGCGCGACATCCTCGCGCGAGCCGACCGCGCGCACGGCGCGCGCCTCCCAGCGGAGAGCGGATGCACGCTGGCTCTCGACATCCGCCGCCGAGCGGACGCCGATCACGTGCAGATACAGCACGCGGTTCTCGCGATCGGCCTCGACGACGAGCGATCCCGGGATGAGCGACGTCGCGACCGCGGTGTGGGTCATCACGAGGTCGTCGTCGATGCGCAGCGGGACGCGGATGATCGCGGCGCCGGGCTGCCCGGGCGTCAGGGTCTGCCACGCCACGGTGAGCGCACCGCGGACGAGCGATGCGAGGAAGACGACGACGAAGACCACGCCGAACCAGATGTTGACGCGTCCCGAGAGCTCAGCCGTCGGCAGGCGGAACACGGTCGTCACGAACAGCGCGATGACGAGTCCCGTGACCGCGGCGAGCACCGTGAACTGGCCCCAGAGCAGCATCCAGAGCACGACGAGCCAGACGAAGAACGGAAGCTGCCGCCAGACCCGGCTGAGCAGGGTGCGGGGAGCTGCCGGGCTCATGCTCCGCCCTCCACGTCCTCGAGCTGGACGAGCGAGATCGGCTCGAGCAGCGACTGGCCGATCCGCTCGCAGACATCGTAGAGCGGGCCCGCGAAGACCGTCAGGCCCACCGTGACCGCGACCATCCCGACCGTCGCGGTCGTCATGATCCGCGGGATGACCCGGCGCTCGGTCTGCACACCCGCCGCGGGGGCGTCGGAGAGGTGCGAGATGCGGGCCTCGGTCTCGGTCGAGTCCTCCTCCTCGCGCCAGAACGCGAGGTTCCACGCGCGCATGAGGGCGTACAGCGTGAGCAGCGACGTGATGATGCCGCCCGCGATGACGACGTACATGAGCGGAGTGCCCACGCGGGCGGCCGCCTCGAAGAGGGCGAACTTGCCGATGAAGCCCGAGAACGGCGGCAGGCCGCCGAGGTTGAGCGCGGGGATGAAGTACAGCGCCGCGAGCAGCGGCGCCGCCGCGAACAGGCCCTTGACCTTGAGGATCGACGTCGACCCCGCGCGGCGCTCGATGAGGCCGACCGCGAGGAAGAGGGTCGTCTGCACCACGATGTGGTGGACCATGTAGTAGATCGTCGCCCCGACGGCCTCCTCGGTCGCGATCGCGAGCCCGAAGATCATGTAGCCGACGTGGCTCACGAGCGTGAAAGAGAGGATGCGCTTGAGCTCGGCCTGCGCCACGGCGCCGAGGATGCCGACGAGCATCGTCGCGAGGGCGACGACGAGCAGCAGCGCGTTGATGTCGGAGTCGTGGAAGAGCTGCGTCTCGGTGCGGATGAGCGCGTACACGCCCACCTTGGTGAGGAGGCCGGCGAAGACGGCCGTGACCGGTGCCGGCGCGGTCGGGTACGAGTCGGGCAGCCAGAACGACAGCGGGAAGACGGCCGCCTTGATCGCGAAGGCGAGCACGAGCAGCACGTGGATGACGAGCTGCACGTCGGAGGGGAGCTCGACCATCCGCTCGGCGATCTGCGCCATGTTCACGGTGCCGAGCGCGCCGTAGATCACGGCGATCGACGACAGGAAGAGGATCGACGACACGAGCGACACGACGATGTAGACGACGCCCGAGCGGATCCGCGCCTTCGTGCCGCCGAGCGTGATGAGCACGTACGACGCGACGAGCAGGATCTCGAAGCCCACGTAGAGGTTGAAGAGGTCGCCCGCGATGAAGGCGTTGAAGATGCCCGCCGCGAGGATGAGATACGACGGGTGGAAGATCGAGACGGGGGTCTCGTCGTCTCCGTCCGCCGCGCCCTGGCCGACCGAGAAGAGGAGGACGGCGAGGAGCACGACGCTCGACACGGCGACGAGAAGGGCCGCGAGCCGGTCGACGTACAGGACGATGCCGAACGGCAGCGGCCATCCGGCGACCGACACCGCGAGCGGCGTGCCGAGGTCGACCGCGATGAGGAGCACGACCGCGAGCACGAACGTCACGCTCAGCGTGAGGATCGACAGCGTCACCTGGAGGCGGCGCCGGCGGCCGAAGATGAGGGTCAGGGCCGCCCCGAGGAGCGGGATGGCGACGAGGAGCGGCACGAGGTTGCTCACGGGCTCTCCTCCCCTCGGTCGTCCTGATCGGCGCGGCGTCTGTATTCCGAATCCGGTATGTCGACGGGGGCGTCATCCTGCAGGCCCGGGGCATCCGCCGCGTGCAGGAGCGTGATGGGCGACGCGGCGACCCCGACGAAGTCCGTGACCGACTCGTCGCCGGTCTCCGCGTCCTCCTCCTCGACCTCGAGCACGTCCTCCGTCTGGATCGCGCGCTCGCGCAGCGACAGGTCCTCCTCGTCGTCCTCGACCGTGTCGGCCCGGCCGAGCTGCCACGACCGGTAGATGAGCGCGAGGAGGAATGCGCTCACGGCGAAGGTGATGACGATCGCCGTGAGCATGAGGGCCTGCGGGAGGGGATCGCTCTGCGGCCCGTCGTCGCCGTAGAACGGCGAGACCCCGGGGTACCCCATGACGGTCAGCAGCAGGAGGTTCGTCGCGTTGCCGAGGAGCAGGAAGCCGATGAGAACGCGCGTGAGGCTCCGCTCGAGCATCGCGTAGACACCCGCTGCGTACAGGCCGGCCATGATCGCGATGAGCGTGAACGAGGTGGTCATCGGGTCACCGCCGTCTGCTCCTGGGCATCCTTCTCGGTGCGCAGCTGGCGGTCCACCTCGGCGCCGAGGCTCCTCAGGACGTCGAGCACGAGCCCGATGACGACGAGGTAGACGCCGATGTCGAAGATCGTCGACGTGACGAACTCGACGTGGCCGACGAGCGGCAGATCGGCCTCCCAGACCCCGCGCGTGAGCGGGTCGAGCCCGAACAGCAGCGGCACGACCGCGGTCCCCACCGCGAGCACCATCCCGATGCCCAGCAGCTGGCCGGCGTCGCCCGGCGCCGCGACCCCGAGCTCGTATCGCCCGCCGGCGATGTACCGCATGACGAGCGCCATGCCGGCGACGAGCCCGCCCGCGAACCCGCCGCCGGGCAGGTTGTGGCCTGCGAAGAGCAGATAGAGCGACACGACGATGATCGTGTGGAAGAGGATGCGCACGATCACCTCGAGCAGGATCGAGCGCGCCTCGCGGCTCATCCGCTGTCCGCCGACGAGCCACGCGCGCGGCCGGTCGCGGTTGGCGCTCGTCTCGGTGCGGATCCCATCCGTCGTCTCCACGAGCGGGCGCGTGCGGCCCGCCTTGCGCGCGGCCCGCGGGAGCTTCCGGGTCGTCGAGCGCAGCGTGTCGGAGCGGTGCGTGACGAACACGAGCGACGCGACGCCGGTCGCCGCGAGGACAAGCACCGAGAGCTCGCCCATCGTGTCCCACCCGCGCAGGTCGACGAGGGCGACGTTCACGATGTTCCGGCCGTGGCCGATCTCGTAGGCCATCTCGCCCCACGCCGTCGAGATCGGCTCGTGGATGCGCGCACTCGAGGCGAGGACGGCCACGACCGCCATCGTGATGCCGACCGCGATCGCGAGGACGGCGCGCGCCACGGGGGCCACCGAGTCGTTGTGGCTTCCGAGCCGAGACGGCAGTCGGCGCAGCACGAGCGCGAAGGCGATGAGGGTGATCGCCTCCACGAGCACCTGCGTGAGCGCGAGGTCGGGAGCGCCCTCGACCGCGAAGAGCACGACCATCCCGAGCCCCGTGACCGAGACGAGCACGACGCCCGTGTAGCGCTTCCGCGCGCGCACCGCAAGGATGCCCGCGGCGATCATGAGCGGTGCGGCGGCGAGCTGCACGGGGTGCTGCCACGCGTCGAGCGCGACGCGCCACTCGTGGCCGGCGAGGAGCACGGTCCCCTCCGCGGCGACGAACACGACGAAGATCGTCCCGACGTACAGGGGCAGCGACCCGCGCTGCGTGAGCGAGGTCACCGCGACCGACAGGCGGTCGACCGTGCGGGTCGTCGCGTAGTACACGTCGGCCGCCTGGATGCGCAGGACGCGGCCCGATGCATCCCAGCCGGTGCGGCGCGCGACCCAGAAGACGCCGGCTCCCGCGACGATCGTCAGCAGCGACAGCAGGAGCGCGGGCTCGAGACCGTGCCAGAGCGCGAGGTGGTAGTGCCCGTCGCCCAGGGCGGTGTCGGCATAGCCCGACAGGACGTCGTCGAGGAGCGGCGCGACGAGCCCGCCCGCGAGCGCGAGCGACGCGAGGATGAGCGGGGACGTGAGGAACCCGAGCGGCGGATCGGGCCAGTGCGTCTGCTCCCGCTTCGCGCCGCTCGCGTCGCGCTTCGTCCAGAACGCGCCCCAGACGAAGCGGATGCCGTACGCGAGCGTGAGCGCCGATCCGAGCACCACGCCGACGAGGGCGATGAGACCCCAGACGTCGCCCGCGAGCGCCTCGTCGAGGAGCGCCGTGAAGGCGGCCTCCTTCGCCACGAACCCGAGGGTCGGCGGCAGGCCGGCCATCGTCGCGACGGCGACCATCGAGAGGGCTGCCATCGTCGGCGCCTGACGGCCGACGCCGCTCAGCTCGTCGATGTCGCGCGTCGAGAGCTGACGGTCGATCACGCCCACGACGAGGAAGAGGGCCGACTTGAACAGCGCGTGCGAGAGGAGGAGCGCGATGCCCGCGAGCGCGGTGTCTCGCGCGCCGAAGCCGATCACCGTCGAGATGAACCCGAGCTGGCTCACCGTGCCGAAGGCGAGGATGCGCTTGAGGTCGGTCTCGCGCAGCGCCTGGACGCCGGCGAGGATCATCGTCACGACGCCGAGCGTGACGACCACGGGGCGCCAGGGGTCGCTCTCGGCGAAGGCGGGAGCGAACCGGGCGAGCAGGTAGATGCCCGCCTTCACCATGGCGGCGGCGTGGAGGTAGGCGCTGACCGGAGTCGGCGCGGCCATCGCACCGGGAAGCCAGAAATGCAGGGGGAACAGCGCCGACTTGCTGACGGCGCCCACGAGCAGGAGCACGAGCGCCACATCGACGAGCGGACCGGTCGGCGCGAGCTCGAGGATGCCCGACAGGCTCGTGGTGCCCGCGACCACGACGAGGATCACGACGCCGACGAACATGACGAGGCCGCCGAGCGTCGTCACGAGGAGCGCCTGCAGGGCAGCACGGCGGCTGGCGGCACGTGTGTGATAGTGCCCGATGAGGAGGTACGAGAGGATGCTCGTCATCTCCCAGAACATGACGAGCATGACGGCGTCGTCGGTCAGCACGAGCCCGTACATCGCCCCCGCGAAGGCGAGGAGCACCGCCGAGAAGCGCCCCAGACCCGACGTCTTGCCGCGGAAGTACACGCGGCAGTAGAGCATGACGAGCGCGCCCACGCCGGTCACGACCAGGGTCATGACCCAGCTCAGCGTGTCCATCCGCATCGAGAGCGCGACGTCGAGCGGCCCGATCCAGGTGTATGACTCGAACGGAATGGGGCCGTCGATCACACGGGGCGAGACGACCACCGCATGCACGAGCGCCGCGAGGGGGAAGAGGGCCGCGACCCAGAAGACCCGCGCTCCGAGCCACTTCGCCAGAACCGGAAGCAGAAGCGCTCCGCCCGCGAACATCGCCAGGAGCACGAGCATAGGCATCTCCTCTGGCTCGTCGCGCGCGGCGGGTCAGGTGCGGGGTTTCCCTCCATTCTAGGTGCCGATCCGCGTGATCCTGCCGAAAACCTGGGAAATGCCCTCTGCGGCATGCATCGTGAGGCGCTCCAGAGCCCCTCTCGACGGTTAGGCTCGTGCGGTGCGTCTCGTCATCGCCCGCTGCTCCGTCGACTACACCGGTCGACTCAATGCGCATCTGCCGCTCGCCACGCGCGTGCTCATGCACAAGGGCGATGGGAGCCTGCTCGTGCACTCGGACGGCGGCTCGTACAAGCCGCTGAACTGGATGAGCCCGCCCTGCCGTCTCGACGTCGTCGAGCCGGATGAGGAGCTCGCCTCGGCCGGGGTCGTGCAGGTGTGGAAGGTCACGCACAAGAAGACCGGCGACGCCCTGACGGTGCGCATCCACGAGGTGCTGAGCGACACGCAGCACGACCTCGGCGTCGACCCCGGCCTCATCAAGGACGGCGTCGAGGCCGACCTGCAGCGCCTGCTCGCCGAGCAGGTCGATCTCATCGCAACCGGCGCGACCCTCGTGCGCCGGGAGTACCCCACCGCGATCGGGCCCGTGGACCTCCTCGTGCGCGACTCGGCCGGCGTCGCGATCGCGGTCGAGGTGAAGCGCCGCGGCGACATCGACGGCGTCGAGCAGCTCACGCGGTACCTCGAGCTTCTCGGCCGCGACCCCCATCTCGCACCCGTGCAGGGCGTGTTCGCTGCCCAGGAGATCAAGCCGCAGGCCCGCGTGCTCGCAGAGGACCGCGGCATCCGCTGCCTGACCCTCGACTACGAGGAGATGAAGGGCATCGAGTCGGGCGTCCCCCGACTGTTCTGAGGCCGTCCTCCGCCCAGGTCGCACTTACCGGCCCCAAACCGGCCAATACAGACGCCAACTGCGACCTGAACAACCCCTCCCCCACCCAAGTCGCACTTCGCGGCCCCAAACCGGCCGATACCGACGCCAACTGCGACCTGAACAACCCCTCCCCCACCCAAGTCGCACTTCGCGGCCCCAAACCGGCCGATACCGACGCCAACTGCGACCTGAACAACCGCGGCCGGCGAGACGGACCAGCCCCTAGGCCCGGCGCAGGCGCAGGGTCACGAGCTCGAACGGCCGCAGCTCCAGAGCAAGTGGATCGCCTGACCCGGGCTCCAGCGCGCGCTCGAGGAGGTCCGTCCGCCGCGCATCGGCGACCGCGAACCCCGGCACGAGCCGGCCCGAGGCACGCGCCCCGCGGGCCTCGTACAGGCGCACGACGACGTCCCCTGACCCGTCCTCCGCGAGCTTGACCGCCTCGACGAGGATCGAGGGCGCTCCATCGATCGTCACGATCGGGTCGACGGGGCGGCCGCGCCGGACGCGACGGGGCAGGTTGAGCCGGTAGCCCTCTGCCGCCGCGTCGAGGACCCCGCCAGTCGACACCGCATGGCGGAAGACGTGCACGCCCTGGTCGGCCTCGGGGTCGGGGAACACCGGCGCCCGCAGCAGCGACTCCCTCACGCGCGTCGCGCCGCCCCCGCCGGCACGCGCACGGCGCGTCACGTCGTGGCCGTACACGCGGTCGTTCGCGACGGTGACGCCGAAGCCGGGCTCGTCCACGTGCAGCCATCGATGCGCCACGGTCTCGAACCGCGCGGCATCCCACGACGTGTTGGCGTGGATCGGGCGGCGGATGTGACCGAACTGGATCTCCGACGCCGCCGCGTCGGCGAGCACGTCGACGTCGAACGCGAGCTTGAGGAGCTTCTGCCGCTCGTGCCAGTCGACCGTCGTCTCGATGTCGAGCGCGGCGCCGTGCGGCGCGATCCGTAGGCGCTGCACGACGGACGACCTCCCCACCTCGCGCTCCACGACGACCGCGTCCTCCTCGATCCGGATGGCCGCGGTGCGGGCGGGCGCGAGCGGCGTGCGGTTGAAATGATGGTCGATGTCCCACGCGTCCCACTGGTTCGGGGTGTCGCGGAACAGCTGCAGCACGTTGCCGCGCCCCTCGGGCGGCACGACCTCGCGGCCAGCTCGGCGGTCGACGAACGACACGATCTCGCCGTCGGCGTCGATCACGACCCGGAGGGCGTCCGACTCGAGCACATACCCGCCGTCGGCCTCGCGCACGGATGAGCCGGCGCCATCCGCTCGTGTCGGCGCTGCGGCGAGCGCCGGCGCCCCGTGGAGCGCGATGGGCGCCGCGTTGAACACGACCTCCTCGTCGCCGTCGCCCGCGAGCACGTCGAGCGCGTCGGCGATGAGCGCCTCGAGGTCGTCGGCCACGCGCGCGTAGTTCTCCTCGGCCTGCTGGTGCACCCAGGCGATCGACGAGCCGGGCAGGATGTCGTGGAACTGCTGCAGGAGCACGGTCTCCCATGCGCGGCGAAGGGCATCGGCCGGGTACGGCGCCCCGTGCCGCACGGTCGCGACGGTCGCCCACAGCTCGGCCTCGCGCAGGAGGTGCTCGCTGCGCCGGTTGCCCGCCTTGGTGCGCGCCTGCGACGTGTACGTGCCGCGGTGGAACTCGAGGTAGAGCTCGCCCGACCAGGTCGCCGGCGACGGATGGCCCGCGCGGGCCTGCGCGAAGAAGGCGTCGGGGCGCAGGAAGTCGACGCGAGGCGACCCTTCGAGGTCGCGCTTGCGGAGGCCGGTCTCGATCATCTCGCGCGTGGGCCCTCCCCCGCCGTCGCCGTAGCCGAACGGCACGAGCGACAGATCGCTGATCCCGCGCTCGGCGTTCTGGCGCTCGGCGCGCGCGAGGTCGACCGCGCCGAGATCGGAGTTGTACGTGTCGACGGGAGGGAAGTGCGTGAAGACGCGGGTGCCGTCGACGCCCTCCCACAGGAAGGTGTGATGCGGCATGACGTTCGTCTCGTTCCACGAGATCTTCTGGGTGAGGAAGTTCTCCGATCCCGATGCCGCGACGATCTGGGGCAGCGCACCGGAGTATCCGAAGGAGTCCGGCAGCCACACCTCAGTCGTCTCGACCCCCAGCTCGCGCAGGAAGAACCCCTTGCCCGCGACGAACTGGCGAGCGAGCGCCTCGCCGCCCGGCATGTTCGTGTCGGATTCGACCCACATGCCGCCCACCGGCGCCCACCTCCCCTCGGCGACGCGCTCGCGGATGCGCGTGAAGAGCTCGGGATAGTGCTCCTTCATCCACGCGTACTGCTGCGCCGACGACGCCGCGAACACGAAGTCGGGGTAGCGGTCCATGAGGTCGAGCACGTTCGAGAACGTCCGCGCGCACTTGCGGATGGTCTCGCGCACGGGCCAGAGCCACGCCGAGTCGATGTGCGCATGGCCGACGGCCGCGACCCGGTGCGTCGAGGCGGGGGATGCCGCGGCGAGCGCGGGCGCGAGGCTCTCCCTCGCGAGCGCCGCGGTCCCCGGGACGTCGTCCGGATCGAGGACGTCGGAGGCCCGCTCGAGGGCACGGAGCAGGCCCGCGCGCCGCGTCGATCGCTCGGGAAGCACCGCGAGGAGACCCTCGAGCGTCGACCAGTCGCGCTCGAGCGCAGCGACCTCGCGATCGCGCAGCACGAGGCGCACGCCCCCGAAGCGGTACAGCGGGTCGCTCCCCGCGGTCGCCTTGTCGCCGAGCGCGGTCGGGCGGAACTCCCAGTCCGACCCCACATCGGGGTTCGAGGCCGCCTCGATGAGCACGTCGACGTGCGCGGCTGCCGCATCGACGGCGACCCAGTCGTTGCGCGGCTCGAGTCCCTTGAGCACGCTCCCGTCCGGCGTGTAGACGAGGCCCTCGCACTGGAAGCCGGGCTGCCCCGAGATGAACCCGAGATCCACGACGAGCTCGATGTCGTGCGTCCTCGCCTGCGCGCGCTCGCGCCATCCGCTCGGCACCTCCGCGCGCACCCGGAACCACGTCGTGCCCCACGGGCGCCCCCACGCATCACCCGATGCGATGGGCCTGAAGCCGTCGCGCGGCACAGCAGCGAAGGGCACCGGCTCGTCCGGCGCCTCCCACGCATCGACCTCGATCGGCGCCTGCTCGGCGCGGATGGCCGGGGCGATGCGATCACGGTAGGTGCGGGCGATGCGGCTCGCGATCAGGGCGGAGTCATCGTGCATGGGGATTCCTTTCCGGGGTGCGCGTCAGCCCTTGACTGCGCCCGCGAGAGCGAACGATCCGCCCGAGAGCCGTGTGACGAGGACGTACAGCGCGAGGACGGGGAGCGAGTAGATGAGGGAGAACGCCGCGAGCTGCCCGTAGGCGACCGCGCCGTACTGTCCGAAGAAGGCGAAGATGCTCACGGCCGCGGGCTGGCGGTCGGGGCTCAGCAGCAGCACGAACGGGACGAAGAAGTTCCCCCACGCCTGCATGAACACGAAGATGAAGACGACGCCGATTCCCGAGCGCATGAGCGGCATCACGACGCGCGTGAGGGTGGTCAGCATCGATGCGCCATCGACCCACGCGGCCTCCTCGAGCGAGATCGGCACGGAGTCCATGAAGTTCTTCGTCATCCAGATCGCCATCGGGAGGGACGTCGCCGCGAGGAAGAGGACCGTTCCGAGGACGGAGTCGATGAGGTTGAACCACACGAACAGCATGTAGACGGGCACCATCATGGCGGTGATCGGCAGACAGGTGCCGAAGAGCACGCCGTAGAGGAACGGCTGGTTGATGCGAAGCCGGTACCTCGAGAGGGGATACGCCGCGAGGACGGCCACGATCACGGTGATGATCGCGCATCCTCCCGACAGCACGACGCTGTTGAGCAGCGGTCGGAAGGCGAGCTCGGGCGTGAGGACCGCGGTGAAGTTCTCGAGCGTCCATTCCGCAGGGATCGCGACCGACAGCGTGGCGGACCGGTCGAAGGACGCGACCAGGAGCCACCCCATCGGGAGGAGGAAGGCGACGCCGATCACGACCAGGATGAGGTTGGCCGTGAGACGCAGCCCACGCCCTCGCGGCGACGTCAGTGCGAGCGTCATCGGTCTGCCTCCGGTCGCAGAGCGCGGATGTACACGATCGAGAAGATGCCTCCGACGACGAGCAGGATGGTCGCGATCGCGGTCCCGAACCCGAGCTCGGAGAACTTGAACGCCTCCTGGTAGGCGAGGACGGGGAGCGTCGACGAGGAGGTGCCGGGGCCGCCCCCGGTCATCACGTAGATGAGCGTGAAGACGGACAGCGTCTGCAGGGTGGTGAGCATGAGGTTGGTCGAGATGCTCCGTCGGATCATCGGCACCGTGATGTAGGCGAAGCGCTGCCATCCGCGCGCGCCGTCCACCTCGGCCGACTCGGTGATCTCCGGCGGCACCTCGGCGAGCGCCGCCGAGTACACGAGCATCGAGAACGCGGTGCCGCGCCAGATGTTCGCGAGGATGACCGAGAGCATCGGCGCGTCGTACAGCCAGGACGGACCCTCGACGCCGACCAGCCCGAGCAGCGCGTTGAGCGTCCCGTCCTGCGCGAAGAACGCGTACGCCGCGAACGACGCGACGATCTCGGGGAGCACCCAGGCGCCGACCACGATCGTCGCCACCACGCCCCGCACGATGGCGGCCGACGAGCGCATCGCGAGCGCGAGGATCATCCCGAGAACGTTCTGGCCGATGATCGCCGAGCCGATGAGGAAGACGAGCGTGAGGACGACCGACTGCGGGAAGTCCGGATCGGAGAAGAGATCGATGTAGTTCTGGAATCCGACGAACTCGACGTCTCGCGCGGCGGCGCCCCTCAGAGCCGCGTTCGTGAAGGCCCCGTAGAACGAGCTGATCACGGGCCCGAGCAGGAACACCGCGAGGAGCACGACGGCGGGCAGAAGCGGGAGCGCGCGCACCGCGTCGCGACGGAGCCGCCCGCGCGGCGGGCGGGGACCGCCCCGTCGTCGGCGCGGGTCCACGCCGACGACGAGAGCGGTCTCGGACAGGACGTCAGCCATCCTGCGTGTTCTCCTCGCCCACGATGTCGACGACCGCCGCGTCGTACGCGGCCGCGGCTTCCTCGGGCGTCTGCTGCCCCGTCATGACCGCCTCCATGGCCACGGTGATCTCGTTCGAGATCTGCGCGTAGTCGCTCGTCGCCGGGCGGTAGTGCGTGACGTCCACGAGCGAGGAGAAGAACTCGAACGACTCGTTCGCTGCGGTGTACTCCGGGTCGTCGGCGACGTCGGAGCGCACCGCGATCTGGCTCGCCGCGATGTCGTATGTCTGCGAGTTCTCCTTGTTCAGCGCGAGTGCGATGAAGTCCCACGCCGCATCGGGATTGTCCGTTCCCGCGCCCATCGCGAGCGTCCATCCGCCCGACATGCTCGTCGCGCCCGGCTCCTGGCCGTTCTGCGTGGGCATCGGCGCCTGGCCCATCACCTCGCTCCACTCCGGCCACGGAGCGGTTCCGGTCTCGAGCCACGTGCCGCTCAGCCACGAGCCGTCGAGCGCGATCGCCAGCTTGCCCTGCGGCAGCCATTCGGCGGCGACCTTCGTCCCCACGTTCGTGTCGAGCGCCTCCTGCGGCGTCGGCCCGAGCTCACCCTGGTAGACGTCGGCGATGAACTGCAGCGCGTCGACGAACCCCTGGGAGCCGGTCACCCACTTCGAGGTCTCCGTGTCGTAGAGCGTGTCGTCCGTGCCGTACAGGAGCATCTCGAAGCCCTGCATGGCCGCGGCCTCCCCCTGCGGCTTGCCGGCGTACACGTTGAGAGGGATGACGTCAGGGATCGACTCCTTGATCGTCTGCGCTGCATCGAGGACGTCCTGCCAGGTCTTGGGCTCCCACGGGACCGGCAGCCCGGCCTGCGCGAACAGCTCGGTGCTGTACCAGAGCGCACGCGTGTCCGTTCCCATGGGGATCCCGTAGATCTTCCCGTCGTCGCCGAGCCCCGCCTGCTTCGCGTTGTCGAAGAACTGGTCCCAGTCGTCCCACTCCGCGACGTAGTCGTCGAGAGGAGCCAGGTAGCCGGCGTCCACGTCGGACTTGATCATGAAGGTGTCCTCGTACATGACGTCCGGCGCCGTGGCGGGCGACTGGTTCATGAGAGCGAGCTTCGTGAAGTAGTCGTTCTGCTGTGCCTCGATCGGCACGAGCTCGACCGTGACGCCCTCGTGCGCCTCCTCGTAGTCCGCCTTCACGTCCTGGAGGAGGTCGTCGAGCTGGGTGAACGTCCCGAACTTCTGGTACGCGACGCGGATCGTGTCCGCATCGCCGCCTGCCTCGCCGCCTCCGCAGCCGGAGAGCAGCAGCGCACCGGCCCCCAGCAGTGCCAGCGACGTCATCGTCCTGCGCATCATGAGACTCCCTTGTCCGCATCGGCCGACGCGTCGGTGCGCGGCCGCTTCGAGAATTAATAAATCGTCTTGGTTTACTAAAGTCAAGATGCTCGCGGGGATGCGCTCCTGCGAGGTCGATACTGGAGACGGAGGTGCGGCCCATGATGCGACGCGGCGCGAACCTGCCGTCGATCGGCGAGTTCAATCAATCCGTCGTGCTCGACGTCATCCGCGTGGCGCCGACGGGGGTGAGCCGCGTCGAGATCGCGGCCCAGACCGGTCTGTCGTCGCAGACGGTGACGAACGTCGCCCGGCGCCTCCTCGCCGATGGGCTCATCCGCGAGGGCGAGCGGCTCGCGACCGGCCCGGGGAAGCCGCGCACCTCGCTTCATCTCGTCCCCGGGGCGCGCACCGCGGTCGGCATCCACCTCGATCCGTCGTTCATCACGTACACCGTCGTGGATCTCGCCGGTTCGGTGATCGCGCGAGCGGCGACCCCGACGCCGCCCGTGCTCTCGCCCGCCGACGTCATCGAGAGCATGCGGCTCTCGGTCGAGCGGCTCCTGGGCGAGGCGGGTATCGACCGCGCCCGGCTGCTCGGCATCGGGATCGCCGCGCCCGGCCCGCTCGACCTCGAACGGGGAACCGTCGACAACCCGCCGCTGCTCCCCGGGTGGAACGGCGTCCCCCTGAGGGACGCCCTCGGTGACGCGCTCGGCCTTCCCGTCGCGCTCGAGAAGGATGTGACCGCCGCGACCATCGGCGAGCTCTGGTCCGGCCACGACAGCGTGCGAGACGACTTCGCCGTCTTCTACGTCGGCACAGGCGTGGGTCTCGGCGTCGCACTGGACCACAGCGTCCGGCGCGGTGCCACGTCGAATCTGGGAGACATCGGCCACCTCCGGGTGTCTCACGAAGGCGTCGTCTGCGCATGCGGGAACCGCGGCTGCCTCGGAGAGAACATCGCACCGGCCCGCCTCGTGCGCGACGCCGTGCGGGAAGGGATCATCCCGCACGTGGATCCCGCCGATCACGGCGCGATCGCCGCCGCCTACGCCGACGTCTGCGCCGCCGGCGCCTCCGACGAGCGGGCGGCGCGCCTCCTCGAGCAGATCGCCGGCGACATCGCCACGGCGGTCGTCGCGGTCGCGAACCTCCTCGACCTCAGCGACATCGTCTTCAGCGGAGCGTTCTGGAACCACCTCGCGCCGGTCGTCCTCCCGGAGGTCGGGCGCCTCATCGCCCGCTCCCGCGCATACGTCCTGCCGCATGCGCTCCGCGTGTCGACCTCGTCCCTCGGCTCCGATGCGACCGCCATCGGAGCGGGGTGCCAGGTGCTCAGCTCGGCCTTCGCGCCGTCTGCGGCGCCCCTCGTGCGACCCGCGCCGGTCTGACGCGTGCGTCGGTGCGGCGACGCGCCGCGGATAGGGTGGGGAGCATGGCGTCCGAGATCTCCCCCTGGTCCTGCATCCTCTGGGACGTCGACGGGACCGTCGCCGACGCATCCGCCGGGATCCTCCCCCGCATCACGCAGGTCCTCACCGACCTCGGCCGGACACCGCCCGGCCCCGACGAGCTGTCGGCGTGGATCGGCCCGCCCATGCTCGAGTCGTTCCAGGTGCGCGGCATGCTGAGCCCCGAGGAGGCCGTCGACGCCGTCGCGCGCTACCGCGAGCTCGCCGCGCGCGAGGGCTACGCCGAGTCGGTCGCGCTGTACCCCGGCGTCGCCGACCTCATCCACGCCGTGAACGCGGCGGGCGTTCCGCAGGCGACCGCGAGCACGAAGCCCGAGAACCAGGTGATCGCGATCCTCGAGCACTACGGACTCGCCGGCTGCTTCACCTCGATCACGGGCGCGTCCTCCGATGCCGACTCACTCGACACGAAGGCCACCGTGCTCGCGAAGGCGCTCGAGCGGCTGAAGGAGGCGGGGGTCGACACGTCGCACCCCGTGCTCATCGGCGACCGCCACCACGACGTCGACGGCGCCACGGAGCACGGCGTTCCCGTCATCTTCGTCCGATGGGGCTTCGGCACCCCGGGCGAGGAGGAGGGCGCGATCGCGGTCGTCGACGACATCGACCAGCTGCGCCCGCTTCTCCTGTCCGAGCAGCCCGAGCAGTCCGACGCCGCCTAGCCCGCCGCCGTGTTCGACGACTTCGACATCGAGCTCGAGACCGTCCTGGCGTGGGTCCTGCCCGCACTCGCGGTCTTCGCGGGGGCCGCGCTCGTCGTCGTGCTGACGGTGTGGATCGTCAAGCGCTCCCGTCGGGGTCGCCGGGCGCGTGCACGGGCGGCGACCGCCCTGGACGGCGTCGGCACGAAGCTCGTCGCGCTCGACGACGCGGTGGACGAGCTCGAGCTCGAGCTGCAGCTCTCGGGAGCCCTGTACGGCGGCGACCCGCCGCCCACGCTGCGCCGGTCGCGCATGACCGCGCAGCACACGCGCGACGATGCGTTCGGCGAGTACCGCGCGCTGCGCGAGTCGACCGAGCTTCCCGCACGCGTCCGCCGAGCCGCACGCGCCCTCACGGCGCGCCTCGACAGGGCGCTGCAGGCCGTCGAGGCCGCACGCGGCGAGCACGGCGCCTGGATCGCCTCGCACGTCACAGCGGCCGAGCAGGTGGCGTCCGCCCGCGAGCGCCTCGCGGGCGTCACCGAGCGGATGGGCGACCCCACGGCGCTCCTCGACGACCTCGCGGCACGCGCCGATCGGTCGGAATGGGACGACGCCGCGGGCGCGGCGGACGACGCCCGAGCGGCGCTCGAGGATGCTCGTCGCCTCCTCGACGAGGCGGAGCGAGCCGCGCAGGACCCGTCCCGATCGGCCCTGGACGACCTCGCGGCGGCTGAGCGCCGACTCCGCACGGCCGAGCAGCGGTCGCGCGCGCTCGAAGAGCGCCACCGCATCGTGCTGCAGGCGGCGCAGGCGGTGCGCGGCGAGCTCGACGCCGCAGCCGCGGCCATCCGCTCGGCCACGGGCATCCGCGCGGCGCTCGAGCCATCCGATGCCGAGCGCCTCGGGCGCGAGATCGAGCGGGCGGCCGACGAGCTCGATCGGCTGCGCGCGGAGGCGGAGCGCCGGCCCGTCGCGACGAACGAGGGCGTCGCCCGTCTGCGCGACCGTCTCGACATCGCCCTCGCGGATGCCCGCACGGCGCAGCAGCGGCTGCTCGGCGCGCGCAGCGCCCTCCCCGGCACCCTGGCCGCCGCACGCTCGGCGCTCGCCCGGGCGGAGACGGCGGTCGGCCACGGCGCGTCGCTCGAGGCGCGCGTGCGGCTCGACGCCGCCCGCGCGGAACTCGCCCAGGCGCGGCAGACCGTCGACCCGGTGGAGGCTCTCGACGACGCGCGCCGCGCCATCCGCCATGCCGAGGAAGCGAAGGCGCTCGCCGACCACGACCGCGCGAGCGCGTGACCGCCGGCCCGTCCGGGCAGAAGGAAGGGCCCGTGCGAGCTGGTCGCACGGGCCCTTCGAACGCTGTGGGTTACAGCGGGCGGATGTTCTCCGCCTGGAGGCCCTTGGGGCCCTGGGCGATTTCGAACTCCACGCGCTGGTTCTCTTCGAGCGAGCGGTAGCCGCTCGCGCTGATCGCGGTGTAGTGCGCGAAGACGTCAGAGCCGCCCTCGTCAGGAGCGATGAAGCCGAAGCCCTTCTCCGAGTTGAACCACTTGACGGTGCCTTGCGTGCTCATGTACTGCCGTTCTTCTTGATGGGTGCCGATGCAGATTTCGCGCCGACCGAGGCCCACGCTACGGGAGTCGAGCCGAAATGGATAGGGCCATCTGCCGAATGACGAAGATGGTCGGCAGATGGCCAGGAAAGGAATCAGCCCTCATCGACTAGGGGGGATAGCGATGAGGGCTGGACGACCGAGAGGGACGTCTGCGAACACGATACTGCATTTGTCCCCCAAATGGGGGACAAAATCGAGATTCATCAGATCGTGATCTTGCACCCACCGGGGGCCTGCGACGGCCCTTGTTTCTCGGGCTCAGGCCCGCTGTTCTCGAGGCCAGGACACCGTGTCTCACGCGGCGCCGGAATCGCGCCCGGATAACGACACCCCGCGAGACACGCACGGCTCGGGGCGGGGCCGTCCCGCACGCACACCCCGCGCCCCCGCACGCGCCTCACCGCGTCCACGCGCAGGACCCCGCGCCCTCACAGCAGGGCGCGGGGTCCGGATGGTCGCGGTGCGGTGCGGGTCAGAGCCCCTGGGCCACGCGGTAGTAGACGGCGTTCCAGCGCAGCTCGCGCTCGAAGCCGGCGAGCGTCGTGTCGTCGTCGATCGTGACGAGCTCGACGCCCGACATCTTCGCGAAGTCGCGGAAGACCTCCACGCCGACCTGCGTCGACATCACCGTGTGGTGCGCGGCGCCGGCGGCGAGCCACGCGGCCGCCGAGGTGTGGAAGTCGGGCGCGGGCTTCCACAGCGCGTGCCCCACCGGCAGCTTCGGCATGGGCGCGGGCAGCTCGACGTTCTCGACGACGTTCGCGACGAGGCGGAAGCGGTCGCGCAGGTCGCTCATCGCGACGACGACAGCCGGGCCGGGGTCGGCGGTGAAGACGAGGCGCACGGGGTCCTCGCGGTCGCCGATGCCGAGCGGGTGCACCTCGAGGCGCGGCTTCGCCGTCGTGAGCGACGGGCTGACCTCGAGCATGTGCGCACCGAGGATGAGCTCGTTGCCGGGCTCGAGGTGGTACGTGTAGTCCTCCATGAGGCTCGCGCCACCGGGGAGGCCCGCGCCCATGACGGCCGCGAGGCGCACGAGGACCGCGGTCTTCCAGTCGCCCTCAGCACCGAAGCCGTAGCCGTCGGCCATGAGGCGCTGCACGGCGAGACCCGGGAGCTGGCGGAGACCGCCGAGGTCCTCGAACGACGTCGTGAACGCGCTGAAGCCGCCCGCCTCGAGGAACGACCGCAGGCCGAGCTCGATCTTCGCGCCGTAGCGCAGCGACTCGGCGCGCTCCCCGCCCGGGCGGAGCTCCTCGGCCACGTCGTAGAGCTCGAGGTACTCGTCGACGAGCGCGTCGACGTCGGCCTCGCTCGCCGCGTCGACGGCCTCAACGAGATCGTTCACGCCCCACGTGTTGACCTGCACGCCGAGGCGGATCTCCGCCTCGGTCTTGTCGCCCTCGGTGACGGCGACGAAGCGCATGTTGTCGCCGAAGCGCGCGAGCTTGAGCCCCTGCGCGGCCGCACGGCCGGCAGCCGCACGCGCCCACACGCCGACGCGCGCGGTGAGCTTGGGGTCGCTCACGTGGCCGACCACGGTCGTCCGCGGAATGCCGAGTCGCGTCTCGATGTACCCGAACTCGCGGTCGCCGTGCGCGGCCTGGTTGAGGTTCATGAAGTCGAAGTCGATGTCGGCGTACGGCAGGTCGACGTTCACCTGCGTGTGCAGGTGGAGGAGCGGCTTCTGGAGCGCGTTCAGGCCCGAGATCCACATCTTCGCCGGGCTGAACGTGTGCATCCACGCGATGAGGCCGATGACGTTGTCGTCAGAGTTGGCCTCGAGCACGATGCGGCGGATCTCGTCCGATCCCGTGAGGACGGGCTTCCAGACCACTCGGACCGGGACATCCGGCGAATCCACGAGGCCCTGCGCGACCTGCTGCGACTGCTCGGCCACCTGGCGGAGCGTCTCCTCGCCGTAGAGGTGCTGGCTCCCCGTGAGGAACCAGACCTCGTGCTGTGCGAGATCCGGGATGATGCTGCGGCTCATCGGTTCATGCCTCCCTGCGGCGTCTGGCCGTACACGTTCTGATAGCGGTTGTAGAGGTGGTCGATCTTCTCCTGCGGGATCGGCACCGGCTCGCCCAGCTGGCGGGCGATGTGGATGCTGCGCGCGGCATCCTCGACCATGACCGCCGCCTTGACGGCGTCCTTCGCGTCCTTGCCGATCGTGAAGGGGCCGTGGTTCTGCATGAGGACGGCGCGCGAGCGGTGCCCCCGCAGCGTCTCGACGATCCCGCGGCCGATCGAGTCGTCGCCGATGACCGCGAACGGCCCGATCGGGATCTCTCCGCCGAACTCGTCGGCCATGCCCGTGATCACGCAGGGGATGGGCTCGGCGCGGGCGGCCCACGCGACGGCGTAGGTCGAGTGCGTGTGCACAACGCCGCCGACCTCGGGCATATTCCGATACACGTATGCGTGCGCCGCGGTGTCGCTCGAGGGGCTGCGCTCCGAGCCGGGGGTGCCCTCGATGACGTCGCCGTCGAGGTCGCACAGGATCATGTTCTCGGGCGCGAGCTCGTCGTAGCTCACACCCGACGGCTTGATGACGAACAGGTCGGCGCCGGGCACGCGGCCCGAGACGTTGCCGCCGGTCCACACGACGAGGCCGTAGCGCGTGAGCTCGCCGTGGAGCTTCGCGACGTCGGCGCGGACGCGGTCGATCGAGGCCTGGACCTCGGGGCTGAAGTCGGTCATGTCGTTCCTCGCTCTCAGGAGTCGGCAGGCGACGCGGACACGGCGGAGACGGCGGCCGCCTCGGCCGCGAGCCCCGCGCGCCAGCGCTGCAGGTAGGTGTCGAAGGCGGCGACGTCGGCCGCCTCCGGGACGATGGTGTCGGCCGACGCGCTCGCGAAGAGCTCCTCGTCGAGCCAGGTCGAGAGGTCGCGGCCCGAAGCCGAGCCGTCGATGACCGCGCGGCGGTACTGGCCGAGGACCGCGATCCCCCAGGCGCCGCCCTCGCTCGCGGTCTCGGCGACCGAGACGGGGGCGCCGATGGCGGCCGCGAGGATGCGCTGCGCGACGCCGCGCGTGCGGAACATGCCGCCGTGCGCGCGCATCTCCTCGATCGCGACGCCCTCGTCGGTCAGCGTCCGCATGCCGAGGCTCAGGGTGGAGAACGCGCCCTGCAGCTGCGCGCGCGCGAAGCCCGCGAGGGTCAGTCGCGCGTCGGGCGTGCGCACGAACATCGGCCGCCCCTCGGTCAGACCCGCGATGGGCTCGCCCGAGAGGAAGTTGTAGACGAGCATGCCGCTGTCGGCCTCGGCCTCGAGCGCCGCGCCGAGGAACGCCTCGAAGACCGCATCGGGCGCCGACGGATGGCCGAGCGCGGCCGCGAACTCGCCGAGGACATCCGCCCAGGCGTTGAGCTCGCTCGCGCCGTTGTTGCAGTGGACCATCGCGACCGCGTCGCCCGCGGGGGTCGTGACGATGTCGATCTCCTCATGCGGCGTGCGCGGGCCCTCCTCGAGGACGACCATCGCGAAGATGCTCGTGCCGGCGCTGACGTTGCCCGTGCGCGGCGCGACGGCGCCGGTGGCGACCATGCCCGTGCCCGCGTCGCCCTCGGGCGGGCAGAGCGGGATGCCCGGCTGCAGCGCCCCCGACTCGTCGAGGAGAGCGGCGCCGTCGGCCGTGAGGGTGCCGGCGTCCTCGCCCGCGCTCAGCACCTCGGGCAGCGCGTCGGCGATCCGCAGCCCCTCCGCGCCGTGCTCGGCGGCGAGGCGGTCGAAGGTGCTCAGCATCGTCGCGTCGTACGTGCCGGTCGCGGTGTCGATCGGGAACATCCCCGACGCGTCGCCCACGCCGAGCACGCGGCGCCCCGTGAGCAGCTCGTGCACGTAGCCCGCGAGGGTCGTGATCGCGTGCACGCGGGGCACGTGCTCCTCGCGGTCGAGGACGGCCTGGTGGAGGTGCGCGACCGACCAGCGCAGCGGGATCGCGAAGGCGAAGGCCTCGCTGAGCTCAGCCGCCGCGGGCCCCGTGTTCGTGTTGCGCCACGTGCGGAACGGCACGAGCAGCTCCCCCTCCGCGTCGAACGCGAGGTAGCCGTGCATCATCGCGGAGACGCCGATCGCGGCGAAGGTCGAGGGCCTCGCGCCGTGGTCGCGCTCGACGTTCTCCGCGAGCTCGCGGTACGCGGCGCGCACGCCCGCGCGGACGTCGTCGAGCGAGTACGTCCACAGCCCGTCGACGAGCTGGTTCTCCCACGTGAAGCCGCCCGCCGCGAGCGTCGTTCCGTCCGGTGCGACGAGGCACGCCTTGATGCGGGTCGACCCCAGTTCGATCCCGAGCGACGCCTGCGCGATTGCATCCGACATCTGTCCTCCTCGACGCGTCCATGACCGCGGATGTGAGCGCTCACATTGATGTGTGCGGTTCAGATTACCGCGCACGAGGGCCATCCGCAATCGCCGGATGGCCGGTGCCGGCTCCGCGGGCCGTCAGCCCCGGCGCGGAGAGGCGGTCGACCCGCGCACGACGAGGCGCGGCGCGACCGCGGCCGGGGCGGTCGCCTCTCCCCCGTCAAGACGCCCGTCGAGACGCGCGACGAGGCGCGCGACGGCGAGCCTCCCGATCTCGGCGAAGTCCTGGTGCGCCGTGGTGAGCGGCGGCAGGCAGTGCGCGGCCTCGGGGATGTCGTCGAACCCCGTCACGCTCACGTCGTCGGGCACACGCAGCCCGCGGTCGGACAGGCCGTGGATGATCCCGAGCGCCATCTGGTCGTTGCCCGCGACGATCGCCGTCGTCTCCGGCGCGATCGACGCGGCGAGCGCGTAGCCCGCATCGGCCGTCCAGTCGCCCTCGAGCGTCGGGAGCGGCGCGAGTCCGCGCTCGCGCGCCGTGCGCTCGAACGCGGCGCGACGCAGATCGGCCTCGATGTATCCCGCCGGACCGGCGACATGCTGGATGGCCCTGTGCCCCAGGCCGCGGAGGTGGTCGACGAGCGCGCCGACGCCGGCGAGCTGGTCGACGGCCACGGCGTCGGGGCCCTCGCCGCCCGCCTGCAGGGTGAGGACGGGCAGGTCGACGCCCTCGAGCTCGGCCAGCATCACCCGGTAGGGCGTGATCGCCACGAGCGCCTCGACCGAGTGATCGAGGAGGAACTCGACGCCCGCCCGCACGGCGTCGGGCTCGGGCACGACGCTCGTCACGAGCGGCCGGTACCCGGCGTCGCGCACCGCGTGCTCGACCGCGAGCAGGGTGCTGACCGGCCCGAAACCGGCCGTCGCCGGCGTGAGCACGCCGATCGACCCCGTGCGGCTCGTCGCGAGGGTGCGTGCGGCGACGCTGCGCCGGTAGCCGAGCTCGCGGATGGCGTCGAGCACCTTCTCGCGCGTGGCCGGCCGGATGCCCTCGAAGTCGTTCAGCACGCGCGAGACGGTCTGGTGCGAGACGCCCGCGCGCTGCGCGACGTCGTAGATGCTCGGCACTCGCCGCTGATCCGCCATCCGGTCCTCCTGCGCCTCCCACGCTAGCGGCACATCCCGCAACCCCTTCGCGGATGTCGGAGGGTGCCCGTAGCGTCGGCGGCATGCACGGGATCGTTCCTCCTTATCTGCTCGAGCGCCTCACCCGCCACGGAGACGAGGCGGTGTCGACGTGCGCGGCACGCACCCTCACCGTCGACGGCGCGCTGCGCACGAAGCGGTCTCTGGCGGCGCCCACGACATGGCCGCGCGCGGCGATGGCCGCGCCCGGGCCGCAGCGGACGATCTCCGACGCGCAGAACACGACCGCGCTGCCCGGCAGCACCGTCCGCCGCGAGGGCGATCCCGCCACGGGCGACACGGCGGTCGACGAGGCGTACGACGCGCTCGGCGCGACCTGGACGATGCTCTTCGATGCCTTCGGGCGCGACTCGCTCGACGGCGCGGGCCGCCCGCTTCTGGCCACCGTGCACTACGGCGATCGGTACGACAACGCCTTCTGGGACGGCGAGCGGATGGTCTTCGGCGACGGGGACGGCGAGGTCTTCCGCTCGTTCACCTCGGCGATCGACATCGTGGGGCACGAGCTCGGGCACGGGCTCATCCAGTCGACGGTCGACCTCGTCTACCAGGGGCAGCCCGGGGCGCTCAACGAGTCGATGGCCGATGTCATCGGCAGCCTCGTGAAGCAGCACCAGCTCGGCCAGACCGCCGAGCAGGCCGACTGGCTCATCGGAGCGGGCGTCTTCACGGACCAGGTGCAGGGCGTCGCGCTGCGCTCGATGAAGGCACCGGGCACCGCGTACGACGACGACGTCCTCGGCCGCGACCCCCAGCCCGCGCACATGGACGACTATGTCGAGACGACGAGCGACAACGGCGGCGTGCACATCAACTCGGGCATCCCGAACCGCGCCTTCCACCTCGCGGCGACCGCGATCGGCGGTCACGCGTGGGATGGCGCGGGCCGGGTCTGGCTGGATGTGCTCGAGCGGCGCCTGGTCGCGGCCGACGCCGACTTCGCGACGTTCGCGGCGGCGACGATCGCCGCGGCAGAGGAGCGATTCGGCAGCGGCTCGGCTGAGCACCGCGCGGTCGAGGACGCGTGGCAGCAGGTCGGCGTGACGGCGAGCCCGGCTTCCGCCGAGGCGCCAGCCCCCGCCGAGGACGAGACCGTGCGCGTCGAGCGGTCGGGCGGGATCCTCGGGCGGGTGCACGTGGCCGAGGTCCCCGAGTCGGAGCTCCCCGAGCCGGAGCGGGAGCGCCTCGAGTCGCTCGTCGAGACGGTCGCCGCAAGCGACGAGCCCGAGCGCGCCGTCCCGGACGCCTACACGTGGCGGAT
Organism: Microbacterium sp. JZ101; assembly: GCF_053903175.1. Lineage (NCBI taxonomy): Bacteria > Bacillati > Actinomycetota > Actinomycetes > Micrococcales > Microbacteriaceae > Microbacterium > Microbacterium sp. JZ101. The sequence continues at coordinate 3,469,606 of NZ_CP096400.1, forward strand.
CGAGATCTCGCAGCGCATCGACATCACGGTCGGCGAGCGCGAGCTGCCGGACGAGGTGCTCGCCCTGCTGCGCGACATCCTCCAGCGCGGCGAGCGCGCGTCGCGCGTGAGCCTCGAACAGGGAGGCGAGCCGGCGGACGGCCGCGCGTCGTAGCCATCCGCCGCGGCAGCCATCCGCCGCCGCCATCCGCCTCAGCGCGTCTCGTCGTCGCTGTGCTCGAGGCGGATGTCGCGCGCCTTCGCGAGATCCTTGCGGTGGCGCTCGGCCTCCTTGTCGATGCGCGTGCCGTCGCGCAGCGGAAGCTGGATGCGCTCCTCCGCCGGGAGGCCGGCCTGCAGCTGGCGACCGCGCTCGAGCTCGGCGTCGAACTCGGCGCCGACGAGCAGCGCCATGTTGGCGATCCACAGCCACAGGAGGAAGACGATGACGCCCGCGAGCGATCCGTACGTCCGCTCGTAGTTCGAGAAGTTCGCGACGTAGAACGCGAACCCGAGCGACGCGATCACGAGGATGACGATCGCGAGGACGGCGCCCATGCTGATCCAGCGGAACCGCGGCTGCTGGACGTTGGGCCCCGTGTAGTAGAGCAGCGCGATGAGGAACACGACGATGAAGGCGAGCACGGGCCACTTGCCGATGCTCCACGCCAGGAGGGCCGCGTCGCCCAGGCCGATCACGTCGCCGATCGCCTTCGCCACCGGTCCCGACACGACGAGCAGCACCGCGGCGACCGCGAGCGAGGCGACCGCGATCACCGTGACGAGCAGCTGGAGCGGCTTGAGCTTCCAGAACGGGCGCCCCTCCTCGACGTCGTAGATGCGGTTCATCGCGCGGCTGAACCCGCCGACGTAGCCGGATGCCGACCAGACAGCGAGCACGAGACCCGTGACGAACGCGAAGCCCGCCGCCGGGGAGTTCGCGATCTCCTCGATCGGCCCACGGACGGTGTCGACCGTGTCCTGCGGGGCGAACGAGCCGATGATCGAGAGGACGGCGCCGGCCGCCTCGTCGCCCTGACCGACGAGGCCGAGCAGCGAGAACACGGCCATGAGGGCCGGGAACAGCGCGAGCACGCTGTAGTAGGTGAGGCTCGCGGCGATGTCGGGGCACTGATCCGTCGAGAACTCGCGGATCGACTTCCGCAGCACGAACGCCCAGGACGGACGGCGGATGTCCGTGGGCGAGTCGGGCTCGCGCGGGTGCTCGGGGGCGGAGGTGCGCGCGTCGTCGTCGCGGTTCGGGGCGGTGTGCGTTCGCGTCATGTCCCTGCCTTTCTGCTCCACCATCGATGGAACACGGCGGGGCCGCTTTCCGCGCGCGGGTTGACCCGGCGCGGACTCTGTGCAATCAGGGACTGGCGCGCCGCTCAGTGCCCGGCGCCGAGTCCTCCCGAGAGGCGACCGTGGAAGTCGGTCGTCGCGTCGTTCATCCCCTCGATGACGACGCTCTTCCCGTGCTGCGCGTACTTCGTGACGATGGCGTCGAGCGCCGCGACCGTCGAGGCGTCCCAGATGTGCGAGCGCGACATGTCGATGACGACTCGCTCGGGGTCCTGCGTGTACGCGAACTGGGTGGTGAGGTCGTTCGACGACGCGAAGAACAGCTCGCCGTCGACCGCGTACCGCGCGACCGGGCCATCGCCATCCGCCCCGACCTCGCGCGTGACGCTCGTGAAGTGCGCGACGCGCCGCGCGAAGAGGATCATCGCCGCAACCACCCCGACGCCGACGCCGACCGCGAGGTTGTGCGTCCACACGGTCGCAACGACAGTGAGGAGCATGACCACGGTCTCGCTCTTCGGCATCCGCTTGAGCGTCGACGGGCGCACGCTGTGCCAGTCGAACGTCGCGATCGACACGACGATCATGACCGCGACCAGGGCGGCCATCGGGATGATCGCGACGACGTCGCCGAACACGAGGACGAGGATGAGCAGGAAGACGCCCGCGAGGAACGTCGAGATGCGCGTGCGGGCGCCCGACGCCTTCACGTTGATCATCGTCTGGCCGATCATGGCGCAGCCGCCCATCCCGCCGAAGAGCCCCGAGAGCACGTTCGCGGCACCCTGGCCGAGCGTCTCGCGGGTCTTGCGCGAGTGGGTGTCGGTGATGTCGTCGACGAGCTTCGCCGTCATGAGCGACTCGAGGATGCCGACCACCGCCATCGCGGCCGAGAAGGGCGCAATGATCGCGAACGTCTCGCCCGTGAGCGGCACATTCGGGATGAACAGCTCGGGCAGGCTCTCGGGCAGCTCGCCCTGGTCGCCGACGGTCGGCACGCTCAGACCGAAGACGACCGCCGCCGCGGTGAGCAGGACGATCGCGATGAGCGGCGCGGGCACCGCCTTCGTGAGGCGGGGCATGAGGTACATGATGAGGAGCCCCGCTGCGACGAGCGGGTACACGAGCCACGGGACGCCGATCAGCTGCGGGAACTGCGCCGCGAAGATGAGGATCGCGAGCGCGTTGACGAAGCCGACCATGACCGAGCGGGGGATGAACCGCATGAGCTTCGCGACGCCGAGCAGGGCGAAGACGACCTGGAACACGCCCGCGAGGATCACCGTCGCGATGAAGTAGTCCATCCCGTAGCCGCGCGCGACCGGGGCGATGACGAGCGCGACGGCTCCCGTCGCGGCGCTGATCATGGCCGGCCGTCCGCCGAGGAACGCGATGGTCACCGCCATGACGAACGAGGAGAAGAGGCCGAGACGCGGATCGACGCCAGCGATGATCGAGAACGCGATCGCCTCGGGGATGAGCGCGATCGCGACGACGAGACCGGCGAGCACCTCGCGCGTGAGGAGGCGGGGGCTCCGCAGCGCCTGGAGGACGGTCGGCTCGATCCGGTAGCGGGAGGCGGGATCGGCTGCGGGCGTGACGGCGGTCATGCGGCTCCTTGCGCGGGGGCTCGGGATGGTCGGGACGGTTCGAGCGCGCGCCCTTGCGCGGATCGCCGACACAGGTCGACGGGAGAGAATGGCGGATGGTCCGGGAGGCCGGACTACAGGAACTCTACCCTAACGTGAGGGTAGAGTCACGGCGAGGGGAGTCGGATGGCCGAGTCGGGCATGATGCACATCGGCGAGCTCGCCGAGCGGACCGGCCTGTCGCTGCGCACCATCCGGCACTACGACGAGGTCGGCCTCGTCAAGCCCTCCGGTCGCAGCGAGGGCGGCTTCCGGCAGTACGACGCCGACGACCTGAGCCGGCTCATGCTCATCCGCCGGATGAAGCCCCTCGGCTACACGCTCGAGGAGATGGCCGAGCTGCTCGCAGTCATCGACGCACGGCAGGGCGGGGACTCGACCCCGGAGAGCGACGCGGCGCTCGAGCGATTCCGCGAGGATGCGGCCGCCCGGCGGCGCAAGCTCGCCGAGCAGCTCGCGATGGCCGACGAGTTCATCGCGCAGCTCGAGGCGCGCTGAGCGCGCTCAGAAGATCGCGCTGAGACCGAGGTAGCTGAGCGCGCCGACCAGAGCAGATGCCGGGAGGGTGATGACCCAGGCGAGCGCGATGGGCTTCATGAGGTTCCAGTTGGCCGCCTTGTTCACGAGCCCCACGCCGAGGACGGCGCCGATGAGGATGTGCGTGCTCGAGACCGGGAGGCCCAGGACCGAGGCGAGCATCACAACCGACGCGGCTGCGAGCTCTGCAGCGAAACCCGACGCGGGGTGCATCTTCGTGAGGCCGGTTCCGACGGTCGCGATGACCTTGCGCCCGATGAACCAGAGACCCGCGATGAGCGCGACGCCGAACGCCACCATGAGCGCCGGCGGCACCGCCGCCTCCTCGCCCACGACGCCTGTGCGGAGGACGTCGAGCACCGCCGCGAACGGGCCGACGGCGTTCGCGATGTCGTTCGAGCCGTGGCTGAATGCGAACGCGCTCGCCGTGAACACCTGCATCCATGCGAACAGCACGTAGGTCGTGCGGGAGAGCGTCTGCTTCTTGAGCGTCCTCGCGAAGATGTAGACGGCCATCCAGACCGCCGCGCCGATCATGCCCATGATCAGGAAGTTCCCGACGGAGTCGATCTCGAGATGCAGGTTCTTCAGGCCCTTGAAGAGCATCATCGACGAGATGATCACCGCGCCGAGCGCGGCCACGAGCGGCACCCAGGCCTCGATCGCGCGGTGCGAGTTGATGCTCGCGGCGCGCTGGTCGAGCTCGTGCAGCTCGCGGTAGTACTCCGTCTCGAGATCCTCGGGGTCGTACTCGTCGCTGCGGAAGGTCGCCGCGTCGCGCGCCATCGCATTCGTGTACGAGATCTGCTGCAGCTCGGTGAGTGCGCTGAGCGACTCCTTGTGGCGCTTGCGGTGCTCCTTGCGGCTCTTCTTCAGCTCGCGGATGCGCTCATCCGCCTCCTCGTTGTAGACGAGGATGTGCTTCTTGATGAGCCAGAAGAGCACGAAGGCCATCCCGCCGCCCAGGGCAGGCGAGAGCACCCACGAGATCGCGATCTGCCCGATCTCGCCCCACTGCACCATCTCGAAGCCGCCGAGCCCGGTGCGCAGGCCCATGGTCACCGCCGCGCCGACGATGCCGCCGATGATCGAGTGCGTCGTCGAGACCGGCCACCCCATCCGCGTCGCCACGAGCAGCCAGATCGCCGCGCCGAGCAGCGCCGCCATCATGATGAAGACGAAGTCCATCGGGTTCGACGACACGACGCCGAGGTCGACGATGCCGCTGCGCACCGTGTCGGTCACCTCGCCGCCGGCGAGGACCGCGCCGCTCACCTCGAAGATCGCGGCGATCACCAGCGCCTGCTTCATGGTGAGCGTGCCCGCTCCGACGCTCGTGCCGAAGGAGTTGGCGACGTCGTTGCCGCCGATGTTGAAGGCCATGAAGACGCCGAACAGGATCGCCGTGATGAGCACGATGACGTTGGCCTCCGGCGACACCCATCCGAGTGACCAGAAGGTGAAGGAGACGAGGGCGATCGCGAGGAGCGCGCCGAACGAGACGTGCCACCACCGATCGCTTCCCGTCTGGGTGGGCGCGCTCACCTGGGTGGTGTCGATGCTCATGAGGGCCTCCTCGAATCCGGCTCGCGCCGAAGCTATGGCCTGGGCGCCTGCGGCGGGTGAACGGAGCCGGGCGACGCCGTGAATTCCGCCTGATCACTCGGCGCTGCGGGAGCGATGGTCTCAGTCGCCGACCGCGTCGACCCCGCGCTGCACGATGAGCGGGTCCGGAGTGCCGACGAGCTCCTCGTCCTTGCCGTCGTATGCGACGGTCGACAGGAAGTGGCGCATCGCCTCGAGGCGGGCGCGCTTCTTGTCGTTGCTCTTCACCGTGATCCACGGCGCGCCGACCGTGTCCGTCCGTCGGAACATCTCCTCCTTGGCCGCGGTGTAGGCGTCCCAGCGGTCGAGGGACTGGAGGTCCATCGGCGAGAGCTTCCACTGCCGCACGGGGTCGACCTGGCGGATGATGAACCGCGTGCGCTGCTCGGACTGCGTCACCGAGAACCAGAATTTCGTGAGGCGGATGCCCGAGCTCACGAGCATGCGCTCGAACAGGGGCACGTCGCGCATGAAGGCCTCGTACTGCTCGTCGGTGCAGAAGCCCATCACGCGCTCGACGCCGGCGCGGTTGTACCAGCTGCGGTCGAACAGCACCGTCTCGCCGGCGGCGGGAAGGTGGGCGACATAGCGCTGGAAGTACCACTGCGTCGACTCGCGGCCGCTCGGCTTCACGAGCGCGACGACCTTGGCATGACGCGGGTTGAGGTGCTCCATGAAGCGCTTGATCGTGCCGCCCTTGCCGGCCGCATCTCGGCCTTCGAAGATGACGAGGTGCCGCTCGCCGGTCTCCTGCTGCCAGCGCTGGAACTTCAGCAGCTCGACCTGGAGCAGGTACTTCTCCTCGTCGTAGCGCTCGCGCGTGACCCGCTCGTCGTACGGGTAGTTCTCGCGCCAGGTGTCGACGGCGCGACCGGCCGGGTCGATGAGCACGGGGTCGTCGTCGTGGTCGTCGCCGATCGTGTGCCCCTCGGCGTGGAGCTGGTCGATGTACTGCCGCAGGTCGCTCATCACGCGGCGAACACTAGGCCGACGGCGTGAACAGCGGGCGTACACGCGGTTGCCGTCGTCGGGCGGCGTCCTACCCGGGCGACACCCGGCGAAGGACGACCACGTCGGTCGGCGTCGTGCGCCGCGCCGCGAGCTGCTCGAGCTGCGGCTCGATCGCGAGCCACTGCGCCCAGAGCCGGTCCCGCTCGGCGCCCTCCGCGCGATGTGCTTCGACGACATGCGACGCCCCGCCCGGCATCGTGACCGACGCGCGCGGCTCGGCGCGCAGGTTCAGCCACCAGGCCGGATGCCCTTCACCCCATCCGTTCATCGCGAGCGTATGGACATCCTCGCCATCCTCGAGGTAGCCCACGATCGCGAGGCGCTCCTGGCCCGACCGGCGGCCGAGCGTCGTGAGCGCGAGAGAGCCCCACGGCTCCCGCCCGCCTGGTCGCCACAGCCCGCGACCCGGGCCGCGCCGTGCGATCGCGCGGTGGATGCGCCACGCGGTCGTGACCACGAAACGAGGGGGGACGAACGGCTGGGATGGCATCGGTCTCTCCGTTGCTCGCGCGAACGCCCCCAGGATGGCACGGGCGCGCAGAGCGCACCAGTGCGAGCGCCACCCCCATCCACCACGTCTCGCTTACGCCGGTTTTCCGCGCTCCGAAGCCTCGGCAAGCGAGACATGCAGGGGGTGGGTGACGACGTCGTCGAGGCCGGATGTGCCGGACCCGGCGAACGCGAGGACGGCGTCGAGCACGGCGTCGTCCCGCAGGATGCGGTTGTGACCGAGGCCCTCCGTCCGCAGCAGGCGAGAGCGCGGGCCGTGCGCGCGATGCAGGCGGATGGCATCGGCGTCGGGCAGACGCCGGTCGTCGCGATCGTGCACGACGAGAAGCTCGATGCCGGCAGGCAGCGGATGCGCGACCGCGTCGAAGCGCCGCGCGGCCGACGCCGCGGTCTCGTCGATGCGCGCGTGGAAGAGCCGCTCGAGCTGCACCTTCGCGGCGGCGCTGAGCCCTCCTTCGAGAGCGAACCGGTCGATCATCGGCTGCGGCCCTCCCGCGCCGGCGATCACGGCCACGCGACCCGACGCCTGCCCACGCGCCGCGGCCAGCGCGGCGACGCCTCCCACCGAGTGCGCGACGACGAGATCGAACGCTCCGTGCCGCTCACGCAGACGCGCGATCGCGTCGAGCCAGTCCCGGATGTCGGTGCGCCGGCCGCCGGATGCGCCGTGTGCGGGTGCATCGAAGGACACCACCGTCATCCCCTGCGCGACGAGCTCACGCACGAGCGGCGCGAACTGGCTCGCGCGCCCGCGCCATCCGTGCACGACGAGGGCCGCCGCGGCGCCGGCACCCCAGCGGTACGCGACGACATCGCGACCGCGCACGCGGATGATCGTGCGCTCGGCCGCGAGGTCAGTCGCGGCATCCGCGTCGCGCAGCGGCATCCGCGGACGCGTCGAGAAGAAGAGCCGATAGGCGATCCATCCGGCCAGATCGGGAGACACCGCGTCCGCGGCCCGGAGCACACCGCCGATGAGCGAACGAGAGGGGTTCATCGCGCCTCCGTGAGAACAATACGAACGATCGTTCGCAGACTACATGAACGATCGTTCGTACACTAGAGCCATGACCGATCAGCCGACCGTCGACGGCCGCCGCCTCCGCGGCGACGCCTCGCGCCGCTCCGTGCTCGCGCGGGCGACGCACCTCGCCTCGGTCGAGGGACTGGACGGACTGACGATCGGCCGTCTGGCCGAGAGCTCAGGGCACAGCAAGAGCAGCATCGCGACGCTGTTCGGCGGCAAGCAGGGCCTCCAGGTGGCGACGATCGGCGCCGCGCGCGAGGTCTTCTCGGCCGCGGTCGTCGAGCCGGCGCGGGCGGCACCGCGGGGCCTCGCACGCCTCGTCTCGCTCATGCGCCATGCGCTCGACTACTCCCGCGAGCGTGTCTTCGACGGCGGATGCTTCTTCGCCGCCACATCGTCCGACATCGACTCGAAGCCCGGCCCCGTCCGCGACGCTCTGCGCGAAGCGCTCCGCGACTGGTACGGCTACCTCGCCGCGCAGGCGCGCAGCGCGATCGAGGCGGGCGAGCTCGCCATCGCTCCCGACGACGCCGACCGGCTCGTCTTCGCGCTCGTCGCCCTCGAGCAGGAGGCGAACAACCGGTCGCTGCTCTTCGGCGACGACCGACCGTACGCGTTCGCCGCAGCCGCGATGCGCGATCATCTGCGCGCAGCCGGCGCCGCCGAGGAGGCGCTCGCGCCGCTCATGCCGTGAACGACGGCGGCGAGGCGAGCGGATCTCACGCGACCACCGTAGCGACGAACCCAACGGTTGCGTAACGCTCGAGTTCTCGATCCTGCCTGGCGCTGATGTCCACCCGGGTACGGCGAAGGGCCCCGATCCGAAGACCGGGGCCCTGTCTGTGCGCGAGGTGGGACTTGAACCCACACGCCCGTGAAGGCACTGGCACCTGAAGCCAGCGCGTCTGCCAATTCCGCCACTCGCGCGCAGAATCCGGATCGCTCCGAACTCAACTTCCCGAGGATATCACGCACGAGAGGCCCTCGCGAAAGCGCGACGGCGGGCGCGTCGCACCCGCATCGCGTACATCCCGCGGATGATCCGCATCCTCCCGGAGGCGCCTTCCCAGGTCGCCCGGACCCGGCTTTCCAGACGACGTGGCTACGATGACCCTGACCAGTCGGCCTGCATGAGGAGCCCAGTGGGACTACTTGACAGCTTCGAGAAGGGGCTCGAGCGCGCCGTGAACAGCGCGTTCGCGAAGACCTTCCGCAGCGGGCTGCAGCCCGTCGAGATCGCGTCCGCCCTGCGCAGCGAGCTCGACAAGAAGGCCGCCATCGTCACCCGCGACCGCGTCCTCGCGCCGAACAGCTTCACCGTCCGCGTGAGCCCCGCGGACGCCGAGCGGATGGATGCCCTCGGCTCCGCGCTGCGCACCGAGCTCGACGAGATCGTCCGCGCGCACGCCGCCAAGCAGGGGTACAGCTTCCCCGGCCCCGTCTCGATCGCGCTGCGCACCGACCCCGACGTCGCGACCGGCACGCTCGGAGTCGACTCCGTCATGGCCGAGGGGCGCGTCGACTGGCGCGCGGTCGTCGAGATCGCCGGCCGGCGCCATCCGCTCGAGCGCGCGCGCACCGTCATCGGGCGCGGAAGCGATGCCGACATCACCATCCCCGACCCCGGCACGAGCCGCCGCCACGTCGAGGTGCTGTGGGATGGCGAGCGCGCCATGGTCCGCGACCTCGGCTCCACCAACGGCTCGAAGCTCGACGGGCGCCCCGTGAAGCAGGCCGCCCTCGCGAACGGCCAGGTCATCACGATCGGCCGGACCGACATCGTCTTCCGGCTCGTCCCGTCGGCCGCTCCCCCGCAGCGCGTTCCGCGTCACGAGGCCGCCACCGAGCTGTACGACTTCCGCGGAGGCGACCGATGAACGAGCTCACCCAGCTGCTGCTGCAGTACGCGTTCCTGCTCGTGATGTGGCTCTTCGTCTTCGTCGTGGTGTTCTCCCTGCGCGCCGACATCTTCGGCGTGCGGGTGCGCAAGCTGCCGAGCAGCGCCACCGCGAGCGCACCGCCGAGCGCACCGAGCACGCCGCCGTCGGGGGCACCGGCGGCCGCGAAGCCCGCACCCGCCGCCAGCGGGGGCACGCGCATCGTCATCACCTCCGGCCCGAAGGCCGGCCTCGAGCTCCCGCTCGGACGCGACCCCCTGACGATCGGCCGCTCGAGCGAGTCGGGCCTCGTCATCCGCGACGACTACACCTCGAGCCACCATGCGCGGCTCGTTCCGTGGGGCGAGCAGTGGATGCTGCACGACCTGCAGTCGACGAACGGCACGTTCCTCGACGGGAAGAAGGTCTCGCCTGACGCCCCGGTCCCGGTGCCCTTCGGCGTACCCGTGAAGGTCGGCGCGACGACGTTCGAGCTGCGGAAGTAGCCCCCGGCCGATGGTCTTCACAGGGTCCAGCGCCGCCATCTCCCACACGGGGAAGGTGCGCTCGAACAACCAGGACTCCGGCTACGCCGGGTCCAACCTCTTCGTCGTGGCCGACGGGATGGGCGGCCACGCGGGCGGCGACGTCGCGTCGGCCGTCGCGATCCAGAAGATCGAGCCCCTCGACCAGGTCTACGGCTCCCCCGCCGAGGCCGAGGCCGCGCTCAAGATGACGATCACGTCGACCGCGGGCGATCTCATCCAGATCGCCGCGAAGCGCCCCGAGCTCGCGGGTCTCGGCACGACGGTCAGCTCGATCGTCATGGTCGACGACAACGCCGTCATCGCGCACATCGGCGACTCCCGCATCTACCTCTACCGCGACGACGAGCTCACCCAGATCACGACCGACCACACGTTCGTGCAGCGGCTCGTCGACTCGGGCCGGATCACGCCCGAGGAGGCCCGCTTCCACCCGCGGCGCTCGGTGCTCATGCGCGTGCTCGGCGACATGGACGCGCACCCCGAGGTCGACACGTTCATCATGCCGACGCACGAGGGCGACCGCTGGCTGCTCTGCTCGGATGGCCTGTCGGGCGTCGTCGACGAGGCGCACATCACGAAGGCCCTCCGCCAGGGCTTCGCGCCCGGCCGCACCGCCGACATCCTCCTGAAGTACGCCCTCGACGGCGGCGCCCCTGACAACGTCACGATCGTCATCGTCGACGTCGGCGGCCAGCACCCGCTCTACACGGGCACGCCGACGATCGTCGGGTCGGCGTCGAACCCCGACGGCGTCGTGGTCGACGTCGCGCCGAGCCGCAGCGTGCTGCCGACGAGCTGGTTCCACCCGAATCGCGCGGCGGCCAACGAGCCCACCCACTTCGAGCCGGAGCCCGAGTACCTGCAGGAGCTCATCGCCGAGGACCGGCGACGCCGCAGACGGCGCCGCCTGGGCGCGATCGGCGCCCTGCTGCTGCTCATCGCCGCCGTCGCGGGCGGCCTGGCCGCCTTCTTCAGCTGGACGCAGACGCGCTACTACGTCGGCGCCGACGACGACACGGTCGTGATCTACCAGGGCATCCAGCAGTCGCTCGGCCCGATCTCGCTGTCCGAGGTGCGCGAGGACACGGATGTCGTGCTCGCCGACCTGCCGCAGGCCTACCGCGCGCAGGTCGAGCGGACGATCACGGCCCGCTCGCTCGCCGACGCCGAGGCGATCGTCGAGCGGCTGCGCTCGTACCAGCTCGAGCCCGGCGAACCCGATGAGACGCTCGACGAGGACGCCCCGTCCGAGGACCTCTCGACGCCGACGCCGACCCCCACGCAGACGCCGGAGGGCGAGGGATGACCGCCGCCGACACCCAGATCCAGAAGGCGCTCCGCCGCGTGCGCCGACCGCAGCCGCTGCGCAACCGCGAACTGCTCCTGCTCCTGTTCGCGCTCGCGCTCTCGGCGGGAGCCGTCGTCCTCGTGCAGTTCGGGGCGGTCGGCGAGCTGCAGCCCGGGATCTTCGTCGGGCTCGGCATCGTCGGCTTCCTGACGCTCGCGCTCCACGTCGTGCTGCGCATCCGCGCCTCGCAGGCCGATCCGTTCCTCGTCCCCATCGCGACCCTGCTCACGGGCCTCGGCATCGCGATGATCCACCGGATCGACGTCTACAACGCCACGGTGGACGCGCACATCGCCGCGCCGAGCCAGATCGCCTACGCGGGGATCTCGATCGCGCTGGCGATCGCCCTCGTATGGGCGCTCGTGAACTACCGCGTGCTCTTCCGCTACACGTACATCTTCGGCCTCACGGGCATCGTGCTGCTCGTGCTGCCGTTCATCCCGTTCCTCAACGGCGGCGGCAACGCGGTCGTGTGGATCAACGTGTTCGGCTTCAACTTCCAGCCCGGCGAGCTCGCGAAGATCTGCCTCGCGATCTTCTTCGCCGGCTACCTCGTCCGCACGCGCGAGAGCCTCGCGTCGACCGGCAGGCGCATCCTCGGATTCACCTTCCCCCGCGCCCGCGAGTTCGGCCCGCTCATCGTCGTGTGGCTCATCTCGATGGCGATCATCGTGCTCCAGCGCGACCTCGGCACGGGTCTGCTCATCTTCGGGATGTTCGTCACGACGCTGTACGTCGCGACCGGCAAGACCGGATGGATGCTCACGGGCGTCGTGCTCGCTGTCGCGGGCGCGATCGGCGCATCGTTCGTGCTGACGTACGTCCACAACCGCTTCGACACGTGGCTCAACGCCCTCGACCCCGCGCTCTACGACGCATCGGACGGCGGCAGCTTCCAGCTCGTGAACGGCATCTTCGGCCTCGCGCACGGCGGCCTCTTCGGCACGGGCCTCGGACAGGGCCGGCCGTACCTGACGCCCGTCTCGCAGAGCGACTACATCTTCCCGAGTCTCGGCGAGGAGCTCGGGCTCGTCGGCCTGTTCGCGATCCTCTGCCTCTACCTCGTGTTCACGGCACGCGGGCTCCGCATCGGCGTGCTCGGCCAGGACGACTTCGGCAAGCTGCTCGCCACCGCGCTGTCGTTCACGCTCGCCCTGCAGGTGTTCATCATGGTCGGCGGCGTCACGCGGGTCATCCCGCTGACCGGCCTGACCACCCCGTTCCTCGCCGCGGGCGGTTCGTCGCTGGTGTCGAACTGGCTCATCGTGGCGCTCATCCTGCGCATCAGCGACGCGGTGCGCCAGCAGCCGAGGGCGGTGATCGGATGACCGGGCGTTTCGACTCGCTCCGCTCGCTCAACGACCGGGAGGAGGCGGTGATCGGATGACCAAGGAGCTCCGCAGGCTCAGCATCGTCGTGCTGTTCATGTTCCTCTCGCTCTTCGTCGCGACGAGCTGGATCCAGGTGGTCTCGGCCGCCTCGCTCAACGAGAACCCACTCAACCGCCGCACGCTGTACGACAGCTTCGAGGTGCAGCGCGGCTCGATCATCGCCGGCGGCCAGGAGATCGCGACGTCGACGGCGTCGAACGACATCTACGCGTGGCAGCGCCAGTACGCCAGCCCCGAGCTCTGGTCGACCGTGACGGGATACATGAACCCCGTGCTCCAGTCGGTGACCGGTCTCGAGCAGGCGATGAACCAGGAGCTGTCGGGTCAGGCCGCCTCGGCCTTCTTCCAGCGCATCGACCAGATCATCTCCGGTCAGGATCCGCGCGGCTCGAGCATCGAGCTGAGCCTCGACCCCGCCGCGCAGCAGGCCGCGTACGACGCCATGACGAGTCGCGGCTACACGGGTGCGGTCGTCGCGATCGAGCCGTCGACCGGCCGCATCCTCGCGATGCTCTCGACGCCCGGCTACGACACGAACCAGCTCGCGGTGCACGACTCCGACGCGGTCAATGCGACCTACGACGCGCTCGAGGCCGACGCCCTCGAGCCGCTGCAGAACCGCGCGATCGCGGGCGACCTCTACCCGCCAGGATCCACGTTCAAGCTCATCACCGTCTCCGCCGCGATCGCGTCGGGCGACTACACGATGGACTCGAAGCTGCCGAACCCCGCCTCGTACGAGCTGCCCGGCTCGTCGCACGTCGTGCGCAACGCGACCGGCGGCACGTGCGGATCGGGCGACGAGGTGACACTCCACGACGCCATCCGCCTCTCGTGCAACGTGCCGATGGCCGAGCTGGCCGTCGAGCTCGGCGACGACGCGATCCGCGCGGCCGCCGAGAAGTACGGCTTCAACCAGAGCTTCACCACGCCGCTGCCCTCGACGGCATCGTCGTACCCCGAGCTCGACGACGACGCGCAGACCGCGCTCACGGGCTTCGGGCAGGGCCAGGTGCAGGCGACGCCGCTGCAGATCGCGATGCTGGCCGCCGGCATCGCCAATGACGGCCTCGTCATGAACCCGTGGATGGTCGACGACGTCATCGGGTCGGATCTCTCCGTGCAGCAGACCTTCGAGCCCTCGCAGTTCGGCCAGGCGCTCGACGCCGATCTCGCCGACGCGATCACCGACGCGATGACGGCGAGCGTGCAGGATGGCGCGGCCACCAATGCAAGAATTGACGGGGTCGAGGTGGCCGGGAAGACCGGGACTGCGGAGACGCCGAACGACGGCCCCTACACCCTCTGGTTCACCGGCTTCGCGCCGGCGGATGATCCGCAGGTCGCGGTCGCCGTCGTCGTCGAGGACGGCGGCGGTCAGGGCCAGTCGGGGAGCGGGAACACGATCGCGGCTCCCGTCGCGAAGGAAGTGATGGAGGCGGTGCTGGGACGATGAGACCTACACGAGGTGTTTCCTTCGGCGGCCGCTACGAGCTGAACTCGCGCATCGCCATCGGCGGGATGGGCGAGGTCTGGGAGGCGACCGACCACGTCATCGGGCGCTCGGTCGCGATCAAGATCCTCAAGGACGAGTACATGGGCGACCCCGGGTTCCTCGAGCGCTTCCGCGCCGAGGCCCGTCACGCCGCGCTCGTCAACCACGAGGGCATCGCGAGCGTCTTCGACTACGGCGAGGAGAACGGCTCGGCCTTCCTCGTCATGGAGCTCGTCCCCGGTGAGGCGCTGTCGACCATCCTCGAGCGCGAGGGCGCGCTGCCGCCCGAGCGCACGCTCGACATCACCGCGCAGACCGCCGCCGCGCTGCAGGCCGCCCACGCGGCCGGTCTCGTGCACCGCGACATCAAGCCCGGCAACCTGCTCATCACGCCCGACGGCCGCGTGAAGATCACCGACTTCGGCATCGCCCGGATCGCCGACCAGGTGCCCCTCACGGCGACCGGCCAGGTCATGGGCACCGTGCAGTACCTCTCGCCCGAGCAGGCCTCCGGCCACCCGGCGAGCCCCGCGACCGACACGTACTCGCTCGGCATCGTCGCGTACGAGTGCCTCGCGGGGAAGCGCCCCTTCACGGGCGAGTCGCAGGTCGCGATCGCGATGGCGCAGATCAACGAGCAGCCGCCGCCGCTGCCCTCCGACGTGCCGCAGCCGGTGCAGAACCTCGTGATGGCGATGATCGCCAAGAAGCCCGAGGACCGCCCCGCCTCGTCGGCCGCCGTCGCACGCGCGGCCAACGCGCTGCGTCGCGGCGACGTCGCGGCAGCGGCCGCGGCCGTGCCGGCCGTCGCGGGGGGCGCCGCGCTCGCCGATGACGACCTCACGCAGCTGCTCGGCACGGGCGACGACGCCACGACCCGCCTCATGAACTCGACCCGGCCCATCCCCTTCGATCCGGGCCTGCCGCGCGCGGAGGCCGAGGAGCCGAAGAAGAAGAAGCGCAGCTCGTGGACGTGGCCGCTCATCGCGCTCATCGTCCTCCTGCTGCTCGTGCTCGGCGGAACGGTCGCCGCGTTCCTCATGAACCAGGACGAGGGCGACCCGACGACCGAGACGAGCAGCCCTCCGCCGAGCTCGTCGCAGCCGTCGACGACCCCGACCCCCAGCGAGACGGCGACGCAGCTCGTCGACGTCGATGCGCTCGGCCTCGTCGGCCGGCCGTACGAGGAGGCGCTCTCGGTCCTCAGCGACGCCGGCCTCGCCGGCACGCGCGCCGAGGGCGAGGAGGCGACGAGCCCCGACCAGATCGAGACGGTCGCCTCCGTCTCCCCGCGCGGCAACATCGCGGCGGGGTCGACGATCGAGCTCACGGTGTACACCGCGCCCACCTTCGCACCCGCAGAGGAGGCGACGTTCGAGTACAACGGGTCCACGAGCGTGAGCTCGGTGCCCGCGGGCGCCTCCCTCGTGGTGCGCTGGAATCAGTACAGCTGCCCCGAGGGCTTCGGGGACGCGACCTACGACGTGACGCTGACCGGCGCGAACTTCGCGGATGTCGGCGGCCCCCAGCGGCAGTTCCTCCAGAACGAGACGAGCGCCGTGATCACCGCCGGCGAGGCCGGCCAGACGATCACCGCGAACTACACGGTCACCTGCAGCGGCATGCCCGACAGCACGCAGGTGGCCCCCGCCTCGGGATCGGTGACGGTCGAGGCCGACGAGCCCGAGAGCACCCCGACCCCGACGCCGACCCCCGACGGCGGCGCGGACGGCGGCTCGAGCGACACCTCGTCGAACGGCCAGGGTCAGGGCCAGAGCGGCACCGGCCAGGGCGGCTCGACGACGGGCTGATCGTCTCGTCGGCGGGGCCGACGTTCAGCGGGTGAGGCTATGCTGACCCCGCCTGCTACTCCGGGGGGTCCATCTGTGAAGGCCGAGACACGCGTCCTCAACGACCGCTACCGCGTCGATGAGCTCATCGGCCGAGGGGGCATGGCAAGCGTCTTCCGCGGCTTCGACGAGAAGCTCGGCCGCACGGTCGCCATCAAGATCCTCGAGAAGGACCTCGCGGGCGACAGCACGTTCCGGACGCGCTTCCGGCTCGAGGCGCAGGCCGCCTCCCGCATGGCCCGCTCTTCGATCGTGCGCGTGTTCGACGCCGGGGAGGACACCGAGACCGACGCCACGGGCGGCGTCCGCCCGGTTCCGTACATCGTCATGGAGCTCGTGACCGGCACGCTCCTCAAGGACATCATCGCGCGCGGCCCGGTCGCCCCGAAGGACGCCGTGCGATACGCAGACGGCATCCTCGAGGCCCTCGAGTACTCGCATCGGGCCGGCGTCGTCCATCGCGACATCAAGCCGGGCAACGTCATGATCACCGAGTCCGGCCAGGTCAAGGTCATGGACTTCGGCATCGCCCGTGCCGTCTCGGACTCGTCGTCCACGGTCGCCCAGACCACGGCCATCCTCGGCACCGCCGCGTACTTCTCACCCGAGCAGGCCAAGGGCGAGTCGGTCGACGCGCGCGCCGACCTCTACTCGACCGGCGTCGTGCTCTACGAGCTGCTGACGGGGCGCCCGCCCTTCCGGGGCGACTCGCCGGTCGCCGTCGCGTATCAGCACGTGAGCGAGACGCCCGTCACGCCGACCGCCCTCAACCCCGACGTGCCCAAGGGTCTCGACCCCGTCGTGCTCCGCGCGCTCGCGAAGGACCCCTTCCAGCGCTATCAGGACGCCGCACGATTCCGCGAGGCGCTCGACGCCGCTCTCGACGGCCGTGCGCCGACCAAGCGCGAGCTCGACACGCTCACCAACGAGCTCTACGGCCCGAGCCCGCGCCAGGCGCAGGAGACCGCGCGCACGCTCCAGCAGCTCTCGAGCGACACGACGATGACCCGGACGCAGTCCGGCCCCCCGGTCGTGTGGATCTGGTCGGCGGTCGCGCTCATCGCGGTGCTGATCGTCGCTCTCGTCTTCTGGCTCGCGACCATCCGCCCGTGGGATGGCACGCCGTCGACCGCCCGGATCATCCCCGACGTCGCCGGGATGACCTACGAGAAGGCCGTCGAGGAGCTCGAGGCGCGCGATCTCGTGCCGGTGCGCGAGGACGTGCCGAGCGACTCGGTGCCCGAGGGCGTCGTCGTCGAGACGGACCCTGGCGCCGATCTCTCGGTGAGCCCGAATCAGCGCGTCGAGGTGCTCGTGTCGGAGGGGCCCGAGGTCGCGGTCGTCCCCGCACTCGTCGGACTGACGGAGTCGCAGGCGCGCGACGCGATCTCGAAGGCGGGGCTCTCGCTCGGCGCGATCCTGCCGGTGGACGATGCCGAGCACAAGGCCTCGACGGTGCTCCGCGTCCACGCGGGAGACGACGAGGTCGCGGAGGGCGACGAGCTCCCCGCCGGTGCCACGATCGACCTCGAGGTCGCCACCGGCCGCGTCCAGGTCAACGATCTCAAGGGATTCTCGCTCGACGCCGCGAAGCGCGCGCTCGAGGAGCTCGGCCTCACGGCGGAGGTCGTCGAGGACGACACGTGCCAGGAGTCGGACCAGCCGGGCGTCGTGTCGCAGTCCGAGATCGGATCGGTGCCGATCCAGTCGACGATCCGCATCCGCGTCTGCACGGGCACCGAGCCGACGCCCACTCCGACCCCGACGCCCACGCAGGGCATCGACGCCGACCCGGCCGAGCGCTAGACGCCGCCGAGCGCCGGCTCGGCGCCGGGCCGCCGCCGCGTCGCGGCTCAGATCAGGACGATCTGCCCGCTGCAGGATGATCCCCGCTGGTTCGTCCTGCCACCGCGCGATTCACCTGCAGCCGAGGTCGTGCGCTCCCTACGCGCGGATGCCGTCGGCCGCGCGCTCTTCGAGGGGCCCGCCCCGCACGTCGCCCGTGTACACGCCGCGCAGGATGTCCTGGACGTCGCGCACCTCTGCGGCGCTGATCGCACAGGAGAGGGCGAAGAGGATCCTCCGGAGATCGACCGACGCCGGTGCCGGCACGCGCTGGGAGGTGTGGAAGCGGATGGTGAAGTCGGCATCCGCGACGAGCTCGGCGAACAGCGCGTTGTCGAGATGACGAGATAGCGACGCACTCATGATCCGCAGGCGCGCGAACGCATCGCCCGGGGAGGGCGCCGCACCGCGGGGCACCGCCACGAGCTCGGCGATCCGATCGAGCTCCTGCTCCTCGAGGGAGGGCAGCACGAGCCCGGCGACGGACGCGTCCAGCTGCGAGGCGAGATCGAGTGCGTGACGTCGGCTCTCAGCAGTGGCAGTCGCGACGCGCGTCCAGCGACCGCTGTCGATCTCCACGAGGCTGGCGCGAGCGAGACGCTGGATGGCCTCGCGAACGGGCGTCTTCGAGATCTCGAACTCTTCCGCGATGTCCGCGAGGGACAGTCGCTCACCCGGTTCGTAGGCGCCGGCGATGATCCGCTCGGCGAGCATGACGTAGAGGCGGTCGCTCAGGACATCGACGTCACGGCGATGGAGGGGTGTGAACATGGTTCCTCTTCGAAGAGTCGCGCGCAGCTGCCGCGCTGACGCGGCCGATCACCTCGAAGTATTCCCGCATCCCAGAGTCCGGCACCCCCGGTGCGATGCGAAATCATCCCGATTTTCATCCTGCGGCATCGCGTCCCCTCGCCTTCCGTGAAGGCCCGGCGAGCCGACTAGACTCGGACTCATGGCACGAGCATCCCAGGGCGAAGAACCCCTCGAGCGCAGCGACAGCGGCAAGGCGCCGAACCCCGTCTGGTTCAAGCCGGTCATGGTGAGCTTCATGCTCATCGGCCTCGTCTGGATCCTCGTCTTCTACCTCTCGGGCATGGCATTCCCCATCCCCGACATCGGCGCATGGAACCTCGTCATCGGCTTCGGCATCGCCTTCATCGGCTTCCTCATGACGACGCAGTGGCGATAGCCGCGGCAGGGCTCGAAGGAGGCGTCCCCCCCGGGGGCGCCTCCTTTTTTGTCGCCCATCACCCTGGGCAGTTCTGCCCAGGGTGAAATCCGGGGTGAAGTCGCGTAACGTTCCGCAGGCACGTGCTCGCGCGCGGGATTCGATGGTCTGATGCAGCATCTCCTGGGCGCGCCCGATCCGACTCGCATCGCCGAGGCCTTCGAGAGCGGCGACCTCGCAACGATCGAGGATCTCAGCGACGAGCTCTGGTACCGGTTCCCCGCTGAGTACGGCCCGCAGATCGCCCGCGTCGCCGCGCGGCTGTCCCCCGCCGAGCTCGAGCAGCATCCCCGGCTGCTCCTGGCGGCGTTCCAGGCCCACCAGTTCGGCCGCCGCGGTGATAACGAGGCGCAACGGGGCTTCCTTCAGGTGTACGTCACTCGCGGCCGACGATATGCGCTCAGGTATGCGACGTTCCCGAAGCCCGCGGACCTGCTGGCGGCCGGGGTGATCGCCATGATCGGAGCGCGCCTCCGGGGAGACTACGCGGAGGCGGAGCGCATCGGATCCGACATCGCGGACCGGCTCGCGGAGATGCCGGAGCCGGAGCCGCTGCCGTGGCTCGACGCGGGCGGCCGCCGACCCGGGTGGCTTTCGATGCAGCGGTCCCTGACGGCGATGCTCAGCGGTCGGTACGAAGACGCCCTGACGCACGCGCGCACGAGTTTCGAGCAGATGGGACCGCCGCCTTCACGCCACTACGCGGGCGTCAACGCCGCGGCGACCGCGGCCCTCCTCTCAGCGCTGGCCGGAAGCCACCGGTCGGCCACGCGATGGCTCGAGGAGGTCCGGCAGTCCGGCACCCCGGACATGCTGATGCAGGACCTCGTCATGGCCCCCGCCCACCTCGCAACGGCTCTGCTCAGCATGGATGCTCTCTCGGAGAGAGCCGCGCGGCGTTCGCTGCGACGGCTGGGCGACCCGCACGCGCCGTACGAGGTCTGGCCGTTCATCGCCGCCGCCTGGGCCCGCTACGGCAACCTCTTCGGCTCTCCTTTCGCGGCCCTCGCGCAGCTCGAGGACGTCATCGAGGCGCACGGCGCGAAGTCCCAGCAGGCGCGGATCGCGGGTGGGCTGCTCCTGCGCCTCCGCGCTGATCTCCTGCTCGCGGCCGGCGACGGGGCAGCGGTGATCGGCCTCGCCGCCGACCATCCCTCA
Source organism: Microbacterium sp. JZ101 (assembly GCF_053903175.1). Classification (NCBI taxonomy): domain Bacteria; kingdom Bacillati; phylum Actinomycetota; class Actinomycetes; order Micrococcales; family Microbacteriaceae; genus Microbacterium; species Microbacterium sp. JZ101. The sequence goes on from NZ_CP096400.1 coordinate 3,489,966, forward strand.
CAGGAGATGCTCCGGATCCCGCTCGCTCGTGCGCACCTGCGCGCCGGAGAGCTCGGAACGGCGATCCGGCTGTCGTCGCCGCCTCTGAGGTGGACCACGACGACGCGCCGGGACACGCTGGATCACCTGCTCATCCTCGCGGCGGCGCAGCTGCGCCGGGGTGAGGAGACCGACGCCGGGGCGCTGTTCCTGCGCGCGCACGAGTACCTCATCGCCACCGGCAATCGATCGGCATTCCGGGAGATGAATCCGGACGATCTGCAGGCGCTCTGCGCCCTGACGAAGATCGAGAGTCCGCTCGGAGCGCACACCGTGCCCGCCGCACGCCACGCGGAGGTCCACCTCCCGCGACTGACTCCGCGGGAGCTGATCGTCCTCCGGGCCCTGAGCACGTCCGATACGCTCGGCGGGATCGCGGCGCGCCTCAACGTCTCGCTCAACACCGTTCGCAGCCAGGCACGCAGCGTCTACCGGAAGCTGGGCGTTTCTCGCCGCGAGGACGCCGTCGCGGCGGCGCTTCGGATGGGGCTCCTCGGTGGCGAGGCTCCGCAGCGCACCAGCTAGACCCTCCGCCCTCGGTCTCAACACCGAGACGGCCCCGGCCATCGCAGCTGCTGCGATGGCCGGGGCCGTCATCGGCTCGGCGGACCGGCCCGGGGGAACCGGCCCGCCGAGCTTCTCTCAGCTCTCCCCGCGTCCGCTTGCCGCGTTCTCGCGGCGGCTGCGGGCGATGAAGAGGGCTGCGCCTCCGATGAGGAGGAGGGCGAGTGCTCCGAGGAGCACGATGCCTCCCATGTCGCCGCCTGTGGGGTTCAGCGGCGGGACAGCCGGGTTCTCCGGCTGCTTCGGCTCGTCCGGCTTGCCCGGGACCTCGGGGTCCTGCGGCTCGGTCGGCACGTCGCAGGCCTCGGCGGTGTCGGTCAGGTCGTTGTGCACGATCCCGGCCGTGTTCGCGAAGCCGCCGGTGCCGTTCTCACCCGGTGCCGGGCAGGCGAACGTGGACTCGTCCGTCGCGTCCGCGTCGAGCGTGGCGGTCACGACCACACGGTACGTGTGCTCGCTTCCCGCGCCCAGGGCGACATCCGACGCGACGACGTTCTCGTCCGCGCCTTCCTCTCCCTGACCCGTCCACGACCCGTTCGGCGTGACGCCCTCGGGCGCCTCAGCGATCTCGGCGGTCTGAACCTCGATGCCCGCCCCGAAGCGGAGTCGGTCGGAGAGGTCGTACTCGCCGGCCTGCGCGCCGTCGTTCACCGCGACGATCTCGTACTCGACCGACCACACGCCGTCCTCGTCGACCGTCGGCGAGCCGACGATCTCCTTGGCGATGTCGATGGACGGCAGCGGAGCACAGTCGGTGTCCGTGATCTCCCCGCCGGTCTCGTCCGTCAGCGTCGCGGCGTTGTTCAGGCCCTGCTCGAGGAAGTTGCCGCCCTCGGGAGCCGTGCAACCCGGTGCACCCGTGCCATCCTGCTCCGCCTCAGCGAAGTGCAGCGGCACGTCCACGAGCACCGTCACGCGGTAGACGTGCGGGGCGTACCCCTCGTCGTCCAGGCCGACGATCTCGACGCCGGTCGCGATGCGCTGGTTCTCGGCGCCGTCGAACGACCCCTCGATCTCCACGCCCTCGGGGCCGGTCACCGACACCTCGTCGACCGTCACGACCGGAGCGAAGAGGAACTCGTCGTCCAGGTCGTACCGCGTCGGCTCGTTGCCGGTGTTGCCCACCGTCAGGTCGTACACGACCTCCCACTGGCCTTCGCCGACCGGGGTGGCCGACGACAGCTCCTTGTCCAGAGTCGGCTTGCCGTTCTGGACGCACGCGTCGTCCTCGTCGGAGATGCCGTTCCAGTCCACGGTGGCGTTGTTGTGCAGCGACCCGTCGGGGACGTTGCCGTCTCCGTCGATGCAGCCTTCGACAACGCTCGCGTCGATCTCGTTGTGGTCGAGGGCGTAGCGGACGACGATCGTGTAGGTGTGGACCGTGGATCCTCCCTCGGGCGCTCCGGCAATGGGCTGATCCGTCACGATGCGGACATCGCCATCCGTGCCGAAGCCCGGGTTGATGCCCACCGAGTCAGGAGCATCCGTGGAGATGTCCTGCACGCCGAGGACGGTGAGGCCGTTGCCGGCGATCCACTGGTCGTCCAGGGTGTAATCCGTGCCTGCCGGACCGCGGTTGGTGACCGTGATCTGGTAGGTCGCGTCGTACTGCCCCGGCTGACCCTCGACCGGCGTCACCGCACCCGAGAGCGACTTCTCGATCTCGACCAGCGGCAGCGTCGCGCAGACATCGTCCTCCTGCGTCTCGCCGTTGTGGGTCATGCCCGCGACGTTGTTCAGGCCGCCGTTCTCGCCGGTACCGGGCGCCGGGCACGCGAGCGCGTCCGGCGTGACGGTCTCCACGTCGAGCGACACCGTCACCTCGACGCGGTAGGAGTGCTGCCCGCCCGCCTCGAGCGGGACGCTCTCGGCGATCAGGTTCTGCTCCGACCCGGTCTCGCCCCGACCGGTCCAGCTGGTCGGGTCCTCGACGCCCGCCGGGGTGGAGGTGACATCCGCCGCCTCGATCACGACGCCGTCGCCGTACCGCAGCCCGTCCTCGAGGTCGTACTCGCCCTCGGCGTGACCGATGTTGCCGACCTCGAGGTCGTACACGATCGTCCAGGTACCGTCGCCGTTCGCGACAGGGCCCTCCGCGAGGGTCTTGTCGAAGGTGAACAGCGGCAGCGGCGCGCACTCCTCGTCCGTGGACTGGATGCCGTTGTGGTCGACCCCGGCGGTGTTGTTCAGACCACCGGAGCCCCCTGTGCCCGGCTCCGGGCAGGCCAGAGCATCCGGGTCGACGGACGACTCATCGAGCGCGACCGTGACCGCCACCCGATAGGTGTGGCTGCTCTGAGCCTCGAGCGTCACGTCCTCGGCGATGAGGTTCTCCGCCGCGCCCTCGTCGCCGAGTCCCGTCCAGGACTCGAGCGCCGTGACGCCATCGGGAACCTCCGCCACCTCGGATTCGACGATCTCGATGCCCTCGCCGAAGCGCAGCCGGTCGAAGATGTCGTACTCACCCGACACCTCGCCGAGGTTCTCCGCCACGAGGTCGTACACGATCGTCCAGGTGCCGTCGCCGTTGGGCACGGGGCCCGCCGAGATGGACTTGTCGATCGTGATCTGGGCGACCGTCACGCATGCGTCGTCCGCATCCGCCAGATCGTTGTGCCCGATCCCCGCGGAGTTCACGAGTCCGGCCGCGCCGTCCTCGTCGAACTCGGAGCAGGCCACCTCGGCCAGCCCCCCGAGCGACTCGTCCAGTTCGAGGAGCACCTCGATGCGGTAGGTGTGCACCCCTCCCGCGGCGAGCGGCACGTCGGTGGCGATCACGTTCTCCGCCGACCCCTCCTCGCCCAGGCCGGTCCACCCCTCCTGGGCGGTCACGCCTTCCGGCGTCTCGACGACCTCACGGGAGAGCACCCGCAGATCGCCCATCTCGGTCATCCGGTCGGACACCTCGTAGACGCCCTCGGCTGCACCGTCGTTCGTCGCGACGATGTCGTACGTCACGGTCCATGTCCCGTCGCCGTTGGGCACCGGGCCGGCCGAGATCGACTTGTCGATGTCGATGGACGGCAGCGGCGCGCACGCCTCGTCGTCCTCGGTCACACCGGCCTCGTCGGTCAGCGTCGACGTGTTCGACAGAGCGCTGCCACCGGGGCGCACCGCGCCGTCAGCGCACGCCGTCGGGTCGTCCTCGGTGCCCGCGCCCTCGAACGCGAGCGGGACATCCGAGATCACGGTCAGCGTGTACTCGTGCGGCGCGTAGCCCTCATCGTCCGTGCCCAGGATGGGCACGAGCGAAGCCACGCGCGTGTTCTCCTCGCCGTCCCAGGCGGGGTCGGCGAGCGTGACGCCCTCGGGCGAGCCGGTCACCTCGGCGGAGACCACGTCGACCTCGTCGGCGTACCGCAGCGTGTCGTCGAGGTCGTAGAGGGTCTTCTCGACGCCCTTGTTCGACACGGTGATCCGGTAGTCCGCCTGCCAGCGGCCGTCCCCGATCGGGTTCGCCGAGATCAGCTCCTTCTCGTGCGTGACCTGCCCGAGCTCGCGGCACTCGTCGTCGGGCGACGGGTAGCCGTTGAACTCCGTCTGCGCCGTGTTCAGCAGACCGGTCCCGCTCTCGCCGCTGCCCGCGAGGGAGCAGTCCGACGGGTTCGGGTCGGTCGGCGGGTTCGGCAGCGTGAACGTGTATCGAACGGTCACCTCGTAGCGATGCGTGGCACCGCCCGCGATGGGCTCGTCCGTGACGATCACGTGATCCGTCAGGCCGTCGAACGCATCGCGCACGGCGATGTCGCCCGGATCGACGTTCTCGGCCTCGACCGAGAGCACCTCGACCGCAGAGCCGTACCGCAGCTCGTCGACCAGGTCGTAGTCGGTGTCGGCGCCGGTCAGGCTCCGCACCTCGAGGCCGTACACGACCTCCCACACACCCGGCTCGTTGTCGCGGTCGACGACCGTCGGCTCCGAGACGACGGTCTTGTCGAGCTCGACCAGCGGCAGCTCGCCGCACTCGTCGTCGACGAGGTCCTCGTGGTGCAGCGGATCGAGCGTGGCGACGTTGAACAGGCCCGTCGTCGCGTCGGCCGGCGTCTGCCCGTCGGTGCAGCCCAGCTGGGCCGGGTCGACCATCGCCTCGCCGGTCTCCGGGTCGGCCGTCAGACGAACGGTCACCGCGAGGCGGTACACGTGCGCCGCATCGCCCGTGGACTCCGGCGCGATCGGGAACCGCTCGCTGATCACCGCCTGGTCGTCCACGCCGTTCCAGTTCTCATTGAGAACGGCGCCCTCCGGACCCGACACGACCTCGGTGTCGACGACCTCGATGCCCTCGCCGTACCCGGTCAGGTCATCCGACAGGCCGTACTCACCCGGAGACAGCGACGGGTTGCCGACAACCAGGTCGTACTCGATCCGCCACGTGCCGTCCTCGTCGGGGTTCTCCGTCGGACCCGACACGGTGCGCTTCTCGAGCGTGTAGTCGAGCTGCGAGTAGCCGAAGTCGATCGTGTGGTCGTTCTGCCCCGGACCGCCCGTGGTGACCGCCGCGAACGGGAAGTGACCCGCATCCGACACCTCCACGATGCCATCCGAGTCGTTCCGGTCGGCGTCCACCGAGTCGGCGTCACCCGTGTTCTCTACCGTCGGGTACCAGCCCAGCAGCGGGCCGCCCTCCGCGTAGTCGGCCGGGTTGTCGATGCCGACGACGTAGCTCGTGTTCGTCTTGAGCGCGTAGCCGTTCGTGTTGAGCAGCGCGTTCGACGAGAAGTAGTACTCGCCCAGCGCGTTCGTGAGCGCACTCGACACCCACGTGCGGGTGCCGTCAAGGGCGACCTCGTAGAGGTTCACCGTCGCGCCCTCGACCGCATCCTCGCTCGGATCCTGGACGCCGTCACGATCGATGTCGTACCACACGTAGTTGCCGATCTCGATCGGCGCCGCCGACGCGAGAGCCGACATCGTGCCGAGGCCGTTGCCCTTCATCGTCGCGTCCGGCACCCCCGCCACAGGGGTGAGCTGGGTGACCATCGCGCCACGCGGGTCGTAGTGCGCGCCCGTCTCCTGATAGAGGCGTCGCACACCCACCTGGAATCCGCTGTTCGCGACATGGATGCCCGTCGTGAGCACGCCGTCGTCGCGGCTCGGCACCGTAATGATCGAGCCGAGCGCCTGACCCGTGAACTGACCGGGCTGGAAACCGTCGATCTGCCACGCGTCGTCGAAGTACTTGTGCCCGCCCGGACCGAGCAGGCCCGCAGGCTGCTGGTACAGGGGCGCGGTCGCGCCGTCTCCCTGCACGCCGTCGGCGAAGCCGTTCGACTCCATGGTGAACGTGCCGTCGCCGTTGCCCGTGGCCATGTAGACGTCGCCGACCGAGCGGATCGTCGCCAGTCGGCGATCCGTCGGGCTGACCGCGGTCTGGTAGCCGATCAGGTCGCCGTGCAGGTCGCGCACGCCAACGACGAGGTTGCCGTGCTGGACCCGGGCGTCGGCGACGATCGGCGTTGGACGACGCGCGAAGTTCTCGAAGTCACCGGAGTCCGTCGTCCAGAACTGGAAGTCCCCGGGGGTCTGCGGCGTGTCGCCATAACGGGGGAAGTCCAGCGGGAAGTCGAGGACCTGCGTCAGCCCCGCGGGGTTCGCCGGGTCGAACGCATACACGTATCCGTGCAGATCGGCGTTGTTCTTCGTCGACTCGGCCGTGTTCGTCGCGGTGATGTACATCGTGTTCGTCATCGCGTCCGACGACACTCCGAACGGCCGCAGGTCGCTGCCGTCGGGGAAGAAGCCGTCGAGCTCGATCTCGCGCACCGCCAGCGGCGGCTGCCCAGGCTCGCCCATGTCGATGACCACGAGCGAGCGCTTGTAGAGGTTCACGGCGAACATCTGCGTCTCGTCGGGCGACATCGCGATGCCGCCGAGACCCGTGCGGCCGACCCGTGCCCATGCCTGGGCATCCATCGACCAGTCGTAGAGCGGGTTGTCGAGCGCCGTCCGCGGGCGGATGCCGTCGGGGCCGGGCAGCGCGCCGGCGTCGTACTCGGCGCCGACGTCGATCCCGTGGTCCGTCAGATCGACGAAGACCGATCCGGATCCGGTCGCGGAGTCGAGCGTCCCGCCGTCGGGAGTGACGCGGTAGATGGCGCCGAGGCCGCCCGGACCGAGGCCCGAGTGCCGGCGCATGTAGGCCGCGGTGAAGAGCTCGCCCACCTGGTCGGGCGACGTCGCACGGCGCCAGGTCGAGCCGTTGGTCGCGCCGACGTCGCGGAACGGCACGTTGACCGTGCTCGGAACCTCGCTGCTGGCACTCGCGCTCTCGGCGTCGTACCAGATGATCTGGCCGCCCTCCTTGTCGGCATTCGGGCCGTCGGATCCGGCGTACTGGATCTTCGGAAGGTAGACGCGCGGGTTGTTCTCGACGAAGGCGCCCGGCACGTGGAACGAGAAGTCCACCGCGCCGGCATCCGCGATGTCGACGAACTGCACTGTCGTGCCGTTGGTCGTCCCTCCGGTGCGACCGACGACCGAGTCCTCCCACGCGGCCCACTGCGAATCGTCGGGCACATCGGCCTCGACGCGCCAGCGCTGCGCATCAGAGGTGACGGGAAGGACATACGTCCCGTCGACGCCCGTCAGGACGGGGCCGGCGACGTTGCCCGCATCGTCGTACGCGCGCACCTCGATGCCCTCGAGCCCGAACTCATAGGTGTCGAAGACGCCGTTCGCGTCGTAGTCCTGCCAGATCGATCCGCTGATCTCATCGCCGACGGCTGCCGCAGCCGGCGATGCGGCCGCGACGAGTCCTGTCGCCAGCAGACCCGCGATCGAGACCCCGGCGACCAGGCGCCGCGCTCCCCCGGGTTCGCCGTTCAGCTTCGGCTGAACGGCGCTCCTTCTCTGCAACCGTGACACGGTGCTCCCCTCCGAGTAGGTCGGCGCCCTCCATGAGAGCGCTCGTGCCGCGCCCGACGGGCGCGCGCGGGCGTTCTTTTGAAGACGCCCGCGCACCAGTCAAGGACCTGTGCGTCTGCTGGGAGGTAGCTGGGCAACCGGATTTCACCCCCTTTTTCACATCATCCCGATCCGCTGTCATACCGGTCTCGGATCCCGTCTATGCTCGACCGCATGTGTCCCCGCGCGCGCTTCTCCGCACTAGCGCGGACGCTCGCCATCCTCGCCATCGCCCTCAGCGCGACGGGGTGCACCACGACAGCCGCACAGCCGGAGGAGCCGGTTCTTCAGGAGCTCGTCCGCGTTCCCGAGGACGCGGCGACGATCTCGGAGGGCGTCGACCTCGTCACCCCGGGCGGGATGGTCCTCATCGCCCCCGGAACCTACGAGGAGGAGGTCACCGTCGACAAGGACGACGTGACTCTCCGCGGCGAGGACCGGAACGAGACGATCATCGACGGCGGCGGGACGAACTCGTTCGGCGTCTTCGTGCCCGCCGACGGCGTGCGCGTCGAGAACCTGACGGTGCACTCGACCCAGTTCTACGGGGTGCTCGTGACCGGGATGCACGACGAGAACGGCCCGCTCGCGCACGGCGGCCCGGGTTACACCGAGCTCGACCCCGAGCGGTTCCCGCCCGTCGAGCGGTTCTCGATCGACCACGTCACGGCCTACAACAACGGCCTCTACGGCATCTACGCGTTCAACGCCCGGCACGGATCGATCACCGACTCCTACGCGTCGGGCTCCGCGGACTCGGGCTTCTACGTCGGCCAGTGCGAGGACTGCGACATCCTCGTCGCCGGCAACGTGGCTGAGCGCAACGCCATCGGGTTCGAGAACGCGAATGCATCCGACTCGCTCACGATCGCGGGCAATCGGTTCTCGGGCAACCGCATCGGGATGACGCTCATCTCGAACTACCAGGAGGCGTTCACCCCGCAGCGGGAGAACGCGGTGTTCGGCAATCTCATCGGCGACAACGCGAACGGCGAATCGCCGGCCCACGCGCTCGGCGGGTTCGGCGTCGGCCTCGCCGTCAACGGCGGCCAGCGCAACGTGATCTCGGCCAACCGCATCGAGGGAAACCCGACCGCCGGGATCCTGCTGTCGAACTCCGAGGACATCCCCGCCGAGGACAACGCCTTCTCGGACAACGCCGTGTCCGGCAACGGAGTCGATGCCGTGGACACGTCGGCGGAACGCGCTCTCGGCCGAGGGAACTGCTTCGACGGCGCAGGACCTGCGACCTCCGCCCCCGAGGAGCTCCGCGCGACGTCGTGCCCTTCGGATGCGGTCGCGCCCGGCGGCGGGACGACCCCCGACGTCGAGGTGCCGCGCGGCATGAGCTTCCTCCAGATCCCCGCTCCTCCCGCGCAACCGGGTCTCGACGACGTGGAGACGCCGCCGCAGCCCCTGCCCGCCGCGGTCGACATGCCCGCAGTCTCCGAGCATCCGCTGCCCGAGCGGACACTCCTCGAAGACCGGGCGGCCGTCCGGTGAGAGGCCGCAGCCTGCTGCGCCGCCTCCTCATCGGCGGCGCCGTCTCGACCGTCCTCGTGGCGGCCAGCGCATGCGCCCCGACGACGGCCCCCGCAGAGGATCCCGCTCAGGACGCTCGTCCCCTGTCATCGGACGAAGCCGAGAGCCTCGCGATGATGCGGTTCCGGAACTTCGACGCCGGCGTCCGCGCCGTCGAGCTCAGCGTCGCCGACGCGGGCCAGGACTACGCGGTGTCGGGGTGGGTCGACTACGCCGCGCACCTCGGCTACGCGACGATCGACGCCCGCGGCGAGCGCTCGCTGATCGCATGGAGTGCCGACGCGATCAGCAGCCATCCGTCGGCGGACCCGACGCCGCCGCTGCCGCCGCCCGGGTTGGACGCGGACGCAGCCGAGTGGACGACGAGCGATCTCGTGCCCGACGCGTCGCGCCTGCACGCCGCGCTCAGCGTGGTGCTCTCCCTCACCTCGGATCGCCCCGACAACCCTCTGCTCCTTCAGCAGACGGATGCCCGCTGGCTGCGGGAGGAGACGATCGGCGACGTCGCCGTGGACGTGATCGCGGGCCCGACCTCCGACACCCCCTACGACCCGGAGTCGGGCGCGGCGGACGATGGGAGCGACGCCGTCCTGCGCTACTGGATCGACGAGAGCGGCCTCCTTCACCGCGCGGAGGTGCGGCTGGGCGGGAGCGGCGAGTGGACCGCCGTCGAGTTCGACGAGGCTCCCGGCGTCGCGTTCGCCGACGCGTTCCTCGGAGCCGGGCGATGACCGGCCTGCCTCGACGCGATCTCCTGCGCAGCGTCGCGGCCGCGGGCTTCGGCGTCGCGGCCGGCGCGGTGGGCGGGTGGTCGGCGTCGCGCGCCTTCCCGGCCGAGGCGGCGGAGAGCGGCGAACCGGAGTCCGCACGGGAGACGGCCGCGCCCGGCGCCTTCGCCCGCGTGGACCCGCACGGTGCGCACCAGGCGGGCATCGCCCGCCCGTCCACCCCTCAGGCGCACGAGGTCGTCACCGTGCTGGACCTGCCGGATGTCCCCGCCGCGGATGGCGCGGATGAGACGTTCCGATCCGGTCTCAGCGAGATGCTGGCACACCTCGGCGAGCTCATCACCGCGCTCGTCGAGCCGGGCCCCGACGGGGAGAGCGCGCGCAGCTCCGCCGGCATGTTCGAGGGGCCGCGCGACCTGACGGTCACGGTCGGACTCGGCCCGCGGGCGCTCGCGGCCCTGGACAGCTCGCTCCCCGGCGCCGAGCCGCTCCCTGCCTTCGCGGGAGACGCGCGTCTTCCCGCCGAGCGCACCGGCGGCGACCTGCTGATCGCGGTCTGCAGCAGCGACGTCAACGACGCCGCTGCGGCGTCTCGCGCCCTCATCGCGCGCTCGGGCGCCGTCCCTCGCTGGGCGCAGCGGGGGTTCCGCGGCGTCGGAGCTGGCACCGTCGCCCGGAGTCCGATCGGCTTCCTCGATGGCATCATCGTGCCGCACGGCGATCGGGAGATGTCGGAGCACGTGTGGATCGCGGACGGCCCGCTCGCAGGCGGCACGATCTGCGTCATCCGCCGCCTGCGGATCGACATCGAGCGCTTCCGCGCGCTCGCCCAGCCGCAGCAGGAGGGCGTGGTCGGGCGACGGCGCGGCGACGGCTCGCCGCTCTCCGGCGGCGCGCGCGACGACGAGGTGGATCTCCTCGCCAAGACCCCCGAGGGCGAGTTCGTCGTCCCGGCCCGCTCGCACGTCCGCGCCGCCCACCCGTCCTTCACCGGCAGCGCGCTCATGCTCCGGCGTGGGTACGGGTTCGACGACGGCATCGCCGCGGACGGCACAGCCGATGCGGGGCTCCTGTTCACGTGCTTCCAGCGCGACCTGCGCACGTTCGTCCAGACCCAGCACCGGCTCGACGAGGTGGACGACCTCATGGGGTTCACGACGACGACGGCGAGCGCGAGCTTCGCGATCCTCCCCGGCTTCGGACTCTCCCACCCCCTGGGGTCCACGCTGCCGTGATCTCGCCGTCCTCTCGCGTGGGGCGTCGTGTCCGCCAGGCCGAGGACACGACGGCGTCGGCCCCTGACCGGTCGTCTCGATCATGACGGCGCACGACCCCGTGCCCTCGGTTCCCGAGACACCGCCGGGTTCCATCCCTCGCGCACGCCTCCTCGAAGCGATGAGCGGCGCCGAGCGCCTGTGCGTCATCCGTGCGCCCGGCGGAATGGGCAAGACGACACTGCTGTCTCAGTGGGCCCTGGAGCCCTCACGGCACGGCGGCGCGACGATCGTCTGGACGGAAGGGCGCGCCGTCCCCGGATCGCGGGCCGGCTTCTGGCTGCGCACGCTCACGCAGATCCACGCGCGCGGTCTCGTCGACGACGCGACCCTCTATCGCGAGGTCGCCGCGATCGCCGACGGCCAGGACGCGATCGTCGATGCGATGCGGCGGACCCTGGAGGACGTCGCCGCCCCCGTGGTCCTCCTCATCGACGACCTCCTGCCGGAGGCGGACCGCGAGGCGATCGCACGCGACGTCATCGCGCTGCTGGGCGCCGTCCCGCGGCTGCGGTGCATCATCGCGACGAGCGGCGGATGCACCCTCGAGCCGCTCGCCCGGGAAGCCGGCATCTCGATGCGGATGATCACCGAGCAGGACATCGCGCTGACTCCGGGCGAGGTGCGCGCCGTGACGGAGCTCAACGCGCCGGATCTCCCCTCGCGCACGCGCGAGCTGCTCGCGACGAGCTCGGCGACGCGCAGAGCCGCCGCCCTCCGCTACAGCCTGACGACGCTGCGTCGGGACGGCGACCCGGGGCCGGAGGGCGTCCTCGACCGGGCGTCGGCCGGGTTCGTCGAGCGCCTCGACCCCGCCCTCCAGGACTTCGTGGGCATCACCTCGCTCTCGCCCGCCGTCGACGTCGAGCTGGCACGCACGCTCAGCGGGCGCGACGACGCCGAGACGCTGCTGGAGCTCCTCGAGGAGAGCGGCGCGGGCCAGTGGACGCGGACCGCTTCGGGGCAGCGCCTGTTCCGCTTCGGCACGAGCGTGCGGGCCGAAGCGACGGAGGCCTACATCCGTCGGCACCCCGAGCGTCTCGCGGCGGCCCGCTCGCGCATCGCACGCTGGCTCTTCACGGTGCTCGAAGACGACCTGACCGCCCTCGAGCTCGCGCTCGAGGGCGGCGACCTCGCCTTCGCGTCGCACGTCACGCTCCGGGCGTTCCCGTTCAACCGCGAGGACGGCACGCGCGCGGTCGAGATCCTGCGGAGGATCCCGGCCGCGAGCGTCCACCGGCACCCTGTTCTCGCCCTCTGGTACGGACTCGTGCTGCGCGCCGATCCGGCGACGCACGAGCGGGCCGCCGAGTTCCTGGCCTCCGCAACACGGATCGGGCGGGTGCACGACCAGGCGACGAGCCCCTGGGAGCGCGCGGTGCACCGCGCCCTGGAAAGCGTCGTCTGGCGGCTTCTCGGGGACGCCCCCAGGATGCTCGACGCGGCTCGGAGGGCAGTCGACCTGCTCGAGCACGCTCCCGCTGCACCGGACTTCGACCGCAGGCTCACGGCGATCGTCGCCGCCGTGCTCTACCAGTGCGGTGTCAGCGCGTTCTACGCCGACGATCACGAGCTCGCCCGCCGCGCCTTCTCCGCCCTCGTCGTGCTCTCCGAGCAGCATCGGCTCGGCCATCTCCGGAACGCCGCGCTGTCCGGCCTCGCCTTCCTCGACGCGGTGGAGGGACGGATCTCGTCGGCCGAGCGCACCCTCGCGCGGATCCCCGAAGCCGAGTGGCCCGTGACCTGGTCGTCGGGCTACATGGGCGCCCTGTGGCGCCTCGCCCGCACGTGGGTGCACCTCTCGGACGGACGACCCCAGGCCGCGCTGGACGAGCTCGCGAAGCTGGACGACGACGTCGACGGGACGGAGCACTGGGACGTCATCCTCGCCCTCCGCGTCCTCTCCGAGAGTCTTGTCGGGCGTCGACAGGAGGCCGTGCACACGTTCGAGCGCACACGCCGGGCATACCTGACTCCGACGACGCTCCCGTCGACCCTCGACCGGCTCGCGGCGATCTCCGCGACCCTGGATCTCGTCGGCGGGAGCGTGTCCGACGTCCGCCGCCAGGGCAACGCACGCCGTGTGTCGGTGATCCTGCGCGCGGTCGAGGCGATGGCGGAGAGCGTCGCGGGCTCGCACGATGTCGCCGCCGGTCTCGTCGCCCGGGCCGAGCACGAGTCGGCCGCGCCGGTTCAGGAGATGTTCGCCGTCGTCGCGGCCATCGCGGTGTCTCTGCGGCTCGCTGACGGGCGTGACCTGCACCGCCTGGCCGCCCGGCTCGCGTCGATCGTCTCCGCGCAGCGGCTCCGTTGGCCCCTCGCCCTCATCTCGCCGGGCGACCGCGAGCGCATCGTCGCCGCACTCGAGGAGGGAGGGGAGTCCGGGAGCGCGGAGGTCCTGCGGGACGCGTTCGAGGTGATGCCCTCTCAGCTCGCCGACGCGGTCTGGACCGGACATCTGGACCGGACATCTGACGCCGGTTCTGACGCGCCGCGAGTCCGTCGTCCTCTTCGCCCTCGCGCAGACGCCGAGCCGAGCGGAGATCGCCGACCGCCTCTTCGTGTCGGTGAACACCGTCAAGGCGCAGGTCCGCTCGATCTACGCGAAGCTCGGCGTGAACTCGCGAGAGGAGGCCCTCGCGCGTGCGGTCGCCCTGGGCCTGCTCAGCCCGGACGAGGACGAGGGCACGGTCTGACGCCCGTATGCTCGGGATAGCCGTGGCCGGCGTCCCGCACAGACCGGCAGGATGCCGCACGGGATGCGGCAGGAGAGGACGGGCGAGGATCATGACGTCGCGCGCGTCGTTCCCGGCGGCCCCGCAGCCGCCGGCAGGGGCGGTGGTCAGGCCGCGTCTTCTCGCGGCCCTGGACGGCCCTGCGCGCCTCGGCGTCGTCCGCGCCGCGGGAGGCACGGGCAAGACCACGCTTCTGGCGCAGTGGGCGGATCACGCGGCCGGCGACACCGTCGTCGTCTGGATCGACGGCGACCCCGCGCCGACGTCGCGGGCGAGCTTCTGGCTCCGCGCCCTGACCCAGGTGCATGCGCGCGGTCTCGTCGACGACGCGACGCTCTATCGCGAGGTCGCCGCGATCGCCGATGCCCCCGGCGACGTGGAGTCGGCGATGAGGCGGACGCTGGACGATGTCGCCGCCCCCGTCACGCTCGTGGTCGACGGCGTGCACCCGGGCGCACACGGCGACGCGTGGGACGAGGTCGCGCACGATCTGCTGCGCCTCCTCAGCGAGGTGCCGAGCTTCCGCTGCATCGTCGCCGCCAGCCGGCCGACCGCGCTGGAGCACGGCGAGCCGTCCCTCGAACGGCGCGTGCTCACCGAGGCGGATCTCGCCTTGACCGAGGACGAGATCCGCGCCGTGGCGGAGACCGCGTCGCCCTGGCTGTCCCCGGGAGCGCGCGACCTCATCGCCGGCACTGACGCCTCACGGCATGTCGGCTCGCTCAGATTCAGCCTCGACGCCGTCGCCCACGCGGGCGAGGCCGAGAGCGGCGACGTCCTCGCGCACGCGCATCGCGAGCTCATCGACCGACTCGGCGACTCGCAGCTGCGCGACTTCGTGGGCGCCACCGCCCTCTCCCCGGTCCTGGACGCCGACCTGGCGCGTGAGCTCACGGGCCGCGACGACGCGCCCGAGCTGCTCTCGCGCCTGGAGAGCGCGGGTGCGGGCCACTGGACAGAGTCGCACACGGGCACCCGACTCTTCCGCTACGGAACGCACGTGCGCGCACAGGCCGCCGCGGAGTTCGCGGCCCGCAAGCCGGACGCGCTCCGCGACCTCCACGCCCGCATCGCGCAGTGGCTCTTCCACGAGCTCAAGGACGACATGGCGGCGCTCGAGCACGCCCTCGAGGCCCGCGACCTGGAGTTCGCCGGCCACGTCGCCCTTCGGGCGCTCCCGCTGAACCGCGACGAGGGCTCGCGGGTGGTCGACCTCCTCCGACGCATCCCCAGTGTCCAGATCCACCGCCATCCGCTGCTCGCGCTCTGGTACGGACTCGTCCTCAACGCCGACCCGGCGACGCAGAGCCGCGCACCGGAGTTCTTCGTCTCGGCCGGGCTCCTGGCGCGCGTGCAGAGCCGTCACCTGAGTCCATGGGAACGAGCCGTGCACCGCGGGCTCGAGGGCGTGGTGTGGCGCATGCTGGGCCAGAAGCGCCGGATGGTCGACGCGGCGCGACGCTACGTGTCGCTTCTCGACGAGCTGGCCGCCTCGGAGAGCGAGGACGACCGGCTCGCGGACATCGCGAGCACACTGCTCTATCAGAGCGGGGTGAGCGCGTTCTACGGCGACGATCCCGACACCGCCCGGCGCGCCTTCTCCGCCCTCGTCGAGTTCTCCGAGCGACACGACTTCCGTCATCGTCGCAACGCCGCGCTTTCGGGCCTCGCCTTCCTCGATGCCATGGCCGGCCGCGTCGCCGCTGCCCGCCGCGCGCTCGAGCGCATCGTCGACGCCGAGTGGCCCGAGACCTGGCGGAGCGGGTACATGGGCGCTCTCGCGCGCATCGCCCGCGCCTGGGTCCTGCTCTCCGAGCCCGACCCGCAGGGGGCCCTCGACGAGCTCACCGTCCTCGACCCGCACTTCGAGACGATCGAGCACTGGGAGCTCATCCTCATCGCGCGCGTGCTCGCGGAGAGCATGCTGGGCCGCCGACGCGAGGCCGCCTATCGGTTCGAGCGCGTCCGCGACGCGCGCACGCGACGCTCGACCCAGCCCTCGAGCCTCGACCGTCTTGCGGCGGCAGCCGGGCTGCTCGACCTCGTGACCGGACACGTGGCCGACGTGCGGCGCCGCGGGAACGCGCGGAGGCCCTCGTCGCTCCTCCGCGCCATCGAGGGGATGGCCGAGGCGGGCGTCAGCGGCTCCGCGGCCGCGACCTCGCTCGTCGCGCGCGCCGAGCGAGACGCGCGCGACCCCGTCGAGGAGCTGTTCGCTGCGATCGCCGCGACGACCGTCACCCTCCGCTCCGACGGCGACCGAGACATCCACCGCACCGCGGCCCGGATCGCCGGCATCGTCACGGAGCACGGCCTGCGCTGGCCTCTGGTGCTCATCTCGGCGTCCGATCGGGAGCGGATCCTCGCGGCGCTCGAGGGCGCCTCGGAGAACGGAACGGCCGAGGTCCTCCGCGACACGTTCGCCGCGTTCCCGCCGCAGCTCGACGACTCGGTGTGGGGAATCGAACTCGCGCCGGTCCTCAGTCGCCGCGAAGCGGTCGTCCTCCGCGCGCTCGCCGAGACGGGCAGCAGGGCCGAGATCGCCGAGCGCCTCTTCGTCTCCGTGAACACCGTCAAGGCGCAGCTGCGCTCGCTCTACGCGAAGCTCGGCGTCAGCTCACGCGAGGAGGCTCTCGCACGCGCGATCGCGCTCGACCTCCTGTCCCCGGAGGACGACAGCGACGGAGAGGAGGCCGTGTCGTGAGACGCGTGCTCCTCCTCGCACTCGCGCAGTGCGCGGTGCTCGGCTCGCTCACGGCGCCCGCGGTCGTGGGGCTCTCGGTCATGATCCGAGACATGGTTGGCGCCGACGCCGCGCCGACCGCGCTCGCCGGCGTCGCCGCGGCCGGCTCGGCCGCGGCGATGCTCGCGAATCCGCTCTTCGGATGGGCCGCCGACCGCAGCCGCGTGCCCCGTGGACGACGCGCGTGGCTCGTCGCGGGGGCGATCGCCGGAGTGGCGGCCTGCGCCGCGGTCGCGTTCGCGCCGGACGTGCCATGGCTCGCCATCGCATGGATGCTCGCGCAGGCGAGCTACAACGCGTGCTTCGGCGCGATCAACGGGCTCCTCTCGGAGGGGCTCGCCCCGCAGGACCGCACCCGCGCCGCGGGCGTCTTCTCCGCGGCCTCCCTGATCGGGACGCTCCCCGGCCTCGCCGCCGCGGCGCTCCTTCCCACGAGCATCGTCGCGATGACGCTCGCCGTCCCGTGCATCGCGGCCGCGGCCATCCTGTTCGTCGCCCTGCGACTCCGTCGCCTTCCGGGGCGCGCGTCGGCCGAGCCGTGGCGGCTGGGTGCGGTCGCCGCGCTGCTGACGCGGCGGTTCGTCGCGGTGCTCGCCGTGCGGTTCGTGCTCGCACTCGAGCTCGCCGCGGGCCTCACCTTCAGCCTCTACCTGTTCCTCGACCGGTGGGCCCTCGAGGACGCCCTGGCCGTCCGCCTCGTGTCGCTCGCGACGCTCATCGGCGCGCTCGGCGTCGTCGCGACCTCCGTTCTCATCGCCGCGACGCCGCTTGCGCGCGTCGACCCGCGTCATCTCCTCGCCCCCGCGCTCATCGTGCTCGCGCTCGCGATGGTCGGGCGCGGCCTCGCCACCGAGGTGCTGCACTTCCACATCGCCACAGCCCTCGCCGGCTGCGCGATCGGCGCGGGCTTCACGTCGACCCGGTCGATCGCCCAGGCGGCGCTGCCGCCGACGGAGTCCGCACTCGGGCTCGGCGTCTTCAACGTCGCCAACACGCTGGCGCCGATCGTCGCGCCCGTGCTCGCGAGCACTCTGATCGCCCCGGGACTTCTGCCCGGGCTCCCCGACGGCTACGCCGTCATGTACGTGCTGCTCGCGGTGCCCGTGCTCGCGTGCCTCGCGATGCTGCCGCTCCTCGGCTACGCGTCGACCGGCTCGAGGCCGATGAACTTCATGCGGTCCTCGCCGTAGAAGCACGACTGCAGCGCGAACGCGCCTTTGAGGCCCACGAGGTCGGCGGTCGACGACCAGATCTTCGAGGTGTACCGGATGTCCACGATCTCGTAGACCTGGTCATCCCCCTCGACTCGGATGCGCTGGCCCATCTCCCACGGCAGGAGCACGTCGCCGCCGCAGTTGTTGTGCGCGGCCCACACGGGCGGCACGCCGTCGCGCTCGTACGAGAGCATCTCGGTGAAGGTTCCGTCGCACCAGTCGAGCTCGGTCTGGCCGCCCGAGACGCCGAGCTTCACGGTGGGGAGCTCCTCGAAGACCTCCTCCTGCACCTGCTGGACCTTCTCGGCGACGCCGACCTTGATCGCGCCATACGCCTGCTCGACCGACTGCGGAGCGAGGAGCGTGCCGGCGCCGAGGCCGATCCCGCCCACGAGGAGCAGGACGCCGAAGACGGTGAGGACCGTGTTCCAGGCGCCGCCGCGACGCGAACGCTTGGCCGCGTGCTGTCCGCCGCGTGCGCGACGGGTCACCGGCGGAGCCGAGGGGTGCTCGGGCGATTCGCTCATCGCGGGTCCTTTCACGATCCGCTTGCGAGCTTACGCCAGGGGGCCGTCCGAGCCGAGGCCGGGCTCCCTCTCTCCAGCGATCTCCCGGCCCGGACCATCCGAATGACAACGGTGTGATTCATCCCCAGCTCGCCTCACACCTGTGAATAACAGAGGTGTAATTCATCCCCAGGTGGGGATAGATCTGTGGATAACCCCGTGGAGAAGTGGGGGAACCAGGTGGAGAATCCCGTGGAGAGGGGGTGGAGAACGGGGGGTTAACCGTGGAGAACCTACCCACAGCTGTGGACAGCTTGTGGAGAACTCGCCCGATCCGGACGTGCGCGCAGCCTGGCTGCGTGGGTCGCGAGCCGCGCACCTGCCTCCAGTGGCCGCCATCCGCGCCCGCAAGCGGCCCCACGCGGCAGGCGCCGGGGGCACGCGAAGGGGCCGGATCCCAGACGGATCCGGCCCCTTGGCGTCTGCCCCGCGTGTCAGGTGAGCGACGGGTATCCCAGCACGGGCGGCACGGCGAGGAGCACGAGGAGCGCGACGCCCACGAGCGCCAGCAGCGCGATCTGAAGACCGCGCCGGTTGCGGCCGCTCGTTCGAGCGAGGACCAGTCCGACGACGAGGCCTGTGATGAGGCCGCCGACGTGCGCCTGCCACGAGACGTTGAACCCCGGGATGAACCCGATGACGAGGTTGATCCCGAGCACGACGAGGATGCCGCGGATGTCGCCGCCCAGCCGGCGCCCGATCACGAGCAGCGTGCCGAGGAGGCCGAACACGGCCCCCGAGGCGCCCACGACGGGCGTCGAGAAGGCCAGCAGGGCCACGGCGACCGAGCCGCCGATGGTCGACAGGATGTACAGCGCGAGGAAGCGCCCGCTGCCGATGATCGGCTCGAGGATGCGGCCGATCATCCACAGCGACAGCAGGTTGAGGCCCACGTGCCAGAAGCCGCCGTGGACGAGCGCGACCGTCACGAGCCGCCAGGGCTGCGTGGTGCCGGTCAGCTCGGGGTACAGCGTCGGAGCGTAGAACGCGAGCCACTGCTGGACGCCGATGGCGCCGCCGAAGCCGTATCCGTCGACCATCTGGAGGAGGTAGGCGACGGCCGTGATGCCCGCGATCCACGCCATGACGCGCGGACGGCCGCCGGCGATGGCGACCGCGCCGCCTCCGCGCCAGCGCCGCTCAGCGCGGCGCTGGGCGGGTGTGCGGCTCTTGCGCTGCTCCTTCATGCACTCCGGGCACACGACGCCGACCGGCCCCTGGGTCTGGCAGTCCGCGCAGATCGTGCGCAGGCAGCGCTGGCACAGGACGAAGCTCTGGCGATCGGGGTGCCGATAGCAGTAGTCGTCGGGATTCCGGGGTCGGTCGGCGGTGGTCACGCGAGCGCCGTGTCAGACGGCGACGACGTCGATCGACGAGATGACGACGTCCTCGCGCGGGCGGTCGGCCGCGCCGGTCGGAACCTGGGCGATCGCGTCGACCACGGCGCGCGACGCGTCGTCGGCGACCTCGCCGAAGATCGTGTGCTTGCCCTGCAGCCACGGGGTGGGGTCGGTCGTGATGAAGAACTGCGATCCGTTCGTGCCGCTCAGCTTGCCCGTGATGGCGTTCGGGCGCTTGCCCGCGTTGGCCATGGCGAGCTTGTAGGGCGCGTTGAAGTCGAGCTCGGGGTGGATCTCGTCGTCGAACGTGTAGCCGGGGCCGCCGACGCCCTGGCCGAGCGGGTCGCCGCCCTGGATCATGAAGTTCGGGATGATGCGGTGGAAGATGACGTCCTTGTAGAGAGGGCCCTCGCCGGCTGCGCCCGTGCGCGGGTCGGTCCACTCCTGCGAGCCGTCCGCCAGCCCGATGAAGTTCTGGACGGTGCGGGGTGCGTGGTCCCCGAAGAGGTTGACCACGATGTCGCCGTGGTTCGTGTGGATGGTCGCGACGGCGGTGTGCTGAGTCATGGGCACATTCTCTCAGAGTCCGCAAGGCCGGAGCTGATCGGGGATGCCATCTGGCAGGATGGTCGAAAGCAGACCCCATCGACGCGGGAGGGCACACGTGAGCCTCAGCCTCAGCAGGAAGCAGAAGAAGGAGCTCAAGAAGCTCCAGCAGTCCGCGGCGCACGTCTGGGAGGCGCAGCAGGTCGTCGCCGCCGGCGCCGCCGACGTCGCACGGCAGGCGGGTCGCCAGCTCGAGACGTTCGGGCGCAAGCAGGTCGCACCCGCGGTCGAGGAGAAGTACCACGAGATCCTCGAGCCCTACGTGAACCGGGCTCGCCCGTTCGTGGACCAGGGTGTCAAGGCCTCGAAGAAGTTCATCGACGGATCGGTCGTCCCGGTCGCCGGCGCGGTCGTGGGCAAGGCCCTCTCGGCCTGGGACGTCGCCGCCGAGACGCGCGACAAGCTCGCCCGCTCGCGCGCCGGACTCCCCGTCGTCGCTCCCAAGAAGAAGTCGAGCGCGGGCCCGGTCATCGCCCTCATCCTCGGCATCGCCGCGGCCGCCGGCGTGCTCTACGCCGCGTGGCAGACGCTGCGCGCCGACGACGAGCTCTGGGTGGCCGACGACCCGCTCGCCGCACCCGACGCCTGACCTGAGGATCCGGCGCGGCGGGGCGACCCGCCGCGCCGTTCCGCTGCGCTCGCGGGTGCTCCTCGCGGAGCGCGACGCTGAGGAGGAGAGCGGATGGCCGACGGCACGACGACGCAGGATGGGCTCGAGCGCGTCCGCGCGGCCGCCGCGGAGCGCGGACTCGACATAGACGTGCAGGCGTCTCCGCGCGCCGCGTCTCTCGAGGAGGCCGCCGCGCTCCGCGGCATCGCGCCCTCCGACATCGTCAAGACCCTCGTCGTGAAGGGCAAGGGCGACCGGTTCTACTTCGCGCTCGTGCCCGGCGATCGCTCGATCTCGTGGTCGAAGCTGCGCGCCGTGGTCGGCGTGAACAGGCTGCGCCTGCCCGAGCCGCCCCTCGCTCTCGAGGCGACGGGGTACGAGCGCGGCACGATCGTCCCGCTCGGATCCACGCGGGACTGGCCCGTCTACGCGGACGAGCGGATGGTCGGCAAGCGCGTCTCGATGGGCGCGGGAGCCCACGGCTATACGCTGTTCGTCGACGCGGACGCCCTGATCGCCGCCTACGGCGCGACCGTCGCCGACATCACGGACCCGATCGAGGCCATCCGCTGACCGCTATCCCGAGACGCGGACCGAGGACGCCTTGTTGTTCATCGTGCTGCTGATCGAGCTCGAGTACGAGTAGTAGCCGTACGACGCCCCGCCGTAGTTCGTGTGCTCGTAGACCTTCACCTTGCAGTTCGAGTAGCCGCGCATCGACGAGGCGCGGTCCTGGAACGAGATGTTGGCGTTGCCCATCCACTGCCCCGACACGCACGAGCTCGATCCGTAGAGGTCCCAGTACGAGCCGCTGTACGACGTGCCGTCGTACAGGCGCGCGAGCAGGTACGTCGCCGCGACGCCCGCCTCGATCCCGTCGGCACTCGACGAGCGGGCGGATGGCACGGCCGCGTCGACGACGACCTGGCCGGTCTGCTCGAGGACGGCGGCGTGGAGGTCCTCCCCGCGCGGCACGCAGATGGTTTCGCCGGTGTCGACGAAGACGCCGCAGTCCTGCTCGGCCGATGCCGTCGCGGGCGCCGCCGCGATCGCACTCGCCCCGACAGCCGCGATGCAGGCGAGCACCGCTCCGATTCGCTTCCTCATGGCGCCCATGCCGACTCCTCTATCCGGAGCCCCGATCGACGAACCCCGTCCCCGGAATCTCGCACGCCGCGCGGGCGGTGTCAAGGCGTTGTGTCCTCCGAATGGGGGACACGCCGCGGACGAAGTGTGAGACGATTCGGGACACCGGAGCATTACAGGGTGTGAACGCAGTGGAACACGACGTGGCAGCCGTGCCGTCGCAGGCCGACGAGGCGCTGCTCGACGCGGTCGCACGCGGAGACCACACGGCGTTCGCCACGATCTACGAGCGCCACGTGCGCACGGTCTTCCGCTTCGCGCTGAGCCTCGGCATCTCACCGCGCGACGTCGAGGACGTGACGCAGGAGGTCTTCGTGGTCGCGTTCAAGAAGGCCGCGAGGATCCGCACCGCCGACGGATCCGCCCTCCCCTGGCTCATGGTCACGTGCCGCAACCTGTCGTACGCGCATCTGCGGAAGCGCGCGAAGGATCACGCGCACCTCGATGCCGGAGAGCACGACGTCGCCGATCCGACGGCGTCGCCCGAGAGCCGCGCCCTGCAGGCCGAGCTCTCCCTGACGATCGCCGAGGCGATCGGCCGACTCTCGCCGCGGGACCAGGAGCTGGTCCACCTCTGCCTCGACCGGGGGATGACCTACCGGCAGGCGGCGCACGCGCTCGGCGTCACCGACGGGACGGTGCGGAACCGCCTGTCGCGCGCCAGGGCCGAGCTGCGCAGCTCCCTCCGCGGCGCCTTCCGTGAGCAGGGATCATGAGACTGCACCCCCCGACCGACGACCAGGTCGCGTCGATGCGCCGCAAGATCTTCGCCGAGATCGCCCGGAACCGCGCACGGCGTCGCTCGCGGCTGACGTTCACCGCGGCCACGACCGCGCTCGTCGTCGCCGTCACCACCGCGGGCGCCATCCTCGTCGAGATGGCGAAGCCCGACGACCTCAACGTGAGCTTCGACTGCTACACGACGGCCGACCTGTCTGCGCCGCACGGCACGACGTCATTCGTCGACGACGACCGCGATCGCGACCGCACGCTCGCTCTCGAGGATCGGGTCGCGCAGGCCCTCGAGTTCTGCATGGCGGGCTACAACGCGGTGCCGACCGACGGCGACGTCGAGATGGTGCGGGTCGTGAACCCCACCGTGTGCATGATGCAGGATCGCCGGCTCGCCGTGCTGCCCAACGAGCAGTATGCATCCACGGAGGACTTCTGCGAGGGTCTCGGCCTCGCGGCCCCGTTCGAGTAGGCCGCGGTCAGCGCGCGGGAGCGAGCAGAGCCGCGAGGCGCTGCACCGCGAAGGCGTAGCCCTGCACGCCCGCTCCGACGATCACGCAGCTGGCGACATCCGACAGGTACGAGTGGTGGCGGAACGGCTCGCGCGCGTGCACGTTCGAGATGTGCACCTCCGCGAAGGGCAGGTGCACGCCGGTGAGGGCGTCGCGCAGCGCGACCGACGTGTGGGTGAGCGCGCCGGGGTTGATCACCACCGCGTCGCAGTCGCCCCGCGCCTCGTGGATCGCGTCGACGAGCGCGCCCTCGTGGTTGCTCTGGATGGCCCGCACCTCGAACCCGAGATCCGCGGCCGTCCGCTCGACGAGCGCCACGACGTCGTCGAGCGTGTCCGAGCCGTAGATCTCGGGCTCGCGCGTGCCGAGGAGGTTGAGATTCGGCCCGTTCACGAGCAGGATCCGACCGTTCACGTGCGTTCCCTTCGTCACAGGAGTCCGGCCATCCGCAGGGCGGTGTCGACGAACGAGACCCGCTCGATCGACCGCACGCGGCTGAGCGGGATCCACTCGGCCATGTCGGTCGACCCGTCGAGCTCGTAGGCGAGGGACCCGCCCGTGATCGTCGCCCGGTAGACGATCCGCAGCGCCTGCATGTCGCCGGTCCCCGCGAGCCGCTTGCGGGCGGGGATGACGACCGAGTCGATCCCGATGACGTCCCCGAGCTCGACCTCGTAGCCCGTCTCCTCGCGCACCTCGCGTCGGCAGGTCTGAGCGGGATGCTCGCCGGGGTCCATCCCGCCGCCCGGCATCGTCCAGGCGGGCTTCGACCCCTCGATCCAGCGCGAGAGCAGCACGCGCTCGGCCTCGTCGACGATGACGGCGTAGGCGGCGACTCTCAGGTCCATGACGTCAGCCTACTGATCCCGGATCGCGGCGCCGTCGGCCTCGCCGCGCGGCGGGACCGGCACGAGCTTGCCGGTGCCGGCGGCGGCGCGGGGGCGCGCGGTCGTCCGCACCCTCATCCGCACGCCGTCCAGGGTCGCACGCAGCGGGGAGCCGATGAACAGGCCGAGGGTCGCGCCCGCGGCGAGCGCGATGCCGATCATGCCGGCGGTCACGAGCGCCTGCGTCGCGACGATGAGCCGCGCGGTGTCGTCGCCGGCCTCGACCATCCCGAGAAGACCCCGGAACACGGCGGAGCCCGGAACGAGGGGGACGATCGCGGCCGTCGTCACGGCGACGGATGGCACGTGGAGGCGCTGGGCGATGAGCGCGCCGACGAGGCTCGCGGCGAACGCCCCCGCGAAGCTCGCTCCGGCGGCGTCGAGTCCGGCCGCCGAGGGCACCGCGTAGCCGGTCCAGGCGATCGTCGCGAGCAGGACGCTCACGACGACGATGCGGAGGCCGGCGCCGTTCATGACCGCGACGGTGATCGCCACGATCACCGCGCCGACGATCTGACCCGCGAACGGCCCGAGCGGCAGCGCCTCGCTCGGCAGCTGCAGGCCGACGCCGAGCGCGCTCGCGAGCTGCAGCCCGACCACGATGCCGAGCACGACGCCGAGGGTCTGCAGGGTGAGCTCGAGGATGCGCCCTCCCGCGGTGAGCGCGAATCCGTCGATCGCGTCCTGCGCGGCGCCGACGACGGCGAGACCCGCGAGCATGAGCACGATGCCCGAGGAGACGACGATCGTCGAGCGGACGTCGGTGAACGGCTCGACGCCGAGGCGCGACAGGAGCGCGACGACGACCGTGACGGCGACGAGCGTGAACGCGCCGACCACCTGGCTGAAGAACATGGGCACGCGCAGCTTCGCGAGCCCCGCCTGGGAGCCGGCGACGCCCAGCGCGGCGAGGAAGGTCACGGCCAGCGCGATCCACGACGCGCCGAACATCACGCCGACGCCGACCGCGAGGAGCGCCTGCACCGTGATCACGACGCCGGGCTGATAGAGGAACGGCGTGCGGCGGATCTGGCGGAACCGCGCCCGCGCCTCGCCGAGCTCGAGGCCCTCCTCGATCTCGGTCACGAGCGCCTGGAGGCGCTGGAGCTTCGCGTGATCGGGAACGGCCGACCGCACGACCTGCATGAGGGTGATCGGCAGGTCGTCGCCTCCGCGGTGATCCGACACCGTCACGGAGTTGTAGGTCACGTCGACGTGCACGCTCTTGAGCCCGTAGGCGCGGGTGATGCGCAGGGCCGCGAGCACGACCTCCTTCGCCGACGCGCCGACCGACAGCATGACCTCGGCCACCCGCATCGCGAGGTCGATGATCCGCACGGCCATCGCGTCGTCGACGACCGTGAGCAGCTCGGTGGGGGCGGCCTTCGACGCGTCGCTCCACAGCGCCCTGCGGACGCTCTCCATCACGCGCCGACGACGATCCTGAGCCATGCCCTCCATCCTGTGCCACGAGGTTCACCGTTCGCCGAACGATCCGGGATGTCCGCTCTGCACGTCTTTCGGAACCTCACCCCGTTTCGACTCGCTCCGCTCGCTCAACGACCGGACCCGGGGCATCCCGCAGCGACCGAGACGATCCGGAATCTCCCTCCGGACAATGAGCAGCGACCGAGACGATCCGGAGCCTCCCTCCGGACATTGAGCGAGGGAGCGCAGCGACCGAGACGATCCGGACTCCCCCTCCGGACATTGAGCGAGGGAGCGCAGCGACCGAGACGAAATGCCGCAACCCAGCCTCCGAACGCCCCCGCGTTTCGACTCGCTCCGCTCGCTCAACGACCGGGCCCGGGGCATCGCGCAGCGACCGAACGCGCAGCGAGCCGGCCCCGGGCGGAACCCGGGGCCGGCTCGCGGTGCGGCAGCCCGTCAGCGCGCGGAGGCGCCACCCGGTCGGAGGGTCGCATCCCCTGCCGCGACCTGCACCGAGATCTCCCGCGGCGACGAGCTCTCGACGTCGAGGCGGTTGTCGAAGTCGCCTGCCGAGACGTCGGAGCGCACGGCGTAGGTCTCGTCGGGGAGCACGAGGTCGAGCGAGCCCGCGCTCACGTCGACCGTCACCTCGGCGGGCGCGTCGCCCGTGAGCTCGGCGTCGAGACGACCCGCAGCGACCGTGAAGCCGGCCTCCGCGACGTCGGCGAGCGCGAGGTCGGCCTGGCCCGCGCTCAGATCGACCTCGAGCGACGCGACCGAGCCGTCGAGGCTCAGGTACCCCGCCCCGACCTCGGCGTCGACCTCGCCGAAGTCGCCCTCGGCCGTGAGGCTGCCGCCCGAGAGCGAGAGGTCGACATCGAGGCCCGCGCCCTTCAGGCGCTCCGGCAGCGTCAGCACGACGGTCTGCTCGTCGTCGAACCAGTCGCCGCCGAACCAGTCGCCGCCGAACCACCAGCCGCGGAAGAACCCGTCGCGGCGGTCGACCGACAGCTCGCCGCCGTCGCGCGAGACGCGCCATCCGTCATCCGCGTTCGTCACCTCGAGCACGGCCTCGTCGACGTCGCCGTAGGCGATCGCGAAGGAGGCCCCGGAGGCGTCGATGTCGAGGGAGGTCACGCCGGCGGCCGCCGCCGTGAGGGTCTCGTCGACCGAGAACGCGCCGCGCGCCGCGGCGACGCCCGAGCCGATGGCGGTGCCCAGCAGCGCCACGCCGCCGATCACCGCGACGACGAGCGCGACGACCTTGCCGCCCGATGCGGGAGGGGTGGGAGGGGCCGGGCGCGGGGGCACGGCCGCGGGATCGTACGCCGACGCATCGAAGGCCGGCGGGGTGGTGGGGGTGCTCATCGTGTCGCTCCTGTCTGGGGCGTTCCGCCCGTGTTCTCGATGTGGGCGAGAGCTGCGAGAACGCGGCGGTTGCCCGACTCGTCCGGCTCGAGGCCGAGCTTCTGGAAGATGGAGGTGACGTACTTCTCGACGCTCGCCTCCGAGACGAAGAGCACGCCGGCGATCGCCTGGTTCGACTTGCCCTCCGCGATGAGAGCGAGCGTCATGCGCTCGCGCTCCGTGAGCCGCGTCATCCGCTCGTCGCGGGTGCGCCGGCTGAGCAGCTGCGCGACGACCTCGGGGTCGAGCACGGTCGCGCCCTGCGCGATGCGGTCGACCGACTCGACGAACTCCGCGACGTCGGCCACCCGGTCCTTGAGGAGGTAGCCGATCGCGCCGCCCTGCGCCGTGATCAGCTCGCTCGCGTAGCGCTCCTCGACGTACTGCGAGAGGACGAGGACGGGGAGCTCGCGATGAGCCGCCCGCACCTCGATCGCCGCGCGGATCCCCTCGTCGGTGAAGGTCGGGGGAAGGCGCACGTCGAGGATGCAGAGATCCGGGGCGGATGCCTCCACGGTCGCCAGCAGGTCGCTCGCGTCGGGAAGGGCCGCGACGATCTCGTGGCCGGCGTCCTCGAGGAGGCGCACGAGGCCCTCGCGCAGGAGGACCGAGTCCTCGCAGATCAGGATGCGCATGGCACGCTCACCTCCAGGGCGGTCGGTCCGCCGTTCGGGCTGTCGAGGCGGACGGTGCCGCCCGCCGACAGGATGCGGTTCGAGATGCCGTCGAGGCCGCCGCCGGGGAGCACGCGTGCCCCGCCGATGCCGTTGTCCTCGACGCGGGCCCAGAGCACGCCGTCGTCGCGGCGGCGCACGATCACCCGGCATTCCGCGGCACGCGAGTGCTTCGCGGCGTTCGTGAGCGACTCCGCGATCGCGAAGTAGACCGCCGCCTCGGCCTCCCGGCTGCACCGGCCGTCCATCCGCACGTCGAGATGCACGGGGATGTGCGAGCGCCCGGCGAGCGCGGACAGGGCCGCGTCGAGGCCGCGGTCGTCGAGCACGGACGCGTGGATGCCGCGCGCGAGCTGGCGGAGCTCGGTGATGGCCGCCTTCGTCGAGGTGTGCGCCTCCTCGATCAGCGAGCGGGCGGCATCGGGGTCGCTGTCGATCTTCTGCTGGGCGAGGCCGAGGGTCATCCCGACGGAGACGAGACGGGGCTGCACGCCGTCGTGGAGATCGCGCTCGATGCGCGTCCGCTCCACCTCGGAGGCGCGCACGGCCCCCGCTCGCTGCGCGTCGGAGGTGCGGGCCTGCGCGGCGAGCTGCTCCTCCTGCGACGGCACGACGATCGCGCGGCTCAGCACGCCGTGCAGGAGCGCGAGCCCGACGATCCCGGCAGCGGTCACGATGACGCCCAGGATGCCGGCGAGCGGCGCCCACGCGGCGGCGAACTCGAGGCCGAACGCGCCGCGCACCGTGTCCGCGCCCGAGAGAGGAGCGAAGCAGATCGCGATGGACCAGATGAGCAGGCGGAAGAGCCCCATGACGATCACGCCGAAGACCGTCGCGATCGCGAGGTTGGCGATCGCCCGCCACATGCGCGGGTCGACCGCCTGACGCAGGAGCGTGCGGAGCCAGCCGCCGAAGCCGGGGCCGACGCGGGGGCGCCATGCGAGCGCGGGCAGGCCGAAGCCGTACAGCCCGTCGACACGCGCGGTCTCGAGCCAGGCGACGGCGAAGAGGACGTAGACGAAGGCGACGAGCAGCAGGAGCCCGAAGCCGAGGAGCGGGAGGGTGCCGAGGCCGAAGCCGAGCAGCCCGAAGAGAGCGGTGAACGCGAAGGCGCCCAGGAAGCCGAGCGCCGCGAGATGGGCGATCGCCCCGGCCACCCGGAGCGGGCGCGACGTCCTCGCGGTCGAAGCGGAGGCGAGCTGTGTGGTCATGCCTCCAAGCTAGGGCGGCCCTCGCGCGGGCGCCCCAGAGTCAGCCGGAGACGTTCTTTCGGGTTTTCCCGAATAGCGTCACGGCGCCGCGGCGCACGTCGGCGCCGCGGTCTGCTCGAGCGCGTGCCACGCCGAGATCCCGCCCGCGAGCGAGCGGAGCGGATGAGCGCGCCACTCCGGGCGCCCGCGGAGCACCTCGGCCGCGCGGCGCGACCGCACCCCGAGGGCGCAGTGCACGACGACCTCGCGCCGCTCGACGAGCGCACGCCGCACGGCTTCGGGCGGCTCCTCCCCCGCCTCGATCTCGTCGAGCGTCCAGCGGACGGCATGCGGGATGGCCCCGGGCTCGGATGGGGCGCGCACGTCCACGACGAGAGGCGCGGCGCCACCGGCCAGGGCAGCGCGGAGCTCGGCGGCCGAGACGATCGGCACCGCGCCATCCGCCGGGGCTTGCGCCGGGCCATCCGCTGGGGCCTGCGCCGGGCCATCCGCCGCGAAAGCGACCTCGCGCCATCCGGCGCCGAGTGCGTCCACGACGACGACGCGGCCGAGGAGGGGGCGTCCTGCTCCCGTGATGAGCTTGATCGCCTCGGCCGCCATCTGGGCGCCGACGAGCGCGCACAGCGGGCCGAACACGCCCGCCGTCGCGCAGTCGAGCGCCGCTCCCGGCGCATCCGGGTAGAGGTCGCGGTAGCGCATGCCGCGCTCGGCCCAGACGACCCCGACCTGGCCCTCCCACCGGAGGACCGACCCCCAGACGAGGGGAAGGCCGAGCGCCGCCGCCGTGTCGTCGACGAGGTACCGCGTGGCGAAGTTGTCCGAGCCGTCGACGACGAGGTCGTAGTCCGCGAGAACGCCGGCCGCACTCCGCGCATCCAGACGCAGGGCGTGCGCGCGCACCTCGATCCCGGGGTTCCGCGCCGTGATGGCGTCGCGTGCGGAGGCCGTCTTCGGTCGTCCGATGTCCGCGACCCGGTGGATGACCTGGCGCTGCAGGTTGCCGAGCTCGACGGCGTCGTCGTCGACCACGCCGAGCACGCCCACCCCCGCCGCGGCGAGCGCCAGCAGCACGGGCGAGCCGAGGCCGCCCGCGCCCACGACGAGCACGCGCGCCGCACGGAGGCGGCGCTGCGCGGCATCGCCCATGCCGGGCAGGATGAGCTGCCGGCCGTACCGCTCCCGCTCCTCGTCGGAGAGCACCGGACCGGGCGCCACGAGCGCCGTCACAGGACCGCCATCCCCTCGGTCTCCGACGATGCGCGGGCATGCCGCCGCCGGGGGATGCGCCCCGCGTGCGCGGCGAGATGGCCCGCCTCGACGGCATGGCGGAACGCGGCGGCCATCCGCACGGGGTCGTGCGCGCGGGTCACCGCGGTCGCCAGGAGCACCGCGTCGCAGCCGAGCTCCATCGCGAGCGCCGCCTCCGACGCCGTGCCGAGGCCCGCGTCGAGCACGACGGGAACCGATGCGCGCGACACGATGAGCTCGATGTTGTGGGGGTTGAGGATGCCGAGGCCCGTCCCGATCGGCGCGCCGAGGGGCATGACAGCCGCGACCCCGAGCTGCTCGAGCCGCAGCGCCGTGACGGGGTCGTCGTTCGTGTACGCGAAGACCGTGAAGCCCTCCGCGACGAGCCGCTCCGCGGCGTCGAGCAGCTCGACCGGGTCGGGCAGGAGCGTCGTGTCGTCGGCGACGACCTCGAGCTTGATCCAGCTCGTGCCGAACGCCTCGCGCGCGAGCTCGGCCGTGAGCACCGCGTCGTGCGCCGTGCGGCAGCCCGCGGTGTTGGGGAGGAGGCGGATGCCGCGCTCGCGCAGCAGGGCGTAGAGGCCGCCCGCTCCGCTTCCGTATCGCCGCACGGCGACCGTCGTGAGCTCGGTGCCCGACGCCCGCAGAGCCTCGTCGAGCACCTCGAGGCTCGGCGCACCGCCCGTGCCGACGATGAGCCGCGACGACAGGGCGACGCCGTCGATGACGAGCGGCTCCACGTCAGCCGCCCTGCGCCGCGGTGAGCACCTCGACCCGCGCGCCCGGGCCGAGCCGATGCGACCCCCAGCGGGCGCGCGGCACGAGGACCGCGTCGACCGCGACCGCGACGCCGAGGGGCGCGCCGTCCTCGGCCGTGCCCTCGGGCGTCACCGCGCGGCCCGTGAGCGCCGAGACGACCGTCGACACCGCCGCCCCCTCGGGCAGCCGCAGAGCACTTCCGTTGACATCGATCTCGATCATGCGAGGACTCCTTCACGGTCACGGGGCGCGGCGTCGCGCCCGGGTTGGAGGCGGGTGGGGGCGAACCGCCCAGGGTCGAGCAGGTCGGCCTCGACGCCGCGCGGCGGGGCGACGTCGTCGACGATGCGGCGGCAGAGGTCTGCGATGAGCGGGGCGAGCAGCACGCCGTTGCGATGCGTTCCCGTCGCGACGACGAGGCCCGGGGCAGTCCGCCCGACGAGGGGCAGATGATCGGGGGTCGCCGGACGGGCGCGGGCGGTCGCCTCGACGAAGCGGTACTCGTCGACGAGCGACATCACCTCGGCCGCATCGCGCAGCAGCGCCGACACGCCCCCCGCGGAGACCGCGTCGTCGGCGTCCTCGCGCTCGGTCGCGCCCACGACCAGCCCGCCGTCGACGCGCGGCACGAGGTAGACGGCACGCCCGCGGACGAGGGAGCGGACCGTGTGCGCGAGGCGCGGGAGGCCCGCGGCGTGGAGGCGGAGGATGTCTCCGTGCACCGGGCGCAGCACGCCGGGCGGCGTCGCGCCCAGGTCCGCCGCGCCGAGCGCGTTCGCGACGACCACCTCGGCCGCGGCGATCGCTGTCCCGTCGGAGAGCTCGACACCGTGCACAGCACCGCCCCGCCCGCGCAGCAGGCGCCTCGCCGCGAGCGGACGGAGAGCGGATGGCGCGAGCGCGCCCCGAAGCGCGCGGACGAGGGCACGCGGATCGACGCGATGGTCGCCGTCCGCCGCGTACGCGCACGAGAGTCCGGGCGCGAGCAGAGGCTCGGCGGCCCGCGCTTCTCGGACGCTCCGTCGCTCCGCCTGCACCGCGGGCGCCGCGTCCACGAGCTCGACGATCCGACGGCGGTCGGCGTCGTCGACCCCGACGAGAAGCGTCGGGGCGGCCTCGTACCCGCACGCCGCAGCGCCGCCGGGCAGCGATGCGACGAAGTCGGGGTATGCGGCCGCCGCGGCGCGGTGGAGCGCCACGGCAGCGCGCTCGGTGTGCTGGAGCTCGCCCGCGGGGCTCAGCATTCCGGCCGCGGCATACGTCGCGCCGTCTCCCGGGCGGGGGTCGATGAGTCGCACCGAGCGCCCCGCGCGCGCACACGCGACGGCGATCGCCGTGCCGACGACCCCTGCGCCGATGACGGCGACGTCGACCCTGCTGTCAGCTCCGGACACGGGGCTCGTCGAGGTAGACGGACGCGCCGGCGGCGACGAACTCCTCGGACTTCCGGCGCATGGCCGCGATCGCCTCCTGCTCCTCGGCGCCGCCGAAGCGGTCGCGGATGTCCTGGGAGATCCGCATCGAGCAGAACTTCGGGCCGCACATCGAGCAGAAGTGCGCCGTCTTGGCCGGCTCGGCCGGGAGCGTCTCGTCGTGGAAGGCCTCGGCCGTGTCGGGGTCGAGCGAGAGGGCGAACTGATCGCGCCAGCGGAACTCGAAGCGCGCCTTCGACAGCGCGTCATCCCGATCCCGCGCCCCCGGATGGCCCTTCGCGAGGTCGGCCGCGTGCGCCGCGATCTTGTACGTGATGACGCCCGTCTTCACGTCGTCGCGGTTGGGCAGCCCCAGGTGCTCCTTGGGCGTGACGTAGCAGAGCATCGCGGTGCCCCACCGTGCGATCTCGGTCGCGCCGATCGCCGAGGTGATGTGGTCGTACCCCGGGGCGACGTCGGTGACGAGGGGGCCGAGCGTGTAGAAGGGCGCCCCCGAGCAGAGCTCCTGCTGGCGCTCGACGTTCTCCCGGACCAGGTGCAGCGGCACGTGCCCGGGCCCCTCCACCATGACCTGCACGTCGTGCTCCCACGCCCGGTGCGTGAGCTCGGCGAGCGTGTCGAGCTCGGCGAACTGCGCCGCGTCGTTGGCGTCGGCCGTCGAGCCGGGGCGCAGGCCGTCGCCGAGCGAGAACGCGACGTCGTACTGCGCGAAGATCTCGCACAGCTCGTCGAAGTGCGTGTAGAGGAAGTTCTCGCGATGGTGGGCGAGGCACCAGCCCGCCATGATCGAGCCGCCGCGCGAGACGATGCCCGTCACCCGCTCTGCCGTGAGCGGCACGTAGCGCAGCAGCACGCCCGCGTGGATCGTCATGTAGTCGACGCCCTGCTCGCACTGCTCGATCACGGTGTCGCGGAAGATCTCCCAGGTGAGGCGATGCGCCTGCCCGTCGACCTTCTCGAGCGCCTGGTAGATCGGGACCGTCCCGATCGGCACGGGCGCGTTGCGGATGATCCACTCGCGGGTCGTGTGGATGTCGTCGCCCGTGGAGAGGTCCATGACCGTGTCAGCGCCCCACGTCGTCGCCCACTGGAGCTTCTCGACCTCCTCGGCGATCGAGCTCGTGACGGCCGAGTTCCCGATGTTCGCGTTGATCTTGACGAGGAACGCCCGCCCGATGATCATGGGCTCGCTCTCGGGGTGGTTGATGTTGCTCGGGATGATCGCGCGCCCCGCCGCGAGCTCCGAGCGGACGAGCTCGACGTCGCACCCCTCGCGCAGCGCGACGAAGCGCATCTCGGGCGTGATGACGCCCTGCCGCGCGTAGTGCATCTGCGTCACGCGCCGGCCGGGACGTGCGCGGCGCGGGCGGGCGGACTCTCCCCGCCACTCCGCGGAGGCGGCGCCGCGCCGCGCGGCCGCTCGGCCGTCGTCGTGAAGGTCGCGCGGGCGCCCGTCGTACTCCTCGACGTCGCCGCGTGCGGCGATCCAGTCGGCCCGCAGCGGCGGCAGTCCCCGCACCGGGTCGCTGCCCGGGCCCGACGTCCGATAGGCCGTGAACGGCTCGTTCCGCTCGCCCTTCGGCGAGTCCGTGAGCGCGATGCGGGTGACCGGCACCCGGATCCCGTGCTCGTCGTCGTGCAGATATGCGAGCGAATGCGTCGCTTCCAGGGTGCGCAAAAGAGCTGCTCCTACTTCCTACGCCGGCATGACCCGAACAGGTTCGACGGTCGCGAGCAGCGTCAGCTCGTTCTCAGCCCCTGCTGGGACTCCCGTGTGGACCGGATCAGAGTAGCAGGGAGCCGCGGCCGCGCAAGTCGGCGGGTCAGAGCGCGTCGAGCAGCTCCCTCAGACGGGCAGATTCCTCTTCGGGCATGGAGTAGCCGTGCTCGGTCGCGGGGTACTGTCCCGCGCGGACTTCCGTGACATAGCGCTCGACGCCGGCGATCATGTCCCCCCGCAGCTCGGCGTACCGCTTGACGAAACGCGCCGCACGACCCCCGTATATGCCGAGAAGGTCATGGAATACGAGCACCTGGCCGTCGGTGGCGGGGCCCGCTCCGATGCCGATCACGGGGACGTTCATCCGGGGCATCAGGGCGTCTGTGACGTCGCTCGGGATCGCCTCGAAGACGATCGCGAAGCACCCGGCCTCCTGCAGCGCGAGTGCGCTCTCGCACACCGCGAGTGCGTCGTCGGCGGTCCGCCCCTGCGCGCGGTATCCGCCGAGGGCGGTCGCCGTCTGCGGCGTGAGGCCGACGTGCCCCATGACGGGAATGCCCGCGCGGACGATGGCGCGCGCGCGATCGACCGACGTGCCGCCGCGCTCGATCTTGACCGCGTCGCATCCCGTCTCCTTCACGAAGCGCTGCGCGGTCGCGACGGCGATCTCGTCGGAGGCCTCGTACGAGCCGAACGGCAGGTCCGCGACGAGCAGAGGGCTCTGCAGACCCCTGCGGACCGCGGCCGTGAGCATGATCATCTCGTCGACGGTGACGGGCACGGTGCTGTCGTATCCGAGCACCGTCATCGCGGCCGAGTCGCCCACGAGCACGACGTCGACGCCCGCCGCCTCGGCGACCTGCGCACTGGGATGGTCGTAGGCGGTCACCATCGCGATGCGCTCGCCTGCGGCCTTGCGCGCGGCGAGGTCGGCCGGCGCGACGCGCGGGCGGGCCGCCGGCCGCGTGCTCATGCGCGCGCCGTCAGGAGACGGTCGACCGCGTCATCGACCTGGATGATGCCGTTGCCCCGGTCGACGTGCACGACGACGGGCTCGTACGTCTCGAGGTCCTTCTCGTCGTACTCGGCGTAGGAGACGACGATGATCGTGTCGCCCGCGTGCACGAGCCGGGCGGCAGCGCCGTTGACCTGCATGACCCCCGAGCCCCGCTCCCCCGCGATCGTGTACGTCTCGAAGCGCGCGCCGTTGTCGACGTCGAGCACGTGCACCTGCTCGTGCTCGAGGATGTCCGCCGCCTCGAGCAGATCGGGGTCGATCGTGATCGAGCCGACGTAGTTGAGGTCGCTTCCCGTGATGGTGGCGCGATGGATCTTCGACTTGAGCATGATGCGGCGCATCAGGATTCTCCCTTGAGGATGCGGTTGTCGATGAGGCGTGCGGCGCCGACCCTGGCCGCGACCGCGAGCAGCGCGTCCCGATCGACGCGGACGAGAGGACGGAGGTGCTCGGCGTCGCGCAGCTCGAGGTACTCGGGCTCGATGCCGACCTCCGCGAGGACGGATCGAGCGGCCGCGAGCAGCACCGCGCCATCCCGCTCGCCCCGCGCCGCGAGATCCTCCGCCGCGGTCAGCGCCCGGTTCAGAGCGGTCGCCTGCGCCCGCGCTGCGGCATCGAGGTAGACGTTGCGCGAGCTCATCGCGAGGCCGTCCGGCTCGCGGACGATCGGGCACGCCTCGATCCGCACGGGCAGGTCGAGGTCGCGGACGAGCCGGCGCACGACGAGCACCTGCTGCGCGTCCTTCTGTCCGAAGAAGGCGACGTCAGGGGTCACGATCGAGAGCAGCTTGGCGACGACGGTGGCGACGCCGTCGAAGTGGTGCGGGCCGCGGTGTGCGCCGCACAGCACGTCGGTGATGCCGGACACATGGATGGTCGTGGCGAAGCCGTCGGGATACATCTCGGAGACGGGCGGCGCGAAGAGGATGTCCGCTCTCGCCTCCTCGGCGAGCGCGGCATCCCTGGCCTCGTCGCGCGGATAGGAGCCGAGGTCCTCGTTCGCCCCGAACTGCGTCGGGTTGACGAAGAGCGACACGACCACGACGTCGGACGCCTCCCGCGCACGGCGCATGAGCGAGAGGTGTCCCTCGTGGAAGGCCCCCATCGTGGGCACGAGGCCGATCGAGGCGCCCTCGGCTCGCGCGGTGCGCACGGCGGCGCGCATGTCGGACACGGTGCGCACGATCCTCATGTCGTGTGCTCCTTCCTGCGTGCGAGCGCGCGGGTCGCCTCGCACAGCTCGTCGAAGAGCGGGACGAGCTCGGGACGGCCGGCCGAGATCGCGGCGCGCTGGCGCTCGACCGTCTCCTCGTCCCCGCGGGCGATCGGGCCCGTCAGGGCTGTCGCGGGTCCTCCCGACGCCCAGTTCTCGACGGTGCGCCGCACGAGCGGCGCGAGGAGCAGGCGCGCCTCCTTGGCCGGGATGCCCGCGGTCTCGGCGATCCGCTCCGCGGCATCGGCGATGGTCACGAGGAAGTTCGCCGCGACCGACGCGGCTGCGTGGTAGGCCGCCCGGTGGGCCTCATCGAGAGGGAACGCGCGTGCGCCGAGCAGGAGCGCGATGCCCGTCGCGGTCTCGAGCGCCTCGTCCGAGCGCGCCGCGACCGCGCACGCGACACCGCGGAACACGGCCGGGTCGTCATCGCCGGTGAACGTCTGCAGGGGGTGGAGGCCGAAGTCGACATCGTGGATCGGCACCGCGCCGGAGGTGTGGCCGATCATCCGCCCCGCCGCCGTCGCGGCGTGCGCAGCGGCAGCGATCTCGCCGTCCGGAACGCACAGCAGCACGACCGGCGCGTCGGGGATCTCCTCGCCGCGCCCGACCGGGCCGTGCACGACGACGCCGGCCGCCCGGAGGGCACGGGCGATGCTCCGGCCGAGTCGGCCGGGGCCGACCACCGTGACGCTCTCGAGGGCGCTGTGCGGGGTGCGGAGGATGCTCATGGTCTCGGTGCGCGGGGAAGCGCGCGACATGAGTATCCGCCTCATGGGCCGATCGGGCAAAATCGGGCGGCAATGTGCACAGTGGTACCGGTCAGTGTCTTGCCGATCTGCTCCCTGATTCGTTTCATGTCTGTGCATGGTGATTTCACCGACGACTGTCGGCCACTCGGATCCTCGCTCCGGTCCCCGGCCTGTGACAGGCTCGAAGCCGTGATCGACCCGCGCTCGTCCCTGCTCGCGTCCGCGCGCGAGGCCGTCGCCCTGGTGGGGCCGTCGGTCCCCGCGCACGACGACTTCGTCGCGGCTCTCGAGGCGCACGGCGCGGCCGCGCTCGACCGCGAGGGACCGCCCGCGCACCTCACGGCGAGCCTGTTCGTCTTCGACTCGACCGGCGAGCAGATCCTCCTCTGCCTCCACGGCAAGGGGAGGTTCTGGGTGCAGCCGGGCGGCCACCTGGAGGCCGGGGACACGTCGCTCGCGCAGGCCGCCGCACGCGAGCTCGAGGAGGAGACGGGCGTGTCCCGCGGTCTCCTCCGCGACGTCCGGGTCGTCGATCTGGACCACCATCCGCTGAGCTCGCGGTTCGGCCGATGCGCATCGCACCTCGACGTCGGCGTCGCGGCCGTCGTCGACCGCGACGCCGTCGCCCTCCAGGTCAGCGATGAGTCGGACGACCTGGCGTGGTTCCCCCTCGACGACCTGCCCTCGCCGCTGCCGCCCGCCTTCGACGAGCGCCTCGCACGTGTGCGGGCGGCGTACGCGGTCGCCCGCTGACACATCCCTCTGCAAGGCGCCATCGGCCATCCCTCCCCCGGTCGTTGAGCGAGCGAGGAACGAGCGAGTCGAGACGCCGCGACCCGGCCTCGAGAACCGCCCTGTGCGAACTCACCCCTGCCCGAGCGACTCCTGCAGAGCTCGATCGGCGTCCCGCAGCACGGCCGCGGCCACCTGGAGCCCTTCGACGCGGCCGAGCTCGACGTCCTCGTGCTCGATGTTGACCCACATGTCCGGGTCGACCTCGTGCAGAGCACGGAGGAACTCCGTCCAGTACGCCGTGTCGTGCCCCTTGCCGAGCGCGACGAAGTCCCAGGCGGCGGGCTTCGGCCATTCGTTCGCCCATTCGTCGCCCCCGAGGCCCGTGCGCGACTCGGACGGGTCGAGCCGCCGGAAGCCGTTGTCGAGCACGCCGTAGAGCTGCGCGGTCTCGCGGTTGATGCGGACATCCTTCGCCGCTGCGTGGAAGACGAGCTCGCCCAGCTCTCGCACGACCGCGACGGGGTCCATCTGCTGCCAGAAGAGGTGCGACGCGTCGAGCTCGACGCCGATGTGCGTCGCGCCGGTCGTCTCGACGAGACGATGCACGTCGCGGGTGTTGAAGACGACGTTCTGCGGGTGCAGCTCGAGCGCGACCTTGACGCCGTGGTCGACAGCGAGTCGGTCGATCTCCCGCCAGAAGTCGCCGACGACCCGCCACTGGTAGTCGAGCACGTCGAGGTGCGCCGAGTTCCAGGCGTTCACGATCCAGTTCGGGAATCGCGCCGTCTCGTCGGACCCGGGCAGACCCGACATCGTGACGACGCGCGTCTGACCCAGGCGGGCGGCGAGGCGGATGGATCGGCGCACGTCCTCCGCGTGGCGCGCGCGGATGTCCGCCTTCGCGTGCAGCGGGTTGCCATTGCAGTTGAGGCCGGCGATCTCGACGCCGGTCCCCTCGAACTGCCCGAGGAAGTCGTCGCGCGCGGCGTCGGACACGAGGATGTCGTCGAGGGACGGGATGTGGACCGCCGGCAGGAATCCGCCCGCGTTCAGCTCGATCCCCGTGAGACCGAGCGACGCGACGACCTCGAGCGCCTCGGGAAGCGCGCGGTCGTGCAGGATCGCGTTGTAGACACCCAGCCTCATGCGCGCACCTCCTGCGGGATCGCGACCGCCGCGCCGTGTCGCGCGGCAGACTCCGTCACCGCCTGGAGCAGCCGCATGTTGCGGACTCCCTCCTCGAACGTCGCGCACCGCGGCAGCGATGCCGCCTCCTCGATGCCGGCGACCTCCTCGAGGAACGCCCGCGCCTGGTACACGAAGCCCTCGTTCTGACCGAACCCGACACCGGTCGCGTCCATGGCGAGACCTCCTCTGAGGTACGGATGCTCGGGGCCGAGGAGCACCCGCCGGAAGCCGCGCTGCGCGACCGGGCCCTCGTTGAGCATGAGTCCGATCTCGGACGGCGTGCGGAAGTCGAACGACGCCGAGCCGTTCTCGCAGAACACCTCGAGGACGAGCGTGTTCGCGTGCCCCGAGGCGACGCGGGAGACCTCGATCGCCCCTGCTCCGCCATCCGCGAAGTCGAACGAGAACGCGGCGTAGTCGTCGTTCTCGACCGTGTCGAACGTGTCCGACACGGCGCCGTGCTCGTGGCCGATGACGGCGCCGAGGGGCTCGGGGCGCTCGGAGATCACGGTGGCGAAGCGCCCACCCGACACCTCCGCGATGTCGCCGCCGATGAACTCGGCGATGTACGCGAGGTGGCTGCCCACGTCGGCGAGCGCTCCCGAGCCCTGCGCGCCCTTGAAGCGCCAGCTGATCGGGATGTGCGGGTCGGCGGCGTAGTCGGTCCAGTAGCGTCCGCTGACGTGGAGCACGCGGCCGAGCACGCCGCTGCGCACGAGGTCACGGAGATACGCGATGCCGGGCGAGCGCCGATAGGTGAAGCCGACGCGCGCGATGCTCGTCGCCGAGCGCGCGGCGTCGGCCATGGCGACCGCATCGTCGAGGCTGTCGCTGAGCGGCTTCTCGCACAGGACGTGCTTGCCGGCGGCGAGGAGCCCTTCGACGATCTCGCGGTGGAGATGGTTCGCGACGACGACGCTGACGACGTCGATGTCGGGCGCCTCGGCGATCGCCTGCCACGACGTGTCGCTGCGCTCATAGCCGAAGCGCCGCGCGGCGAGGGCGCCGAACTCGGCGTTCACGTCGCCGATCGACACAAGGCGGATGGGCGGAAGCGTCGAGACGTAGACGGTGGACGCCGCACGGTACGCCGCGGCGTGGGCGCGGCCGGCCATGCCGGCTCCGATGACGGCGACTCCGAGGCTCTCGGGCATCGGCTCTCTCCTTCGAGGTCTCGCCCGGCCTTCCGGCCGCGGCGTCATTGCAGGTGCGAGGATGGGGATGAACCGCGCGTTGGAGCGGTACAACGATCACGGTAGACTACGACGTAATGTCCTGTCAAAGGGGAATCTCATGACCGCGTCCCGACCGACGATCTACGACGTCGCCCAGCGCGCAGGCGTGTCGAAGTCGCTCGTCTCCCTCGTTCTCCGCGGCTCGCCCAAGGTCAGCCCGGAGCGGCGTCGCGCGGTCGAGGAGGCCATCCGCGCACTCGACTACCGTCCGAGCCGAGCCGCCACCGCGCTCGCCGGAGTGCGCACACGCAACATCGGCCTCGTGATCGACGACTTCCGCAACCTCTGGTTCGTCGACCTCCTCGACGGCATGCGCGATGTGCTCGACCCCGCCGGCTTCCAGGTCAGCGTGGCCGACCTCCGCCGAGACGCGCACGCGGTCGAGGGCTTCATCGCGACCCATGCCGAGGCCGTCGTCGTCGCCGCCGAGCCGGACGCGGCGGCCCTGCGCATCCCCGTCCCGGTCGCCGTCGTCGGCGGGCGCGCGGGCTCGATCCCCGGCGCGGACACGGTCGCGAACGACGACACCGAGGGCGCGCGGATCGCGACGCGGCATCTCCTCGAGCTCGGCCATCGTCGCATCGGGCATCTCACCGGCGGAGGAGGGTCGGCGGCCCTGCGGCGCGCTGCGTACACCCGTGTGATGCGCGAAGCCGGGCTCGATCCGCTGCTGACCGGCGGTGAGCACGAGACGAGCGACGAGGGGGGCTACCGCGCGGCACGGCAGCTGCTCGAGGCGCATCCGGACGTGACCGCGATCTTCGCGTCGAACGACGTCATGGCGCTGGGCGCCGCGGCCGCCCTGCGCGACCGAGGTCTCGCCATCCCGCATGACGTGTCGCTCGTCGGCTACGACGACTCGCCCCTCGCGAACAGCCGCTACCTGTCGTTCACGACGATCGACGATCGCAGCCGCGACGTGGGAGCGGAGACCGCGCGCGCCATCCTCGCCCGACTCGACGACCCCGAAGCCGAGCCCCGGCACATCCGCCTCTCGCCGACGCTCATCGACAGGGGATCGACGGCGCCGCCCCTCGCACGGTAGAGAAGGGTCGTCAGCCGCGCCCTCTCCTGCAGCGCGTCGGCAGCGAGTGTTCCCCGTCCGTTCACCGCAGGCCGCCCTCGCCGTGCGACGCTGACGGTGGATGGAGAACGCAGACGCGATGCCGCTGCCGGCGATCCTGGCGATCGCCGGCTTCTTCACCGTGATCGTCGCGATCGCCGTCGTGGTCGCCCGGGCGCTCGCGCGGAGCTACCGGCCGGTCGTCGAGGAGAGGTCCCGCGCCGACCGCCTCCAGGTGAGCGGAGTCCGGGTCGAGGCGAGCGTCACGGCGTGGGCGAAGCACCCGGGCGGCGGCGAGGAGGCCCCGGCGATGCGCCTGCACGTGCGCTTCCCGTTCCGCGGATCCTCGCACGATGCGGAGCTCGTCGTCCGCATCGACCGCGCGCTCGTCGCCGGCTTCTCCCCAGAGTCGACCGTCCACCTGCTTGTCGATCCCGCTGATCCGGGTGATGTCGCGATCGATCGATCCCGCAGCCCCGTCGAGCTGCCGCGCTCCCGGTGAGCTCCGACGCGGAAACGCGAATCGCCCCGGCCGAGTGGCCGGGGCGATTCCTGCGTGTGGAGCCTAGGAGATTCGAACTCCTGACATCTTGCTTGCAAAGCAAGCGCTCTACCAACTGAGCTAAGGCCCCGAGAGGAGACGGAGTGGGGCTACCAGGACTTGAACCTGGGACCTCTTCATTATCAGTGAAGCGCTCTAACCGCCTGAGCTATAGCCCCGTCTTGCGAGAGCCGAACTCTCAACCTGCAAGAGCATACCCGAACCGGGAGGCCGGCGCCAATCGACGCCGCCCTCCCGGGGGTGTCGCACCCGATCGCCGGTGAGACTAGCCCCGGTCGCCGATACCTGCGCCCGGAGCGCTAGTCCGGGCGACGGGGGCTAGTCTCACCGGAAAGGGGCCGCTCAGCCGAGCGCC
Source organism: Microbacterium sp. JZ101 (assembly GCF_053903175.1). NCBI lineage: Bacteria > Bacillati > Actinomycetota > Actinomycetes > Micrococcales > Microbacteriaceae > Microbacterium > Microbacterium sp. JZ101. The sequence goes on from NZ_CP096400.1 coordinate 3,532,111, forward strand.
ACCGCGATCTCGTTGGGCGCGGCGTCGAGCTCGACGGTCGCGACGGTCTCGCCCGTCGTCAGGTCGACGGCGTGCACGGCGTTCGACGCGGGCTCGGTGACGTAGGCGATGTCGCCGTTCACCTTGATCGTGGGGTGCGGGTCCTGCCATTCGGCCGGCCCCTCCCACGCCTCCACGACGGGGAACGCGTCGACGATCTCGCCCGTCTCGGGGTCGAGCACGTGGATCTGTCCGTCGGTCGAGAGGATGTACGCGAGATCCTCCGGCCCGCGCACGACATCGCGGTACGTGTACTGCACCTCGTCTGGCAGCTTCACGACCTCGTAGGTGTGCGCGGCGGTGTCGATGAGCGTCACCGCGTTGAGCAGGTAGCCCTCGGCGTCGGGGTCGCTCTTGTAGTCGCCGACGACGATCGGGCTCGTCTCCGAGACGTACGCGTTGCCCATCCGCCCGTACTCGTCGGGCGCCGTGAACTTCTCGAACGCGCCGTCGTGGAAGAGGAGCGCGCCATCCTCGCAGCCGAAGATCACGGCCTCACCGGCCGCGGTCCCCTCGCCGTGGATGCCGGGGCACTCGTCGCTCGACGCGAGCTCGTCCCAGTGGTCGTCGTGCGCGTGGAGCGCGACGGCACCCGACCGCGCGGTCTCGTCGCCGACGGTCGTGAGCAGCGTGCCGTCCTCGAGGACGATCGAGACGCCGTGGTGCGCGGCCTCGGAGCGGTGCGTCTCGCCCTCCGGGAGCGCGTCGTAGCCACCAGCGAACACGTCGGTGTCGAGGATGGTCGTCTCGCTCGTCGCGTCGTCGTAGAGCACCGTCTTCCCCTCGTGCACGACGACGTGCCCGGCGGCAGCCGCCTCGAACACGAGGTCGGTGAGCTCGGGCGCTCCCGTGTCGAGGATCTGGAACCCCTTCGACGTGGTCACGGTGATCGTCCGTCCGTCGCCGAACGGATTGAGCCGCGTGAACTCCTCGGTCTCGAAGGTGTTCACCACCTCGAGCGAGGTGCCGTCGAGCACCGCGATGCCGTTCTCGTAGGCCACCGCGACGCGACCCTCCGCCGGAGCCGCCGGCTCCTCGCTCGCGGTGTCGGGGGCGGCACCTGAGCCCGACGTGGTCGCGCACGCGGTCGCGAGGAGGGAGACCCCCGTGATCACGGCCGCCGCCGTCAGACGTCGTGTGTGTCGTGTCATCGTGTTCCTTTCCGGGATGGCCTTCAGCTCAGGCCCTGGGAGATGCGCTCGGTGTTCGCGCGCGTCATGGTGAGGTAGGTGTCGGCGCCCTCTCCGGGCTCCGTGAGCGACTCCGTGAAGAGCTCGACGACGTCGACCTCGATTCCGACCTCGCTCGCGAGCACCTGCACGAGCCGGTCGGGCTGCGATGACTCCGCGAAGATCGTCGGAACCCCCGCCTCCTCGATCGCGCCCGCGAGGTCGCGCAGGTCGGCGGCGCTCGGCGCCGCGAGGGTGGTGCCGCCGGGGATGACCGCGCCGATCACGCGGAAGTCGAAGCGGTCGGCGAGGTATCCGAAGACGTGGTGGTTCGTCACGAGGGCACGTCGCTCCTCGGGGATCGCCGCGAACGCCGCGGTCATCTCCTCGTCGAGCGTCGCGAGCTCGCTCCGATAGGCGTCCGCGTTGCCTCCGACGACGGCGGGATCTATCCCCGGGATGTCGGCGACCGCCGCCTCGAGCGCATCGACGACCTCGACCATCCGCGCAGGGTCGGTCCAGAAGTGCGGGTCCGGCGCACCGCCCTCGGCGTACGGCAGGACGTCGACGACGTCGCCGGCCGCGAGCATCCGCGCCCCCTCCGCCTCCGCGCGGTCGAGGTGCTGCTGCAGCCCCTCCTCGAGGCCGAGCCCGTTCGACACGATGAGGTCGGCATCGCCGAGCGACGCGGCCTCCTGTGCCGAGATCTCGAAGGAGTGCGGATCGGCGTTGCGCTTCATGAGGGTGAGCACCTCCGCCTCGTCGCCCACGACGCTCTGCACGACGTCGCCGAGGATGTTCGTGGTCACGACGATCCGCGGCGTCTCGTCCGCGGGGCCGATGGCCGCGCACCCGCTCACCGCGAGCGCGAGCGCAGCCAGCAGCCCGGCAGCCATCCGCCTCATCGCCCGACCTCCGCGACGAACGCGGGAGCCGTCGGCGTCTCGAGCGATCGCGCGACGCGCGCGCCGTCGGCGTAGGCGATCTCGTGGACGACCCCCTCGAGCGGCGCGTTCACGTACGCCCGCTGCGCATCGACCGTGAGCGAGACGCCCGCGAGCGCGTCGGCGTCGGCCAGTGTCTGCGGCAGGAGCGGCTCGGACGCCCCGATCTCCGCACCGGTCTCGGCGAGGTAGACGCGCACGCGGCCCTCCGCATCGAGCGCGACGACGTGACCGTCCGCGTCGTCGACCGCCGCGACACGCAGAAGCGGTGCCTCCGTCTCGACGAGCCGCCACGCCCGCTCCCGGGTGTCGAGCAGCCAGAAGCCGCGCTCCCCCGCGAGAGCGGCGACCGTCGGGCGCCCCTTGCGGCCATCGAACGCGGTCGCACGCTCGGCGGTCGTCCCCTCGGGGTACGGGATGCGCTCGAAGACGGGCTCGCCGCGGTCGACCGTCGCGAGCACGGCGCCGTCGGCGCAGCCGACGACGAGCCCGACCCGCGTCGTGATCGTGCCCTCGGCGTCGACGCACGGCGTCTCGACCTGCGCCTGGTGGCCCTCTGCCGTGACGAAGCGGAGGCTCTGCACGCGACCGTCCGCGTCGGCCTCGCTCACGAGCGCGCCCGCACCGAGCGGCGCGATGACGCCGTCGGCGGAACCGGCGTCGAGACGCAGCGTCTCGACGATCTCGCCGTTCGAGAGCGCCTTGTTGTCGAGCAGCACGGCGTCGGCGCCGAGGACGATGCCCGTCGCGCCGGCCGTCGCGAGCGGTCCCGTCGAGACCGCGGCGGTGCCCGACCCCTCGAGCGTGCCGACGAGGCGCGGCTCCGCGCGGTAGTAGTGGAAGTGGTCGACGTGATCCCAGGTCCACGTGCCGCTGTCGACGATCTCGACCCCGGCCTCGGTCGTCGCGAAGACGTAGCGGCCATCCGTCGCGACCGCGGTCGGAGCGCCGATCTCGCCGAGCTCGACGGCCGTTCCGTCGAGCAGGTCGAGCACCCCGACGGCCCCCTCCTCGTCGATCGAGACGAGCTGAAGCGGCGGCTCGTCGACCTGAGCGGCCCCGGCCACCGATCCGTGTCCGTCGGCTGCCGGTGACGAGCTCGTCGGCGGCTCGGCCGCGGGTGCTGTTCCGGCGCATCCGGCGAGGAGCAGAGCTCCCGCACCCAGGGCGATCGAGAGTCGGAGGCGGGGGAGGTTTCGGGTCATGGGTTCCTTCCGGGTCATCGGATCGCCGCCGTTCGGGCGATGTGCGGTTCGCGCGGGCGCGCGGTCGCGGAGGCGTGCCTCGGCCCATCCGGGGTCTGCGCGCCATGGGTCGCCGTGCGGCGGCGCATGCGGTCGATGCTCGATCGGACGACGCCCGACAGCGCCGCGAGGAGGATGGCGCTGCCCGCGATCGAAGCGCCGGCCGCGGTGCCCGCGTTCCACGACACGAGGAGGCCCACGAGCACCGAGAGCGCGCCGATCGCGCCCGCGAGCGCCATCGTGACGGGGATGCGGGTCGTCCAGGGCCGCGCGGCGACCGCCGGTGCGAGCAGGAGCCCCACGACGAGCAGCGACCCGACGGCCTGATACGACGAGACGACCGCGAGCGTCACGAGCCCGACCAGCGCGAGCTGCGCGCGACGGGGGCGCAGGCCGAGGGTGTGCGCGATGCGGCGGTCGAACGCCGACGCGACGAACGCGCGATGGAACAGGGCGGCGACCGCGACGGTGACGACGAGCGCGCCGGCGAGGAGCGCGATGTCGCCGAGGTCGACCGCGAGGATGTCGCCGAAGAGCATGGCGGTGGCATCCGTGGCGAAGGTGCGCGAGTGCGACACGATGATCACGCCGAGGGAGAGCATCCCGACGAAGAGCAGGCCGATGCTCGTGTCGTACGACAGCCGCCCCCGCCGCTGCAGTGCTCCGATGGCCGCGCTCATCGCGACGGCGCTCACCGCGCCCCCGATGAGCACCGGCAGCCCCAGCACGGTCGCGATCGCGACGCCCGGGAGCATGCCGTGGCCGATCGCCTCGCCGAGGAAGGCCATCCCGCGGATGACCACCCAGGTGCCGACGATGCCGCAGATGAGGGCGACGAGCACGCCGCCGGTCAGGGCGCGAAGGACGAACGCCGTGCTGAGGGGATCGAGGAGCCAGGAGGACACGGTGGTCGAGCCTAACCCAAAATGAGAACGATTATCAATTGCTATAGTGGGCGGGATGCGCTCCCACCGCCCCGCCCTGCTCGCCCATTCGCTGTGCTTCGCCTACGGAGCGGAGGATGCCGTGCACGACATCTCCATGCATCTCGCCTTCGGCGAGGTGACGGCGATCGCGGGCGCCAACGGCTCGGGGAAGTCGACCCTCGTCGAGCTTCTCGCCGGCGTGCGCACGCCGCGGTCAGGTCGTGTCTCTCGAGACGGCGACGTCGCCCTCGTGGTGCAGCGCCCCGAGGCACCCGACACCCTGCCCGTGACGGTGCGCGAGACGGTCGCGATGGGCACCTGGGCGCGCGGGGCACGTCGTCGCCGAGCGGATGGCCGGCGAGCGGTCGCCGACGCGATCGCGCGCGTGGAGCTCACGGGGCTCGAGGAGCGCCCCCTCTCCAGCCTCTCGGGAGGGCAGCGTCAGCGCGCCCTGCTCGCGCAGGGGATCGTGCGTCGCCCGGCCATCCTGCTCCTCGACGAGCCCGCCGCCGGGCTCGACTCGCGCAGCCGCGACCGCACCCGCGCCATCCTGCGCGAGGAGGCCGCGCGCGGAGCGGCGGTCGCCTGCGTGACGCACGACGAGACGTCGATCGCGGCGGCCGACCGCGTCATCCGCCTCGAAGCGGGACGCGTGGTCGCCTGAGGCGAACGCGAAAGGGCCGGGCATCCGAGGATGCCCGGCCCTTCCCGCGTGAGGCGGGTCAGTTCGAGGTGAAGCCCACGAGCAGACCGCCCGTGATCTTCACGGCGAGGTTGTAGATCCCCGCCACGACCGCGCCCAGCACGGTCACGACGATGAGGTTGAGGATGGCCACCACCGCGGCGAACGCCATCACCTGCGGCAGCCCGACGAACGCGGACAGCGTCAGCTCGCCGTCGGAGAACGCCGCCATGAGCTCATCGGCCTGGGCGATGAGGCCCGTCGTCTGCACGACCATGTAGATGAGGAAGAACGTCACGATCGTCACGACGGCGAGCGCCACCGCGGCGAGGAAGGACAGCTTCACGGCCGACCAGAAGTCGACGTACACCAGGCGCAGACGCACCTGCTTCGCGCTGGTCTTGTGCGCCTGCTTCTTGGCGAGCTTGTCCGCTACTGTGCTCATGCGTCAGTGGTTCCTTCGGGGGTCTCGGATCCCGGGGCCGCCTCGTCGGCGTCTTCCCCGCTCTCGTCGCTCAGCCCGCGTTCGGTGTTTCGGGCGATCGCGAGGATGCGGTCGTTCTTGTCGGGCCGCGCGAAGACGACACCCATCGTGTCGCGGCCCTTCGCAGGTACCTCGGCCACGGCAGAGCGTACCACCTTGCCCTTTTCGAGAACCACGAGAACCTCGTCATCCTCCTGGACGATGAGGCCGCCGGCCAGCACGCCGCGGTCGTCGTTGAGCTTGGCGACCTTGATGCCGAGACCGCCGCGGCCCTGGACCCGGTACTCCTCGATCGCGGTGCGCTTGGCGTAGCCGCCGTCGGTCACGACGAACACGTACGAGCCGGGCGCCGCCACCGATGCCGACAGCAGGTCGTCGCCGTCGCGGAACGACATGCCCTTCACGCCGCTCGTCGAGCGGCCCATCGGACGCAGCGCGTCGTCGGTCGCCGAGAACCGCAGCGACATGCCGTGGTGGCTGATGAGGAGGATGTCGTCGTCCGCGTTCACCGTGAGCGCGCTGACGAGCTCGTCGCCGTCGCGCAGGTTGATCGCGATGATGCCGCCCTGGCGGTTCGAGTCGTACTCCGTGAGCCGCGTCTTCTTCACGAGGCCCGAGCGCGTCGCGAGCACGAGGTACTCGGCGTCGTCGTACGACTTCAGCTCGATCACCTGGGCGATCTGCTCATCGGGCTGCAGCGCGAGGAGGTTCGCCACGTGCAGGCCCTTCGCGTCGCGGCCGGCCTCGGGAACCTCGTAGGTCTTCGTCCGGTAGACGCGGCCCTTCGTCGTGAAGAAGAGGAGCCAGTGGTGGGTCGTCGTGACGAAGAAGTGCTCCACGACGTCGTCGGCGCGCAGCTGCGCGCCCTTCACGCCCTTGCCGCCGCGGCGCTGGGAGCGGTAGTTGTCGCTGCGCGTGCGCTTGATGTAGCCCTCGCGCGTGATCGTGACGACCATCTCCTCCTCGGCGATGAGGTCCTCGATCGACACGTCGCCATCGAAGCCGTGGAGGATGTGGGTGCGGCGCTCGTCGCCGAAGCGGTCGACGATCTCGGTGAGCTCCTCGCGGATGATCACGCGCTGACGGCCCTCGTCGGCGATGATCGCCTTGTAGTCCTCGATCTGCGCCTCGAGCTCCGTGGCCTCGTCGATGATCTTCTGGCGCTCGAGGGCGGCCAGGCGGCGCAGCTGCATCTGCAGGATGGCGTCGGCCTGGATGTCGTCGATCTCGAGGAGCGCCTTGAGGCCCTCGCGCGCCTCGTCGACCGTCGGGGAGCGGCGGATGAGCGCGATCACCTCGTCGAGGGCATCGAGCGCCTTGAGGTACGCGCGCAGGATGTGCATGCGCTCCTCGGCCTTGCGGAGGCGGAACTCCGTGCGGCGGACGATGACGTCGAGCTGGTGGGCGATCCAGTAGTGCACGAAGCCGTCGAGCGGGAGCGTGCGCGGCACGCCGTCGACGATCGCGAGCATGTTCGCGCCGAAGTTCGTCTGCAGCTCGGTGTGCTTGTAGAGGTTGTTCAGCACGACCTTCGCGACCGCGTCGCGCTTGAGCACGATCACGAGACGCTGGCCCGTGCGGCCGGACGTCTCGTCGCGGATGTCGGCGATCCCGGTGACCTTGCCCTCGCGGGCGAGCTCGCCGATCTTCACGGCGAGGTTGTCGGGGTTCACCTGGTACGGGAGCTCGGTGATCACGAGGCACGTGCGGCCCTGGATCTCCTCGATCTCGACGACCGCGCGCATCGTGATCGACCCGCGCCCCGTGCGGTATGCCTCGTGGATGCCCTTCGTGCCGAGGATCTGCGCACCGGTCGGGAAGTCCGGGCCGGGGATGCGCTGCATGAGGCCGCCGAGCAGCTCCTCGCGCGGCAGGTCGGGGTTCTCGAGAGCCCACAGGGCGCCGTCGGCGACCTCGCGCAGGTTGTGCGGCGGGATGTTCGTCGCCATGCCGACCGCGATGCCGACCGAGCCGTTGACGAGGAGGTTCGGGAAGCGCGCCGGGAGGACCGACGGCTCCTGGGTCTCGCCGTCGTAGTTGTCCTGGAAGTCGACGGTCTCCTGCTCGATGTCGCGCACCATCTCGAGCGCGAGCGGGGCCATCTTCGTCTCGGTGTATCGGGGCGCGGCCGCGCCCTGGTTTCCGGGCGACCCGAAGTTGCCCTGTCCCTGCGCCAGCGGGTACCGCAGCGACCAGGGCTGCACGAGGCGCACGAGGGCGTCGTAGATCGCCGTGTCGCCGTGCGGGTGGTACTGACCCATCACCTCGCCGACGACGCGGGCGCACTTCGAGAACTTCTTGTCGGGCCGGTAGCCGCCGTCGTACATCGCGTACACGACGCGGCGGTGCACGGGCTTGAGGCCGTCGCGCACATCCGGAAGGGCACGCCCCACGATCACGCTCATCGCGTAGTCGAGGTAGCTGCGCTGCATCTCCGACTGCAGGTCGACCTGGTCGATGCGGCCGTGGTTGTGGGCCGCCGTGAGGTCGGGGCGCTGCTCGTCGTTGCTCTCGTCAGTCATGGTCTCTCAGTTTCGGATCAGTTCGTGAGGTCGGCGTGCGACGTCTCGACTCGCTTCGCTCGCTCGACGACCGGGTGGCGTCTCGCTCGCCGGAGTCGTCAGATGTCCAGGAACCTCACGTCCTTCGCGTTGCGCTGGATGAAGCTCCGGCGGGACTCGACGTCCTCGCCCATGAGCACCGAGAAGATCTCGTCGGCCGCGGCGGCGTCGTCGATGGTCACCTGACGCAGCGTGCGCGTCTCGGGGTTCATCGTCGTGTCCCACAGCTCCGAGTCGTTCATCTCGCCGAGACCCTTGTAGCGCTGGATGCCCGCGTCCTTCGGGAGGCGCTTGCCGGCGGCCGCGCCCTCCTTGAGGAGCGCGTCGCGCTCGCGGTCGCTGTAGACGTACTCGTGCGGCGCGTTCGACCACTTCAGGCGGTAGAGCGGCGGCATCGCGAGGTACACGAAGCCGGCCTCGACGAGCCCGCGCATGTAGCGGAACAGCAGCGTCAGCAGGAGCGTCGTGATGTGCTGGCCGTCGACGTCGGCATCCGTCATCAGCACGATCTTGTGGTAGCGCGCCTTCTCGATGTCGAACTCGGGCCCGATGCCCGTGCCGAACGCCTGGATCATCGCCTGGACTTCCTTGTTGCCCAGCGCCTTGTCGATGCGCGCCCGCTCGACGTTGAGGATCTTGCCGCGCAGGGCGAGGATCGCCTGCGTGTGCGGGTCGCGGCCGCCCACGGCCGAGCCGCCTGCGGAGTCTCCCTCGACGAGGAAGATCTCGCTGATCGACGGGTCCTTCGACGTGCAGTCCTTGAGCTTGTCGGGCATCGCGGCCGACTCGAACACGCTCTTGCGCCGCGCCGTCTCGCGCGCCTTGCGCGCGGCCATCCGCGCCGTCGCCGCGTCGATCGCCTTGCGGATGATGTTCTTCGCCTGCGCGGGATTCCGCTCGAACCAGTCGGCGAGCTGGTCGTTCACGACCTTCTGCACGAAGGCCTTGGCCTCGGTGTTGCCGAGCTTCGTCTTCGTCTGGCCCTCGAACTGCGGCTCGGAGAGCTTCACGGAGATGACGGCGGTCAGCCCCTCGCGGACGTCGTCGCCCGTGAGGTTGTCGTCCTTCTCCTTGATGATGTTGTTCGCACGCGCGTACCGGTTGACGAGAGAGGTGAGCGCCGCGCGGAAGCCCTCCTCGTGGGTGCCGCCCTCGTGCGTGTTGATCATGTTCGCGTACGTGAAGACGTTCTCGGTGTAGCTCGTCGTCCACTGCATGGCGATCTCGACGGCCATCCGGCCATCGCCCTGCTCCGACTCGAGCACGACGATCTCCTCGTTCACGCGCTCGGCCTTGCGCACCTTGTTCAGGTACTCGACGTAGTCGACGAGGCCGCGCTCGTAGTGGAAGACGTTGTGGCGCTTGACGATCTCGGTCGAGCCGTCCTCGGCCTCGACCTCCTCCGCCGACGACTCGCGCTCGTCCGACAGCTCGATGCGCAGGCCCTTGTTGAGGAACGCCGTCTGCTGGAAGCGGGTGCGGAGCGTCTCGTAGTCGAATTCGACGCCCTCGACGAAGATCTCCGCGTCGGGCCAGAACGTGATGCTCGTGCCCGTCTCCTCGGTGGCCTCGCCCTGCTCGATCGGCGCGATCGGCACGCCGCCGCCCGAGAACGACTGGCGCCAGACGTAGCCGTCGCGCTTGACCACCGCGTCGAGGCGGGTCGAGAGCGCGTTGACGACCGACGAACCGACGCCGTGCAGGCCGCCGGAGACCGCGTAGCCGCCGCCGCCGAACTTGCCGCCCGCGTGCAGCACGGTGAGGACCACCTCGAGCGTCGACTTGCCCTCGGTCTTGTGCATCGCGACGGGGATGCCGCGGCCGTTGTCGACGACCCGGACACCGCCATCCGCGAGCAGCGTCACGACGATCGTGTCGCAGTAGCCCGCGAGCGCCTCATCGACCGAGTTGTCGACGATCTCGTAGACGAGATGGTGCAGACCGCGCGGACCGGTCGACCCGATGTACATGCCCGGGCGCTTGCGCACGGCCTCGAGGCCCTCGAGGACCTGGATCGCATCGGCGCCGTACTCGTTCTGCACCTTGCGGGGGCCCGATGCGGCGTCGCCCCTCTCGTCTGCCCGACCGTCGTCGATCGGCTCGGACTCGTTCTGAGGGGTTTCGCTCGTCATAGGAAGAAGTGCTCCACATCTGTGATCGGCAGCCTTCCGAGTCTATCGTCCCGAGCGCTCGGCCGCGGCCGTCACCGCCCGTCTCACGCGAGAAAAACAGGCAGCCTACGATCCGACCCGTGCTAGCCGTAGGTATCGCGCGGGCCGCGCCCTGGAACGCGCCTGATGCCGTGATTCCAGGAGGGCACGTCGGGCCCGAAGAAGCGGATGTCGGTGACGCCCGCCTCGGGGTACAGCTGCACGACCCGCGTGAGGAAGTGCGCGCGCATGAGATGCATCTGCTTGCTGCGCGGCGTCGAGTCGCACCGCACGACGACGACGCCGTTCGAGAAGGTCTCGATCCGGGAGTGCGCGGCGTTGTCGGGCCCGGCGATCTCCTCCCAGTTCAGGGCGAGGTCCTCGCGCTGGAGGTGCGGCTCCCATCCGCTCGATCGGGTGAGCACGTCGAGCGCCTCTCCCAGCGGCTTCGGGTCGCGCCCCGGCGCGAACGGCGCGTTCTCATCGTCGTCGTCGACGATCCGCCGCTTCTTGCGATACCTCTTGCTGGGCTCGAGCCCGCGCAGCCGCAGGTACGTCGCGATCGTCTCGGGGACCTCGGGCTCAGCCATCCGAGGGCTCCGGAGAGAGCGGATGGTCCGCGAGCGGCCCGAGGACGGCTCCGGCCTCGATGCGCACCGCGTTCGCACGCAGCGGCTCGGGCACGTCCGCGGCGACGGCCGCGGTGACGAGCACCTGCTCGAAGTCGGCGACCACATCGGCGAGGCGCCGGCGGCGATCGGCATCGAGCTCGGCAAACACGTCGTCGAGGATGAGGATGGGGTCGCCGCCCTGAGACTCGGCGCGCAGCAGCTCGGCCGACGCGAGGCGCAGGGCGAGCGCGACCGACCACGACTCGCCGTGCGACGCGTAGCCCTTCACGGGGAGGCCGCGAACCGTGAGCAGGAGGTCGTCCCGATGCGGACCGACGAGGGTCAGCCCGCGGTCGAGCTCCTGCGCGCGGCGCGCCGCGAGCGCGGATCGGAAGAGCTCCTCGGTCGAGCCCTCGTCCGCGCCGGCGGGCGCCTCATCCCCCTCCTCGGGATCCGCGCCGCGGACGGAGAGCACCCAGCTGAGCTCGGGGCGATGGTCCTCGCCCGCCACCCCCGCGTAGGCCGCGGCGACGGGCTCGGCGAGATCCTGCGCGAGGCGCACGCGCGCGTCGATGAGCTGCGAGCCCAGCGCCACGAGCTTGTCATCCCACACGTCGAGCGTCGACAGCTGCGCTCCCTTGAGACCGCGCGCCCGCGCGGACTTCAGCAGCGCGGTGCGCTGCCGCAGCGTCCGCTCGTAGTCGGCGATGACGCCGGCCATGCGCGGTGTGCGCTGGATGAGCAGCTGATCGGCGAAACGACGACGCTGCGAGGGGTCGCCGCGCACGATCTGCAGGTCCTCGGGGGCGAAGAGCACGGCCTGCGCGTAGCGCGGCAGCTCGGAGGTGCGCACGGGAGAGCCGCTCACGCGCGCGCGGTTCGACCCCTGCTTGTTGATCTGGAGCTCGAGGGTGACCCGACGGGCGCCGTGCGCGAGACGCGCGCGGACGAACGCGGCGTCCTTCCCCTCGCGCACGAGCGGGGCATCCGACGACACCCGGTGCGAGCCGAGCGTCGCGAGATACGCGATCGCCTCGGCGAGATTGGTCTTGCCCTGGCCGTTCCGCCCGACGAGCACGTTCGGCCCCGGCTGCAGGGCGAGCTCGGCCTCTGCGTAGTTGCGGAAGTCGACGAGGCTGAGGTGCTCGACGATCATGTCCTCGACCTCCTTCCGGGATGCGCGGAGGCGATCCAGGACGTCGTGTCGCGACGTTTCGTCTCGCTCCGCTCGCTCAACGACCGATCAGCGGCGCGCGGCCCGCGCCCGGGTCCTACCTCAGCAGCAGGTTCGGCTGGAGCAGGTACTTGAACGAGTCCTGACCCGCCTGGTCGACCGACGTCTGGCTCGTGATGAGGATCGGGCTCAGCTTGTTCGCGTTGTCGCTCGACGTGAACGTCACCCGCACGAACTCGCTCTTCACGGCGCCGAGCGCCTCGAGCAGGTACTGCGGGTTGAGCCCGAGGGTGACCTCGTCGCCGCCCGTGAGGTGCGCGTCGACCGACTCGGATGCGCGGGCCTGGTCGCCGCCCGAGGCGTCCATCGTGACCTGAGAGGTCGAGAACGTGAAGCGCAGCGGCGCCGAGCGGTCGAGCACGAGCGACACGCGGCGCACGGCTTCCGCGAGGTCGGCGGTGCTCACCACCGCGTAGTGCTCGGTCTGCGCGGGGAACAGACGGCGGACCGGCGGGAAGTTGCCCTTGATGAGCAGCGACGTCACCGTCTTGTTGCCGGCCGTGAAGGCGATGATCTCGCGGTCGCCCGAGCCGGAGAACGCGATCGAGATGTTGCCGCCGTGGGAGAAGGTCTTGCCGACCTCCTGCAGCGTGCGCGCCGGCACGAGCGCCGTCGCCTCCTGCTGGCTGCCGTCCCACGGGATGTCGCGGAGCGCGACGCGGTACCGGTCCGTCGCGACGAGGCTCAGGCCCGTGCCCGAGACCTCGAGCTGCACGCCCGTGAGGACGGGGGTCACGTCATCGCGCGACGCGGCGAACGCGACCTGCGAGATCGCGGTCGCGAAGTCGTCGCCGGGAACGAGGCCCGACTCGCCCGTGACCTCCGGGATTGCGGGGTATTCCTCAACCGGCATCGACGCGAGGGCGAAGCTCGCGGAGCCGCACGTCAGCGCGATGTTGCCGTCGTCCTCGGTCGAGATCTGGATCGGCTGGTTCGGCAGGCGGCTCGCGATGTCGGAGAGCAGTCGGCCGTGCACGAGGATCGTGCCCGGCTCGTCGACCGTGGCCTCGATCGTCGTGCGCGCCGACGCCTCGTAGTCGAACGCCGAGAGGGCGAGGCTGCCGTCGCCGTTCGCCTCGATGAGCACGCCCGCCAGGATCGGCTGAGGGTTGCGCTGCGGCAGCAGCTTGACGACGAATGAGACGGCCTCGCTGAAGACGTCGCGGTTCACGTGGAACTTCACGTGTCGCTCCCCTCGGAATCACAACAACGGGCGCTCTTGGCCCACGGGTCTCCCATGCTAGTGCCCCGCGTTCGACCGTCCGTCGAGAAGGTCATCGGAGGCCCTTTCAGACAAGAGATCTCTTAACCGTGTTAACCGCTGTGGACAGTGTGGATAACTCTGTGGATGCGAGGCGGGAGTAGGGAACGACATGTGTGTGACTTGTGGAGGAGCTGCGGACGCGTCGTGGACGGCTCGGATGGCCGCCGAGCCGCTGTCACAGGCGGTTCCACACATCCGTGGCGTGTCCTCCACACCGTCCGAGGCGTGTCTCCCCAGTTATCCACAGGAGTTTTCACATGGGGAGAACTTGTTATAGGGGGTCGACGCGCCCTGCGTCAAGAGCGCGTTCAGGCATACGTCACGCGGCGTACAGGTGACGGAAAGCGCATGTCCCGATCGAGGCCGTATCGTCCGGCAGACGCCGGCGAGGGCCCGGAACGCGTGGTTCCGAGCCCTCGTGCGGGAAGGGCGGGTCAGCGCCGCCCGAGCTGCGTGGTGATCTCCTGCACCTGGTTGTAGACCGAGCGCTTCTCCTTCATGAGCTCGTTGATCTTCCGGTACGCGTACATCACCGTCGTGTGGTCGCGCCCTCCGAAGAGCTGCCCGATCTTGGGGAGCGAGAGGCTCGTGCGCTCGCGGCAGAGGTACATGGCGATCTGACGGGCCTGCGCGACGGACTGCGCGCGGCTCGAGCCGTGCAGATCGTCGGCGGTGAGCTTGAAGTAGCCGGCGGTCACGCTGATGATGTCGTTCGGCGACACGACGGTGTCCTCGGACTGGTCGACGATGTCGCGCAGCACGGTCTGGGCGAGCTCCAGGGAGACGGGCGACCTGTTGAGGCTCGCGAAGGCCGAGACGCGGATGAGGGCGCCCTCGAGCTCGCGGATGTTCGTGGAGACGTTCGAGGCGATGTACTCGATCACGTCGTCGGGGATGTCGAGGCGCTCGGCCTGCCCCTTCTTCCGCAGGATCGCGACGCGCGTCTCGAGATCGGGTGCCTGGACATCCGTGATGAGGCCCCATTCGAAGCGGCTGCGCATGCGGTCCTCGAAGCCCGTGAGGAGCTTGGGCGCGACGTCGCTCGTGATGACCACCTGCTTGTCGTGGTCATGCAGCGTGTTGAACGTGTGGAAGAACGTCTCCTGCGTCTCGGCCTTGCCCTGCAGGAACTGGATGTCGTCGATCAGCAGGATGTCGACCTCGCGGTACCGCGCGTTGAAGGCGGCGCCGCGGTTGTTCGCGATCGAGTTGATGAAGTCGTTCGTGAACTCCTCGCTCGAGACGTATCGCACGCGGACGCCCGGATAGAGGTTGAGCGCGTAGTCGCCGATCGCATGGAGGAGGTGCGTCTTGCCCAGGCCTGAGTCGCCGTAGATGAAGAGCGGGTTGTACGCCTTCGCCGGCGCCTCGGCGACGGCGACGGCCGCGGCGTGCGCGAACCTGTTCGACTGGCCGATGACGAAGTTGTCGAAGGTGTACTTCGGGTTGAGGCGCGTGTCCTCCCGCGACCTGCTCTGCGGCGGCGCCGAAGCGGACGTCGACGCGACAGGGCGCTGCGGAGCCTCCACGGGGACCGGCGGCGCGGGCGCGTCGAAGGACGCCTCGGTGAGCTCGGGGTTCACCGACACGCGGAACGACTTGGCGTCGGCGCCGATGCGCTCGAGCGCCTCCATGATCGGCTCGCGCATGCGCTTGTTGATCTGGGCGGCCGTCAGGTCGTTCGGCACGTCGATGTAGAGGGTGCCCCCCATGACGCCCTGAGGGACGGCCAGACTCAGGTATCCCTCGAGAAGAGGAGTGATCCGATCGTCGCTGGCCAGCTCCGCCAGCACCGTGCGCCAGACGGGGACGTCCGGGATCTCGTGCGCGCTCATGGCCTCCCCTAGCCTGTGGATAACTTCGTGACACGCTAGTGGATGGATGGCGAACGGCAAACTCCGTCTTGGCGCGCGCGCGCGTGTTCCTGCGGGCGCGGATCCGACACTGTGGAGATACTGTCAGGTTGTCCGCCTCATTTGCAGGATCGCCCTCGGTCGGCGTACTCTAAATCGGTTGACTTATGCCCTTCCGGGCTCCACCAACTCTCGTCTCCGGTCACATGATTCCGGTGACCATCCCTCCGGAGTGATTCCATGAGCAAGCGCACTTTCCAGCCCAACAACCGCCGTCGTGCCAAGAAGCACGGCTTCCGCGCTCGTATGCGCACCCGCGCCGGCCGCGCCATCCTCGCCGCACGTCGCGGCAAGGGCCGCGTCGAGCTCTCGGCGTAATCCCGACGACGAGTCCGTGCTCGCGAGGCCGCATCGCCTGGTCCTCGGCGCCGACTATCGCAAGGTCGTGCGTCGAGGCTCTCGATGCGCCGGTGCGTCGACCGTGACGCACGTCGTGCACTCCTTCGAGGAGCGCGCGCCGCGGTTCGGATTCATCGTCAGCAAGGCCGTCGGCAACGCCGTCACGCGGAACACCGTGCGCCGCCGCCTCAAGGCGGTGTGCGCGGAGGCGCTTCCGGACGTGCGACCGGGGGCCGATGTCGTCATCCGCGCCCTGCCCTCGGCGGCCGACGCCACCTTCCAGGAGCTCCGCTCCGAGGTGACGCGCTGCCTCGCGCGCAAGGCGGCGGCATGAGCGTGCTGCCCGCGTCGGCCACAGGGTCGGCGCGGTTTCGCGTATCCGACGCCGTTCGGGCGCTCCCGCTGCTGCCGCGCAACGCCGGCCTCGTGCTCCTGCATGGATATCGCGCGACGATCTCGCACCTCTACGGCGACGTCTGCAAGTACTACCCCTCCTGCTCCGCATACGCGGTGACGGCCGTGCAGCAGCACGGCCTCGTGAAAGGATCGGGACTGGCGGCGATGCGCATCGCCCGGTGCCACCCGTGGGCTGCGGGCGGCGAAGACGACGTGACGCCGCACCCGCGCTTCCGCTACGACCTCACCCGTCACGGCTTCGTCGTGCCGCTACGAAAGGACTGACCTCCGTGGACTTCCTCGGAATCATCCTCTGGCCCATCCGCTGGGTCATCGAAATGATCCTCGTCGGCTGGCACGCCGTCCTGACCTTCTTCGGCATGCCGGTGGACGGCGGACTCACCTGGGTCCTCTCGATCGCCGGCGTCGTCGTCATCGTGCGCACGGCTCTGATCCCGCTCTTCGTGAAGCAGATCAAGAGCCAGCGCAAGATGATGGAAATCGCTCCTGAGATGAAGAAGATCCAGGAGAAGTACCGGGGCAAGCGCGATCAGCTCTCTCGCGAGGCGATGAGCCGCGAGACCATGGCGCTGTACAAGAAGCACGGCACGACGCCGGTGTCGAGCTGCCTGCCTCTGCTCGTGCAGATGCCGGTCTTCTTCTCGCTGTACTACACGCTGTACGACATCAAGGCGCACGCGGCGGCGAACAAGGGCGGCGTCGGCCTGCTGTCGCCGGAGCTCACTCAGCAGTTCAACAACGCGAAGCTGTTCGACATCGCCCCGCTGAGCGAGACGCTCGTCGACGCCATCCAGCACCGCCCCGACGGCTGGGTCGGCACCACGATCATCCTCGTGATCATGGTCGCGCTGATGATCGCGACGCAGTTCTTCACGCAGCTGCAGATCGTCTCGAAGAACCTCTCGCCCGAGGCCAAGACGGGCCAGGCGTACCAGATGCAGCGCATCATGCTCTACATCATCCCGTTCGCGATGATCTTCTCGGGCGTCTTCTTCCCGCTGGGCGTCGTCTCGTACTGGTTCTTCAACAACCTCTGGACCATGTGCCAGCAGTTCCTCGTGATCCGCGAGCTCCCGACGCCCGGCTCGGATGCCGCGAAGGAGCGCGAGGCGCGTCTCGCCCGCAAGGGCAAGGCGATCAACAGCCAGGGCAAGGTCGTCACGATGGCCGAGTACGAGGCCGAGCAGCAGGAGCTGCTGCGCAAGGCCGAGGAGGCCCGCGCGAAGCAGCCCAAGCGCCAGCAGCCCATGAGCGCGAAGCGCGCGAAGAAGCAGCAGCGGCCCGACGGCGCGTCGAGCTGACGCCCCCTCCGCCCGGACCGGCCACACGAGAATGGACGCCATGAACACGCAGCCCGCCACCGCGGCCGACGCCCCCACCGAGGCCGACCTCGAGCGCGAGGGCGACGTCGCCGCCGACTTCCTCGAGGGCCTTCTTGATATCGCCGACATCGACGGCGACCTCACGCTCGACGTGCGCCAGGGGCGCGCGTACGTGTCGGTCGAGTCGGACGACGCGTCGCTGCGCGTGATCTCGCACCCGGACACCGTGCAGGCTCTGCAGGAGCTCACCCGGCTCGCGGTGCAGAGCGAGACCGGCGCCTTCTCGCGGCTCATCCTGGACATCGGCGGCTCGCGCGACGTCCGCCGTCGACAGCTTGAGACGCTCGTCGACGCGGCCGTCGCGAAGCTCGAGGAGGGGGCCACGCAGGCGTCCCTTCCGTCGATGTCGTCGTACGAGCGCAAGCTCGTGCACGACATCGCTGCGGACCGCGGTCTCGTCTCGGAGTCGTACGGCGAGGGACCCGACCGCCACACGGTCATCCGCCGCGGCTGATGGTCTCCTCCCCCGCCGGCCTCGAGGCCGAGCCCGCCGAGGCGGCCGCGCTCTTCGGAGATCGGATCGATCTGGCGCGCACGTACACGCAGGCGCTCGCCGAGCACGGCGAGGAGCGCGGGCTGATCGGCCCCCTCGAGGTTCCGCGCCTGTGGTCGCGCCACATCCTCAACTCCGCCGTGACGGCGCCCCTCTTCCCCGAGGGCGGACGCGTCGGCGACGTGGGGTCGGGTGCCGGCCTGCCGGGGCTCGTGCTCGCGATCGCGCGGCCGGACGCGCAGTGGGTGCTCATCGAGCCGATGGAGCGTCGCACGACCTGGCTCAACGAGCAGGTCGCGGCGCTCGGCCTCGACAACGTCGTGGTCGAACGCGCACGCGCCGAAGAGGCGGGGCGCTGGGAGGGTGTGCTCGACGCCGTCACCGCACGCGCGGTGTCGGCGCTGAGGACGCTCATCCCCTGGACTGCTCCGCTCGTGCGAGACGGCGGAGAGCTGATCCTCCTCAAGGGGCAGAGCGCTCCGAACGAGATCGATGCCGCGGCGAAGGCCATCCGGAAGTACAAGCTCTCGGATGTCCGCGTCGAGATGGTCGGCGAGGGCACGATCTCCGAGCCCACGCGGGTCGTGCGCGCTCTCGTCCGCGCGTAATTGACTGCTGATCTGGGAGTTTCTCGGTCGCACGACTGGTGATGGCTCAGTGCGTCGCCTCTCGGTAGCCTCGGAGCATGGATCAACGCGAGCGCGACGAACGCATTCGCGCGTACTATGGCGAGCATTTCGACGAGGGCGAGCGCCTGTCCTCGCGATCGGCGGCGGGTCGGCTTGAGTTCCTCCGTGTTCAGTCGCTGGTGCGCGCCCGGCTGCAGCCCGCGTCGACCGTGCTGGACGTCGGCGGGGCGACCGGCGCGCATGCGCGCTGGCTGGTTGCGGACGGGCATGCGGTCACCCTGGTCGATCCGGTGCCTGCCCAGGTCGACGTCGCTGCCCGCATCCCCGGGGTGAGGGCTCTGGTCGGGGATGCACGTTCTCTGGACCACGTCGACGCGAGCGCTGACGCGGTGATCATGCTCGGGCCGCTCTATCATCTGCAGGATCGGGCTGATCGGCTGCGCGCGCTGGCTGAGGCGCTTCGCGTCCTGCGGCCGGGTGGGGTCGTGTTCGCGGGAGCGATCTCTCGCCTCTCTGCACTGACCAAGACGGTGCTGGCTCGTGGATTTCGCGATCTGCCCGCGGATGAGGTGCGCGTGCTGCTCGAGAACGGAACCACGGCGGGATCGCTGGAGCCCGCCGCAGGGCGCTTTCCGGGTGGCCATCATCACACGGCTGAGGAGCTCTCCCACGAGCTGTCGGAGGCGGGCTTCGCGGAGGTGGAGATCGTGGGGCTGGAAGGTCCCGGCGGGATGGGTCTCGAACTGATGGCGCCGGACGAGGAGGTGGTCGCGGCCGGAGAGGTGCTTGCGAAACGCCTGGAGGCGAGTCCGTACGGCCCGGACCTGTCAACGCACCTTCTCGGCATCGCGTCGAGACCGCACGAGGTGTGAGTCGCTGCGCACCCGGCGTGGTCCTGGGTGCAGATGTGTTTCACGTGAAACCCGCGCGGGAGTGGCTGGATCGGTTGCGTCTGTGCACCGGGTTCGCGCGGCGTTTCACGTGAAACGACGCGGGCCCTCGCGGATCGCATCGCTGCCTCGTGTGACGGCTCCTGGATGCGTGGCCGGCCACGCTCTCGGGCGCTGACGATACGGAGTGACGCGCGGCGGGAGTGGCGGTCCGCGACGTCGATGAATCTGGATCTTCCAGTTCACCGCGAGTACGCGCCCGGATCGGACGATCACGCGGATCGGTACGCATTTGCGTCTCGACCGGCGCGGTGGACTCGGGCGCACGGCGCTCGCCCGCACGCGCACACCACTCGGCACTGAAGACGAGGAGATGTCGCGTTTCACGTGAAACATTGCAGAGTGCGGCGACAGCGGTCGCGGTCAGTGGGTGTCGCGCCCCGTGCCGTCCCGAGGCGCGTCTGTCCGGAAGAGACGACGCGTTGTGAGGATGGTGAGGGATGGTGAGGCGTTTCACGTGGAACAGAGCCATGTTGCTCCGTCTGGGCGGCACCTTGAAGGCGGAAGTGACGCCTCGGACTCGGCAGCGTGAGGGATCTGGGAGAGTGACGAGACGTCGATGGGGAAGCCCGCTTGCTCGTGGGCGCTGGCCGTCCCTTCCCGGGCCGCACCCGCGCTCTGCAGGAGTCTCACTCGTCAGATCCAGTGCAGCGCGGTTGTCTCCGTGCTTCGACGCGGGACGTTCCTCGATGCCTTCTGCCCGCCGGTCTCCCCCGCGACATCCACGTTCGGCTCTCCGGTCGCCCTGCATCCACTCCGGAGATGCGGTTTGGTAGGCCGTTGGCTCGAGGCCAATCCGGTCGGGACATTTCATGTGAAACACGTGGGCGGCCGACTGCTTCGGACCGCAACTTCGAGCGGCGCCCGAGCTCGCCGCTCCGTCGCACGCCGGGGCCTCCCCGCGCCCATCTCTGTTGCACGGGGTCGATGGCTCGTCCCGTCGCTCTGGGGATCAAGTGCGGCGTTGCCGCGCGCGATGTTTCACGTGAAACGCTGCGGGCAGCGGCGCGAGAACCGGACCGGTTGGACGGCGACGCCGTGATCGACGTGACGTTTCACGTGAAACATCCGGACCGCGCGAACACCCAGCCCCTACCTGGGTGCCGCTGCAGGCGTGGCGGGGTATCGCCCGTTAGAGTGGAGAGCGTCTGCTCGCGGCGAAGGGATGAGTGTTTCACGTGAAACAGTCCGGCAACATCACGGAGCCTGACGACAGTCCGATCGCGCGGGAGTTGGCCGACCTCACAGCCCGTCGCCGCGCGCTTGCGGACGTCGAGGTGTCGTTCACCGGCCCCACTCGGATCATGACGATCTCGAACCAGAAGGGCGGGGTCGGCAAGACCACGACGACAGTGAACATCGCTGCCGCGATCACCTCGCTGGGCGGTCGTGTCCTCGTGATCGACCTCGATCCGCAGGGGAACGCGTCGACGGCGCTCGGTGTCCCCCACAACGCCGAGAGCCCGAGCATCTACGACGTCCTGATCGACGACGTTCCACTGAAGGATGTGGTGCAGCAGAGCCCTGAGGGCGAGACACTGGTGTGCGCACCGAGCAACATCCACCTCGCCGGCGCTGAGATCGAGCTGGTCACGCAGGTCGCCCGTGAGCAGCGACTGAAGACCGCTCTGGCGGAGTATCTCGAGGATCGCGAGGAGCGCCTCGACTTCGTCCTGATCGACTGCCCTCCCTCGCTGGGGCTTCTCACGATCAACGCGTTCACGGCAGCGACCGAGGTGTTCCTCCCGATTCAGTGCGAGTACTACGCGCTCGAGGGATTGAGCCAGCTCCTCGGGAACGTGAAGATGATCCAGAAGCACCTCAATCCGCGCCTGCGTCTGTCGACCATCCTTCTCACCATGTTCGACGCGCGCACGCGACTGTCTCAGCAGGTCGCCGACGAGGTGCGAGGGCACTTCACGGGCGAGGTGCTCGACACCGTCATTCCGCGCTCCGTGCGCGTCTCCGAGGCACCGAGCTTCGGGCAGACGGTCATCACATACGACGGCAACTCCGCGGGTGCGATCGCGTACCGCGAGGCCGCGCTCGAGATCGTGCGACGCGGAAGCGCGGACGCGAAGGAAGGGGAATCCTGATGGCGAAACGTACTGGCCTGGGTCGCGGCATCGGAGCGCTCATTCCGACCTCGGAGCTGAGCGACGAGCGTCCCGTCGATGTCTTCTTCCCGTCGTCGACGAAGACCAAGGGCTCGAGCGCCGGCGAGACCGCGCCGCGGAAGCGCGCGTCGAAGGAGGAGGCCTCCCCCACGTCGGGCGAAGAGCTCGTCGAGGTCCCGGGCGCGCGCCTCGTGCACATCGACCCGAAGGCGATCGTCCCCAACCCGCGTCAGCCGCGCACGAACTTCGACCCCGACGATCTCGCCGAGCTCGTCCACAGCGTGAAGGAGTTTGGCGTCCTGCAGCCGGTCGTCGTGCGCGACAAGGGCGACGGGACGTACGAGCTCATCATGGGCGAGCGCCGAACGCGAGCGTCGCGAGAGGCCGGACTGACCGAGATCCCGGCGATCATCCGCGACACGGCGGATGAGGACCTCCTGCGCGACGCCCTGCTGGAGAACCTCCACCGGTCGCAGCTGAATCCGCTCGAAGAGGCGTCGGCGTACCAGCAGCTCCTCGAGGACTTCGGGATCACGCAGGAGAAGCTCGCGACTCGGATCGGACGCTCGCGCCCCCAGATCAGCAACACCATCCGTCTCCTCCGGCTGCCGGTGCCCGTGCAGCAGCGGGTGGCGGCGGGCGTGCTCAGTGCCGGCCACGCGCGCGCGATCCTCTCCCTCGAGACCGAGGAGCAGATGCAGCAGCTCGCGGACAAGATCGTCAACGAGGATCTGTCCGTCCGCGCTGCCGAGGCAGCGGCCAAGCAGATCGCCGCAGCCGGGACCGCAGCGCCCCAGCGCACTCCTCGCCCTCAGGGCGGAGCGCGGCGCGCCTACCTCGATGAAGTGGCGACGCGACTCGGCGACCGGCTGAGCACAAAGGTCCGGATCAAGCTGACGGCAAGAAAAGGCCAGGTCACGATTGATTTCGCTTCGATCCAGGACCTCAATCGGATGCTCGAGGAGATCGGCGAGACCGCTTACGGCGAGTGAGGGCGGCGGCTAGCGTGGTCGCATGACCGCGCCCACGCCGTACATCTTCTTCCCCGGCACCTGCCGGGAGGCCCTGGAGCACTATCGCGCCGTGTTCGGCGGTGAGCTCGAACTCCACACGTACGGCGAGTTCGGGCGCACCGACGGCCCTGCCGACGACATCGCGCACGGCGACCTCCTCGGGCCCGTCTCGCTTCAGGGCGCGGACGCCGGCGCCGACGAGGACGCGGTCGCGTTGACCGGGGTCATGCTGTCGCTCCTGGGGCGATCTGACGCGGCGACGCTGCACCGCTGGTTCGACTCGCTGGCTCAGGGGGGAACCATCGTCTCGCCGCTCGAGAGGCGCTCCTGGGGCGACTGGGACGGGATCGTCGTGGATGCGCAGGGGCTGCGCTGGCTGATCGGCTACCGCGGGGCCTGAGCGCCGTCCGTAGGGCATGCGCCGCACGACCGTCAAGGGGTTTCGAGCAGGGTCACGGATTCGTAACGTCGAAACCGCACGACCTGTCGAGACACCGAGCCGGGAGGACGAAGCCCCATGGAGACGACCGAGAACGCAGGCACGAGCGGAGCGCAGAGCGGGCAGGACCCGCGCGACGCGAAGGACGGGGGCCCCTTCCCCGAGCAGGAGCAGGAGACGCAGCCGGGGCTCACCGAGGAGATGACCCCCGAGCCCGACCACGGCGAGTCGAGCTGGGTCGGTCGAGGCCGCCTGATCGGGCGCAAGGCGCTCATCACGGGCGGCGACTCGGGCATCGGCCGCGCGGTCGCGCTCGCGTACGCGCGAGAGGGCGCGGATGTCGCGATCGCGCACCTTCCCGAGGAGGAGGCCGACGCAGCCGAGACGCGGCGTCTCGTCGAGGCGGAGGGTCGCGTCTGCGCGACATTCGCCGTCGACCTCACCTCCGAGCAGGAGACCGTCGAGCTCGTGCGCGCGGCGCGCGAGGCCCTCGGCGGCATCGACATCCTCATTCCCAACGCCGCCTACCAGAAGCAGCGCGACGGCATCGAGTCGATGCAGGTGTCGGAGATCGAGCGCGTGTTCCACACGAACCTCGTCTCCGCCATCGTGCTGGCCCGCGAGGCCGTGCCGCACATGCCGGCAGGCGGCTCGATCATCGTCACGACGTCGATCCAGGCGTCCGAGCCCTCCCCCGGGCTGCTCGACTACGCCATGAGCAAGGCCGCCCTCGTGGCCTATGCGCAGGCTCTGGCGCAGGAGCTGGCCGAGAAGGGCATCCGGGTCAATGCGGTCGCTCCTGGCCCCATCTGGACGCCGCTGATCCCCGCGACGGGCTTCCCCGCCGACAAGGTGAAGACCTTCGGCTCGGACACTCCGCTCGGCCGGGCCGGCCAGCCGGCCGAGCTCGCGGGCGCCTACGTGTACCTCGCGAGCGACGAGGCGACGTATGTCACCGGTGCGGTCATCCCGGTCACCGGGGGCCGCCCCTTCTGAGAGGAGGCACGCAGATGCCGAACCCGAGGATCAAGGACGAGAAGCTCTACGAGGAGCTCCGCGAGGACGGTGCGTCGGCCGAGAAGGCCGCGCGCATCGCCAACGCGGCCGCGCGAGACGGCCGGAGCTCGGTCGGCAAGCGCGGCGGCAAGGCGGAGGACTACGAGGAGCGCACGGTGCCGGAGCTGAAGAAGCGCGCGAAGGAGCTCGGAATCGAGGGGTACTCCAAGCTCCGCAAGGGCGAGCTCATCGACCGGCTCCGCAACCACTGAGCCGCCCCGCGGCCGCACCTCTGCATGTCTCACTCGACGAGGCCATCCGGCCCCGGATCCCTCGTCGAGTGAGACATGCAGACTCGGGAAGCGCGGGAGAGCGCGGGCGGAATCGGGTGCGCGCGGCCCTCGTGCGCGTGCACGCGCGTACGCTTGACGGGTGGAGCTGCCCGCCGAATCCCTCCCCCGCCGCCGCGCGAGCGTCGAGGTGCTGCGCGCCGAGGCGGCCGACGAGCTCGCGGCCCTCATCCACGAGCGGCTGCGCGAGGGCGAGGATCCCTGGGACTTCATGGAGGACCTCCCCACGGTCGACGAGCTCGTCGTCTTCACCCTGCGCGCTGAGCACATCGAGGCGGATGGCGGTCTGCGGCCCACGCACGCGCGCAATCAGCGCGTGCTGCGGCTCATCGCGGCCGAGTACCCCGAGCTCACGAAGGCCGTCTGGCGGCTCATCGGCCAGGAGAACACCCATCGCCGCTGGGACGCCGTCGTCCGGGTCGTCGATCGCGGCTGACACGGCGAAGCCGCCCTGCGGACGGATCCGCAGGACGGCTTCGAGGTGCACGCGGCGCAGGAGTCGCTCCTGCGCGGAGTCTCAGCCCAGGTAGGGGGCGAGATCCTGCTCGAGCGCGAACTTGGGCTTGGCGCCGATGATGGTCGAGGCGACCTCGCCGTTCTGGAAGACCTTCATCGCCGGGATCGACGTGATCTGGTACTTCATCGCGAGGTCGGGGTTCTCGTCGACGTTGAGCTTGAGGATGGTGATCTTGTCGGGATTCTCGGCCTGGATCTCGTCCAGGACGGGCGCGACCATGCGGCACGGACCGCACCAGGCGGCCCAGAAGTCGACCAGCACCGGGCCGTCGGCCTGGAGCACATCCTGCTCGAAAGTGGCCGACGAAGTGGCCTTGACGTTGCTCATGGGATCTCCTTGTTCAGCAGCTAAGGGGGAGAACACCGGATGGCGGTGCGATGTTCCCCGGGTCAGGCTTCGACCAGCTGGTCCTCGGTCGGGGCCGGCTCTCCCGCGTCGCCCAGCGACGCGAGGAAGTGCTCGGCGTCGAGCGCGGCGACCGTGCCCGACGCGGCCGCGGTGACCGCCTGGCGGTACGACGGGTCGATCACGTCGCCGGCGGCGAACACGCCGCGCGCGGACGTGCGCGACGAGCGGCCGTCGACCGCGATCGTGCCGTCGGCCGTCAGCTCGAGCTTGTCGTGGACG
Organism: Microbacterium sp. JZ101; assembly: GCF_053903175.1. Lineage (NCBI taxonomy): Bacteria > Bacillati > Actinomycetota > Actinomycetes > Micrococcales > Microbacteriaceae > Microbacterium > Microbacterium sp. JZ101. Next base: position 3,557,601 of record NZ_CP096400.1, read on the forward strand.
AGGTGCGTGCGGGGGTCGTTGCCGATCGCCACGAACAGGCCGTCGAGCGCGAGGTCGCGGGTCTCGCCGGTGACGGTGTCACGCAGTGTCACGCCCTCCACGGCCGACTCACCGCGCACGTCAGCGACCTCGGCGTTCCACACGAACTCGATCTTCTCGTTCGCGAAGGCGCGGTCCTGCATGATCTTGGAGGCCTTGAGGCTGTCGCGGCGGTGGATCACGTAGACCTTCGAGGCGAACTTCGTGAGGAACGTCGCCTCCTCCATCGCCGAGTCGCCGCCGCCCACGACCGCGATCTCCTTCTCGCGGAAGAAGAATCCGTCGCAGGTCGCGCACCACGAGACGCCGTGACCGGACAGGCGCTCCTCGCCGGGCACGCCGAGCTTGCGATAGGCGGAGCCCGTGGCGAAGATGACCGCCTGGGCCTCCTCGACGGCGCCGCTGCCGAGCGTGACGCGCTTCACATCGCCCGCGAGGTCGAGCTCGGTCACGTCGTCATAGCGGACCTCGGCGCCGAAGCGCTCAGCCTGCTCCTGCATCTTCTGCATGAGCTCGGGGCCCATGATGCCCTCGGGGAACCCGGGGAAGTTCTCGACCTCGGTCGTGTTCATGAGCTCGCCGCCCACTTCGACCGAGCTGGCCACGACGAGCGGCTGCAGGTTCGCGCGCGCCGCGTAGATCGCCGCCGTGAATCCGGCCGGGCCTGATCCGATGATGATGAGCTGTCGCACGCGCGCCTCCTGAGGTGTCTGGATGACTCAACCCATGGTACGTCCGGGGTATTCCATAGATATTCGTCAATGTATCAGGATGGCCGCGCCGGCGGGGCGGTGCTCTCGCGCACGACGAGCTCGGTCGGCACGACATCGACCCCCGGTCGGCTCTCGGCTCCGGTCCGCAGCTGAGCGAGAGCGGCCGCGACGGCCCGTCGACCGGCGTCCGCGAAGTCCTGATGCACGGACGTGAGCGGCGGGTCGTACGCGACCGCGTCGGCCGTGTCGTCGAAGCCCACCACGCTCACGTCGTCGGGCACGCGGCGCCCGGCCTCCCGCAGCGCACGGTAGAGGCCGAGCGCCATCTGATCGTTCGCGCAGAAGACGGCCGTGCACGACGGATCCGCGGCGAGAGTCCGTCCGATCTCGTAGCCGGACTGCGCCGACCAGTCGCCGCGGAGCAGCGGCGGCACGTCGCGCCCGGCGCGCTCGAGCGTCTGCCGCCATCCGTCCGCGCGGCGCTGCGCGGGATGCGACTCCTCAGGGCCGGTCAGGTGCCACACCGTGCGGTGGCCGAGCGAGAGCAGGTGCTCGGTCGCCTGCCGCGCGCCGTCGAACTGGTCCGTGTCGACGACGACGTGGGCGCCGTCCGCGCTCGTGTCCATGAGCACGATCGGCACCCCCGGGGGGACGAGCGTCTCCGCGCGGTCGAGCAGCTGCTTCTCGATGTTGAGGATGAGCGCGTCGACGGCGAGCTCCTGGAGCCGCGAGTACACGCGCTTGACGCCGCCCTCGGCCTGCGCGCGGAGCGGGATGAGCGTGGTCGTGTACCCCTCGACGGCAGCCGAGTGCGCGATCGCCTCGATCGTGCGGATGTCGCCGATCGTCGACAGCGTGCTGGAGACCACGCCGATCGTCCGGAAGGACCCGAGCTTGAGGGCGCGCGCCGCGCTGTTGGGCCGGTAGCCGAGCTCGTCCATCGCCGCGATGACCAGCTCGCGGGTCTCGTCGAGCACTCCGCCGAAGCCGTTCGCCACGCGCGAGACGGTCTGCGCCGAGACGCCGGCATGGGCCGCGACATCGGCCATCGACACGCGGCGTCCCTCGGAGGTGCGGCGTCGGCGCCGGGGGCGGGGGGAAGCGTCTTCGTCCATCGTCCTGAAACCGTATCGTGACCCCGCCGAGTTGCGCGCTCATCGATGTCGCGTACGATGTTTACGCAAACATAGCTGTTCCCACACTCCTGTCGACGCAGCGGAGGACCCCAGGATGATGACGACGTCGCCTGCCGTCTCGGTGAAGCCACCGGGCCGGGCGCAGACGAGAGCCGCGCGCCATGCACGCGGCCGATGGACCGGATGGGGGTTCCTCGCTCCGTTCATGATCGTGTTCGCGCTCGTCTTCCTCGCCCCGATCGCGTACTCGATCTACCTCAGCCTCTTCCGCTCGCAGCTCGTCGGCGGCACGGTCTTCGTCGGCCTCGACAACTACGTCGCGGCGTTCTCCGACGCCGCGTTCTGGGAGGGCTTCGTCCGCGTGGCGCTGTTCCTCGTCGTGCAGGTGCCCATCATGCTGTGCATCTCGCTCATCGCCGCTCTCGCGATCGACAGCGGCCGCCTGTACGGACGGGACTTCTTCCGCATCGGCATCTTCCTGCCCTACGCAGTGCCGGCCGTCGTCGCCGCGTTCATGTGGGGCTTCATGTACGGCGAGCGCTTCGGGCTCGTCGGCAACCTCGAGGACCTGCTCGGCATCGCGCTCCCCGAGCTGCTCTCCCCCGACCTCGTGCTCGCGTCGATCGGCAACATCGTCACGTGGGAGTTCGCGGGCTACAACATGCTCATCTTCTACTCGGCGCTGCGGGTCATCCCGACCTCTCTCTATGAGGCGGCGGCGATCGACGGCGCGAGCCAGTTCCGGGTCATCCGCGCGATCAAGCTCCCGGCCATCCGCGGATCCCTCGTGGTGGCGACGATCTTCTCGATCATCGGCAGCTTCCAGCTCTTCAACGAGCCGAGCATCATGCAGTCGCTCGCGCCGAACGCGATCACGACCTCGTTCACGCCCAACCTGTACGCCTACAACCTCGCGTTCTCGGGCCAGCAGCTCAACTACTCCGCGACCGTCGCGATCATCATGGGCGTGATCACGATGGTCATCGCCTACGTCGTGCAGCTGCGCGGGATGCGGAAGGCCGACTGACATGTCCACCACGAGCCTCGTCACCCTCCGCCCCGGCGCTCGCGCGCGCCGCCCGCTCGGCACGATCGACCGCCCGCGTCGCAGCGTGCTCCTGACCGCGCTGACCGCGATCATCCTCATCTACTCGCTCATCCCGCTCGTCTGGCTCTTCATCAACGCATCGAAGACGCAGGACGACCTCTTCACGACGTTCGGCCTCTGGTTCGGCGACGAGTTCGCGCTGTTCGACAACATCGGCCGCGCGCTCACGTACGACGACGGCATCTTCCTGCGCTGGTTCGCGAACACCCTCCTGTACGTGATCGTGGGCGCGGGCGGGGCGACCCTGCTCGCCGTCCTCGGCGGCTACGCCCTCGCGAAGTACGAATTCCCGGGCAAGAAGGCCGTGTTCGCGGTCGTCATCGGAGCGGTCGCCGTGCCGGGCACTGCCCTGGCCGTGCCGACCTTCCTCATGTTCAGCGAGATGGGTCTCACGAACACGCCGTGGTCCGTCATCGTCCCGTCGCTCATCTCGCCGTTCGGCCTCTACCTCATGTGGACCTTCGCGAGCGAGGCCATCCCGACCGAGCTCATGGAGGCCGCGCGGATCGACGGCGCCAGCGAGTTCCGGATCTTCTGGCAGGTCGCGCTGCGCCTGCTCGCTCCCGGGATGGTCACGGTGCTGCTGTTCACGATGGTCGCGACGTGGAACAACTACTTCCTGCCGCTCATCATGCTGCGCGACCCCGACTGGTACCCGCTCATCATCGGCCTCAACCAGTGGAACGCGCAGGCCGCGACCGCCGGCGGCACGGCGATCTTCGACCTCGTCCTGACCGGGTCGCTCCTCACGATCGTCCCGCTCATCATCGCCTTCCTCTTCCTCCAGCGCTTCTGGCAGTCCGGCCTCGCGGCCGGGTCCGTCAAGGAGTGACCGTCCTCACCCACCACAAAGGAGTGCCAACCGCATGAACCGCACCTTCCGCCGCCTGGGCCGCCGCGCCCTCATCGGCACCGCCTTCACGGGCGTCGCAGCCCTCGCCCTCGCCGGGTGCTCGGGCGGCGCCGCCGACCCCGACACCGCTGCCGAGGAGGGCGGCGAGCTCACCGTCTGGGCCTGGGATCCGACCGTCGAGACCATCGCGGACGCATACCAGGAGGAGCACCCCGACGTCACGATCGACGTCGTCAACGTCGGCACCGGCAACGACCAGTACACCGCTCTGCAGAACGCCATCACCGCCGGATCCGGTGCCCCCGACCTCGCCCAGGTCGAGTACTACGCGCTGCCGCAGTTCGCGATCGGCGAGTCGCTCGCCGACCTGACGGAGTTCGGCGCGGCCGATCTCGCCGACGCGTTCGCCCCGGGGCCCTGGAACGCCGTGAACTACGGCGGAACGGGCGTCTGGGGCCTGCCCCTCGACTCGGGCCCGATGGCGCTCTTCTACAACCAGGCCGTCTTCGACGAGCACGGCATCGAGGTGCCGACCACGTGGGACGAGTACCTCGAGGCCGCGCGCGCTCTCCACGAGGCGGACCCCGACCTCTACATCACGAACGACACGGGTGACGCGGGCTTCGCGACCTCGATGATCTGGCAGGCGGGCGGTCAGCCGTTCCAGGTCGACGGCACCGACGTCTCGATCGACCTCGCCGACGAGGGCTCCACGCGCTTCGCCGAGTACTGGCAGCAGCTCGTCGAGGAGGACCTCGTCGCGCCGATCAGCTCGTGGAGCGACGAGTGGTACCAGGGACTCGGCAACGGCACGATCGCGACGCTCACCATCGGCGCGTGGATGCCCGGCAACTTCGAGACCGGCGTGCCGGACGCGGCGGGAGACTGGCGCGTCGCGCCCATGCCGCAGTGGGAGGAGGGCGGCACCGCGACCGCCGAGAACGGCGGGAGCGCGATGAGCGTGCTCGAGAGCAGCGAGAGCAAGGCGCTCGCCTACGACTTCCTCGAGTTCGCCGCGAACGGCGACGGCGTGCAGCTGCGCATCGACGGCGGCGGGTTCCCCGCGACGGTCGCGGACCTCGAGTCGGAGGAGTTCCTCGCGAAGGAGTTCGAGTACTTCGGCGGTCAGACCGTGAACGAGGTTCTCTCCGAGTCGTCGGCCAACGTCGTCGAGGGCTGGGAGTACCTGCCGTTCCAGGTGTACGCGAACAGCGTGTTCAACGACTCCGTCGGCAAGGCGTACGTCGGCGACACGACGATCGCCGAGGGCCTCGCCGAGTGGCAGCAGACCCTCGTGAAGTACGGAGCCGACCAGGGCTTCACGGTCGAGTAGCCGCGACCTCCCCTCGCGGGGTGCGTCGCGACCGCGACGCACCCCGCGCCTCGTCCCGCGCCATCCGCCGGACCATCCCCATGACAAGGAGCCGATCCATGCAGACGCACCGCTGGCTGCGCACCCCCGAAGGCACGACGCGACGCATCTCGTACGGCGCCGACTACAACCCCGAGCAGTGGCCCCGAGAGGTGTGGGACGAGGATGTCCGCCTCATGCGCGAGGCGGGCGTCGACGTCGTCTCGGTCGGGATCTTCTCGTGGGCGAAGATCCAGCCGGCAGAGGACACGTGGGACTTCGCGTGGCTCGACGAGGTCATCGACCTGCTGCACGCGAACGGGATCGGCGTCGACCTGGCGACGGCCACGGCGTCTCCTCCGCCGTGGCTCACGATCAAGCACCCCGAGGTGCTCCCCGTCACGCACCACGGGCACATCCTCTCCCCCGGCGCGCGTCAGCACTGGCGCCCGACGTCGCCGGTCTTCCGCGGCTACGCCCTGCGCCTCGTCGAGGCGCTCGCCGAGCGCTACCGGGACCATCCGGCGCTCGTCGCGTGGCACGTCAACAACGAGCTCGGCTGCCACAACGCGTGGGACTACTCGGATGACGCGGCGCGCGCCTTCCGCGGATGGCTCGAGAGGCGCTACGGCACGATCGAGCGACTCAACCACGCGTGGGGCACGGCGTTCTGGTCGCAGCAGTACGGGTCCTTCTCCGAGATCCTCCCGCCCCGCGAAGTCGACTCGCATCCGAACCCGACGCAGCAGCTCGACTTCAAGCGCTTCTCGTCCGACGCGCTCAAGGAGCACTTCATCGCCGAGCGCGATCTGCTGCGGCGGATCACCCCCGACATCCCCATCACGACGAACTTCATGGTGATGGGCGAGACGCAGCACGCGGACTACGCCGACTGGGCGCACGAGCTCGACTTCGTCTCGAACGACCACTACCGGCACCCCGGGCCGCAGTCGTACGACGAGCTGGCCTTCTCGGCGGCGCTCGTCTCGGGCATCTCGCATCGCCGCCCGTGGTTCCTCATGGAGCACTCGACGAGCGCGGTCAACTGGCAGAGCGTGAACCGCCCGAAGCGCGACGGCGAGCTCGTCCGCGACTCGCTCACCCATGTCGCCCACGGAGCGGTCGCCGTCTGCTACTTCCAGTGGCGCCAGTCGGCGGCGGGGGCGGAGAAGTACCACTCGGCGATGGTCCCGCACGCTGGCCCCGACAGCCGGGTGTTCCGCTCGGTCGTCGACCTCGGCGCGACGCTGCGGCGCCTCGACGACATCGCGGGCGCCGAGGCCGTGCCGGCCCCTGTCGCCATCCTGTTCGACTGGGACTCGTGGTGGGGCAGCGAGCTCGACTCCCACCCCACCGAGCTGCTGCGGTACCGGCAGGAGGCCCTCGACTGGTGGACCGCCCTGCGGGATGCCGGCGTGCGCGTCGACGTCGTGCCCGCCGACGTCGACCTCTCGGGCTACCGCCTCGTCATCGCCCCTGTGCTCTACGCCGTCCCGGCTGCGCTCGCGGAGACGCTGGCGGCCTACGTCGAGGCGGGCGGGCACCTCGTCACGACGTACTTCTCGGGTGCCGTGAACGAGGACGACCGCGCGTGGCTCGGCGGCTACCCCGGCGCGTTCCGGGAGCTGCTCGGCGTGCGCGTGGAGGAGTTCCGTCCTCTGTACGACGGCGAGACCATCCGCCTCGACTCCGGCGCGATCGGCACCCTCTGGAGCGAGCCCGTCGACCTCGTGGACCCGGGCGTCGAGGTGCTCGCGCGCTACGCGGAGTCCGAGCTCGACGGCTCCCCCGCCGTCACGCGGCGCGCCGTCGGCGCAGGATCCGCCGCCTACGTCTCGACGCGCCTCGGCGCCGAGGGGCTCGCCACGATCATCCCCGCCCTGCTCGAGGGCGCGGGCGTCGAGAGCGAGCTGCCGGAGGCTCTGCGCGGGCGAGCCGCGCTCACGCTGCGCGGCTCTCACGGCGCCCGCTTCGCGTTCGTGCTCAATCGCACGGATGACGAGCTGCCTCTCGACGGGGTCGCCGGCGCGCCGCTCCTCGGCGGGGAGACCCTGCCTCCGCGCGGCGTGGCCGTGTTCCGCCAGGAGTGAGGGGCGAGGGCTCGCGCCCGACTAGTAGACAAGTCACCTAGATGTGTTGTCTACTAGGGGCGTGACCCTCTCCCGCATCGTCCTCGGCCTGCTCGCTCTCGCGCCGATGACCGGCTACGACCTCAAGCGGCACTTCGACTCCACCGCCCGGCACTTCTGGGCGGCCGACAAGGCGCAGATCTACCGGACGCTCGCGCGCCTCGTGGACGACGGGCTGGCGGCCGTCGAGGTCGTGCCCGGTGCGGGCGCGCCCGACCGCCAGGTGCATCGCATCACGGCGGAGGGGCGGGCGGCGCTCGCCGAATGGCTGGTCTCGCCCGTCGAGGCGCATGCCGACCGCGACCCGTTCCTCGCGCGTCTCTTCTTCGCCGACGGGCTCGAGCCGGAGGCTCTCCGTCGACTTCTCGCGGTGCGCCGTCAGGAGGCGGAGGAGCTCCTCGCGCACTTCGAGAGCATCCGAGAAACGACGGGCGCACCCCGCGATCGCGCTGCCCGCTTCCGTCTGGCGACGCTCGCGAACGGCATCGCGCACATGCGGGCGGAACTCGCCTGGCTCGACGAGATCGAGGCGGACCTGCCATGAGCGCCTTCCCCGTCATCCACCCGGCGCATGCGGAGACGGGCACTCGGCCCCTCGTGCTCCTCCACGGCGGGAACGTCGCGAACTGGATGTGGGCGCCGCAGGTCGAGGCGTTCCGCGACCGGCTGGTCCTCACGCCGGATCTGCCGGGATTCGGCGCGCGCACGGCGGAGGACTGGCCCGGCCTCGACGCCGTCGCGGATGATGTCGTCGCGCAGGTGCGGTCGGCCGGAGTCGGCGGCCCGTTCGACCTCGTCGGGCTGTCGCTGGGCGGAGTCGTGGCCCTCCGGCTGCTGGCCCGGCACGGGACGGATGTGCCGCGGGCGCTCGTGACGGGGGCTCCGCTCACGGGTGTGGGGCGCAGCGCGCGGGCGATCACCGCGCTGCAGCTCGCCCTGTGGGACGCCGCCTGGTTCTGGCGTGCGCAGGCCGCGGCCTTCCGGCTGCCGGAGGATGCCCGCGAGGAGTTCGTGCGGCACGGGCTCTCGGTGCGGAAGGAGAACGCCCGTGCGATGTCGGCCGATGTCGACGCGGGCCGCGTGCCGACGGGTCTCGGCGCCTACGGCGGCGCCCTCCTCGCGGTCGGCGGGGAACGCGAGCCGGCCGTCGTGCGCCGGTCCCTCGCCGTGCTCCGGGCAGCGCTGCCGACCGTGCGGACGGGCCTCGTCCCTCGGATGCACCACGTCTGGAACGTCGAGGATGTCCCCCTCTTCAACGACGTCGTGCGCGAGTGGATGGATGGCCGGATGGACCCGCGGATCGCGCGCGCCGACTGAGCCCGAGAGCTGGGGCGGCAGGTCTCGCGGAGATTCTGACCACGACTCCCCGTTCTGCCCGGGTGGAACTGCCCGCCCGGCGTGGTGGGACGGGCGACGCGCCCGAGGCGCTCGCACCGCGCCGATAGCGTCGGAGGCGCCCGCGTTCCGCGGGTGCTCCGCTCGGGCGACCCCAGCGCCCGGAGCCGCACCGGCAGGCGTCCCCAGCGCTCCGGTGACCGCCTGCGGCGGGCGCGCCTCGGAACGCGCCCGCCGCAGGTGAGCGTCAGCGCCTGAGCCGCGCGCGGATGAGCTGCGTGACGGACTTCAGCTCGGGTGAGCGCAGGACCGCGAGGGCGACGACGTAGACGAGCGCCGTGGCGCCGCCGATGAGGATGCACCCCGCGATCGCCTGCGCGATGCCGTCGAGCATCCATCCCCCGGCGCCGCCGCACAGGAGGTACACGCCGACGCCCGCACCGGCGGCGGGGAGGGCGGCCAGCGCGAAGCGCAGCAGGGCCCGGAGCGAGACGCCGAGGCCGAGCGGCCCGAGACGACGCCGGAGGAGCCAGGTCGCGAGCACGACCTGCGCCGTGCTCGACAGCGACTGCCCGGTGGCCACCGCGGCCGTGAGGTAGGGGCGCAGCTCGTCGGTCGAGAACACGAGGATCGACGCCGTCGCGAAGGTCACCGACAGCGCGCCCTGGAAGACCGTGAACCAGAACGGCGTCCGCGTGTCTCCGTAGGCGTAGAACGTGCGCTGCACGACGAACTGGACCGCGAGCGGGACGAGCCCGATGAGGAATCCGATGAGCACGAGGGAGGCCTCGACCGCCTGCTCCCCGTTCTCGGTGAAGATCCGGGCGACGGGCGCCGCCGCCGCCATGACGGCCGCCGTGGCGAGCACGCAGAGCAGCCCGAGCATCCGGATGGCCCGGCCGATGTCGGCGCGCACCTCGTCGTCGCGCCCGGCAGCCGCGTGCTCGCTGAGCTGGGTGAAGTAGGGGGTGCCGATCGAGAGGACGATGACCGAGTACGGGAGCATGAACACGAGCCACGACGTGAACCAGACGGTCACGGACGCCTGCCCGGACGCGTCCGAGATCGTGCTCTGCTGGTACATCGACACGAGCTGGCCGATGACCATCATGAGGAACGTCCAGCTCGTGAGGCTGCCGACCTCGCGCAGGCCCATGCCGCGCCAGCGGAAGTCGGGGCGGATGCTCAGCCCCGTGCGTCGCCAGAAGAACAGCAGGACGAACATCTGGGCGACGATGCCGAGCGTCGCGACGCCGCCGAGGAGCGCGACCTTGGGGAGGTTCCAGCTGCCGTCTGCGGTCGTCCACTGCGCGAGGGACGACTGATGGCCGCCGAACACGGCGATGAACACGCCGAATCCCGCGATCGAGACGACGTTGTTGACGATCGGCGCCCACGCGTACGGGCCGAACACGCGGCGCGCGTTGAGCGTCTCGCCGAGCAGCGCGAACATCCCGTAGAAGAAGATCTGCGGCAGGCACCAGTAGGCGAAGGCGACCGCGAGCGCGATGGTGTCGGGGTCGAACCGGGCGCCGTACAGCCAGATGAGCGGCCAGACGAGGATCATCGCGAGCACGCTCGCGCCCGCGAGCAGCACACCGCCCAGCGTCATGAACTTCGAGATGTGCGAGGCCCCGCCGTCCTCGCGCGCGCTCCACCTCACGATCTGCGGCACGATCACGGCCGTCAGGACGCCCGTCGAGATGATCATGAAGATGTTGTTCGGCAGCTGGTTCGCCGCCGTGAACGCGTCGGAGGCGTTGCCGAACGAGCCGACCGCCGCGATGAGGACGATCGAGCGCACGAGACCCGTGACCCGCGAGGCGAGCGTCCCGGCCGCGATCATGGCGCTGGAGCGGCCGAGGCTAGTCATCCGATGCGTCCCTCTCCCCTGCGGGCGGGCCATCCGCGCCGTCCGCCGTCGCGCCGTCCGCATCCGCGCCATCCGCATCCGCGCGCTCGGCCATCCGCCGGCGTCGCCGGAGCACCGTGCGGATCACGCCGCCCACGACGAGCAGCACGATGATCGCGACGAGCACGGCGATGCCGATGCGCTCCCACTCGGCGCGCACGGTCACGTCCATGGTCTGCACGCCGCCGATCTGCTCGCCCGATGCCGTGAACAGCGAGACCGCGAGCTGCACCTCGCCGCTTCCGACGCGCGCCTCGACGGGGATCTCGACGCGCGGGTTGCTGCCCGCCGGCACCTGCACCTCGATGCGCTCCTGCACGTCGAGGCGCACGTTGTCGGGCTGCACCTCGAGCACGACCGTGATGGGCCACGCGAGGCTGTTGCGCACCCAGACCGGCAGCGGCGCCTCGGCGCTCAGAAGCTGCACCTGGTCGGACACCGTGACGCCGATGCCGTCGACGCGCTGAGCGGTCAGCTCGGCGTGCGCGCCGATGGCCTCGCGCCAGCGGTCGGGGTCGTCGGTCCATCCGACGCCGAGCAGTTGCAGGGCCTCGGCGCGCGCCTGGCCGGTGAGCAGCTCGGGCTCGTCGAGCGCCGACGCCATGTGCGCGAGGCCCGGCTCGGCGGCCGTGAAGGCCGAGACCGCCGCGGTGCGCTCCGGCTCCGGCGCGACCTCGGACACGGTGACGGGCTGCGCCTCGGCCTCGAGGACGTCGGTGAGCGGCACGGCCTCGACCGACGCATTGCGGGTGACGCTCTCGATGGCGTCGCGCAGGCTCTCCTCGGTGCGGATGGCCGTGGGCGCCTCCGCGTCGTCGGCCGGGTAGGCGGGGCGGTCGAGCGCGACGAGGAGCGGAGCTCCTCCGGTCTCGTGCGCCGCGAACCACAGCTCCGCGGAGGCCTCGACGAGATCGTCCTCGTGCGCGCTCTGGTCGAGCGCGGCGGCGCTGAGCACCTCGGAGATGGCCTCGTCGTACACGAGCGCGCCGTCGGCGCGCGCGGGCACGGCGGCTCCTTCTGCTCCCTCGGCGGTCGACGTCGAGGGGATGAGCGTGGTCGCTCCCTCCACGGCGAGAGCGGACACGACGTCGGGGCCCGCGGATCCCTCGGCCGGCCAGTACACGCGCGCCGCCTCCTCGCCGATGGAGAGGAGCTCCTCGAGGGAGGGGTAGGCGGGCTCATCCGGCGCGGCGGGCTCCTCCTCCGCGGCGGGCGTGGCCGACGGCGTCGGCTCCGGTGCCGCGAAGTTCTCGCCGCTCTCGAACGCGCGCAGGCTCGTGGGCGCGAGCGGCGCCGCGAGGCCCGCCTGGATCTGCGGTGTCACGTCGGCGTCGCCGAACTGGAGGGCGAAGCGCTCGTTCGGCAGCTCCTCGAGCCGCTCGAGCCACTCGAGGGCGGCAGCGGGCGCTGCCGTGCCGAGCGCGCGGATCGCCGCCGGGATGGCCGGATCGACCGCGAGCACGGCCGTCGTGCCGGCGACGGCCTCGAGCGCCTGCGACAGCGCGCCGTCGGGGCCGGTCAGGGTGCCGATCTCGTCGGCCGTGAGGAGCCCCGCCGCGGTCGGCGGCGCGGTGATCGGGACGATGACCGAGACCGGCGCGCGCTCGCCGTCGGCGACCACGACGACGCTGCGGCCCTCGATCGCGGACGCGCCTGCGCCGAGCGTCGCGCGCAGCGGGTAGACGCCGGCTGCGAGGCCCTCGAGGCCGGCGACATCCGCCGCGGCCGAGAGCTCCTCGGTCGCGCTCGCGCCTCCGCCGACCTCGTCGACCGGTGCGGTCTGGAGCGTCGCGAAGTCTCCGTCGGCCTCGCCCGACGCCAGCCAGGCGTCCAGCGCGGCGCGGTCGCCGAGTGCCGAGCGCGCGATGTCGAGGCGGAGCGTGCCCGCCGGCAGCGCCTCCGCGCCGGGGTTGGCGATCGTCGCCGTCGCGTTGAGGGCGGCGTCGGCGCCGAGCACTCCCTGCTGCGCGGGGAGGAGCGAGAGAGCGGGCGCCTGGTCGTCGTCGCCGTCCGCGTCTGCGGGGACGCCGACCCGCGCCTCCTGCCCGCTCTCCTTCGGAGCGGTCACGTGACGGCGGGGCGCATCGGATGGCTCGGAGGTCGCATCGGGGACCGACGCGAGCGCGGGCTGGGCGCCCAGGAGCAGCGCGAGCAGGACCGCGGTCGGCGCGCCCAGACGTCGCAGACAGCTGCGTGCCTCGGCCGTGCGGCGGTGGGTCATGGACATCCTGCTCATCGGGTCGTGCGAGGGCGCACGGGACCGTTCAATCCTACGAACACGGCTGGGCGCGCCCTGCGAGGCGTGCCGCAGTGGTCACCGGGGCCGCAGCGAGCTCTCGCGGACGATGAGGCGCGTCGGCACGATCGTGCGGTCGGCCACGGCGTCGCCCGCGAGCAGCGCGAGGAGCAGGTCGACCGCGGTCGAGCCGAGCTCGTCGAAGTCCTGCGCCACCGTCGTGAGCGGCGGCCAGTAGTCCGCCGCGTCGACGACGTCGTCGAACCCGGCGACCGCGAGGTCGTCGCGCCCCGCTGCGTGGGCGGCGTGCAGGGCGCCGAGCGCCATCTGGTCGTTCGCCGCGAAGACCGCGGTGACCGCGGGGTCCGCGACGAGCTCCTCCGCGAGATCGCGGGCGGTCGCGGCCGTCCAGTCTCCGCGCAGAGGACGCGGCGCGGTCGCGCCCCTCGCCGCGAGGGCGGCGCGCCATCCCCGTTCGCGCTCGGCGGCGGCGAACGAGCCCGCGGGGCCGGCCAGGTGATGCACGGAGGCGTGCCCCTGCGCGAGGAGGTGCGCGGTGGCGCTCTCGGCGCCGCCGGCGTGATCCGACGAGATGACGGTGAACCGCTCGCTCGTGTCGGCGTCGACCGCGACGACGGGGAACCCGGGCTCCGCGGCCTCGTGGATGCTCGGTGTCGCCTCGTTGAGGACCACGGCGCCGTCGACGCCGTGGTCAGCGAGCGCCGCGAACGCCGTGTCGGCGCGCTCGGCGTCCTCCGAGAGCGTCACCACGAGGACGGCGTGGTCGCGGGCCGACGCGGCCTGCGTGACGGCCTCGAGCACGCGGGTGTTGCCGACCGAGGCCAGCGTGCGCACGACGACGCCGATCGTGCGGGTGCGCCCGGTCCGCAGGGCGCGCGCGGTGCGGTTCGGCCGATAGCCGAGCTGAGCCATGGCCGCCTCGACCCGCGCGCGGGTCGTCGGGTCGACGCGAGGAGATCCGTTGGCGACGCGCGAGACGGTCTGGCCCGAGACCCCGGCGAGTCGGGCGACGTCGGCGGCCGACACCTGCGCCATGGGGTCTCCCTTCTCCTGCGACCCACTTTGCACTACCATCCATGTTGACGTCAACACGCGCGGCATCGCGCAGGAACGGAGGAGCCATGGTGGCACCGGGGACGACGCTGGGCGCCGGCGTGGTCAAGCGCGTCGCGCGTCTCGCCGACGGGCGCGAGCTCATCTACTACGACGACCCGGGCACGACGCTGCCCGAGGAGCGGCGCATCGACGAGCGCGAGCTCGGTCCGCGGCCCGAGACGGCGACGATGCGTCGCGACGTGCTCACGGGCGATTGGATCTCGGTCGCCGCCGCGCGCCAGAACCGGGCGTTCCTGCCGCCGGCCGAGCTCGACCCGCTCGCCCCGCAGACGCCGACGAACCCGTCGGAGGTGCCGAGCCTCTACGACGTCGCGGTCTTCGAGAACAAGTCGCCGTCGTTCGGCCCGGCACTCGACGTCGCCACGGGGGACGCGCCCGCCGCCGTCGACCCGCCGCTCGGCCTCGACGACCTCGACGCGCCGGGGCTCGGCCGCAGCCGCACGTCGGTCGGCCGCTGCGAGGTCGTGTGCTTCAGCCCCGAGCGCGAGGGCTCCTTCGGCACGCAGACGGAGACCCGCGCTCGGACCGTCATCGAGGCATGGGCAGACCGCACCGCCGCGCTCTCGGCCCTGCCGGGCATCCGCCAGGTCTTCCCGTTCGAGAACCGGGGCGAGCAGATCGGCGTGACGCTGCACCATCCCCACGGCCAGATCTACGCGTACCCCTACATCACGCCGCGCACGAAGCTCCTGCTGCAGGCCATCGAGCGCGAGGGCGCTGATCTGTTCGAGAGGATCATCACCTTCGAGCAGCAGGGCCCCCGCGTCGTGCTCGAGGCCGAGCACTGGATCGCGTACGTGCCGTTCGCCGCGCGATGGCCCGTCGAGGTGCACCTCGCGCCACGGCGCCACGCTCCCGACTTCGCCGCTCTCACGGACGCCGAGCGCGACGAGCTCGCCTCGGTGTACCTGCGTCTGCTGCGGGGCGTGGACCGTCTCTACGACACCCCCACGCCGTACATCGCGGCGTGGCATCAGGCGCCCGTGGATGTCGGGAGGGACACGGCGCGGCTGCACCTGCAGCTCACCTCGCCGCGTCGCGCGGCCGACAAGCTCAAGTACCTCGCCGGATCGGAGGCCGCCATGGGAGCGTGGATCGGGGATGTCCCGCCCGAGCAGACCGCAGAGCGACTGCGCGAGGCGGTGGGGGCATGACCGCGCAGCACGAGGCGATCGAGCTGCTCCGCTCGCTCACCGGCGGAGAGCCGGTGGGCGTCTGGTCGGCGCCGGGGCGCGCCAACCTCATCGGGGAGCACACCGACTACAACGAGGGCTTCGTGCTCCCGTTCGCGATCGAGCACCGCACGTATGCCGCGGTCGGCATGCGAGGCGACCGCATTCTCCGGGTCGTCTCGACCCTCGACCGGGTCCCGTTCGAGCTGTCGATCGACGCGCTCGCGGCCACCTTCGACGGCGCAGCGGGTCACGCCGTGCAGAGCGGATCGGTGCCCGAGTGGGCCGCCTATCCCCTCGGCGTCGCCTGGGCCGCCCTCGCGGCGACCGGGCGCAGCGCATCCGACGTCGGCGGCCTCGACATCGCCCTCGCATCGGACGTGCCGGTCGGCGCGGGACTGTCCTCGTCGGCGGCGATCGAGGGGGCGACGGCGTCGGCGCTCAGCGATCTGTGGGAGCTCGGGCTCGACGGCCTCTCGATCGCGAAGATCGGGCGGACGGCGGAGAACGAGGCGGTCGGCGCGCCGACGGGCATCATGGACCAGGTGTCGTCGACGCTCGGCCGGCCCGACGCCGCGACCTTCCTCGACTGCCGGACCCTCGCGACGGAGTCCGTCGACCTCGGCTTCGCCCGGGAGGGGCTCGCCCTGCTGGTCATCGACACCCAGGTCACGCACGCGCACTCGACGGGCGGCTATCGCGAGCGCCGGGCCTCGTGCGAGAAGGGCGCGGCCGACATGGGCGTGCCCTCGCTGCGCGACCTGTCGGTCGACGACCTCGCGCGCGCCGAGGAGACGCTCGACGAGGTGACCTTCCGCCGGGTGCGGCACATCGTGACGGAGAACCAGCGTGTGCTGGACACCGTCGCCACGCTGCGCTCGGCCGGGCCGCGGGCCATCGGCGACCTCCTCGTCGCGTCGCACGCGTCGATGCGGGACGACTTCGAGATCTCGGTCCCCGAGCTCGACACCGCCGTCGAGGCCGCGCTCGCGGCGGGTGCGATCGGCGCGCGCATGACCGGCGGCGGCTTCGGCGGCGCGGCGATCGCGCTCGTGGACGCCGATCGGGTCGACGTCGTCGCCGAGGCGGCCCGTGCGGCCTTCGCGGAACGCGGCTTCCGGGCGCCGCACACCTTCACGGTGACGCCGTCGGAGGGCGCGCGTCGCGACGCATAGCCAGCGCACAGGGAGAGGGGCAGATGCGATCGCATCTGCCCCTCTCCCTCTGCGCGCGGATGATCCGGGGGATCAGGAGGTGAGCTCGGGGGCCGTCAGCGTCTGGCTGCTGTCGCCCGAGCGCTGCACCTCGATCTTGCGCGGCTTCGCCTTCTCGCTGATCGGGATGAGCACGCTCATCACGCCGTTCTCGTAGGTCGCCGTGATGCGCTCGGTATCGATGCCCTGGCCGAGGTTCAGCTGACGCATGTACGCGCCCGTCGGCCGCTCGCGCGTGATCCACTTCACGCCCTCTTCGCTGCGGCCCGTCCGCTGCGCGCGGATGGTCAGGAGCTGGCCGTCGACATCGATGTCGACGCTTCCGGGATCGATGCCGGGAAGGTCGGCGCTCAGCACGTAGTGGTCTCCGTCGCGGTAGAGATCCATCGGCATGAGGCGGGGGCCCTGGCGGTCGAAGAGCTGCTCGGCCACCCGGTCGAACTCACGGAACGGATCGAAGAACATCGCCATCGTGATCGTCCTCCTCTGTTCGCTCGGCGCTGTTCGCAACATCACCTTGAGTCGCATCGACTCATGTTTCAAATTAGCACTCTCAGGGGGAGAGTGCTAAAAGTGCGCTGTGAGCTCCCTTCGAGCTCGCTCGGAGCGGCGCGGGGAAGCGGATGACACGAGCGCGCGGTTGAATGGTCGGGTGACCCCGCGCCCCGATCCCGCCCTGTGCCGCGACCTCGCCGCCGACCTCTCGGCCGCGCGGTTCCGATCCGAGGCGCTGCGCGCGATGTGGGGAGTCGAGGCCGATGACGCGATCGGGCGCGGGCTCCGCGCCCCCGCCCTCCGGGCCATCCGCGAGCGCGACGACGCGCTCGCCGTCCTCGCGCGGCTGCTCGTCTTCGGCGTCGGGCAGCCGCTCGCCGCGGTCGACGCCGCGCTCCCCCGGGTCGGCGCCAGCGGGCTCGTCGCACTCGGACTCGCCGCGGTCGACGCCGACGTGGTCGCGCCGCTCGCGGTCATCCGCCCCCAGTCCTTCCACGACGACCGCGGTCCGGGCGAGTGGCTGCTCGCGAGCGACCTCGACGAGATCGCCCTGGGCGGGGGCGCGCTCGCGGAGGATCACGTGCTCGGCGCGGGCGGAGCATCCCTCACGCTGGCCGGTCTGCAGCTTCCGACTCCCGTGCGGACCGTCCTCGACCTCGGCACGGGGTGCGGCATCCAGGCCCTGCGCGCCCGTCGCTTCGCCGACCGGGTCGTCGCGACGGACATCTCCCGGCGCGCCCTCCGCTTCGCGGCGCTGAACGCGGCGCTCGCGGGCGCGACGGGCATCGACACGCGGGCCGGGTCGCTGTTCGACCCTGTCGCCGGCGAGGTGTTCGACCGCATCGTGTCGAATCCGCCGTTCGTCATCACGCCGCGGGTCACGGGCGTGCCCGAGTACGAGTACCGCGACGGAGGGCTCGTCGGCGACGCGCTCGTGCAGCAGGTCGTCGCGGGCGTCGGCCGCCACCTCGCTCCGGGCGGAACCGCGCAGTTCCTCGCGAACTGGGAGACGAAGGACGGCGTGCCCGGGCTCGACCGCATGCGCGCGTGGGTCGAGGCGTCCGACGTCGCTCTCGAGGCGTGGGTGATCGAGCGCGAGGAGCTCGACCCGATCGCCTACGCCGAGATGTGGATCCGCGACGGCGGCACGACCCCTGGCAGCCCCGCGCACGACCGACTCCTCGACGCCTGGCTCGACGACTTCTCGGAGCGAGGCGTCACGGCGATCGGCTTCGGCTACGTGCTCCTGAGGAGGGCGGATGGCGCGCCGCGGCTCGCGCGCTATGAGCGCGTCACGCAGGCGATCCCGTCGGAGGGCGCGCTCGGGACGCATCTCGCGGCGGTGCTCGCGGCGCACGACCGCATCGCGCCCCTCGCCGACGCCGAGCTGCTCGCCCTGCACCTGCGGGCCGCGCCCGACGTCACCGAGTCGCGTCACCACCTCCCCGGCGCCGCGGACCCCAGCGTGATCGAGCTGCGTCAGGGCGGCGGCTTCGGGCGCTCCGTGCAGGCCGACCCGGCGCTCGCCGCGCTCGTCGGCGCGTGCGATGGGGAACTCGCCCTGGGTCAGATCGTCGCGGCGCTCGCGCAGCTGCTCGAGACGGACGAGGACGCGCTGTGTGCGGGGCTCCTGCCCGCCGTCCGCGAGCTCGTCCTCGACGGCTTCCTCGCCCCCGCCTGACCCCGCCCCCGGCCCCCCGGGTCCGGCCCCGGCCCCGGGCCGCCCCGCGGGACCGTGAGACTAGCGCTCGTCGTCGAGACCAGTGCACCCGCCGTAGGCCTCGACGACGGACGCTAGTCTCGGGGGCCGCCCTGCGACCGCCCGGTACCCTGGAAGCCATGCTCAACATGGCCGCCGGTCTCGCGCGCCTCGGCGACCTCGCGGCGTCGCCCGTGGTCGCGACCCTCGCGCAGGCGTTCGCCGATGCGGGCCACGACCTCGCGGTCGTCGGCGGACCCGTGCGCGACGCCCTCCTCGGGCGGACGACGAACGACCTCGACTTCACGACCGACGCGCGCCCCGACGACATCCTGCGGATCGTCACGCCGGTGTCCTCCGCGCAGTGGGACATCGGCCGGGCATTCGGCACGATCGGCGCGCGCGTGCAGGGCGAGCAGGTCGAGATCACGACCTACCGGGCCGACAGCTACGACGGCGAGACGCGCAAGCCGACCGTCGAGTTCGGCGACACCCTCGAGGCCGACCTCACGCGACGCGACTTCACCGTGAACGCGATGGCGCTGCGCGTCCCCGACGTGCGGCTCGTCGACCCGACCGGCGGCGTGGAGGACCTCGTCGCCGGCGTCCTGCGCACGCCGATCGATCCGCGGGTCAGCTTCGGAGACGACCCGCTGCGCATGCTGCGCGCCGCCCGCTTCTCCGCGCAGCTCGGCTTCGCGATCGAGGAGGGCACGCGCGCGGCGATCGCCGACCTGCGCGAGACGCTCGCGATCGTGAGCCCCGAGCGCGTCCAGGGCGAGCTGACCCGCCTTCTCCAGACCGACGACCCCGTGCGCGGGCTGCGCGTTCTCGTCGAGACGGGCCTCATCGACCAGTTCCTGCCCGAGATCCCCGCGCTGCGCCTCGAGGTCGACGAGCACCACCACCACAAGGACGTCTACGAGCACTCCCTCACCGTGCTCGCGCAGGCCATCGAGCACGAGCGCGCGCGCCATCCGGACGCCGAGCCCGATGTGAAGCTGCGCCTCGCCGCCCTCCTGCACGACATCGGCAAGCCGCGCACCCGCAAGCTCGAGCCCGGCGGAGCCGTCTCGTTCCACCACCACGACCTCGTCGGCGCGCGGATGGCGAAGAAGCGGCTGCAGGCGCTGCGCTACGACGGCGAGACGATCGGCTCGGTCTCGAAGCTCATCGAGTTGCATCTGCGCTTCTTCGGCTACGCCGAGGGCGCGTGGACGGATTCCGCCGTGCGCCGCTACGTGCGCGACGCGGGCGACGAGCTCGAGCGCCTGCACATCCTCACCCGCGCCGACGTCACGACGCGCAACCGCCGCAAGGCCGCGCGTCTCGCGCACGCGTACGACGACATCGAGGCGCGCATCGCGGCTCTCCGCGAGCAGGAGGAGCTCGACGCCATCCGGCCCGACCTCGACGGGAACGAGATCCAGCGGATCCTCGACGTGGGCCCGGGCCCGGTGGTCGGCCAGGCGTACCGGTTCCTGCTCGACCTGCGCCTGGATGAGGGCGCGCTGGGCCCCGAGGAGGCCGAGCGACGGCTGCGCGCGTGGTGGGCCGAGCAGGGCTGAGCCGCGTCGGCACGCCTCACAGTCAGCTCCAAACTGGTGCAATAGGCTCGGGAAGACTTCCCCCAGGCCGCATGGCGCCGCCACGAACTGCACTGTGAGGCATCCGTGACCACTTCCGCGTCCGACCGACTGACCATCCTGCTCGGGTGCGACACGTTCTCGCCCGACATCAACGGGGCGGCCCGGTTCGCGGAGCGCCTCGCCGCGGGTCTCGTCCAGCGCGGACACGACGTGCACGTGAGCGCGCCGAACACCGCGTGGAAGCGCACGGCGCCGCGCACCGAGGTCATCGAGGGCCAGCCGATGACCCTGCACCGGCTGCCGTCGGTGCACCTGTGGTGGCACGAGTGGCTCCGATTCGTGTGGCCGTGGCGCTCGAAGCACTACGCGCGCCAGGTCCTCGACGCCGTGAAGCCCGACGTCGTGCACATCCAGTCGCACATCGTCATCGGCCGCGGCCTCGCCCGCGAGGCGCGCAAGCGCGGCATCCCCGTGATCGCCACGAACCACGTGATGCCCGAGAACATCGTCGACTCGACGAAGCTGCCGCCGGCCCTCAACCGCCTCCTCGTCAAGCTCGCGTGGGACGACGCCAAGCGCACGTTCGACCTCACCGCGGCGGTCACGACCCCGACGCGCAAGGCCGCCGACTTCCTCGAGGCGACGATCGACATCGCCGGCGTGATCCCCATCAGCTGCGGCATCGACAAGTCGCAGTACACGGCCGACCTCTCCCCCCGCACGGAGAACCGCGTCGTGTTCGTGGGGCGCATCACGACCGAGAAGCACGTGGACGTGCTCCTCCGCGCGATCGCGCGTCTCGATCCCGCCCTCGACGTCAAGCTCGACCTCGTCGGCGACGGCGACCAGCGCCCGCTGCTCGAGCGGCTCGCCGACGAGCTGGGGATCGCCGACCGCGTGACGTTCTTCGGCCACACGACCGACGAGGTGCTGCGCGACGCGCTCACGCGCGCCTCGGTGTTCGCGATCGCCTCGATCGCCGAGCTGCAGTCGATCGCCACCATGGAGGCCATGGCGTCCGGTCTGCCGGTCGTGGCGGCCAACGCCGTCGCGCTCCCGCACCTCGTGCACGAGGGCGAGAACGGCTACCTCTTCGAGCCGGGCGACGTCGACGCGCTCGCGGCGCGGCTGACGGATGTGCTCACGGCAGCTCCCGAGGAGCGCGAGCGCATGCAGAGAGCATCCCTGCGGATGGTCGAGGCCCACGACATCACGCGCACGCTCGACACGTTCGAGGCGCTGTACCGGGGCGAAGCGCTCCCCGCCTGACGCCGTGCACATCGTCATCTTCGGCGACCAGCACGTCGAGACGCTGGGCGGGGCGCAGGTCTCGACGCGGCTGCAGCGCAGCTTCCTCGAGCGGGCGGGTCACGTCGTCACCGTCGTCGCCCCCCGGCGCTGGTCGCGCGACCCCGTGAACCGCGACGATCCCGCCTACCTCGACCTGCCGTCCGTGCCCGTCACGTGGGACCGCGAGTACTCGTTCACCTGGCCGGGCGCCTCGGCCGACGCGTTCATCGACCGCGCGCTGACCCGCCGGGTCGCACAGGGCGCGCCGCTGCCCGACCTCGTGCACGTCCAGGCCGACTTCTGGAGCGCGTTCCTGGGGCATCGCCTCGCGCGACGGCTCCGGGTTCCGGTCGTGCACACCATGCACAACCGGGTCGACGTCGGCATCGAGGCCACCGCGCCCTTCCCGGGTCTCGTCCTCCGGGCGCTCAACGCATGGCGACGACGCGCCCTCCCCGGCTCAGGACCGGGCGATGACGGATGGGCCTACCTGCGCGGCCTCGCGCGCGGTGCGTCGGCGGTGACGGCGCCGTCGCGCCACTTCGCGCGGCGGCTCGAGGAGCACGGGGTCTTCGCGCCCGTCGACGTCGTGTGGAACGGCATCGACGACGACGTCCGCGCGCGCGTGCTGCAGGCCGCCCCGATCCTCCGCGCCCCCGGGCGTCCGCGCTTCGTGTGGCTCGGGCGCATGTCGCCCGAGAAGCGGCTCCTCCCCGCACTCGAGGCCTTCGCCGACGCCGGCGTGCGCGCCGAGCTGGAGGTCATCGGCGGGGGCTTCGAGCTCGAGAAGGCGCGGCGACTCGTTGCGCAGCGGGGGCTCGGCGACCGCGTGCGGTTCGCCGGCCGGCTCCCCTACGAGCAGACTCTCGCGCGCATCGCAGCCGCCGACGCCCTCATCCAGACCTCGATCGGCTTCGAGACCCAGGGCATGACCCCGTTCGAGGCGGCGACCCTCGGCACGCCGTCGATCATCAGCGACCCCGACATCGCGGGCGAGTTCGACGGCGGCATCTGGGCGGTGCCCGCGCCCGACGACGAGCCGGGCCGGATCGCGGCGCTCGCCGCGGCCATCCGCACCGCCGCCGCCGACATCGCGGCCGGCACCGCGCCCGTCCCGACCGAGCGCGTCGCCCACGAGTTCCTGCAGTCGTCGCGCACGGCGGCGATGGTCGAGGTCTACGAGCGCGTGCTCGGCCGCTGACTCATCCCTGCACGGGGTTCACGCCGGCCGTGTGCGCACGGGTCGCGTCGGCTTCGGACCCGTCCGAGGGCGCGCCGCCGCCCGGGAGCACCGCCGCGGCGACGGCAGCTCCCGCGGCGACGACAAGGGCGGTGACGATGATGACGACGAGCATGGCAGGAACGCTACGGTTGTGCGATTCCTGCCGCGAGTGGCAGGATGGCCACAGATCGTCGCATTTCTGCCAACCGGAGCGCTCATGAAGACCGTCGCGTGCATCGTCCAGGAGGGGTTCGCCCCGTTCGAGTTCGGGCTGGCGTGCGAGGCGTTCGGCCTCGACCGCAGTGCCGACGGCGTGCCGAGCTTCGACTTCCGTCTCGTCTCCCCGACGCCCGGTCTTGTGGCATCCAACCTCGGGTTCTCAATCACGGTCGACGCCGACCTGTCCTTCGCCGACGAGGCCGATCTCGTCGTCGTCACCCCGATCCCCCGGTCGTCGTGGGGCGCGGTCGACGAGCGCGTGTGCGAGGTCATCCGTCGCGCCGTCGCACGCGGAGCGTGGGTGCTCACCGTCTGCAGCGGCTCGTTCGTCGTCGCGGCTTCGGGCGTGCTCGACGGGCGCAGGGCGACGACGCACTGGATGTACGCCGACACGATGCGGCG